>CAVUKA010000003.1:0-817500 GCA_963741945.1 uncultured Gemmatimonadales bacterium | reverse complement strand
GAAGAAATAGGCGCTCGCCGGGTCGGTCGGGCTCGCCGTAACGTCGGCGGGCTCCGGCGTCGCCATGGACGCGGGCTTTTCCATGGGGATCGCCGGCTCCGGCTCCACGTAGGCGACCTTCCGGTCCGCCCCGAGTTCGGCCAGACCCGCATCATCCACGCCCCTGATGAGCATGGCTCCAACCACGCTGTAGGCGCTGACCACCTCGCCGCCCAGCGTCGCGATCCGGTCCGAGAAGCCGCGGGGGATGCTGTTGCCCTTGAAGACGACCAGCGTGTTGCCCGTGGTCTGGCCCGGGGCTGCCGCCCTGGCGAAGGCCCCGGCGGAGGGCGTCAGCGGCGCTTGCGAAGCCGGCTCTACCGGCGTATCGGAGCACGCCGCCGCACCGAGGGCGGCGGCAACGAGGATGAGGGTGCTGCGATGCAGAAACATGGGATGGTCTCCTGGGGAGAAAAGGAGGGCCGGGGAGAGAAAAGACCGGCCGCAACAACGCCGCACGGCTCCGTGGCAGAACCTGGAATTACAGCCGCAGGATCAGGACACGCCATCATCACGCGAGACACGTTTTCGGTGGAAGGAGAGCCGCAGGGAAAAGAAAACTAAGTCCGCTCGTGCGCGGAGGTCAACGTAATTCTCAACGGGGAGTTTCCCGCCCGCGCGGGTTGAATCGTGCCCCTCATTCAATTAGGTTGTGCGTCTCTCAATCGGGGGCCTGTAGCTCAGCCTGGTTAGAGCGCACGCCTGATAAGCGTGAGGTCGGTGGTTCGAGTCCACCCAGGCCCATGGACGTGGAAGACTGCCCCGCTCGAGGCTTCGGCCCCGGGCGGGGCTTTCTGCATCTGGCCGGCCCTGCCGCCTCACTCTGGCCCGGCGAGGCGGGGGTGACTCAGGGCGTGGCGCGGTCGAGCCAGGCGAGGAGGCCGTCCGCCGCCGCTTCGGAGTACACGACGGGTGTGCCGCCCATGGCGCGCACCCACGCTGCGTCCTCCTCTTCGAACACACGCACGATGATGGGCACGCCCCGGGCGTACTCCAGCAGGCGGCGATTGTCCCGGGGGCGGCGGATGGTGGACGTGATGATGCGCGCGTCCCGGGCGCGGGCCTGCTCGAGCACGGCGGTGTCGGTGGCGTCGCCGCGGATCACCGGGATCTCGGCTTCGCGGAGTCGTCCCACGACATTGGGGTCGTCGTCCACGACAACGATCTGGCAATCGGCGCCGAGGAGGGTCTCGAGGAGGGGCATGCCCGTGGTGCCGGACCCGAGGACCAGCACGTGGTCGCGCAGTGGCGGGAGTCGCGCGGCGGGGCGGCCGGCCGGGTGGAGGTGCAGGAGCGCCCACGCCACGCGCTCGCCGGCCAGGAGCGGGGTCAGGAGCATTGTAAAGAGCGTCGTGAGCCCGATGACGGTGAAGACGGCCGGGGCGACGTCGCCTTCCATCATGGCGTAGAGCCCGATGACGAGGGACAGCTCGCTGGTCTGGGCCAGGAGCAGCCCTGCCTCGATGGCGGGGCGGGCGGAGAAGCCGGCCCACTCCGCCACCAGGGTGACGAGGGGGGGCGTGACCACGACCACGACGGCCGCCAGCAGGAGCGCCTGGAGCGCCTCGGTCGGCGACGGGATTCCGATGAGGGCGCCCAGGGCGGTGAAGAACACGGCCGCGAAGAAGTCGGCCACGGGCGCGAGCTGCGGGCGCACGAGGGCGTGGGCGGGGAAGGGGGAGAGGGCGACGCCGGCGAGGAAGGCGCCCACCACCATGGGGAGGTCGAGCACCGCTGCGGCGCCGATGAAGGCGAAGAGGAAGGCGAGGGTGGCGAGGAGGAGCGTCTCATCGTCGCCGTCGAGACGTCGGAAGGCAGGTGCGAGCCAGCGTGCTGCTGCGGCGGCGAGGGCGAGGAGCGCGGCCACGGCCACGAGTCCCCGCAGCACGGCCCCGCTCCCGTGGGACGCGCGGGTCATGAGGGGAATGAGGAGGATGACCAGCAGGTCCTGGAGGAGGAGCACGCCGGTGACCAGGCGTCCGAACGGCTCGAACATCTGGCGCCTCTGCCGGAGCAGGCGGACCACGACCAGGGTGGAGCTGGCCGTGAGGGCGAGGGCCACGTAGGCGGCGCTGAGCGCGTCGAAGCCGAGGAGGCGGGCAGCGCCGAGGCCGGCGAGGCCGAGGAGGAGGAACTGGAGGAGCCCGACCCGCACCGCGGGGTCGCGCTGCTTCCGGGTGCGCGCGGGGTTCAGCTCGAGCCCGGCGGCGAAGAGCAGGAAGGCCACGCCCAGGAGCAGCGCCTCCTCCAGGAACTCGGCCGGGACGCGCCCGAGCCGGGCCAGGACGAGGCCGGCGGCGAGCAGGAGCGGGAGCGGGGGCAGCCGGAGCAGCCGGGCGAGCCCGTGGGCGGCGGCGGCCGCGGCCAGGAGGAGCGCGATGCCGACCACGGTCAGCCGATCACGCCGGCGGAACGGAGCGCTTCCGCCACCTGCCGGATGCCGTCGTACTTGGACACCATCACGTGCGTGGCGCCGCGGGCGCGCAGCTCGTCCGCCAACTCGGCGTCGAACGCGTGGATGCTGGAGGGGACGCCGGCTTCCCGGGCGCGGTACGCGAGCAGCTCGTTGGCCTCCTCGATCTGGAGCGCCGAGACCAGGAGCCGCGCGCGGCGGAGCCCCGCCCGCTCCAGGACGGCGGGGTGGTCGGTGCTGCCCTGGAGCGTGTCGCATGGCAGCCCCAGCAGCTTGGCCGCGTCCACGTCCACGGCCAGGACGCGCTCGCCCCGGGCGACGAACGCGTGCACGAGGCGTCGGCCGAGCGTGTTCATCCCCACCACGATCACGTGCCCGCCCGGCCCCTCCCGCGGCGGCGCTTCCGGCGAGGCGGGCGCGCGGAACAGCCGGAGCAGGGCGCGGCCGCGGAGCGCCGCGTACAGGCGGTCGGCTCCCTGGATGAGGGCGGCGGAGGCGCCGATGGAGAGGAGGCCGACCGCGCCCACCAGGGAGAGGAACCCGGGGTCCACGAGGCCTGCGCCGAAGGCGAGGCCGGCGACGATGAAGGAGAACTCGCTGGCCTGTCCGAGGGAGAGGGCGGCGAGGAAGCTGGGGCGCTCCGGGTACCCGAAGCGGGGGATGAGCGCCATCAGGATGGCGGGCTTGCCGAGGACCACGAACGCGGACAGCGCCAGGACCGCGGGCCAGCTGCCGAACGCCGCGGCGGGATCGAGATGGATCCCGAGGATGACGAAGAACACGGCCAGAAAGAACGAAGCCAGGGGCTGGACCCGGCGCCCGAGCTCGGCGTGCAGCGGCAGCTGGGCCAGCCCCACGCCGGCGAGGAAGGCGCCGATCTCGATGGAGAGCCCGAGGGCCTTCGCGGCCAGGATGAACCCGAAGCAGACCGTCAGGCTCCAGACGAAGAGCGCTTCCAGCGAAGGCGCAAGCCAGCGCAGGAGCGGCGGGAGGAGGAAGCGGACGGCCACGTAGAGCGCGGCCACGAGGGCGGCCATGCCGAGGCCGGCGCGGAGCAGGCCGCGGCCCACCGCCTGGACGCCGAGGGCGCCCGGGTCGCCGAGGCCGGCGAGGAGCGTCAGCGCAACGGCCACGGCCACGTCCTGCACCAGGAGGATGGCCACGGCGATGCGGCCGTGCGTGCTGTCGAGCTCCCGGCGGCGGTCGAGGAGCTTCACCACCACCACGGTGCTGCTGAACGTGAGGGCGAGGGCGAGGAGGGCGGCGGGTGTGAAGGGGAAGCCCAGCGCCAGGGCGAGGCCGCAGCCCAGGAGCGCTGTGGCGGCCATCTGGCCGATCCCGGCCCCCAGGGCGACCCGCCCCACCTCCCGGATGTGGGCCAGGGACAGCTCCAGTCCCACGAGGAAGAGGAGCAGGGCGATGCCAGCCTCCGAGATCAGCTCCAACCCCGCCGTGTCGTGGATCACGCCGGTGACGGGCCCGAGGAGGAGCCCCGCCGCCATGTACGCCACGATGGGCGGGAGACGGAGGGCGCGGGCCAGGAGCCCCACGCCCGCGGCGGCGGCAAGGATGAAGCCGAGGTCGCGGAGGAGGGGAGTGTCGCTCATGCGGTGCGCCTGCCCGTGGGGAGTGCGTCCGGACCCTCGCGGCCGGCGCTTCCGGCGACGCGGCTTCCAACGGCATCACTGTACCCGGCCCGGGCCCCGTGCGTCAACGGGCCGGAGCGTCCGGGCGATCAGCCGTCGCGGAGCCACCCCGCACGATCCCCCTGGACGCCTGCGGCTACCGCTCGCTCAGGGCAGCCGGCGGTTGATGCCGCCCACCGGCGCGCTCCCTCAGCCCGGCACGGCCAGGACGGCGTCCATCTGTCCGGCCGCGGCCCGGATCCCTTCCTCCATCCCCATGGCCAGCAGCTGCTCCATCGCTTCCACAGACGGGAACGTCGTCACCGAGATCATGCGCGTCCCGGCAGGCGTCGCCTCCAGGCTGAACCGCATGTGCATGGACGGCATGTCCGCGCTCGGGTTCCAGTTCGCGTCCCCGAAGCCGTCCTCCACCTCCAGCTGGCGGGGCGGATCCACCGACAGAACCCGCCACCACCCGTGAGGCTGGTCCCCCTCCGGCCCCGTCATGTAGTACAGCACCCGCCCGCCCGGCGTCAGGTCGTGCTCCACCACCGTCGCCGGGTACATCGGCGGGCCCCACCACCGCTCCAGCTGGCGCGGGTCCGCAAGCAGCTGCCACGCCCGCTCCACCGGCGCGGCGAGGTCCGCCACCACCGTCAGGGTCAGCGCTTCCGGGTCCTTCACGATCTGCTTCACGGGCATCAGTCTGCTCCTCGGGTAGGGGGATCGTCGGCCGATTCGGCCAGCATGCCATCCATCCGCTCGATGCGGCTTCGCCACACCGCCTCGAGCTCGTCCAGGATCCGTCCCGCCTCCCTCAGGCGCGCCACGTCCGTGCGCACCAGCCGCTCACGCCCCCGCGCCTCCTTCGTCACCAGCCCCGCCCGCTCCAGCACCGCCACGTGCTTCTGTACAGCCGCGAAGCTCATGGGGTAGTGGCGCGCGAGCCCCGACACCGAGTACGCCCGCCTCATGGCACGGCGCACGATGTCCCGACGCGTGCCATCGGCGAGGGCATGGAAGAGGCAGTCGGCCTGGATCGAGTCCCGCACACGTGCAACCATACGGTTGTAGGTAGCACGAGCGGCGGAGCGGCGCAAGTGTCTGGCTCCGGCGCGTGTTTTCCGGCGTCGGGATGGCGCCGTATGTTGGCCCTGAGCCTCGCCGCCGGGCGGGAGACTTCGCACTCGCACCCACGGGACCCATGATCAGACGACGCCGATCCCCGCTGCCGCTGACGGCTGCGCTGGCCATGCGGGCCGTGCTGGCGCTGGCGTCCTCGCCGCTCGCGCTGCTGCCGCTCATGGTGTCGCCGGTGGCGGGTCAGGATTTCGACGTGGTGGAAGCCAGCATTTCGGACATCCACGAGGCCATGCGAGATGGCCGCGTGACTGCGCGGCAGCTGGTGGAGCGCTATCTGGCGCGGATCGAGGCGTACGACCGGCAGGGTCCGTTCCTGAACAGCCTGATCGTGGTGAGCCCGGGGGCGCTGGCGCGGGCGGACTCGCTGGACGCGGCGTTCCATGGCACGGGAGGGTTGACGGGGCCGCTGCACGGGATCCCGGTGATCGTGAAGGACAACTACGACACGCACGACCTGCCCACGACGGCGGGGTCGCTGACGCTGAAGGGTTCGATGGCGCCGGATGACGCGATCCAGGTGGCGCGGATCCGGGAGGCGGGGGGGATCGTTCTGGCGAAGAGCAACATGGCGGAGTTCGCGTTCAGCCCGTACGAGACGGTGGGCTCCATGCTGCCGGGATACACGCGGAACCCGTACGACACGCGCTACGTCACGGCGGGGTCCAGCGGGGGGACGGCGGCGGCGGTGGCGGCGAGCTTCGGCGCGGTGGGTCTGGGGACGGACACGGGCAACTCGATCCGCGGTCCGTCGTCGCACCAGGCGCTGGTGGGGATCCGGTCGACCATGGGGCTGACGAGCCGGAGCGGGATCGTGCCGCTCTACCTGGACCGGGACGTGGGCGGTCCCATCGCGCGCACGGTGGCGGATGCGGCGCGGGTGCTGGACGTGATCGCGGGGAGCGACCCGGAGGATCCGGTGACCGCGGAGGCGGACGCGCGGCGGGAGCGGAGTTACACGGCGCACCTGCGGGCGGACGGGCTGCGGGGCGCCAGGATCGGCGTGGTCCGGGCGCTGTCGAACACGGACACGTCGGACCCGGAAGTGGAAGCGCGATTCGCGCAGGCGCTCCGGGACCTGGAGGCGCAGGGCGCCACGCTGATCGATCCGGCGGAGATCCCGGGGTGGGACGGGATCATGGCCGGGCCGCTGTTCTGCCCCCGCTTCCGGACCGACATCGAGGGCTACCTGGCCACGCTGGGCGAAGCCGCGCCCGTGAAAACGCTGGCGGAGATCCGTCGCCGGGGCGACGTCCATCCGTCCATCGAAGCCCGCATCGACTACTTCCTCCGGAACGCCGATGCGCCGGACACCGAGCAGTGCCGGCGGACTGCGGAGAACGCGGGGCGTCTGAGAGCCGCCGTCCACGAGCTGATGGTGGGAGAGCGGCTGGACGCCCTGGTCTACCCGACCTGGTCCAACCCGCCGCGTCTCATCGGCGACCTGAACACGCCGGACGGCAACAACTCGTGGCAGCTCTCGCCGCCGACGGGGTTCCCGGCCATCACGGTGCCCATGGGCTGGGTCCGGGACCACCTCCCCGTGGGGCTCCAGCTTCTGGGGGACGCGTGGAGCGAGGGGCGGCTCATCGAGCTGGCGTACGCGTACGAGCAGGCGACGCGGCACCGGCACCCGCCGGCCGCCACGCCGACGCTGGCACCGTAGCGGCCGCCCCGTAGCGGCCCGCGTCCCTCCGGATCCCGCCGCCCAGCCTGGTGGCGCGGACCGGGCGGTCGGTCCGGCGCCGCTGCGCAGCGCGTGAAGGCCGCGGCAGCTCCCCCGCCGTGCCGCCCGGCGTCACCCCGGCACGAAGTTGGCATCCTGCCTCGCCGCGAGGCATCCGCGCCGGCCCTCGCGCCGGAGCGCTCCGCTGGCAGACGCCCCTGAAGACAGGACCTCGATGGCTGAAAACACACTACGTGAGCCGACGGCGGGCGCCGATTCCCCGGGCACCGAGGAAGGCAAGTACGTCTACTGCATCATCCGGTCGCCGGACCACCGGGATTTCGGCGCCATCGGGATCGGGGACGAGACGAGCCGCGTCTACACGGTGCACCACCGCGCGCTCGCGGCAGTGGTGAGCGACACGCCGATCCAGATCTACGACCCCACGCGCGAGAACGTGCTGGCCCACGAGCTGGTGAACGAGACGGTGATGCGGGAGCACACGGTCATCCCGATGTCGTTCGGAACGATCTTCCGGACCGAGGAGGACATTGTCGAGCTGCTGAAGTCCACGTACGAGGCGTTCGAGGACGTGCTCGAGAAGATGCAGGACAAGATCGAGTTCGGGCTCAAGGTACTCTGGGACAGGGACTCGGTGGTGGAGCGGCTGGAGGAAGAGAACGAGGAGATCCACAGGCTGAAGGAGGAGATCACCGGCAACGAGCAGAGCTCCACGTATTTCGCCCGGATGCAGCTGGGGCGGCTGGTCGAGTCCGCCCTCGAGGAGGCCGCGAACGGCTATGTGATGGACATCCACCGCTCGCTGCAGCCGTACGCGATCGCGAGCCGGTCGAACAAGCCGATCGGCGACAAGATGATCCTGAACGCGGCCTATCTCGTGGAGCGGAGCGGCGAGGCGGAGTTCGACGAGGCGGTGAAGATGCTCAGCCGCAAGCACGAGGAAGCGCTGTCGTTCAAGTACACCGGCCCGTGGCCGCCCTACAACTTCGTGAACATCAAGCTCAAGCTCGAGCGGGCCGACGCCTGAGGATGGGGCTCCTGAAGCACCTGCTGTTCTGGCCGGTCACCGGCCCGTCGTTCCTGACCCGGTTCTCACTGGAGAAGGTGAACGAGAGCGTGCGGACGGAGCTCACCGACGACAGCGCGGTGAAGCGGGAGCTGCTGGAGTTGCAGATGGAGCTCGAGATGGGAGCGATCGGCGAGGAGGAATACGGCGACCGGGAGGCCGATCTGATGCGTCGTCTACGTGAAGTGCGGAAGTGGCGGCGGCTGTACGGTCTTCCTACGGCGGGCGGAGTCGTGCGGCTGGCCGAGGAGGCCGGACCCGGGGAAGCGGGGGCGGGGAAGGAGCGCGGGCGGGCGGCGCGCTCGGGGGGGGCGGAGGTGGAGATGCGCCTGGGCTTCGACGAGGAGTGACGGCTGCGGATGAGCGTGCTCTACCTGTACGGGTTCACGGACGAGGCGACGGCGCTGCCGGAGCGCGGTCTGCTGGGAGTGGGCGACGCGGAAGTGGAGCTGGTGGCGCTGGACGGCGTCGCGGCCATCGTGGCCCGGCTGGAGTCGCCCGGATACGAGGAGTCGGCGCTGGAGCGGAGCAGTGGCGACGTCGCCTGGATGGCGGAGCAGGGGCTCAGGCACGAGCAGGTGGTGGCGTGGTTCGTGGACCATGCCCGGATCCTCCCGTCGCGGCTGCTGACGCTGTTCACGGACCTGGAGGCGCTGCGCGCGGAGGTGGGCGCCAGGACGGGTCGGATCCGGGACCGGCTGGACCGGTTCGGCGAGGTGGACGAGTGGGACCTGAAGGTGTCCGCGGACCAGGCTCGCCTCCTGCAGCACATCGGGGAGGTCTCGGACACGGTGGCGGCGCTGGACCGCGAGATCGCCGAAGCGACGCCCGGCAAGCGGTTCCTGCTCGAGAAGAAGCGCACGGACCTGGCGCGCGGTGAAGGGCGCCGGGCCGCGGGGCGGCTCGCCGGAGAGCTGCTGGAGCGGCTCGGGTCCATGGCGGAGGACGTGGTGCGGCTGGAGCCGCCCGGGGATGCGGCCCCGGTGACGCTGAACGCAGCGTTGCTGATCGGGCGCGCGCGGCGTGGCGAGGTGCGGGATGCACTGGCGCGGGAGGTGCCCCGCCTCGAGCAGCTGGGCCTGACTGTGCATCTGACCGGCCCATGGGCGCCCTACCGGTTTCTCGCGGCCCATGAGTAGGGATCTCACGCTGGACGAGCGGGTCCGCCTCGTGGAGCTGGTGGACCGGGTGCTGGACCGGGGCGTGGTGCTCCGGGGGGACGTGACGATCAGTGTGGCGGGGATCGATCTGATCTACCTCCAGCTCCACCTGCTCCTGGCCGGGGTCGAGGCGCTGGAGGGGCGGCTGGCGTCTCCGGCCGCTGATGTCCGGGAGGCGTGATGGGACTCTATCTCTACTGCGTGGGTCCGCCGACCCTGGATCCGCCGCCGGAGCTGCGTGGCCTCGACGCGGCGGATGTCGTGGCCGTGGACGCGGCCGGGCTCCGCGCCTGGGTCTCCGAGGGCGCTCCTCCGGGGCTGGCGACAGTCGACCGCATCCGGGAGCACAACCGGGTCGTGGAGCGGTCGGTCGAGCGGGTGACGGCGCTGCCGATGCGATTCGGCCAGTGGTTCGGGAGCCGGGCGGGGCTGGAGGAAGCGCTCGCGCATCGTGGGCCGGAACTCGGCCGCGCGCTGGAGCGTGTGCGCGGCGCGCTCGAATTCGGCGTGCGCGTGGTCGGCCCGAAACGGCGGCCGGTGGGCGCGCCGCCGGACCGGACCAGCGGCCGGGCCTACCTGGAGGGACTCGCGCGGCGGCGGCGGGCGGCGGAAGCGGCCCGGGAGCGCGGGCGGCAGGTGGCGGGCGAGCTGCGGACGTTCCTGGGCGACCTGGTCCGGGACCAGCGGGTGCGGGAGGACGGCGGCGGCAGCCTGGTGTCGATCGCGCATCTCGTGGACCGTGACCGGGCTCGTGCCTACCGGCGGCGGTTCGGGCAGTTCGCCGCTCCGGAGGGCGGAGCGCGCTTCGTCCTCACAGGCCCCTGGCCGCCGTACGGATTCATGGACGAGCAGCCGTAGCGGAATGGAAACTTCGAACGGCGCACGGGAGCTCGAGCCGGAGCGGGGGGCGGCACAGCTGCGAGAGGCGGCGCCATCGCTGCCCCGCCGTCTGGAGGCCACCCCGGACGACATCGAGTCGGGCGTGAGCCAGCTCGTGCTGACGCTCGTGGAGTTCGTCCGCCAGGTCCTGGAGCACCAGGCGGTGCGGCGGATGGAGGGGGGAACACTGACGGACGAAGAGACGGAGCGGCTCGGGCTGGCGCTCCTGCGACTCGAGGAGAGGCTGGACACGATCCGCCAGGTCTTCGGATTGGAGAAGGAAGACCTGAACATCGACCTCGGCCCCCTGGGCCGACTCGTCTGAACCGGGAAGGACGACCGCCGTGGCAGAACTGTACGAATTGGGGCCGGAGCGGTCCCAGGGACTCGTCGATGTTCTCGACCGGGTGCTGGACAAAGGGCTGATGATCGCCGGCGACATCCGGATCCAGCTGGCGGACGTGGAGCTGCTGACGATCCAGATCCGGCTCCTGGTCTGCTCGCTGGACAAGGCGCAGGAGATCGGGATGGACTGGTGGAAGACGGACCCGCGGCTCTCCACGCGAGCGCAGGACGGGCGGGAGATCAGCCAGCGGCTGGACGAGCTGTCACGAAGATTGCAGAGCCTCGAGGAGCATCGGCTCACGGCCGAATGACGTGCGCACCTACGGAACCGGAGAAGGCTCCATGGCGGTAGAGAGGGCACCAGCAGGGACGAGCCTCATCGACGTGCTCGATCGAGTCCTGGACAAGGGCATCGTGATCGACGCATACGTGCGCGTCTCGCTCGTAGGGATCGACCTCGTCACGGTGGAAGCCCGGATCGTCGTGGCCGCCATCGACACGTACCTCAAGTACGCCGAGGCCGTGGGCACGCTGCCGTCCATATCGCGGCCTCAGGCGCTGACGAGCGGCGAGCAGGCGGAGCTGGCGCGGATGCGCGCCGAGAACCTCGAGCTCCGCAAGCGCCTGCGAGAGGCGGACCTGCGAGAGGTGGACTAGGTCGGGCGCGTGATGGGGTCCCCCTCTCCCTCCCTCGCGGCTCGCCTCGCCCGGACGGGCGACCTCGATGAAGCAGTGACACTGGTGCTGGAGCAGGCTGTCAACGGAAGCGGCGTGCATCGCGCGTTCGTCGTTTTCCAGAACGGCGACCGGTATCGCGCGCTGGGCTTCGGCCACCAGGGAAACGGGGTCCGGGCGCTGGAGCGGGCGGCGTCCGACCCGGACACGCCGCTCGGCGCAGGGCTGCGCACGCCAGGCAGCGGGCGGGTGCGCGTGCCGGAAGCTGCGCCGAGCGACGTCCTGCTGCTGCGCCTCGGCCGCAGCGATTCCAGCTGGGGCGCAGCGCTGGTGGAGGCCGATGCCAGCGAAAGCGCGGTGGCATCGTTCCGGGGCGTGTTCGAGGAGCACGCGCCCGAGCTGGACCGGATCCGCCTCCTGAGCGAGCTGCAGCGGCGTGCCCAGTGCCTGTCGCGGGACCGTGAGCTGCTCACCACGATCGTCAACAGCCTCCCCGACCCTGTCCTGCTGACCAACGCCAGCAACAACATCCTGCTGGCGAACGACCGGGCAGAGCAGCTGTTCGCCACCCAGCCCGGGGACAGCGACGGCCGCCGCCGGGCCATCCAGCTGAACAACCTGCTGTTCAGCTCGTTCCTCACGCGCTCCGTGATCAGCACCAGCACCGCCAAGCCGCGGGAGCTGAGCCTGGTCCACCCCACGGACGGGTCGGACCTGCTCTTCGAAGTGCTTCCGGCACCGGTGGAGCGGGAAGGAATGGAACGCTCGTACCTGTCGATCCTCCGCAACATCACGGACCTGAAGCGGGCGCTGACCGAGCTGGAGGCCGAGTTCCGACGGTCGCGGACCGCCGAGGAGCGGGTCCGGCAGGAGTGGGAGCGGCTGAACGCCACGCTGGAGAACGTCGGTGACCCCATCCTCCTCACGGATGACCACTCCAACATCATCCTGATGAACCGGGAGGCGGAGCTGCTGTTCGACCCACAGCGGCCCGAGGCGGCCGGTCCGGACCGGAAGCGGGCCGTGCGGGCGAACGACATGAAGCTCACCAGCCTGATCAGCGACTTTCTCCTGGAGCCGGAGACGCGGCTCGTCCAGACACTCGACCTGCAGGCGCCGGAGAGCGGGACCAGCTTCACGGCCGAGGTGGTGAGCAGCAAGATCCTGAACGCCCGGGGGGAGGCGACGGCCATCGTGAGCGTGATCCACGACCTCACGCAGATGGTCGAGAACGAGCGGCTCGCGCGGGAGCTGCGGGAGCTCAACGACCAGTTGGAGGAGCGGATCCATCTGGCGACCGTGGAGCTGGAGGAGCGGAACCGGCGGCTGGAATGGCAGAGCCAGGAGCTGGAGCGGGCCTCGCGACTGAAGAGCAACTTCCTGGCGACCATGAGCCACGAGCTGCGAACGCCGATCAACGCGGTGATCGGCTACACCTCGCTGCTGCGCGACGAGATCTACGGCCCGCTGACCGACCAGCAGAAGAGAGGGCTGAAGCGGGTGGACATCGCCACGCAGCACCTGCTGGAGCTGATCAACGACATCCTGGACCTGTCGAAGATCGAAGCGGGGAAGATGCCCGTTCATCTCGACGACGTATCGGTGCCCCAGGTCGTGGGCGAGCTGACCGGGGCGCTCGACCCGCTCGTCCGTGAGAAGCAGCTGACGCTGACCGTCGAAGTGGAGAAGGACTTCCCGACCCTCTTCACCGACCGCATGAAGCTCAAGCAGATCCTGCTGAACCTGCTTTCCAACGCCATCAAGTTCACGTCCGAGGGCGGCGTGACGCTGAGGGCGCGCCCGCTCGCGGACGATCGTCTGCGGATCGACGTGAGCGACACCGGAATCGGGATCAAGGCGGAGAACCTGGAGGCCGTGTTCGCGGACTTCCGCCAGGTGGACCAGTCCCCCACCCGCGAGTACGGGGGGACGGGGCTCGGTCTCACGATCACACGGAAGCTGGTCGCACTGCTGAACGGCAGGATCCAGGTCGAGAGCGAGTATGGTGTCGGCTCCACCTTCATCGTGGAGCTGCCCCGACGACTCGAGCCCGGCAGCACCGAAGAGCAGCTCCAGCGTGCCCGGAGATCCGATGGATCCCGCGCGGGCGAGCCTTCCAGGGAAACGAGCGAGCGCGACTGACGCCGCGTGCCGCCGGCTATTCGGGCGTTGTCCAGCCGTCGTCCGCGGGTGTCGCGTCCATCCAGATCCCGCCGTCCAGCCTGATGGCGCGGACCGGCCGGTCGGTGGGGACTGTGAACGTGGCCATGTCGGGGTCCGCCTTCCAGACGGCCGGCGTCTGGTGGACTCGCCGCGTGGACCCGTCCGCGAACGTGAGGACCACGTCGAACGGCGCGGGCATCCCACCCACGTTCCGGACGGAGAGCCGGTAACCGTCGCCGGTGCGCGCGACGCCCACGAGCCTGCGGTCGATGTAGCTGTTGGCGAAGAACCAGCGCTGCCAGAACCAGTCGAGGTCGCGGCCCGTCGTCGTATTGAATGAATAGAAGAAGTCCCATGGCGACGGGTGCCTGCCATGCCAGGTGGCCATGTAGGCGTGGAGCGCGCGACGGAAGAGCGTGTCGCCGAGGAGGTCCTTCACGGCCAGGTACCCGAGGGCGGGCTTGCCGTAGGCGTTGTGTGCGTAGGTGACGCTGGCGCCGAGGATCTCCTCGGGGGTGATGATGGCCACGTCCTCGGCGGGCGACGGGTCAGTGATCCAGTCGCGGACGCGGACCGCCCGGAAGAGGCTGTCCGCCCACGCCTCGCCCATGTTCGCCCGGTTGATGAAGTACTCGAAGGCGGTGGCCCACCCCTCGTCCATGAAGCCCCAGCGGGTCTGGTCGATCCCCATGTAGAAGGGCATGTAGGTGTGGGCGATCTCGTGCTCGGCCACCCAGCGGGAGATGGCGGTGTCGGGCTCGGCGGCGTCGTTGACCATCATCGGGTACTCCATGTCGGCGTCGCCCTGGAAGATGGTGGACTTCTCGTAGGGGTATGGCACGCCCGGCCACCGGCGGGAGAAGTAGTCGAGGGCGTGGGCGGCCCAACGAGTCATGAACGGGTAGTCGGCGGCGTCCGCGCTGTACGCGCTCTGCACGCTGGCGCGCCGGCCGGTGGCGCTATCCACGACCACGCTGGTGCCGTCCCAGGCGTAGTGGTCACTGACGCCGAACGCCACATCGGGGATGTGGCTGGACGTGAAGCGCCAGGTCAGCGGCGGGCCCGGCGTGGTGATCCGGCCGGCCAGCATCTGGTCCGCCGTCGCGATATGGACGACGGCGTCCGCCTCCAGCGACGCGCGGTAGCGCCGGAGCGCGCCCGGCTGGAGCAGGCGCTCCGGGTCGTGCAGCGTCCCCGTCCCCCAGACCACGAACCCGGCCGGGACGTGAACGCGGACGTCGTAGTCGTTGAAGTCGGTGTAGAACTCCTGGCGGCCGTTGAACGCGATGTCGTCCCATCCCTGATAGTCGTCGTAGACGGCCACTTCCGGATAGAAGTAGGCGAGGAAGAACGACGTGGCGTCTACCACGCCCTCGCGCGCCCCGGTGGGGCCGGACGGGGCGAGGTCGTAGCGCCAGCCGATGGCGAGGTGGACGGAGTCGCCCGGGAGAAGGGGCTCCGGCAGCCCGACGGCGGGCGTGGTGAATACCATGGCACCCTGCGGGAACCCGGCGACGGTGCCGTTCACCGCGAACGAGTCGATGCGGATCCCGCTCGTCAGGAACTCCGGCGGCACGCCTCTGCTCCGGGCCGCGCCCGGCTTGTGGATGTTGCCGATGAGCTTGAACACGAGGTGGTCCAGCGTGTCCGGGCTCTCGTTGTGGTAGACGATCTCCGCCTCCCCGTGCACGGTCGGCGACGGCGGGCTGAGGAAGAGGTCGATGCTGTAGCGCGCGTGGTTCTGCCAGTACCGGGGCCCCGGTGCGCCGGTGAGGGTGCGGGTCCCGGCGGCGATGGCCGCCTCGATGTTGCGCGGAACCCAGAGCCCGGTGTCCGGCGCGGCGGCCGCGGCCACGCCGGCCTGGGCGGTGGCGGGCCGCGGCGCGAGGGCGAGGGCGAAGGCGCAGGCGGCGACTACGGCGGCAGGGAGGGTGGCGGCTACGGCGGCGGCTATGGCGGCACCGCGGGCGGCGGTGGCCCCGCCAGCTTCCGCGGCGGAGTCGCGGGTGCCCCGGGGAGCCCCTGTGGCGGAGTGTGCGTGGGTCATGGATCGGTCGGGTCACGGGTGCGTGCGGCGAGCGAGGGCCGGAACGTTGGAAGAACCGGGCCGGCGGGGTGGGAACGGCCGCGCCCGCGAACTCGAGGACTCAGGCTTCCACCCAGTGGCCGTCGACGACGCGCGCGGCGGCCGGACGGAGCTCGACTGCGCCCCACCGTGCGGCCGGGCACTTCGTCGCCCAGTCGACGGCGCTCTCGCGGTCGGGGACATCCAGGACGAACGTGCCGCCGATCTGTTCCCTGCTCCCGGTGAACGGCCCGTCGTGGACGCGGGGCGCGCCATCCGCCACGCGGACGGTGGTGGCGCGGGCGGACGGCTGGAAGACTTCCGCGGAGACGAGGACACCGGCGCGCACCAGCGCCTGCGCGTAGTCGCGCATTGCCGTCCTCCCCGCCTCCATGGTCGCGTCGTCGAGCTCGCCCGGTGCCGGCTCGGCGTAGTGCAGGAAGAGCGTGTATCGCATGGTTGCCGTCCTTTCAGTGGAGTGTTTCGGCTGATTGTGGCGACGATTGCGACGCTCGGGCGGCCGGGGCAAGCGACGGCCGCCGACGCCGGGGCTCAGGCGCCGGGCCCGCCCACCGAGGCCGCCAGCAGAAGCTGCCCGGCGAAGTAGAGGGGGAGCCCGATGAGCCGGTTCATGGCGGAGCGTCGCACGAAGCGCTGCCGGGCGACGAAAATGTCGGACGCCGCGAAGGCGATGGCGCCCGCGGCCACCCCTGCACTCCCCGTGCCCGCGGCCAGCGCCACCATGAGGGCAATGGCCACGAGGTAGGCTGTCAGCGGAGCGCGCATGGGCGCCGGGAGGTCGGCGGCCAGGAGCCAGCGCAGGACCATGGCGTCCACCGCCAGCATGGCGACGCCGGCCCCGGCGGCCACGGGCGCGGTCACGCCGTGGAGGGTGAACGCGGCGGCGAAGGCCAGGTGGGCCAGGAGGAACGCGACGAGCCCGGCGACGAAGGCGCGGCGGCCGTCGCCGAGGAGGAGGAAGTCGCCGGCCCAGGAGAGCCCGAGAGCCAGGAAGACCACGCGGCCGTACGGCGACTCCAGCGCGCCCTGGCTCCATGCGAACGCCAGGTATCCGGACGCGGCCAGCATCTTGAGCGGGCCGCGTCCCGGCTTGCCTGCGGCGTCCGCGACGGCGGCTCCGATGCCTGCGATCAGGGTGACCGCGGCGGCCGCCGCGGCGACGCTCCAGCCCGTGGTGATCATGGCGGGAAGGTAGCGGATCGACGCGCCGGCCGCTCCAGGGGGCGAGGACCTGCGCGGTGGGCGCCCGCACCTTACGTTACAGCGAAAATCACCTGATCAACGCGTAGAGGTCTCGTGGCCAAACGAACCCCGAGCGCCCTTCTCGCCGCCGTCGCCGGCGGGTCGGTGCTGGCCCTGCTCGCCGGGACAGGGCTGTATATCGCGGAGGCGCCCAAAGTCATTCTCCTGAGCGGAATGGGTCTGGGTTTCGGTCTCGGCGCGACGGTCGAGCTCGTGTCCGTCAGGGCCACGTGGGCGAACGTCGTGGCCGGCCTGCTCGCCGTGCTGCTGGTGGGATGGGTTGCGACGCTCTGGCCCGACTGGGGCCGCTTCCTGAGCGGGGCTGCCCGGTACGACGCGACCATCGGTGCGACGACGGAGCAGCCGACTCCCGGGCCGCGGGGCGGCATCCGCAGCGGCGGTGCGGAGCGCCCCGACCATGATCGGCCCCGACCGCTGGTCCAGCTCTCGCCCGAGCCGGTGTCGAGGGAACCGGCGGAACCGGCGGACGCCGTCGGGGACGGCGCCACGGTGGAACCGGGTTCCGCTGCCGGGTACGCTGCCACGGCGGAACCGGCGTCCACCGCCGGGGACGGCGCCACGGTGGAACCGACAGATCCTCGGGGTGCCGAGAACGTCGGACCGGATGGGGCGGAGCCGTCGCCTTCGCGTCTACACAGCGACGCGGAGACCGGCGAAGCCGCTGCAGGCCGCGAGGATGGACCGGCGGTGGCGAATCTCCGGTCACTGACGGTGCGGAATGGCCTGGCCTCCGCCGTCGAGGTGATGCTCCGGGGTCCGGGTGCTGACGCCGATCCGATTCTCCTCGGCCCTGGCCATGAGGTCGAGCTCGATCTGGGACCGGTCGACCCGGGCCTCGCGACACTGGTCTGGCGGCAGGGCGGAGTGGAGGAGCGGGTGCCCTGGACCGCAGCTGCGGCCACGGGCGCCGTCTTCGTCATCCGGAGATGATCCGTCCGGACCCACGCCCATGATCTCGGCCTGGCTCCTTCTCCTCGTCCCCGTCTCCCTCGCGCTGGAGTACGTGGCGCACGTCTCGCCGCTGTGGGTGTTCGCCGCGGCCGTGGCGGCCATCGCGCCGCTGGCGGAGTGGATCCGGCGGGCCACGGACCACCTGGCGCGCCGGGCGGGCCCGGCGGTGGGCGGGCTGCTGAACGTGACGTTCGGCAACACGGCCGAGCTGATCCTGGCGCTGTTCGTCCTGGCGGCGGGAAACGCGGCCGTGGCGAAAGCGCAGATCACGGGCTCCATCATCGGCAACAGCCTGCTGGGGCTGGGGCTGGCGGTGGTGGTGGGAACGTGGGGGCGGGAGCATCGCACGTTCAACCGGGAGCGCGCCGGACTGCTCTCGAGCCTGCTGGTGCTGTCGGTGATCGCGCTGCTCCTGCCCGCCCTGTTCGACTACATGGAGCGCGGCGTTCAGGGCGCCGCCACGGTGTCGGCGCTGGACGAGACGCTGAGCCTCGGCGTGGCCGTGGTGCTGGTGCTGGTCTACGTCGCCAATCTGGTCTACACCTTCGTGACGCACCGGGACGTGTTCGCCCGTGAGGACGACGAGGCGGTGGCTGGCGCCGAGGGCGGCGTCTGGCCCGTCTGGCTCTCCCTCGTCGTCCTCGCCGGCGGGACGGCGATCACGGCCGTGGAGGCCGAGCTGGTTTCGGGCGCACTGGACGCCACGGCGGAGGGGTTCGGCCTGACGCCGTTCTTCCTGGGCGTGATCGTGCTGGCGGTAGTGGGCAACGCGGCGGAGTACGTGTCCGCGGTCCACTTCGCCCGCCAGGGTCGCATGAGCCTCGTCATGAGCATCACCGTGGGCTCCACCATCCAGGTGGCGCTGCTGCTCGCGCCGGTGCTGGTCCTGGTCTCGTACGCCATGGGCTCGCCCATGAACCTGGTGTTCGAGAACCCGGTGGAGCTGATCGCCATCGCGAGCGTGGCCTTCATCGTGAATGCCATTGCCCAGGACGGCGAGGTGACGTGGTTCGAAGGCGTGCTGCTCCTGGCCGTCTACGCGCTCTTCGGGCTCGCCTTCCTCCTGGTCACGCCCTAGCCGCGGCCGGGGTGGCGGTCGCCGATCGCGGCGGACCGGGGTCCAGGAATCGCTCCCCCGCCTCCGACGTGGCCGCGCCGCTGGAGGCGCGATCGCAGCGGGGGATGCTCCGGTTTGGGGCATTTCCCTACAGCGGGAGCCTGCCCCGCGTCACATGTTCGGAGTCGACTCCCCCCGAAAAGGAGGCTCCATGGGCCAGATGCCGTTCTCCCGCGAAGCGTTCTTTGGCGTCTTCACTTCCTACAACCACGCGGTCTGGCCGGCGCAGCTGGTCCTGCTCGTGGGTGCGGTGGTGGCCGTGGCCCTCGCCGTTCGGCGCGGCGCGCGGTCTGCCCGGTGGGTGTGGGCGTTCCTTGCCGCGCTCTGGCTCTGGACGGGGATCGCCTACCACATCCTCCACTTCAGCGCGGTGAACCCGCCGGCGCTGGCGTTCGGAGCCCTGTTCGTGGTCCAGGCGGCGCTGTTCCTGTGGGTGGGCGTGGTGCGCCGGCCGGTGCCGTTCGGGATCGCGCCCGACGCGGCCGGCCTGCTCGCTGCGCTGATGCTGGCGTATGCCCTCGTCGTCTACCCGGTGCTGGGCAGTGCCACGGGCCATGCCTGGTTCGACAGTCCCACTTTCGGCGCGCCATGTCCGGTGGTGATCTACACGTTCGGGATGCTGCTGCTCGCGCCCCGTGCGCCCGGGTGGCTTCTCGCGATCCCCGTGCTCTGGGCGCTGGTCGGGACGTCGGCGGTCTTCGCGTTCGGCGTGGTCCAGGACGTGGGGCTGCCGGTCAGCGCGGCCGTGGCCGTGGCGATGATCCTGCTGCGGCGACGTCGCGAGCCGCGGGCCGACCTTGCGGCGGGATGACCCCCAGCGCGGGCGGTCGGCGCCTCGACGCGGCGGCGCGAATGGGCTAGTATCGCGGCCATGGATGAGCAATCGACGGATTTCGAGACACTGGAAGCACTGACCGACGCGGCCGACGTGGAAGCGGTCGTGGGCGTGCTGGCGCCGCTGGAAAAGGATACGGAGGTGCTGCTCTTCGTGGCGCCCGGGTGCCCGGTGTGTCCGCACCAGCTGCGCTCCGTGGCCACGGTGGCCATGGCCAACCCGCACGTGGTCGTGGAAGTGGTCGACGTGTCCGTGGAACGCGAGCTGATGGAGCGGTACGAAGTGCGGGCGGTGCCCACGACCGTGGTGGACGACGAGCTGATCATGACCGGCGTCGTCGCACCGCAGGAGCTGGCGCGGCGGCTGGTGGAGCGACAGGGGCCGGACGCGGCCAGGATCGTCTTCGCGTCCCTGGTGGAGGCAGGCCGCCACGCCGATGCGGCGGAGCGGCTGGCCGACGGGCGCGGCACCGCGGCGTTCCTGGAGATGTGGGTGTCGAGCACGCTGCACGACCGCATGGGACTGCTGCTGGTGGCGGAGGAGTCGCTGCTGTACGACCCGCTGGGCATGGACCCGATCGTGCCGGCGCTCATCGCCGGTCTGGAGGGCGCGGGCTCCATGGCGGACGACGACGCCCGCCGAGGCGACACTGCCGACCTCCTCGGCCGCATCGGCCACCCGACCGCCCGGCCGGTGCTGGAGCGCCTCACGCGCGACGGGAACCCGGAAGTGGCGGAAGCGGCAGAAGATGCCCTGGTCACGCTGGCGGAGCGGGAGTCTGAGCGGGACTGGGGAGAAGAGTCCGCGGACTGACGGCGGCTGCCGGGGCAGGCGGGCGTCCCCGTCTCGCGTCCCGTGCGCGGAGTCGCTATAACGTCGGTGTAGAGGGATCCCCCACAGCAAGAGCGGAGCGTCTCGTGTCCAGAACGATCCCGACCCGTCCGGCCGCGCTGGCCGGCCTGTTCCTCCTGCCCGCGCTCGTCCTGGGCTCGTGTGCCCACGCGCCCGGCGGGGAAACCGGATCGCCGTCGGCGGCTGCGGGAGCCGGGACGGCGCCGGGGGCGGGGGCGGGGGCGGCTGGGCCCGCGGGAGTGGCCGGCGCTGCCGGGGTGGGGGGGGAAGCGGGGGTGCCGGAGCGGGCGGTGCGTCGCACGATCCCGATGCTGGACAACATCCGGAACGCGTTCGCATCGGAGACGCGGGACAGCACGGGCGCGCCGGGTCCGAAGTACTGGCAGTTGTGGACGGAGTACACGATCCGGGCGAGACTGGAGCCGTCGACGCGGACGGTGACGGGGAGCGAGCGGGTAGTGATCGACAACCCGAGCGACTCGACGCTGACCACGATCGTGCTGCGGCTGGATCAGAACCTGTTCCGGGCGAACGTGCCGCGCGAGGAGGCGGTGCCGGAGATCACGGGCGGGATGACGCTGACGAAGCTGGTGCTGAACGGGCAGGCGGTGGACCTGGCGGATACCACGCGGCCGAACGTGACGCCCAGCGGACGGCGCTACGGCACGCCGATCGCCGAGGCCATCAAGGAGACGGTGGTGCAGATCCCGCTGCCGTCGCCGATCGTCGCCCACGGGCAGGGGACGATGGAAGCGGAGTGGAGCTTCCAGGTGCCGCGGGCGTTCAACGGGCGGGGCGAGCGCATGGGCGCGTGGGCGGACACGCTCTTCCAGGTGGCGCAGTGGTATCCGCAGGTGGCGGTGTTCGACGACCTGCGTGGCTGGGACACCGAGCCGTACCTGGGGCCGGCGGAGTTCTACAACAACTTCGGCCGCTTCGACGTGACCATCGACGTCCCGGCGGGCTGGCTGGTGGCATCCACGGGCGTGCTGCAGAACGCGGATGAAGTGCTGGCGCCGGCGGTCCGGGAGCGGCTGTCCGGGGTGGTGGCATCGGACGAGCTGCGGCACATCGTCGCGGCGGACCAGCAGGGCGCCGGGACGGCCACGGCTTCGGGCCACCGCCTGGTGTGGCACTTCGTGGCGGACAGCGTGGCCGACGTGGCGTGGGCCACGTCGAACCGCTACGTCTGGGACGCCACGGGCGTGGATATCCCCGGCGGCGGCCGGATTCCGCTCAACATCTTCTATCTCCCCGGGCACGCCCAGCGCTTCGCCCGCGCGCCGGAGGTGGTGCGCCACGCGCTGCAGTTCTACTCGAGGCTGTGGATGCCGTACGCGTTCCCGGTCATGACCATGGTCGACGGGCCGGAAATGGGGATGGAATACCCGATGTTCATCATGTCGGGGGTGGGCGCCGCGGACCACGAGACGGGGCACGAGTGGTGGCCGATGATGGTGGGCACCAACGAGACGTGGTACGGCTTCATGGACGAGGGTTTCAACCAGTACATGAACATCCTCTCGGATGCGGATGCGGAGGGAAAGCGACCGCAGCTGGACGGGCTGGGGCAGGCGTACGGAAAAGTGAGCGGGCAGGAGTTGGAGCCGCCGCTCATGTGGCCGTCGAACTACGCCGGCCCGTTCTACAGCTTCCAGGCGTATGGGAAAGCGCCGCTCATGCTCTCGAGTCTGGGCGGAGTGGTGGGGGACACGGCCGTGTGGCGCGCCATGCGCGAATACGCGAGGGCGTGGGCGTTCAAGCACCCGAGCCCGTGGGACTACGCGTTTTACATGAGCAACGCCCTCGGCCGCGACCTCGGCTGGTTCTGGTACTACTGGCTGTTCAGCACCGACGCCGTCGACGGTTCGATCCAGAGCGTCACGACCGCCGCTGGCAGGACCACCATCACGATCCGCCAGGACGGGCAGATGCCGTCGCCCGTAGTGCTGGGAGTGGAGCTGACCGGTGCGGAGCCCGCCGTCCGCGCGCCCGCGAACGCGGTTCGCGTGGGGACCAACACCTACGAGCTGCGCTGGCCCGTGGACATCTGGTTCTCCGGGTCGCGCACGTTCCGGGCGGTGCTCGATTTCGGCGGCCGCGGCGTGGCCCGGGTCATTCTCGACCCGTACGGTCGCTTCCCCGACGCGGATCCCTCCGACAACGTCTGGCCGAGGGAGTAAGCGGGGGGGTGGTCAGGCGACGGGGTCTGCGCCGGGCTCGCGGCACAGGGCTTCGCCGGTCTCGTCGTCGAAGAAATGGAGTCCGGCGGCGTCCAGCGCCAGCGTTGCGGGCTCGCCGGGAGACGGCAGCTCGCGCGGTGAGACGCGGGCCGTGATCCGGTGCCCGCGGGCATCCGCGTGCACGAACACCTCGTTCCCGAGCGGCTCGACGGCGGCGAGCAGAACGGGGATCCCGGGCTCGCCGGTCGCCCGCACGTCCACGGTCTCGGGCCGCACGCCCAGGGTGACCCGCCGCCCGGTGTAGCCGATCAGCGCGTCGCGGGACGCGGGAGGCAGCGGGAGGACGAACGCGTCGTCGTCGGCGACGAAGTGGAGCCCATCGTCGCCCGCGATCCGGCCCTCGACGAAGTTCATGGCCGGGCTGCCGAGGAAGCCGGCCACGAAGCGGTTGGCGGGGTGGTGGTAGAGGGCGAGGGGGGTGTCGATCTGCTGGATCACGCCATCGCTCAGCACCACGATGCGGTCACCGAGCGTCATGGCCTCGACCTGATCGTGGGTGACGTAGATCATGGTGGCGCCCAGGCGCCGGTGGAGCGCGGCCAGCTCGGCGCGCATCTGGACCCGGAGCTTGGCATCGAGGTTCGACAGCGGCTCGTCGAAGAGGAACACCTGCGGGTCCCGCACCATGGCGCGGCCGAGGGCTACGCGCTGGCGCTGGCCGCCCGAGAGCTGCGCGGGGCGCCGGTCCAGGATGCCGCCGATGTCGAGGACCGCGGCCGCGCGCCCCACCCGGTCGGTGATCTCGGACTTCGGCGTCTTCCGCAGCTTGAGCCCGAATGCCAGGTTCTGCCGCACGGACATGTGCGGGTAGAGTGCGTAGCTCTGGAAGACCATGGCGATGTCCCGGCGCTGCGGCGGGACATCGTTCACCACGTGGCCGCCGATCCGGATCTCGCCGGACGTGGCCGCCTCCAGCCCGGCGATGAGGCGGAGCGTGGTGCTCTTGCCGCAGCCGGATGGGCCTACCAGGACCACGAGCTCGCCGTCCGCCACTTCGAACGTGGCGCCCGCCACGGCCACCTGGCCGTTCGGTCCGCCGTATACCTTGCGGACATCCCTGAGCTGTACACTGGCCATGGCGCGGAATATGGGCGGCGGCCGGGGAGGGAGCCAGGCGGCTCAGGGACGTCGGCCGACCATCAGGTCCGTGGAGCCCGGGAGCGGAAGGCGGCGCACGTCGTCGAAGCCGGCGTCGCGAAGCCAGTCGGCGTACTCCGGCTCGCTGTAGGAACTCCCGGCGCGCGTGCCCACGAGCATGTTGAGGGCGAAGAGGGCGCCCATGGCGGGCGCGGTCTTGTCCGCGTCGAGGATGAAGTCCTGGATGACGATGCGGCCCGCCGGCGCCAGGGCGCCGAACGCTTTCTCGAGCAGACGCCGGTTCTCCTCCGGGCCGTTCATGTGGCAGATGGCGGAAAGGAAGACCAGGTCGTAGTCGCCGTGGCCCAGGTCGTCGGTGCGGAAGTCGCCGGCGCGGGGGCGAACGCGGTCCGTGACCCCCGCCTCCTGGATGTGGCGCTGCGCGATGGGGACCACGTCGGGGACGTCCAGGATGTCCACCTCGAGCGCCGGCTCGGCCCGGGCGAACGCAATGGAGTAGGCGCCGGAGCCGCCACCCACGTCCAGCACCCGCCGGACGCCGTCGACGCCGATGGCCTCCACCACGCGCGGCGCCCGATCGGCCGCATTGCGGTGCATGGCCGCGATGAAGGCTTCCGTCCAGTCGTCGTCCCGGGCGCGGGCGCGGCGCATCACGGACGTGCCCTCGCGCACGCAGTCGGTCAACGTGGACCAGCGAGGCCAGAGGTGGACCGTGTGCATGATCGCCGCGCGCGAATCGTGCTCGCCGCCAGCCGCCAGGTGCTCGGCGGCGAGGTCCGTGTTCTGGAACGTTCCGTCGCGCTTCTCCAGCACGCCGATGGCCACGAGGGCGTTGAGGAGGGCTTCCGTGGCTCGCGGGTCCGTGTCGAGGCGGGACGCCACACGCTCCGGCGTCCGCGCCCCCGCGACACGGCCGTGAAGAGGTCCAGCTCAATGGCCGTGAGCAGCGCGCGGCTCTCCCGGAATGCGTTGATCCGCCGGTTCAGGTCCTCGAGCGTCATCGTGTTCGCTTTCGTCCTGTCCTGTTCAGATTCCCCGGCCACCGTCACGTCGCCTCGCGGGCCGGACCGGCCGCGACGCCGCGCGCCAGCGCCGATGCCACGCGAGGGAGCACCTCGCCCGTTCGACCCTCCACTTTCACAGCGGCCACATGGTCGGCGCGCGTGGGCCCGAGGTTCACCACCGCCACCGGCATGCCCTGCTTCTGCGCGCGGTAGACGAATCGCCGGCCGGAGAATACGGTGAGGGACGACCCGACCACCAGCAGCACCTCGGCTTCTCCGAACAGCCGCCACGCGTCTTCCACGCGCTCCGCGGGCACGTTCTCGCCGAAGAAGACGACGTCGGGCTTCAGCACGCCCCCGCACTCGCCGCATCCGGGGACCCGGAAGCGGGCCACGTGGTCGGCGCCGAGTTCGGCGTCGCCATCCGGGGCGGAGCGGACGTCGCCGGAGCCCGGCTCCCGTGCCAGGCGGGCGAACCAGACCGCGTTCTCCCCCAGCAGCCGCTCCTGGAAGGCCTGGCGCGCGAGCACGTCGCCGCACGTGAGGCAGCGCACCGCGGCCAACGACCCGTGAAGCTCCACCACGCGACGGCTCCCCGCCGCCTGGTGCAGACCGTCCACGTTCTGCGTGATCACGCCCCTCACCACGCCCCCGGACTCCAGTCTCGCCAGCCCGACGTGCGTCGGGTTCGGGCCGCGCCGCAGCGCATGCGCGGCCACCCCACAGCGCTGCGCGCCCAGTACCGCTGCCGGGTCGTGGTATCCCGCACGAACTCACGGTACTGGATCGGAGCCCGCTCGCGCAGGCTCCCCTCGGGGCCGCGATAATCGGGAATCCCGGATTCCGTGCTGCACCCGGCCCCCGCCAGCACCACCACCGAGCGGTTGCGCAGCGCGTCGAGCAGCGCGAAGACGGCGATGGCGGATCGTTGGTGCTCTGCATGGGCCGAAACTAACGCGAGAAGGCCCGCCGGATGAACCCGGCACCCGACCGCTCCGACGACCGCGGCGACCCGGATGTGGCGCGGCAGATTTTCCGCTTGCGGTGTGCGGGAACGCGGGACAGATTCATGACGTTCGTGGGCTTTGGGGGCCAGGGAAAAGCGCAGACCGGAGCGGAGCCATTTCGGAGCCTGAGCCGCGGACCGAAGCGGATGGCAGCGCAGTCATCCTCGTAGTGGAGCGCGATCCCCAAGTACGGGAGCTGGAAGGCTACTTCCTCCGCGACGCCGGGTTTGCCGTCGAGTTCGCGACGGACGGCGAGGAGGCGCTCGTGCTCGTCCGACTCGCAGCATCCGGATCTCGTGATCACGGAGATCCTGGTGCCGAAGCTGGACGGTCTTTCGGTCTGCCGTCGAATCAAGGCGGTGCCCGAGCTGAGCGGCACGGTGGTGCTCATCTTCAGCATTCTGGCGGCGGGAGGACGCGCGAAGGAGGCGGGGGCGGACGCGTTCCTGCGGAAGCCGCTCGCGGAGCAGTCGCTCGTGTCGACCGTGCAGGAACTGATTGCGCTGAAGCGAGGAAGCGATGGGTGACGGAGGCGGGGGCGTGCTGGAGCTCGAGCGGATCGGCACCGGGCACGCGGCTACGGATGCCATCCTGAGCGGCGGATTCCCGACGCACTCGATCAACATCATCATGGGGCAGCCGGGTGCCGGGAAGACGATCCTGGCGGAGCAGCTGTTGTTCCACAACGCCACCGGTGATCGTCCGGTGGTGTACATCACCACGCTGGCGGAGCCGCTGGCGAAAGTCCTGACCTACCTCCAGACGTTCCGTTTCTACGATGAAGAGAAGATGCTCGGGTCCGTGGTGTACCAGGACGTGAGCGAGGAGCTGCTCGGGAAGGGGATCGACTTCCTGGTGGAGCACGTGGGGTCGCTGATCCGCGAGCTGAGGCCGAAGATGCTGGTGGTGGACTCGTTCAAGGCGCTGCACGACCTGACCGAATCGCCCGTGGAAGTGCGGCGGCTCGTGGCGCGGCTCGGCGGAGTGCTGTCGGGCTACGACATCACGACGTTCCTGGTGGGGGAGTACGCCAGCGAGGATGTCCCGGTCTACCCGGAGTTCGCGGTGGCCGACGGCATCGTGCAGCTGGCGCGCCAGGGCTCGGCGAAGAACGATGAGCGCTACTTCAGGGTGCTGAAGCTGCGGGGGAGCAGCTACCAGGAGGGGCTGCACGCGTTCGTCATCACGCCGGACGGTCTCCAGGTCTTCCCCCGCCTGGTGACGCCGCACGAGCCGACGCCGTACAGCGCGGAGCCCGAGCGCATTCCTTCGGGGATCGCCGGGCTGGATCCGCTCCTGGATGGCGGGCTGTGGCGGGGGAGCGCGGCGCTGGTGCTGGGCGAGGCGGGGGCGGGGAAGACCACGTTCGGGCTGGGCTTCGCCCTCGAGGGTGTCCGGCAGGGTGAGCCGGCGCTGGTGCTGAACCTCCAGGAGAACCCGACCCAGCTCGCACGGACCGTGCGCGCGCTCGGCGTGGACCTGCACGAGTACAGCGAGCGCGGGCTCCACTTCCAGTACCAGTCGCCGGTGGAGCTGCGGATCGATTCGGTGGTGGTCGAGCTCTTCGCCGCCATCCGCGCGCGGGGGATCCGCCGCCTGGTGGTCGACGCCCTGGGGGACCTGCGGCTGGCCGCGGGCAGCGATGAGCGTTTCCACGACTACCTCTACTCCATCGTCCAGCGGCTGGCGGTGGAGGGGGTGACCAGCGTGTTCACGCTCGAGGCGACTCGTCCGCCCATGTCGATGCGCATTGGCTCGCAGGAGGCGCGTCTCAGCACGCTCTCCGATTCCCTGATCTCGCTGCACACGGACATGACCGCCGAGCCGCCGGAGCGGCGGCTGCGGATCGTGAAAGCCCGCGGAAGCGACCACTCCCTGGCCTCCCACCGGTTCACGATCGGGCCGGGCGGGATCCGTGTGGAAGACGACGAGCGCCCGGGCGGTGCAGCGGCCGTGAGCGGGCGAGATCCCGACCCCGGGACCGCCGCGGCGCTGGAGCGCCTCACGGCGGTGAGCCGCGCGCTCACGTATGCGGCCTCGCTGGACGAAGTCCTGGACATCACCGTGGAGACGGCGCAGACGCTCCTGGGGCGCCGCGAGTCGTGCTCATGCTTCCGGACGACGATGGCCTCCTCCATATCCGTGCCGCGCGCGGCATCGAGCCGGACGTGGTGGAGCGGTTCCGCGAGCCGCTCGACGAGACCGTCGTCGCCCGGCTCAGCTCCGTCTTCGACGATGGGGCCATCGAGCGGTTTCTGGGCGTCCCGCTGGTGGTGAGGAGCGCGGTGACGGGGCTGCTCGCCGTGCTCCTCCCGGAAGGGCGGTCGGTGGAGTCCCGTGACGAGTGGCTGCTGTCCGCCCTGGCGGACCAGGCTTCCGTCGCCCTGGAAGGGGAGCGGCGGGAGCAGGCCGCCGCCGGCATGGTCCGGCGAATGGAGGAGCTGGAGCGGCAGGGCTCTAGCCGGGAGGACGCGCTTCGGACGGTGGGGCACGACCTCCGCTCACCGCTGAACTCGATGCGCGGCTACCTCCATCTCCTGCGCGACGGGGTGTACGGCGAGATGTCGGAAGCGCAGGGAACGGCGGTGGACCGGCTCGACATGCTGGTCGGTCACCTGGAAGCGCTGGTGAGCAACGCGCTCGAGATGAGCCTCGCCAGCGCAGGCCGACTATCCGTCGAACTCCGCCGCGTCCGCCTGCGCCGCGTGGTCGATGCCAGCCTGGAGGTGGTGGCGTTCCCCACCGCGGACGCGGCCATCACGGTGGAAGTCGACGTGCCGGACGACCTCGACGTCCTGGCGGACGAGCACCGCCTGCGGCAAGTGCTCGTTCAGCTGCTGGAGAACGGGATCAAATTCTCACCGGCGCACAGCACCATTCGCGTGCAGGCGGAGCGGGAGGGAGGGTCTCCCGGTCGCGTGACGCTCCGCGTGAGCGACGACGGGCCCGGCATCGAGCCGAAAGACTCCGAAGACATCTTCCAGCCGTACCGCCGGCTCGGAGACACGGGCTCCGGCTTCGGACTGGGCCTCGCCCTTGCCCGCGCCGTCACGAACCTGATGGGCGGCGAGGTGTTCGTCGATCAGGACGGAGACCCCGGCGCCACGTTCGCCCTCCGCCTCCCCGCCCCCGAGGACTGAGCTCCAACCCGGCGGCGGGCCCGCTCAGGCTTCCGTGCCCCGCCGCACCACGGTTTCCGGGACCCAGCGCTGGACGACCCACGCCCCGGCGAGCGAGAGGACACCGCCCACCAGGAAAGGTAGCTCGAAGGAGAGGGCGCCGAGCAGCCCCGCCAGGAGCGGCCCCGTGGCCAGGCCGAGGCCGAAGCCCACTGTCACCATGCTCATCTGGCGGCCTTCCCCGCCCGCCGTGGTCAGGTCCGCCGCCAGCGCGAAGGCCGGTGCCGCGATCGCGGCCGACGCCGCTCCCTGAAGCACGCGGTAGGCCGACAGCTGGAACATCGAGCCCGAGATCCCGAGGAGCGCCGTCGCCGGGGCCATGAGGATCAGGCCGCCCGTGATGAGCGGCTTGCGCCCGATCCTGTCCGACAGCGACCCGAGCGGAACCTGCAGCACCAGGCGCGTGGCCATCAGCGCGCTGAACGCAACGCCGAAGCCGAACGCCGTGCCGTGAAGGCGCCGGATGAACTCGGGCTCCAGTGTCGCCATCATGGTGAACGCCGTGGCCATCACGAACGTGGCCAGGGCCACCCCCAGGATCCCCGGGGACAGCAGTGATCGATCGATCAGCCGGAAACGCGCGCCTGGGCTCGTGTCCACCTTCGCCGGGACTTCGTCCACCCACAGCCAGACCAGGAGCGCGCCGAGAACCAGCAGCGCCGCCGCCAGGTAGAAGCTGGGCTCGAACCCCACGCGGTCGTACAGATAGCCGCCGAGCAGCGGGCCTGCCGCCAGGCCGATCATCCGGCCCGTGGTGTAGATCCCCATGGACCCGCCCCGCGTTCCGTGCTCCGTGGCCGTGGCCATCAGCGCCATCGACGTGGGCACCGTCATGGCCACACCCACACCCTGGAACAGCCGGATGGCGAACAGACCCGGGATGGTCTTCGTCCACACGAACGACAGTGTGGCCGCGGCCATGATCAACAGGCCGCCCACGATCAGCGGCTTGCGGCGATACAGCCGGTCCGCCCACGCCCCCGTGAACGGCTGGATCCCCGCGTTCACGAAGCCGTAGACCGAGATCAGCACCCCCACCACGATCTCCGTCGGCACTCCGGATCCGCGCGCCACACGCGTCACGTACAGCGGCAGCAGCACGAACAGGATGCTGTTCCCCAGCGCGTCCGCCAGCCGCGCCGTGGTCAGGGCGACGACGACCCGGTTCGCGCCCAGCGCGTCCGCCAGCCGGTTCACCCGCCGTCCTCCCGTCCCCTCGCCCCGCACCCGCCGTCCCATCCCGTCTCCGTTTTCCGCGCGCCGTCGTCCACGTCAGCCCGTCCCGGTCCTCATAAATGACCCGCCGGTCACTTGAACCCTCCAACCCCGGGACGGGTCCCCCTCGGCCCGCCCGCGCCTCTGCCGCTTCGCCGGAAGTCTCTCCAGGTGGAGAGATCCGGTTCCCGGCGCCGGTGATGCATCACCCGGACCGGCGGCCACTGACGGGGGGCGACGCCGCCCGTGGATCTCTCCAGCTGGAGATAGATCGCGGAGCGGGATGGCGCCAGCACCGCCCGGAGCCAGCGCCCCCCCGGGAGCTCGGGGCTTCGCAGCTCCAGGCTTGGATCGTGCGGGGCGTCCGGCTGGCGGACGCGGGGTGTCCGTCTGACGGATGGGTCCCGAGCGCGGCATTCGTGGGGGAGGGGCATGAGATCGGTGTTGGTGCGCCTGGCGGCGCTGACAGTGCTGGCGGGCGCCTGCGGTGGAGGCGGGGTCGATCAGGAGATCTCGGTGTCGCCGAGCTGGCTGGCGCAGCACGGGCAGGATCCGGGCGTCGTGGTGCTGCACGTGGGGACGGACAGCGCGAGCTACGCCACGGAGCACATAGCAGGCGCGCGGTTTCTGGATGTGAAGCGTGTCGCGGTGACCCGGGAGGGGATCCCGAACCAGGTGCCATCGGTGCCGGAGCTGGCTTCGGTGTTCGGTGGCCTCGGCGTGACGGCCTCGACACGGGTGGTGGTGTATGGCGCTCCGCTCTCGGCGGCGCGCGCGTTCGTGGCGCTGGACGTTCTCGGACTCGGCGACCGGACGGCGGCGCTGGACGGTGGGGAAAAGGTGTGGCGCGCCGATGGGTATCCCTTGAGCGGTGAGCTGGCGTCGGCCCCGGCGTCGGCGGCAGGGCCGGGCGAGCCGGTGGCAGCGTCGCCCGGAGCGTCGCCGGGAGCATCACCGGGACCATCGCCGGCAGCGTCGCCGGAGGCGCTCGGGGATCGGGCGCACCCGGAGCGGGTGGTGGACGCCGCGTGGGTGGAGGCTCACCGGACGCACCCGGGCGTGGTGCTGCTGGACGCGCGTGCGGAGGACGAGTTCAGCGGAAAGGTGGCGGGTGAGGGAGTGCCGCGGCCCGGGCACATACCCGGTGCGCACGACCTGGACTGGCACCACACGATCGTGTCGCTGGACCGGCCGCGTCTGAAGGACACGGACACGCTGCGCGGTCTGTTCAGGGAGGCGGGCGCGGCGCCCGGGGATACGGTGGTCACGTACTGCCGGACGGGGATGGAGGCGAGCTTCCTCTACTACGTGGCGCGCTACCTGGGCTACACGACGCGTCTGTACGACGGCTCTTTCCTGGACTGGAGTCGGCACGCGGATCTGCCGGTGGCGACAGGGGCCGCGACGACGGGGGGAGGATCCTGACGCGTCGACGTGCTGTGGGGGCGGTTCCGGTTCCGGTGGCACACACGCTGCATGTTGAGTGGCCGAATCGAAGACGGAACGCCTCTCCAATAGGAGGATTGACGATGAAGCGGATCGGAATTCCGGCGCTAGCCGCGTGTGTGGTTGCGCTCGGCGCCTGCGGCGGCGGAGACAACAACGACTACGCCGATACGCAGCAGACACCGGCGGCCAGCGAGCAGCCGGGCGCGGCGACGACGGCGAATGCTGCACCGGAGGCCATGGACCTGCTGAACAACGCAGCAACCACGGTCCAGAACATGCGCTCGGACCCGGAGCTCATGAATCTGCTCGACCAGGCGAAGGGTGTGTTCATCGTGCCGGACTACGGCAAGGGCGCCGTGGTGGTGGGCGCGAAGGGTGGTCAGGGCGTGCTGATGGCGCACGAGAACGGGCAGTGGAGCAACCCGGCCTTCTACGACATCGGTGGGGTCAGCGTCGGCGCTCAGATCGGCGGCACCGGCGGCGAGATCGCCATGCTGCTGATGACGGACAAGTCAGTGAACGAGTTCAAGGGCGACGTGACCTTCTCCCTGAACGCGAACTCGGGCTTCACGCTGGTGGACTACAACGCCCGCTCGCAGGGTGACGTCGGCAAGGGCGACGTCGTGCTGTGGTCGAACACGGAAGGCGCGTTCGCGGGCGTCTCGCTCGGCGCCACGGACATCAACTTCGACGACGAGCGGAACCAGAACTACTACGGCCAGCAGGTCACGGCTCAGCAGATCCTGAGTGGCCAGGTCACGAGCACGCACCAGCACCCGCTGCAGCAGGCGCTGCAGGGCATGGGCGCCACGGGCACGTCCGGGATGTCGCCGGACTCCGGCATGTAACCGGAATGACGGTTCGCTGACCCGCGGTCGGCCACGGGGCTGACGCGCGGCACGCACGATCTCGCCCCCTCCCGGTGTGGACCGGGAGGGGGCGTTTCGTCATCGGGCGAAGACGGCGCAGCGGCCCTCGCGCTCGTCCGTCGTCGCAGCGATGCACGTACGGGTGCTCGAGGAAGCGGACCGGCGCTTCGGTTAGCGCCGCGGCCACTGCCACTGCGGGCCGGGTGATGACGGCGAGGGCGGTGCACCGGGGGCCGGGGCTCATGCTCCGGACGGCTGGCGCGTGGCCTGCCATTCGTCCCAGAGAGAGGCCCAGTTCTCCGCCGATCGAACCACCTGGCGCACGGCGCCGGGGCCCCCGAAGGGATCGGCACCGGGGAGCCGGAGTGATGGGTCCGCAGGCACCGCGCTCCATTCGCCGTCGCCGATCTCAGGGGCGGTGCCCTGATCAGGGCCGCACGCCGCGACCGCCGCGGCAGCCACCATCGCGACGATCCCCAGCGCATGCCGGCGATCCCGACGGAGTCGCACACCGATCCGCATGGTCCCCCTCCTTTCCCGGACCCGTTGCCTGGCCGCTAGCGAGGAATCACGGGCAGCGTCACGAATGACGGGTGCCCGCCGTCGTGAAAGATACGCTGGTGCGCGGCCACGTACGCGGTGTCGCGCTCGTTGTCGCCCCCGGTGTTCAGGTTCCGATCGTACTTGGGGAACGCCGCCGACTCCACGGTGACACGGATGCGGTGACCGGCGGGGATCACGAGCCCGGTGAACCAGAGGTCGATGTCGTATTGGTAGGCGACGCCGGGCTCCGGCAGCTCCGGGCGGTCGAAGCCGTTGCGGAACCGCGCGCGTGCGATCCCGTCCTGGATGCGGCGGGTGGTGCCGTCCGGGTGCACGTCCAGCAGCATGACATGCCAGTCGGTGTCGCGCGCGTCGGTGGCGGCCCAGAGCGTGGCGGTGATGGGGCCCGTGAGCTCCAGCTCGTCCTCGAGCGGGGGCGTGTCGAACACCAGCACGTCGCGGCGGGAAGCGTTGAGCGCCGCGTAGTCCTCGTTCAGCGCCAGCTCGAGCTCGCGGGCGTCCACGAGGTAGGGTGTGGGGTCGCCCGGGTCGTAGGTGAACGTGTCCTCGGGCTCGGCGGCGGGCGGGACGGTGTCGAGCCGGCCGTCGCCGGAAGAAGTGTTGGCGGCGCCGCCGGAATGGAGATAGAAGCGGGTGAAGCGGGTGCGGGCCAGCGGCCACCCGGTCTCCTGCCGCCAGGTGTTGTCGCCCATGATGAAGAAGTCGAGCGGCGGCTCGCGGTCCACGCCATTGTCGATCCCCTTCAGCCAGCGGTCGAACCAGCGCAGCTGGAGCAGGCGCGGGTCGATGCGGGCGCGGGGCCCGAAGTGCCCGTGGACGTAGTCGATCCCCTTGTGCGCGCCCGCGTCCATGACCACGCGCAGCGGCGGGTGGCCCGGCATCCGGCTCATGACCTCGTAGTTGCGGATGGTGCCCCGGGCGTCGTCGTACCAGCCGGCGATGCCGAGGACCGGGACGTTCACGCGGTCCAGGTGGTTCTCCACGCCGAGCGCCTTCCAGTAGTCGTCCTGGCTCTGGTGGTCGAACCAGTCCAGCCAGAACTGGCGACGGGGGCACCCGGCGATCGTGTCCGCGTCGATGACCGGCAGGTGGTTGAACGCTTCCACTTCCTTCACCGGCCCCATGTCGCTCAGCTGGTCCTTGACGGCCGTGAGGCAGAGCCAGGGGACGATGGTGGGCGAAAAGACCATGTCGATGTACGGCACCAGCCGGACCGGGTCCGCCGTGGCCACCGCCGGCGCGATGGCGCCCAGGTGCGGCGGCTGCGCGATGGCCGCGTACCACGCGTACAGCCCCGGGTTCGACCGGCCCACCATCCCCACCTTCCCGTTCGACCCCGGCAGCGACGCCGCCCACTCCACCGCGTCGTAGCCGTCCTCCATCTGCCCGGCGTTCATGTCCAACACGCCGTCCGAGCCGCCGCGGCCGCGCACGTCCTGCTTCACGTAGATGTAGCCGCGTGCCGCCCAGAACCGCGCCGCCGCCGTGTCCCACCGGAGATAGGGCGTCCGCTCCATGACGATGGGGAACGGGCCGTCGCCCATGGGCCGGCCCACGAAGCTCATGAGCAGCGTGCCGTCCCGCGCGTGCATGGGGACGGCGGGGTCGATGGTCACATCGTAGGCGGAATCGGAGACGTCGCCCTCCCAGAGCGAGGTGTACGGCTCGTAGTCCGGCGGCGACGACCGGCGCACCAGCCGGACCCGCTCCACGGCTTCGCTCCCCTGGTAGCGCAGGCCGACGATGCTGTCCCCGGCCACCACACCCCGGAAGGACGGCGCTTCGCCCGGGCCCGCCTCCACCGCCGACGCGGGCGCCGCGCTCCCGGGTGCGGCAAGCGTCAGGACCACGGAGTCGCCGGCGAGGCGGACCGCCCGCACGTCGTACATGGGCGTATCCGAGCGACGGCGCACCCACGCCTCCGACGCGTCGTCGCCCTCGAAGTGGACGAACGCCATGCGACGGCTCCCCTCGAACCCGCCGATGGGCTCCGTCCCCATGGTCCGGTACCAGTCCCAGTCGCCCGTGAGGGCGTCGGCGCGGTCCGCCGTGGACGGTCCGAAGCCGCAGGAAGCGAGCGTCAGCGAAAGGGCCGCGAGGGTGGCGAGGGTGGCGAGGGTGGCTCGGGTGGCTCGGGTGGCTCGGGTGGTTCCGGTGGCTGGAGTGCGTCGGGCTGGGCGTGTCGGGGGGGCGGGTCGGGAGCGAGGACGGCGCACGGGTTTTCCTCCGTCAGAATGGGATTCCCCAACTTGTCCAGGAGCCGAGCGGGCGGCAAGCGGAGCGCCCCCGGCGGTCGATTGAACGATCGTCGGCGATATGTGCCGTGGACCGTTCAATGGACCCGCGCGCCGACGTCGCTTGAACGATCATCGGCGACATATGCCGTCCGTCGTACACTCGCCGGCCGGCGGGTGGCGGTCAGCCTACCCGCCTACCACGCGATGCCGTAATCCTCCCCGTAATCGCTGCTTCCCCCCCAGAACGTCCCGTGCTCGCGGTCGAAGAAGATGGCGTTGATGGGGCCGGACGTGCGCTCCTGGAGGTCGAGGCGGTAGCCCATGCGGCGCATCTGGTCGAGCACCCAGGGGGAGGTCTGCTCCTGGACGGTCACACGCCCCGGCTCCGACTCGTGCGTGCCGAAGGAGCTGCGCATCTGGTAGCTGTTGATGTTGGCGGCCTCCGTCGCCTGCTGGACGTCCATCCCGAACTCGACCACGTCCAGGAAGAACTGCAGGAGGTTCTGGTCCTGGGTGTCGCCGCCCTGGACGGCGAAGCTGAGGTACGGCTTCCCGTCCTTCATGGCGAGGCCCGGCGTGAGCGTGGCGCGGGGGCGCTGGCCGGGGTGGATGACGTTGAACGGGTTCTCCGCCGGGTAGAGCACGAAGCTCTGGGCGCGCTGGCTCAGGCCGACGCCGGTGTGCCCGGCGACGACGGCCGGAACCCAGCCGCCGCTGGGAGTGACGGAGACCACCCAGCCGTCGTCGTCCGCGGCCTGGATGGACGTGGTGCCGGCGAAGAAGCCGGGCTGCGCGAAGCCGTCGGCCGCGGCGCCGAACTCGAGGTCGGCGCTTGCGACGCCGGGCCGCGAGGCCGCATCCGTCGCGACCATGACGCCGCCGGCGGGGGTCGGGGCGAGGGTGGCATCCCGGTCCGGGGTGGTGGGCTTGCCGTGGTCGCCGAAGCGGGTCGTCGTATGCCAGTTCGCCAGGAGGTCCCGGTACGGATTGGTCTCTCCCATGAAGGGGTACGGGTCGCCGGGGCGCACGTCGGGGTCGTTGTGGTCGGGGTCGATGAGCTTGGCCCGCTCCCGGGCGTAGTCCTTGGACAGCAGCCCCTCGATGGGCTCCTCGGGCGGGACGTACGGGTCGCCGTAGTAGAAGTCGCGGTCGGCATACGCCAGGTTCATGGCCTGGTAGAGCGTGTGCATGTAGCGGGCGCTGTTGTAGCCCATGCTCTTCAGGTCGAAGTTCTCCAGGATGTTCAGCGTCTGGAGCATGACCGGGCCCTGCACCCAGTGGGTCAGCTTGTAGACCTCGATCCCCTTGTAGTCTGTGTGGACGGGCTCCTCGATGTGCACCTGCCAGTTGGCGAGGTCGTCCAGGGTGAAGAGGCCGCCCTGCTCGCGCACCGAGCGGACGATCTCCTGCGCGATGTCACCCTTGTAGAAGCGGTCGTACGCGGCGTGGATCGCCTCCTCGCGACTCTTCCCGGCGTCCAGCGCCGCCTTCTCCGCGGCCACCAGCTTGCGCAGCGTGGCGGCCAGGTCCTTCTGGCGGAAGACCTCGCCGGCGGACGGGGCTTCGCGGCCGCCGGAGCCGAGGTGCGGGAGGAACACGGCCTTCGAGTACGGCCACTCCTTGATCTGGTCCTTCGCCCGCTCGATGGAGTTGGCGGTCTGGGCCTCGATGGGGTAGCCGTCGGCCAGCTCGATGGCGGGCGCCAGCACCTGCGCCAGGCTCATGGTGCCGTACTCGGCGAGCATGGTCATGAGGCCGCCGGGGGTGCCCGGCGTGACTGCGGCGAGGGGGCCGTACTCGGGCGGGTAGTCGTAGCCCTTGGAGCGGTAGAACTCCGCCGTCGCCCCGGTGGGCGCCACGCCCAGGGCGTTGATCCCGATCACCTTGCCGGTCTCGGGGTTGTAGATCAGCGCCTGCGTCTCACCGCCCCAGCTGAGCACGTCCCACATGGTGGTGACGGCGCCGAGCATGGCGCACGCGGCGTCCACGGCGTTGCCGCCCTCCTGGAAGATCCGCGCGCCCGCGGTGGCGGCGAGCGGCTTCCCGGTGATGGCCACCCAGTGCTGCCCGTGCAGCACGGGCTTGTTGGGGCGCTGCGCGACGGCGGCGCTCGGGGCGACGAGGGCCGCGCCGACCGCGAGGGCGGCAAGGGCGATGACGCTGGCGGCGCGGGCCGCGAGCGGGCGAGGGCTGCGGGGCATGGTCTGGCCTCCGGAAGGTTGGGATGGTCCGGACGGATAATGGGGCGGGGGGAACGGGCCGCGCAAAGGGCCCGGAGAACGGAGACGGGTGATGGAGGCCCGGACCGTGCGGCCGGGCCCGCCCTCCCCCGCCGCGCCCCGCGCCCGTGTTCCGTCTGGCGTGTCCGGCGTTTCCGGGCGGTGGAGCCGAGGCCTCGGCCCTGACCCAGACGATCGGGGCGCTCCTTCGCTACCGCCCTGCCGCCGCGGTCCTGGTGCCGCTGGTCTCGGCAATGAAGCTGGCGATGTCCGCCTTCAGCTTGGCCAGCGACTGGGGGTGGACGTACATCATGTGCCCTGCCAGGTACTCCTCCTCGCGGATGTTGTCGCGCAGCTCCGGCGGCAGGCCGAGGTGGTCCATGGTGTACTCGGCGGCGAAGTACGGCGTCGCCAGGTCGAAGAGCCCGGACGCGAGCATGACGTGGAGCTTCGGGTTCTGCGTGATGGCCTGGGCGAGGTCCGTGGCCACGTTGGTGTAGCCGGGCCAGCCGCGGGTCATGCCGTGCGTCCAGTTCCACGGTCGCACGTTCCCGCTGACCTGGTAGACGCGGTCGCGGCCGAAGTCGAGCTGGTTGTGCAGGTACTCGTTGAACAGCGAAGTGTAGGCGGAGCTGATGGCGGACGACTGCGGGTCGTACGGCGCGCGCTCGGCGAGCAGGTCGCCCGTGGGGCCGGTGAAGCGGGCGTCGAGGCGGCCGACCACGAGCCCGTGCTCGCGCATGAGCTCCTTCTCGAACTCGCTGGCGTCCACGCGCAGGTCGGCCCTGTCCAGGTAGTCACGGCTCAGTCCGGTGTACTGCACCAGCTTGTCGAGGACCGCGTTCCGCTCTGACGGATCGAGGTCGGAGCCGGCGAGGAGCGCGTGCGCGTACTCGCCCGTGGCGAACTGCTCCACCTGGGCCAGGAACGGCCGGAGCTCCGCCGGCTTCTGCGGCAGCACGTCGTGGTACCAGGACACGGCGGCGTACGAGGGCAGGTATGTGATGTACGGCATCTCGTTCCCGGGCTGGAACGTGATGGTGCTGAAATCGAGGACGGCGGAGACCAGCACGATGCCGTTCAGGTCCAGGTTCTCCCGCTGCTGGAGCAGGTTGCCGAGCGTTGCGGAGCGGGTGGTGCCGTAGCTTTCGCCGATGAGGTAGCGGGGCGAGTTCCAGCGTCCGTTCTCGCTGAGCCAGCGCGTGACGAACTGCGCCAGGGAGCGCGCATCCTCGTCCACGCCCCAGAAGTCCTTCCCCGTGGCGTTGCCGAGCGGGTGGCTGAAGCCGGTGCCCACCGGGTCGATGAACACCAGGTCGGCCACGTCGAGGAGACTGTACTGGTTGTCCTCCAGCGTGTACGGGGGCGGCGGGGCGTGGGTGGTGTCGGGGACGGCCACGCGCTTGGGGCCGAACGCGCCCATGTGCACCCAGATCGATGAGCTGCCCGGGCCGCCGTTGTAGGCGAACGCCAGCGGCCGATGGGCAGCGTCGGACACGCCACGGCGCTGATAGTAGGTGTAGTACAGCGCGGCAGTGGGATGGCCGTCGTCGTCGCGGAGGATGACGTCGCCGACGGTGGCGTCGTAGTCGATCTTCTGCCCGCCGATCGCGGCCGAGTGGTGCGTGGTCACCTGCTCCGGCTTCACATCGGCGTCCTTCTGCGCGGCCTCGCCGTTCTCCCGCCGGACCTGCGGACGGTCCTGGGCGCGAGTGCCCGCGGGAAGCATGAGCGCCGCGAGGAGGAGCGCGGTCGTACCGGCGTGTCTCATGACGTCGCCTTTTCTACGGGTGGGTTGTGGGATTGCGACGGCGAAAGGTAGACCGCCGGCCGGGGAGCGTCCAGCGCCCGCCGCCGATCGCGACGCCGGCGGGCAGGCTCGCGGATGGCCGGGGCTCGCGGAGTCGAGCGCGAGCCGGGCCCTTTCCATTCCGGGCAGACCCGCCATCTTCCTTTCTCTCGGCCGCCGCACGGACGGCGGCTGGAATGGATTGCAGCCAAGCGCGGCGGCCCGGTCGCGGAGCCGCCGTCTGCGGGAATAGAACAGCATGTTCGCCATATCCGCCCTGCTGTCGGGGCCGCAGATGGATCTGGTGGCGAGCCCGGTAGGCTTCGCCGCGGTCGGAATCTTCGTCGCCGCCTATGTGCTCGTCCTCCTGGAGGAGCAGCTCCAGCTGCGGAAGAGCAAGCCCGTGATGCTGGCTGCCGGCATCATCTGGCTGCTCGTGGCACACGCCTTCACCGTCCTCGGGTATCCGGACGCCGCGGCGGAGGCGGTGCGGCGGCAGCTGACGGACTTCGGCGAGCTGTTCCTCTTCCTCCTCGTCGCCATGACGTTCGTGAACACCATGGAGGAGCGGAACGTGTTCGAAGCGCTCCGCGCCTGGCTGCTGCGCCGTCGGCTGTCGCTGCGCGCGGTGTTCTGGATCACCGGCGCCCTCGCCTTCGTCCTGTCCCCGATCGTGGACAACATGACCACTGCCCTCGTGGTGGGCTCGGTGGTCGTGGCCGTGGCCGGCGAGCGGCCGAAGTTCCTGGTGGCGGCGCTCGTGAACGTCGTGGTCGCCGCCAATGCGGGGGGCGCGTTCAGCCCCTTCGGCGACGTGACGACGCTCATGGTCTGGCAGGCCGGCATGCTCCCGTTCGGGGACTTCTTCCACATCCTTCCCGCCGCCCTCGTGAGCTGGCTCGTCCCCGCGCTGCTCATGCAGACCGTGGTGCCCGCCGGCCGCCCGACCACGTCCGCCGTCGGGGAGCGGCTCAAGCCGGGAGCGCTGGAAGTGGTCGCCCTCTTCATCCTGACCGTGGCGGGGACCGTCTACTCCCGACACGCCTGGAACCTGCCGCCCGTGATCGGGATGATGACGGGGCTGGCCGTGCTCAACGTGTTCGGGTGGGGCGTGCGCCGGAAGGGCGACGCGCCCCGGCAGAACGGCGGCGGCTTCTTCTTCGACCCGAGCTCCCCGTTCTCCCTGTTCGAGAGCGCGCCGGCCGACGCGAGCTTCGACGTGTTCCGGCTGCTGAAGCGCGCGGAGTGGGACACGCTCCTGTTCTTCTACGGCGTGATCATGGCCGTGGGCGGGCTCGCGACCCTGGGCTACCTCGCCCTCGCCTCTCAGTGGCTCTACGGCTCCTTCGGGGCGACGGCCGCCAACGTCACCGTCGGGCTCCTCTCGGCCGTGGTGGACAACATCCCCGTCATGTACTCCGTGCTCCAGATGAGCCCCCAAATGGACGAGGGGCAGTGGCTGCTGGTGACGCTCACCGCCGGGATCGGGGGCTCCCTCTTCTCCATCGGCAGCGCGGCCGGTGTGGCGCTCATGGGGCAGGCCAGGAACACCTACACCTTCCTGGGCCACCTCCGCTGGACCTGGGCCATCTTCCTGGGCTTTGCCGCAGGCGTGGCCACGCAGCTGCTCACCGCCGGGTCCTGATCCCGGCGACGAGCGCCGCCCGCGCACCCGGAGCCCCTTCCGCCCCCTTTGCGTCCGGGCCCGGCTCCCGCGATTCTCCATCCCAGGACCGGAACCCACGTCACAGGACGCCGCCCGTGAAAACCCTCGCCCTCCCCTTTGCCCTCGCCCTCGGCTCCGCCCTCGCCGCCTCGCCCGCCGCCGCTCAGGCCGGCGCCCCCGCGCAGACGGGCGCCAGCGTCGACGCCGCGGTGCCGCAACGCACTACCCCGTCCAACGCCGAGCGGATCCTGAACGACCGCTACACGCGCTCCCACGACTACGACCTCGTCCACCAGCAGATCGAGGTCCGGGACTTCGACTGGGACTCCACCTCCTTCGAGGGACGGGTGAGCACCACACTGGTATCGCTCCGGCCCGCGCTGGACTCGGTGATCCTGGACGCGGGGCACCTGCTGGGATCCGGTCCGTTACGGGCGACGCGGGGCCCCGCGGCCGCTCCGCACCCCGCGCCCCCGCCCTCGACTTCGCCCACCGCGGCGACACGCTCGTGGTCCGCCTGCCTCGCCCCGCCGGCTTCGGCGACACGGTCCGCTTCGACATCGACTATGACGGAAAGGTGGAGAACGGCCGCGGGCTGACATTCATCGAGTCCGAGGGGCGGCCGCACCGGCCGCGGCAGATCTGGAGCCAGGGCGAGGACGACAACAACCACGACTGGTTCCCCACGTACGACTTTCCGAACGACAAGATGGGCTGGGAGCTGGCGGCGACGGTGCCGGCGGAGTACACCGCGGTGTCGAACGGCCGGCTCGTCGCCGACACGGAGAACGCCGACGGTACGCGCACCATGACGTGGAGGCAGGAGAAGCCGAGCGCCACGTACCTGGTCTCACTCATCGTGGCGCCGCTGGCGAGGGTCCACGACGAGTGGCGGGGGAAGCCGGTGGACTACTATGTCTACCGGGAGGACGAGCCGCTGGCCCGGCGGCTGTTCGGCGTCACGCCGGACATGATCCAGCTGTACTCCGACTACACGGGCATCCCCTACCCGTGGGCGAAGTACGCCCAGACCACGGTTGCGGACTTCTTCGGCGGGATGGAGAACGTGAGCGCCACCACGCTGGTGGACTGGCTGCCGGACGCGCGGGCGTACGCGGACCGGCCGTGGTACCAGTGGATCCTGATCCCGCACGAGCTGGCCCACCAGTGGTTCGGCGACTACGTGACCACGGAGAACTGGGCGAACATGTGGCTGAACGAGGGCTTCGCCGAGTTCCTGCCCGGGCAGTACTGGCGCAGCCGGGAGGGCGAGCACGCGGGCGAGGACTACTACCTCGACGAGTGGCGGCAGTACATGGCCATCGAGGGGCGTCGCAGCATGCCGCTGGCGTCGCTCGGGTCGAACAACATCTACCCCAAGGGCGCGCTCGTCATCGAGATGCTCCGGGAGTACCTGGGCGGCGCCCCGTTCCAGGCGGGCATACACCGCTTCCTCACCGACCACGCATACGACAACGCCACCAGCGACGACCTCCGCCAGGCGTTCCTCGGCGCCACGGGGGAGAACCTGGACTGGTTCTTCGACGAGTGGGTGTACAGCGCCGGCTACCCGGCGTTCACCGTCACGTCCAGCTACGACCGCGCCGCACGCCGCGTCACTGTCGTCGCCACACAGACGCAGCGGGACTCCCTAACTGCCGACAGCGCCGGCGTCCGCTACCGCACGCCCGAAGTGTTCCGGATGCCGGTGACGGTGCGTGTGGGGACGGCGGATGGCGGCGATGTCGTCGCCAGGGACTGGATCGACCAGCGCGTGGACACCGTCATCGTGGAGGGTGTGGCGAGCGAGCCCGCCATGGTGGTCTTCGACGACGGCAACGGGATCCTCAAGACGCTGGAGTTCGAGCAGCCCACGGAGCGGCTGGCCGCGCAGCTCCGGCGCGACCCGGACCTCTGGGACCGGAGCTGGGTCATCGACCAGCTCTCCGGTCGTACCGACGACGAGGCCGCCGCCGCCGCCCTCGCCCACGCCGCCACGTCCGCCGACTACTTCCTCACCCGCGCACAGGCCGCGGACGCCCTCGCCGGGTTCCCGGCCGACCGCGCGCTGCCGGCGCTCACGGCGGCGGTGCGCGACACCTCCGCCCAGGTGCGCGCCGCCGCCGTCACGTCCATCGGGCAGATCGGGATGACGAATCCCGGCGCCGTGCCCCGCGCAGCCAGCGCGGCCGAGGCCGTCCTCGGGCGCGACTCCAGCTACACCGTGCGCGCGGCCGCCGTGGTGGCCGTGGCGAGGATCGAGCGGCAGGGCGCCCGGCCCGTGATCCGGGCGGCGCTGCGGGAGGCGTCGTACCGGGAGATCGTGCGCCACGCCGCGCTCCGGGCCGTGGTCGGTCTCGCGGACACCACCTTCGTCGGCGACCTGGAGCAGCTGCTGGGCGCGGACCAGGGCGTGGCGCTGGCGCTGGGCGCCCTCGCCGCGCAGGGAAGCGACCGCGCGGCCGACGCGCTGGTGGACGCGCTGAACGACGAACGCGGGTGGGTCCGGCGGTGGGCGCTGACCGCGCTGGCCAACCGGCTCGAGCCCGGCGCGGCCCTGGCGCGGCTCAAGGCCGCCGCCGCGGGGCTGCGGTTCGAGGACACGAAGGAGGCGGTGAACGCGCTCGTGAAGCGACTCGAGGAGAGGAGCGGGGCAGGGCGCAGGCCCTAGGCCGGGCACCCGGGCGCTTCCCGCCCGCCGCCGCACGGGCCCGGGTTCGCCCTAGTCCGCGTGGACGCCGATCGCCACGACCCCCGAGTAGCCCGCGAAGCGGATGCGGACCCTCGCCGGACGCGCGGCCAGCGGGATGGTGGTGCCCTCCGCCACGTTGGCGCCCAGCTGGCGGGTGAGGATGGCCGCGTCCGTCGCGTCGAACACCTCGAGAGTGCCAGTGCCGCCCTCGTATCCCATCACCGTGAGCCCCACGCTCGTGGAGTCGCTGGTGAACGACACCGCGTCGATCCGGTCGAGCGTCAGATCCCTGGCGAGCACGACGAACGCGAACGAGTTCGGCTGGTTCCCCACCGCCGGGATGTTCGTCTCCTCCGGGTCGGTGATGGCCGGGGAAGAGTCCGAGCCGCAGGCCAGAAGAGACATGCTTGCTGCCACCACCACCGCGAGAGCGGCTCGACTGCGCATTGGATCGCTCCGGTAACGCGTGAGGGGGCTTCGCCGAAGACCACGCTAACGCCCGGATCCGCCGCCTTCAAGCATCTCGGCGGACGTCCCCGATTCGCGTGGGCGGGAGCGGGCGTTTTCCGCAGTGGCAGCCCCGCCCCGCTTCGTTCCTCCGTGGCTTCGTGTGACCCGCGCATGCGGCCCTCCTGTGGCGCCCGACACGCCCGCGCGCTACCGTATGCCGGCCCCGCGCCCGCGTACCGTCATCCCTTTCAGCACAGCCACAATGCGCAGAACCGCTCTCTTCGTCATCGCGTTCGCCGTCTTCGTCGCTCCGGCCGGCGCCGCATCCCAGTCCCCTTCGCAGGCGGACATCGCCCGCTGGGAGGCCACGGCCGCCCGGGTGACCATCACCCGCGACGACTGGGGCATCGCCCACGTGCGCGGCGCCACCGATGCCGATGCCGTCTTCGGCATGGAGTACGCCCAGGCGGAGGACGACTATCCGCGCATCGAAGCCAACTACGCCTTCGCCCTCGGCCGCACCGCGCTGGCCACGGGCGAGGCCGGGATCTGGCTGGACCTGCGCGCCCGGATGTACGCGGACCCGGACTCGCTGAAGGCCATGTACGCGAGGAGCCCGGCGTCGCTGAAGAAGCTCATGGACGCGTTCGCGGACGGGCTCAACTTCTACCTCCACAGGCACCCCGACGCCGATCGCACCAGCATCCGGCGCTACGAGCCGTGGATGGCGCTCTCGTTCACCGAGGGGAGCATCGGCGGCGACATCGAGCGCATCGACCTGGACGCCCTCCAAGCGTTCTACGGCAGTCAGCCCACGGAAACGTCCCGGGCGACGCCGGGCGCCGAGGCTCGCCGGACCGGTCAGCTGGCCGGTGACGCGGCCCCGCCCCTCGTCGCCTGCATCGAGCGGCTGGCGCAGCGGGCGGCGGACGGGGAGCCCCGCGGCTCCAACGGCTTCGCCGTCGCGCCGAAGAAGACGCTGGACGGCCACGCGCTGCTGTTCATCAACCCGCACACGTCGTTCTACTTCCGGAGCGAGCTCCAGATGACGAGCGACGAGGGGCTGGACGCGTATGGCGCGGTGACGTGGGGGCAGTTCTTCATCTACCAGGGCTTCAACCGCACCGCCGGGTGGATGCACACGTCCAGCGGCGTGGACAACATCGACTGGTTCGACGAGACCGTGACGGAGAAGGGCGGCCGGATGTTCTACCGCTACGGCGGCCGGGACCTGCCCGTGGCGACGAAGCCGGTGACCATCCAGTACCGGCGCCGCCGACGGGTCGACGGCCGAGCGCACGTTCACGGTCTGGTACACGCGGCACGGGCCCGTCGTCGCCCGGAACGGGGAGAAGTGGCAGACGGTGAGCCTGATGTGGAGCCCGGTGGAGGCGCTGACGCAGAGCTACACGCGCACGAAGGCGAAGGACCTGGACGTGTTCCTGGACATCATGAAGCTGCACACGAACGCGTCCAACAACACCGTCTACGCCGACGCGGCCGGCAACATCGCGTACCTGCACTCGAACTACATCCCGCGGCGGAGCACGGCGTTCGACTGGAACCAGCCCGTGCCGGGCGACAACCCGGAGACGGCCTACGACGGCGTCCTCTCCATCGAGGAGACGCCGAACGCCATCAACCCGGACGTGGGCTGGGTCTACAACTCCAACAACTGGCCGTGGTCGGCCGCGGGGCCGGACAGCCCGGAGGCCGCGAAGACTACCCGGAGTACGCGGAGCGCGGGCGCTACGAGACCGCGCGCGGGCTGCATGCGCTGAAGCTGCTTCCCGACCACGACCCGTTCACCGCGGCCACGCTCACGGAGCTGGCGTTCGACAGCTATCTGCCGTGGTTCGCCATCACGGTGCCGCCGCTGGTGCAGGCGTACGACGCGCTCCCCGCGGGCGACCCGCTGCGCGCGAAGCTCGCCGGGCCCATGGCGCGGCTGCGCCAGTGGGACTACCGCTGGGGCGTGAGCTCGGTGCCCACGTCGCTGGCCGTGTTCTGGGGCGAGGAGATGCTGGGCCACGCGTACCGCGCCACGAACCGGACGGAGTCCATGTCGCCGCCCCGCTGGGTGGCGGACCGGGCGCCGGCGTCGCTGCTGCTGTCGTCGCTCTCCGACGCCGTCGACCGGCTCGACGCCGACTTCGGCACGTGGCGGACGCCGTGGGGGCACATCAACCGCTTCCAGCGCATCAGCCCCGACATCGGCCCACATTTCGACGACGGCCGGCACAGCATCCCCGTCCCGTTCACCTCCTCGCGCTGGGGCTCGCTGGCGTCGTTCGGCGCGCGGCCGTACCCGGACACGAAGAAGTGGTACGGCACCAGCGGGAACAGCTTCGTGGCCGTGGTGGAGTTCGGCGACAGCGTGCGGGCCAGGGCGCTGACCGCCGGCGGCGAGAGCGGCCACCCGGACTCGCCCCACTTCGACGACGAGGCCGCCATCTACGCCATGGGCAGCCTGCGCGACGTGTACTTCTACGCGTCGCAGCTGGAGGGGCACACGGAGCGGGTGTACCACCCGGGGCAGTAGGGCTGCGCCTCTGCGTGTCCGTGCTCCGTCTGGCGTGTCCGGATCTTCCCGGACCAGGCCGGAGCCTCAGAGCTTCGGCACCACCTCCGGCAACGGCCGGGCCCGGGCACGCCAGACGGACACGGACATGAGTGAGAGAGGCGGAAGATGCGGCTTGACGGGGAGGAGGTGGCCGCCGCCATCCTCTTCCTCGCCTCCGACGAAGCTGCCTACGTCACCGGCACCGACCTGGTCGTGGACGGCGGCTACACGGCCTGAGCCCGGCGGCACGCCGCCCGCCGGGCTCCCTCGGCCTCAGAACAGGAAGGCCGCGATCCCCACCTGGATGCCCACGCTGTTCCCGTTCACGTCGACATTGGCGCTGCCCTCGTCGTACGAGAGGCGCTCCCACTGGTACACGCCCTCCACCGTCAGCGCGACGGTCGGCGACAGCATGAACGCCGCGCCCACGCCCGCGCCGAACCCGATGCCGGACGCCGTAGCACCAGGTCCCCGCCGATCCCGAGCCCCGGCGTCACGAAATACAGGACGTACGTCAGGACGTTCGACGCCAGATAATTGTTACAGGGCAGCTACAACTCATTTTCTTGATGGCGCCAACTACGGCAGAACCTCGAGCCCCTACAGCCTCGCCGCGCGCCCCAGCCGCTCGTCGTACGTGACCAGCGCGGCGCCCTCGCCCGGCCTGCCCACACCCGCGCCGACGCGAGCTGGAGCGCGTCCGCCGCTTTCAACGGGTGGACCCGGAGGAGCCGCATGGCTTCCACCCGCAGCTGCGACGACGGCAGCACCTCCACCCAGGACGACCGCAGCGCCTTCAGCAGCGCCAGCACCCGCCCCTCCTCCTCCACCGTGAGCCGCTCCTCGCGCCGCAGCCCGGCAGCCGCCGACGCGCATTCCACGGCCGTGCCCCACCAGGCGACGATCCCCGCGTCCGACGACAGTAGCGCTCGCACTTCCGCGGACGCGTCCTGGTCCAGCAGCAGCGGCACCAGCGCCGACGTGTCCCAGTACCTCACCAGCCCTCCGCCCGCTCTTCCAGCACCGACTCCAGGCTCCGCCCCGTCGGGTCCGCCGGGCGAGGCTCCGCGAGGAACCTTTCCAGGAAGGCAGCGTCGGCCGCACGCTCCGGGTCCCGGATCAGACCCGCGCGGCCCAGCTCGGTCCTGCGCCCCGCTTCTTCCGCCGGGCCCGACAAGGGCACCAGCCGGGCGACGGGCGTGCCTCGGTCCGTGATGATCACCGGCTCGCCGGCTTTGGCGCGGGCCAGGTACTCGCTGAGCCGGGCCTTCAGTCGTGCAACGGACACGCGGGATTCGGGCATGGTGACCTCCCGTCACTCATGGACTTGACCAATCTAGTCACCTCGCCCCCGCCGTCGAGGCCGGAGGAAGCGGCACGAAGAACGGGTTGGCCTGCGCGGGCAGGGGGCGTATTGTCGCCCGGAGCGCGCCCCGACGGGCACGCCCCGGCGCGGCCAAGGGGTGCCCGGCCTGGTTCGGCGCGCCCCGGCGCACCTCGGCGCGGACAGGCCGGGCGCACCCCCATGCGCCCCGCTCTCCCGCTCGCGCCGCGGGACCGATTCCCCTTGACCCGGAGCCATCCGATGACCGACGCAGCCATGGACGTGCGCGCCCTGACCCGGACCGCGCGCTTCGCCGGAGCGCTGTACCTGGTCCTCTTCTTCCTGGGGCCGTTCAGCATCATGTACGTCCCCGGCCGGATCCTCGTGGTCGGCGACGCGGCGGCCACGGCGGCGAACGTGGCGGCGTCCGGCGGGCTGCTGCGTGCCGGCGTCGCCGTGGACGGCGTGATCGTGCTGGTGGAAGTGGCGCTGACGGTGCTGCTCTACCTGCTCACGCGGCCGGTGAGTCGGGGCGCGGCGCTGGTTGCGGCGTCGGCGCGGCTGGGCGAGGCGGTGATCCAGGGCGTGAACCTGCTCGGCGGGATATTCGCGCTGGCGCTGCTCGGCGGGGCCACGTACCTGGAGGCGTTCCGGCCGGAGCAGCTGCAGGCGCTGGCGATGCTGGCGCTCGAGAGCCGGGAGTTCGGCGTGCTGATCTGGCAGCTCTTCTTCGGCTTCCACCTCGTCGTGCTGGGCTGGCTGGTGTGGAAGGCCGACTACTTCCCCGCCATCCTCGGCGCGCTCCTCGCCCTGGCCGGCGCCGGCTATCTGGTCGACAGCTTCGGCAACCTGCTGGCGCCCCAGCACGCGGACGTCCTGGCCAACATCGTCCTGGTGCCCGCCGTGATCGGGGAGCTTTCGTTCACGGTGTACCTGCTGGCGCGCGGGGTGCGGCGGCCGGCGGAGCCGGCGTCCGCGAGGCGGGAGCCGGTGGCGGCGGGGTAGCGCCGCGGTCTCCCCGGTCCCCCGGTCCCCCGGTCCCCCGGTCCCCCGGTCGCCCGGTCCCCCGGCGACCGCGCTGCCCCGGCCGTGGAGGCGGAAGCCGGTGGCGGCGGAGTTGCGGGGCGGTCTCACCGGTTCCGGCGCGCGGCGCCGGGCCAGGGAGGCGGGAGCCGGTCCACGCGTCGTCGTCCATATCCCATCCAGGCGACGCTGGGCGGGAACCGGGGCCCGGAGCGCCGTCGATCGTTCACTGCGTTCCCGTTCGCCGGTGCGTTGAACGATTTCCGGCGGATAGTGCCGGAGATCGTTCAGGGAAGCGGTGGCGCCGGGTCCACTGCACAGACAACGGCACATAGTGCCGACAATCGTACAATCGTCCTCCATGAGCCACCCCGTTGAACAAACACCCGCGCCGAGGGCGGGGGGGCACCCGCACCCCCACCCGCACCCGCACCCCCACCCGCACCCGCACCCGCACCCGCACCCGCACCCGCACCCGCACCCGCACCCGCACCCGCACCCGCACCCGCACCCGCACCCGCACCCGCACCCGCACCCGCAGCCCGCAGCCCGCAGCCCGCAGCCCGCAGCCCGCAGCCCGCAGCCCGCAGCCCCCACCCGCCGGTTCCGGCGCCCCCGCTCGCTCGGGGGCATCCGCCTCACTTGATCGCGCGGATCGCCGGTGGGCATATTCAGGATCGCCCCTGCCCGATCGCTCACGACCTCCGGGATCCAGACGCTCACGGGAAAGGAGAGCGCCGTGACGAAGACGACGATGTCTCTGGTCCTCGCGCTGATGGTGTCAGGGTGCGCGGCCGACGTACAGGCGAGGTATCCGGAGCTGCCGACGCCCGCTTCGACGGGGACGGTCATCGTGCGGTTCACCGAGCCGATCCATGCCGTGAGCGTCCGGGTGGGGCAGTCGCTGGTGGTGGAGGACAAGTTCACGAAGCGGGTCGAGATCAGCGGGATCCCCGCCGGTGAGCGGGAAGTGACGGTCACCGCCTCCGAGGGCCGGCGGCGCGAGGCCATCGACCACACGGAGCGGGTGACCGTCCGGGCCGGCGAGCCGGCCGCGATCCTGGTGGCGACGCCGCCGTTCAGCACCGGCTACTGGATCGAGTCGGCCATCGGCACCGCCGCCACGGCCGCGGTGATCATCTTCACGGACCTCTTCAACTGAGGATTCGCTCCGCGACCTGCTGGCGGGCATTAAGCATGTCCAGGTGAAGAAATTGCATCAGCAGAATGGACGGGGTCCCACGACGCTGTACCCGCCTCCCGTCACCCGCTCCTCCAGCCACCAGGAGCCAGACACGAAGCGGGGCTGTCGCCTTCTGCGGGGTCGGCGGTGGAGTTCGGGCGCCGCGGGGCCGCCAGGCGGCCGCAGAATGCGGCGAGTCGCGTCACCCGGCGCATCATTCAGGGACAGTTCCAGAAGGGAGGAGTGTCATGGCGGAACAGTGGACTCTCGACGGAACGTACACGGAGGCGTGCACCTGTGAAGCCGTGTGCCCATGCATCGTGCTGAGCGAGCCTACGGAGGGCGACTGCACGGCAATCGTGGGCTGGCACATTGATGAAGGCCGTTATGGCGACGTGGCGCTCGATGGCCTCAATGTGGCCGTGGGCGTGTACACGCCGGGGAACATGAAGGAGAAGAACTGGCGTGCGGCGCTCTACATTGATGAGCGTGGGACGGCGGAGCAGCGGGAAGCGCTGACGTCGATCTTCGGCGGCAAGGCGGGTGGCCATCCGGCGATGATCGCCTCGCACATCGCGGACGTGGCGGGAGTGCACGTGGTGCCGATCGATTTCGAGAGCGACGGCCGGCGAGGCCGGCTGCGCGTGGGGGAGGTCGGTGAGTCGGAGTGGGAGCCGATCGAAGGGCAGGGCGGCGGGCCGGTGACGGTGGAGGGGAATCCGCTGGCGATCTCTCCGGGCAACACCGCCGTGATCGGACGCGCCAGCACAGCGCGCTTCGGCGACCACGACATTGCGTTCCAGAGCTCCGGCCGTCAGGCCATGGTCGCGCCGTTCCGCTACGCCGGGCCGTGAGCGGGGCGCGGCGCGGTGGCCCGGTGAGCGTGCTCACCGGGCTCGGCCGCGACCGGCTCATCCTTCTCGGCGGCGTGGGTGCCGCAACGGCGCTCTGCTGGCTCTACACGATCGATGGGGCGATGGGGCGGCACGCCGCGGGCCCCGGAAGCGAGCCGGTGCTGGCCGTCGTCATGTGGGCGATCATGATGGCCGGGATGATGCTCCCGGCGGCGTCGCCGATGATCATGACGTACGCGGCGATCAGCCGGCGAGAGGCGAAGGGCCACGTGGCCCGGAGCGCCCTGTTCGTTCTCTCGTACCTGCTCGTCTGGGGAGGCGTGAGCGTGGCGGGGGCGGCGGCGCAGTGGGCGCTCGCTTCCGCCTCGCTCCTCTCGCCCGCCGGCGCCAGCGAGAATGCGCTCCTCTCGGGCGGGGTCCTGATCGGTGCGGGGGTCTACCAGCTGAGCCCGCTCAAGCACGCGTGCCTGCACCGCTGCCGCACGCCAATGGGCTTCCTGCTGACCGAGTGGCGACCGGGCGCCGGCGGCGCCGTTCGCCTGGGGATCCTCCACGGCGGCGAGTGCGTGCTCTGCTGCTGGGCGCTCATGGCGCTGATGCTCGTGGTCGGGGTGATGGACCTGCGCTGGATGGCCGCGCTGACCGCCTTCATGCTTGCCGAGAAGGCGCTCCCCGGCGGGCACTGGATCGCCAGGGCCTCCGGGGTCGCGCTGCTGGGCGCGGGCGCATGGTGGCTGGCGCAGGGAGCCATGACCTGAGGCCATGACCTGATGACGCAGCCCGTCTCCCGCGAAGGAGCGCCTGTCGTCCCGTTGTGAATCACCGCGGCCACGGACATATTCCGGCGTCGCCCCTCCTCGACGGAACGGTACGCGGGATCGGAGTGTCTGTGAAGAACGAAGAGCTGGTCAACGCAGCCACGCATGGGCTGGGTGTGCTCCTGAGCCTGGCGGGGGGCGCGGTTCTGGTGGTGCTCGCCTCGCTGACGGGGGATCCGTGGAAGATCGTGGGCGCGGCGGTGTTCCTGGCCTCGCTCCTGGTCCTGTACTCCGCATCCACCGCCTACCACGCGGTGCGTTCGCCAGCGGCCAAGAAGCGGCTGAAAATCTTCGATCACGCGGCCATCTACGTTCTCATTGCCGGCACCTACACGCCGTTCACCCTGGGGGCGCTGCGGGGGCCGTGGGGATGGACCCTGTTCGGCGTGATCTGGGGGCTGGCCCTGGCCGGCGTGGTATTCAAGGTCTTCTTCACCGGGCGTTATCCGCGGCTGTCCACCCTGATCTACCTGGGCATGGGCTGGCTGGTGCTCGTTGCCGCCCGCCCGCTGTTCACGCACCTGGATGCGGCGGCGATCTCGTGGCTGGTGGCGGGCGGCGTGGCGTACACGGTGGGGACGCGCTTCTACCACTCGCCCCGGCGCTACAGCCATGCCGTGTGGCACGTGTTCGTCATCGGCGGCAGCGTCTGCCACGCGGTCGCCATCGGCCTGCAGCTGTGAGCGGATAACCCCGCGCGGGGACCGGGCGCCCGCCCCCGATGGCGTCGCCACGGCCGGGTCGGGGCCGTACCTTGACGTAGTGGCGGCCCCCGGACTCATGAACATGAAGCGATCATGGATGATCTGATGAAGGATCTGCTGGACAGTCTCGAGCAACAGTGGCTCACCGTCTCCGCCTACCGCGACCTGAAAGCGCTGGCCTGGCTCCCGGGCGACGAGGTGGCCACCACCTGCCCGGAAGGATGCGCCGTTGTGGACAGCGGCTGGCACTCCATGCTCCACGCCGATGGCGGCGTGGACGCCCACCGTCGCACCGTCTTCTGCCGGAAGCACAGCTTCGCCCGGATCTACGTGATCACCGGACCCATGGCGGCGGAGCACGGCTGGACGGCGCCGGCCAGCTGAGCTGCCGGCGGGAAGCCGGGCCGATCATCGCCTGACTCGTCAGCTCGCCAGCTCGGACTCGAGCGCGGCCCGGAGCGCCTCCGTGCTGTCGAAGAGCTGCTTCAGGTCCTGCACGCGGTTCTGCGACACGATGGCCTGCATGTTTCTGACGCGCCGTGCCCTCCGGCACTCCCGTGTAGGTTGCCAGCGTCGCGCGCAGTGAGTCGTTCCGGATCAGGTTGAGGTCCCCCGTCTCCGCCAGCAGCTGCTCCAGGCCCACCTGCTCCCGCTCCCGCTCCTCCCGCCGCTGATACGACCCGTCCACCCACAGCGCCACCAGCACGCCCAGGACTATGATCACGAACTCCCTCGCCCAGTGGCGGATCGCGGTGCCGAGCCGGAAACGCTTCGCTGCGCCCATCCCCCCTCCATTCACAGGAGGCTTCGCCGCCCCATTATAGCCAGCCGCGGGGGAAAGGGAGAGAACGCAGAATATCGCTGGCTCTCCTTCTTTCGGGGGGTTCACACCATACACTCCGGCGGTTAGCTTACGCTCCTACTAAATGACCGGTCAGTTAGTTGCCGGGGGGAGCAGGAGCATGGGGATGAGCCCGAAGGAGGCCGGAAAGGGATCGGAGCAGGCGACGGAGCCACGCTGGCGGAGGCAGCCGGAGCAGCGGCCGCAGCAGATCCTGGACGCTGCGCTGGCGGAGTTCAGCGAGCGGGGCCTGGAAGCGGCGAGGGTGGAGGACATCGCGTCGCGGGCGGGCGTATCGAAAGCGACGATCTACCTGTACTTCCCGGGGAAGACGGAGCTGTTCCGGGAAGTCATGCACCGGCGGGTGCGGGGGATCCGGGACGCGGTGTCGGGGTCGGAGCGGCGGGAGACGGCGGCGGCGTCGCTGATGGCGCTGATCGGAGTGATCTGGTCGCAGGTGCGTACGCCGGAGTTCGACCCGGTCCACCGGCTGGTGCAGGCGGAGGCGAACGCGTTTCCGGAGCTGGTGCGGGAATACGTGCGTGAGGTGCGTCGACCGGTGATCGAGGCGGTACAGTCGCTGCTCGACTGGGGTGTGGATCTCGGCGAGTTCTCCCCGGGCGACTCGGCGGCGCGGGCGCGGATGCTACTGGCGCTGGTGATCAAGCACGCGGTGTGGTGCGCGCGTCCGGAGTTCATGGAGAGCCTGGGCTCTCTGGATGACGAGACGGTGCTGCGGCAGCTGCAGGAGTTCTACATGGCGGCGATACGCGGAGGCGATGCGTGAGGCGGAGGATGGGAGTGAAGGGGGCGGGCGCGGTGGTGCTCGCGCTGGCGGTGGCGGGCGCGGCGCCGGCCCAGGAGCCGGGTGGCGGTGCAATGACGGCGCCGGACACGCTGCGGCTGGATCTGGGGGAGGCCGTGCGGCTGGCCACGGAGCGCGGGGCGCGGCTGGACGTGGCGCAGCTCGGCGATGTACAGGCCGCGGCGCGTGTGACACAGGCGCGCTCCGCGCTCCTGCCGCAGATCAACGTGATGGCGCAGCAGGGGCAGCGGACGTTCAACACGGCCACGTTCGGCCTGGACTTCCCGACGGCCCCCGGCGAGCCGCCGCTGTTCAACCCGAATGGCGAAGTGGTGGGTCCCATCGGGACGCCGGACGTGCGAGCCAGTCTATCGCAGACGCTGTTCGACTGGAGCGCGGTGGAGCGGGTGCGCTCGGCCAGATCGGCGCTGGACGCCTCGCGCAGCGGGACGGCCGCGACCCGGGAAGCGCTGGCCGCCGGAGCGGGAAGGGCATACGTGCGGGGGCTCTGGGCGGAGTCGCGGCTCGCGGCGGTGCGGGAGGACGTGTCGCTGGCGGAGGACCTGGTGCGCACGGCCAGGGACCTGCTGGAGGCGGGCGTGGGCGTGAAGCTGGATGTCACGCGTGCGGAAGCGCAGCTGGCGGCCATGCAGGCCAGGCGAATCGGCGCGGAGAACCAGGTGCGGCAGACCAAGCTGGCGCTGCTGCGCGCGCTGGACCTGCCGCTCGACCACGCGGTGGTGCTGACCGACACGCTGGCTGCGGGCGCTCCCCTCGAAGCGGATATGGACGCTGCGGTGGCTGCAGCGCTGGCGGGCCGGAGCGACGTGGTGGCGCTGGACGAGCGGATCCGGGCGGCCTCGCACGCCGTGTCGGCGGTGAAAGCGGAGCGGTTGCCGAAACTGACGCTGGGCGCGGATGACGGCTGGATCGGCCGTGAGAACGCGCACCTGCTGAACACGTACGACTGGGCGGTGCGCGTGTCTCTGCCGGCGTTCACCGGTCTTCGCCTGGGCGCGCGGGTGGACGAGGAGCAGGCGCAGGTATCCATGCTGGAAGCGCAGCGTCACGAGCTGCGTGAGCAGGTGGCGATGCAGGTGCGCTCGGCGGTCCTGGACCTGTCGGCGTCTTCGGAGCAGGTGCTGGCGGCGCGGGCGAGGCTGGCGCTGGCGCAGGAGGAATACCAGCAGTCGCAGGAGCGATTCGAAGCGGGCGTGGCCGGGAGTGCGGACGTGACGGAATCGGCGCTGCGGCTGAGCGACGCCCGCGGCGCGTACGTGGACGCGCTCGCCGGCTACCAGGGTGCGCGCGTCGCACTGGCGGCCGCCGAGGGCACTGCGGGTGAGCTGCGCTGATGGCGAACGGACCGACGGACGATCGACGCGAGAGGAGCGAGGCAATGGCGGACGGCAGGCAGGAACCACCGGCGGGTGGGGCGCCCCGCAGCGGGCAGCGCCGGTGGGTGCTTCCGGTGGCGGCGGTGCTGCTGGTGGCGGTGGCGATCTGGGGCGTGATGCGATGGCGCTACGCGTCGTCGCATGAATCCACGGATGACGCGTACGTGGCCGGCCACCTGGTGCCGGTGGTGGCGAAGGTGGGCGGGTACGTGAAGGCGGTCTCCGTGGAGGAGAACGAGCACGTATCCGAGGGTCAGGCGCTGGTGGTGGTCGACGATGTCGAGCTGCGCCAGCGGCTGGACCAGGCGGAAGCGGAGCTGGCGTCGGCGCAGGCGGCCGTGGGCGGTGGTGGCGTGCAGGGCCAGGCGGAGGCGCAGGTGGAGCAGGCGCAGCGCCATGGCGGGGCACTGGCCGCGCAGATCGCGGCGGCGAGGGCGTCGGCATCGAAGGCGGACCGTGACCTGGAGCGGGTGCGGGGTCTGGCGGCGAAGCAGATCGTGTCGCAGCAGCAGCTGGACGCGGCGGAAGCGGCCGCGGAGGCGGCGCGGGCCACGCTCCGCTCGGTGGAGCAGCAGCGGCTGGCGGCGCAGGCGGGCGTGCACACGGCGCAGGCGGGCGTGCGACAGGCGGAAGCGCACCTGAAGGCTGCGCAGGCCGCGGTGGAGACCGCGAAGCTCCAGCTCTCCTATGCGCGGATCACTGCGCCCGTGAGCGGGCTCGTGGCGAAGCGCTCGGCGGAGCCCGGCCAGCTGCTGCAGCCGGGTCAGCCGGTGATGACCATCGTCGCCGACTCGGGGATCACGGTGACGGCCAACTTCAAGGAGACGCAGCTGGACCGAATCCGGCCGGGCGAGGCGGCGGAGCTGAGCGTGGACGCGTACGGCGGGTGCAGCGCGCGGGGGCAGGTGGAGAGCATCAGCGGGGCGACGGGGTCGCAGTTCTCGCTGATCCCGCCGGAAAACGCCACCGGCAACTTCACGAAAGTGGTGCAGCGGGTGCCCGTCCGGATCGAAGTGACGGAGGGGTGCGGCGCCGATCGGCCGCTGCGTCCGGGGATGAGTGTGGTCGTGCACGTGAGCACCGGCTGACATGGCGGAGGGAGTGACACCGACGCGCCGCGCCGCGGACGCCGCCGCGGCGGAGATGGAGCACCACAAGTGGCTGGTGGCCGGCACGGTGCTGACGGGGACCATCATGGCGGTGCTGGACTCCAGCATCGTGAACGTGGCTCTTCCGTCCATGACCGGCACGCTGGGCACCACGGTGGAGCAGATCACCTGGGTGGTGACCGGCTACATCCTGGCCCAGGTCATCATCATGCCGATCACGGGCATGCTGAGCGGGCGGTTCGGCCGGAAGAACTTCTACATCTTCAGCGTGGCGCTCTTCACCGTGGCGTCCATGGCGTGCGGCGTGTCCCGGACCCTGCCGGTGATGGTGATCTTCCGCGTGCTGCAGGGGATCGGCGGGGGCGTGATCGTGACGGTGTCCCAGGCCATCCTGCGCGAGACCTTCCCGCCGGAGGAGCAGGCCATGGCCATGGGGATCTACGGCATGGGCGTGGTCGTGGCGCCGGCCATCGGCCCCACGCTCGGCGGCTGGCTGACCGACAACTACACGTGGCCGTGGGTGTTCTACATCAACGTGCCGATCGGAATCCTGAACGTGATGCTGGTCACGCGCTACATCCGCGACCCCCACTACCTGGTGCGGGAAAAGGGGCGGATCGACTGGACCGGGCTGGCGCTGCTGGCCGTGGGCCTGGGCGCGCTCCAGCTCATGCTCGAAGAGGGACAGCGGAACGACTGGTTCGAGTCCGGCTTCATCATCAGCCTGGCCATCGCCGGCGCCGTGGGCATGCTGCTGTTCGTCTGGCACGAGCTGGCCACGGACCGTCCGGCGGTGAACCTGCGGATCCTGAAGAACGGCTCGTTCACGTCCGCAACGGTCATCGGGGGTGTGCTGGGGATGGGGCTGTACGGCTCGCTCTTCCTCCTCCCGCTCTTCCTGCAGAACCTGCTGGGCTACACGGCCATGCTGTCGGGCGAGGCGCTGGTGCCGCGCAGCCTGGCCATGGCCGTGATCATGCCGCTGGGTGGGCGCGTCTACAATCGGGTGGGTCCGAAAGTCCTGGTGGGCGCGGGGCTGGCCGTGAGCGCCTTCTCATTCTGGGAGCTGTCCCACCTGACGCTCGACGTGGGCTTCTGGGACATCTTCTGGCCCCAGCTCTGGCAGGGCGTGGGCTTCGCACTGATCTTCGTCGCCCTGTCGACCGCGGCGCTGGCCACGATCCCGCGGCCGAAGATGACGCAGGCGACGGGGCTCTACAACGTGGTGCGGCAGGTGGCCGGGAGCGTCGGGATCGCCGTGGCGGCCACGTCGCTCACGCGCTCCATGGCCCGCAACCACGCCATCCTGGGGCAGCACGCCACGGCGTACGACCCGGCCACGATAAACTTCCTGGCGCGAGCCACGGCCGGGATGCAGGCACGGGGGATGGACCTCGGCACGGCCCGGACACGCGCGCTCCAGCTGCTGAACCTGTCCTTCCTGCGTCAGGCCGCGGTGCTGGCGTACAACCACGTGTTCGCCCTGGTCACGATCCTGTTCCTCATCTCCCTCCCGCTGGTCCTGCTGCTGCGGAGTCCGCGCGGTCCGGTGGAGGTGGAGGTCACGGGGGACTAGACCCGGGGTCAGCGATGGCTAGGCCAGCGTCTGGCGCACGCTTTCCAGCAGCTGGGCGGGGGTGTAGGGCTTGCCGAGGAAAGGCACCTCGCCGGATCCGATCCCGTAGCGCATGACCTGGTCCTCGGTGTAGCCGCTCATGAAGAGGACCTTGAGGTCGGGGCGACCCTGGCGCAGCCGCTCCGCGAGCTGTCGACCGTTCATGCCCGGCATGACCACGTCGGTGAGCAGGAGGTCCACGGCAATGCGGACGTCGGCCATGGCGTGGAGGGCCGCGGCGGGGGTGCCGGCCTCCACGATCCGGTAGCCCGCCTTCTCGAGCACGCGCCGGGCGAGGCGCCGGACAGCGGCCTCGTCTTCCACGAGCAGCACGGTCTCGCCGGTCCCGGGCGCCGGTGTGGCGGGGGCGGGGGCGGGGGCGGCCTCCGGCTCCTGCCTGTCGGTCTCGTGCGTCCCGTCCAGCGCCTCCGTGCCGTCGGCCGCATCGACGCGCGGGAAGAATACGTCGAAGCGGCTTCCCTGGCCGGGGTCACTCGTGGCCCAGATGTAGCCATCGGACTGCTTGACGATGCCATAGAGGGTGGCGAGGCCGAGGCCCGTTCCGCGGCCCACTTCCTTGGTGGTGAAGAAGGGCTCGAAAATGTGCGCGAGCACGGCGGGCGGCATGCCGTGGCCGGTATCGGAGACGGAGAGCCGGACGTAGAGACCGGGTTGGACGGCATAGGGGAAGCGGTCGGCGGTGGAGTCCGTGATGCTGTCGTTCTCGAGGGCGATCACCACGCGGCCGCCATCGGGCATGGCGTCCCGCGCGTTCACGACGAGGTTCATGACCACCTGCTCGAGCTGCGCAGGGTCCACGCGGACGCGGCCGAGGTCGGGCGCGGCTTCGCTGCGGAGCTCGATGTCCTCGCCGATGAGCCGCCGCAGCATCGGCACCATGGCGGCCACGACAGCGGCGGGTGAGACCACCTGCAGCTGCATCACCTGCTGGCGACTGAACGCCAGGAGCTGGCGCGTGAGCGAAGCCGCCCGTTCGGCGGCGCGCGCGATCTCCTCGACTTCCGTGCGCCCGGCCGATTCCATGGGCATGGACTCCAGCGCCAGGACCGCGTGTCCGCCCAGCGCCGTGAGCACGTTGTTGAAGTCGTGGGCGATGCCGCCCGCCAGGCGCCCGACGGCTTCCATGCGGTCGGCATCCCGGACGCGCTGCTGGAGCTCGCGCTGCTCGGTGATGTCCCGGACATTGCATACGATGCCTCTGACGGCGGCGTCGTCGCTCCGGTTGGTCAGCACCACTTCCAGGTGGTGCCAGACCTCGTCGGCGGCGCGCATCCGGAGGTCGGTGCGCGTGCTCCGCTCGCCACCCTCGCGCACGCGCCCGAGCGCGGCCGCCGCCTTTTCGATGTCGTCGGGGTGGAGGAGCCGGTAGATACTTTCGGCCGAGAGCTCGTCGGGCCTCCAGCCGACCATGGGCTCGATGGACGGGCTCAGGTACTGCAGCTCGCCGTGCGGTCCCAGCACGGCGATGGCGTCCGCTGCGTTCTCCACCAGCGACCGGAACCGCTCCTCGCCCGCGCGCAGCTCGTCCCGTGATCGCTCCAGCTCTGCCGTCAGCCGCCCCAGCTGCCGTGCCCGCCTGGCCGCCCGGGCGCGCCACCAGCCGAGCACGAGGACCACGACGACCACGGCCACGATCCCCAGGAGGCGGTACGGGGGCACGGGGGCGAACGTGATGTCGGCCGCGTCGCGCGGCACCAGCCGGTACCCGCCCTCGGTGGCAGACGGGTCGGTGCGCTGGTTCACGATGCCGACCACTTCCGCACGCCCGCCCTGCGCGAGGCGCTTCAGCAGCCGTTGATCGTTCAGCCACTCGCCGGAGACGACGATGGGGATGGAGCCGGATCGGTCGTGCAGCACGATCTCCATCGAGCCGTTTGCGTCCGCCCGGGATTCGAGGGTCCCGCGCACGTGCACGAGACGCCCTTCCAGTGCCTCGTCCTGGATGTCCGCGGCCAGCACTTCCCGTGGCCGCGGGGCGCCGACAGCGCCCAGCCGCTCCACGGTCTGCGTGAGGAGCTCCTCCTGCCCGCGATACTGCCACACCACGCCGCGCGCCCGGATGCTGTCGCCCCTGCGAATGCCCGCCAGGATCGTGGAGTCGCGGCTGAACAGGACCAGCCCGCCGCTCCGGTCGAGAATGGGGGCGAGCGCCACATCGTCGTCGATGACGCGCACGGCGGAAAGCGCCACGCCCGTGACGACGATCGTGTCCCCGAGCCTGTCCGGAACCCCATCGCCGTCCGCGTCCCGGAGCGCGTGCTGGATCGGGACCGGTGGCTCGGGCGCCTGCGCACCCAGCCGGCCGGCGCCGAGCGCGAGCGCGGCGATGACGGGGAGGGTGGCGACGCGGGTGGTCAGCGGGATCGCTGCCACTCGAGCACGGGCATCCGCGTCCGCCCGGGGTAGGGGACGTCTGCCCCTTTGACGACAGCCCACAGGATGCGGTTGAAGAGGATGTCGTCGACGCTGTCCTCGAAGCGCAGGTCGAGGCCCATGGAGGCATGGGCGCCCGGGTTGTCGACGCCGTTGCGCTCGTTCATGTCCACGGCCGGGACCCGCACCTGGTACGGCGCCAGGTCGGGCTCGCGGGCGAAGATCTCGCGGAGAGGCCGGCCATAGTGGTCGAACTGCGAGAGGCTGCCGAGCCCGAGGATGTCGGACATGGTGGCGATGACGTCCGTGGTGTTGGCGAACCGGTGGCTGACGCCAGGCCGGTTGTACGCCGAGATCACGAGCAGCGGGGAGCGGTGCGAGTCCACGTGGTCCGGCCCGTTCTGGGCGTCGTCCTCCAGTACGAAGAAGACCGTGTTCTTCCAGAACGAGGAGCGTGAGACCGCCTCGACAATGCGGCCGAGGGCGAGGTCGTTGTCGGCCATGTAGGCCCGGGGCGTGGGCGCGCCGGCGCGGCCGCCGGCGGTGTGGTCGTTGGGGAGTCGCAGGATCATGAGCTGCGGCATCGCGCCCCTGCGCTCGAACTCGCGGAAGTCCTGAAGGAAGATGTCGGCGCGTTCGCGGTCGGGGATCTCGAGGTCGAAGCCGGGGAAGTCCGGGTTGGTGTGCACCGCCAGGAACGGCTTCACGCCCCGGTACCCTTCCGGCATGGGGTCGTCGGGGTCCACCGCCCCGGGGATCACGAACTCGCCGTAATTGCGGAACGAGATGCCCGCGCGGTGGGCCAGGTCCCAGATGTAGCCGTTCGCCGGCTCGGCCACGTCCTCGCCCTCCTGGGGGATGTTCCCCCAGCCGCGGTTCGAGCCCTCGTAGTCGTAGCTCGGCCGGAGCCCCGCGTAGTTGGACGGGACCGTCTTCTCCACGTAGTCGGTGGCGTAGGCGGCGGTCGACCAGTTGTGGCCGTCGGCACTCACCTCGGCATTCACGAAGAAGCGGTCGAACAGTCCGAAGCGGTCGGCCAGGGCGTGGTGGTTGGGCGAGACGTGGCGTGGGAAGAGCGTGAGCGTCGAGTCGCCATCCCCCGGGCTCATGTCCCCGAACACCTGGTCGTACGTCCGGTTCTCCTTGATGACGTAGATGACGTGCTCGAACGGCGGGTAGACCTCCGCGGCCGCCCGACGGGGGAGCGTCCAGTGGTTCGCGGCCACCACCCGCTGCGTCATCCGTTCCAGCCCCTGGCCGCGCAGCGTCGTCCCACCGGGGATCGAGCGAATGGTGCCATTGAGCTGCCCGAGCGTATAGCTCTCCTCGACCGTGCGGCGCGTTCCCCGCTGCCCCGGCTGCGGCAGCCCGGGGTTCGGCCCCGTGCCGAGTCCCTTGCCGGAGAGCGCCAGGAGCGTGTCGCCCCGCACGAGGACGTCGGTGGGGTACCAGTCCACGGGGATCCTCCCCGCCAGCCGGTCCTCCCCGGTGCCCGCGGCCAGCCCGGCCGTGCGCGGCGAGAGGTCGAATACCGCGATGGCGTTGTTGTCCGCTTCGGCGACGAAGAGCCGGCGCCCGTCGCGGGACAGCGCCAGCGCGTTCGGGGTGCTCCCCTCACCGGGGCCGTGGGGCGCACGGTCGAAGAGCTCCGTGATCACGCGCCGCTCGCGGGTGTTCACCACCACCACCCGGTCCGTGCTCGCCGATGCCACGAACAGGCGGCTGCCGTCGCGGCTCAAGGCCATGGCCGAGGGATGGCGTCCCACCACCATGGTGCCATCGGGCGCGAGCCCGCCACCTTCCGGGCGGAACACCGATACCGTGGCCTGGGACCATGCCGATACGTAGACGGTCCCGTCCGGGGCCACCACCACTTCGTACGGATACCGCCCGGCGGGGAGCCGCTGCACCACCCGTCCGCTGTCCACGTCCAGCACGGCCAGCGCATCGCCCAGGTTCTCCGCGACGTAGAGGCGGTGTCCATCGGGCGACAGCGCCAGGCCGGCCGGGAAGCGCTGACCCACCTGCTGCGCTCCGCTCTCCATCATCGGCTCGCCCGGCACGTGCCCCGTCGCACGGTTCGGCGGCGCCAGCGGGATGCTGTCCCGGAACGTCAACAGCTCGGGGCCCCAGTCGTACCGGTAGACCACGTCCTGGTTGCCGCCCGAGGCGTAGACCGTCCGGCCATCGGGCGAGAAGGTCAGACCCAGGAACGCGGCCGGCTGGGACACGCGCTGCACCACGCGGCCGGCCGCCCGGTCCACCACGTCCAGTCCCTGACGACGCCAGCCGCTCAGGATGGCGACGGCGTAGCGCGGGTCCGGCGCCAGCACGAACGCCAGCGGGAACGACCCCATCTCCACCAGCTGGCCGGCCGGATCCAGCGTTACGCCGGTGGGCAGCGTCCGGGTGACGGTGTCCCAGGCCGCGGCCTCCGCCGCGCCGCCCGCGGCCTGCGGCGCCGTTTCCGGCCGCGCAGCGCGGGGCGCAGGACTCACCGGGGCGCCGCACGCGGCGAAGGAGAGGAGCGCAGCGAACGTCGCGAGGCGCCCGAGCGACCGGCGGCATCTATTCGTCATCGAGGCATCGTCGTCATTGCAGGCCATGGAGCAGCCCGAAAGGTAGCCCGGGGGCGGCCCATTGACTACCGGGCCGCCGCCGCGGAATCAGGCGGGGAGTCACCGCCATATGCCCGCGAGCGCTTCCTGTACCTCGGGCACACCGCCCTGGAGGATGAGATAGCCGTCGTGGGGCTCGCGCTCGGTCATCTCGCCGGCGAGCGTGGTGGTCATCAGGTCGCGCACCGCGTCCGGATCGTCCGGGTGGAGACCGAGCGCCCAGCCGAGCTTCACGTACGCCACTTCCGGGAGCATGTTGGCGAGGGGCACCACGCCCAGCTCCAGGATCTCGCGGCCGGTCTCGTAGACGTGCATCTGGACGAAGCCCCAGAGCGTCTGAAGCGTCATGTAGACCTGGACGCCGGCGTCGCGGGCGCGCTCCAGCGCGGGGTAGATCAGGCGATTGACGTGGCCGAGCCCCGTGCCCGCCAGCACGATCCCGCGGTAGCCGCGCTCCACGAGGGCATCGATGATGTCCGGCTGCATCCCGGGATAGTAGTAGACCAGGGTGACCCGGGAATCGAACGCGGCGAGAATGGTCACGTCGCGGTCGTCGCGGCGGGGCTTCCAGTCGTCCTTCAACGGCGTGAGGGAGCCGTGCTCCACCATGGCCAGCGGGATGTCGCCCAGCGTGCGGAACGTGCTGCGCACGGAGCTGTGCATCTTGCGGACGCGTGTGCCGCGGTGGAGCAGGTTGTACACGTCCGACGTCGGTCCGAACATGCAGATCATGACCTCCGCGATCGGTCCGTGCCCGGCGGCCCAGGCGGCGTTGATGAGGTTGCGGGCTGCGTCCGACGATGGCCGGTCCGACGAGCGCTGGCTCCCCACCAGGACCACGGGGACCGGCGGGTCCTGCACCATGAAGCTGAGCACGGCGGCGGTGTGGTGCATGGTGTCCGTGCCGTGGCCGACCATCACGCCCTCGTAACCGTCGCGGATGGCCTCGCCGATCTTCTCGGCCATCACGATGTACTGCTCGGGGCCCATGTTCTCCGAGAACACGCCGAACAGCTTCTCCGTCTCCAGGTTGCACACGTCCGCCAGCTCCGGGACGGAGCCGTACAGCTCGCCCGGCGTGAACGCCGGGATCACGGCGCCGGTGCGGTAGTCCAGCCGCGAGGCGATCGTCCCGCCCGTCCCCAGCAGCTTGACGCGCGGGAGGTCGGGCGTGACGGGGAACGCCTTCTCCGGGATCCGGTAGTGCGCTTCCCGGTAGCCGATCTTCTCGAGATCGAGCAGGGTGTCGTGACGGAGGCCCACGTTGTACCCGGAGCCGAGCTTCAGGACCAGGTGCAGGTCATCGCTGGTTTCGGAGCGCGGCAGGACCAGGCCGATGAAGGCGCCCCGCGTGGTCGTCGCCCGCACTTCGCACCACGCCGTGATGCCGAAACGCTGCATGACCTCCCATGCCGGCCCCCGATAGCCACCGCGCTTCACGCCGGCTCCTCCCTCTGCCGCCGCCGGCCCCGCCGCCGACCCGCACGGCCGACCTCCCCTAGCGTCTCCCCGGCCATCACGCTGCCTCCACTTCGAACCCCAGCGCGGCGACGACGCGGCGCCGCACGTCCGCGGCGTCCACTCGCCCGTGATACCCCCGCATGACCTCCCCCATCGCCCGCCGCACTGCCGCCGCCGGCTCAGCCGGACCCAGGTTGCGCGCCCGCGCCGCGGCATCCGGGATCCTGGTCTCCACGTCTGTCGCGGCTTCCGGCGAAGCGCGGAAGCGGGCAACGATCTCCGCGGCGGCGACTTCCGGGCCGGTGACCAGCGCGTCCAGGGCGGGCTCCATGGCGGCCGGAAGCAGGTCCCCGTCCTCCAGTGCCCGGACGAGCGGACGCAGGCGCTCGGGTGAGGGCGGGGCCGCCCCGCTGCGGCGGGCGTGGAAGGGGAGCCGGTGCTGGAGTGCGCGGGCGAGGGTGCGGGCGACGTCGCCTGCCTCCGGGGCGACATCGTCGAAGAGGTCGGCCCACGGCGCCGCCGACAGGCGCTGCGCCTCCCGCACGTCGAGGCCGAGGCCGGTGTAGCGGTCCGCCCGCGCCCATGGGGTCTCCGGCAGTTCGGCGACCACCCGCTCGATCAGCGCATCCGCGATGGGGAGCGGTGGCGTGTCCGTGTCGGGGTACATCCGGTCGGCGCCGGGGAGGATGCGCTCGAAGCCCGTGGTCCCGTCCGCCCGCGCCTGGCGCGTTTCCGCGGGCACGCCCGCCAGCGCTTCGCGGGCGCGGATCAGGATCTCCCGGGCGGCGGTGTCCGCGTCGGCGGCCGGGGCCCAGGCGACGATCATGGCGTCGCCCCCCTCGGCGCCGAGCGCCTGCTCGATCGCCCGCCAGTGCGCCCGCGACAGGTCGGCGGCGCCCGGGTGCGCGCGGACGCGGCCGCCCGCGTCCGATCCCGCCGTCACCGGTGCCGCGCCGGCGCCGACGTTCGCCCAGGTCGTGAACGGGCGTTCGATCGGGCAGGCGATGACGCGCACGCGCTCGGCCAGCTCGTGGCCGAACGGGATTCCCGGCTGCGCAGGACGGTCGAGGAGGCCGGCGAAGCCCGGGAGCCGGACGGCGACGGCAGTGTCGCCCCGCTCCAGCGCGCGGCGGAGGGGTGCGTGGCCCGTGCGTGCGAGGATCGACGACGCGTCCACGACCAGCTTCGACGCTTCCCACGCCGGGGCCTGCCCCGGGAGCGGGAGCAGGTCCAGGGTGACGCCCCGGCGCTCCAGCTCCGCCTTCACCCGCAGGAGCGCCAGCTGACGGAACGCCTCGATGTGAACCAGCAGCGGCAGACCGCGATGGCGGGGCACGCCCTTGATCTCGACGCGACGCCCGCCCGCTACCGACACATTCACGTCCTGGCGGGCCGCGCCGGCGCCGCGGCGCACGTGCCCGGTGGCGCGCGCCGTCCGGGCAATGAGACGCGCGGCGGCCTGCAGCTCCCATGGCGTCCGCAGCTCGGGCTCCGTCACCACTTCGGTGAGCGGGACCCCCAGCCGGTCGGCGCGGAAGACGATGCGGTGGCCGAGGTCGCTGACCTCGCGGCAGGAGTCCTCCTCCAGCGACAGCTGCCGGATGGAGAGCGGCCGGTCCACACCGAGCTCCGGGACCCGGAACGGGATGCTCCCGCCCACGCCCACCATGGCCGTGCGCTGGAACCCGGTGGGGATCGAGCCGTCCAGATACTGCTTGCGCATGACGTGGAGCTCCGAAACGAGCTTCAGGTCGAAGAGCAGCGCCAGCTCGACGGCGATGCGGACCGCGTCGTCATCGACGGGGAACGGCGGCGTGTCGTCCATCTCGTACGTACAGACCGTGCCCCGCTCCAGGAGGTAGACGATCTCCTTGCGCGTCTTGAACTCCATCAGCGCGGTGCCGTCGTACTCACCCAGCTCGCTGAGCGTGGGGCGCATGTGCCGCAGCACTTCGGCGTCCGCACGGTCCGCCCGTCGGCCCGCGGGGCAGCGGCAGAACAGCTTCGATGGCGTGCGGAGCTGCTGGTGCACCTCGAGCCCCGAGAGGAAGCCGATGGCGTCGTAATCCGCAGCCGTCATCTCCTTCAGCGGGCGGTCGGCAAAATCGAGGGCCGCCTCCCGCCTCGGATTCAGCTCTTCGGGCGGGCGGATGGCCCCGTATCGGTCATCGTGTTCAGGCATTCTGCGTCATGCGCTCCATGGGCCCCGCCCCTGTGCGGGGTCGTTCCCCGACTGATTCACGGCTCTGACTGGCGAGCGGGGCGCCCCGGATGATGCGGGCGGGGGCGGGGCGGGGAAAGGGGGGGCGGGGGTGGACCGGTCTTCGCAGTCGATCCGTGTGCCCCCGCAGGTGCACGGTGGTGGCTCCCGATGGCCATGACCCGGCGAACTCGGCGCGATCACCACTCTTGTCCGCGCCGCCGCCGTCTGGCATAGTGAAACAGTACACCGCACGGCTTGCCCCCAACCCGCAGAAGAGCCCCATGCCGATCGGATCACGCCTCCGGTCGTTCCTTCAGGAGCTGCGACGACGCCGCGTTTCCCGGGCCGCGATCCTGTACCTCGTGGCCGCGTACGCGGTGGTCCAGTTCGTGGACACGATCATCGTTTCCGCCCTGGGCTACCCTTTCTGGCTCCTCGACCTGGCGATCATCGTGGGCGCGGCGGGCTTCCCGATCGCGGTGGTCCTGGCCTGGGCGCTCCAGTTCACGGGTGGCGGGGTGCGCGCGGAGACGGGAAAGCGACTGAGCGAGTTCCTGGGCGGGGGCGGGCGGATCGTCCTCGTCCTGTTCGTGGTGCTGTTGAGTGTCGGGATGGGTGTCTCCGGCTGGCATTTCTGGGGCGTGCGTGAGACGACGGCGACCGAGGCGGGCATCGGTGACCCGCAGCCGCTGGACCCCGCGCGCGTGGCCGTCCTCTACTTCGACGACTACACGCAGGACGGCCACTCCGCGTTCCTGGCCGACGCGCTGACGGAAGCGCTCATCCACCAGCTGGGGCAGGTGCGCTCGCTGGACGTGATCTCGCGCAACGGCGTGAAGCCGTACCGGGGTCAGAAGGTGGACATCGACCAGATGGTGACCGCGCTTCGGGCCGGCAGCATCGTGGAAGGGAGCGTGGCGCCGGGGCCCGGCGGCGACATCCGGGTCACTTTCCAGCTCATCCGCGGCAGCGACCTGAGCCACGTTCACAGCGAGTACGTGGATGCGCCGGTGGGCGAGTGGATCGCGCTCCAGGACAGCCTGGTCGGGGGCGTGGCCCGGGCGCTCCGCAAGGTGCTGGGTGGCGAGCTGCAGCTCCGCCGCCAGCGGCAGGGGAACCAGAGCGACGAGGCGTGGGCACTCGTCGCCCGGGCCGGACGGCTGCAGGCCGACTACGACACGCTCCGGACCGAGAGTGTGGCGGCGGCCCGGGCGGTCCTGCTGCGTGAGGATTCCCTCCTGGCAAGGGCGGAGCGGCTGGACCCCCAGTGGATCGAGCCGCCGCTCCGGCGCGGCGGCGTGGCGAGGGCCATGGCCGTGGCGACCGGCTCCGCCACCGTGCCGGACTCCGCCTGGTGCCGGCGCGCGCTGGAGCACGCGGAACGCGCGGTCGCCCTCGGCACCGACTCCGCGCGGGCGCTGGAGCTGCGTGGCATCGTCCGTGCCCGATCCGCACCTGCGCTGTCGGGCGACCTGTCCGCCATGCAGGCCCTGGCCGAGAGCGACCTCCGGCGGGCCGTGGAAATCGATCCGGACCGCGCCGCGGCGTGGAGCGAGCTCAGCGTCATGCTCACGAATCAGGCACGGTTCGAGGAAGCGCGTCTGGCGGCGCAGCACGCCATCGAGGCCGATCAGTTCCTGGAGCGGGAGCCCGCGGCGCTCTTCGCGGCAGCCTACAGCACCATGCAGTTCGGCCCCGACGACGCCGTCGTGAAGCAGGTAGTCGAGGGGCGCGCCCGCTATCCCGAAGACGCGAGCCTGCTCCAGCTGGAGTTGATGGTGCTCGGTACGTTCCCGCAGGTGGAGCCGGACGTGGACCGGGCCTGGAGCCTCGTGGACACGCTCGTCGTCTCCGCCAGCGCGGGCAGGCAGAGCGACTTCCGCCTCTTCGGCGCGCTACAGGTGGCGAAAACGGCCGCGCGGGCGGGGCTGGCGGACAGCGCGTGGTCCATCGTCCACAGGGCCCTCGGCGAGGAGCCCGCCGCGCTGTGGGGCTACGATGAGGCGCAGATCGCGGTCGAGCTCGGCGACCTGCCGAGAGCGCTCGATCTCCTGCGGCGCTACCTGGAGGAGTATCCCTCCTGGCGCGACGTAGCCGCCCGCGACTGGATCTTCCATCCCCTGCACTCCGATCCGGCGTTCATCCGCCTCGTGAGACCGGCGGAGTAGGGGCCGCGGCCGGACGCCCCGCGCTCGGGTGAGACGGACGGAAGCTCCGCAGCGGCCTCCATGCTGGCCGCGGCTGCTACGTCTGGTCCCGGATCACCAGGATCGGATCGATCACCTTCATCTCGCCTTCCACGATGCCCACCACCCAGTACTTGATGGCCTCCAGCTTTCCACGACCCTCGACCGTGCCGCCGTGCTTGCCCGAGCTGGCCAGGAGGCGGTGACCGAAAGGGACATTCTCTTCGAGGATGACCACCCACTGGTCGACGGGGCTCTCGGCTGTCCACTCGACGGTCCGACCGGGCCACGCATGGGCAACGGTGGCGTCCCGCCCGGTCTGCGCGTCGGTGAACGTCAGCACACCGTCCCTGAATCCGATCACGATCGTGGTGTCCGTCGGCGTGGTCATCGTTTCCATGATGCTCTCTCCGGCAAGACGTTGCGTGATCTCCGCGGGCGGGCACTGTGCGGCCGGTCCACCGGCGCGGGCGGGAGGTTCAGCATGCGGCGCTGTCCACGATACGACCGCCGCCGGCGGCGCGGTAGGTTCTCGACGGAGAAAGAGGCCTACGCGATCTGTTCGATCCGCCTCGCCCAGAGCACCCAGTCGAAGGCACGGACCCGCTCCAGGACGCCGTCACTGATGGGCGCGTCCACCTCCAGCGTCATGAGCGCTTCCCGGTGACGGCCGGTGCGGTCCACTCGCATGGTGGCGAGGTTCACGCCCTCCTCGGCGAACAGGCTGCTGATGGTGGCGATGGTCCCGGGGCGGTCGTGGGCGGCGAGGACGAGGGTGTGAAAGTCGCCGCCCAGGTCGACGGGGAACTCGTCGATCTCGGTGATCCGGACCCGGCCACCGCCCACGGACGCGCCGCGAACGTGGAGCGTGTCGCCGCCGCCCTCGAGCTCGAAGACGGCCGTGTTCGGATGGGCGTCGTCGCCGAGGTCGACAGTCTCGAAGCGGTAGTCCAGGCGGGCGGCTTCAGCGTCCTCGAACGCAGAGCGGAGGCGGAGATCATCCGGTGCGGTGCCCATGAGTCCGCCCACGATGGCTCGCTGGGTGCCGTGCCCCTCGCCGGTGGCGGCGAAGGAGCCGTGGAGGCGGATCGTCGCCCGCTCGGGCGTTTCGCCGAAAATGGCGCGTGCGAGCAGCCCGAGGCGGCACGCGCCGGCCGTGTGCGACGACGAGGGCCCCACCATGACGGGGCCGAGGATGTCGAAGAGTCCGACCATTTCAGGTTCTCGGTTCCAGGGGCTTCGGGTTCTGTCTACGCGCTGATGCCGGCCGGGCTGCGCGATGGCTGGATCTGGACGAGGCGGCGGGCGGAGGGCGTGGCGGCGAGGCCGCCCTGCGCCGTCTCGCGGTAGGCGACCGGCATCTTCCGCCCGACTTCACCCATGACGTCGATGACCTCGTCGGCGGGGATCGGGAAGTCCAGGCCCGCGAGCGCCATCTCCGCGGCCGCGAGCGCCTGCATGGCCGCGGACGCGTTCCGGTAGATGCACGGGATCTCGACGAGTCCGCCGATCGGGTCGCAGATCAGGCCGAGCATCCCCTGGAGCGCCAGCGCCACCGAGGTGGCGACCTGCTCATGCGTGCCGCCCGCGAGCCATGTCACGGCCGCGGCGCCCATGGCCGCGGCCGAACCCGTCTCGGCCTGGCAGCCGCCGGCAGCGCCCGACAGCGACGCCCGGTGCGCGATCACTCCGCCGACGCCGCCAGCCACCAGCATGGCGTCCACCAGCCGATCTTCGTCCGCTTCCAGGATCTCCCCCGCGGACATGAGAATAGCCGGGAGCACTCCGGCCGCCCCGGCCGTGGGCGCCGCAACGATGAGTCCCATGGCGGCGTTCACTTCCAGCGTGGCAATGGCCCGCGAGAGCATGGTGGTGAGGCGGTCCCCCAGCAGGCGGGGCCCGTCCGCGTGCAGACGCGCGGCCCGGCCGCCGGTGAGGCCGGACGGCGATCGGACGTCGCCCGCGAGACCCTCGCTGATGGCGTCGCGCATCACCTGGAGCGTCTTCCGGACCCGGGCGCGGATCTCCTCCTCGCTCCGGCCGCTCTCCGATGTCTCCATCCGGATCACGACGTCGGGGAGCGCATCACCCCGCTCTCGCGCTTCCGCGAGAAGCGCTTCCATGGATCGATGCACGGTCACCTTTCGGACTGAGTGGGAGTTGCTGCAGCCGTTCCAATATGCAAGCTCCGGGCGCGAGGAAAGAACCCCCGGCAGCGTCGCGCCCGCCACGGACGCACGAACGCCCGCCGCGGAAAGACCGCGGCAGGCGCCGTCCGGCTGTGCGGCGGTGCGTTACATCCCGCCCTGGTCATTGCCCGGCGAAACCGCCGCCGGCTCATTCACGCCATCCTGCGCGGCGCCGCCGTAGGCACCGGGCTGGTTACCGGTTTGCCCCTGTGTCCCGTTCGCCGGCTTGATGTCCATGGCGGACACCGTCAGGAACACCGGCTGGCTGCTCACGATCGAGCGCGTCTGCTGATCCAGCGGCTCGCCTGGCACCGTGCTCGCCGCCGACGACTCACGGACCATCGCGTTCTGGAGCGTATAGCGCGCTCCGGAAGTAACGTTCAACGGCTGACCCTGCGGCTGGTCCGTGACCACCACGAAGATCCGCGGTGCGCTCGTCATGCCCGGCTCGCTGGTCGTGCTCTGCGCCCAGAAGCCGCGCGCCGTCGGCGCACCGGTCACCTCGATCGGCCCCGAGAAGCTCTGGCCGCGATACGTGCCCGGGTTCGCGACGATGTCGTTCACCGGGATGTCCGTTGTCGCAGCGCCGGGCGCCGGGGTCGCTGCCGGCGCAGGCGCGACCTGCTCCGTGTTGTCGAGGGCGTAGCCGTTGTCCTTGTTGACGCCCCAGTCGCCAACCCACCACCAGACGATGAGGACGATCACCAGCGCGCCGACGATCCACCAAACCCAGTTCGCGCCACGGCGTCGCCGCGGCCTCCGTTCGATATCTCCGTTCGCCATTGCGGGCCTCCTCCGCAGTTGAGTTCACAAACATCTGTAGCAAGGGGCATTCCGCGGATGGGAAGTGGAGTCGGTGGGCGCGCGAGCGCCGGAGCGCGCGGGCGGCAGGGGTGGCCGGAACGCGAGGAATAGCCGGGGGGAACCCGGCCGTCGCTACTCCTCGATCAGCTCGTCGAGCGCCCGGGTCCGAGTGACCGCATCTTCGACATCGTCCAGCACGGCGAAGAGGCGGGCCATGGCTTCGTCGGTATGCACCGGGAGGTTGTCCAGCTCCCAGATCGCTTCCATGAGGGCGTGTCCGATCTCCTCGTGCATGGCCTGCAGCTTGCCACAGACCCCGCTCCTGGCGAGGGCCAGGCGGCGGCCTGTGGGTGTATCCGTGAGGCGGATGCGCAGGCCGTCCGAGGTACAGCCGGGGCAGCAGGTCCCGCATTCCGGGCACTGGAGGACACGCGCGTCGAGCTCGGCGTCACAGACGCGGCAGCGGGTGAGGGTCGAGCCCTTTGTTGTGGCCATACGTACTTCTCACCTGATCGATGAGTGAATTCGGAGCTTCACCCTCTTTCAGCATAGTAGGCCGGTCCCTCCGGTGCCAGACCGTCCGCGCGCTCCTCCGGCCGCCCGGCGGACAGCCGGCGCGGGCATGCCCGCGCCGGCTGCCGTTCGGCCCCTGCTCGCCGGCGGGGCCTGGGAATCGGGTCAGTGGCCGCCGTACAGCGCCTCGTACTCGGACTCGAACTCGCTGCCGGGGCGCCAGCGGGGCGGCAGCGGGGCGTCAGCGACGCGGCGGGCGGTCTCGACGAGGATCCGCATGTCGCGCTCGGTGCCGGCGAGGTTCCAGGAGTCGGAGACCTCGTCGGCCACCTGGTGGTAGCGCTGAGCGTGGTACTCCTGCGGGTCGAACCCAAGGGAGTCCACGTATTCGCGGCCGGCCTGCAGGTAGAGCGCGGGGATGCCCATCCTGGCGAAGCTGACCTGGTCGGAGCGGTAGAAGCTGCCGGCGGCCGGGTTCGGGTCGCCGACGGGGGTGAGGCCGAGCTCCTCCACGACGCCGGCGAACGCATCGCCGAGGTCGCTCACGTCGAGCCCGATGGCCGCCACGTCGCGCGTGACGCCGAACATCTGGGGCGAGTCGACGTTGAAGTCGGCCACGATCTCGTGCAGCGGGATGGGCGGGTTGGCGACGAAGGCACCGCTGCCGAGGAGGCCGCCCTCCTCGGCGGTGACGGCCACGAACATGACGGGGCGCCGGGCGGGTGCGCGTGCGAAGGCGTCGGCGGCCGCGATGATGGACGCGACGCCGAGGGCGTTGTCCGCGGCACCGTTGTAGACGCGGTCGGCGGATGGGTCGTCGGCGGCGGGCGCCATGCCCAGGTGGTCGTGATGCGCCGTGAAGACGATGTACTGATCGGCGAGGTCGGGGTCGGTGCCACGGACCACGCCTGCCACGTTCCGGGCCTGAACGCGGGAGATGGCGGTCTCGACGTGGGCGCTGAGCCGGTAGCCGGTGTCCACCGGCCGGAACTCGCGGGTGTCGGCCTGCCGGGAGAGGGCGGTGAGGTCCGTGCCCATGGAATGCGCCACCTGCTCGGAGAGCGTCGAGTCCATCCAGGCCAGCAGGGGCACGCGGTAGTTCCGTTGCCAGATCTGGCGCTCGCCCGTGTCGCCGATGACGCTGAAGCCGTAGCTGGCGGATTTCGTGGTGTGGACCACGATGGCGCCCACGGCGCCGTGCTTCTGCGCCTGCTCGAACTTGTACGTCCAGCGTCCGTAGTACGTGCGCGCGGGCCCGCCGAAGAGGGGATCGCCGTCCTCCTCCACCTGCGGGTCATCGTTGAGGAAGAGCAGAACCTTCCCGCTCACGTCCTGGCCCTTGAAGTCGTCCCAGTCGTGCTCGGGCGCTTCCACGCCGTAGCCCACGAAGACCACGGGAACGTCGCTCAGCTCCACCACCGGCTCCTCACTGGTGGACCAGAACGTGAAATTCTCGCCGTCGCGGAGCGACAGCGCGCCATCGGGGCCCTTGAGCGTCAGTGTGGACGCCTCGCCGTCGCGGGTCATACCCACCAACTCCACCGGGAGGATGTAGCTCTCGCCGACCGGCTCCAGACCGACCGCCGCGAAGCGCTCCGCGATGTAGTCGGTGGCTCGCCGCTCACCGATGCTCGCAGGAGCGCGCCCCTCCATGCTGTCGGCGGAGAGGACGAGCACATTGTTCATGATGCCTTCAGCGCTGATGGCGGCCTCGGGCGCTTTCGCGCACGCAGTGGCGGCGAGGATCGTCGCCGTCAGGAGCGTGGGTATCCGTCGCATGGTCATGGTGTCACATCTCACGGTGCGGTTGAATGGCGTCTGCGGCGCCAGCTTCCCACGCCGCGGCGGTGACTACCTGCTCCGGCGGGAGCTCGCCGGCTTCCCGGGCCGCGCTCTCGCGTAGCGATCGGCGCAGGACCTTCCCCATCATGTTGCGGGGCAGCTCGTCGCAGAATTCCACGGCGCGCGGCACCTTGAACGGCGCCAGCGCCTTGCGACAGTGGTCCCGGATCTCGTCCTCGGTGGCGGCCTCGCCGCCCCGGAGCACGACCCACGCCTTGACCACCTCGCCCTTGCGCGGGTGGGGGATGCCGGCGCATCCGACGTCGGCGACGGCGGGGTGGGCGGCGACGACCTCCTCGACCTCACGGGGCCAGACCTGCAGTCCGCTCACCTTGATCAGGTCCTTCTTGCGGTCGACGATGCGGACATACCCGTCGTCGTCCAGCGTGGCCAGGTCGCCCGTGTGGAGCCACGCGCCGCCCTCCCCGTGGCGACGGAGGGTCTCGGCAGTCTCGTTCGGCTGCTCCCAGTACCCGTCCATCAGCTGGGGCGCCCGCATCAGCAGCTCGCCCACCTCGCCGGTCGGGAGCGTGCGGTCGCCATCCTCCGGATCGACGATCCGGACTTCCATGTCGGGCATCGGCATGCCGACGGAGCCCACCTTCTTCTCGCCGAGCACCGGATTGACACAGCACGCCATCATGGCCTCGGTGAGGGAGTACCCCTCCACGATGACGCCGCCCGTGAGCGACTCGAAGCGCCGCTTCGTCTCCGCCAGCAGGGGCGACGCCCCGGAGAAGCACCCGTCGATGGAGCTCATGTCCACCTTCCCCGCCTTCACTTTCGGGTGCTCCAGCATGGCCGAAAAGAGGGCGGGAACGCCCGCGAAGATGGTAGGCCGGAGGCGGTGGACCGTATGGATCAGGTCGTCCATGTCCCGGGGATTGGGCGGCAGGACGAGCGGGTTGTGCCCGATGAGGGCGAAGCTCTGGACGCCGGCGCTCCCGTAGACGTGGAAGAGCGGGAGCGGGAGCATGACGAGGTCGTCCCACTCGCTCAGGATCGGGTGCAGCCAGCTGCGGAGCTGGAGACCGCTCATCACGATGGACCGGTGGCGTCCGAGCGCAGCCTTGGGCGAGCCCGTGGTCCCGCCGCTCATGAGGAGGAGCGCCGGATCGTCGGGGTTCACGTCCACCGCGGGGCGGGGTGACGTGGCGTGCTCGCGGATGATCTCGCCCAGCCAGGCGTCGCCTGGCTGAAGCCGGATCCGGTCCCCCTCCTTCTTTTCACGCAGGAGCGTGTAGAGCACGCGGAGAACGGGCGGCAGGTACTCCTTGATGCTGGTGGCGACGACCGTCTCGAGAGAGCTGCGCGGCTGCAGCGCCTTCACCCGTTCGTAGAAGCGCGTGAGCACGATGGCCAGCCGGGGGCGGCTCTGGGCCATGGCCTCTTCCAGCTCGTGCCCGGTGTAGATCGGGTTCAGCGGCGCCACCACGCCACCCGCTTTCCAGATCCCGAGCTCGGCGATCACGAACTGGGGCGAGTTGGGCAGCACCAGCGCGACGCGATCCCCCTTGCGAAGCCCGCGCGCCACGAGCGCCGCCGCCAGCGAATCGCTCTCCCGCTCCAGCCGCGCGTTGCTGAGCGCCGCGCCGCGGAACAGCACGGCCGTCCGCTCCGGCCCCCGCTCGGCGGCCTCGCGGACGTAGTCCAGGAGGGTGCGGTCGGGGTAGGGCAGGAGCGTACGGGGCACGCCCGGGTCGTAGTGATCGAGCCAGGGAGCGGTTGCCATGTCGGTTCTCCTCCTGCCGCTCATCGGGTTCAGGAGAGCAGGCGCGGGGGCGGGGCGACGGCAAGGTAGGGCGGGGATGGCGCGCGGGGAAGAGCCCCGTCTTCGCGTGAGACGGTGTTGCAGTTCTCCGCGCCTTCGGACCCGGGTTACAGAGACGCCGGATCCAGGAGCGTGCTGAACATCTTGTGGAAGAACGGGGTCGGCATGGCCCCGCTGGTGGGCACACCGTTGATCACGAACGTGGGCGTGCCCCGGACCATCCACTCCTGCGCCGCCAGGTTGTTGGCCTGGAGCCGACCGGCGATGCTCGGCGACTGCATGCAGGTCTCCATGCGCGCGCGGTCCAGTCCCAGGGAGTCCACGTTCGCCAGGAGCCGATCGCGGGCGTCGTCCGCCCGGAACGCCGTCTGGTTCCGGTACAGCATGTCGTGCATGCGCCAGAACGCTTCATCGCCGCCCTGGTCCGCGGCGCATTCCGCCGCGGACGCCATGAGGCGCCCGCCCGGGAAGCCGAAGGTCACGGGGACGTAGCGCCAGCGGACCACGCCGCGCTTCACCACGTCGTCGCGCAGCTCGGGGAACGTGGTGCGCGCGAAGCGGGCGCAGTACGGGCAGCCGAAGTCGCTGAACTCGACCACGACAATGGGGGCGTCCGTCTGGCCGAGGCGGTGCCCGGGGGCGGCCGCGTCCTGGGTGGCGCCCGCCGCGGGACTGGTCCGGGTCTCGGCGGCCTCGGCCTCGTGCGTGGGCCGGCAGCCGGACACGGCCAGGGCCGTGGCGGTCAACAGGATGAGCGTTCGGCTGCGCATATGGACTCCATGTTCGTGGCCTGGATCGTCGCGGACACGGTACCCGGAATCCGGATACCCGCGTCCGCCGATCGGAAAGTCGGCCCGGCCGGGCCGCCGATCAAGAGCGGAGCCGGTCTTCCCTCCCGGCCCGCGCCGGGGGGGAGGCGGGCCCGCCTCCTATGCCGCCTCCGCCGGCGGGTCCTCGGCGTTCTCGGCCGCGCGGGCCAGCGCGCGAGCCCGGCGGCGCTGGGTGCGGCCCCGCAGCGCGGTGACGGCCACCGCAATGCCGCCGATCATGGCACCCAGATAGAAGGTGTAGAAACGCCACCAGACGAGCAGGCCGGCCATGGATCGAGCCGTGAGGAACCCGCCCAGCATGTGGGCGAAGCCGAGCTCGATGGTGCCACCGCCCCCCGGGCTCGGGACGAGGGTGCCGGCGTAGAAGAAGAAGAGGGGCCAGGTCACCAGCGGGATCACCGACGTGGGCGTCTCCACGGTGCTGGCCATGACCGGGAGAACGGACAGGCGCGCGGCGATGTGGATGGCCGTCACGACGAGCACGCTGGCGATGGCCGTGCCCGACAGTCGCCGGAGCCGCTTCACACGGTAGCGCAGGTGATGGGACGTGACGCGCAGCCTCCGCCATTGCCGCTCCGACAGACGCAGCCGCGTCCACCAGCCGGGCGGCGTGCGCTTCGGGCGCGCCCGGGCGAGCACCACCACGCTGAGAGCGCCGCACGCCATCATGGTCGCATACACCAGAACCCCGAGGACGGGCAGGCGCTCACCCGCGGGGACGATCGTGCTCAGCGCGAGCACGGTGACCATGAGCATGGAGGCCTCCGCCAGCAGCTCGCCCGCCAGGATGGCCCCCGCGCTCGCCACCGTGATGGAGCTCCGCGTGACGATGGCGATCTTCGCGGGCTCCGTCCCCATCCGCGAGGGTGTCACCGCCCCCGCTGCTTCGCCGGCGAGCTGCGCCAGCAGCGATGTGCGGAAACGGAGCGGCACGCCCACCCCGCGCGCCAGAAGCACCCACCGCATGCCGCGCGCTCCCAGCTCCACGGCCATCACGGTAAACGCAAGGAGGTGTGCGTTGGCGGGGAGCGCGCGCGCGACATCGGCCACGCTCGCCCCGGCCCGCGCCGCCACAACGGCGGCCACACCAATACCCAGCGCCAGGGAGAGGAGTGGCAGGAAACGGATGTGGCTGCGCCAGTTCCATCGCTTCCGTTCGCCCCCGTTCAGGCGCTGCTCTGTCGGTTCGCTCGACATTCCTCGCCTTACCCGCCGCCTCGGCGCGTGTTCACGGCGCATCGCCGGATGCGGAGCCCAGACCGAGCTGGCTTTCCGTCCGCAGCCAGTCTACGAGGCCGCGCATGTCGCGGCCAGCGGAGCGCAGCTCGCGGAGCCGGTCCGCCGCGGTGCCGCGCTCGAGGATTCCGTGGACCAGGGCTTCTGCATCGCCATCGCCGAGGCGGACCAGGCAGGGGCGGAGAAGATGCAGGACGCGGTCCGCCTCCTCCCTGATGGACCCGCCGCGGATGCCGCGCTCGCCGGGCAGCGCGAGGGGAGCCTCGAGACCGAAGCGCGCGGCCTGCCACTCGTTCAATCCGAGCAGTGTGTCGTCGAGGTCGCCCGTTCCGCCGGGCGGGCGTATCGTGCCCCCGGTCGCCACGTGCGCCACGGCGCCCCGTGCCAGTGCCGCGATCGCCACCGCGTCCTCGACGCGGGGGCAGGCGTCCATCCCACGGAATTCGATGGTGGGGTGCACGGCGCTCAGCCGGACGTTCCAATACACGGTGTGGGTGTCCGGGAGCACGCCCGCGCGCAGGAGACCGTCCACGAGGGCATCATAGGCGGCTTTCGACTCCGTCGCCGGCGGCGGGCCGGTGAGCGGGAGGCGACGCTGGATGACGGACCGGTAGGACGCGTACCCCGTGTCCTGTCCCTGGTAGTACGGCGAGCTGCACGACAGCGCGATCAGGAGAGGACTGAGCCAGCGCGCTTCCCGCAGGACCACGGCGGCATCCAGCCCCACCGGCTGCGCCACGTGGACGTGCAGCCCGAAGATGTGCTCCGTCCATGCGACGCGACCGAAGCGGGCCACCAGCAGGTCGGCGCGCTCGCCCTCGGCCACCACGTGGCCCCGCCAGTCACTGAAGGGGTGCGTTCCGGCCGAGACGATCTCCAAACCCTCGACGCCCGCACTCGCGGAAGCCGTGAGCCGCCGCCTGCGCAGGTGCTCCGCCACTTCCGCCATCGAGGTCGAGGGCGGCGTCTGGATCTCTACCATCGTCTCCTGCAGCTCCGGCTGCAGGTCGTCCGTCCACGACGAGCGAAGAACATGCACCGCACCGCTGCGCAGGCCCCCGGTTGCCGGGTCCACCAGCTGGTACTCCTCTTCCACGCCCACCGTCGGATCCGCCACGCACCCTCACATTCACCACGAGCAGAAACGAAGAGAGGGCACCCACCGCAGCGGGCGCCCTCTCCGGGCGAATCGGCGAAACGCCGGACTGGCGCTCAGTTCGCGCTCAGCACCTCTTCGATGGCCTGGATCAGCACCTGCTTCGGCACCGCACCGACCACCCCATTCACCGCCTCGCCGTCCTTGAAGATCCCGATCGTCGGAATCGAACGGATTCCATAGCGCGACGCAACGGACGGGCTCTCGTCCACGTTCACCTTCACGAACCGGACCCGCCCGTCGTACTCCGTCGCCAGCGCCTCGACCACCGGCGCTACCAGGCGGCAGGGCGCGCACCACGGCGCCCAGAAATCCACAACCGTAATGCCATCGCTCTCTTCCACTTCGCTGGCGAACTGCGCGTCCTCCAGCTCCATCACGTTCTCCGCCATCGTGTCCCCCCGGGGTCTCACTGGTAAACCGTTCGTTGTATAACGGGGCAGTAATACACTGGTCTCCGGAAAGGTTCCATGACCGCGGCGTCGAAGCGGGCCCGGGCCCTTGCCGGCTTCGAAGAAGTACCCGGGTCGCGCGGCGTACGCGGGCTCAGAAGGGCATGTCGAAGGAGAGATAGAGGCGGCCGCGCTCGCCATGGGCGTAGTAGAGGGAGACCGCTTCACCCCCGCCGGCGAACCAGATGCCGCCGCCGAGGGCGGTATGGAAGCCGCCGGGAGAGCGGCCGCGGAACCAGACGCGGCCGGCATCGGCGAGGGCGAGGAGGCCGAGTTTTCCTCGTACGATGAGAGGGACGGAGGCGATGGGGGCGCGGATCTCGAGGTTGCCGTAGGCCGCGGCGTCACCGGCGAACCGCATGTAGGGGTAGCCACGCAGGTTGGCGCGGCCGCCGAGGGTGGCGGCATTCCAGGCGGTGAAGTCGCCGAACGCGCCGGCCGCGCCAATGCGAGTGGCGAGCACGGCGGCGGCGGGGAGCGGGAAGTAGGCGCGGATCTCGGCGGCCGCGTTGCCGGAGGCGCCGGCATCGCCACGGCCGAAGCCGGGGAACCCCTGGGCGGAAGCGGAGAGGAGATAGCCTCTGCGCGGTGCGACCGCGCGGTCGGTCTGACTGAGGTCGAAGCGGGCGCCGGCGCCCGCCTGGAAGACGGTGCCGGCCGCGAGCGCGCGTCCCTGGTCGGAGGGAGCGCCGGGCGGGATGACGTCGGGGCTGCCGTCCGCGGGGGTGCGTGGTGCGGGATCGGTCCAGGTGAGCACCGGTCCCAGGGCCAGGGAAGTCCGGAAGCCGGAGGGTGTCTCGTCGCTGATCGCGGCCTCGTTGATGACGAGGGAGTCGGGGCTGGTCTCGGCGCGCCAGGTGCCGAAGCGGAGGATGAGATCGGGGCGGATGGAAGCGCGGCGTAGCGGGACGAGCGAGAGGTCGTCATCGATGCGCGGAGAGCTGTTCCCGGGTCCGTACCAGCGGATCGCGTCGAACGTGCTCCATCGGGCGTCCGCGTGCAGCGAATGGAGGGAGTTCTCCGGCCGCCAGTCCACGAAGGCGCTGGCGCCGGGGCGCAGCGCGCCGAGGGCGAAGAGGGCGGTGCCCCCGACCTGCCACTCGTGCGGCAGGCGACGGAAGCCGTACCCGGTCCACCGGGGTCCGAAGCCGACGACGACGCCCGCGTGCTCGCCGTATTCCGCGGCCGGTCGCCAGCCGAGCGTCTGTCCGAAGTCGGGGGACCAGTCGCTCCCCAGGCGAACGCCTTCCGGGATCGGTGGTGGGTTCCACGCGCGCGTGCTGACGGAAGTCCCGGCCGCCGTGATGAACCGGTTTTCCCCGCGGGCGTCGTAGAAATGGACGTTGGCGCCGCTGGTGGAGTCGACGAGGACGTCGTCGCCCGCGTCGCCGATGACGCGGATGGCGATCTCGTCGTTGGACGCACCACGGACCAGGGCGCGGTCATCGCCGTCTCGGAGGTGGATCCGAATCTCGTGGGTCTCGGATGGCCGGAAGGTGCGGCGGTAGTACGGCTCGGCGGCGCGACCGGCGTCCTCGGCTCCGGCGAGGAGGAAGAGAGCGACATCCACGCTGCCGTCGGCGCGGCGCTCGGCCCGCGCGTAGTCCGGCTGCTGGGTGGCGCGGATGTCCACGGCGCTGGCCAGCCACTGGTAGTAGGCGTTCCCGATCCCCGGGAGCCGGTCGCGCCGGCTCTCGATCAGCCGCGTGAGGCGCTGCCGGTGCGACTCGGGATAGCGGCGGGGTAGATGGCCGACGGCGGCGCGGATCACCGAGTCCGTCAGCGCGCTCCGGACGCGCTGGATCTCCGCTTCCGCGTCCGCGCGATCGATGGACGTGAGAAGCCGGCGGTCCAGGATGTGGGACGTGAAGGTGTATGCCTGGAGATCCGCATACCTTGCGCGGTAGGCGGTGTGCTTCGGGTAGAACAGGCCGATTCCCGCGCCGGCCACCCCGTCGCCCGAGACGAAGGCCCAGTCCCGGTCGCGGGGGATCGGGCGCCAGATGCGTCCGTCCGCCCGCTGCGGGTCCGGGAACCTGGCCCAGCGCCACTGGTCCAGGCCGCGATCCGTGTCCCCGATGATGAAATCGAGCAGCCTCGCCCGGAACAGCTCGCGCTGGTCGACGCGGTTGAGCGGGGTCTCCCCCAGATGATCGAACAGCGTCTCCGTCTTCACGATCTTCTTCGATCCCGCGAAGCCGGGCGAGTCATCCGCCCCCTCGTTGGGGATGAGCTCCAGCGCCCCGATCATCCCGGCGAACTGGCTCCTGAACTTCCCCAGCGCGGGGTCGTCCGGCATCACGTAGAGCGTGGGCGTGACGTGCAGGATCCCGAGGGCGTCGAGCAGCGTGGGGACGACGAGCTGGCCCGCCGGATGCAGTGCGCTCACCTGGTCCGCGGCGATCCAGGCCAGCAGCCCGCCCTCCTCCAGCTTCTTGCCGGGGTACTTGTCGAGGGAGCGGAAGATCCAGTCGCGGCCGCGCGCGTCGCGCAGGTGGAGCGTGATGGACTGGTTGCCGCCACCCTCCTCGTCCGGCTCCAGCCCGCCGGCGAACGTCTCGATGTCCAGGACAGGGAGCGTCAGCGGGACCTGCCAGAGGTCTCGCCACTCGTCGCCCAGCAGGAAGCGCCTGAGCTCCCCCGCCGCGTAGCGTGGGCCCGGCGCCGCGACCACGGTATCGCGGCCGGGCGGCGGGGGCGGCACCACGCGGCCCTGTGCGGCCGCGCCCGCCGCGAGAGCAGCGGTGAGGACGAGGGTGCCCGTGAGCGCCCCGGTTGTATGGAGGATCGGTTTGCCTGTCATCGGCTCGGGATCGCAGGACGAGGTCGGGCCGTCATCCCTCGCACTGCGGACGCGGCCTGGCTATCGACGTCACGGCCGGGGCAGGACTCGTGCCCGTTCAGCGACGCGGCGGCCGTGCCGCGCATCCGGCGCCTCAGTCGGGAAGGCGGATCTGCGGCGATTCCGGGTGCTGGCGGTACAGCACCACCGTGCGGCCGATCACCTGGGGCACGTGCGCCCCATCGATCTTCCGCATCAGCTCGTCTGCCGCCTCGCGCGCATCCACGGGCGCGCCGTCGAGCACTTTGACCTTGAGCAGCTCCCGCGTGTTGAGCGCGTCGCGGATGGCGTCGGCCACCGCGTCAGTGACCCCGTCGGTGCCGATCTGGAGCAGCGGCTTCAGGTGGTGCGCCAGTGTACGGAGGTGGCCGCGCTGTTTGGAAGTGAGCGTGTCGATGAGAGCCTCCGGAGAGCGTTTGAAACGCGGATTCCCGCCGGGATGCTAGCACGATGCGGGGGCCCGGGACAGGACCGACCCCACCGTTCCCGCCCGACCCTGGTTTCCCTCTGTTCCCGCCCTACACGCGTTGCGCGCTTTTCCCTACTATACGGCCCCGGCCGGCCGGGCTATCTTGGTGCGGGCTGGGGTGGGGGGTGGGGCAGGCAATCGCAACCATGATCACGTCGAAAGTCCGATAATATGAAGAAGAGCACTCGAGCCTACAACTCGTTCGAGATGGCTCAGGCGCAGTTCGATCGCATCGCGGACCTGCTGGAGCTGGAGGCGAGCACGCGCGATCTGCTTCGGTGGCCGATGCGGGAATACAGCTTCGCGATCCCCGTTCGGATGGATGATGGCAGCGTGCGGGTGTTCCGCGGCTTCCGGGTGCAGCACAACGACGCGCGCGGTCCGAGCAAGGGTGGCATTCGCTTCCACCCGCAGGAGAGCCTGGACACCGTGCGCGCGCTGGGCATGTGGATGACATGGAAGTGCGCCGTGGTGGATATCCCGCTCGGCGGTGGCAAGGGCGGCGTGATCTGCGATCCGCACGACCTTAGCCTGCGGGAGCAGGAGCAGATCTCGCGCGGTTGGGTACGCCAGATCGCGCGAGACGTGGGCCCGACCCGGGACGTGCCGGCGCCGGACGTCATGACCACGCCGCAGCACATGCTGTGGATGCTCGATGAATTCGAGACCATTTACGGGCAGCGCCTGCCGGGATTCATCACCGGGAAGCCGGTGGGGCTCGGTGGCAGCCTGGGGCGGAAGGAGGCGACGGGGTACGGCGTCGTCTTCACGATCCGGGAAGCGCTGCGCGAACTGGGCATGGAGGCGAGCGGCACCGTGGCGAGCGTGCAGGGCTTCGGCAACGTGGCGCAGTACGCCATCGAGCTGTACACGCAGCTGGGCGGGAAGGTGGTCTGCGTCAGCTCGTGGGACCAGGCGGACCAGGTGAGCTACGCGTTCAGCCGGGCCGGCGGTGTGGACCTGGCGGAGCTCCAGGGGATCGCGGACCGCTTTGGCGGGATCGACAAGACGCGGGCGAAAGAGCTGGGCTACGAGATCCTGGATGGCGACGACTGGCTCGCTCAGGACGTGGACATCCTGATCCCCGCCGCGCTGGAGAACCAGATCAACGCGGAGAACGTGGACCGGATTCCGGCGAGGGTGAAGATCATCGCCGAGGGTGCCAACGGGCCCACCAGCCCGGAGGCGGACCGGGTGTTGCACCAGCGCGGGGTGTTCCTGGTCCCGGACCTGCTCGCCAATGCCGGCGGCGTGACCACCAGCTATTTCGAGCAGGTGCAGAGCAACATGAACTACTTCTGGGAGCGCGACGAGGTCCTGGGCAAGCTGGACGTGAAGATGACCTCCGCGTTCGTCGCCGTGAGCGAAGTGGCGAAGCAGCAGAACCTGTTCACGCGCGACGCCGCGTACGTCATTGCAGTGGACCGGGTGGCCCAGGCCTGCCGGGATCGCGGCTGGGTCTAGCCCAGGCACCGCGCGAAAGAGACCATGGGGCCAGTCCCCAGGTTCGATCGCCGCTTCTTCCGATCCGGGGACGTCTTTTCCCGGATCGGAGGCGGCGGTCTGGGTGGAAAGGCGGAAGGACTGCTGCGCGCGCACGACGCGGGCGCGGCGGAGCTGAGGGACGCATTCCGTGGGGTGGTGGTCACCATCCCTCGCCTGGTCGTGCTCGCCACGGACGTATTCGATGCGTTCATGAGGCGGAACGGCCTCGATCCGGCCGACCTGGCCGGGCTCTCCGATCGACGGATCGCGCACGCCTTCCAGTCGGCCGACCTGCCGAGTGAGGTGGTGGGCGACCTCGTCGCCGTGGCGGAGGAAGCGACGCGGCCCCTGGCCATCCGCTCCTCCAGCCGCCTCGAGGACGCGCTCGGCCGCCCGTTCGCCGGGATCTACGAGACCAAGATGATCCCGAACCTCGAGCTCGACCCGCGCGCCCGGTTCGCGCGCCTCCTGGAGGCGGTGAAGTTCGTCTATGCCTCCACCCACTTCTCGGCCGCGCGGACGTACCGAAGGGTCATCGGCGTGGAAGACTCCGACGAGTCGATGGCGGTCATGATCCAGGAGATCGTGGGCGCCCGGCACGGCCCCCGCTTCTATCCACACCTCTCCGCCGTGGCCCGCTCCTACAGCTACTACCCGATCGGGAAAGCGAAGCCGGAGGATGGGGTGGTGGACCTGGCTCTCGGGTTGGGCAAGACCATCGTGGATGGCGGTGTGGTCTGGACCTACTCGCCCGCGCATCCGCGGGCGCCCGCTCCGTTCGCGTCGACCCGGCGGGTCCTGGCCGAGACACAGACGCGGTTCTGGGCCGTGAACATGGGTCGGCCGCCGGCGTACGACCCGGTGGAGGAGAAGGAGTACCTGGTGGAGGGCTCCCTGGCCGACGCCGAGGCGGATGGCGCGCTGCGCTATCTGGCTTCCACGTACGACGCATCCGCCGACCGCCTCCGGCCGGGGACCGGCATGGATGGCCCCCGGGTGCTGAACTTCGCGCCGCTCCTGGAGCTTCGGCAGCACCCGCTCAATGACGTGGTCCGGAGGCTGCTGGACGTGTCGTCGCAGGCGCTGGGCGGCCCCGTGGAGATCGAGCTGGCGGCGACGCTCCCCACCGCGGCTTCGCCCGAGATGCGGATGGGGCTGGTGCAGCTCCGTGGGATGGTGGCGCCGGGGGAGGCGGTGGACGTGAATACGGAAGAGCTGGAGGGTGCGGACGTGCTCCTGGCGTCCCGGGCGGCCATGGGGAACGGCGAGTGGGACGATGTTCGGGATGTGGTGTACGTGCGCCCCGACCGGTTCGAGGCGAAGCGGACGCCGGCGATCGCCAGGGAAGTGGCCGAGGTGAACGCTTCCCTGCTGGAGGAGGGACGAGAGTGCATGCTGATCGGCTTCGGCCGGTGGGGCAGCTCGGATCCGTGGCTGGGAATCCCGGTACAGTGGAGCCACGTGGCCTCTGCGCGGGCGCTTGTGGAAGCGACGCTCCCGCACATGGATGTGGAGCCGAGCCAGGGGTCGCACTTCTTCCATAATCTGTCCAGCTTCGGAGTACTCTACTTCACCGTCCGGCACGGTCTCGGTGCCGGCATCGATTGGGACTGGCTGGACCGGCAGCCGGCGTTGAGGGAGATGGAACACGTGCGACATGTACGGCTCGAGCAGCCGTTGCGGATCCGGGTGGATGGCCGCGCGAGACGCGGGGTGGTTCGCCGGCCGGAAGGGGAGAGATGAGCAGTGATGAGCACCGCCAGCTGGCGGGGAGCGGCCAGGGTGGCCGGGCAGAAGAGGTGGACGAAGAGAGCATGGATGGGGCGACGGCCGAGGAGCACCTGCTGAACGACCCCGTCATGGGGGCGCTGCGGGAGCGCGCGAAAGAGCTGAGCTGCCTGTACCGGGTGGACGACATTCTGAGCCGGGAAGAGCCCGAGGACGAGCTCTTTCGCCGCGTGCTCGAGACGCTCCCCGGTGGCTGGCAGTACCCGGGCGTCGCACAGCCGGCGCTGGTCCTGGGCGGCCGGGAGTTCCACCTCCCCGGCTTCCGCGAGACGCCGTGGGTGCAGCGCGCGCCCGTGGTGGTGGGCGACGACGCGGTTGGCGAGCTCAGCCTCTACTACACGGAACCGCGGCCCGAGGCGGATCACGGACCGTTCCTGAAGGAAGAGCGCCAGCTGCTCCGGGCGGTGGCGGAGCGCCTCGCGTTCTTCATCATGCGCCAGGAGCTGGCAGCGGCCCGGGAGCGGCGGCGCGGCAGGGAAGTGGAGTGGTTCGGCGAGGAGCGTCGGGCCAAGTGGCGGGTCATCGTGGACTTCCTCCGCCGCACGGACCCGGGGCTGGTGGAGTGGATCACGCGCAAGATGCTGAACCACCTCCGCTGGAAGGGTGTGGCGCAGGCGGACGCGCTGGTGCCGGGGGCGTCGCGGGAGGAGAGCGGCGGGTCGGACCAGGATGAGAACCGGCCGCTCTCCCGTGTGACGCCGGGTGCCGCGACGCCGTCCACGGAGGAGGTGTTCCGGGTGGCGGCGGAGCACCTGCCGGAGGAGGACATCCTCGGCCACATCCGAGATGTGGATCAGCCAGGACAAGGCCAGCTTCCTGATCCACCTGCTGGAAGACCAGGGCTCATCGCTCGGGGAGGTCACCGAGGCGCTGGAGCGGTTCCAGGCGCTCGGAGTGGACGAGGCCGAGCTTCCCCGTTCCGTCCAGACCATGCTGCGCGTGGCACTGCTGCGCCGGTTCTTCACGGACCAGATCGGGTTCATCAACACGGCCCGGAGCGTGGTCCAGGTGTCCGATTTCCACCGCCTGGCCCGCCACCTCCTGGCGCCCCACGGCAGCCACGGCCGCCTGGGCGGCAAGAGCGCGGGCGTGTTCCTGGCCCAGCGGGTGGTGGAGAGCTCGGCGGAATTCCAGGGCGTGCTGTCGAACGTGCGGGTGCCCCGCACCTGGTACATCGCCTCGGACGCGGTGCTGGCGTTCGTCCGCTACAACAACCTGGACGACATCTACGACCACAAGTACCTGGAGATCGACCGGGTGCGACAGCAGTATCCGCACGTGGTCCAGGTGTTCAAGAGCGCCGCGTTCCCGCCGGAGCTGGAGAAGGGGCTGGCGGCTGCGCTGGACGATCTCGGCGACGTGCCGCTCATCGTGCGCAGCTCGAGCCTGCTGGAGGACCGCACCGGCTCCGCGTTCAGTGGCAAGTACAAGAGCCTGTTCCTGGCCAACCAGGGGAGCAAGGCCGAGCGGCTGAGCGCGCTGCAGGACGCCGTAGCCGAGGTCTACGCCTCCATTTTCGCGCCGGACCCCATCGAATACCGCGCCGAGCGCGGCCTCCTCGACGTCCACGAGGAGATGGGGATCATGATCCAGGAAGTGGTGGGCAATCGGGTGGGCCGGTACTTCCTCCCCGCCTACTCGGGTGTGGCGTTGAGCCACAACGAGTTCCGGTGGTCACCCCGGATCCGGCGCGAGGACGGGCTCGTCCGGCTCGTCCCGGGGCTCGGCACGCGCGCCGTGGATCGCACCAGCGACGACTATTCCGTGCTCCTGGCGCCCCGCCAGCCGGGGCTGCGGGTCAACACGACCGTCGAGGAGATGGTGCGGTACGCCCCGCGCTTCATGGATGTGATCAACCTGGAGTCCAACGAGCTGGAGACCGTGCCGGTGGACCGCATGCTCCGGGAATGCGGCCGGGAGCTGCCCCAGATCAAGAAGATCGTTTCCGTCCTGGAGAACGGGCGCGCGCGGCGCCCACGCGGCCTCGCCGTCGATTTCGAAAACGAAGACGCCGTGGTCACGTTCGAAGGCCTCACCGACGACTCCCCGTTCATGGCGCAGGTGGCCACGCTGCTGGACGTGCTGGGTGCCCGCCTCGGCATGCCCGTGGACGTCGAGTTCGCGTCCGACGGGGACACTTTCTACCTGCTCCAGTGCCGGCCGCAGTCGGCACTCGGCGCGGCCGTCGGCGCCCTCATCCCCCGGGACCTGTCGGACGACCGCATCCTCTTCACCGGTCAGCGGCACATTTCCAACGGCGCGGCCCCCGAGCTGACGCACGTCGTCTACGTGGATCCGGATGCGTATGCCGAGCTGCCGGACCGCAAGCACCTCCTGGACGTCGGCCGGGCCGTGGGGCGGCTCAACAAGCTGCTCCCACGCCGCCGCTTCATCCTCATGGGCCCCGGACGATGGGGCAGCCGGGGCGACATCCACCTGGGCGTGAGCGTCACCTACGCGGACATCAACAACACGGCGGTGCTCGCCGAGATCGCCCGTCGCAAGGGGAGCTACCTGCCGGACCTGTCCTTCGGCACCCATTTCTTCCAGGACCTCGTGGAAGCGGAGATCCGCTACCTCCCGCTCTACCCCGACGAGCCGGGCAACCGGTTCATGGACGCGTTCTTCCTCGAGTCGCCCAACCTGCTGCCGGAGCTGGTGCCGGAGTTCGCCCACGTGGCGTCCGCGCTCCGCGTGATCGATGTCCCGGCCGTGACCGGTGGCAGGATCCTGCGCGTCCTGATGAACGGCGACCAGGACGAGGCGGTGGGCTACCTCAGCGATCCGGATCCCGGGGGCTGATGGGGGTTGCGGAGGTGCGGGGATCCGACAGATGTTTGTGCGTCCCCTCGCACCGCCCCAAAGCCAGAGAACGAATGCCTGATACCCAGCGACGACGCGGTCCCGGTACCCTGGTCCCCCTCGCACTCGCGTTCGCGCTGGCCGGCTGCGGAGGCGTGCGCGTAGCCGGTCCGGTCCCGGAGGAGGTCGGAAGCGAGATGGCGGATGCCGCGGAGACGGCGTACCTGGACGGCTCCGCGGATGGAATGGGGGATCCGGCCGGCCTGGAGGAGCTGGGGGACGCGGCGCTGGAGGAGGCGGACGGATCGCTGCCTGCGGAGCTGGATGCGGCGGAGGCGCTGACGCTGAACGGGTTGTTCGCCGGAGAGGACGGGACCCTTCCTCCAGAGATCGCTGCGGAGGTGGAGCGGGATGTGGAGCTGTTCCATGCCGGTAGGGCGCGAGCCAACTTCGAGAGGTGGCTGTCGCGCGAGGGGCGATACCGGGACCTGATCCTGGGGGAGCTGCGGAGCGCGGGTCTCCCGGAGGAGCTGCTCTACCTGGCGATGCTGGAGAGCGGCTTCTCAGCCACGGTGGTGTCGCGTGCGAAGGCGGTGGGGCTGTGGCAATTCATGCGCAGCACCGGCCGCTATTCCGGTCTGAGGATCGACGACTGGGTGGACGAGCGGCGGGACCCGGTGGCGGCGACGCGGGCGGCCGTGGTGCATCTGGCCTTGCTCCACGACGAACTCGGCGACTGGGCGCTGGCGGCGGCTGCGTACAACGCCGGCCTGGGACGGGTTCGCCGGGCGCAGAACGGATCGGGGGCCGGGTACTTCCAGCTGGTCCGCGAGGGTCGCCTGCCGGCGGAAACCCGGAGCTACGTACCGCTGATCCTGGCCGCGGCGCACGTGGCCCGCAACCGGGAGCGGTACGGGTTCACGGAGGTGGCGGAGGAGCCACCACTGGCGTACGACACCGTTCTGGTGGACGGCCGCACCCGCCTGAGCGCAGTGGCGCGGGCCTCCGGCATCTCCGTCGACTCGGTCAAGAACCTCAACCCGCACCTGGTGCGCGGGGCGGCGCCTCCGGGGTTGAAATACCCGATTCGCGTGCCCGTGGGCGCACTCCAACCCGAGTTCGGGGACCGGCTCGCGGCACTCCCCCTGCCGGATCGAATCCTGCCGGAATACCGGGAGGTCTGGGTGGTGGTGAAGTCCGGGGACTCGCTCTGGCGGATCGCCCGTGCGCACGGTGTGACGCTCAAGCAGCTCCGCGCCCTCAACCCGAAAGTGCGGGACATCATCCAGCCCGGGATGCGCCTCCTCGTGGACCGTACCATCGTGACGGACTCCCAGCTGGCCACGACGGCCGGCCAGTCGAGCGCCCGCTCGGCTGGTGCCGTGGCGTCCGCGGCCGGCGAAGGCCACCCGTCCAGCACCACGGCCGTCGCCCCCGCGGGCAAGGTGGCGGCGGCCGCGCGGGCCACACCCGCCGTCGCCGACCGAGAGACCCACCGCGTGGGCCCCGGCGACACCATGAGCGAGCTGGCGGTTTCGCTCGGCGTGAGCCTGGACGACCTGGTGCGCTGGAACGGAATGGAGCGGGCGCGGCCGCTGCGCACGGGAGAGGTCATCCGCGTGGCTCCGCCGGCAGCGGAGCGGCACCGGGTGGCGCGCGGTGAGACGCTGACGTCCGTGGCCCGGCGATACGGGGTCCACATCAACGACCTGGTGCGCTGGAACTCCATGGGCCGCGCGCGGCCGCTCCGCGAAGGCGAGGTCCTGGTGGTCAGCGGAAGCTGACGGCCAGGATTCCGCCAGCCTGGCCGGCGGCCCCGCCTCACCGGCGAGCGGGCACTCCCTCGCCACGGGAACGGGCCACGCGTCGCCTTCAACCTGTCGTTCCCTGCCACGACCAGCGAAATTGAGACGTGGTCCTCCCGGCCGGAGGTGAATGTGGCGATGCCGCTTTGCCAGCGGTGCGGGTCCTCCAACCCGCAGAAGATGATCGGGCTGATGACCCTGTGGTTCGGCCCGTTCATCGACCTGCGCCCGGATCACGGCTACTTCCATCTCTGCCCGGCCTGCTACAGGGCGCACGTGCTGCCGCACCTCGACCATGTCCAGGGGAAGCTGAAGGAGCTGCACCCCATCGCCGCCCGCCACCTCGGCAGCGACGGCCGCGTCCTCCACGACGACGACCCCGCCCCCGACCAGCCGTCCGCCACCGGGGCGGATACCGAGGCCGTCGAACGCGAGGGCACCCAGGTCGCCTGACGGGGCGAGCCTCCACCCCGCGGCCCGGCCAGCGCCGCTCCGAGCCGGTGCGCCGCCCGACCTTCGCATCTACATACGCGTTCTGAGATGATGGCAGAGAGCTTGCGTAGAGCTTTTCGCCACATGGGCAGCGACCGCTGAGCGAAGGGCGTTGCCGAGTTCACGAAATTGCAGAGCCGCGCCGCCAGCACTGGACGCGGCTCTCCTGCATTGGGGGACGCGAACGAATGGCCGGGGAGGGGGTGAACGTGAGGGACGCAGGGCGGGCGGCGGTAGCGGAGGCCGGGTCTCGCGGCGAAATCCGGAGGGAGGTCGAGGCGCTGGGGCCATGGTTCCACGACCTGAATCTGGATGGCGTGCGGACCGCTCCGGACCATCCGCTCGGGAATTTCCTGCGGGACCTCTGGCGCACGGTGGAGCCGGCGTTCCCCGCGGACATGACGGGAAAGACGGTGCTGGACATCGGCTGCAACGCGGGATTCTATGCGTTCCAGCTGGCGGACCGTGGCGCGGAGGTGACCGGGGTGGACCACAACCCGCGGTACCTGGACCAGGCGCGCTACGCGGCGGACGTCCTGGGGCACGGCGACGTGCGCTTCCTGGAGATGGAGGCGTACGACGTCGCGGAGCTCGGCCGCCGGTTCGACTACGTGGTCTTCATGGGCGTCCTCTACCACCTGCGGCATCCGCTCCTCGGACTCGACCGCGTGCGACAGGTGGTGGGCGAGCGGCTCGTCTTCCAGACCCTGGTCCGGGGCGATGCCGAGCCCATGGAAGTGGCGCCCGATTACCCGTTCGAAGAGACCAGCGTCTTCGAGGATCCACGCTTCCCCCGGCTTCACTTCATCGAGCGGCGCTATGCCGGAGACCCGACGAACTGGTGGGTGGCCAACGAGGCGGGAGCCGCCGCGCTGCTGCGGGCGGCCGGGTTCCGCATCGAGAGGCACGCAGGCCCGGGCGTGTACTTCTGCGCACCGGACGAAGTGCCTGGAGCGGGAGGACCGGAAGCCACGGGAATGATCCGGCCGGCCGGGGATGCGGCGGTCGGGAACGGCGGCGGCGACGAATGAGCAGGCACGTGCTTGTGACCGGGGGCGCCGGGTTCGTCGGCAGCCATCTCGTGGACGCGCTCGTCGAGCGTGGTGATCGGGTCCGCGTGCTGGACAACCTGGATCCGCAGGTCCACGGCCCCGAGCGGAAGCCACCGGCGTGGCTCTCGTCCGCGGCGGAGCTGGTGCGTGGGGACGTGCGGGACCGGGGCATCTGGGCCCGGGTGCTGGACGACGTCGACGTCGTCTACCACCTCGCCGCCGCCGTGGGCGTCGGCCAGTCGATGTACCAGGTGGCGGACTACACCGAAACGAACACGCAGGGCACCGCGAACCTGCTCCAGGCGCTGGTGGACCGGGGCTCGCCACTGGACCGTCTGGTGGTGGCGAGCTCCATGTCCATTTACGGCGAAGGCCGGTACAGGCGACCGGACGGACGCGAGCCGGAGACGCGCCGGCGCCGGCCCGAGGACCTGAAGGCGCACCGGTGGGAGCTGCGGGACCCGGACGGCACGGAACTGGAGCCGGTGCCCACGGATGAGGGCAAGGCGCTCGATCCCACATCGATCTACGCGCTCACGAAGAAGGACCAGGAGCAGGCGAGCCTCATCATCGGGGAGGCGTATGACATCCCGGTGACGGCACTGCGCTTCTTCAACATCTACGGACCGCGCCAGGCCCTGTCCAATCCGTATACGGGGGTCGTGGCCATCTTCTCCTCCCGCCTCCTCAATGGTGAGTCGCCACTGATCTACGAGGATGGCGCCCAGCAGCGGGACTTCGTCTCCGTGCACGACATCGTGCGCGCTCTTCTGCTCGCGGCCGAGAGGCAGGCGGCGGTGGGTGAAGTGCTGAACATCGGTTCGGGCCAGCCGGTGACGATCGCGGGAGTGGCCCGGATGCTGGCGGAGGTGCTGGGCGAGGACATCGAATCCTGAGGTGACCGGGCGGTACCGCGTCGGTGATGTCCGGCACTGCACGGCGGACATTGGTCGTGCGAGGGAACTGCTGGGCTACGAGCCGCAGGTGATGCTGGAGGACGGAATGACGGAGCTGCTGGGGTGGCTGCGGACGCAGGATCGTCCCGATTCGAAAGCGGGCGAACACGCAGCCGACCTGGCCGCTCGCGGTCTCGCATTCTGAGTGAGGGAAGAATGAAGGGAAACGGCTATACACTGATCACGGGGGGCGCCGGGTTCATCGGCTCCAACCTCGCCGACGCGCATCTGCGGAACGGCGAGGGCGTGGTGCTGCTGGACAACCTCTCCCGTCCGGGCGTGGTCCGGAACGCGGAATGGCTGAAGCGCCGCTACAATGGCGCCGCCCGCCTCGAGGTAGGCGACGTGGGAGACGCGGACCTGGTGAAGCGGCTCGTGAGCGGCGCCGACCGGGTCTTCCACCTGGCGGCGCAGGTGGCGGTGACGACGTCGTTGGAGGATCCGGCGGACGACCTGCGCACGAACCTGGTGGGGACGTTCAACATCCTGGAGGCCGCGCGGAAGCTGGACCGCCCGCCGGCGATCCTGTTCACGTCCACCAACAAGGTGTATGGCGCGCTCGATGGCGTGGGGGTGGAGCACGACCGCGACCGCTACGTCTTCGCGGGCGGGCGTGAGGGCGTGGGCGAGGACACGCCGCTGGATTTCCACTCGCCCTACGGCTGTTCGAAAGGCGCGGCGGACCAGTACGTCCACGACTACGCGCGCATCTTCGACATTCCCACCGTGGTGCTGCGCATGAGCTGCATCTTCGGGCACCGGCAGTGGGGCACGGAGGACCAGGGGTGGGTGGCCCATTTCGCCCGGGCGATCCTGGCGGGCGACCCGATCACGATCTACGGCGACGGCCACCAGGTCCGCGACATCCTCTGGGTGGAGGATCTCGTCCGCGTGATGCGGTCGGCGCTCGATCGGTCCCATGAGGTCGCCGGCGAAGTGTTCAACGTGGGCGGCGGTCCGTCGAATGCCGTGTCCGTCCGCGAGGTGGTGGACCGGCTGAGCCGGATCACCGGGAGGGACGTCCCGGTGCGCATGGCCGGGTGGCGTCCGGGCGACCAGCGCGTGTACATCTCCGACACGCGCAAGATCCGCGAGCGGCTGGACTGGCGCCCGCGCGTGGGCGTGGACGAGGGGCTGGGGCGGCTGGTACAATGGCTGGAGTCGGCGGAGGCGGCGGACCTTCCTCGTCCTGCCGCAGTTCGCCGCGCCAGTCGCCTCAAGGCGGTGTCGTGAAGGTGGGGGTCGCGAAGGAAGCCGCAGCGCGTGCGGCGCCGGAGACCACCCGGGCGGCGGTGCTCGCGCAGCCCGGCCGAATCGAGGTGGGGGAGATTCCGCTTCCGGATCCGGGCCCCACGGACGTGGTCGTGCGGCTGCAGGGGTGCGGAGTGTGCGGCTCGAACCTGGGCCCGTGGAAGGGCGCGCCCTGGTTCGACTACCCGTTCCCGCCGGGGAGCCCCGGCCACGAAGGGTGGGGCCTGGTCGAAGTGATCGGTGCGGACGTGCACAACGTCCGCGAAGGCGACCGGGTGGCGACGCTGGGCGACCGGGCGTTTGCCGACTACATGACGGTGCCGGCGGCGGAGGTCGTTCCGCTCCCGCCCGAGCTCGACGCGATCCCGTTTCCCGGTGAGCCGCTGGGCTGCGCAATGAACGTGTTCCAGCGGAGCGGGATCGAAGAGGGGCGGACCGTGGCCGTGGTGGGGATCGGCTTCCTCGGCGCGCTGGTGACGCAGCTCGCGGTGGCCGCGGGCGCGCGGGTGATCGGCCTGTCCAGGCGGCCGTTCGCCCGGGACGTGGCCGCGCGCGCGGGTGCGTACCGCACGCTGGACGTCACGAACCACGACGCGGCGGTGGCGGCAATCGAGGAAGAGACGGGCGGCATGCTGTGCGACGTCGTCGTGGAAGCCACCGGGAAGCAGGGCCCGCTGGATCTGGCGGGGCGGCTGACGCGGGTGCGCGGTCGTCTGGTCATTGCCGGGTACCATCAGGATGGTACGCGGCAGGTGGACATGCAGCTGTGGAACTGGCGCGGGCTGGACGTCATCAATGCCCACGAGCGCGATCCGTCCCAGTACCTGGGCGGTGTGCGCCAGGCGGTCGAGGCCACGGTGGACGGTCGGCTCGACCCCGAGCCGCTCATCACGGATGCCTTCGCGCTGGAGCGGCTCGGCGACGCCCTGGACGCCACCCGCGACCGCCCCGATGGCTTCCTTAAAGCGATCGTCCGGTCATGACCACCGTCGCCTCCAGGACGCCCGAGAGCCGACCGCCGCGGGCGCTCTCCCGCTCCCCGGCGCTGGCGTTCGTGGGCGTGGGCTGGATCGGCCGCAACCGGATGGACGCGCTGGTCGAGGCGGGCGCGGCCACGGTGGCGGCCGTGGCCGATCCGTCGGACGACGCTCTCGCGGCGCTCCGCCGCGCGTACCCGGGCGCCCGCTACGGCGCGGGGCTGGACGACGTTCTGGACGCCGACATCGATGGCGTGGTGATCGCGACGCCCAGCGCGCTCCACGCCCCGCAGGCCAGGGCGGCGCTGGAGCGTGGGCTCCCGGTGTTCTGCCAGAAGCCGCTGGGCCGCACGGCCGACGAAGTGCGAAGGGTGGTGCATGCCGCGCGGCGGGCGGACCGGCTGCTCGGGGTCGACATGTCGTACCGGCACACTGCCGCCATGCGGGCGCTGCGGGAGCGGATCCGGGCCGGCGACCTGGGTGACGTGTACGCGGCCGACCTCGTCTTCCACAACGCGTACGGCCCCGACAAGGAGTGGTTCTACGACCGCGCGCTCTCCGGTGGCGGGTGCGTGATGGATCTCGGCATCCACCTCGTGGACCTGGCGCTCTGGGTCATGGGCGGGCGCGTCGAAGCGGTGGACGCCGCCCTGTTCGCCGGTGGCGTTCGCGCGCGCGATGTTGCCGAAGTGGAGGACCACGCGGAAGTTCAACTGGAGCTGGATGGCGGCCGCGTGGTGCGGCTCTCCTGCTCCTGGAACCTCGACGCGGGCCGGGACGCGGTGATCGAAGCGCGCTTCCATGGCACGGACGGGGGCGCGGCCATGCTGAACGTGGATGGCTCGTTCTACGACTTCCGGGCGGAGCTGTACCGTGGGACCGGGGCGGAAACGCTCGTGGAGCCGCCGGACAGCTGGGGCGGGCGGGCGGCGATCGCGTGGGCCGGACGGGTCTCGGACGATCCGTCGTATGATGCGGCGGCAGAGGAGCTGGTGGCCGTCGCGGAGGTCATTGACCGCATATACGGACCATGAGGATTCTTCTCACGACGGATACTGTCGGCGGAGTCTGGCGGTACACGGACACGCTCGTGCGCGAGCTTCTCGAGCGCGGGCACAGCTGCGCCATCGCGGTGCTCGGCGAGCTGTCGGACGAGCGCGCGGCGTCGCTCCCGACGGACGTGGAAGTGGTCAGCCAGGCGCTGGCGCTCGAATGGATGCCCGACCCCGGTCAGGACCTGGAGCGGGGGACGGAGTGGCTGGAGCGGGTGGCCGCACGCTGGCGGCCCGACGTCATTCACCTGAATCAGTTCGCGTACGCCGTGGGCCGGTTCGACGCCCCGGTCCTGGTCACGGCCCACAGCGATGTGCGCTCCTGGTTCGTCGATGTCCAAGGCGTCGACCCGCCCCCCGCCTGGGATGCGTACACGAAGCTGGTGCGCGCCGCCCTGACCGCGGCGAGCGCCGTGGTGGCGCCCACGGCGTACCAGTCGGGGCGGCTGGCGCAGCACTACGGTCGAACGGCCGCGCGCGTGATCCACAACGGCATCCGTCCACCGGACGTGCCGCGCGACGAAGTGCGGGCGTCGCACCGTCCCATGGTGCTGCTGGCCGGGCGGGCGTGGGACGAGGCCAAGGGCGTGGCCGTGGTGGAACAGGCGCTCGAGCGTATGGGGGACCAGGCGCCGTCGGTCCACCTGGTGGGTCCGCTGGAGGGGCCGGCGGGCGAGCGGGCGGTGGTGAACCGCCTCATTGCCCACGGGGAAGTCCCGGGCGCGGCCATGGACCGTTTCTACCAGAACACGCGCGTCTATATCGGGTCGTCACTGTACGAGCCGTTCGGGCTTTCCCCGCTGGAGGCGGCCGCGCACGGCTGCGCGCTCCTGCTGAGTGGGATCGGCTCCTTCCGGGAGCTGTGGACGGACGCGGCCTCCTTCTTCGAGCCGGGGAGCGCCGCGGACCTGGCGGTGCGCCTGGAGAACCTGCTCGAGGATGCGCAGCAGCTGAACGAGCAGGCGTGGCAGGCCAGGATCCGCGCCCGGACCGACTACACGGCCGCGCACATGGCCGATCGCTACGAGGCGCTCTATTTCGAGCTCACCGGCCGTGGTGGCCGGAACAACCCGGGCAAGGCCGCGCTGCGCGCGGTATCCTGAACGCCCGGAACGCGATGAAGCTCACCTTCTTCGGATCTTCCCTGGTTTCCGCGTACTGGAACGGCGCGGCCACCTACTACCGCGGCCTCCTGCGCGCGCTGGCGGAGCGCGGGTTCGACATCACGTTCTGCGAGCCCGATGCGTTCGACCGCCAGGCGAACCGCGACCTGACCGAGGACCCGGACTACGCACGTGTCGTGGTCTACGATTCGGAGGAGGAGCGGGACCGGCTGGTGGCCGAGGCCCTCCGCCACAGCGACTGGGTCATCAAGTGCAGCGGCGTGGGCGTGTGGGACGCCGCGCTGGAGCGTGCCATCGCCGCCGGCGGGGCCGTGGAATCCCGCGCCGCCGGATCGGCCGGAGCGGCGCGGGCGCCCGGCGTCGCAAGGACCGCGTTCTGGGACGTGGACGCTCCGGCCACGCTCGCCCGGCTGCGCGTGGACCCGGACGACCCCTTCCACCGCCACCTCCCGCTCTTCGACCACGTGTTCACGTACGGCGGCGGCCCGCCGGTGGTGCGGGAGTACGAGCGGCTGGGGGCTCGGGCGTGCACCCCCGTCTACAACGGGCTGGACCCGGCCGAGCACCGGCCGGAGCGGAACGGCGGACCCCCGCGCTGGGATGCGTTCTTCATGGGGAACCGCCTCCCGGACCGTGAGGCGAGGGTCGACGCGTTCTTCTTCGACGTGGCGGCGGCGTGCCCGCACCACTCGTTCGCGCTGGGCGGGAGCGGCTGGGGCGATCGCGCCATGCCCGGGAATGTCGATTACCTCGGGCATGTGCCCACGGCGAGGCACAACGAGCTGAACGGTGCCGCCCGGCTGGTGCTGAACATCCACCGGGATTCAATGGTGGAGAACGGGTACTCGCCCGCCACGCGCATGTTCGAAGCGGCCGGCGCCGCCGCGTGCCAGGTGAGCGACGCCTGGACGGGGATCGAAGCGTTCTTCGAGCCGGGACGGGAGATCCTGGTGGCGCGGACGCCCGACGACGTGGCCGGGATGGTCCGGGACGTGGGGCTCGAGCGGGCGCGCGAGGTGGGCGACGCCGGGCGACGCCGCGCGCTGCGCGATCACACGTACGCGAGCCGGGCGGAGCAGGTGGACGCGATCCTCCGGGAGGGGGCGAGCCGATGAAGGTCGTGGTGGTCGGACTGTCATTGAGCTCGAGCTGGGGGAACGGTCACGCCACCACGTACCGGGCGCTGCTCCGTGCGTTCTCGGCCCGGGGCCACGAGGTGGTGTTCTACGAGTGGGACGCGCCGTGGTACTGGGGCGAGCATCGTGACCTGCCGGACCCCGACTTCTGCCGGCTGGAGCTGTACGCGTCGTGGGACGCCGTGGCCGGGCGGGCGCTGGCCGAAGCGCGGGAGGCCGATGCCACGATCGTGGGGTCGTACGTCCACGAAGGGCCGAGAGTGATCGATGCCCTGGCCGGCGCGGGCGCCCAGCGGCTCTGCTTCTATGACATTGACACGCCCGTCACGGTGGCGCAGCTGCGCCGGGGGGAGACCGTGTCGCTGCGGCCGGACCAGGTACCGCTCTTCCACCGCTATTTCTCGTTCACCGGGGGCCCGTTCCTGTCCGAAGTGCTGGAAGCGGAGCTGGGGGCCCGCGACGCCAGGCCGCTCTACTGCTCCGTGGACGCCGAGCTGTATCGACCGGTGGATCCGGATCCCGAGTTCGTGGCCGACCTGGCGTACATGGGCACGTACAGCGACGACCGCGCTCCCGGGATGGAGCGGCTGCTGCTGGAGCCGGCGCGCCGACGCGCGGCGGCGAGCTTCGTCGTGGGCGGGCCCCAGTATCCCGATCCCGGGAGCTGGCCGCGGAACGTCCGTCACATCGACCACGTCCCGCCCGCCCGTCACGCCGCGTTCTATTCCAGCTCGGCGTGGCAGCTGAACCTGACACGAGCGGACATGAAGCGGGCCGGATGGTCACCTTCCGTGCGTTTGTTCGAAGCGGCGGCGTGCGGCGCGCCGATGCTGTCGGATCGGTGGGAGGGGCTGGAAGAGCTGTTCACGCCCGGCCGTGAGATCGTGCTCCCCGGCGGGCCGGACGGCGTGCTGGAAGCGCTGACGATGCACGCGGCGGACCGCCGGTCCATCGGCGAGGCGGCGAGGGCGCGGGTACTGGCCGAACACACGAAGGAGCGGCGCGCCGAGCAGCTGGAGGCGTGGCTCGAGCCGGAGGGGTCGGCCGCTGACACGGTCTCCCGGGGAGGCGCGGCGGTTCGGCTCTGAGACGGGCGGGCCGGGAGGAGAGAGACCGGCCGTCCCCGGTCGTCAGCCGGCGGCGATCCTCGCCGTGGCGTCCACGAGCCGCTGGACTTCCTCGTCCGACGTGTACGCGACGCACCCCGCGCGCAGGATCCCGGGCCCCCCGCGTCCGAGGCGCTGGATGACCGTGGTGGCGTAGAAGTCGCCGTGCGTGACGAAGATCCCTTCCGCTGCGTAAGCGGCCACGGCATCCCGGGGATCCCGGTCCGCAATGGCGAAGCCCAGTGTGGGCGTGCGGCGGGCGCCCGGAGGCGGGCCGTAGGTGGCGACGCCGGGGATCTCGTTCATCCCGTCCCACAGTGCCCGGAACAGACCCTCTCCACGCTCCTTCAGCGCTTCGTAGGCCCGCCGCAGACGGGCGCGGCGGTTGTCGCCGGCCGCGGCGTCATCACCGAATGAGGCGAGGAAATCCACGGCCGCGGTGGCGCCGGCCACGGCCTCGAAGCTGATGGTCCCCGTCTCGAACCGCTCCGGCGCGTGGTCCGGCGCGGATGCCACGCGGGGGAGACGCAGCCGCTCCATGGCCTCGCCGGGCCCCCAGAGGACGCCCAGGTGGGGGCCGTAGAACTTGTACGGGGAGGCCGCCAGGAAGTCAGCACCGAGGGCGTGGACGTCCACCAGCTCGTGGGGCGCGTAATGGACGGCGTCCACGAACACCGTGGCGCCGGCGTCGTGCGCGAGGGCGGCCGCCTCGGCCACATTGGAGATGGTGCCCAGCGCGTTCGATGCGGCCCCGATGGCGACGAGGCTCGTGGGCTCGGCCAGGGCGCTGTGGAGGTCGTCCAGGTCCAGCGTGCCGGAGCCGGGATTCATGCGCACCACCCGGATCTCGGCCCCGCGCTCATCCGCCAGCGCTTTCCACGGGTCCACGTTGGCGTGGTGGTCCAGCTCGGTCACCACCACCCGGTCGCCCGGCTCCAGCTCGCGCCCGAGCGCCCGTGACAGCCGCAGCGTGAGCGTGGTCATGTTCTGACCGAACGCGATCTCGTCAGGCAGCGCGCCGAAAAGGTCGGCCATGGCCGCGCGCCCCTCCGACAGCAGCGCGTCGGTCTCCTGACTGGTGGGATAGTTCCACCCTTCGTTAGCGTTGTGCTCCAGCAGGTAGGAGCGCACCGCGTCCGCCACGGCCGCGGGCACCTGTGTGCCGCCCGGGCCGTCGAAATAGGCGACGGGGTGCCCGTTCACCTGCCGGGCCAGGGCGGGGAACTGCGCGCGTATGCGATCGATCATGTCCATGTCCCCTCAGCGGAGGCGCTTCGCCACGGCGTCGCTGTCGACCCAGGCCGTGTACCAGAGTGCGCGCAGCATCTCGGCGCCCGCGGCGAGGCGGTCGACGACGAACGCCTGCGCGGCCGGCGCGGCGGTGGCGGAGTCGCCGGGAAAGCCCACGTTCTGCTCGATCTCGTAGAGCGGGACCACCTGCGCGTGCGTGGCCATGAGGTAGTCCATGATCCCCTGCCGCACGTCCGGCACGACGTGCGTGCCGGCCGGGACCGCCGCGGCCACGTCCGTGACGTTCACGTGTGCGTCCACGAACAGGCTCTCGAAGCGCCAGTGGATGTCGTGGGCCGTGGTGAACCCCCGCGGGTTCGGGGCCTCCTCGGCCCAGCCGTTGTAGTGGATGGTGGTGTGGTGCGGGTTGGAGCCGTCGGCCACGTAGTGCCCGAGGATTCCGGCGTCGTTGATGACCCTCGCCTCGATCCAGCGCCGCTCCTGCTCGCTACCGGCTCGCCGCCAGCGGGCGAAGCCGTTCGTCACCCGCTCCTGCAGCTCCAGGATGCGGAAGGGCAGGAACCCGGCCGACTGCTGCGGGTTCTTCAGCCCCGCGGCGAAGAGCGCTTCCAGGTACGTGTACCGGTCGGGCGCCGCGAGCGCCGCGGCAGGGACGTTCTCCAGGTCGATGAAGTGGTCGTACTTGAACGCCTCGTCCATCGCCGTGGCCTGACGGTCGCGCCACCGGTCCGGCTCCGGGTCGAGCCAGCGGAGCTGGGGCGCGGCGTCCCGGAAGAAGGCGGGCATGTCGCCGGGCAGCCCCGCCGCTGCCACTTCGCCCACGATCTCGTGACCGGTCGCTCCCCACATGGCCGCGCTGGCCGTTCCCACCACCATTGCCAGCAGCGCCGCGGCGCCACCGATCGTCCGTGCCTGCTTCATCACCTTCGCCCTGATTCGGTTGCGTGAACGTGGGGAGTATGGCGGGGCGCGGGACGCGTGGGAAGGGGGTGGCCTCGCTACTGGATCACCGTGATCCCGATGGTGTCGGCGCGCGCTCCACCGAAGAGGATCAGCTGCGCCCGCCCGGTGCCGATGGACATGAGCGACAGCGAGTCGGGGGCACCGCTCTGCACCAGCGCCACGATGGGCGCGCCCTGGAGCGCGAGGCCGAGCTCGGTGCGCGCGTCGTAGGCGACGCCCGCCTGGTCCGTGAGCAGGACGTGGAACGTCCGGGTCTGCTGGAGCGCGCCGAAGAGCAGCGAGTCCGGCGAGGCCGCCAGTTGCGCCACTCGCCGGGGCTCGAACCGGAGAGCGTGGTAGGGTCCCCCCTCCTCTTCCGTCGCGTCCACGTCGGCGGCGATGGCGCCCGACGCTTCGGACAGTGCGATCTCGGGACCGCACATGCTCCCCGCCACAGCGATGGTGCTGTCCAGCACCACGAACGAGCCGCCCTCCATCTTCCAGCTGCCGTGGACGAAGCAGGTGTCGGTGGTGATGCGGTCAGCGGGGGCCGCGGGGGCCCCGGCCCCGCGGAGCGCACGGGCGAGCCGCGCCTCCGCCGGGCTGGCCGCGCTCGTGTCCGGCGGCGAGCCGGTGGTGTCGGGCGGCGTCGTGGTGTCCGGGGGTGGGGGTGGGGTGGTGTCGTGCACCGCGAGCAGATACGCGATGGCGAACTGCCGGGTAGGGGCGTCTCCGATGGTGAGGAGGGCGCCGGTCAGGTCGACCGCGGGGCGCCACCGGGTCGGGAGCGAGCCCCCGTCGACTTCGACGGCCGTGTACTCCCCGATCAGGTCGCTGCCGGGTGAAGTGCCATCGTCGCATCCCGAGATGGCCATCCACGCGAGGCCGGCCACGAGAAACGCGGCCCCCGTCCTCCTCATCTCCGTCCTCCGGCCGAGAGTCGTGGTGCGCCCGGTCCGCGCACGCTGCGGGAAGTAGAGTGGTGAGGGACACGGGGCCGTGGCAATGCCCGGCGTCCGCCGCCACCGTCTCTCCGGTCGCGGTCTCCCGGTCCGCTCAACGGAGGATCAGTCGCACGATCAGCACCACGCCCAGGAGATCCGGCCCTCGCGCGATCTGCAGCAGCAGGTCCGTGGGGAAGAGGCCCACGGGGGAGTCCATGGTGGACGCGCCATACCGCATGGGAGGACGCGTTGCGGAGCGGTACGCAGCCGCCACGATGCCGAGGACCAGGAACACTTCGGCGGACCCCAGTGGCGGCCCGCCGGCGGGCCAGGTCAGGACCCACCAGAGGGCCGTGCCCACGGCGGGCACGACCAGGTGCACGAGCCGGAGCTCCGCCTCCCCGCCGCCGATCGAGCGCCGCAGCCCCGCCGAGCCGGCCACGGTGCGAAGTCCGCTCGTCAGGCGGCCCGCCGCCACGTACGCGGCGATCACGTGGGCCACGCCCGCCACCGGTGGCGCCACCACCGCGATGGCGTACTGCGCCAGCCCCAGCGCGGCCCACACCACGAGCGACATCGGGCGCCTCGCCACCCGCCGGGCATCGCCCTGCAGCAGGGCCCACACGCGGGGCGACAGCCCGGGCACGGCAGGGAGGAAGTGTCGGCTGCGCACCCGGCCCACGCGTCGCCAGCGGCGGACTTCGAGAACACGGGTGAGGAGCGTGGGATCGGTCCAGGCGGTGGCGCTGAGCGCGGCCGCCGCGATGTCAGCGCCGGCGCCGAGGGCGGCGCGGTCGATGCGCCGCAGCGCGAGAATGGCCGCGGCCAGAGCTACGGTGGCGAAAACGGCGCCCATGGCAACGAGCCCCGGCACGAGCGCGGCTGGCGGTCGCGGGAGGAGGCGGCCGCCGTAATGCGCCGCCACCACCGCGCCCGCGGCGGCGGCCCCGGCGAGCGTCAGGACCGGGCCGGCGAGCGCGACCCGGCGGCGCCGGCGCCCATGGCCCCGCGGTCGTGCACTCGCCTGCGCCGCCACGGCGGCCGCGACGCTTCCCAGCCCCCAGACGCCGCCGGCGATCAGGGCCGCGCGGAAGCCGTGGCCCTGCATCCCGAGCACCACCACCAGCCCCGCGGCCGCCGCGCCGCCCAGCAGCCCGGCCAGCAGCAGGATCAGGAAGCGCGGCAGGAGCCAGCGTCGCCGGTCCATGGGCGTGGCCACGCCCCACGACTGCTCGGACGGAGAGGCGACGATGGGGCCCACCGCGCGCAGGCCGCGCCAGGTCAGGCCGGCGCCCGCCAGCAGCACCGCGCTGGCAATCCACAGTCGCTCCACCGCCACACCCGGAACGCCCACCGGAGTGCGCAGGTGCTCCCGCACGACGGACACCAGCGCGCCCCCGTACACCACCAGGACCCAGAGCAGCATGTACAGGTCCGTGAGGAGGTCGCCGGTGGAGCGAGGGTGGTGGGTGCGACGCGCGCGCCGGAGCCGTCGTCGCCAGGTGGAAGGCGCGGGGATCCGCCCGGCGTCCAGCGCCGTGGCGCTCACGCGCCCAGCTCGATCCGGACATCGGCCACGGCGTCCACGAGCTCGGGGTCGTGGGACGCCATCAGCACGGCCGTGCCGCTGGCCTTCTCGCGGAGGAGCCGGTCCCGCAGCCACGCCCTGCCGCCCACATCGAGGCGCTGTTCGGGCTCGTCCAGCACGAGCAGGCGACGAGGGCGGACGAAGCACGAGGCCAGCGCCAGCCGGCGACGCTGGCCGCTGGACAACGTCGCCGGCAGCTGATCCCGCGCCGGGTCGAGACCCAGCTCCGTCACCACTCCCGCGACGGCCGCAGGATCCCCGCCGTGGGCAAGCGCCAGCAACTCCAGGTGCTCGACCACCGAAAGGTCGGGGAAGAAATCCATGTCGTCCAGCACCGCGGCCACGGCAGCCCGGACCCATGGATCCGTCTCGTCCATGCGGTGTCCTTCGAGGTGCACCTCCCCCGCGTCCGGGTGCTCCGCACCCACAACACAGCGCAGCAGCGTGGTCTTGCCCGACCCGTTCGGTCCCAGCAGCACGGCCACGCTGCCCCGCGGGACCGTGAAATCGATGTCGTCCAGCACCCGGAGCGGACCGAAGCTCCGGGTCAGCCCCCGTACCGTGAGCGCGTCCAACCGCTTCTCCCGCCGTGCGTCCCGTGTTGTCGTGCGTGAGCCCCGAACGCTACCGGCGGCCGGGGCGGCGGGCAAGCGGGTGGCGCACCGACCACCCCGGCGCAGCACTCCGCCGCCCACCGGGGCCGCGCTTCACATCTCGCGACCGTCGTCGGCCTCCCCCATGATCTCCCGCATGAACCGCTCGGATCGCGCGCGCTTCCTGCGCAGCTCGATTTCACTGCGCAGCAGCAGTGGAGCCGCGAACACCAGCGCCGACACCGCCACGCAGGTGATCCGCTGCCAGTCCGTGAACCGCAGCGTGATGAACAGTGAGGTCGCGCCCGCGACGAGTGCGAGCAGAAGAGAGAGTACGGTTCGGTACCGCGTGAGTCGCATGCTCCCACCCCGGGAGTCTCCGGGCCCTCCACCTGGCGCGAGCACGTGTCGCGGACCGGGCGTGGGCTGGATGCTCCAGCATTTCAGGTCCGCCCGCGATCGGGTGGTGCGCCCAGGGGGTGGGGAAAACGACGCGGATCGCACAGGCCGACGTGTGAGTCTCCGGCTGCCCATCCAGCGGGCCGCCCGGTCAATGACGCAATATGTTCAACGATCGTCACATTTTCAAGCACAATGGCGCCGACCCCGCCCCGGGGGGGCGATGGGGCCGGCCGTGCGCCATGGGCGGGCGCGGCATAGGTTGCGCCCGGACCCGGGACGGACGCATGACACTTCCAGAAATCGCAGCGTTGGTGGCCGCGGCCGTGCTGGCCGGGGTCATCCTCCTCCAGGCCCTCCTTGCCGCGGGGTTCCCGCTCGGGCGCGCGGCATGGGGGGGTGAGCACCGCGTGCTGCCTCCGAGGCTGCGGCTGGGGAGTGTCGCGGCGGTGTTCATGCTGGCGGTGGCGGGGTGGGTGGTCCTGGCGCGGGCGGGACTGGTACGGCCGGGGCCGGAGCCGGTGTCGGTGCACGCGGCCACGTGGGTCTCGGCGGTGTTCTTCGCGCTGAACGCGGTGGGGAACGCGTCGTCGCGGTCGCGGGTGGAGCGATGGGTGATGACGCCGCTGGCGACGGTCCTCGCCCTCTGCTTCGCCGTGGTGGGGTTGTTCGCCCCCTGAGCCGGCGGGGGGGCGCGGGCGGCCGCGGCGGCCCGGCGGCAGTCCTCAGCCGACCCGGATCTGCTCCAGTCGTGCGCGAGCGTCGGGATCGCAGGCGAGGTGGGGGCGGAGGAAGTCGCAGGGATACTCGTCGCACGCGGCGCAGCCGTCCAGGCCGCTGGCCACGGCGCATGTGCGGATCTCACACTCCTCGCACTCGGCGAAGAGGCGCTCGCCGGCGCGGCAGCCGTCGCAGTCGGTTATGGCCGCGGCGACGGATTCGATGCCCCAGGCGTCGGGCGTGGCCAGGTAGATGGGACAGGCGTCGCAGTCGGACCCGCAGTAGGCGATCATCCGGTTCATCCTCGTCGCCGCCATTCGGAAGAACATCCCCGCTTCCTCCCTTGATGGCGACGAACGGTGCGGTCGGCAAGGGGTTCGTTGGGCGAGGGCTACTTCACGGGCCCCCAGGCGTCGCGGTCCACGACCAGCCGCGGGCGCTCGATCGGGCGGCCATCCAGCGTCACCGCGTCGGGCCGGGCGACGATGGCGTGGCGGGCGAAGTCGTCGATCGTGATCTCCGCGGCCACGTCACCGGGCCCCGTCTCCGGCTCACCTGCCGACGCGGCCCGGGACTGGATCGCTCCGGTAGCCGCCGCCGTTTCCAGCCGCGTCCCGGATGGGGCGTCCGGCGCCAGGATCAGCCCCACGTTCTCCTGGCCGTGGGCCGCGAGAAGCATCCCCTGGCTGATCTCGCCGCGCAGCTTTGCCGGCTTCAGGTTCGCCACGACCACGATGCGCTTCCCCACCAGCTCCGCCGGCTCGTAGATGCCGGCCAGCCCCGCGACCAGCTGCCGGTGCTCGAAGCCGAGGTCGATGCGGAGGACGAGCAGGCGGTCCGCGTTCGGGTGCTCGCCCGCCTCCGTGACCGCGGCCACGCGAAGGTCCAGCGGCGGGGGTGGCGCGGGCGGCCCGGAAGAGGGGTCGGGCGTGATCGGGGCATCGGTTCCGGCGTCGCTCATGGTTTCCAGGGTTCGAGGGCGCAGTGCAGCCGTCGTGGCCAGTTTCGGCCGTCGCACTCCGAACGGCAACCGGAGGCCCGCTCGCCACGAAGCCCGCTTCGGCCTGGACTCGCCGCCGCAGCTAGCGCACCATGTGGCTTACCGTGAACTCCACGCTGTCGCCCTGGTCGATGAACACCTGGTCGGACGTGTAGAGGCGCGACGTGCCGAGGACGTCCACCACCAGCTGCATCTCGCCGGTCTGGCCGACCATGTCGGCGCGGAGATCGAAGTGCTTCTCGGTCAGTCCGGGTACAGTACCGAGGCGGTAGCGGACGCCGTTCGGGCGGACCGCGAACGCCGTGACCGTTGTGGGGCTGTCGTTGTTCACCGTGACGGTGGCGTACGCGGGCTCGGGCTCCTTGCTGCCTCCCATGATGCCGCAGCCGCCGAGAGTGAGGGCGGCGAGCAGGGCCACCAGAGCGGCGGCACGGGGCATGTATGCCTTCTTCATTGTGGGCTCCTCTGCTTAGAATGAATCCCATGCCGAAAAGTGCACGAACCATTCCCGCACGCGCGCGATCCGCGGTGCTCGCGCTCTGGCGCCGCGACCCCACGGGACGGGGGCGGCGGGGCCGGGCCTGGTGGCTGCCGCCGCTGCGCTGGCTGCTGGTGGCCGCCGCGGCATCGCTCCTGCTCGGGTGGCTGACGTGGCAGAGCTGCGGGCTGCGTGGCTGTCCGGCCGTGGAGCGGCTGTCGGCGCTCCAGCCGGGGGGTGCGCCCGTGCTGCTGGACCGGAATGGCGACCAGCTGGCCCGGCTGACGCCGTCGCCCCAAACGCTCGTGCGGCTCGACTCTCTGCCGGCGTACGTGCCGGCCGCCTTCGTCGCAATCGAGGACCGCCGTTTCTACCACCATGGGGGCGTGGACTGGCGCCGGATGGCCGGGTCGCTGCTGGCCAACGTGAGGGCGGGTGGGGTGGCGCAGGGTGGGAGCACGATCACGATGCAGCTGGCCCGGAACGTCTTCCCGGACCGGCTCCCCGGTCAGCAGCGGACGCTCGACAGGAAGCTGCTGGAGATGCGCGTGGCGGGCGCCATCGAAGACCGCTTCAGCAAGAACGAGGTCCTCGAGCTCTATCTCAACCACATCTACTTCGGCGGCTCCGTTTACGGGATCCAGGCGGCCAGCCGGGCCTATTTCGGGCGCCCGGCCACGCACCTGAGCCTCGCCCAGGCGGCCACGCTGGCCGCCATGCCGAAAGCGCCGAACGCCTACGACCCGCGCGAGCACCCCGACCGGGCCCGCCAGCGGCGGGACCTGGTACTCTCGCTGATGGCCGCGCAGGGGCGCGTGTCGGCCGACTCGGCCGAGCGGGCGCAGTCCACGCGCCTCCACGTCGTGCCCGAGCGGCCGCTGCCCGAAGCCAAGCCGCCGCCGGCGCCGTACTTCGTGCGGGCCGTGCGTCGCATGCTCGAGCACGAGCTCGGCGACGGGCTCTACGCCGCCCCGCTCCGCGTCCACACGACGCTCGACCCGGTGGTGCAGCACGCGGCGGAGCGGGCGATCGATCGGCAGCTGTCGGCCATCGAGGCCGGCGTGTATGGCCGGTATCGCGGCGACCGACGCCACGGTGACGAGGACGCGGTGGACTCCGCGGGGACGCGCTACGTCCAGGGGGCGGCGGTGGTGATGCGGGCGGACAGCGGGGACGTGCTGGCGCTCGTGGGCGGTCGCGACTACGCCGACTCGCCGTACGACCGCGCCACGCAGGCGAGGCGGCAGGTCGGGAGCGCGTTCAAGCCGTTCGTTTTCGCCGCCGCGCTGGAGAGCGGCTACGCTCCCAGCCAGGAGCTGAGCGACGAGCCGCTGGTCGTGAAGCTGCCGGGCGGCGAAGTGTGGGAACCGGAGAACTTCAGCGGTCGCTCGGGCGGGGAAGTGACGCTGCGCGAGGCGGCCGTCCACTCCGTGAACATCGCCACCGCGCGTCTGGCGCTGGCGGTGGGACTGGACAACGTGGTGCGTGCGGCGAGGGACGCGGGGATCGACGAGCGGATGGTGGTCCTGCCGTCGCTGGCGCTGGGTGCGATCGGGATCCCGCTGCTCCAGCTCACTGCGGCCTACACGCCGTTCGCCGAAGGGGGTCGCGGCGTGGCGCCGCGGCTGGTCACCACCGTGGAGGATACGGCCGGGAAGGTGGTATGGCGCTCGAACGTCCATCGGCACCGGGCGTTCTCGGCCGGCGTCGCATACCTGGTCACGAGCCTGTTGCGTGACGTGGTGGACCGCGGGACCGGGCACGAAGTGCGCGATGTGGGGCTGCGCGTCCCGGCCGCCGGGAAGACGGGGACGACGAACGAGGGGTTCGACGCCTGGTTCGTGGGCTACACGCCGGACCTGGCCGGCGGCGTCTGGATCGGGATGGACCGGCCACAGCCCATCGCCGCGGGCGCGACGGGCGGCGAGCTGGCCGCGCCCGTGTGGGGACGGATCATGCGCGCGGCCTACCGGGACCGGAAGGCGCCGGACGCGTGGGAGCGGCCGGAGTCCGTGGTGGAGCGGAAGATCGACCCGGCGAGCGGACTGGTGCTCGCCCACGGGTGCCGTCCGGCGCAGGGGCGCGCCCGCAGCGAACTCTTCCTCGAATCGGAGCTTCCCGCCACCATCTGCCCCGCGGGCGAGACGGAGGAAGGCGTCCTCGCCCGGGCATGGGACGGGGTGCGCGGCGCGTTCGCCGCCGCCGGGCGGTGGGTGGCCGGCCTGTTCGGCGGGGGTGGGGAGAAGGCGCGGACGGAGCAGGAGCGGGAGCGCTACCTGGGGCGGCCGCGTCTCCCGCGTGAGGGCGAGCCCGCTGCCGCGCCCATCAGCCCGCGTGACACCGCGGAGGCGCCGCTGGGTGTGCCCGTGGACTCGTTCGGATTCCCGGACTCACTGCCGGCGCCCCGGCCGGTGATTCCGGCCGGGAGTGTCCCGGGCGCTGATTCGCTGCTGCGCCCCGATTCGGTGCTGCTGCCGGACACGGTGTCCCGCTGACCCTCAGCCGGTGGTGGTGGCCACCTGGATGACACCGCTGCCGTGACCCATCCCGTACAGTGTCTGCGCGTCCGTAGGCCGAACGTAGTGGATCCGCACCACGTACTCGATGGGGATGTTCCGCAGCTCGTCCACGCCGCCCCGGCGCACCCCGTCCACGTAGACCACCACCGGCTCGACCGTGGCCGCCCCCACGCCGGCCGTCGCGTTCGTGCGGTTGCGCAGGAACTGGGGCCGGAGCTGCTCCACCGCGTCATAGGCGGTGCGGATCTGCCCGCCTTCCGCGGCGATCTCGTCGCGCTCGATCGTGTCGCGGGAGGTCCCGCTCTGCCCGCCCGGTGCACCCGATGTGGCACAGGCGCCGGTGACCGCGAGCGCGAGCGTCAGGCCCAGCATCATCTTCTTCATCGATCCTCCTCGTGGAATGCCATGAACGGGGGGCCGGCTCAGTGGCTGCCCTGGTCGCCCAGCGCCCCCTCGCCCCGTCGTCGTGGGTCCCCCACTTCTCGAACCAGTAGCGAAGGTAGAGCTGCGTGCGCAGGAAGTTCGACGGAGTGGAGCTGGTGCCGTGCCACTCGTTGTTGAAGCGGACCATGGCGGTGGGCACCTTCAGGACTTTGAGCGCTTCGTAGAACTCCTCCGTCTGCGGGATCGGCGTGCGCAGGTCCAGCACGCCGGTCATGAGCATGGTGGGGGTCTTCACGTTGCCCGCGTACATCAGCGGTGAGCGGCGCAGGTGCTCGCTCGGGTCCTCCCACGGGTAGTTCGCGAAATTGCGATACCAGCCCGGCGAGTCCGTGTTGCCCACGAAGCTGATCCAGTCGATGACGGGGCAGTTGGCCGACGCCGCGCGGAAGCGGTCCGTGTGCCCCACCGTCCACGCCGTGAGGACTCCCCCGCCGCTGCACCCGTACACGAACATGTTGTCGCTGTCGATGTACCCGCGGGCGATGACCGTGTCCACGCCCGCCATCAGGTCCTCGTAATCCTTGTTCGGGTAGTCGTTCTTGATGGCATTGCCGAACGCGCTGCCGTAGCCGGAGCTGCCGCGGGGGTTGAGGTAGAGCACCACGTAGTCGTGCGCCGCGTGCTCCTGCCAGCCGAAGTTGAAGCCCACGTCGTACATGGCGTGCGGCCCCCCGTGGATATTGAGCATGAGCGGGTACTTCCTCGCCGGGTCGAAGTCCGGCGGCTTGACCACCCACCCCTGGATCCGGAAGCCGTCCAGCGATGGATACCAGATCTCCTCCACCTCGCCCAGCGCCACGCCGTGCAGCACGTCCGCGTTCACCGCGGTCAGCTGCCGCATCTCCTTCGGGCGACGGAGGTCGAAGGCGACGATGTCGCCGGGCGCCTGCGGCCCCTCCAGCACGCCCACCGCCGTACGCCCCCGGATGTCCGCCACGTCCAGGACGTGGTTCCCTTCCGTGACCCGGCGCACGTTCCCGTCCAGGGATGCGAAGTACAGATCGCGCACGCCTTCGCGACTCACGTTGAAGTACACGCCGCTGCCGTCAGGCGCCCATTGGTGCCCGCTGGGCGAGCGGTCCAGCGACGCCGTGAGCGCCCGCGGGTTGGAGCCGTCCGCGTCCATGACGTAGAGGACGGACTCGCGGAACGTGTCATCGCTCCAGTCATAGCCCACGTACGCGACGCGCCGGCCGTCGGGGGACACACGCGGGGCATAGTCCGGGCCTTTCCGGTCTGTGAGCTGCGTGATCTTCCCGGTGGCCACGTCCACGCCGTAGATCTCGGACTCGCGCCAGGCGTACTCCGAATCCTCGGTACGCAGGGTGGAGAAGAGGATGGCGCGGCCGTCGGGGGTCCATTCCGGGCCGGTGTGGTCCCAGTCGCCGCTGGTGACCTGCCGCGGCGTGCCGCCGGTGGCGGGGACCACGAAGATGTGCCGGTGCCCCTCCTCGTTGAAGCCGCGGCGATCCTGGCGGTAGTCCAGGCTCTGGACGATGCGTGGCGCTTCCGTCCACTTCGCCCCCTCCGGCTTCGCGGGCATGGCGATCTTCCAGCTCTCCGACTTCGGCACCAGCATGGAGAAGGCGAGCCACTCCCCGTCCGGGCTCCACGCCACGTCCGACGGCGATTCCGTCACGTGGGTGACCTGCGTTGTGGCGCCCTCCGCGTCCATCCAGCGGACGAAGAGCTGGCTCCCCACGGGCTCCCCGCGGGCCGTGTAGGCGATGCGCGCGCCGTCGGGTGACCATTCGGCGGCACCGCCGTCGGCCAGGAAGCGGAGCTTCGTGCCGTCGGCGTTCATCAGCCAGAGCGACCCGGTCCAGCGGTCGTTGATCTTGTCCACGTGCCGCCGGGTGAAGAGGACCTGCCGCCCATCGGGCGAAAGGCGGGGTCCGGACACGGTCTCCCACTCGAGGTAGGAGCCCAGCTGGAGCCGGTCGCCCGGCTGCTGTGCGGGAACGGAGCGGGGGGTGAGGGTGGCCAGCGCGACCAGGAGCGCGAACAACGGAGTTCGGTGCATGACGCCTCCCAAAAGGCGTGCCCGGCACAAGACGAGGCTCGCGCCGGGCACCCGGGCAGCGGCGGGGCGGCGCTCGCCGCCCCGCCTGGTTGTCGTGACTACCGGTTGATGTCCGTGTTCCGCGAGTACTCGTTGTACGGCAGCGGGAAACACACCTGGTCCCCCATGCCGCCCACTTCCGGCTTGTAGTAGGCATCGGTGGGCTCGAGAACGTACCGGAAATGCGTGCCGCGCGCGGTGGCACCGTCACCGGTGTACCAGCGCCAGTCCGCCATGCGGCGGGCCGTGAGCCAGAAATCGAGGCTCTTCTGGAAGAGCAGCTCCTCCAGGACGGCGTCCGGGCCGGTGAAGTCACCGGCGTCCATCGTGGGCTGGCCGTTGGCCGCCCGTCGCTCGTTGATGAGCGCGATCCGGCTCGCTTCCGTGCCGCTGGCCTGCTGCACGAGGTATCTCGCCTCGAGCTCACTGGCCACCACCAGCGGGGCATCCCAGCCGTCATGCGTGGTCTGGAACACGAAGGCGTGCACGCCGTCCTGCGCCGTGCGACCCTCGTAGCGCCAGCTCACCCGTGCATCGCCGTCGACCTCGCCGGCGAACGGCTGCGTGCTGGAAACGTCCACCCCCTGGCCGAGCGCCCGCCACTCAGGACCCACCACGCCACTTTCGCGGTTGGCCGTGCGCCCGGAGAACGCGAACACCGTGTTGCCCAGCCGACCCCGGTTGCCCGGGTCGTCGACATACGTGGCGTTGTACTGGAAACCGGCCGGTACCGCGCTCACGTCACCCGCCACGGCGGACAGGTCGCCGTGGAACAGGTGCGCCCGGGCCAGGCCCACGCGCGCCGCGTTCGCCATCGCCACCCCGTCGGCCGTGCCATTGGCCGTGCCGGAGGAGATGGTCTGCTGGAAGCGCTCGATGGCGTGCTCCAGCATCTGCGACTTCGTCAGCTCCGGCGACGGTGCGCCGGGTCCCTCGCGGATCACGCCCGTGCAGAAGCTCTCGGCCATGGTCAGCGACCCGAAAGCCGAGGTCAGGTACAGGCGGGTCCGGTTGATGTTGCTGTCATCCAGCTCCTCGAGCAGGACCAGGCCGTCCTCGGCCGAAGCCACTGCCGTGGAGATGGGCGTCCACAGCTCGGTGTTAAGCGTGCCGTTGGTACGGTCATCGATGAATCGGCGGCCGAACTCGTTCCGCGTAGGGAACGTGTCGCCCACGCGCAGCGAGTTGGTGAACCACGCCTCGTAGACCGCGAAATCGCCCAGCGCCTCCACGTAGTTCTGCCACGAGGAGCTCGAGAACGCGAGTGCGTCGTTCACCGGATCGACGCTCGCTGCCGCGATCGTGTAGGGAGTCTTCACATCCAGGAAGTTGTCGCACCCCGTGACCGCCACACTTGCGGCGGCGAGGAGCGCGACGGCGAAACCGCTTCGGATCGTCGTGTTCATGGCTCCTCCTCAGAACCGGAAGGTGAGCTTGACGAACCCGCTCCGCGCTGACGGCAGCGTCAGGAAGTCGGAGCGCTCGTCGGTGGTGAGATACAGCGACACCTCCGGGTCCGGGCCCGAGTACTTCGTCCACAGCGCCAGGTTGCGTCCGCCGACGGAGAGCGTTGCGCCGGAGACGTGGGCCAGGGCCGCGACCTGGTCGGGGATGGTGTAGTGCAGCGACACCTCGCGCAGACGGGTGAAGTCACCCGGCTCCACGTATGCGTCGTCGACGTTGCCGGCCGAAATGGGCTGGTAATTGCCCTGGTCGTCCAGGTAGTAGAACGGCCCGAAGCGGCGGAGGCGCTCCTCGTCGCTCTGGTTGAACGTGGGGTCGTTACGGCGGACCCAGCGCTCGCCCTGCCCGAACTGCCGCTCACGGAACTGGTCCGTGTTGTTGTAGATCATGAAGTTGTTCTTCCAGTCCAGCAGCGCATAGACCCGGAAGTTGCGCAGGAACGTGAGAGTGGAGGACAGGTTGCCCTCGAAGGTGGGCATGTAGTGCCCCTTGTACGTCTCCTCCGCCGTCACGATGGCGCACTGCTGGAACTCGCCGCCGCTCGTGCCGCAGATGGAAGCCTGCGGGTCGCTGGCGTCGACGACGAAGTGCTCCACCTGGCGGGTGAAGAACGCGTGCGCCTCGTACCCTTCCTTGTTCTGCTGCGCCCAGCCAGTCCAGTACGGCTCCACGCCGCCCAGGTCCTGGATCTCGCTGTGGAGGGTGTTCATGCCCACGCGGACATCCCAGGACAGGTCGCTCGCGGTCAGGACGCGGGCGTTCGCCGAGATCTCGAAGCCGCTGTTCAGCACCTTGCCGATGTTGACCAGCTGGTTGTCCGTGAAGCCCGCCGACGGCGGCAGCGGCCGCCGCAGGATCACGTCCGTGCCGACCTTGTTGAAGTAGGTCAGCTCGAGGCCCAGGCGCTCATCGAAGAGACCGGCCTCGAAGCCCGCCTCGATCTCGGTCCCGCGCTCCGGCTTGAGATCGGGGTTGCCCATGTCCTCCGCCTGCACGCCCGAGCCCACGCTGCGGTCGACGAAGGCGAACGGGGACGCGGTGTAGGTGGCCAGCGCGCCCTGCGTGGGCGAGCGGCCGGTGGTCCCGTACGCGGCCCGCAGGCGCAGCGTGCTGATCAGATCCGGCATGTGTGCCTGGAAGAAAGGCTCCTCGGACAGCACCCAGGAGGCGCCGATCTTCGGGCTGAAGAACCAGTCCGCGTTCACGCCGAACGCCGAGTGCTGGTCCATCCGGCCGGCCATCTGGAGGTAGAGCCGCTCGGAGAAGCCGACCTGCCACTGTCCGAAGAACCCGACCTGCGCTTCCTCGTTGAACGTCTGCCCGCCCGTGGTCTGCGCCGCCTGGTCGATGGCGTTGGCCGCGTTCGTGGTCAGCCCGATCCCCGTGGCGCTGGTCCGGTCGTAGCGGGTGTACAGGAGCTGCGTCCCGAGCGACAGGTCCGAACTGATGGTGCTCGTCAGCGCGTTCGCGATGTTGCCCAGGTAGTCGAAGGTGTAGCGGTCATAGTTCTGACGCGCCTGCCCGATCTGCCCGGTGTTGTACACGCCCGAGTACCACCCGTTGTCGTTCTTCGGGTAGAAGTAGTGCTGCTCGGACCGGCTGGCGTCCAGCCCCATGGTCAGCCGGTTCGTCATCCACTGATACGGACTGTAGTTGACCTGGAGACGCGGCGTGGTCCGCATGGTCGTGTTGATGTTCTCGTACGCCGCGATGGCGGCGTTCTGCCGGTTCGGCGCGTACCAGCCGTCCCGTGACGTGCCCACGCTGGTCGGGTTGCCCAGCATGGCGCCGCCCAGCCAGCCGTAGATGTCGTTGTCGTTGCGCGGCAGCTGGATATCCGAGCGCACCACGCCCATCCCCATCTCGATGCGCAGCTTGGGCGACGGCTGGAAGTTGAAGTTGCCGCGGGCCGACTGCGTGTTCTGCTTGTTGTTGACGAAGGCGCCCTCGCCCTTGTCACCACCCAGCGAGAGGTAGTAGCCGTAGTTCGAGCCGCCGCCGGTCCCCGACCAGTTCAGCGACTGGCGGTAGCCCTGCTGGATCGCACCGGTCCGCACCAGCGGGTTGTCGTGCACCAGCGCGCCCACCGACTGGCCGTAGCACGGATTGTCCGCGTTCGCCACTGCGGAGGTGGTGCACGCGGCCCAGTTGTCCGGCGGTGTCCAGTAGCCCCAGTCGAGCGCCTGGTACTCGGCGGAGAGCGTCTGCGAGAATGACGAATTCTGCTGGCCCTGCTTCGTGATGATCTGGATCACGCCCGCCGACGCGTCCGCACCGTAGAGCGCGGCGGCCGCGGGGCCCTTGATCACCTCGATGTCCGCGATGTCCTCGGGACGGAGGTCGTTCAAACGGCTCGTCTCCTGACCGCCTACCGCGTAGTAGTTGGCGCCGTTCCGCTGGTCCGCACGCACGCCATCAATGAAGATGAGCGGCTCGTTGGACAACGTGAGCGAGGCCTGGCCACGCATGCGGATCACCTGCGTGCCGCCCAGGTTCCCGCCCGAGACCTGCACGTCCATGCCGGGGACGCGCGACTGAAGCAGCTGCGTGATGGACGAGACGGGGGCGACCTGCGCGACCTGCGCCGCGTCCACCGTTGAGACCACGGCCGACTGGGCTCGCCGGGACTGCCGCCCCGCCGTGCCGGTGACCACGATCTCGTCGAGGGCAATGGCCTGCTCCACGAGGGAAATGTCCTGGCGGACCGTGCCTCCCGTGACCGTCACTTCCACGGTGGCCGGGCGATACCCGATGATTTCCACGGCCAGGGTGACCTGCCCGCGCGCGCCCTCGGGCAGCTGCAGGCGGTAGAAACCCTGCTCGTTGCTCACCGTCGACAGGCGCATGCCCTGTACGGACACGGCCGCGCCGCGCACGGGCTCCATCGACTGATTGTGGACCGTGCCGGTGATGACTGCACCCTGCGCGGCAACCGCTGCCGGCAGGAACAGCGCCGCAAGCAGGAGCACAACCGAACCAAATCTCCTGTTCATAAACGCCTCCAATGGGGGATGATGCTCCGGACCTACCCAGGGGCGGGGCAGGGGACATCCGTGTGCCGGGACGATACACAACGACTAAGGCGGGACGAGAACGCCACGCATGGTGACCTCCTTGGCCGGGAGAGAACGCTTTCTATTTAGAGCTGCTATGAGGGCGGGCCACGCACGCCGCTGGCTCGCGCCCGACGGCGGGGGGAAGGTGAACCGGCCCTTTGGTCATCGATTTCGGCAGGTTGAGGCCCAAGATATGAGCCGGACGGAAGGCCTGTCAAGCAATGTGGAGCGTGTCCCGGACGCAGGTGGGGGGGGTCAGCGCTGCCGGTAGTAGAACTGGGTTCCGTCGCCAGTAAGGACCACATCCCGGAAGAAGATCTCATTCCCATCCACGAGCGCGCGCAGCGACACGCTCGCTTGCGGGTTCTCGGCTTCCATGGCGCGGGCGTAGAAGCGGCCGGTGCGGGAAAGCTCGTAATCGTGACTGAACGGCGTATCGACCCACGTGGTGTCCGCGTCGCTCAGGACGAACTGCTCCTGCCCGGTCTGCTCGTAGTAGATGCTGAAGTCGTAGGACGTGATGAGGCGGACGGCGGAGCCGTCCTCGCTGTCGACCTCGAGAGTCACGGTGTTGTGACCCAGGTCCAGCGGGTTGCATGCGGCCAGGAGGAGCGCGGCGGTGACCACGGCCAGGGACCCGGGGCGGCGGGTGAGTCGGAGCACTTTCATGGTAGCAGCCGGATCGAAGGGGAGCGGACGCCTGCTCCGTCCAGGCTACGCGCCCGCGCGCCCCCGGTCAATCCCGCGCCCCACCCGATCGCGCGTCAGGTGAAGCGGATCCCGTTCGGCGCCACCGTGCCCGGCTTCGGCACCGCCGGCTTCTTCCCGCGCCCCCGGCCGGAGCGACCCCGACCGGAGCGGGCGCCCTTGCCTTCGTTCCTGCCGCCGGCGTCGGTGCCGGCGCTGCCGCCCGTCCGCTGGCCGGGTTCTGCGAAGGGGTCGGACTTCATGGAGAGCCCGATCCGGTTCCGCTCCAGGTCGACGGAGATGACGGTGACTTTCACCCGGTCGCCCACGTGGACCACGTCGGCGGGGTCCTTGATGAAGCGGTCGGCGAGCTGGGAGACGTGGACGAGGCCGTCCTGGTGGACGCCGATGTCCACGAACGCGCCGAATGCCACGACGTTGGTGACCACACCGTCGAGCTGCATCCCCTTCTGCAGGTCCTTCACCTCCTTGACGTCCTCGCGGAAGGAGGGCGCTTCGAACGTGGCCCGGGGGTCGCGGCCGGGGCGGCGGAGCTCGTCGAGGATGTCCTCGAGGGTGGGGCGCCCCACGTCGTCGGAGACGTAGCGGTCGAGCCGGATCTGCGACACGGCGGCCTCGTTCTCCACCAGGTCGTCAAGCGCGACGCCGACATCCGCAGCCATGCGCTGGACCAGGTCGTAGCGCTCGGGATGGACGGCAGTGCGGTCGAGCGGGTTCTCGGCGGCGCGGATGCGCAGGAAGCCGGCGGCCTGCTCGAAGGCCTTGGGCCCGAGACGCGTGACCTGCAGCAGCTCGCGGCGGGAGCCGAGCCCCCCCTTGGAGTCGCGGTACGCCACAATGTTGCGGGCGAGCGTGGGGCCGAGCCCGGCGATGTAGGCGAGGAGTGATGGGGACGCGGTGTTCACTTCGACGCCCACGCGGTTCACGCAGATCTGGACCACTTCGTCGAGGCGGCGCTTCAGCTCCGGCTGATCCACGTCGTGCTGGTACTGCCCCACGCCGATGGACTTGGGGTCGATCTTCACCAGCTCCGCCAGCGGGTCCTGCAGGCGACGCGCGATGGAGACGGCGCCGCGCAGGGAGACGTCCAGCTCCGGGAGCTCGTCGCGGGCGATGTCGGAAGCGGAATAGACGCTGGCGCCGGACTCGTTCACCACAACGATGCCGGGGCACGCATCGAGGCCGTCGAGCGCTCCGCGAACGGCCTCGTCCGTCTCGCGGGAAGCCGTGCCGTTGCCGATGGCGATGAGGTCGGGCGAGTGCTTGTGGACGAGCGCTTTCAGCCCGGCGGCGAAGCGGTCGGACTGGTGGAGGTAGAGCGTGTCCGTGTCCAGGAGCGCGCCCGTGCGCGACACCACGGCCACTTTCACGCCCGTGCGGAAGCCGGGATCGAGCCCGATCACCGCACGCTCGCCGGCGGGCGGTGCCAGCAGGAGCTGCTCGAGGTTCCGGCCGAAGATGTCAATGGCGTCCACATTGGCGCGGTCCTTCAGCTCGAGGCGCAGCTCCGTCTGGATCGACGTGGTCAGCAGGCGCCTGAACGCGTCCTCCGCCACCCGCGTCATCTGGGCGCGCGCCGGGCGGTCCCGCACCACGCGGGCGACGACCCCCGCCAGCAGCTCTTCCCCGGGCGCCTCGATGGACCACGTCAGCACTTCCTCCGCCTCGCCCCGCCGGATGGCGAGCATGCGGTGGCTCGGGATGTCCGTGGCCTTCTGGCTGAAGTCGAAGTAGTCGCGGAAGCGCGCCGCCTCCGTGGTGGACTCCTTGCCCTGGATCACCTTCGAAACGACGAGGCCCTTCGCCCGCGTCTCGTCCCGCAGCCAGCCGCGCAGGTCGGCGTCCTCCGCCACGCGCTCGGCCAGGATGTCGCGCGCCCCCTGGAGGGCGTCGGCCGCAGTCTCGACCCCCTTCTCCGCGTCGACGTAGCCCTCGGCGGCGGCCGCGGCAGCGTCGTCATCCAGCTCGCTCTCCCAGAGCGCGTCGGCCAGCGGCTCGAGCCCCTTCTCCCTTGCGATGGTCGCGCGCGTTCGCCGCTTCGGCTTGTACGGCAGGTACAGGTCTTCCAGCTCCTGCTTCGTCTCCGCCGCCTCGATGCGGGCGCGCAACACGGCGTCCAGCTTACCCTGCTCCTCGATGGACGCGAGGATCGTCGCCCGGCGCTCCTCCAGCTCCGTCAGGTAGGCCGCGCGGTCACGCACATCCCGGAGCTGAACTTCATCGAGACCCCCGGTGGCCTCCTTCCGGTAGCGTGCGATGAACGGGAGGGTGCTCCCCTCGTCGAAGAGGCGGAGCGTAGCGCTCACCTGCGTGGTGGAGAGGCCGAGCTCGGAGGCCACCCGGGCGGAGATGTTCTGCGTCATATCTACTTCACCGGCTTCGGTTTCTGCGGCCGGCGCACGCCGTCCGCGCGTCGCGCCGCCTGAAGGTGGCGGGAGGGGCCCGTCGCATCAACCGTTGACAGGGGCGGGGACCGGAGCTTGCGTGGCCCAGCGCCCACCGACTCTCGACTCCCCAATGCACCGGAGGGCCCCTTGAGGAACCCATACATCCACGCCCGGCGGCTGGCCCTGGGCATGCTGCTGGTTCCGGCGCTGGCGCTGGGAGCGTGCGACAACGGCACGTCGCCATCGCCCGGCAACGAGTCCATCATCGGCACCTGGCAGGGCACGACCGGTGGGCTGACGCTCTACTTCGACATCACGCAGGACATGCTCGTCACCTACCAGGGAGACCCCGCCCACTGCTTTGGCCGATTCGCGTACGATATCGTGAGCCAGACGGGGAACAGCTACACCCTGCAGTCGCACGGTGGCACGGCCGCCGACACGTTCGTGATCACACTGAGCGCCACCACCGACCAGCTGACCGTGGGTGAGGGCGGCTCCACGATCTCCATGGACCGCACGGACACGGACCTGTCGCAGCTGGAGATCTGCCCCACCGGCGCGGGTGATGCCCAGTACACGTGCGCCGACCTGCCGGAAATCCAGGTGGGTGAGGACATCTCCGGCGTGCTCGACTCCTCGGACGAGTGGCTCGGCTACGCCTTCTTCGCGCCGTACCACTTCACGCTCGCGGAGTCCCGGCAAGTGGACCTGACGCTCGCGTCCAGCCAGTTCGACGCCTACCTGGCCCTGTACGACGAGGCCGGGAACCTGCTCGACTCCAACGACGACGCCAGCGACACCACGAGCAACGCGGAGATCCAGACCACGCTGGACCCCGGCTGCTACCGCGTGGAAGCGACCAGCTACTACAACTTCGAGGTCGGTACGTATACGCTCGGCCTGCACTGACGGGCAGGGCGGTCAGGCAGGGGGCGGGGGGCGCCGGGGGCGGGGGGCGCCGGGGGCGCCGGGGGCGCCGGGGGCGCCGGGGGCGCCGGGGGCGCCGGGGGCGCCGGGGGCGCCGATGGGCGTGGATGGGCGTGGATGGGCGGCCCGCGGCTACAGCGCCAGCACGAGGACGAGCGCGAGGGTGTCGGCGGCCACCATGGCCCAGCCGATCCGCTTCAGGTGCCGGGGGTGCGGCGGGGCCAGTCCGATGGCGAGGACGGCCAGCGCGGGCGGCAGGACGGCCAGTGTCGTCAGCGCGGGCCACGGTAGCAGCGCGGCGGCGACGAGCGCGGCCACGACCACGATCGCGGCGGCGACCGGCGTCGCCCACAGCGTCCATGGGTGCCGCGCCCGGCGCAGGTGCCTGGCTTTGACGGCGTGCACCGCCAGAACGGCAGGCAGGTAGGCGCCCATCCAGACCAGCGCGGCCGTGCCCGCGCGCGCCCAAGTCACCGGCGTCGTGAGAGCCAGCGGGAGCACCAGCGCGGACAGCGCGCCCGCGACCAGCATTTCCCCCGCCACGGACTTGATTGCCCGGCGGCCGAAAAAGGAGGCCAGCGGTGCCGCGAGCACTGCCGGGGCGCCGGCCGCGAGCCACGCGCGCCCGGGGGCGAGGCCCGCGGCGGCCACCAACGCCAGGATGGCCGCCCCGCCGAGAAATGCCAGGCGCTTGTGCGCGGCGGCGGCGAGCTTGTCGCGGAGCCTCGGGCCGCGGACGCCCGCCAGGATCGCCACCGGCTCATGAGCCAGGAAGACGGACACCACCCCGACCGCGAAAGCGAGGGCGCCGGGGGCGAACCGCGCGAGGGCGAGGCCGGTGAGGAGGGGGAACGCGAGCTGGGCATAGGCGCCGTGCTCGCGCGGGAGCAGCTGGCTGCTGGTCATCCCGCCCTCCCCCCATACCCTCGCGGACACCGTCCCGGACCTGGTTCACACCCTCGCGGACCTGGCTCCAAATTCCACATTCTCGCCCTGCCCCCCTGCGCGCGTGTCTCTGACGTCCCATTATGCCACGCCTCAGCCGCTTCGGCAGCCGCCGACGTCCTCGGCGAGGCCGATCCGGAAATCGGAAGCTAGCGAAATCCGCCGAATCTGGATTTTGGTGCCAGGCCCCAAACGAATGCCAGGCCTCCAACGAACGTGAGCCGCTCCCAGCTTCGCCCCCGCTCCGCCCGCTCCATCCTCCTCTTCTGGCTCCCCCTCGCCGCCACGTGGATCATGATGGGGGTGGAGGGGCCGTTCCTGGCCGCGGTGATCGCGCGGCACCCGGACCCGAAGTTCAACCTGGCGGCGTACGGCGTGGCGTTCGCGTTCGCGCTGCTGACGGAGTCGCCGGTCATCATGCTGATGAGCGCGTCCACGGCGCTGGTGGAGGATCGCCACAGCTATTTCAAGCTGCGCAACTTCGCCAACGCATTGAACGTGGGGGCCACCGCGCTGCTGGTCCTGGTGCTGATCCCGCCGGTCTACGATGAGATCATGAGCCGCGGGCTGGGGCTTCCGCCGGAGATCACTTCGATCACGTACGGCGCGCTCTGGCTGCTGCTTCCGTGGCCGGGGGCGATCGGATTCCGGCGCTTTCGGCACGGGCTGCTCATCCGCTCGGGCCGCACGCGGCTTGTGGCGTACGGCACGGTGATCCGCGTGGCGGCAATGGGGGTCACGGCCCTCCTGCTGGCGACGCTCACCGGCTTTCCGGGGGCGTGGGTGGGCGCGGGGGCGCTGTCGATGGGGGTGACGAGCGAGGCGGTCGCGGCGTTCCTGTATGCGCGGCGGACCGTGGTGGAGATCCTCGAGGGGCCCGACCGCCTGGATCCGGCGGCGCCCGCGCTCGGGTACGACGACGTCGCCCGGTTCTACTATCCGCTGGCGCTGACGTCGCTCATCGGGCTGACCGTCCAGCCGATGCTCACGTTCTTCATGGGGCGCGCTCCTTCGCCCATCGAATCGCTCGCCGTATTCCCGGTGGTGCACTCACTCTCGTTCCTCTTCCGCGCGCTGGGGCTCAGCTTCCAGGAGGCCGCCATCGCGCTGCTCGGGCGGCGCAACGAGCACTTCCCGGAGCTGGCCCGGTTCGCGACGGTGCTCGGCATCGTCGCCACTGCCGGCATGGCCGTGGTGGCGTTCACCCCGCTCGCGCACGTCTGGTTCGTGACCGTGTCCGGACTCACTCCCGAGCTGGCGGCGTTCGCAATCGTCCCGACCCGCATCGTCGTCGCCCTGCCCGCGCTCACGGTCCTGCTCTCCTTCCAGCGGGCGCTGCTCGTGCAGGAACGGCGCACGAGGCCCATTACGGTCGCCACAGCCATCGAGGTGACCGGCGTGGCGACGCTGTTCGTGGCGCTCGGCTGGGGCGTCGGACTGGTGGGGGCGACGGCAGCGTTCGCCGCGTTCGTCGCCGGGCGGCTCGCGGGCGTGAGCTACCTGGGGGTGACGCTCCGCGGGGTCCGGCGCGGTCGTGGGGAGCCGGCGGGGGCCTGACGCGCCCCGAAGCCCGGGCCGCAGGGCGCGGAGGGTGTGGGAGCCCGGGAATCATCGTCGGCCGGCCAGCGTCCGAGACGAACGTGCTTCTGGACGCGCCTGGATCGGTCGCGTGTGCCTTTTCGATCGGATTGCGAGACAAATGTGCATCGGGACATCGCCGGCGTGGGGTCCGGATGCACATTGGGCTCGCGATCCGGGATCGATAGGCATCCGGTTCCGCCAAGGGGCGTTGGGATGCAGATCGCGCTCGGGGGTCGTCGGGGCGGGTCGCAGTTTCCCGAATCATCGCTCGAATCGGGGCCGACCGTTGTGGAATGGCCGCCGGCGGCGCAGGATGCGGGCGGGCGGAGGATGCTCGGGCGGCGCGGGGCGTGCGTTCCCGGTGTCGAATGGTCGAACGGTGCCTGAACGGAACGAAAGGAACGGCGGCGATGGAATACACTCGGCTGGGCGAGACGGACCTCGAGGTTTCCCGGATCTGCTTCGGCAGCTGGCAGTTCGGCGGCGACTGGGGCAGCCTGGACACGGACGACGCGAAGGCGGCCGTGCGGCGGGCGCTGGACCTGGGGATCAACTTCTTCGACACGGCGCAGGCGTACGGCTTCGGGAAGTCGGAGTCGCTGCTGGCCGATGCGCTCCGGCCTGAGATCCGGAACCACCGGGACGAGCTGGTGATCGCCACGAAGGGGGGGCTGCGGCCGGGGGATGGCGGCATGATCCGCGACGCGGGCCGCGACTGGCTGCGGCAGGGGATCGAGGAGAGCCTGCGCCACCTGGGCACCGATTACGTCGACCTCTACCAGGTGCACTGGCCGGACGACGAAGTGGCGCCGGAAGAGACCGCGGACGCGCTGGCGGAGCTCGTTGCCGAGGGGAAGGCGAGGTACGTGGGCGTGTCGAACTACAGCGCCAAGCAGATGCTGGCGTTCGAGCGGTTCCACGATCTGGACACGCTCCAGCCGCCGTACCACCTCTTCCGGCGCGACATCGAGAAGCACATCCTGCCGTATTGCGAGGCCCACGGCGTCGGCACGCTCGTCTATGGCCCGCTCGCCCATGGGCTGCTGGGCGGGAAGTACGACGAGGACACCACGTTCCCGGATGGCGACTGGCGGAGCCAGAGCAGCGCGTTCACGGGCGAGGTGTTCGCGCACAACCTGGGCATCGTGGATCGGCTTAAGGAGTACGCCGACGAGCGGGACCTCACCGTGGCCCAGCTGGCCGTGGCGTGGGTGCTGGCCCACCCTTCCGTGGACGTGGCCATTGTGGGCGCACGCACGCCTGAACAGATCGAGGGCACGGCGTACGCCGGGGAGCTCGCTCGACGACGACGAGCTGCTGGACATCGAGGAGCTCACGGAGGACCGGATCGAGATCGGCGGAGCGACGCCGGAAGCCGTGGAGTAGCGGTGCGCTTCTGACCCGGTCGGCGAGAGCGAACGCAACGGCCCCGAACCACGAAGACGTGAGCGACGCGACGCGCTATCCCGTTCCCGCGAAACGCCACCGGGTGGAGCAGACGATCCGGCGCAGCCGGTTCATCACCACCGTCGGCCGCGCGCCGGATGGCGACGCCGCGCGCGCGTTCATCGGCGCCGTGCGCGCGGAGTTCGCCGACGCCACGCACAACTGCTGGGCGTGGGTGGCGGGGCCGCCGGGATCGACGGCGGACGTGGGAATGAGCGACGCGGGCGAGCCGCACGGCACCGCGGGGCGGCCCATGCTGGAAGCGCTGCTGCACTCGGGCGTGGGCGAGATCGTGGCGGTGGTGACCCGCTATTACGGCGGCGTGAAGCTGGGGACGGGCGGTCTCCAGCGCGCGTACTCGGGCGGCGTGCAGCGGGCGCTCGAGGCGCTGCCGCGGATCGAGCGGGTGGAGCGGATGCCGCTGGTGGTGGTGGTGGAGTACGGCGGGCTCGACGCGGTGCGACGCGTCGTGGAGGAGGCCGACGGCGTGGTGGAAGGCGAGGAGTTCGAGGTGGACGTGCGGCTGGATGTTGCGGTGCCGGTGGGCGGCGAGGAAGCGTTCGCCCGGGCCGTGGCGGAGGCCACCGCCGGCCGGGCCCTCGTGGAGAGCCCGGCACGGGGGTGACGCCTAGGCGGTCCGGGTCAGTCGCCCGACTCGAACACCTGCTCGATGGGGAGGATTTTGATGTCGTCCTCGTCCACCGGGATCGGGTAGCGGGCGATCGCACTGTCCTCCTCCAGCACGCTTGCCGGCTGCGGCCCGGCGTAGGTGATGGGGCTGGCGCCGCCGCTCAGCAGCTTCTCCTTCATCCCCTGCGCGTCCTTCGTGATCAGGACGATGTAGAGGTTGTCCGCCTGCAGGTGGCGACGGATGGCGCCGTTCACCTTGTCGGCGTCCAGCTCCGCCAGCCCCGGCCGGATGGAGGCGAGGAAGCCGGGCTGGCCGATGCCGTAGAAGGCGTCGTCCACCTTGTACGCCAGGCGTCGCCCGATGGTGTTGCCCCAGTTGACGGTGTAGTTGCGCAGGAAGCCCGTGGTCTCGTCCACGGTCTGCTGCGGCATCCCCGTGTCCACCAGCGTGCGCAGCTCACGCAGCGCGGCGCGCGTGGCGAAGAGGGCGCGGTCGTGCAGCGTCCCGGGCTCCGTCCGGGCGATGGGACGGATCCAGATCTCGAACAGCTGGCTCCGCCGCGCCACGTTGGTGCGCGGCTGCTGCGTGGCGTAGCCGGCGGGGAACGCCTCGATGTAGGAGTAGTCCCCGTAGTTCATGCCGCGCACTTCGCGGATCACGTTGTACAGGTGGCTGAACGAGTTCCGGTGCTCGCCGAACCAGGAGTTGGCGGTCATCATGGCGACGAAGTCGCTGTCGCCCCGGAGCAGGTCGATGGGGAAGCCGACGGAGATCGCCGTCGCATCCGTGGGCTTCTCGACGATGACGACCTTCGCGCCGTCCGGCATCTTGGGCTCCGGCCGCGGGACCGCGGCGACCTGGCCTTCCGGCAGCGCCGCGTCGAAGTCGGCACGGACCCGGGTCGCGAAGCCGTCCGGGTACCCGCCGCCCACGCCCACCACGATGTTGTTGCGCAGGTAGTGGTCGCGGTAGAACGCCTCCACGTCATCCAGCGTGATGGACTTCACCGACTGGACGTAGCCTTCCTCCGGGTGCGCGTAGGGCGTCCCCTCGTAGGCCATCCAGAAGAGCAGCTCCTTCGAGAGCTCCTCGTCGCGGGAATAGCGGCGGCCGCGCTCCAGCTGGTTCAGCGTCTGCGACTTGATCCGCTCGAAGTCCTCCGGATCGAACGCCGGGTGCAGGACCGCGTCCTGGAAAAGGTCGTAGTACGCGTCCAGGTTGTCCCGGTGGACGCGCCCCGTGAACATGGTCATCTCCTTGTCCACGCCGGAGCCGTAGCCCGCGGCCATGGGATAGAGCGCTTCCAGGATCTCCTGGTAGCTGCGGTTCGCGGTGGCGCCGTTCGAGATCACCTCGGCCGTGAGCGCCGCCAGCCCTTCCTTCCCCTCCGGGTCGTTCTGCGAGCCCGCCTTCACCCAGACGTCGAAGGCGACGAACGGCGACTCTTCCTTCATCGTCACCAGCCCGGGGTCGCTCTCCTGGTCGAGGTTGGGGCCGGCCGCGCAGCCGGCGAGGGCGAGGGCGGCCAGAATGATGGTGCGTCGCATGGTGCTCACCCCTCCGCCTGGATCATGGTGACCGTGGTGCGCCCGCTCGGGACCAGGTAGGCCTCGGCGGCCTGGCGCAGGTCTTCCGCCGTCACGCCCTCGAGCGTCTGGTAGTACGTCTCCACCGCCTCCAGCCCGCCCGTGTTGATGACGAACGGGACCAGGCTGAACGCGATGTCCTGCGCGTTCTCGAGCCCCATGAGGAAGCTGTACTTCATGTTGCTCTTGGTGTCCGCAAGGACTTTCCGGTCCACCAGCTCGGTGCGGAACCGCTCCACTTCCTGGAGCACCCGCTGCTCGATGGCGTCCACCGCCGCCGGGTCGTTCACCATCGTGGTGAGACTGACCAGCGCCGGGTCGCGCGCGAGGCCGAAGCCGGCGGACAGGTACTGGACCTGGCGCTTCTGGAGCACCAGTTCGCGGTACAGGTCGGAGTTCGGGCCGAACGCCGCGCGGCCGAGGACTTCCAGCGCAACCGCATCCCTGTTCGTCGGGCTCCAGGCAGGCGCCTTGTAGTTGACGGAGAGGATGGGAAGCGTGCGGCCGGGATACCTGACGACGGTGTCCCGCGCCGCCGTCTGCTCCGGCTCCGGCTGGATCTTCGGCGCCTCGTAGCCGGCCTGCCAGCCGCCGTAGTACTGCTCGATCAGCTGCTTCGCCCGACCCGGGTCGAAGTCGCCGGCGATCACCAGCACCACGTTCTCGGGGCGGTAGAACCGGTGGTAGAATGACCGGCTGTAGTCGTATCCTTCCGGCATGTTGCGGACATCCTCCTCGAAGCCGATCGTCGTGTGCCGGTAGGTGTGGACGTCGTACGCTTTCGCCCGGATCGCTTCCTCCAGGAACCGGAACGGGCTCAGCTTGCCCTGCTGCTGCTCGCCGAGGATGGAGCCCGCTTCCGTCCGGAAGTCCGCCTCCGAATACGCGAGGTTCCGGAAACGGTCGCTCTCCAGGTCCATCACCTTCTCCAGGTACTCGTTCGCGAGCACCAGATAGAAGACGGTCATGTCGTCGCTCGTGAACGCGTTCCGGGCCGCGCCCATGGACGCCGTCACCGCGTCGTACTGCGGGTACTTCTCCGTGCCCCGGAACATCATGTGCTCGAAGAAGTGGGCGTAGCCGCTGCGCCCCGGCTCCACCTCGTCGCGGCTCCCGGTGCGCACCATGCTCACGTACGCGATCTGGCCGGGCGCCCCGCCCTCCACCAGGTACGCCGTGAAGCCGTTGTCCAACACCACTTTCTCGTATCCGAACGGGAAGATCTTGGCGTCCTGCGCCGCGCGCGCCGCCCACTCCCCCGGCCGGGCCCAGGCGGCCGCCACAGCGACCAGCCCCAGGAGCAGCCCCGGGATCACGAATTTCCTCATGCGTCCTCGCCTTTGGTCGAGTCGGTAGGGCTTCGGGGGCGCAAGCTAGGGCGTCAGCGGCGGAGGGGCGAGGGTCGAAGCGGCTTTGCCGCCGGCGCTGCTCACCAGGTGGAAGCGGCTTCACCGCCGGCGCTGCGCACCAGGTGGAAGCGCCTGGGGACGCCGACGTTTCAAACCGATCCGAACCGGGTTCGCCGCCGTGCTGCGCATGGACCCGGAACACCATCGGTCTCTGTCACCAGGAACTGTTGGTCGGTATGCGAGAGCTGGAGAGCCGGGCCGCATGGAGGAGCGGTCCGGGTGGGGGCGGCATACGCGGATGAGTCATCCAGGCGCCCCGTCCGAGCCACCGTCGTGCCGCGACGGACGCCGATGGTCCGCACCGGAACCGGTTGGGCGACAGGCGGTTGGGGCCGTGAGCAGGGGATGGCGTGCGTTTCCCCGATCGGCGCCTTGGCGACCAACAGTTCCCGGTGACAGAACCCGACAGTCGGCTGGCGTGCATCGGGGACGCGCTTGGCCTACCTTGGGAGCCGTACCCCCATCGGAGGCATTTCATGCGACGAAACCACGGCCGAACCCTGCCCCTCGCCGGCACCGTTGCCCTGGCCGCGGCTCTCCTCGCCGCGCTGGCCGGGAGCCCGGCGCCCGCCGCGGCGCAGGGCACTACTCCGCTGAAGGTGGGCGACGACGCCCCCAATTTCACCCTCCCGGGCGCCACGCGCTATGGCATCCTCGAGGAGCCGGTTTCGCTGAGTGACTATCCCGGCAAGACGGTTGTCCTGGCGTTCTTCTTCAAGGCGAGGACGAAGGGCTGAACGGTTCAAATGCACGCGTACCGTGATCAGTACGCGCAGCTCTTCAACGGCGGCCGCAACGTGGTCCTGATGGCGATCAGTGCCGACCCCATCGACGCTTTGGCCTCCTGGGCCCGCGATGACGAGTTCCCGTTCCTCATGGTGAGTGACACCGGGCTCGTCGCCGCGTCGAAGTTCGGGGCCGTGTTCGACCGGCCGGGGACGCACGTGAGCGCCCGCGAGGTGTTCGTCATCGGCCCGGACGGAAAGGTCGCCTACGTGGACGCGCCGTTCCGGGAGATCGACCCGGCGGCGTACACGAAGCTCGGGGAGGCCATCGACCGGGTGGCGGAGCCGGCGCCGTAGGTCGGAGCCCGGACCGCAGACCGAAGTCCGGACGTGTGGGCGTCGATCGGCGGGATCGCTCCACCTGGAGAGAGTTCGGCGGGCGATACGCAGGGGCACCCGCGGTCGTGTCCTGCGCCGGTGTCAGGCGTCGCCGTCGGCGAGGACGCGGCGGAGCGCACGGAGCAGGTGCTGGTCCGAGCCAGTCCCGGCGTACACTACTTTCCCTGCCTCGTCCAGGATGACGACGTAGCCGGTGCCCGGGGCGTCGAACGCGCGCACGGCTTCACCGGCGCCGTCCCACACGACGGTTCCCGGGAGCGGCTGGCGCGCCACGAACGCGCGCACCTGGTCGCGGGTCTGGGCCACGCCCACGGCCACCACGACGAACGCCACGCGGTCCCGGACCCGGGCGAATGCGGAGTCCATCCGCGGCTGGAGCGCGCGGCATATCGGGCACCACGTCGCCCAGAACTCCACGAGGGCCGGTCGGCCGTGCGTGAGGGCGGCGATGGCCACGGAATCGCCGGCGAGTGTCTGGACGACGGCGCTGCCGGGGACGTCGCCGGGGGCGAGCCCGCCATCCTGGGCGACGACCGGGCGCGGAGCGGCAATCGCCGCAGCAACCAGGAGGGCGGCGCAGGCGGCGCGGGACGGGGTCGTACACATGCCGGAAGGTAACCGCTTGCCGGCGGAGGCGCGTCGCCCGACGTTGCGCGCGGGAAGCGCCGTGGGCGCTCCCTTCGCCCTGACCGATCCGGTAGCCGCATGAACGTCGACAGCGCCATTGCCCACATCCGCCGCGAGCGGGACCGCCTCCGCTCCGAGGTCTTCGATTTTCTCCGCATCCCGAGCATCAGCACCACCCCGGAGCACGCGGGAGATGTCCGCCTGGCCGCGGCGTGGCTGGCGGACCGCATCCGCGCAGCCGGCCTCACGGCCACCGTGGAGGAGACCACGCGCGACCAGGGCGAGCCGGGGCACCCGGTGGTCATCGGCCGCCACGACGCGGGCCCGGATGCGCCCACGCTCCTGGTCTACGGCCACTACGACGTCCAGCCGCCGGAGCCGCTCGCGCCGTGGACGTCGCCGCCGTTCGAGCCGGAAGTGCGCGACGGCCGGGTCTGGGGCCGGGGCGCGGCGGACGACAAGTCGCAGGTGCTGCTCCACGTGATGGCGGCGGAAGCGGCGCTGTCCGCCGGCGGGCTGCCTGTGAACCTGGTGCTGCTGTTCGAGGGAGAGGAGGAGATCGGGTCGCCGGGGCTGGTGCGCTTCGTCCGGGAGCGGGCGGCGGAGCTGGCGGCGGACCACGCCCTCGTCGCCGACTCCATGATGTTCGCGCCCGGGCGGCCGTCGCTGATCTTCGGCATGCGCGGCATCGCCTACTTCGAGGTCGAGGCGACGATCGGCTCCACCGACCTCCACTCCGGCCAGTACGGCGGCGCGGTGCCGAACCCGGCGAACGCGCTGGCGGCCGTGATCGCGTCCATGCACCGGGACGGCCGCGTGGCCATCGACGGGTTCTACGACGACGTCGCCGAGCCGCCCGCGTCCGTCCGCGAGAGCTGGCGCGGGCTCGGCTTCGACGAGGAGGCGTTCCGCCGGAGCGCGGGCGGCGCCGCGCTCGCCGGCGAGCCGGGCTACAGCACGATCGAGCGGCTGTGGATCCGGCCCAGCCTGGACGTGAACGGGCTCGTGAGCGGGTACACGGGGGCGGGGAAGAAGACCGTGCTGCCGTCGCAGGCGCTGGCCAAGCTGAGCACGCGCCTGGTCCCGGAGCAGGACCCGGCGCGCATCGGCGAGCTGCTGCGCGCCCACGTGGCCCGGGTGGCGCCCGCCGGCGTGCGCTTCGAGGTCCGGTCGCTCCAGGCCAACCCGCCGTGGCGCGAGGATCCGGAGGCCCCGCTGTACGGGGCGGCGGCCCGCGCCCTCGCGGCCACGTTCGGCGTAGCGCCGGTGCGCGTGAGCCACGGCGGCACGCTCCCCATCGCCCCGGTCCTCGCCGAGGCCCTCGGCGCCCCGGTGGCGATCATGGGCTTCGCGCTCCCCGGCGCCAACATGCACGCCCCGAACGAGTGGTTCCCCGAGCCGCACCTCGCCCTCGGGGCCGAAACGGTGGTGCGCCTCTATCACGAGCTGACGCAGAACCAGGAAGGCGGAAGCAATGCGCGTCCGTGACATGAGCTGGATGCAGGTCGAGAGCTACCTCGAGCGCGACGATCGCTGCGTGCTCCCGCTGGGGAGCACCGAGCAGCACGGCTACCTGTCGCTGCTCGTGGATTCCATCCTCCCCGAGCGCGTGGCGACGGAGGCGGCGGAGCCGCTCGGCGTCCCCGTGTTCCCGGCGCTCCCCTACGGCGTCTCGCCCTATTTCCTGGGCTTCCCGGGGACCGTGGCGCTCCGGCTGGAGACCTACCTGGCCGTGGTGTCGGACATCCTGGAGAGCCTGGCCGGCGCCGGGTTCCGCCGCATCCTGGTGGTGAACGGGCACGGCGGGAACTCGCCGGGGGCCACGCGCGTGGTGGAATGGTTGGCGTCGCACCCCGGAGTGCGGGTGAAGTGGCACAACTGGTGGAACGCGCCGCGCACGTGGGCGAAGGTCCAGGCGATCGACCCGGTGGCGTCGCACGCGTCGTGGATGGAGAACTTCCCGTGGACGCGCCTCGAGGGCGTCGCGCTGCCCGACGGCCCGAAGGCGCCGATCGACCGGGAGCGGATGTCGCTCCTGACGCCCGGCGAGGTCCGCGACTTCCTCGGCGATGGCAACTTCGCCGGCCTGTATCAGCGCCCCGACGAGGACATGCTGGCGCTCTGGGAGGTGGCGGTGTCGGAGACGCGGGACGCGCTGGAGGGGTCGTGGGGGCTCCGGCCGTGGGAGCGAGGTCGCTGATGAACGGGAGGGCAGGGAGGCGTGGACATGAGTGATCGCATCACGATCTGGGGCGCGGGCGCCATCGGCGGAACGCTCGGCGCGCACCTGGTCCGCGCGGGCCACGACGTGCTGTTCGTGGACACCGTCGCCGAGCACGTGGCTGCGATGCGGGCGCGGGGGCTGGAGATCACGGGCCCGGTGTCGCCGCTCCGGGTGGGTCCCGTCCCGGCGTCGCTGCCGGGGGACGTCCGCGGGCGCCTGGGCACCGTGCTGCTGTGCGTGAAGGCGCACCACACGCGCGCGGCCACGGAAGCGATCGCGCCGCGGCTGGCGCCGGACGGTGCGGTGGTCTCGGTGCAGAACGGGCTGAACGAGGAAGTCGTCGCCGACGTCGTGGGGCCGGAGCGCACGATCGGCTGCTTCGTCAACTTCGGCGCGGACTACATGGAGCCCGGCGAGGTCCACTACGGCGGGCGCGGCGCGGTGGTGGTGGGCGAGCTGGACGGTCGGCGATCGCCGCGGATCGAGCGGCTCCACGCCCTCTTCCGCGAGCTCGACGCGGACGCGGTGCTCACGGACAACATCTTCGGCTACCTGTGGGCCAAGCTGGCGTACGCGTCCATGCTCTTCGCCACGGCCACCACGGACGACTCCATCGCCGACGCCCTCGCGCGCCCCTCCCACCGCGACGTCTACGCGGATCTCGCCCGCGAGGTCATGCGCGTGGCCGCCGCCGAGGGCGTCCGGCCAGAGCCGTTCGACGGCTTCGACCCCGCCGCGTTCGCCCCCGGCGCAGCGCCGGAGCAGGCGACGGCGTCGCTGGACGGCCTCGTGGCCCACAACCGGAAGTCTGCGAAGACGCACAGCGGCATCTGGCGCGACCTGGCCGTGCGCAGGCGGCGCACGGAAGTGGACGCGCAGCTCGGCCCCGTGGTGGCCCACGGCCGCGACCACGGCGTGCCGACGCCCATGAACGCCGCGCTGGTCGCCATGATCCACGCGCTGGAGGGCGGGCGCCGGGAGCGTGCGCCGGAGAACGTGGACGCGCTGCGCGCGACGGTGGAGGAGGGATCGTGAACATCCGCTTCGACGGGAAGACGGTGATCGTGACGGGAGCCGCGCACGGCTTCGGCCGGGAGATCGCGCGCCGCTTCGCCGGCCTGGGCGCCCACGTCTGGGCGTGTGACATCCTCGCCGCCGAAGTCGGGGAGACGGCGGCGCTGTGCGGCAGCGGCGCCGTGGCCCGCGTGGTGGACGTGACGGAACCGGCGGCCGTGCGGGCGCTCGTGGCGGAGGCGGAGTCGCGGCCAGCGGCCGGCGTCGCGGACGGAGGTGGCCACGTCGACATCCTGGTGAACAACGCGGGCGGCGTGCTCGGGCAGGTGGGGCGGCCGCTGGAGGATGTGCCGCCGGCGGACTGGCAGGCGCTTTTCGACGTGAACGTCACGGGCGCGTTCCTGTTCGCGCAGGCGGTGGTGCCCGGGATGAAGCGGGCGGGCGGCGGCCGCATCGTGAACATCTCCAGCGGCGCAGGGCTCGGCGTCAGCCTCACCGGCATCCAGGGGTACGCGTCGGCGAAGGCCGCGCAGATCGGCCTCACGCGGCAGCTCGCCCACGAGCTCGGCCCCTTCGGCATCACCGTCAACAACGTGGCGCCGGGCTTCGTCCGCTCGAATCCCACCACCGAGAAGCAGTGGGCGTCGTACGGCGACGAGGGGCAGCGCCGCCTCGTGGAGGGGATCCCGCTGCGTCGCCTGGGCACCCCCGCGGACATCGCCAACGCCGTCCTGTTCCTGGCGTCGGAGTTCGCCTCGTGGATCACGGGCGAGGTGGTGCGGGTGGGCGGAGGGCGGTAGGGCCGGCGAACGGCGGCCGCACCGCGTCACCGACGGCATCCGCCGCCCGCCCGCGCTGCGGACTGCCGCCGTCGGGTTTTTCCCCGCCGTGGATTCGTGCGATTCCCGATTGACCCGCACGGGCGCCCCTGCGCACCATCACGGCGCCCCACCGATCCACAGAGGAGGCTCACGTGTCGCTGCTGAAGCGTTTCGCGCCGGTGCTGCCGGTGCTGATGGCGTTGCCGCTCGCTTTCGCGCCCCTGCGGGCGCAGGATTTCCCGAACCGGGACCCGGTGCTCCAGGCCATCTGGCAGGAGGGACGAGACCACTCGCAGGTCTACCCCCTTGCCCAGACGCTGATGGACTCCATCGGGCCGCGCCTGACGGGCGCGCCGCAGCTCACGGCGGCCAACGACTGGCTGGTGCGGCTCTACCGCAGCTGGGGAATCGACGCGGAGAACGAGCAGTACGGGACGTGGAAGGGGTGGCAGCGGGGCACCACGCACGTGGACCTGCTGGCGCCGTGGGTCCACACCGTCGAAGCCACGCTCCTGGCGTGGAGCCGCGGGACCGGGAAGCCGGTGGAAGGCGACGTCGTCACGCTCCCCGCGTCGTCGGACCCCGCGGCGGTGGCCGCGTGGAAGAAGCAGGCGAAGGGGAAGTGGGTGCTGGCCTCGTCGCCCGAGCCCACCTGCCGCCCGCTCGGCGAGTGGCAGAGCTTCGCCGACCCGCCCACTTACGACGCCTTCGTCGCCGCCCGCGACAGCGCGCGCTCGCAGTGGAGCGCCCGCATGCAGGCGCTCGGCATCAACGAGCGGCACATTGGCGCGTGGCTGAAGGATACCGGCGCGGCCGGGGCGTTCGTCTCGCTCTGGTCCGAGGGGTACGGCTCCCGCCGCATCTTCGGCGACACCGATGGCGCCATGCCCGTCATCTCCATCGGCTGTGAGGACTACGGCCTCCTCTACCGGCTCGCCGACAACGGGCAGGGACCGCGCGTGCGGGTGGATGCCCGCTCGAAGGACCTCGGCACCGTCCCCGTGTTCAACACCGTCGCCACGATCCCCGGCAGCGAGCACCCGGACCAGTACGTGCTCCTCTCCGCCCACCTCGACTCCTGGGACGGAGGGCAGGGCGCCACCGACAATGGCACGGGCACCGTCATCATGGCCGAGGCCATGCGCCTGCTGAAGAAGGCCTACCCGAACCCGAAGCGCACCATCGTCGCCGGACACTGGGCCAGCGAGGAGCAGGGGCTCAACGGCTCCCGCGCTTTCGCCGCCGACCACCCCGACATCGTGGCCGGGCTCCAGGCCGCGTTCAACCAGGACAACGGCACCGGCCGCATCACACGCGTCGGCATGCAGGGGCTCACGGACGCAGGACCCCACTTCACCCGCTGGATCACCGCCATCCCACGCGAGCTCCGCGGCGAGCTCCGCATCGATTTCCCCGGGACACCCGGCGGCGGCGGCAGCGACTACGCCGCGTTCACCTGCTCCGGCGCACCCAGCTTCGGCCTCGGCTCCCATTCCTGGGACTACTTCCGCTACACCTGGCACACCAACCTCGATACCCTCGACAAGCTCGCGTTCGACAACATCCGCGACAACGCCATCCTCGTCGCCATGCTCACCTACATGGCCGCCGAGGACCCGGACTTCATACAGCGCGAGCGGCGCACCGTGATGCCCACCAACCCCAGGACGGGCGAGTCCATGACCTGGCCGCAGTGCGAACAGCCCATGCGGTCCTTCGAGGCGTATCACTGGTGATCCAGACCGGCTTTGACCCCCGCAGAGCGCAGACGCAGCGCACCGGCGCTGCCGTCTGCCCCTGTGGGGTTTTCCCCCACACCCCTCCCCAAGCCTTTCCCGATTGTCGCACCACGGCAGCGGGGGCAGTTTTGAGAACGATTCTCAAACGAGCTGCGATGCCGACGGGGCGTGGATGGTGATGCCGACGGAGACCACGGAGCGGACGCGAGGCGGGCACGCCGGGGAGGAGGCCGGGCGGCGGGGAGGAGCGGCCGCCGCCGGGTCGGGCGCGGCCGTCGCCGGGTCGGGTGCGGCCGTCGCCGGAGGGTCGGGGTGCGGATGCCACGGAGGCGGGAGCGCGTCGGCGGGGGAGCCGGCCGCGGAGCTGAGGGTGGCGCTGGTGGGTGCGCCGAACGTAGGCAAGAGCTCGCTGTTCAACCGGCTCACGGGGACGTACGTGACGGTGTCGAACTATCCCGGAACGTCGGTGGGAGTGGACCGGGGTCACGGGCGGTTCGAGGGTCGTGTTGTGGAAGTGGTGGACACGCCGGGTCTGTACTCGCTCATGCCGACCACGGAAGAGGAGCGGGTGGCGCGCTGGGTGGTGCTGGACGCGGACGCGGACGTGCTGGTGCAGGTGGTGGATGCGAAGACGCTGGAGCGCGCGCTTCCCATGACGTTCCAGCTCCTGGAAGTGGGGCGACCGCTGGTGTTGGCGGTCAACATGATGGACGAGGCGCAGTCGCTGGGACTGGAAGTGGATCACCGGCTGCTCTCGGAGCGTCTGGGCGTGGAAGTGGTGCCGGTGGCGGCGGTGAAGGGGTGGGGGCTGAAGGAGCTGGAGGCGGCGGTGCTGCGTGCCGCGAAGGCGCCGTGCCCGGGGCGCCCGTCGTACGAGAACGGGGTGGGTGCGGCGCTGGCGCGGGTGCGAGGGCGGCTGACCGACGTGTATCCGGTGGACGCGAGCGCGTTCGCGGCGCTGCTGATCCAGGGGGACGCGGAAGTGGCGGAGCGGGTGGCGGCGCTGGAGCCGGATGGCGGGGTGGCGGCGATCCGGGAGCTGGAAGAGGCCACGGCGGAGTTCGCGGACGCGGCGGTGTACCGTCTGGCGTACGAGCGGCACCGTGCGGCGGAGCGGGTGCTGGAAGGTGTGGTCCGGGGCGGTTCGGACGACGAGGGGCGGGGCGGGTTCCGCGAGTGGCTGGGCTCCGCGCTGGCGCGGCCGCTGCTGGGCATTCCGGCGCTCGTGCTGGTGCTCTACCTGGGGCTGTACGAGTTCGTGGGCGTGTTCGGCGCGGGCACGGTGGTGAACTGGCTGGAGACCACGCTGTTCGAGCACGGGCTGAACCCGCTGCTGGAGCGAGCGTTCGCGTGGCTGGTGCCGTGGGTGTGGCTGCGGGGGCTCTTCGTAGGCGACTACGGCGTCCTCACGCTCGGCGTGCGCTACGCCGTGGCCATCATCCTGCCGATCGTGGGCACCTTCTTCCTGTTCTTCAGCGTGCTCGAGGACAGCGGCTACTTCCCTCGCCTGGCGCTCCTGGTGGACCGGCTGTTCAAGCGGATCGGGCTGAGCGGGCGGGCGGTGATCCCGATGGTGCTCGGCTTCGCGTGCGACACCATGGCCACCATGGTGACGCGCACGCTGGAGACCCGCCGCGAGCGCGTGCTGGCCACGCTGCTCCTGGCGCTGGCCATCCCGTGCTCGGCCCAGCTGGGCGTGCTGATCGCGATCCTGGCCGGGAGCCCCATGGCGCTGCTGGTCCTGATCCTCGTGCTGGGCGGGGTGTTCCTGATGGTGGGGTGGCTGGCATCGAAAGTGCTCCCGGGCGAGCGGCCCACGTTCCACATGGAGCTGCCGCCGCTGCGGATGCCGTCGGCGGCGAACGTGCTGACGAAGACGGCGTCGCGGATGCAGTGGTACTTCATGGAAGTGCTGCCGCTCTTCCTGTTCGCCAGCGTGCTGCTGTGGATCGGTGACCTGACGGGTGTGCTGCAGGCGACGGTGCACGGGCTCGAGCCGGTCATGGGGTGGCTGGGGCTGCCGAACGAGGCGGCGCAGGCGTTCCTGTTCGGCTTCTTCCGTCGCGACTACGGCGCGGCCGGGCTGTTCGACCTGAACCAGGAAGGGCTGCTCTCGCCGGTGCAGCTCACCGTGGCCGCGGTGACGCTGACGCTCTTCGTGCCGTGCGTGGCCCAGTTCCTCATGATGCTGAAGGAGCGCGGCGTGAAGACCGCGCTGGCGATCCTGGCGTTCACCGTCCCGTTCGCGTTCGGCGTGGGCGCGGCGCTGAACGTGGTGCTGCGGGGGCTGGGATGGTAGCGCCGGTGTCGCATCGGGCGGAGCCTGGGGCCGCGATGGTGACGTGCGGCTTCTGCGGCCACGAGTTCGTGGAGGATCCAGGTCAGGCCACGTGCCAGGCGTGCCCGATCAAGCAGGCCTGCGGGTTGATGCGCTGTCCTGAGTGCGGCTACGAGAACCCGCGCCCGCCCGGGTGGGTGGTGGCGCTGAGGAAATGGATGGGCCGATGACGCTCGTGGAACGCCTCACGTCGCTGCTGGGCGGCGTCGCCTGGAAGGATTCGTGCCGCGCGGGAGCGCCGGTGCCGGAGACCGGCGGCTGCCATGGCGTGGACTGCCACTCCGTGCGGCTGGACACGCTGGCCCCGGGCGATGTCGGGGCGGTGAGCTGCCTGGAGGAGCCGTGGACGGCGGCGGCGGCCAAGCTGGCCGGGCTCGGAATCCTGCCCGGCGTGCGGCTGCGGCTGGTTCAGCGGTTCCCGGCCTACGTGCTGCGCCTTGGGCGGACCGAGCTTGCACTGGACCGGGAGCTCGCGAGCCGGATCCGGGTGGTGCCGGAGAACGCATCAGCGGCCGGAACGGAGCTCCCGTAGCACCACCGCCCCCAGCATCACCACCGTGAGCGGGAAGGCGAAGAAGATCATGGCGGTTCGCAGCGGAACCACGGCCTCGTGTCCCGCGGCCGCCAGGAGCACGTAGGCCACGTAGGCCAGGAAGTATCCCAGGAAGAGCGCCCCCTCCCGCCGGCCGATGCGGTGGCCGGTGAAGAAGATGGGCAGGCACGCCGCCGCCACCGCCACCATCACCGGAATGTCGAACGCCCGCGCGGCCGGGGGCACCGGCACGCCCGCCGGCGAGATCATGGCTGCGCCTCCCAGGATGAAGAGCAGGTTGAACAGGTTGCTGCCCACGATGTTGCCGACGGCGAGGTCGCGGGCGCCCCGGAGGGCGGCCACCAGCGAGGTCGCCAGCTCGGGCAGCGACGTGCCCACGGCGACGATCGTCAGCCCGATCACCAGCTCGGACACGCCCAGCGCGGCGGCGAAGGCGCGGGCGCTGTCCACCAGCCAGTGAGAGCCGAGCACCAGCAGCAGCAGGCCCGTCAGCACGAACCCCGCGTTCGCCGTCACCGAGCGGAGCCGGCCCGACCGGCCGGCGGTCGTGAACGCCCCGCCGTCCATGGGCGCCTGCGCCTCGCCGGCCATGGGCTCTGCCGCGGCGCGCACCGCGTGGCGCGCCAGCAGGGCGGTGTACGTGGCGCCGGTGAGGACGAGGAGGAGCCCCTCGGCGCGGCCGACATGGCCATTGCCCGCCATGAGGTAGACAGCGGCGGATACACCCACCAGGAGCGGCACTTCCACGCGCACCAGACTGCGCTGCACCACCAGCGGGGCGACCAGCGCCGAGAGGCCCAGGATGAGCAGGATGTTGGAGATGTTGCTCCCCACCACGTTACCCACGGCCAGGTCGGGCTCGCCGCGGAGGGTGGCCGCGAACGTGACGGCGAGCTCGGGCGCGCTGGTGCCGAACGCCACAACGGTGAGCCCCACCACCAGGGGGGCGATGCCGGCGGCGGTGGCGAGGGCGGAAGCGCCGCGCACGAGCAGCTCGGCCCCGCCCACGAGGAGCAGGAGGCCGAGGAGAAATAGAAGGACCGTCAAGGCACCGGCCGGGCTGAGGTTGGTTCGTGGTCCGGGAAGCTGCGGGAAGGCGGGTGCCAGTGCAAGGATTTCGGGTCCGGGAGGCACGGTGCCCCCGTCGCTCGTCACAATCCCGGATTTGACAGCGTTCCTGATGGAAAGGTACAATGCGGGCGATGCCTCACCCGCATCGCACCCTTCTTCCACAAACAACCCAGGAGGCACTTCGCATGAAGACATCGTGCGCAGCCTTCGCGTCGCTCGCGGTCGCCATCGCGCTGACCGCCTTCGGCGCACCACGGAGTCTCGCCGCGCAGGAACCGGGCGCGATCCGTGGCACCGTCACCGACGCGCAGACCGGAGAGCCGATCTCCGGCGCTCAGGTGATGATTCGAGGCACGGGAATCGGAACGATCACGAACAACGATGGACGGTACCTCCTCACGCGGGTGCCGAGCGGTCGAGCGGAAGTGCGCGTGGAGTACATCGGCTACTCCCCCCAGGCGCGCACCATCACGGTCGCCGCGGGCGGCACGGCCACGGAGGACTTCCAGCTGGGCGTCACGGCGATCCAGCTCGAGGAGCTGGTGGCCACCGGATACGCGCAGCAGACGCGGCGGGAAGTGAGCAGCGCCATCAGCACGGTCCAGACGCAGGACGTCGAAAATCGCGTGGTGGCGAGTCTCGACGCCGCGCTGCAGGGCAAGGCCGCGGGCGTACAGGTGATCCAGAACGCGGGTAACCCCGGCAACGGAATCACGGTGCGCGTGCGCGGCAGCTCGTCGATCTCGGCGGGCAACCAGCCGCTGTACGTGGTGGATGGCGTGCCGATCTTCCGCGAGGACTTCGGCCAGCTGGGGCTGGGCGGCCAGGACCTGTCGTCCATCACGGGGCTGAACCCCGACGACATCGAGTCCATCGACATCCTGAAGGACGCGGCCGCGGCAGCGATCTACGGCTCGCGGGGCTCGAACGGCGTGATCATGATCACGACCAAGCGCGGCGCCCAGACGGCCGGCCGGCCGCAGGTGAGCGTGAACGTGTCGGGCGGCTTCCAGCAGTCGCAGAAGAAGATCCCGATGCTGAGCACGGCCGAGTGGATCCAGTACTTCTCGGACGGGATGCGCTACGACGGCTACACCGAGGCGGACGTCCAGGACGAGCTGAACTCGTTCGGCGTGGACCCGAGCGTCAATACGGACTGGCAGGAAGAAGTCATGCGGACCGCGCCGATCAGCAACACGCAGCTCAGCGTGAGCGGCGGGACCGAGGCGTTCAAGTACTACATCTCCGGCACGTACTTCGACCAGACCGGGATCATCATCGGGTCCGGGTACAACCGGGCTTCCGGCCGGGCGAACCTGGACTTCCAGGCGTCGGACAAGCTGAGCTTCAGCACGTCCCTGTCGCTGTCCCGGGAGAACAATGACCGGATCGAGTCGGACAACTCCATCGTCAGCCCGGTCACGAACGCCATCGCCAACGAGCCGTGGGTGCCGGTGAAGGACCCCGCGACGGGCGCCTGGAGCGACTGGGCCTCGTACTCGAACCCGGTGGCGGTGGGCGTGGAGGACTTCACGAACGCCCTCACGAACCGGACCTTCGGCAGCCTCACCGCGAACTACGTGGCAACCAGCTGGCTGACGGCCACGGGCCGCGCAGGTTTCGACATCCTCAACCTGCGCGAGCATCGCTGGAACTCACCGCTGACCCCGCTGACCTACGGGTCGGGCGTGGGCGGCGTCTCGCGCGTGGCCAACGCATCCGGGAACAAGTACCTGCTCGAAGGCTACCTGACCGGCAACAAGTACTTCGGTGCGCACGAGCTGTCGGTGACGGCGGGCGCGTCGACGGAACGGGACAAGCGCGAGGAGAGCTTCATCCGAACGGAAAGCTTCACGAGCCCGGAGCTCAACTGGCCGGGCAACGGGGCGGACGTGGCCGGCTACGACGGGAGCGGGTGGTCGCACAACCTCATGTCGTTCTTCGGTCGCGCCAATTACGTCTACAACGACCGCTACATCCTCAACGCCAGCATCCGGGCCGACGGCTCGTCGCGCTTCGGTGAGAACAACAAGTTCGGCGTCTTCCGGGCCGCGTCCGCGGCTTGGGTAGTCAGCGCCGAGCCGTTCATGCAGGGGCTGGACTTCATCAGCGACATGAAGCTCCGCGCCAGCTGGGGCGAGACGGGGAACGAGGCCATCGGCGACTTCCGCTATCTGGGCCTCTACGGCACGGCCAACTACGGACCGATCCCGGGCACCGCGCCGGCGAACCTGGCCAACAACGACCTGAAGTGGGAGACCACCAGCGAGACGAACCTGGGGCTCGACCTCAGCTTCTTCAATGACCGACTCGGCTTCGTGGTCGAGCGCTACTGGAAGAACACGAACGACCTGCTGCTCAACCGGCCGGTCACCGCCACCAGCGGCTTCACGTCCGTGCTCGCCAACGTGGGCGGGATCCGGAACGAGGGATGGGAGCTCAGCCTCAACACGGTGAACGTCCGGCCGAACCGGGCCAACGGGTTCGAGTGGACCACGGAGCTCAACCTGACCCGCAACCGGAACAAGGTGACCGCGCTCTACAAGGACGAGCCGTTCCCCTCCGGGTTCATCAACTGGGTCGAGGTCGGACAGCCGATCGGTGTCTTCTACACGCCCAAGTACATCGGCGTGGACCGGGAGACGGGCGTGGCGAAGTACGTGGACCTGGATGCCGACGGCAACGTGCAGTACGACGCCAACGGCGACATCGTCTGGACCACCTTCCCCGGCTCCGACGACCGCATGATCGTGGGCAGCCCGCACCCGGATTACTACGGCGGGATCCGCAACACGTTCTCGTATGGCGCGTTCGACCTGATGGCGTTCTTCGACTTCAGCCAGGGCGCGAAGATCTACAACGCCATGCGCGAGTACTCCGATGATGGCGGCTACTTCCTGGACAACAAGTTCAAGGTCCACGTGGAGAACTACTGGACGCCGGACAACCCGGACGGCACCGCTCCGAGCCCGAGCTGGTACGGCTCGACCGGCGCGTGGGTCGAGTCCAGCCGCTACCTCGAGGACGCGTCCTACGTACGTCTCGGCGAGGTCACGCTCGGCGTGAAGGTGCCGGACGCCATCAACAACCTGATCCGGGCGAGCAACAGCCGGTTCTTCGTGTCGGGCAAGAACCTGAAGACGTGGACGGATTATTCCGGCTACGCCCCGGAGAACAACTACGGCGGCTCCGGCGCCGCGGCCGCGACGCTCGGGACCGACTTCTACGCCTATCCGCTGGCCCGGACGATCACGTTCGGGTTCCAGGGGAACTGGTGAGCGCGGAAAGGAAATGACCATGAAGAAACTATTCCGAATGGCGCCCGCGCTGCTGCTCCTGGCAGGCGTGGCGGCGTGCGACCAGGGGCCGCTGGAAGTGCTGCCCGAGGACGCCATCGCATCCAGCGTGGCGATCATCGACATGGAGTCCGCCACGGCGGCGCTGATGGGCGGGTACAGCGCGCTCCAGAGCGGCGACTACTACGGCGGCGACTACGTCCTGTGGTCGGAGAACATGTCGGACAACGCCGAGCACACCGGCACGTATGGCAGCTATGGCGAGGCGGACCTCCTGAACACGACGGCGGCCAACTACTCCATTGAGTGGATCTGGAACCTCGCCTACCGGGGGATCGACCGGGTCAACCACCTGATCCAGAAGGTGCCGGAGCTGGACAACATCGAGCAGTCGGACAAGGACTGGCTGCTCGGGCAGGCGTACGCGCTCCGGGCGCTCAACTACTTCTCGCTGGTGCGTGCCTACGGCGGCGTGCCGCTGGTGCTGGAGCCGCCGGCGTCGCTGGATGAGGCGTCGCAGGTGGCGCGGGCGTCGGTCGCCGAGGTGTATGCCCAGATCGAGGCGGACCTGGCGCAGGCGAAGACGCTCATGACGTCGGCCGGGATCGACAACTCGGATCGCAGCTTCATGACGCCGGGCTTCACCGACGCGCTGCTGGCGAAGGCGTCGCTGTACCAGCAGAAGTGGTCGCAGGCGCAGGCCGCGGCCATGCGGCTGGTGAACTCGGGCGACTACGATCTCGCCTCGAACTACGCGTCGCTGTGGGCCGACCAGGGCTCGCCCGAGGACATCTTCAAGATCGTCTTCACCTCGGTCGACTACAACAACTTCGGCTTCTATTACCAGTACGCCGGACGCTTCGAGATCGGGGCGACGGAAGAGATCTACTACCTCTTCGACCAGGCCAACGACCAGCGCTTCGCCGCGGACTTCGGCGAGACGCGGCCGGATGGGATCCAGGTCCTGAAGTTCCCGACCACGGCGGGGACCGAAGATTTCAACGTGATCCGCTATGGCGAGATCCTGCTGATCGTGGCCGAGGCCGCGGCGGAGCAGGGTGACCTGGACACGGCGGTGGAGTACCTGAACATGATCCGCGAGCGGGCGGGCGTTGCGACGTACGACCTCGCCGCGGACCTCAACAACAGCCAGGCGGACGTACTGGATGCCATCTACCTGGAGCGCCGGCTGGAGCTGGCGTTCGAGGGCGACCGGTGGTTCGACCTGAACCGGCTGGGCGAGGGCGCGGCCGCGTTCGGGAGCCGGTGGGCGCCGTACAAGGCGCTCTGGCCGCTCCCGGTCTCGGAGCTCGACGTTGCGCCGAACCTGACGCAGAACCCGGGCTACGAAGGCTGAGCCGAACCGTTCCGCGGTCCCACCGCGGAACGGATGTAGCAGGACACGATGGCCCCGTCCGGCGCTCGCCGGGCGGGGCCGTCGTGCGTCGGGGCCGCGGCTCGCCCGGCCGCGGTGAAGGCGCGCTTTTTGCCCCTTCCGGACCGCGAACCAGCGGTTGAAAGGAGCAGAACGCGTGGCGGAGCGGCAGGATACCGGACACAACGGCGGCGAGGCTGCCGACGTGGGTCGATCCGCCAGGGGGCGATGGTCCCGCAACGGAGACCGACGCCGGTATGCGGAGCATTCCCGGAAGATCCCGATTGTGCGGCTTCTCTTCTATTACGCCGTGCTGATCGGGATCGGACTCCTGGGCGTGCACTTCATCCCGGGCGTGGAGAAGGCGCTGGTGTCGCCGCTGGGCGGGAACGTGGCGGATGCGGGGAACATCGTGAATCCGAAGGCGCTGATCGTCCCCGCGCGCACGGAAAGCGCGCGGGTGCTCACCACCGCGCTGGCCATCGCGGCCACCATCCTGCTCGTCCTGCCGATCGCGTGGGTATACACGTTCGCGCAGCGACTTCGTTACGACCGCTCGCTGGTGCACACGCTCATCATGCTGCCGCCCGTGGTGACCGGGACGGTCATGGTGGTGAAGAACAGCCTGGCGCTGGCATTCAGCCTGGCGGGGATCGTGGCGGCAGTGCGCTTCCGCACCACGGTGAAGAATCCAAAGGATGCCGTTCACGTCTTCCTGGTCATGGCCATCGGGCTCGCGTGCGGCGTGCAGGCGGTGGACATCGCGCTCGTCCTGTCGCTGACCTTCGCGGTCATGGTGCTGGTCTTCTGGAAGTACGACCTCGAGGTGTACGTGGACGAGGACGCGGAGCTCCTGTCGGTGGGCGACACCAGCATGATGATCGCCCAGACGCCACAGGGGCAGGACCGGGTGCGGAAACGGCTCGAGGAGCTGGCCGACCAGATCAAGACGGACGGGATCCTGCTGATCCACACAACGGAGCCGCGCTCGGCGAGGCAGGTGGCGGAGGTGGTGCTGAGCGAGATCGGGAAGGAGTGGCTGTTCCACGAGCCGCCGCTCGGGCGCAACGGCGTCTACACGCTGGAGGCGGCGGTGCGGCTGCGAAAGAAGAAGACGCCCGTGGACATCCTCGGCGAGCTGGAAGACCGCTGGTCGCCCACCGTGGCGGCGGCGGAGTACGTACCGTACCACCCGAGGGAGGACGAGGGGTGAGGTCGGCGGGAGGGCGGCGGACGATCCGCTTCCAGGTCCCGAGCGGCGAGCTCCTCGATGGCCTGGCCGTACGGCCGCTCCCGGTCCCCGGGCGTGAGGAGGGCCGCTCCATCGAGGTGTTCCGGGACGTGTATTACGACACCGCCGGCGGAGAGCTGGGGCTCAAGCCGGCGGCCGTGCGGCTGCGGCACCACGCGGACGGGCGGCGTACGCTGCGCGTGGACATCCGGAGCGCGAGCGATGGCGAAGGAGCGGCGCGGAGCGCGGAGTCGGACGTCGAGCCGGGCGATGCCGGGAGCGTGTTTCACGGCGATTCCGAGGCCGCGGAGCTGCTTCGCGGGCTCATCGATCCCGCGCGCCTGGAGCAGGCGTTCGAGGTGGAGACGCTGTGCCGGCTGAGGCATGTTTCCCTCTCGGGCCGCGCTCCCGGCTCCGGGCAGGCGCTCACCCTCTCCTACGACGCGCTGACCGTGCGGAGGAACGACCTGTCGGGAACGCTCTGGGAGATCGTGGTGACCGCGGCCGTGGACGCGGACGTGGAAGCGCTGGTGACATCGCTCGAGCGCGAGCCCGGGGTCCGGATCACGCTCTCCGATCCCGCCACTCGCGCCCGGGACCTCCTCGATGATGCCGAGATCGAGGCGCTCGAGCGGGAGGTTCGGGCCGCGCGGGAGCTGGCGATCGTCGCCCACGCCCATGGCCGCATCGCCCTGCTCCGCGATGGCGGGCGGCTGCGCATCCCGTTCGGAGACGGCAGCGGAGAGACCGCCGCCCGGCGGCTCGTCTCGAAAGTGCTTGCGGCTGCGGGCGCGCGCGTGCGGCTCCTGGGCACGAACCCCGGCGGACCCGGTCGGCCGGCGCTCGAGGTGTGGGCCACGGATGAGGTACAGCCGGACACGGCGGACGGGGAGCTTGTCTGGGTGCCGCTGGCGGAAGCGCTGGGGGCGGTGGGGAGCGCCGCGCTGCGCGGCGCGCGCACCCTCGCGGCGCTCGAGGTGGCCGCGCGCTCCGACCTGCTGAGCGGCGATGGGGCGGCGGAGCTCGGAGAGGCGGATGCGGGCCCGGAAGCGCTGGAGCTCGCGCTCTCGCCGGTCCCGCTGCCCGAGGCGGCGCCCGGAAAGGATGTCCCGCCGGCGCACCTGCTGAACGCGGAGCTGAGCCGTGTGAGCTTCGACGAGCGCATCCTCGCGTTCGCCGAGTCCGGCGATACGCCGCTCCTCGAGCGGGTGCGATTCCTGTCCATGTTCGGCAGTCGGCAGGACGACTTCTTCATGACCCGTGTGGCCGGGTTCAAGGAGGAGGCCGCATCGCCCGGCAACCGGCGGACCATGGACGGTCTGAGCGCGCGGGAGCAGCTGGACCTGATCGGCATCCGCGCACGGCAGGTGGCGGCGAGGGCGCAGCGACTGCTGCAGCGGCGGCTTCTCCCCGCGCTGGCGGAGCGGGGTGTGCGGATCCTGCGCTGGCGGGAGCTGGGCGAGGAGGACCGCGCGTACCTGCTGGAGCGCTACGCCACCGACGCGGAAGTGGTGCTCACGCCGATGGCCGCCGACGCGAGCCATCCGTTCCCGCACATGCGGAACCTGCGTCCGGCGATCGGGGCCGTGGTGCGGCTCCCGGGCTCGGACCGGGCGCACTTCACGGCCGTGGAGCTGCCGGGCGAGCTTCCGCGCTTTCTGCCGCTGGAGGACGGCCGCCGGCTGGTCCCGCTGGAGGAGCTGCTGGTGGCGCGCCTCCCGGACCTCTACTCCGGGCTCACGGTGCAGAGCGCGCACCTCTTCCGCGTGACGCGGAGCGCGCGCACGCAACTGGAGGAGACGCTGGTGGGGGATGTGCTGCAGGCGGTGGAGGAGGACGTGGCTCGTCGCCCGTTCCGCTCGCCGGTGCGGCTGGAGGTGGACGCGCGCATGCCGCGTTCGCTGCGGCAGATGATCGTGAACGAGCTGCGCTACGAGTCGCCCACCGAATCATGGTGGCTGGGACCGCAGGACGTGTACGTGGTGGACGGGCTCATCGACCTGGCCGCGCTGGAGGAGGTCGCGGAAATGGAGATCGGCGACGACGTCCGCTTCCCGCCCATGCACCGCTCCGTCCCGCTCGAGCCGCGGCGTCCCGTGTTCGACCTGCTGCGGGAGGCCGACCGCCTGGTCTACTTCCCCGATGACGACTTCACCAGCAGCGCGGAGCGCTTCGTCCGTGAGGCGGCGGAGGATCCGGACGTGGTGGCGCTGAAAGTCACGCTGTACCGGACGGACTCGTCGTCGGAGATCGTGCAGGCGCTGTCGCGGGCGAGGGAGATGGGGAAGGATGCCGTGGCGCTGATCGAGATCAAGGCCAGCTTCGACGAACAGCAGAACATCGCGTGGGCCAAGTCGCTTTCGGCGGCCGGGATCCACGTGGTGTTCAGCCCGCTGAAGTACAAGGTGCACGCGAAGGCGGGGCTGGTGGTGCGACGGGAAGGCGACGAGCTGGTGCGCTACAGCTACATCGGCACCGGCAACCTCAACGCGGCCACGGCCCGCACGTATACGGACGTGGCGCTGCTCACGTCCGACCCGGAGATCGGTGAAGAGCTGCAGGCCGTGTTCAACATCCTCACCGGCTACTCGGCCACGGGCGACTTCGACCACCTCCTGGTCTCTCCATTCAACATGCGGCAGCGATTCCTGCGGCTCATCGACCGCGAGATCGACCACGCGCGGGCCGGGCGGCCGGCGGGGCTGCGCGGGCAGCTGAACGGGCTGGCCGATCGTCGCATGATCGCCAAGCTGTACGAGGCATCCCATGCCGGCGTCCCCGTGGAGCTGGCGGTGCGGGAGATCTGCGCGCTGCGCCCCGGCGTGCCCGGGCTGTCGGAGAACATCCGGATCGTCAGCCTGCTCGGACGATTGCTCCAGCACGCGCGCATCTTCGAGTTCGCCAATGGCGGGGCCCCGGAGTACTTCATCGGCTCCGCCGACTGGCGGCCGCGGAACCTGTCCCGACGCGTCGAAGTGGCGGTGCCCGTTCGGCGACCCGAGCTCGGCGAGCGTCTCCGGGAGATCCTCGATGGCGTCCTCCACGCGCCGGACCTGTGGGAGCTGAGGCCCGACGGCGCCTACGTCCAGAATGGCGCGGAAGTGGTGGGTGGCGGCACGGCGCTGCGCGCGCTGCGCGGGCTGCGGGAGGGCTCGGCCGCCTAGGAAACCAGCCCGGGCGCCGGTCCCTATTCCGCCAGGGGCGTGAACCGCCGCGTCTCCAGGTCGAGCGCCAGGACCTGTCCGTCCTCGATCACGTACAGCCACCCATGCAGCGACAGCGTCCCGGCGTCGGCGCGCTCCCGGACCACGGGGTACGTCAGGAGGTTCCCCAGCTGCAGGGCCACGGAACGCTGCTCGGTGCGGGAAAGCAGCCCCCGGGATGGTGGGGTGGGCGTCGGGGCGTCGCTGCCGAGGCGGGCGCGGGCGCCGAGCTCGAGCCACTTCCGGAGGTGCGGCGCGTCGTCGCCGGGCGGCTGGTACAGGGCCTTGACCGCGCCGCAGTGGGAGTGGCCGCACACCACGATGTCCGTGACGTCCAGCTCGAGGAGCGCGAACTCGATGGCGGCGGCGGTGCCGTCGAAGCACGGGTCTTCCCCGCACGGCGGCACGAACGCGCCGATGTTGCGCACGATGAACAGCTCGCCCGGCTCCGCGCTCACGAGCAGGTCCGGAACCACGCGCGAGTCGGCGCAGCCGATGAACAGCGTGCCCGGGCGCTGCCCCTCTTCCACCAGCCGGCGGTAGTGGTCCCGGTAGCGGGGGAACGTCTCGCGGCGGAACCGCTCCAGCCCTCCGATCAGCCCGCCGGGCATATCAGCTCCCCTCGGGCGCAAGGACGTGGAGGACCAGGCGCGATGGGTGCTCGAGCGACCGGTAGACGCGCTGCGTCGCCTTCACGAACGGGCCGGTCGCCTCGAGAGCGTAGAGGTTCGGCACGTAGGTGTGCGGGTTCAGGTCGACGAGCGGGAACCACGTGCTCTGTACCTGCACCATGATACGGTGCCCCTTCCGGAACGTGTGCAGCACGTCCTGCAGCGGGAGGGACACGCGCGTGGGCTCACTCGGGCGGAACGGCGCGGGGCGGGACGGGTCGTCCCGGTAGCGCCCGCGGATGGCCTCGCTGCGCACCATCATCTGGTAGCCGCCCGTGTGGAAGCCGGTGCGCTCGCGTGCGGCCGGCGTGTCCGGGGCGTCACCGGGGAACTCGTCCACCAGCTTCACGATCCAGTCGGAGGCCGTGCCGGATGTGGAGACCCAGAGGTCGGCGACGAGTGGCCCGGCCAGCGTCAGGTCCTCTTCCAGCGGCTCCGTCCGATACACCACCACGTCAGGACGGCGGGCGGCGAAGCGCTGGTCCTCCGTCATGTACTCGCGGCTCATCCCGAACGTCACTTCGCGCGTGAACGGGACCGGGTGGGCCGGGTCGCTGATCCACTCATCGAAAGCGTCCGCGTCACCGGGCGGCGACCAGGCCAGCGCGCCATCGCGCTCGAAGTAGAGCGCACGCTCGGCGGCGGCGGGGGGCGTCCACTCGGCGAAGCGGCGCCAGCGGTTGACGCCCGTGTCGAACATGGTGGCTTCGGCGAGCCCTGGATCGGGCGCGCCCTTCAGCCAGTGGCGGAACCAGGGGAGCTCGATGCTGTCCTGGAAGAACTCCGACGTGGCCTGCTCGAACCAGGCGTCTCCCAGCTGCTGGCCGGTGCTCCGCTCCCAGCCGCCGTGGAACCACGGGCCTTCGACGATGCGGTTGTCGACGTCCGGGTTCTGTGCCTCGATGGAGCGGTACGTGGCCAGCGCGCCGAACAGGTCCTCGGCGTCGAACCAGCCGCCGACGGTCAGGACGTGGGGCGCCACGTTCTTCAGGTGCGGCCGCAGGTTCCGCCGCTGCCAGAACGCGTCGTAGTCCGGGTGGGCCACCATCGAGTCCCAGAACGCCACCTGGCCGCGGTACCAGTCCCGGTCCACGCCCGCCAGCGGCTCCAGGTCGCGGTAGAACGCGTACCCGTCCACTGTGCCGTAGTCCAGCGGCGCGGGGAACTGGGTGGTGGGCACCGGGCGGGGCTGCCCGAAGAACCAGAAGAAGCCGAAGAAGTGGGGGAGCCAGAACGCGCCATTGTGGTGGAAGTCGTCGTACCACCAGTCCGCGATCGGCGCCTGGGGCGACACGGCGACCAGAGCCGGGTGGTGGTCGATCATCCCCGCGGCGCTGTAGAAGCCCGGGTAGCTGATCCCCCACTGGCCCACGCGGCCGTTGTTGCCGGGGACGTTCGCCAGGAGCCAGTCGACCGTGTCGTACGTGTCGCTGCTCTCGTCCACGTCCGATGGGCCCCGCTTCTCCTCCACGTGCGGCGTCATGTTCAGGAAGTTCCCCTCCGACATCATCCGCCCGCGCACGTCCTGGTAGACGAAGATGAAGCCGTCGCGCGTGAACGAGGCGTTCGGGCCCAGCGACGCCGGGTAGGCGGACTCGCCGTAGGGACGCACGCTGTACGGCGTCCGCATCATCAGCATCGGGTACGCGCGCGTCGTGTCGCGGGGGGTGTAGATCGCCGTGAACAGGCGAGCGCCGTCGCGCATCGGGATGTAGACCTCCCGCTTGCTGTAGTGGGCGCGGACCCAGGCGGTGTCCACCGCCTCCGGCGCCTGCGCGGCGCCGCGCGCGGGTCCCAGCGGCGCGCCCGGGGCGCGCGCGGGTCCGGGGAGCCCCGGGGCGAAGAGGAGGGCGAGGGCGAGGAAGGGCGCTGCGGCCGTCTTCCGGGTCGTGGAGAAGCGGTGACTTGTACGCATGGCGTCGCGTTGTGAGCGGTCCCGGTCCGGGTGGATTCCAGGGAAGCTGTGGTGGGGAGAGGGCGCGGGCAAGGAGAGGGCCGGTCGTGTGAAACGGGGGCGGGGCGGGGCCCGAACGCCTACGGCCCGGTCATGCATGCACCGGCGGCGGCTTTCAGGGCGGCGATGAAGCCTCTGATGTGCCCACCCCGGGCGGTGGCGTCGGCGTCCGGATGGCGGGTGTCGGTGGCGGCGTCGACGGCGGCGGCGTCGAACCCGTCGTCGTCGACGAGGAACGGGTCCATGACAGTGGCCCGGAGGACCACGAGTCCGTCCTGACCGCTCTCGCGCCACTCGTCTGTCGGAATCCCGAGCTCGTGCAGGAGCGGGTCCACGGCGCCATCGTACATGGGCGTCTGGAAGCGGGTGCGGGTGATGATGTAGTCGGGGGCGGCGCCCGGCCGGGTGAGGCTCATGCGCGCGTAGATCCCCTCGTTCAGCGCGTTGACCTCCGCCAGGGAGTGGAGGTCGGGGTGCGTCAGCACGCCGCACACGATGTTGATGTCGGGCGGCGGCAGCAGGACCATGCGGAACGGGGTGAGGGGCGAGGAGGCGAGAGCCGCGTGCAGCTTCCGGGCGCCGGCCGCGGTGCGCTCGACGAGGCGGCCGTGGCCGCGCTCGTCCAGCGGGAGGACGCGGTGACTCAGCCACACCGCTGCCGCCGCGGCGCCGGGCTTGGAGCCTTCGAGGATGAAGCGGCCGAGGAAGAGGTCTTCGGCGGAGTCCAGGCCGCGCGTGGGGAGGAGGTAGGGCGGGTCGATGGCCACCAGCTCCCTGGCGCGCCGGTCCCGCACCGCGATGGCGCCCGCGGGATAGGGGATGTAGCCCAGCTTGTGCGGATCAATGGTGACGGAGTCGGCTTCCGCCAGTGCTTCCATGGAGGAGACCCAGCCGGCCTCCGGCCAGTCGGGAGTGCCCGCGGACGCGCGGATCGCCTCGAGGCTCCGGCGCCGCCCGTCGCCATCCCAGGTCACGGCCGCCGCATAGCCGCCGTAGGCCGCATCGGAGTGGAGGTGGAACGCCACCCCGAGCTCGGACTCCGCACGCTCCCTCACTTCCACCACCCGGTCGAGCCGGTCCACGGCGCTCTCCTCCGTGGTGCCGCACACGCTGATGCACGCCAGGATCGGCGTGCGCTCCGCGTCCAGGTCGCGAACCATGCGCCAGAGCGCGTCCGGGTCCATCCGGTAGTGGTCGTCAATGGGGATGAAGCGCAGCTGGTTCGACCCGATCCCGAGCGCGCGCACGATCTTCTCCCACGAGTAGTGCGCGCTGGCGGCCACCACCACCACGGCGGGCGGCAGCGGGTCTCCATACGCCGCCGCCAGGCGACGACCATAGTCCTGGTAGCCCACGGCCTGGAGGGAATGGTCCTGGAGCGCCGCGTGGATCTCCGCCCGATCGCCGGAGGCCCAGAGCGCATCCCACAGGTCCAGCGCGTCGGTGGGGCGGATGTTCAGCAGGTCACGCAGCGACAGCTCCGTCAGCGGCGCCGTGTCTCCCGTGGGCGTGCGCACGTCCAGCCGCAGCCCCAGCTCGTCGTCGGCGCCGGACGCGGCGACCGGCAGGTAGTGGATGTTCCGGGCGATCCAGAGTGCTTCGAAGTTCGCCACCGTGCCACCGGACGTGAGGTGCCCCCAGGACGTGGCGGGGCGGTATCCGATCATCTCCGCGATCTGTCGCGCCACGTCCAGCTCCAGGCGCGTGGTCACGGGCGACGCCTCGATGGCCACGTTGTTGGGGTTGTAGAGCATCGCCGCGAAGTACGCCGCCTGGCTCGCCAGCGTCTGCTCGTAGTTCATGTGGCCCTTGTAGCGCCCGCTGAAGAAGGGCACGCCCCGCTTCAGCTCCTCCAGCAGCCCCGACAGCTCGCTGGTCAGCCGCTCCGCAGTCGCGCGAAACGCCGGATCGTTCCGCTGCCGCTCGTCCACCACGGCCGGATCCTCCGGGTGGTGATCCCGGCGCCACCGCACGTGGTCGCGCAGCGCGTCGATGATCAGCCGCTCGAACAGTCCGGCGTTCTCGGCGTGGGGGCCCAGGAAGATGGCGCGCAGGAAAGCGTCGTCTGGAGCTGGCATGGAGCGATGGGGTGCCGGGTGTCGTGGTGCTCTCCGCGGCCGAGCCCGGCCGGGCTCGGCGCGGTCATCGACGCCGGCCAGCCGGGCACGGGCGCGTTGCCCGATGTCGGCAAAAATGGCGCCGGGTCGGCGCGGCCTTCTAGTGCACGCGGCTGGTGGCGGCCAGGCGGAGGAGGAGCTGTCGGGTCGGGTCGGCGCGATCGCACTCGAGGCAGTCGCCGCCGATTTCGGCGCACGGCACGCCATCGGCCTGGGCCTCGGCGCAGCAGACGCCCAGGGGGAGGGCCGATTCGAGGGCGCGGTCGAGGTCGCCGTCCCTGATGCCGGCCTTCTCGAGCTCTGCGCGTCGGATCTCCGCCTTCCCGGCGGCTGCTGGCGATTTCCGCGAGGCCTTCATCGGGACCTCCAGGGCGGCCTGGCCGCCGGTTGGATGGGACTACGTGCAAGCTAGCCGCGCCAGGGGGCGCGCGGCAATGCGGACGGCTCCGTTTCGGACGGCCAATCAGCAATTTCCGGCAAACCCCTGCGGAGTCGTCCTGCGTTCTCCCACAGGATTTTCAAGCCTCTCCCTACGTCGTCGGGTGCGGCGGCCCCACATCTTCAGGGTGGATGGTGCGGAGCGGGCCGCGTGCCCGCTCCACGAGATCCCTGCTTCGGAAGGAGTCCCGATGCGTGAGTTGCGCATCCACGGGCGTGGTGGGCAGGGCGCGGTCATCGCATCGAAGGTGCTGGCGGTCGCGCTCTTCCGGGAAGGCCGCTGGGTGCAGTCGTTCCCGGCCTTCGGCGTGGAGCGGCGGGGTGCGCCCGTGACGGCGTTCCTGCGTGTTTCCGACGCGCCGATCCGGCTACGCTGCGAGATCACGGCCCCCGACGGGCTGATCATACTGGACCCGACGCTGGTCGACGCCATCGACGTCACGGCCGGCCTGAAACCGGGGGGTGAGATCCTGATCAACACGGATCGCCCCCCGTCGTCGTATCCATCGCTGGTGGAGCGGTTCCGGGTGGCCACGGTGGACGCGAGCGCGATCGCCACCGCCCACGGGATCGGCTCTCGCTCGCAGCCGATCGTGAACACGGCCATTCTGGGAGCGTTCGCGGCATGGTCCGGCCTGGTGAGCCTGGACTCGGTGTGCGCGGCGATCGACGAGGAAGTGCCGACCCGTACGGAGGACAACCGCGCCGCCGCGCGCGAAGCGGCGGAAGCGGTGGTGGTGGCGGACGGTGCGGAACGGCTGGCGGGCGTCGACGTCGCGGCCGGCGACGCCGGCCGGGAGGAGGTGGCGAATGCCTAGGCTCCCCGGCGCACCCCTGATCTCCGTCAGCGACGCCTCCACGCTGGAGAACCGAACGGGGTCGTGGAAGTACATCCGCCCCATGTACCGCGACGCGGTGGCGCCCGTGCAACGAGGCGTGTCCGGCGGGCGTGGACGTGGAAGGCTACATGAACCTCCTGCGGCAGGATCGGCTGGACGAAGCGCTGGACCTGCTGCTGCGGGAGAACCCGATGCCCGCGGTGACCGGGCGCGTGTGCCACCACCCGTGCGAGATCGGCTGCAATCGCCGCGACTTCGATGAAGCGGTGTCCGTGCACGCCGTGGAGCGGGCGCTGGGCGATGCGATCCTGACGCGGTCCCTCCCGTCGCGGGAAGAGCGGACCCGGCGCGAGAACGTGGCCATCGTGGGCGCGGGTCCGGCGGGGCTGGCGGCGGCCTACCACCTGGCCCGGCTGGGCTACGGTGCGGTGGTGTACGACGAGGCGGAGCAGGCTGGCGGGATGCTGCGGCAGGGGATCCCGGGCTACCGCCTGCCGCGCGACATCCTGGACCTGCAGATCGCCCGGATCGAAGCGCTGGGCGTGGACTTCCGGCTCGGCGTCCGCCTGGATGGCGACGCCGTGGCCGAGGAGCTGGGCGGCTACGACGCCGTGTTCTTCGCCACGGGCGCGCACCGGGGCAAGCCCATGGGAGTGCCGGGCGAGGATGGCGCGGGCGTGGTGGCCGGCCTGGAGTTCCTGAAGGCCGTGAACCGGGGGGAGCGCCCGGAGATCGGGGGCCGGGTGGCCGTGATCGGCGGCGGCAACACCGCCATGGACTGCGCGCGCACCGCGCTGCGCATGGGCTCGACGCCCATCGTGGTGTACCGGCGCACGCGGGAGGAGATGCCGGCGATCGCCCAGGAAGTGGAAGAGGCGATGCGGGAGGGGATCGAGTTCGTCTTCCTCGCGGCCCCCGCGGGCTTCGATCATCACAACGGCAAGCTCGTGCGCATGCACGTGACCCGGATGGCGCTCGGGGAGCCGGATGCCAGCGGGCGACGTCGCCCGATCCCGATCGAGGACGACGGCTTCCACATCCCCGTGGACACCGTCCTGACCGCCATCGGCGAGGATGCCGACCTGGACCTCCTGCCGGGCGAGGTGGAGCGTCAGCCCGGCGCCGTTCGCGTGGACGCGTGGGGCGCCGCCGGGCGCGGCGGGAAGACCGCGTTCTTCGCCGGCGGCGACCTGGCGGGCGGCGATCGCACGGTGGCGGACGCCCTCGGCTCGGGGAAGCGCGCCGCGATGGGGATCGACCGCTGGCTCCGCCAGCGGACGGGAGACGCCGCGGACACTCCGGAGATGGACGCGCTGCGCTGGGGCCAGGGTACGCCCAGCATGTCGCGCTGGCGGGAGGATGACCCGGTCCGTCGCACCAACCCCACGAACGACGTGGTGAACATCGAAGCGCTCCAGCTGGCCCATTACGCCCACGCGGAGCGGACCGAGGATCGCTGGCGGCAGGGGCCGATCGACTTCAGCGAAGTGAACCTCGGGCTCGACCTGGACGCGGCCGTGGCGGAGGCGAAGCGGTGCCTGAACTGCGCCGTGTGCAACGATTGCGAGGTCTGCCTGGTCTTCTGCCCGGACGCGGCCATCACGCGCAAGCCGGAGGGCGGGTTCGAGATCGACCTGGACTACTGCAAGGGGTGCGGCATCTGCGCGGAGGAGTGTCCGCGCGGCGCCATCGTGATGACGCGGGAGGGACTGTGAAGAAGGTCATCGTCGGCAACCACGCCGTCTCGCTGGGCGTGAAGCTGGCCCGCGCGGAAGTGATCTCTGCGTACCCCATCACGCCGCAGACGCAGGTGGTGGAGATGCTGAGCGAGATGTGCGGCAGCGGCGAGCTGGACGCGCGCTTCATCAAGGTGGAGAGCGAGCACTCGGCCATGGCGGCCGTGGTGGGCGCGAGCGCGGCCGGCGTGCGGTCGTTCACGGCCACGTCATCGCAGGGGCTGGCGCTCATGCACGAGATGCTGCACTGGGCGGCGAACGCGCGGCACCCGATCGTCATGGCGGAGATCAACCGTGCCATGGGCCCCGGCTGGAACATCTGGACGGACCAGAACGACTCGCTGAGCCAGCGCGACACGGGCTGGGTCCAGCTTTACTGCGAGAACAACCAGGAAGTGCTGGACACCACCATCCAGGCGTTCAAGCTGGCCGAGGCGGTGGACCTGCCGGTGATGATCATCCTGGACGCATTCTTCCTCTCGCACACCAGTGAGCCGGTGGACATCCCCGACCCCGAGCTGGTGGACGGCTTCCTCCCCAAGCGCGAGGCGAGACTGAAGCTGGACACGAACGATCCCCGCGCGTTCGGCGCGCTGGTCCGCCCCGACGACTACATGGAGATGCGCTGGGACCAGCAGGAGGCCATGCACCGGGCCGCGCGCGTCTTCGAGGAGGTGGACGCCGACTGGCGGGTCCTCACCGGCCGCGGCTACGGCGCGCTCGAGAGCTACCGGTCCGACGACGCGGAGCTGATCCTGGTCACGTCCGGCACCATCACGTCCACCGCCCGGGACGTGGTGGACCAGCGGCGCGAGGATGGTGAGAGCGTCGGGCTGGTCAAGGTGAAGATGTTCCGGCCGTTCCCCACCGAACTGCTGCGGAAGATGCTGCGTGGGGCGAAGAAGGTGGCCGTGCTGGACCGGAATGTGTCGCCGGGGCATGGCGGGATCTTCGCCGAGGAGATCCGCTCCGCGCTCTACGACGTTCCGCTGGACGACCGTCCTACGCTGTACGGCTACGTGCTGGGGCTGGGCGGTCGCGATGTGACGCCGGCCACCATCGACGAAGTGATCGAGCGGACGCGGGCGGTGGACTCGCCGAAACGTGAGGACCTCTGGGTGGGAGTGAAGGCATGAGCCAGGTCATGATCAAGGACGCGGTCCCGCGTCGCGAGCTGCTGGACTCCGGACACCTGGCCTGCCCCGGATGCGGCGCCCCCCTCGCCATGCGGATGGTGCTCAAGGAGCTCGGTGAGGAGACCATGGTGGTGCTGCCGGCATGCTGCTGGAGCATCATCGCCGGCCCGTATCCCCAGTCGTCGCTCCACGTGCCGCTCTACCACACCGCGTTCGAGACGGGCGCGGCCGTGGCGTCCGGCATACGCGCAGCGCTGGACGTGCGCGGCGACACCGACACCCACGTGATGGTCTGGGCGGGCGACGGGGGGACCTTCGACATCGGGCTCCAGGCGCTTTCCGGCGCCGCCGAGCGCAACGAGAACATCATCTACGTCACGTACGACAACGAGGCGTACATGAACACGGGGATCCAGCGCTCGTCCGCCACGCCATGGGGCGCGTGGACCACGACGACGCCCACGGATCACCCGCAGTCGACGAAGAAGAAGGACATCCTGAGCATCCTGGCGGCCCACCGCATCCCGTACGCGGCCACCGCCTCCACCGCGTACCCGGTGGACCTGCTGGAAAAGGTGCGCAAGGCCCGCGACATCCGCGGGACGCGGTTCCTCCACATCCTGTCGCCCTGTCCGCCCGGGTGGAAGTACGCGGACGAGCTCACCATCGAGATGGGGCGCATGGCCGTGCAGAACCGCGTGTTCCCGCTGATGGAGGTGGAGCACGGCGACCGGTGGCGCTTCACCGCCGAGAGCGCGGGAGACCCCGTGGCCCCCTACATCAAGGCGCAGGGCCGCTTCCGGCACCTCGATGACGCGGCCATCGCGCAGATCCAGGCGGACGTCGACGCGCGCTGGGAGTACCTGAACCGGATGGTGCGGTCGAGCCCGAGCTGACCGGGCACGCCGACGGGGTCCGGACCTCCCGGCCCCGTCGACGCGCGAGCCCACGCTCGAGCCCCGAGCCGGACGGGCGCTATTCCGTCCCCGGCCGCGCACCCTCGCCGCCGGGCCGCGCACCCTCGCCGCCGCCCTCGCGCCGCCGTAGCTCGTTCAGGTCGAAGCCGTTCTCCTGCGCGATCTTCCGCGCGTAGGCGTTGGCCCAGTCCACGATCTGCTGCCGCTCCTGCGCCGTCAGCCGGGCCGACGGGTGCAGGGGCGTGTACAGCCGCGGCGGCATCTCGTTCTCGTCCACCTGCTCGGCGATCTCCATGGCCTTCCTGGCCTGACGCCGCGGGTCGTTGCGGTTCCATGTCGAGAAGTTGAGGTGGCCGCGCCCTTCCTCCACGTCATGGCGCACGAGCCACTTCGACGGCGCCACGCGGGAGTACCACGGCCACACGGTCTCGTTGGAGTGGCAGTCGTAGCACGCGCGGTGGAGGATCTGACTCACCTGCGGGGGAGCCGCGATGTCCTGCTCCACCGGCGGGTTGTCGGACACGCCGATGTCGATGAACTGGATGACCACGAGGACCGCGACCACGGCGCCCAGAATCATGAACCAGCGGGTTGCTCTCATGCGACCGTTCCGGTGTGGGTTTCTGGTTGATCGTGCTGGGGAAAGGAGGACAAGATAGGGGCGGGCGCGCCGCGCGGCGACCGTGGCGGCGGCCGGAGATCCCCGGATTGCGGGGGAGTGCCACCGGCACTACCCTGTTCGGATCGCACTCGCGCCGATCGGACTTCCGAGGCCGGGCACCGCCCGCCTCCTTCCCGGAAGAGACGCATTGATGAGAAATCGCTCCGCTGGATGCCTTGCCCCGCTCGCACTCTCCCTCGGGATCGCGCTGGCCGCGTGCGGCGGCGACAGCCCGACCGACCCGGGCTCGCTGCTGGCGGAGCTCGACCCGACAGGGCTCCAGGCCGACATGCAGGAGGATTTCTATGTCACGGATGCCGTGGACCCGGCGAACGAGCTCCTCGCGCAGGCGCTGGACACCATCGCCGACTACCCGGGCGTGACGCTGGTGGCCGGGCTCGCCAACGGGCCCGGCGTCTTGCCGCGCGCGGCCATCGCCGGGTCCGGAACCGGTGGCATGCTCGGGATCGCGTCCATGATCGGAAGCGCCGCCGCGCCCTGGACGGCGCCCGGGACGGCGCTCGGGACGGCGCTCGGGACCGCGCCCGGGACGGCGCCGGTGACCGGCGTCCTGGCGTCCGTCTCCTTCGGTGCGGCAGCCGGGAAGACGTTCATCTACGACCCGCAGACGGGGAGGTGGCGCGAGGATCCGAATCGGACGGGCGCGCCCGCGGACGGCGTGCGGATCATCTGGTACTTCACGGACGCGTCGGGCGGGGTCGTCCTCCCGGTGTCGGAGCGCGGCTACATCGATCTGACGCCGCAGGACCAGGGCGGGGTCCAGAAAGTGGGCGTGCGGATCGTGGAGACCACGAGCGGGCAGAAGGTGGTGGCCGACTACGTGGAAGCGCACGCGGTCACGGAGGTTGCCGGAAACTGGTCGGAGACGCTGGGCGTGGTGGGCATGATGAGCAGTGGCAGCACCACGCTCGAGTTCGACATCACGGGCACCGGCGGCGGCAGCGACACGGGAGCGAGCACGTCCACGATCCACGCCACGTTCGCTGCCGGACCCCGCAGCTACACGTACGACCTGAACGAGTCGCTCGCGGCCGGGGGCGAGGCGTTCACGGACGATATCGGCGTGACCGCCACGCGCGAGGGAAAGCGTGCCGCGCTCACGCTGAGGATGCAGGGGAACGACGCGACCAGCAGCGGGACCGGCCAGCTGAGCGTGGATGGCCGGAAGGTGGCTGACATCGCCGTGTCCGACGGGGACCTGTCGTTCAGCAAGCCGGATGGCAAAGCGTACACCGGGTCCGACTCCGACCGCCTCAACTCCCTCTCGGCCATGATGATCCTGAGCGGGTTCCTGGTCCTGCTCGCGATCCCGCTCCTGATCTGATGGCGACCGCGGGCACCCGCTGCCGGGGGCCGGTGATCCGCCGGAGGGACGGAACAGCCATCGTCCCATGATGGACCGTGAAGCGAGGCGCGCATGAACCATCCGGGCGGGGGAATGCTGGATGTGGTCGTGGTGGGCGCCGGCGTGGCGGGGCTGGCTGCGGCCCGGGCATTGACGGCGGCGGGTGTGCGCGTGGTGGTGCTCGAGGCCCGGGACCGGATCGGCGGCCGCATTGAAACGATGGCCGGCCTCCCGCCCCTCGAGGCCGGGCCGGAGTTCCTTCCCCGCCACGGCCAGGTCGTGGCGGAGCTGCGGGCGGCCGGCGCCACGCTCTGCCCCGCGGATGGGGGACGGGTCCATCTGCGCGGCGGGCGCGTGGTCTCGACCGGCTGGGAAGACGCCGTGTCGGACCTGTCCGCGATCCTCCCTTCGCCCGGGGACCCGGACCGTTCCCTTGCCGAAGCGCTGCAAGCCGCGGACGTGGGACCTGACGTGGCCGCACGGGTGCGCGGCTACGTGGAAGGCTACCATGCGGCGCCCGCGGGCGAGGTCAGCGCGCTCTGGGTGGCCGCGGTGGAAGGGACCGGCGAAGGCGGCGGAGGTGGTGAGCAGGTGCGCGCGCTGGATGGCGTCGCCCGCCTCCCGGAGATCCTCGCCCACGCCCTGCCTCCCGACGCGATCCGCCTGCGGCACCGGGTGCGCGTGGTTCACTGGCGCAGGGGGCAGGCGACGCTGGAGGTGGAGACGCCGGACGGTGGAGAGTCGCTCGTCGCCCGGTACGCGGTCCTGGCGCTCCCCGTGTCACTCCTGCATGCCGGCCAGCCATCCATCGACCCGCTCCCGGACGCCACGCGCGGCGCGCTGGGCGGGCTCCGTCCGGGCGCGGTGGCCAAGATCGCGCTCCGCTTCCGGCGCGCGTTCTGGCTGGACGTGGTGGGCGGGGAGCCCCCGCTGTTCATGGAAGGCGATGGTCCGTTCCCGGTCTGGTGGACGCCGGCCGCCCTGGAGGCCCCCGCGCTCGTGGCGTGGGCGGGCGGCCCCGCCGCGGGAAAGGTGCTGGCGATGGCGCCCGGCTCCCGGGTCGGTCTGGCGCTGGACCAGCTCGCCGGGATGCTCGCCCTCGACGCGCCCGAGGTGAGGGAATCGTTGCTGGAGTCCGGCCACCACGACTGGAGCGCGGACCCGCTGTCCCGGGGCGCGTACCCGTACGCGCGGGTCGGTCACGCGGACGCGTGGCGGGTGCTCGCCGAGCCCGTCGGGGACACGCTCCATTTCGCCGGGGACTCCGTCACGGAGGAGATGGGCACCGTGGAGGGCGCGTTCGCTTCGGGGCGACGCGCGGCGGCACGCATCCTCCACTCCTCCTGAAGCGCCCGGCGGGCTCAACCGTCGGGCGCGTGGGTGGCGGCGAGCCGCCGCTCTTCCCCCGCTTCCTCGTCGACCACGCGGAACCCGATGCGACGCCCGCCGAGAGGGCTCTCTTCCTTCAGCTGCTCCCGCATCTGCTCGTACTCGCGCTCCATCTCCGGGGTGACCGATGCCCGCGTCTCCCTCAGACCGGCCTCGAAAAAGCGCATCGGAACGGTCTCGGCCTGCACGTCCTCGCGCAGCGCCTGCAGGCCGGCCCGGCGCACCAGGTCGGCCAGGTCCGCGCCGGTGTACCGCTCCGTGCGACCGGCGATGGCGGCGAGGTCCACGTCGTCGGCCAGCGGCATGTCCCGGGTCTGGATCGACAGGATCCGCTCCCGCGCGGCCTGGTCGGGGACGGGGATGTAGACCAGCTCGTCGAAGCGGCCGGGCCGGAGGAGGGCCGGGTCGAGAAGCGTGGGCCGGTTCGTCGCACCGATCACCACCACACCCTGCAGCTCTTCGAGGCCGTCGATCTCCGCCAGGAGCGTGTTGACCACGCGCTCCGTCACCGCGGGCTCGCCGAGGCCGCCGCCGCGCTGCGGCGCCAGCGAGTCGATCTCGTCGATGAAGATGACCGCGGGCGCCACCTGCCTGGCCCGGGCGAAGAGCCGCGATACCTGCTGCTCGGACTCGCCGTACCACTTGGACAGCAGGTCCGACGACTTCGTGGCGATGAAGTTCGCTTCCGCCTCCCGTGCGACGGCTTTCGCGATGAGGGTCTTTCCGGTACCGGGCGGCCCGAAGAGGAGGAACCCCCTGGCCGGGTGGATGCCCAGGCGACGGAACGCGTCGGGGCGCTTGAGCGGCAGCTCCACGCCCTCCTGCAGCATCCGCTTGGGCCTGTCCAGTCCCCCGATGTCGCCCCAGTGGACGTCCGGGACCTGGATCATGATCTCCCGCATCGCCGAAGGCTGCACGCGCTTGAGCGCGTTGCCGAAGTCCGCCGTGGTGACGCGGATCCGCTCCAGGGTGTCCGGCGCGATCTCCGGCTCCTCCAGGTCGATTTCGGGGAGGTTGCGCCGGAGTGCGTCGATCGCCGCCTCCCTCGCCAGCGCCGACAGGTCGGCCCCCACGAAGCCGTACGTGGTCCTCGCGATCTCGTCCAGGTCGACCTCGTCGGACAGCGGCATGCCGCGCGTGTGGATCTCGAGGATCTCGCGGCGCCCCTTGAAGTCCGGCACCCCCACCACGATCTCGCGGTCGAAGCGGCCGGGGCGGCGGAGGGCTTCGTCGATGGCGTCCAGCCGGTTCGTGGTGGCGATCACCACCACGTTCTGCCGCGGATTGAGCCCGTCCATCAGCGTGAGCAGCTGAGCGACGATCCGGCGCTCCACCTCACCGGAGACTTCCGACCGCTTGGGCGCGATGGAGTCCAGCTCGTCGATGAAGATGATCGATGGCGCGTCCTGCGCGGCCTCCTCGAACAGCTTCCGCAGCCGCTCCTCGGACTCGCCGTAGTGCTTGCCGATGATCTCGGGACCCGCAATCGAGAGGAAACGCGCGTCCGCCTCGTTGGCCACGGCGCGCGCCAGAAGCGTCTTCCCCGTGCCGGGCGGCCCGTGCAGGAGCACGCCCTTGGGCGGGTCGATGCCCAGGCGCTGGAACAGCTCCGGGTGCTTGAGCGGGAGCTCGATCATCTCCCGCACCTGCTCGATGGTCGCGCCCACCCCGCCCACATCGTCGTACGTCACGTCCGCGCGGCGAGTCTCCGGCTCCGTGTACTGCGGCAGCAGTTCCACCTCCGTGTCCTCGGCCACGCGCACGATGCCGCGCGGCTTCGTGGCGACCACCACCAGCCGGATTTCCTGCAGCGCGTAGGACGGCTGCTGGAAGAACGTCCGGAAGATCTCCTCCGGGTCCCCGTCCGGCACCCCGCCCGACGTCGGACGGTAGCTGGATGTCGAGATCACGTCACCGGCCGTGAGCGGGCGCTGGTAAAGCGTGCGCTTCAGCAGCTCGCCCGACCCCCGCAGCCGGACGTTCTGCTGCGCCGGGGCCAGCTGGATCCGCGTCGCCGGTTGGGGCTCCGCCCGCCGGATCTCCACGTGGTCGCCCATCCCCACGTCCGCGTTCGCGCGCTGGAGCCCGTCCAGACGGATCAGCTCCAGGCCCTCGTCTTCCGGGTACGGCGGGAGCGCGATGACGGCCGTGGAGCGCTTCCCCACCACTTCGATGACGTCTCCGTCCCGGATCCCCATCGTCTCCAGGGCGGCCCGACTCACGCGCGCCACTCCCTTCCCGGAATCCTTCACTTTCGACCCTGCCACCTGCAGCCGGATCGACTGCTCCTCCCTCGCCTCCGCCATGCCCTGCCTCCTCTGCTCGCGTGCCGCCTGCTTCCGACGGACGCGAGCAAGGAACGTGCGTGCGCCGCGCTACGGCACCGGTCTGGCGTGACGTGGGGGCGCGCGTGCACTTTGGCGCCCCTCACGAGATCGTTGACCCCGCAGCTGACCGGAGCGGCCCATGGCCTGGATCACCGACCCCGAGATCTGGATCGCATTCGCCACCCTGACCGCTCTCGAGATCGTGCTCGGGATCGACAATATCGTCTTCATCTCGATCCTGAGCGGTCGGCTGCCCGAAGGCAGTCAGGCGCGCGCTCGCACCATCGGCCTGACGCTGGCCATGGGCACCCGTATCGTGCTCCTGCTCGGACTGGCATGGGTGATCGGACTGACGGAACCCCTGTTCGCGGTACTCGGCGAGGAGGTTTCCGGGCGCGACCTCATCCTCGTCGGCGGCGGCCTGTTCCTGGTGGCGAAGAGCACGCACGAGATCCACGAACGCCTCGAAGGTGACGAGCGCACCGACCCCGCCGCCCGCTCCTATCCGTCCTTCACGGCCGTGATCGTCCAGATCCTGATTCTCGATGCCGTCTTCTCCCTCGATTCCGTCATCACGGCCATCGGCATGGCCGAGCAGGTGGGGGTCATGATCGCCGCCATCGTGGCCGCGGTCGGCGTGATGCTCGTCGCGGCCGGCCCCATCAGCCGGTTCGTCGAGCGGCACCCCACCGTCAAGATGCTCGCCCTCTCCTTCCTCCTCCTCATCGGTTTCACCCTGCTCCTCGAGGGCTTCGACCAGCACGTGCCCAAGGGGTACATCTATTTCGGAATGGCGTTCTCCCTGTTCGTCGAGGTCCTCAACCTGCGGGCACGGCGCGGTGGATCGCCGCCCGTCCACCTGCGCGAAACCCACAGCGTCGGGGGCGAAACGGCCTGACGAAAAGCGGCGGCCCCTCCCGGTGGATCGGGAGGGGCCGCCGCTCGAAAACGGAGGGGGTGGGTCGGGCTACCGCTCGGCGTTCCCGGTAAAGAGCAGGATGGCGCCATGGGCGTGGCCGGAGCCGAAGCGGAACGTGGCCTGGCGCCCGTCGAGGAACTCGGCGCGCGTGAGGAGGGAGGCGCTCACGTCGTGCAGGGCGTCGACACCGCCGATGCGGGTGTCGTCGAGATAGACGATGATCTGATCGCGCCCCGGGACGATGGTGCCGCTGGGAGCGGCCGGGCTGCCCTGGAGCGTGCCGCGCGCGGTTTCGGACCAGCTGTTGGTGCCGCGGGTGACCAGCCAGTCCTTGCGCAGCGACTGGATGAGGTCGTACGCGTCGGAGACCGTGGAGCCGCGGATCTCGTCGAGTGTCAGGATATTGCGGCTGGCTCGGGGCTGCCGCACGAGGGGATCCGGGCGGGGAGGCGACGTGTGGCCGATCAATCGGCTGCCGACCATCCCGAGGACCATGCCGCCCGCCACCCAGGTGGAGCGCTGGTTGCTGAGCGAGCCGTCGCTCTCCTTGTCCCAGTCGCTGTGGGCGACCTGCGCGCCCACGTATCCGACCCAGCCGCCCACGATGGCGCCGCCGACGAAGTGGGCCAGGTTGCGGAAGGAGAAGAAGCCGCTCGAACCCTGCTCCGCGGCGGCCTCGCCGGCGCGGCTGGAACTGGCGGCGGACCGGCCCGGTGCCGTCGCCGACCAGCCGGTGGCGGGAGCCGATGGGCCCGGCACCGTTGTCAGCGCGCTGACGACCGTCGGTTGTGCCGGAGGTGCCACGAGGGTCGCCGCCGGGATCGACAGGGCGGCCTGGAAGCGGGAAGCCGGGCGCTCCTGAGCCCGAAGCGGCGCGGCGCCTGCGGCCAGGGCCAGCACAACGACAGCAATGCGGTTCATGCGATGCTCCACTCGGTGATGCGTTCCTGCTCAATGATAACCACGCCCGCGGTACCAGGCGAGAAGAGCGCCCGGTTTTCTGCATGCGGGCGCCGCTTCACAGGAACACTCCCGCCGCGAGGCCGGCCGCGAACAGCGCACTCATGACGAACTGCAACTGAATCGTGGCCGCGCACGCCGGCTTGAGCGCTGCGGGGACGCGCGTGCCGTACAGGATCCGGGTGGCGCGGATGCCGAGGGGCGCCGCCAGCAGGCCGATGAGCGCGGATAGCGGCGCGAGGCCGGTGGCGACGAGGGCGACAATGGCGGCGCCGGCCGCGCCGACGAGGGCGATGTAGCCACCACGGGCGGTCTCCCAGCCGAGCACGACCACGAGGTTGAGCTTGCCGGCGGCGCGGTCACCGTCAATGTCGGGGAACTCGTTGATCCACAGGATGGCCGCCGTTAGGAATCCGGGGACGAGGCCGTAAAGGGCGTCGGTCCAGACCAGCTGGCCACGAAGGACGGTGCCTGTGCCGAGCGTGAGCAGTGGACCGAACAGCAGCCCGACAAAGATCTCACCAAGCCCCTTGCGCGCTGCCAGCCGGATCGGCGGCGCCGTGTAGAAGAGCGACGCCGCCGCGGCGAGGAGGCCGATGACGGCGATCCCCGGGGCGGCGGACGGTTGCAGCGCCATGAGGAGGGCGCCCACGGCCGTCGCCGCCACGAGCAGGGCGATGGCCAGGATCAGGAGCCCGCGTGGCGAGATCAGACCCAGCTCGATCGAGCGACTGCCCCCGGTGAACGGGACGATGTAGTCGGTGTTGGCCTGGTCGGTCCCGCTGACCCAGTCGAAGTAGTCGTTGCTGGTGTTGGCGAATAGGTGGAGCAGCGACGTCCCGAGGAGCGTGAGGAGCAGGAGCCCCCAGGGGATCGACCCCGTGGTCACCAGCACGGCGGCGCCGCCCGTGAGCACGCCGGTGAGCGTGGCCGTCAGGAACGGCGCGCGCATCACCACCAGCCATTTGAAGATCTTCATGCTCAGGGTGATGTCCGGCGCCACGGCGGCAGGGTCGGCGTTCTCCAGCGGCACCGTGACGCCGCAGTAGCCGATCTGTTCGCCTTTCCGGTACGTGGGCGTGATCCGGATGTGGGCGGGGAAGGTCGAGCCGTCCTTGCGCACGAAGACCGTGTCCCCTTCGAACGCGCCTTCCTCCGCTGCCGTCTTCAGCCAGCCTCCGACGTGCCCGAGCACCACCTCGCCCGGTGAGAACGCAGACACGCGTAACCGGCCGATCGCCTCATCGGGCGAGTAGCCGAACAGCCGCTCCGCTCCCTCGTTGAACGTCTCGATCTTGCCATCGAGATCACACGTGACGACGCTCTTCACCGTACCGGCCATGGAATGCGACCTCCGCTGCGGGCTCCGTCCGCGGGTGCTGGTGAAAAGTGTGGCCGCCCCTCACCGCGGTCAACGCGCCGGGCGGCGCCGCGCCCCACGTCGCGGGCGTGTGGCCGGGCGTGGGTGGCCGGGCGTGTGGCCCGGCGTGGGTGGCCGGGCGTGGGTGGCCGGGCGTGCGTGGCCGGGCGTGCGTGGCCGGGCGTGCCTCGCGGCGGTGCGTCGGCCGTGGTCCCGGGTTGCGATGTTTTTCGCGACACGCAATCGTGCCTCGACATGAGCGCCATCGTTCTTCTCGTCGTCGGACTGAGTGCATTCGCGACCGGGTACCTGCTGTACTCGCGGTATATCGCCCGCTTCGTGTTCCGCCTCGACCCCGACTACGTCACGCCCGCCCACCGGTACGAGGACGGCGTCGATTACCTGCCGACCAACCGACACGTGCTCTTCGGACACCATTTCACGTCCGTGGCGGGTGCTGCGCCGATCGTGGGGCCGGCCATTGCGGTGATCTGGGGGTGGCTCCCGGCGTTCCTGTGGGTGGTGCTCGGGACCATCTTCGCAGGCGCCGTGCACGATTTCGGGGCGCTCTGGATCTCCGTCCGCCACCGGGGACAGTCCATTGGCACGATCACGAACGGCGTCATCGGATCCCGCGCACGAACACTCTTCCTGCTCATCATCTTCCTCCTGCTGCTGATGGTGAACGCCGTGTTCGCGGTGGTGATCGCGAACCTCTTCGTCGCGAATCCCGGAGCGATCTTCCCGATCTGGATGAGCCTGCCCACGGCCGTCGTGGTGGGCCTGCTCGTCTACCGGACCCGCGCGGGGATCCTGGTGCCGAGCCTGGTGGCCCTGGTACTGCTCTACGCGTACATCTGGATCGGTCAGTACATCCACCCCCAGCTCCCGGATTTCTTCCACTTCGCGCCAACGGTCGCGCAGGTGCAGGAGGCCGGCGGCGACCTGATGGCCGCGCAGGCGGCCGCGACTGTGGACGGGATCCGCGCGGGGTGGGTCATCATCATGCTTCTGTATGGCCTTCTCGCCTCCACGTTGCCGGTATGGCTGCTGCTCCAGCCGCGCGACTACATCAACAGCCATCAGCTCTTCGTTGCCCTCGCCGTGATCTTCGCCGGCGTGCTGGCGACGAACCCGCCCATTCTGGCGCCAGCGGTCACCCACCACCTGCCTCCCGACGCGCCGAGCTGGTTCCCGCTCCTGTTCATCACCATCGCCTGTGGCGCGATCTCCGGATTCCACGGGCTCGTGGCATCGGGCACCACGTCCAAGCAGCTCGACCGCGAGACGGACGCCCGCTTCGTGGGATACGGGGGGATGGCGGGGGAAGGGACGTTGGCGCTGACATCCATCATCGCCACTACGGCCGGCTTCGCGCTCTATGCCGGCCGCGACGGCTGGCGCGAGCACTACGCCTCGTTCGCCAGCGCGTCCGCTGGCGGCGTGAACGCTTTCGTCGATGGTGTCGGCCGGCTCGCGGAAGGGATAGGCATACCTCACGACGTCGCCGTGATCTTCGCGGCCGTCGTGGTGATTTCATTCGCGGCCACCACCATGGACACGGGGGTTCGCCTGCAGCGCTACATTGTCGAGGAGCTCGGCTCGCAGTACCGAATCAAGGTGCTGGAAAACGGGCTCGTGGCTTCCGTCGTCGCGGTCGCCGCCGTCGCCGCCCTCGCGCTGGGCGTCGATCGTGGGGCTGGCGGCATGCGGATCTGGCCGCTGTTCGGCACCACCAATCAGCTCACCGGTGCGCTCACACTCCTGGTGCTCACCATCGTGCTGCTCTCGCTCAAGCGGAATGCGTGGGTGACCGCCGTCCCGATGGTCTTCCTGTTCTTCATGACCACCTGGGCCATGGTCGAGCAGCTCGGCCAGCACTTCCGCGAGCAATGGCTGCTGTTTGGCGTCGGTGCCGCGATCTTCGCCCTCGAGATCTGGCTCATCCTCGAAGCGGTCGCCGCCATCCGCCGCGCCCTGCGGGGCGACCTCGATCCCGCCATCGCCGAAGAAGCCGAAAAGGTCGAGTACAACATCACCTGAAGTCACCCCGTTCGGCCGCCGGGTACCCCAACCAACGCCGACACTGCCGCGTCGGTTTCTGTCACCGGGAACTGTTGGTCGCACGCGCCCCCGAGACCGGCGCCAAGGCCACCAACAGTTCCCGGTGACAGAAACCGATAGCGCGCGTGCGCGACAGCTGCTGCGACCCCGCCCCGGCCATGTCGTCCTACCCCGCTATTCCCTTGCCCGGAGCACGATGGCATGGCTGTGCCATGTCAACGCGCCACGGACACAGGTGTCGGGGTCATCGGGGCGTTGGGCTCGCCTCGCATGATGCAGATCTGGAGCGGCTCCTGGTCCAGCTTCGAGTCGTGCTCCGTCCCGAGGCGCGCTGCTGCGCCCATTGTGGCGGTAACCGGGTCCAACGGTGGGGCCACTTCTCAGGCCGTCAGCGCTACCGGTGCCTGTCGTGTGGTCGCACGTTCAGCGACTTCACCGGAACGGCACTTTCGTACCTGAAGCGTCTGGATCGCTGGGCGGTGTTCTGCCGGCGGCTCCATCTAGCCGAAAGCGTCCGTCGCACGGCCGCCCGGATCGACGTGCATCGGAATACGGTCTTTCGATGGCGGCACCTGGCACTGTCGTCCATGCTGGCGAGCGAAGGGTGGCGGCTGAGCGGAATGGTGGATCTCGGTTGGATGGCCCTGCCGTTCTCGCAGAAGGGATCGCGTCACCTGGACCGGGCCGCTCGTCGCCGGCTGGATTTCTGGTGGTTCATCAAGAAGCGCGCTTGGGTGCTGCTCGCCTGTGACAGCTGCGGACGCGGTTATGGATGCCACGTCACGTCGCGGCAACTCGCGACGGCTGACATCGCCAGGCTGCTGTCGCCGCGCTTGCACCCGGAGGCGGTGGTCACTTCCAGGATGGATCACCCTGCGGTCGTGGCCGCCATCGCCCATCGCGCCGGTGTATCCTGCGGCGAGCCTGGCCCCTCCGCGAACTGGTGTGCTCCCGGTCCTCCGATCAGCGATGCCCGGCAACACGGCATCCGCATCCGGTTCTGGCTCGCCCGGTTCCGTGGCGTCGCGACCCGTTATCTCGACCACTACCTGTGCTGGCACCGGATCTGTGGCCGCCTGGCCGCCACCGGCGGGCCCGCGCGTGCGGATCCGGGCGCACTGGCCGCAGCGACGGCCGGCCGCTTCCCGCCGGATCGGGAATCCGCGGATCCGCTGCCGGCCCATGGATGATGCCGTATGTTCAGACCGGTATCTCTCACACGGTGACCGTGAACATGCCGAGCTCCGAGTCGAACGACGCCCATTTCTCCGACGGCGAGCCAGCCGCGCGGGCCTTCTCACTCCTGCGCGCGCTCCGACGCCTTGGGGCCGGGCTCCGTCGAGCCGCGGAGATCTACGAAGGCGTCGCGATGGCGCCTTACCGCGCCGAGATCCAGCGCAGCTATGCGCGCCAGCGCGACGCGTTCATGGTGGCCACGTTCTCCGACGCGCTGGGCGTTCCCAACCCCACGGAACTCTACACGCTGGAGCTGCTGCCATATCTCCTGGAGGATTTCCACGCCTGGCACCAGCGCCTCGGACTGGAGCGGCCGCCGGAAGGGGGATGGCGGTGCTGCTGAAGCCGGTCACGTTCGTGGGCGGGAAGGGAGGGGTGGGGAAGACCACCGTGGCGGCTGCCGCAGCGCTGGGGTCGGCCGAAGCGGGCGTTCGGACGCTGCTCGTCTCCACGGATCCCGCACACTCGACTGCGGACATCCTGGAGACCCGGCTAGGCGATGCCCCGACGCAGGTCGCCCCGGGCCTCGACGCGGTGGAGATCGATCCGGCCGCGGAGGCCGACCGCTACATCGCCGATGTGAAGGCCAGGATCCGTGAGACGGCATCGCCGCGGGTGATGGCGGAAGTGGAGCGGGAGGTCGATGTCGCCCGCGCTTCGCCCGCGGCCGAGGAGGCGGCGCTGTTCGATCGCTTCACCCGGATCCTCACGTCCACCGACCACCACCGCGTGATTTTCGATACCGCGCCGACCGGACACACGCTGCGATTGCTCGCACTGCCGGAGCAGATGCAGGCGTGGGTGGACGGGGTGGCGGCGCGCCGACGGAAGCTGAGCTCGCTCGGGAGGATGTGGAGAAACGTGGCCAGGTCTGCGGCGGGCTGTCATGCCCCCCCGGCCGATGACCCCGTGCTGGATGCGTTGTCGCGCCGACAGGAAAGGTTCCGTGCTGCGAGGGCGATCGTGACCGACCCCGCGCGCGCCACGTTCCTTTTCGTCCTGATCCCGGAACGGCTGCCCATCCTCGAGACCGGCCGCGCCGTGGCCGCGCTCCGCGGCTATCACATCCCGGTCGGCGCCGTCATCGTCAACCGCGTCCTTCCCGCCGATGCGGATGGGGAGTTCGTCGCTCGAAGACGCGAGCGGGAGTCGGCTTACCTGGCAGAGATCGATCGCCGGTTCAACGAAGTGCCTCGGCCCCGTCTGACCCTCCGCCCCGGCGACGTCGTGGGACTCCACGCGCTGCGGGAGCTCGCACGGGAGCTGGGCGCCTGATTGGACGCGGGCCCCCGGCGATCCGCGAGTGCGCCCGCCGCGCGGGCCGCTCCGGCCCGCTGCCGCCGCCTCGGCCCCCGGGGTAGCGACCCACCCCCGCCAGCCGCTACCTTCCCGACCCTCCATGAGAAGCACCGAAGCACACCTCCGCGGCCTCAATCCCGAGCAGCGCCAGGCGGTCCTCCATACGGATGGGCCCGTCCTCGTGCTGGCCGGCGCCGGCAGCGGCAAGACGAAGATGCTGGTCCACCGGATCAGCCACCTCATCCGAACCGGGAAGGCGGAGCCCCGCCAGGTCCTGGCGGTCACGTTCACCAACAAGGCCGCCGACGAGATGCGCGAGCGCGTGGCGTCGTTCGCGGGCGACGCCGCGAACGACGTGCTCATCTCCACCTTCCACTCCCTCGGCGTACGCATTCTCCGCGAGCACGGCGACCGGCTCGGGCTCCCCCGCCGCTTCGCCATCTATGACACGCGCGACCAGCTCGGCGCCCTGAAAACGGCGGCCGCCGAAGTCCACATCGCCGACGACCGATTCGACCTGCACGCGCTGCTCCGTCGCATCTCCGACTGGAAGACGCGCGGCGTGACGCCGGAACGGGCCGGCCTGGAAGTGATGGCGGAGCCTGCCCGCGGCACCCGCGCGGACGAGTACGCGGTCCTTGCCGCGGATGTGTATCCGAAGTACGAGGACGTGCTGCGGGCGTGCGGCGCGGTGGACTTCGATGACCTGCTCCTCCTCCCCGTCAGGCTCCTCGCGGACGACGAGGAGGTCCGCCGCGCCGTCTGGCGGCGCTGGCATTACGTCATGATCGACGAGTACCAGGACACCAATGGCGTGCAGCTGGAGATGGCGCGCCACCTCGCCGGCGCGCGCCGGAACCTGTGCGTGGTGGGCGACGACGACCAGTCGATCTACGCATTCCGCGGCGCCGACGTCCGCAACATCCTCGAGTTCGAGCACCATTTCCCGGGCGCGAAAGTCATTTCGCTGGTGCAGAACTACCGCAGCACGAAGCGGATCCTGGCCGCGGCCAACGCTGTGATCGCCGCCAACCCGCACCGGCACGAGAAGATGCTGCGCACGGAGAACCCCGTCGGCGAGCCGCTCGACCTCTACGAGCACCAGGACGATGCGCTCGAGGCCGAGACCGTCGCCAGGGAGATCTCCCTCCGCCACTACCGCTTCGGCACGAAGTGGAGCGACTACGCAGTCCTCTACCGCACCAACGTGCAGTCGCGGGTGCTGGAGGAGGCCATGCGGGAGAAGGGAATCCCGTACCGGGTGGTGGGGAGCACCGGCTTCTTCGACCGGAAGGAGGTGGCGGATGGCGTCGCCTATCTCCGGGCCGTGACTCACCCCGACGACGAGATCGCCGTGCGACGCATCATCAACTTCCCCACGCGCGGCATCGGTCGGACCACGGTGATGAAGGTGGCCGAGCTCGCCCGGGAGCGCCGCAAGGGGTTCTGCGGCACGCTCCGGCACGTCACGGACGACGACGTCGGCGCCCCCCAGGCGCGCGCCATCCGCGGCTTCGAAGCGCTCCTGGACCGCGCCCGCAAGGCGCTCCACGCCGCGGAGGAGAAGGCGGCGCGCCAGCCCCCGGGGACCGGGCTGACGCCGGCGGCCGACTGGGCGCTGTCGTTCTTCCGCGACGGCTGCGGCCTCATCGACGCCGTGGCCGACGAGGAGCACCGCGTCTACAACCTGAAGGACCTGGTGGGCTCCATCGCCCGCTACGAGCGGAAGCGGTGGGCCGAGCGCCCGGACGCCGGCCAGGACTACGGGCACGCGCCCGAAGCCCTGCCGGAAGGCTGGGAGCCGCCCACCCTCCATGACGCCCTCGCCCGTCTCGCCCTCGACCAGAACGATGATGACGAGGACGATGGCGACCTCGACGCGGTCGTCCTCATGACCCTCCACTCCGCGAAAGGCCTCGAATTCGAGGAAGTCTTCCTGGTGGGACTGGAGGAAGGCATCCTCCCCCACGCTCGCTCCATCGACGATGCCGCCGAGGGCGACCCCCTCGCGGAGGAGCGTCGCCTGCTCTACGTCGGCCTGACCCGAGCCCGCAAGCGCGTCACGCTGTCACGGTGCCTGACGCGGAAGCGGGGCGGGGAGGCCGTGGAGGCGCTGCCATCGCGCTACCTGGACGACCTCCCCGCCGAGCACCTGAACGTCAAGACCGCCGACAATATCCTGAGCCCCCAGGAGTCAGCGGAACTGCGGAAGAACTTCTTCACCGACATGAAGGCCATGCTGGGGGAGTAGCTCCTACTTCTGCCGCCCCGGTGCGGGCCACAGCGTGGCCACTACGCGCGCGTGGTCGGTACGGCCAGAGCGTCAGCTCGCTGACGACGGCGTCATCCACGGTGAAGCGGCCGCCCTGCTCGTCCCCCACGATGTCGAACGCCGTCTGGCCGCCGGCGCTCGCGGCGACCCAGCGAACCAAGAGCCGTCGGCTACGGTGAGCCGGCCGAATTCGTCGAGGCTGCTGCGCCTGCGAAGGAGCGGGTCACAGGGCCCAAGACGGTCGCCCGCGACTCGCACCAATGACGGCTTCCGCCGGACGAGTGCCGGTGGGGCATGCCGTGAATCCACACCGCGCCGGGCATTCGCAGTGTCAAGAGGCTTCTCACCTTGGTCGGCCTGCCGCTCTCCGAGCGCATCCCTCGAGCGCCCGTGACGCCTGTCGGTTTCTGTCACCAGGAACTGTTGGTAGTCCTGAATGGTCGGCGCGGGCGCCGGGCCGACCAACAGTTCCTGGTGACAGAAACCGACGGTGCCGTGCCGCGGCCAGCGACGCCTCGCTGGCCCCGTCCGCGGTGCCCCCCTACCTTGGCGCTCGATGCCCCCACCCTCGTTCCTGAGTCTTGCCCCGGCCGTGCTGGCCATCGTGCTGGCGATCTGGGCACGCCAGGTCTACCTGTCGCTTGCGGCGGGCGTGTGGCTGGGGTGGACCCTGGTGTCCGGGTGGAACCCGGCAGCGGGCGCGGCGATGGCGATCGACCGGACGATCGCCGTGCTGGGCGACGCGAACAGCGCGCGGGTCATCCTGTTCGCGCTGTTCATTGGCGCCCTGATCGCGACCATCGAGTCGTCGGGCGGCGTGAAGGGGTTCGTGCAGTGGCTGGAGCACCGGCGCTGGGTGACCGGGCCGCGCGGGGCGCAGCTGCTGGCGTACGGGATCGGGCTGGTGATCTTCATTGAGTCGAACATCACGGTGCTGGTGAGCGGGTCGGTGGCGCGGCCGTTGTTCGATCGATTCCACACGGCGCGGGAGAAGCTGGCGTACATCATCGACACGACGTCGGCGGCCGTCTGCATCCTGGTCCCACTGAACGCGTGGGGCGCGTACATCCTGGGGATCCTGGGCGAGCTCGGGGTGGCCAACCCGCTGGCGACGTTCCTGGAAGCGATCCCGCTGAACTTCTATGCGCTGGCCGCCGTGACGATCGCGGGGGTGACGATCCTCACGGGTCTGGACATCGGCCCGATGCGGAAAGCGGAGCGGCGGACGCGGGAGGGGAAGCTGCTCTGGGATGACGCGTCGCCCCTCCTGGACCCGGAGGTCCTCTCGCCCGAAGCGGAGGCCGGCCCCGGCCACCCGCTCTTCATGGTGGTGCCGATTGCCACAATGGTGGCCATGATGCCGGTGGGGCTCTTCGTCACCGGGCACGGCGACCCCCGCGCGGGCTCGGGTTCGACGAGCGTGCTGTGGGCGGTGCTGGCTGCGCTCGTCGTCGCCTGGATCATGATTCTCGCCGGGCGCCGCTCCACGGTGGACGACCTGACGCGCGTGGGGCTGCGCGGCGCGGGCGGGCTGATCAACATGGCGACGGTCCTCTGGCTCTCCCTATCCCTTGCCGCCGTCACGGACACCCTCGGCGCCGGTCCCTACGTAGCGCGCATGATCGCGGGCACGCTGCCGCCGATGGCTTTTCTTCCGCTGATCTTCATGGTGGCGGCGTTCGTCGCGTTCTCCACCGGCACCAGCTGGGGCACGTTCGCCATCGTGCTCCCGATCGCCGTACCGGCCGCCATGCACCTGGGATGGCCGCTCGCGCCCTTCGTGGCCGCTTCGCTCTCCGGCGGCATCTTCGGCGACCATGCTTCCCCCATCAGCGACACCACGATCATCTCCTCCATGGCCGCCGCGACCGACCACATCGACCATGTGCGAACGCAGCTGCCGTATGCGCTTCTCGGCGCCGGCGCGGCGATCGTGGGATTTGCGCTGGTGGGGGCGACGATCTGAATCGAACGCCGCGCTGACACCGTGTTCGACAGCGAGCGGAGCGCGGCGCTCGACTGGCGGCCCCCGCCGCCGCGTCGAACGACGGGCGAGAGCGCGCCGATCGATGCGGGGCGGCGGCGGGGTTGGGGGCGGGTCAGGGCCGACGCGACTCCCTGGCGCGCTGGTGGGCCTCGACGTTCGACAGCCACGCCTTGCGCTCGAAGTAGCTCTTCGTCATGGCGGCGACCTTGGGCGAAAGGACGGCGAGGGCGATGAGGTTGGGCAGGATGACGATGCCGAGGAAGACGTCACCGAGCGACCAGATGACCGTGAGCGGGACCACGGCGCCGAGGAAGTGCATGAGGACGAAGACCATCTTGTAGGGCAGGATCGCCTTGGGTCCGAAGAGGTAATTGGCGCAGCGGTCGCCGTAGTAGCTCCACGAGATGGCGGTGGAGATGGCGAAGAGCACGACGCTGATGACCACGATGAACTGCCCCCAGTCGCCGGGCAGTCCGTACTGGAAGCCGAGCATGGTGAGGGGCGCGCCCGTGGTGACGGCATTGGCGTAGAGGGTAACCTGGGTCTCGCCGCCGGCGGTCACGGCCGTACCGGTGCCCGGCTTCACCACGCCGGTGAACGGCCGCGTGAGCGCCGGGTCGGTGTAGAGCGTGTCGACGGCCACCTGGAGCCACGCCACTTCCACGCCCTCCGGCCCGGTGGCGACGCCATTCTCGAACGGGATGGCCGGGGGTGTCGTGGCCACTGGCGTGGCGCGGCCGGTCTGGTCCACTGTGACGTAGGAGATGTCGCCCTGGTCGATGGTGATGGGCGTCAGCACTTTCTCGTGGTAGGCGCCGCTCATGATGATGACGAGGCCCGTCATGGAGCAGATGACGATGGTGTCGATGAACGGCTCGAGCAGGGCCACCACGCCCTCGGATACCGGCTCGTCCGTCTTCGCCGCCGCGTGGGCGATCGGGGCCGAGCCCTGGCCGGCCTCGTTGGAGAAGAGGCCGCGTCGCACGCCCCACATCATGGTGACCAGGATGGCGCCCGTCCCCGTCCCCGCCACGCCCGCGCTCGGGTTGAACGCCTCGCGGAAGATGAGGGCGAACGTGGGGATCACCTGGTCGTAGTGCATCAGGATGATCACGAGCGCGCCCAGGACGTAGATGGCGGCCATGACCGGCGCGAGGATCCCGGTCACCTTCCCGATCCGGCCGATCCCGCCGATGATCACGAGCCCGACCACGCTGGCGGTGACGATCCCGGTGATCCAGCGTGCGAGGCCGAACTGCGTCCACAGCGCGTCGGCCACCGTGTTGGCCTGGATGCCGTTTCCGGTGAGGAAGGCGGTGAGACCGAGGACGGTGGCGAAGAAGATGGCCATCCACTTCCACTTCGGGCCCAGCCCCTTCTCGATGTAGTACATGGGGCCGCCCGAGACGCTCCCTTCCCACCGGTGCGGGTCGGCATCCGTGCTCACGTCCCGGTACTTCTGCGCCAGCGTGACTTCGGTGAACTTCGTGGCCATCCCGAGGAACGCGGTCATCCACATCCAGAACAGCGCGCCGGGGCCGCCGAAGTGGAGCGCGATGGCCACGCCCGCGATGTTGCCGATCCCCACCGTCGCCGACAGCGCGGTGGTGAGCGCCTGGAAGTGGGCGACGTCGCCCGGCTCGTCCGGATCGTCGTACCGCCCGGTGGTGACGGCCACGCCGTGGGCGAAGTGCCGGAGCTGGACGAACCCGAGGCGGAGGGTGAGATATAAGCCGACGCCCAGGAGCGCCATCACCACGAGCGGAATCGTCTCATCGCCGACCGGGATACCGAAATCCCAGACGTAGTAGCCGATGGTGTCGACGAACCAGCCGAGGGCAGATCCGATCCAGGTGAAAATGTCCATGATCGCTCTTTCGAGTGTCCGATGTCGGCCGGCGCGGCCGCTGTCGCTTCTGGAAAAGGAACCGGCCAATGGTACAACGCGTAAACGCGGCAGGCCAGAGACGACCCGGCGCGGCGCTTGCACGCTGGCGGCCACGCGCGCACCACGGACCAGGAGCCCCCATGGCGATGCCGACCCGGACCCTCGTCGCGGCGCTCAGCGTCGCTCTCGCTGCCGCCGTGCCCCCACGGGCCCGCGCGCAGACGCCCCTCGGCACGCCCGTGCCCGCGGCGCCGCTCGGGCGTCCCTCCGACGAGGATAGCGGTCCCGAAGCCTTCGCCGCCCACCAGCTCACGTTCGAACGCGTCGCCCGTGCGCGAAGCGACACCGATCAGCGGCTGCAGGTGCTGTTCGCGGAGAAAGGCGTGGACTACCCGCCCGCCGCCATCCTCCTCCGCGTCTTCAAGCACGAGCGCGTGCTCCAGCTCTGGGCCCGCTCGGCCCGTGACTCCTCGTTCACGCTGATGCGCGAGTACCCGGTCTGCGCTCTGCCGGGGCAGCTCGGGCCGAAGCGCAGCATGGGCGACGTACAGGTGCCGGAGGGGTTCTACTACATCGATGCGTTCAATCCGCGCAGCGCTTACGTCCTTTCCCTTCGCATCAGCTATCCGAACCTTGCAGACCGCATCCGCCGCCACGCCCTCTCCCTCGGCGGCGACATCTTCATCCACGGCGGCTGCAAGACCGTGGGCTGCGTCCCCATCGAGGACGGGAACATCGAGGAAGTCTACTGGCTCGCCGTCCAGGCCATGGATGCGGGGCAGCGCGTGATCCCCGTCCACATCTTCCCGGCACGCCTCGACCCGGACCAGCTGGCGTGGCTCGAGCGCACTTTCCACCCGGATCCCGACGTGCGCGACTTCTGGCGCGACCTCGCCCGAGGCTACGACTACTTCCAGGCGACGCACCGCGCCCCCTGGATCACCGTCGGCCCCGACGGTCGCTACGTCGTCCCGGCGATCCCGGCGTCCGCGCGGCCGGCGGCGGATTCCACGCTCGCTCCGGCCCCGGCGGCGGCCGCATCGTCGAGCGGGGGAGGTTGACGGAAACAGACGTTGGCCCTACGGTGTTTCCGAGCACCCGGCTCCAACCACAGAACCCCAGATCGATTGGCGATGACCGCCACCGTGCGACACGGCGCCGCAGCCCTGACCGTGGCCAGCCTTCTGCTGGTCTGCCCGCCTCTGCGCGCGCAGCAGGCGGAGCTGCCCGCCCGTGCCGGTGCGGCCGCGCTCGCTACGGGCGAGGCCACGTTCGCCAGGATCCTGGACGAAGCGCGCCCTGGCCGTGCTGTCACCGGGCCGCGCGCGCCGGGCGCGGGTGAGCTGAGCGCCCGCGAGCTGGCCTTCCCGCGGGTGCGGCGCGCCTACGCCGCCAAGGATTCCGTGGTCCGGCGCCTGTTCTCGGATGCGGGCATCGATCGGGCGGCCGCCGTCTTCTTCCGCGTGTTCAAGCGTGAGAAGGTGCTGGAGGTCTGGGCCCGGGATGCGGGGCACGAGCGGTTCGTCCTGCTGAAGCGCTATCCGGTGTGCAAGGTGTCGGGCCGGCTCGGCCCGAAGCGGAAAGTGGGAGACCTGCAGGTCCCCGAAGGCTTCTACACGCTCGACAGCTTCAACCCGCAGAGCCGCTACCTTCTCTCCATGCGCGTCAGCTATCCCAACGCGGTGGACCGGGCGCGCGGCCCCGTCCGCGACCTGGGTGGCGACATCTACGTCCACGGCGGCTGCGCCAGCATCGGCTGCATCGCGGTCGGGAACGAGTGGATCCAGGAGCTCTACGTGATCGCGATGGAAGCGCGCCACGCCGGACAGCGCGAGATCCCGATCCACATCTTCCCGACCCGGCTCGACGACGAGGGGCTGCACTGGCTCGCCCGGACCTACAGCCGCCGCTACCTGGACTACCCGTTCTGGGAGAGCCTCCAGGCCGGATACCTGGCGTTCGAGCGCACGCACCGCCTCCCCGACATCGAGCAGCGTAACGGCCGCTATGTCATCGGCCCCGGCCCCGCCCCCCTGCTCGGCACGTCCATCGACTCGTTCGCCCTCGCCATCGCGACCCGTCCCGGCGGCTGAACCCCGCGGGCCCCCGCGTGGCCCGCTTGACGCTCTGAACCCCGCGGGCGCCTGCGTCGCCCGCTTAACGCTCCGCCTCCCCGCGCGGTCTGTACGACCGGAGCCCCGAAGAGTGAGGCCGATCCGATCAACGCAGGGAGGAAGCAGATGCAGAAGCGAAGCTTCATGGGCGCGTTCATCGCGCTGGCGCTCGTGGCGACGCCGGTACTGGCGCAGGGCGGCCAGGGTCGCCCGGGAATGGGCGCGGGGATGCGGGGGCCCGCCGAGATGCAGCGGAACCCGGTGGAGGTCCTGCTGGACCACCAGCAGGAGCTGTCGCTCACGAGCGAGCAGGTGGCGAAGCTGGAAACGATCCGCGACCAGGTGAAGCGGGAGAACGGTCCCCGCTGGGAGCAGATGAAGCAGGCGTTCGGCGACAAGGCCCCGGCGGACATGACGGTGGAAGAGCGGCAGCAGGCGCGGGAGCGCATGCAGGCGCTGCAGCCCGTCCGTGACCAGATCCGGGAGACCAACCGGAAGGCCATGACCGATGCGCGGGCGCTCCTGACGCCCGATCAGCTGACCAGGATGCGGGGCCTCATGCGACGTGGCCCCGACGACCGTCCCGGGCGGGGCAACCGTCCCGGGCGGGGGATGCATCGCGGCCCGGCAGCGCCGGGTGGGCCCGGCGGGCAGGGCGGCCCCGGCGTCGCCTGAAGGTCGGAGTCGACAAGCGGAGGGGCGCGGCCTGCGGGTCGCGCCCCTCTTCCGTTCCGGCTCAGGCGCGCTCCAGCGCCCGGCGGAAGAGCCACCAGCTGACGGCTACGCCGAGGGCGATCCACAGCACGCCCCAGACCACGGTGGGCACGCCCGTCAGATCCGCGAGCATGGAAGCGTCCGAGTGCAGGTACGGCCGGTCCAGGATGTCGCTCTTGATGTCCAGCAGCGCATAGAGGCAGCTGGTGAGTCCGAGCGCGGTGAGGACCAGCACGTGGACGGTGCGGCCGAGCCCCCGCATGGCGATGAGCGCGGCGCCGAACAGCGCGCCGAACAGGATGCCGAACGCGTTCCGCACGTAGAACGCGGTGAGGACGAGCACGGCCGCGCCGATGAGCGTGGTCGTGTGTCGGGGCGCCGGCTTCCCCGCCCGCGCCAGCAGCAGGATGAGCGCGCCGAAGCCGAGGCTCCCCAGGTACCCGGCCGAGAGCGACAGGAACGGGTTGCCGCCCGGGCAGTAGCAGACGCCGCCCTGGTCCGGCGTGACCACGATCCGCTGGATCGTCCCGCCCGTCAGCACGGCCACCAGCCCGTGACTCGCCTCGTGGAGCAGCACCACGAACAGCTTCACCGGGTAGATCACCGGCGACCACCAGAACAGCCACATCACGGTCAGCCATACGGCCAGCCCGAGGATGAAGCCCGCCCGGCGCCGGGTGCGCGGCTTTCGAGGGCTCATGGGACCCGAGCCCCGAGGCCGAATCGCCTCGCGCGGAGGAGGACGGCGCTACTCCGCGAACCGGTCCAGCACCGCCAGGACATGATCGATGTCGGCCTCGGTGTGGTCCGCGTTGATCTGGAACCGGATCTCCTCATCGCCTTTCGGCACCACGGGGAAGGCGAGGCCGGTAGCGAGGACGCCGTTCTCGAAGAGGTGGCGGACGATCTTCCGCGTCCTGGCCGTGTCCCGCACCATGAGCGGGACCACGGGGTGGTCGCCCGGTATGGTTTCGAGGCCGAGGCGTCGCAGGCCGTCCTCGAAGCGCTTGGTCAGCGATCGGAGCTGTTTCAGCAGCTGCGCGCCGAGCGGGCTGTCCAGGACTTGCAGCGACGTCGCGGCCGCCCGCGCCTCGCCGGGCGTGATCGGGTTCGAGTAGATGTAGAACGGCGATGTCTCGCGAAGGAACCGGATCACGGTCTCCGGCCCCACGATGTAGCCGCCGTTGACGCCGAATGCCTTGCCCAGCGTGCCCACCAGCAGGTCGACGCGCGTGCCCGTGTACTCTTCGGTGCCGCGGCCCGTCCCGCCGAATGCGCCCACGCCGTGGGAGTCGTCGGCGACCACGAACGCGCCTTCCTCGAACTTGGCGTCGTGCTTCCGGACGATGGCCATGATCCGGTCGAGCGGCGCGTGATCGCCACGCATGCTGAAGATGCCATCCGTGACCACCAGGAGCCGTTTCGCCGTGCCGGCGGCCTCGGCGCACGCGCGGTCGAGCGCCTCCATGTCGAGGTGCGGGTAGACCACCTTGTCGAGCGGGCGCGACAGTCGCATCGCGTTGATGATGCAGTTGTGGTTCAGCTCGTCGCTGACCACGATGGTCTCGGGCGTGATCAGCGGGGTGATGATCCCCATGATCGTGGCGTAGGCGGAGCTGAAGATCATGGCCGCGTCACGGCCGTGGAACGCCGCCAGGTGCCGCTCCAGCTCCGTGTGTGCCTCGTACGTCCCGCTGATGAAGCGCACGGCGCCGGGGCCCGCGCCCATCTCGCGGCTCCCCCGCTCCTCGGCATCGATGACCTCCCTGCGGAGGCCCATGCCCAGGTAGGAGTTGGAGTTCATGCGGATGAACTGCTTCTCCCCCTGTCCCCGGAGCATGAACCGCGGACCGTGGTCTCCCTCGGGCATGATGACCCGCGTGACCACGGCCTCCTCACCCTTCGCGCGACCTTCCGTCTCCAGCTGCGCGACCTGATCGCGCAGCACGGGCAACAGCTTGTCTAGCGGCATTGTCTTCGTATCCCTCTTTCTACCGTTCGGCGGCCACGGGATTGTCCTGTCCCAGGCGCGCCGCGAGTCTGATGAGCATGTCCTCCACCATGGACGCCATGTCGTAATCCGCGTCCCAGCCCCACTCCTGCCGGGCCGCACCGTCGTCGAGGCGGCGAGGCCAGGAGTCGGCGATCCGCTGGCGCACGGGGTCCACGTCGTAGCGGATCTCGAAGCCGGGGATGTGGACGCGGATCGCTTCCGCGAGCGTGGCGGGGGTCAGCTGCATGGCGGTCACGTTGAACGCGTTCCGGTGCTTCAGCTTCTCGGCCCGGGCGTCCATGAGCTCCATGGCGGCGCGCAGTGCATCGGGCATGTACATCATGTCCAGCTGTGTGTGGGCCGAGAGATAGCACGTGTAGCGCCGCTCCTCGAGCGCGGCGTGGAAGATCTCCACGGCGTAATCCGTGGTCCCGCCGCCCGGGGGGGCCATGTAGCTGATGAGCCCCGGATAGCGGATGCCGCGGGTGTCCACGTCGAAGCGCGCGTGGTAGTAGTCGCACAGCAGCTCGCCGCCCACCTTCGTGACGCCGTACATCGTGTTCGGCCGCTGGATCGTGTCCTGCGGCGTCGGGTCGGCGGGCGTGCTCGGGCCGAACGCCGCAATGGAGCTGGGGACGAAGATCGCCGCCCCCTCCTCCCGTGCCGCTTCCAGCATGTGCACGAGCCCGTCCATGTTCACCGTCCAGGCCTTCTGCGGCATCCCCTCGGCCTTCGCCGACAGGATGGCGGCCAGGTGGTAGACGGTGTCGATCCCGTTCTCCGCCAGCGATCGCCGGCACGCGGCGGCGTCCGTGCAATCGAGCGCCTCGAACCGGGCGTTCTCCGGAAGTGGCTCCGCGGGCTCGCGGATGTCGGTGGCGACCACCGTCGCCCCCGCGTATCGATCCAGCAATGCCGGCACGAGCTCCGTGCCGATCTGGCCCGCGGCGCCCGTCACCAGAATGCGTTTCATGTTCCTGCTCCCAAGGCGTTTTCGGCACTTTCAAACGTGCCGGGGGATCGTAGGGCGGCGCCCGGCCCGCGGCAAGAAGCGCCGGGGCTCCACGCCTCCCGCCCGCTCACGTGATTTCCCGCAGCCGGCGCCCCGCCTTCTCCAGCGTCTCCGGCTTCTTGCAGAACGCGAAGCGCACGAGGTCCCGGCCGAAGTCCGGGTGATGGAAGAAGCTGGAGCCCGGGACCACTGCGACGCCCACGTCCGCGGCCATGCGGCGGGCGAACGTGTCATCGTCGAGCTCGCTCAGCCCGGAGAAATCGGCAAGGATGTAGTAGGCACCCGCGGGCGGGGAGCAGTCGAATCCCGCGCTCACCAGCGCATGGTGCATGATGTCGCGCCGCTGCCGGTAGTCGTCGGCGAGGTTCGTGTAGTAGCTGGTGTCCAGCGTCTCAAGCCCGGCCGCGACGGCGTCCTGGAGGGGTGCGGGCGCGCCCACGGTCAGGAAGTCGTGGACTTTCCGGATCGCGTCCGTGATCCCGGGCGGGGCGATGATCCAGCCCACGCGCCAGCCGGTGACGCTGAACGTCTTGGAGGCGCCGCTGATCGTGACCGTCCGCTCCCGCATCCCGTCCAGCGTCGCCAGCGGCGTATGCGGGGCATCGTAGCGGATGTGCTCGTAGATCTCGTCGGTGAACGCCACGGCGTCGTGGCGCTGGCAGAGCTCCGCCACGGCCTGCAGCTCGGCGAGGGAGAAGACGTGGCCGGACGGGTTGTTGGGCGTGTTCAGAATGATGGCCCGCGTACGGTCGCTGAACGCGTCGCGCAGCCGGTCCAGGTCCAGGGTGAAGCGGAGCCCGTCCGCGCCGTGGGACCGTCGCATGGGGACCCATACCGGCCGCCCGCCACAGAGGATGACGTCGGGCCCGTAGTTCTCGTAGAACGGCTCGATGACGATCACTTCGTCGCCCGGGTCCACCACGGCCATGAGCGCCGATGCCATGGCCTCCGTGGCGCCGCACGTCACCGTGATCTCGCGGTCGGGGTTCACGTCCAGGCCGTACCAGCGATCGTACACTTCGGTGAGCGCGCGGCGGATGCGCGGGGATCCCCAGGTCACCGCGTACTGGTTGACGTCGCGGCGGATGGCGTCGCAGGCGGCGGCCTTGAGCGCGTCCGGCGCCGGGAAGTCGGGGAATCCCTGGGCGAGGTTGATGGCCTCGTGCATGTCGGCGACCCGTGTCATTTCCCGGATCACCGATTCCGTGAAATCGTGGGTGCGCGTCGCTGTGTAGGGCACCGGGTTGGCCATGGTGTGCGGAGTCTGAGGAGGCCGGGAAGGGGAGCGTAGACTGCGCGCGCGGTGACGGCAAGAGCGGAGGGCGCCGGCGACGACCGGCGCCCGCCGCGTCACCGGGCGTCCCCGCGTGCTCGCCCCGGGTTTGCATCACGATGCCACGATGGCGCAAGTTGACAGGTCCGGGCGTTGCCCGGGCACAGGGGGGTCGCGCGCGGCGGGGGTCCGCCGCGTCGTCTGGATCGCGAATCGGAAAGCTGAGCTCTACCATGGCCGATCAGTTCGGAAGCAAGGACACGCTGCGGGTGGGCGACCGCACGTACGAGATCTATCGCCTCGATGCCCTGGAGAAGCGGGGCTACTCCATCAGCCGGCTGCCGTACAGTCTGCGCATCCTGCTGGAGAACCTGCTGCGCCACCAGGATGCGGCGGACACGGCCGCGGACGCGGAAGCGCTGGCGAAGTGGGACCCGAAGGCGGAGCCGGAGCGCGAGATCGCGTTCACGCCCGCCCGCGTCCTGCTGCAGGACTTCACCGGCGTGCCGGCCGTGGTGGACCTGGCGGCCATGCGTGACGCCATGGCCCGCATGGGCGGGGACCCGAACCGGATCAATCCGCTCCAGCCGAGCGAGCTGGTGATCGACCACAGCGTGCAGGTGGACGAGTTCGGCACCCGCTACGCCTTCGAGACCAACTCGGAGATGGAGTACCGGCGCAACCGGGAGCGCTACGCGTTCCTGCGCTGGGGTCAGGGCGCGTTCGACAACTTCCGCGTGGTCCCGCCGGAAACGGGGATCGTGCACCAGGTGAACCTGGAGTACCTGGCGCGCGTGGTGTTCGGCGAGCACGGCAAGGTCTACCCGGACACGCTCGTGGGCACGGACTCCCACACCACCATGGTGAACGGGCTGGGCGTGCTCGGCTGGGGCGTGGGCGGGATCGAGGCCGAAGCGGCCATGCTGGGCCAGGCCATCAGCATGCTCATCCCCCAGGTGGTGGGCTTCAAGCTGCGCGGCGAGCTCCCCGAGGGCGCCACGGCCACGGACCTGGTCCTGCGCGTCACCGAGATGCTCCGCGAGAAGGGCGTGGTGGGGAAGTTCGTGGAGTACTACGGCCCCGGGCTGTCCACGCTGCCGCTGGCCGACCGCGCCACCATCGGCAACATGAGCCCCGAGTACGGCGCCACCTGCGGCATCTTCCCCGTGGACGCCGAGACGCTCAAGTACCTGCGCTTCACCGGCCGCGGCGACCACCACGTGCGGCTGGTCGAGCTCTTCATGAAGGAGCAGGGCCTCTTCCATACCGCCGACAGCCCGGAAGCCGAGTACAGCGACACGCTGGAGCTCGACCTCTCCACCGTCGAGCCCAGCATCGCCGGGCCCAAGCGGCCACAGGACCGGATCCGGCTGAGCGACGCCAGGCGCTCCTTCGTCGACGCCCTTCCCAAGCTCTCCGGCGGACGCGTGCCGCAGACGGCGCCCGGCATGACCCGGACGGGGAGCGGGGTCGCCACCTCGCCGCCCGAAGTGAAAGTGAAGGGGAAGGACTTCGGCATCAGTGACGGCGACGTCGTGATCGCCGCCATCACCAGCTGCACCAACACGTCCAACCCATCCGTCATGGTGGCGGCCGGACTGCTGGCGAAGAAGGCCGTGGAGCTGGGGCTCCAGCGCAAGCCGTGGGTGAAGACGTCGCTGGCTCCCGGCTCGAAAGTGGTCATGGACTACCTGACCGAGGCCGGGCTGATGGAGTACCTGGAGCAGCTCCAGTTCAACCTCGTCGGCTACGGCTGCACCACCTGCATCGGCAACAGCGGCCCGCTCCCCCAGGAGATCAGCGCGGCCATCGACGAGGGCGACCTGGTGGCCGTCAGCGTGCTCAGCGGGAACCGCAACTTCGAGGGCCGGATCAACCCCGATGTGCGCGCCAACTACCTCGCCTCGCCGCCCCTCGTGGTGGCCTATGCGCTGGCCGGCACCATGGACATCGACCTCTACAACGAGCCCCTCGGCCACGACCCGAACGGGCGCAGCATCTTCCTCAAGGACGTCTGGCCGACGCAGAAGGAAGTCAGCCGCGTGATGCAGGAGTCGGTGAAGAGCGAGCAGTTCACCCGCCAGTACGCCAGTGTGTTCGAAGGCGACGAGCGGTGGCGCGAGCTCCCCGTCCCCGAAGGCGATCGCTTCGCCTGGGACGAGCAGTCCACCTACGTCAAGGAGCCGCCCTACTTCATCGACATGGGCCGCAAGCCCGCCCCCGTGAAGGACATCACGGGCGCGCGCGTGCTGGCGCTCATGGGCGACTCCATCACCACCGACCACATCTCCCCCGCCGGCTCCATCGCGAAAGACAGCCCGGCGGCGAAGTACCTCATGGAGCACGGCGTGGAGCCGCAGGACTTCAACTCCTACGGCAGCCGCCGCGGCAACCACGAGGTCATGATGCGCGGCACGTTCGCCAACATCCGGTTCCGCAACAGGCTGACGCCGGACAAGGAGGGCGGCTGGAGCCGGCACATGCCCGAGGGCGACGTCGCCCCGATCTACGACGTCGCAATGCGCTACCAGGAGGAGGGCACGCCCACCATCGTGATCGCCGGCAAGGAGTACGGCACCGGGTCGAGCCGTGACTGGGCCGCCAAGGGGCCCATGCTCCTGGGTGTGAAGGCCGCCGTGGCCGAGAGCTACGAGCGGATCCACCGCAGCAACCTGGTGGGCATGGGCGTGCTCCCGCTCCAGTTCAGGAAGGGCGAGAGCGCCGAGTCCCTCGGCCTCGCCGGCGACGAGCTCTATTCCATCACCGGCCTCGCCGCCGCCCTGGCCGCGTCCGGCCCTCGCATCGTCCAGTTGACCGCCGAGAAGGACGGGAAGACGAAGGAGTTCACCGCCCGCCTCCGCCTGGACACGCCGCAGGAAGTGGAATACTACCGCCACGGCGGGATCCTGCAGTACGTGTTGAGGCAGCTGCTCGCCTGACGGCGAGGAGTGGCAGACGCGGCGCCCGACCGGCGGGCGCCGCGTCTGCACGGCGGGCGCCGCCGATGGCCCAATGAACGCTGAACACCCCACGAGCTGGTCGATCGACGGCGCATAGAGCCGTCGGTGGTCCACCGATTGCCCTCCCTCCGATCGGCTGGTCGGTGAGCTGTGAATATGCTCGTTCATCGACCACATGGCCCTCGGGAGACCATTCACCGGTCGAACCGCCCCGCACGGGACGCGGCCCGGCCCCACGTGTGCCGACGCGGCGCCTTTCCCTCCGTTCGTGGCGCGGCGCCTTCGCCCCCGTTCGTGGCGCGGCGCCTTTCCCTCCGTTCGTGGCGCGGCGCCTTTCCCTCCGTTCGTGGCGCGGCGCCTTTCCCTCCGTTCGTGGCGCGGCGCCTTTCCCTCCGTTCGTGGCGCGGCGCCTTCGCCTCCGTTCGTGGCGCGGCGCCTTCGCCCCCGTTCGTGGCGCGGCGCCTTCGCCCCCCGTTCGTGGCGCGGCGCCTTTCCCCCGTTCGTGGCGCGGCGCCTTCGCCCCCGTTCGTGACGCGGCGCCTTCGCCCCCCGTTCGTGACGCGGCGGCTTTCCCCCGTTCGCCTCCCGGCCGTCGACGTTACATTGCCCCGTGGATCGATCGCAGTCACCGAACCGCCTCCGCCGACCGATGTACGCCACCTGCATCTTCTGCCATTCCCGCCTTGGCGCGAACGAGGTGGTCGAAGAGTTTCCCGTCGGTCGCCGGCTCGCGTTCGACCCCGGCAAGGGTCGGCTCTGGGTGCTCTGCCCGAAGTGTCGGCAGTGGAACCTGTCCCCGCTGGAGGAGCGGTGGGAAGCGCTCGAGTCGCTGGAGCGGCTCTACCGCGACACCCCCCGGCGCTACAGCACGGAGCAGATCGGGCTGGCGAGGCACGCGGAGGGGCTGGAGGTGGTGCGGATCGGGAGGCCCACGCGGCCGGAGTACGCGGCGTGGCGCTATGGTGGCGAGCTGCTCCGGCGCCGCAAGCGGGCACTGGTGGTCGGCGGTGTCGGCGCCGTCGCGGCGGGCGTCGCCGTCGGCGGCGCGATGGGCGGGCTGCTCGTGAGTACCAGCTTCGGCGTCGTCAACGCGGGGGCGGCCTGGGCCAACCTGTACCGCGACGTCCTGCGCACGTCGGCCCGCGTGGACACGCCCGAGGCCGGGCGCGTCGGGCTGACCTATCGCCACGCCCAGCACGCGCGCGTCGAGCGGGACGGCGACGCCTGGGCGCTGGTGTTCCCGCACCGCCCCGGGACCGCCGGCGGGCGGGCCCTGGTGCGACGCTGGGCGCGCGGCCTGGCCCGGCTCTCCGATGATCCCATCGCCCGCCTCGAAGGCGACGCGGCCATCCGCGCCGCCGGCAGGATCCTCCCCGCGCTCAACCGCTCCGGCGCCTCTCGCCGTCGGGTCGAGGAAGCGGCGCGGTTCGTCGAGTCCAGCGGCAGCGTGGACACCGCCTTCCGGAAGGCCGCGCGCGCGCCACGCTCCGCCTGGATGAACGCCCGCGCGCCCATGAGGCTCCCCGAGCACGCGCTCTTCCGCCTCCCCGCGAACATCCGCCTCGGCCTCGAAATGGCGGCGCAGGAGGAGTCGGAGCGGCGCGCGCTGGAAAGCGAGCTGGCGCGACTCGAAGCCGAGTGGCGCGAAGCCGAGGAAGTGGCCGCCATCGCCGACGACCTGCTGCTGCCGCGGCGGATCATGGAGCGTCTGCGCCCCGGGCGAGGGTAGTCCGCGAGCACTGCCGCGCGCCCCCGCGCCGTCCGCGCGCTCCCCCGCCGCCGCGCGCCGTCGCGCCGTCCGCGCGCTCCCCCCCCGCCGCGCGCCGTCGCGCCGTCCGCGCGCTCCCCCTTACATGCGCTCCGCCTTACAGCCCGGAGACATCCTCCGGCCGCCGGATCTCCAGCCGTGGGCCCGTTGTGTCCGTCGGCTGCAGCAGTCCGGTGACGCGGACGCGCGACCCCGGCGTCGGCCATGCGCCGGCGGTCATTCCTACCCGTGCGTCGGCGAAGACGGTGAAGCGGGCACCGGCGTCGTCGCGGAGCGTCACCTGCTGGTTGCCGTAGGCGAGCACGGTGACCGTCTCGATCGCGCCTTCCACGATGGCGAGCTGGCCCTCGAAGGCGCCATCGTTGATCTCAGCACCGGTGACCGGCCGCGGGTCGGGCGGGGCGCCGTGGGCGAGAACGGTGAGGAAGGGGACCTGGGCCAGCTCCAGCCCGCCCTGGTACCCGATGGTGAGCCCGGTGACCCGGACGTTGTCGCCGGGCTCGAGCGGGATGGCGTCGTATTCCTGGAAGACACGCAGCCCCGCGGTGGCGTCCTGGACGAAGTAGATCCCGGCGTTCCACGGCGCCTGCCAGGTGACCGTCCCCTCGATCGTGACCCGCCGGTCAAAGACCTGGCGGGCCCCGCCGATGGAGATCGGGTCGGGGTGCCCCTGCGGGAGCGCCCCCCAGGTCTCATCCAGGTAGGCGTACCACGCGCGCTCGAACGCGTGGCTGTCCTTCAGCCCGAAGATCGAGTAGTCCCAGGGGGTGCGCAGGAACTGCCGTAGCGCGTTCCAGCCGTAGCGGTCCACGACGAACGGCGGAATGGTGAGGCTGAACGCGTACCCCTGCTCCGGCGAAACGGGGAACATGGTCTCCAGGTCCGGCTTCCCCGTGTCTCCGATCACGAACTTCTGCCAGGAATAGTCGATCCCCTGGCAGTGAGGGAAGCAGTCGTCGAGCAGCCCGCCGGGCGCGGTCGCGGTCTGCGCCAGCCCCTCGTGCATCCATATCGGCACGGGTGATTCGTACGACGAGATGAGGCTGTGCGCGGCCTCGTGCTCCAGCGTCGAGATGAGGTCCGTGATGGTTCCCGGGGCATCCGGCGCGTCCGGGGACAGCATCAGGATCGTATCTCCCATGGAGGCTCCGGTCACCCACTCCTCCGGGTCACCCCGGCCCATGTGCCGCATCGCCTCGTGCATGGCCGCTTTCGACGGGTACAGGAAGACCTCGATGGAGTCGGTGTAGGTGACGCCGAGCGTGTCCGCGACGAGCGGGAACGTGGAATCCACCCGCGCGGCGGTCTGGTCGATGGCCCGGATCTCCGCCGGGTCCGCCACGTAGCGGAACCACTCAGTGCTCCGCTGCCACCCCATGATCTCGCCGGCTTCCAGCTGCCGCCCCACGTAGATGGCGTAGTCCCCCTTCGAGCCGTCTTCCGCGACCACCGTGGCCTGCACCCGCGCCGTGAAGTCGTTCCGGGTCGACCCGCTGACCTGCACCTCGTCCCCGATCTCGAGGTGGGCCAGGTCCGACACCGTGAATGTGCCCGCGAGACTCGTGACATTGGCCGTGCGCGGCACGTTGATCAGCACGTCGCTGCCATCGAAGTCGGCATCCGCGCTGCCGGTCAGCCCCGGGTTGCTCGCGCTCAGGAACCCGTAGCTCGTCAGGATGTGCGCGGAGCTCTGCGGGTCCGGCTCCGGCGGTGGTGGTACGTACGGCTCCGTGGGAGGCGTCTCGCCGTCGCCGCACGCGGCGGCCAGCAGCAGGAGAGCGAAAAGGAGAAGACGAAAGGGAGCGGGCGAGGAAGCCGCCAGCGTCCGGATCCGGTGAGGCATGCGGGCCCTCCCGCCTCTTCGGTGTGCGTGACGGGTGAGCGGTGCCGTCGGCGGACGACGTGCCCCCCGGAACATCACGGGCAATGGCAGGGAGGGGCAGGGGCGGCCCCATCCACGGGTGCTCGCAGAGTACGCCCCCGCAGGGGGCGAATGCAAGGGCGGCCGTGGCGGCTCGCGGAGCCGTGTCCGCGCCCTCATATTTGGCAAGATCATCCCCGAGCGCGAGGTGGGCCATGAAGATCGGGCTGGTGGGGTTCGCCGGGTCCGGCAAGACCACGGTTTTCAATACCATGACGGGACTCGATGTCCCAGTCGGCTATGGCGGCGAGGTGCGGCTCGGGACGGTGCACGTCCCGGACGAGCGGATCGATGCGCTGAGCCGGATCTTCTCGCCCCGCAAGACCACCTACGCAGAGATCACGTTCTGCGACATCCCGGGCGAGCACGGGGCGGAGAAGACCGGGTTGTCGCGGCGCGGGCTCCAGCAGATCCGTGACCAGGACGCGCTCTGCCTGGTGCTGCGCGACTTCGCGAACCCGGCCGTCGAGGGGTCCCCGGACCCGCTGTCGGATCTGGAAGCGTTCCACGCCGAGTGCGTGCTGGCCGACCTGGAGATCGTGGAGCGGCGGCTGGAGCGCGGCCGGAAGGAGCGCGCGGACCCGCTGGAGATGGCGGCGTTCGAGCACATCCGCGTCGCCCTGGAGGACGGCCGCCCCATCCGGTCGATCCCGCCGGAGGAGGTGAGGCCGGAGGTCCTGCGCGGGTTTGGCCTGCTCACGGAGCGGCCGCTGCTGGTGACGGTGAACGTGGGCGAGGAACGCGCCGCGGAACCGATGTCACCCGAGCTGGCCGCGCGCATCCAGGAGCTCCACGCCGCCGGGCTCGTGATCTCCGCCGAGCTGGAAGCCGAGATCGCGGCGCTCCCCGCGGAGGAGCAGGGCGCGTTCGTGCAGGACCTCGGCCTGGATCAGCCGGCGCTGCACCGCTTCATCCGCGCCGCGTACGCCCTCCTGGACCTGATTTCCTTCTTCACGGTGGGGGAGGACGAGGTGCGGGCGTGGACCATCCGGCGGGGGACCCGGGCGAGGGAGGCGGCCGGCCGCATCCACTCGGACCTGGAGCGCGGCTTCATCCGCGCCGAGGTGACCCCGTACGACATTTTCATGGAGCATGGCTCGGAGCACGCCATCCGCGAGGCCGGGCACCTCAAGCTGGAGGGGAAGGACTACCTGGTTGCGGACGGCGACATCCTCTCGATCCGCTTCAAGGTCTGAGGGCGGCGCGGCGCATGCCGGCGAGCCCGTCCCGGCGTCTCCTCCGCCTTGCCCCCCTCCCGCCATTCCGCCAGACTTCGGCCGCACACGAACAACCGAGCCGAAGAGCAGCAATGAAGCAGAACATCCGGCCGAAGACCGTGGAGCCCACGGAGGACGGGCAGCGCCTGCGGATCGTCTGGGCGGACGGCCACGTCAGCGAGTACGAGCCGCGCCAGGTCCGGCTGGCGTGCCCGTGCGCGGGGTGCATCGACGAGTACACCCACGCTCCGCTCCTCGACCCGGACACCGTGCCCGAGGGGATCATGCCCGTGTCCATCGAGTACGTGGGGCGCTACGCCCTGAAGTTCACCTGGCCCGATGGCCACGACACGGGAATGTATCCATGGGACCTGCTGCGGGGGATCTGTCCGTGTGGCGAGTGCGGGCTGAACCGAGGCGAGGGGGTCCGCGGGTAAGCGGGGGAGGCGGGGGAGAATGGGATTGCTGAGGTGGTGGCGGACGGTGCGCACGTCGGGGCAGGGCGTGCTTTCCGGCGTGGACGAGGCGGCGCTGGCGCGGGAGGACGCGGGGTCGGACCCGCTGGTCCTCTTCGAGCGCTGGTTCCGCCAGGCCCGCGACGCGGGGATCTACCTGTACGAAGCCATGGCCGTGGCCACCGCCTCGCCGGCGGCGGAGCCGTCGGTGCGCCAGGTCCTGCTCAAGGCGTACGATGAGCGCGGCTTCGTGTTCTACACGAACTATGACAGCCGCAAGGCGGAGGAGCTGGAGGCGAACCCCCGGGCAGCGCTGCTCCTGCACTGGCCCACGCTGCACCGCCAGGTCCGGATCGAGGGCGCGGTGGAGCGCACCAGCTTCGAGGAGTCCGACGCCTACCACCGCAGCCGCCCGCGCGGCAGCCGCATCGCCGCCTGGGCGTCGAAGCAGAGTGCGGAGATCGAGAGTCGGGAGGCGCTCGAGCGGCGCTTCCAGGAGCGGAACGCCGAGTTCCCTGGCGACGACGTCCCGCTTCCGCCCTTCTGGGGCGGCTATCGCGTCCGGGCGGAGCGCATCGAGTTCTGGCAGGGCCGCGCGAACCGCATGCACGACCGGCTCCTGTTCACGCGCACCGCGGGTGGCTGGGCGCTGACCCGGCTGAGTCCGTAAGCCGGGGCAGCGCCCGCTCGTTCTCCTACCGCCCCCCGGGCACCTTCACCGGGTACGCCGGCTTCTTCGGCCGCACCGGCGGGTTGGTCTTCAGCAGCTTGAGCGACTCCGCGATCGCCGCCTCGAGCTGCGGGTCGGTCCCGTCTGCGGTCTTCGACGGGTCCATCGCCACGGTGATGTCGGGCGACACGCCCACGTTCTCCACCACCCAGCTCCCCTCGACGGAGTAGATCCCGAACGTGGGAACGGTGATGCTGCCGCCGTCCACGAGCGGCGGGACACCGCTGATGCCGATGAGGCCGCCCCAGGTGCGCGTGCCGACGAGCGGTCCGAGCTTGGCGCGGCGGAAGAGCCAGGGGAAGGCGTCGCCGCCGGAGCCGCTCCATTCATTGATGAGCATCACTTCCGGCCCGGTGTGGGCCACCGGCGGCCACTGCCAGTCCACGCCATCGCGGGTGGCCCAGAAGTTGGTCACCGGCCGGTTCAGCAGCTCCACGAAGCGGTCCGGGATCTGGCCGCCGCTGTTGAAGCGCTCATCGATGATGAGCCCGTCCATCTGGTATTGGCCGGCGAACTGCCGGGCCAGCTCCGTCTGTCCGGGGACCGAAGTGTCGGGGACGTAGATGTAGCCCACGCGGCCGTTCGTCGCCTGCGCCACCCGCTCCCGGTGGGCCTGGATCCACGCCAGGTTCCGCAGCCGCTGCTCGTCGTTCAGCGCCATCATCTCCACCAGGACGTCATGCGCGCCGCTCGAGCCGGGGCTGGAGCCGACCGTGAGCGACACGGTCTCTCCCGCCAGCCCGGCGAATGCGGCCCACGGGTCCTTCGACGCGTCCAGCGGCTGCCCATTGACCGCCAGGACGTAGTCGCCCTCGCGGACGTCGAGCCCCGACCGGTCGAGCGCGGAGCGAACTTCGCTCTCCCACGGCGCCGGCCGGAGGATGCGGGCGATGCGGAACGCGCCGTTCTCCCACGTCCAGTCCACGCCCAGGAGCCCCACATCCTTCCGCTTCGGCTGCTCGATGTCGCCGCCGCCGCGGTACGTGTGGCTCGAACTCAGCTCGCCGATCAGCTCCCCGATGACGAAGTTCACGTCCTCGCGCGTGACCGCGTCCTGCAGTAGCGCGCCGTAGCGCTGGCGCATGGCCGGCCAGTCCACGCCGTGCATGTTCGGGTCGTAGAAGTAGTCGCGCTCGAAGCGCCACGCGTCGCTGAAGATCTGCCGCCATTCTGCGCGCGGATCTACCATGGCCTGCAGCTCAGACGTCCGCAGCGGCTTGTCCATCTTGGCCCCGGGCTTCAGCTCCACGATGGCCAGCTTCCCGTCCTTCGCCGCCAGCAGCTTCTTCCCGTCGGCGGAGACCTGGAAGCCGTCGGCGTCCTCGAGGACCGTCTTCTCCTCCCGCTCCGTCAGGTCCCAGTAGACCACCGGCGAGTGCGACGCCGGGCCGCGCTCGGCCCCCGTCCGTGGCTGCCGCCGGTACAGCACCTTCCCCTTCACCGCCTGCAACCCGTCGTAGTTCCCCGCCGCGGGCGGCAGGACCACGGCGCGCGACTCCAGCCCGTCGAAGTCGATGACCACCGCCGGCGGCGACGCGGCCCCGGCCTTCGCGTCCTCCGCCTCCTTCGCGCCCTTGCCGTTCTTCGCGTTCTTCGCGTCCTTCGCGTCCTCGGCGTCGTTTCGCGGCGCCAGCGGGCTGGGCGTCTCCTTTGTCAGCGGGAGCGCGGCGATGACCATGGAGTTGGCGTAGATCCACGTGTTATCGAGGTCGCTGTAGCTCGGCTCGAACTCCCGGTTCGTGAAGACGTACAGGTACTTCCCCTCGGGGTCGAACGCGGGCTCGGACGCGTTGTAGAAGCCATGCGTGACCTGATGGCTTTCGCCCGCTCGCGTGTCGTAGACGAAGATCGCCCCCGTGCGGGACGGCAGGTCGCCGCCGTACGCCACGTATCGGGAGTCGGGGCTCCAGCTGGCCACGAAGCTGGCCAGCCCGCCCTGGTAGAAGTAGTTGCCCTTCCCGATCTGCGCGGTCCGGCCGCTGGCCACGTCCGTGAGCTGGATCCGCATGGCCTGGTCGATGTACGCTACCTTCTTCGAATCCGGCGACCAGAAGATCCGGTAGCGGTAGCCGGGCCCGAGGTCCGTCACCGTGCGGGCGTCGCCCGAGCCGTCGGCAGGCTCGATCGTCAGCTCGTACTCCCCCGTCCGGTCGCTCCAGTACGCGATGCTGCGCCCATCCGGCGACCACGCCGGGTGCCTCGACGCGCTCGCCGATGTCGTCTCCAGGTTCGTCACCGGGCCGTGCTCCGCGGGCAGCGTGAACACGTCCCCACGCGCGGCCACCACCGCGCGCTGCCCCGTGGGCGAGATGCCGGCATCCTGGAGCCGCTCGCCCACGCTCTCGATGCGCGGGCGGATGCTGGCGAAGTCGCTCTCGATCCGGATGTCCACGGGCGACGATTCCTCCGTGGCGAAATCCATGAGCCACAGCTTGCCACCCTCCTCGTAGACCAGCGCATCGGGGCCGGCCGCCGGGAAGTGGATGTCGTAATCATCGTAGTGCGTGACCTGTCGCAGCTCCCCGCTCGCCGTGTCGAACGCCCACAGGTTCATGCGCTCGTTCGCCGCCCGGTCGCTCAGGAAGTAGAGCGTCTTCCCGTGCCACATCGGGTCCGTGTCGTTCGCGCTGTCCGCCGGCACTTTCCTGGCCGCGTGGCTCCGCAGGTCGAACAGCCAGATGTCCGTGGTCAGCCCGCCCCGGTACCGCTTCCACGTTCGGAAGTCCCGCCAGTTCTGGAGGTACGCCAGGGTGCGGCCGTCGGCGGAAATGTCGCCGTACTCGCCGAACGGGAGCGGCAGCGCCGTCGGCAGCCCGCCCTCCGGCGACACACGGAACAGCTTGCTGAACCGGTCCTTCTCGCTGGTCATGTTCGACGCGATCAGCAGCGAGTCACCGGACGGGTACCAGTCCACGATCCGGTCCGTGCCCGGGTGATGCGTGACGCGCGTCGGGACGCCCCCCGCCACTGGCATCACGTACACGTCCATGTTGCCGTCGTAGTTGCCCGAGAACGCCAGCCGCGCGCCGTCCGGCGAGAAGCGCGGGAACATCTCCTCGCCCGCCGGCGTGGTCAGGCGCGTCGCCACACCCCCCGTGCGCGGCACCACCCAGACGTCGTTGCCGTATACGAACGTGATCGCGGTCTGCGACACATCGGGGAAGCGGAAGAGTCGGGCGTTCACCTGCCCGGCCGCCGGAGCCGCCGCGGCCGCGAGCCCCAGCGCACAGAGCAGCCCCGTCAGCCGCCAACGTCGGGTTCTGTCACCGGGAACTGTTGGTCGGCCCTGGCCGAGCTGCCGGGAGCTTCGAATCGTCACCTTCATGGACAGTCTCCTGGAGATTCCTGCGTTCGTGCGGTCGAGGGCTCTCTACGGGGCCATGGCCGCCAGGGATTCGTCTCGGTTCTGCCAACCTGCGCCGGGTCACGGGGCGTGTAAAGCAGAGCACCCGCGCCACATCGACGTTTGCCCGCGGTACCGACGTCGAAGATGTCCCACGCGTCTGTCCGCTCCCCACGTCAGGGTGGTGGTCAGCGCTATCCGCGTACGGTCGACCACGCATGCACGTCGCGCCGACTCGAGGGACGTCGTCGGCGAATATCCGGAATGATGCCCCGCACGTGCCGTAGGCTCCGACGCTCGGGTGACCCTCTGTGCCCCTCACTGCTCATGGAGGCCGCTCTCCACACCGTCCCATGCGCGCGGGCCATTCCCCGCCGTGGGGCGCGGCTGCCCGCCGTGGAGCGCGGCCGGCCGCCTCGGCGCTCGCGCCGCCACCAACAGTTCCCGGTGACAGAACCCGACACCCGCCAAGCCCAGCAGTCACAACGCGTTCCGGTCGCTAGACCCGAATCGACGCCGTCCCATCGCCGCATTCGCTCCGCCTCGTCCGCCTCCTCCGCCTCCTCCGCCTCCTCCGCCTCCTCCGCCTCCTCCGCCTCCTCCGCCTCCTCCGCCTCCTCCGCCTCCTCCGCCTCCTCCGCCTCGAGTCGCGGTGGCCGTCCTATAGGCCGAGCCGGGCGTGGCTACGATAGAACGCGCCGCGGTCCATGATCGTGGCACCGAGTGCGGCGAGGAGTGCCAGGGCAAGGGCCGCGGGCAGGAACGGGGATGGCACGGCGTCGCCGGCCGCGCGGGCGCCGAGGGCGACCCAGGCGATGACAGTCCCGGCGAGCGCCGCGGTGAGGAGCGCGGCGCGCGTGGCCGGTCCGGCACCCGGGATCCCGACGGGAGGGGAAGGGAAGAGACCCGCGTCCACCGCCTCCCGCGCAGTACGCCGGTGAGCCGCCCAGAGCGGCTCGAGCCAGAGCTCCACGGCGAGGGCCGCAAAGGCGATGGACAGCAGGAGCGCCGTGGCCGCGACCTCGCCGCCCGGCCCCACGAGGCCGGCCGACCCACCGGTGGCGAGCCCCGCCGGCGTCGTCGGCGAGAGACCGGCGGCGGCGTGGTGCCAGGCGCGGACGAACACCGTCGCGAGGCTGCCAAGCGACAGCGCGGACAGGAAGAAGGATGCGGTGGTGAGGCGCGAATCCCACGCGGGCACGGTCCGGAGGCGGTACACGTGCGACATGGCCAGGATCAGGCCGGCGCCGGCGGCGGCCGCGATGCCGAGGGCGAGCGGTCCCAGCGCACCGGCCGCGCTCCAGCCGGCCACCGCGGCGGCTGCCACGGCCGCCGTGAACAGCCCGGCGAAAAGGATCTCCCGGCTGAGCCACGACGTCCGCACGTTGCCCAGCGCCCGCCAGGCGTTCCTGGGGGAGCCGAGGTGGAGCAGCGCGGCCGCGGCGGCCACGACCATGATGCCGACCACCGCCAGCGCGGCCTCGGGCCCCGCGAACACTTGGCCGGGCCGACTGCCGGACCAGGCCGGCGAGCCGCCCGCAGCCGCCGGGCCGGTCGTCGTCAGGAGTCCGACGGCGTCCACCAGCAGAAGCGCCCAGACGAGCCCCACCGCCAGCTGCGACAGCACCGTGAACGCCACCAGTGACCGCTCCCGCATGGCTACGCCACCTCCTCCCGATTCCCGACCCGGACGGGGATCCGGGCTTCCGCCGCCCGCGACGCCCCGCCGTGCGCGGTCATCCGCAGCGCTGGCGCCGTGAGCGCCGCGTCCGGCAATGGTGCCACGTCCGGCAGCGGCCCGTGCCGGGCCTCCAGCTCCGACAGGTCGCCGAAGTCGAGCGCGCGCAGCCCGCAGGCGGCCACGCACGCCGGTGGTCGCCCCGCGTCCAGCTCGTCCACGCAGAACGTGCACTTCGTCATGCGCCCGGCGGCGGCGTCGTACTGCGGAGCGCCGTAGGGACACGCCCACTCGCAGTACCGGCACCCCATGCACCGGTCGGTGTCCAGGAGCACGAGCCCGTCGTCGCGCTGCACCATGGCCCCCGTGGGGCAGACCTCCACGCAGATCGGACGCTCGCAGTGGTTGCACGCCAGCGACAGGTTCCAGGCGACGACGTTGTTCACCCACGCGCCGCCCCGCCGCTCCCAGCCGCCCCCCACCACTTCGTACACCCGCCGCCAGCGCACGCCCACCGGCAGGTCGTGCTTGTCCTTGCACGCCACCTGGCACGCCTTGCACCCGGAGCACGCGGAGGCGTCGAAGTAGAAGGCCCAGCGGCTCATCGGCGGCCCCCGCGCCCGGTCGACCGCGCGTCCTCAGCCCGTGCCGATCCCCGGGGCGCCCCCGAGCCCGAGCCCGGCTGCGCCACTTCCACCATGATCGTGTGCTGCGCCGTGGCGTGCGCCAGCGCCGTCCACCTCGCGGACGTCAGCACGTTCACCGCACCGCCCCGGTCCACGCCGTCCGCGTCCGGGCGCCACCACGCGCCCTGGGGGATGTCCACCACGCCGGGCATGATCCGGGGCGTGACGCGGCAGGGGAGGACCATCTCGCCGCGGTCGTTGAAGACGCGCACCTCGTCGCCATCCCGGATTCCACGCGCGGCGGCGTCCAGCGGATTCACGAACACCCGCTGCGGGAACGCCTCGCGCAGCCAGTCGTTGTTGTCGTGCGTGGAGTGCACCCGGCGCCATGGTGTGGTGCCCCATGGCCTGCAGCGGGTAGCGCGCCGACGCCTCGCCGAACGGGCTCTCCCACTCCTCCAGGTACTTCGGCACAGGCGGGATGTCGGGACTGCCGTGGGCGTGCAGCGCGGTGGAGAAGATCTCGATCTTCCCCGACGGCGTGGAAAGCGGGTGCGCCCCGGGGTCCGACCGGAAGTCGGCCAGCGCCACCGCCGGCTCGGTCACAGGCCGGGAATACACGCCCCGGTTCGTCGCCTCCATCTCGTCCAGCGACGGCAGATCGGGGAAGCGCGTCTCCCGCCACACCCCGAGCGCCCACTCGACCCAGCCGCGCTCGTCCCGCCCCTCCGTGTACGCCTCGCCGATCCCGAGCCGCTCCGCCACACCCGCGCAGATGGCGTAGTCGGACCTCGACTCCCCGAGCGGCTCCACCAGCGGCGGCATGAGCAGCACCTCGTCGCCGTACTTCCAGCCGTCCTCCACCCCCCACGTCTCGAACTGCGTGCACGCGGGGAGCACCAGGTCCGCGAAGCGCGCGGTGGGCGTGAGGAAGTTGTCCTGCACCGCGATGAACTCCACCCGCGACTCGTCCGCCAGGATCCGGGCCGTGCGGTTGATGTCCGCGTGCTGGTTCACCAGCGCGTTGCTCGCCACCGCCCAGATCAGCTTGATGTCGCTCTCCAGGCGACGATCCGCGCCGCCGCCCCCCCCGCCCCCGCCCCCGCCGGCCAGCGCCGCCGTCGCGTCGTCCGACCCCTCGCCGCCCCCGGCCCCGCCGAACAGCACGCCGTCCCGCGCGCCCAGCTCCCGGCCGCGCAGCACCGCCTCCGTCCACAGGAACACGGGGATCGCCGCGCCCACCGGGTTCTCGCCCACGGGGAAGACATTCCAGTGCGGCCCGCCATCCGGCGCCTGGAGCGCCAGCCCGCTCGCCCACCCGCCGGGCACGCCCACGTTCCCCGTCAGCGCCGCCAGCGCCGCGCCCGCGCGCACCACCTGCTCGCCGTGCGCCCGGCGCTGCATGCCGTACCCCTGGTAGAGCACGCCCGGCTTCACCGTGGCGTACTCCCGCGCCAGCCGCGCGATGGTCTCCCGCGGCACGCCCGTGATCGGCTCCGCCCACTCCGGCGTCTTCGACACACCGTCCCGACGGCCGAGGAGGTAGTCCTCCCACGTCTCCTCGCCCTCGAAGCCCGCCGGCATCGTCGCGGTGTCGAAGCCCTGGACGTGGGTGCGGACGAAGTCGGCGTCGTGCAGACCCTCCGTCACGATGACGTGGGCCATGGCGGCCATGAGCGCCGCGTCCGTCCCCGGGCGCACCGGCACCCACTCGTCCGCCAGCGCCGCGGCGCTCATGCTGAGCCGCGGGTCGAGGCAGACCACGCGCGCCCCGCGCGACCTCGCCTCCTTCACCAGCCAGTCGCTGTTCGTCCCGTCCCGCATCTCCGCCGGGTTCCACGACCACATCAGGATCAGCCGCGCGTTCAGCCAGTCCTGGCGCTGGTTCCCGGTCCGGACGGTGCCGTAGACGGTGGGCGTGGCGACGTTGATGGCGCCCCACGAGTAGCTGTTCCAGATCCCCAGGCAGCCGCCGTACAGGTTCAGCAGCCGGCGCGCAGTCTGCGACCCGTTCGTCTGGCTGTAGCTCCCCGTGCCGTACGGGACGAAGAGCGCGCCGTTGCCGTACGTCTCCCGCACCCGCCGGATCTCCCCGGCCAGCAGCTCCAGCGCCTCGTCCCACGAGATCCGTTCGAAGCGACCCTCGCCACGCCGGCCCACCCGCCGGAGCGGGTGCGTCAGACGGTCCGGGTGGTACTGGCGACGCAGGTACGCCCGCCCCCGGGTGCACGCCCGCAGCTGCGGGTCCGCCACCGAGTCCGGGCGGTCATCCGTCTCCAGCCGCACGATCACGCCGTCGCGCACGTGGGCGCCGAGCAGACAGCGGCCGCCGCAGTTGTGCGCGGGGCAGCCCACGCGGACGATGCGGTCGCGAGTCGGACTGCGGCCTCCGGCCGCGACCGGCGTCTGCGGCCGGGCGGCCGCGTCGGGGGTCAGGGCCACCATCCCCTCGCCTCCACGTCCCACACCTTCTCCACCGCCTCGCCCCGCACGCCGTACATCCGCGGCTGCAGGTTCACCGACACGCACACGTGGTTCGGGATGATCCGCACGCGGTCCCCGACCCGCGGGCGCCAGTCGGTGCCGGACAGGTCGAGGATCCCGTGCTCCTCGCTCATGCGCCCCACCGTCACGCCCGGGCGGTCCAGCAGCTGGCCGTAGCCGCCGTAGCCCGGGGCGCGCGTCGGGTCGCTGGACAGCGACTTCGAGCCCGCGTCCACCACGGCCTGCCCCGGCACCGCCGTGCTGATCACCGTGGCGAGGATCGTGTAGGCGCAGTCGTCCCACTCGCACGCGCCCATGGCCGCAGTGGTGCGGTCGTTGTAGACGTACGTGCCCGGCCGGATCTCCGTCTGCCCGGGTACTTCGTGCGACCGGAAAGCGGTGGGCGTCGAGCCGCCGCTCACGATGCCCGGCGCCAGCCCGGCGTCGCCCAGCACCTGGATGACCGCGCCCAGATCCGCCGCCAGCCGCTCCAGCTCCCCGTCCTGCTCCGTCACGTGCTGGCGGATGTGGCCCGGGTAGAACAGGATCCCCTCGTAGGCGACGCCGCCCGCGCACGCTTTCGCCAACGGCACCGCCGCGGCCCCGTCACGCACTCCGCACCGGTGCATCCCCACGTCCAGCTCCACCAGCACCCCCACCGGCGACCCGTCCCCCAGACGGTCCACCGCCCGCCGCAGCGCTTCCACCGCGTCCACCGAGTCCAGCGCCACCAGCGTGGGCCGCTCCCGCGCCACCGCAGCGATGGCGTCCGCCCGCGCCCCCAGCGCAGGGTACGCCACCAGCAGCTCCGGCGCCGCCCGCCCCACCCGCTCTGCCTCCACCGGCGTCGCCACCGTCAGACCCCGCGCCCCCAGCCGCACCTGCTCCGCGCCCACCCACGCCGCCTTGTGCGTCTTCGTGTGCGGGCGCAGCTGCAGCCCGTGCGCGTCCACGTAGTCCTGCATGCGACGCAGGTTCGCCTCCATCCGCTCCAGATCCACTACCGCCGCCGGCGTGCGGATCTCCTCGACGCTCCCCGCGTCCCCTCTCTGTTCGGTCATTCGTGAATACTACGGCCCGTCGCGTCCCCCGCCCACCCTCCACGGATCCGCTGCCGCGTCATTTTCTCCCCGCCCGGCACGCGCCCTGCACTTCCCGCGGCGGAACACCAACCGATGAGGCCCATGCAAAACCCGCTCGACCGCTGCACCGATCAGCACCGGAACACCGCCACGAGGGAGCTCGAGGCCGAGCTCGCCGAGTTCAGCTTCGACGGGCTCGTCCAGCTCAGGGTGGACCTGGCCGACGGGCGCGTCCTGCGCGGGAGCTGGACGGGCTGCGTCATCTCCTACAAGGCCGGCCGCCCCGGCTCCATCCGCCGCGACCGCTCCGGCCGCGCCCGCAACGCCTTCACCGTCCTCTGGGACCACGGCTGGATCACCGACGAGGAGGTCCTCGCCGCCGTCGACCACGAGCTCGCCGCCCGCCGCCCCGCCCCGGCCGAAGCGTCCGCCGATCCCTGTCCGCGGGTAGCGGCTCCCGCCTCTCCTCCTTTCTCCGCCCACCCACGTGCCCTACATTACTTGGCTGTAACGTCCAGCACCCGCGCCGTCGCGGCTCTCGCCGACCCACGCGCGGGCCCCGGTTGCTGAACAAATGGGGATTTCTGCATCTCATCTCCTCTTGTCATGCAGGGATGGGCGGTGCACATTTCGGGACGCTCGACTACATGGGCCGTACGGCCACGCGGCTGCAATACTGACCCGGGACCGCCGGACGTGCTCCTATCTCCCATATATGAATGGCTTGCAGCACGGCTGCGCCCGCGCGGGATTGCGGCGGGCGCGCTGGCGCTCGTGGCCGTGCTTCTGACGGGGCTCGTGTCGCCGGCCTCGCCGCTGGCGGCGCAGACGGGCGGGCGTTTGTTGTCGGCCACGGTGACGGGGACCATCGCGGGGCGGGTGGTGGACGCCGCGGATGGGAAGCCGCTGGGCGGTGCGCGGGTGGCGCTGGAGCCGCGGGAGATCCGTCGCGTGACGTCGCCCGCGTCGCAGCCGCTGGGGTCCATCATCCGTGAGACGCTCACGGATTCGACGGGCGCGTACCGGTTCGGGAGCGTGGCCGGGGGGAAGTACTGGCTGCACGTGGACCGTCCCGGGTACGCGCGCCGGAGCGTGGAAGTGGAGCTGGTGGGAGGCGGGAGTGGGCGGGTGACCGTGGGGCTCCGTCTCGAACCGATCCAGCTGGGCGACCTTCCGGTGCGGCACGCGCCCGCGCAGCCGTTCCCGCGCACGGGGTCTCCGGCGGCGGAGCGGGTGGGGGCGCGAATCGCCGCGGTGGAGGCGAGGCGTGCGGAGTACCTGGGCTCGGACGTGCGAAGCCTGACGGCGGGGGACGTGTCCGAAGCGATCACGCTGGGGGAGTCGGACCTGTTCCGCGCGCTGCAGCGGATCCCGGGTGTGGGCCGCCGGGACGACTACACGGCGGTGCTCTGGACCCGTGGCGCGGACTGGGCGCAGACGCGTGTGTACTTCGACGGCCTCCCGCTCTTCAATCCCACGCACGCGGGCTCGCTCTTTTCCTCCATCAGCCCGAACGGCATCGGGGAGGTGACGTATCAGCCAGGCGTGCGTCCGGCCCGGTCGGGCCCGGGCGCGGCGGGCGTGCTGGAGCTGCAGTCGCTCCAGGGGGCTCGTGACCGTTCGTTCTCCGGCTCCGCCGATCTCTCGCTCGTGAGCGCGCAGCTGCGCGCGGACGGGACACTGGCGGGGCGGGCGTCGTACATGGTGGCGGCGCGTCGCACGTACGTGGACCTGCTCTCCGACGCCTGGCACTCGTTCAATCCAGGCTCCGACCTCCGCGTTCCCTACGATTTCGCGGACATCACCGGCCGCGTCGACCTGGACCTGGGGCCGGTGAAAGTGGAAGCGAGCGGGCTGCGGGAGATGGACCGGCTGCGCGGCGACATCCCCGGTCTGCTCGTGAACAACGACGGCCATTGGGGGAACCGCATGGGCCGCGTCACCGTGCGCCTCCCGCTGCCCTGGTTCGAGCTGAGCGCCACGCGCGGCGCCGCGCGTTTCGCCACCGTGGTGGACGAGAAATGGCGCGCGACACCGGCCGTTGGCCTGGCCGACGACGCGGTCACACTCCCGGCGCTGGAGAACGGGATCGACCATGACCTGGTCAGTGTCGAGCTGGCGTCGGGGATCGCGTGGAGCCCCCGCTTCCGCTGGGTGCTCGGCTATGAGACGGTGAAGGACCGGGTCCGCTACGACGGCCCGTTCTCGCTCATCGGGCAGGGAATACCGGGGCTGGTCTCCGATCCGTTGGGGCGCGTCCCGTTCCAGCTCACGGCATCCCTCGACCACCAGGCGGGGTGGAGCGAGCTTCGCTTCGAGCCGGTGGACGGCGTGCAGATCGAAACGGGTGTGCGGGTGGAGACCGGGGATTCCGTGCGCAACGGCGGGAAGCGGCTGGTGCTGCCGAGGGTGCAGGGGCGGTGGCAGGCCACGCCGTCGCTCTCCCTCTCGGCGGGCTGGGGTGAGGCGTCGCAGTACATCCAGGCAATCGGCGCCACTGCCGGCCCGCTCGGTCCGGAACTGCACCTGAGCAATCTCTGGGTGCTGGCCGGCCGGGGCTACCCCGCCATCCGGGCGGAGATGGCAACCGCCGGAGCCGAGCTGTGGCTGAGCCCCGCCTGGCTGCTCTCGGCCAACGTCTACCACCGGACGATGACCGGCATGACAGAGCCCGATCCCACCGCGGGTGAGCTCCGCGCCGACCGCTCCCACGTGGAAGCGGAGAGCACGGCCCGGGGGGTCGAGCTCTCGGCGAGGCGCCTGGCGGGACGGTGGACCGGGTCCCTCGGCTACGCGCTCGCGCGTGCGAACATCCGCGCGGACTCGATCCGCTACCCGGCGAACGCCGACATCCGGCACAGCGTCGACGCGGCGGCGTCGTACCGCCTGGGCGGCGGTTGGCGGATCGGTGGCGCGATCTCCTATGCCTCGGGCGTGCCGTTCACGCGCGTGGTCATCGACAGCATTCCCCGGGTCGAGCAGGCCAACAGCAGCAGGACGCCCCCGTACCGCAGCTTCGACGCCATGGTCGAATACCGGCGCGACATGGGTGGTTGGAACCTCAGCGCGTACCTGCACCTCCTCAACCTCCTGGGCATGGCCAACCGGATCACGTACGCCGGGACCGTGGACCGCTGTCAGCAGCCTGGCAACGCGGCGCCGGACGCCTGCGCCGCCGGCGAGGTGCTCGAGGACCGCTTCAAGGCCGGGCTCCCCCGGCTCCCGCTCGTGGGAGTGCACATTGGCTTCTGACCGGGGCCGCGGGCTCGAGCGGGAGGTGGAGCGGCTGTTCGAAGCGCATCACGACGAGATCTTCGCCTACCTCGTCCGCCTCACCGGCGACCGCGACCTCGCCGCCGACCTGGCCCAGGACACCTTCATCCGGTGGGTGGACCGCTCGCCCGACCGCGACAACCCGCGCGCCTGGCTCTTCACCGTGGCCACGAACCTGGTCCGGGACCGCGCGCGCGTGAAGACGCGCAGACTGACGCTGCTGCGGGGCTCCGACGATGCGGCCCCCATGGGCGACGCCCCGTCCGACCCCGATGAGGACCTGGAGGCGAGGGAGCGCCAGCGGGTGGTCCGCGCGGGCCTCGACCGCCTCTCCCTGAAGGAGCGCACGCTCCTCCTCATGCAGCAGGAAGGCTTCAAGCACCGCGAGATCGCCGACGCCGTGGGCGTGAATCCAAAGTCGGTGGGGATCCTCCTCAGCCGCGCGCTGAACCACCTGGCGCGGGAGCTCACGCCCGACGCGGAGCACCTGCTCTGAGGGTCCCGGTCCGGCCGTGTAAGAATCCGGATCGCCCACTCGTTCCACGCACGGAAGTACCGGAGACCAGGGACGCGAGAGCACCATGAACCGGCCCGAGTCACAGTCGCACCTCGACAACGGAGATCTCCTCCGCCTGCTGGCGGACGAGATGGCCGGGGAGGAGCGCGCGGCGGCCCGGGCCCACGTGGAACGCTGCGATGCGTGCGCGGCCCGGCTGGAGGCGCACCGCCACGCGCTCGAGACCCTCGGAACGGCGCTTGCCGCCCTGCCTGCGGCGTCCCCGGACCCGGCTAGGCGCGCGGAAAGTCTCGCGGCCGTTCGCCAGGCTGCGGCCCGCAGGCACGTGGTCCGGAAGCCGGAGCCCCGACGGGCGCGCTGGCTCACCTTCGCTCCCCTGGCCCGGGCGGCCGTGCTGGCCGGCGTGCTGGTGGGTGGGAGCGCCGTGCTCCTCACGGCCACGCCCGCCGGCCACTGGGCGGCCGGGCTCTGGGGACGGATCACCGGGACCGAGCCGCCCGCGACGGCCCAGGTCGATTCGGTGGCGGCGCGCGGGCTGCCCACCACCGGCGCGGTGGTGACGTTCCGCGCGTCCGGCGAGGAGCTGGACGTGGACGTGCTCCGGCGGCAGGCGGGCGGCTCGCTGAGGCTCCGGCTCGCGGACAGGCAGACGGTGAGCACGAGGGTCACGGGTGGAGACGGGCAGGCGGACGTGATCGTGCTCCCTTCATCGCTCACCATCGACAACACGTCGCGCGCCCCGGCCGACTACGAAGTCACCGTCCCGGCAGCCCTGGAGCGGCTCCGGGTGCGCATCGCCGGCGACCGGGTGCTGGATGTGCGGCCGGCGTCGCTGGATCGTGAATGGACGTTCGTGCTGGATCTCGGGCCGGGCGGGCCCGGGGCCGGCGGGAACCCGATGTAAGAAACAGGGACATCGACTCGTTACAGGACTGGAGTGGCTGACGGTCACCCGGTCCGATCCCAGGCGAAACTTCACGCGCGAGCCACGATGCTCGACGAGCGCTCACCCGAGAGAAACAGGAGGAGACGCGAAGAGTCGCCGTCCGGACAGGAAGGGAGCGGGGCCCGACGGGCTCCGCGGCAGGACCCGGGGAGGCTTTCCCCACCGGTGGCGCCCGGAACAGCGCCATGAAGCATCCCTGCTTCGGCAGGGGAGGAACAACAACACTCGGAGGTATGATGAACGTACGGACACCCTGGCTGCGGGGCGCTGCCCTGGCTGCCATCGCGGCGTTCGGACTCACGGCGTGTGAAGACACCGTCGTCGACGTCCCGCCGCAGCCGACTCCGGCGATCACCATCACTGTCACGCCCGCCCAGTTGAATCTGGATGTCGGGCAGACGCAGCAGGTGGTGGCGACGGTTTCGAACACCGACAACAAGACAGTCACCTTCTCCTCGTCCAACGCGGCCGTCGCTACGGTTGACGCCAGTGGTACGGTCACCGGCGTGAGCGAGGGGACGGCCACGATCATCGCTACGGCCGCCGCCGATCCGTCGGTGCAGGCGGGTGTGGGCGTGACCGTCACGGCCCAGGTCATCCCGGGCGGTGGCGACACGGCTTCGGTGGTGATCAACTCGATCACGCAGTACGTGACGAACGAGCCCGTGGATCCGAACGACATCTACGAGCAGATCGACGTCGCCCTGGCCGTCGACCGGGCGGCTGCGGACAAGCTCGAGGTCCTGCTCAACGGTGAGCCGGTCGCCAGCTGCACGCAGACGTTCGGCAGCGCGGCCGCGCCCGCGGCGATCACCGCCGAGGGTCTGTCCATGAACGCGCAGGCCGAGGTGGTCTGCTCGATCAACACGGCCAAATTCGATGTCGTCAACGGCTACGGCGTGCCCGTGTACCCGAACGGGGACTACACGATCAAGGCGCAGCTGACGAAGGACGGCGACGTTCTGGACGCGGCCAGCCGGGCCGGCCTCACGTTCAACAACGACAACTTCATCGCCACGACGGTGACGTCGGAGCGCACGGCCATCAACCCGAACACGGGTCTGGTCTGGCACGGCGGCGACGTGACGGTCACGGCCATTCCGGTCAGCTACACGGCTGGCGACATGGCGATCTCGCGCGTCACGTTCGACCCCGACTACGGCGACGCCATCACGGATGACGATGGCAGCGATGGCTTCTCGGCCACGTTCGATGCCACGGATGACACGGACGGCATCGGCGACGTGACGACGACGAGCTTCGACGTCTACATCTCGACGGTGACCGAGGGCGGACAGCAGGGCGACGACACCTATACCGAGGACATCCGCCTCGACACGCGGGCCCCGGTTCCGGGCGCGTTCACGCTGACGACTCCGTCCAGCAACGCCTGGATCAACGGCGCGTACGCCTTCGAGGACGGCAAGGCCGATCCGACGGACACCGGCGTCGATGACGTGACGATCCAGTACTACTACATGGACGCCGCGGACGTGGACGCCGGCACGCCGCTCGAGCAGGCCATGCAGATCGTCGACGAGGGCACCATGGTGGAGACCGGCGACGAGATCCCGGCTTCCGACGTCAACACGACGTACATGGGCGCCGCCATGGTCATGGACGCGCTGGAGAACACCAGCTACGTCCTGCTCACCACGCCCAACACGCTGCTGACGAACGCGTTCGGTGTGGACCTCGTGGCCCCGACCGTCAAGATCGAGAGTGGGCCCAAGAACATGAGCGGCTTCGACACTTCGCCGCTCGCAAACTGGGTGTTCAGCTCGACGGATGACATCAGCGGCTTCGACGGCACGCAGTATCATGTCAAGGTCGTCCGCCACTTCCCGAGCCTGAGCGCTGCGGCCGGCTGTGTGGTTGGCTCCTACAGCTCGACGAAGGGCTGCCAGTACGTCACGAACGCCGGGACCGTCAATGGGCCGGGGGCCGATGGCTACTACGACCTGTACGTCTACTCGCAGGACCAGGCCGGCAACGTTTCCGAGACGCTGTCGCGCGTGACCCTGCTCGACACGGAGGCCCCGACGCTCAGCAACATCGCCATTCCGGCGACGCTGACCGGTGGCGCCGCCACGACGTTCACGGCGCTGGGCGCTGACAACATCGACGTCGCGTGGGCGCAGGCCCGCCTGGTCTACACGGGCGCGCTCGGCCCGATGACCGAGCTGTGGTTCGGCGCTGGCTCCAATTACGGCACCTACGGCTACGACACGTTCACCACGAGCGTCTCGCTCAACGAGTCGATTCCGTTCATCCGTGCGCTGTACTGGACGGGCGCGGGCAACATCTACGTTGCAGCGAACGAGCAGGACGTGACGGCCGTCCGCTTCCTGCTCGAGGACCTGGTCGGCAACGCGACGACGCAGCCGCAGCTGTTCGCCACGGTTCCGGCGAGCGACGGTGTGGACGCACTCGACGTGAGCAACGAGTTCTACGTGGCCAACGCCGCAGCGGACATCTGCAACGGCGACGGCAGCTGTGGCACTACCCCCACGAGCCGTACGGTCACCGCGTACGCCGTGGGTGAGACGGGAACGTTCAACAACCCGTTCTCGAAGGTCTACTTCTACTGGAACGACGGGACCGACTGGTATCTGCTCGGCACCGCTTCCAGCGTGTCCACGTCCGATGACGGGACGGACCGGATCTGGAAGTACAACATCACGCTCGACGCGACCGATCTGGATCCGCAGGCCAACGTCCCGGTCGTCGCGGTTGGCGTCGACAACAACGGTGACGCGCTGATGAGCATGGCGAACACCAACCTCTCGATCATCGCGGGCAGCTGACCGCCCCACTCGATCGCGAGCCGCAGTAAGGGAAAGGGTCCCGCCTCCGGGCGGGGCCCTTTTTCGTTCGCGCCGCAAGGGCTGCCCGTCGCCTCGCCCCTTCCAATCCGCGCGTCCTGATATTCTCTACATCGGAATGTGACACGCCGACCCGACGGTGCAGGCGGGCGTGTCGATACACGTGTCGTCCACTCCGCCACGAGCGTGTCGACGTCCGACAACGGCACGACCCGCACGTGGATCTACCACATCACACTGGACGCGAGTGGGCTCGACGTGCAGACGGACGTTCCGGTTTACGCCGTTGGCGTGGACGCGAACGGCGACGCGCTCATGAGCGCCGCCAACGCGACGCTCGACATCATCGACAGCTGATTCGCTGATCGAGAGCGGTAGAAATCGAGAAGGGTCCCGCCCCCGGGCGGGGCCCTTTTCTCGTGCGTGGAGCTTGCGGGACGTCTGCGGCAGAATGCCATCGGGCGGGCGGCGCCCGGCGTCGCTTGATCCCCGCCGGTGGAAAGCCTACTCTCGGCCCACCATGCCAGCCATCCACACCCTCCCCATCGACATCGGCCCCGACACGATTGACGAAGTCGGGCACGTGAACAACATCGCCTACATCCGGTGGATGCAGGACGCGGCGACGTCGCATTCGGCGGCGCAGGGGTGGCCCGTGGAACGCTACTTCCGGAGCGGTGCCGCGTGGGTGGTGCGCTCGCATTTCGTGGAGTACCTGCTGCCGGCGTTCGAGGGGGAACGGCTGCACGTCCACACGTGGGTGGCGGACATGGAGGCGCGCCGCTCCATGAGGCGCTACCTCTTCTGGCGGGAGCGGGACCGGCGCGTTGTGGCGCGAGCCGAGACGCTCTGGGTGTTCGTGGACCTGGAGAGCGGTCGGCCGCGGCGGATCCCGGACGAGCTGCGCTCGGACTTCGAGCGGGTGGAGGCGGACGAGGCCGGGGTGCTGGAGCGGCTGGCCTCGACGGGCGCCCGGGAGTGAGGCGGCTGTTCTCCCCCCCCGTGGCCGCCGCCGGCGGCCACGGACAGCAGCCACGCCTGGAGCTCCCCCGTCTCCCAGCGGTCTCCCGGGTAGCGAAGCTCGGGCTGGTAGGGCTCGTTGTTCCCCCGCGGCCTGTGGCGGCGCGGCGACGCGGTCCTCGTCGCTCTCCACCCGCACCAGCGCCTCGCCCCTGGCCACGCCTGCGCGCAGCGCCGCGACCAGCTTCTCCACGTGCTTCCGGTTCTCGGAGCCCGGCTCGAAGCGCGGGAGCGTGTAGCGCTCCAGGAAATCGGCGTTGCCCTTCGACGCGCGCCACTCGGTGTAGACTCCCGCGGACAGCGCGTCGTCCACGCGCTGGATGTACGCCTCGCCGAAGAGCGCGGCCAGGGTCCGCTTCCCCCACGCAGGGTTGCCACCCCCGTTCCCCCGCACGTCGAAGACGACGAGGCGGTCGTCTCGCTCCGCGGGCAGCGCCGCGATGACGCGCTCCAGACCGGCCCGGTTGTCCCCCGCGTTCCCGGCGAAGCTGGGGATCGTGACCCAGGCGACATCCTCCGCCGGGTGGGTCACGGCGTACTGCTCCACCCCGGCTCCGAAGGCAGCCCGGGCGAGCAGCGGCTTCAGCTCCTCCCGGTTGATCCAGCGCCACGACAGCTTCACTTCCACCGGCTCACCGTCTCCCGGCCCCCGGATCCGGCACCGCTCCGGCCGCGGCAGCCACGGGTTCACGCGGTCGATCAGGACGCCCGGCGCGAGCTTGACCCGGGAGCCCTCCAGCGACGGGATGCCCGAGCGGAAGGGCATCACCCGTGCCAGAGCGAGAACGGGCGCTGGAAGTTCGGATTCCATCCCAGGTGCCCATCCTCGAACCCGGACGTGTAGAACGACAGCACGGCCATCATCCCGTCCAGCCCCCGCACCGAGTCGGCTTTCGCGAGCGCCCGCTCGTACCCGTGGTCCAGCCACTCCCTGTAGCCCGGGTTCCGCGGATCCACCGGTCCCGGATGATTCTCCAGCAGCGCCGTTCGCATGGCCGTCAGGTCCCGCCGCGTCAGCTCCACCCAGGGTGAGCGCCGGTCCGCTTGCGCTGCCGTGGCCGCCCCGCTGCCGGACTGGGCCAGTGCGGCGCCCCGCGCGAGAAGGAGCAGGAGCACGGCTGCGGCCGCCGCGGTCGACGCGGAAGCCAGCCCTGGCCGCGGGGCGGATCGTTCCCGTTCTTTCATGATGCTCTCGACTGAACCAGGAGTCGGTGTGCGTTCGAGAGAAGGGAGGGGCTCCCCCCGAGTACGGCGAGTGAGCGGTGAGGGTTTCGCCGGATCCCGCCACTCGGAGGTCTGGGGACGGGGCCTTGCCGGTGACGGATGGATCACGCGTTGCCCGCACGGGTATCCCCGTGTACCTTGAAATGCTGTCTCCGCTCCGGCGGTCGCCCGATGTTCTGTTTCGTGCTTGAGGCGGGCCGGATTCAGGCGTCCCGAACGTGTGACGTCGAGGCCCGCCCGGACAGGGCACGACCGGGCCGTTCGACGTTGTTCCGGGGCTGTAGCTCAGTTGGGAGAGCACCTGCTTTGCAAGCAGGGGGTCAGGGGTTCGACTCCCCTCAGCTCCATTGCAGTTCCGCGGGCACTATCCGTGCTGTGCAACGCTCCGGACTCCCCGGGAGTCTGGTAGTGTGACGGCTTTCCGTCGGACCCGCGACATCACTCGTGCGGCCCCGGCCGGCTTCAGGTTTCTACCCCGGCCCGGCGGTCCGCCAGATGTCCGATATCGGCGGGGCCCGCATGTTTTCATTGGCGGGGCGTCTACGAGGCGTCGTCGCCAGCCGTAGGATCCGGTCCGGAGCGGGCCGGCCCCGACGAACCCCCGAACCAGACGGACAGGGAAAAGGCACGTGATCAAGGAAGCGCCCCTCGGCGTGCTCGAGGTGCTCTCGAGCGGCTCCGGGTTCATCCGCCGCAAGGAAGACGGCTATGTCCCCGGCAACAACGACATTTACGTGGGCCAGAAGGTGATCCAGAAGTTCGGCCTTCGCACCGGCGACGAGATCTACGGCGAGGTGGGGCAGGCCCCGGGTCGTGGAAAGAGCGCGCCGCTGACGCGGCTGGTGGCGGTGAACGACCAGCCGCCGGAGTCGCTGGGTCAGCGGCCGGACTTCCAGCGCCTGAGCGCGCTGCACCCGGACGAGCAGCTGGTGCTGGAGTGCGGGCTCGAGCGCCGGGGCCAGCCGGACTACACGAACCGGATCATCGACCTGCTCTGCCCGTTCGGGAAAGGTCAGCGTGCGCTCATCGTGGCGCCGGCGAAAGCGGGGAAGACGATGGTGCTGCAGGCCATCGCCGAGGGGATCGTGAAGAACTATCCCCAGTCGGAGCTGATGATCCTGCTGGTGGACGAGCGGCCGGAAGAAGTGACGGAGATGGAGAACACGGGCTTCGGCGAAGTGATCTCGTCGAGCTTCGACCATCCGGCGGAGCGCCACGTGAACGTGGCGGAGATCACGCTGGAGCGGGCGCGTCGTCGTGCGGAGATGGGCGAGGACGTGGTGATCATCCTGGACTCGATCACGCGGCTGGCGCGGGCGTACAACACCGTGGAGGAGGGCTCGGGGCGGACGCTCTCGGGCGGACTGGACGCCAACTCGCTGGAGAAGCCGAAGCGGTTCCTCGGCAGCGCGCGCAACATCTCGGGGAACGAGGGGGGCGGGAGTCTGACGATCATCGCCACGGCGCTGATCGACACGGGGTCGCGCATGGACGACGTGATCTTCGAGGAGTTCAAGGGCACGGGGAACAGCGAGCTGGTGCTGAACCGTGACCTCGCGGACAAGCGGATCTGGCCGGCCATCGACCTGAACGCCAGCGCCACGCGCCGGGAGGAGCTGCTGCTGACGAACGACGCGCTGCGGGTGTCGCACCTGCTGCGGCGGCAGCTCTCCGATGACTCGCCGGTCTCGGCCATGGAGAAGCTGCTGGCGTTCATGAAGCGGACGAAGTCGAACGAGGAGCTGGTGGACCGGATCCTCAACAACGCGGGCTGATGCCCGCGCCATGGCGGCCATGAGCTCGAAGCTGAAGGCGCGCCTGTTCTGGCCGCTGCTCCTGGGGCTCGTCCTCGCCGATTGCGGCGCGAAGCGGGTGGCCGAGCAGAGCCTGGTGCTCCATTCGCCCACGGACGTGCTGGGCGACGTGATCCGCTTCACGCTCGCGTACAATCCCGGCGCGGCGTTCGGGCTGGACGTGGGGCCCGCGTCGAGGTTCGTGTTCATCGCGCTGACGTTCGTGGCTCTCGTGGCCCTGTTCGCCATGTACCGGAGCACGCCGCCCGACCGGCGCGTGCAGGTGGCGGCGCTGGCGCTCGTGACGGGCGGGGCGGTGGGCAACCTGCTCGACCGGCTGCGCGGCGCCGCCGGCGTGGTGGACTTCATCGACGTGGGGCTCGGCAGCGTCCGCTTCTGGACGTTCAACCTGGCCGATGCCGGGATCACCATCGGCGCGGTCCTGCTCGCGCTTTCGCTCTGGACCGATCCCGGGGCGACACCGTCCGGCGACGGCACCCGTTCGCCGGCCGACCCGGCGACCTGACGTGGCCGGTCGGCGGCGGCTTCGGGCACCGGACGTCATTGGCGCGGCCCAGAGCGGTCTGGACCGGGTGGGCCGGAGCGCGCTCATGGCGGCGGCGATCATGCGCACGCTGCTCTCGCCACGGAAGTACACGCACGCGTCGCTGACGCAGGCGTACGCCATGGGGATCCGCTCGCTCCCGCTGGTGGCGTTCATGGGAGCGATCGGCGGGGCGATCGCGTCGCAGCAGACGGGGTCGCAGTTCGCGGGCGGGCTTCCCACGTGGGTGACGGGCGCGGTGGTCACTGCGGGGGTGCTCACGGAGCTGGGGCCGGTGCTCACGGCCATCGTCCTCATCGGTCGGCTGGGCGCGAGCATCGCGGCCGAGTTGGGGACCATGAAGGTCACGGAGCAGGTGGACGCGCTCTATTCCATCGGCCGCGACCCGATCACGCTCCTGATCGTGCCCCGGGTGGTGGGCGGCGCGCTCGTGGTTCCGTCGCTGGTGGTGCTGGCGGACGCGGTGGGGATCGCCGCCGGCTGGATGACCGGGATGCTGACGCAGGACGGGCTGACCACGGCCGACTTCCTGTTCGGCGCCCGGTTCTATTTCCGGCCCTGGGTGCTCTTCTTCTCGGTGATCAAAGGGGCGGTGTTCGGGGTAACCATCACGTTCCTGGCCTGCTTCATCGGCCTGGAGGGGCGGGGTGGCGCGGAGGGGGTGGGGCGGACCACCACCGCGGCGGTCGTGGCCACAACGGTGGCCGTGATGATCCTGGACCTGGTGCTGATCCCGCTCCTGAAAGTTGCGTGAATGATCGAGTTCCGGAGCGTCTGGAAGACTTTTGCCGGCGAGCCGGTGCTCAGCGGGGTGGACCTGACGGTGCGCGAGGGCGAGACGCTGGCGCTGCTCGGCCCGTCCGGGACGGGGAAGAGCGTGCTGCTGAAGCACGCCATCGGGCTGCTCATGCCGGACCGCGGCGACGTGCGGGTGGACGGCGTGTCCATCCCCAACGCGTCGCGCGAACAGCTGAAGCGGGTGCGCCGCAAGGTGGGCTACGTGTTCCAGCACGCGGCGCTGTTCGACTCCATGACGGTGGCCGCCAACCTGGCGCTGGCGCTCACGGACGAGGACTCGCCCCGCCCGCTGGAGAGCACGCGGGACGAGGCGGCGGAGCTGCTGGCGAGAGTGAACCTGGAGGCGGACGTCCTGGACCAGTACCCGGCGGAGCTGTCGGGCGGGATGCGGAAGCGCGTCGGCGTCGCGCGCGCCATCGCGAGCCGGCCGCGCTACGTGCTCTACGACGAGCCCACCACCGGGCTGGACCCGGTGAACGCGGACATCATCGACGAGCTGATCAGCGGCCTGGCCCGGGACCTGGGCGTGACCAGCATCGTGGTCACCCACGACCTGGAGTCGGCGTTCCAGGTGGGAGACCGCGTGGCGCTGCTCACGGACGGAAAGCTGAGGGCGGTGGGACCGCCCGCGGAGATACTGGAAAGTGAAGACCCGGTCGTCCGGCGGTTCATGCACCGCCGCTTCGGAACCGCGGTATGAGGGGAACATAACGCGATGGAACACCAGGTACGGAACCTGACCGCCCTCGGGCTGCTCGTGATCGTGGCCACCGGGCTGTTCATCTGGGGCTTCTTCTTCCTGATGGGCGACCCGATCCTCGTGGGCGGCGACGAGATCGTCGTGGCCATGACCAATGGCGCCGGGCTCAACCGCGGCGATGCCGTGCAGCTGAACGGCGTGCAGGTGGGCGCGGTGCGCCGCGTGCACCTGGAGCCGCCCAACCGCGTCACTGTCTCCATCAAGATCGATGACAACATCCGGCTCCCCGCGGACACCCGCGCCCTGGTGGCCGGCGACATGTTCGGCAAGAACACCGTCCAGCTCATCCCCGGCAGCGCCCTCGTCCCGCTCGAAGGCGGCGACACCATCCAGGGGATGACACAGCGCGCGCTCCCGGCGCTCGCCAGCGAGCTGGGCGACCAGGCCCGCGACATCCTGACCGCGGCCGACTCGCTCCTCTCCCCCGACGCCGTTTCCAACCTGAAGGCCACCGCCGCCGTGCTGCCCGATGCGGCCGCGCAGCTCCGCTCCGCGTTCGCCGAGCTCACCCGGACCGCTTCGGCGCTGCGCCGGACGGCCGAGCAGCTGGAGCGGGCCAACGCGGGCGCCAACGCGGGGGAGGCGCTGGCGGAAGTGCGCAACAGTGCCCGCAGCGCCGACGAGACGCTGGCGGCGCTGCGGCCGTCGCTCGAGTCCATGGCGTCCGTCATGGCGAAGCTCGACCAGGGCCATGGAACGCTCGGCCGCCTCATCAACGACACCACGCTGTACGGCGATCTCTCGGCCACGCTGCGCGAGTTCCGCGCGCTGGCCACGGACGTGCGGCAGAATCCGGGGCGGTACGTGAAGGTATCGGTCTTCTAGGGGAACGCCCCTTGCAGCTTCCAGGGGGTGGAGGCTGAACGAGAACTGTGCCCGAATAGGACCCGGAGCTGTACCATGATCACCGCCCACGGCATTCGTTTGATCCTCCTCCTGTTCGCCCTCGGCGGCTTCGCCGGGGCGGGGGCTGCTTTCGCCGTGGGCCGATCCCGCTTCCTCGATGAGGGGGAGCGGGACCTGGGCATCGGCGGCATCGCCGCCCTCTTCCTCCTCTTCGGCACCCTCTGCACGGTGGCCGTGGGCGGCCTCTCCGGCCTGCTGGCGTTCGGCGGCGTGATGGTCTGGGTCGCGTACGTGTTCATGGCGCAGCGGCTCGGCCTGTTCCGCATCGAGACCCGCCCGGCACCGCCCGCGCAACGTGAGAAGAGCCGCCGAACGTAGGGGAGTTCCGGTCTCCGGCACCACGCCCGTCGCATTCCGCGCCGCCGGTTCGTCGAATCGGTCCGGAATCGCTACATTGCGCCCCCGAACCGGAGCACGAAGGGGAGGGGAATGTGATCCTGATCGCACCGACGGCCTTCAAGGGAACGCTGACTGCCAGGCAGGCGGGCGAGGCCATGGCGGCAGGGGCGAGAGAAGCGGTCGGGCGCCTGCGCGGCAGGGCGCCCGAGGTGCGGGTGGTCCCGCTGGCGGACGGCGGGAACGGGCTGCTGGAGTCGCTGGAGGCGTCCGGCGGCGGGAAGGCGCACGGCGTGCGGGTCACGGGGCCGCTGGGCAGCTCCGTCTCCGCCCGCTACCTCCACCAGGATGAGCGCGTGGTGGTGGAGAGCGCGGAAGCGTGCGGCCTCCACCTCGTCCCCCACCCGCTGGTCGATCCCATGCGCGCCACGAGCCGTGGCGTGGGCGAGCTGCTCCTGGCGGCGTCGAGCGCTGCCGCCGACCTCCCGCTGGTGGTGGGCCTCGGCGGCTCCGCCACCATCGATGCCGGCGCAGGGATGGCGCAGGCGCTGGGCTGGTCCCTCCTGGACGACGACGGGCACCCGATCCCGCTGGGCGGCGCCGGCCTCGTGCGCCTCGCCGTCATCGAGCCGCCCGCGCGGCCGCCGTTCGAAGCGCCCGTGGTCCTTGCCGATGTCGACAACCCGCTCCTCGGCCGTGATGGCGCGGCCACGGTCTTCGGTCCGCAGAAGGGCGCCAGCCGGGCGCAGGTCGAGCAGCTCGAGCGGGGCCTCCGCCACTGGGCGGACATCGTGCGGCGGGACCTCGGCCGCGTGGTGGCGCCGCTGGAAGGTGCGGGCGCCGCTGGTGGCCTCGGTGCCGCGTTCGCGGCGTTGTTCGATGCGCCGCCCCGCCCGGGCGCGCCGTGGGTCCTCGATGCCGTGGGCTTCGACGAGCTTCTGGCGGCCGCGTCGGTGGTGGTGACGGGCGAGGGTCGCTGGGACGACCAGTCGCTGATGGGGAAGGCCGTGGGCGAAGTGGTGAAGAGGGCCCGTGCCGGGGGCGTCCCGGTGCTCCTGGTGGCCGGCAGCGCGAACGCGGGCGTCGAGGAAGGCGTGGCGCTGGTCGCCGGGAAGGACGGGGAGATGGACGCTGCGGGGATCGCCGCTGGCGTGGCCGAGCACCTCGGCGCCTTGCTCGGGCAGCCCGGGCTTCAGTAGTATCCGGGCCCTATGAGCAATGAAACGACGAACGACCTGATGGAAAAGCTGGTCTCGCTGTGCAAGCGGCGGGGCTACGTGTTCCAGTCATCCGAGATCTATGGCGGCACCGGCTCCGTGTGGGACTACGGCCCGCTGGGCGTGGAGCTCAAGAACGCCATCAAGTCCGCGTGGTGGCGCGCCATGGTCCACGAGCGCGACGACATCGAGGGTCTCGACGCGGCGATCCTCATGAACCCCGAGGTATGGGTGGCCAGCGGCCACGTGGAGGGGTTCACCGACCCGCTCGTGGAGTGCCGCAACTGCCACCGCCGCTTCCGCGCCGACAACCCGGCCATCGCGGACGGGCAGTGCCCCGTGTGCGGGGCCAGCGACGGCTTCACGGAGCCGCGGAACTTCAACCTGATGTTCAAGACGTTCATGGGGCCGGTGGAAGAGGACGCGGCCGTCGTATACCTGCGCCCGGAGACCGCGCAGGGGATCTACGTCAACTTCCAGAACGTCATGACCACCGCGCGCCAGCGGGTCCCGTTCGGCATCGCCCAGATCGGGAAGGCGTTCCGCAACGAGATCACGCCCGGCAACTTCATTTTCCGGACGCGCGAGTTCGAGCAGATGGAGATGCAGTTCTTCGTCGAGCCGGGCACGGACGACGAGTGGATGGAGTACTGGCGCCAGCGGCGGATGGAGTGGATCAGGTCGCTGGGGATCCGCCCCGAGAAGCTGCGCTTCCACCAGCACTCGGCCGACGAGCTGGCGCATTACGCCAAGAAGGCGTTCGACATCGAATACGAGCTGCCGTTCGGCTGGCAGGAGATCGAGGGGATCCACAACCGGACCGACTTCGACCTGACCCGCCACCAGGAGCATTCCGGCAAGCGCCTGGAGTACATCGACCCCGCGGATACCAGCAAGCGGTACATCCCCTACATCATCGAGACGTCCGCGGGCGCGGACCGCACCGCGCTCGTCGTGCTCGCCGACGCCTATCGCGAGGAGGAGGTGCAGGGCGAGCAGCGCGTGGTCCTCGGGCTGCACCCCCGGCTCGCCCCCATCAAGGCCGCCATCTTCCCGCTCGTCAACAAGGACGGCCTGCCGGAGATCGCCGAAAAGCTCCACTCCGGGTTCAAGAAGGCCGCAGTGAACTCCTTCTACGATGGCAGCGGCTCCATCGGCAAGCGCTACCGCCGCCAGGACGAGGCGGGGACGCCGTTCTGCCTCACGGTCGACGGGCAGACCAGTGAGGATGGCACCGTCACGGTGCGCGACCGGGATTCGCTGGAGCAGGTGCGCGTGGCGCTCGATCGGGTGGTACAGTACGTCCTCGAGCGCGTCGGCTGAGGAAGAACGGCAGCGCACGAAGCCGCGACGGCAGAGCTACCTGTACTGATGATCTGACGAGGGGCGATGTCACGCTTTTCCAGCCGATGGGGGATGATGCTGGCCATGCTCGGCATGGCCGTGGGGACCGGCAACATCTGGCGGTTCCCGCGCGTCGCTGCGGCCAACGGGGGCGGCTCCTTCCTCGTCGCCTGGGTGGCGTTTCTCCTGCTCTGGTCCATCCCGCTGATCCTCGTGGAGTTCGCCATGGGGCGCGGCACGCGCTACGGCCCCGTGGGCGCGTTCGCCCGCATCGCGGGCCCGGGCTTCGGGTGGATGGGGGCGTGGGTGGCGTGGACGGCCACGGCCATCATGTTCTACTACAGCGTGGTCACGGGGTGGACCCTACGCTACACGTGGGCCGGGATCACGGGCCAGCTCGCGGGTGAGATCCCGGGCTCGCTCTGGATCCACTTCGCCGGATCCCCGTGGGCGCTGGTGACGCACGCGCTGGCCATGGCCATCGGGCTGGTGGTGGTCGCCCGCGGCGTGCGCGGCATCGAGGTGGCCGCGCGCTTCCTCATCCCGTCCCTCTTCGTCCTCGTGGTCTTCCTGGCCATCCGCGCCGTCACGCTGCCGGGCGCCGTGGGCGGGCTGAACTACCTCTTCACGCCCAAGTGGCACGAGCTCGCCAACTACCGGATCTGGCTGGAGGCGCTCACGCAGAACGCGTGGGACACGGGCGCCGGCTGGGGCCTCATCATCGCCTACGCCGTCTACATGCGACGCCAGGAGGACTCCACCCTCAACGCGTTCATGCTCGGCTTCGGCAACAACTCCGTCAGCCTGCTGGCCGGGATCATGGTCATCTGCACCGTGTTCGCGGCCGGCCCCGGGCTGGCGTCGCGGATCGTGGCGACGCCCACGGGCTTCGACCACGCCCTCACCGCCTATCCGGGGCTCGAGTCGCAGCTGGAGACGGGGCTCGCCGCGATGCCGCCCGAGCAGGTGCGCTCGCTCACCGGCAGTGCGCTCGCCAGCGCCGACATCCACGGCTTCTTCGACAACGAGGCGATCCCGGCGGAAACGCGCATCGCCGTGGCCCAGGCCACGGGCGGGCTGGAGCCGAAAGCGCTCAGCGAGGCCGTGCTGGGCAGCGGCAACAACGGCCTGACGTTCATCTGGGTGCCGCAGATCTTCAACACGCTCCCCCTCGGGCGACTCCTCACCACCTTCTTCTTCCTCGCCCTCGCCTTCGCCGCCCTCTCGTCGCTCATCTCCATGATCGAGCTGGCCGTGCGCGTGCTCGTCGATGGCGGCATGACCCGGCGCGCCGCCCTCGCCGTGGTGGGCACCTTCGGCTTCGGGCTCGGCATCCCCTCCGCCCTCTCCATGACCGTGTTCGAGAACCAGGACTGGGTCTGGGGCGTCGGCCTCATGGTGTCCGGCCTCTTCTTCGCCACCGCCGTCCTCCGCCACGGCGTCCGTCGCTTCCGCCAGGAGTTCGTCAATACGCGCTTCGCCGACATCCACATCGGCCGCTGGTGGGAGTGGTCCATCCGCATCGTGGTGGTGGAAGCCGTGGTGCTCATCGTCTGGTGGCTCTACCAGGGCGGCGTGGCCGACGCGTGGGGTCGCTACGGCCTTTTCAACACGCTCGCCCAGTGGGCCCTCGCCCTCGCCGCCTTCCTCACCCTGAACCGCTGGCTCGTTCGCCGCACCCGCCCCGAGGTCGATCGCGACGAGGCGCCCGACGGCACCGCGCCACCGCCCGCGATCCCCTGACGACCGGCGCCCTCCCGTGCGCTTCGAAGAGTTCGAGCGGCGCGCCACCGAGGCGTGGGACGACATCCCGGACGACTACCGCGAGGGCGTGGACGGGCTGGTGCTCGAGCGCGGCGCCCGCCCGCACCCGGACCTCGACGACGTCTACACGCTGGGCGAGTGCCTGACGGAATCCTATCCGTCCGACTGGGGCGGCCCCGACACCACCCGCTCCATCCTCGTCCTCTACTACGGCTCCTTCCGCCGCCTCGCCCGCCTCGACCCCGACTTCGACTGGGGCTACGAGATCTGGGACACCATCACCCACGAGCTGCGCCACCACCTGGAGTCGCTGGCCACCGAGGACGCGCTCGAGGACGTGGATTACGCCGTGGACGAGAACTTCAAGCGGCTCCAGGGCGACCCCTTCGACCCCTGGTTCTTCCGCTCCGGCGAGCCCGTGGCGCCGGGCGTGTTCGACGCCGATGGCCACCTCTTCATCGAGATCGAGATCGGCGACGCCGGGCAGCCCGCCGTCCCGGGCCGTGGCGCCACCGCGGCGCACGGCACGACTCCGGCCCACGGCACGACCCCGGCCCACGGCACGACCCCGGTCCTCGAGTTCGAGCTCCACGGCCGCCGCTACGCCATCGACCCGCCCGCCGGGCTCGGCGATGTGACGTTCGTCGACCTCGTGGAGGGGGTGGACGCCGACGGCGGAGTGTGCCTGGTGCTCGTGCGGCGGCAGGGGACCCTCGCGGCGCTACGGCGGCTCTTCAAGCGTCGCCCGCTCCAGGTGGTCCAGGCGGAGGCCGTGGCCAGGGCGGTGTAGGGGGCCGGCGGGTCGCGGTGCCTGGCGGATCGCGGTGCCCGGCGCCCGACGTGTGCCAGTGTACGATCGGCGGCACTATTTGCCGTGGATCGTTCAGTCGGGGGCCCGGCGCAGGTCCAGTGTACGATGGACGGCATTATCCGCCGGGGATCGTTCAGTCGCGGGCCCGCCCCCGCCCCGCCGCCCCCCCCCCGCCGCCGCCCGCCGCCCGCCGCCCGCCGCCCGCTGCCCCGGCAGGAATCTTGAACGGGTCCTTGCCCCGTGACAGCCGTCGCCCGGGGAGGCCGCGCCCCCCCGTGACGCCCGCCCCACTCGGGCCTATGATGTGAGCCATGACCGAGCCGCCAGAGCGACCCAGCCCGTACCACCTCGTGTTCGGGGCGGAATCCATTGATGAGCGCCTGTTTCCGCCCATCGCCGAGGAGGCTGAGGCGCGGGGCATGGCCGTCGCCGACCCGGATCGCTTCCTCTTCCTGACGAGCGTGGGGCGGCTGCTCCACGCCATAGCGGGCGACGAGGGGATGGCCGGCGCATCGGCGCCGGAAGGCACCCGGGCGGCGGAAGCAGCCGATGTCGCCGAGGCCGCGGGTCCCGCGGGGAACGGAGCGCTCCGCCAGTATGGCCGTGTACTCTACCACGCGTTCCACTTCTGGCGGGAGGGGAAGCGCGCGGTGGAGGTCGGCGACGGGCGGCTGCGCTGGCTGCTGGACGACGTGACGCGCGTGGGCGACTGGACGCTCACCGCGCCCGCGCCGGCCGGCTACGTGCAGCTGCCGCGGAACCTGGTGTGGGCCTCGCCCGCGCCCGGGATGCGGCCGGAGCCGGCGGACGGCTTCTTCTGGGTGCTGGTGGAGCCGGAGGACGCGCCCGCCGAGCTGCACGTGCTCATGCCGCTGGGCGTGCGGTCGGGGCGGCCGGGGTTCAGCATCGTGAGCGTCACTGGCGTGCTGGACGACGTGCCGCACTGGGCGGAGGCCGATGCCCGCCCCGGGGGCGAGGACTTCCGGAGCACGCTCCCGGGCGGGGAGATGGAGCGGCTGTACTCGGTGGAGACCGCGGCGGAGCTGTTGAAGCTGGCGTCGCTCTGCTTCTGGGACCTGGACCCGGCGAGTGGCTGAAGTCCCGGCGGCGGGGCCGGCGGCGACAGGCCCGGGGGCGGCCGGGCCGGGGGCGGCGGGCCCGGGGGCGACCGGCCCCGGCGTGGACCGCCACGTGGCCGCGCTGGTCCTGGACGAGATCGCGGCGCTGCTCCGGCTCCAGGACGATGACCCGTTCCGCGCGGCCGCGTACCGCACTGGCGCCCGCGTCCTGGACGAGCTCGACGGCGACCTGGCGGCGGCGCTCGGCTCCGGCGAGCTGGCGCTGGTGGATGGCGTGGGCCCCGGGCTGCTGGCCGTGCTCCGGGAGCTGGTGGAGACGGGCCGCTCCGGGGTGCACGAGCGGCTCCGGGCCGAGACGCCGGCGGGGCAGGCGCAGCTGCGCAGGGTCTCGGGACTCGGGCCCAAGCGCGTCCGGACGCTCGTCGACAGCCTCGGGATCGATTCCCTCGCAGCGCTTCGGGAAGCGGCCACGGCCGGGCGAATCGCGGCGCTCAAGGGCTTCGGCCCCGCCACACAGCAGCGGATCCTGGACGGCATCCCGTTCGTCGAGCGGAGCGCCGGCCGCCGTCGCCAGCCGGGAGCGCTGGCCTCGGCCGCGCGGCTGGTGGGCCACCTCGAGACGCTGCCGGTCCTGGACGTGGGGCTGACGGGCGAAGTCCGGCGGCGGTGTGAGACCGCGGGTGCCGTGGATCTTCTCGCGGTGTCGGAAGCATGCGACGCAGTGCTCGACGACGTCGCCGGACTCCCCGTGCTCCGGGACGTCCGCCGCGTCGATGGCAGCCGCATCGAGGGCGCGCTCGCGGACGGCATGGCGGTGCGCGTGCGCTGCGTGCGGCCGGAAGCCGCGGCGGCGGCCAGGGTGGTGGACACGGGCTCCGCGTCGCACGTGGCGGCGCTGGCCGCGCGGGCGGAAGCGCGCGGCCTCCGCCTCGCCGCCGACGGCCTCTGGCGCGGCGATTCCCGCATCGCCGTGGACGACGAGGAAGCGCTCTACCGCGCCCTCGACCTGGACCGGGTGCCGCCGGAGCTGCGGGAGGGGAGGGGCGAAGTGGCGGCGGCGGCGGAGCACCGCCTGCCGCGGCTGGTGGACTACGACGACCTCCGGGGCACGTTCCACTGCCACACCACGTGGTCCGACGGCACGGCGACCGTGGCGGAGATGGCCGCCGCGGCGAGGGACCGGGGCTGGCGCTACCTGGGCATCGCGGACCATTCTCCCGCCGCGTCGTACGCGGGCGGGCTGAGCGTCGAGCAGCTCCGGCGTCAGCACGAGGAGATCGACGCGTGGAACGCGGAGCACGGGGCGGAGCTGCGGCTCCTGAAGGGGGCCGAAGCGGACATCCTCGCGGACGGGCGCCTCGACTACCCCGACGACGTCCTGGACTCTCTGGACTACGTGGTCGGCTCCGTCCACTCGGGGTTCCAGATGGCGCCGGAGACCATGACTGCGCGCGTGACCACGGCGGTCCGGCACCTGCGGCGGGGGATCCTCGGCCACGCCACCGGCCGCCTGCTGCTCACGCGCGAGGCGTACGGCGTGGACGTGGACGCGGTGCTGGAGGCCGCGGCGGAGAGCGGCGCGGCGGTGGAGATCAACGCGGACCCCGCGCGGCTGGACCTGGACTGGCGACACTGGCCCCGGGCGAAGTCGCTGGGCATCCGCTGCGCCATCAACCCGGACGCCCACTCCACCGCCGGTCTCGGCGCCGTGGTGTACGGCGTGTCCATGGCCAGGAAGGGGTGGCTGGAGCCGGAGGACGTGATCAACACGTGGGAGCTGGAGCGGGTGCTGTCGCACTTCGGGAGACCATGAGCGAAACCAGGCGGAAGACGGTGAAGACGCCGGCGGGCCGGCGGTTCGTGGGCGAGAAGAAAGCGGAGAAGGCGACGAGGGTGGAAGAGATCATACGTCGCCTGTGGCAGGAGTACCCCGACGCCACCACGTCGCTGGAGCACGCGAGCCCCTACCAGCTGCTGGTGGCCACCATCCTGTCCGCGCAGTGCACGGATGAGCGGGTGAACATGGTCACGCCCGAGCTGTTCCGCCGCTACCCCGCGGTCGAGGACCTGGCCGGGGCGAAGCGGGAGGACGTGGAGGAGATCATCCGCTCCACCGGCTTCTTCCGCCAGAAGACGAAGAGCCTGCTGGGCATGGCCGACGCCGTCGTGGAGCGCCACGGCGGCCGCGTCCCCGACACCATGAAGGAGCTGACGAAGCTCCCGGGCGTGGGCCGGAAGACGGCCAACGTGGTGCTGGGCAACGCGTTCGACAAGGACGAGGGCGTGGTGGTGGACACGCACGTGAAGCGCCTTGCCGGCCGCCTCGGCCTCACGAAGGAGACCGCCCCGGAGAAGATCGAGCAGGACCTGATTTCCCTGGTCCCGAAGCAATCGTGGACGGACCTGCCCCACCTGTTCATCTTCCACGGCCGCGCCGTCTGCAAGGCGCCCACCCCGCTCTGCGACGCGTGCGTCCTCTTCGACCTCTGTCCCAGTGCCGGGGTCGCGTGAGCGAGCGCGCTCCCCGCCCCGATCCCGACGACGCCGCTCCGGGCGACGCCCCGGGCGCCGACTCGCCGGGCACGACACCCCCGGGCACGACACCCCCGGCCGACTCGCCCCTCGCCGATTCGCCCAGCGCCTTTCTCCGTCACGGCGCCACCCAGCCCGTGGACTGGCGCCCCTGGGGCGAGGACGCGTTCCGGACGGCCCGGGAGACGGACCGCCCCGTCCTCCTCGACATCGGCGCGGTCTGGTGCCACTGGTGCCACGTCATGGACCGGGAGAGCTACGAGGACCCGGACACGGCCGCGCTCATCAACGAGCTCTATGTCCCGGTGAAAGTGGACCGGGACGAGCGGCCGGACGTGGACGCCCGCTACCAGCGCGCGGTCCAGTCGCTGGTGGGGCAGGGCGGGTGGCCGCTCACGGCCTTCCTGACCCCTGACGGCGACGTCTTCCACGGCGGCACGTACTTCCCGCCCCGCGACGGCTACGGCCGCCCGTCCTACCGCCGTGTCCTGCGGGAAGTGGCCAGGGTGTGGCGGGAGGAGCGCTCGCGGGTGGCGGAAGCCGCCGGGGCGGTGCGGGAGCGGCTGGCGGCGTCGCTGGAGGGGGAAGCGGCGCCGGGCGAGCTGCGGCCCGATCTCGTCGACGCGGGCGTCGAAGCCCTCGCCCGGGTCTACGACGCCCGTCGCGGCGGCTTCGGCGGCGCGCCCAAGTTCCCGGCGGTGGGCAGCCTTGCGCTGCTCCTGGACCGGGCCGCGGAGCCCGGGCGGGCGAGCGGCTCGGCGGCGGCGATGGTGCGGGACACGCTCGTCGCCATGGTGGCCGGCGGAATCCACGACCAGCTCGGCGGCGGCTTCCACCGCTACGCCACCGACGCCCGCTGGATCATCCCCCATTTCGAGAAGATGGCCTACGACAACGGCCCGCTCCTGGAAATCCTCTCCCGCGCCGCAGTGGTCTTCGCCGAGCCCCGCTTCACCGCGGCGGCGGAAGGGATCGTGGGCCACTACCTGGACGTGGCGCCGGAGCTGGTGGCCGCCGGCGGGTTCCCGGCGTCGCAGGACGCCGACCTGGGCCCCGACGATGACGGCGACTACTGGACCTGGACGGCGGACGAGGTGGCTGAAGCCCTCGCTCCCGGCGACGCCGAACCGGGCGATCCGTCCACCGCTGGTCACCGCGCCACCGCCGACGCTGCCCGGCTTCGCTGGGGGCTGGACGACCCCGAGAGCGCCATGCACCTGGACCCGAACCGGCACGTTCTCTTCCAGGCGGTGGCGCCCGCCGAGGTGGCGCGGCGCCTCGGGCGGCCGGTGGCGGACGTGGACGCGCGTCTCGACGCCGCGCGTCGCACGCTGAAAGGCGTCCGGGACCGCCGCCCGCGGCCGTTCGTGGACGCTACGCTCTATGCCGGCTGGGTGTCGCTGGTGGCCTCCGGCCACCTGGCGGCCGCCCGGCACCTGGGCACGCCCGATGCCGGCGACGCGGCGCTCCGTGCGCTGGATCGGCTGTGGTCGGACGCGTGGGAGCCGGACGTCGGCTTCCACCACCGCGTGGCGGACAGCGGCGCCGGCATCCACCTCTCGGACCAGGCCCACACGGCCGCAGCGCTGCTGGATGCGTTCGAATGGTCCCAGGACCTCCGCTGGCTCGAGCGCGCCCGCGCCGCGGTGGACGTCATCCTCGCCCGCTTCGGCCACGCGTCCGGTGCGCTGCTCGACCGCCCCGCGGACGGCGCCGGCCCCGCCGCGCTGCGCCAGGACCGGCTCGAGATCACCGATTCGCCGGAGCCGTCTCCCACCGCCGTGGCGGCCATGGCTTTCGCGCGCCTCGCCGCACTCCAGGGCGACGACGATCTGGCCGACGCCGCGGCGCGGGTCACGGCCGCGTTCGCGGGCTCGGCCCCGCGCTTCGCCGCCAGCGCTTCCACCTGGTTCCGGGCCGTCCGCTGGGTCACAGGCCCTGTGACCACGGTGGTGGTGGTGGAGCCCGCGGAGCGGGATGGCCGGAGCGCCCTCCTGGACGCCGCCCTCCGGAGCGCGCGCCCGGCCATGGTGGTTCGCCGCCTCCCCCCGCACTCCGCCGATGTTGAGGCGGCTGCGGATGCGGCGGACGCGGCCCTGACTGCGCTCCCGGAGGCGCTCCGCGCCATGGTCACCCGGGACTCGCCGCGCGCGTACGTCTGCGCCGGCCGGAGCTGTGCTGCGCCCGTGGCGGATGCGGACGCCCTGCGTCGCCTGCTGGAGACGTTCCCGCCGGGACCGATCTGATTCTCTGACACGGTCCGGTGACTTTGCACCGGCGGCACCCGGCCACCATCTTCTCCGCGGAACGATCTCGATGGAGCGACGGACGAGGAGGCAGTCCATGCCGGATCGCGCGGAAGCGCTGAAGCTGCTGGAGGAGTGGGTGGAGAACGAGAACCTGCGCAAGCACATGTTCGCCGTGGAGGCGGCCGTGCGCAGCTACGCGCGCAGGAAGGGGGAGGACGAGGAGCTCTGGGGGCTGACCGGGCTGCTCCATGACCTGGACTGGGAGAAGTACCCCGACGAGCACCCGCTGAAGGCCGTTGACGCGCTCCGCGACCTCGGCTACCCCGAGCCCGTCCTCCACGCCATCCTCGCCCACCGCAGCGACTTCACCGGCGTGGAGCCGACGACTCCGCTGGACCGCACCCTCGTCGCCTGCGACGAGATCACGGGGCTGATCACCGCCACCGCGCTGGTGCGCCCCACCGGCATCGACGACCTGAAGCCGAAATCGGTCAAGAAGAAGATGAAGGACAGGACGTTCGCCGCCGGCGTGGACCGGGACGACGTCCGGCGCGGTGCCGAGCTCCTGGGCATCGACTTCGACGAGCACATCGCCATTGTCATAGCCGCCATGCGGGAGATCAGCGACGAGCTCGGGCTGGGCAAGGGGTAGGATCCGGTGACGGCGCCGGGCGCCCGGCCGCCGCGGGAATCCGCCCGGCCGGGACACCACGCGCCTCCTGCGGTGAGCGATCAGGCGCCCTGGATGTCGGCGCGCTCCTCCGTCTCCGCGCCCGCGTGCACCTTCGCCACCCAGTCCGGGTCCAGCTCGGCCACATCGGGACCGGTGAGCCCGAAGTAGAACTCGTACTCGCCGTCATTCACCAGGACCCGGCACTCGCCATCGTGGCTCGCGGCGTAGTCCCGCACGCACTTCGGCGGCTCGCCCTTGCAGGCCGGCTCGGGACCGCCGGTCTCGTGCGCCCGTGAATACCAGGCGATCAGCCGGAGGTCCTCCTCGTCGTCACACGCCACATTGCGGGCCTCCTGCTGTGCCCGCTCCAGCGTCGCATCTTCCAGCTCCAGCGTATACTGCTTCATCTCCGTTACTTCCATTCTCGACTCCAGCTCGGGTGGCGATATTTCCGATTCATGATGCACCCGTTGATAGTTGCAGGGGGTATGCCAACGGTACCGCGGGAGCCCTGCCGCGTAGCCTGCCGGGACCCATGGCAATCGCCGCCTCCGCCACCGCCGGCCGGAACCCGTTCTTTCCAGCCTCCGCCGGCTTCTCAACGCGCGGAAGCCCGGGGGGCGTCCGCCTGTTCCACCGGCAGCGTCATGGTGATCGCCTGAAGCTTCCGCATCGCCTCGATGTAGCGCCCGAAGTAGATGGCCGACAACCGCGTCTGAAGCGCGTAGCCCATGCGCAGGTCCGCATCCATGAGATCTCGCAGCGCGCCGTTCTCGATCCTCAGGAGCTCGGAGTCTTTCGCACACCGGGCAGTCAAACTGTACGTATCCCGCTCGAAGCACACGCAGGAACCGAACATGTCCCCCGGTCCCAGCTCCTCGATGACCACGCTGAATCCTTCCCGCCCGGGAAGCCGCAGCGCCACCTCACCCGCGATGACCGTGTACAGGTGCTCCGCCTTCGCTCCCCGCTCGTACACCACCTCGCCCGCGGAATACCACACCCGCTCGGCACGCTCGCTGATGGCGTTCACCTGCTCCGGACGCAGGAAACCGAACACGTCGTGCGCAACGAGTCGTTCCGCCATGGTCCACCTCCTTGAGTCGAATCACTCGGCCCCTCGCTTCAGTGAACGGCCGTCCACCGGCCGCCTCGGCTTCGCGCCCACCCGCCCCCGCAACGCGACATTCGTGTCATCGCACCCGGCCAGGCCGGCGGCCAGGAACCCGCGGCGCCATGCACGAGCCGTCGCTTCTGCAGGGCCACGAGTTCGACTGCCGTGACCAACATACTCGCAAGTACACCGAGATGAAAGGATGTCCTGCAGCTGCCGGGGGATCCGGCCGCTTGCCCGCTCCCTCGTACCGCGAAATGCTCCAAGATTCCCTGCAATCGTGCCGCGAGCCGGCGGTCGCGCGCGCGGAGTGAGCGGACATACTGGCGAGTATATTCGCCTCCTCCTGGAGAGAGTGGCTCGACGGCCGGGTGAAGGCGGGGTCCTGTGGATCAGGTCGGCGGTGATGCCGTCGAGTGCCGGCGTCGATGCCGATGGATTCGGCTACGACTCAATCCGAAGGGGCTTCCCGGCGGTAGACGAATGCATCGCCGCACGCCTGCTCGATGGCGATCCGATCCGCGTGGGCTCTGAGGGGCTCCAGCTCAGCTGTACGGGTGGTCCTTCATCAGCTGGAGGATGCACACGCGCAGGCCTGCGCCGGCGGCGCGCAGCGCGAGGCCGAGGGCCGCCGTGCTCTTGCCCTTGCCGTTCCCGGTGTAGACCTGGAGGTACCCGCGCTTCATGGTTCCGGCTCCCGGTGGAGTGGCGGCGCGTGCGTGATGGCCAGCCCGTGGAGGAACAGGTCCACGCACGAATCGAAGATCCGATCGACATCGCACGGCGCCAGGTCTTCCAGCCCCGAATGCACCTGAAGCGCCGCCTGCATCATCAGTCCCGAGACCGCGAAGCGGGCTGCAACCTCCGGGTCCACGCTGGCGCGGAACTCGCCGCTGCGCATTCCCTCTTCGACCAGCCCCCTTACCACCGTCCACCCCTGGATCGGCCCCTCCTCCGCCCAGGTCCGGAACAGGGCGGGAAACTCGATCCCGACCTCGCCGAACATCAGCCGGAAGGTCTGCCCCCATGCCGGGTCGAGCACGTGCCGCCAGAACTGCCGGAGCACATAGCGGATCCGTACCGCCGCAGGCGCATCGAGCGTCGCCAGCTCCGCCTCGATGACGGCGAAGATCGCTTCGTGGCGATGCTCGACCGCGCGCCGCAGGAGGTCTTCCTTGCTGTGGAAGTGATAGTAGATGGCGCCCTTCGTCAGGCCCGCCTCCGCAGCCACTTCCTCCAGGCGAGACGCCCGGTACCCGCGTGACGCGAAGACCCGGAACGCGGCGGCCAGGAGCGCGTGTAGAGGGGAGCTCTCTTCCTCGGTGCCGGTTCGCTTCGGCTCAGGCATACTGGCAGGTCAGCTGCGGGGTGCGTCGGGTATGGACGGGAACACGCTAGACCCACTGCCGATCTGACGCAATACCCGCCTTGCTGCGGGAGCGTTCGGTCCTATAATGATCTCCGCTATCCTGTACTCTGTAGTATGCCGGCCCGGTCATGGCCGGCACACGGAGATGCGACGAGTGCCTCGGTGAAAACGGCGTCCTCGATTCCGCGCGTTCGCGCTCCACGGCGGGCATCCCGTGGTTCCGGCGCTCTCCTCTGGGGCGCCGCGGTCGCCATCATGGCTGCAGTGGCCGTCTACCAGCGGGCGACGGGCCCCACCTACCCGCTGCGCGGCACCCTGGCATTGGAGAGCGGCGGACTCGACTACCAGCTCCGGCCCGACGTCCGGCCGAACGCGTGGGCGGCGTTGGGCCTCATGACGGTGGGCGGTTTGATCCTGGGCCCCGTGGTTCAGAAGCACGCGTTCGGCGCCTTCTGGACGGGCATCCCTTTCGGCTACGATCTCACCGACAACAAGACCCTCCTCATGTGGATGGTCTGGCTGGTGGCCTGCGCGGTGCTTTCACGGGAGGATCGCCGTCGCGTGCGGCGCGCCAGGGGTCGGGCCGCCGCGCACGGATACGCGTCGCGTCGCGCTTCAGCCACTCCCCCGGGGCCCACCGGCGCGGCCGCCGTGCTCCTCGCCACGGTCGTGATGCTCGCCGTGTACCTGGTCGGTGCCGCGCGACCCGGCGCGCGGCCGGGCTCCCGGGGATTGACTTCGACCAGCATGTCGCCAACGTGATCGCGGCGATGCGGGAGATCGGCGATGGGCCGGCGCCGACCCACGCGCAGGATCGGCCGGGTGGGCGGCTGCCTGTTCCATCCGAGACCCGCCGAGTGACTCCTACAGGGGGAGCGCGGGACCGTGATGATCGAGCAGCGTGCGCTGGAGCGTGAGGAGCTGGAGGAGTCCTGGACCCTCCTGTCCACCGTCGAGCGGGCCGAGGGGTTCATGCTCCTGGAGTCCGAAGAAGCGGAGGAATTCTTCTTCGCCCTGCCCGCCCGCCAGCAGGCCGAGCTGGTCCAGGCCATCTCGCGCGGTCAGCGCCGGCTCTGGCTCCGGGTCCTCCCGCCCGATGACGTCGCCGACCTGATCCAGGCCGCGGACGCGGAGCGCCGTCAGGAGCTGCTGGACCTCCTCGATGGCACCACACGCAAGGAGGTCACCGTTCTCCTCGCCTACGCGGAGGACGAGGCCGGCGGCCTGATGAACCCGCGCTTCGCACGCGTGCGGGCCGACATGAGCGTGGACGAGGCGATCGGCTACCTGCGGAGACAGGCCGTCTCCGTCGCGGCTGCCGAGACCCTCTACTACGCCTACGTGCTGGATGTGCAGCAGCGGCTGGTGGGCGTGGTCTCGCTGCGCCAGCTGTTCGCCGCTCCGCCGACCACGCCCGTCCGCGAGGTCATGGACACGGACCTCATCACCGCGCGCGAGGAGATGGATCAGGAGGCGCTCGCCCATCTCTTCGTCGCCCACGACCTCATTGCGATCCCGGTGGTGGACATCGACGGCCGGATGAAGGGGATCGTGACCGTGGACGACATCGTGGACGTGGTCCGCGAGGAAGCCACGGAGGACGTCCAGAAGTACGGCGGCATGGAGGCCCTCGACGCGCCCTACATGGACGTGGGCTTCTTCGAGATGGTCCGGAAGCGCGCCGGCTGGCTGTCGATTCTCTTCGTCGGTGAGATGTTCACCGCCACGGCCATGGGCTTCTTCCAGAACGAGCTCTCGAAAGCCATCGTGCTGTCGCTGTTCATCCCGCTCATCATCTCGAGCGGCGGCAATTCCGGCTCCCAGGCGTCCACGCTCGTCGTCCGGGCCATGGCCGTGGGCGAAGTCCGGTTGCGCGACTGGTTCCGCGTCATCCGGCGCGAGCTCGCCGTGGGTCTCGTGCTGGGCGCCGTCCTGGGTGCCATAGGCCTCGTGCGGATTCTGACCTGGCAGGCCATTGGCAACGTCTACGGCGTCCATTACCTGGTCATCGCGCTCACCATCGGGACCAGCCTCGTCGGCGTCGTCACCTGGGGCACGATCGCCGGCTCCATGCTTCCCTTTCTGCTGCGCCGCGTCGGCTTCGACCCGGCCAGCGCGTCCGCGCCTTTCGTCGCCACGCTCGTGGACGTGGTCGGGCTCATCATCTACTTCACGGTGGCGAGCATCATCCTGCGCGGGGTCCTGCTCTGAGCGGTGGGGGCGCAGCGGCCGGGAGCCCGGCAGGGGTCTGTTAGCGCCCCGTTAGCAGGGACCTGCTATCATGCCGGTCAGCAGGAACGCCGTTCCACTGGAGGATGCCATGCACATGCCACGGATCGCGGTAGCGAGCCCCGCGATCGCCCCTGTCCTCGCGCTCTTTCTCGCCGCCTGCGCCGGCCACCCGCCGGAGAACCGCGTCCCCGAAGCCGATGCCCGTGCCGCCGCGCTGGCATTGGTGCCGGGCGCCACGGTGAACGGCCAGGAGCTGGAGCGCGAGGGCGGCCGGTGGATCTACTCCTTCGACCTCCTCGTGGCCGGGCGGCCCGGCGTGGAGGAAGTCCACGTGGACGCGGTGACCGGGAAGGTCCTGGCGCGCGAGCACGAGGGGCCGGGTGACGAGGCGACGGAGGCCGCGCAGGAGCGCGGGGATGGCGGCGTGGCCGCCGAAGCGGCCGCCCCGGGCGCTTCCACCGAGACGCCGGCGCCGGTGACCGGGCCGTACGAGCCCGCGATCGTCGCCCGGGACTTCGTCGCCGGTGTGGACAACCCGTACTTCCCGCTGGTGCCGGGGACCGTGTACCGCTACGAGTCCACGAACGGCGAGAAGAACGTGGTCACCGTGACGGACCAGACCGAGGACATCCAGGGGATTGCGGCCACGGTGGTGCTGGACCAGGAGTACGGCGACGACGGCGCGCTGGCAGAGGAGACGTACGACTGGTACGCGCAGGACCGTGCCGGGAACGTGTGGTACCTGGGGGAAGCGTCGCGGGAGATGGCGAACGGCCGTGTGGTCTCCACGACCGGCTCATGGCGGGCGGGCGAGGCCGGTGCGAGGCCGGGCCTCATCATGCCGGCGCACCCGGCCGTGGGGCAGGCGTACCGCCAGGAGTATCGCAAGGGCGTGGCGGAGGACGAGGGGCGGGTGAGCGCGGTGAACGTGTCCGCCACGGTGCCCTATGGCAGTTTCAACGACTGCATCGGGACGGTGGACACCACACCGCTGGAACCGTCGGTCCGGGAGACGAAGCTGTACTGCCGCGGCCTGGGGCTGGTGCAGGAGGATGAAGGGCCGGGAGCGGTGAACCGGCTGATTTCCGTGGCGCGGCAGTAGACCGGGAGCGGGCATGCGCGTGTTGATCGTGGAGGATGACGTCGAGCTGGTCGCGATCCTCACCCGCGGTCTTCGGGAGGAGGGGATCGAGACGGAGTCGGCCACGACGTACCGGGAGGGCCGCATGCGGGCGCTCCTGGGCAACTACGACGTGATCGTGCTGGACATCATGCTCCCGGGCGGCAGCGGACTGGACCTGTGCCGGGCGGTGCGCGAAGAGGAGATCCGGACGCCCATTCTCATGCTCACCGCCCGCGATGCCATCCCCGACCGGGTGGCGGGCCTGGAGAGCGGCGCCGACGACTACCTCACCAAGCCGTTCGACCTGCGGGAGCTGCTGGCCCGGATCCGCGCGCTGGCGCGGCGGCCGCCCGAGCTGGCGCCCGAGCTGTTCGAGCTGGAGGACCTGACCGTGGACCTGCGCAGCCGCCGCGTGCGCCGGGGCGGGCACGACATCCGGCTCACGTCCAAGGAGTGGGACCTGCTGGAGCTGTTCGTCCGCAACCACGACCGCGTGGTGGACCGGAGCGAGATCACGGCGTACGTCTGGGACGAGAACCACGACCCGTTCTCCAACGCGCTGGAGATGCTCATCGCCCGGCTGCGCAGGAAGATCGACAGGGATGGCGACGCCCCGCTGATCCACACGATCCGCGGCGCCGGCTACCGGTTCGGCGCGTGATCGAGGGGCTCCGCCGGCTCCGGCTCCGGCTCACCGCCTGGTACATCGGCGTGTTCGCCATCCTCCTGCTGGGGTTCGGCAGCGCGCTGCTCTGGGTGGTCGCGCGGGAATCGTCGCGGCAGCTGGACCGCTCCCTCCACGCCGCGGCGGACGCCCTCGTGGCCGCCGCCGACATCCGGGCGCGAGAGGGTGCGCCGGGGCCGGGGCAGGTGGACGCGCTGGACGAGCTGCGCATCCCCGACCGGTCGCTCTACCTGTTCGGCCCCGATGCGGCGCTGCTGTACCCCGACACCGCCAGCGCCTGGGTGCGGGATCTGGCGCGCGCGGTGGCGGCCGGCGGTGGCGCTCGCGAGGCCGAGGTGGACCTGCCGGAGGGAAGGACGGCGAGAGCGTTCGCCGCGCCCGTGTCGCTGGATGGCGGCGAGCCGCGGATCGTGGTGGCCTCGGGCGAGGCGCTGGAGATCGACCACCAGTATCCGGGACTCGTGGCGGCGTTCGCGGCAGCGGCCGCCGCCGCGCTGCTGCTGGCCGGCATCGGCGGGTGGGTGCTGGCCATGCGCTCGATCCAGCCCGTGGACGAGGCGTTCTCCCGCATGCGGCGGTTCATGGCCGATGCCGCCCACGAGCTCCGCACGCCCGTCTCCGTGGTGCAGGGGCACGCCGATGTGGCGCTCCGGCAGCCCCGCTCCGGGGACGACTACGCGGAGACGCTCCGCTCCATCCGCGCGGAGACGGAGCGGCTGAGCGGAATCCTCGCCAACATCCTGACGCTGGCCACGGCCGAGGCCGGGGCATGGCCGGAGCGGCGCGAGTCCCTGTTCGTGGACGACGTGCTGCTGGACGCCGCGTCGTCGGCGCGGGTGCTGGCGCGGGAGCGGGGCGTGGCCCTGGAAGTGGACGCCCTCGAGGAGCTCGCCGCCACGGCCGATCCCGACCTGCTGCACCAGCTCTTCATGATCCTGCTGGACAACGCCATAAAATTCACCCCGGCCGGCGGCACCATCCGGCTGCGGGCGAGGCGCGTGGAGGGTCGTGGCCTGGTGGAAGTGGAAGACGAGGGCCCCGGCATCTCCGACCAGGTCCTCGCCCGCGTCTTCGAGCGCTTCTACCGCGGTGACCCCGCCCGCGGCCGCGGCTCCGGCGCCGGACTCGGCCTCCCCATCGCCCGCTGGATCGCCGCGTCCCATGGCGGCACCGTGGAGCTGGAGCGCTCGACCGCCGGCGGCACCCTCGCCCGCGTCACGTTACCCCTGGAGGACGCGTGAGACGACGATTCCGCCGGCCGGCGCCGGTCGGCTCCGCAGTCATCGCCGTGGCCACCCTCGTGCTGGCCGCCGCATCATCCGCCGCGGCCCAGCGCCCGGTCACCCTGGCCCAGGCCGTGGATGCGGCCCTCGCCGGCTCGCCCGGCCTCGCCGTCGCCCGCGCGGACTCCGGGATGGCGCGGGCCGGGCTGCGGACGGCCCGGGAGTGGCCGAACCCGGACCTGGCGGCGGACTACACCAGGGACGCGCCGCACTACCACGTGGTCCTGGAACAGCCGTTCGAGTACCCGTGGGTGCGGGGACCCCGGATCCATGGCGCGCGGTCGGGTGCGGCCGCGGCGTCGCTCCGGCTGGCCGTGGAGCGCGCCCGCGTGCGCTACGACGTCACCCGGGCGTACGCCGAGGCGGCGGCGGGCCGGCAGGTGGCCACGCTGGCGGCCCGGCAGGTGGAGGAGGGCGACCGCCTGGTTCGGGTCACCGAGCGGCGTCGCGACGCCGGCGATGCAAGCGACCTGGACGTCGACCTCGCCCGCGTCAGCGCCGGCCACCTCCGCTCCTCCTTCCTCTCCGATTCGCTGACCGCGCTCACCGCAACGCTGGAGCTGCAGAGCCTCATGGGACTGCCGGTGGATTCGATCCGGATCATCGCCGTGGACACCCTCGATCAGGCGACGACGCCCGCGCCCGCCGCGGCCGCGACCACAGCGGCCGAGGCCCCGCCGGACACCGCCCTCGCCCTTGCGGCCGCCACTGCGGAGCGGGAGGCCGCGCTGGCCCGCCTCGCCTCGACGCGTCGCGGCCGGTTCCCGGCGCCCGCGGTGCGGCTGGGCGTGGAGCAGGGCGCCCCCGACGAGCCGGGGCTGCTGCCCACGTTCGGCGTGAGCCTCCCCATCCCCCTGTTCAACCGGAACGGCGGGGCCGTGGCCGCCGCCCGCGCCGAAGCGGACCGCACCGCCGCCGAGCTGGCCGGCGCCCGGCGCGACGCCGAGCTGTCCGTGGCGACCGCGTCGCGAGGCAGCGACCTGGCCCGCTCCCGCCTGGCCGTGGACCGGCAGGCGCTCGACAGCGCCGAGCGCGTTGCCCGGCTGTCGGTGGCCGCCTACGAAGAGGGGGCGTACCCGCTGGCGAGCGTGCTGGAAGCGCAGCGGAGCGCCCGGGACGCCCAGCGGCAGGTGCTGGAAGACGTCGTCGCGCTGCGCACCGCGAGCGCCGCGCTTGCCCTGGCGCGCGCGACGGGGGTGCAGCCGTGAGCGCGGCCCGCCGGTGGGGTCTGATCGTGGCGGCCGTGGCCGTGGTGGCCCTCATCGCATTCCTGGTCACGCGTGGTGGTGGCGCGGGAGAGGACGGCGGGGGTGAGGCGCCGGTGGTGGAAGCGTCCACGTCCACGGCCCGGGTGGAGGATTTCCCGCTGACGCTGACCGCGCTCGGGACGGTGGTGCCGGGGCCGGGCGCGGAAGCCCGACCGGCGGCGCCGGCGCCCACGCGGGTGACCGCGGTGCTGGTGACGCCGGGCGACCGGGTCGTGGCGGGTCAGGCGCTGGTGCGACTGGACGCGTCGGTGTTCGGGCCGCAGCTGACGCAGGCGCAGGCGGCGCTGGCATCGGCGAGGGAAGCGCAGGCGCGGGCGCAGCGGCTGGTGGACCAGGGGATCGCACCGCGAAAGGAGCTGGAATCGGCGCAGTCCGACCTGGCGCAGGCCCGGGCGGCCGTGGCGGAAGCGCGCCGGAACCGGGACCTGGCCACCGTGCGGTCGCCCATCGCGGGCGTGGTCACGGCGGTGGATGTGGCGCTGGGGCAGGCGGTGGACGCCAACCAGCCGCTGGTGGACGTGGTGGCGCCCTCGGGCCTTGCCGTGGTCTTCCGCCTCTCGCCGTCCGATGCGGACCGGGTCCGGCCGGGCGCCGGCGTGGAGCTGACCGCCGCCGCCCCGGCCGCCGGCAGCGATGCGCCCGCGCGGCTGGGGCGCGGCACGGTCACGGGTGTGAGCGCGGCCGTGGACGCGGCCACGGGCAGCGTCCAGGTGCGCGTGGTCCCCGACCGCCCGGCCCGGCAGCTCCGCTCCGGCGAGATGGTCGCGGGCCGGATCACGGTAGGTGTGGACAGCGGCGCGGTGGTCGTGCCCGTCGCGGCGCTGGTGCCGGGAGAAGGGGAAACGCACGTGTTCGTGGTGGACGACCAGGGGATCGCCCACGCGACGCCCGTGGTGGTGGGCGGCCGGTCCGACACGGGCGCGGAGATCGTTTCCGGCCTCGAGGGCGGCGAGACCGTGGTCACGGAGGGGGCGTACGGCGTCACGGATGGCGCGCGCATCCGGCCGCCCGGGAACGGCGGCGGCCCCGCGGGCGACGGAAGCGCCGGCGCATGAAAGCCTTCGACACCCTCCTCGCCCAGCGGCGGTTCATCTACCTGGTCGTGGCGCTGCTCACCGCCGCGGGCGTGGCGGCCATGTTCCGCCTCCCCTCGTCCATTTACCCGGAGCTCAACTTCCCGCGCATCACCGTCGTGGCGAAGGGGACCGCGCTGGGCACGCGACAGCAGATGTTCAGCGTCACGCGCCCCATCGAGCAGGCGGTGAGCGTGGTGCCGGGGGCGCAGCGCGTCCGCTCCCGCACCATCCGTGGCGGCAGCGAGATCTCGGTCTACTTCGCGCCCGGCACGGACATGGTGGTGGCGCTCCAGCTCACGGAGTCCCGCATCGGCCAGGTCCAGGCCGAGCTCCCCGCCGGGGTGGAGGTCGAGACGGAGCGGATGCTGCCGTCCCTCTTCCCCATCATCACCTACAACGTCCTCGGGGGCGACGACGCCGGGGCACTCTACGACATCGCGCGCTACCGCATCCGCCCGGCGCTGGCCGGCATCCCGGGCGTGGGCCGCGTCGAGGTGCAGGGCAGCGACGTGCGGGAGTACGAGGTGGTGGCCGACCCCGGGAAGCTCGCGGGCGCCGGTCTGTCGTATGCCGCCCTGGCCGATGCCATCGACGCCGCCCTGGGCGTCCACCCCGTGGGGCGCGCGGACCAGGACTACCTCCAGTACCTGGTCCTCATGGACCGCGAGGCCCACGACGCCGCGGACATCGGCGCCGTGGTGCTCCCGGGCGGGCTCCGGGTGCGCGACGTGGCGGACGTGCGCCTCGGGACCGCCGAGCGCGTCAGCCTGATCCGCGGCGATGGCCAGCCGGCCGCGCTCATCAACATCTCGCGGCAGGCGGGCGGGAGCACGCTGGAAGTGGCCGACAGCGTGGCCGCCACGATGCGCGCGCTGGCCCCGTCGCTGCCGACGGGCGTGCGCGTGGAAGTGGTCTACGACCAGGCGTCGCTGGTGCGCGAGGCCGTGGGCTCCGTGCGCGATGCCATGCTCATCGGCGCGCTCCTGGCCGTGGTGGTGCTCCTGGCGTTCCTCCGCGACGCCCGCATCACCGCCATCAGCGCCCTGGCCATCCCCCTCACCATGGCCATCACCGTGTTCGGCATGAAGCTCATGGGGCGCACGTTCAACCTCATGAGCCTGGGCGGCATGGCCATCGCCATCGGCCTCGTCATCGACGATGCCGTGGTGGTCACCGAGAACATCGCCCGCCACCTGGCGCTCCAGCCGGAGCGGCGCGTGGCCATCCGCGACGCCGTGGCCGAGCTGGTCTGGCCCGTCACCACGTCCACCCTCACCACCGTGGTGGTCTTCCTCCCGCTCGTGCTCCTCCAGGGCGTGGTCGGCCAGTTCTTCGCAGCACTCTCCTTCACCCTGGCCATGGCCGTCATGGTCTCGCTCGCCCTCGCGCTCACCCTCGTCCCGCTCCTCGCCGAGCAGCTCGTGCGCGCCGAGGACGTGGAGGAGGCGTTCGAGGGGGAAGGCCCGGAGCAGGCGACGCCGGGCGAAGCTGGCTTCTTCCACCGCGCCTCCCGCCGCCTGGGACACGGCGTCCAGCGCCTCACCGACGCGTACGCCCGCGCGCTGGACCGGGTGCTGCGCCACCGGCGCGCGCTGATTGCGCTGGCCGTGCTGCTGGTGGTGGCGGGCTGGGGCGCGCAGCGGTTCGTGGGCACCGGGTTCCTCCCGATCATGGACGAGGGCGCGTTCGTGTTCGACTACCTGACGCCCACGGGCACCGCGCTCGCCGAGACGGACCGGCAGCTGCACGTCGTGGAGCGGATCATGATGGCCACGCCCGAGATCGTGGCCACGTCGCGGCGGACGGGGGCGGAGATGGGGATGTTCGCCACGGAGCAGAACAGCGGCGACATCGTCGCCCGACTGAAGCCGGAGAGCCATCGCTCCCGCAGCATCTTCGCGGTCATGGAGGAGGTGCGGGCGAAGGCGGAGCGCGCGGTGCCGCGCATGGACATCGAGTTCGTCCAGGTGCTCACGGACCTCATCAACGACCTGGCCGGGAGCCCGAATCCGCTGGAGATCAAGCTGTTCGGCGACCGCCTCGCCGCGCTCCAGGCGTACGCCCGGGAGCTGGCGCCGAAGCTGGAGCCCGTCGCCGGCCTCGTCGACCTCTACGACGGCGTCCCCGACCCCGCGCCGGAGCTTCTCATGCGCGTGAGTCCCGCGGCCGCCGAGCGCATCGGCCTCACGCCCGAGGCCGTGGCGCAGCAGGCGGCGGCCGCACTCCTCGGCGTGGGCGCGGGCCAGGTGCGGACGGACGAGCGCACGGTGGACATCCGCGTCCGCGCGCCGGACGCGTTCCGCTACGACCCCGCCGCGCTCGGCAGGCTCCCGATCTACGGCGCCGGCGGCCGCGCCACGCCACTGAGCGCGCTGGCCACGCTCTCCGACACCGCGTCACCCGCGTCCCTGGAGCGGGAGAACCAGCGGCAGATGATCGCCGTCACCGCGGGCGTGGAAGGGCGCGCCCTGGGCAAAGTGATGGCCGATGTGCGCCGCGTCATTGCCGCCAACCCGCCGCCCGCCGGCGTGCGGCTGGAGCTGGGCGGGCAGTACCAGGGGCAGCAGGAAGCCTTTCACAGCCTCATCCTCGTGCTGCTCCTCGCCGGCCTCTCGGTGATGGCCGTCATGCTGATCCAGTTCCAGTCGTTCGTGGAGCCCCTCGTCATCATCCTGGCCGCCCCGCTCAGCTTCGTGGGCGCCGTCACCCTCCTCCTGGTCACGGGCACCGAGCTGAACGTGTCCTCGTTCATGGGCATGATCCTGCTCGTGGGGCTCATCGTGAAGAACGGCATCATCCTGCTGGACTTCACGCGCCACCGCATGCGCTTGCTCGGCGAACCGCTGGGCGTCGCCATCCGCGAGGCCGCGCGCGTGCGACTCCGCCCCATCGTCATGACCACGCTCTGCACCCTGTTCGGGCTCCTCCCGCTCGCCCTCGGTCTGGGCGCCGGCGCGGAGCTCCAGCGGCCGCTCGCCCTGGCCGTCATCGGTGGGCTCGCCCTCTCCACGCCCATCACGCTGTTCCTCGTGCCCACGTTCGTCGTGGCCATCCGCGGGGAGAGCTGGCGGGCGGACGCGGAGTGAGCCGCCCGCTCCGGCCAGGCCCTCCGTCGCCTACCCGGTCAGCTGTGGCTCAGCGAGTACACGTACGCTGCCACGGCGCACACGTCCGCGTCCGAGATGTTGCTGCCCCCCTTCGGCGGCATGGGTGCCGGATGCTGCTTGGGGTTGGGCACACCCGTCTTGACGAGCTGGTCAATGGCGGCGTAGGAGCCGTCGATGTTGATCCAGGTGTTGTCCGTCAGGTCCGGTGCCAGCGGCGTCCCTTTCGCGTTCGGGCCGTGGCAGGCGTGGCAGCCCCCCGCTCCCGAGAAGATCGTCCGGCCCTTGGACACGAGCGCGTCATCGATCTTCGGGCAGCCCCCCTGGGCCGCCGCCGTCGCCGCCTGCGGCTGCGACGCGGATCCCGACGAGGCCTGCCCACCCATCGCCTCGCCGTTCATCGCCCCCATCTGGCCGCCCATCATTCCTCCCGCCCCGCCTCCGACGTGGTCGCTGCGGGCGAGGAGTCGACCTGCCTGCCGGGAGCGTTCTCGGCCGTCGCCTGCGGCAGCACACCTTCTTCCTCCACCACCGGTGCTCCCTCCTCCGACGCCTGGGAGTCCCCGGCGCCCCCGCAGGCCGCCGTCCACGCGGCCACGATCACCACCCCTGCCACTGCCTTTCCGCTCATGCCTCGCAGTCCCCGGGACAACCGCCCCGCTCGGGCGGACTGTGATCGTGCTCTCATCGGATCCATCCTTTGTTCTTTCTGGTGAGCGCCTCTGATGGCGGTTCTCCGGGAGGGGCAAGTACCGTTCCCTGCCGGGGAACGAGCTTTCCCGCCCGCCCGCGCGGGACGGACAGCCTCCCCGACCGTTGCTCAGCGAGGCGCGCGCGACCATGTTGCCCGGCGATGCGCGACATGTCCGGCGACGCCCAGGTGATGCCCCGCTCCGGGGCCGAATGACGATGGCACCCGCAGACACCCCGGCCGGGGCTTCGGGCCCGGCCCCGCTCACCGTCGGCGTGGATCTCGGCGGAACGAAGGTCCTGGCGGCCCTGGTGGATCCTTCCGGCCGCGTCGTCGCGTCCGAGCGTCGCCCCACGGACGTGGCCGATGGCTTCGACGGTGTGGTCGGGGAAATCGCGGGCGCGGTGAAGGCGTGCATCGGGCGGGCGGGCGGGATGGCCGTTTCCGGTGTGGGCATCGGCGTCGCCGGTCAGGTCGCTGCCGTCACCGGAGTGGTGTCGTACGCCCCCAACCTGTTCTGGCGGGACGCCCCGCTGCGCTCGACCCTCGAGCATGCGTTGGACCTGCCCGTGGCCGTGCTCAACGATGTGCAGGCGGCGGCGTGGGGCGAGTGGCGGCACGGCGCGGGCGCGGGCGTGGACGACCTGGTCGTGGTCTTCGTGGGGACCGGGATCGGCGGGGGCGTGGTGAGCGGAGGTCGCATGCTCACCGGGTGCACGAACATGGCCGGCGAGCTGGGGCACATCACGGTGCTGGCCGGCGGACGAACGTGCCGGTGCGGGAATCACGGCTGCCTGGAGGCGTACGCCGGCGGCTGGGCCATCGCCGAGCGCGCCCGCGAGGCCGTGGCGGCCGATCCGGACGCCGGCGAGCAACTCGTTCGCCGGGCGGGCGATGCGTCGGCGATCACGGCGGAGACCGTGCACGAAGCGCGGGAAGACGGCGACCCGCTGGCCACGCGACTGGTGGACGAGACGGCGGACATCCTGGGCGCGGGTCTGGTGGGCGTGGTCAACGGGTTCAATCCGTGCGCGCTGGTGCTGGGCGGCGGGATCGTGCAGAATGCTCCGTTCTACGTGGACCGGGTGCGGGAGATCGTGCGCGAGCGAGCGCTGAAGGCGGCGGCCGGCGGCCTCCGTGTGACGGGCACCGCCCTCGGCTCGGAGAGTGGGGCCATCGGCGCGGCCGCGTTCGCCCGGGAATGGCTCATGGAACAGGGAATCGAAAGAGCGGGATAGATCGATGAGCGACAGGGACTCGGTGGCGGTCAACACCCTGCGGTTCCTCGCGGCCGACGCCGTGGAGGAGGCGAACTCCGGACACCCGGGCATGCCCATGGGCGCCGCGCCCATGGCGTACGTGCTCTGGACGCGCTTCCTGCGCTTCGACCCGTCGGATCCCGACTGGTTCGACCGCGACCGCTTCATCCTCTCGGCCGGTCACGGCTCCATGCTCCTCTACGCCCTCCTCCACCTGGCCGGCTACGACCTGCCGCTCGAGGAGATCCGCAATTTCCGGCAGTGGGGGAGCATCACGCCGGGCCACCCGGAAGTGCACCTGACGCCCGGCGTCGAGGCGACGACCGGCCCCCTCGGTCAGGGCTTCGGCAACGGCGTGGGCATGGCCATGGCCGAGCGCTACCTGGCGCACCACTATAACCGGCCGGGGCACCAGCTCCTGGATCACCACATCTACGCCATTGTCTCGGATGGCGACCTGATGGAGGGCGTGGCGTCCGAGGCGGCATCGCTGGCCGGGGCCATGAAGCTGGGCCGCCTCGTCTACCTCTACGACGACAACCACATCTCCATTGAAGGCAGCACCTCCCTCGCGTTCACCGAGGACGTGCTCGCCCGATTCGAGGCGTACGGCTGGCACGTGCAGGCGGTCGAGGATGGAGAGGACCTGGTCGCCATCGAGCAGGCCATTGAAAACGCGCGCCTGGAGACGGAGCGGCCGTCGCTCATCCGGGTGCGCACGCACATCGGATTCGGCAGTCCCAAGCAGGACAGCGCGTCCGCCCACGGCGAGCCGCTGGGTGCCGACGACCTCACCGCGGCCAAGGAGAAGCTCGGGTGGCCACTCGAGCCCCGCTTCCACATCCCCGCGGAAGCGACCGCTGCCTTCGGCAACGCCGTGGAGCGGGGCCAGGCGCTCAAGGCCATGTGGGAGGATCGCCTGGCCGCGTACACGCGCGAGCATCCGTCCGAGGGCGCCGAGCTGAAGCTGGCCATGGCCGGTAAGCTGCCCGTGGACTGGGACCAGGAGATTCCGACGTTCCCGGCAGGGGAGAAGAAGGTGGCCACGCGCGCAGCGGGCGGGAAAGTGCTGAACGCACTGGCGAGGCGGGTGCCCACGATGCTGGGCGGCTCCGCGGACCTGGCACCGTCGACCAAGACGCTCATCGATGGCGAGAACACCCTGGCCTCCCCCGACGAGCCCGGGCGCAACATCCACTTCGGCGTGCGCGAGCACGCCATGGGGGCGGCGGTGAACGGCATGGCGTTGCACGGCGGAGTCGTCCCGTACGGCGCCACGTTCCTCATCTTCTCCGATTACATGAAGCCGTCCATCCGCCTGGCGGCGCTGAGTGGCCTGCGCTCGCTCTTCATCTTCACGCACGACAGCATCGGCCTGGGAGAGGACGGCCCCACGCACCAGCCGGTGGAGCAGCTGGCGGGGCTGCGCGCGATCCCCGGCCTGGTCGTCTTCCGCCCCGCCGATGCCAACGAGACCGCGGAGGCGTGGCGCGCGGCCGTGCAGCGGCCGGGGCCCGTGGCGTTCGCCCTCACCCGCCAGGGCCTGCCGGTCCTCGACCCCGGGACGCACCCCATCCGCGATGGCGTCCGGCGAGGCGCGTACGTGCTGCAGGAAGCCGCCGGCGGGGCGCCCGACCTCGTGCTCATGGCCACGGGCTCGGAAGTGTCCCTGGCGCTCCAGGCCGCGAAGCTCCTGGCCGACGACGACGGGACGGCCGTGCGCGTCGTTTCCATGCCATCGCTCGAGCTGTTCCGCGAGCAGCCGCCGGAGTACCGCGCGAGCGTGCTCCCCGGCGATGTCCCCCGCATCGCCATCGAGGCCGGCAGCCCCCTCGGCTGGCACGAGTGGGTCGGGGAGCGGGGCGACATTATCGCCCTCGACCGCTTCGGCGCTTCCGCCCCCGGACCCACGGTCATGACGAAGCTCGGCTTCTCCACCGAGAACGTGGTGGCCCGGGCCCGCGCGCTGCTCGAACGGGAGGGCTCGCCGCTCCGGCACAGTGACTGACGTCGGCGCGGGAGGCACTGCGTTCGGGGCGCCGGGCATCGAGCCGCGCTGGACGCACGGCGGCAAGGACGCCGTCGGCACCGCGTACAACAGCGCCTCCCGCATCTGGCTCACTCTCTGGAACGGCGTGGTGACGGAAGTCTACTACCCCACGGTGGACCGGCCGCAGCTGCGCGACCTGCAGCTCCTGGTCACCGATGGCGAGACTTTCTTCCACGACGAGAAGCGCGACCTCCGCTCCACCACCACCGCCGCCTCCCCCCACGCCCTCGCCTTCCACGTCGTCAACGAGGAGCCCGGCGGGCGCTACGCCATCGAGAAGGACGTGATCACGGACCCGCACCAGCCGTGCGTGCTCCAGCACGTCCGCTTCACCGGCGATACCGCCCTCCTCGCCACGCTCCGCGTCTACGCCCTCGCGGCACCGCACCTCCAGGTGGGTGGCTGGGGCAACAACGCGCGCGTGGAGGAAGTGGCCGGCCGCCGTGTGCTCACGGCCGAGAAGGGGGGCGTCTGGATGGCGCTGGGCGTGACCGGTGGCTTTGGCGAGGCGTCGTGCGGGTACGTGGGCGCCAGCGACGGCTGGACCGACCTGCACGCCCACCGCACCATGGCCTGGCACTTCGAGGGCGCGCCGGACGGGAACGTGGCGCTCACCGGAGAAGTGAGCGCGGGCGCCACTACCGCGTTCACCCTCGCGCTGGCGTTCGGCCACTCGAAGGAGAGCGCGGCCACCACGCTCCTGGAAGCTCTGGCCACGCCGTTCGAGCAGCAGCTGGCGCGCTTCCTGGAGCAGTGGGAGCGGATCGGACCCGCGCCTGACGCCGCTCGATGCAGCCGCGGGCGACGCAGGGCACCTCTACCGCCGCAGCGCCAGCCTGCTCCTCGCCCACGAGGACAAGACGTTCCCCGGTGCCCTCATCGCGTCGCTCTCCATTCCGTGGGGCGAAGTGCGGAGCGACGACGACCAGGGCGGCTACCATCTGGTCTGGACCCGCGACATGGTGAACAGCGCCGGCGCCCTCATGGCCGCCGGGCTGACCGGGATCGCGCGCCGGGCGCTGGTCTACCTGTGCGTGGCCCAGCGCGCGGACGGCGGCTTCCCGCAGAACTTCTGGATCGATGGCGAGCCGTACTGGCAGGGCATCCAGCTGGACGAGGTCGCGTTCCCGATCCTCCTGGCCTGGCGCCTCCGGCAGGTGGGGGCACTGGACGACTTCGACCCGTCCTTCATGGTCCTGCGCGCCGCCGCCTACCTCGTGCGCCACGGCCCCGCCACCGAGCAGGACCGCTGGGAGGAGGTGGGTGGGTATTCCCCCGCGACGCTGGCATCGAACATCGCCGCGCTGGTCTGCGCTGCCGACTTCGCCCGGGACTCCGGCAATCTCGGCACCGCCCGTTTCCTCCTGGAGTACGCGGACTTCCTCGAGACCCACGTCGAGCGGTGGACCGTCACCACAGCGGGCTCCCTCCTCACCGGCGTGCCCCGGCACTACATCCGGATCCTCCCGGTGACCGTGGACGACGTCGCGCCGAGCGAGGACAAGGACCGGGGAGAACTCCGCATCGCCAACCGGGCTCCGGGGCAGCGCGCCGTCTTCCCGGCCCGCGACATCGTGGACGCCGGATTCCTGGACCTCGTGCGCTACGGGATCCGCGCCGCAGGGACCGAGCTCATGGAGAGCTCGCTGGCCGTGGTGGACGCCGTGCTCCGCGTTCAGACGCCGGGCGGCCCCGTGTGGCGCCGCTACAACCACGACGGCTACGGCCAGCGCGAGGACGGCAGCGCGTTCGACGGCTGGGGGCGGGGCCGCGCCTGGCCGCTCCTCACGGGCGAGCGCGGCCACTACGAGCTGGCCGCCGGCCGCGACCCGGGCCCCTTCCTGCGGGCCCTGGAGTGGTTCGCCACGGACAGCGGGCTGCTCGCGGAGCAGGTGTGGGACGCGCCCGACCTCCCCGGAGCGCACATGTTCCTCGGCCGCCCGACGGGCGCCGCCATGCCGCTCATGTGGGCCCACGCCGAATACGTGAAGCTGCTCCGCTCCGCTGCGGACGGGGCCGTCTGGGATCGGCTTCCGCCCGTGGCCGACCGCTATCTCGGGGCGCGCCGCGACGTGCACGCGCTGGAGGTCTGGAAGCCGAACCGGCGGGTACGCGCCGTCGCGGCCGGGACCACGCTGCGCGTTCAGGTGCCCGGCACGTTCACCCTCCGCTGGAGCGACGATGACTGGGCCACCGCCCACGACACCGCCGCCACGGACACCGGGCTCGGCATCGGCTACGTGGACCTCCCCACCCGTACCGGCCAGCGGGCGCCGCTCCGCTTCACGTCCCGCCGGGCGGACGGCGGCTGGGAGGGCAAGGACCACGCCGTGGCCGTGACCGGCGGCCCGCCGTGACCCCGTCGGTTCGGGGTCCGGGCCATGCAGTACCGCTCGGCGGCCGGGCTGCGGGCGGAGCTCCATTCCCGCGGGATCGACGTGGAACCGTGAATGAAAGGACTCCCATGTACATCGGTATGATCGGGTTGGGCCGGATGGGCGCGAACATGGCCGAGCGGCTGGTGCGCGCCGGTCACAGCGTGGTGGGGTGGGACCCCGGGGCCGAGGCCCGGGATCGTGCGGAGGAGAAGGGCGTGGTCACGGTGGACACCCTCGATGCCGTCGTGGGCACGCTGGCGTCGCCGCGTGCTGTCTGGATCATGGTCCCCGCCGGCAAGCCCGTGGATGACACGGTCGATGGCCTCCTCCCGCACCTGGATCGGGGCGACATCCTCATCGACGGCGGCAACTCGTACTACCGCGACACGCTCCGTCGCGGAGAGCGGGTGGGCGCGGCCGGCGTCGCCTGGGTGGACGTGGGCACGAGCGGCGGCGTCTGGGGGCTGGAGGAGGGCTACAGCCTCATGGTGGGCGGCGAGGCTGGCGCGGTCGACCGGCTTCGACCCGTGCTGGAGGCGCTGGCGCCGGCCGAGGATCGAGGCTGGGGGCACGTGGGCCCGTCCGGCGCCGGTCACTTCGTCAAGATGGTCCACAACGGCATCGAGTACGGCCTCATGCAGGCGTATGCCGAAGGGTTCCACGTCCTGAGCGCCAAGGAGCAGTTCCACCTCGACCTGGAGCAGGTCGCCGAGATCTGGCGCTACGGCAGCGTGGTCCGCTCCTGGCTCCTGGACCTCACCGCGGCCGCGCTCCACGACAATCCCGGTCTCGATGGGATCGCCCCGTGGGTGGCGGACTCGGGCGAGGGACGCTGGACCGCGGCGGAGGCGATGGACCTGGACGTGCCGGCGCCCGTCATCACCCTGGCCCTCCAGGCGCGTCTCCGCTCCCGGGTGGAGGACTCGTTCGCCGATCGGCTCCTCGCCATGATGCGCAACGAGTTCGGGGGCCATCCCGTGCGGAGGGAGGCGTAGGTGTCCGGCCCCGCGCTGGACCCCCACCTCTTCGTCATCGTCGGCGGGACCGGTGACCTGGCCCAGCGGAAGCTGCTGCCCGCGCTCGCCCGCGCCCTGGGGCGGGCGAGCGATGTGGAATCGGTGGTCCTGGCGGTTTCCCGCACGGCCGACATGGATGATGACGCCTACCGCGACTTCGCCCGCGCGGCGCTGGACCGGGCGGGCGTTACCGACCCCGCCGCCCTGGACTGGTGCGGTCGAAAGCTTCACCACATGCCGCTCCCCGAGACCAGCGCCAGCTCGTGGACGGCCGTGAAGGAGCGCATCGAGGCGGTGGAGTCCGAGCACGGCCTGCCCGGCAACCGCGTTTTCTACCTGGCCCTCCCGCCCGATGCCTTCCCCGGCACCATCATGGCGCTGGGCGATGCCGGGCTCGCCGAGGGTCCCGGCTGGACGCGCCTGGTCATCGAGAAGCCGTTCGGCCGCGATCTCGCGTCCGCCCGCGCGCTCAACGCGCTCGTCCACCGGCACTTCGACGAGTCCCAGGTCTACCGCATCGACCACTATCTCGGCAAGGAGACCGTCCAGAACCTCCTCGTGTTCCGCTTCGCCAACCCTGTCTTCGAGGACGTCTGGAACCGGGACCGGGTGGCCAGCGTCCGGATCACGGTCGCCGAGTCGCTGGGCGTGGAGCACCGCGCCGCGTACTACGAGCACGCGGGCGCGCTGCGGGACATGATCCAGAATCATGCGACGCAGCTCCTGACCCTCGTCGCCATGGAAGCGCCCGCGGCATTCGACGCGGCCGCCATCCGCGCCGAGAAGGTCAAAGTGCTCCGGAGCATCGCGCCCCTCGACCCCGATGCCATGGTCCTCGGGCAGTACGCCGCGGGGGAGATCGACGGGAAAGCGGTGCCCGGCTACCGCGACGAGCCGGGCGTCGCCCCGGACTCCCGCACGGAGACGTTCGCGGCGCTCCGCCTCGATGTCGCCACGTGGCGCTGGCAGGGCGTGCCGTTCTTCCTCCGCACGGGCAAGCGCCTCGGCCGACGGCTGACCCGCATCGTGGTCACGTTCCGCCGTCCGCCCGTGGAGATTTTCGAGCCGTTTCAGGACGCCTGCCGCCTCGGCTCGAACGTGCTCGTGCTCACCCTGCAGCCCGACGAGGGATTCGACCTGGGCTTCGAGGTGAAGACGCCCGGGGAGGGCGTGGAGCTCGCCAGCCAGCGGCTGCGCTTCCGCTACGACGAGGCGTTCGCACCCCTGCCCGACGCCTACGAGACGCTCCTCCGGGATATCGTCCAGGGCGACCAGACCCTCTTCGTCCATGCCGACGAGGTGGAGGCCGCCTGGCGGCTCTACGACCCCCTCCTCGCCCACAAGCCGGAGCCGCTCCCTTACGCCGCCGGCAGCCGCGGCCCGGCCGCGGCCGACCGCAACCTCGATCCGGGCGACGACGTTACCTGGCAGCTCCGGTGATCCGCGTCCTCCCGGACCTGGAAGCGGTCAGCATGGCCGCGGCCGGGGAAGTGGCCCGCGCGGCCGCGGACGCCGTGGAGGCGCGCGGCCGGTTCACCATGGCGCTGTCCGGCGGCCATACCCCGCGTCGCCTGTACGAGCTCTTCGCGACCGGTTTCCGTGATCGGCTGCCCTGGGACCGGACCACTCTCTTCTGGGGCGACGAGCGCTGCGTGCCGCCGGACGATCCCCGCAGCAACTACGGTCTCGCCGCAACCGCGCTCCTGGACGCGCTCGAGCCGGCTCTGGACGTGCACCGCATCCGGGGCGAGCTGGGGCCCGACCGCGCTGCCGCCGCATACGACGCCGAGCTCGCCCGCTTCTTTGGCACCCCTGCGCCACCGGTGGACCCGGACGCTGGCGATGCAGCGTTCGACCTGGCCCTCCTCGGCCTCGGACGCGATGGCCACACCGCGTCGCTCTTCCCCGGGGGCGTAGACGCCGGAGACGGCCGCTGGGCCCGCCCGGCGGTCGCCCCGCCGGACGCGCCGCCCGCCGCCCGCGTAACGCTCACGCTGCGCGCCATCAACGCGTCCCGGCGCGCGCTCTTCCTGGTGTCTGGCGAGGAGAAGCGGGATGCGCTCCGCCGTGTCCGCGCCATCATGGACGGTGTTCGGAGCGGTGATGCGGGCAGGGGAGCGGAAAGTCCGCCTCCGGCGGCAATGGTGCGGGCGGTGATCGGTGTGCTCTGGCTCGTGGACCGGGCCGCGGCGGAGTGAGGCGGGAGCGGGCGGCCGCGGAATGAGGCGGGAGCGGGCCGCGGCCTGTTGGCGGCGTTCGCGGCAGCGGCGGCCGGCGTGACCGGCCGCCGCTCGCGTATTCAGGTGGCCGCTTTCACAACGCGATCCACGTACCCGTCGATCCCCACAATGACGTCCACCACGTCGCCTTTCCCCTGGGCGTTGGCCACGTCGCGCGCCAGCTCGAGCAGGACCGTGCGGACCCGGTCGCGGCCGCGATCCTGCGTCGGCACCGGCCGCTCGCTCGCCTTCTTCGCCCTGGGCTTCCGCTTCCGCGGCGCCTTCTTCGGCGCGATCGCCCGCTTGACCTGCAGCGGGTAGGTGGCGTTGAACTGGCGGGGGGAGAGCTCTCCGATGCTCGCGTCGATCTCCTTGGCCTGCTCGAACAGCTCCGGATTGGAGATGTCAGGGTTCTTCGTCAATTCCGACTCTACCATCTTCATGACGGCAGGATTCGCATCGGCCATTGTGGCTCCTGTACGGAAGGGGGTTCGGACCGATTGTCCTGGAATGTCGCCAATGGACAACGAATATAGGACAAAGTCAAGAGTCGTGTTTCCGCCCGTCCACGCGCCGCCCGCTGGCGCCAGCCCGCGCGCTACGGTATCTTTGCGCGCTCCCACACCCAGGATCCCTTCTGGAGGATGGATGCGCTCCACTTTTCTTCTTCTGCTCGCCAGCGCCCTGACGCTCACTGCGTGCGGTGGCGGTGGAACGAACGACGACCGGGGATACACGAAGGCGCCACTGGAGAACCCGGGCCTTTTCGTGGGCCAGGAGCCGGGCAGCGAGATGCAAGGCATCGGGCAGCCCAACCGCCCGCGGGCGGAGATCATCGAAACGCCCGCACCGGGCGGTGGCGCACCGCCGGAGAGCACCCAGACGGCCGCCGGAGGAGCCCAGACCGCAGTCGCGCTGGCCCCCGGAGTCACGCAGGCCCAGTACGACCAGGGGAAGGCCATCTTCCACGGCGAGGGCAACTGCTACACCTGCCATGGCCCGGATGCGAAAGGGACCCAGCTGGCGCCCGACCTCACCGACTCGGAATGGCTGCACGTGCCCGGGCCCGATGTGGATGCGCTGGCGCAGCTGATCACCAAGGGTGTGCCGAACCCCGTCTCACATCCGGCGCCCATGCCCGCCATGGGCGGTGCTACGCTCACGCCGGAACAGGTTCGGGCGGTGGCCGGCTACGTGGCGTCGCTCTCCCAGTAGCGAGGCACGAAGACCGGCGGAACAAGCCGTCCGGATGAGGGCAGGGCAGGGCGGGGCGGCGCGGCGGACCCCGTCGGCGCGGGCGACTGGCGCGTCAACGCGGACGGCGGGCGCGCTTCCCGCCGGCGGATATCGCACGAAGCCACGAAGGAACGAAGCCACCAAGACCTGAGCCGAGACCAGCCCGCCAATCGGCGCCCGCAGCTGGAGTTCGTGCTTCCCCGCCACATCGACGCCCCGGCCGCCTCCCGGCCCGGCGCGCCACTGGCGCTCAGCCCCTCCCGATCCCGGACGATCAGCCCGCCACGCGCCGCGCCGTCCCTGCACGCCCCGCGCGTGGGCCGCTGTTCTCCGCGCTCTCCGCGCCTTCGCGTGGGCCGCTGTTCTCCGCGCTCTCCGCTTCCTCCGCGTGGGCCGCTCTCCGCGTTCTCCGCGCTCTCCGCGCTCTCCGCGTGGACCGCTGTTCTCCGCGCTCTCCGCTTCCTCCGCGTGGGCCGTTCTCCGCGTTCTCCGCGCCTTCGCGTGGGCCGCTGTTCTCCGCGCTCTCCGCTTCCTCCGCGTGGGCCGTTCTCCGCGTTCTCCGCGCCTCCGCGTGGACCGCTGTTCTCCGCGCTCTCCGCTTCCTCCGCACCTCCGCGTGATCAGAAGAGCGGCGGCCGGGGGCGCTGGGCACGCTGGAACAACTGGATCTGCTCGCGCTGGGCCAGCTCCTGGGCGCGCTCGAGGGCGATCCCCGGCGGAACGTGCCAGTCCACGCCGGCCACGATGGGCTCGGGCGGAGACAGCTTCCCGCCACGCCGGAAGAGGAGTGCGTTGTGCCAGGTGCCGTCCGTGTCGGGTGTCGACCGGACCCACACTTCCTGGCGCTGCCCTTCGATGATGAGGGTTCCGAGGCGTTCTTCGACGGCCGGATAGGCGCTGTCCAACGTGTACCTCCAGAACTGATCGTGCTCGCGGTCCCGTTCATCTATCCATCGAACGCCGCCACGCATGAGCAGGGCGACGAGCGCGCCGTATCCGGCTCCGGGACAGCGCCCCATCCCGGTGCGGGTGACCGAATGCAAGAGCCGGACCTCGGAGCGCTGGCGGGGATCCGTCTTTCGGACCCGTCTTTCGGACCCGCACGACCCCGGCAGCGAGGGCGCTAGAATGGGGCGATGGGGCCAGGCGCGCCAGGGCCCGTCGCCCGGTCCGCTCCCCGCCGGACGGCGCCGCTTGCGCGACCCCACGGCTGCCGCCCATCATACCGTCCCGAACGCAATCCTTCCACGGGATCCGATGAACACCGCAGCCATCGCGACAATGGTCCTCATCGGCGGCTTCATCTGGGGCGGCCTCATCCTGATCACGGTCACCGCCCTGCGGAAGGAGCGAGGGAAGGAGGAGGCCGACTAGCCGGTGCCTCGCCGGGACGACCTCCGCAGCGTTCTCCTCCTCGGCTCCGGCCCCATCGTCATCGGGCAGGCGTGCGAGTTCGATTACAGCGGCACGCAGGCCATCCGCGCCCTCCGCGAGGAGGGCTACCGCGTGATCCTGGTCAACAGCAACCCGGCCACGATCATGACGGACCCGGACCTCGCGGACCGGACCTACATCGAGCCGATCACGCCGGAGTGGGTCGAGCGCATCATCGAGCGCGAGCGGCCGGACGCGCTGCTTCCCACCATGGGCGGGCAGACCGCGCTGAACGTGGCGCTCGAGCTCTACGACACCGGCGTCCTGGAGCGGTGGAACGTGGCGCTGATCGGCGCCGACGCCCGCGCCATCCGCATGGCCGAGGACCGCGAGGAGTTCGCCCGCGCCATGGCCCGCATCGGCCTGGCCGTCCCCCACGGCGGCTTCGCCCGCTCGCTCGATGACGCCCTCGCCATTGTCGAGGACACCGCCTACCCCGCCATCATCCGCCCGTCCTTCACCCTGGGCGGAACGGGCGGCGGGATCGCGTACAACCTCGAGGAGTTCCGCACCGCGGTGCAGCGCGGACTCGACCTCTCGCCCGTGCACGAGGTGCTGATCGACCGCAGCGTCATCGGGTGGAAGGAGTTCGAGCTGGAGATGATGCGCGACTCCGCCGACAACGTGGTGGTGGTCTGCTCCATCGAGAACGTCGATCCGATGGGCGTGCACACCGGCGACAGCATCACCGTGGCGCCGGCCCAGACCCTGTCGGACGTCGAGTACCAGCGCATGCGCGACGCGGCCATCGCCATCATCCGGGAGATCGGCGTGGACGCGGGCGGCTGCAACATCCAGTTCGCCGTCAGTCCGCACGATGGCGAGCTGCTGGTGGTGGAGATGAATCCGCGCGTGAGCCGGTCGTCGGCGCTGGCGTCCAAGGCCACCGGGTTCCCCATCGCCCGCATCGGCGCGAAGCTGGCCGTGGGCTACCGCCTGGACGAGCTCCCCAACGACATCACCCGCCAGACGCCCGCATCCTTCGAGCCCGTGCTGGACTACGTGGTCGTGAAGTTCCCGCGCTTCGCGTTCGAGAAGTTCCCCACCGCCGATGACACGCTCGGCGTCCAGATGAAGGCCGTGGGCGAGACCATGGCCATCGGCCGCACGTTCAAGCAGGCGTGGCAGAAGGGGCTGCGTGGGCTGGAGATCGACCGGGATGGCTGGACGGCCTCGCCTCGTCCCGGCGACGATGGACTCGCGGACGACCAGCCCGAGACGCTCCGCACCGCCCTGCGTCGCCCCACCGCCGAGCGGCCGTTCCAGCTGAAGCGCGCGTTCGAGGGCGGGTTCGGGATCGAGGAGCTGCACCAGCTCACCCGCATCGACCCGTGGTTCCTGGCGCAGCTGCGGGAGCTGCAGGAGGCGGAGGCGTGGTGGGCTCCGGCGCACGGGGAGCATCCGTCGCCCGGTGACCCGACGCACCCCGGGCAACCTCCGGAACAGAGGTCCTTCGACCTCTTCGACACCTCCGAGTCCTTCGTGTCGAACGCTGTTGATGAAGGTGGGGTGCCCGCGACGGAAGCCTTCCCCGGAATCGATGCCCCCGCCCTGCGTCGCATGAAGCGCCTCGGCTTCGGTGACGCGCAGCTGGCCCGGCTGCGGGGGGTGACCGAGGCCGAGATCCGCGCCCTCCGCTGGTCCCTGGGCGTCCGCCCCACGTACCAGATGGTGGACACCTGCGCCGGCGAGTTCCCGGCGGCCACGCCATACCTGTACTCCGCATACGAGAGCGAGTCGGAAGCGGAGCCCACGGGCGCGCGGAAGGTCATGATCCTGGGGAGCGGGCCCAACCGCATCGGGCAGGGGATCGAGTTCGACTACTGCTGCGTGCAGGCGGCGCTCGCCCTGCGCGACGACGGCTTCGAGACCATCATGGTCAACTCGAATCCCGAGACCGTATCCACGGACTTCGACATCAGTGACCGGCTCTACTTCGAGCCGCTCACGCTGGAGGACGTGCTGGAGATCGTCGAGCGGGAGCGGCCGGAGGGGATCATCGTGCAGCTCGGCGGCCAGACCCCGCTGAAGCTGGCGGAGCCGCTGGCCGCGCTCGGCGTGAGGATCCTCGGGACGTCCGTGGATGCCATTGATCGGGCCGAGGACCGGAACCGCTTCGCCGCCCTCTGCCGCGAGATCGGCGCGGCGATGCCCCCCAGCGGCATCGCCAGCAGCGTGGACCGCGCCGTCGAAGTGGCCGCGGAGGTCGGGTACCCCGTGCTCGTCCGGCCCTCCTACGTCCTCGGCGGGCGCGCCATGGAGATCGTATACGACGACGCTTCCCTGCGCGCCTACTTCGACCGCGCCGTGCGCGCCAGCCACGACCACCCGGTCCTCATCGATCGGTTCCTGGAGGACGCGTTCGAGGCCGATGTGGACGCCGTCTGCGATGGGACCGACGCCGTCATCGCGGGCGTGATGCAGCACATTGAGGACGCCGGCGTCCATTCGGGCGACTCCGCCTGCGTCCTCCCCCCCTACCTCCTTGCCGATGCCGAAGTGGCGGAGATGAAGCGGCTGACCCGGCTGTTCGCGCGAGAGCTCGGCGTGGTCGGCCTCATCAATGTCCAGTTCGCCATCAAAGATGGGACGGTCTACGTCCTGGAGGTGAACCCGCGCGCGTCGCGCACCGTGCCGTTCGTCGCCAAGGCCACGGGCATCCCGTTCGCCCGCATCGCCTCCTCCATCATGGGCGGAAAATCGCTGGCGGAAGCGGGGCTGGAACCCACCTCGGAGCCGGCGCCCGCGGCCGTCGCCGTGAAGGAGGCCGTGTTCCCGTTCGACAAGTTCAACGTGGACATCCTCCTCGGCCCCGAGATGCGGTCCACGGGCGAGGTGATGGGCTTCGACAGCTCGTTCGGGATGGCGTTCGCCAAGGCGCAGGTCGCCGCCGGCGCGTCGCTCCCCACCGGCGGAACCATCGTGGTCACGGTGAACGACAACGACAAGCCCACGGTCACGCCCATCGTCCGCCGCTTCCACGAGCTCGGCTTCGAGATCCGGGCGACGGGGGGCACCGCGCGCTACCTCCGCGCCCGCGGGATCCCGGCCACCCCCATCTACAAGGTGGGCGAGGGCCGGCCGAACATCGCCGACGGCATCATCAGCGGCGACGTCCAGCTGCTGATCAACACGCCGCTGGGCAAGAAGTCGCAGTTCGACGACTACGCCATGCGCCGCACGGCCATCGCCTACAAGGTCCCGTACTGCACCACCATGTCCGCCGCCAGCGCCGCCGCCGACGCCGTCATCGCGCTGACCCGCCGCAAACGCGAGGTGCGGAGCCTCCAGGAACGCTTCGGCACCTGAGGGGCTGCGTCTCCCCGTCCCTCCGCTACCTTCGCGCTCTTCGCGTGAGTGGAGGGGTCGCGTGGGCAGCCGAGTTCCACCACCTTCCGGGCATGCGTGAAACGGCCATTGTATCCCACCCGGCGTGCGCGCTGCACGACACGGGGTGGCACCACCCGGAGCACCAGGGCCGGCTGCCGGCCATCGTGAAGGCGATCTACCGCGAGACACCGGCCCTGCTGGACCGGATGCTCCAGGCGGAGGCGCGGCCGGCCTCGCGGGACGACCTGCTCCGCGTGCACACGCCCGCGCACCTGGATCACGTGGGCCGGTGGGTGGAGCGGGCGAAGGAAGCGGGCGGGCCGGTGGCGATGACGCAGGATACCATCGTGTCGCCGGCGTCCTGGGACGCGGCCGTGGGTGCGGCCGGGGCTGCGCTGGATGCCACGAAGATCGTGCTGGACGGGGAGGCGGGGACGGCGTTCGCGCTGACGCGGCCACCGGGGCACCACGCCAATGCCGAGCGCGCCATGGGCTTCTGCCTGTTCAACAACGTCGCGGTCGCGGCGAAGTGGGCGGTCCAGGAGGCGGGCCTGGAGCGGGTATTGATCGTCGACTGGGACGTGCACCACGGCAATGGAACGCAGGAGATCTTCTACACGGACCCGAGCGTCTATTACCTGTCGCTCCACATGACGGGCCACTATCCGGGGACGGGGAGCACGGGGCAGACGGGCTCCGGCGCGGGGAAGGGGACCACGCGCAACGTCCCGTTCCCGCACGGGGTGGAGAGGGAGTACTACCTCGAGGTGTACGACGAGGTGGTCTCCATGGTGCTGGACGAGTTCACGCCCGACCTGGTCCTCGTCTCCGCGGGCTTCGACTGCCTCGCGGGGGACCCGCTGGGCGGCCTGCTCCTCGAGCCTGTGGACCTCCATGGCATGACGCGACGGCTGGTGGATGACGCGGGCGGCCGGGTCGTGGCGCTTCTCGAAGGCGGCTATGTCCCGCACCGCGCGGCCGAGGGGGCCGTACAGACACTGCGCGCCCTGGCCGGGCTCCCGCCTGCGGCGTTCGAGGATTGAACGGGGGACGGCGGCCGCCCACGCGCCTGGCATGGCGGCATGCCGGCCCGTCCCGCGATTGACCCGCCCCGCGCGCCGGCGCACATTCCCCGACACGAGCGTGGGTTGAACCGGAGAGGGAGGACGGCGGTGAAGAGCACGGCGAGCGATTTCGGAACGTTGAAGGGGCGGCTGGAGCAGATCCAGGAGGGGCTGCGGGAGCAGGGGCTGGACGGCTGGCTGCTCTACGACCTGCATGCCCGGAACATCGTCGCCGGAAAGCTCACCGGAGTGGGTGAGCTCACGCGCCGGTACTTCGTCCTGATCCCGGCCTCCGGCGAGCCCACGGTGCTGATGCACGGGATCGAGACCACGCCCTGGGATCCGTGGCCGTGGGCCAAGCAGAGCTACGTCTCCTGGAGAAGCCTGGACGAGCGGCTGGCCGCGCTGGTCGGCGGGAAGAAGGTGGCGGCCGAGGTCATGCCGAACGATGCCGTCCCCGCCGTCGACCTGGTCCCGGCTGGCGTGGCGGAGCTGCTGCGCAGGGCGGGCGCCGAGCTGACGCCTTCGGCCGACCTGATCACCCGCTTCTACGCCCGCTGGACGGAGGAAGGGCTGGCGTCGCACCGCCGCGCCGCGGCCGTTCTCGCCCGTGCGGCCGGCGACACGTTCCGCCGCCTCGCCGACACGGTCGCGGCGGGGGACAGCCTGACCGAGGGTGCGCTCCACGGCTGGCTGCTGGACCAGCTCCGTGAGCGCGGGGTGCCGGAGGGTCGGGACGCCATTGTCGCCAACGGCGTGAACGCGGCCAACCCGCACTACGAGAACGGTCCGGGCGGCGCCACGTTCCGGAAGGGCGACGTGGTGCTGGTCGATCTCTGGGGACGGGAGGACGGCGACGCCATCTTCGCGGACCAGACGTGGATGGGGTACCTGGGCGCGAGCGTGCCCGACGACGTGCAGCGCTACTGGGAGGCGATCCGCGACGCGCGCGATGCCGCCGTGGGCTTCGTGCGCGAGGAATGGGACGCGGGCCGCACCATCCAGGGATATCAGGTCGACGACGTCCCGCGCAACGTCATCCGCGAGCGCGGCTTCGACCGCTACTTCATCCATCGGACCGGCCACTCCATCGACCAGGATGTGCACGGCATGGGTCCGAACATCGACAACCTGGAGACGCATGAGACCCGCATGCTGATCCCCGGCGTGGGCTTCAGCATCGAGCCGGGGATCTATGTCCCGGGCGATGTGGGGCTGCGCACGGAAATTGACGTGTATATGGGGGAGGACGGCCCCGAGGTGACCACCCCGGAGCCGCAGAAGGAGATCTTCACCCTGCTGCCCTGAGGTACCATGCGGGAGACCGCCGACGCAGGTCCCGCTTCGGAGGCGGTGCGCCACTCCTCCCAACGACGGGAGGAGCGCACCGCCGTGGAGGGGCTGTACCTGTACGGCGTGGTTCGCTCCAGGAGTTGGCGCGCGGGCGCCGGCGATGCCCCCGACCTGGTCAAGGTTCGCTATCGGGACCTGGAAGCGCTGGTGCGCCCGGTGCCGTACCAGGTCCCCGACCTGGACGACGAGGCGCTCCAGGACCACCAGCGCCTCGTGGAAACCACCATGCGCCGCGGCACCATCCTCCCGGCCCCGTTCGGGGTGGTGTTCCGCGGACGTCGCGCCGTCGTCCGGTTCCTCGAGGACCAGTACATCGTGCTGGACGAGGGACTCGCGTTCCTCGATGGCCACTGGGAGCTGCGCCTGCACATTGTGGGAGACGAGGCCGACGACACGCTCAGCGAGATGGCGATGCAGGTCTATTCCGAGATGAGGCGCTTCGCCCGCGCGGCCATTCCGCTCCCCGTTGGCGGCGGCCGCCTGATGAGCGCCGCGTTCCTCGTCAGCCGGAGCGCGTGGGTGGAGTTCGTCGAGCGCGCCGACGACCTGGGCGGCACCCACCCCGAGCTCGCGTTCGACGTGACCGGTCCGTGGCCGCCGTACGACTTCGTCCGAATCCAGCTCTGACTCCCGCGCCGCGCGTCCGCGCTCGCCCGGTGCCGCCGGGCTGCATCCTCCACGTTCTGCCCTTCCCCCGACGCAGGCGGCCATGCTCGTAGAGGTCGCCCTCCCGCTCCCGATACCGCGCACGTTCACCTACCGCACCGACGCGGCCGTGGAGCCCGGGACGCGCGTGGAGGTCCCGTTCGGGCCGCGGCGGCTCGTGGGCTGGGTGCTCGGCCCCACTGCCACGGAGGAGCGTGGCTCCGGGACCGGGGGCGGACGCGACACCGGAAAGCCGCGGGGCGACATCGCCGGCGGCGCCCGCATCCGCGAGATCCGGCGGGTCCTCGAGGCCCGCCCCAGCGCCGATGCCGGGATGATCCGCCTCGCCCGCTGGGTTGCCGACTACTACCTCTCGTCCGTGGGGCTCGTCCTCCGCACCGCGCTGCCGAACCCGCTGGCCAATGCGGAGCCCGACCCGGTCCGCACCCAGCGCGTGCTCCGCCTCACGCGCGACCTGCCCAGCCTCACGCTGCGCGACGAGGTGTTCGGCCGGGCCGCGCGGCAGCGGGAGTGCTTCGAGGTCGTGGAAGCGGCGGGCGGGGCATCGCCCGTCCCGTCGCTCACGGACCAGGGCTTCTCCTACGCGGTGATCAACGGGCTCGTGGAGCGGGCTGTGGCCGAGATCGTGGAGGAGGAAGTCGCCCGCGACCCGTTCGCCTCGCTGCCCACGGCCAGCGGGCCGCTGCCGCCCCTGACGTCCGACCAGGCCGCGGCGCTGACTCCGCTGCTGACGGCCGCTCGCGGTGACGGCGGCGCGTTCCTCCTGCGCGGCGTCACCGGCTCGGGCAAGACGCGAGTCTACGTGGACCTGCTCCAGGAAGTGGTGGGCCGGCAGGGACGCGGCGCCATCGTCCTCGTGCCGGAGATCGCGCTCACGCCTCAGACCGTGGACCGCTTCCGCTCCCGCTTCGGCGAGGACGTGGCGGTGCTCCACTCGGCGCTCTCCGAGGGCGAGCGATACGACGCCTGGCGCATGCTCCACGCCGGCGAGCGACGCATTGCCGTCGGCGCCCGCTCGGCCGTGTTCGCCCCCGTGCAGAACCTCGGCGCCATCGTGGTCGACGAGGAGCACGAGACCAGCTACAAGCAGGGCGAGGCGCCCCGGTACCACGCCCGGGAGGTGGCCATTGTCCGGGCCATGATGGCGCGCGCCGTCTGCGTCCTGGGCAGCGCCACCCCCGCCCTCGAAAGCTGGGCCAACGCTCGACGGGGGAAGTACACGCTCATCGAGCTGCCCGAGCGGGTCGAGGGACGGCCGCTTCCCCCCGTGCGCGTGGTCGACCTCCGCCAGCACCGGCCGGGTACGGCCACGGCCGCCACCCCCGGGGGCCCGCGTGGGTCGGCCATCCTGTCGGAGCCGCTGGAAGCCGCCATCCACGAACGGCTCCGTCGTCGCGAGCAGACCATCCTGCTGCTCAACCGCCGCGGCTACGCGAGCTTCGTCCAGTGTCGCGCGTGCGGCCACGTCTGGCAGTGCGGTCGATGCAACGTGTCGCTCACCTACCATCGCACGCGCCGGCGTCTGGTCTGTCACTATTGCTTCCACGAGGAAGGGATCCCCGCGCGCTGCAGCGAGTGCGGCAGCCAGGACCTCTCCTTCCGCGGGCTCGGCACCGAGCAGGTCGAGCGAACGGTCACGGAGACGTTCCCGGCCGCGCGCGTTGCGCGGATGGACGTGGACACCACCTCCGGGAAATGGGCGCACCACCAGATCCTCGGCCGCGTCGGGCGCCGGGAGGTGGACATCCTCCTCGGCACGCAGATGATCGCCAAGGGGCTCGATTTTCCCCATGTCACGCTCGTCGGCGTCATCAACGCGGATGTCGGCATGAACCTCCCGGACTTCCGCGCCGGCGAGCGCACGTTCCAGCTCCTGACCCAGGTGGCCGGCCGCGCCGGGCGGGGCGACCGGGCCGGCGAGGTGGTCATCCAGACCGCGCTCCCCGGCCACTACGCCATCCGGCGCGCCCTCGAGCACGACTACGTGGGCTTCGCCGAGCGCGAGCTGGAGGAGCGGCGCGACCCCGCCTATCCGCCGCACACGCGCCTCGCCAACATCGTGGTCAGCGGACCGGACGAGATGCAGGTCGAGGAAGCGGCCCAGGACATCGCCGCCTGGTGCGCCGATGCCATCCGCACCATGCAGCCGGACGGGGATCGGGGACGCACCGCCGCGCGCGCGCCGTCCGACACTGCCGGGGCGCACGGTGCCGCCGGGGGCCCGGGCACCGCCGGCCAGGGCGCCGCGGCCGGGGTCCACCTCCTCGGGCCGGCGCCGTGCGCCATTGACCGGATCCGCGACCGCTGGCGCTGGCACATCCTGCTCCGCAGCCCCAGTGCGCGGCAGCTCGGCCAGGTCTGCCGCGCGCTCTATCGCGAGCACGGCACCGGGTCCGGTGCCGTGCGGGTCATCATCGACCGGGACCCGGTGAGCCTGCTCTAGGTCCGACCGCGCCCGTCTCGATCGCGCGGCGTCGGTCGCGAACCCGCGCGATGCCGTCCCCGTGGCGCGGACGGAGCCGCGACGCTAAGATTTGGAGCGGTCATCTGTGGCCGCTCACGATTCTGCAGGAGCGCGTTCGATCGGCCCAGGTGCTTCGGTTCCACGTGGCAGGAGGCGGAACGACGACCATGGGCTGTCTGGCGCTGAACGCATCCTTCGAACCGCTCACGCTGCTCCCCGTTCGGCGCGCGCTGCGTCTCGTCCTGGATCGCAAGGCCGAGATCCTGGAAGTGGACGAGAGCCGCGTCTTCCGGTCCGAGCGGACCGAGCTCCCGTGTCCCGTGGTGATCCGGCTCGTGCGCTACGTGCACGTGCCGCGGAAATTCCGTCGGCAGGTGACCAACACGTTCCTTTTCGCGCGCGACGCGTACAGCTGCCAGTACTGCGGTCGGCACCGGAGCGAGCTGCGGGGCAGGGAGTTCCTGACAAGGGACCACGTCATCCCGCTGTCACGGGGCGGCGCGAACGACTGGGGCAACGTGGTCGCCGCGTGCTCGCCGTGTAACAACCGGAAGGGCAATCGCCTGCCGAAAGAGGCCGGGATGAAGGTCCTGACGGTTCCGCGCGAGCCCAACCACGTCGAGTTGGTCTGGGCCGTGCGGAGCATCACCGCCGTCCAGGCCAAGTACATCTCGATGTTCTACGGCGACGATGTGCTCCGCGCCCTCAAGCCTCGCCTGGCGAGATCGTCCACCGGCGAGCTCCCCGCCGCCTGACCGCGGACGCGACGCGCGGGCCGGGCCCCCGTCCTCACCCGGCGCTCCCCAGCGTGGCGATCGCGGTGGCCATCATGGCGAGGGCGGCGAGAGCGATGGTGGACGGGAGGAGGATGGCCACGGCTGGCTTCCAGGTGGCCGTCTCGTGCGCTTCCCGCAGTCCGATGATCCCGATGGCCACCATCCACGCCGCGCCCACGAGCGGTCCCAGGAACGGGACCACGGAGAGCCCCATGGGGCTGTACGCGTAGGAGAACGTCCGGACGGTGGTGCCGAACCCGTGGTCGGCCCCGCCGAGGACGAGGAGGAGGACGTGCGTCACCGCGGCGGCCACGCCGAGCGCGAGCACGAGCGCCAGGGGCGAGAGGAGGAAGCGGGTGAGGGGAGGGAGGCTGGCGAAGCCCGCGACGGCGGCCATGGTTTCGTCGCTCGCCACGTGCATGGCCACCGTGTCCCAGAACAGGTTGACCCCGGCCACCAGCACGCCCACCACCAGGTAGAAGCTGAGCGCAGCGATGGTGCCGCCATGGCGCGGGATGCGACGAAAGAACGCGGTGGGGCGGAACATGGCCTCCCGCCACGTGTCCCGGAATCGGGCGAGGACGGGCCCGTCCTCCGGCGGTGGCCAGGGGAACGTCGCGGGCCCCGCCGCGGGTCGGGTGGCCGTGGCGCCGCCGTGGCCGCCGTCGCCGGACCCGGTCAGGCCGGGATCGAGGCTCCTGCCGGTCTCCCCGTCGTCACGCATTCGCCTTTCCGGTGAGCCATTCCCGCACCTTGGTCAGGAGGGCGCCGGAATTGATCGGCTTGCTCATGAAGTCGTCCGCTCCGGCATCGATGGCGCGATCCCTGATCTCCTCCACCGCGGTGATGGTGATGATGGGGATGCGGGCCGTCTCGGGAAAGCCCCGGATGCGACGGGTGGCCTCGAGACCGTCCACGACCGGCATCATGACGTCCATCAGGATGAGATCGGGACGGCGCGTACGCGCCAGCGCCACCGCCTCCTCGCCATTCACGGCGGGGAGCACGCGGAAGCCAAAGGCCTCCAGCAGCGCGCTCAGCGCTTCCCGGCTGTCCGGGTGATCCTCGGCAATGAGGATCGTGGAGCCGTTGGTAGGCTGTGCTCGGGCGTCGCTGGTCCGCGCCATGTTACGCTGGGTGAAGCTTCGATTGGCCGCATCGCCGGGGCGGACGGTGCCGGGTATTGGAGTCGGAAGGGTGGCAAGTTCCGCGCCTGCACGGCGGCCGTGCATTGCGTCGAGACTGGACGCCCACGCGCCACCGCTCTAGCTTCAGCCTCCCATGAGTCTCGCCTATCTCACGCGACGCGTAGCCTTTTCGGCCGCACACCGATACTGGCGCGAGGACTGGACCGAGGAGCGGAATCGGCGCGTCTTCGGCGCCTGCGCCAATCCGTACGGCCACGGGCACAATTACGCTCTGGAGGCCACCATTGCGGGCGAGATCGCGGCGGATACCGGGTATTCCGTGGATCTCGGCGCGCTGGATGAGGCCCTCGCGGGAGTGGTGCGGCAGCTGGACCACCAGCACCTGAATCACGCGATCGAGGAGTTCGGGCCACGCGGCCGGATCCCCACCACGGAGAACCTGCTGGCGTGGATGTGGCCCCGGCTGGAGCAGCGCCTTCCGGCCGGCGCTCGCCTGCACCGGCTCCGCCTGCGCGAGGACGAGAACCTGTGGGCCGACTACTTCGGTGGGGGCCCCGGGAGCCCGCCATGAGCGACGAGCGGGTCGACGAGGCGGGCGGGCCGGTCCCGGTCCGCGACCTCATGAAGACGATGCGGCCGGACGTCGAGGCCGGGCCGGAAGGGGAGCCGGGGTGGGACCGGCCCGAGCGGACGTTCGAACATGACGGAGAGACGTGGCTGGCCCGGGCCGTGGGAGCCGGGGCCTACGGCACCGGCAGGATCGGGCGCGCTCGCCTGATGGCCGTGCATTTCTGCCGCGCCTCGGACCCGGACCGGCCGATGCGAGAGGCGCTGGTCGCGGCCGGGACGTTCCCCGGCCTGCGCGCCGAGGAGCTGCACGAGCTGTTCGTTCGCGCCACGCCCATCGAGGTGGAACGCTAGCGGCCGGCCAGCGGAGGCCCCACCTTGACCGCGTTGCCCTCGACGCGGACCTGATAGCGGCGGAGCGGGCGGCCGTCGGCGTCCACGCGTTCACCGGTGGCTACGTCGTACTCGGCGGAATCCGCGGTGCAGGCGACGTGGTCCCGCGTCTTGAGCTCGAGGGGGGCGCCGCTCTCGGGGCAGCGCGCGTCGAGGGCGTAGTATGTCTGACCCACATTCAGGAGCAGGATCGGCCGGCCGTGCACTTCCACCGCCCGGCTCTCGCCGGGTCCGAGCTCCGGGGTCTCGAGGACGGATTCGTATTCGGCCATTTCGGGGTACCTCCTTCTGGATGGAAGGGGGCAAAGTTCGTTCCCCCGCGGGCGCGGGGGCGGGTGAGTGGCTGCGGAGGAGGAACGCGAGGCATGGGGGAGGCAAGGAAGCGGGTACTGACCGGAGACCGGCCCACGGGGCGGCTCCACCTGGGGCACTGGGTCGGGAGTATCCAGAACCGCGTGCGGCTGCAGCGGGAGATGGAGTGCTTCTTCATCATCGCGGACCTGCATACGCTCACCACGAAACCCGAAAAGGAGCACCTGGCGCAGGTCCCCGGCAACATCCGGGAGATGGTGCTCGACTACCTGGCGCTCGGCATCGATCCGGAGATCAGCACCATCTTCGTCCAGTCCGCGGTGCCGGAGACGTCGGAGCTGAACCTCCTGCTGGAGATGCTGGTCACGCTGCCGCGGCTGGAGCGGCTGCCCACCATCAAGGACATGGCCCAGGCGGCCGGGCTCGACGTCCTCCCGTTCGGACTCGTCGGCTACCCCGTCCTCCAGGCGGCGGACATCCTGCTCCCGCGGGCGCACGTGGTCCCCGTGGGCCGCGACAACCTCTCCCACGTGGAGATCACACGCGAGATCGCGCGCCGGTTCAATTATCTTTACGGTGAGGTCTTCCCGGAGCCCGATCCGCTGCTCAGCAGCGACACGGTGCTGCCGGGAATCGATGGGCAGACCAAGATGTCGAAGTCCCTGGGAAACGCCATCCTGCTGTCGGACGACGAGAAGACCGTGAACGCGCAGGTCATGAAGATGTTCACGGACCCGAAGCGGGTTCGCGCCGATGTCCCGGGCACCGTGGAGGGGAACCCGGTGTTCATCTACCACGACCTCTTCAATCCGGACGTGGCGGAAGTGGACGACCTGAAGGCCCGCTACCGCCAGGGGGCCGTGGGCGACGTGGAGGTGAAGCGGAAGCTCGCCCGCGCCCTGAACGCCTTCCTGGATCCGATTCGTGAGCGGAGGGCCGAGCTCGCCTCCCGGGAAGGGATGATCGACGACATCCTGCACACGGGGAACGCCCGCATGCGTGCCGTGGCCCGTGAGACCATGGGTGCGGTGCGCGAGGCCATGGGACTGACGTACTATCGCGCATGACGGAGGAGATCCGATGTCCAACAGCAGCCCGGCGACGCTGATCATCCTCGCGGCCATGGCGGCCACCGCCATGACGGCGTGTGGCCCCGCCGACGGCGAGAACGCCAGCAATACCGCGCAGAACGTGGTGCTCGCCCCCGCCTGCGAGCCATCGGATCGCATGCCGCTGGAAGGGCGCCCGAGCCCGTACGATTCGATCGTGTTCGACGTGGGGACCGGGAAGGCCAAGATCTGCTATGGCCGCCCGTCGCTCCGCGGCCGCGTCATGATCGGAGGCCAGTCGGTCCCGTACGATACCCTCTGGCGTACCGGGGCCAACGAGCCCACGACGCTGCATGTCACGGTGCCCGTGCGCATTGCCGGGATGGCGATCGAGCCGGGCGCCTATTCGATCTACACGGTCCCCCGCGCGGGCGACGAGTGGACGCTGATCGTGAACCGCTCCACTTCCCAGTGGGGCCACGAGTCGAACTACACAGCGGAGGTCCGCGCCCAGGAAGTGGGCCGCGCGCCGGTCACTGTCGAGCGCGTGGAGCCGCAGGTCGAGCAGCTCACGTTGCACCGCGCGCCGCCCGGGATCGTCCTGGAATGGCAGGACAGCCGGGTCCTGATCCCGCTGGAGCCGATCTCGTGAGCGAAGGGCGGCCGGCGGAGATCGAAGTTCGCGCCCCCGCCGACGGCGAGATCCTGGAACGCGTCCCCAACATGGACGAAGCTTCTGTCCGGGGCCTCCTGGCCCGGGCCCGTGCCGCGCAGCCCGACTGGGCCGCGCGCGGTCATGCCGGCCGCGCGCGGCTGCTCGACGCTTTCCGGCAAACCCTCGCCGCGCGCGCGGATGAGGCCGCCGAGCTCAGCAGTCGGGAGTCGGGAAAGACGGTATACGAGGGACTCCTCGGTGATGTGCTCCCCACGCTCGATCTCGCCCGCTTCTACGGCCGCCGGGTGGAGAAGGTCATGCGGCGCCAGCAGGTCCGCTCCTGGATTGTCACGAAAAAGGGGCTGGTGGAGCACGAGCCGTTCGGCGTGGTCGGGATCATCTCGCCCTGGAACTTCCCGATATTCAACCCGATGCGCGCCGTCATGGCCGCGCTGGTCACGGGCAATACCGTGGTGCTCAAGCCGTCGGAGCTGTCGCCGCTCTGTGCGCTCCTGATGCGCGAGATCGCCCTCGACGCGGGCTTTCCCGAGGACGTCTTCCTCGTCGCCACCGGCGACGGCGGCACGGGGGCGGCCCTCGTGGGCGGCGACATCGACAAGATCAGCTTCACCGGCTCGGCGCTGAATGGCCGGAAGGTGGCCGCTGCCGCGGCCCGGCGCCTCGTGCCCGTGGTCCTGGAGCTGGGCGGGAAGAACGCCATGGTCGTTCTGGCCGATGCGGACCTGGACCGGGCCGCGAACATGGCCGTGATGGGATCCTTCTGGAACGCCGGTCAGATCTGCATCGCCGTCGAGCGGGTGTACGTGGAAGCGCCCATCTACGACCGCTTCCTCGAGCGGGCGGTGGCGGAGACCGAGGCGCTGACGATGGCGAACGCGGCGGGGCCGGATGGCGACATTGGCGCAGTCACCACCGAGGCGCAGATGACTCGCCTCGAGCGGCAGATCGAGGACGCTCGCGAGCGCGGCGCCCGGATCCTCGCCGGGGGATACCGGCTCCCGGGGCCGGGGCGCCACTTCGCCCCCGCCGTGGTGGCCGACGCCGACCACTCCATGACCATCATGCGCGAGGAGAGCTTCGGCCCCGTCATGCCCGTCATGAAAGTGGCCGACGCCGAAGAGGCCATCCGACTGGCCAACGACTCCCCTTACGCGCTGGCCGCAAGCATCTGGACGGGACGCCGCCGCGGCGAGAAACTGGTGCGCCGGCTCCGCGCCGGAATGGTCTCCGTCAACGATGTCCTCTTCCACGCCGACGTCCCCGGTCTCCCCTTCGGCGGCATGGGCGAGAGCGGCTATGGCCGCGTCCACGGCGAGGAGGGACTGCGGGAGATGACCCAGACCCGCGCCGTCCTCATCGACCGCGCTGGCCTGACCCGCGAGCCCGTGGGCGGCTTCCCCTTCCGCCGCTTCGGCGTCGGACGCGCCCGCGCCCTCGTTCACCTCCTTCACGGCTCCGGTGCCACGGCCCGCGCCCGCGGTCTCTGGGGGCTCCTCCGCGGCGGCCCCTGATGTGTCACAGGCACCGGGCCACGCGCGTTCTTCTGCCGGGGGCCGGGAGGGCGGTCGATGACGGACTTTGATGCGCTCTTCCGCGACCTCCACCCGGCGCTGTTGCGCTACCTGCACCGACTCACGGGAGACGCGGATGCGGCGGAGGACGCGGCACAGGAGGCGTTCGTGCGCCTGACCGATCAGTCGCTGCCGAGGGAGGAAGTGCGTCCGTGGCTGTTCACGGTGGCGACGAATCTGGTGCGGGACCGGGCGAGAAAGGCGGAGCGCCATCGTCGCCTGGAGATCTACGTCCCTCGGCCGGGACACGCACCGCACCCCGATGAAGCCACGGAGCGGCGGGAGCGGGTCGCGGCGGTGCGGGCGGCGCTGGAGGTGCTGCCGGAGCGGGACCGCACGATGCTGTTGATGCGGGAAGAAGGGTTCAAATACGAAGAGATTGCGCGCGCCGTCGAAGTAGCCCCGGGCTCGGTGGGGACGCTGCTGGCGCGAGCCGCGAAACGGTTCGCGCAGGCGTACAGGGGGTCGCGCGCCAAAGTGACGGGTACATGACGAATCATCTGGATGAGGGGACGCTGCAAGCGTTTCTGGATGACGAGCTGCCCACGGCGGAGCGTGGGGCCGCGGCGGAGCACATGCTGGCCTGCGAGCAGTGCCGCGGCTCGCACGAGGAGCTGAAGCGGGCGAGCGCGGTGTTCTCGGCTGCCGTTTCGCTGCTCGACGAGGAAGCGGAGCCCGAGGGTGTGGCGCGGGCGGCGCGGTGGGGTGGAGGGAGGGGGGTGGGCTCGCTGGCCAAAGCGGCCGGGCTGATTCTGGCGGTGGCCGCGGCGGCGTCGGCGGCGGTTCCCGGATCGCCGGTCCGGGGCTGGGTGCGGCAGGTGGTCGGGGGCGCCGCCCCGGCGGTGGCGCCGCCGACCGTGTCGGCAGCGCGGGTGGAGGAACCGCCGATGCCCGCCGGCGTAGCCGTGATCCCGTCAGGCGGGGCGCTGGACGTCACGCTCGAGGACGTGGAGCAGGTCACCATCCGCCTCCGGCAGACGTCCGTCGATGAAGCGTCCGTGTCCGTGGTGGGTGCGGCCGCCGAGCCCCGGTTCGAGACCGGCCGTGGCCGGATCGGGGTGCGGGGTGTTGCCGGCGGAGAGCTGCTGATCGAGCTGCCCGAAAGCGTCACCTACGCTCGCCTGGTGGTGAATGGCGACGTGTACGCGGAGTTGTCGGACGGGAAGCTGCGGGCGCTCGTGCCCGCGCGGGAGTCGGGTGGGGAGCTGATCTGGCCATGAGCATATGGACGGCCGCGCTCCTGTCGGTGGCACTGCTATCATCGCCGGCGGGGCAGGGTGCGGTGGGTGCGGTGGGCTCGGTCTCCGGCGTCGTCCGGAGCTCGGACGATGGGCATGCGATCGCGTACGCCCACGTGCGCATCCTGGGCGACACCGTTTCCGACTGGACGGATGCCGATGGCAGCTATCGGCTGGATGGGATCGAGCCGGGGCGCTGGCGGCTGCGCGTGGCGCACCCGGGCCACGACTCCGTGGACGTGGTGGTGTCGATCCCGGCCGGTCGGCAGCTCCGGCTGGACATCACACTCGACGCGCTGCCCGGACCGGCGCCGGCACCGCTGTCGGACTTCCAGCCGTTCCAGGTGGAGTACACGCTCCCGGCGTTGCTGAACACGGCCGATGTGAAAGCGTTGATCAAGGAGCGCTACCCCCAGGAGCTGGCGGCGCGGGGCGTCGCGGGCGAGTCAGTGCTGCGCCTGTGGCTGGATGAGGAAGGGCGGGTAGTGCGGGGGGTGCTCTCTGCATCGTGCGGGCACCCGGCGCTGGACACGCTGGCACTGGAAGTGGCGGAGGCGATGCGGTTCCGCCCTGCCCGCAACCGGGATCAGGCCGTGCGCGTGATCGTTCGCATCCCGGTGGTGTTCACCGCCCCGGCGCGGGAGAAGGACGCACCCCGCCAGGACGCACCGCGTCGCTGACCCCTGCCGTCTGCGCGTCCGTGCGGCCGTCCACGGCCGCGCCCCAGACGCACTCGGGCTTGAAGCAGATCCCGTGTCCCCATTCGTCCTCGAGCCAGATCGGCTTGCCCTGTCGCAACAGGTAGAGGATGCGGCGCTGGAGGTCGATGGGGCGCTCGCGCCAGCGCACGCGCAGGCTCGTCTCGCCATTGTCGGTGGCAAGGCGGACACGGACCGTCGGGATCCGGCTCCGAAGCAGTGTCTGTCGCCTGGGATAGATCATGGCCCGAACGGTAAACGCTCGGGCGCTGCCCATCAACCGCTTGACTTTCGCGCCGAACGCGTTACCGCCGATCTGTTCTCCGGCCCTCAAACGCCCTTGTCGCGCCAGAGCCGGTCCAGCTCGGCGTGGCGCTCGCCCACGGCGTCCCGCCATTCACGGAGCGCGTAGATCCCGGGACCGGAGGGGATGGATGGGCGCGGCTGCGGCGGCGGCCGGCCGAGCACGTCTTCCATTGCCGTCCGCAGCTGCCTCACCGTCTCCACCATGCGGCCGTGGAAGACCGTGTCCGTGCCCGCGTACGGGCTCATGTTCTGGGCGCTCGGGTGCAGGAGCCAGAGGAGCCGCGGATATGGAGCGTCGCCCCACGCCTCGCGCCAGGTGCATTCGAATTCGTCGTCCGGCGGGAAGTCGTCAGGCCAAGGCGCGGCCCGCCCGCGCTCCAGCCCGGCCGCGTCCGGCTTCACGAGCCCCGGGAGCGTGAGCCGGGGCCGCGCCGCCAGCCGCGCGGCGGCAAGGGTGCTCCGGATGGCCACGTTGCCGAGGGCGACGAGGAGCCTGGGCCCGGCCGCGATGATCGTGTCCCGGAGCACGTGGAAGCTGGACGCGTAGTCCCCGACAGGGGCGCGCAGCTCGGCAACGCGCGGCTCGCCACCACCACGTTCCGGCAGCTGGTTGAGCGCCGCGACGATGAACGTGCGATTGCGGTCGAGCCCGGCGGCGGAGAGGAGCACGTCGAGGTTTCCGCCGGCGATGTCGCCGCCGAAGGGAATGCGCGTGGCGTGGGCCCCCATGCTCCCGTGGCCCCGCCCGCCGGCGTTCCCCGGCGCCGCGCCAACCCACAGCACGTCCACGCGCCTCCACGGCCCGTTGCGTCGCGACCAGGAAATGGGCCGATCGGCCGCGGTCCCGTCCCGCACTCGACACGGCTCCGACAGCCATTCGTCCGCCTGGCAGCGCGGGTGCTCCGCGTGGACGCGGCGGTGGATCTCGCGGAACCGGGCTTCCTCTCTCGAATCGCTCACGGCATCGAAGCTGGACGGCCGTCGCGCGGCTCGCAAGCAGGGCGGGATGATGCTACGCTATCCGGGCGAAGCCCAGCCACGTCACCGGAGTCGACCATGAGTGAATCGAAGGATACGAAGCATCGCAGGATCGGCGGGCACGACCTGCGTCCCGAGACGCTGATGATGGGGTACGGCTACAACCCCCACCTCTCCGAGGGGTCGGTGAAGTGTCCGATCTTCCAGACCTCCACGTTCGTCTTCAAGAGCGCCGAGGAGGGGAAGGCCTTTTTCGAGCTGGCGTACGGGCTTCGGGAGCCGCACCCGGCCGAGCAGCCGGGCCTGATCTACTCGCGGCTCAACAACCCGGACCTGGAGATCCTCGAGGACCGGCTGGCGCTCTGGGACGGCGCGGAGCGGTCGCTGGTCTTCTCCAGCGGCATGGCCGCGCTGGCCACCACGTTCTTCACGTTCCTCCGGCCGGGCGACTGCATCGTGCACAGCGAGCCCGTGTACGGCGGTACCGAGTTCCTCCTGCTCAAGATCCTGCCCCAGTTCGGCATCAAGCGCTTCGGCTTCCGGGCCGGCGCGGAAGGGGCGCTCGAGGGCGCCGTCGAGGAGGCGAAGAAGGCAGGTCGCGTGGCGGTGATCTTCGTGGAAACCCCGGCCAACCCCACGAACGCGCTGGTGGACATCGAGCATTGCGCGGAGCTCGCCGCCAGCGCTGCCGACGACGACGGCCGCCGCCCCGTCGTCGTCGTGGACAACACGTTCCTCGGCCCGCTCTGGCAGCGTCCGCTGGAGCACGGGGCCGACCTGGTGATCTACTCGCTGACCAAGTACGTGGGCGGGCACAGCGACCTCATTGCCGGGGCTGTCCTGGGTGATGAGGGCCGCGTGGCGGAGGTCGCGGGAATGCGCACGATGTTCGGCACCATGGCCGACCCGTGGACAGGGTGGCTGCTCATGCGCTCCCTCGAGACGCTCAAGCTGCGCATGACCAGTCAGATGAAGAACGCCCGCTATGTGGCCGAGTTCCTGGCCGATCACCCCAAGGTCCGCCACGTCCATTATCTCGGATTCCTGGACCGCGATGACCCGCAACACGCAGTCTATCAGCGGCAATGCATCGCACCGGGGGGGACCTTCGCCTTCGAGGTGGATGGCGGTGAGGCGGAAGCGTTTCGCGTCCTGAACGCGCTCCGGATCGCGAAGCTGGCGGTCAGCCTGGGAGGGACGGAGACGCTCATCGAGCACCCGGCCACGATGACCCACGCCGACGTCGAGCCGGCCCACCAGGCGGCGATCGGCATCACGCCCGCCATGATCCGGATCTCCGTGGGTGTGGAGCACCCCGAGGACATCATCGCCGACCTCGAGCAGGCGCTCGAGGCCATGTAGCACGTGGGTTCGCCACGGTCGGCCGGACGCCGCGCCTCAAGACTGGCGGCGACCGGCCGATCCTGTGTCAACAGGTGCGCGCGCTCGCGTGTTCGGAACGTTTCCCGTTCAAGCCACTGTCATGGAGCAGCGAAACCGTCGCTCAACCGCGCCGCTCATAGTGGCCCTTCTCTCGGCCATCCTCCTCGTGCCCGGGTGCGGGCGGAGCGCCCCGCCTGCCGTGGGCGTCTCCAGCAGCGGCGCCTTTCTCGACGCCGCCCGGCTGGCGCTCCAGGATGCGAGCCAGCCGGCGCCGTTCGACACGCTCTTCGTGGCAGACCAGGGGTCCCGCCCCGCGCCCGCCATCGGGACGGCGCGCCGGTTCGCGGCGCTCCCCGGGATGATGGCGGTGATCGGGCACTCCAACAGCGGCGCGAGCCTCGCCGCGTCCCAGATCTACAATGCTGAGCGCGTGGTCCAGATCGCGCCGACCACGTCCGCGGAGGTGTACTCGGAGGCCGGACCGTTCAGTTTCCGTCTCGTGCCGCCGGACCGGCGCCAGAGCGCCTTCCTGGCTGCCCAGCTGGTCCGGATGCGCCCGGCCGGCGCCAGGATCGCGATCCTCTACGTCAACGACGACTACGGACGGGGGCTCCGCGATGGCCTCCTGGTGGCGCTCGACACGACGCTTTTCGAGCAGGTGGTCGAAATCCCGCATCTGGACGCGCGCGCGGATTCGGCGACCATTGCCCGCTCCATCCGGACGCTGACGCACGCGTCGCCGGACCTCCTGCTCTGGCTCGGGCGGGCGGATGTCCTGAACCGCTACCTGCCCGAGATCCGAAGAGGGCTCGGTGGGATCGTGGTGGTCGGAAGTGATGCCGTGGCCGAGGCGGCGCACCTCGCCCCCGATCCCGCGCTGTGGGACAACGTGGTCTTCCCGGAAATCGTGCGGCTCGACGCCACTCCGGAGCTGCGCGACTTCCGCGAGCGGTATCGCCGCCGCTTCCACAACGAGCCCACGAGCGGCGACGCGCTGAGCTACGACGCCATGTCGCTCGTGTTGGCGGGCGCCGCTGCGGGGGCGCGCACCGGACCACAGCTGCGGCGCTACCTCATGTCTCTCGGCCGGGAGCGGCCTCCCTTCCGGGGGCTCACCGGCCCGATCGCCTTCGATGAGAATGGCGACGTGGAGCGCGATTACCTTCTTTCGGCGCCCCGCGGCCCATGAGCCCCGAATCCACCCGCCGGCGAAGGTCCCTGCGCTGGAACCTGGTCTTCCTGGCGGGTGGGTACCTCGCGGCCGTCGCCACTGCGGCGATGCTGGGGATCCACTTCAATGCCCGCATGCAGGCCGATCTCCGGCGAGCGACGGCCGGCTACCTGGAAGAACAGCGCATCGCCGACGCGCTGGTCGGCGCCGTCAATCGCCAGATGCTGGCGGCCGCCGTCTTTCCGGTGCTGAGGGAGGAGCGGCTCGCCCGGGACTTCGAGACCGCGGGCGAGAACGCGTACCGTGAGATCCGACGCTACCTCTTCCGGGACCTGTCTCCCGACGAGCGGCTACAGCTCGAGACCATCAAGGAGCAGCACCAGTCCATGGAAGTGGCCGCCGCCGAGGCCTTCCAGCTCGTGCGTCTCGGCGACCGGGCGGAAGCCGAGCGCGCCACGGAGACGGCGCTTTCCCATTCGGTGGCGCTCCAGGCGGCCGTGACCCGGTTCCGACAGATGCGTGAGGCGGATCTGCAGCGCCTCGCCTCGCACCAGGCGCGCGCCATGGACATCCTCTTCCACAGCGCCGGGGCGGTCCTGCTCTTCCTCTTCGCCGTCACGCTCGCCGCCGCGCATTACGTCTACCGCCGGATCGCCGCGCCGCTGGCCGAGCTGTCCACCGCGGCCGCGCGCCTCGGCGCCGGCGACCTAGGCGCCCGCGTCGCCATGCCCCACCACGGCGAGCTCGCCACTGTCGCGCAGAGCTTCAACCGGATGGCCGAGCAGGTCGCCACCACGAAAGCGGATCTCGAGCGGCAGAACGAGGAGCTCGCCGAGGCGCTCGCGCGCCTGCAGGAGACGCAGGCAGAGCTGGTCCAGACGGAGAAGCTCAGCGCCATGGGCCGGATGATGGCCGGGCTCGCCCACGAGCTGAACAACCCCCTCGCGAGCGTTCTCGGCTTCGGCGAGCTCCTCGAGGCGCGCCTCCAGGAAACGGACACCGTGGCGACCGACGAGGTCCGCTTCGAGTTCCTCGACCCGATCGTCGGCGAGGCGCGCCGTGCACGGGAGCTCGTCCAGAACCTCCTGGCCTTCGTCCGCCGGACGGACTCCGAGTCCCGCCCCGTGAGCATCGACGCCGCGCTCCGGCTGGTCACCGGGATCCGGAGCTACGCGTTCTCTCAGGCCGGCCTGGACATCCGCATGGAGGGGGAGAACGGACTCTACGTGCGGGCTGATCCGCAGCGGCTTCAGCAGGTGTTCCTGAACATCGTGAACAACGCCTTCGACGCCATGAAGCTGCAGGGCGGCGGGACCCTGGCGATCCGCCGGTCGACCCGGGGCGGCCGGGTGGTGATCGAGTTCCAGGACGAGGGGCCGGGCATCCCGTATCCGGACAGGGCGTTCGAGCCGTTCTTCACCACCAAGCCCGTGGGGGAGGGCACGGGCCTCGGACTCTCCATCGTGCACCGGTTCCTCTCGGAGCTCGGAGGGTCGGTGACCGCCCGCAACACGGACATAGGGGCGGAGCTGACCATCACGCTCCCGGCCGGGGTGGAGCCCGGGGCCGCGGCGGGTTCGGAGCAGGAGCCTGCCCTCGCGCTCCCCGACCATCGACCCCGCGTGCTGGTGGTCGAAGACGAGTCTTCGCTCCGGGATCTGCAGCGGCGCCTCCTCGCGCGCCTCAACGCCGACGTGCTCCTTGCCTCCTGCGCCCGCGACGCCCGCGCCATCCTCCAGGAGCAGGACGTCGATCTCGTCATCTCCGACGTCAAAATGCCCGGCGGAAGCGGCCTCGACCTCTATGACTGGATCGAAAAAGAGCGGCCGGCTCTCGCCGACCGCTTCCTCTTCGTCACTGGCGACGTCGGGGACCCCGAGATCGCCTCGCTCGCCCAGCGCCGTCCCGACCGCTTCATCCGCAAGCCGTTCCAGATGAAGGATTACCTGCACCGGGTGGCCGACATCTTCGCTGGCTGATCGCCTCAGATGCTCCGCAGCAGGTCGTCGATCGCCTTCTTGACGGAGTCCTGGCCGCCCCCCGCAAGCAGGTTGTCCAGCATCTCCCGCACGTCGCCCGCAACCTCCCGCGGGTGGTGCCGGTCCGCCGCCGGCCGGATCACGTTGCCGATGGGCAGCAGCGCGTATTGAGGCTCCCCGTCCTCGTCCTCCGCTCCCCCTCCTTCGTATCCCCCCTCGACCTCCGAAGGCGGCGGCGGAACACTCGCGCGCCACGGCTCCGCGTCCTCCTCTTCCTCCCCCTCCCCGAACCCCATGTCCTCGTCCGGCTCCACCGGCAGCACCAGGCAGATCCGGCCGTCGATGTTCCCCTCCTCATCCTCCCTCGCCGCCAGCGCCACCGATACCGGCGACGACAGCAGCGCCTGGATGGCCTCCAGCGCGCCCGCAGCCACCACGCTGCGCGCGATCAGGCGACCGCCGTAGTAATAGCCCAGGCCCACCGCGCCTTCCGGCACGGCGTTGTGGCGGATCGAGCGCGCCTCCAGCTCGATCGGGGTCGGATGCGGGACGACGACGAGGTGCTCCATCGCTCTCCGGGCGCGGGTTCTTCCTTCCAGTCAACATTCAGCCGCCCGTCCCCGCGGGCAACCGGGTCGTGATACCCGGCTCCCCGCCGCGGGTTCAGCCCCCCTCGCCGGATCCCCGGGTCGGCCGGAATACATTTCCGCGCGGAACCGGTCATTTGTTCCCCGCCCGGCAATGTTTGCCGCCCTGCCGCGCCGGTGGACGGCCGGTGCGCTCTTCGGTCGAAAGGCGCCTACGTCGCTGCAGCACAACACCTTACACAGCCCCATGCTCGCCGCCGGCCCGCCGGTACGACCGTTGCCTCGATGAAGTGCGGTTCACGGGTCTCCCCCCCACGAAGGTGACGGACGATGACGTCGAGCGAGCGACAGGACTGGGTCCGGTTCCGTAGCGACGGAGATGTGGAAGCGCGGAACCGGCTGGTGGAGCGACACCTGCCGCTGGTGCACCATTTCGCCGGCCGGATGCTGCCGCAGGCGAGTGGAGAGATGGAGGCGGGCGAGCTGGTGAGCGCGGGCGTACTCGGTCTGATGGAAGCTGTGGCCGGATACGACCCGGATCGCGGATTCCGGTTCAGCACGTTCGCGGCCACGCGGATCCGCGGGGCGATGCTGGACGAGATGCGGCGGCGCGACACGGTTCCGCGCTCGGTGCGGCGGAATCAGCGCCGCATGCGTAAGGCACAGGGCCGGCTGACGGTGGACCTGGACCGGAGCCCGGCGCACCCGGAGCTGGCGCGGGTGCTTGGCGTGGACGTGAAGACGCTGTGGCGGTGGAAGTGGGACGCGGTGCGGAGTCGCACGGTGTCGCTCAGCCAGGTGGAAGCCGGGGCGAGCGGGGAGAGGCCGTTGGTGGACGTGGTCCTCCGCGGTGGCGCCGATGAAGACGATCTCGAGGAGCGGCTGACGCGGCAGGCGGAAGTGCAGCGGCTGCTGAGGGAGCTGGAGGGGCTGGAGGAGCGGGACCGGCTGGTCGTCCGCCTCTACGACCTCGAAGGCTGGACGCTCCGTGAGGTGGGGCGGCGGCTGGGTGTGAGCGAGTCCCGGGTCTCCCAGCTCCGGAGCCGCGCGCTCGGGCGGCTCCGGTCCAGGATGTCCGATCTCCGCGTGGCCGCGTGAGGGGTCGGCCTCACGACGACGCGAACGCTTCGCGGACGATGCGGGATTGCTGGGCGTCGTGGGCCTTCTTGTACCCCTCGGCCGGGCTGGCGCGCGCGGGGCGACCCGCGTAGGCGACATCGAAGCGGTCGCCCGCGAGGCGCTGCAGCCACGGGCGCATGTAGGTCCACGCGCCCATGTTGGCGGGCTCCTCCTGCGTCCACACGAGCTCGCGCGCGTTCGGGTATGAATCCAGGATTTCGACGAGGGCGTCCTCGGGGCAGGGGTAGAGCTGCTCGACCCGGACCACGGCCACGTCGCCGCTCTCCTTTCGCTGCTCGCTCCCGGTGAGATCGTAGAAGACCTTGCCGCTGCAGAGGACGATGCGCCGGATGTCGGCCTCGCGCTCGCGCGCCTCGGTGTCGTCCAGGACCAGGTTGAACCGGCCCTGGCTCAGCTCGTCCGGGCTGGACACCGCACGCGGGTGGCGGAGCAGGCTCTTGGGCGTGAACACCACCAGAGGCCGCAGCTCGCTGAGACGCGCCTGCCGCCGCAGCAGGTGGAAGTACTGGGCGGGCGTGGTGCAGTTGGCCACCCGGATGTTGTCTTCGGCGGCCAGCTGGAGGAACCGCTCCATGCGCGCGCTGGAGTGCTCGGGCCCCTGTCCTTCGTACCCGTGCGGCAGCAGCAGGACGAGGCGGCTCTCCTGCCCCCACTTGGCGCGACCCGCCACGATGAACTGATCGACGATCACCTCGGCGCTGTTGACGAAGTCGCCGAACTGGGCTTCCCACAGGATGAGCGATGCGGGCGTGGCCGTGCTGTAGCCGTATTCGAAGCCGAGCACGCCGGCCTCGGAGAGCGGGCTGTTGTAGACCTCGAACGGCGCCCGCGCCTCGGTCAGCTCCGCGAGCGGCGTGTACCCGCTCCCGTTCTCCACGTCCCGGAGCGTCAGGTGGCGCTGGCTGAACGTGCCCCGCACCGAGTCCTGCCCCGAAAGGCGGATCGGCGTGCCTTCGGCGAGGAGCGATGCGAACGCAAGGGATTCCGCGTGGGCCCAGTCCACACCGCCGTTGTCCGGCAGCGCGCGGGCACGGCGCTGCAGCTGGCGCTCCAGCTTCGGGTTGGGATGGAAGTCATCGGGCCACCCGTGCAGCTGCCGGTCGTAGGCCAGGAGCTGCTCGCGGTCCACGGCCGTGTCCACGGGGGCTTCCAGTGTGGCGGGCTCCACGGGCGGCGTGGCTGACTGCCCCTTCGCTTTCGCGGCCTGCTCCTTCACCTCGGCCTGGATGCGGGTCAGCTTCTCGTACGCCTCGTCCCAGATCCGCTCCCGCTCGTCCGGGTCGAGCGTTCCCTCCTCCACGAGACGGTCCCCCCACTGCTTCAGCACAGTCGGTTGCTCGGCCACTTTCGCGTACATGAGCGGCTGCGTGTACGCCGGCTCGTCGCCCTCGTTGTGGCCGTAGCGGCGGTACCCCACCAGGTCGATCAGCACGTCCGCCTGGAACCGCGCGCGGTACTCCATGGCGAGCCGGACCACGGCGAGGCAGGCTTCCGGGTGGTCCGCGTTGACGTGGAAGACCGGGATGTCGAAGCCGCGGGCCAGGTCGCTGGCGTAGCTGGTGGACCGGTCTTCCTGCGGCTCGGTGGTGAAGCCGATCTGGTTGTTCACGATGATGTGGAGCGTGCCGCCCGTCTCGTACCCGGCGAGACGGGCCAGGTTGAGCGTCTCGGCCACGATCCCCTGACCGGCGAACGCCGCATCGCCGTGCATGAGGATCGGGAGTGCGCGCGCCACATCCTGGGCGATTCGCCTCCCGCTCCGGTCCGTCTGCTTGGCCCGGGCCATCCCTTCCACCACCGGGTTCACGAACTCCAGGTGACTGGGGTTCGGAGCCATGGTCACGGGCAGCTCCTGCCCTTCGCGGGTGCGGTAGGAGCCATCCGCTCCCACGTGGTACTTCACGTCGCCCGTGCCGCTCCCCAGCTGCTGCCCTTCGAACTCGCCGAGGATCTTCTCGTATGGCCGGCCGATGACGTGGGCCAGCACGTTCAGCCGCCCCCGGTGCGCCATCCCCAGCACCACCTCCCGCGCGCCATCGGCCGCGGCCAGCTCGATGGACACGTCCAGCATGGGGATGAGCATGTCGTTCCCCTCCACACTGAACCGCTTCTGCCCCAGGTATGCACGGTGCAGGAACTGCTCGAGCGACTCCACTTCCGTAAGGCGACGCAGGAGCCGCAGCCGCTCTTCCCGGCTCAGAGGCTCCCGGTGCTCGCCCGACTCGATCCGCCGCCGCAGCCACTCCCGCCGCGTCGGGTCCTCCAGGTGCTCGTACTCGTAGCCGATCGTGGCCGTGTACGTCCGGCGCAGCCAGCCGAGCACCGTCTGCATGCTGACGCCCGGGTCGCCAAGCCCCAGAAGCGAGGCGGGGATCGCGTCCAGCTCGTCCGCCCGGATGCCGTGGAACTCCGGTGCGAGCATGGGATGCCCGGGCGGCGCGCTGCCGAGGGGATCCAGCTGCGCGGCCTTGTGACCGTGCAGGCGGTAGGCGTCCACCAGCCCCGCGGCCGCCATGGCGGCACGCAACTGCGCCCGCGACGGTGCCCCGCCCCCGTTTGATACGGGAATGAGGCCCGTGCGGCCGGGGTCCATCCCGAAGATGGCGCCCCAGCGCGCATCCACGGACGACGGGTCGCGCACGTAGTCCTCGTAGAGGGCCTGCGCGTATCCCGCATTGTAGGAATCGAAAGCCAGGCTCTTCTTTTCGTTGCTCACAGCGTGGGGCCGTCGCGCTTTCTTCTCGTCTCAGGGCCGGGCGGTGGCGCCCGGTGCCCCGGAAAGCGCATCAAGATAGAGGCCAGCTGGTATGAAAACCACCCGAGTTCCTAGTCATTGCGCCACTTCCTCCGGAATTTCGAGGCGGAAAGTGGTGCCGGCCGGCGAGCTCTCGAGGACCACCACGTCGCCGTGCAGGAGCCGGGCCGTTCGCCTCGCCAGGCTGAGGCCCAGCCCCGCGCCGCCCGCCCTCCGCGTAGCGGGCTGCTCCGCCTGCCAGAAAGGATTGAAGATGTGGGGCAGGTGCTCGGGGGCGATCCCGCTTCCGTTGTCGCTCACATCGAAGGTGACGCGGCCATCCTGCCGCCCTACGTGGAGCCGGATGGCTCCGTGATGGGCGAACTTCATGGCGTTGAGCAGCAGCGCCACCAGGATCTGGAGCAGCTTCTCCTCGTCCGTCGGCATCACGTCGGGGGCCATGGACGTCTCCATGACGAGGGTGCTTCCGTCCTCCCGGATCCGTGGTCCAAGCACGGCGGACAGGCGTTCGAGGAGCGGCTGCAGCTTCACGGCCTGGCGTCGCACCCGCTCCGTACCGGCCTTCAGGCGGGCGAACGCCAGGATCCCCTCGATGAGCTGGAGCAGGCGGTCCGAGCCCGCCCGGATCCGGTCCACTTGGTGCTTCTGCTTCTCGTTCAGAGGGCCGGACACTTCCGCGGAGAGGAGGTCGGCATAGCCCAGGACGGCCGTGAGCGGCGTCCGGAGCTCGTGACTGATCACCGCCAGGAAGTCGGACTTGGCCCGATTCGCCAGCTGGGCTTCCTGGAACAGCCGAGCATGGTCCACCGCCAGGCCGATCCGGCGCCCCAGCTCTTCCAGCACGTGGACGTCCGCTTCGTCGTACGGGTCCGTGCCCGCGGTCCGGGCCACCAGCAACACGCCCACCAGCCCGCGCTTGGCCCGCAACGGGACCGCGACGGCGCTGCGTGCGCCGAGGTCCCGCGCCAGCGTCCGCGCCCTGCCCTCGATCGCCAGCTGGTCCATGGCGCTCTCCGGGATGCGGGCGAACAGAAGCGGCTCGCCCGCCCGCCGCACCGCTTGCAGCACTTCGGACTCCAGTCCGCTGCCGTCGACGAACCCGGCGATCTCGTCCACCACCCACTGCAGGCGAGGGTCGGAATGGGAGGCCGTGGTGAGCCCCGGAAACCCATCGCCCGGGTCGACGCGAACGAAGCAGATGTCGGCCAGGATGGTGGTGGTCAGGCGCGCGATCGTGGGGAGCGTGGTCTCGGGATCCAGCGAGAGGTCGAGGATCATGCTCGCCTGGGACAGCAGCCGCTGCTCTTCCCGCAGCCGGCGCCGCTCCGTCAGGTCCACCATCGCGCCGACCGCTCCCACCGCCACGCCGTGCTCGTCGTACGCAACGTGGGCCCGGTCGAACACGAGGGCGTACCCGCCGTCGTGGCGCCGGAACCGGTATTCCTCGGTCCAGAACCGCGCGCCCTCCTCCAGGATGGCGCGCAGCCGATCCTCCACCCGTGGCCGATCGTCCGGGTGGATCCGCTCCCGCCACCACGTCTCCGACGGCTCGACCGAATCGGGGGGGTAGCCGAACGTGGACGTGATGGCGTCGCTCCACTGCAGGGTGCCGCTCCGCAGGTCCATCTCCCAGATGACCGAGTCCGATGCGGCGCGCACCATGTCCGCGCGCTGCTCCGAGCGCCGCAGTGCTTCGGCCGCCGCCGTGCGATCTGTGCCCTCCCGGGCCACGCACACGCCACCAATGATCCGCTGTTCCGGGTCCCGCAGCGGCGTGACGGTGGCGAGAATGGGAACAGCGCGGCCGCCCCGGTCCGTCACCACCAGGTCTCCCTGCCACGCACCGCCATCGAGGGCGCGGTCCAGCAGGTCGGCCACCCGATCCTGGAGCGGACCGGCGGGGGAAAGCTCGACGAGGCGGATGCCGATGACCTGGCGAGCGGACATCCCGAAGAGCGAGCGGGCGGCCTCGTTCCAGGTCAGGATCCGGCCGTCGCGGTCCACGGACAGCACCGCTTCACCGGTGGACTCGAGCACGGCGGCGCCGAGCGCGAGTTGGGAGTCCGGCTCGAGAGCCGGTGGTTCCAGCTCTGGATCTCTGGCTGTGTCCGGCGGTAGGGTCCGCGGCATCATTCCAGGGGGTAGAACACGGTCGCTCCGCGCGGGCAGGCAGGGGCCTGCTCCTGCGTCGGAGCGACGAGTGATGATGGATGCTAAGGCCCCGCGGCCGGCGAGGTCAAGGCGGTTGCAGCCACGGCCGCAGCCCCGCTATCGTTCCGCACGATCGAGCCGATGCCGCGCCACCACGCCGAACCGGATGCCGAAGCAGGAAGACACCCCCCTGATGCGCCAGTGGCGCGAGGCCAAGTCGCGCCACGCGGACGCCATCGTCTTCTTCCGCGTGGGCGACTTCTACGAGATGTTCAATGAGGACGCGGAGGAGGGCGCTCGCCTCCTGGGCCTCACCCTCACGTCTCGCAACAACGGCGGCGCGGCGAGGGTCCCTCTCGCGGGGATCCCCGTCAAGGCGAAGAACGAATACCTGGAGCGCCTGGTGCGCCTCGGGCGGCGCGTCGCGATCTGCGAGCAGGTGGAGGACCCGGCCGAGGCCACGGACATCGTGCGGCGGGAAGTGGTCGAGACGGTTACGCCGGGCGCGATCACGGCCGACCCGCTCCTGGACGCGCGGCGCAACAACTGGCTGGTGGCCGTGCTCCAGGCGGACGGTGGAGACACCGCTCTCGCCGCGGTGGACGTGAGCACGGGCGAGTTCCTGGGCACCCGCGTGGCCCCGGAGCGGCTGGAGGCGGAGCTCGCCCGCTTCGAGCCGGCCGAAGTTCTCCTGCCTCGCGCCCGCGAGGGCGCCCCGGGGTTCGACGGGGCCAGCGTGACCTGCCGGCCCGACTGGCTGTTCGACCCGGATCTCGCCGCCGAGGAGCTTCGCCGGCATTTCGCCCTCCACACCCTGGACGGACTGGGGTTCCAGGACGGGGATGAGCCTCTGATCGGCGCGCTCGGCGCACTCCTCGCCTACGTTCGTGAAGTGCAGCCCTCGTCCGCCGAAGCGCTGCGTCGCCCCCGGGTCGAGCGCCCGGGAGAGGCCATGGCCCTCGACGACATGACCCGCCGCAACCTTGAGCTGACCACGCCGCTCCGGGCCGATGCGCCCGCGGGCGCCGCCGCCACGCTCCTGGACGTGGTGGACGAGACGGTCACCGCCATGGGCGCCCGCCTCCTTCGCCGGTGGCTCCTCCGTCCGCTCGTGACGCCGGAGCCGATCTGGCGCCGCCAGGAGGCGGTGGCCGATCTGGTGGACGGTCCCGCGCTGCGTCGCTCCCTGCGCGCCGAGCTGAAGCAGGTCAGGGACCTGGAGCGGCTCGCGGGGAAGGTGGGGACCGGGCGCGTGAATCCACGGGAGCTCGCGGCGCTGGGCGATTCGCTGGCCCGGCTTCCGGCCGTCGTGGATGCCCTGGCCGACGCCACCTCGCCACTCCTGTCCTCGCTCCGCGACGGCCTCGACCCCCTGGATGATGTGCGCGCGAGGCTCGCTGCGGCACTGGCCGACGATCCGCCTGCCGCGCTGGCCGATGGCGGCGTCATCCGCTCGGGCTTCGACCCGGAGCTGGACGACCTGCGCGACACGCGCGATGGCGCCCGGGACTTCATCGCGTCGCTTCAGGCGCGGGAGCGGGAGCGCACGGGGATCGGGTCGCTCAAGGTGGGATACAACAAGGTCTTCGGCTATTACCTCGAGGTCACGCGCGCGAACCTGGATCGCGTCCCCGGGGAGTACCGCCGCAAACAGACACTGGTGAACTCGGAGCGATTCGTCACGGAGGAGCTGGACGAGTGGGAGGGGAAGGTGCTGGGCGCCGAGGAGCGGATCGCCGACCTGGAGGCGAGGCTCTTCGGGCAGCTGCGGCGGGACGTGGCCGGCGCCGTGCCCCGGCTGCTGGAGTCGGCCGGAGCGGTGGCCGCGCTCGATGTCATTGCCGGGCTCGCCCGCCTGGCCGAGCGCCGCCGCTACGTGCGCCCGGAAGTGCACACCGGCTACGACCTCGACATCGTCGCCGGGCGGCACCCCGTGGTCGAGACCATGATGCCGTCCGAGGAGTTCATCCCCAACGACGTCCGGCTCGACGACGACGCGCGCGTCATGATCCTCACCGGGCCCAACATGGCGGGGAAGAGCACGCTGCTGCGCCAGATCGGATTGATCCAGCTCCTGGCCCAGATGGGCGCGTTCGTCCCCGCCGACGCCGCCCGGATCCCCGTGTGCGATCGCCTCTTCACACGCGTGGGCGCGTCCGACAACCTGGTGCGCGGACAGTCCACGTTCATGGTGGAGATGAGCGAGACCGCGTCCATCCTGCACAACGCCACCGACCGCTCCCTCGTCCTGCTGGACGAGATCGGCCGGGGCACCGCGACGTACGACGGCGTCAGCATCGCCTGGGCCGTCACCGAGTTCCTCCACGAACGGATCGGCGCCAAGACCGTGTTCGCCACGCACTATCACGAGCTGACACAGCTCGCCGACCTCCTCCCCGCGCTGGTCAACGCCAATGTGGCGGTGAAGGAGACCGGTGATGACATCGTCTTCCTCCGCCGCCTGGAGCCGGGCGGCGCCGACCGTTCCTACGGCATCCAGGTCGGACGCCTCGCCGGGCTCCCGCCGGACGTGGTGGAGCGGGCCAGGGAGATCCTCGGCGAGCTCGAGGGGAGCCACACGCATCACGGCGAAGGCCTCGGTCGACGAGGGCGACGCCGGCCGCCCAGCACGGCACCCCCGGACCAGCTTTCGTTCTTCTCCACGCCGGAGCACCCCGTGGTCGAGCGGCTGCGGGAGCTCGATGTCGAGCGCCTCACGCCACTGGAAGCGCTCAATCGCCTGGCCGCGCTGCGTGACCAGGCCCGCGGAGGGCCGGCATGAGAGCGCCGGCGCTGGTCGTTGTCGCGGCCATGGCCGCTGCGTTCCCCGCCTGCCGCGCTGGCGACGAGCCCGTCACCAACCCCGAGGCCATCTCCGTGGAATCGCCCTTCCGCTACCCGATCGAGCTGTGGGACGCCGGCGTGGAGGGGGAGCCGGTGGTGATGGTGCACGTGACGAACATGGGCGCTGTGGACAGCGTTTACCTGCTGGAGCCCAGCGGGGAGGCCGCGTTCGATTCGGCCGCGGTCGACGGTGCGCGAGCGCTCAAGTTCGCTCCCGGCCGGCGCGGTGATCGCCGGGTCGACATGTGGGCCAGGGTTCCCGTCCGCTTCCGTCGCGACTCGACGAGCACGGGAGCGGGCTCGTGACGGGGCAGCCGCCGCGCAACGCGCAGCCGTACGACAGCGTGCTGGAGACCATCGGCTGGACGCCGCTGATCCGGTTGAACCGGGTCGTCGATGGCGCGCGGACGCCGGTGTATGCGAAAGCCGAGTTCTTCAATCCGGGCGGGTCGGTGAAGGACCGGATCGGGCTGGCCATGATCGAGGCGGCGGAGCGGGAGGATCGGCTCAAGCCGGGTGGGGTGGTGGTGGAGGGGACCAGCGGGAACACGGGCGTGGGGCTCGCGCTGGCCGCGGCGCTCAAGGGCTACCGCTGCATCTTCACCATGCCGGACAAGATGAGCCAGGAGAAGGTCCGGCTGCTGAAGGCGTTCGGGGCCGAGGTCATCATCACGCCCACGGCCGTGCCCCCGGACCACCCGGACAACTACGTACAGATGGCCCGGCGCATCGTGGCCAGCACCCCGGGCGCCGTTCTCGCCGACCAGTTCTACAACCCGGTCAACCCGGAAGCGCACCACGGCTCCACGGGTCCGGAGATCTGGGCGCAGACCGGAGGCCGGATCACGCATCTCGTGGGCTCGGCCGGAACCGGCGGGACGATCAGCGGGACGGGCCGCTTCCTCAAGGAGCAGAACCCGGACATCCAGGTGGTGGCCGGCGACCCGGAGGGGTCGATCTTCGCCGCGTACTTCGAGACCGGAGAGAAGGGGGAGGGGGCCCCGTACAAGGTCGAGGGGGTCGGTAACGACAAGCTCCCGTCCACGCTCTGGTTCGACGTCATCGACGAGTTCCACGTGGTGGGCGACCGCGCCGCGTTCCACATGGCTCGCCGACTCACGCGAGAGGAAGGACTGTTCGTGGGAGGCTCCGCGGGGCTGATCGTTCACGTGGCCACCGAGCTGGCCCGGCGGCTGGATGATCCGGATGCCCTCGTCGTCTGCATCCTGCCCGACACGGGCGAGCGCTACCTTTCAAAACTGTACAACGAGGAGTGGCTGCGGGAGAACCAGATGCTGGAGCCTGGCCGGCTCGATGCGGCCCGCCTCCTCGCCGGCAAGACCGCGGGCACGCCGGCGCTGGTGGTGCTGGAGCCGGAGCAGAGCGTGCGCGAGGCGCTCGCCCTCGTCACGGCCCATGGCATCTCCCAGCTCCCCGTGATCGTGGACGGGGAGCCCGCAGGCTCGCTCTCGGAAGAGGCGATCATGGCCGCCGTCATCGAGGACCCGCTTACCCTTGATCGACCGGTGAGCGCGCTCATGGAGCCGCCGTTCCCGACCGTGGAGAGCAGCGCGGGGATGGAGGAGATCGCCCGCCTCCTGACGCGCACCAATCCGGCCGTCGTGGTGCGGGAGGGGGCGGCGCTCACGGGCATCATCACCCGCTACGACGTGGTCCGGCAGCTCACGGGCTGACGCTGGCACCCGGCTCGCAACTTGCGCCCACACCCCGTGACCCGGCAGGGATGGGACCAGGGAGAACGGTCATGAGGATCATCACGGCCCCGCCGCTCCCAGGCGCGGTGGCCGTTTCGGACGGGAGAGCTACTCAGGCAATGAAGATCGCCGTGCTGTTCGGCGGGACGAGCGAGGAGCGGGACGTCTCCATCGCCAGTGGCGCCGCCGTGGTGCGGGCGCTGCGGGAAGGGGGTAACGACGTGGTGGCCGTGGACACCGCCGCGGGCGCGCTCGGGCCGGACGAGGAGCGCGAGCTGCTGGCGGGTGGCGTCGCACCGTTGCCGCCGGAGCGTGCGGAGCTGGACATGCTCCGGACGGGCGACCCGACCGCGCTCACCCGGGCGCCCCAGCTGGAAGGCGTGGACGTGATCTTCCTGGCGCTCCACGGCGGAACGGGGGAGGGCGGGACGCTGCAGGCGCTGCTGGACCTGGTGGGGCTCCCCTACACCGGGAGCGGGATGCTCGGCAGCGCCATGGCCATGGACAAGGACGTGGCGAAGCGCCTCTTCCGCTTCGGAGGCGTGCCCACCGCCGACTGGGTCATGGCGCCGTCACCCCCGGCGACGGTCGAGCCGCGGGAAGTGGAGGAGCGGATCGGCTGGCCCGCAGTGGTGAAGCCGAGCAAGCAGGGGTCCACGGTCGGTCTCTCGGTGGTGAGGCGGGCGGAACAGCTGCACGCGGCCCTCGGGCTCGCGTTCGACCACGATGACGAGGTCATGATCGAGCGCTTCGTTCCCGGCCGCGAGCTGACCGTCCCCGTGGTCGGCGAGGACGCGCTCCCCGTGGGCGAGATCATCTCGAAGAACGAGATCTTCGATTACGAGGCCAAGTACCAGCCGGGAATGGCGGACGAGATCTTCCCCGCGCACATTCCGGACGACGTCGCCGCCGAAGCGCAGCGCCTGGCCCTCGCCGCCCATCGAATCCTGAAGCTCCGGGGCTTCAGCCGCGTGGACTTCCGCCTGGACGACGAGGGGGGGCTCTGGTGCCTCGAAGTCAACACGCTCCCCGGGATGACATCGGCCAGCCTCGTGCCCAAGGCGGCGGCCGCTGCCGGGATCCCGTTCTCCCGGCTGTGCGAGCGCATCTGCACGCTCGGGATCGAGGAACACCGCGTCCGCAGCGGGGGTTGAACCGCCATGGCCTATCGCAATCGATCCACCGGCCTCTCCTTCGGTTTCGGCATCACACCGTGGGTGCTCCGCCTCATCATCGCCAATACGGTGGTGTGGCTGGCGTCGCTGGCGGTGCCCGCCATACGCGAGTGGCTGGCGTTCATCCCCGCCCTGACCCTGGTGCGGCCGTGGACGATCATCACCTACATGTTCGTCCACGGCGGCTTCTTCCACCTCTTCTTCAACATGCTCGTCCTGTTCTTCTTCGGCCCACCGCTGGAGAGCATGTGGGGGGGGAAGGAGTTCATGCGCTTCTACATCGTGTCCGGGCTCGGAGGCGCGCTCTTCTCCTACCTGTTCGCGTTCAATGCCGGCGTCATCGGCGCTTCCGCCGCCATCTACGGCGTGATGCTCGCGTTTGCCATGAACTGGCCGAACATGCCCATCTACATCTGGGGCATCCTGCCGGTGAAGGCGAAATGGCTGGTGGCGTTCCTGTTCGCCGTCTCCTTCCTCAGCATCGCCGGACAGACGTTCGGCGGGGGCGGGCGTGACCACATCGCCCACTTCGCCCACCTCGGCGGCTTCGCTGCCGGCTTCGTATACCTCAAGGCGCAAGGCCAGCTCACCAGCCGCGTCAAGCGGCTGAAGAAGTTCGTGTCCCGACGCAGGACGGACGTGGTCCAGGGTGGCGGCAGCGGGCCGGCGCGGCGACCCCGTCGCCGGGACGAGGACCGCGCCCTGGACGAGGTCGACCGCGTGCTCGACAAGATCAGCAAGTCCGGGCTCCAGAGCCTTTCCCCCGAAGAGCTCCGGACGCTGGACGAGGTCAGCAAGCGCTACCGCCAGAACTGAGCGTCGCGCGTCCCGGGTCCCGGTGCCCCGGCGGCGCCCCCCGCAGCGGCATTTTCCGGAATGCTCACCGCGCTGCGCCATTGACACCCGCATTGCCGCGGCCCTACCATCCGATCCCCCGCAATCCGCGCGATTCTAGGCCATCTGGGAAGGGAGGGGTCATGGCCACCGGGAGTGAATACACCACGGAAAGGATCCGGAATGTCGCCGTGCTGGGGCACGGCGGCTCCGGGAAGACGACGCTGGTGGACGCGCTTTGCTTCGTGTCCGGGACCACGCGTCGCCACGGCAGCGTCGGGGACGGCACGGCGCTGACCATGTACACGCCGGAGGAGATCTCGCACGGCATCTCCATGCAGGCCGCGCCGGCGTTCGCCGAGTGGGAAGGCACCAAGGTCAACCTCCTCGATACGCCCGGCTACATGGACTTCACCGCCGAAGCTCTTGCCGCGACCCGGGTCAGCGACGGCGCTGTAGTGGTCCTCGGCGCCACCACTGGCGTCGAGGTCGGAACGGAGAAAGTCTGGGAATACTGCGAGGAGCGCGGGATTCCCAGACTTTTTTTCGTGTCCATGATGGACAAGGACAACGTCGACTTCGACCGCGTCTTCTCCGACGTAAAGGAGCATCTGACCGAGAAGGTGATCCCCGTGGAGATCCCCATCGGCGCTGGTGAGGATTTCCGCGGCATCATCAACCTGTTCAGCGGCCGCGCCCACATCTACAAGGCGGACAGCACGAGCGGGGAGTACGACGAGGTGGACGTCCCCGAGGACATGCAGGCGGAGTACGCCCGGTGGCGTACGGAGCTGATGGAGACGATCGCCACCACGGATGACGCCCTCCTGGAGGCGTACCTGGAAGGTGGGGAGATCGACCGTGAGCAGGCGCTGGAAGCGATGAAGAACGCGATGCTCCGCGGCGAGGTGTTCCCGCTGTTCTGCGGCGCGCCCCAGAAGACATGGGGGACGCGGGCGCTGCTGAAGAAGCTGGTGGAGCTGATGCCGAGCCCGGCCGACGCGGTCACGGAGCTGGCCCAGCGCCCGAACATCGACCAGGTGGTGGAGCTGCGCGCGGCCGATGACCAGCCGTTCGCCGCTCTGGTCTACAAGACGATGAGCGAGCCGCACGTGGGCGAGCTCAGCTTCTTCCGCATCTTCAGCGGATCGGTGATGGGGAACGGGAGTGAGGTGCTGAACCCCAATCGCGAGAGCTCCGAGAAGCTGACGCATGTCTCCGTGGCGCAGGGGAAGGAGCGGCTCGAGGTCGAGCGCCTGCACGCCGGTGACCTGGGCGTGGTGGCGAAACTGAAGGACACGCACACCAATGACACGCTGTGCGACCCATCGCGACCGCTGGTGATCCAGCCGATCCAGTTCCCGGAGCCGGACATCTCCATGGCGATCCGGGCGGCGAGCCGGAGCGACGAGGACAAGATCGGCACCGGGCTGACCCGGCTTCACGAAGAGGACCCGACGTTCAAGAGCGGGTACGAGCCGGAGATCCGCCAGACCATCATCCGCGGGCTGGGCGAGCTGCACCTGGACGTGCAGATCGAACGGCTGAAGCGGAAGTACGGCGTGGAGGTGGAGACCGAGCAGCCGCGCATCAGCTACCGCGAGACCATCCGCAAGGAGGCCGCGGCGCAGGGCCGGTACAAGAAGCAGACGGGCGGCCGCGGCCAGTTCGGCGATTGCCATGTCCGCCTGAAGCCGCGCCCCCGCGACAGCGGCTACGAGTTCACCGACTCCATCACGGGCGGGGCGATCCCGAACAAGTTCATTCCGAGCGTCGACAAGGGGATACAGGAGGCGTCCGGTCGGGGCATCCTGGCCGGCTACCCGGTGGTGGACTTCGAAGCGGAATGCTACGACGGCTCCTACCACTCCGTGGACTCGAGCGATGTCGCGTTCCAGGTGGCCGGCTCCATGGCCTTCAAGAAGGCCGCCAAGGACGCGGCCCCGGTGCTCATCGAGCCGGTGATGGAGGTGGAGATCACCACGCCCGAGGATTTCATGGGCGATATCATGGGCGACCTGAACCAGCGCCGCGGCAAGATCCAGGGAATGGACAGCCAGGGCTCGAAGACGGTCATCAAGGCCCTGGTCCCCGAGGCGGAGCTGTTCAAGTACGCCACCACGCTGCGCTCCATGAGCCACGGCCGCGCCGTGCACCGCCGCACGCTGCACGGCTACGAGGAAGTGCCGAGCCACGTGGCCGAGCGGGTGATCGCCGAGGCCGGGAAGGAGACCGAGGAAGAGGTGCACGCGTAGCGTAGCCGCGCGCAACGCGTCTGGAGCGCGCGAGCTGGAAATGAAAAGAGACCGCCCGGGGAACTTGCTCCCCCGGGCGGTCTCTTTCGCCGCGGCGCCCCCTTCGCGCTCTCCGCGGCTTCGCGTGAAACGCAGTTCTTCGCGCTCTCCGCGGCTTCGCGTGAAACGCAGTTCTTCGCGCTCTTCGCATCTTCGCGTGAAACGCAGTTCTTCGCGTCCTCCGCGTCCTCCGCGTCCTCCGCGCTCTCGCCGTGATGCGGGTCAGCCGCCGCCGGGGGCGCGGCCGACGCCCGCGTCGCCGGCGGCCGCACCGCTCCCGGGGCCGGAGAGCCTCGCGGCGATGGCCTCCCACTCGGGGAGCAGGTCCTTCACTTCGTAGACCGGGCGGATGTCGACGGGGACATCGCCGATGCGCTGGACGGCCGCCTCGATCTCCGGCGTCAGGTGCCCGTAGGCGTCCAGCAGCCGGCCGGCACGGTCGTAGTCGCCCTCGGCCTCGAGCGTGAGGATCTCCGTGGCCAGGGACTTCACCGCCGCTTCCATGGCGGGCAGCTCTCCCGTGATCTTGCCGGCGTCATCGAACGCCAGCGCGCCATGCTCGAGCATCCAGTTGAACTGCACCAGGTTCGCCTTGCCGTGCGCCTCTCCCGCGCCGAAGCGGACGCCGCGGAAGAGGTCCGGGAGCTTGCTGACGAACGCGGCCCGGACGAAGTCGTCGTCGTAGAGCCCCCGCTCGTGGAGGACGGTGAGGTTGTAGAGGCCCACCACGTCCGCCTTCGCTTCCTCGATGGCGCTGTAGCGATCCTGCAGCGCCTGGTTCACCGTGATCCGCTCACCATCACGCGTGATGAACCCGGGGCCGAGGCCGTGCGCCAGCTCGTGCATCAGTGAGCTGGTGAACCACGGCTGGAACTGCACCTCGTCCAGCATGGCCGGATCGAGCACCTGGCGGGCGATCGGCTCGAGGATCTTGTCGAACTTGGCGTGGCTCACGTTCCGCAGCATCACCTTCTTCGACCCCTTCGATTCGCGCACCCGCTCGTCGTTGGGGAGGTTGAAGGCCAGCGTCTGAACGCCAGCCCGGGTGTCGCCCGCGGAGTAGACCACGTCCACCACGCGCATGGGGCTCTCGAAGCCACGGTCCAGGTTCCGGTACTGCGGCGGCTCCGGCAGGTTCTCCTCCAGGATCCGGAGCTCCCCCTTCAGACGGTCGAGCTCCGCACTTGCGGCGGAGTCCGCCACGGTTACGAAGCTCTCGAACGCCGCCTTGTAGCCGAACAGGTTGTCCTCGTACACCTCGTACGGCCCGATCGTGGGCTCGATCCTGGTTCCGGCGATGTCCATCCACGCCATGTCGCTCGGGTAATAGTCGTTCGACAGGAACGACTCGGCCCGGCTGTTCAGGTAGTCGGAGAGCGACGCGTTCTGCGAAAGCGACGCGGCCTCCCGCAGCAGCTTCGCCGCCTTCTTCAGCTCCGGGCCGTACGCTTCCGAATACGGAATCGCCACCAGGCTGTCACCCCGGCGCTCGATGACGGTGAACGGGCTCTCGAACGCCTCTTCCTGGTCCGGGTGCGCCGCCAGCCACGCCTTGAACTCCTCCTTCGTCATGTCCTCCGGGTAGTAGCCCGCCCCGGCCGGCTTCGGACCCACGTCCAGGAACGGCGCCTGCTCCGACTGGCGGTCCCACGGCCCGACCATGATGTCGTAGTAGACGGCCGCCGGGTCGTTCTCCCCCCGCGCGGCCACCTGCGCCTGCCACTCCGGGTTCCGACGCGAGACCTGGCGCGCGAACAGCTGGTGCATGATCTCAGACGCCTGCACCAGCCTGGCCAGCACCGCCTTCTCCCACTCCGTCAGCGCCGCTTCATCGAACGCGATCTCCGCTGGCGCGAAATCCGCCACTTTCGCCTCCAGTGCCGCTTCGTCCTCTTCCGCCGCCAGCGGCATGGCCTGTCTGTTCCGCTCCAAGGTGCACGCCCACGTCCCGGCGGCACAAAGCAGGCCGATGGCCACGCTCCCCTTCACGCTCCCGCGCATCCGATCCCCTCCATCAGTGATTGGTGTTCGCGCGCTCCCGCGCCGCGGGCGATCCGATCACGCGCCGGCGCCCGCGGCACCGCCGCGTCACCGGCGCGTGTGTTCACGCACCCTGAACTCGAACAGGTCGGGGCGCTGGTAATGGCCGCTCACGTCCAGGGTCATCGACTCCTCGCGGTTGCGACGATACGACAGCTCCGCCACCAGGATACCCGGCTCGTCGTACAGCGGCCCCGCCAGGTACGATCCATCCGGTCCGATAATGGCGCTCCCGCCCCGGAGCAGCCACTGGTCCGGCCCCGACACCTTCTCCGGGCTCGGCTCCAGCTCGGCGGGCAGCGAGGCCGCACGCATGAGCTGGCCCGCCGCCACCACGTGGCAGCGCCCCTCGAACGCGTAGCAGCGGCTCGCCTCCTGGTGCATCCCGTTGACGCCCACCACGGCCGACCACACCGCCACGTGCACGTCCTCCCCACTGTCGTGCAACGCCTGCCGCGCCAGCGGGTTCCAATGCTCCCAGCAGATCAGTCCGCCCAGCCGGCCCGCCGGTGTGTCCACCGCCTTCAGCCCCGCTGCGTCCCCGGGGCCCCAGACCAGGCGCTCCGTGTACGTGGGCGTGAGCTTCCGGTGATGATTCAGCAGCGAGCCGTCGGGGCCGTACACCAGGAGCGCGTTGTAGAGCGTCGCCCGGCCAGGGCCGGAGGCCACCCGCTCACTCGCCCCCATGACCAGTGTCACGCCCGCGTTCTTCGCCAGCGCTGACAGCGCCGCCCCCGCCTTTCCCTCCACCACCACGCTCTCGTCCACCAGCCGCGCGTACACCGCCTTCACCGGCGCGTGGTCCCACACCCCGGCATCCCGGGTGTAGTCGATCCAGGCCGGGTAGCCCGGAAGCCAGGTCTCCGGGAAGACGACGAGCGTCGCACCCTGCCTCGCCGCTTCCGCCACCAGCACCCCCGCCCGCTCCACGCCTTCCGCCAGCGTACCCGGCTGCTCCGCCTGCACCACCGCCGCCGTCACCCGGTCCATGGCTTCCATCCCCCGTTCGACCGCCCCTGCGCACCCCGCTGTCCCGTGCAGGATGCGCCGCCCCGCCGCCCCCCGGCAACCCCATTACGCGAAGGCGCGAACGGACAGGAGAGAAATGGAGAAGAGGAAGGTCTTCGCGCCTCCGTCATCGCAACACGATCTCCTGCCCGTCCCGCGCGAACTCCGCCTCCACGCCCCGCTCCTCCGCCATGGCGCGGAGCTCCGCGCCCAGAACTCGCTCGTCGCCTTCCACGATCTGCTTGCCGCAGTGCGTGATCACTGCCCGTGGCACCCCTTCCTTCGCGCACCACGTCAGCTGCGTCCGCACCGGCGTGTGGCCCACCAGCGTCTTCCCCCGGCGACGCACGAACGACTGCGTCATGGTGGCGCCGTCGCCGATGTAGAGGCGACAGCCGCCCAGTGCTTCCGCGCGCTCCTCGATGTAGACCAGGTCCGGCGCGTACCACACCATCACCCGCCCCGCCGTGATCCGGTAGCCCACCGCGGGCGCCCGGATGGAATGCTCCACCGGAAACGCCTCGAAGCGGATTCCCCGCACTTCGAACGGCTCCCGGGCGACGACGACCCGCCGATCCGCTTCCGGGATCGCGTACTCCGCCATCCCTTCCCACGCCGCCGCCGTCGCCCACACCGGCGCGGGCGAGCCGTGCTCCAGGCCCCAGGCGTGGTCCGGGTGCGCGTGCGTGATCACCACAGCGTGCGGACGCGGCCGCAGCTCGTGCACGGCTTCCAGCCAGTCCGCGCCCGCGTCGATCATCACGCGACCCCCGCGGTACGACACCAGCAGCGACGTGTGCATCCGGTGCAGGCGAGTCCTCGCCTCGATCTCTCCACGGGTCCCCAGGAACGTGAGCTTCATGGTGGCCCGGCACCGCAACCGGCCTGCCAGTGGAAGCGTCGAAGGGGGGCGGGAAGGGTCGAAGAAAGTCTTGACACGAAGGGTCGAAGGGTCGAAGGGCTCGAAGGCCCGGAAAGCGATCCGAGGTTCGCGGGGAAGCCGACCGTTCCGGTCAGGGCATGCTCCGGAGCTTGGTTTGCCCGGTGACCCGAAGCTCACCGGGAGTCGGAAATCCGGATCGCTTCCATGCCCGCGACCCTCGGTTCCGACCCGGGGCTCCGCGCTGCCCCCTTCGATCCTTCGACCCTTCGAGCCCCTTCGTGTCACGGTTCCTCTTCGACCCTTGCTTTCGGTTTTCCTTCGGTATTACACTACGGGCCCCTGGCTTCGCATCGCATCCTTGAATGGAGGGGAAACGCACGTGGCCGCATTGCCCGCTCGGGTCCTGGAGCTCCGCAGGGAGCTGGAGCGTCGCTTTCCCGACGCCCAGCCGGTGCGCACGGGGCTGGCGGGCGCGCTGCCCACGAGCGTGGCCGCGCTGGATGCGGCGCTGCCGGCGGGGGGGCTGCCACGGGGGCGCGTGACGCTCTGGCGCCCGGGGGGCGGGAGCACGGCGGTGCTGCGTGCGGCGAGTCGTGAGCGGGTGGCGGCGGGGGAGCGTGCGGCGTGGGTGGACGGGCGGGGGGAGGTGGCGGCGGCGTACTGGGATGGAGGCCCGCTGCTCTTCCGGCCGGGCGAGGCGGATGCGGCGCTGGTGGCGGAGGAGCTGCTGCGCTCGGGTGGCTTCGCCCTCGTCGTCCTGGTGGGGGATGGGGAGGTGCTGGGGGACGGCGAGGGTGTGCGCCTGGGTCGGGCGGCGAGGGAAGGTGGGAGCGCGTTCGTGGCGCTGGCGGCGGGGGCGCCCGTGTCGCACCTGAGGGTGTCGTCCTCGTTCGATCCGGCGGGGTTCCGCTGGCGGCGGGGTCCGTTCGGTGAGCCGGTGGCGCTGGAGTCCGTGGCGGTGCGGGCGAGGCTGGAGTCGTTGGGGCTGGATCGGCGGGTCCGTTTCCGGTTGGGAGTGAAGCATCACGATGTACGTCTGTCTCTGGAGCCCCGGCTGGTCGATCGCCGGGGCGTCTCTACCCGCTGAAGGCGACGCCGCCGATCCCGCTTCCCTGGCGCTCGATTCCCCGCGGGCGGCCGGCCTGCTGGTAGCGGAGCTGGCGCCGCGGGTCCGGGTGGACCGTGAGGTGGTATGGGCGGATGCCCGGGGGCTCGATGCCAGGGCGCTGGCGGTGGCGCTGGTGGCGCGGCTGGTGCGAGACGGGCGCGAGGGGCGAGACGGGCGAGACGGGCGAGACGGGCGAGACGGGCGAGACGGGCGAGACGGGCGAGACGGGCGAGGCGGGCGCGGGGGTCCGGGCGGGCGTGGCCGCGATCCCGGTGACCGCGGAGCTGGCGGCGCGCTTCGGTGGTGAAGCCGCGGGCCGGGCCGGGGCGACGCCGTTCCTGGTGAAGGAGCGGACGGGGTGGGGGTGGCGGAAGGGGGTGGGGTCGAGGGCGGATGCCGACAGCGCTTCCGGTGCCGTCGTGGTGGTGGAGCGGGGCGGGGAGGCGGCGTGGATGGCGGATCTCCCGGTGCGGGCGCTCGGCCCGGACGACCGCCTGCGCACGCTCCTCGACGGTGTGGGTATCGGCCGCGTGGGCGAGCTGGCGGCGCTGGAGCGGGAGGCGGTGGAGGTGCGCTTCGGGGCGGGCGCGGTGGCGTTCTGGCGGCTGGCGCGTGGCGACGACCGGCGTCGCCTGTTCCGCCCGGTCCCGCCCGAGCGACCCCATGGCTCCATCGATTTCGTCGAGTACGTCCTGACGGACCCGTCCCGGCTGCTGTTCACGGCCAACGCGCTCCTGGGTCCGCTGTGCGAGGGACTGGCGGCGCGGGGCGAACACGCGCGGGCGCTCCGCCTCACGCTCCCGCTGGCCAATGGCGACGAGTGGGCGCGCACGCTCCGGCCGGCGCGTCCCACCGCCAGCCGGGAGAACTGGCTCCGACTCCTGCGCGACCTCCTCGACAGCCTCACGGTCCCGGACGCCGTGGCGGGGATGCGCCTGGAAGTGGTCGCCGCCGAGGCGGCCGCCGTGCAGCAGGGCGACCTCTTCGACCGCGGCTTCGCCACCGCGTCCGCCGTGGAGACCGCCGTAGCCCGGCTCGCCGACCGGCAGGCGCTCCCCCTCGCCCCCGTGTCCGGAGCCCACCCGCTCGTGGAGCGCCGCGCCGACTGGACGCCCGTGAGCCTGGAGCGGGTGGCCGCGACCCCGAAGCCGTCCGCTTCCGGCGGAGCGCCCGGCTCGGCGACGCTGCCGGCAACCGGCGCGGCCGGCGGCGCCGACATGGTCCTCCAGCTCCTGGACCCGCCCCGCCCGGTCCGGGTGGAGACCGTCCCTCGTCGCGACCACGAGGCCCCCCTGCGGGTCCGGGACCGGGGTGGCTGGCGGGAGCTGGTGGTGGCGGCGGGGCCCGACCGTATCTCCGGCGGACAGTGGGAGCCCTCGCCGTACGCCCGCGAATACTACCGCTGTATCACCGACGAGGGCGTCCCGCTCTGGATCTACCGCGACGCCGTGGACGGCGCCTGGTACGTCCACGGGTACTGGGATTGAGGACCGGCAGCCTACTCGTGCCGGTGACGCTCACCCCCCGGAAGCGGTGGGCGGCTGCACTTCCTCGTAGCCGGTCGGTACGGTGAACCGGTCGGCCGGCACGGGCCCGACGTCGATGCTGGTGACTTCGGTGGTGGTGGTCATGAGCGTGGTCTGCTGCGGCGCGGCGGATTCTTCTTCCTTCGGCGCTTCCTTCTTCTTGCGCCCGAGCAGGCCGCCGAGCTTGTTGGAGACGGCGTTCCTGGCGGCGTCGGCGACGGCGTTGCCTTCCTTCTTCTCGGGTCCGTTGAGGGCGAGCTGGGGATCGAAATCGGTGCCGGGAGGCAGGAGCACGACATAGGTGGTGCTCCTGAGCTGGATCCCTTCGAGCTTGGAGGCTTCCTCGGCGGCCTTCGCCATGCCGGCCCTGATCCGCGGATCCTGGCCGAAGGCGGCCTCCATTCCGTTCGCCATGGACGCCTCACCGGATCGGGCCATCTCGCCCATCCCCTTGCCGAGCTGCTTCATGGCGTCGGCGAGGACGGCGTCGGTGCTCATCCAGAGATCGCTGAAGAGGACCATGTTCATGCTGGCCGTGTCGCCGGTCTCCTGGTCCGTTCCCTTGCCCTGGATGGTCAGGGTCATCAGCACTTCGTCCGCGGGGTAGCCCGACACCGGACGGGTCTGGCCCGTGCGGTCCACGTTCAGGTCGAAGCTCCACTCGATCCCTGCCGAGTCGGTGCCGGCGCCATTCGCCGATTCCGCCTCCTGCTGCGCTTGCGCCTCCTTCAGCTGCCCGCTCACCTGCTCCATCGACTTCGCCAGGTCGTCCATCGACATCGTGTAGTACTGCTTCTTCTCGTGGTCCAGGAAGATCCAGCGGCGCGCCCGCGTGTCCAGGATCGTTGAGGACCCCTCACTGTCCGTGCGCATCGTTCCATCCGCGATGCTCACCGTCTGCTCCGACTTCATCCCGCCGCTCAGCGCGCCGATCACCTTCCCGGCCGTGCCGGGCAGCCTGGCCTGGCTCACTTCCCTGTACGTGATGCCCTGGGCCACGACCGCAGCGGGAACCGCGAGCAGCGCCGCGATCACGAGAAGGCCGAAACGGGCGGCGGCGGATCGGTGAGAAACGACTCGACTGCACTGCTGCATCATCAGGATCTCCGGGATGGATGAATCACCTGCCGGCTCGCCGCCGGGCAACACGATGGGCTTCGGCGCCGACGGCCGAAGGCGCGCTGGACCCCACAGAATAGGGGGGCTCTGCCGGGATGAAAAGACCGGCCGCGACGGTCCGCCCCACTCGCCCTTTCCGGCCACGGGGCTTCTTCCTTTCGGGTTGTGTTCGGTCTTCGTCGATGCCATCTTTCTTTCGGTAAATCTTCGGCTCGACGCCAGGCCGCCGCTCCCCCGGCGGCCTTCGCGTCCCCACAGACCCCGGACTACAGCATGACCGCATTCACCGAGCTCCGCGCCCACTCCGCCTTCTCGTTCGGCGATGGCGCGCTCACACCCGAGGCGCTGGTCCGCGCGGCGGCGGCCCAGGGGTATGCGTCGTTGGGTCTGACCGACCGGTCGGACCTGGGTGGTGCGATCCGCTTCGCGCTGGAGGCGAAGGGTGCGGGGATCCGGCCGGTAGTGGGGGCGGAGCTGGTGGTGGACGGCCACCCGTTGGCAGTGCTGGCGTGCGACCGCAGGGGCTTTCGCAACCTGGCGGGGCTGGTGACGCGGAGCCGCATGGGGAACTGGGGGGCGTGGCTCGCGGAGAAGGCGGAGCGGGTCGATGCCTACGGGGGCTCCGGACTGCATCTGGATCGGGACGGCCGGGTGCGCACGCGGGCGACGGCGGTGACCTCGCGGCGGCGGCCCGAGCCGGCCTCCCCGGGCGCCGCACGGAGCGCCTCCCCGGGCGTTTCGCCCGGGACCGGGATGGACGGCGCCCGGGCGCGCCCGGGGACGTCGGCATCGATCCCCGCGCGCGGCCAGCCGCTCCTGACGCTCTCGGAGCTGGAGGGTCGCACCGGGGGGCTGTACCTGCTGACGGGTCCGGCGGAGGGGGAGCTGGCGAGCATGCTTCGGCAGGGTCGGCCGGAGGAGGCGATGTTCCTGCTGTCGCGGCTGCGGGAGCTGTTCCCGGGGCGCCTGGCGGTGGAAGTGGGGCTGCACCACGTGTCGGGGGAGGAGGGGGCGCTGGCGGGGGCGCTCATCGAGCTGGCGCAGCGGCAGGGGGTGCCGTGGGTGGCGACGAACGATCCGCGCTACGCGGACGGCGGCAGCCGCCTGGTCCACGACCTCCTGACCGCGCTCCGGGCCGACCTGGACATCGACACGGCGGCGAGCTGGGGAGTGCTGCACCCGAACGGGGAGTGGCGGCTGAAGAGTCCGGCGGAGATGGCGCGGCTGTGGAAGGGGCGCGAGGCCGGCCTGGAGGCGTCGGCGGCCATCGCGGAGGCGTGCGCGTTCGACCTGAAGTGGGTGCGTCCGCCGCTGCCGAAGTTCCCGGTCCCGCGGGGCCAGACGGACGGCTCCTGGCTGCGGGAGCTGACGTACCGGGGCGCGACGAAGCGGTGGGGCGTGCTGGACGCGCGCCAGCGAGCGCAGCTGGAGCACGAGCTGGGCGTGATCGACCGGCTGGGATTCTCGGGCTTCTTCCTGGTCATGTGGGACGCGGTGCGGGAAGCCCGTGAGCGCGGGATCCTGTGTCAGGGGCGGGGGAGCGCGGCCAACTCCGCGGTGGCGTTCTGCCTGGAGATCACGGCAGTGGACCCCGTGCGTCACGGCCTGCTCTTCGAGCGCTTCCTCTCCGAGGTCCGCATCGACGGCCTCACGGAGGCGCCGGACATCGACGTGGACTTCGAGATGCACCGTCGCGAGGAAGTCCTGGACTACATGTACACGCGCTACGGCCGGCAGCACGCCGCCATCACGGCCGTGACGCAGGTCTTCCACGCGCCCACGGCCATTCAGGACTGCATGCGCGCGCTGGGCTGGCCGGCGGAGACGGCGTTCGAGCTGAGCAAGCGGCTGCACGGCCGGGAGCCGTCCGAAGCGGCCGAGGCGCTGGAGGCGGGGCTGGCCGCGCAGCATGGGGTGGACACTTCGTCGCCGAAGGGGCGGGCGCTGCTCTCGGCGCTCCGCTCCCTGGACGACGTCCCCCGGCTCCGCTCGACGCACCCGGGCGGCTTCGTCCTGTCCAGTGACCCGCTGGGCGAGTTCCTCCCCATCGAGGAGACGACGATGGGGCGCACCATCCTCCAGTTCGACAAGGATGACCTGGACGCCGCGGGCGTGCCGAAGTTCGACTTCCTGGGGCTCGGCGGCCTGTCCGTGGTCCACAAGGCATTCGACGCCATCCGCGCGCGCACGGGCCGGGAGATGGCGCTCTACGACCTCCCCGTGGACGACCCGGCCACGTACGACATGATCGGCCGGGGGGACACGCTGGGCACGTTCCAGATCGAGTCCCGGGCGCAGATCCAGTCCATCCTCCAGACGCAGCCGCGGCGGCTCTACGACATCGTGGTCCAGGTGGCGCTGATCCGGCCGGGCCCGATCCAGGCCCGGTTCGTCCGCCCCTACACGCGTCGCCGGCTCGGGCTGGAGGAGGTGGAGTACCTGGACGAGCGGCTGAAGCCGATCCTCCGGCGCACGTACGGCATCCCCATCTTCCAGGAGCAGGCCATGGCCATCTCCATGGCGCTGGGCGGGTTCACGGCCGCGGAGGCGGACGAGCTCCGGCGCGCCATGGGGCACCGTCGCAAGCTGCCGAAGCTGCACGCGGCCATCCAGCGGCTGCGGGAGCGGATGGCGCGGAACGGCGTGCCGCCGGAGGACGCGGAGCGCATCACCGACGACCTCTACTCCTTCTCCAACTACGGCTTCCCCGAGAGCCACGCCTGGAGCTTCGCCCTCATCGCCTACGCCACCGCGTACCTGAAGGCGCACTACCCGGCCGATTTCCTCATGGCGCTCCTCAACGCGTGGCCTATGGGCTTCTACCCGCCCGCCACACTGGTCCACGAGGCCCGGCGCAACGGCGTGGAGGTGCGCCCGCCCTGTCTCCGTCACGGCGAGTGGGACTGCACGCTGGAGGGGGAGGAGCCCGCCGTCCGCATCGGCTGGAAGCACATCCGGGGACTGGGCGAGGAGGCGCGCGACCGGCTGCAGCGGGCGGGCGCCGGCGGCCCGTTCGCGTCGGTCTCCGACGTGGTCCGCCGTGCCGGCCTCACCCGGGCCGACGCGCTCCACCTGGCACGGGCGGGCGCGTTCGAAGCGTTCGAGCCCGGCCGCCGGAAAGCGGCGTGGGAGGCGCTGCGCGCCGCCGGCGACACGCTCCCGCTGGCCCCGGCCCGTCGGCTCCCGTTCCGGCCCGACGAGATGGACGACGAGGACCTCATCTTCCTCGACTATCTCGCCACCGGCATCTCCGTGGCCGGACACCCCATGGAGCACATCCGGCCACGGCTCCGGGAGTACGGCGTGGCCGCATCCGTGGACCTGCCGGGGCTGGCGGACCGGGCGCCCGTGGTGGTGGCGGGGCTGGTCGTCGCCCGGCAGCATCCCGCCACGGCGAACGGCACCGTGTTCATCCTCATGGAGGACGAATCGGGCTTCATCAACGTGATCATCCCGCCGCCCGTCTACCAGTCGTACAGGGAGGCGATCAACACCTCGCCCTTCCTGCTGGTCCAGGGCCGCTTCGAGCGGGAGGGGCGGGTGCTGAACGTGGTGGCGAGCCGGTTCCGGGAGATGGAGCGGCGCAAGCGGCCGGCGCGGCGCACGGCCGGGGGCGTCTCATGACCGGGATCGGTGCGCCCGAAGGGCAGCCGCCCGGGGACCGCGCGCTCCGGGGTCGGGGCGCCACGGACAACCCGCCGAACCGGTTCGAGCGGCTCCACACCGTGGCCACGGAGTCGTGGACGGACCCGGACGATCCGGCGCGTCCCACCCTCTTCTTCCGCGATTCCTCCCGCACGATCCTCAACCGGAACGACAGCCCGGACGTGCCGTGCGCCTGGATGCTGAACCCGTACCGGGGGTGCGAGCACGGGTGCATCTACTGCTACGCCCGTCCCACGCACGAGTATCTGGGCTTCTCCGCGGGCCTGGATTTCGAGACCCGCATCCTGGTGAAGGAGGACGCCCCGGCGCTGCTCAGGAAGGCGCTCTCATCCTCGCGCTGGAAGCCCGAGCCCATCGGCCTGAGCGGCGTCACGGACCCGTACCAGCCGGTGGAGCGGCGGCTGCGCCTCACACGCGCCTGTCTGGAAGTCCTGGCCGAGTGCCGCCACCCCGTCTCGGTCATCACGAAGAACCACCTGGTCACGCGCGACGCCGACCTGCTCGGGGAGCTGGCGACGCACCGCGCCGCCGCCGTCGCGGTGTCGCTGACCTCGCTCCGCCCCGACCTCCAGCGCGCCATGGAGCCGCGCACCGCCTCGCCCGCCCGCCGCCTGGACGCCATCCGGCGCCTCGCGGCCGCCGGCGTGCCCGTCCGCGCCATGATCGCGCCCATCATCCCCGGACTGACTGATGAGGAGGTTCCCGCGCTCGTGGAGGCCGCGGCCGCCGCCGGCGCGGTGGCCGCATCCATGCTGCTGGTGCGGCTGCCGCATGGCGTCAAGGCGCTCTTCACCGAATGGCTCGAGGCGCACTTCCCCGATCGAAAGGCGAGGGTGCTGCACCGGATCCGCGAGATCCGCGGCGGCGCGCTGAACGACGCGCGCTTCGGGTCCCGCATGCGCGGGGAGGGACCGTACGCGGAGCAGCTGCACCAGCTCTTCCGGGCCGCGCTCCGCCGGCACGGCCTGCGGGACGGCCGTATCGCGCTGTCCGCGGAAGCGTTCCGCAGGCCGCGGGTGGACGGCCAGCTCGGGCTGTTCGAACAGTGACGCGCGCGCCCCGAGCAGGTGCCGGTGCCGACGATGACGGGCGGGGCCGCCGCCGCGGCCACGCCGGGCAGTCCGCCTAGCGCCGGGGCTTGTGGTCCATCGGGCTCTGGATGGCCTGGTCCCGGTTGCGGTCCGGAGGACCGTCCGCCGCTTCCAGCCGGACCACGCCCGTGGCTTTCCGCCCCCGGGGCTCCTCGACCAGCTCGAACTCGACGCGCTCACCCTCACTCAGCGTCTTGTACCCGTACCCCTCGATCCCCGAGTGGTGGACGAACACATCATCGCCATCCTCCGCGGTGATGAACCCGTATCCCTTCGCGTCGGAGAACCACTTCACCTTCCCGTTCTGCCGTGGCACTGGCGGACCTCCCCCTGGTTCGGTTCGGCCGGGCGGACCGGTGTCCTGCGTCGCGCCCGGATCCACCCCACGATCCTGCAACGACCCTGCCGTGACCGGGCGCTGGCCCTATATTGGAAGGGAAAGCGGCTGCGGGCGCGTTTTCGAAGCGTTCCGGTGGTCACGGAACAAAATGACCGGGGGTAATGTAGTTTCCATGGACACCACCCGGAGGCAACACATGCGATACCTGCTCCCGCTCCTCCTCCTGGGGACCACGGCGTGCTATGCTCCCCGGGCATACGGCCCCGGGCCAGGAGATTACCCGGATTACCCGGACGCGTCCCCGTACGGGGCGCGCTCGTACGACCAACCCCCGCTGCAGGCGACGATCTGGTACGACGAGTACACCGGCTTCGCGTCGTTCAACGTGAACCGTCCGGCCCACGTGGCCATCTTCGCCATCAGCGAGTTCGGCTCGGCCCGTATGCTCTACCCCGCCATCGGCTATGGCGGGCAGCAGCGCTTCTCGTACGGCCGCCACACCGTGCGCACGGAGGCCTCGGCATACCGGTTCGCCAGCAACCGCTCGCTGGTCTACGGCTCCGCGCCCACGTACATCGTGCTGGTGGCGGCGGAGCGACCGCTGGACGTGGCGCAGTTCATGGCCACGGGGCGTTCCCCGTGGATCGACCACCAGATCCTCACGCGCAGCCCGTACGGCGCCGCGGAGATGCTGGCCCGGGAGATCGTTCCGCAGCCCGGGATGACGGAGTATACGCTGGCCTACCACGTGGTCTGGCCCACGAACTGGCTGTACGGTTCGAACAGGGCGCAGCCGTCGTACGTGTGGGTCAACTGCAACGGCGTGTTCATGTCCGTGCCGGCCTATGCCTATTACCAGGGGTGGTTCGTCTGCCCGCGGAACGACAGGACCGTGCCGCCCGCCGACAGCGCCCGGCGGTTGCCGGAACTGAAGAAGAAGCTGCCGAAGCGGCCGCCCGTGCCCACCGGGTGGATCGCGACGGATGACGGTGAGAACGGTCATCCGGCCAAGGTGATTCCCGGCATCCCCGGCCGCGGCGATGGGAAGGCTGGCACCGTGAAGAAGGCGCTGCCGCCCGGCCCGAGGACTGGCGAGCGCGTGACAACGGAGCGGCCCGTGCTCAGGACGCTGATCCCCGACCGGCCGGAGGTGGGTCGACGGGCGGACGCGGAGGGCCGTACGGCGCAACCGTCGGAGGCGTCCAACCCGCGGCAGGCTCGTGAGCGCCCGGCCCTTCCGGAGCTGTTGCCGTCACGCGGCGAGAAGGCCAGTCCCACGGCGACGGCCGCGCCGCCCCGTGTCGACCGCCCGGCGGAGCCGGCCAGGGAGCCGCGCGCCGTGGCACCGCGCGTGGAGCGCCGCTCCCCGCCCCGGCCGCAGCCGCGCGCCACGCCGAGGGCGGAGCGCCATGCCTCACCGCCCCGCGTGCAGCACTCCTCGCCGCCGTCGCGGCCGGCGGCATCACCGGCGCCGCGACCGTCGTCGTCCTCCTCGACGTCGTCGAAGCCGTCGAAGCCCACGAAGCCGGGAGGCGGGGGCGGCGGGAACCAGCACTGATTCGCGGACATCCCGAGCGGGAAGCGAGCGCCCCACCGGCCGATCGGCCGGTGGGGCGCTTCTCTGGCTGCGGTGCCGCGCATGCGGCAGCCAGGCGTCAGAAGATCGGGCGCCCGATGGAGAGGATCCCTCCCACGATCAGCAGGATGGTCACGCCGATGCCCACCGCCGTAACGCGGTGCGCGCGCTCCGGCGGCCGCCGCCGGGCGAGCACGCTGGTGGTGTGGGCCGTGGCGGCCGCCAGCACCATCATGGTGATGTGGCCGGCCAGGGCAGGGAACCAGGGGCGGAAGAAGACAAGCAGGATGCCGAGCAGAACCTGCAGATCCAGCAGTCCCGTGAACGCGGCTGTAAGCGCGCGCCCCGACCGGTCCTGCTGGGCTCCCTGGACCGAGCGGACCAGGGCATACAGGAATGTCAGAAACGCGATGACGAGCACCACGTACCGCAGCCCCGAATGGGCGTAGAAGAGGAGATGGCTCATGGCGTTCCGTTCCAGGGTTGAATGAAGTCGCCGCCTCCCCCGATCGGGCTCCCCGGCGGCGCCGGCAACGGACCGGCTGGTGACCACGGGCCCGCTGGCCGGTCGAGGAAGCGCTGGATGTCGCTCGCCAGGCGGAGGTCGGTGGCCCGGTCCTCGTCGCTCGCGCCCCGCGCCGCCGCCTGCAGCCGGTCACGGAGCCGTCGCAGCTCCAGCTCACTGGCGGACCGAACCTGGGGCATCGGCGCGCTCGCGGCCAGCCCCATCAGACGCTCCACCATCGCTTCCTCGACCACGCGCTTGATCTCCGCCTCGTAGGGGTTGGCCGCGGCCGCGCCGAACGAGCCCTGCTCGAGCCGCTCCAGCACGTCCTGGAATCCGGGGAGCGACGGATCGAGGGCGTGCTGCTCCACCAGCCGCGCTGCCCGCTCCTCCTGGAGCAGGAACGACAGGGTCAGGTCGGCGGCCGCAGCCGCCGGCGAGACGGCATCGAACGTGATCCCCGTATAGCGATCGAACAGCTCACGGTGCGACGGGAAGCCCGCCGGCCGGGGCGGAATCCGCTTCAGCAGCTCCGTCGGCAGCGCGAGCACGGACGGCGAGAGCGTCTCGAGCACAGCGTCCAGCGCGGCGCTCTGCTGCTCCGCTGGCACGCTCCGGACCGGGACCTGCCCGTCGCCGCGAATGGCGTAGGTGTAGTACTGCCCCCCGATCACCTTGGTGGCCGCCTCGACCTGGTATCGGTGGTGGAGGTAGAGCGGGACCAGCGCCTCTTCCATGGTCGCGAGCGGCATTCCCATGCGGATGGCCCGCTCGCCGAAACGGTCGAGCGCCGCCTTGCGCACCGTCAGCATCCGCCGCAGCTCCTGCGCGGCATCCACGCCGTTGTCCCAGAGATGCGTCTGCGGATGCGCGCTCCCGGCCGGCCGCGCGTCCTGATCCGTCAGGTAGAGCAGCCCGTCCTCCCTCGCCGCCCGGATGATCCGCTCGAGCGCTTTCGCCTCATCGGCGCCATCGGCAAAATCGGAGTATCCATAGGCGATGGAGACCTTGTCCCACTCGCCGATCCCCGTGTCATAGGCGTCCGACAGGTCGATGGAGCCGTCCGCCGTCAGCTTCACCAACGGGTGCGGGTAGTCCATCACGGACGTTCGTCCCTCGCTGCTCGCCAGGTAGTTGTGCGCCAGCCCGAGCGTGTGCCCGACCTCGTGGGCCGAAAGCTGACGGATCCTCGCCAGCGCCAGCTCGCGCATGGCCGAAGGGACCTCACCGGTGGAGTCGTACGGGGAAAGCAGCCCTTCCGCCAGCAGGTAGTCCTGCCTCGCCCGCAGCGATCCGAGGAGCACGTGCCCCTTGATGATCTCACCCGTCCTCGGGTCTGCCACCGAGCTGCCATAGCTCCAGCCGCGTGTGGAGCGGTGCACCCAGTTGATCATGTTGTAGCGGACATCCATGGGATCGGCGGTATCCGGGAGCACCTTCACCTGGAAGGCGTTCCGGTACCCCGCGGCCTCGAACGCCTGGTTCCACCAGCCGGCGCCCTCCACCAGCGCCGACCGGATCGGCTCCGGCACGCCCGGATCCACGTAATACACGATCGGCTCCACCGGATCGCTCATGGCCGCGCCCGGGTCCTTCTTCTGCAGCCGGTGCCGCGTGATGAATCGCTGCTCCAGCGGCTCGCCCAGTGGCACCGCGTAGTCCTTCCACGCCACGTCGAAGTAGCCCGCGCGCGGGTCGAAGCGCCGGGGCTCGTAGCCGGGCGGGGGCGAGTGCACGAAGGAATGGCGCTCGCGAACCGTGACCGCCTCCGGCGACGGCGTGACCGAGCGGATCCAGCCGCCCTCGGGCTCGCCCTCGAACGTCAGGATCACCTCCACCTCGCTGTTGCGCGGGAAGGCCCGCGTCCGCGAGAGGTCCACCGCGCTGCGCGACTTGTCCAGCTTGTAGCTCCCCTGCTTCGTCTGCTTCAGCTGCCGGGCCACGCCGTGGACATCCCGGATCAGGAAATCCGTGGCGTCCACGAGCAGTCGACCCTCGGTCTCCGCGGCGATCGGGAATCCCCACAGGACCGAGCGCGCGAACGCGTCGTCCACCGCCCGGCGCTCCGCCGCATTCTGCGTTCCGGCGCGGTAGTCGTAGTTCGGCTCCACCACGAGCAGCTTCCGACCGATGCGGTCGAAGCGGATCACGCGCGTGCGACCGAGCTGATTCCGGTCCAGGCCGATGTCGTTCGAGCCGACCCCGGCCGTGAGCCCTTCGACGTAGAGCAGCTCGGTCCCCGTTTCCGGCACCTCCATCCACAGCTTCCCCTCCGCTTCGTCCCAGTACAGCGGCAGGAAGCCATCCATCCTCTCGAAGCCCTGCGTCTTCGATGCGATGGAGGGGAGTGGCTTGGCGGCGGACGGGGGCGTGGGCGCCGTGGCCCCCGCATGCGCGCACGCAGCGGCGGAGCCGATCAGCAGCGCGCCGGCCAGCAGTCGATGCATGGTGCAACCTCCGATGGTCCTGGATGCGGTGGGATCGGATCAGGTACGGGGCGGGAATATGGATGGCCGCTCCAGCCCGCGCCACTCGCCCCCCAGCTTCCCGTCACGCAAAGATCGGTGCCCCGCGGCTCTCACGCGGAGGCGCGGAGATCGCGAAGAACCACGGCTCTCACGCGGAGGCGCGGAGATCGCGAAGAACCACGGCTCTCACGCGGAGGCGCGGAGATCGCGAAGAACCACGGCTCTCACGCGGAGGCGCGGAGATCGCGAAGAACCACGGCTCTCACGCGGAGGCGCGGAGATCGCGAAGAACCACGGCTCTCACGCGGAGGCGCGGAGATCGCGAAGAACCACGGCTCTCACGCGGAGGCGCGGAGATCGCGAAGAACCACGGCTCTCACGCGAAGGCGCGGAGATCGCGAAGAACCACGGCTCTCACGCGGAGGCGCGGAGATCGCGAAGGGCGTTCCGGGGCGAGGGAGCTGTCTCGCCAGGACTCTGCGGGGGGATCCCCCCCCAAAAATAATGAACGGGCCAGCCCGGTCACCGGACTTCTCCGGTGGATCACAACCCCGCGTAGCCCTCCGCGTCCTCCGCGCCTCCGCGTGCCTCGGTGTTGCAGTTCTCCGCGTCCTCCGCCGCCTCCGCGTGCCCCGGTGTTGCAGTTCTCCGCGTCCTCCGCGCCTCCGCGTGCCCCGGTGTTGCAGTTCTCCGCGTCCTCCGCGCCTCCGCGTGCGCCGGTGTTGCAGTTCTCCGCGTCCTCCGCGCCTCCGCGTGCCCCGGTGTTGCAGTTCTCCGCGTCCTCCGCCGCCTCCGCGCTCTCCGCGCCGTTGGCGGAGTATTTGCGCGGAGCCGGAGCGGGAGGCCACCGGAACCCGAGGAGACCCGCCACCATGTCGTTCCAGCCGCTGAACCTGGCCGTCGAGCCGCCGCTCCCGCCCATGGAGGCGAGGCGCGCGGACGTGGTGCCGACGGAGGGGGAGTGGCTGTACGAGCCGAAATGGGACGGCTTCCGCTGCGTCGTATTCCGCGACCACAGCACGGTCGAGCTCCAGTCGAAGTCGTGCAAGCCGCTGACCCGCTATTTCCCGGAAGTCGTGGATGCCGTGCGCGCGGTCCGCGCCCGCCAGTTCGTCCTGGATTGTGAGCTGCTGGTGCCGCGCGGCGACGATGTGGCGTTCGACCTTCTCCTGCAGCGCATCCATCCGGCCGAGAGCCGGGTCCGGAAGCTGGCGCGGGAGACCCCGGCCTGGCTCGTGGCGTTCGACCTGCTGGCGCGCGGCTCGACCCGATCACTCCTGGACTGGCCGCTGCGCGACCGCCGGGATGCCCTCGAGCGGTTCGCGGCGCGGTTCCTCGGGGACGCGCCCGGCTTCCACCTGTCCCGGGCGACCACGGATCCGGACCTCGCGGACCACTGGCTGCGCGGGCTTTCGGGCGTGGACGGCGTGATGGCGAAGGACCCGTCGCGTCGATACGCTTCCGGCTCCCGCGATGCCATGCTGAAAGTGAAGCGGCGCCGGACGGCCGACTGCGTGGTGGGCGGATTCCGCTACTCGCGCTCCGGCGGCGGCATCGGCTCGCTCCTCCTGGGTCTCTACGACGACGCCGGGCGCCTCGACCACGTGGGCTTCTGCTCCAGCTTCTCGGACCGCGACCGGCGCCGGCTCCGGAGCGTGGTGGAGCCGCTGATCGAGGAGCCGGGGTTCACCGGCTCACGGCCGGGCGGCCCCAGCCGCTGGGCCACGGAGCGCTCGGCGGAGTGGCAGCCGCTCCGCCCCGAGCTGGTGGTGGAGGTCACGTACGACCACTTCACGGGCGGACGCTTCCGCCACGGCACCGCGCTGGAGCGCTGGCGGCCGGACAAGGACCCGCGCCAGTGCACGTACGAGCAGGTGGGTGGGGAAGGGAGCGGCGCGCTCAGCGTGCTGCGTGATGGCGCGAACGCTCAGAACCGGTAGAGCAGCTCCAGCCGGATCGCGCGCGTCGGGTACGGCGTGGCGCCGAGTCCGGCGGCAAGGCCGTCGAACGAGGCCGACCCCCGGAGCTGCAGGTGCCCGAGATCCAGCTCCGCCCCCGCGTCGCCACCGATGGCCTGCCCGGACGCGCTCGCGTCCACGTCCAGGATCGCGCCCGAGCTCTTCGCTGCCAGGGCGCGGACCTCCCCGAATGGCGTGAGCCGACCGATCGTCCGGCGCGCGCTCAGCCCCACTCCGCCCGCGACCACGCGGCCATCCGCCCGCTCGACGCTGAATCGCGTGGCCCCGCCGTGCGCCACAGCGCAGAAATGGACCCCGAGAACCGAGGCCAGCGGCGCGCGGACGACCACGCGCACCACGTCCGGCTCCGGGCGCCCGTCGGACAGGAGCAGCCGCCCGTAGAGGCCCTCCAGCGCCAGTCCCGCGCCCGCCATGCGGACCACGGCGCCCACTTCGGTCCCGCTCACGCCACCCGCCATGTCGTAGTGCACCGCGGCGGCGGCCCCGCCCGCGGAGAAGCCACGGGGCGCGCACGCCTGCGCGGCCGCGCTGGACGCCCCCATGGCCATGACCAGAGCGACAGCCGCGGTCGGCAGCGCGCGTACGGACGGGCGGGCGATCATCCTAGTGCACTCGCAGGAATGAGCCGCGCAGGATCGACGGCGGCGCGCCCCCGTCGGATTCCACGTGCAGCGTAGCCTGCGTCCCCGCTCCGGTCTGGAACAGGGGGAACGCGGCGCCGCCAGGAAGCAGCGAAAAGCTGCGCGTCCCCTGCGCCGGGAGCGTGCGGGTCTGCAGCGGGAACTCGCCCAACGACGAGTTCTCGAAGATGTCACGGTAGTTCCAGCTCGGCTGCGTGAAGCGGGCGTCCACGCCCGGGACCGCGTTGTCGGCGAACACGGCCACCGTCCAGTCCTGCATCCAGGACAGTGCGGAGGCGCCCAGCACGGCCGACAGGTTGTCGAGCCCGGAGGTGGTGGAATTGACCACGTCATGGAAGAACGCCGGGTCCGAGCGCCCGCTCCGGTCGGCCGCGTAGCGCAGGAACGACCACACCGCCCCGCGCGTGGACAGCCCGGGCACGCCCATGAGCGAGGTGGTGTCCGGGTCCTCCAGGTACGAATGCAGCAGGTCGAAATCCGGAGCCGCGAACCGGTTGAACGCGTCAATGGCGCCCGGGATGGCCCGGAGGTCGGCGGCCGTCAGGTCGGCGCCCGGGTGCAGCCCGGTGACCCGATAGAACACCAGCTCTTCCGCCGTGTGGCTCAGCCCCTCGTTCAGCCACGGCTCCTCGAACACGGGCGCTTCGTTCACGTACAGGCGGCGGCCAGCGTTGATCAGGTGCTGGTACTCGTGGGCGATGATCCCCACCGAGCGACGCAGGACCTCCTCCGTCTTTATCGACGGACCGTAGGCGCCGGCCGGATCTGGCGCGATCATGTAGAACATCTCCGCCCGGTTGCCCCCCGCACACGCTTCCAGCCGCGATGTGGCCGCGGCCGGGAACAGGTCGCCCGACCAGAAGAACCCGACCGTGATCGAGCCGGAGTGATGGGCGTTCAGCTGGTTCACCGCACGGGTGAAGAAGATGATCGCGCGGCCGTTCCCGTCGATGTCCGTCGATTCGCCGAAGCTCTCCGTGTCCACCGGATAGACCAGCGTGTCGAACGTGGCCGCGATCGAGGCAAGGTCCGCCGGCGAGAAAGCCGCCGGATTACCCGTGTCCGCCACCACGATGGCGTGCTGAGACACGTAGCCCACTCGCCCGGTGCGGATATTCTCCTGACTGCAGCTGATGGCGACGTTGTAGTCCACCAGGTCCCCGATCGCCGGCACGTCCGGGGCCAGCGGCGGCGTCATGGCCGCGCTCTCGGCCGGGCCCTGGCCACCCCGATCCGTCGCGGCGGTGAACCCGCGCGGGTGGATCAGCGGTTCCAGCTCCCGGATCTCGCGCTGGCGGAGCCGCGCGTCGAAATCCGCGTCGCGGCGACGCCACGGCTCGGCCCGGGCCGCGCCGAGGAGAATGCCCCCCGGCACGGGTGCGGGGAGGAGCGAATCGTTGACGGGGATGGCACCCGCCGTCTGCAGGTCGAGGGCGAGGCGCGGCGCCGGCTTTTCCCCGTCCGGGGCAGGCGACGCGTTGAACGGGACGTACAGGAACACGCCAGGACCGTCGCCGGTGGTGAGGCAGACGTCGCGGTGGCCTTCACCGCGAACCTGGAGCACCTGCCCCGTCGCAAGCTGCGTCGGGTCGGCGAAGACGCACGAGACCAGTGTGGCGGGAGGGCCGCTCACGTCGGTGCCGCACGCCGCCGCGGCCATCAGGAGGAGCGGGGCGACACGCCCGACCAGGGGCATCACCGCCCGGGCGCGCATCGTCAGCCCACGTCCAGCAGCCGCTGGAGCTCTTCCGGTGAGAGGTCGGCGGTGCTGCGGGAACCGAGGCGGCGCCCCGACCGGTTCCAGCGACTGGCGGCGCTGTTGGGCTCCGCCGGCGCGCCGGCATAATCGAACCCTTCGAGAGAAACGCGGGGCAGCGCGTAGCCGAGCACGCGCTCGATGCTCCGCACCTGGCCCAGCTCCGCGGCCGTCATCAATGTCACGGCCTGGCCGCTGGCGCCCGCGCGTCCCGTGCGGCCGATCCGGTGCACGTAGTCCTCCGGATCGTTCGGGACGTCGTAATTGACCACGTGGCTGATCCCCTCGATGTCCAGGCCGCGCTGCGCCACGTCCGTGGCCACGAGCACCTGCACGTGCCCTTCGGCGAACCCCTCCATGGCGCCGCCACGCTGCTTCATGTTGCGATCGCCATGGATCACGTTCACCGCGATCCCGGCCGAGCGCAGCCGGTGGTACAGCAGGTCGGCCCCGCGCTTCGTGCGCGTGAAGACCAGGACCTGGTCCCACTCGGGATCCTCCATGAGCGACAGCAGCAGGTCCACTTTCCGGTCCGGCCGCACGGAGTAGACCACCTGCGCCACGGTCTCCGCCGCGGTCACCGACGGCGTCGCCTGCACCCACACCGGGTCCTTCTGGATGCGGAGCGCCAGCGCGTGTACACCGTTCGGCATGGTCGCGCTGAACAGCAGTGTCTGCCGCTCTCTCGGGACCCGGGCCAGCACCTTGTCGATCTGGGGCCGGAATCCCATGTCCAGCATGCGGTCCGCCTCGTCCAGGATCAGGACCTCCACCTGCGAGAGGTCCACGTTCCCCTTCTCCAGGTGGTCGATCAGCCGCCCGGGCGTCGCCACCAGGATGTCGAAGCCCGCACGCAGATCCCGGATCTGCGGCTCGTACGGCACGCCTCCGTACACCTCGCCCACGAACATCTCCGTGTGGGCACACAGATCACGCGCGTCCGCCGCCACCTGCTGCGCCAGCTCCCGCGTGGGGCACAGCACCAGCGTGCGAAGCCCCTCCCGGTCCTCCTGCCGCTCGATGGTCGGGATCAGAAACGCACCCGTCTTCCCCGTCCCCGTCTGCGCGATGCCGATCACGTCGCGACCTTCGCGCGCGGCGGGGATCGCCTTGCGCTGGATCGGCGTGGGCACCGTCCAGCCCAGATCGCGGGCGGCGCTCAGCAGGGCCGGCGATGACGTCAGATCTTCGAACGAAATCGGCGCCTCGGCGGCTGTCTCAGGGGTGCGGTCGTCGGGATGGGCGGGGATCAACGGGACCGACGACGACGAGCTCGCGCGTTACGACGACGGGAGGCAGCTGCCTTCCGCTTCTTCGCCTCGCTGGGCTTCTCGTAGTAGCGCTTCTTCTTCATGTCCTTGAACCGACCGGACCGCAGCATCTTGCGCCGGAACTTCTTCAGCGCCCAGTCCAGGCGGTCGTTCTCCCCCAGTACGACCTCGACCATTATTCTCCCTTCGCTCGTGGTTACAAAAGCACACCAATCTACCGCCGAAGGCGGCGGGTGTCAAAAGGCCGCAACGCCCGTTCCAGCCGGCGGGCGCGGGCGTCCACGCCCCGCGCTCCGCACCCCGCCATTGAAGCTCGCACCACGCGCCGCGCCGTTGAACCCCGCGTGGCCTTTTGTCAGACGCGACCCCCGGGTATACTTACGGGCTGGAGTGACCGGTCTGTCCTCCCCCGAACGCCCGATGAAACGGCTCGAGCACAGCATGGACTCCGCCCGCGGCCGCGCCGCTGGCACCATCCTCTGGACCCCTCCGCCGGGGACCTCCTGAAGGCGCGGGGGTATCCGCCCCCGACGGAATCGGCGGGCCTGTTTCCGGGCCCGTATCCTGACGAGGTGCTGAACGCAACGAGCTGAGGACGCATGGCTGGACATTCCAAGTGGGCGCAGATCAAGCGCAAGAAGGCCGTGAACGATGCCCGTCGGGGCAAGCATTTCACGAAACTGATCCGTGAGATCACGGTGGCCGCCCGGGAAGCGGGTGGCGACCCTGATCTCAACCCCAGGCTGCGGCTTGCGGTGGACACGGCGAAAGCGGCCAACATGCCGCAGGACAACATCGACCGGGCCATCGACCGGGGCACGGGCGCGCTGGAGGGGGTGAATTACGAGGAGGTCTCCTACGAGGGCTATGGTCCGGCCGGTGTGGCGCTGTACATGGAAGCGCTGACCGACAACCTCAACCGCACGGTGGCGGAGCTGCGCCACGTGCTGGAGCGGCACGGCGGCAATCTGGGGCAGAGTGGATCGGTGGCGTGGCAGTTCGAGCGGCGAGGCAGGATCTACGTGGATGCCACGCGCTACGACGAGGATGCGACGATGATGGCCGCGCTGGAGGCGGGCGCGCTGGACCTGACGCGGGAGGACGACGCGTTCGAGGTGATCACGGACGTGGCGAGCTTCCATGCCGTCCAGGACGGCCTGAAGGCGCAGGGGATCGAGTTCGACGATGCGGAGCTCGCCATGGTGCCCAAGGCCACCGTGCGCGTGGAGGGGCACGAGGCGGAGAAGCTGCTGAGGCTGCTCGACGGGCTGGATGACCTTGACGACATCCAGAAGGTGCACACGAACGCCGACATCGACGAGAAGGTGCTGAACGAGGTGGAAGCTTGAAGGTTCTCGGCATCGACCCGGGAACGGCTGCGACAGGCTACGGCGTCGTCGTCCGCGAGGACGGCGGCGCCGTCTCGCTGGTGGAGTGCGGCGTGGTCCGCACGCGTCCGGCGGCGGAGCTGTCGGAGCGGCTGCTGGACATCCACGAAGGTCTGGGCGAAGTGATGGACCGGCACGCGCCGGACGTGGTGGCGGTGGAGAGCATCTTCTACGGCAAGAACGTGCGGAGCACGGTGATGCTGGGGCACGCGCGAGGGGCGATACTGCTCACGGCGGCGCTGCGGCACCTGCCGGTGGTGGACTACTCGCCCGCGGAAGTGAAGAACGCCGTCGTGGGAACCGGCCGAGCGACGAAGGAGCAGGTACAGTTCATGGTGAAGAAGCTGCTGCGTCTGAAGGAGGCGCCGTCTCCCTCGGATGCGGCCGATGGCGTGGCCGTGGCGCTGTGTCACGTGAATGCGGGCCATCTGCCGGCGCTGGGGGCGCGGTCATGATCAGCCGGATCCGGGGCACGCTGCTGCGGCGGGAACCGGAGCAGGTGGAAGTGATGACAGCGGGCGGCGTCGCCTACGAGATCGAGATCCCGCTCTCCGTGTTCGAGAAGCTGCCGCGCGTGGGGCAGGAGACGGAGCTGTTGACGCACCAGGTGGTGCGGGAGGACGACCTGCTCCTGTTCGGCTTCCTGGCCGAGCCGGAGCGGGCGCTGTTCGGGCGGTTGCTGAGCGCTTCGGGGGTCGGCCCGCGCCTGGCTCTCGCCATGATGTCCACGCTGACCCCCGCCGCCCTGGTGCGCGCCATCACCGACCGCGAGCTGGCGACCCTCGTGCGGGTGCCCGGCGTGGGGCGGAAGACCGCCGAGCGCATCGCCCTGGAGCTGGGCGACAAGCTGGACGACCTGGCGCTCACGTCGGTCGGGCCGTCGGTGAAGGGCGCGGCGGCGCAGGAAGCTGTGGGCGCGCTCGTGGCGCTGGGCTATTCGTCGTTCGAGGCGAGCGCGGCAGTGCGGCGAAGCATTGAGCAGAGCGGCCCGGAGGAGGACCCGAAGGCGCTCATCCGGAAAGCGCTGGCCCTGGCCGGCAAGTGACGGGCGGAACCTGGCGCGCCGGATCCACGTAAGGATCGGCCGAGACACAGGAGCAGGCACGGAGCGTGACGAAGCAGCGGAAGGGGTCGGAACAATCGGCCGGTGGCGCCAAGGCGCCGGAGCAGAAGGAGACGGCGGGGCAGGCGGGCGGAGATGGCGCCGGCGGGTCGCGACGCCGCCGTCCGCGCACGGGCGGCGAGGTGGCGCTGGACTGGGCCAGGTCGCTGGGCGCTGCGCTCCTGCTCTTCCTGGTGCTCCGCACGTTCATCGTGCAGACGTTCGTGATCACGTCGTCGTCCATGGAGGACACGCTCCTCGTGGGCGACTTCCTGATCCTGAACAAGCTGTCCTACGGACCGCTGATCCCGTTCACCGAGACGCACTTCCCCGGCTACAGCCACCCGAAGCGGCACGACGTGGCGGTGTTCCGGCCGCCCCACGACCCCGGCCTGGACGTGGTGAAGCGCATCATCGGCATGCCCGGCGACACGCTCTCCATGACGGACAAGGTGCTCTACATCAACGGGGTGCCGCAGGACGAGCCGTACGTGCACCACACGGACACGGAGGGCGACGTGGCGCACCCGTGGATGCGGTGGCAGTGCGGAGAGCCGGTGCACCTCAGTCCGGATATCTCGGGGGCGTACCGGGTGCCGGAAGGCACGGCCAGCGAGCCAGGGTGTCATCCCACGCGCGACAACTGGGGCCCGCTGGTGGTGCCGCCCGCCCACTACTTCATGATGGGCGACAACCGGGACGACAGCGTGGACTCGCGCTACTGGGGCTTCCTCGCCGGGTGGCGGCTGCGCGGAAAGGCCGACATCATCTACTACTCGTACGACCCGCAGCACCGGCGCCCGTTCGCCTTCCTCCGCAACGTGAGACCGCAGCGCATCGGGCACGTCATCCATTGACGTGAGCCGCAGCGGCCCGGCCGACCGGCCCCACCGGCCGGGTCCGCGCGCTCGACTCGCCGCCGCCCCGGCTCAGAACACCCGGCGCAGGGTGTAGCCGGCCAGGAACGCCACCGCAATGGCGGCCAGCGGATGCCGTCGCACCTGGGACTCGAGGTCATCGCGCATCTCGGTCACCGGGTGCGATCTCACGTACTCGGCCGCCGTGTCCATCCCCTGGGCTGCGCCGCGGGCCAGTGGACGCGTGGGTGAGAGGAACCGGTTCTTCTCCGCCGCCCTGTCGCCCAGAACCCGAACGCGGTCGGCGGTCTCGGCGATCCGGCTTCCGGCCGCGTGCCGGACGCGTGCCTCGGCCCCCCCATCCCGCCCATCGTGCCGCAGCCCGGGCTCCCGCTCCGGATCGTCGCTGAACCGGCCGGGGTTCCCCATCCCGGTGGCGCGCCGCGTTTCGTGCTCGGGATAACCGGGCGTGGTCGGCTCCGGACCCTCGGTGTACTCGCTCCGTCCGTCGGTGTGTTCCGCCATGCTCACTCCTTGAATGCCTGCTTCATGTCTTCTGCCTCCCTGCGAGCCCATGTCGCGTCGGCCCGGAGCGACTCCACGGTCCTACTGGGCGCGAACTCCCGGGATCGCATCCGCTGGAATCCCACCAGCGCGGCCACGCCGCCCACGAGGAGCAGGAACGCGCCCACGATCAGCGTCCCGAGCCAGTACGAGTCGAGGAAATAGCCGACCAGCAGCGCCAGTCCGAGCACCACCACGATGCCCCCCAGCGCGAGGATGCTGGCACCCGCGGCGAGCCAGATCCCGTCCATGGCCACTTCGCGGCCGGTCCGGAACACCTCCATGCGGGCCAGCTCAAGCTCCTGCTGCACGAGCGTGCGGGTGTCCTCGGCCAGGCTGCGAACCAGCGTGCCGAGACTCGGCTCGGTCTCCACGGTCCGCCCCGGCTCGAGCGCCGGCTCAGCCTCGAGCGCCCGCGGCGGCCCGAGGGGCCGTTCCGGCGCCATGGGCTCCTCGCGCTCTGGCGGTCCCTCGCCGCGAGGGAGCTGATGGTCGGGAGGTCGGGAGCGCCAGCGCGATGGAGCGCGCGACGGGGATTCCGGGGATGCCATGCCATTCCTCCACCGATGTCGGGAGCCGGGGTGTGCGATCGATCCAGTGGTGCAATGCCTGTGCCGGATGCGGGGAGACAGCACGGGAGCCACGCCGGGGGCGGGGGGCGCGGCTCTTGCAACCGGAGAACATCGAACGACTCTCATCAGGACGAGCCATGGCCGATTCCATCGAGTTCAAGAGTCCGGACCCCGCTCACGCGCTGCCCCGGCAGGGGCAGGTCAGCCCTCGTGAAGTCCGGCAAGGCAGGAGCGACGGCGCGAGCGCCCGCGGCTACGCGACAGGGGCCCAGGATGGGCGAGGAAGGATCGTCGCCAGCAACCCGGACGAAATGCGCGATGAAATCCAGCATACGCGGGCCCGGATGTCGGACACGCTGGACGCGCTGGAGGCGCGGCTCGGGCGAGAGAAGGCCGAGCTGAACCGCAGGAAGGACGACCTCGTCGCGAAGGCCACGCTGCGCGACTTCCGCCACACGATCTCGCAGGAGCCGTGGCGGTCACTGGTCATTGCGTTCGTGGCCGGCTACGTGGTGGCTGCGCTCCGGGACTGACGGTAGACCGCCGGGGACGGCTCGCGCTGCGGGCCTACCGGGTCTCGCCCGGGCTCCGCCCCTGCACCGGTGCCTGTGCGGGCGCGTCATCCCGTCGACTCACCAGCCAGCCCACGAGCAGGAGGGGGAGAAGGATCAGGGCGGCGATGAGGTAAGGGCGGTCCAGGATCGTGGACCGCTCCACCGTCGCCTGGAAGGAGACCTCGCCCACATCACCAACCCGGATCCTGAACACCCATTCTCCCGGTGCATCGATGGAGAACTTCGCGGCCTTGAAGAGCTTGTTCGTGGCGGCCTGACGCGTCACGGCGAACGTCCTGGCGGGTCCGCCGCCCGCAGCCTGGAGCTCGAGCGTCAGCGGCACGTCGACCTGCCGGTCCGCCGAGTCCTGCACCAGCACGCTCACGTCCTGCTTTCCCGTCCGCGCGGGCGTGGGGCTGCTGTAGACGGAGACGAAGTACGGTCCCACGGGCGCCCGGGAAATGCGGACCTTGCCGCCGTTCGCCAGCAGCGGAAGCGCCGTCAGCAGCAGGAAAAGGATGGCGACGAGGATGTGTCCGCTCGCGTATCGGCGTCGCCTCATCGGCCGGGCTCGGGCGTGGGCGATCCGGGGCGGATGCCGCCCGCGCCCGTCCTGGGCGGCACAACGGTCCCCGGTCGTCCGTCCGCCTCCGCCTGGCGCACGACCTCGGGCACCCAGAGGTCGCCCTCATCTTCCCGCATCATCATGAGCACGAGCCCGAAGAGCGGGAGGATGAAGAGGACGCCCACGAACACCCACATGATCAGCCCGCCCGCCTGCTGGTCTGTCAGAGCGGAGATCCCCCAGACCCGGGGCTGCCGGGCGTAGAAGTCGTAGATGGGGGTGCGGGCGAGGGAGAGGCCGGCGCCCAGTACGAGTCCCGCGAGCTTGGCCGGGAAGATGTAGAGGATCGCGGCGGCGTAGCTGAGGCGGCGCTTGCCCCCGGACGGATGGATGACGGGCCACCAGAAGAGGAGTGCGGTGGCGAAGAAGAGGGCGTGCTCCAGGTCGTGCAGCAGCGTGCGCCCCTGTGCGGCATCGTAGAGCGGCGGGAAGTGCCATCCCAGGAGCACGAGAACGAACAGCGGGAGCGCCACACTGGGGCGGGTGAGGAAGTGGAGCACGCGGTGGACCGGATTGTCCGGGCGGAAGAGCTTGCCCAGCTGTCGCCGCGTGCGGCGATCGAAGGCCCACAGCGTAGGCAGCATGGGCGCCCCCAGCCAGATGAGCGGCGCCGCGATCATGATCAGCAGCACGTGCTGGATCATGTGCATGAAGAAGAAGATCGAGTCGAACGTGGCGATCGGCGAAAGGAGCGCCAGCGCCACCGCCGCGAGCCCGCCGGCGAACGACCACGCGCGCCAGGGGCGCAGTACGCGTCCGCCACGCCCCCGCTTCCGCAGCCGTCGCCACCCCCGGATGTAGAGCCCGGCGGCAATGGCGATGCCGAGGATGATGGTGGGCTCGAACTCCCAGGACAGCAGGAATGCGCGGACATCACCCATCGCCGCCCCCGTGCTCCGCCGGGCTGGCCGTGTGCGTTGTCGGCGACGCCGCCTCTTTCCGGCTTCCGTCCATTCCCTGCTCCTCGTCCGTGTGGGCGCCCGAGGCCGCTGCGCCTCCGTCCGCCGGCTCCCCGCTTGCCGCCGGCTCTGCCTCCAGCCGCATTCCCCCGGGCATGGGGACGCCGTCCGTCATCCCGGGCATGGTCCCTTCCGCACCCATCCCTGGCATGGTCGCTTCCATGCCGGGCATCATCATCCCGCGCATGGCCATGGGCTGGACCATGATCCACCCGCCGAGCGCGCCCAGGCCCAGGGCGAGCAGGGCCCAGGGTGCGAACGCTCGCCGCGCCAGGCGCCCCGAGGGGAGCGTCGCGCGCGAAATGTAATGGAGAAGCAGAATGCTCCCCAGCAGCCCTCCTTCCACGGCCAGCAGCTCGACGGGGAGGAGCCACGCCGCCGGGAGGATGGGGCCCAGCGACCAGTCGGGCGTGCCGCCCACGAAGGCGACATCGTTGCCCACGCGGTGGAGCACGGGGACCAGGGTCAACCCGCTGGCCAGCAGGTGGAACCCGTAGTGAGCCACCCACATCCCGAAGCCCACGGGCACCAGCCCCGCGGCCATCCGGAGCCCCAGCCGGCGCGCGGGGACCACACCGCCGGTGAGCCACCAGCTGGCGGCGGTCGCCTTGGCCAGGAGCAGTGCGGGCGCGATGCCCAGCGTCGCCAGCAGGAAAACGGTCCAGGTCACCCACTCCCTGTCGGTCCCGAGCGCGCGGCCGATTCCGTCCAGGACCGGCTGTACGGGGCCGATCATCCCCGCCGCGTTGACGAACGCCAGGAAGACCACGGCCATGAGGAGGGCCACGAAGTCGGGACGCTCCGTGAGGCGGCCGATGCCGGAGCGGCGGGGGTCGCGCACCAGCTCCGCCCCCGGGATCCGCGGCATGATCCCGACATTGTCGTAGGGACACGCCTGGACGCAGTCGAGACAGAAAGTGCAGTCCAGGTTTCCTGTCTTACGAGGCTGGAAGAGCCACAGCTCGCACCCCGACTGGACGACTCTCGCCTCGCCGGTGCGGGCGTCGATCGCGTGCCTGCCGGTGATGCAGTCCTTGGTCTCGCACGCGGCGCACACGTCCACGTCCCGGACGCGCACTTCCGCCGGTGAGGCGAGGGCGTTCACGAAGTTGAACGAGCCGATCGGGCAGACGTACTTGCAGAATGCCGCGCCCTTGAAGAACCCGTCCACTACGAACGCGGCCGCGAAGTATGCCAGCACGAGCCACGCGGTGAGCCACGGGCTGTTCCAGAGGTCGAACGCCTCGTACGCCCAGAAGAAGGTGACGAGGAGCGCCAGCGCCAGCCATTTCCCGCGCAGCCACGCCGGCCAGCTCCGGGTTGCCGGCATCAGCTTCTTCGCCAGACGCCGGGGGAGCATGAACGGGCAGGCCATGCAGAACAGGTTCCCGGCCACGAGCAGCGCCAGCGCCACGAGTCCTCGCCATTGCACCCACGGCCCCACGCCCGCCGCGTTCTCCGGCGCCACCTGCGGACCGAACAGCCCGTCCGCCACGATCACGGCCGCGAGCAGGAGGAGCGGGATCTGGACGGCCGTGCGGGCGTGCTTCCAGCGCAGGAACCATCCCAGCAGCGGCGCGCGCGTCGCGTCGCCCCGAGGCGGTGCTACGGCCGGGTACACGGGCAGGCTCCGGGCGGTGCGGGTGGGCACGGTCAGCGGTCGTCCGCCACGGGGTCGTTCAATGCCAGGCGGCGAGGGCGAGGCATGCTCGGGCGCGGGTTCGGGGCAAAGTGAAGGGGAAAGGTACCAGCAGGGGGGGCGGCGGCAAAGGGCGCCTCACCGCCACTGGCGCGTGGCCACGAACGTGATTCCACCCGGTCTCACGGTGACGGCACCGAGCGACGTGACGCGGCCGCCATCGCGCGGCCCGTCCGGCTCCAGCGTCAGCTCGTGCGTCCCCGCTGGCAGTCGCAGCCGGACCATGGTGATCGAGCCCGGGAGCAGCTGCCAGCACCGGGTGTCGGCCCGCTCCGTCAGCATTGTGCCCAGGTTCGTCAGCAGCCCCGCCACGTCGCCCGCCACTTCGTCCTTCTTCGAAACGGCTTCCTTCACGCCCGCCGAGACGGCCACCTTCGCCACGGCCCGCAGCATCGTGCGCGCCACGATGGTGGCCCGCTCCGCGGCGAAATCGGCGCGCGCGCTCTCGGCCAGGTCGAATCGGGCGACGGCATCCGCCCCGTACTCGCCGGCCCGGACCCGGACCCGCGGCGCCGGAGCGGGCTCCTGGTACAGCACGGGCCAGGAGATCCGGAGGAGGTAGGGGTCCGAGTCGCCGTCGCAGCGGCTCTCGCCCGGACCGCAGTCGTCCCGCCAGGGCGCGAGACGGATCGGCCGCTGGTATCCGGGATCCCGGTAAAAGCCGCTCCGGTCCCCGTACTGCTGGCTGGCCGTCACCAGCAGCCGTGTCGCGGCCTCTGCGGCCACGGCGGCTCGCTCGCCGATGGAGCCGCCCGTCAGGTGGGCCATCTGGAACGACGGTACCACCACGATCACCGACTGCTCGACCCGGTGCGGCACGAAGCCGTGCTCCACCAGCACCACCACCTCCCCGACTGAATCCCCGGCGGCGAGCGCGTCGGTGACCGGGCCGTGACTGGCAAGGCCGCTGCCTCCGGCGGAATCCTCGCCCGGCAGGAGCGTGGCTGCCCCGGAGTCCGCCTTCGCGCCATCGTCCGCCGGCGCACGGAGCATCGCGGTCATCGGTCGGGCCCTGCGATACGCCACGTCCGCGGCGTTCCAGTCGTGGGCGGCCTCGAACACCGTGCCCGCGAAATAGTGGAGGAACCGGCTTCCGGCCGGGACGTCGGCCGGCGCGACGCCGTCATCGAACCGGTCCAGCAGCGCCTCGATGCGGCGGGCTTCCACGGCGGCGCCGTCAGGATCACCCGCCGACAGGTAGTCGACCGCGGCGGTGTAGGGGATCATCAGCCGCTCGGTCCGCCCGGGCACGTACGCCAGGGCGCGGTCGTTGGTGATCAGGCTGAGCGCTTGGCGACTCACGCTGGTGGTGACCCGGTCCTCGGCCAGGTAGGAGGCCACGTCGAGGAGATGACTGCTCTCGTCGTACGCGCCGGCGTAGCGCCCGGCGAGGGCCGCGTAGAGGAGCCGGAGCAGGTCGTCGTCCGGGAGCGCCCGCTCCCCGTCGATCATGCTCCGGTACGTGACCGGCGCGCGCGTGGCCAGGTCGCGCCGCAGGGCGTCCTCGGATCGAGGCAGCCCGCTGGGCGCGAGGTCGTAGCCGCCGAGCATGGCGGCGCAGCCGGACAGCGGGAGGGCCGCGGCCAGCGCCACGGCCCACCGCGCGCGCTTCAGGCGCACGGCCGTCCCCGCCTCAGGGGTTCCGCTTCTCGAGCACGATCAACCGCTCCCGGGCGTGCGCGATGGCGTCCGCCATCTTCGCGTACATGTCGCCATACGCCTGGATCTTCTCCAGATCCATCTGGTGCAGGAACAGCTCGTACTGGATCTGCGCCTCGATGGGTCGCAGTGCCTTGTCCAGCGTCGTGGCGATCCGGTACGTGACTTCGGGGTCGTCCACTTTCAGCACCGACGCGCGGTCATAGCGGTTGAGCGCCAGGTCGAACTCCCCGCGCGCCATGTAGTCGTCGCCCTCGCGCACGAGCATGTCCGCCATCGCCGCCGCCCGGCCCGCCGTAGTGGCGTCCGCCGGCGTGCTGACCACCCGGATCCCCTGCGGCTCCCGGTAGCTGTAGGAGCGGACCCGCCCGTCCGCCACCTGCACCATGGCGACCTCACCCGTGGCATCGTCCGGGGCGTACTGCAGGCTCCGGGGCACCATGACGGACGTGCCGGCCGCGCGTCGCACCGTCCAGGCGGAGTACGTGGTGCGCGTGGCCGCCAGCACCTGCGTCTCGTTCATTCCCAGCGCCAGCTCGCCGCGCGTGACCGCGGTGCAGATCTCACCGGCGCAGGAGGCCAGCGCCGCCGCGGCGATGGAATCCCGGTCCATCTGCTGGTATGCCTGCTGGCTCGCCGCCTCCGCCGCCGCGGAGCCCGTGCTCACTTCCGGCACCCGATCATCGTTCTCCAGGATCGGTGCCTGGTTCACGCGCTTCGGCGCGCATCCCGCCGCCGTCACGAGCGCGGCCAGCGACAGCAGCGGCAGCGTCTTCATGGTCGTCTTCCTCATGGGGCGTCTCCTCACCATCCGATACGGGGCCGCTCGATATACTTCTTGATCCGGTGCTGCCCGGCCCAGACCTTCACGTTGCTCTCCACGTCCGTCAGCGTGGCATCCACCTGGTAGTAGACCACCTTCTCCCGGCCCTCCTCGTCCTCGATGGCCGTGATCTCGCCCTGGAGCATGTAGTTCGCCCCGAGCTCCTGCGCCATCCTCGCCCGCGTGTCCGCACGCGCGTTCTCCTGCTGGTCCGTCCGCTCCCCACGGATCTCGTCCCGCGCCCCAGGGCTCGCCACCATGGTCACCGCGCCCGAGTTGATCAGCGCCCGCTCCAGGTCACTGATGAACGTGTTCACCGGGATGTGCTCCATCGTCCGGTTGCGGAAGCCGCCCACGATCACTGCCGGCGACTCCCCGCCGTGCGCGCCCGTGTACCGCGAGACCCAGCCGCCGCCGAGCGTCTGCTCGATCAGCGCGTTCGCCACCAGGCGCGAGTCCGTGTCGTTCCAGCGGCCGGACAGGTCGGTGACGCTGGATGGGTCGATGCGCGAGACGCGCTTCGCGCACGCCGTCCCCCCGACGGCCAGGAGCGCCAGCAGCAGCACTCCGATCGCTCTACCGGAACGGTTCATTGCTCTCTCTCCAGGGACAGGGATGTATGTGTCCGGGGCTTTGTACACAGATTCACGAATGGAAGTTCGCGGGCAAGGGGGAAGGCACGAAGGACGACATCGTGGAAAGCCTGCGGGGGCAGGCTCGGGGCAGGCCGGGGGGCACACGAAGCCATCCGAGGCATTCCGTCAAGCGGCGCGGGGTTGACCGCAGCTTGCTTCGCCCGCGCTGCCAGCGTAGCCCGCTCTGGCGTCCCGTCCTCCCGAAGACTGGCCGAAGGGGCGGCGGGTGTGATACCTTCGAGGTCAATGAACCGCCCCGAGATCACCACTCCGGAACCGATCACCGACGAGCAGGATGTCGAGCTCTCGCTGCGGCCGCAGCGGCTGGCGGAGTTCATCGGCCAGGCCAAGGTGAAGGAGTCGCTGCGCATTGCCATCGACGCAGCGCAGCAACGGCGCGAGCCGCTGGACCACACGCTCTTCCATGGCCCCCCGGGGCTGGGGAAGACCACGCTGGCCATGCTGATGGCCCGCGAGCTGGGCGTGCAGATGAAGACCACATCGGGACCGGTGCTGGAGAAGCCGGCGGACCTGGTTGGCCTGCTCACCAACCTGGAGGCGGGGGACATCCTCTTCATCGACGAGATCCATCGGCTGCGCCCGATCATAGAGGAGTTCCTCTACCCGGCCATGGAGGACTACCGGATCGACATCCGGCTGAGCGAGGGTCCGAAGGCGCAGACCATCACCATGCCGGTGGAGCGCTTCACGCTGGTCGGGGCGACCACCCGCTTCGGGCTGCTCACGCCTCCGATGCGGGCTCGCTTCGGCATCATCCAGCGGCTCAACTATTATGGGTCGGAGGAGCTCGTGGACATCGTGGTCCGCAGCGCGGAGATCCTGGGCGTGGGCACCACGGCCCCGGGCGTGGAGGAGATCGCCAAGCGGAGTCGCGGCACGCCGCGCGTCGCCAACCGGCTGTTGCGCCGGGTCCGGGACTTCGCCCAGGTCCGCGCGGACGGCGTGATCACGGACGAGGTGGCGGACGACGCGCTCCGGATGCTGGACGTGGACGAGTACGGCCTCGACGAGATGGATGGACGCATCCTGAAAACGCTCATCGAGAACTTCGATGGCGGCCCCGCGGGGCTGAACACGCTGGCGGTGGCCGTGGGCGAGGATCCCGGCACGATAGAGGAGGTCTACGAGCCGTTCCTGATCCAGAACGGGTTCCTGATGCGCACGCCCCGGGGACGGGTGGCGACGCGCCGTGCCTTCCACCGCTTCGGCTACGCGATCCCCGAGGATCTCGGCGAGCGCGGGCAGATCAACCTTTTCGGGAACGGCTGAGGGCGCATTCCCGGGCGAAAGCGCTGCCTCTCCCGGACGCCGCGGGGCGCCCCCCCTTACGAATGACTGGGGGCGTAGCCCGGTGACCGGACTCCGCCCGCGCACCGCAGGCCCACGCGTGCCCCTCCGCGCTCTTCGCGTCTCCGCGTGAGAGCCGTGGGGTTCTCCGCGCTCTTCGCCTCCTTCGCGCCTTTGCATTTCGACCGGCGTGTCGCTTTCTTTCGCCCGCCATGGAACGGAACACGGACCTCGGGCGCGCCAGCGCCTACGACTACCACCTGCCCGCCGACCGGATCGCGCAGCGGCCGGTGGAGCCGCGCGACTCGTCGCGGCTGCTGGTGGTGCGCAAGGGCGAGGGTGCCGTGGCACACCGCACGTTCCGCGACCTGGTGGAGCTGATCCCGGCCGGCGATGCGCTGGTGGTGAACGAGACGCGGGTCATCCCGGCAAGGATCCTGGGTCGGAAGCCCACGGGTGCGCCCGCGGAAGTGCTGCTGCTTCGCCCTGCGTCGCCCGACGAGCGGGAATGGAAGGCGCTGGTACGGCCCGGCGGCAAGCTGAAGCCGGGACGGGTGATCGACGTGGACGACGGGTTCCGCATCCACATTGTGGACTCCATCCCGGGCGGCGGCCGGATCGTCCGCCTGGAGACGGACCTTCCTCCCCGGGAGGCCATCGAGCGCTGGGGTGCCATGCCGCTGCCGCCGTACATCGACCGGGAGGCGGACGCCGGCGACACGGACCGCTATCAGACGGTGTACGCCCGGGCCCGGGGCTCGGTTGCGGCCCCCACGGCCGGCCTCCATTTTATGCCGCCCATGCTGGACGCGTTGCGGGAGAAGGGCGTGGCCATTGTCCCCGTGGTGCTCCATGTGGGGCTCGGCACGTTCCGCCCGGTGGACGAGGAGGACGTCTCGGCGCACGAGATGCACGCGGAATGGTACGAGGTCCCGGCCGCATCGGCGGAGGCGCTGAACGCGGTGCGGGAGCGGGGCGGCGCCCGCTGGGCTGTGGGCACGACCGTGGCGCGGACGCTGGAATCCGTGGCCGCGGACGACGGAACGGTGCCGGGGCGAAGCGGCTGGACGGACCTCTTCATCCGGCCGCCGTACCGGTTCCGCGCCGTGGATCACCTGGTCACCAACTTCCACCTGCCGCGCTCCACGCTGCTCATGCTGGTGAGCGCGTTCGCGGGCTATGACACCGCCATGGGCGCGTACCGGGAGGCCGTGAACGCCGGCTACCGCTTCTATTCCTACGGCGACGCCATGCTGATCCTGTGACCGGCCCGGGCACGACCGGGGACACGAGGGGCGACGGCGCCTTCACCTACGAGATCTCGGCGACGGAGGGCGCCGCGCGCGCGGGCACCTTCCACCTCCCGCACGGCGGCGTCCGTACGCCGGCCTTCATGCCCGTGGGCACGCAGGCCACGGTGAAAACGCTCACGCCCGCGGAAGTTCGGGCCACGGGCGCGGAGATCGTGCTGTCGAACACCTACCACCTCTTCCTGCGACCCGGGCACGACGTGGTGCGCGACCTGGGCGGACTCCACCGCTTCATGGGCTGGGATGGCCCGATCCTGACCGACTCGGGCGGGTTCCAGGTGTTCAGCCTGGCGGCGATCAACGAGGTGCGCGAGGACGGCGTGGTGTTTCAGAGCCACATCGACGGGTCCCGGCACCTCTTCACGCCGGAGAGGGTCGTGGAGATCGAGGCCGCGCTGGGCGCGGACATCGCCATGGCGTTCGACGAGTGCCCGCCCGGTCAGGCGGACCGCGGTCTGGCGGAGGCCGCGCACGAGCGGACGCTCCGGTGGCTGGCACGCGCCCGTCGTCGCTTCGACGAGCTGAAGGAGGAGGGCGAGTCCAAGGACCAGACGCTCTTCCCCATCCTCCAGGGCTCCACCTTCGTCGACCTCCGGCGCGACGCGGCACGTCGCACTGCGGAGATCGGCGACTGGGATGGCATCGCCATCGGTGGACTGAGCGTCGGCGAGCCGAAGCCCGTCATGCTCGATGTGCTGGCGGCGCTTGAGCCGGAGCTCCCGCGTGGCGTGCCGCGCTACCTCATGGGAGTGGGCTACCCGGACGACCTGCTGGAAGGCATCCGCCGCGGGTGCGACCTGTTCGACTGCGTCGCGCCCACGCGCAACGGGCGCAATGGCACGGCATGGATCGAGGACGAGGGGCAGATCAACATCAAGGCCGCGCGCTACCGCCTCGATGACACCCCGCTCGACCCGTCCTGCGACTGCTACACCTGCCGCCATTTCAGTCGGGCCTACCTGCGTCACCTGTTCGTCGCGGGCGAAGTACTGGGTCTGCGTCTGCTGAGCGTGCACAACATCCGTTTTCTCGTTCGTCTCGCCGCGAGGGCGCGGGACCGCATCGAGACCGGTACATTCGAAGGCTGGAGCACCGAGTGGCTCGCGCGTTACCATGCGGCGCGGGCGGAAACCCGAGAAAGGACGAAATGATGCTGAACGTGCTGGCGATGGTCGCTTCGCCTCAGGGCGGTCAGACTTCACTGCTGCCGATGGTCCTCATGTGGGGCGCCATCATCGGGATCTTCTACTTCCTGCTGATCCGGCCTCAGAAGAAGGCGCAGGAACGGCACCAGCAGCTGGTTGAGGGGTTGAAGAGAGGCGACGAGGTCATGACCGAGGGGGGCATCCTGGGTCAGGTCGTGCATCTGAAGGAGGACCGCGTCACGGTGAAGTCCGGGGACACCCGGGTGGAGGTGGCGCGCGGGAAGATCGCCCGCGTGTTCCGCGCAGAGGCGACGACGGAATCCAAGTAGGAGGAGGGATGGGTTCGCTGGACATCCGCCTGATGGGCGATCCGGTGCTGCGGGAGAAGGCGGCCGAAGTGCCAGAAGTGGACGAGTCGGTTCGTCGCCTGGCTCGCGACATGTTCGACACCATGTACGAGGCCGATGGCGTGGGCCTGGCCGCACCACAGGTGGGGCTCCTCATGCGCCTGATCGTGGTGGACCCGCGGGAGGAAGGTGTGGAGCCGGTGGCGCTGGTGAATCCGAGCGTCGTGGAAACCGGGAAGGAGCGGGACCGGGTGGAGGAGGGGTGCCTCAGCATCCCGGGCGTTCGCGACGTGGTGGAGCGCGCGACCACGGCGGTGGTGGAAGCGCTGGATCTGGATGGCAACCCCGTACGTATCGAGGCCGAGGGGCTGCTCGCCCGCGTGCTGCAGCACGAGGTGGACCACCTCGATGGGATCCTCTTTTTCGACCGGCTGACGCCGTTGAAGCGGAAGATGGCGTTGAAGAAGTGGGAGAAGGTGAAGCCGGAGCCCGAGACCTCGAGCGCGTAGGGCCGTGCGGATCCTCTTCTGGGGTACTCCGGATTTCGCGCTCCCGTCGCTGGCCGCGCTGCTGGGCGAGGGCCACGATGTGGTCGGCGTTGTGACGCAGCCCGACCGGCACCGGGGTCGCGGTCGAACCCTCACCGCGCCGCCGGTGAAGCAGTTCGCGGAGAACGAGATGCTCCCGGTCCTGCAGCCGGAGCGGGCGCGCTCCGCCGACTTCGTGGACGTCATCCGCAAGCTGGAGCCGGAGCTGAGTGTGGTCGTGGCTTACGGCCAGATCCTGTCGCGCGAGGTTCTGGACGTGCCGTCGTTCGGCTCCGTCAACGTGCACGCCTCCCTCCTCCCCGCGCTGCGGGGCGCCGCGCCGGTGAACTGGGCGCTGATCCGCGGGCACCGGACCACCGGCATCACCACCATGCGCATGGTGGAAGCCCTCGACGCCGGGCCCATCCTCATGCAGGTGGAGGAGCCGATCCTGCCGGAGGAGACGGCCAGCGACCTGACGGTGCGCCTGAGCGAGCTCGGGGCCGAGACGCTCATCGAGACACTGGCGCTCATGGAAGCGGGCGCACTGGACGCCCGGCCGCAGGATGACGCCGCGGCCACGTACGCCCCGCGCATCGCCCGCGACGATGCCCGCGTGGACTGGGCCCGCCCCGCCGCGGCCGTGGCCGATCACGTGCGTGGCATGGACTCCGTCCCGGGCGCCTGGACGCTGCTCGCGGGCGAGGAGGTGAAAGTCTACCGCCCGCGCGTGGCCGGGCCTGGGGTGGGCACCGCCGCGGAGCCGGGCACCGTAGTCGCTGCTGAGCCGTCCCATGTCGAGGAAGGGCTGCTCGTCGCCTGCGCCGATGGAGCGCTCTGGCTCCGGGAGGTGAAGCCCGCCGGGAAGCGGCGGATGACGGCGGCGGAGTGGGTGCGGGGGCGGGGAGCGCGCCCCGGAGACCGACTCGAGTGAGGCTCCCCCGGCTCCACGTCGTCACGAACGATGATGTCCTGGGCCGGCCGGACTTCACCGGGCGCGCCCGGGCGCTGCTGCGCGCGCATGGCGCGGGCGTGGCGCTCCACCTGCGCAGCGCGGGCATGCCCGTCCGGAAGCTGTTCGACCTGGCGCGGACGCTGTCGGCGGAAGCCGCCGCCGCGGGCGGACGCGTGCTGGTGAACGACCGGGTGGACGTCGCGCTGGCCGTGGATCCGTGCGGCGTGCAGCTGGGCGCTCGCTCGCTTCCGGTCCAGGCCGCGCGCGGGCTGCTCGGGACCGCTGTGCCCATCGGCTATTCCGCCCATGACGCGGCGGAAGCGGCCTCGGCGCTGGGCAGTGGCGCCGATTTCGTCCTGCTGGGCACGGTCTGGGCGACCGCGTCGCACCCGGGGCGGCCGGGTGCGGGGACGGAGCTGGTGCGGGAGGCCGCGCGGCTCGCGGCCGGGCCGGTGGTCGCCATTGGCGGTGTGACACCGGAGCGCACGGTGGAGGCGGTGGAGGCGGGGGCGTACGGCGTTGCGGTGATCCGCGGCGTCTGGTCGGCGGCGGACCCGGTGGCGTCGGCCGGAGCGTATCTGGAAGCGATGGAGGTCGGGACGTGAGCGGGCGTGAGACCATCGGGGTGACGGTGAACGGGGAGGCGCGTACCATCGATTCGGGACTGACGGTGAAAGCGTTCCTGGAATCGCTGGACCTGCACCCCGGCCTGGTGGTGGTGGAGCGGAACCGCGAGATCCTGGACCGGGAGCACTATGATGCGGTGGAAGTGGAGGCGGGGGACGTGCTGGAGCTGGTCCATTTCGTGGGTGGCGGAAGCTGAAACGGTGAACCCCTGAACGAATAGAACGAGATGACTGAGACGATGGTGCAGGCGCCGGAGATCCAGGACCAGCCGCTGGTGATCGCCGGGCGGGAGTTCCGCTCCCGGCTGTTCGTGGGGACGGGGAAGTACGCGACGAACCAGGAGATGGTGGACGCCATCGCCGCGTCCGGAGCCGAAGTCGTGACCGTGGCCGTGCGCCGCGTCGATCTGGACAGCACCAGGGAGGAAGGGCTCCTCTATCACCTGGATCCGAAGAAGATCTTCCTCCTCCCCAACACCGCGGGCTGCTACACGGCCGAGGACGCCATCCGCTACGCCCGGCTCGCCCGCTCGGCGGGGATGAGCGACTTCGTCAAGCTCGAAGTCATCGGCGACGAGCGCACGCTCCTGCCGGATGCCCAGGCCACGCTCGCGGCCGCCAAGGTCCTGGTCGGAGAGGGATTCAAGGTGCTGGCGTACACGAACGAGGATGTGGTCACCGCCCTCCGGCTCGAGGACGTGGGCTGCGCAGCCGTCATGCCGCTGGCCAGCCCCATCGGCAGCGGACTGGGGCTGGTCAACCCGTACTACGTGCGTGAGATCAAGGCGCGCCTCGATGTCCCCGTCATCGTGGATGCGGGCGTGGGCACGGCCTCGGACGCCTGCCTCACCATGGAGCAGGGCGTCGATGGCATCCTCATGAACACCGCCCTTGCCGCCGCCCGGAAGCCCGCCGCCATGGCCCGCGCCATGAACTTCGCCGTGCAAGCCGGGCGCATCGCCTATCTCGCCGGCCGCATGCCGAAGCGCGAGTGGGCCGTCCCGTCCTCGCCCACCACGGGGATGCTGGACTGACGCGACCGTACCGGGCGAGCGCTACTTCCTCGCCGAGACGCCCAGCGCTTCCGGCTCGCGGCGGACGGCGCTGAACCCGGCTTCCGCCAGCCGCTGGGCGACGCGGCCGGGCAGGTCCTGGCGCCGGTGCCGACTGCCGGGATCGCCCGTGTAGTGGAAGAGCCGGCCACCGGGGCGGAGGACACGGTGGAGCTGATGGTAGAAGGCGTCGCCGTAGAGGTCGCCGGCCACGGCCAGCGTGGGCGGGTCGTGGATGATGAAGTCGAATGCGTCGCCGGGGAGGTCGCGGATCGCCTCGGCGATGTTCTCGTTCACCACGTCGATGTTCCCGGTCGGATCGAAGATGGGCGAGGAATACGGGTTCAGCCGCGCCATGTCCAGCACGTTCGGATCGATCTCGAACACGGTTACCTCGGTGGCGGTGCGCGCTGCGTGGATGGCGGAGTAGCCGAGACCGCAACACGTTTCCAGGACGCGACCGCGGATGGGCGCGATGGCCGCCGTCTTCGACTCCGCGTCACGCCGCGGGTCGGTGCCCTTGATGCGGTGCATCAGGATTCCCGAGATCTCCAGCGCCGGCCACCCCTCCGTGGCCCGGAGCGTGTACACCTTGTTCGTCTCCGGCGAGAACCACGTGACTTTCTCCACCTGGTTCTCGAGCACGCCGAACACGGATTCCGGCGCGTCGGCGACGGTGCGCAGCGCGTCCAGGCCGATCGTCTGCCCATCCGGGAAGCGGACGCGTCCGTCCTCCAACGCGAGCGATGTCGTCGAGCGGCCGAGGTCGAGCGATGCGGTGGCGAGGGTGTCCCCCCGCTCGATGGCGTCCAGCAGCGGGAGGGCGGCGGGGCGGGTGAGGAGGATCACCGTGAGAGGCGGTCGAACGCCAGCGGCAGGAGGTCGCGCAGCGAAGCGATGGTGATCTCGTCGGAGCCGGGGGTCGCCATGAGGACACGCGTGCTCGTCCCCGTGACGCTCGCCATCTCGTGGAGCACCTGCCGACACGTTCCGCACGGTGCTACGGGGTGCCCGGACGGGAGGGAGTCCCCGAGGGCGGTCACGGCCACGGCCGTGAACGCGCGCTCACCCTCGGCGTTCGCCCGTCCCACGGCCATGCGCTCCGCGCACAGCGTGGCGCCGTAGGCGGCGTTCTCGACGTTCGATCCCGTGACCACGCGGCCGCTGCCGGTGCGCAGCGCGGCTCCCACGCGGATCCGGGAGTAGGGAGCATAGGCGGTCTCGGTGGCCGTCCGCGCCGCATCGACGAGTTCGCGGTCGTCGTCGGACAGGTCCTGGTATCGCAGCGTTTCCACGTCTCTCCTCGGGCCCGGTGCCACGCTGGCGGCCGGGTTGGGTTTCCCGCCGCAGCCCCTCTATTGTATCATTCTGCGGGCGATCGTGGAGCGAGTGAAGGGGCGTGGGGTGACCGACAGCAGGCAGTCACGCGAAAGAGCCGGGCGCGGTCGACCCGCGCGGGTGGGCTAGGCCGTGCTCGGCGAGTCCATGCGTCGGCGTCATCCGACCCGGAAACCGAAGAAGGACCGGGCGCGTCGATCACGGCCGGAGTGGATCCCCCGAAACCTGGACGGGCTCACCTGGATCCACTGGACTGTCCTGGCCGCGGGTGTGCTGGCCGTGAGTTTCGGTGTGGGGTTCCTGCTGGCCACGCAGGTGATCTTCCCACGGCCCGACACCGCGGGTACGGGGCTGGCCGTGCCGGATCTCCTGGGGCGCGACAGCACCGGAGCGCGGCAGGCGCTGGCCAAAGCCGGCCTGGACGTCGACACCGTGGTCAGTATGGCGAGCGCCGGGACGCCGGCGGGTCAGGTCCTCGCCCAGGACCCAGTGCCCGGACAGGAGCTCCGGCCGGGTGGAGCTGTAGCCGTCGCCGTCAGCTCGGGGCCGCCGCGCGTGAGCGTGCCGGCGCTCGTTGGCTTGGGCGCGGCCACGGCGCAGTCACTGCTCGAGCGCACCGGCTTCTCGGTTGAAGTGCGGCAGGTGAGCGACAGCCGGCTTCCGCGTGGCACCGTGACCGGGACGGAGCCGTCGGCCGGAGCCGTCCTGCCGTTGCCCGGCTCCGTGCTGATCCTCGTGAGCGCGGGCTCGCCGTCGCCGCCGTCGGATACGATTTTGCCGGCCCTGCCGCGGCCGGAGGGGACGTGAAGCTGCGGGAGCGGACGCGGGACTGGCTCGTGAGCGCGGTGTTGCTGACAGTGGTCGGGGCGCTGGTGGTGGTCGGCTGGCTGAGCCGGGATGCGGCCGGGAGCCCGGTACCCGCGCCATTGGCGGGGGAGCGCGCGCCGTCCCTGGCGCTGCCCACGATCGACGGCCGCGGGCTGTCGCTGGACACGTTACGGGGGCACGTGGTGCTTCTGAACATCTGGGCCACGTGGTGCGGGCCGTGCCGGCAGGAGATGCCGTCCATCGAGCGGCTGTACCGGCGCCATCGGGACCGGGGGCTGCGCGTGGTCTCCGTGGCGGTGGATGACCACCCGGGCGAGCGCCAGCCCGATGGGCGGATCGTGGGGCCGGTCAGTCAGTTCATGGAGCGCTACGGCCTGACGTTTCCGGTGGCCGTGGACCCGACGGGCGGGACGGAGGCGCGCTTCGGGACGCAGTACCTGCCCACCACGGTCCTGATCGACCGCGCCGGCAGGATACGGAGCAAGGAAGTGGGGGGGCGGACGTGGGACACGCCGCCGCAGGCGGACCTCGTGGAGTCGCTGCTGGAGGAAAGGAACCGGTGAAGCGGATCATTCGCTTCTTTACGGAGAACTGGGCGCTGAAGCTCACGGCCCTCGTGCTCGCCATCCTGCTGTGGCTGGCGGTGCAGTCGAGCAAGCCCCAGATGGCCACGTTCCGGAACGTCCCGGTGCAGGTTGACCTGCGTGACCCGGACTGGCGCCTGAAGGGCGAGCCGTCGCCGAGCGTGATCGCCCTGAGCGTGATGGGCCCGCGCGGCGACCTGGTCTCGCTGGCCAACAACCCGCCACGCATCGTGCTCCCCGTGGAGCGGGTGAACGACACCGTGCAAACGCAGGTGGTGCCGCCCCAGTGGGTCCGGATCCCGGAGGGGCTGCGGGATGTCCGCATCCTCGATCTGCGGCCCGACACCGTGCGCCTGCATTACGAGCGACTGGTGTCGCGCACGCTCCCTGTGGCCGTGCAGGTGAAGGGGCAGTTGCCCGCCGGCCTCGCCCTCGAGCTGCCCGTGACCACCAACCCGTCCACCGTGGAAGTGCGCGGACCGCGGGAGCGCGTGCAGGCGCTCGATTCCGTTCCGCTCTTCCCGGTGGACCTGGCCGGTCTGCGCTCCAACACCAATGTGCCCGCCGGCGTGGACACCACGGCGCTGCCCGGGCTGCGCGTGGATCCCTCCGAAGTGAACGTCGTGCTGCGCATCCAGCCGGCGGACTCGCTCAGGGCGGGAGCCGACAGCATGAGCCGCAAAGGCGTGCCATTCTGATGTCGCGCCTGGTTTCCGGGCCCGTGCTCGGAATCGAGACCTCGTGCGACGAGACATCCGCGGCGGTTCTGGCAGGGGGTAAGCTGCGCGGCCACGTGATCCTCTCGCAGGACATCCACAAGGTCTACGCGGGCGTCGTGCCGGAGCTGGCGGCCAGGGCGCACATGCGTGCCATTGACGATGTGGCCCGTGCGGCGCTGAGCGAGGCGGGGCTCACATTGCAGGACGTGGCCGTGTTCGGCGCTACCGCGGGCCCGGGCCTCATCGGCGCACTCCTCGTCGGGCTCACCTGGACCAAGAGCGTCGCCTGGGGACTGGGTCGACCGCTCGTCGGGGTCCACCACATGGAGGCGCACCTGTTCGCCGCCAGCCTCGAAGACCCCGACGCGGTGCCCCCGTTCGTGGCCCTCCTGGTTTCCGGCGGCCACACGCTGCTCCTCTGGGTCCCGGAATGGGGACGCTACGAGCTGCTCGGCGAAACCCGCGACGACGCCGCCGGCGAAGCGTTCGACAAGGTCGCCCGCGTACTCGGCATGGACTACCCGGGCGGTCCGCCGATCGAGCGCGCTGCCGCCCGCGTGGACGGCGACCCCCACCCGTTCCCGCGCCCCATGTTCGCGCGCCACCAGCACCCCGGCGACGATGACTATTACGCGTTCTCGTTCAGCGGGCTCAAGACGGCCGTCCTGACGCGCGTCGCCGCCCTGGAGTCCGAGGGCCGGCTGGACGCGGAGCGCGATGCCGTCGCCCGCTCGTTCCAGCGGGCGGTCCTCGACGTGCTCGTCGGCAAGACCATGCGGGCCGTGGAGCAGAAGGATTGCCGCCGCGTCCTGATCGGCGGAGGCGTGGCCGCGAGTGGCGCGCTGCGTCGCGCGTTCACCGACGCGCTGGGCGACGATGGGCACCTCTTTCATCCTAGCCCACGCATGGCCACGGACAACGGCGCCATGATCGCCCGGACGGCCGCGTTCCGCTTCGAGCGGGGGGATACCGCCGGTCCGGACCTGACGGCGCGGGCCGACCTGCCGTTCCCCGGGCTGCAACGGCCGTGAACGCCACCGGCCGACGGAATGATTCCCGCGTGCCCGCGCTTCCGCCGGCGGGGCTCGCTCCGAACGGTGCCCCGGTCGTCGAATCCGGAGCGGACGTGGCATGATGATGACGATCCTCCATATCTCCGACCTGCATTTCGGCCCGCCCTACGTCCCGCGCGTGGGGGAGGCGCTGCTCAAGGCCGCGAACGCCATCGAGCCGAGCCTTGTGGTGGCCAGCGGCGACTTCACCCAGCGAGCGAAGAAGCAGCAGTTCGCGGATGCCCGCGCGTTCCTCGATCGGCTCCCGGACGTGCCCAGGGTGGTGATCCCCGGGAACCATGACGTCCCCCTCTACCGCGTACTGGAGAGGATCTTTTCCCCCTACCGCTGGTATCGGAAGTACATTGCCCGGGACCTGGACCAGGTCGTTCGCACCGATGACGCCGTCGTTGTGGCCCTGAACTCCACGGCGCCTCACCGCGCGCTCACGAACGGGCGCATCGATTCCCGGCAGCTCGACTTCTGCCGGCGTGCGCTGGAGGCGGCGCCCCCGAACCTGTTGAGGATCGTCGTGGCACATCATCACTTCGCGCCCGCGCCGGACTACGAGCGGGGCGAGGTCATGCCGCGGGCGAAACGTGCCATCGACGCGTTCGCCGAGCTCCGTGTGGACCTGATCATGGGCGGGCACCTGCACCGCGCGTACATCGGCAACTCCCTCGACCTCTATCCCGGCCAGGACCGGGAGCACGGCATCATCATCGTACAGAGCGGCACCAGCACCTCCCGTCGAGGCCGCGTCCGTGAGCGGGAGAAGAATTCGTTCAACGTGGTGCGTGTCACGGACGAGGTGGTGCGGATCACCCACTACATGTTCATGGAGGACTTGGGGGGCTTCGCGTCGGTGAGCCGGCACATCTTCCCGCGCAAGCCGCTGGCGTATTTCCGGGACAGCGTCACGCTCTCCGCGCTGGAACCCGAGTGACGCGCTTCACCGCCGCGGCCGCCGGGCTGATCCTGGTTCTCATCACCGCCCGGGCCGCGGTCGGGCAGGGGATCGAGGTCGAGTCGCTGCGCTTCGAAGGTGCGAAAGCGTTCAACCGCACGGAGCTGGCTGCGGCCATCGAGACCTCCGCCACCCGCTGCCCCAACCTGCTGTACGCCCTCGTCTGCTGGGCCGGCGTGGGGGAGGAGGAAGCCTTCCTCCCCTCCGGGGCGCTGGATTCCGATCCGCTCCGCCTGAAAGTCTATTATTACGAGCGCGGCTACCGGAACGCGCAGGTCTCGGTGGACACCGCCCACGTGGGCGAAGACCAGGTCCGCATCACGTTCCACATCCGGGAGGGTGAGCCGGTGCGGGTGGCGACGCTCGCGGTCTCCGGCATGCCGCCGTCGCTGAAGCAGGGCTCACTCCCGCTGCGCGCTGGCGAGGCGCTGGACATGGTGACCTACGAGGCCACCCGGGACACGCTGCTGAACCGGCTTCACGATCACGGCTTCGCGCGGGCCGAAGTGCTGCCGGGATACATGATCCCGAGCGCCGCACCGGAGCAGGCGAACGTGGAATACCAGGTGGTCCCGGGCACGCGGGCCCGGTTCGGCCAGATCCACGTGGTGGGGAACGACGAGACCACGCCCGAGCTCGTACGGCGCATGCTCTCGCTCAAAGAGGGGGACCGGTACGACCGGAGCGCGCTCCTGCGCAGCCAGCGGAACCTCTATGCGCTCCAGATCTTCCGGCACGCGGAAGTGAGGGCCGACCTGAGCGCGGGCTCCGACAGCGTGATCCCCGTGACCGTGCAGGTGACGGAAGGGGACCTGCACCGGGTCCGTGTGGGCGCTGGCTTCAACAACGTGGAGTGCGGCAACCTGGAAGCGTCCTGGAGCAGTCGCAATTTCATGGGCGATGGTCGCCGGCTGGAAGTGCGGGGGCGGCTGGGGAACCTGCTGATGGGAGAGCTCTGCCGGCAGGTCCCGTGGCTCACGGGCGACTATGTCGCCTACGACAGCCTCACCGGGCTGGTATCCGTCGATTTCACGCAGCCCTGGCTGCTGGGCCCACGCAACAGCATCGGCGGTGGCCTGTTCGCGGAGCGCCGCAGCGTGCCCGGGGTGTTCGTCCGCTCCGCCGTCGGCGGCTACATCTCCCTCGGCCATTCGGTGGGCCGGAAGGGCATGCTCGCCCTCAGCTATCGTCCCGAGCTCACACTGCTCCAGGCCGAGGGCGGTGGGGACCTGTTCTTCTGTGTCAACTTCCTGGCCTGCGCGTACGACGAGCTGGCCATGCTGCGGGATCCGCACTGGCTCTCGCCACTGGCGCTCTCCTTCTCGATGGACCGGACGGACGCCCAGTTCACGCCCAGCTCCGGCTTCATCGTCCGCGCGGATGCCGAGTACGCGGACCGGTTTACGGGCTCTGATTTCGCCTACACTCGCCTTTCCGGCGAGGCGAGCACCTACGTGGGGAAGGCCGGCGGCGTGATCCTGGCCACGCGTCTCCACGGCGGCGTGGCGTGGCCGCACGCGAGCAGCAATGCCGGCGTTCGGGTGAATCCGCTGAAGCGCTTTTTCGCGGGCGGCGCCAACAGCGTGCGTGGTTTCGACCAGTACCGCCTGGGACCCACGGTGCTGGGGATCTCGGCCGTGCCCTATCTGGTGAACGGGGAGCAGACCGAGTACCAGGGCCCCGGCTGCACGCCCGCGAGCGTCAACGACGGGACGTGCGTGCTCCAGCACCTGCCGAACGGGGTGATTGACGTACGCCCCGCGGGCGGGGAAGTTCTGCTGGAAGGGAGCATGGAGCTGCGTTTCCCGCTCCCTGTCCTGCGCGGGAAGCTGCGCGGGGCCGTCTTCCTGGATGCGGGTCAGGTCTGGGCCACCGCCGCGGACGTGGACCTGGCGACCATCGTCGCCACGCCCGGCGTGGGGCTCCGCTACTACAGCCCGATCGGTCCGATCCGGATCGATGCGGGCTACAACACCCGTGGCCCGGTGTCGTTGCCCGTGCTCACCACGCGCGTCGAGAGCTGCATGCTCGATCAGCCCGGCTGTCAGAAAGTGAATGGGGACCAGCAGATCTGGACGCTGCGAAACACCGACGATGTGGTGCTCCTCGACCACATGGTGACCTACGGCACGTACACGGGCGATCCGGTGGCCGCATTCTTCCGGCGCGTCCGCCTCCACTTCTCCATCGGACAGGCGTTCTGATGGCGCGCGCACAACGAGTGCTCCGGTGGATCCTGGGGGGCGTGGCCGTGCTCCTCGTCCTCCTCGCCGCCGCCGCGCTCGTGCTGACCCGCACGGACTTCGGCGTGGGCCAGGCCGGTCGGCTGGCGGTGGGACAGCTCCGGGGCATGGTGCACGGCGACCTGCGCGTCGGCGCGGTGACCAGCGAGGGTCTCCTCCGCGGCGTGACGCTCAGGGATGTGGCCATCGATGACACGCTGGGCCGGCCATTCATCCGCGTGGACAGTGCGCGGTTGTCGTATCGGTTCCGCACACTGGTGGGCGGCGACCTGGCGTTCGACCGGCTGACGCTGTATTCGCCGGAAATCTACATCGAGCGCCTGCCGGGACAGGACCGCTGGAACTACCAGATGGTTTTCCCCGGTGACACCATGGCGCCGGACACGGCCGCCGGACCCCCCACCCGGCTCGTCAGTATCGATGACATAACGATCACCGATGCGACGGTGGTGGTGCGCATGCCCTGGGAGCTGACCGCCCCGGTGCAGCCCTCCGACACCGCCCGCCTCATCCTGGAAGACGTCCCGGGCGGGACCGTGCGCACGATCCGCGTCGAGAACCTGAACGCCCGCGTGCCACGCGTGGTCTGGGAATCGCCGGACCAGCGCGGCCACCTGATCCAGGTGAAGGACATGAGCGGGCGCCTCTACGTCTGGGAGACGCCGGCGGAAGTTCGGGGGTTGGAGGGCACGATCGCGCTCCAGGACTCCGTTCTGACGTTCGACCTGCCCAGGGTCGAGCTGCCAGGCTCACGGCTCTCGGCCGTGGGACGGATGGTGATGGGCGACGAAGGGCGGAGCTACGACTTCCACGCCAGCACCGACCACATCGCCTTCAGCGACCTCCGCTGGATCTATCCCCCCCTTCCCGCCGATGGCGGTGGCAAGCTCGAGTTCCGGCTCCAGACGCGCGGCCCCGGGAGCACGCTCTTCCTCCTCCGGAACGCCGACATCCGCGCGGGCGACACGCACCTGGCCGGATCCTTCGGCATCCTCACCGGGGACACCCTCCGCTTCACCGATGTCGACCTGCGCGCCTCGCCGCTGGACATCGACCTGCTGCGCAGCATCATTCCCGGAGAGATCCCGCTGGATGGGCTGCTCATCGGCACCATCGAGGTCCAGGGCCCGGTCTCGGCGCTGGAGACCCGGGGCAACATGAAATTCCTGGCCGCCGGAGGCGACCGGGAAGGATCTTCCGTTCGGTGGAACGGGCGTGTGCGTGCCCGGGAGCCTTACGGCGCCAGCGGGCTGAACGCCACGGTGGAGCGCCTCGAGCTGGCACAGCTGGCGAACGTGGTGCCCGCCATCCGCGTCCGCGGCGTGGCGAGCGGGCGGTTCAGCGCGGACGGCTCGCTCGCGCGCGGGCTGGCGCTGGACGGAGAAGCCACGCTCCGTCGGTCGGGAGACGTGTCCCGCTTCCGCGGCGGCGGTCGCATGCGCCTCACCGGGGCCAGGCCCGCGCTGGACCTGCGGCTGGAAGCCGCCCCCGTCGCTCTCGGCATTCTCGACGAGCAGTTCCCCACGCTGCTCCCCATGGCCGGGGAAGCCACCGGCGTCATCACGCTGAGGGGCCCGCTGGACAGCCTCGAGCTGGGCGCGGACCTGCAGACGTCCGCGGGGCGCGTGGCGGTGACCGGTCACGGTTCGCTGCAAGGCGAGAGCCCCCGCTACGCCATGCGTGGCGAGGTCACCGACTTCTCCCTGGAGCGCCTGGTCCCCTCGCTCCCGGAGACGCGAGTCACCGCCACCTTCCAGCTGGATGGTGTGGGCAGCGGGCTGGGCGACGCGCAGGCCTCGCTGTTCGTGGACGTGGCTTCCGCCCGCGTCGCTGGCGTGCCCGTGTACCGGGCCGTGGGCTCTGCGCGCGTCGATCACGGACTGGCCCTGGTCGACAGCTTCGCCGTACGCTCGGCCGTGGGGGACGCCTCGGCGCGCGGGAGCTTCGGTCTGACGCAGGGGCGCGCGGGCGAGCTCGAGCTGACTGTCCGCGCCGATTCGGTCGAGCCACTGGAGCTGGCCTTCTTTCCTGACCCGGTGGAACACCCGGTGGGAGAGCCGCTCGAGCGACGACTGGCGGGGCGCCTGACGGTGGACGCCACCGCGCGAGGGGGGCTCGACAGCTGGAGCGTGCAGGGCCGCGGCTCGGGTGAACGGATTCTCTATGACGACGTCCACATCCGCAGGGCCAGCGCGGAGTTCGAGGGCGCACCCGACGATTTCACGCTGCGCGCCGCGGTGGACTCCCTCCTCGCCGCCGGCCGGAGCGTGCCCGCGGCCGCCGGGACCCTCCGCTACACGCGGGGGAGCGGGGACGTGTCCTTGCGGGCCACCGGGGCCGATTCGCAGCAGGTGGAGGTGAGCGGGGCGTTCCAGCGCACGCCCGGGGGAATGCGGCTGCAGCTGCACCGGCTGGCGGTGGGTCTGAAGAGCGGCCGCTGGGCCTTGGCCGACACGGTGATGGCCAGTGTGGGCCGGCGAGGCGTTGAAGTGGACTCTCTCGTGCTGGAGCGCTCCCCCGTTCCCGCGCGGATTCGGGTCGCCGGCGTGCTCCCGTGGCGGGAGCCTGAGACGGCTGACACGCTGCCGGCGTCGCTGGTCATCGAGCTCGACCGTGTGCGCGTGGGTGAGATCCTGCGCCTCACTCAAACCGACTCCATTGTCGATGGCGTGGTCACGGGCGAGTTCCGCGTCACCGGCACGGCCCGGTCACCGGAAATCCGCGGCTGGCTGGCCTCGCGCCCGTTCCGCTACGCCGGCGCCGTCCTCGACAGCGCGGGCGGGGAGATGCGCTACTCGGGGCGGCTGGTCACGGCGCACCTGGCCGGGTGGCGGGATGGCGAGGACGTGGTGCGGGCGGACGCCAGCATTCCCGCGGACCTGACGCTCATGTCCACGCAGCAGCGCGTCCTCGACCTCCCCCTGGACGTCCGGATCCGCGCGGACAGCGTACCGGCAGGGCTCCTGAGCTTCCTGACGCCCGGGTTCACGGGGCTGGACGGGCGCGTGGACGCTGCCATCGACATGATGGGCACCGCTCGCTCCCCCGAGCTGCAGGGCGAGCTGCGGCTGTCCGATGGGAGCGCGTTCTTCGAGCCGCTCCTGGTCCGATATCACGGCGTCCAGGCCCTCGCCCGCATGCGGCCGGAGCGCCGTGTTGAGCTCACCGCCACACTGCGAACGGAGGAGGGCTCCGCCGATGTGAAGGGCCTGCTGGACCTGACGCACCCGGCCGATCCGGGCTTCGACCTGGACGTCAACGCGCGCCGGTTCGAGGCTTCCCGGCGCCGCGACGTGGCCGCGGTGGCCGACGGCGTGCTGCACGTGGGCGGCCGTTACCACCGGCCGGTGGTTTCCGGCGACCTGCGCCTGGTGCGCGCGGAGATGAACCTGGACGAGATCTGGAGGCGGTACCAGATCGTTCAGCTGGACACGTCCATGCTCCAGCTGTTCGACACCGCCACCGTGACGTACCGCCCGTCCCCGCCCAACCCGTTCCTGAAGAACCTGGTGGTGACGGATCTCAATCTGAACGCATCGCGGGAGATGTGGCTGCGCAGTCGGGAGCTCGACGTGGAAGTCAGCGGCTCCCTCGAAGTGGAGGCCGACCTCGGCGCAGGCGATCTCCGGCTCACCGGCCCGCTCCAGACGGTTCGCGGGACGTACGACCTCCGCGTGGCTCAGCGCGTGCCCGCCAGGCGCTTCGACATCAACAGCGGGACCATCGAGTTCGTCGGCACGCCGGGAATCGACCCGAACCTGAATGTCGAGGCGGCATACCGGGTCCGGCGGGCGGAAGGGGACCCCATCGACGTGGTGGCCGTGCTCACTGGCACGCTGCAGGACCCGCGCGTCCGGCTCACCACCAACTCCGACCTCCAGGTCTCGCAGGCCGACCTCGCAAGCTATCTCCTGTTCGGGCGGTCCGGCGCGGAGCTGACCCAGTCCGAGTCCGATGTCCTCTCCACCGGCGTGATGACCGGTCTCGGGCTCGGGCTCCTTCGCCCCGCCCTCACCGGCTTCGCCTCCAGCGAGCTCCAGCGCGTGGCCAGCAGCCTGCTCGGCATCGACTACCTGGCGCTGCGCGCGCCCGAGTACCAGCTGGGCGACTACAGCAGCTATGGCCTCCTCGGGAACACGCAGGTGGAGCTGGGCGTCGATGCCACCCGCGACGTGACGCTGATCCTGAGCGGACGGATCCCGGCCCAGCAGGAGTCCTGGAGCCCGCGCTTGTTCGGCGCCCGCGTGCAGTACAGGTTCCGGCCCACCTGGACGGGGGAGTTCTATCTGGAGGACCGCTTCGCGCGCACCCCCTCGTTCGGGCTCGCGGAGATCGATGACCGGAAGGTGTGGGGCCTCAGCCTCCTGCGGGATTGGGGGTACTGAGCGTGGATCGAGGGAGTCTCCGAGGGGTATCTCCTGGCAGCGGTAGAACCACCCTGAATCGGTAGCGAGCGACAATGCAGAGAACCAAGATCTTCCTCCTCATGGCGGGGCTCACCGCCCTGCTGGTCGTGCTCGGAGGCTACATCGGTGGTCAGAGCGGCGCCGTCATCTTCTTCGCGCTCGCCGCCATCATGAACTTCGGGATGTACTGGTGGAGCGACAAGGCGGTGCTGCGCATGTACCGGGCGCAGGTCGTGGACCGCTCCCAGGCCCCGGAGCTGTACGACACCGTGGACCGGCTGCGCAAGCGGGCCGGGCTGCCCATGCCCACCATCGCCATCTCGCCGCAGCCGCAGCCGAATGCGTTCGCCACCGGGCGAAACGCCGAGCATGCGGTGGTCTGCTGCACGGCCGGGATCCTGAAGCTGGTGAACAAGGACGAGATCGAGGGCGTGCTGGCCCACGAGCTGGCCCATGTGAAACACCACCACATGCTCATTGGCACCATCGCCGCCACCATGGCCGGCGCTGTGGCCATGATCGGGCGGATCGCGGTCTGGGGCGCCATGTTCGGCGGCTATGGCGGGCGCGACCGCGAGGGCGGCGGGCTGGGCGCCCTCGCCATGGCCATCGTGGCGCCGATCGCGGCCATGATGATCCAGTTCGCCATCAGTCGCCAGAACGAGTTCGTTGCGGACCGCACGGGCGCCGAGATCAGCGGCAACCCCATGGGACTGGCGCACGCGCTGCAGAAGCTGGACGCGTACAGCCGTCGCATCCCCATGGACGTGAACCCGGCCGCCGCCTCGCTGGCCATCGTCAACCCGCTCGCCGGGCAGCGGCGGGCGTTCGCCTCCCTGTTCAGCACCCACCCCTCCACCGAGGACCGTGTGGCGCGGCTGGAAGAAATGGCGCGGCAGGGCCTTGAAGCCTGAGCTGCGCACGCCCGTGCCCAACGATCCCGAACCTGCGGCCGGCCCCTACGCCGGCCGCACATTCATCGTCCTGAACCCCGCTGCGGGGCAGGAGGATCCGGCGCGTCTGCGCCGGCTCATCGGGGGCGCGTTCGCTGCGCGCCGCGCACCGTTCGATCTGGCCGAGACCGCCCACGCGGGTCATGCCACCGCGCTGGCACGCCAGGCCGCGGCGCTCGGGTACCGGTGCGTGTGCGTGGTCGGTGGTGATGGCACCATCGCCGAGGCCGTCACCGGCCTCGCGGGCACGGAGACCCCGCTCGCCATCATCCCCCGGGGTACCGGCAACCAGGTCGCCCGCAACCTCCGCATTCCGGAGGGGATCGAGGAAGCGGTGGCAGTGGCGGTCACCGGTGAAGCCGCGGCCGTGGACCTGGGGCGCGTGGGGGACCGCGTGTTCGCCCTCGTGGCCGGCGCCGGCTTCGATGCCGCCGTCATGGGCTCCGCCACCCGCGGACTGAAAGAACGCTGGGGCTTCGGCGCCTACGTGTTCGCCGCGGTGAAGGAGGCGCTCGCCGCGCAGCCCGTGGATTTCCGCATCACCGCCGATGGAGAAGTCGTGGAAGTGCGGGCGGTGAGTGTGATGCTGGCCAATGTGGGCGAGCTGTTCGCCCAGTTCATCCCCTTCGGACTCGCCCTGGCCCCGCAGCCCCGGCGGTCCTGGCAGGATGGGTTGTTCGATGTGGTGATCCTGGCGCCGCGCAACGTCATTGATGTTCCACCCCTCCTGTGGAAGGCCATGGGCCGCCGGTTCCGCGCTGCGGACGACCGGCTCATCCACTTCCAGGCCAGGGACGTGAGGATCGAAAGCGACCCGTGCATCCCGGTTCAGATCGACGGTGACCCGGCCGGCGTGACGCCCATGGTGGCCCACGCCGTGGAGCGCGGGGTACGCATTGTCGCGCCCGGGCTCTCGTGAGCGGGGGCCCGGAAGCGTGGACCCCATGACGATGCGCGTCCGCCGGGAAGAGGCCGTTGCGGCCGACGGCACCCGACTCGCCCTGTACCGCGTCGGTGACCCGGACGCCCCGCCCGTGCTGCTCATGCCCGGCACGTTCTCGAACCATACGTTCTGGCTCGGGACCCGGGGGCGGGGGATGGCGTGGCACCTGGCCGATTCCGGCTACGAGGCCGTGGTCCTCGATCCCCGCGGGCACGGCGGGAGCGAGCGGCCCCGCGGCCGCGACTGGCGCTTCGAGGACTGGGGACGCCTGGATGTCCCCGCTGCCGTGGCCGCAAGCTCCGGCGACAGTCGCCCCGTGTCCCTCGTTGGACACTCCGCCGGCGGCGCGTCCATGCTCATTGCCCTGGCGGGCGAGCCGGCGCTCCGCGAGCGGGTGGCCAGCGTGGTGGTCCTCGGAACCCCTGTGCCCTGGCTCCAACGCTGGCGACGCGTGGCCGCCCTGGCCATCCGGGCCACGTCCCGCGTCCTCGGCCGCTTCCCCGCCCGCAGACTCGGGCTCGGCCCGGAAGACGAGCTCCCCGGCGTCATGATCCAGTGGATCAACTGGAACCTGCGGCGGGAATGGCGGGGGGACGACGGCATCGACTACGTGCGGCGACTGGCCGACATCCAGACGCCGCTCCTCGCCATCAGCGGCGCCGGCGACAACACGTTCGCCCCGTCCGACGCGTGCCGCGCTCTGGTGGACATGGTGGGGAGTCCCGAAGCGGAATACGTCCTCGCCGGACGGGACACCGGCTTCACGGAGGACTTCACCCACCCCGGGATCGTGGTCAGCCGCGCCGCGCACCGCGAGGTCTGGCCGCTCATCGTTGCCTGGCTGGACCGCCACACCCGCGAGGAGTAGCGGTCGCCGGCCGCCGACCGGGCCGCGCGGACCCGGGGCTTGCCCGGGGGCCGCAGCCCCGCGACATTCCAAGGCTTCCAGGCCTCGCGCACGCGGGGCCGTCGTATTCTGGACCGGGAACTGGAGCACGCGCATCCATGGCGATGTCGGCCTCACAGCTCCGCCGCGGCACCGTGATCATGCACGATGGTGAGCCGTGCCGCGTCGTGGAGTTCCAGCACATCAAGCCAGGCAAGGGCCCGGCATACATGCAGACCAAGCTGAAGAACATCCTCACGGGGACGATCTTCGAGCATCGGTTCCGGTCCGCCGACACGGTGGAGAAGGCCGAGATGATGACGCAGGAGCTCCAGTTCCTGTACCATGATGGCCATCACCACTACTTCATGAACAACGAGACCTTCGAGCAGTTCCCCATCGGCGATGACACCCTGGGCGACTCCGCGCAGTGGCTCGTGCCGAACATGGACGTGCAGGTGGAGTTCCTCGAAGGCTCTCCCCTCGGCGTGCAGCTCCCCCGCACGCTGGAGCTCCAGGTGGTCGAGACCGAGCCCGGCGTCCGCGGCGACACGCGCACCTCCGTCACCAAGCCCGCCAAGCTGGAGAACGGCGTCGTCATCCAGGTCCCTGCGTTCGTCGACAAGGGCGAGATCGTGCGGGTGGACCCGGAAGAGGGGACGTACATCGAGCGGGTGAGGTAGACCGGGGCGCTCACCTCCCGGCGCGGCTTCGCGCGGGGGTGGCCTCCGGGGGGCGAACGTCTCATCTTACCGGCTCCCGCTGAGGGGTGTTTCTCCGAGACGAAGCCGAAGCGATCGCGCGATGTTGCGTCGCGCTGAGACCCCGGCCGTGGCGCGCCGTCGTGCGGGCCGCGGACGAGCCCACGTGCCAGGCGGCATCCGGCTCCAGCTGCCCGGATTGCACGCCAGCCAAGAACGGAGTGCCAACGATGCCTCGGTTGTCTCCCTTCCGCTCGGCCGTCGCTGCGGCCGCGCTGGTCGCGTTTATGTTCGCCCCCCTCACCGCGCAGGGCGGCTACAGTACGCCGCCCGCGCCGATCCCGCAGATCCTCGACGCGGCCGCGTTCCCTGTGGGGACCACGGGTCCACGAGGTGAGTGGCTGCTGCTCCAGAACCGGGCGAGCATGCCGCCGATCGCCGAAGTCGCCCAGCCGATGCTCCGGATCGCGGGGCTGCGGATCAACCCGGCGACGAACGGCAGCGCCGCCCCCTACATCACCCTCACCGGCTTCGACCTGGTCAGGCTGGCCGACGGGGCTCGCCGGCCGGTGAAGATCGGCCAGGGCTCGCCCGGGCTCGCGTCGTGGTCGCCGGACGGGGCTCGCTTCACGTTCCCGCTCACGCGCGACGACGGTGTGGACCAGTGGGTGGTGGACGTCGCCACCGGTGAGGGGCGCCTCGTGGCCCGCAACGTGAACGCCGTGGCCGGCGGCTGTGACTGGATGCCGGATGGCGCTTCGCTGGTCTGCCTCATGGTGCCTGCGGACCGGGGCGCACCGCCGCCGGCGCCGGACGTCCCCGCGGGACCCGTGGTTCAGGAGACCCGCGGGCGCGTGGCCCCGGTTCGGACGTATGAGGACCTGCTGGAGAACCCGCACGACGAAGCGCTGTTCGACTACTACATGACTTCGCGCGTGGCGCTGGTTGATGTGACCACCGGCCGGACCACGCCGGTGGGGAGCCCCGCCGTCTTCCAGGGGGTTTCGCCATCGCCCAGCGGGGACTACCTGCTGGTCCGCCGGGTCCACCGGCCGTACTCGTACCTCGTCCCCGTTTACGACTTCCCAGTGGCGTACGAGATCTGGAACCGGCAGGGCGACCTCCTCCGTCTGCTCGCCGACCTCCCCATCGCCGACGACGTTCCGATCCGCGGCGTTCGCACCGGACCGCGTAACCTGGAGTGGCGGCCCCTGCGCCCCGCATCCCTGGTGTGGTCGGAAGCACTCGACGGCGGCGACCCGGAGCGCAAAGTGGAGAATCGCGACCGCGTTCTCCAGCTGGACGCGCCGTTCACGGGTGAGCCCGGTGAGCTCGCCCGCACCGGCGAGCGCTATGCCGGCATCGACTGGGGCCAGAACGGCGTCGCCCTGCTGAGCGACTATGACCGAAGGCGGGAATGGGTGCGGACGTGGGTCTTCGATCCCGATCGCCCGCGCGCGGAGCGGCGCCTGCTCTGGGACCGCAGCCGCGAGGATGCCTACGGCGACCCCGGGCGGCCCGAGCTGGTGAGCACGCCCGTGGGCGGGCAGGTCCTGCTCCAGGACGGTGACGCCATCTATCTGACCGGCGCCGGCGCTTCACCCGAGGGCGACCGGCCGTTCCTCGACCGCCTCGATCTGGCGACGTTCCAGACCGAGCGTCTCTGGCAGTCCGGGGCGGACGAGTACGAGCAGGTGGTGGACGTCCTCGAGCCCGGTGCCGCGCGGGTGCTGACCCGTCGCGAGTCGAAGACCGAGCCGCCCAATTACCACGTGCTGGACCTGGCCGCGAACGGCGATCGCGCCGTGACGTCGTTCGAGGACCCGGCGCCCGAGCTGCACGGGATTACGAAGCAGCTCGTGGTCTACGAGCGGGCGGATGGCGTGCCGCTGAGCGGGACGCTCTACCTGCCCGCCGGCTATACGGCCGGGCAGCGGCTGCCGGTGGTCATGTGGGCCTACCCCAGGGAATTCGTCTCCGCGGCCGCCGCCGGCCAGGTGCGCTCGTCGGAGAACCGCTTCACCACGTTCACCGGCCCGAGCCATCTCTTCTTCCTCACGCAGGGCTACGCCGTGTTCGACGGGCCGAGCATGCCGATCATCGGCGGCGACACGGCCAACAACACGTACGTCCAGCAGCTCGTGGCCAGTGCGCAGGCGGCGGTGGACAAGCTGGTGGAGATGGGCGTCGGTGACCGCGACCGGATGGGCGTGGGTGGCCACAGCTACGGCGCGTTCATGACGGCGAACCTCCTGGCGCACTCCGATCTGTTCCGGGCCGGGATCGCGCGCAGTGGCGCCTACAACCGGACGCTCACGCCGTTCGGCTTCCAGAACGAGCGGCGAACGTACTGGGAGGCGCCCGACATCTACTACGAGATGTCGCCGTTCATGCACGCCCAGGACATCGACGAGCCGCTCCTCATGATCCACGGGATCGCGGACAACAACAGCGGCACCTTCCCGATCCAGAGCGAGCGGATGTACCACGCCATGAAAGGCCTCGGCGGCACGGCCCGCCTGGTCATGCTGCCCGCGGAGAGCCACGGCTACCGCGCCCGCGAGTCCATCATGACCACGCTCAACGAGATGGTCGCGTGGTTCGATCGGTACGTGAAGGGCGCCGAGGCGCGACCGGCGGCCGCCCGGTAGAACGCTCGGCCTGACGGCCTCGCAGGCACTGCCGGACGCAGACCTGCGAGGCCGCAAGGCCGTGCCGACAAGCCCCGCGCGGGGCTGAGGCCACCTCTGGACCACGACCCACCTGCCGGTGTATCACTGCCCTTCGGCTCACCACTCCTGGCCCCGGTGATATGGCAGACGAAAAGCTGATCGTTCGCGGCGCGCGCGAGCACAACCTCCGGAACATCGACGTATCGATCCCCAGGGATCACCTGGTGGTCATCACGGGCATCAGCGGCTCGGGGAAGAGCTCGCTGGCGTTCGACACCATCTACGCCGAAGGGCAGCGGCGCTACGTGGAGTCCTTGTCCGCGTACGCCCGGCAGTTCCTGGGGGTGATGGAGAAGCCGGACGTGGACGTGATCGAGGGGCTGAGCCCGGCCATCTCCATCGAGCAGAAGACCACCGGCAGGAATCCCCGCTCGACCGTCGGCACGGTCACGGAGATCTACGACTACCTGCGGCTCCTCTGGGCGCGCGTGGGCACGCCCCACTGCCACACCTGCGGACGCCCCGTGCGGCCGCAGACGGCCGGGCAGATCGCCGACCGGATCCTCCTCTGGCCCGAGGGCGCACGGATCGAAGTGCTCGCGCCGCTCGTGCGGGGTCGGAAGGGCGAGTTCCGGGAGCTGTTCGACGAAGCGCGGAAGAAGGGCTTCGTCCGCGTGCGCGTGAATGGCGAGACCCACGACCTCGAGCAGCCGCCGACGCTGAACCGCTACGAGAACCACGAGATCGCCGTCGTGGTGGACCGCCTCGTGGTCCGCCCCGATGACCGTGCGCGGCTGGCCGACTCCATCGAAACGGCTCTGAAGACCGCAGAAGGCATCGTGGAAGTCGTCCTGCACGCGCCCCGGAACGGCGGCGACGGCCCGGGCGAAGCCGAGCCGGGCACCTACCTCTTCTCCGAGCGCTTCGCCTGCGTCCATTGCGGCACGTCCATCCCGGAGATCGAGCCACGCCAGTTCAGCTTCAACTCGCCCTACGGCGCGTGCGAGGCGTGCGGCGGGCTGGGCACTCGCCTCGAAGTGAGCGAGGAGCTGGTGGTGGGAGACCCGTCGATCTCCATCCTCGAGGGCGTGATCCTGCCCTGGGGCGCGCCCACCGGCCATCTGCGCCGCTCGGTGATTCCCGGGCTGGAGGAGCACTACGGCTTCGACGCCAACACGAACTGGGGTGACCTGGACGAGGACGTTCGCCACGCCGTCCTCTTCGGCTCGGGCGACACGGAGGTCTCGTTTCCCTACAGCACGGGCGGCCGCAAGGGGAGCTACAAGGAGCCGTGGGAAGGCGTCCTCGCCAACGTGATGCGGCGCTACGAGGAGACGGGCTCCGAGAACGTCCGGGATCAGCTCCGGGACTACATGCTGACACAGCCGTGCCGCGCCTGCGGTGGGCACCGGCTGCGCCCCGAGAGCCTGGCGGTGACCGTCGCCGGCGAGTCCATCGGCTTCGCCACGGACCTGAGCGTCAGCCGCGCACTCGAGTTCTTCACGTCCCTCGCCGTCAGCGATACGACGCCCGACGACCCCGACGCGCTGCCGGCCAAGATCGCGCGGCCGATCCTCAAGGAGGTGAGCGAGCGGCTCCGCTTCCTCACCAATGTCGGGCTCGACTACATCACCCTCGGTCGCAGCGCCGAGACGCTTTCGGGCGGGGAAGCGCAGCGGATCCGGCTGGCGACGCAGATCGGGAGCCGCCTCGTCGGCGTCCTCTACATCCTCGACGAGCCCAGCATCGGGCTCCACCAGCGCGACAACGAGCGGCTGCTGCACACGCTACGGCAGCTGCGGGACCTGGGGAACACCGTCATCGTGGTCGAACACGATGAGGAGACCATCCGCGCCGCCGACCACGTCATCGACCTGGGACCCGGGGCCGGTCGCCACGGAGGCGAGGTGGTGGCGGAAGGGCGGCTGGACGACATCCTGGCCGCCGAGCGCTCGCTCACCGGCGCCTACCTGCGCGGGGATCGCGAGATCCCGACGCCGCCCGAGCGGCGGACGCCGGACCCCGAGGCCACACTCGTCGTCCGGGGCGCGCGCGCCAACAACCTCAAGGACATCGACGTGCACTTCCCCCTCGGCACGTTCACCTGCGTCACGGGCGTGAGCGGGTCGGGGAAGAGCACCCTCGTGAACGAGATCCTCTACGAGGCGCTGGCCCGGCACTTCTACCGCCGGCGCACCATCCCCGGCGCGCACGACGGGCTGGATGGCGTGGAGCGCGTGGACAAGGTCATCGACATCGACCAGTCGCCCATCGGGCGCACGCCCCGCTCCAATCCGGCCACGTACACAGGGCTCTTCACTCCCATCCGCAACCTCTTCGCCGAGCTGCCCGAGTCGAAGATCCGCGGCTACGCGCCCGGGCGCTTCAGCTTCAACGTCAAGGGCGGGCGCTGCGAGGCGTGCAGCGGCGATGGCCTCGTGAAGATCGAGATGCACTTCCTCCCCGATGTGTACATCCCGTGCGAGGTGTGCCGCGGAAAGCGCTACAACCGCGAGACGCTGGAAGTGCTCTACAAGGGCCGCAGCATTGCGGACGTGCTGGAGATGACCGTGGACGAGGCGCTCGAGTTCTTCGATGCCATCCCCTCCATCAGGCGACGGCTCCAGACCCTGAGCGACGTCGGGCTCGGCTACATCCACCTGGGGCAGTCCGCGACCACCCTGAGCGGCGGCGAGGCGCAGCGGGTGAAGCTGGCGACGGAGCTGGCCAAGCGCGACACCGGGCAGACGCTCTACATCCTCGACGAGCCCACCACCGGGCTCCATTTCGAGGATGTCCGCATGCTCCTGACCGTCCTCCACCGCCTGGTGGACAAGGGGAACACGGTCATTGTGATCGAGCACAACATGGACGTGATCAAGACTGGCGACTGGATCGTCGACCTCGGCCCGGAAGGCGGCGAGGCCGGTGGCCGGATCGTGGCGGAGGGGAGCCCGGAGTCCGTGGCCGCGAATCCCGTCTCGCACACCGGTCGCTTCCTCGCGGACGTCCTGGGCCTCGCCCCTGTCGGCTGATGGCCCACGGAGGGTGATGGCCCCCGGAGGCCAGCCGCCGCCGGGGGCCATCATGGTGCCGCGCGCTCAGACCGCCTGCCGCGGTCGCGCGGCCGCGCTCACCCCTCCGCGAGGCTCTTCGCCCGCTCGATCGACTGCAGCGCCAGGTACTGCTCGCCGTACCGGTCCAGGTGCCCCAGCTCCGTATCGAACGCGTCCGCGTGCCCTTCCTCGTCCGTCACCAGGTCCTCGAAGATCTTCCGTGAGCCGGCATCCGAGTTGGCGCTGCTCTCGTTCGCCGACGCGTTGTACGTCTTCACCGCGCCCTGCTCCATTTCCAGTGCCTTCTCCAGCATTCCGCGCAGGTCCCGGATGTCCTCCACCTCGTGCGACGCCTTCATCTCCACGTCCCCGCCCAGGAAGAGAATGCGCTCGGCGAACTCCTCGATGTGGTGCATTTCCGCGATCGCCGTGCGCTTGAACAGGCCGGCCAGCAGGTCGTAACCCTGGTCGTCACAATGGACGTGGAAATACATGTACTGGTGAACCGCCCACAGCTCGTCCGCCAGCCCCTGGTTCAGCAGCTTGATGCTCTTTTCGCTCATGGATTCCCCCCGGGTACGATGAAGTTGACAGGGGTCAACATATGCGCCCATTCGGAATCGGGCGAGGCACCGGGCATGGCGCAGCGCGGGCAGTCCCGCCCCCGCGACGCGGCACCCCGTGCGCCTCCCGCCTTGCCGAAACCACAACTCCTTGGGTACCGTACGGATCGGCAGGTTTTCCCGAGATGGAGACTGAGGCCAATGATCAATCGCGACGATCTCGAATCGTACTTCATCCGCATGGGCGCGGAGGCGGAAGAGGTCGAGGAGAACATGTGGGTGCTGCAGGGGGATGAGGGCGGGACGAACGTCGTAGTGACGTTCTCGCCGCCGGTGGTGCTGCTCCGGCTGAAGGTGATGGACCTGCCGCAGGACCCGAGCGATCAGCAGCTGGCGCCGCTGTACCGGAAGCTGCTGGAGCTGAACGCGTCGGACCTGGTGCACGGCAGCTACGGGATCGAAGAGGGGGACATCGCACTGAGCGACGCACTGGAGCTCGAGACGCTGGACTTCCAGGAGCTGCGGGCGTCGTTCGAGAGCATTGTCTTCGCCGCATCGAGTCACATGAAGGAGCTGGCGGAGCTCCTCCCAGTCGCACACAAGGGCTGACGGTCATGGGCATTTTCCAGAAGCTATCGCTGCTGCTTCGCTCCAACATCAATGACGCCATCGCGCGGGCGGAGAACCCGGAGAAGGTGCTGAACCAGCTGATCGCCGACATGCGCGAGCAGCTGAGCAAGGCGAAGCAGGAAGTGGCGCTGGCCATCGCGGACGAGCAGAAGCTGCGCTCGCAGGTGGAGGAGGAGGCGAGGCAGGCGGCGGAATGGGAGCGCCGGGCCATGCTGGCGGTGAAGGAGAACCGCGACGACCTGGCCAAGCAGGCGCTGCTGCGCCAGCAGGAGCACGCGGAGCGGGCGCACGCGATGGAGGAGACCTGGCGCCGTCAGGCCCAGGAGACGGAGAAGGTCAAGTCGTCGCTGCGTGATCTGAACGACAAGATCGAGGAGGCGAAGCGGAAGAAGAACCTCCTGGTCGCGAAGCAGAAGCGGGCGCAGGCACAGCGTCGAATCCACGAGACCATGTCCGGTCTCTCCGATCGTTCGGCGTTCGACGCTTTCGAGCGCGTGGCGGAGAAGATCGAGGAATCGGAGCGGAAGGCGCTGGCCGCCTCCGAGGTCACCCAGACCCTGACCGGCGACTCCCTGGAGACGGAGTTCAAGCAGCTGGAGGGCGGGAACGGCGGCGACGTGGAGCGGCGGCTCGCCGCACTCAAGGAGCAGATGGGGCTGCCGAGCCCTCGGAAGCAGCCGGCCTCGCTGCCCAGCGGCGCGCACGATGACGAGGACGGCGAAATCCAGGAAGCGCAGCTGGAAGAGGAGTAGCGGCCGGATGCGACCCCCTCCGCGCGCGGACCGTTCCCGGAGTCGCCGATGAACCGGAGGGGCGCGGGCGTCGTCATCGCGACGATCTTCTTCCTCCTGTTCCTGCTGTTCGTGTACAGCGTGGCGGAGATCCTGCTGCTGCTGTTCATCGCCGTCCTCTTCTCCCTCTACCTGGGCGCCATCACGGACACGCTCCAGCGGCGGCTGGCCGTACCGCGGCCGCTGGGGCTCCTCTTTGCCATCCTCTTCACCATCGCCGCAACGGTGGGGATCGGCGCCCTGATCGTTCCCCCCGTCGCCGAGCAGACGAGTGAGCTGGTGCAGCAGCTGCCGGAGCAGCTGGAGCGCTGGGAAGACGACATGGTGCACCTGGCGGAGAGCAAGCCGCTCGTCGCCAACCTGTTCGGGCACCTGGACGAGAACGAGAGCTACGTCGGAAACATCGCCGCCGAGATCGGGAGCTATTTCCGCAGCGTGGTGCCGTATGTGTTCAGCGGAATGCAGTTCCTCATCCACTTCTTCTCGGTGCTGGTCATGGGCATCTACCTGACGCTCCGGCCGGCCATGTACCGCGAGGGGCTGATCGCGCTGGCACCGCCCGTGCACCGGGAGCTGGTGCGCGACATCCTCACCGACCTCGCCGTCACGCTGCGCAGCTGGATCGTGGGCCAGCTCCTGGCCATGTTCACCCTGGCGACCTTCACCTGGGTGGGCCTCATGATCCTCCGCGTTCCCTACGCCCTGGCCTTCGGCGTGTTCACCGGCATTGTCGCCATTGTCCCGTTCTTCGGCACGCTTGTCTCCACACTCCTCCCGGCCGTCTTCGTGCTGGGGCAGGGACACGCGCTCCAGGCCTTGCTGGTCGCGCTGCTCGGGGTGGTGGTCCACCTGGTGGAAGCCAATTTCGTCGCGCCCATGATCATGGAGCGGCAGGTCTCGCTACCGCCCGTGCTCACGCTCCTGAGCGTGCTCATCATGGCGCACCTCATGGAGATCATCGGGCTGCTCGTCGCGGTTCCGGTCCTCGCCAGTACGCTGGTGATCGTCCGCCGGATCTACATTCACCGCGTCCTGGAAGGCAGAGGATTCCGCCGCGCCGTGCGCGACCAGCCCGTGGATGTGCGCATCCCCGCCGATGTGGCCGTCCTCGCCCACCCCGCCGCCCACGACGAGAGCATCGCCGCCATGCTGGAGCGGTGAGGCGCGGAGCGCTCGTCGCGCGACGACGCTGATGGGCGCGGGCAGGGAAAGGCCTGAGACGGGAGGCACGCGGAGACGCGGAGATCGCGAAGGGCTTCGCGGGCGCCCCCGGGGAGCTGGGGCGCAGCCGGCATCGGGGCGGGATCGGGCATCGGGGCGCGAACGGGCTGCGGGGCGGGATCCGGCGTCGGGGCGAGAGCCGGTTCGGCTGGCGCGAGCGCGCTTCGCGGCCGATCCGGCGTCGCGGCCAGAGCCGCCTCGTGTGGCCTGTGCTGGCCCGGTGACCCGAAGCTGCCCGGAGTCCCCGGTACCCTGGCCACCCCCCGACGCCCCTCCCCCCCAATCCCAGCGCTGCCCCCTCCGCGTTCTCCGCGCCTCCGCGTGACCGCTGTTCCTCCGCGTTCTCCGCGCGCTACGGGTACATGAGGTACTTCGACCGGGTCTCCTCCCAAACGGACCGCTCGGCTGCCCACGGGGCCGTGATGGCATCGAGGCTGTCACCGGCGCGGATCCGCTCGCGCAGGCGGGGGCCGCCGGCCAGCCCGTCGAACCAGGCGGTGCGCCAGCGGAAGTGGTCCGGGTGGCGGTGGGTGATCTCGACGAGCGCGGCCACGGCGGTGCGGACCGGGTCGTAGCGCTCCCGGTCGGTGACATGGAAGCGCAGTCCGCGCACCGGCTCACCGGCGAACTTCCCGTCGGTGGGCGCTTCGGGCGTGAAGGTCACGGGCTCCACGTCCACGCCCGGGAGCCGGCGGGCGCGCAGCGACGCGGCCACGGCGTCGGCATCCAGCCATGGCGCGCCGACCTGCTGGAAAGCCAGCGGGGTTCCCCGTCCCACGGAGAGGTTGGTTCCCTCGAACAGGCATGTGCCGGGGTAGTGCGTGGCCGACTCCACCGCCGGCATGTTCGGCGACGGGGGGCGCCAGGGAACGCCGGTGTCACCCCACCACATGGACCGGCGCCACCCCACCATCGGGATCACGTGGAGGTCGACGCCCAGCCCGTATTCGCCATTGACGTAGCGGGCGAGCTCGGCGGCGGTCAGGCCGTGGCGCATGGCCGCCCGGTAGAATGCCACGGGCATGTACGACGGCGCCACGTTGCCCTGGACCAGCGTGCCCCCGATGGGATCCGGGCGGTCCAGCACCAGGAACCGGATCCCGGCCTCCGCGGCCGCTTCCATCGCCAGCGCCATGGTCCAGACGTAGCTGTAGTAGCGCGCGCCGATGTCCTGGATGTCGAACACCAGGACGTCGATCCCCCGCAGCATCTCCACCGTCGGCTTCCGCGTCGCGCCGTAGAGCGAGTGGATCGCTAGCCCCGTCGCCTCGTCCACTCCGCTCACCACCTTCCGGTCGACATCACCCCTGATCCCGTGCTCGGGACTGAAGAGCGCCACCAGCGCCACGCCCGGTGAGCTGGCCAGGAGGTCGATCGTGCTGACTCCCGTGTCGCCCGCGGCGGGCGAAGCGTACGAGCGCCCCGTGTGGTTCGTGATGAGCCCCACGCGGCGGCCGCGCAGGAGCGACAGGCTGTCGCGCAGCAGGATGTCCACGCCCAGGAGCACGGGGGCGTCCGCACGCCCGGAACCGGCGCGCCCGGGCTGTCCGGCGGACCGGCTCGTGGCCGGTGATGCGGCCGCGCCGGGCGACGCGCCGGATCGGGCCGTTGTGGCCCCGCCGCGCTCCGCCTGACCGCCCCCCGCCGTACCGCCGGTGCCGCAGGCGGTCAGGAGCCCGAGCAGAACCGGCAGAACCGCCCCCGCCACTGTGGTCGAGAGGGCGAATTGCCCGCTCCGAGCGATCGCGGCTACCTTCCGGTGCACCATGAGCTTGCGAATCTTTCCGGCCGCGCTGCTGGCGGCCTCGGCCGTGTTCTCGTGTGCGCCCGCCCCGGCGCGCTCCGCACCGCGGACCGAGGTCGCCGGGGCCGATCTCGCCGGAAGCGGTGAGACGCCGGCCGCCCGCGGGCCTTCCTCCGCCGGCGCGGCCGCCGACACGTTCCGCCTCCAGCCTCTCGACGACGCCGCCCGGCGCTGGGTCGACTCCACCCTCGCCGGGCTCGATCTGCGGCACCGCGTGGCGCAGATGGTCGTGCCCTGGACGTCCGGCGCGTTCGTGCCCACGGAGAGCACGGCGCAGGAGCGTCTCCGCTCCTGGGTCGAGGAGCTGGGCGTGGGCGGGATCATCCACTCCATCGGCCCACCCCTCGAGCTGGCGGAGCTGCTCAATCGGCTGCAGCGCATGTCCCGTGTGCCGCTCCTTGTCATGAGCGATGTCGAGCACGGGCCGGGTCAGCGGCTGGACGCGGGCGTGTTGCTCCCCTGGGGCGCCGACCTGGGCGGGGGCACGGAGTTCCCGCCTGCCATGGGCATCGCGGCCACGGGTGACCCGTCGCTGGCGTACGCCGTCGGACGGATCACCGCCGAGGAGGCACGCGCCGTGGGCATCCGCCTGGCCCTCGCCCCCGTCGCGGATGTGAACAATAACCCGGCGAATCCGGTGATCAACACCCGGAGCTATGGCGAAGACCCGCGAGCCGTGTCGCGCTTCGCGGTCGCGCAGATGCGCGGGCTCCAGGAGCACGGGATGCTGGCCACGGCCAAGCACTTCCCCGGCCATGGCGACGTGAGCGGCGATACCCACCTCGCACCATACATCCTCCGCCTCGACAGCGCGCGGCTGGACACCGTGGAGCTGGCCCCTTTCCGGGCGCTCGTCCATGCCGGCGTCGACGCCGTCATGAGTGCCCACATCGCCGTGCCGGCGCTGTCAGGGGACTCCACGCTGCCGGCCACGCTTTCCCGTCGCATGCTCGACAGCCTCCTGGTGGGAGTCATGGGGTTCCACGGGCTGGTCATCACGGACGCCCTCGACATGGGCGCGCTGGTGAAGGCGTTCGGTCCCCGCGATGCCGCGGTCCGCGCCGTGGAGGCCGGCGCCGACATCCTGCTCCAGCCGGTGGACCCGGCCGCCGTGATCGACGCCGTGGTGGACGCCGTCCAGTCCGGCCGCGTCCCGGCCGCGCGCATCGACCGCTCCGTGCGGAAGATCCTGGAAGCGAAAGTCCGGGCCGGACTCCGCCTCGCCCCCACCGTTCCCCTGGATCGCGTCCCCGACCACGTGGGCGCCGCCTCGCACCGCCAGGTGGCGGCCGGGGTCGCGGCCCGGAGCATCACGCTCGTCCGCGACCGCGAGCGACTCGTCCCGCTGCGGCCGCTCCGCTTCCCGCGCGTCCTCGCCATCGCGTACAGCGACGACATCGCCCCGTTCGCCGCGCGCCAGTTCGCGGCCACTCTCGCTCAGGCGACGCCCGCGTTGCAGCTGGCGAGGCTCGGCCCCCGGGAGCCCGCGGCGGTGCTCGACTCCGTGTTCGCGCTGACCGACGGCGCCGACCTGGTGGTGTTCGTCTCCGACGTCCGAACGCGCTCATCGAAAGGGAGTGTCGAAATCGAGGAGCCGGTGGCCGCCCGCGTGCGCGCGCTGGTGGCCGCGAAGCCGACCGTGGTGGTCTCGTTCGGCAGCCCGTACGTCCTCCGTCAGATCCCGGACGCGGGCACGTACCTCCTCGCCTGGGGGAACGCGCCCGTCAGCCAGCTGGCCGCCGCCCGCGCACTCCTGGGCGACGCTCCCATCGGTGGCCGCCTGCCGATCTCGATCCCGCCGCTCGCGCCGCTCGGCGCCGGGCTCGACCGCGCCGGCCCCGCCGTCCGGGAAGTCGGGCAAGCGCAGGCCGCTGGCGCCGCCGAGAACGTCCTGGACTCCCTGGACGCCGCCATCGAGGCCGCCATCGCTGCACGGGTGACGCCGGGCGCGGCGGTGGCGGTGGGGCAGGGGGGTCGGCTTCTGCGGCTCAGGGGCTATGGCCGGCTGGACTGGGCGCCCGGGTCGCCGCCCGCCACCGACTCCACGTTGTACGACCTGGCGTCGCTCACCAAGGCGGTGGGGACCACCAGCGCCGTGATGCTCCTGGTGGACCGCGGCCGGATGGCGCTCGACTCGCCGCTGGCGGCGTACCTGCCCGCGTGGCCGCGCGGCGGCTGGCGCGACTCCGTCACCGTGCGCCGGCTCCTCACCCATACGGCGGGGCTTCCGCCCTTCATCCGATTCTGGCATCCGTCCGGCGGCGGCCTGCGGGGCGACAGCGCCATGGCAGCCGCCATTGCCGGACTGCCGGCGTCGTATCGGCCGGGCACGCGGGAAGTCTACAGTGACCTGGGGTTCATCCTCCTGGGCGAGGCCGTGCGGCGGGTCACGGGCGAGCCCCTGGACGCGTTCCTGGCCAGGGAGCTATGGGCCCCGCTCGGCATGGGCGACACCGGGTTCCTCCCCCGTCCCGCGGCCATGGCCGCCATCCGGTCGGAAGCCGGACTGCCGGCGCCGCCCGGCGTCGCATGGAGCGAGCCGTTGGCGCGCATCGCGCCGACCGAGGTGGACACCACGTTCCGCCACACGCACGTCCGCGGCGTGGTCCACGACGAGAACGCCTATGCGATGGGCGGCGTTTCCGGCCACGCCGGGCTCTTTTCCACCGCCGCCGACCTGGCACGCTTCGCCCGCATGATGCTGGATGCGGGGCGCTGCGATGGTCGCCAGCTGATCGAGCCGGGGACGGTGCGCGCGTTCACGTCTCCGGCGCCGGCCCTCGGCTGGGCCCGGGCACCCGGCTCGGCCGGGATCGCAGCCGCGCTCTCGCCGTCCGCCTTCGGGCACACGGGGTTCACCGGCACCATGATCTGGATCGACCCCGTCGGAAACCTGTATGTGGTCCTGCTCACGAACCGGGTAGACCCCACGCGCGAGGGCCACGGTATCCAGGAGCTGCGCCGTGACGTCCTGACCTGGGCCGCCCGCGCCATCGGCGAGGAACCGATCGTGCATCCCACCGGCGGCTGAGCCGCGGGACTTCGCCACCGGTGGCGCCCGGGTCCAAGCGCGAACCACAGGTACTGCATGCCGATCACCGAGCGAGTCGACGTCGTCATTGTGGAGGAGCACGAGGATATCGCTCGCCGGGTTGCGGGGCGGATCGCCAACCTCATCCGGGAGCGCCAGGCGTCCGGGGAGAGCGCGGTGCTGGGGCTGGCCACCGGCTCCACCCCCATTGGCGTGTACCGGGAGCTGATCCGGATGCACCGCGAGGACGGGCTCGGCTTCGGCAACGTGGTCACGTTCAACCTCGACGAGTACTACCCCATGGACCCGGAGAGCATCCACAGCTACCACCGGTTCATGTGGGAGAACCTGTTCGACCACATCGACATCGACTCGGCCAACGTCCATATCCCCCGCGGCGGCATCCCGCGCGACCAGGTCGAGCGCCACGCCCAGGAGTACGAGGCCGCCATTCGCGCTGCCGGCGGCATCGACATCCAGCTGCTGGGCATCGGCAAGACGGGTCACGTGGGGTTCAACGAGCCGGGCTCCGGGCGCGAGTCCCGCACGCGCCTCATCCACCTGGACTCGGTCACGCGCAAGGACGCGGCCGCCGACTTCTTCGGTGAGGAGAACGTGCCGCGCGAGGCCATCACCATGGGCGTGGCCACCATCCTCGATGCCCGCGAGGTCATCCTCATGGCCACCGGGGAGCACAAGGCCACCATCGTCAAGCGCGCCGTGGAAGGCGACATCTCGCCGGATGTGGCCGCCACCTACCTGCAGGAGCACCCGGATGCAACCTTCTTCCTCGACGCCGCGGCGGCCGGTGAGCTCACGCGGGTGAAGACGCCCTGGCTGGTACGGGCCGTGGAATGGGACGACGACCTCGCCCTCCGCGCCGTGGTCTGGCTCGCCCGCGTCTCCGGTCGCGCGATCCTCCAGCTCTCCGCCACCGACTACCAGGAGCACCACCTGGCCTCGCTCCTGGCGCTCTGGACGTCCGCCGATGCGCTCAACACCTCCGCGTTCGACCGCCTCGAGGCCAAGGTCCGCGACAACCCGCGGCTCCCGAGCGATGCGTCCATCATCGTCTTCAGCCCCCACCCGGACGACGATGTCATCAGCATGGGCGGCACGCTCCGCAAGCTGCACGAGAACCGGAACGATGTCGCCGTGGCCTACATGACGTCCGGCAACATCGCCGTGTTCGACCACGAGGTTCGCCGCTACCTGGATTTCGTGCGCCGCTTTCGCAGGGACGTGCTCGAGGATGAGCCGCGGTCGGCCGGCGCTCCGGACTCCGCGGCCCACCCGGATTCGAGCGCGCGGCTGGAGCGGCTGATCGGGAAGGTCGAAGCGTTCCTCGCCGGGAAGGAGCCGGGCGAGGTCGACATTCCGGAGGTGCAGGCGATCAAGCGCCACATCCGCGAAACCGAGGCGGTGAGCGCCGTGGAATCGCTGGGGTACTCCCGCGAAGTGTGCCGCTTCCTGGACCTGCCGTTCTATCAGACGGGGACGGTGAAGAAGAACGCCGTGGGCCCCGAGGATGTGGAGATCATCCGGTCTGTGCTGGAGGAGCTGAAGCCGGACGTGATCTTCGTCGCCGGCGACCTGTCCGACCCGCACGGCACGCACCGGCAGTGCAAGGAGGCGATCGACCGGGCGCTCGAGCAATACCACGGGCCACGCCCCGAGACCTGGCTGTACCGCGGCGCGTGGCAGGAATGGCCGGTGCACGAGGCCGATGTCTTCGTCCCGCTCTCGCGCGAAGAGCTGCGTCGTAAGATCTTCGCCATTTTCAAGCACCAGTCGCAGAAGGACACGGCGCCGTTCCCCGGCGGGCACGACAACCGCGAGTTCTGGCAGCGCGTGGACGGGCGCAACCGCGGCACCGCCGAGGAGCTGGACCGGCTCGGCCTGCCCGAGTTCCACGCTGTCGAGGCGTTCGTGGTGCGCTGACCGGCCCGCCCCTCACAACCCGAAACCGAGCCGCCGATGGCGTTCACTGGTCTGGATCTGGTCGTCCTCGTGGTCTACCTCGTGGGCGTGGTGGGCGTGGGCACGTACATGGGCCGCTCCCAGCACGGAGCCCGCGACTACTTCCTCGCCGGCCACGCCATGCCCTGGTGGGCCATCATGCTTTCCGTGGTGGCCACCGAGACCAGTGCCCTCACCTTCATCTCCGTCCCCGCCACCGCGTATGCGTCCGACTTCTGGATCCTCCAGCTCGCGGGCGGCTACCTGCTGGGACGCGTGGCCGTGGCGTACGTGCTCCTCCCCGGCTACTTCCGCGGCGAGCTCACCACCGCCTATGCCCTCATGGAGCGCCGCTTCGGGCTCGGGGCGAGGCGGTTCTCGTCCGCCATCTTCATGGTGACCCGGGCGTTCGCCGACTCCGTCCGCATCTTCGCCGCAGCCATCCCCATCGCCCTCATCACCGGCTGGCCGTACTGGCAGGTGATCCTGCTGGTGGGCGTCGCCACGCTCCTCTACACGTGGTACGGCGGCCTGCGCTCCGTTGTGTGGATGGACGTGATCCAGATGGGGCTCTACATCGTCGGCGGCGCGGCGGCGCTCTGGGTGCTGGCGGACCGGGTCCCCGGCGGGTGGAGCGCCATCCGCGCCGCGGGCGACGCCGCGGGGACGTTCCGCGTGGTCCACCTGGGCGGCGGCCCCGCAAGCGCCCGCTGGCTGGTCACCGGGCTGGTGGGCGGCACGTTCCTCTCCATGGCGACGCACGGCGTGGATCACATGGTCGTCCAGCGGCTCCTGGCCGCCCCCGACCTACGGGGCGCCCGCAAGGCCGTGATCGGCAGCGGCCTCGTCGTCCTGGGACAGTTCACCCTCTTCCTCCTGGTGGGCGCCGGCCTCCGGACGTTCTACGCCGGCCGCACGTTCGCCACGCCCGACGAAGTGTTCCCCGCGTTCATCATCGAGGGACTGCCGTCCGGGCTCAGCGGCCTCATCGTGGCCGGCGTGCTGGCCGCCGCCATGTCCACCGTGAGCTCGTCCCTCAACTCCCTCGCCTCCTCCGCCACCCACGACATCTACGCCCCGCTGGCGCACCGGGAGGACGACGAGGACCACCTCCTGCGCGTGGGCCGCGCCTTCACCCTCCTCTGGGCCGCCATCCTCATCGGCGGCGCCACCCTCTTCCACTTCGCCCAGCAGGGCACCCCTGTGGTGGTGGTGGCGCTCCAGATCGCGTCCTTCACGTTCGGCCCCCTCCTGGGCGGCTTCCTCCTCGGCACCCTCTTCCGACGCCCCGACCAGCGCGACGCGGTCACCGGCATCGCCGTGGCCGTGGTGGCCATGACCGCCCTCTGGGCCGCCCAGACCTTCGGCGCCATCCCCGTGTTGGTGGACACGCTCTGGTTCGCGTTGATCGGGTCCGCCGTCACCGTCATCGTGGGCCTCGGGAGTGCCGCGGTCCGACGCGCCTGATCACGCGGAGGGCGCGAAGAACTTCAATCTCACGCGGAGCCGCGAAGAACGCGGAGGAAGGCCTCGGGGGGCCCGGAAACAGCCCGGGCCCGAAGCTGGTTTCCCCCGGGAGCCGCCCGGCCGGTCCGGCGCGCTCGGCCCGGCAACTCGCCGGGCCAAACCTGATGGCCTGGCCCGGTACGCTTCCAGGCCGATCCGCCCGATCGAGCCCCCGATGTCTCCCGGCCGACCCTCCGCGTTCTTCGCGGCTCCGCGTGAAAAAGGGGGTTGCAGTTCTTCGCGCTCTTCGCGTCCTTCGCGTGGAGCGGGAATTCGAGGTGCTTCGCGTCCTCTACTCCCGGTCCTTCACCACGATGTGGATCGCCAGCGCGGCGCCCGCCACGGCGGCGACGATGAAGAGGAGGAAGGCCGGGGCGGGGTAGCCGAGGACGCGCGGCCCGGCGTCCACGCGCACCAGCATGGCGGCGCCCACGATGAGGGCGGCGATGATGACGCCCAGCGTGATGCGGTTGGCGATCTTCTCCAGCCCGGCGATGAAGCGGACCTCGTCAATGGCGTCCACGCCCACGCTCAAGCGGTTCTCCGCCACGAGATCCATGATCCGGTTCAGCCGACGGGGCAGGTGCTGCACCAGCTCGTTCGCTTCCAGCGCCCGCTGGAACAGCGACGATGGGCTCAGCGATGACAGCATCCGCCGCTCCATGATCTCGGCCGCGTGGCGCCGGATGGCGGCGTTGGGCTCCAGCTCCGGGTCCAGCGCCTTGCCCACCTGGTCCAGGTCGAAGAGCGTCTTGCCCAGCATGCTCAGCGCCGGTGGCGGGCTGATGTGGTGCGTCCCGGCGATCCGGACCAGCTGGAGAACCACCACGCCCAGCGCGATGTCGCCCGCCTTCCGCCCCTCCGCCCTCGCCACCAGCTCGGCGACGGCGGCACGGAAGCCCGCGCGGTCCGCGTCGTCCTCGGGCTCGCTCAGCTCCAGCAGCACGTCCGACGCATGGTCGGCATCGCCATCGGCCACGGACAGCAGAAGCTTCAGCAGCGCTTCCCGGGACCCCGGCGAGAGCGTGGCCGTCTGCCCCAGGTCCAGCAATGCGAGACGGTGGTCGTCGGTGAGCAGCACGTTCCCGGGGTGCGGGTCCGCGTGGAAGAACCCGTCCACCAGGATCTGCTTCAGGTACGCGCGGAAGAGCTCGTCCGCCAGCGCGCGCCTGTCCACTTCCAGCAGCGCCACAGGGCTCAACGATGTCACCTTGTGGCCGCGCACCAGCTCCATGGTCAGCACTCGGCCGGTGCTGTAGTCCGGTATCGGGCGGGGGACCACGAGACGGTCGAAGCCGGCGAGGTTCTCCCGCAGCGTCGCCAGGTTCCGGGCCTCGTTGCGGAAGTCCATCTCCAGCAGCAGCGAGCGCCGGAACTGGTCCAGAACCGCCGCCACCCGGTAGCGATGGGCACGCTCCGAGTGCTCGTCCAGGAAACTCGCCACCTCCTCCAGTACTTCCAGCTCCTCGCGTACGCTCTCCTGGATCCCCGGCCGCTGCACCTTCACCGCCACCGCCTCGCCGCTCCGCAGCACCGCCCGGTGCACCTGCGCCAGCGACGCCGCAGCCACCGGCTCCCGCTCGAACGACGCGAACGCCTTCGACAGCCGCACCCCCAGCTCCTCCGAGACGATCCGATCCACTTCCTCGTACGAAAACGGCTCTACCCGGTCCTGCAGACGGGAAAGCGCGTCCAGGTACTGCGGCGGGAGGAGGTCGGCGCGCGTGGACAGCAGCTGTCCCAGCTTCACGTACGCCGGGCCCATCGATTCCAGGTCCGCTGCCAGCGATTCCGGCTTCCCGTCCTGTGCGGCTTCCTCCGCCCCCTCAGGCGACGGCGCGTCGCCTCCCTCCAGCGCCGCTTCCAGTCCTGCCCGCCGCACCAGGTCCGTCCCGCCATGACGCGCCAGCAGACCCGTAAGTCGCGCGTAACGCTTCACGTGCTTCGGATTCATCGACAGTCCCATAATGCCTCGCCCCCGCTCGGTCGCTCGTCGTCCGGCGGGGACGTAGTGCAAGATTCGGGGCGGAATCCCCGGGGCAGGGCCCGGACGGCTATTCGCGGGGCGTCCTCGGCTTCAGCTCCTGCCACAGCCGCGACTCGTACTCCTCCATGGTCAGCCGACCCTCCACGAACTCCCGCCGCAGCCGCTCCTCCGCCGTCTCCTGCCGGGGCACCGGCGGAGGCGCGTGCCCGCCGGACCGCGCCGTCGATGTCGGCCCTCCCTCCGCGCGCTCACCCGGAAGCGAGCCGCGGCGCCAGCCGTCGCCCCATCGACCCGTGCCCCGCCCGTCCCCGACGTACAGCCAGTCGTCCCCGTACTCCCGCAGCATGCGTCGCCGCCAGCGGCGACGACGACGCCCTCCGTCGCTGAAGACGAACCAGAGCACCAGGCCGATGATCAGCCACTCGGGCACGCTTGCCTCCTCTCCTCCGTTCCGGTCCTCACGCCTGCTTCGGTCGATCCCGCGACGACTCCACCTCCCGCGTCGCCCTTTCCAGTACTTCCCTCAGCGCCGCAACCTTCTCCGGGTCACCCGCCGCGTCCAGTGCCCCCTCGAAGCTCGCCTGCGCCAGCCGCACGAACGTTCGCGTCAGATCCCCCATGCCGCGCCCGCCGAACATCGAGCCCAGGTCCTCCACCCGGCCCGACACGTCCTCCACACGATCCCGGTGCTCGTGCAGGAACGCTTTCCCCTCCGCCGTGATGCTGTACACCTTCTTCCCGTCCCGCTCCTCACCCCGCACGTACCCCTGGTCCTCCAGCATCTGGAGCACCGGATAGACCGAGCCAGGGCTCGCCGAATAGAACCCGCCCGACTCCTCCTCCAGACGCTGCATCACTTCGTACCCGTGCATCGGCTGCTCCTCCAGCAGCCCCAGCACCATGTACTTCAGGTCACCCCGCCGGAACACACGCCGACGACGGTGATGCCCCCGCCCGAACGGGAAGTTCGGGCCGCACATGCTGGCCCACGCGCTCCAGCCGTAATCATTGCCTCTCGGTCCCATGGCTCCCTCCATTAGCAGACGGTCGGACGCGTTCCGGCCGTGGTTACGGGATACTATCCGATATATCGGTATGGGGTCAAGGGCCGCCACCCTCGACCCGCGTGGGCGCGGACCGCTACCTTGTCCTCTACCGGCGAAGCGCTCGAACCCCGGAGCGCGGAGGGTCTGATGGAAGGGATCGCGGCGACCACGCCATCGTCAGGGCGGCAGATGGTCCGCTCCACGGTCGGTTTCGCGTTGTTCCTAGTGCTGGTCCCGGCGTTTCTCTTCACCACTGCGGGGACGGTGCGCTGGCCCATGGCGTGGCTGTACGTCGGACTGATGACGGCGGGCACCGTCGCCAGCCGTGTGACGCTGGCGCTCCGCAGCCCGGACACGCTGCGGGAGCGCGCGCGCTACGCTTCCGTGGAGGGCGTGCAGAGAGGGGACAGGGCGCTGGTCACGCTGGTGGTGCTCGGGCCGGTGGTCGTCCTGGCGACGGCGGGTCTGGACCACCGTTTCGCCTGGTCGCCCCCCGGGCTCCTGGCCGTCCAGCTCGCGGCCGCCGTCGTGATCGCCACGGCGCTGGCGTTCGCGACGTGGGCCATGGCCGGGAACCCGTGGTTCTCCGCCGTGGCCAGGATCCAGGCCGATCGGGGGCAGGTCGTGGTGAGCCGGGGCCCGTACGCCCTCGTGCGGCACCCCGCGTACGCCGCCTCGTTCCTGGCCACAGTGGCGACGCCGCTCCTCCTCGACTCCCTGTGGGCGCTGATCCCTTCACTGGTCGTGGCCGCGGTGATCGTGCTCCGGACCGGGCGGGAGGACCGCCTGCTCCGGACAGGGCTGCCGGGGTACGACGCCTACGCCGAGCGGACGCCGGCGAGGCTGGTGCCGGGGGTGTGGTAGGGTCCGGGTGGGTTGCGGCGCCTGCTGTGCGGAGCCCGCGGCTCTCGTGTTGCTGGCTTCACAGCGCCTGGTCGGGCTTCGTCGCGTGAAGACCGTACGCGGTCCAGCAGCGCAGGCCCGTCAGATCGCGGCCGTACGACCGGACCAGCGCGGCCGCGGCGGCGACGGCGCGATCGGTGTCACCGAGCGCGGCGTAAACCTCCGGTTGCCACCCGGCGAACCCTCGGCTCCAGCTCGTGTCGAGCCGCGCGATGACCGATCGTGCCTCATCGCGCCGGCCACCCATGGCCAGAGCGAAGGCGAGCAGGGGACCGTCGCTGGCTGTGTCGGTGAGGGCGACGAGCCGTCGGGCGTCGCCGATCGCTTGCTCGTAGGCGCCCGCGAAGGTGTTCTGGATCGCCGTGAAGGCCAGCAGCCAGGCGGTGTCCCCGACCTCGCCCGGCGTGCCGTCAGCGGCCACACGGGCGTGGAGCTCCCTTGCCTCGGCGATCGCCTCGTCGTAGTGACCGGCGCACCCGTACTCCCGCGCGACCTGCGCTTTCAGCAGGTCGGAAGCCGGGTCCCGCTCCTCCGCCTTGTGGTACTCGGCGATCGCTTCTTCGTGCCGGCCGGCGGCGGACAGGTAGAGGGCGTAGATCCAGTGGTGAGAGTTCGGGTCCAGGTCGTTCGCTCGCCGGATCGCGCGCTCCGCTCCGTCCCAGTCCCATTCATAGCGGAACAGCACGAACCCGAGCGAGGCGTACGCTTGCGCCTCCGTATTGTCGAGAGCGATGGCCCGCAGGGCTGGACGGCTTTCGTCTTCCGGTGTACTCGTCCGGATCTTCCCTCAGAGGCTCGAGAACCAGTGGTCGTCAGCGGAGCTTCGCGTGCGCGGCCTGCTGAGTCCATCGCGGCCGCCTTCACGCTTCCGGTGGCGCGCCGTCCGGCTCGCCCGTGAGGATCGCCGGCAGCGACTGCCCGTTGCCGCGGGGACCGCGGTACAGCCTGCCCGGTATGCGCTCGTGGGCGTGGGGCCGACGCGACGAGTGCTCGACAGGCGCGCCCGCACATCGGGCGTCCCGCGCCGGCGTGGCGCTGCTGCTGGCGTGGGCTGTCCTGTGGGCGCTGGGGCCGGCTCTCGCGACCTGACCGGCCGCGGCAGGCGCCCGGGCGACGATCTGGCGCTGGATGTGGACATTGTCGCCGCTCTTGAACACGGCCCCTTCCACGAGGGCGTCGACGCCCAGCTCCTTCGCGATCACCGGCAGCGGCAGGTCACTGTCCGCGTAGCGGAGCACCGACTGGCGGGAATAGACGACCAGTGTGCCGATCTTGGCCAGCTCCGAGATCAACGCGTCGTGCATCCCCGCCACGAAGTACTCCTGCCCGGGATCACCGGTGAGGTTGGCGAGAGGAAGGACGGCGATGCGAGTCAGCCCGGCGGCGTTGGCGGAGCGTCCGCGGGTCGACGCCCAGACCATCATTCCGACCAGGAGCAGTGCGACCGCCACCCAGCCCCTGCGCTTCCACGACCGGCGTGGACTTCGGGGCTTCACGGCCCCGGACGTGCTCGCGCGTCCGCGGCCGTGGTCGGCACCCGTCCGAGCGATAGCCGACCCGGAATGGCCCGCACCTCCGTCGTCGGCAAAGCCGATCCCCCCGCCTTCGTCCCCCCCCTGGCCCTCGCCCTCGTCAACGTGAACCCCTGCAGCGGCGCCCTCACCCTCAACGGCGGTGTCGTCCTCGCCGGCGCGGATGCGCGCCGCCAACGCGCGCACCGCCGCGTCGGGCTCCGCGCCGAACTCCTCCTCGATGAGCACTTCGTGCAGGCGTGCCTGACGGATGGCGCCGGCCCGATCGCCCAGCATCTCCAGGGCTCGCATGAGCCCGACGGTCACCCCGGCCTCGTACGGATCGTCGACGAGCAGGCGGCGCCAGTATTCTCCGGCGGCCTCCGCATCCCCGGCAGTGGCCGCCCCGGCCAGCGTCGCGGACTCCGGCCACTGCCGACGGTCAGGCGCTCCGGCTCGTGGTCGGCCAGGTCTCGTTCGAGTGTGTCGCCAGGAAGAAGCCGTCCATCAGGGCGCCGGTGTAGAGGGTCGTGGCCCGAGTCCGATCGCCCGCATCGAGCGCATCCTCGAAGGTGAGAACGTCGCACTCGAGAGACGGAGATCCGAGCCGCAGCTCTTCACCCACCGAGAGGATCGCGTTATCACCGACCGTTTTCCGCGACACGGTGCGCTCGTTCCTGGTGAAGCAGCCATGCCGTGGGCGCACGGCGTACGCGCCGGCCGAGGTAGCCCATCAGCTTGTCGCGGCTCAGCGGGCGCGGGTGCGAGATGCACAGGAGGGCCAGCAGCGCCAGACGGTGGCGCTGGGTGGGCGGGCCGCTCAGCACCTCACCGTCACGCTCGAGCGATGCGCCGCCGAAGAGCCTGAGGGAGATCATGCCACGAGCCATGTCCTGGGATCCGGCCGAAGCCGCGGTACACCGGGTTGTGAATGGCGAGGATCAGCCGCGGAATCAACCGCCGTTGAGCGACCGCTGACCTGGAGTTGAGGGCTCGAGCGCAATGTAGCCGCGGCCTTCGGGCGGAGCAACGACGATCCCGTCCGTCCGCATCACCGAACCACTCACATGGAGGGCTACATGACTTCGTCTGGACACGCTCGACACCTGGCCGCCGCATTCGCAGCGCTCGCGGTGGCCGCCGCCCGGGGCGCTCGGGCCCGTCGGGAGCGCCTCACCGATGTCACTAGCGCTCCCGTCAAGCTGTCTCCGGCTCAGGACAACCAGGCCCTCGCGGCGCTGCGTGCGCGGTCGGCGAGCTGGCACAATCGCGCAATGGCTGAGGCCGACGGCTACACGGCGGATGTGGGGTGCTCCGACGAGCGCACCGAGGCGGTCTCCGCTTCGCAGGCGCGCGGCATGGGCTACCACACCGCCAATATGGATCTCCTGCTGGACGACCATACCTCGCTGGTGGGGCCGGATGGGCGGATCGTCGTCCCTGGATGACCAGTTGGGGGATGCGGATGGCCGCTTTCGACTACTTCATTCCCGGCGACTTCTATCCTGCCCCGACGGCAGCCGGCTATCCCGGTCACCCGCCCACGATCGAGGGGATCGGTAAGGAGCTGACCTGGAGCGACGCGCACGGCGGCTGGGTCGCGCACATCTGGGCGTGGATGCACAACCCGGACGGCATGTTCGACAACTTCAACCCGGACGTGCCGCTGTGCGGGTGCCAGATCAGTCCCACGACCAACCTCTGCACGCCCGCGGAGTGATCCGGAAGATCGGCGGAGGCCCGTGCAGGGCGGGCCTCCGTCGTCCCACGCCATCGGAGCACATGCGATGCCGAAATCCCACCTGACCACCCTCGTTGGCACGATCGCGGTGGTGACGGCCACGATCGTCGGAGGCTGCGGCGACGGCGTTTCCACCGACCCGGTCGGTCCGGAGCGGGCTTCCACCGAGATCACGTCGAGCGACGCGGCGGACCAGGTGCGCGCTCTCGCGGCAGGCCGAGGGATAAGCCCGCTGCCACCGCCACCCGCCGTGCGTCCGGCGCTGGTGGAGCTCGGTCGAGTCCTCATGTTCGATCCGCTCCTGAGTGGCAACCGCGACATCGCGTGCATGACCTGCCACGCGCCGCGCTTCGCCATGGGCGATGCGCGGCGTCTCCCGATTGGCCAGGGGGGCACGGGTCTGGGCCCGGCGCGCTCCCACCCCGGCGGTCACTTCATCCCGCGCAACGCGCCGCCGCTCTTCAACCTGTACGCCATGCGCTCCTTCTTCTGGGACGGGAAGATCGCGGCCGACGCGAAGGGGCGTTTCCGTACGTCCATGGCGTCCGGGTCACGGACGACATGGCGCGCGTCTTCGAGTTCGGAGCGCTGTCCGCCGTGGGATTGCTCCCCGTTCTTTCCCGGGCCGAGATGCGCGGCGCGTCGGGCAATGAGCTGGCGGCGATCCCGGACGGCCAACCCGCGCGGATCTGGCGCGCCATCATGCGCAGGCTCGGCGACGTGGCGGAGTATCGGCAGCTCTTTGAAAGTGCCTACCCGGGAACGCCTTTCGAGCGGATGACGTTCGCCCACGCCACCAACGCCATGGCCGGCTTCATGGCCGCAGAGCTCTCCTTCAACCACTCGCCGTGGGACCGCTTCCTCGCCGGCGACGACGACGCCCTCGACCCGGCACAGCTCGAGGGCGCCCGGATCTTCATGGAGATCCGGTGCTCCGAATGCCACACCGGACCCGCGTTCTCGGATGGCGCCTTCCACAACGTCGCCCTCGCGCAGTTCGGACCGGGCGCCGGCGATGGACCCGCGGGCAATGACGACTTCGGTCGTGAACGTGTCAGCGGGAGCCCGGCCGACCGGTACGCGTTCCGCACCACACCGCTCCGAAATGTGGAGCTGACGGGCCCCTATGGCCACGCCGGTCAGTTCTTCAGCTTGCACGACTTCATCGACCACTACAGCGAGTCGGAAAGGAAGCTGCGCACGTTCGACGCTTCACGGCTCGAGCCGGCCCTGCAGGGAACCGTCGTGGACAACGCCACGGCCATTCTCGCCACGAGAGACCCGATCATTGACGGCGTGGTGCTCGCGCCCGAGATCGTGGACGCGCTCACCGCCTACCTGCTCGCCCTCACGGACCCCGCCGCCAGAAACCTCACCCACCTCATCCCCGAGCGAGTGCCCAGCGGTCTGCCGGTGCCGCGCTGGAGCGGAGGCTCGAGCGCCTGCTCCCCTCGGCCGCGCCTGCTCACGCGGTGTCGAGGCGCACGTCCTGAGGGACCAACGTCCGGACGCTGCCCGGCTCCGCCCGACGGGCCGGCCCCGCTAGCCCCGTCCTCTCCGGTGCGACCGCATCCGCAGCTCCTTCCGGGGCGCCGGCGGCGGCTTCGGCACCGCGGCCTCCCGGGCGGTGTGGGCGTGGGCCGCGCGCTCGTGCGCCGCGGCGGCGGACTTGGGGCCGCGCTTGATCTCCAGCAGGAGCGAGATGGCGGGGAGGAGGGAGTCGTCGCGCACCTCCAGCCGGAACCCGCGGCCTTCCGGGAGCGTGGGCGCGTCGGCAATGAGGCGCTTGACGTCGGCCGGGAGCGCCTCGCTCTCCAGCGCTCGGTTGGTGGCGTCGTGGCCGAAGACGAAGCCGGCGTTGAAGTAGCCGTCGTGCGGGCCGATGAAGCAGAGGTTCCGTTTCCCGTCCAGGAGCTTGAGGCTCCAGCCGTTCTTCTGCCCGTACCACTTCCACTCGGGCTTCAGCTCCGGGTGTGCGCCCAGGAGCGCGCGGTAGGCCGTGTGGGCGGGGCCGAGCTGCGCGCGCAGCTCCGCGTCGGACGGGGCCGAGGCACGACTCTGCTGGCGAGCCATACGCCTCCTTCGGTTGGGCGTGGAAACGGTGCGGCTCACGTGGGCAAGATACATCGCGGGCCGTGGCGTGGCACGGCTCACGGAGTGTCCCGGGCGTCGGCATCCCGGCGCCGCCATTGCGGGTGGGCTGGTCGCGGCCTCCGCACAACGGCGTGACACGAAGGGCTCGAAGGGTCGAAGGGCACGAAGAACGGCGCCGGTGAGGCATTCCAGGCGGGGATGCCTCGACGCCCGGAAACGCGCGGGGCAATCCATTCAGGTTCCCCCCCGACGCGCTGCCGGGTCCGCGCGGCTTGCGAAGCCCCGGCACCCGCTCCCCCCGCATTCCTTCGTTGCTTCGACCCGTCGTGCTCTTCGTGTCACGCTGTTGGCCGTGCCCTTCGCCCCCTTCGCACCTTCCTCGACCGGCTTGACACTCGCCTCACGCTCCCGACACCTTCCCAGGTTCACAGACACCCGCGCGCGTGACCGCGCTGGTCGAGCAATGGCAGTGGACGCGGCCCGGGCCGCATCGAAGGGACGAGACGTGGCGAAGTTCCCACCTGTGAACGAGCAGATGGACGCGATCCGGCGCGACGCGCTGGAGATCATCCCCGAGGACGAGCTGGCGCGGAAGCTGGAGCGGAGCCTGGCGCAGGGGACGCCCCTCATCATCAAGCAGGGCTTCGACCCGACGCGCCCGGACCTGCACATCGGGCACGCGGTGAGCATGCGGAAGCTCCGCACCTTCCAGGAGCTGGGGCACAGCGTGGTGTTCGTGGTGGGGGACTACACGGCCCGGGTGGGGGACCCGAGCGGGCGGAGTGAGACGCGCCCGGCGCTGTCGCCGGAGGAGATCGATGCGAATGCGGCCACGTACGCGGAGCAGGTGGGCCGCATCCTGGACGTGGACCGGGTGCGGGTGGAGCCGAACTCGAAGTGGCTGGCGCCGCTGAACCTGGCCGACATCCTGAAGCTGACGGCGTCGTATACCGTGGCGCGCATGCTGGAGCGGGACGACTTCGACAAGCGGATGAAGGAGAACCGCCCCATTTCCATGATGGAGCTCATGTACCCGCTCATGCAGGCGTACGACTCCGTGGCGCTGGGCGCGGACGTGGAGCTGGGCGGGAGCGACCAGAAGTTCAACCTGCTTGTGGCGAGGACCATCCAGGAGCGCTACGGCCAGGAGCCGCAGGTCTGCCTCATCATGCCGCTGCTCCGGGGCACGGACGGCGAGCAGAAGATGTCGAAAAGCTACGACAACTACATCGGGCTTGCGGAGCCGCCGGAGGAGATGTACGGGAAGACCATGTCGATCCCGGACACGCTGCTGGAGGAGTGGTACCACCTGGCCAGCGGCCTCACCGGCGACGCGCTCGAGACTGCGCTCGCCGGCGCCGCGGAGCAGCCGTACGAGGCGAAGCGGGCGCTCGCGAAGCTGATCACGACGGAGTACCACGGCGAGAAGGGTGCGAAAGCGGGCGAGGCGCACTTCGACCAGGTCTTCCGCAAGAAGGAGGACCCGGACGAGATGCCGGAGATCGCCGTCCGGCTCGGCGACGAGCGGGTTCGCCACGAAGCCGGGCAGGTCTGGGTGGTCGGCGTCCTCGTGGTGGCCGGGCTGGCGTCGTCGAACAGTGAAGCGGTGCGACTCCTCGAGCAGGGCGCAGTGGCCGTGGACGGAGACGTGGTGGAGGATCGGAACGCGATGGTGGACGCGGGCGAAGGGGACGAGCGGGTATTCCGGCGGGGGAAGCGGAAGTTCGCGCGCGTGAGATTCGTCGCATGAGCGGGCCAGCGGAGCAGGGAGTGGCGAGCGGGACAGGCGATGCCGGACTGACGCAGCCGGTTCGCGTGGACAAGCCGTGGGGCCACGAGCTGATCTGGGCGCACACCGCCCGGTACGTGGGGAAGATCCTGCACGTGAAGGCCGGTCACGCGCTCTCGCTGCAGTACCACGAGCGGAAGGACGAGACCATCCACCTGCTGAGCGGGCGGATGAAGTTCGAGGCGGGCCCGTCGCTGGAAGAGCTGGAGGAGGTGCCGCTGGAGGAGGGCGCGAGCTACCACGTCACGCCCGGCACCGTTCACCGGATGACGGCCCTCACGGACGTGGACATCCTGGAAGCTTCCACGCCGGAGCTCGACGACGTGGTCCGGCTCCAGGACCGCTACGGCCGGAGCTGACGCGAGCGGCGTGGCCACTGCCTGGCTCGGCCTCGGGACGAATGTCGGCGCGCGCGCGCGGCACCTGCGCCACGCGCTCCACGCTCTCGCCCGCGAGCCCGCCGTCGCGCTCACGGGCGTGTCCACCGTCTACGAGACCGAGCCGGTCGGCTACACCGATCAGCCCCGATTCCTGAACATGGTCGTGCGGCTGGAGACATCGCTGGAGCCGGAAGACCTGCTGGCGCTCGGGCGTCGCCTGGAACGTGAGCGCGGGCGTGAGCGCACCGTCCGCAACGGGCCCCGCACGCTGGACGTGGACATCCTTCTCTACGACGACCGGCGGATCGACCGCCCCGGGCTCACCATACCGCACCCACGCATGCGCGAGCGGGCGTTCGTCCTCGTCCCGCTCCTGGAGCTGGATCCCGACCTTGTCGATCCCACCACCGGACGGCCCCTGGCGGAGGCGGAGGCGGCGGTGCCAGCGCCAGGGATGCGCGCGGTCGCCTCCGGCGGGACGCTGCTCCAGGGGGACACACGGCTGCCGTCGGAGGAGGAAGATGCGGATGCGCCCTAGGACGGCAGTCCTGGTGATGACGCTCGCGGTCGCGGCCGCCGCCGCGTGCGATGCCCGGGGCGGCGGCGCACGCCGGGGCGCGCGGGTCCCGCTCGACTCCGCGGGCCTCGCCGTGATGATCGATTCGCTGGTCCCCGTCATCTCGCGCACCAGCGGACTGCCCGTGCGACATCCCGTGGCCTACCGGCTCCAGTCGCGGGCGGACGCGCGCGTTTTCATCGATGCGCAGCTCGACGAGGAGCTCGGGCCGGAAGTGCTGCACGGCACGGAGCGGGTGTACAGGGCGCTCGGGCTGATCCCCGACACGCTGGACCTGCGGGAGACGCTCCTGGCGCTGTACACCGAACAGGTGATCGGCTACTACGACCCGAAAACGGATCGGCTGTACGTCCTGGAGGGGGTGCCCGCGGACTCCGCGGCGCCCGTCGTCGCCCACGAGCTGGTCCACGCTCTCCAGGACCAGTACACCGACCTCGACTCGCTCGTGGCGCCGGACCGCGGCAACGACCGCCAGATGGCGGCGCAGGCCGCGGCCGAGGGGCAGGCGACGCTGGTCATGGTGGCCATCCAGACCGCCGAGCTCACCGGCAAGCCCGCCGACCCGGGGGACCTCCCCGACATGCGCGACGTGATGGGACCCGCCCTCGAGTCGCAGAACGACCAGTTCCCCGTCTTCCAGCGCGCTCCCCGCATCATCAAGGAGACGCTCCTCTTCCCCTACCTGGGCGGCGCCGTCTTCGTACAGGCGCTCTTCCGCCACCGCCAGGGCGACGCCATCCCCATCCCGTTCCGCGACCTCCTCCCCCAGTCCACCGAGCAGGTCATGCGCCCCTTGGACCGGTTCCTCGACACGCGCGACCCACCCTCGGAGCTCACGCTCGGAGCCGCGGCCGATGGCTGGCGGGTGGCCTACACCAACACGTTCGGCGAGATGGAGACCTCCGTCATCCTCTCGGAGTACCTCGGCGAGCACGCCGACAGCGCCATCACTGCCCGCGGGGCCGGAACCGCACGGTCGGCCGGGTTCGCCCGCGGCTGGGACGGCGACCGGTACGCGCTTCTGGACGGGCCCGCCGGCGCCCAGGCGCTGGTGTGGTACTCCGTCTGGGACGACGTCGCTTCCGCCGACCGCTTCGCCGCCGACTACCGCCGCGTCCTCGCGAAACGTCCGGGGCGGACGGGTGGCGTGGAACGGCTGGAGGTGGACGGGCGGCCGGTCGCCCGGGTGGTGGAGACGGCCGCATCGGCTGGCGTCCCCCTGATCGACATCCCCGTGCCGTCGCTCGTGGGAATCGATCAGCCAGGGCCCTGAGCGCAGCGGCCGCGCCGGACCGGCCGCGCGCCGCCGGGGGCCGGAGCGAACCCGTCGACTTCGCTCCGGTCCGGCACGCCGCGCGCGGTCCGGCGTCCGCGCGGGCGAGTGGAGCCGACCGTGTCCCGAGCGACGTCCCGCCGGGCAGCACCGGTGTCTTTTCCGCGGATATTCGCAACGAATCCCCACGCGCCAGGCAGCGCCCTGACCCGTGGGGATCCGTCCTCGAATAACGCCGTCAGGCACCCTCGCGCGCTGGACGGGCCGACGCGCGGTGCGTTCTCAGCGCCCGTCCACCGGCGTCTCCGGACGGGGCGACGCGGCTGGCCGCCGGCTACATGTCCATCGGCACGATCCCGGGCAGCGGCTCGAAGGTGAGCTGGGCGGGGTCGGCATGGCCGTTTCCGTTTCCGTTTCGCCGACTGTTCGCGGTGATCCCACCAGCGCGCTGCCCGTTGGAGGCCGCTGGGGCCGCGGCTTTGCGCGATCCGCTGTCCGCGCTTCCGCGACCGTTGCGGTGTCCGCCGCCGTTGCCGTTGACGGCCTTTTTCTGTCGGCTGCGGCTGCCTGTGCGCCCCTTGGCGCCGTCGCGGCGCAGGCCGGCGCCGCCCGTCCCGCCGGCGACGCCCCCCACGCGGGCGGTGCGGGCGGCGATGCGGTTGGGGATACTCGGGATATCGCACCCGGTCCCTGTCGCCGGCACGGGCTCCTGCGGCAGCGGGTAGCGGAACTCCTCGCCCGCGTAGTTGCGGAGCACGATCTCGCTGTCGGTGACCGCCTGCACGTACTCGGGGAGGATCGGGATCTTCCCGCCGCCGCCGGGGGCATCGATGACGTAGTGGGGGACGCCGAGGCCGGACGTCCAGCCGCGGATGGCCTGGATGATCTCGATACCCTTCTGCACGGAAGTGCGGAAGTGCTCTCCGCCGGCCACCACGTCGGCCTGGTAGATGTAGTACGGCTTGACCCGGGCCACGAGCAGCTTCTGCATGAGCCGCTTCATGATGGCCGGGTCGTCGTTCACGCCCTTGAGGAGCACGCTCTGGGAGCCGAGCGGGATACCGGCGTCGGCGAGCAGGCCGAGCGCTTTGACGGACTCCGGCGTGAGCTCGTCGGGGTGGTTGAAGTGCACGTTCACGTACACGGGGTGGTACTTCCGGATCATCTCCGCCAGTTCGGGTGTGACCCGCTCCGGGAGGTGGTTCGGCACGCGGGAGTGGATGCGGATGATCTCGATGTGCGGGATGGACCGGAGCGTCGAGAGGAAGTACTCGATGCGGCGGTCGCTCAGCATGAACGGGTCTCCGCCACTCAGCACCACGTCGCGAACCTCGGTGTGCTCGCGCAGGTAGGCGAACGCGGCGTCGAACTGGTTGAGCGGGATCTTCTCCGGGTCGCCCACCTTCCGCCGTCGGGTGCAGAACCGGCAGTAGGTGGAGCACACGGGCGACACCAGGAAGAGCACCCGGTCCGGGTAGCGATGCGTGATGTTCGGGACGGGTGAATCGGCATCCTCGTCCAGGGAATCCACGATCCCGTCCACGATCTCGTTCTCCGCGCCCGTGGGCACGTACTGGTTCCACGCCCAGTCGCCGGGCGTCTTGATCTGCGCCAGCGCGGCCGGTGTGATGCGGAGGTTGAACTTGGCGATGGCTTTCTCGACCGCTTCACGGTCCACGTTCTCGGGGCCGAAGCGGTCGATGAGCTCGTCTACCGTCGTGACGCTCTGTTTCAGGGTCTCTTGCCAGTTTGACATGGCTCTCTCGTCGTTCAAACGCTGGGAAATTTGCGGGCGAAGATCACGCGATCGTCGCCCGGCGCGTAGAAATCCGGGACCCGTGCGACCACCTCGTAGTCGCGCCGCTCGTAGAACGCCCGGGTGGGGGCGTAATCGGCGCGCGAAGCGGTCTCGATGAGCACGAGTCGAGCGTGTTGTTCGACGAGCCTTCGTTCGATCTCCTCCATCAGCAGGGTTCCGATGCCTCGGCCCCGGGACTCACCGGATACCGCGATCCAGTACAGGTCCCAGGTGCCTTCGGTGCACGGCGTCGGGCCGTAGCACGCGTAGCCCAGGAGGTCGCCGCGATGGGTGAAGGCGCCCAGCGCGTGGTAGTCCTTCCCGGGGTGCTCCATGTATGCGTCCAGCACTTCCATGGCCACGTCTTGCTCCGCGGCGCTGAAAAGCTCGACCGAGCGGACCAGGCGCTCGAGCGCCGGCCGGTCTCCAGGCTGCAGCGCCCGCAGCCGCGTGGCCGTGTCGTCTTGAAGGGAGCTGACGCTCATCTGACCGCTTCTTCCATGATTCGCGCCACCAGGTCGTCAAATGCCCAGCCGGCCACGCGGGCCATGCGGGCGAGGCCGGCCGAGGGGGCGAGGTCCGGGTTGGGGTTCACCTCGAGCAGATACAGCCGTCCGACCGCGTCGGTGCGCAGGTCCACGCGGCCGTAGCCGCGGCCACCCACGGCGCTCCACGCTTCACGGGCCATCGCGACGGCGTGGTCGTGGAACGTGGTGGTCACGCGCGCGGGGCAGACGGGTAGCGTGGACAGGTCGTCGGTGGAGCCCGGGCTCCACTTGGCGGCGTAGCTGACCACGCGCTGCGCGCCGGCGAAGACGATTTCGGAGAGGGGGAGCGCGACGTCGCCGACGAAGCCCACATTGAACTCGCGGCCCGCCACGAAGGCCTGGACGAGCACGTCGGTGCGCGCGCGGTCCAGGGCAGCGCTCAGCTCAACGTCGTTCTCGACGACCGAGTCCTCGTGGATGCCCACGGACCCGTCCTCGCCCACGGGCTTGACGATGGCGGGGAAGAGCGTCCACGGGGGCGCGGACGAGCCGGCGCCGGATGGGCGCGCCACGATCCAGGGCGGCACGGCCAGACCGCGGCTCTCGGCGAGTGCGTTCACGCGGTCCTTGCGGCGGCAGAGCGCCAGCGAGTCGGAGGACGCGCCGGTGATCGGGCGCCCGGCCAGCTCCATGAGCGCGGCGAGTCGCGGCTCGTGCTCCGCCCGGCCATTGAGGCCCTCGGCCAGGTTGAAGACCAGGTCCACGCCACCGAGCCGGGTCAGGAACCGCTCCAGCGGCGCGTGCACGGCCACGGGGAACGCGGCGTGACCGAGCCGAACGAGGCTCTCGACGACGGCGTCGACGGCCTCCCTCACCCCGGCGACATCCGGGGCGGCGCCCGCTCCGCCCGTGGCCGGGGTGCCCGCCGCCCCCGCGCCGGTCGTGGAGAGGGCCGCGTCCGGCGCCGGCGCGCGGCCGGTGGTGGGCCGGAGGTCCCGGGCGAAGCGGCCGGTGGATGCGGCCGCGGCGTCACGGCCAGGGGTCGGGCCTTCGCCCTCCCGGGCGTCGGCGGCGCGGTCGTAGACCACGGCGATCCTCATCGCAGCCCGTACCGTTCCAGCGCCGCGTCCAGCACGGATCGGATCATCTGCCCGTAGTCCAGCCCCGCCGCGCGGGCGGCCTTGGGATAGCAGGAGTTCTGGTCCGGGTCGGGGAGGACCCCGGGAAGCGGGTTGATCTCGAGCACGTGGGGGAGCCCGGTGTCGTCGAGCCGCAGGTCGACCCTGGCCCAGTCGCGACAGCCGAGGGCGTTGAACGCTGCCACGGCGGTCCGCTCCACGAGCGCGCCCAGCGCGGGATCGACCGGGGCCGGACAGCTGAAGATGGAGAGCGGGCGCTCGGGCGTGTCCCACACCCACTTCGCTTCGTAGCCGTAGATCGGCTTCGCGCCGACCGGGAGAGCATCGAAGCGGATCTCGACCAGGGGGAGCGCACGGGCCGTGTCACCGTTCCCCAGCACGGCGCAGGTGAATTCGCGGCCCGGGAGGAACGCTTCCACGAGTGCCGGCTGCCCGTACTCCGCCAGGATCGCGTCGACCCGGACCAGCACGTCATCCGGGCTCTCGCACAGCGCGCTCTCGGGGATCCCCTTGCTCGATCCCTCGAACAGCGGCTTCACCAGTGCCGGGACCGGGACGTGGAGTGCGCTCTGACGCTCCTCCGGCCGCGTCACGGTCACCCCCGCCGGGGCCGGAATGCCGGCCGTGCGGAAGACATCCTTGGCGCGACGCTTGTCCAGGCTCAGCGCCAGGGCGAGCGGGTCACTGCCGGTATAGGGGATGTCGAAGAACTCGCAGATGGCCGGCACGTGCGCTTCCCGGTTCGGGCCGTGCAGCCCTTCCGCGATGTTGAACACGATGTCCGGCCTGCTCGCCCGGAGTCGGGCGGGGAAGTCCTCGTCGGCTTCCAGACGGATCACGTGGCCGGCTTCGGCCAGCGCAGCCTCGACGGCTGTGATCGTCGAGGGGTCGTCCCACTCGGCGAATCGATCGTCGAGGGGACGCCTGGTACCGGGAGGCTCGTCCTCCGGCTCAGGCTTCTGATTGTAGGCCAACCCGATATTCAGCGGCATCAGGCCGTCCGAACCCCCCATGAAAAAGCGCCTCTGCAAAGAGACGCGGTCGTTAGCCGTTCCATCTTGTGGCCGCAGCGCCCCGTTCGACCCGGCGCGCTCCGTCGAAGCGAAATATAATCGCGGCGCCGACAAAAGAAAGAGTCTGGTTGCGCGATCGTGCGCGCCGGGCGGGACCGGCCCCGCATTTGCCACCGGCACACCCGCATCCGTACCGTTGCACTACTTCGAAAGGCGAGGCAGCGAGGAGGCGGCGCGGTCGCATGGCGAGGCACCACTACACCATGGGTGTGGAGGAGGAGTACCAGCTGGTGGACCCCGAGACGGGGGCCCTGCGGAGCCGCGCGTCGGACGTCCTGGCCACGGACTGGGCGGACGAGCTGCGTGGTGAGCTGCACGAGACCACCATCGAGGTCGGGACCCCCGTGTGCGGCACCACGGAAGAAGTGGAGCGGGAGCTGCGCCGCCAGCGTTTCCAGGCGGCGACGACGACGGCGGCGGAGGGACTGGAGATCGCCGCGGCGGGGCTGCACCCGTTCAGCCCGTGGCAGGTCGCCGGGATCCACCCGAGCAAGCGGTACCGGGCCATCGTGGAGCGGCACGACCGGATCGCTCGGGAAGTCAACATCTTCGGCATGCACGTGCACGTGGGCGTGCCCGACGAGATCGACCGGACGCAGCTCATGGAGAAGGTGCGAGGCTTCATCCCGCACCTGCTCGCCCTCTCCGCCAGCTCGCCGTTCCTGGACGCGGAGGATACCGGCTTCGCATCCTACCGGGCGATCCTGTGGCGGCAGTACCCGTACACGGGGGTGCCGCCGCGCTTCGAGAGCGACGAGGAGTACCGCGAGTTCATCGCCCTGCTGTTGCGAAGCAAGGCGATCCGGGACCGGGGGAGCGTGTACTGGAGCCTGCGTCCCCACGCCTCGTACCCGACGCTGGAGTTCCGGGCGATGGACGTGTGCCCGCGGCTGGATGACGCGGCGACGATCGCTGCCCTGGCGAAGCTCGTGGTCATGGGCGTCGCGGAGGGGGAGATCGAGCTTCCCGGCTCCGGCGGGTTGAACCCGGACGCATGGCGGGAGGTGCTGACGGAGAACGAGTGGCAGGCGGCGAGGTTCGGGCTGGACGGGGAACTCACGGACCCGGAGTCGCCGAGCGGGAGGACGGCCGTGCGCGCGGCGGTGCGGCGGATCCTGGACCGGGCGGCCCCGCTGGCGTCCGCCGTGGGGGAGTCGGACGTGCTGGAGCGGGTGGAGACGATACTGGATCGGGGCAACGGGGCGGAGCGGCTGCGCCGCGTGCACACGGAGACGGAGTCGTTCGAGGAGGTGATGGCGTGGCTGGTCGGGGAGACGATGCTGGGGACGGGGTTCGATCGTCGGCAAGGGCAGCGGCCGAAATGACCGGGGATCTCGACGTCGGGGAAGCGCTGCTGTCCCTGGCGCTGCCCCGGCCGGTGGAGCGGTGCGACATCGTCATCGGTGCCGGCGTGGCGGAGCGGCTCCCCGCGGTGCTGGAGCGCCACGCACCCGCGCAGCGCTACATCCTGGTCTGCGACGACACCGTTGCCGGACTTCACGGCGAGACCGTGCTCGGGCATCTCCGGGATGCCGGGCTGAGGGCGGACGTCGTGCGGCTGCGCGCGGGTGAGGAGCACAAGACGCTGGCGCGGTGGTCGGAGCTGGTGGAGGAGCTGGGCGCGCTCGGGGCCGGCCGGGATGGGTGCATCATCGCGCTGGGTGGCGGCGTCACCGGTGACCTGGCCGGCTTCGCCGCGGCCACGTTCGCCCGCGGCATCACGTTCGTCCAGGTGCCCACCACGCTGCTCGCGATGGTGGATGCGTCGCTCGGGGGGAAGACGGGTCTCGATCTCCGGGCCGGCAAGAACCTGGTGGGCGCCTTCCATCAGCCCCGGCTGGTGGTGGTGGACCCGCGGTTCCTCACCACGCTCCCGGACCCGGAGCTGCGCTCGGGCGCGGCCGAGGCGGTGAAGCATGGCGTGATCGCGGATCCGGGGTACCTTCAGCGGCTGGTGGCCGACGCGCCGGCCATCTTCGAACGCGACGACGTGGCGCTGGCCGCGCTGGTGGCCGGCTCCGTCCGGATCAAGACGGGCGTCATCGCCCGTGACGTGCTGGAAGCGGGGGAGCGGGCAGTGCTGAACTTCGGGCACACCATCGGGCACGCCCTGGAGCTGCTCTCGGATTATCGCACCCCGCACGGCGAAGGGGTCGCCGTGGGGATGGTGGCGGAGGCCATGGCGGGGGAGCGCGCGGGGATCACGGCACCCGGCACCGCCACGCGTGTGGCGCAGGCGCTCACGGCGTTCGGGCTGCCCACCCGCCTGCCCGCGGATGCGGAGCCGGCGGCGGTGCTGGACGCGGCGCGATCGGACAAGAAAGCGCGGGCGGGCGCCATCCGCTACGCGCTGCTGACGCGGGTGGGTGAAGTGGCGAGAACCGACGCGGGCGCGTGGACGCATGCGCTGCCCGATGCGGTGGTCACGGCAGCCCTGGCCGCGTGCCGGGGCGGGAATCCGGGCGGCTGACGGCGTTTGACGGTCCTCTGCGCCGCGACTATGTTTCTGCGGTTTTTGGGGCGGGTTTTCGATCCAGGGTGCGCGCGCGAGGAGCGGCGCACCGGTCCAGGACTCCGGACGGAGGGGTGATGGCGCTCGTCGAGCGCATTAAGGGACGTACGGTCGCCGAAGCGCTGAGGGCGCGGGTCGCGGACGACGCCGACCGCGTCTTCTTGATTTCAGGGAACCGCCGGCTCACGTACCGTCAGGTGGACGAGCGCTCCACGGCGCTGGCCGCGGCGCTGCGGGAACTGGGCATTGAACCCGGCGACCGCATGGCGCTGGATCTGCCGAACTGGACGGAGTTCGTCATCTCGCTGTTCGCGGCCGCCAAGCTCGGGGCCGTGATCGTCCCGCTGAACCCCCGCTACACGATGCCGGAGCTGCAATACATGCTCCGGCACTCGGAAGCTGCGGTCGTGGTCTCGGCCGAGGACTTCAACGGCGTGGACTACCTCGAGCTGTTCGAGGGGTTCCTCACCTCGCTCCCGGAGCTGCAGTACCTGGTGACCGTGGGGGAGGCGGACCTCTGGTACGACGACCGGATCTACCAGTTCGAAGACCTGCTCTCCAGCGGAGAGGGTCGGTCGTTCGAGCCGGTGCAGGCGAAGCCGGACGACACGTTCGCGATCCTGTACACGTCCGGGACCATGGGGAAGCCGAAGGGGGTGGCGCTCACCCATGCCAACCTCCTGGAGACGGCGGCGGCCACGGCCGACGCCATCGGGCTGCGGCCGGACGATGTGACGTTCGGCGTCACCACCGTGTTCCACGTCTTCGGTCTGGGGCCGGGGATCCTCGGCACACTGATTGCCGGAGGTACTCTCGTGCTGCAGGAGACGTTCGAGCCTGCAGCGGCGCTGTCGCTCATCGAGGAGCATCGGGCGACGGTGCATTACGGCGTTCCCACGGTGTTCATCACGGAGCTGCGCGAGCTGGAGGAGCGGTCCTACGACCTGAGCTCGCTGCGCACCGGCATCGTGGCGGGCGCGCCGGTGGGCGATGACCTGGTCCGGCGGATCCGCAAGGAGCTGTGTCCAGAGCTGTGCGTCGCCTATTCGCTCACGGAGACCGCATTGACGGTGGCCATGACGCGGCCCACCGACCCGGAAGAGAAGAAGGTGTTCACGGTCGGGAAGCCGCTACCGGACATTGACGTTCGGATCCTGGATTTCGACGGCAGCCTGCTGCCGCTGGAAAGTTTGGGAGAGATCGGGGTAAAAGGCCCCGGCGTGATGAAGGGCTACTATCGCCAGCCGGGGGAGACGTCGCACGCGTTCGATGACGACGGCTACTTCCAGACGGGCGACCTGGGCATGATCGACGAGGAGGGCTATCTCCATCTCGTGGGTCGTCGAAAGGAGCTCATCATCCGCGGGGGGTTCAACGTGTACCCCCGTGAAGTCGAGGACCGACTGCACGCCCACCCGGCCGTGATGGACGTGGCCGTAGTCGGGCTGCCGCACGAGGTACTCGGCGAGCAGGTATGCGCGTGTGTGGTGCCGGTCGAAGGCGCCATCATCACCGGCGAGGAAATCAGGGATTGGTGCCGGAACGCGTTGGCGGATTTCAAGGTCCCGGATCTTGTCCGCTTCTTCGACTCGTTCCCCCTGACGGGGAGCGGGAAGGTCCGGCGGGTCGAGCTGGCGCGGATGGTGAGCGCCGAGGAATCGAGCCGTCGACCGTAGGACCCTATCGGAACGGGTCCCCGAGCCAGGAGGCTCCGGGGCTCGTTGTTGCGGGACTCCTCGGTTGTCCGGATGCCATGTGCCGTGGTCCGGCTGTCGGCCGACACTCGTCGCCCGACCCCGGCGCCGCACATGTGGCCGGCGGCAATGAGGGGCCTCGCGCTGGAAAACAACGAACGGAAGGTTAACGCGAGGAAATGCACAATTTCATCAACGCTCCCCATCGTGGGGGCGCCGGCGTGCCCGAGGGTGCGCCGAATGCAGCGCTGCTCATCGATTTCGACAACGTCACGATGGGCATCCGGAGTGATCTCACCCGTCAGCTGAAGGACCTCCTCAACAGCGACATCATCAAGGGCAAGGTGGCCGTACAGCGCGCGTATGCGGACTGGCGGCGCTACGCCCAGTACATCGTGCCGCTGAGTGAGGCCAGCGTGGACCTGATCTTCGCGCCCGCATACGGCAGCTCGAAGAAGAACGCCACGGACATCCGGCTGGCCATCGACGCGCTGGAGCTGGTGTTCACGCGCCCGGAGATCGGGACGTACATCCTCCTCTCCGGCGACTCGGACTTCAGCAGCATGGTTCTCAAGCTGAAGGAGTACGGCAAGTACGTGATCGGCGTGGGACTGCGGGAGTCCGCGTCGGACCTGCTGGTCCAGAACTGCGACGAGTACTTCTCCTATTCCTCGCTCACCGGCCTCACGAGGGCGGGCGAGGAGGACATGGTGTCGGAGACGGACCCGTGGGAGCTGGTGCAGCGGGCGGTGGAGCAGATGGCGTCGCAGAACGACGTCATGCGCTCCGACCGTCTCAAGCAGGTCATGCTCGAGCTGGACAGCAACTTCGACGAGAGCGAGCTGGGCTTCAGCAAGTTCAACAAGTTCCTCACCGAGGCCGCGTCCCGGAACAGGCTGGCGCTCCGGAAGCTGGAGAACGGACAGTACGAGGTCCAGCCGTACGAGAACGGAGAACGCGAGAGCCGTGGCGCCACGGAGCAGCGGGAGAGCCGCGGCAGCGACGAACGGCGTCGCGGCCGCGGCCGCCGTGAGCAGCGCGGAGAAGCGCACGCGCGGCAGCCGGAGCGCACGCGGGAGTCGGCGCCGCGGGAGCAGGCGCCGCGGGAGCAGGCGCCCCGGGAGCAGGCGCCCCAGGAGCCGACTCCGCGCGAAGAGCGGCGGGAGGAGCCTCGTGTGGAGGCCCGTTCGCCGCGCTCGGAGGCGGCGAAGCCGAAGCCGCGGCCGTCCACGCACGAGGGCCGCGCCGAGGACCTCCAGCACGGCTACGACCTGCTGCAGAACGCCATCCGACAGCTGGTGGAGCAGCCGGACCAGCCGGCGAGGGACTCCGACATCAAGCGCCAGATGCTGGAGATCGAGCCGGGGTGGGACGAGTCGGCGCTGGGCTTCACCAAGTTCAGCCGCTTCCTCCGCCAGGCGCACGATGTGGAAGTGATCGACCTCCAGAAGTCGCCGGACGGCTATTACGAGGCGAGGCTGCCGAAGGGGGCGCAGAAGTTCGAGTCCCGCAAGGAGGGCCGTGGTCGCGGCGGTCGGGAGCGGACCGAGCGGACCGAGCGCACGGAAGGCACGGAGCGAGAGCAGCTCGCGACGCAGGCCACGCCCGCGGCCGAGGACCGGTCGCGTCCTGAGGCGGAGACGGCCCGCGACCAGGCGGCGAGGGAAGCGGAGGCCGCCCAGCGCCGGGATCGCGCCGAGGCGAAAGCCGCGGAGACCAGACAGCGTGAGGGAGAGCGGGAGAGGCAGGCCGCGGAAGCCGCGCGCCACGCGCAGGAGGAACAGGCCACGGAAGCAGCCGGGCGCGAGCGGCAGCCGGTCGAGCGAGAGGCCGGGCCGGCCGCGGAGGCGCCCGCAGCCGAGGCGGCGCCGGAGGAGACCGGGAAGCCGGAGGAGACCGGGAACGCCGCGAGCGCCGACACCGCGGAAGCGAACAAGCCGCGCACATACGGTCGTCGGGGGCGGAGGCGTGGTGGCGCCCAGGAGGGCCCGCCGCCGCTGCTGCCGGGGCAGGCCGTCGGGGCGGGCGCGAGCGCTGGAGGCGGAGCGGCCGCGCAGGTGGCGGAGGAATCGTCGCCCGCGATGCCGTCGCAGGAGCCCGCGGCGAAGCCTGCGGAAGCCCCGGAAGTGGGCCCGGAGAGTCCGGCGGCCGGCGGGGGGACGCCCTCGGGCGATGGCGCATCCTCGGAGCGGGAGCCGGCGGCGGCCGGCGCGGCGGCGGAGACCAGCTCGGAAGCGGCACCCGCTGCGGCGGGCGGCGAGGATTTCGATCCGGCCGAGCTGGGACTGCCGACGGACGAAGGTGCGGTGATCCGCTACCTCTCGAACAGCTACCAGGGCGTGGGCCAGAAGACGGCTGAAGCGCTGATCCGGACGTTCGGTGCGGAGCGGGTCTTCAACGGGCTCCACGCGGAACCGGACCGGGTGCGCGAAGTGCTCGGCAGCGGCCGCCGCACGGACGGCCTGCTGATCGCCTGGCAGCGTGACTATCGCCGGCGCACGTCGGCCGAAGGCGCGAGCGCGGGCGAGCCCACCGGTCGTTGAGCTGACGCGAGCGATGGAGATGGGGGCGCCCCTCCCGCCGGCCTTCTACGCGAGGCCGGCGCGGGAGGTGGCGCCTCTTCTCATTGGCAAAGTGCTGCGCTCGACGCTCGGCGGAGGCGAGGCGCTGGGCCGCATCGTCGAGACGGAAGCGTACACCGGCCCCGAGGACCCGGCCTCGCACGCCGCGGCCCGGATCGGGCGAACGGCCAGGAACGAAGCGATGTTCGGCGCCCCCGGGACCGCGTACGTCTACCGCAGCTACGGCATCCACTGGTGCCTCAACGCGGTCACCGACAGCGACGGCTTCCCGGCGGCCGTCCTGATCCGCGCGCTGGAGCCGGTGGGCGACCTGGGACCGATGCGCCAGCGACGGAGGACCGCCGACCGCGATCTGGCGCGCGGCCCCGGGCGCCTCACGCAGGCGCTGGCCATCACTGGCGCGCTGGACGGTCACCCCCTGGACCTCCCGCCGGTCACGGTCCTCGACGCCCCGGCCATCCCGCCGGATTCCATCGTGGCGACGCCCCGGATCGGCATCACCCGGGCCGCGCAGGCGCCGCTCCGTTTCGCGCTCCGTGGGAGCCGCTGGCTCTCGCGTTGAGGCCGGCGTAGCTTCCCCGGTCTACGGTGACCCGGCCGGCGCCCTGACGTGCGCGGCCGGCCCCCATGATGACCGATCCGACGGAGGGTCCTACAGTGCAGCCGCTGACCATCCCCCTCGCCCTTGTCGTCTCCCTGGCCCTGCCCGATGCGACGCCCGGCGCACCCGCGCTCGCCCCGGCCCCCGACCCGCCGGTCCCGGCGGACTCGGCGGCGCCAGCGCTCTCCCAACCCGGGATCCGTCCCGACGGCAGCGAGATCGCATTCGTGGCCGGCGGCGACATCTGGGTTGTCCCCGCCGGGGGTGGGGAAGCCCGGCTCGTGGTGGCGAACCCTGCGAACGAGGCCCGCCCGCTCTACTCGCCGGATGGTGGCCGGCTGGCGTTCGTCTCCGATCGCGCCGGGAGCGACGATGTCTACGTCCTGGACCTGGCGAGCGGCGCCGTGACGCGCGTGACCTGGAGCGATGGTGCCGAGTCGCTGGACGCGTGGTCTCCCGACGGAATGTGGCTCTACTTCACATCCGCCGTGGGGGACGTGGGCGGGATGACGGATGTGTTCCGCGTGCCGGCCGCTGGCGGGTCACCGGTCCCGGTGTCCGCCAGCGAGTACCAGCCCGAGTATTTCGCGGCCGTGTCGCCGGACGGCGCCACCGTGGCCGTGAACGGGCGGGCGCGCATGGGGTTCTCCCAGTGGTGGCGGCACGGTCACAGTCACATCGACGAATCGGAGATCTGGCTGGTGCGGCCGGAGGAAGACGGAGCTCCGTCGTATCGGCGGCTCACGGCCGAAGGCGAAAAGAGCCTGTGGCCGATGTGGGACGCCGACGGCAGCACCGTGCTTTTCATGTCCGACCGCTCGGGGGCGGAGAACCTGTGGCGGCAGCCGGTGTCCGGCGGCGATGCCCGGCCGGTCACGCGCTTCGACCGCGGCCGCGTGCTCTGGCCCACCATCACCCGGGATGGTGGCACCGTGGCGTTCGAGCGGGATTTCGGTATCTGGACCGCGGACGTGGCGAGCGGCCGCGCCGCGGCCGTCCCCGTGAAGCTGGGGGGCGAAGTCCGGAGGCCGGCCAGAGAAACGCGCCGGCTCTCCTCCGATTTCTCCGACATGGCCCTTTCGCCGGACGGGGCGAAGCTGGCGTTCGTGGCCCGCGGCGACGTGTTCGCGGTCTCGGCCGAAAAGGGTGGCGCGGCCCGGCAGGTGACGCGGACCGTCGCGCCTGAGGCGGATCTGGTGTGGGCCCCGGACTCGCGTCGCCTGGCGTACACGTCGCGCCGGAGCGGCACCATGCAGACGTACGTCTACGACTTCGTCACGGGCCGCGAGCGGGCCGTCTCAATGGAGGGGACGGATCACGCATTGCCCGTGTTCTCGCCCGATGGTGACCGCGTAGCGTTCGTGCGCGACGGGTCCCAGCTCGTGCTGGCGGAGGTTGGCGGCGGGGGTGAGCGCGTGCTGGCCCGGGCGCAGCTGTGGAGCCCGCCATTCGGCGCCCAGCGAGCGCTGGCGTGGTCCCCGGACGGGCGCTGGCTCGCCTTCCTCGCCGCGGACGCCCACATGTTCACCAACGTGTACGTGGTGCCCGCGGACGGGTCGGCCGAAGCCCGGCCGGTGAGCTGGCTGGCCAACAGCAACGCCCGCTCCCTTGCGTGGTCGCCGGACGGCAAGGCGCTGTACTTCGACACGCAGCAACGGACGGAGGATGGCCGGATCGCCCGGGTGGACCTGCTGCCGCGGGTGCCCGTGTTCCGCGAAGCGAAGTTCGATTCACTGTTCCGCCCCGAGGAGCCCGCGAGCGGGGGCGGCGACGGGGCGCGGACGGGGAAGGATCCGAAAGCGGTTTCCGCTTCGCCTGTCGAAATCGACTTCGACGGCATCGCCGGGCGCCTGGCGCTGCTGCCACTCGGCCTGAGCGCCGGCTCCATCGCCATCTCGCCCGATGGCGAGACGCTGGTGTTCGTGGGCGAAGCGGAAGGGCAGCAGAACCTGTATGCATGGAGCCTGGACGCCGTGACCGATGGGCCGCGTGTGGCGCGACAGCTCACGTCGTCGCCCGGGAACAAGGGGCTGCCCTGGTTCGGAAAGGACGGGAAGACCGTCTATTTCCTCGATCGTGGCCGCGCGCGCGCCGTGACGCTCGAAGGCGGGAAGGAGCGCTCCATCGACGCCACGGCGGAGCTGACCACGGACTTCCACGCGGACAAGATGGAAGTGTTCGACGAAGCGTGGTCGTACATGCGCGACCATTTCTACGATGCCGACATGCACGGCGCCGACTGGAATGCCGTCCGGGAGGCGTGGGCCCCGCGCGTGGTCGCCGCGGAGACAGCGGCGGGGCTGGAGCGGCTGATGAACCTGATGCTGGGCGAGCTCAATGCCAGCCACCTGGGGCACAGCGAGCCGTCGGAAGGGCACGCGGAGACGGGCCGCCTCGGGATCCGTTGGGATCCCGAGGCGCTGGCGGATGGCAGGTTCGTGGTGGCCCGGGCGCTGGCGCGCGGCCCCGCCGCCGTGGCCGGAATCGCGCCGGGTGCCCGGATCCTGGCCGTTGCTGGATCTCCGCTCGGGCCCGACGTCGCCGTGGACAGGCTGCTGGAGAACACCGTGGGCGACCGTGTGGCGCTGACGGTGGCGGACGGGCAGGGGAGGAACGCGCGGGAAGTGACGGTGCAGCCCGTGTCCACTTCCGAGGAGGGGGCGCTGGCGTACCGCGCCTGGGTGGAGGGCCGACGGGCGTTCGTGGACTCCATCAGTGGTGGTCGGCTCGGCTACGTCCACATGCCGGACATGGGGTGGGGCTCGCTCCAGCAGCTTCTGGTGGACCTGGACGCGGCCAACTTCGCGAAGGAGGGCGTGGTGGTGGACGTGCGGGCGAACCGGGGCGGGTTCGTCAATGCCTACGCGCTCGATGTCTTCGCCCGTCGCGGCTACATCACCATGGAGATGCGCGGCTACCCGACCGTGCCCGCCCGCAGCATGCTCGGGCAGCGGTCGCTCGAACTGCCGACGGTCCTGGTCACGGACATGAACGCGCTCTCCGATGCCGAGGACTTCACCGAGGGCTATCGCACGCTGGGCCTCGGGCCGGTGGTGGGGGAGCCCACGGCTGGCTGGATCATCTACACCTGGAGCGCGCGGCTGGTCGATGGCTCAACGCTGCGCATGCCACGCACGCGCATCCGTGCCCATGACGGGCAGGTGATGGAGCTGAATCCGCGGCCCGTGGACGTGCCCGTGAGCCGACCGCTCGGCGAGACGCACAGCGGGCACGACCGGCAGCTGGAGGCGGCGGTGAGCACCCTCCTGGACCGTATCGGCGCTGGATGACGGCTGGTCCGTCGGGGGTGGCATGCGGCGTGCACATCGTATGGAAGCGAATCCGGAATCGAGTTGTTGATCACAGGAGGCTTCCATATGGCGACGGTCCCCGGACCCGACCCGAACAAACCGCTGCCGATCCCCGGCGCGCCGGCGAAAGAGCGACCGGAGGAAGATCCCGAGCGATACGAGCCGGCCCCCCGGCGTTCCGATGAGCCCGAGCCGGCGTGGAAGCCGGAGAAGTGGAGCCCGGAGAAGGAAGAGGAGGAGGTCGGCGAGCCCACGCCGATCTGATCCCGACCGCACGGCAGGTGGGAGGAGAGGCGGTACGCGTGAGGCGCGGGCCGCCTTTTCTCGTGTACCGGTGCGGTCTACATTGGGCGCGAGGACGAGGCCGGAGACGAAGGAGGGGGAGCTTTGAAGACGGCGATCTGCATCAAGCGCGTGCCGGATACCGAGGCGCGCATACGGGTGAGCGGGGACTCGGTGGACCAGAGCGGACTGAAGTTCATCGTGAGCCCCTACGACGAATTCGCGGTGGAAGCGGCGCTGCGATTGAAGGACGCGACCGGCGAGGGCGAGACGGTGGTGGTGTCGTTGGGCGCCGCCGCCGTCGGTGAGCAGCTGCGCGCTGCGCTCGCCATGGGCGTGGATCGGGCCGTTCGCCTGAATGGTGAGGGCTCGATGGACGGGCTGTCGGTGGCCAAGGCGCTGGCGGCGGAGCTGAGGGATATCGGCGCGGACCTGATGCTGTTCGGGACCCGGGCCGCCGATGACGATCAGGGCCAGGTCGGCCCCATGGTGGCCGAGATCCTCGGGCTGCCGTGCGTCACCGGCGTGGCAGAGCTGGAGAAGGACGGCGACGCCGTCGTCTGCCAGCGCGAGGTGGAGGGCGGCACCGAAGTGGTCGAAGTGGCGCTCCCCGCCGTGGTCACCATCACGAAAGGCCCGTACGAGCCGCGCTATCCGTCGCTGAAGGGGATCATGGCGGCGAAGAAGAAGCCGATGGAGGAGAAGGAGGCGGACGTGCCGGCGCCTCGGCTGAAGGCGCGGAGCTACAGCGAGCCGCCGGCTCGGCCGGAAGGGAAGATCGTGGGCGAGGGCCCGGACGCGGTGCCGGAGCTGGTCCGCCTGCTGCGCGACGAAGCGAAAGTCCTGTAGGAGGCGATATGGCGAACGTACTGGCAGTTGCGGAACAGCGGGATGGCACGCTCAAGCGGGTTTCCGAGGAAGTGGTGACCGCCGCCCGGAAAGTGGCCGACGCCATCGGCGGCGAAGTCCACGTCACGATCGTGGGTGGCGCGGGCGTGGGGGATGCGGCGAAGGCGCTGGGGACGTACGGCGCGGACCGGGTCCGGGCAGTTGAGCACGACGAATTGAAGGCGTACCAGCCCAGCGGCTATGCGAAGGCGGTGGCGGAAGTGGCGGAAGGTGGCGACTACTTCGCCGTCTTCTTCGCGGCCACGGCCACCGGCCGCGACCTCGCGCCTCGCGTGGCGGCGAGGCTCGATGTTCCACTGGCGTCGGAGGCGACCGGGGTCGATGTCGATGGCGGCGAGCTCGTGGTCACGCGTCCGGTCTACGGCGGAAAAGCGTTCGCGCACGTGGTCTTCGAGGCCTCGCCCCGGCTGGTGACGCTGCGCGCCAACGTGTTCCGGCCGCAGGAGGCGGCGAGGGAGGCGACAGTGGAGCAGGTCACTGCTTCGCCGGATCCGTCGTCGTGGAAAGTGAAGGTACGCGAGGTGAAGGCCAGCGCGGGCGACAAGCCGGACGTGGCCGAAGCGCCCATGGTGGTGGCGGGCGGTCGCGGCATGAAGGGGCCGGAGAACTGGAATCTGCTGGAGGACCTGGCCGATGCGCTGGGCGACCGCGTGGCGCTGGGCGCGTCGCGGGCCGTCGTGGACGCCGGCTGGCGCCCCCACGCGGAGCAGGTCGGGCAGACCGGGAAAGACCGTGGCGCCGCAGCTGTATGTGGCCGTGGCGATCAGCGGAGCCATCCAGCACCTGGCCGGGATGCGCACCGCCAAGACCATCGTCGCCATCAACAAGGACGCCGACGCGCCCATTTTCAAGGTGGCCGACTACGGCGTCGTGGGCGATGCGTTCGACGTGGTTCCGAGACTGACCGAGGAAGTCCGGAAGGCGAAGGGCTGACCGCTCACATCGTCCGGTACTTCGGGCCGCTGCCCCCTTCGCGGGGGGTCCAGCGCGGCCCCAGCACGTCCGTGGCCTTGCAGTCGATGCAGTTGGGCGCGTTGATCACGAGGTTGCCCGCGTCGTCCTTCTCGTACACGCCCGCGGGGCACATGTGGACGTAAACCTCGACCAGCTCCGGCGGGACGTGGTCCGGCGCCACCAGGTGGCTCGGGATGTCATCGCGCGTCTGGTTCCCGGACTTGAACACCGCGTCCACCTTGCTGAACGTCAGCTCGCCGTCGGGGGCGAACGCCGGCTCGGGGGACCCCGTCCGCTTCGGCGCGGCGGCATCCGCTTCCATGTCGATCTTCCCGCCGAACAGACGCCCCCCCGTGAGCGTCATGAGTCCGGCTTTCACGCCGCCGCGATAGAAGCCGTCCTTGAACGCGAGCCGCATGTTCCTGGTGCCGTGCAGGTCCTTCACGATGAAGCTCTCGTTCACCAGCTCGTCATAGCGCGCCAGCGCGGCGGCGGAGGCGTCGTCGGCCTGGAGGGCCTCGAAAATGGCGCGTGCGGCGAAGATCCCGGACTGCACGGCGTAGTGGATGCCCTTGAGTGATGGAACGTCGACAAAGCCGGCGGCATCGCCCAGGATGACGAGCCCGTTCCCGCTCCGCCGCTCCGGCAGCGCGTAATATCCCCCCTCGGGGATCGTCTTCGCGCCCCACTCCACCATCTCGCCACCCTCGAGATATGCCCGGAAGAGCGGGTGCGTCTTCATGCGCTGGAAAAGGACGTGCGGGTCGAGTCCGGCGTCGTGATAGTCAAGGCCGACGACGAGCCCGACGGACACCAGGTCCGGGGCCAGCGGATACATGAAGCTGCCACCGAACGCATCCTTCGGGAGCGGCCACCCCATCGTGTGGATCACCGCGTCCAACGGCTTCTTCGTCTCCCAGATCTCCTTGACGCCCAGAGCGAAGATCTGCGGGTTCTCGGATGGAATCTCCTGCCACTCCACGAACGCCTGCGCCAGCGGCCCGCGCGTCCCTTCCGACAACGCCGTGACTTTCGCCAGCACGTCCGTGGGCGGCATGTACCCGCTCCCCGGCTCGCCGTCCCGGTTCAGACCCGTGGCCGCCGTGCGCACGCCCAGCACCCGCTCCCCCTCCACCAGCAGCGACTCGGCCGCGAACCCCGTGAACAGGTTCACGCCCGCCGCTTCCGCCTTCTCGCCCATCCAGCGCACCACTTCCGAGATCGACGCGATCCGGTTGCCGTGGTTCCGCATCGGCGGCGGCACCGGGATGCGGCGCGACCCGCCCTCGCTCAGGACGTACACGCGCTCGTTCTCCACCGGGCCACGGAACGGGAATTCGTCCTCGGACAGGTCAGGGAAGAGAGTGTGGAACGGGCCCGGATTGATCACCGCGCCGGAAAGGTTGTGCTCCCCCAGGCTCTCTGCCTTCTCCAGCACCGCGATCTCCACCTCGCCCGGCCCGCTTCCCGCCTCGTTCGCCTCGGCGACGAGGCGAGCCAGCTCGATCGCGCCCGCCAGCCCCGCGGGCCCGCCGCCCACGAATACCACATCCATGGGGACCGCATTGGCGTCCGGCGCCTCCTCCAGGATGAGGCGGCCCGCGGGAAGGGGGGGCTGATAGGTCGCGGGGACAATGGTGTCGGCCATGGCGAGTCGGTCTCCGGCTGCGGGTGCGTGTCCGCCGAATCTTCGGCCGCCCCGCCCCGCGAGGCAAGCCGCCGCCGCGCGGTCAGCCGCCGCGGCGAGGTCAGCTGCCGGGCGAGGCGTCGCCGGACAGGTTGCCCGGCCTGTACCTCCTCCCCGGACATTCTCTCCAGGTGGAGAGACCTCCTCGGACAATCAGCTTATGTATGTTGTTGCCCTACAACACTATATGAGCTATGCCCGGGTTCCGGATCTCTCCAGCTGGAGAGATCTACGCGCGACTGCAGGGGCTGACTCGACGCTCGCCCGCTCCCGCTCGCCGGCTCCAGGCCGGAGGCCACGCCGGAGCCCACGGCCGGAGCCCACGGCCGGAGCCCACGGCCGGAGCCCACGGCCGGAGCCCACGTCGCGGTTCCTTCAATCCGGCAGGCCGTACACGTCCGAAGCGGGGTCCGGACCGGAAACGGGAATGGCGACGGACCGCTCGCCCGTGTCCATTCTGGCCCGGCCTTCCGGAACGACGAACAGCGCGGCGGCACGGCTCATGGACGTGAGGATTCCGGAACCCTGCGGGCCGGTGGTGCGGGCCAGCGGGAAGGGGTCGCCCGGCTCGAGCGTCACGCGTTGGAAGTGCGTCTTGTCGGGCTTGGACGGGATGCGGGCGCCCGCCTCGACGGGGATTACGGCATTGTGGACATCGGCGCGTCCCATCATGCGACGCACGGCGGGGCGGGCGAGCACCATGTAGGTGACGAGGGCGGAAACGGGGTTGCCTGGGAGTCCCCAGACGGGGAGCGGAGGGAGGTCCGGCCGGGGGATCCGCCCCAGCGAGCCGGGGCTGCCGGGTCGCATGCGCACGCGCCAGAAGTCGAGCTCGAAGCCGAGCTGGTCGAGGGCGTCCTTGACGCGGTCGTGCTGGCCCACGGCGGCGCCCGCGGTGGTGATGAGCGCGTCGGCGTCGAGCGCCAGCTCGATCTTCGCCCGGATATCCGCCATGTCGTCGCGGGCGATGCCGAGGAGCCTGGGCACGGCGCCGGTGGCGGCGATGGCGCCGGCGAGGGAATAGGAGTTGGAGTTGACGATGCGGCGCCCGGCGAGGACGTCGTCGAACTCGTCGAGCGACGCGAGCTCGTCGCCATTGGACAGCACGGCGATGACGGGTCGGCGGTGGACGCGGGGCCGTGCGCGCCCCACCATGGCGAGAACGCCCATGGCGGCGGGGTCGATGGCGGTGCCGGCGGCCAGCGCGAGGTCGCCTTCCACCAGGTCCTCGCCACGGCGGCGGATGTTGCTGCGCGCGTCGGAGTCGCTGGTGATGGTGACCGTTTGGTCACCCGCATCCGTGTGCTCGACCCGGATCACGGAATCGGCGCCCTCGGGCACGGGGGCACCGGTCATGATCTTGACCGCCTCGCCCGCTCCGATCGGTCGGGAGGGGAACCCACCGGCGGGGATCTGGTCCACCACGCGCAGCCGGACCGGGTGCTCGGCAGATGCGCCGGCGAGGTCATCGGCGCGTGCGGCGTAGCCGTCCATGGCACTGTTGTCCCAGGGCGGCTGGTTCACGGGCGACGTCACGTCCTCCGCCAGGACGCGGCCCAGCGACTCCTGGAGAAGCACCTCCTCCGCGGGGGTGACGTCGACCGCGGCCAGGCCGCGCTCCACGGCCTCGCGGACAGAGATCCAGTCGGCCGTACGGCCGGACCAGTCCACATCGCTCTGGCGTCGGCTCATTCCAGTTCCTCCAGCACGTGCTCGGCCCGGTCCCGATCCTCGGGCGTGTTTACGTTCAGGAACATCTTCGTCGGATCACCCATGGAGGACACCTCCGCCAGCGGGATGCGCTCCACGCGGACATCGTCGTGAAACGAGACCATCCGGTGATCGCCCGCCCGGATCCTGGCTTCGATGGCGTCGAGGCACCCGATGCCGTACGCGGCGAACAGCGGCTCGATCCCCCGCCGTCCCTGGCTCTCCGGCACCACCAGGTCCGGGCCGCCGGAGGGCGGGGCGCCGCCACGCCCGAACGCGACATCCCGGAGCCTGCGCAGCAGCGGCGTGGAGGGGAACGGCATGTCGCACGCCACGGCAATGATCCCGGGCCGCTCCGACTCCCGGGCCCACACCAGTGCGGAATGGATCCCGCCCAGCGCGCCCAGCCCGCGGTGCACGTCCGGGCGCGTGGGGAGCCGGAGGTCGGGAAAGAGCGCCGGCTCGTTGGCCAGCAGTACGAGATCCGGCGTCACGGCCCCGAGAGCCGCGGCCACGCGGTCGATGATCCGCACGCCGCCCACTCGGGCCAGCGCTTTGGGGGAGCCGTACCGGCTGCTCTCGCCTCCGGCCAGGATGGCGCCGAACGGCGTCACGCCACCCCCGGATCGAAGAGCCGGGCGTCGGGGGAGGGGGCGCGCGCCAGCAAGGGCACGCGGGCGGCCGCGGCGATGGCGACCGCGAGCGTGGTGGGGACGGAGCGGCTGGCCACCCAGCCGAGCCCGGCCCGGGCTGCTTTCTCTGCCATTTCCCCGCTGATCCGCGCGCTGGTGACCAGGCCGTGGCGCTCCAGCGGCACGTCGTCCAGCAGTGCGGCGCCGATCACTTTGTCGGCCGCGTTGTGCCGCCCCACCTCCTCGAACACGTACACCAGCCGCTCGCCATCACTGAGGGCGGCGGTGTGGTGCCCGCCGGCGCCCTGCCGGCTGGGCGAGCGCTCCATCAACTCCCGGAACAGCTCTCTCGCCGCGTCGGCGCCTGGCGCTCCCGCCGCCGCCGGACCACGGGCGGGGAGGAGGTCGCTGCGGCAGTCGACCAGGTAGCGCAGCCCACAGCCGTGCGCGCGCCGGTGGTCGCGCTCCGCCGCCGCCGCCATCGCCCGCTCCGGGGCGACGCGGGCCTCGATGCGGAGGATGCCGTCGGTCGCCCCGGGGACGTCCAGCTCCAGCAGGTCGCGGCGATCGCGGATGAAGCCGAGCGTCAGGAGGCGGCCGGCGCCGAGCGCTTCCAGGGCGTCGGGCGAACAGCTCCACGTGGCGACGATGCCGCCGTTCACGGTCAGCCGCACGGGGTCTTCGGGTACTGCGCGCACGTTCCGGGTCATGGGCTGAATATAGCCGGCGCCCGGGTCGCCTCAACCAATGGCGCCGCCATCGTCCGGGGGAAAGACGTCCAGCGCGGCGGTCTTCAGTGGTTCTCGTCGCCGCGCACACCCTCCTGCACCGGGCCCGTGGGGGGGTTGTACGTGTCCCCCTCCTGGATGGCCTTCTTCATGTCCTGCGTGCCGTAGAGCTCCGGCGCTTCCTCGCCGAGGCGGTGGTCCGCCGTGTCGGACGCGCTCTTCGCTGACTCCCCCAGCGGCGCCTGATTCGCGACGTCCTCCATGTGCGCGATGTCGGCCGCTTCCGAGCGCTCGCCCCGCCGCAGCTCGTCCACCACCACGTTGTTCTCGAAATCCGTGGCGCCGAGAGCGCTCAGCACCTGGTCCACGTACTGCCGCTCGCCCTCCGTGCCCACGCGCCCGTCCACCACCAGCCGACCGTCGGAAATCGAGACCTCCACGTTGTCGGCGTCGAACTCCTCGTCCTCCTTCAGCCGCTCCTGCACCAGGTCACAGACGTCCTCATCCGTCATCTGGTCCAGGTTCACTGAGCCTTCGTAATCCGCCATTGCGTCGCCTCCGGGTGGGTGATCCGGAGTAGGACGACGCAACGCCGGTGCCGCCGCTTTTCGCCGAGGTGGCCTAGAAGCGCACCACCAGCCCCAGGTTCAGGTGCACCGTCTGCACCCACTCGTCGGAGCTGATGAGCCGACCGGCGTCGATGAAGCCCTGCGGGACGTGGATCTTCCACAGCAGGTCGCGGGCGTCGAAGCGGGCGCTGATGTGGTCGCTGGCGTGCCATTCGACACCGGCCCCCACGTGCCCCGTGAAGCCGTCGTGGAAGCGGACGCGCAGATCCACGTCCGTGGGCAGGTTCTCTTCCACCGAATTGTTGCTGGACACCTTCACCACGCCGCCGACGCCGATGAGGGCGAACGGCTGGAGGCGGTGCCACGTGCGGGGCCCCGTCAGGTCGAAGCGCAGCGATGCATCGAGCAGCACGAGGGAGAGGTCTGCGGTACCGAGCGATTCGAGGCCGGCCATGGGGTTGGCGCGCAGCGTCGCCGTATCCGGCTGCTCGGCGGCCAGGTCGTAGACGGTGCGGGTGGTCGGGAAGAAGGTGAGGCGGGTGTCGAACTCGAACGGGCCGGTGACCCGGACCGCGTAGCCCACCGCCAGCGCCGCCCCGGACGCGGGTCCGATCCCGATCGAACCCTGCCCGGCGGAGATGTAGGTCCCGTAGAGCTGTACGCTCTGGGAGGTCTCCACGAAGTCGTAGGGAGACGGGATTGTCTGCGCTGCGGTCGGCCTGGCGGCGGCGACGAGGGCCGCCAGCGCGGCGACGGCTGCGAGGGTCCTGCGCATGCTCACGGGAATCGGCTCGGCTCCTGGGAAAGCGGCATGTCCTGGCCGCGTGCTCGGTGCGCGGAAGCTAGAATCGGTGCCCGGGGCACGCAAGCGAGGACCTCCGGCCGCGTTGACGCGCTCACCGCCGCGTCGTAAGCTTGCTCGTTCACCTTCTAACCCGCTGGATGACAGAGGCTTGGACGACGTGGTGACTCGCGGCACCTCCGCCATGGCGACATTTGTCGCTTTCGCCCTCCTGTTCCCGCGCGCCGGCGCAACCGCTCAGAGCGCTACGGTGGTGCCGGACAGCGAGAACTTCAGGGTGGCGCCATCGGCCGCGGTGCTGGCGTCGGTCCGGAAGGGCATCGAGCTCGCGCCCGGCGAGCGCCAGGGCCGCTGGCGGGAGGTCACGCTCGAGGGTTGGATCTGGGCCGCATCGGTGCGCAAGGAGGCGCGCGACGGGCACGACCTCGCGGTCTCGGCGGCAGCGGGCGAGAACCTGCGCGCGAGCCCGAACGGTCCGGTCGCCGCCCGACTGCGGCCGGGCGCGGGTCTGGACCACGTGAAGACGAGCGGACCGTGGATCCGGGTGCGGCGGAGCGGGTGGATCTGGGAACCGTCGCTGCAGCTCGCGCCCGCGGCGCCAGGCGGCCAGGTCGCCGCCGGCGCCGAGCCCGGACCGTCCGCCCCGCCGGTCCGCGCGGATACCGCGGCCTCCGCAACGGCGTCGTCGGCCGACCGGGGCGAGCGCGGCTTCGTACGGGTGGGGCGACGCTCTATCGCCATTCTCGCGGATCCGACGGGTGACACGCTGGCCGCCGTCCGCCCCCGGGGGACCGTGGAAGTGCTCGCGCGGCAAGGGCAGTGGGCTCGCGTCAGAATCGAGGGGTGGGTCCCCGCGGCTGCGCTCGCGGGCGACGACACGGCCGCGAGCGCGATGGCGTCCGCCGCCGACCGCGCCGCCCTTCAGGCTGACCCGGATCGATTCCGCGGCTCACTGGTACAATGGACAATCCAGTTCATCGCGCTGCAGTCCGCCGAGGCTTTCCGGCGGGATTTCGTCGAAGGCGAGCCGTTCATCCTCGCCCGGCTCCCGGGCGACGACGCGGGGTTCGTCTACGTCGCCGTACCACCGGACCGGCTGGATGCCGCGAAGAAGCTGGAGCCGCTGCAGCAGGTCCGAATCCTCGCCAGGGTCCGCACCGCCAGCTCCGCTCTGACGGGCGCGCCGGTGCTCGACCTGCTCGAGATCCGGCCCGGGAGCTGACCCGCGGACGGCTTTGACTCCGCCTGGTCGCCTGGCGCGACCGCATGAGAAGGACAGCAAAGGAGACGTGATGCTCGCCAACGCGCGCCCGATTCGGCGGACCCTCGCCACGATCGCCCTGCTTTCCGGGGGAGCCGCACTGGCGTGGGCGCCCGCGCCGGCGCTCCGGGGTGTCCGGCCCGCGACGCCCGTCGCGGGCGACTCCGGCGACGCTGGCCTCGCAGGGCTGCCGGTCCGACTCGATGCCGCCGCTCGCGGAACGAGCGGATCGCTGCACGCCCGGATCGTCGATGCCGGCGCGCTGGTATCGCTGCCGCTGGCGTGGGACGCCTCTCGGCCGGACGGGGTCCACTATCGCTGGCGGCCGGTCCTCGGAACCGAGGCGAGCGGCAACGAAGGGGCACTGGGCCCCGCCGATGCGGCCGTCGCGCCCTCCCAGCCGGGCGTGTACGAGCTCGAGCTCGGCGACGGCGAGGCCCGGCGCGCGTTCGCTTCCGACTTCCGCCTGATCGTCCGCATCCCGTTCCGGGAGAAGCGGCGCGGCTACCTGGGGAGCTACTTCATGGGGACATGGCCGACGGAAGGGGAGCGCCGGAGCGACCGCTATGCCCCGCCCGCCGGTTTCATCCGGGTGACTCCGGAGAACGAGGGGCTGCGGCTGAGTGAGCATTTCACGCTCGCAAATTTCCTGACGCACGACCAGGGCGCGACCTGGCCCAAGTATGTGGTGCTGGACGAGCGTCTGCTGGACAAGCTGGAGCTGGTCATGCAGCAGCTGGATCGCGACGGCGCCCCGGCTCGGCACATGGTGGTCATGAGCGGGTTCCGCACGCCGCAGTACAACCGCAAGGGGCTTTCCAGCGGCCGGGCCGTCCTCAGTCGCCACCAGTACGGCGACGCCGCCGACGTCTGGGTCGACAACGACAGTGACTGGTACATGGATGACCTGAACGGGGATGGGCGGCGGGATACCGGCGATGCGCGCGTGGTGCTCCGGGCCGTGGAGCGGGTGGAGGCTCGCCATCCGGACCTCGTGGGCGGCGCGGGCATCTACCACGACAACGGCGTCCACGGGCCGTTCATCCACATCGACGTGCGGGGGAAGCGCGCCCGCTGGTAGCCAGCGGCCCGTCCCCGGGGGAGGGCCTGCTCTACGCGTCGCGTATGCGGGCCCGGACGGGCTTCAGTCCACGTTCTCGAGCCGCGGGTTGGCGCGGTAGCGACGCCCCACTTTCGCCATCGGCTCACCTGCCAGCCGGACCACGTCCGCGGTGAAGTCGAACCGGTCCCGGAAGAGCGACGAGCCCACACCATAGCTCTGCACGGGAACGCCAAGGCGCTCGAAGTGCCGGATCTTGGTCGCCGTGAACCCGCCCGACACCACGATCTCCACGTGCTGGAACCCTTCCGCGTCCAGCGCATCGCGGACGTTGTGCACGAGCTGCGGGTTCACGCCCCGCGGGTCGAAGTCGCCCATCGCCGCTCGGATCGACTCATCCACCATGCTCTCCGACGTGTCCAGCCGCACGCCGTGCAGCCGACTGCCCAGCGCGCGGGCCACGGCCAGCGAGGTGCGCACCGAGTCGTTCTCGAAGTCCACGAGGGCAATGACGCCGACTTCCGCCGGCATGTGACGCGCGAACGCTTCCGAGGCGCGGACGGTATCCCCGGCGTACGCCGCGATCAGGGCGTGCGGCACCGTGCCCAGCCCCTCGGAGCCCCACCAGGAAGCCTGCGCGTCCGTCGATACCCCGATTGCCCCCGCGATGTGCGCGGCGTACCCGTCGCCCGTCTGCACCAGCCAGTGGTCGTGCCGCGCGGGGAAGAACATCACCGTCTTCGGCCACGCGGCCTCCACCACCTCGCGCGTGTTCGTCGCCACGCCCGTCCGGCGGGCCAGCACTCCCACGAAGAGCGTCTCCAGGTGGGAGAACGCGGCGTAGGGACCGGTGATCTCGAGCACTGTCTCCCACGCGCTGATCCGGTCGCCGTCGTGGAGTGCGCGCACTTCCAGGTCCTTCCACCCGTACCCCTCGGTCAGGCACAGCTTGAGGATGGCAATGGCCTCATCCATCCCGCCCAGCCATGCCGCCTTCTTCTGGAACACCTGCATCGTGACCACGGGGTCGTGGCCATCGGCAATGAGAACTTCCCTGGCGCGTACGAAGTACTTGTCCGAGTAATAGCCGCTGCGCATCCGCTCCACGGGGAGGTGGAAGATGCTCGGGTCGAGGCGCTCCGCCGGCCGCAGGGGTGGGGGTGGGCCGGGCCGATCGGCGTCGTGCGGGCCAGGGCTCATGCCGTCGTCCCTCCTCAGGTCGGGTCCAGCCGCGGCGAGCGGCGGGCGTGGTGCATCGACCGCGTGAGCGCTGCCAACCCGAGCAGCGTGAGCATGCCCGCGATCGGCCACATGTACGGATAACCTTTCGTCTCGGGCAACGTGGAGCGGCCCAGGTCGATGGCGGCGCCGATCACCACCGGTGCGACGATCCGGCCCACACCGATGGTGACGATGTAGAGCCCCGTGTCCCGCCCTATACCCCTGTCGGGGATCATGGACGTGTACAGAGGGTAGGCCAGCGAGACCTGAGTGGCCGCGCCCAGACCGGCGAAGAGCATGAGTCCCACGGCCGGAATCCAGCTCCGGACGAAGAACCCCGCGACCATGGCCGCGCCGGTGATGGCGACGCCGATGCCCAGCAGCTTGGCGTGGCCCAGCTTGTCCCCGAGATATCCCAGCGTCAGCGCGCCCAGTCCCACACCCACCACCACCACCGTGAGCAGCAGCGACGTCTGGGCCACTGTGATCCCCAGCACCACCGTGGCGAACAGGAAGATGTAAGGGCGGATCCCGTCCACACCGCTGGTCCAGAGTGCGTTCGCCAGCAACATCCAGCCCACGGCCGGCCGTCCCTTCAGACGACGCCAGACCTTCAGCACGTCCGACGTGTCACCCTGGGTCACGGCCGCCGACGAGCGCGGGGCCGAGTAATAGGTGATGGCCGTCGTGACCAGGACCAGTGCCGCGGCCGTGACGAACGGCAGCGGCTCCCAGATCGAGAAGAGGAGGCCGCCGGCCACCAGCCCGAACGCCAGCCCCATGGAGTGGAGCGCACCACGCACTCCCTGGACCCGGCCGCGCCGTTCCTGCGGCACTTCGTCCACCATGAGCGCCCACAGCGGCGCCAGGTAGCCGTGCAGGGCGAAGAAGAAGACGAACGCGGCGCCCGCGATCGGCCAGTACCCGTGCAGCAGCGGCGCTACGACCACGGACGCCGCGAGCACGGGCGCGCTGACCAGCAGGAAGAACGTGCGACGGCCGAACCGCTCCGCCAGTCGCGGAGATAGGTGGTCGCTGGCCGCGCCGACCCAGTACGGCACCAGCATCGCCAGGATCCCCTCGCCGCCGATGGCGAAGCCGATGAGCACGGCCGAGTTCGTGTAGCGCGCCAGCAGGATCGGGAGCAACGCCACCATGGCCGTCTGGGCGGATGTCGTTCCCAGCGTCCCGGCCGTCAGGCCGAACTCCCGGAGCGTGTTCCGCACCCGGTCCATTCCCGTGGGCCGCGGATGGGTGGGAGACATCACGCCGCCTCCGTGACGCGCCTGACGACGCTGATTCCCGCAATGATCACCATGGCCCCCACGATCTGCCAGACATTGGGGACCTCTCCGAGCATGGGCCACGCCAGAAGGATCGTGAGCACCGGTACCAGGTTCCCGAACGCGGCCGTCCGCGTGTTGCCGAGCACGTGGACGCCCCGGTACCAGAGCAGATACGAGAGGCCGAGTCCGAGGAACCCGGCATAGACCAGGCTGCCCCACGCCGAGAACGGGATCGAAGAATCCATGCTGCGCAGCTCCGGGATTCCGACCAGCACCAGAAGCACCGCCCCCGACCAGAGCGTCCAGGCCGTGACCGGGACAGAGCCGTACTTCCGCACCAGGTTGCGCGAGCCGACCGTGTAGATGGCCCAGATGATCGCGGCCGAAAGCATCATCAGGTCCCCGGGCAGCGTCGCCGTGCTGAACCGGAAGCCGCCCTCCCCGCTCCCCACCACCAGGGCGATACCGGCCACCGTGGCAGCAATGCCGCCCCATGCGATCGCCCGGATCCGCTCGTGGCCCAGCAGAGAGCTGAACAGCACGGTGTAGATCGGCGACGTGTTGAGCAACACGCTCGCGTTCCCGGCACGGGAGCGGTCGAGCCCGGAGATGAAGAGGAGCTGGTAGACGAAGTTGCCGATGATGCCCAGCACCACGACCTTCGTCACATCTCCCCGCTCGGGCAGCACCAGGCCGTCCCGGGCCAGGAGCACGGCCCCGAGCAGCAGTGCGGCCAGCGGGAATCGCAGCGCGTTGAACGCGTACGGCGGCACGGCCGCGAGGCCGATCTTGATGACCGGGAAGTTCACGGCCCAGAGCACGACCATGAGCAACAGGCCGATCTCGGCCTGCCGCATCGACCGCGCGTTTGGTCCGGGGGTGAGTACGGGAGCGGACATGAGGGCGGAAAGATCCCCGCACCGCCGCCGCCTCGCAAGGCCGGGGCGCGGCTTGCGGGCGTCCCGAAGCCGCGGCTAACTTCGCGCCGGCAGCACGTATATCGCAGCGGGAGGCGGATATGGTAGCCGCAGTGGTTCTGATCCGGGCCCGGCGGGAATCGATCCCGACGGCGGCGCGGCAGGTGGCGGACATCGAAGGGGTGGCCGAAGTCTACTCCGTCTCGGGGGAGTGGGACCTGATCGCCATCGTGAGGGTCCCGGAGTGGGAGCAGATCGCCGAGGTCGTCACCGAGCACGTGGCCCGCGTCGATGGACTCGAGCGCACTGAGACGCTGGTGGCGTTCCGCGTGTATTCGCACGACGACATGGACGCGGCCTACGAGATGTTCGACTGAGGAGGACGGATGGCGGGTTCCATGGAAGGGAAGCGGGCGATGGTGTTCGGTGTCGCCAACGACCGCAGCATCGCCTGGGCCATCAGTCAGGCCCTGCACCGTGAGGGGGCGAGGCTGGGGTTCAATTTTCTCGGCAGCGCGCTCGAGAAGCGCGTACGGCCGCTCGCCGAGAGCCTGGACGCCGAGCTCGTCCTGCCGTGCGACGTGACCAGCGATGACCAGGTCCGCGAGACATTCGACCGCATCCGCGAGCAATGGGGCGGCCTGGACATCCTCGTCCATTCGGTGGCCTTCGCCAACCGCGACGACCTGAACGGTCGGTTCTCCGAAACCAGCCGCGACGGCTTCCTCATGGCCCTGGAGATCAGCGCTTTCTCCCTCGTCCACCTGGCGCGCGAGGCCCGGTCGCTCATGGCCGGCGGCGGAAGCATCATCACCATGACCTATTACGGCGCCGAGAAGGTCGTGGAGAACTACAACGTCATGGGCGTGGCGAAGGCGGCGCTCGAGGCGTCCGTCCGCTACCTTGCCGCCGACCTCGGCCCGGAAGGGATCCGCGTGAACGCCGTCAGCGCCGGACCCATCAAGACGCTGGCCGCGTCCGGTGTCCGCGACTTCCGCAACATCCTCAGCGTGGTCGAGGAGCGCGCGCCGCTGCGCCGGAACGTGTCGCAGGACGACGTCGGACGGGCTGCCCTGTTCCTCCTCTCCGACGCCGCGGGCGGGATCACGGGCGAGGTCCTGCACGTGGATTCGGGCTACAACATCCTGGGGTACTGAGCCGGTGCGCCGATACACGGATTCCGAAGGTCGCGCATGGGACGTGGTGGTGGGGCGGGAGTCGTTCGGCGCGCTCTACGCCATCTTCGCGCCGGCGCCCGGGAACCATCACCCGCCGCGCCAGACCCCGCTGGCCGGCGATTCCAGCGGCGAGGCGGGGCGGGAGCTGGACGCGCTGTCGGACGACGAGATGGCCGACCTGTTCGAACGATCGGAGCCGAAGAGACTGGCATGAAGAATTTCACTGGTGAGGACGGACGCGACTGGGTCGCCACCGCGTACGAAGAGGATACCCCGCGCCATCACGGCCGCTGGTACCTGGTGCTGCACCCGGCGGAAGGGGACGCCCGCCGGCTCATGCTCCCGGAAGTCCGCTGGCAGAATCGGATGACGGCCGAGCGCAGCATCCGCTCCATGTCGGAGTTCGAGCTGCGCCGGCGCCTGCGCATGGCCGCCCGGCGACACGAGCCGCCCGGCGTCGAACGCACCCCGTTCGGTCGCTGGAAGGCCGGAGGCCCCGGCACGAAAGGCGGCACGGTCGCCGGATAGCGCCCGCCGTGGAAGATGCGGTCGCGCGGCTCAGGCGAGCGGCTCGCGAAGTGCGGGCCGAGCTGGTGCCGGACCCGAGGGTGGACGTCTTCGAGGTCCGCACCCGCCGCGACGGTGACGGTGTCCACGCCGACGTCGCCACCACGGTGCCCGCCGCCGCGGACAGGCTACGACAGCGGCTCCGCGCGCATGGCGTCGAGGCCGATGTCCGCGTCCGCGCGCTTCCCGATGCCGCACTGGCCCCCCGCGGCGATGCGCTGGTCCGCGCTCCCATTGCACCCGTCTATCGCCGCCCCACCATGAACTCGACGCAGCTCACGCAGCAGGTGCTGGGAAGCCGCGTCACGCTGCTCTCGCGCCGGGGACGCTTCTGGCGCATCCGCGGCCAGGACCGGCACGTGGGCTGGGTCCATCAGGGGTACCTCGTGCGGACCGCGACGGAGCGCGCCCTTGCCTGGGAGACGGGAGTGGGCGGCGAGCCCGTGGTCTCTCTCGGCGCCGTTCTGCTCGATCGGCATGGCGTCGCCTTCGCTCGCCTGCCCTGGGGCGCGCGCCTGCTTCGGCTCGGGCCGGACCGGATCAGGCTTCCGGACGGGCGCGATGGCCGGGTCGGGGAAGGGGAGCTGGTCGCCGCGCGCGCGCTGCCGGAACTGTTCCCGCCGGTGGGAGAACGCGTGACCCGCACCGCCAGACGGTGGCTCGGCGCGCCATACCTGTGGGGCGGGGTGACGCCGCACGGCGTGGATTGTTCGGGCTTCGTGCAGTCCATCTTCCGGTTGCACGGGCTCGCGCTGCCCCGGGACTCGGACATGCAGGCGGGCGTGGGGGACGGCGTGGTCCCGGGCGACGACTGGCGGGCGCTGCGGCCGGGCGACCTCGTGTTTTTCGCCGAGCGGCGGCGCGTCAACCACGTGGCCCTGTCCCTCGGCGCAGGTCGCATCATCCACGCATCCGCCAGCAATGGGGGCGTGGACGTGAACGATCTGAACGGGGATGGCGACGTCGAGCACTTCCTGCGCGGCGCGTACCACTCCGCCCGTCGGCTCCTGTCTGGATGAGCGCGCGCGCAGGGCCGCGAGGACGCGCCGTGTTCAGTCGAGGGTGGACGGGAGCCTGATCGTCCTGCCCGGGATCAGTCGCCTCGGGTTCACGCCCGGGTTCGCGTTTCGCAGCGCGGCCACGGAGGTGTCGTAGCGTTTCGCGATCCCGTCCAGCGTGTCGCCGGACTGGATCGTGTAGGTGACAGGCCGCGACGCGCTCTCGGCAGCCGCGCTCGCGGATATCCGCGCCGCCGTGTCGGGCGCAGCGCCGGCCGCCGCGACTTCCGCGGGAGCCGGGTTCGCCAGGGCCGGCACCGAATCGGACGCGCGGTTCGGCATGGGGGCCGCGGCCATCGGGCGGTGCACGGGGACGGGGCGGTCGAACGCCGCCAGCCGCGCGCCGATCCGGTCTTCGATCCGCTTCGCTTTCCACGTGGATGGCACGCCGTTGCTGATGATCGAGAACACCAGACGCTCGCCGTTCTTCGCCCGGACGTAGCCGGACAGGGCGGAGACGTGCTCGATCGTCCCCGTCTTCGCCCGCAGGTTGCCCGCGGCCGGCGTGTGCTGCATGCGACGCAGACCGCGGGAGTGGGCGGCTTCGGGCAGCGTCGTCAGGAAGTCGTCGAAGTACGGCGACCGGGCCACGAACATGAGGAGGTCGGCGACCGCCATCGGGGTCACCCGGTTCAGCGGAGAGAGCCCGGAGCCGTCGTCCATGTGCACCATGGAGGCCGCCCCGCCTCCCACCTGCTTCAGCATCGCGTCCACCGCGCGCTGGCCTCCGTCCACCGATCCGCTCCCGGTGGTCACCCGACCGACCGTGCGCAGGACCGCTTCCGCGTAAACGTTGTGGCTGCGCTGATTGATCACACGGATGATGTCGATCAGCGGGGGCGAATGATGCACCGCCAGAACCTGAATGGCGGGGCCGCCCTCGAGCGCGGGGGCGAAAACGCGCGTCGCTGTGATCGGCGATCGCGCTGCGTCGTGCACCGCGCGCACCGACCCGACCACCGTGATCCCCCGCTCGGCCAGGAGATCCCGCATCACCGACGCGGCGAAGCGCGCCGGGTCCACCACGGGCACGGCACGCCAGAGCCCGGAATTGCCCCGCTGGATCTGACCGCGTACGACGATCGGCGCGTCATAGCCCGACCGCTCCACCTCGATCCACGAGCGCCCGGACGCCACCGTGCGGGCCTCGTTCACCATCTGGATGGCGCCCGCCGGCAGCACCGTCACCTGCGGTGGCGCGCCCACGCTGTCCGCCGGCCGGACGCGGAGCGTGGCCACGTTGTCGTTGTACGAGAGCGCGCTCCCCTGCGCCGCGTACGTGTGGGTGACATACCGCATCTCCCACCCGCTGCCCACCGGCTGGCCCTCGAAGTACGACGCGTCGCCCACCACGTCTCCCGCGATCCGCCGCACGCCCATGGCCGCGATCGAGTCCGCCAGCGCCTCGTACGCGCCCTGCTCCGGCTCGTAGAACTTCCCCGAGGGCGTCGGGTCGCCCGTCCCGTACAGGACCAGGTCCCCCTCCAGCACACCCCCGCGGATCGGGCCCGTACCGGCCAGGTACGTGGCGTAACGGTACTGGGACCCCAGATAGTGCAGCGCGGCGGCTGTGGTGAACAGCTTCAGGTTGGAAGCGGGCTCGAGCTCCCGCGTGGGCTCGTACGCAACCAGCGTGTCCCCGGCATCCAGCGAAACCACGACCACGCCCCATAGATCTCCACGCCAGCCGGGTGACGCGACCGCGCGGTGGACGTCGCGGGACAGCGAGAGCGCCGCGCCTTCCGCGGGAACCGCCGCGTTCGGTGACGCCCCGACGGATCGCCCCTCGGGCGGCGCGGGAACGGGCCGGGCGCTCAGCGCGCTGGTGGCGGGCATCGCCGCCAACGCGGCGGCCAGGAGAAGGACGAGGCGTTTGGTCATGCCGTGGTGATGTCCATGAGCATTGGCTGCGGTCGCGGCAACGCGAACGAAGGAATTGTGCAGTAACAGGGAAAAGTGCAAGGACGAGACCACAGCGGCTTCTCGGCGCCACGTCGCGGTTCGCGCACCAGAGGAATATATTGCGTCGCGATGATCGTCGGTACCGGTATGGACCTCGTCTCCATCGATCGACTGCGCCGCTTCCGGGAACGGCACGGCGAGCGTGGGCTGCGCCGCCTGTTCACGGAGGCGGAGCTGGCCTACTGTCTCCGCCAGCCGGACCCCGCGCCTTTCCTCGCCGTTCGCTTCGCCGCCAGGGAAGCGTTCTTCAAGGCGGTCGGCACCGGCTGGGGGCGGGGCGGTCGGTGGCGCGATGTGGAAGTGGAGCACGACCCGCGCGGCGCCCCCTCGCTGGCGCTGCACGGCCGCGCGGCCGTCGCGGCACGCATGGCCGGCGCGGCCCGGGTCCACGTGAGCCTCAGCCATGCGGACGAGGTGGCGGGCGCCTTCGTCGTACTGGAGAGCTGATGCCGCGTCTCCTCTTGCGTCACCGCGCCGGTGTCGGCAACTTGGTCGTGGCCGAGAGAACAGAACGAACGGGTGTCGCGTGCCCCCTCCGAGGTGGAGATGGGCCGCGTTTTTTTTTGTCGCAGACGCGTCCTCCTGGCACGTTCCCTTTACGGAGTCCTAATCCATGGCGCAGTCTCTTCGCTTCCTGATCGCGGACGACGAGGCCTTGCACAACCTTGCGCTGACCAGTCAGCTCGAGGCGCTCGGTCACGAGGTCGTAGCCACGGCTGCCAACGGCCAGGAGGCCGTGAACCTTGCCCGGGACAAGCACCCCGACATGGCCATCCTGGACATCCGCATGCCCGTGATGACCGGCCCCGAGGCGGCGCTGAAGATCCACGCAGAGCGGCCGCTCCCGATCATCATCCTCTCCGCCTACAGCGACACCCGGACGGTGGACGACGCCACCCGTTCTCCGATCTTCCACTACCTGGTCAAGCCGGTGGACCCCGATGACCTGGCGCCCGCCATCTCCGTGGCCAAAGCCCGCTTCGACGAGTGGATGCGAGCGCGCCAGGAACGGGACACGCTCGCCAACAAGCTCGAAGAGAGGAAGGTGCTCGAGCGCGCCAAGGGAATCCTCATGGAGACGCGCAAGATGTCCGAGCAGGATGCGTATCGATTCCTTCAGAAGACGAGTCAGGACAAGAACACGCCCATGATCGATCTCGCTCGCAAGATCCTGCTCGCCGCTCCGCTCCTGCAGCGGGATTGACGGGGACGTGGCCGTTGCAGCGCCTGTATGGGCGAGCGGGACGATGAACCGCTCCGCCCCTCTTCCGGGAACATCGGCCGTGGAAGGGCCGCCCACCATCCTGGTGGTGGATGACGAGCCTCTCGCCCGCGAGACGCTTTCCGATCTGCTCGAGGCGCACGGCTATGGCGTCATCTCCGCCGCCAATGCCGAGGAAGCGTTCGATCGCCTGCACCAGGCCGACCTCATCCTCCTCGACGCCATGCTCCCGGGCACCGATGGATGGAGTATCTGCCGCGAGATCAAGGAGCGGATCGATCCCCTGCTCCCCATCATCATGGTCACTGCCCGGACCGCTGCCCGAGGATGTGGTCCGCACCTTCGACGCCGGCGCCGATGACTACGTGGCCAAGCCGTTCCAGGTGGCGGAGTTGCGAGCGCGCATCGATTCGCGGCTCCGTGCGCACCGTGCCGAGCGCGCCCTCCAGCATGCCACGCAGCAGGCCTCCGACCTGGCGGAGCAGAACTACCGCCTCTACGAGCAGGCCAGACGCGACTCGGAAGACCGCGCCGCCCTCCTGCGCGAGCTCGACCACCGCGTCCGCAACAATCTCTCGATCATCATGGGCCTCGTCACGCTCGAACGGACCCGCGACTCCGGGCGATCTGCCAGCGAAGCCATCCTCTCCCTCGAGAACCGGCTTCGCTCCTTCCTCATGGCCTACGAAGGATTTCGCCGGACCAATTACCGCGGCGTCGAGATGCGGGACATCACCGACCGCATCCTGCAGCGCCTGAAGAACACGCTTCGCCCGGAAGCCGATATCACGATCTCCGTCTCCGGCGAGGACGCTACCATCCCTGAGCGCTTCGGATTCGCCCTCGCCCTCGCGGTCAACGAGGTCGGCTCCATTGCTTTCCGCCACGCTTTCCCCAACGGGCGGGCCGGACAGATCGCCGCATCCTTCGTGGCCGAGCCGGAGCGCATCGAGATCGTGGTGGCCGACGACGGCGTGCCCTACACCTCAAGCGATGAGAAGGCCCGCGAGACGCTCGAGATGGAGCAGTCGGTTCTCCGCGCCCTGGTGGAGACGGAGCTGGGCGGCCGCGTCACATTCGAGCCCGCGGACCGCGGGTCGCGCGTCCGCATTTCCGTGCCCCGGCGGCTGGAGAAGGGCGCCGGGATCGAGGAGGCGGCCGCCGGACCCTGAACCGGGAAGGGGTCGCGAGCGCATACTGCACCCGCGACCCCCTTGGATCGGTCAGGAATCAGACCCCTAGTACGCCGCCAGGTATCGGTCGATCTCCCATTCGTGCACCTGCGCGATGTAGTCCGCCCACTCGTGCTCCTTCGCCGTGATGAAGTGCTGGAAGACGTGCTCGCCCAGTGTCTCCTTCATCAGCTTGCTCTTCCGGAACTCCCGCACCGCCTCGCCCAGGTCCTTCGGCAGCTCCTGGATCTTGAACCGCCGCCGCTCACGGACGGTCAGCTCGAAGATGTTCTTGTCCACAGGCTCCGGCGGCTCGATCCCGCTCCGGATCCCGTCCAGCCCCGCCGCCAGCTGCACGGCCAGCGCCAGGTACGGGTTCGCCGAAGGATCGGGCATCCGCAGCTCCATGCGCGTGCCTTTTCCACGCCTCGCCGGCACCCGCACCATCGGCGAGCGATTGTGATGCGACCATGCCACGTTCACCGGCGCCTCGTACCCGGGGACCAGCCGCTTGTAGCTGTTCACCAGCGGGTTCGTCACCGCGCAGAAGGAGCGCGCGTGCTTCAGGACCCCACCCACGTAATGGCGCATCACGTCCGACAGGCCTTGGTCGCGCGACGGATCGTAGAATGCGTTCCGCCCATCCGCGAACAGGCTCTGGTGCGTGTGCATCCCCGATCCGTTCTGCCCGAAGATCGGCTTCGGCATGAACGTGGCGTGCAGCCCGTGCCGCACCGCGATGTTCCGCACCACGAACTTGAATGTCGACAGGTGGTCCGCCGTCGTCAGCGCGTCCTCGTACTTGAAATCGATCTCGTGCTGCCCCTGCGCCACTTCGTGATGCGCCGCCTCCACCTCGAAGCCCATCGCCGTCAGCATGTTCACCATGTCCCGACGCGCGATCTCACCCAGGTCCACCGGCCCCAGGTCGAAATAGCCGCCCGCGTCGTGCGTCCGACGCGTCGGCGCGCCGTCCTCCGTCCGATGGAACAGGAAGAACTCCGCCTCCACACCCGCCATCAGGCTGTACCCCATCTCCGCCGCCGTCGCGATCTGCCGCTTCAGAACGTGACGAGGATCCCCTGCGAACGGCTTCTCGTCGGCCGTGTACACATCGCAGATCAGACGCCCGACCCGGTTCTCCGGGTCACCCCATGGATAGATCGCGAACGTGTCGAAGTCCGGCTTCAGAATCATGTCCGACTCCTCGATCCGCACGAATCCTTCGATCGATGAGCCGTCGAACATGATGTCCCCGTCCAGTGCCTTCTCGAACTGGCTCTCCGGGATCTCTACGTTCTTCACCGCACCCGTGATGTCCGTGAACTGGAGCCGGAGGAAGCGCACCCCCGTCCGCTCCATCATCCCCATCACGTCACCCTTCGTCGCGCCCGTGGTCCGGCGCGTCTCCGCCTCCGGCATCGGCCGGACCTTGTGGTCCGGTACCAGCTCGTTCTTGACCTGGCTCATCCCTTCGATCGTGCTCGTTTTCCCGGATCTCCCGTGCGCCATCGGCGGCCTCGTTGTGCGGGTGTGCGTGGACGACGACCGTAGATACCACCCGCTCCCGTCCGTGTCAAGCGCATCCAACCATCCTGTCACATGACAACCAGACAAATTGCACGTTGAGGTGAACGTGTCTCCAATTCCAAGATGATTTCGTGCACGCCGTGGCGCGAAATGGAAACAACAGGCGCCTGGCACCACGCCCGCCCCCGGGCACGCTGACCGCCCGGCCTTGCCATGCAGCAGGACGCGCGCCGCCCCGTGCGCGGTACGGATGGCCGCGCAGCTTCACTCGTCGATGCACGTCTACGCGCGCGTGCGCAGGCCGACGCATGCGTGGTTTGGACGCCACCCTGCTGGAACCGTCCGAAGGGGACATTTCCGGGCGTGCTGCGCCACGAGGGGGGGTGACTTCGATCGTGACGGGGGAGTGCGGGGGGGGCAGCGCCCGGGGGACGCAGGAGGGCCCGGTTGCCCGGGACGGGCCGGGGGGACTCAGGCCGGCTGGCCGCACTCCGCGCAGATGCCGACCACTTCCACTCGATAGCTCTCGACTTCGAACCCCGGCAGGTCGCCCAGGCCGTCCACCGAACCCGGATCGAGATGACCAGGCAGGTCACGCACCTGGCCACACGACAGACACCGGGCATGCGGATGCGGGTCGGTGCGGCCATCATACCGCGCCGAGCCATCGCCGTACGTCAGCTTGCTGGCGAGCCCGCAGCTCACGAGTGTTTCCAGCGACTTGTAGACCGTGGCCAGCGAGATGTCCGCGATCACCTGGCGCACCGCCGTGAACACCGCGTCTGCGGACGGATGTCGGTCCGTGCTCCGCAGATACCGGTACACCGCGGCCCGCTGTTCCGTGAAACGCTGGCCATTCGCTTCGAGCGCGGCTCGCAACCGCGCGTCGGTTTCCTGGGGCTCCGGAGATGTTATCATCGTGTCAAAACGTAACGGCGGGGCGGAGCCGCTGTCAATAGCGATTATCCGTTGCCGGACGGGACGCCAACATATTGAGCCACAACGATATGAATGACGACATTCCAGCCATAGCAGCGCTCACGGCGGACCTGATGTTCGCGGCCCGCATCCGCGGCGCCGCCCCCGCGGCGGTGACGGTGCAGTCGCTCGAGACGCTTCTGGAGCGTGTGGGTGAGGGGACGCGACTCATCCTGGTGGACCTCCAGGCGCGGGAAGCCGTGGCGGCGGTGAAGCGCGTGCGCGAGCGCGCGCCTGCGGCGCGCGTGGTGGCGTTCGGGCCGCACGTGAACGAGGACGCCCTGTCCGCGGCGGAATTGGCGGGAGCGGACCGGGTCATGCCCCGGGGCGCCTTTGTCCGCGAGCTGTCTGCACTGGTGGCGGACGCGCAGGCTTGAGTCGCGGCGCGGCCACTGAGCGGGGTCTGCCCTCCTGGGCGGCTGCGCGCGGGCGGCGGTCTCCACACTGGTCCTCATTGCGGCGTCGTCATTCCGGTCCATCTCGCGGTTGCGCGCCTGCAGGCCGCCCGCCATGATGCCGCTCACACCGAAATTCTGGAGAGCCGTCATGCGCAACGCCGCCGTCCTGCTCCTGGCCCTGGCCATCGCTCACCCGCTGCAGGCGCAGGAGGCGAAGCCGGCGGCGTTCCCGCCGCAGGTGTTCCACTGGGCCGACAGCGTACCGATCCCGGCGAGCACGCCGTGGGGTCAGCCGATCGAGGCGGAATCCACACGTGAAGTCCGCTCGTGGACCACGATGCCGGAGTACACGAGCGCGTGGGTGGACTACCTGCCCGATGACGCCACCGTACCGTCCCCCAGCGACCATTTTGGGCACGCCATCGGCCAGCCCGGGGTGCTGCACAAGGTGGAGGAGATCTACGGCTATTTCGAAGCGCTGGCCGGTGCCTCTCCCCGCGTCCGGTGGGAGCTTCTGGGGCCGACGGAGGAAGGCCGCCATCTGGCCGTGGCGATGGTGGGGAGCGAGGCGAACCTGGCCAGGCTGGACGCGGTGAAGGCCGGTTTCCACACGCTGTCCGATCCGCGGACCGCGTCGGCTGCCGCAGCGGACAGCGCGATTTCGACGCTCCCGGTGGTTTACGCCATAACGGGCGGCCTGCATTCGGCGGAGACCGGGCCGCCGGAGATGAGTATGGAGCTGGCGTACCGGCTGGCCGTCTCGGACGACCCGATGATCCGGACCATCCGGGACAGCGTGGTGGTGTTCATCACGCCGGTAGCGGAGCCGGACGGCCGTGACCGGGTGGTGGACTGGATCCGGCTCAACTACCCCACGCCGGACACCACGAAGGCCTTCCGGGGGCCGCCGTACTGGGGGAAGTACATCTTCCATGACAACAACCGGGACGGTCTTCAGCTCACGGCGCGGCTGACGCAGGAGCTGGTGGACCTCTTCCTGGACTGGCGCTATCCGCTGGGGCACGACCTGCACGAGTCCGTGCCGTACCTCTACACGTCCACGGGGACGGGGCCGTACAACGCCACCGTCGACCCTGTGACCATAGGGGAGTGGCAGTGGTTCGCCAACTACGAGGTGACGTCGCTGACGGCGCTCGGGATGCCCGGCGTATGGACCCATGGCTTCTACGACGGATGGAACCCCAGCTACCTGCTGTGGGTGACCAACACCCGGAACGCCACTGGCCGCTTCTACGAGACGTTCGGCAACATGGTGCCCTGGACACGGGAGCGGACGCTGCGCTCGTCGGCAACCGACGTGGAGTGGTACCGTCCGCTGCCGCCACGGGACACCACGCTCTGGTCACTGCGCAACAACACGAACTACATGGAGACGGCGTTGCTCTCGGCGCTGTCGCTCTCGGCGAAGAACCGGTCGCAGATCCTGCGGCAGTACTGGACCAAGGCGTCGAACTCACTGAGCAGGGGGCGGACCGAGAAGCCGTACGCGTACGTGGTGCCCGCGGACCAGCCGCATCGGGCCAACATGCGCTACATGCTGGACCTGCTGCGCCGCCAGGGCATCGAAGTCAGCCGCGCAACGGCCCCCGACACGTTCGCGGTGGGGGACACCGTGGTGGTCCGGCCGGGGGACTGGGTGATCCGGATGGACCAGCCGTACCGGAACTTCATCCTGACGCTCATGGACGTGCAGCGGTTCCCGTCGGATGCGCCCCGCCCCTACGATGACGTGGCATGGACGTTCCCTCTCATGTTCGACGTGGTGACGGAGCCCGTCGATGACAGCGCGATCCAGGCCATGCCGATGGAGGCCGCCGCAGAGCTGACGGCGCCCGGCAGCGTTGTGGGGGAGGGCCCCGACTGGTGGCTGGTGAAGCCCACGCTTTCCGCCTACAGCCTCCCCGCCCGCCTCTGGCTCGGGCGCACGTCCGTGGAAGCGATCGAGAAGCCGATGACGCTGGACGGCGACGAAGTGCCATCGGGCGCGTGGCTGGTCCGCGGCCGGGATGCGGACCGCGCGCGCATGGTGGCACTGGCGGAGCGGTTCGGCGCGGAAGTCGTTGGCGTCGCCGACACCCTCGTGGCCGGCACGCCCCGACACGCGCTCGACCTCCCACGGATCATGCTCCTGCACTCCTGGCGCTCCACGCAGCAGGAAGGATGGATCCGCTACGCGTTCGACACGTTCGGGATCCCGTACGACTATGTGGGCGTGGACCGGCTGAGCGCGTTGAAGGACCTGAAGAAGCGCTACGACGTCGTCGTCTTCCCGGACCAGGGCGGGGACGCCCGGTCCATTTTCCAGGGCATCGATCCCGAAGACGGCCCGCTCCCGTACCAGCGCTCGCGGGAGTACCCGTCGCTCGGCTACCCGGACGCCACCGATGACATGACCGGGGGCATCGGCTACGAGGGGCTCATCGCCATCCGGGACTTCGTCGAGGACGGCGGCGCCTTCGTCGGGCTCCGCTCCGCCGCCACGCTCCCCGTGGACATGGGGCTGGTCCGCGGTGTGTCCACCACCCAGCCCCGCGGACTCTTCGTCCCCGGGTCACTCGTGAAGGGCGAGGTGAAGCAGGGGGCGAACCCGCTGGGATACGGCTACGGCAAGGGCGTCACCCTGCACCACCGCTTCGGACCATACTTCAGCGTGGATGACGACCACGAGAAGAACGTGGTGGTGAGCTATGCGCCGACCAGGGACCTGTTCCTGTCCGGCCTGGTCCAGAATCCGGGCGAGCTGGCGGAGCAGCCGGCACTCATCACCCTCCCGGCCGGGAAGGGATACTACGTCCTCTTCGGCTTCAACCCGATCCAGCGGTTCCAGAACTTCGTCGACTTCGGCTTCCTCTGGAACGCAATCCTGAACTGGAACGACCTCGGGCTCGGCCTCGAGCCCCGGTCGAAGGGCGCCGCCCCGGTTGCGGCCGAGATGCCCTGAGGCTTCGCCCGCGCGCCACATACGTCGAGCGGCCCCGCCTCCATGTAGGAAGCGGGGCCGCTCGCTGAGAGGCGGTGGCAGGGCTCAGGCCGCGTCCGCCTCCTCTTCCTTCCGCTTGCAGTCGATGCAGTAGTGCGCGTGGGGCAGCGCGTCCAGCCTGTCGAAGTCGATCAGGTTCCCACACGTTTGACAGAAGCCGAACGTCTCGGGCTCCTTGTACAGCTTCCGTAGGGCGTCCTCGATACGGTAGAGGTAGCGGCCTTCCTTGCTGGCGAACAGCAGCATCTTCTCCCGCTCCATGGCGTCCGTCCCCAGGTCCGCCATGTGATCGGAATACGAGTACAGGTCCGAGTCCGCCTGCTCGGCGGAAAGCTTCGCGAGCTCGTCGTAGCGACCCAGCGATCGAAGGGCGCGCTCGCGCTCGCGCAGCAGTCTCTTCTGGAGATGCTCGATCTGCTTCTTCGTCAGCTTCTTCGTCGGCTTCTTTGCCATCTCACGCTATGTGTTGCTGGGGGCGCAAAGGCGGCCTCTCTCTCCTGCCACCTCCGCGGTCCGGCAATAACCGGCGGAACGCCGAAAGGTAGCCGCGACGGCGCTATCCGACAACCGGATGGATGCCTGCTGGAGCATGTGCATGCCGGGTCGTGCGCGCGCCCATGTCCAGGGCTGGCCAGTCTGGCCCGATCCTGACCTCCCCGCGCGGTGCGCGCGCAGGCGCGCGCGCGACAGGTGTGGCCCGGAGTTTGTGGGGGCAGTGGTTCTGCCCCTACGTTGTGGAGCAGAACATGGGAAACCCGAGCGATCAGGAGGCTGCATGGCGACGGACGAGCATACGCTGGAAGCCCTGCTGGAGGAGTCCCGTACGTTCGCCCCGCCGGAGGCGTTCCGGGAGGCGGCGCACGCGGGGGACGCGTCGATCTACGAGCGTGCCTCGTCGGATCCCGAAGCGTTCTGGGCGGAGTGGGCCAGCCAGCTGGACTGGTTCGAGCCATGGGACCGGGTGCTGGAGTGGGACCCGCCACACGCGAAGTGGTTCGCCGGCGGGAAGCTGAACGTGGCGCACAACTGCCTGGATCGGCACCTGGATGGTGCCCGCCGGAACAAGGCGGCGCTCGTGTGGGAGGGTGAGCCCGGGGACCAGCGGACGTACACGTACTGGGACCTGCATCGGGAGGTCGGGAAGTTTGCCAACGTGCTGAAGGGGTTCGGGGTGGCGAAGGGGGATCGCGTGGCCATCTACCTGCCGATGATCCCGGAAGCGGCCATCGCGATGCTGGCGTGCGCGCGCATCGGGGCGATCCACTCCGTTGTCTTCGGCGGCTTCAGCGCAGACAGCCTCCGTGACCGGATTGTTGATGCGGAGGCGAAGCTCCTGATCACGGCCGATGGCGGGTACCGGCGGGGCCAGGTGATCCCGCTGAAGGACACGGCCGACCGGGCGCTGGTGGAGACGCCCAGCATCGAGAACGTGGTGGTAGTGCGGCGCCGCCTGATCGCGCAGGAGCCGCAGATCAAGATGAAGCCCGGCCGGGACCACTGGTATCACGAACTCATGCAGGACGCCCCACCTGCGTGCGAAGCGGAGCCGATGGATGCCGAGGACATCCTCTACATCCTCTACACCTCGGGCACCACGGGGAAACCCAAGGGGGTGGTGCACACCACGGGCGGGTACCTGACGCACGTGATGGCCACGAGCCAGCTCGTGTTCGACCTGAAGGACCACGACATGTACTGGTGCACCGCCGACGTGGGATGGGTCACGGGCCACAGCTACATCGTTTACGGCCCGCTGGCCAGCGGGGCCACCGTGTTCATGTACGAGGGCGCACCGGACTGGCCGGACCGCGGCCGTTTCTGGAAGCTGGTCCAGAAGTATGGTGTGACGATCTTCTACACGGCCCCGACGGCCATCCGCGCGTTCATGCGCTGGGGGGCCGACTGGCCGGCGCAGTACGACCTGTCCTCGCTTCGACTTCTGGGGACGGTGGGTGAGCCGATCAACCCGGAAGCCTGGATGTGGTATCACGAGCAGATCGGGAAGGGCCGCACACCCATCGTCGACACCTGGTGGCAGACCGAGACGGGCGGGATCATGATCACACCGCTTCCCGGCGTCACGTCGACCAAGCCGGGGAGCGCCACTGTGCCGTTCCCCGGCATCAGCGCCGACGTCCTGACGAACGAAGGCGATGAGGCCTCCGCCGGCTACCTGGCCATCACGCGTCCGTGGCCGGGCATGCTCCGGACCATCTGGGGCGACGATGACCGCTTCCGCCAGACCTACTGGTCGAAGTGGGACGGCAAGTACTTTCCCGGCGACGGCGCCAAGAAGGACGATGACGGCTACTTCTGGATCCTGGGCCGCGTGGATGATGTGCTGAACGTGGCCGGGCACCGCATCGGCACCATGGAAGTGGAGAGTGCGCTGGTGGACCACCCGGCCGTTGCCGAGGCGGCCGTGGTGGGGAAGGCGGATGAGCTCAAGGGCCAGGCCATTGCCGCGTTCGTCACCCTGAAGGAGGGCGTGCATGTGGACGAGACGCTCAAGGATGATCTGGCCGAGCACGTGGCGGAGAAGATCGGCGCCATTGCACGCCCGGCGGCGATCATTTTCGCGGCCGAGCTGCCGAAGACGCGCTCAGGGAAGATCATGCGGCGCCTGCTGAAAGACATTGCAGAGGGCCGCACCATTGGAGACACCACCACACTGGCCGATCCGGCGGTCGTGGAGCGGCTCAAGGCGCAGTACGGGGCGTAGGGGCGGCGCGCCGGAGGCGAGTGGCGGGAGCCGCCCGGCGTCGCCGCCGCTCAGCGGCCCCTACTCGTAGCGCAGCGCCTGCATCGGGTCGACCCGGGACGCGCGCAGGGCGGGGAGGAACCCGGCGCCGAACGCCACCAGCGCGAGGACGGCGACGGCCGCCAGCATCACGGGGATGTCGGTGCCTGAGAGCCCGAAGAGCAGGGAGGCGGCGGCCTTGCCGAGGGCGAGGGCGCCGAGCAGGCCCAGGACGCCGCCAATGCCAAACATCCAGGTGACCTGGCTCAGGATCATGCGTCGCACGCGCCCGCTGTGGGCGCCGAGCGCCATGCGCAGCCCGATCTCCCGCGTCCGCTGGGTCACGGTGTAGGCCAGGACGCCGTAGAGTCCCACGGCGGCGAGGAGGGTGGCGAGGAGCGCGAACGCGGCCGCGAGCGTGCCGATCGCACGGTCGCCGAACGTGTTCTCGGCCACCTGCTGCTGGAGCGTCTTCAGCTCCTCGACCGGCAGAGTCGGGTCGATACGCTTCATCACGCCGGGCACGGCCCGGAGCACGGGGGCGGGATCGCCGGACGTGCTGAGATAGAACGTGAGGAAGCCGAGGCGATCGTCCTGCCGGTAGGGCGTGAAGTAGACGGGCGGCACCTCCTGCTTCACGTCGTTGTACTTGGCGTCCTGAACCACGCCCACGACCTGCATGTCGAGCTCGACCTCCGGCCCGCTGCCCGTGGCCATCCACTTGCCCACGGCTTCCCGGGGCTCGAGCCCGAACTTGCGGGCGAACGCCTCGTTCACGATCGCCACCGGCGCCCGGTCGGCCGCATTGGCCGCGTTGAACTCACGGCCGCCGATGAGGGGGACGCCGAGGGTGTTGAAGTAGCCGGGGCCCACTTCGTTGAAGCGGGCGCCGCTGTCGATGTCGGGACCGCCCTCGAAGCCCTCCACGGACACGCTGTTCCCCCAGCTGCTCCCGGCCAGGATCGGGACCATCGCACCGCTGACGCTGCGAACGCCGGGGATTGCCGCCAGCTCCTCCTCCGTCCGGGCGAAGAGGGTCCGGCTCCGCTCGGGCTCGTACCCGTTGAGCGCGGGCGCGATGGAAAACGTGACCACGCCCTCCGTCGTCATCCCGAGATCCACCCGGCTCACGTTCATCAGGCTCCGGATGAACAGACCGGCCGCCACCATGAGCGCCATGGAGAGGGCGATCTGGCCCGTCACCAGGCCGGCCCGGAAGCGGGCGGCGGCGCGGGCCCCGCCCTGCTGCCCGGCCATGGCACGCAGCGCCCCCGCCAGGTCGTGGCGCGTGGCGTGGAGGGCGGGGAACAGGCCGAAGAGGAGGCCGGTGCCCATGGTGAGCGCGGCGGCGAACAGGGCCACGGACCCGCTGATCCTGAGCTCGATTCCGGGGATGGCCTCGGGCGGGAGCAGCCACCCGATCAGGAGGAGCGTGGCGCGGGCGACGAGCAGGCTGGCGAGGCCGCCGAAGATGGCCAGGAGGAGCGACTCGGTCATGAGCTGCCGGAGCAGCTGACGGCGGGTGGCGCCCAGCGAGCCGCGCACGGCCATTTCCTGCGCCCGCGCGGCGCCGCGTGCCAGGAGCAGGTTGGCGATGTTGGCGCAGGCGATGAGCAGCACGATCCCGGTGATGCCCAGCAGCAGAAGGAGCGGAGTGCGGGTGTCGCTGTGGATCGAGCTCTGCCCCCGCCGCCCCGGCTCGACGGTGATCTGCTTCGCCAGGAAGCGCTCCATCCCCTGTTCGCTCATCCCGTCCTGGAGCGGTGCTTCCACTTCGGTGATGATGTTGTGGTAGATCCGTCCGAGGTCCGCCCTGGCCTGCTCGATCGAGACGCCGGACTTCAGCCGCCCGAACAGGTAGGCATAGTAGACGCGGCGGTTCTCGAAGCCGGCCATGTTGGCGAATGCCGGCTCGATCTCCCTGCGCATGGTCAGCGGAACGAACACGTCCGGCTGACGGCCCAGCGTTGTGCCGTCGAAGCCGCGGGGCGCGACGCCTACGACGGTCATGGCGTTCCCGTTGATCTGGATCGTCTGGTTGAGCACGGCCGGGTCCGCGCCGAACCGGTTCTCCCAGAAGCGGTAGCTCAGGACGGCCACGAAGTTGGCGCCGACCTTCTCATCATCCGCGGGAGTCAGGAGCCGCCCCAGCGCAGGCCGCAGCCCCAGCACGTCGAAGTAGGACCCCGAGACCAGCGCCCCCTGCCCGTCCACGGTCTGGTCGGCCAGCGCCAGGTTCGCGGTGAACGACCGGTGCGCGGCGATGCCGGCCAGCGTGGTCTGCTGGCTCTGCAGGTCGCGGAACATGGGGTAGCTGAAGACCTGGTCGCAGTCGCCGGCCATGCCGCACGACTGGGAGCCGGGTTTCGGCCCGGGCGCACCCAGGTTCACCAGCCGCCCCGCGTCTCGTACCGGGAGCGAGGCCAGGATCATCTGGTTGAAAAGCGAGAAGATGCCCGCATTCGCGCCGATACCCAGGGCCAGGGAGAGAATGGCGACGCCCGTGATGAACGGTGTCTTCGCGAGCGTGCGGAACGCGAGCTTCAGGTCGGCCATGGCTGCACGGGTGCCGGTGATGTGAACGAGTTTGCGCGGGCACGGATTGGATACACGCCACGGCGCGTTGGTTGGCTCCCGTACGAGCGGTGCCATGGCGAGGTTTCGGGGCCGGGCGACGGCGTCGGCGATCGGGTCCGCGCCCGACAGGGCCTGCCTGGCTTCCTGAAGTCTGCGTCCACCCATCGCGTAGCGTGCGAGCATAGCGTTTCGGCGAGCCCCGCTATCGCAGTACGTTGCATCCGGACCCACTCGACCATGAGGTATGAACGATGACGTTCCTGGTGATAGGGCTCGTGTTCGCCGCCCTGGCGTTCGCGGCCACACGGAGGCTTGCGGCAACCGTGGTCACGGGTTTCCTGACTGCCGTCATCGCGTATGCCCAGACTCCGACGCTCGCATGGGGGTTCCCGGACCTCGCCGCACCGTTCCTCACCGCCATCCTGGTCGTTTTCGCCGAGGAGCTGGTCCGCGCGCGCACTCTCGGTGGACGGGGGCGCTGGCTGGGACCCGTGGCCCTCGGCGCCGTCGCCGTGGTCGGGAGCGGCGTCGCCCTGGCCACCACGTGGCCAGCGCTGCACGCGGCCCGCTACCGCGCGCTGGTCGGCGACATCCGGGAAGCGAACTACTCCGCCGACACATCGCCGGTGGACCCGTCGCAAGTGCGCACGGTGGACGAGCCGCTGGCCGCGAGGCTCGCGGACAAGCTGCTGGGCGAGGACCCGGCGTTGGGGAGCCGGGTCACGGTGGGCGCCATGAGCATCCAGCAGGTGCGCGGTCGGCTGTACTGGGTGGCCCCCCTCAACCACTCGGGAGCGTTCAAGTGGCTGAAGTTCCGGGCGCAGGGCACGCCCGGCTACATCATGGTCAGCGCGACGGACGATCGCGACAGGCAGATGGTCCGCAGCCTGGATGGCCGGCCGATCCATCTCGTCTACAACGGCGGCAACTGGTTCGGCACGCAGCTCCGCCGCTATCTGTATGGCCACGGCTACGCCACGGCCGGGCTCACCGACTTCACGTTCGAGATCGATGACGACGGGCGCCCCTACTACGTCGTCACTCGCTACCACAAGCGCATCGGGTTCGGCGGCGATGACGCAACCGGCGTGGTGGTCGTGGACGCGCAGACAGGCGAGATCTCGGACTACGACACGGAAGCCGCGCCGGCGTGGATCGACCGGATCCAGCCGGAGTCGTTCGTCCGTTCGCAGCTGGAGGACTGGGGACGGCTCGTGCACGGCTGGTGGAATCCCAGCGACGTGGACGAGGTGATGCCCACGTACGGCACCGCTCTCGTCTACGGCGACGATGGTCGCAGCTACTGGTACACGGGTATGACTTCCGTCGGGTCGGATCAGGGCACAATTGGTTTCACGCTCGTGGACACGCGCACGAAGGAGGCGAGGCTGTATCACCAGGCCGGGGCCACGGAGGAGGCGGCGAGCGGATCGGCCGAGGGGGCGGTCCAGAACGCCGGCTATCGCGCAGCGTTCCCGATCCCGTACAACGTGGCGGGTCAGCCCGCGTTCTTCGTGATCCTGAAGGACAACACGGGCCTGGCCAAGGCGTACGCGTGGGTGTCGCAGCAGAACTATCAGATCGTGGGTGTTGGCGAGACGGTGGCCGACGCCATGCGCCAGTACCGGCGGCGCCTGACGAGCCGCGGGAACGTCATGGCGGCGGACATGGACATGGACCTGGCACGCGCCACTGCGCCGGTGGTTCGCATCAGCGCGGACACGCGCCGCGGTGAGACCACGTACTACCTCATCCTGCAGGGGCTGGAGGACCGCGTCTTCGCCGGGGCCAGCGACCTTTCCGTCGAGCTCCCGCTGACGTCGCCCGGGGACACCGTCAGCATCCGCTACGACGACGGCGCCGGCCGCAGCGTGGTGGACCTCGTCGAATTCGATAACCTCAGACTGACATTCCGCACCAGCCCAGCGGAGCGGGCGGTGGAGGAACGGCAGCAGGAAGTGCGAGAGCGCGGCAGGCCCGTCGCGCCGTCGGTCCCGGGCGCGCGATGATCGGGGCGCACGATGCCGGCCGGCGCCTGCTCCTCCTGCTCGCGGTAGTCGCGTCCGGGGCGGCGGGCGCCGCCCCCGTGACCGGCCAGACCACGGGGGCCTTGGGGCGCGACACGGCTGGCGCCCCACAGCCCGGACTCGCCGCGGCGCATGGCGCCCCCGGCTGTCCCCGGCAGTCGCTGCCCGCGCTACCTGGCGCGCGGGCCGACACGGTCCTGATGCGGCGCGTTCGCGCGGCGTTCCGGCATGCGTGGGACGGGTACATGGCGTATGCGGCCGGTCACGACGAGTTGCGCCCGATCTCCGGGACGGGGTCGGATTGGTATCGTGCGTCGCTGCTGATGACGCCCGTCGACGCATATGACACCATGCTCCTCATGGGGCTCGACGCCGAGGCCGCCCAGGCCAAAGCACTGATTCTGGAGCACCTCGACTTCGACTTGGACATGGACGTGCAGGTGTTCGAGATCACGATCCGGCACCTGGGCGCGCTCCTCACCGCATACGAGATGGAGGGCGACCCGCGCTGGCTCCGCCTGGCGACGGACCTGGGCGACCGCCTGCTCCCCGCCTTCCACTCTCCCACCGGGATGCCGTTCCGGTTCGTCAACCTCCGGACCGGGGCCGTGAGGGACTCCCTCAGCAATCCGGCAGAGATCGGCACGCTCGTGCTGGAGTTCGGCACCCTCTCGCGCCTCACCGGCGATCCTCGCTACTACGCCGCCGCGCTCCGGGCGGTCTGGAGCGTGTGGCACCGCCGTTCGCCGCTCGGGCTGGTGGGGGAGCAGATCGATGTCACCACCGGCGAGTGGACCCGCCCGGTGTCGCACGTGGGAGGCGGCATCGATTCCTGGTACGAGTACCTGCTGAAGGGATCGATTCTGCTCGGCAACCCCGACCTGCGGCGGAAGTACGAGGACGGCATCGCCGCCGTGAACCGCTACGAGGCCGACACCCGCTTCGGCGGCCTCTGGTACAGCACCGTGGACATGAACACGGGACAGCGCCTCGATACGCGTTTTGGCGCGCTCCACGCCTTCCTCCCCGCCGTCCTCGCTCTGGCCGGCGACCTGGACGCGGCGCGGCAGCTGGAGGAGAGTGTCGGCAGGATGTGGGCGCTGCACGGCATCGAGCCCGAAGAGCTGGACTATTCCAGCATGACGGTCACGAGCCCCGGCTACGTGCTGCGTCCGGAAGCCATCGAATCGGCCTACTACCTCTTCCGGATCACGGGGGACGAGCACTGGCGGGATCTCGGCCTGCGCATGTTCGAAGCGGTGGTGGAGCACACGCGCACTCCGTACGGGTTCGCCGACGTGAGGGATGTGCGCACCATGGAGCTCCGCGACGCCATGCAGTCGTTCTTCCTGGCGGAAACGCTGAAGTACGCGTGGCTGCTCGCTTCGCCCGGGTCGCTGGACTTCGACAGCGTGGTGTTCAACACCGAGGCGCACCCGCTCTGGCTCGGGTGCGGTCCCTCCGGTGCCGGCGCGCCCTCGCAGACCCGCTGACACGGGCGCCGCCTCGCCGCGTCGGCTTCGCGGATGCGGGCTACTCGCGCTCCGCGAACGCCCGGTAGAGGAGCCAGGTCGCGCCGGCGGCAACGAGGAAGACGGCGGCGGGGACGAGCCAGGACCAGAAAACGCTGCCGGTCAGGGGTGATGCGATCCCGTTCATTCGCCGTTTCCCTCCGATTTCCGGGCCGGCGGCGGGCTGCCCGAGCGGGATTTCCGCTCGTCATCGCGCCGTCGCCAAGCCCACCACGCCAGCCCCATCCCGATGAACGAAGCCACGTAGGCGATGCTCATCCCGATCAGCGTCACGAGCCCCCGGTCCATTTCAACCTCCTCCCCGGGTGGGCGAGAGCGGGTCTGCGGGCTCGGCCGGGTCGCCGATGGGCTCCTCCCAGCGGAGCACGCGCTCCAGGTCCTTGAGGTACGCCGCCTGGCGCTCCTCGTACTCCACGGACACCGCGCGCAGCTTCGGGTCGATGACCCAGTACATGAGCGTGCCCAGGACGAGCGCGGAGAGCAGCATGGCCCACCCGACGGGCCGCGCCAGCAGCGCCAGCGCCACGCCCAGCATGGTGAGCGCGTATACGACGGGCGCAAGCACGATCACGATCCAGTCCTCCCGCGACCATCCCTCCGCCTCCTTCGGCGTCCATGCCCGCCGGATGAGGGGCCGGCGGGTGGCCGAGCTCGAGCGCCCGCCCGCCCCCGCCGGGATCGAACCGCCGGGGGCAGGATGATCCGAGAGCAGCCCGCGTCGCACCGCTTCCCGATGGACCGGCTCCCACCACCCCAGCGGCCGCGTCATGACGTAGTAGCGCACCAGGTGATCCATCTTCTCCGGCCGGGTGAGGAGCGTGGCGGGAAGGAAGACGGCGGCGCCGAGCGCCATGAGGAGCCAGAACTGGAAGTGGTCCGGGAGAACGGGGAGCACGTGGAAGGCCGGGAGCACCCAGACCACGAGCCAGGACACGCCGAGGTTGGCGATCCACGCGCTCAGGTAGCCCCACGCGTTGAAGCGCCACCAGACCACCTGCAGGATGTTGGGGAGCCAGATGCCCGCCATCATGAGCCACAGGGCGAAGATCAGCCATTGCGTGATCTCCGTCATCATGAGCCCGTAGAAGAACGAGCCCACCAGAAGCACCGCCGTGATCACCCGTCCCACACGCACCAGCTCCCGCTCGCCCGCCTCGGGACGGAAATAGCGCTGATACAGGTCACGGGTGAAGTAGAGCGCGCCCATGTTCAGGTGGCTCGAAATGGTGGACATGTGGATGGCCAGGATCGCGCCGAAGAACACGCCCACGAGGCCGGCCGGGAGCAGTCCGAACCCCATGCGGAACCAGCCGAGCTCGTACTCCGCCCCGTTCGTCATTCCCGGAACGAGAACGAAGAAGGCGACGATGCTCGCCGCCCAGAACCCGTTCCGCACCAGCGTCGCCAGGCCGCCCGCGAACAGTCCGTAGCTGGCGTCGCGCACGGTGCGGGCGCTCTGGATCCGCTGCGCTTCCGCGTACCAGTCGATGCTCGTCCCCATGCCGAAGCCGCCGACGACGGCGATGACCAGCATGGTGGCGAACCAGGCCACGGGGAAGTCGCCCGAGAGGAGTCCGGTGAAGTGGAACGGGTCGAGTCGCCAGGACTCGCCCATGCGGTGGAGGCCGTCCACCACACCCACGCCACCGCCGGCGGCCGCGATCCCCACGAGGGAGACCAGCACGATGGCGAAGACGGCCACGATGCCCTGGAGGAAGTCACCCATGACCACGCCCCAGTAGCCGGCGGCCAGCGTGTAGACGGCCGTGATCAGGGTGGGGACGACGAGACCGATCCAGACGGGCCAGCCGAACGCCATGGCCCCGACCTTCCCCATGGCGATGCCCACCCAGCCGAGGATGAACATGTTCATGAAGACCTGCCAGCCGGCCATCCACCCGCGCAGCAGCTCGGCGCCGAGCCCGCCGAAGCGCAACACCTGCCATTCCGCCTGCGTGTAGGCCAGGGAGCGGCGGAAGATCCGGGCGGAGACGAAGCTGCCAATGGCCGTCCACGCGGTGAAGAACGTGTACCAGAGCCCGCGCAGTCCGTGGACGTAGACGGTCCCCGTGATCCACATGGGCGTGTCCGTGGCCGTGTGGGTGGAGAACACGGACGACGCCGGCAGCCACCAGGGCAGGCCGCGGCCCGCCAGGAAGAAATCGCTCTCCGAGCGACGCCCCAAGCGATAGAAGAGGAACGCGCCGCCGACCATCAGCAGCAGGAACGCGGTCGCCCAGAACCAGTCGATGGGGGTGAAGTTGGCCATGTGAGATCGGGGATTGGAGCCGGAATGGGCGTCAAGATGCGGACGCCGCCCGGCGCCCGCAACGCAGCGCCCGGCGCTGCCCCCGGCAGCGCGGACCCGGGCGCGTGCCGCTAGTCGGGCGCGGCCAGCGTGAGCGCGAAGCCGGGCTCGGTCGTGACCCAATCCCTCATGCTGAGCCCGGCATCCCGGAACAGCGCTTCCGCTTCCGGACGCCGATACTTGCAGCTGATCTCGGTCCGGATCGACTCCCCCGCGGCGAACTCGAACGTCCCGGCGCCCGGGATGGTGACGTGGGTGGGAGCGTTCGCCACCAGGTGCATTTCGATGCGGGTGCGGTCGGGATCATAGTGCGCGGCGTGGTGGAATGCGTCCAGGTCGAAATCGGCGCCCAGCTCGCGGTTCAGGACACGGAGCACGTTCAGGTTGAACTCTGCGGTCACCCCGGCTGCATCGTTGTAGGCGGCCTCCAGGATGGCCGTCTCCTTCACGAGGTCCACGCCCATGAGGAAGCGGTCGCCCGGCGCCATCTCCGCCCGGATACGCCGCAGCAGCTCGCGCGCGGCGGCGCCGTCGAAGTTGCCGATGGTCCCGCCGAGCAGGGCGAACAGGATCGGAGCGGGGAGGCCGTCGGGGACGTGGAAGCCCCGGGACATGTCGGCGACCACGGGCCGTACATCCACGGTGGCGTAGTCGCGCCGGAGCACCGCGGCCACATTGGCCAGGTAGTCGCCGCTGATGTCCACGGGCACGAACGCCAGGGGGCCGGCGGCGTGGGCGACCATGGCGTCCAGCAGCGCCCGGGTCTTGTCGGCCGCTCCGGCCCCCAGCTCCACCAGCGTCCCGGGCGCCAGATCCCGGACCCAGGCGGGCGCCTCCTCCACGAGCAGGCGCCGCTCGGCGCGCGTCGGATAGTACTCCGGCAGCCGAGTGATGGCCTCGAACAGCTCCGAGCCGCGCTGGTCGTAAAACCACTTGGGGGACAGCTCCCTCGGCTCACGCGACAGGCCTTCGGCCACTTCCGCGCGCATGGCCGCCTTGCCGGGATCGGCGCTCACCGGCCCCTCGTGGGCACGCGGTCGCGAGGGAACCAGGGGCTCGATCGGCAGTGGGTCTGCGGCACGATCCAACGGGGTCTCCGTGATTCGAGTGCGGGCGTTCGCCGGTGCGAAGCTGCCAGAGCAGCCGTCGTGAGGCAACCCGCGTGCCCGTCCACCGCGCCCGGTCCTGGAGAGCGGTCTCCGGAACACATTGTGGCCGCGGGGACGCCGTTCGCGCTGCGCCAGTCGGGCGAGCGCTGGCGTGTTGGTGGATGAGTCCGCGCGGAGCCGGCTGAGCGGGTCAGCGGACTCGCGCGGGAACCATCGAGCTGCTAGTCGGCGAGCGTGGCGTCGCGCGTGGCCCTGAACTCGTTCCCCTCGCTCCACTCGGGCCAGGCGGCGCCCTGGGCCACGTCGTAGCCGACCAGGAACATCAGCTGCACGTCCTGCGCGGCGCCGGACAGGTCCCAATCGGGCTTCACTTCGTCCGATGGCTTGTGGTAGTCGTTCACGACGTACTCCTGCCGCTTCGCCTCGCCCCACCCCGCGGGCTTGCCCACGAACTCGGTGCCCGCATCCGTGTAGAGCGCCGGAACCCCCTTCTTCGCGAACTCGAAATGGTCGGAGCGATAGAAGTAGCCCTTCTCCGGCTCCGGGTCCGGCACCAGGTGACGCCCCCTGGTGGTGGCGTACCGATCGAGCACTCCGTCCAGCGATGAATTGCCCATGCCCACGACCACGATGTCACGGGTCGGACCCCACTGGTTCAGCCCGTCCATGTTGATGTCCGCAAGCGTCTTGTTGAGCGGATAGAGCGGGTGCTCGGCATAGTACTTCGCGCCCAGCAGCCCCTTCTCCTCCCCCGTCACCGCCAGGAACAGGATCGAGCGACGTGGGGCTTCCGCAAGCTTCGTGTACGCCTGGGCCAGCTCCAGCAGCCCGGCCACTCCACTGGCGTTGTCCAGCGCGCCGTTGAAGATCTGGTCGCCCTCCAGCGTGGTGTCACGCCCCAGGTGGTCCCAGTGCGCCGTGTAGATCACGTACTCGCCGGACACCGCCGGGTCGGAGCCCGGGAGCTTCGCCACGACGTTGCGCGACTGCACCTCCCGCCGCTCCATGGCCACGTCCAGGTTCGCTTTCGCGTTCAGCGCCACGGGCGTGAAGCCCGGCGTCCGCGCTTTCTCCTTCATCTGGTCGAAGTCCAGCCCGGCCGCCTGGAAGAGGTCGCGCGCCGTCGCTTCCGTGATCCAGCTCTCCACCTTGACCGGCGTCCTGTCCCCGCCGCCGGCGATCCCGAACTGCTCCGGGCCCCAACTCCCCGTCACGACCTCCCACGGATACCCCGCGGGCCCCGTCTCGTGAACGATGATCACGGCGTCCGCGTTCTTCTCCGCGCCGACCTCGTACTTGTACGTCCAGCGGCCGTAGTACGTCATCGCCTTGCCGTTGAACATGGCCGGATCGAGCGCCGTGTCCCCTTCCACCCGCACGGGCGGGTCGTTCACCAGCATGACCAGCGTCTTCCCCGTCATGTCCTCGCCGGCATAGTCGTCCCAGCCGTACTCCGGAGCTTCCACGCCGTAGCCCACGAACACGACGTCGGAATCCCGCACGTGCACCTCCGAGGTGTCCCGGAACGATACGCCGACGAAATTCTCGGGCGTACGCAACGCGATGGTCCTGCCGCCGACGGCGATGGACCCCTGCGCGTGATTCCGGATCCCCACCAGCGACACATCCTGTACGAACGTCCCGTCCGGGTTCCCGGGCGCCAGGCCCATGGCTTCGAAGCGCCGCGTCAGGTAAGAGACCGTCTTCTCTTCGCCCGGCGTGGCCGGGGCCCTTCCCTCGTACGCATCGGAGGCCAGGGTGTCGATGGCATCCATGAGATCCGGCACCTGGATGCTCTCCAGCGCCGGCCCCGCGGCCTCGAGTGACACGGTTGGCGAGTCGCCGGGCTCCCGGTCGCCCGCGCAGCCGGCAAGGGTGCTCATGGCCAGCAGGCCCGCGAGAGCCAGCACGGTGCCGGGGAGAGTGTGCACACGTGGCATGCGATGCTCCTTCTTGAGCGCAACGATGTGGGAGTGGAACAGAGAAGTATAGCCGCGGCGTGGCTCCGCCGCACACGGCCTAGTCGCAGAGCGGGTCCTCCGTCTCGGGCGACTGCGGCCGGTCCTCCATTGCGGGCTTGTTCAGCTTGGGCACGGCCGGGATGCCGAGCGCCACCTGTCCGGACTCCACGTCGCGCGTGGCCACGGCCATGGACCCGAGCATGGCGTCCGGGGCGAGATGGACGCCCGCCAGCACGGTGCCGTGATAGGTGACGCGGACACCGTCGCCAATGATGGTCTCCGGGCAGTTCACGTAGCGCCCGTCGTAGAGGGCATGGGTGTGGCTGTAGACGTTGGAGAAGTCGGAAATGGAAGCGTTGTCGCCGATCCGGATCCCGCCGCGGTCGTCCAGCAGCACGTAGCGGTGAACCACGACGTCGTCGCCGATCTCGAGGTTGTAGCCGAAGGAGAACTTGACCTGGTGGAAGGCCTTGAAGTTCCGGCCCACGCGGCGGAAGGCGTGACGGGCCAGAACACGCCGGAGCTTCACGCCGAGGTGGACGTTCTCGCCCAGGGGACTGCGGTCGAAGCTCTCCCACAGCCACTGGATCGGCTTTATGGGGGCGTACCGCTCCGGGTCGATGTCGCGGTAGTACTCGGGTTCCAGCGTGACGTTGCGGGGGTCCATCTGGAGCAGCGCGATGCGCGCGGGGGCCGGGAGCTCCCGCGGGTCCGCGTCCACGTACTGCGGGTAATGGATGGCCGTGAGGATCTCGCGCACCATCTCGTTGCGGTCCACGCTCTCGTCCTCCAGCCGTTCCGCGATCTCGCCCACCCAGCGGTCGTACTCCCGCTCGGTCGCGGTCGGAATGGCCACCTTCCTGAGTGGCAGGAACTCCATCGCCATGGCCTGGCCCCCTGATGCAAAACGACGCCGCGAGGTGGCGTCGTCCTCCGTGTGATCGATCGCGTGCAGAAACCCCGCAACATGCATGCGTGTTCCATGCCGTGACCGGCGGCGCTGGCCGGGCGGCGCCGCTCGCGGGGATGCGGCACCGCCCCGGCACGTCCATGCCCGCGGCGGCCCTTACCTCGCGGAAACCGGCGGCATACCTTCCGCGTAGAGGGTGGGGCAGGCAAGGATGGTCCCGGGAGGATGCATGGAAGACGTGACGAGAAAGCGGCTGCTGCGGAAGCTGGAGGCGTTGCCGGAGGCGCAGCTCTACCAGGCCATCGATTACATCGAGTTCCTGGAGGCGAAGTACGCCGCGTCCGTGGCCCGAAAGCCGGATCCATTCCAGCAGTTCGCGGAGCGCGTGGAGGACCAGATGCGGGTCCGCTCCCTGGCACCGAAGGCCATGAAGGGGACCATGCGCCTCATGAGTTCGGCGGGGAAGTTCTTCGATGGCGTCCGCGACATCGTGCAGGGTCCACCCAACGGGGCGAAGCGCGAGGAGCGGGAGGCGCAGGAGGACCGGGGCGGCTCGCCGAAGGGCTCGGCCGCCGAAGAGGACGACAAGGGGGGTGGCTGAAGGCGGCGCCGCCATCTTGACACCTTCGCCGGGCGGCCCGTAGGTTCCGCCATGGAACGAGGAAACAGTCGAAGCTGGACGGACAGAGCACCCGCGGGGTCGCCGATCGGCGGCTCGCGGGTGTCGTGCATCGGGGGGAAGCGATGAAGGAAGCGGGGCGCGATCGGATCCTGGGCGAAGCGCTGACATTCGATGATGTGCTGCTGGTTCCGCGGTACTCCGAAGTGCATCCGCGCAACACATCCGTCACAACGCGGCTCACGGAGCGGATCGAGCTGCGCATCCCGCTGATCTCCGCGGCCATGGACACGGTGACCGAGTCCCGCATGGCCATTGCCATGGCCCGCGAGGGCGGCATCGGCGTGATCCACAAGAACATGTCCGCGGACCGTCAGGCCGCGGAGGTGGATCGGGTCAAGCGCTCCGAGAGCGGGATGATCCTGAACCCGATCACCCTGAGCTCCGACGCCTCCCTGCGCGATGCCCACCACCTCATGGCCCAGTTCTCCATCAGCGGTGTCCCGATCGTCGGCGACGATGGCCGACTCGTCGGCATCATCACCAACCGCGACCTGCAGTTCGAGACGGAGATGGACCAGCCGATCCAGGCTGTCATGACCAGCGGCAACCTGGTCACCGCGCCCGTGGGCACATCGCTCGAAGAGGCCGAGCGCATCCTGCACCGGCACCGCATCGAGAAACTCCCCGTCGTGGACGAGGACGGGAAGCTTCGCGGCCTGATCACGGTCAAGGACATCTTCAAGCGGCGTGCGTTCCCGAACGCGTGCAAGGACGAGCACGGCCGCCTTCGTGTCGCGGCCGCCGTGGGCACGGCGCGGGGCGACCTCTCCCGCGCACAGCAGCTCGTGGACGCGGGCTGCGATCTCCTCGTCATCGACACGGCGCACGGCCACTCCGAGGGCGTCCTCACCGCCCTCGAGACGCTGCGCAACCGCTTCCCCGATGTCGAGATCATGGCCGGGAACGTCGGCAGCGCCGACGGCGCCAGGGCCATTGCCGAGCGCGGCGCCAACGTGGTCAAGGTGGGGATCGGCCCCGGTAGCATCTGCACTACCCGCGTGGTCACCGGTGTGGGCGTGCCCCAGCTCACGGCCATCATGGAGGCCGTCCAGGGCGTTGATGATGACGTCAGCATCGTGGCCGACGGCGGCATCCGTTATTCCGGCGACATCGTCAAGGCCCTCGCCGCGGGCGCGCACGCCGTCATGATGGGATCGCTCTTCGCCGGCACCGAGGAGAGCCCCGGCGAGAGCTTCCTGCTCGAAGGCCGCCGATTCAAGACGGTGCGCGGCATGGGCTCCCTTTCCGCCATGGAAGAGGGCTCCGCCGACCGCTACTTCCAGGACCAGAACCAGGGGCGGAAGTTCGTCCCTGAGGGCATCGAGGCACGGGTCCCCTACAAGGGGCCGGTCTCCGACGTCATCTATCAGCTCGTGGGCGGGCTCCGCAGCGGGATGGGCTACTGCGGCGTCGCCGACATCCCCGCGCTCCGCAGTGAGTCGAAGTTCGTCACCATCACCGGCGGTGGCCTCCGGGAGTCCCACCCGCACGACGTGGCCATCACGAGGGAAGCGCCCAACTACCACCTGTAGAGGGCCACCCCGGGGACAGCACCCGGAGGGCGACCGGGCGCCCGCAGCGAAGCCGCAGGTGCGCCGCTCCAGCAGCAGAACAGCCCCTCACCGGGGCCTGTTTCTTGCGCCTTGCTCCTGTGCAACGCCCTCAGGTATCCACCGGTCAGAACACCATGATCTCACGCCACGACATCCAGCCGCTGCTCGACCGGCCGGCCAACGGCCGGGACATCCTCTCCCTCTTCCTCGACATGTCCGTGAAATCGGACAACAAGCGCACACACGAAGTCTTCCTTTCCCGGCAGGAATCCTCGTTCAAGGAGCTCGACAGCGATCGAGAGGGGCACCACCGGGAGGCCATCGGTGAGGCGTTCGCCCGCGTCCGCTCGTGGCTCGACGACGGCTACGAAGAGGCGAACAAGGGCGTGGCCCTCTACGTGGAGGTCGGTGGGGACTGGATGGCGGCCCACCAGATCCCCCTGCCACTGGAAAACCGGCTGGCGCTTGCCGACCGGCCCATCGTGACCCCGCTGGTGGAAGTCGTCCATCGTTACCACCACCATGGCGTGATCCTCGTGGATCGGGAGCATCTGCGGCTCCTGAGCTTCTATCTGGACCAGACGGTGCACGAGAGCGCCGTCGACACCGAGCCGTATCCCACTTCCCACGACGTGCAGCGAGGTGGGTTCTCCGCTCGCGACTACCAGGCCAGGAAGGCGGAGGAGACGAAGCACTTCTTCAAGGAGTTCTGCCGCGAGGTGGAAGATTTCGTCCGCCTCCACCACCCTGATGACCTGACACTCCTCGGCACGCATGAGAACGTCACGCGCTTCAGGGAGTGCCTGCCGCAGGCGCTGCGGTCCATCATCGTTCACACGGATCGCATGGAGATCGATGCCTCCGCCGCCGAGATCCGGCGCAAGATGAGCGAGGTGTTCCACCGCATTCTGGAGGAAGAGGAGGCTCGCGCCATCGACCTGATCCACGACCGGGTCGAGACGGCCCACAAGGCCGTCGCCGGATTCGACGAGACGCTGCGGCGCCTGCAGGAAGGGAAGATCGAAACGCTCGTGCTCGCCCGCGGGCTCGACCGTACCGGCGGCCGCTGCACCCGATGCGAGTTCATCCTCGACCGCAGCTCCGGCGAGTGCCCGTACTGCGGCGGCGACGTCCGCGATGGCGTCAACCTCGTCGAGGAAATGGTACGCATCGCGGAGGACCAGGACGTGGCCATCGACTTCGTTGCCGCGCCCGCTCTCGAGGACCTCGGCGGCGTCGGTGCGCTGCTCCGCTTCTGAACCGCGGCGGGGCGGGGCCCTCGCCGCTTGACCACCGGCTGAAACCGCGCCTATCTTCGGATGAGCACTTCCGCCCCTCTCCTCGCGGCCACCACCCGCTGTGGATCCTATCATAGCCATGCCGCACCTGGAGCCCGGCGCCCGCGCGGCGCTGGAAACGGACATCGCTGCCCTTGATGGCGTCCTCCACGCCTCCCTCGACCCACCCGCGGGCGCGCTCTGGATCGTGCGGGACCCCTCGTTCGACCGCGGCCCCGTCGAGCTCGCGATCCGGAACCGACTGGCCACCCTCGGCCACGACCCCGCCGCCCTCAACATCCGCGTCTCCGTCCCTCTCCCGTCCGGGCCGCGACGCCGGGTCCGGTTCATGGATGTCGAGCGCGTCGAGGACAACGGCCGCGTCACCATCACCGTTCGCCTCGAATGGGACGACCACATCCACAGCGGCTCCGCCGATGGCGAAAAGGGCGACGCCATCGAGCTCCGCACTGCCGCCCGCGCCGCCATCGACGCCATCGAGGGCATCACCGGGACCGCCCTCGCCGTTCGCCTCATCGGCGTCAAGGTGCTCCATGCCTTCGATTCGGACCTGATGGTGGCCTCCCTCCTCCTCCACCAGAGCGGCAGCAGCCGCCTCGTCGGCGCCGTCCTCGTGCGCGACGACATCCTCGCCGCTGCTTCCCTGGCTGTCCTCAGCGCACTCAACCGCACGCTCGGAAACTTCCTCCACACCTCCGACTGACCACCTCAGCCGGCTTCCGCCGTGTGGTGGCCCCTCCATGGCGCGCCCGGAACATTTGTTTGGGGCGAGGTTACCACGCCTTGGCTACCCGTGAGAAGGAGGAGCATGAATCGACGGACACTCGCTATCGTGATTGCCGGTGCGGCGACCGTGCTGGGGATGGGCGCCTGGGTGGTGGGAGATGGGAGCCCCGGGACGGAACCGACGCCGGTGGACGAGATCCTGGCGGCGGGTGTCGAAGCGGGGGCGTCTTCCTTGCCGGAGGCGTTGACGCTCGCGGGCGTGATCGGTGCGGAGCCGGGGGTGGTGCGGTTCGCGTCGGGGCGGCTGGATCGGGGGGCGTCGGCGTCGTGGGACCTGCCGGTGACGTACAACGACCGTGTGGAGTACTGGATCGACTTCCTGAAGGGACGGAACCGCGATCATACGCACGAGTGGCTGGAGCGGGAAGGGAAGTATGGTGCGTTCATCCGTTCGCAGCTGCGGGCGCGCGGAATGCCGGAAGACCTGCTTTACCTGGGCATGATCGAGAGCGGACTGTCGCCGAAGGCGTATTCGCGCGCGCGGGCGGCGGGGATGTGGCAGTTCATTGCGGAGACAGGGCGTCGCTACGGCCTGGAAGTGTCGTCCTACGTGGATGAGCGTCGGGACCCGATCAAGGCGACGGACGCGGCGCTGGACTACCTGTCGGAGCTGCACGAGCGGTTCGGCAGCTGGTATCTGGCGGCGGCGGCCTACAACACGGGGGAGAACCGTGTGGACCGGATCCTCCGGGAGCGGGCGGGTGGCCGGAAGGGGGACGAGTCGCTCTTCTGGCGGATCGATGACTACCTGCCGCGGGAGACGCGAGATTACGTCCCGCTCATGCTTGCGGCGGGCTACATCGCGAAGGACCCGAACCGATACGGCTTCTACGGCCTCGAGCACCAGGCCCCGCTCGCGTACGACGAGGTGAAGGTGCCGGGCGGCGTGTCGCTCTCGGCGGTGGCGGACGCGGCGGGCGTGGACGCGGACCAGGTGGAGGAGCTGAATCCGCAACTGGTGCGGAGCATGACGCCGCCTGACAGGGAATGGCCCGTGCGGGTGCCCGTGGGGACGGGCGGGAAGCTCCTTCTGTCGGTGGACGAGCTACGGCCTTCCGATGGCGGGGGCAAGCTCGCGTCGTCGACCGGCGCCGCCGACTGGAAGACTTACCGGGTTCGGCATGGCGACACGCTGTGGGAAATCGCCCGCCGGCACGGCGTGTCGGTTTCGGAGATCCGGAGCTGGAACGGCATCGGCAACCGGATCTACCCGGGACAGAAGCTGCGCCTGCGCGTCTGACCGGCCGCCGTCGCGGCCGTAACGGACTCCCCGGCCTCCGGCTCGTGCAGCGCTACCGGCCGCCGCTCATCACCGAGCGGGCGTAGCCGTTGCCCGGATCCCCGCCGTCGCGCCGAATGGAGTCGACGGTGCCAGGTCCGCGGTTGTAGGCCAGGAGCGCGAGGCGGAGGTCGCCCTCGTAATGGTCGAGGAGCTGGCGGAGGTAGCGGAAGCCGAGCCTCAGGTTGATGTCCCGATCGAAGAGGTCGTCGTAGGACACCGTGGGGTCGAGTTGGACGGCGGTTGCGGGCATCAACTGGGCGTATCCGACCGCGCCCATGGGGCTGACGGCGCGCCGGTAGAAACCGCTTTCCACCTGCACGAGCCGGAAGGCCAGTGATGGAGCGATCCCTTCCGCAAGGGCGATATCGTTGATGGCCGCGGCCAGATCCGCGGTGACGGCGTACTTCCGCGAGTACGTCATGATCTCGTTCAGGCGGGCCAGCTCGATCCGAACCAGCTCCAGCTCGCCCTTACGGGCGGTTAGGGCGACCCGATCGTTCCCGACCTGCTTCTCCAGCGCCGACAGCCTGGCCCCATCGGGGCGCGCCGCCATCTGCACACCGACGATGAACGCGACGGCCGCGATCACCGAAATCCGCGCGTGCGGGCCGACCCGGCTCCAGGTGGCCGCGGCCCGACGGCGAACCTGACCGCGCTGTTCCGATTCCCAGCGCGACAGCGGCCCACCTTCCTCCCGATCCCTGCTGCGCCGCCGACCTTCCACCTCGTCGGGAGACAGCAGGCCCCGCGCTTCCGCCTGCCGCGCCAGCTCCCGAAGGAGCTCCGTGCGCGACATGCCGGACTCGGCAGATTCGGCCGTCATTCATCCTCCATGGATAGGTCCGCCGCCCATTCCCCGGATCGTCCGCCGCTCTTCTCCAGCAGGCGGATCCCGTCGATCCGCATGTTCCGATCCACGGCCTTCAACATGTCGTACACCGTCAGGAGCGCGACCGACACGGCTGTCAGTGCTTCCATCTCCACGCCCGTGCGTCCCACGACCTGCGTGCGGGCTTCCACGCGGACGCCCGGCAACGCCCGGTCCGCCTCAAGCTCCACCTCCACGCTGGAGAGCGGAAGCGGGTGACAGAGGGGGATCAGCTCCCACGTCCGCTTCGCCGCCTGGATCGCCGCCACCTGCGCGACCAGTAGGGGGTCCCCTTTGGGCGTACGCCCTTCCTCCAGCGCCGCGAGCGTGGTCGCCTCCATCCGGATGCGACCTTCTGCCACCGCCCGCCTCGCCGTCACCCCCTTCGATCCCACGTCCACCATTCGGGCGCGGCCGGCGCGGTCCTGGTGCGTCAGCCGACGATCCAGCTCGTCGTTCACCATCCGGCAAAGATAAACCGCTCCAGGCGAGCCGCGGAACCGCCTCGTTGCAAGTAGCCACCGCCCTTGGACATGGCTGCAGGGTCCGACGGTGCCCGCAGATCAGCCGCGGAGCAGTGTGTGGAGACGGGGAAGGAGGTGGGCGAGGGTGAGCTGGGGATTGGCGTTGATACCCCCCTCGTCGCGGGCGTCCTCGACCGCGCGCACGGCGTGGGGTATCGCGTCCGGGCGCAGCTCTCTGGCAACGGAGCGGAGGAAGGGGAGGGCGTCGGCGTTCACCACGTGGTCCTCCGTGTCCGCGGCCACGCATGCCAGGTCACGGAGCCAGAGGGCGAGGAGGTCCAGAGTGTCGCCGAACGCCCCCCGCGCCCCACCCGGCCGTTCGGCGTGAGCGGCGGCGTAGCGCGCGGTGGCGTCATCGGCGAGGGCGGCGGCGAGCCAGGTGCGGGCGGCGCCGCGGAGCTCCAGGGCGCGGCCATCGGTGCCTTCCCGGGGGAGAAAGGCGAGGGCGCGGCCGATGGACCCCTGTCCGAGTCGGGCGGCAATGTCCGCGGCGCGCGGGTCGGCTCCGGCGCGCTCGATGAGGAAGTCGCGGACCTCTTCGTGACGGAACGGCCGGAGGCGCACCGGGAGGAGCCGGGAGCGCAGCGTGGGCAGGAGCGCATCGGGCTCGGCGGCGGTCAGGATGAACCAGGTGGAGGGCGGTGGCTCCTCCAGGATCTTGAGGAGCGCGTTGGCGGCCTCCTCACTCGCTTCCTGTGGCACGAGCAGCTCGGCGTCGCCGATGATGAACACCTGGCGTGGCGCCATGGCCGGTCGGGTGGCGCCGAGCCGGCGGATGGTGCGGACCTGGGCGAGGTAGTAGCCGACGACATCGTCGCCGGTGGTGAGTGTGGACAGCGGGTCCGCCCGCCGCTGCTGGAGGGTCTCGAGGCGTGCTTCTTCGAGCGCGTCGGCGAGCTTCTCGGGGCTGCTGGCCCCCTTGGGGCGGGGCAGGGGGAAGAACCAGTGGATGTCCGGGTGCTGGAGCGCGAGGGCGAGGCGGCAGGAGCGGCAGGCGTCGCACGGGCCGTTGGTGCCCGGACTCTCGCACACGAGCAGGCGCCCGAGCCAGAGCGCCAGGGCCTGACGCCCCACGCCGGGGAGGCCGTGCACGAGGATGGAGCCCGGGAGCTCCCCGCGGCGGACGGCGGTGGCCAGGTCGTGACGGACCCGCTCGTGACCGGTGATGCTCATGATCGGGGCTTCAGCCAGGGGATGGGATCCACGGCCACGGGCGCGTCTCCGTTTACGGGCGCCTGGATCTGCAGGTAGAGGTGCGGTCCTTCCTCGGCGCTCGTCCCGACCGTCCCGAGCACGGCACCGGCGGCCACATCCTGCCCTTCGCGCACGGCGATGCTGCCCAGATACAGGTAGAGCGAGTAGAAGCCGCCGCCGTGGCTTACGATCACGCCGGGGCCGAACCCTTCCATTCGCCGCGCCGCCACCACGGTGCCCGCGCGGATCGCGTGCACGGGCGTGCCGGGGTCGGCCGCGATGCCGATCCCGTTGCGCCGCAGCGTCACCCCGTTCGGCCGCCGCTCGGCGCCGAAGCGGTAGAGCAGCCGCCCCTGCACCGGCCACCGGAGCGTCCCCAGCTCCCGGGGTGACAGGCCGCTCCTCGCGGCGCCCGAACCCGCCAGGGTGCGCCGCCGTTCGGCTTCCACGCGGGCCCGCTCCAGCTGTTCCACCAGGGAGTTGAGCTGCCGCTCGTCGGCCGCCAGCTGCTGCATGCGCTGCTCGGCACGCGAGACGCGGCCGCGCACGGAGCGCAGCGTGGCGGTGCGGGACTGCTCGAGATTCTGCAGGCGCGCGAACTCGGACAGCTTGTCGGCCCGGAGCCGCTCCAGCTGCGCCAGGCTGGCGCGGAGGCTGCGCTCCTGCTCGCTCAGCTTCTCTTCCAGTCTGCCGATCTCGTTGATCAGCATGCGGTCGTGCACGGAGATCAGGTGCAGGTACTTGTAGCGGTTCAGAAGGTCGCCGAAGCTGGTGGCGCTGAGGAGAACGCGAGCCGTGTGCATCTGCCCCCGCTCGTAGATGCTGCGGAGCCGCTGCGTGAGGAGAACGGTGCGTTCGCGCAGCCGGTCTCGCGTCTGGACCAGCTCCCGTGTGGTCTGTTCCGCGTTGGCCGCCAGCGCCGCGGTCTGGAAGTCCAACTCGCGAAGCGCTTCCGCCGATGCCGACATCTGCCGCTCGATGTTGCTCAGCTCCGCCGAGATGTCGCGCGCCCGCCCCTGGAGCGACCGCATCTCGCCCTCGAGCCGCTTTCGTTCCGCCTGGATCTCCTGGAGCCGGCTCTGGCTGGCACGGATCCGCTGCTGGAGCGTGTCCTGCTGCGCCGCGGTCGGGGCGGCAGGGATGAGGAGCAGGATCCCAGCGAGGATGGCTGGCAGGCACCGCGCGATGGCGCTGCGCATGGGCCGCGGCCCGGTCGGCCGGGAACCGGGCACCCCGGACCCCACGCCGCGTCGGGCCGGAGGGGCCGGCGTGGCGGCGCCCGGGCCGATCATGACTCCTGCAGGTGCCGCTGCACCGCCCGGTAGCTGGCGAGCGCGCCGAGCGCTGCGCCGAAGAGAAGTCCGGCCGCCACCCACGCCCCGGGAATCCACTGGAGCTGCACGACAGACCCGGACAGGAAGCGGAAGACGAAGTAGGTGGCCGGGATGGCCAGCAGCGAGCCGATGAGTCCGGTGATGAACCCTTCCACGAGGAAGGGGCGACGCACGAAGCCGTTCGTGGCGCCCACCAGCCGCATGATTGCGATCTCATCGCGCCGGGCGAAGATCGCGAGACGGATGGCGGCGCCGATGATGAGGGCCGCCACTGCGGCGAACGCGCCGCCGACCACGAGGGCGGCGGCGCCGGCCACGCGTCGCAGAAGGTAGACCTTGTCCAGCCAGTCTCGCCCGTATCGGACGTCCTCCACGATCGGCGCCTGCGCGGCCAGCTCGGCGAGGGCGTGCACCGCGTCGGCATCGCGCTGCCCCGGCTGCAGCGTGATCTGGAGGGATGCCGGGAACGGGTTCTGTTCCAGATCGTCGAACACGCCCTGGAACTCCGTCAGCTCCCGGCGCGCGGTCTCGAGGGCCTGCTTCCGGGAGACGAAGCTGACATCGCGCACGTCCGGCGCACGGAGCAGCTCGGCACGGAGCGCCTGGACCTGGTCGGGCAGCGCGTCGTCGCGCAGGTACGCCACCACCTCCACCCGGGCCTCCACCTGATCGAGGACCAGCCGGATGTTGTGCGCGGCGACGCCGAAGAGCCCCACCACGAACAGCGACAGGGCGATCATGGCTGCGGACAGCCCCGTGAGCAGGGGTGCGCGCCGGAACCCCGCGAGTGCTTCGCGCAGCGAGTGCCACATCAGCCGGCGACCCGTTGTGAGTCGCGGACGAGCGAGCCGTGGTCCAGCTCGAGGATACGGCAGCCCCCGCTCTGGCGGATGAGCTCGCCGTCGTGCGTGGCCAGGAGCACGGCCGTCCCGGAGGCGTTGATGGAGCGGAACAACGCGTAAATGCCCCGCGTGGCCCGGTCATCCAGGTTCCCGGTCGGCTCGTCCGCCAGGAGCACCACGGGATCGTTCACGAGCGCACGTGCCACAGCCACCCGCTGCTGCTCGCCACCCGAAAGCTCGGACGGAAGCGCGCTCGCTTTCGACGCCAGCCCCACCTGCGCCAGCAGCCGCCCCACCTTGCTGCGGACCACCGAGGGGCGGGCCCCGGTCACTTCCAGTGCGAATGCCACGTTCTCGGCCGCCGATCGGTCCGGGAGCAGCCGGAAGTCCTGGAAGACGTACCCGATCTTGCGACGCATCATGGCCACGTCCCTCGGCCGCAGCTGCGCCACGTCCTCTCCGCTCACCCGGACCGTGCCGCTGGTGGGTCGGTCGGCGCCGTGAATCATCCGCAGCACCGTGGTCTTGCCGGCGCCGCTGTGCCCCGTGAGGAACACGAACTCGCCCTTGTGGATCCGGAATGCCACCTCGTTCAGCGCCTTCCCCGCGCGGGGGAACTCCCGGGTGACGTTCTCGAACCGGATCATGCGACGCCGGCCTCCCTGGAGGCGCGGACCAGCCGCGTTGCCAGCCGTACCGCCTCCAGCATTGACGATGGATCCGCCAGGCCCCGCCCGGCGATGTCCAGTGCAGTGCCATGGTCCGGCGACGTACGCACGAATGGCAGCCCCAGGGTCACGTTCACGCCGCCGCCGAAGCTCGCCGTCTTGAACGCCGCCATTCCCACGTCGTGGTAGGGAGCGATGACGGCATCGAAGTCGCCGCGCAGCGCGCGCACGAAAACGGTGTCGGCGGGGAGCGGCCCCGTCACGTCGATGCCCTGGCCGCGCAGCGTTTCCACGGCGGGGGCCAGCACCCGCGCCTCTTCGTCGCCGAAGAGGCCGCCGTCGGAAGCGTGAGGATTCAGGGCGCACAGGGCGAGGCGCGGTCTGCTCAACCCCCACCAGCGCGCCAGCCCCTCGGCCGTGAGCGTGGCCTGCGACACGAGCCGCTCGGCCGTGACTGCCCTCGGGACGTCGGTGAGGGCGAGGTGGGTGGTGGCGAGGACCACGCGCAGCGGTCCCCCCAGCCGGGTTCGCTCCGCCGCCATGAGCATCACTACTTCTGGCGCCCCGGTCAGCGACTGCAGCATCTCGGTGTGCCCGGGGAATCCGTAGCCGGCCGCGGCGAGCGCGGCCTTGTCGATCGGCGCCGTGACGATCCCGGCCACTTCCCCCGCGAGCGCCATCTCCGTGGCGCGCTCGATGGCGGCGCCGGCCAGCCGGCCCGCTTCCGCGGCGCTCGCGCTGCCGGGCTCCCAATGCCCGATGATCCGGTCGGGCTCCATGCCCGCGCCGGTGGGTCCAACCGTGATCAGCTCGGCCGAGGCTTCGGCCGTCAGCGCGGCCGAGGCGACCTCCGGACCGATGCCCCGGGGATCCCCCAATGTCACGGCGAGGCGGAGTGGCGCGCGGCTCATCACGCGATGAATTCCCGGGCTCAGTAGCGGATGTCGATGTACGTGCGGCGACGCAGGTCCGCCAGCACTTCCTTCAGCATCTTGTCCTGCTGGATGAACGTTCGGATCTGCTCGCGTATCTGTGGGTCATCCAGAGAGTACGCCCCGGCGGCGTTCACGTCCACGACTTTCACCACCGCGTACGACTCCCGGGGCCCGGGGACCCCGAACGGCCCCACGATGTCGCCGGCCGAAGCCCCCCGGAGCTGGGCGTTGTACGGCGCCGGCAGCGAGTCCTGGAGCGCCGGGCCGACGTGGCTTTCCTCGGCGGCGTCGTGCACGGCCGCGATCATGCTGTCCATGGACGCGCCGTTCCGAAGCGATCGGGCCACGTCCGCGGCCCGCGTCTCCGTCTTCGCCTCGTCCGCCGACGTGATCTCCGGCGTGATCAGGATGTGCCGCGCCTGCCGCTCGGGTCCCTTGACCTTGTCGACCCGGATGATGTGGAACCCGAAGGGCGTCTCCACCACCGGGCTGATCTGGCCGGGGCGCAGCGAGAACGCGGCCCGGTCGAAGGCCGGCACGAACTGCCCGCGTCGGAACCAGCCCAGCTCGCCCCCCTTCTCCTTCGTTCCCGGATCGTCCGAATAGCGACGGGCCAGCTGCTCGAAGTCCTCTCCGTTCAGGAGCTTCTGGCGCACCTCGCTGGCCTCGTTCAGCGCCGCCTGGCGCGCCGAGTCCGACGGCTGCGGTGAGACCACCACCTGCCTGAACTCGATCGTGGCCGGCCGCGTCCCCAGCGTGCCCGCCCGCTCCTCGAAGAACTGTTTCACCTCCGCTTCGGAGACCGGGGGCGGAGAATGGTCGCGCTGCAGCGTGGCCATGTAGCGCTGACGGACTCCGGCCCGGCGCACGTTCCGCTCGATCATGCGACGGTACTGCTCCAGCGTCATCCCCTCCCGCTCCAGCCCTTTCTGGAACGCTGCCTCGCCACCAAAGCGCTGCTGCTGCTCGGCCACGGCGGCCTGCACCTGCGCCTGCACGTCCGCGTCCGCCACGCTGACGGAGTCCCGCGCCGCCGCCTGGAGCATCACCAGCTCGTTGATCAGCGACTCCAGCTCGTCCTTTCTCGCCTGCTCCAGCGCCGGCCCCCGCGCGGGCACGTCCTCCCCCATCGCCCGGCGGCGCTCCAACTGCTCCTGCACGTCGGAAGCGAGGATCACACTGTCCCCCACCACGGCGACGATCCGGTCCACCAGCTCCGGCTCCGCCTGCGCCGCGGAGTCCGGCGCCGCCTGCGCCGTGGAGTCCGGCGCCTGCGCCGTGGAGTCCGGCTCCTGCGCCACCGCCGGGACTACACCGGCGAGGAGGACCATCAGTACGGCCAGCACACTTCGTTTCATGCTCTCACACCCCTGGAAACGCACGGGCCGGCCACACCGGCCGGCCCGCTTGTTAGTATTCCCGCAGCGAGCGCGAGTTCCTCACTGGCCGCTGTCCCTCGCCGGCACTTCCGGCTGCGGGGCTGCGGCGCCCCCCTCCGGAACGGCCGCGCCGGTATCAGTACCCGGCAGCGGCGGCATCGGCTGGGCGTTCTGGCCCGATGCCTCCTCGCGCCTGGCGTTCAGCTTCTCCACCACGTCGGGGAAAGCCCGCTCGTAGATCCTCCACTCGGCGTTCTGCCGGAGGATGTAGGAGAGCGGCCCGAGAGGAAGCACGCCCTGCTGGCCCGCGACGATGCCCTGGATGAGCGAGTGGACGCGGCGCTCCACGGCCTGAGAGGCCATTTCCCCTTCGCCGGGGGCCCCGGCGAGCCCGGACTGCTCGGCCACCTGGACGATCTGCTGGCGCATCACGGTGGTCAGCGAATCCCGCTCCGCCGGCGGCACGGTGATCCCGCGCTTCTCCGCGTCGGCCAGTACGAGCTCGTTCGTGGCGATGTCCTTCAGCACGCTCTCGAGCTGCTGGTCCTGCGCGGACGCGAACTGCGCACGCTGCTGCGGCGGCAGCCGTCGCATGAAGCGCTGGAACTCCGCGGCCGACAGCTCACCGCCGTTCCACGTCACGAGCGCGCGGGAGCCGGCGCGGCCGCTCAGCTTCTGCGAGGGGTTGGATGCCAGGTCCCGGGCCACGTCGTAGGCCCCCGTCTGAACTTCGAGGCCCGCCGGCCCCGTGAGGGAGTCCACGTAGTTCCGGAGTGCCTCCTGCTGCCTCTGGGCCACGATCTGGCGCCGGAACTGCGGCGCCTGCTCCTCGAAGGAGGGCGTCTGCCGCTCCTCCACCTTGATGATATGCAGCCCGAACAGCGTCTCGGTGACCGGGCTGATCTCACCCGGCTTCAGCTTGAACGCCGCTTCTTCGAACGGCTTCACCATGCTGCCCGCCTCGAACCAGCCCAGGTCGCCGCCCTGCTGCGCGCTGCCCGGGTCCTGGCTGTACTCGCGCGCCAGCTTCGCGAAGTCCTCGCCCGACACCGCACGTTCCCGGATCTCCCGCGCCAGCGCCCACACGCTGTCACGCTGCTCCTGCGTGGCGCTGTCGGGGAAGGTGAGCAGGATGTGACGCGCGTGCACCCGCAGCCCGGGCGCCTGCTGGTCGAACATCTCACGCAGCTGGGCTTCCGTGAACACCGTGTCGGCGGTCATCAGGGAGTCGCGGAGCTGCGTGAACGTCTTCTGCTCCACGTACTGCCGGATCATGGGCGTGAGGTCCAGCTGCGACAGCGTGCTGTCGTGCGCCAGCGCCTCCGCCAGAAGGGTGTAGTCCACCCACAGGTCCGCCACCGACCCGACCACCTCGGTGGTGGCGGGAATGCGGGGTTGACCGGCGAGCAGGTCGACCACGTCGCTAACGGTGAGCTCGTGCCCGGCCGCTCGCGCGACCACGTCCGTGTGGGCCGTCATGGCGTTGCCGAAGCCTTCGCAACCGACGGCGGCCGCCGTCAAGGTCAACAGGCCCAGCGCCAGGTATCGCTTCATCGTGTCTCCTCGGATGGGATTCAGCCGCGGCAAAATACCGGAGCGAGCGCGCGCGTTCAACTGCCAGGCAGGCGGTGTACCCCGCGAGACCCCCTGTGAACGCCCTTCGCGCGCCGCCGCGGCCGGTCCCGCGCCTCCTGTCCGGGGTTGTCCCGGAATGGACACGCGCGCGTCCCGACGCCGGCCGCGTGGGCCGGTGAACGCCTAAGCCGCCAGCAGCGTGAGCGCTTCCGCCACCGCGTGGGCGAGTGGTGCCGCGCCGAGGCGGTGGAGGACCAGACTGAGAGGGTCCGTGCGCCGGACTTCGACATCGATCTGACTGCCGTGCATGGCGGACTGGAGCGCGGTCAGCCGGGGCACCACGTCGCGACGGAAAGAGAGGCGGGCCCGGTCTTCGCGGAGCGTGATGCGGTCCACGCCCAGGGTCTGTCCGAGCAGCCGGAGCCGGGCGGAATCGAGCAGTCGCCGGACTTCCGGCGGTGGCGGGCCGAACCGGTCCTTCACTTCCGACGACAGCGCCACGACGTCTTCGACGCGGTCCGCCCGCGACAGCCGGCGGTAGAGGTGGAGCTTCTCGGCGGAGTTCGCGATGTAACGGTCCGGCAGGTAGGCCGGCCCTTCCATGCTCACGTCCGGCGCCGGATACTGCTCGTGCTCCTCGGCCCCCTTCAGCCGCGCCACGGTCTTTTCCAGCATCCGCGTGTACGTATCGACGCCGACCGCGTGGATGTGCCCGGACTGGTCCGCGCCGAGGATGTTCCCGGCGCCGCGCATCTCGAGATCCTTGAGGGCGATGGCGTAGCCGCTGCCCAGCTCGGTGTGGTGCTCCAGGATCCGGAGCCGCCGCTCCGCATCCAGCGTGATCCCCTCGGGCGCGACCAGGTAGCAGAACGCGCGGTGATGCGAGCGCCCTACCCGTCCTCGCAGCTGGTACAGCTGACTGAGCCCGAACATGTCGGCGCGGTCCACGATGAGCGTGTTGGCCGTGGGCACGTCCAGGCCGTTCTCGATGATGGCCGTCGTGACCAGGACGTGGAACGTTCGCTCCAGGAAGCGCGCCATCACGTGGTCCAGGTCCCGCGGCGTCATCTGACCGTGGGCCGTGTCCACTTCCGCGGTGTCCGGCACGAGTCGCTTCACCCGCTCGGCGACGGCTGCCAGCGACTCGATGCGGTTGTGGACCACGAACACCTGCCCGCCACGGTCCAGCTCGCGCAGGATGGCGTCGCGGATCACCTCGTCGATCCAGGGAACCACGTGGGTGATGATCGGCATGCGGTCCCGCGGCGGCGTCTCCATGAGCGAGAGGTCGCGCAGCCCGGCCAGCGACAGGTGGAGCGTCCGCGGAATGGGTGTGGCCGTGAGCGCCAGCACGTCGATGTTCCGCTTCAGCTCCTTGAGCCGTTCCTTCTGCTTCACACCGAAACGCTGCTCCTCGTCCACCACGAGCAGGCCGAGGTTCTGGAACTCCACGTCCGACTGGAGCAGCCGGTGCGTGCCCACCACCACATCGACCTCGCCGGCCAGCAGGTCGGCCAGGATCGCTTCCTGTTGCCGGGGCGTGCGGAAGCGACTCAGCGCCTCGATGCGCACGGGGTAGTCCGCGAGGCGCTCCCGGAACGTGTGGAGGTGCTGCTCCACGAGGATGGTGGTGGGGGCCAGAACCGCCACCTGCCGGCCGTCCTGCACCGCCTTGAACGCCGCCCGGATCGCCACTTCGGTCTTGCCGTAGCCCACATCCCCGATGACCAGCCGGTCCATGGGTCGTGACGACTCCATGTCCCCCTTCACGGCCTCGGTCGTGGTGCGCTGGTCCGGCGTGTCCTCGTACAGGAACGCGCTCTCCATCTCCTTCTGCCAGCGCGTGTCCGGCGGGTAGGGCGGGCGCTCGGCCATTTCCCGGGCGGCGTAGAGCTCGAGCAGCTCCAGCGCCATCTTCTCGATGGCCTCCTGGGTCCGCTGCTTCAGCTTTCTCCAGGTCTTTCCGCCGATCTTGTGCAGCGACGGCGGCTCCGCCTCGTCGCGCTCGGGGACCCAGCGCTCCACAAGGTCCAGGCGATAGACGGGGACGCGCAGCACCTCGTCGCCGGCGTATTCGACGGCCAGCGATTCGATCGTGGTGTCCCCCACCGTGACGCGCTCGAGCCCGCGGAACCGGCCGATGCCGTGATCCATGTGGACCACGTAGTCGCCAGGCTGCAGCTGACTCAGGCTCTCGATGGCGCCACCGCCCCGGAAGCGGCGGCCCCGGCGGACGCGCCGGGCGCGCCGGAACACTTCATGGTCCGTCAGAACGCGGACCGGCTCGGGTCCTTCCAGGACGAAGCCGCCGGTGAGGGTGCCGAGGGCCAGCGTGGTTCCGGTCGGGAGCTGTCGAGCGCCGCCCAGAAGCTCCTCCAGCCGCTCCATCTGTCCCGTGTTGTCGCACAGGATGAGTGTCCGCTCCGCCCGGGCGGCGGCGGTTTGCAGGAGCTTCGCCAGGCGACCGGTGTCGCGATCCACCGGTTCCGGCGGGCGGGCGTCGAAACGCAGCTCACCGTCCTCTGCGCACGCGATCCGGCCGAGCTCCGTCAGCCGGGCACGGACCTCGTCCGGCGGCAGCAGCAGCTGCTCGGGAGCTTCGGGCGCGCGTCCCCGCCGCTGTTCCACTGCATGGAGCTCCAGAAGCTTGCGCCAGGCTGCGTCGAAGAGCGTGTCGCTGCCGGGGTGGAGCTGCAGCATCACCGCGTCGCGGGGGAGGATGTCGAGGAGCGAGCGGCGCGCGGTTGCGCCCGTGGCCGCGAGCTTCAGCTCCACCGGCAGGATGTCGACGGCGTCGAGCGTCCGCGTGGAGCGCTGGTCGAGGACGTCGAAGCGGCGGATGGACGAGACCTCATCTCCCCAGAACTCCAGCCGAACGGGGTCCTCGGCTCCGAAGCTGAACAGGTCCACGATCCCGCCCCGCACCGCGTATTCCCCGACCTGCTCCACCAGCCCGGCGCGTTCGAACCCCATGTCCTCGAGACGCGTGCCCAGGTCCGCCGGTCGGATGGTCTCGCCGACCCGGATGCTCATGCGGAGCTGGGCCAGCGCCTCCGGGATCCGCTCCCGCTCCTGCACCGCACGCGCAGTGGTGACCAGCACGCGGACACGCCCGGAAAGCAGCGCCTCCAGCGCTTCCACCCGCTGGCCGCTCACTTCCACATGGTGCTCTTCCGCCTCGAACGGGAGCGCCTCGCGCTGCGGATAGAGCGCGCTCTCCCCCTCCTCCAGCAGCGTCGCCAGGTCGGACTCCACCGTCTCCGCTTCCGGCGGGTCACTGGCCACCACCACCCACATCCGCCGCTCCAGGTCGCGCGCGAGCGCAGCGGCGAGCGCGGCCGGGAGCGAGCCGGGGAGGTTCGCCACCGTCCGGGTCATTCCTGGCCCCGGAAGGCCATCCCGCAACGATCGGTATGCCGGCTGCTTCCGGACCGCGTCCAGGATCACCGGGTGCATCAGGCGCGCGCTCCCTGCCGTGCGATCTCCATGGTCGGCTGAAGCTAACGGAGGTGCTACTCGCGTCAATCCGGCTCTCCGGCGCGGTCGCTCTGGACAAGTGGCGTCGCGTGTGTGCAACATGCGGGCATGGATTCCATGCGACGCCTGGCCTTCGTGGCCCCGGTCCTCCTGGCGCTCTTCGCCGTCGTCAGCCCCACTGCCGCGCAGACGGTGGTGGGGCGTGTGACGGAAGAGGGGACGCTCCGTCCGCTCGAGGGCGTCTTCGTAGTGCTCCAGACGGAGGACGGCGTGCGGCGCCAGGGCGTGCTGACGGGGATGGACGGGACCTTTTTCCTGCGTGGCGCCCCCGGCCGCTTCCGCGTCCTGGCCGAGCTCATCGGCCACAGCACGGCCCGGACCGAGCCGTTCACACTGGAGGCGGGTGCCACGGTGCGGCGGGAGCTCGCGGTGCCCATCGAAGCCGTGACGCTGGAGGGCATTGAAGTCGAGACCGGCGCGCGGTGCCGGCGTCGCCCTTCGGACGGCGGTGCCATGGCCCGGCTCTGGGACGAAGCCCGCAAAGCGCTCGAGGTCACGCGCTGGGGCGAGCAGGAGCGGGTCTTCCGATTCCGGGCCGTGGAGTTCGACCGGGTCGTGGACGCCCGCACGGGCGAAATCAGTGAGCTCGTGGAACGGCCGAGGGCGGGCGTCTCTTCCAGCAGCATGTACCGCAGCATCCCGGCCGACTCGCTGGCGCACGGTGGATACGTTCGCCAGGCGGACGACGGCAGCGTGGACTACTACGCTCCGGACGCGGAGGTGCTGCTCTCGGATTCCTTTCTGGACACGCACTGCTTCACGATCCGTGCACCACCGGCGCGGGAGCGCGAGCTGATCGGACTGGGCTTCGAGCCGCTGCCCGGCCGCACGGTCGCCGAGGTGGAGGGCGTGTTGTGGCTGGAGCGTGGGAGCGCTGAGCTGCGTCGCCTGGACTTCACCTATCGCGGACTCCCCTTCGGCCACGGCGACTGGGCGCAAGCAGGCGGCCGCGTGGATTTCACCCGGCTCCCGGCGGGCGTGTGGATCGTCGAGCGCTGGGTCATCCGGATGCCGCTCCGCTTCAAGGAGGTGGGTGGATACGGCACGTCCGCCCAGGACGTCCAGCTGGTTGTGCTCAAGGAGCACGGTGCGCAGGTGCGCACCGTGACGACGGCCGCCGGACAGGCCCTCTGGCCCATCACGCCCGAACTCTGAGACCGATGCGACACGCTCGAGCCGTTCTCGTCCTCGTGGCACTCGCCGCGTGCGCCCCCCGCTTCGTCCGCGACCCGTCCCTGCGCCCGGCGCTCGATCGCGCCGCCGCCACCATCACGCCCGCTCACATCCACGACCGCGTCGCGGTGCTGGCCAGTGACGCGTTCCGCGGTCGTGACACGCCGAGCCCCGGACTGGACTCGGCCGCCGCCTGGATCGCCCGGGAGTTCGCGGCCTTCGGTCTGCAGCCCGCCGGCACGGACGGGTGGCTCCAGCGCTACGCGTACCCGCTGCAAGCGCTGGATGTGGCCCGCGCACGCTTCCACATCAGCGCGGGCGGCACGCGCTCGCTCGAGTTCGGCGCCGATTACTACGCCCTGCCCGCCGCCGGGCCCGAAGTCCGGGCGGGCGCCGTCTTCGTCCGCACTGCCGGCGGCCTCGCGGGTGCGCGGGAGGATGGTGTGCGTGGACGGGTGGCCCTCGTCCCCCTGGACGGCGCCCCCGAGCCCGGACGCCGCGGCTTCCGCTTCCCGCGGGATACGCGGCAGGCCATTGCCGCGGCCGTGGATGAGGCCGGTGCGGCCGGCGCGGCCGCTGTCGTCTTCCTCCTGGATGAGCGCGTGACCGGGGGCGAGGTCGGTGCGCTGGCGGAAGCTGCCGCGCGCGCCGCCCGGGTCTACGGTGCTCCGGATGAGGAAGGGAACGCCGCCGCGAACGCGCCGCCCCCGACGTTCTTTCTCGCCCGGACGGCCGCGCTCCGACTCTTCAGCGCAGCCGGTCTGGACGGTGGCGCCCTCCTGGCGTCCGGGGCCGGCCGTGCCGTCCCCCTTCCGGGCGTGACCCTGACCCTGAGTGCCCCCGTCCGCCGCCTGGACCGGGCCGAGGCCCCCAACGTGGTGGCGCTGCTACCCGGGAGCGATCCGGCGCTGCGCGACACCTACGTTCTCGTGACCGCGCACATGGATCACCTGGGCGTGGGTAGTCCGGTGGCCGGCGATTCCATCTACAACGGCGCGGACGACGATGCCTCGGGCACGGCCGCCGTGCTGGAGATCGCGCAGGCGTTCGCGTCGCTCCCCGTGCCGCCGAAGAGGTCCGTGCTCTTCCTCACCGTCAGCGGCGAGGAGAAAGGCCTGCTCGGATCCCGCTGGTTCGCAGATCATCCCACGGTCGCGATGGAGCGCATCGTGGCCGACCTGAATCTGGACATGATCGCGCGCAACGCACCGGACAGCATCGTGGTCATCGGCCAGGACTACTCCTCCCTCGGGGAGCTGGCCCGCGCCGTCGCCCGGGATCATCCTGCGCTCGGGCTCACCCTGGCCGACGACCTGTGGCCGGAACAGCGCTTCTTTTTCCGGAGCGACCATTTCAGCTTCGCCGCGAAGGAGGTCCCGGCCCTCTTCTTCTTCGCCGGTACTCACGACGATTATCATCGCCCGGGCGACGAGGTGGAAACGATCGATGCCGACAAGAATGCACGCGTGGCACGGCTCGTCTTCCTCCTCGCCGACCGCATCGCCAACGACCCCGAGCCGCCACGCTGGACCAGCGACGGTCTGGCCGAGGTCCGACGGATGACCCGGGCCCGCTGACGGGCTCGCACTCGGAACCACACCCACCGGGATCAGCCATGGGACTCAAGTTCATCGACTCCATCCTCTCCCTCGCCGTCGCTGCCGCCGCCGTCTGCGTCGCCTACTTCGCCGGCCACGCCCTCGCCGTCGGCCAGGCGGTCTGGTGGATCGCGGCCGGCGCGGCCCTGGTGGTGGCTGTGGCGCTGGGCGCGTTCACCGCCCGGCGCATCCGGAAGTACGCGGAGAACGGCGGGTAGCGCGGATCAGGCGGTCAGCCCCGGTCGGGCGGAGAGGCGGGGGCGCACCGGCTCCCATGAGCCGGTGCGTTCCACTATCTTCAAAGGCTGCAGCCACCCGTACAGAGCCAGATAGCGCGTGCGCATCTCCCGAATCCGTAACTTCTGCATCGTCGCCCATATCGACCACGGCAAGTCGACGCTGGCCGACCGGCTGCTGGAGCAGACCCATACGCTCGACAAGCGCGAGATGCGCGAGCAGGTCCTCGATTCCAACGAGCTGGAGCGGGAGCGGGGGATCACGATCAAGCTGCACGCCATCAAGATGGACTACCGTGCGGCGGACGGGCAGCTGTACGAGTTCAATCTCATCGACACGCCCGGGCACGTGGACTTCACCTACGAGGTGAGTCGGAGCCTGGCGGCGTGCGAGGGCGCGGTGCTGGTGGTGGACGCGTCGCAGGGCGTGCAGGCCCAGACGCTGTCCAATCTCTTCCTGGCCATGGACGCGGGGCTGCAGGTGATCCCGGTCCTGAACAAGATCGATCTGCCGGGCGCCGAACCGGAGAAGCGCCGCGAGGAGCTGGTGGACCTCCTCGGCTGCGAGCCGGAGGACGTGCTGCTGGTGAGCGCGAAGGAAGGGACGGGCGTGGACGCGCTGCTCGAGCAGATCGTCGCCCGTGTGCCGCCTCCGGAAGGGGAGCCGGACGGTCCGCTGCGGGCGCTCATCTTCGACTCGTTCTACGACCAGTACCAGGGTGCGGTGCCGAGCGTTCGGGTGGTGGACGGCTCGATGCGGGCCGGGATGCGGATCGCGTTCGGCGCCAGCCACGCCGAGTACGAGGTGGATGAGGTGGGGATCATGCGCCTCGGCCGGGTGAAGCAGAAGGAGCTGACGCCCGGGGACGTGGGCTACGTGATCGCGTCCATCAAGCGGATCAGCGACACCAAGGTGGGGGACACGATCCTGGACGCGGAGCACCCGGAAGCGGCGCTGCTCCCCGGCTACCAGGAAGTGAAGCCCATGGTGTTCAGCGGCCTCTATCCCACGGACGCGGACTGGTACGAGGAGCTGCGGGACGCGCTGGAGCGGCTGAAGCTGAACGACGCCAGTCTCCACTACGAGCCCGAGACGTCCACCGCCCTGGGCTTTGGCTTCCGCTGCGGCTTCCTCGGTCTGCTGCACATGGAGATCGTGCAGGAGCGGCTGGAGCGGGAGTTCGACCTGGACCTCATCACCACCGTGCCGAACGTGGAGTACCACGTGGTGATGACAGACGGCTCGACCATGATGATCGAGAATCCTTCGGCCATGCCCGACCGCGCGAAGATCGATCGGATCGAGGAGCCGTACGTACGGGCCCGGATCATGTGCCCGAGCGAGTACATCGGCAACGTGCAGAAGCTGGTGCACGACCGGCGTGGCGAGTACGTGCACATGCACTATCTGGATCCCACGCGTGTGGAGTTCCTGTACGAGATCCCGCTGGCGGAAGTGGTCCTCGATTTCTACGACAGGCTGAAGGGCGGGACGCGCGGCTATGCATCGCTGGACTGGGAGTTCGTGGAGTACCGTGCGAACGACCTGGTCAAGCTGGACATGCTCCTCAACGGCGATCCCATCGACGCCTTCAGCGTGATCATCCATCGGGACAAGGCCTACGAGTACGGCCGTGACATGGCGTCGAAGCTGAAGGAGCTGATCCCACGCCAGCAGTTCGAGGTGGCCATCCAGGCGGCGATCAGCACCAAGATCATCGCCCGGACCACGGTCAAGGCGGTGCGGAAGGATGTCACGGCCAAGTGCTACGGCGGCGATATCACGCGCAAGCGCAAGCTGCTGGAGAAGCAGAAGGAGGGGAAGCGGCGGATGAAGCAGGTCGGCACCGTCGAGATCCCCCAGGAAGCATTCCTGGCGGTGCTCCAGGTGGGGGACTGAGGCCGGGCCACGCGGCCAGGTTGTCAACGGCGGAGTGAGCGACCGAATGCGGGATCCGAGCCTGACGGTCATCCTTTCGACCTACAACAGCCCGGATTACCTGGAGAGGGTGTTGTGGGGCTACACCGCCCAGACGTACCGGGATTTCGAGATCGTCATCGCCGAGGACGGCCGCGCCGCGGAAACGGGGGACCGCATCGAGACCGTGCGCCGGGAAACGGGGCTCGCGCTGCGGCACGTGTGGCAGGAAGACCGCGGATTCCGGAAGTGCAGGATCCTGAACCGGGCGATCCTGGAGGCCCGGGGCCAGTACCTGATCATGAGCGACGGGGATTGCGTTCCGCGACGGGATTTCGTGGAGGTCCACCGCCGCCTCGCGGGGCCCGGCCGGTTCCTTTCGGGGGGGTATTTGAAGCTGCCGCCTGAGACTTCGGCCGCCATTTCCAGGGAGGCCATCGAGACCGGCGCTGCCTTCGACGTGCGCTGGCTGTGCGCGCGCGGATTGCGGCGCTCCAGACGAACGCTCAAGCTCACGGCGGAGGGCCCGGTGGCCGCGCTCCTCGATGCCATGGTGCCCACGCCCCCCACCTGGAACGGCCACAACTCCTCGGGCTGGAAGGCGGACATCCTGGCCGTGAACGGCTTCGATGAACGCATGGGCTATGGTGGCGAGGATGGGGAGATGGGGGACCGGCTGCGGCACAACGGTGTGCGTCCCCGGCGGATCCGGTACCGGGCCAAGTGCCTGCACCTCCACCATTCACGGGGCTACGTGAACGCGGAGATGCTGGAGCGGAACCGTGAGATCCGGGCGGAGACGCGACGGCGGCGCAGCACCCGCACATCCTTCGGTATCCGGGAGACGGTCGGTTGAGTGCGGACATCCTCATCCTCGGGAACGGCGAGGTGCGGCCGGATGTCACCGGCGACGTGGCGGCGGCCGGGTGCGTGGTCCGCTTCAACATGGCGCCGAACTACGGCGTCCGGACCGGGACCCGGTGTGACGTTCTGGCGATCAACAATACCGGCAGCTGGGCTCGCCGACTGGCCCGCGACGGGTTCCTGGCCGACCAGCCCTTCGCCCGTGGATGCAGGACCGTGCTCTTCCCGCGGCCGGTGTCGCCGCGCTGGAAGCGCATCGCTCTGCGGCTGGCGAACCGGACCTGGCGTAGCGAGTACTCGCGGGGTATCCTCGCAGCCAACGGACTGCTGGGGAAGGACATCGTTCATCTGCCCGCCGGCTTCGCGGCGGAGTGCCTGCGGATGCTGCTGGAGCTGGGGGAGCCGCGCGTTCGCCCGCGCGCCCCGAGCACGGGCTTTCTGGTTCTCGAGCACTATCTTCGCACGCGCCCGGAGGCCGAGATCGCAATGGCCGGATTCGCGTTCAGCGGCTGGAAGCGGCACCCGTTCGACCTCGAGCGCCTGGCGGTGGAGCGGTATGCCCGGGAGGGCCGCGTGACCGTCCTCGATCCCCCGGCAACGGACGAGCGCGGCTCCGGGGTCGCGGAAGGATCGTTGTCGCAGACGAAAAGGACCATATGATTGGCGTATCGGATCACCGCTGGATCGTGGGCGTCGACCTGGGCGGCACGAACATCGTCGTTGGAATCCTGCCCCTCAACGGTGGCAACGGCGAGGTCCTCGGGCTGCGCGCGATGAAGACGGAGGCCGTGAAGGGGGCGAAATTCGTGGTGGACCGGATCCTCTTCATGGTGGAGGAGTCGATCCGTGAAGTGGTCCTCTCCGGCGGAGGCACCCGGGACCAGGTGGCTGGCGTCGGGATCGGGTCGCCCGGCCCGCTGGACCGGAGCACCGGCACCATCATCAACACGCCGAACCTGGGCTGGCGGAACTTCCCGTTGCGTGATCTCCTGGCCAATGCCCTCGGCCTGCCGGCCGCGCTGGACAACGACGCCAACTGCGCAACGTACGGCGAATGGTGGCTCGGGGCGGGGAAGGACGTGGACAACCTGATCGGGCTGACCCTGGGCACCGGCATCGGCGGCGGCATCGTGCTGAACGGTCAGATCTTCCACGGCATCAGCGATGCGGCCGGCGAGATCGGGCACATGACCATCGATTCCACCGGGCGCAAGTGCAAATGCGGCAACTACGGCTGCCTGGAAGCGTACGCGTCCGGGCCGGCCATTGCGCTGCGCGCCATCGAGGGGATCGAGTCCGGCGCGGAGACGGTGCTGCCCGACCTGGTGAACGGGCGCCTGGAGGAGATCACGGCCGCCACGGTCTACGAGGGCGTGGTCCTGGGCGATGCCTACGCCAACGAGGTGATGAAGGAGACGGCCAAGTTCCTCGGCACGGGCGTGGCCAACATCATCAACATCCTGAACCCGGAGATGGTGGTCATCTCCGGGGGCGTCACCAAGGCGGGAGACACGCTCTTCGTCCCGCTGCGCGCCGAGGTCCGGCGCCGGGCGTTCAAGAGCGCCCAGGAGGCGTGTACCATCGTGCCGGCCATGCTCATGGGGACCGCGGGCGTGATTGGCGCAGTGGCCATGTTCAAGAACGAAGTCCTGGGCGCCGTCTGAGCCGGCTGCCCCCCATGCGCCTCGCGATCCTCGGCACGATGGTGTGGGACCTCATCGACCACCCCGCAGGCGACCAGGTGGAGCGGTGGGGCGGGATATCGTACTCCCTGGCCGCGGCCGCCGCCTCCCTTCCGACCGGGTGGTCCATCCGCCCCATCATCAAGGTGGGCAACGACTTCGTTGACCAGGCCCGCACCTTCCTCCAGGCGTTACCGGGGCTGGAGTGGCCGGGCGGCGTCGTGGAGACGGCGGAGCCGAACAACCGCGTCCATCTGCGATACCACGACACGGAGCACAGGCACGAGTGTCTGACGGGCGGCGTGCCGCCATGGGGGTGGGAGGAGCTGGCGCCCCGGCTGGGGGGCGTGGACGCGCTCTTCGTCAATCTCGTGTCCGGGTTCGAGCTGGCCCTCGACACGGCCGAGCAACTCCGCGCCGGCTTCCACGGACTCCTCTATGCCGACCTGCACTCACTCCTCCTCGGGCTGGGCACCGGCGGCCACCGCGTGCCTCGCCGGCTCCCCGACCGCGACCGGTGGCTGCGCGCGTTCGATTTTGTCCAGATGAACGAGCAGGAGCTGGCGCTCGTCGCCGGCGACGATGACCCGGCCAGCCTCGGCGAAAGCGCCTGGCGCGACGGGCTGCGGGCCATCCTCGTGACGCGCGGCGCGCGCGGGGCGGAGGTCCGCCGCCCGGACGGGGAATCGGTCCGCACGACCGTCATCCCGGCGGCTGCGGGCGGGACCCGGGGGGATCCGACCGGATGCGGCGACGTGTGGGGCGGCACCTGCTTCGTGGCGCTGACCACGGGGGCGTCGGTGGAGGACGCGGCGCGGCGGGCGAACCGCGCGGCCGCCCGCAACCTCCGGCATCGTGGCGCCGATGGCCTGCACGCGCACCTGAGGGGCGAGCTGTGAACGTCATCACCCTGCCGGCAACGCTGGATGACCGCACGTTCGAGGCGGTCGTGGAGGATCTCCGGGGGGTTGAGGAAGGCGCGCGCGTGCTGGTGGACGCCCGTCGCCTGCGCTGGGTGGACCCGTACGGCATGCTGGGGCTGCTTGCCCTCGGCGAGGTGGCCGGGCGCGAGGCCGAGCGTCCGCGGCTCCAGCTCCCGGAGTCGCAGGAGGTCATCAGCTATCTTGGCCGCATGGGCTTCTTCCCCCATGCGGAAGAGGTTTTCGCGGTCCATGGCCCGGGCCGTCGACCTCCGGCCGGGAGCTCGGATGTGCTCCTGGAGATCACCCCCGTGCGCTCGCACATGGATGTGCACCGGATCGTCGACCGCGTGAACGAGCGCGCCCTGGCCATCCTCACGCGGCAGCTCAACTACCCCTTGAAGGAGGCGTTCCAGTTCAGTGTCATGCTGAGCGAGGTCTGCCAGAACATCATCGACCACGCGGAGGCTGGAGGCTGGGTCGCGACGCAGACGTACAACTGGGCGAAGCGGCTCGGCCGGAAAGTGGTGTTCATCGCGGTCGTGGACCTCGGCGTCGGCTTCTACGGCTCCCTCGGCAGCGAGCATGCGGCCCGCTACGGCGAGCGCTGGAGTGACGCCTCCGCCCTGGAGGCTGCGTTCATCCATGGCCTCACGCGGTTCCACGACCCCGGGCGCGGGCAGGGGCTGCAGCAGATCCGGAAGCAGGTGGGGCGGTGGAATGGGCGCATCGCCATTCGCAGCGGGACGGCGAGGATCGCCGATGTCCCGGCCTGGGACGACTCGCCACCGCTGGAGACGGACCTGGCGCCATTCCCCGGCACGCAGATCAGCATCGTCCTGCCGTCGCGCGTGATGGAGCCGGCGATGGAGCAGGCGCCGGGGACGGGGATCGCCCGGTGAGCGACCTGGGCAACGTCGTTCCGCTCCGGTTCGACCTTTCCGCCCTCGTGCGGAAGTCCGTGGCCACGCTCTACTCGCACCTGGTGACCCGGCCCACGGGGCAGGCACTGCGCCTGGGGATCGAGGCGCAGATCTCGGAGATCGGCGCGCTCTGCCTGACCGTGCTCGACTTCAGCGAAGTGGTGGTCCTGGATTACAGCTGCGCGGACGAGACCGTGGCCAAGCTGATCCAGCGCTTCCAGCGGGAAGACAGGCCGGCGGAGGCCTACTTCCTGGCCCGCGGCATCGACGACCGCCACCGGGAAACCATCGAGTCCGTGCTGGGGCGGCAGGGACTGGCCATCACGGCCCAGCTCGGGAGCGGCGAGATCACGCTGCTCGGGAGCGTCAGCGACGGCGAACAGGCGGCGTGGGAGGGGCTCGAACGCATTACGAGAGGCGGTGCCGCGGAAGTGGCGGCAGCGATGTCGGCGCGGGAAGCCGAGGCCGCGGCGGCGCTGGAGTCGCTCGCCCGGCGCCGGCTGGTGGCGCGGCTGGACATCCCCAGGACCTACTTCGCCCTGAGTCCGCTGCTGGTCCCCGGCTGAGCCGGGACGAACGTCAGGAAGCCTGGAGCGCCAGCGTCAGCGTGCGGTTGATCGCCTTCAGCGACGCCAGCGCCGCGGCGGACTCCACGTCGCTCTCCACCGGGTGCGCCCCCACGAGGGGCAGCGGGCGACGTCCGATCTGGCGCGACATCCCCAGCACGCTCACGAGCACGTACTCACCGTCCAGCGCCTGCACGATCGAGGCGAAGTCCAGCTCGAGGTTGTATTCCTCGCGCCGGACCGCACGGGCCGCCGCCCGGAGCATGGCCGTGGCTGAGGCGCGGGCCCGACCCTGCGGCGTATCCACCGACTCGGCCGTCCCCTCCGCCAGCTCGCCCTTCCACTCCAGCCGCACGGCCACGGTCACGTGACCACCGCCCACGCTCGACTCCAGCCCGGCAAAGACGGGCCTCGCCTCCGGAACGGGCCCCACGGCCCGGACCGCGGGCTCGAGCGTCTCCTCGACTTCGGGTTCCGACCAGTCGGGGTCGCGCGCGAGCTGGGCGATGCTGATCACGCGCTTGTCGATCGGCATGCCGAGGCGCTCTTCCAGCAGATCGTGGATGTCCCCGGCCAGCCGCGCGGCGTCGGGACCGTGCCGCACCAGAAGATGGACCTCCCGGGGCCGCCCTTCCATGTCTTCGTTGACGTACGCCCCGAGCACGGAAGGGAGCTCGCGGAGCAGGGCTTCAGCCGTCGCCTTGGTGCTGATGTGCGTCATCCAAATGATGGAGTTGGCGGGGAGAGACACGGGCCAGAATGCGCCATGCGGGGGGGTGTCGTCAAGATCCTCATGTCGCAGGACGGCGCGGCATTGCCCTCCGCTCGGCCCGTATCCGACCGATGGAGCGGTCCGCCGCCCCCGCCCGAGCGGCCGGTCAGGCCGCTTCCGCGGCGCCGGTCAGGCCGCTTCCGCGCCGATGGTCAGGCCGCTTCCGCGGCGATGGTCAGGCCGCTTCCGCGGCGACCGTCCGCCCCGACCCGGCCGAGCGCGCTTCCACGTGCGGCGGCTCCTCGTGGAACGCCGCCCACCCCGTGGCGCGGTAGCTTTCCACCAGGGCTACGACACCTTCGCGCACATCCGGCCACTCCGGTTGGTAGCCCGTCTCCAGCAGGCGCTCGGGATCCACGATGTGGTGGCCGAGGAGAAGGTCCACCCCTTCCGGCGTCGCCAGCGGTCGCGGCCCCAGCTTCCCGCTCAGCCAGCCATGGCGCGTCCGCGCCACCTCTGCTTTCGCGAACGCACGGAGCACGACGGCGGGAACGTGGAAGATCGGCCTGCCTCGATAGCGCGGCCGTGCGGGGAGGCTGATCCGGCCGTCGCGGAGCGAAATGGCGCCGAGAGTCCGACGGGCGAGGGCATACAGGTCGGCCACCGCCATGGGCCGACGGTCCGCGATGTTGTAGATGGCGCCGTTGCGACCGTGCTGCGCGAGGTGGACGGCGGCGCCCGCCACGTCGTCCACGTGGACGTGGGAGTGCACCGAGGTTCCGGGTCCGGGGACGGCGCCCATGAGTCCCACCTTGAACGCCCATAGCGCCTGGCCCAGCCCCTGGACGGCGCCCGGGCCATACACGTCGGCCGGCCGGACCACCACCACTTCCACTCCACCCTCTTCCGCCGCCCCGAGCGCGGCGAGCTCACCCAGGTGCTTGCTGCGGGCGTATGCGTTGAGCGGGCCCAGGTCGATCGGTCGATCCTCCCGGAACGAGACCGGATCGTCGGCCACGCCGTAGACGCTGCTGCTCCCCCAGCAGATCACCCGCCCCACACCGGCGCCGCGGGCCGCCGCGCACACGCGGCGAACGCCTTCCACGTTGACTTCCTGCAGCGCCGCCCATGGCGCGAGGAGGTCGAACAGAGCGGCCGTGTGGAAGACCACGTCCGCCTCCCGGAACGCCGCACGGAGGGCGTCCCGGTCCCGGATGTCGGCTTCCATGCGTTCCGCCCCAGGGGGGACGGCGCCGTGGCGGCCCGGCAGGTCGAGTGCCGTCACGCCCCAGCCGTCCCGGAGCAGGCGCGCCGTCGTGGCTCGCCCGATGAATCCACCTGCGCCTGTCACCACGGCCTTTCTCATGGTTCCGTCCTCCCTGCGACGCTCCCGGTCGCCACGATGTTGACGTCATGGTCTCCCGTCAGCGTCCGCCATGACTCGATCACGAAATAGGAGACGTGCAGCCGGCGACGCGCGCCGAAGAATGCCCGTCCCAGATACACGTCGTCGGCCGCGCCCGGTGGCCGGACCAGCACGTCGCGGAGCGGGCGAGCCATCCGCTCGACCACCCGTAGCGCCAGCCCCGGGCCGCCCGTCCGCAGCGCGTCGGGACGCCCCTGGCCATAGTCGATCAGGAGCGCGCTGCGGGGACCGTCGTCGCCCGGCTCGTCCATTCGGGTCACGCGGAAGAAGCCGAATGGTCGTGTGGTATCGACCGTCCACACGCCCTGCCGCACGCGTGCCGGGAAGTTGCACCCTTCCAGGCCGGAACTGGTCTGGATGAACCCTTTGGCGAACGGGCCGTTGCCCGCGAGGCGCGCCAGCAGCGCCGTGTTCCGGCCGCGGAAGACCCGGCCGGCGAGCGCTCCGGGCTCCGGCGCCTCACCCGCGCCCCACAGCTGGTGCAGCGTGGCGCTGCTCCCGGCGGTCAGATCCTCAAATGTGTGCGGCATTTCAGTTCTTCTCCTGCAAGCTCGAACACGGTCGCGTGCCCGTACCGCCCATCCTGGAGCGCGCACCAGACGAAGCGCGGCGCCGGCTCCCCGTCGGGACTCTCGATCCAGCACCCCGGATTCGCGTACACCACCGCCCCGTTGTCCCCCTCGATGCGCCGGAGCTCCGGCGCGTGTGTGTGCCCGAGCACCACCAGCGGCTCACCGGCGCCGCAGCGACGGCTCCGCTCCGCCGCCTGCTCGACGGCGTACTTTCTCGCCTGGAGCTGGGTGCCGTCCCGGACCGCGGCGACGACCTCCACGAGGGCCAGGCCAAGCTGCGGCCCCGCAATGGCCAACGCCGCGGCGCCGGCCCTCGCGTAGCCCGAGCCGAGCGCGAGCGTTCCGGCGATGCGGTTGGAAATCAGGGGGAGTATCAGGACGAGACTGGCGACGAGCCATCCAATGCGGGCGGGCAACCAGTCCTTGGCCCTGTTGTACCACGCGCGCCAGCTGGCGGCGGCGAACGCCGGCAGCGCACGCACGGAGTTGGCGAGGATCCGGCGCGAGAGGCGCCATGGCTCTGTGGCCGCGAGCCGCTTCAGGCGCAGCGATGATGGCAGGTTCGGGGTCCGATCGAGGAGCCGCTCGAGCGGGTTCAGGACGAAGCGGTTGATCAGCGAGCCCACCGGGACCATCAGGCGCCTCGACCGCCCCCGGGTGAAGAGGTCCGCCGTTCGCGTGGACCAGCGGATCGAGTTGCCGTGCTCGATCCAGAGGTTGGCGCGCCGGTAGGCGTGCAATCGGAATCGGAGCTGCCCCGGCACCAGCGTCCCGGAGCCCGCGCGGCGGAGCAGCACTCGCAGCGCGCGACGCGCGCCCGGCCAGGCCCATTCGCTGTCGTGGTTGCCTCGAATCACCACCAGCCCGAGACCGGCCGCGCACCAGCGAGCCAGCGCTGCCATGAACCGGGGATGCCCACGGGACATGAGCCAGAGCTTCCAGACGGACGTGTGCTCGGCGCAGTCGTAGCCGTAGCGACGCTGAAGCCGACTGAAGCGACCCGCCTCCGCCGCTTCGAGCGCTCCCGCCGGCGCGGCCACGTCAGACTCCTCCAGCAGAGCCCGCCACTCCGCCACCTCCGCCGGGCCCGCCGGCAGCCGTACCGTACGCACGAAGTCGAACACGTCCCCGTTCAGCACCAGCTCCGCTCGCTGCCCCCGCCGCACGGCCCTTCGCCGCAGCCGGTCGACGAGATGCTCGAATTCGGCGTCGTCGTGAAAATGCTCGAGGCGGTCCACCTGCCCGTCCGGCTGGCGTCCCGCCCCGATGTGGAGGTCGCTGATGATCACGACCCGGTCTGGATTGCCTCGTGTGACGCTCGTCGTCGGTCTCTCTACCGCCTCCTGCCTGCTGCCCGCACTCACTCGCGTTCATCCTTCATCAAGCCGCGTGCTCCGCTTCAATCCCGTGCACGAAGGGTGCCGCTCCATGGTACCGCGCGTTGCCACGGCCTGGCCCCCGTCCTAGCTTTTCCATGCTTCGCCAGCGGCGTGCCGACGCGCCGAGCGCGCATGTGCTTCCACGGAGGCCAGCCCGGCCATGACCGACACCAGCGGCACCCGCTCTCCCGGACCTTCCACCATGGCCGTCCACGCTGGCTCACCGCCCCGCGCGCCGGGCCAGCCCGTGGTGGCGCCGCTGGTGGCGAGCACGACGTTCTTCAATGCGCCGGAGCCCGAAGGCGAGGTCCTCTACGGCCGCTACGCCAACAGCGACGGCTACGAGCGGCTGGGCCGGAAGCTGGCGGCGCTGGAAGGTGCGGAGGCGGGGATCGCGGTGGGGAGCGGGATGGCCGCCATTTCTCTCACCGTGCTGGCGTTCGCGGGTGCGGGGGAGCACATCGTGGCCGCGGATTCCCTGTACGGCGGCACGCTCACCCTCCTGCGCCACGAGCTGCCGCGCCTCGGCATTCGCACCACGTTCGTGCCCGCGGCCGGAGACTGGGCGTCCGCGATCACCCCCGAAACGCGGCTGCTCTACATGGAGATCCCCGTGAACCCGACCATGCGGGTGCCCGATCCCCGCCCGGTGGCCGAGGTCGCCCGGTCGCACGGAGTGCCGCTGGTCGTGGATGCCACGTTCGCCACGCCAGTCAACTTCCGACCCCTGGAGCACGGCGCCGACGTGGTCATCCACAGCGCGACGAAGTACATGGGCGGCCACTCGGACGTGGTGGCCGGGGCAGTGATGGGGTCGAAGGAGAACGTGGAGCGCGTGCGCACCCGGCTCAAGTCGTTCGGCCCGAGCCTGGATCCCCACGGACTGTGGCTGCTCGACCGGGGGCTGAAGACGCTGGCCATACGCGTGGAGCGCCAGAATGCGTCGGCCATGACGCTGGCGCGCTGGCTCGTGTCCCACCCGACTGTGGACGCCGTCCATTATCCGGGCCTTCCCGACCACCCCGACCACCAGACTGCGGCCCGGCTGTTCCGCGGATCCGGTGGCATGCTCGGCTTCGTGGTGCGGGGGGGCGACGCCGCAGCGCGCGCCGTCCTGGAACGCTTCCGGATCATCGCCGTCGCGCCCAGCCTGGGTGGCGTCGAGTCGCTGGCCTCGATGCCGCGCTATACCTCCCATGCCGCCATCACCGCCGAGGAGCGGCGCGCGGCCGGGATCGCCGACGGGTTCGTCCGCCTCTCCGTCGGTGTGGAGGATGTGGCGGACCTCCAGGCGGATCTCGCGGGGGCGTTGGGGGCCTTGTCGTGAAGCGGAGTCGTGGGCGCGCTCTGGGCCTCCGCGTGGCGGCCGGTGGGGTGGTGCTCGTGGCCGCGGCGCTGGTCATCGCACTGCTCTACCTGCATACCGCCGTTCCGGAACGGGACGGGAGCCGCGGGATCGATGGCGTGAAAGGCCCTGTCCAGGTCCTCTGGGATGCCCATGCCGTTCCCCACATCCGGGCGGGGAGCGTCCATGACGCCCTGGTCGTGCAGGGCTACGTTCACGCCCGGGATCGGCTCTGGCAGATGGAGGTCGCGCGCCACGCCGTCCAGGGCCGACTGGCGGAGATGCTCGGTCCGCAGGCGCTGGAGACCGATCGCTTCATGCGGCGACTGGGGATCTGGGATGCCGCCGTCGCGGCGGCCGCGAAGCTCGGACCGCGAGAGCAGGCCTGGCTCGAGGCCTATGCCGACGGTGTGAACGCTGCCATCCGGACCCGCGCGGGCGCCCTGCCTCCGGAACTGCTCGTACTCGGCCACCATCCCGAGCCCTGGACCCCGGCTCAGACGCTGGGCGTGGCCAAGATGATGTCGCTGACCCTGGCATCGTACGGGGAAACCGTGGCGGTGGCGCGCGCGATCCGCCGGTTGGGGCCCGAGCGGTCGAGCTATCTCTTTCCAGCGTACCCGGCGTGGGGCGCGACCATCCTCGAGCCGCACGGGGCCGCCGAAGCGGATCGGAGAATGGGCATGGCCCCATCGCCCGCGCCGCTCCCCCCCGCCGGCGATCTCGCCGCGGGGCTCGCTGCGGCGCCACTCCCGCCCGAGCCGCCGGAGACGCCGTCAATGGCGGCGGCGCTTCTGGACGCGTTCAGCATCGCCGCGGCATCGAACGCGTGGGCCGTGGCTGGCCGCAGGACCGTTTCCGGAAAGCCGATCCTGGCCAATGACACGCACCTGGAGCTCCAGGCCCCCAGCCTGTGGTACCTGGTGGGACTGCACGCGCCGTCACCGGATCCCGCATCGCCGCCGCTCGACGTGGTGGGCGTGAGCATCCCCGGCGCGCCGCTGGTGGTCATCGGGCACAACGCCGCGGTGGCGTGGGGGATGACGAACGCGTACGTGGACGACGTGGACCTCTTCATCGAGCGCATCGATCCAGCGGACTCCACGCGCTACCTGGTCCCGGGCGGGAGCGAGCCGTTCCGGGTCCGCACCGACACGATCCGCGTGAAGGGGCGGGAAGATCCGGTGCTGCTGCGCGTTCGCAGCACCCGCCATGGACCCGTGCTCCCGCTCGGCGACTCCCTCGCCTCCGGCGACAGCGTGCTCGCGCTCCAGTGGACCGCGCACCGCACGGGGACGGTCTTCAGCGGCATCATCGGGATGAACTTCGCCCGGAACTGGACGGAATTCCTGACCGCCGTCGAGGCCATGGATGATCCGCACCAGAACCTGGTCTACGCCGACACGGCCGGTCACATTGGCTATGTCATGGGGGGAACGGTGCCCGTGCGGGGCACGGGGCGCCCGCCTCCCGTCGCCCCCGTTCCCGGATGGACGGGGGATTGGGACTGGACGGGCGAGCTCCCCTTTTCCGAGCACCCGCGCGTGCTGGACCCCCCTGACGGGTTCGTGGTCACGGCCAACAACCGCCAGACCCGCGCTCCCGTGGGCGATCTCATCGCCACGAGCTGGGAATCGCCCTTCCGGGCAATGCGCATCCGTGACATGATCCTGCAGCGCCACGACCTCACCGCCGCCGACATCCACGTCTTGCAGCTCGACGTGGGCGACCTCTACGCCCGCCGCTACCTGAGACGCGCGGTGCGTGCGGCCGAAGACGCCGGTCTGGCCGCTCAGGCGGTGCTGCTCCGTGGCTGGGACGCGCGCGCGTCCGGCGATTCGCGGGCCGCCACGCTCTTCTATCTCTGGAACGAGCTCACGCGCCAGGCCGTGGCCGAGGACCTCTACCGGGGCGCGCCCGCCTACTTCCCGGCTACCCTGATGGCGGACATCCTCGAGCGGGGGGCGCTCCCCTGGGCCGATTCCGGGGCGACCCGGTTCCGGGAGCTGGCCGAAGCCGCCATGCGCGAGGCCGCGCCACTTTCCGATCGCCCGTGGCGCGAGGCGAACCGCGTCGTCCACAGCCACATCCTCGGGAGCGTACGCGCCCTCGACGCGCTGTTCGGCTTCGACGTCGGCCCGTTCCCTCACCACGGATCGCCGACCACGGTCAATGTGTCCCACTGGGCGTACAGGTCGCCGGCCGAGAGCTTCCCGTTCACCACCACCGCGGGTCCCAGTGAGCGCGAGGTCGTGGACCTGGGGAACCTCGACGGCGCAGGAGGGTTCGTCATCGGCACCGGGCAGGGCGGGATTCCGTTCGACCGCCACTACCGCGACCAGGTGGAGATGTGGCGCACGGGCGGATTGATCCCCCTGCCGCTGCAAGCCGGGGCCGTCGAGCGCCTCGCCACCGAGCGTTTGAATCTCACCCCATCGGGGAATGAACGATAACGATATGCTGGACCTGGCCGTGATCGGCGCGGGCCCGACCGGCTTGAGCGCCGCTGTCGCCGCTACCCAGGCGGGTCTCCGCTGCGCCGTCTTCGACAAGGGGTGCGTGACCCGGTCCATCACGCTCTATCCCACGCAGGCCACGTTCTTCAGCACGGCCGAGCGACTGGAGATCGGCGATGTCCCGTTCATCACGCCCGGGGACAAGCCCACCCGGGCGGACGCGCTCAAGTACTACCGGCGGGTCGCCATGGAGTACGACCTGGATGTCCGGCAGTACGAGGAGGTGGTATCGCTGACCGGGGCGCAGGGCGCCTTCGGCCTCGGGACCCGCACGCTCGCGGGCGAGGAACGGGTCCACCGGGCGCGCAATGTGGTGGTCGCCACCGGCTACGCAGGGCAGCCCAATTACATGGGAGTGCCGGGCGAGGACCTGCCCAAAGTCTACCACTACTTCACCGAGGCACACCCGTTCTACGACCAGGATGTGGCCGTGGTCGGGGCGGGAAACTCCGCCGTCGAGGCCGCCCTCGACTGCTGGCGCGCGGGAGCCCGCGTCACCCTGATCCACTTCCTCGATCGCCTCGATCCCGGTGTGAAGCCGTGGATCATTCCCGACATTGCCAACCGCCTCAAGAAGCGTGAGATCGCCGTACGGTGGAATACGCGTGTGGAGGAGATCCGCCCGAGCGAGCTGTTGCTCCGCGACACCGGCTCCGGCGCCACCGAGATCTTCCCCAACGACTTCGTCCTCGCCATGACCGGCTACCGCCCCGACACGTCGCTCCTGCGCGCGGCGGGCGTGAGCGTGGATCCCGATACGGGCGTTCCCGTGCACGATCCCGCAACGATGCAAACGGATGTGCGCGGGATCTTCATCGCCGGTGTGATCACCGCCGGCAACCGCCCCGACGCCGTCTTCATCGAGGACGGCCGTCACCATGGACCCCTCGCCGTGCGCGAGATCCTGCGCGACCGAGGCCAGACGCCGGCCTCGCCCATTTCACTCGGCGTCCCTCCCGATGAGCGCCCCATCGACCTCGAGGCGGACGGCCTGCGCGGTGCGGACGGGGATCGACCCGTCCGCTGACCCGCCGGCCGCGAGATCCCTCCCGATCGAGCGACAGTCCTCTGATGCGAGCCTCTGGCGTGCCCGGGCGCGCGGGGTCGCATGCGGCGAAAACGGGTCTGTCGGCGAGATGACCCGCTCCGCCCTCTCCGGAGCTTCGCGGGACGTTGACGCCCCCGCTATGATCCGGGTAGCTTGGCCGCGAGGCGGCTGTGGGCGACGGGCGCGACCACGACGAATACTCAACCATAGAGAAGGCTGGCATCATGGCGACCGCTACCGGACTCCCGATCGGGATCGAAGGGTTCAAGAACGAGCCGTACTACGACTGGAGCGACGCGGACAACGTCCGGCTCATGGAGGACGCACTCGAGAAGGTGCGCTCCGAGCTCGGGCGGACCTATCCCCTGATCGTGGCCGGCGAGGAGATCCACGAGGGTGACCTCAAGGACTCCACGAGCCCGGCCGACCCGTCGCTGGTCATCGGGCGGTTCGTCCAGGCCACGCGAGCCCTGGGAGAACGCGCGATCGAGAGCGCGCAGGAATTCTTCGAGAACGAGTGGAAGAACACGCCGTACCAGGAGCGCGCCGAGATCTTCTTCCGCGCTGCGGACATCATGCGGGAGCGGAAGGCATACCTGGCGGCGTGGATGGTCTACGAAGTCTCGAAGAGCTGGACGGAAGCAGTGGGCGATGTCGCCGAGCTCATCGACTTCTGCGACTACTACGCCCGCTGGACCATGAAGCTGGGCGGTCCGCAGGAAGTCGTCGAGTACCCGGGCGAGGAGAACGAGCTCCGCTACATCCCGCTGGGCGTGGCGCTCGTGATCCCGCCATGGAACTTTCCGGCGGCCATCATGGGCGGGATGACCGCCGCCGCGCTGGTGACGGGGAACACGGCAGTTCTGAAGCCCGCCTCCACGGCGCCGGCCATCGCGTTCAAGTATGTGGAGATCCTGCACGAGGCCGGCCTGCCGAAGAAGGCGCTGGCGTTCCTGCCGGGCCCCGGCAGCGAGATCGGGGACTCGCTGGTCGACCATCCGCTGACGCGGCTGATCGCCTTCACGGGCTCGAAGGAAGTGGGACTGCGGATCTTCGACCGCGCGGCCAAGCTGAACCCGGGGCAGAAGTGGCTCAAGCGCACCATCCTGGAAATGGGCGGCAAGGACGCCCAGATCGTGGATGAGACGGCCGACCTGGATGCGGCCGCTGATGCCATCGTGGCCGGCGCCTTCGGGTTCCAGGGACAGAAGTGCTCCGCGTGCTCCCGCGCCATCGTGGTCGACGAGGTCTATGATGAAGTGCTGGAGAAGGTGGTCCAGCGCGCCAACGAGATCCGCGTGGGCGAGCCTTCCCAGAAGGGCGTGTTCATGGGCGCGGTGATCGACAGGAACGCGTTCCGTAGCATCCGCGAGTACATCGAGATCGGCAAGCAGGAGGGCCGGCTGGTACTCGGCGGTGAAGTGGATGAGAGCCAGGACGGGTACTTCATTCCGCCCACGATCATTGCCGATGTCGACCCGAACGCCCGCATCGCGCAGGAGGAAGTCTTCGGGCCGGTGCTGGCGTTCATCAGGGCCCGGGATTTCGATCACGCGCTCGAGATCGCCAACGGGACCGAGTATGGCCTCACGGGTGGCGTCTTCTCCTGCTCGCGCGAGCGGCTGGAGCGGGCCCGCGACGAGTTCCACGTGGGCAACCTGTACTTCAATCGCAAGATCACGGGCGCGCTCGTGGGCGTGCAGCCGTTCGGCGGCTTCAACATGAGCGGGACCGATTCGAAGGCCGGCGGCCCGGATTACCTGCTGCTCTTCACGCAGGCGAAGTCCATTGCCGAGCGGAACCGCGATGACGTCCCGGCGCGCACGCCTCCGGCGGGGTCCTGAGGAAACTCTCGGAGCCTGACGGGTAGCATCCCCCGGCGGCCTGTGGCCGCGCGGGGGATGCACGAGGAGCGGTCATGAAGGTGCAGGAGCAGATACTCGATGTGCTGGCGGCCATCCGCCCGGCGCTGCGGTCCGACGGCGGCGATGTGGAGTTCGTCGCCTTCGACGAGCCGGCCGGCGTGCTGAAGCTGCGGTTCCTCGGCGCGTGCGGCGAGTGTCCGATCTCGGATGTGACACTGCGCCAGGGAATCGAGCGCAGGATCCTGACGGCCGTGCCGCAGGTCCGCGAAGTCCAGGCATTCTGAAGGCTGTAGTCGGAAATGGAACCGATCTTCGACGGCCGGCCGCCCCCATCGGGGCGCCGGCCGCTCGTTCATGAGATAGCGAGGCATGGGCATGGCAGGTGAACTGGAAGCGAGGGTCCGCGCGGCTCTCAGCGAGGTGACCAACCCCAGCACGGGCGCACCCGTGCTCGGGTCCCAGGTCGAGGCGCTCTCCGTCGAGGACGGAGTGGTCTCCTTCGGCTTCGCGCTGGGGCCCGACGACCCGGGTACGCTGGTGCGCGACACGCGCGCGGCGGTGGAAGCGGTGGACGGGGTGGAGCGGGTCAAGATCGACGTGCAGCTCCCCCAATCGATGCAGGCGCAGGCGCAGCAGGCCCGCACGGCGCCGCAGCGTCAGAAGGCCCCGGGCTCCGTGCCCGCCCCCACGCCGCAGACGGGACTGCTCCCGGGCGTGGGCCATTTCATTGCCGTCAGCTCCGGCAAGGGCGGCGTGGGCAAGTCCACTGTGGCCGCGAACCTGGCCGTGGCGTACGCCGCGCAAGGCAAGAAGGTCGGGCTTCTGGACGCCGACATTTACGGCCCCAACATCCCGCAGATGTTCGGTGAGACGCGGCGTCCCCGGGTGGCGGGCGAGCGAGGGCAGGAGCGGATCGTCCCGCTCGAAGCCCACGGCGTGAAGCTCATGAGTCTCGGGTTCCTGCTGGAGTCCGACCAGCCCGCCATCATGCGCGGCCCCCTCATCACCGGGATCCTGAAGCAGTTCCTGGAGCAGGTGGAGTGGGGCGAGCTGGACATCATGGTGGTGGACCTGCCGCCGGGCACCGGAGACGCCCAGCTCTCGCTGGCCCAGACCATCGAGCTCGATGGCGCGGTCATGGTCACCACCCCCCAGGATGTCTCCACGGCCGACGTGCGCCGTGCCGTTCGCATGTTTGAGCGCGTCAACACCGATATCCTCGGCCTCGTCGAAAACATGAGCGGTTTCATCTGCCCCGGGTGCGGTGAGCGCCACGACATCTTCGGAACGGGCGGCGGACGGGCGCTGGCCGAGGAGATGGGCATTCCCTTCCTGGGCGACGTACCGCTCGATATCGCCGTCCGGGCCGCCGGCGACACCGGCCAGCCCACGGCCCTTTCCGCCCCCGATTCTCCCGCCGGGACCGCGTTCACCGCGATCGCGAACCGGGTCCTGAGCATGGTGGAGGAGGGGATCGGCGTCTGACGCTGTCGCATCCGTGATCCGCCTGACGCTCCTCACGGACTTCGGCACGGCCGACGGCTATGCCGCGGCGATGAGCGGTGTCATCGCCACGGCCGCGCCGTCCGCCGTGATCGATCTCGCATCCCACGACATTTCCCAGGGCGACGTCTTCGCCGCCGCCCTCGCCCTCTCACGCTACGCCGCCCTGTACCCGGAGGGCTCCGTCCACGTGGTCGTGGTGGACCCCGGCGTCGGCACGGAGCGACGGGCCATTGCCGCCCGTATCGATGGCCACTACTACGTCGCCCCGGACAATGGCGTGCTCACGTTCGTGCTTCGTGGCGCCACCCACGTCCGCATCGTCAGCCTGCCCACGCCCCCACGCGGTCCTGCCGGGCAGGTGTCGGCCACGTTCCACGGGCGGGATGTGTTCGCCCCGGCCGCCGGTCGTATCGCTGCCGGCGAGCCGCTGGAGGAGCTCGGCGACCCCGTGCACGACCCCGTACTGCTGACGGTGACCGAGCCTCGCCGGGACGGGAGCAGGATCGAGGGGCAGGTGATGCACGCCGATGCGTTCGGCAATCTGATCACCGACATCCCCGCCGCGTGGCTGTCGCCTGGCGTACGGGTTCGGGTGGGCGCTCACGAGGTCGGACCTCTCCGTCGGACTTACGGAGATGTGGCGCGCGGGGAGCCGGTCGCGCTGGTGGGGTCGCTGGGACTTCTGGAGGTCTCCGTCCGGAACGGCAGCGCCGCGGCCCGGCTCGAGGCCGGCCGCGGCGCGCGCGTCACTGTCCGCTCGGGATCCGACGACTGAGGCCGTTCAGCTCTCCAGCCACTCGCGATCCGCCTTCGACAGTCGCGGCTTGCGCGGCGAGAACAGCCGGAACACCAGGTAGCCCACCAGCAGGAGCGGGGCCACCTTGAAAAGCAGGACTCCAACCAGCGAGAACGCCAGTCCCAGGACCGCGCCCACGATGGCCAGGACCACGCCGATGACCAGCACGGCAAGGATCCCCACGATCAGGAACGACAACAGGGTCGCCAGCATCCTTCCTCCTCCTTCGATCCGTGTTGAGCGCTACGGGGTGGCGACGTCGCCCGCCGGGCTCGCCCAGCGGACATCCACCGATCCGAAGGCGCCTTCCAGCTTCACCATCAGGCGCCGGCGCGCGGAATCCCAGTTCCTCGACTGATACACCCCACCCGTCTTCATGAACCCTTCGCTGTCGAAGCCCGTCAGGAACGTGTCCTTCTCCACCTGGACGCCCACGTCCTCCGGTACCACGAACGTCATGGAGCCCAGCGCCAGCGTGATGTCGGCGTTCATGTCGTGCTGCCACGCGCCAGTGAAGTCCAGTTTCACGTCACCCACGCCGCCTTCCACGTCCACGTTCCGGCAATTGGAGTTGGCGAGCTTGTCCGCCGTGAACGCGGCCGCTCCCATCTGGATCGAAAGCGTGCTGCATTGGACCGGGTTTGGGGTCGAGAAGCCCAGCTCCGTATCGCTCGCTCCCGTCTCGATGTCCAGCGCCCGGATCTGCAGGCCGCCCAGGTCCAGCTTCGCTTCCACCGCACCGAAATCGAGGTTCAGGGTCAGCGGAACGTCGGGCGAAAGAGTCAGGTTCATCTCTCCGCCCTTGTGGTTCTTCAGCCTCACGCCCCGGCCCGTGCCTTCCACGCCCACTTCCAGGCTGCCGGGGCCGTACTTCGTGATCGGATCGAACAGGTCCGAGTCGTAGCGGATGTCCACGCGGTACAGCTCCCCACCCTTCGCCGGCCGGATGCCGAGCCGCCCCGCGCCGTACTGCACTTTCACCTTCATCTCGGATTCGGGCCCCCGCTCGCGGAACGAGGACACGTTGCGCCAGTCCTGGCCCCGTGCCGGAGCGGGCGCCAGCGTCAGCGCCAGCGCCAGTCCGGCCGTCAGACCTCCAGCCGTCTGCCAGTGGTCAAACATGAGCCTCCTCCTCCAGACCGGCCGCCAGATCTCCATTGCCCCCGCGGGTGCCCGCCCGCGAGATCAGGAACGCGCCGAACCCCACGGTGAACGCGGCCCAGGTCAGCACGATCGCCAGGAACTTCAGCAGCCCTTCCAGGAATCCGAGCCACGGTCCGGCCATGCTCACGATCTGCGCGGCGATATAGAGCACCAGCAGCAGGCCGATGCCGCTGAGCATGTAGTAATAGGAATTGGCGCGAGTGAACCATTCGCTCCCCGAGAACCTCCGCTCCGCCAGCGCCTCGCCCGCCGCATGCGCCACGCCCAGGTACCCGCCCATGGCGGCCAGCACCACGGCCACCGGGAAGAGTGGAGCGAACACGAGCAGCAGCGGGATTCCCACGATCGAGACCGCCAGCACCAGCAGACCCAGGATATAGGCGGGCAGCACCAGGAAGGAGCCCGCGAGTCCCACCAGTCCGGACCGCAGCGTCTGCGTCCGGGCCGTGTCCGCGATCGTCTCCAGGTACTTCCGGCCGAAATACACCGTCAGGAACCCCATCCCCACCATGATCGCATAGACCATGAGCGTGGAGAAAATCGCACCGATCCCCCGCGTGATCCGGCGCCACGGCGACGTCCAGTAGGACATCCAGTCGTGGTCGCTCGCCATGTCCCCGCGCATTTCCGCCTGGACCTGGGCCCGGATCTGACGCTCCAGGTCACGTCGCAGGTTCTTCAGCGCTGGAATGTCCAGGTTCTCGATCTCGCCAACCCGGTCGGCCGCGCTCGGGTCCTCCAGCACCTGCTCGAGCTTCTGCAGTCGCTCGTTGAGGTGTCGGATGCTGTCCTCGGCGTCCGCCGGGGCCGACGGGTTCTGGACCGTGGCCGGTGTCCCCTCTCCCGCCGCCGCCCCGCTCGGCCCCGCAGCGGCCGGCGCGGCCGCGCCCGCGGGAGTCCCGGTCAGTGCGCCTTCCAGCTCCCGGTCCAGGCGGCGGCCCACCCCGCCGGACTCGTCCGGCGGGCTCCAGGCGACCAGCATCTCCGGGATCGTCGCCGTGGGAGCTTCCATGGCCTTCTGCAGGAGCTCTCGCCACGAGCGGTCGAGCGCATCGCGGCGCTCGTAGCTCCCGATCCGGTCGCCATTCACCAGGACCTGTCCCTCCGGTCCCAGCTCCAGCACCATCTCCCGTCCGCCCTTCAGCTCGAGCCGGAGCTGCGCCGACTCACGCGAGACCGAGATGTTGCTCGAGGCCAGATCCGATGCCGGACGCTCGGGCTCCTGCGCCCTCGCCGGTCCGGCCATCAGGGCCGCACCCAGCAGGGCCGGGATCAGCGGTTCAGAAAACGTACGACGCATGTTGGCTTCTCCGCGGTGTCGTGCGGAACAGGTTCTGGTACAGGACGTAGATGGAGCCGATGGTCAGAGTCGCGAACATCACCATGGCGAGGCCGATCTCGCCACGTCCTACGGAGGCCACGAACTGGAAGAGCTCGATGGCCGTGGCCGCGATGCCGGACCCGGCGAGCCGAATCCAGGTCCACTGCCACGCACTGGACGCCGCGCTGCCCACCAGGTTGGAGGTCACCGTCAACAGCCCCTGCGCACTCACGCCCGGCTGCGCCATGAGCCACAGCACGAGCAGGGAGGCTCCGAGCACCGGGAGGGCGAAGACCGCCGTAGCGGCGGCCCAGCCGCGTGTGCTTTGGGGCGTGATCCGTTCGATCCAGGCGTTCGCCCAGGCGAGCGCGGGCCGGCGGACCCGGACGCGCGTCATGACGCGGTCGGCGAATCGGGCGGAAGGCGCCATCTCCGGGAGAGCCCCCAGCGCCGCGAACAGCGACCGCAGCTCGTCCACCTCGACACTGCACCGGGCGCACGTGGCTACATGCATCTCGAGCGCCGCGCGATCACCCGGGTCGAGGGTCTCCTCGACCAGGGCTTCGAGCCGCTCGGGCGTCGGGTGAGTAAGGTTCTCCGTCACGCTCTCTTCTCCATGACTTCTCGTCTCCGGTGCTCCCTACGACCGTGGCCGGCCGAGAGTTTCAGCTTCGCAGATGTTCCAGCTTCTTGCGCAACTCGTTGCGCCCGCGATGTATGTAGGTCTTCACGGTGCCGAGTGGCAGATCCATGATTTCCGCGATCTCGTCGTACGCACGACCCTCGACATGCCACAGCAGGATCGCTTCCCGGTACTCCGGCCTCAGCTGCGCGATCGCCGCTTCGATCTCCGCCCCCACTTCCTGGCTCTGCGCGTATTGTTCCGGGTCCTCCGCGTGGTCCACGGCCGTGAACGATGTGGCCTCCATCTGCTCGGGCGTTCGCGCGTGCGGCGATCCTTCCAGGGAGAGCGTCTCCGGCGTCTTCTTCCGGATGTGATCGATGGTGGTGTTGTGCGCGATCTTGAAGATCCACGAGCTGAACTTGTACGACGGGTCGTAGCGGTCGAGCGCGTTCAGGACTTTGATGAACGTGTCCTGCGCCAGGTCTTCCGAGAGCTCCCGGTCCCGAACCATCCGGTAGATCACGCTGAAGACGGGCCGCTCATAGCGACGGATCAACTCCCTGAACGCAGATTCACGCCCCTTGCGGGCGTGCTCGATGACGTCCTGGTCGCTGAGTTGCGCGTATTCCACCATCTACCGCGGTTGAGCGGGTCCGGGCCCGGAGAACGGTACGGCTGCGTCGCCGGACAGGTTTCGCCAGGTTGAAGCGGGGCGCTCGCCAGCGCCGCGTTCGCCGGGCGCCGGCGGGCCGATTGGAAACCTCTATTCTATGCCGGAACACGCGCCCGCGCGACGCGCGGCGGCGCTCGCCTCCGCCGCCGACCGGGTGGAGCTCAGGCGAGCGGGTTCCCGGGCGTGGACGTGTCCGTGGCCGATCGGCGGCGGAACGTGTCGCGTATGGCGGGCCTTTCGGTCATGCGGTCTGGCTTCCATTGGCGGGGAAGCGCAACATGCGGACCTTCCGGCGCATTCATGGGAGAGGCCCCACGTGGATGCTGTCCGGCGTGTTCTTCTCCTACATGGCCAGTTTCGTGCTGTCCCTTTCGGGGTTCCGGTGGCGCGAGCAGGGGGGGTGGACGGATGAGGATCGGGCTGATCAGCGATACACATGGCAGGCTGCGCAACGAGGTATTCGCGCTGTTCGAGGGCGTCGAGCGGATCCTCCATGCCGGAGACATCGGCCCGCTCGACCTGCTGACCGAGCTGGAAGCGGTCGCGCCCGTCACGGCCGTGTGGGGCAACACGGATCGGCTCGACGTACGCCAGCACGTTTCAGAGAGGGTCCGCCTGGAGCTGGCCGGCCGGACGCTGGTGCTGCTGCACGGCCATCAGCTGGGCTCCCCGAGGCCGGAGTCCCTGCGCGAGGCGTGCCCGGACGCGGACATCATCGTTTACGGCCACACCCATCGCCCGCTGGTGGCAGAGCACGGCGGCGCGCTCATCGTGAATCCGGGCTCGGCGGGCGCGGCGCGCTTCGGACTCGCGCCCTCCGTTGCACTGCTGGTGCTGGGTGAGCGGGCGGACGTGCAGATGCTCGCGCTGGCTCAGTAGTCGTACTGCTCCAGGTCCGGCTGGCGGGCGAATGCGCGCACAGCTTCGCGCGCGTCACAGTCACCGTCCATGAGCGACCGCAGTCGTCGGAACGTCGTGCGCAGCCGCCGCTCGCGGGCCGCGCGGGCGGGGTCCGGCGGGTCGTCCAGCCACTCCGGCTCGGAGGATTCCGTCGTCGCCACGTCCGCTCCCGCTTCGTCGAGCAGACGCACGCTCAATCCCTCCGCCACCACGGCCATCCCGAGCGCAGGCTCCAGCCGTTCTTCGCGGGAGATGTCGTAGGCCTGCTCCGCGGTGGTGCGGCTGAGGCCCCGCCCTTCGGCGCGCTCGACCAGCTGCTCGCGGCGCTCCTCCTCGCCCGCGCCGAGCCCGTCCACGGCGTCGATGAGGCGGTGCAGGCGCTGGTCGAGGGTGCCACCTGGCGGGTCGGATCGGTTCTGGGCAGTCATGGTGGGCCCTTTCCGTGCAAGGCGCGTACCCCTCGGCACGCCCCGGGTCGGCCGCAGCCGGTCCGGCTCCCGGGGCTGCTTCAGCTCGCCCGCAGCCGCTCCCGCTCACCCGGATTGCGACGGAACCAGCGCTCCACCAGAAGCGACTCGGCCACGCCGTCGCTACCGATTCTCGCTGGCGCGGGGACGGGGGAGGAGAGGAGGCGGTCGGCCTGGCGGCGGATCGCCGTTCGCCCACGCTCGTCCGCCGGGACCGGCAGCTCGGCCCGGACCAGGCCGCGCTGCAGCACGTACACCCGGTCCTCGCCCGCGTGTCCCGTCACTGGATAGAGCGCCGTGAGACGGGTCAGCGCACGCTCCGTCTGGAGCAGCGAAGACCGAACACCCGAGAGCAGCTCGATCCGCTCCGCCACCACCGCCGCGTACTCGAAGAGCCACCGCTCTGCCGCCACACGAAGCTGCGCGCGCAGCCGATTCAGCGGCTCATCCGTCTCCCCGCGAAGGAAGCGCCGCGCGACATTCAGCCGCGCGGCGTACCCGCCCTCCGTACACCCCGCCGCGCACGGCGCCAGGCACCGCTCGAACTCCGCTCGCGCGCACAGCGGGTTGTAGGAGGCCCCGAAGAGGTCGGCCTGGTCCGCCAGCCGCAGCGGCGTCGTCGCCGGACAATCCCGGAGCTGAAGCGCGTCCACCAGCACCCGCACTGCCATACGGACCCGGGCGGCGCCGAGCAGGGGCCCGTGATACTCGGACCCGTCGTCCAGGGGGCGCGTGGTCACCACCACCCTCGGTACCGGCTCCCGCGGGATCCGGATGAAGCACACCGCCCGCTCCTTCTTGTGCTGGACGTTGAATGGCGGCCGCAGACGACGGATCTGGCGGAACTCCCGCAGCAGCGCGGCGAACTCGCTCGGGTGGTCATCCCATTCGATTCGCTCCGTCAGGTCCAGGATCTCCGCACCCTTCTCGCCGGGCTCCGCCCGGAAGTACGACAGCAGGCGGCCCCGGACCCGGATCGACTTGCCCACGTACAGCACCTGCTCCCCAGGCCCGAGCATGCGGTAGACCCCGGGACGGTTCTCCGCGCCGGCGCGAACGTGCTCCCGCAGATGCGCCCGCCTGGCCGCCGCATCTCCGGAGGCCGGCGCGACGAGCGGCCGGCGGGGTGCGGGCGGCGGGGAGTCGGGGATGTCGTGCATGGAGGGAATGTGATAGGTTCGGGGTTTGTTCGGCAAGACGCCCCGCCGGGTCAGCTCTGACATCCGGGGCAGTAGAAGACGCTGCGGTGGGCGAGGACCCGGCGCTTGATCGGCGAGCCACAGCGAGGGCAGGGCTCGCCCTCGCGGGCGTAGACCTGGAGCAGCGGCTGGAACGCGCCCTCCTCGCCGGAAGCATCGCGATAGTCGGAGAAGGTGGTGCCCCTGTGGCGGATGGCCTCGCCGAGCACCGCCACGAGGGAATCCCGGAGCCGGTGCGCCTGGACGCGGGTGAGGCGATGGGCGCGGCGGGTGGGACGGATCGCGGCGCGGAACAGCGCTTCGAGGGCGTAGATGTTGCCGATTCCGGCCACGCGGTACTGGTCGAGGAGGAAGTTGCGGATCGGGGTTCGCGAGCGACGAGTGAGACTCCAGAGTGCGTCGCCGGTGAACGCCGGGGAAAGTGGCTCGAGTCCGAGCTCGGCGTCGCGGTTCCGCCACCCTTCGGGGCTGAAGAGCTCGAGGAGGCCGAACCGGCGCGTATCGTCGTAGAGGAGCTTGCGGCCGTCCTCGAGCGCGAAGGTGACGGCCACGTGGCGGACTTCGGAAGCGCGGGGAGAGTCGCTGAGAACGAGCCGCCCTGTCATGCCCAGGTTGACAACGAGGCGTCCCGAGTCCTCGAACCTGAGGACGACGTTCTTTCCCCGTCGTCCTACCGCTGCGACGACCTTCCCGGCCACGCCCCGCGCGAACGCGTCGGGGTCTCCCGCAACGACATCGGGGTGGGTGATGTCCACGGCCCGGATCCGGGCGCGCGCAAGGCGGGGATCCAGGTCGCGGGCGATGGTCTCGGCCTCGGGGAGCTCCGGCATCGGGAGGCGCGGTCGTTCAGGGCCTGCCCGCGACGCGCTCCAGCTCACGCCAGCCGATGTCGCGGCGGAAGTGGGCGCCCTCGAACGTGATGCTCGCCGCCGCGTCGCGGCTGCGCTCGGCCGCAGCGGCGAGGTCGGGACCGAGCGCGGTCACGGCCAGCACCCGCCCGCCGTCCGTGACCAGTCGTCCGTCCTTCCGGGCTGTTCCCGCGTGGAACAGCAGCACATCCGGGTTTTCGCGGAGCGCTTCAGGGATCCGGATCTCGAGGCCTTTCTCGTAGGGACCGGGGTACCCCGCCGATGCCAGGACGGTGGTGACGGCGGCGGCCGGCTTCCAGATCGCTTCGACGTCCCGGACACGGCTCCCGCGGGCGATGGTCTGGAGGGCATCGAGGAGGGAGGAGCTCATGAGCGGGAGGACCGCCTGCGTCTCCGGATCACCGAAGCGGGCGTTGAACTCCACCACCTTCGGGCCCTCGTCGGTGAGCATGAGCCCCGCGTACAGGAGCCCGCGGAACGCGCGGTCCCGCTGCCGGAGCTGGTGGAGCGTGGGGAGCAGGATCTCGTCGGTGACCCGGTCCATCAACTCGTCGGTGGCGATGGAGACGGGCGCGTATGCTCCCATGCCACCCGTGTTCGGTCCCGTGTCCCCCTCGCCCGCGCGCTTGTGGTCCTGCGACGGCGTCATGACCACCACGTCCTGGCCGTCCGTGAGCGCGAACACGCTGAGCTCCTCCCCGGTCATGCATTCCTCCACCACCACCTCGCGACCCGCGCTTCCGAACCGGTCCTCTTCCAGCATGGCGGCCACCGCCTGGGTGGCCTCGTCCGTGCTCTCGCACACGATGGCGCCCTTGCCCGCGGCGAGCCCGGAAGCTTTCACGACGATGGGCGCACCGCGCTGCCGGATGTACTCGCGGGCACGCTCCGGGTCGGAGAAGACGGCGAACCCTGCAGTGGGCACGCGGGCGGCGCGCATCACGTCCTTCGCGAAAGCTTTGGACGCCTCGATCTGGGCGGCGCCTCTGCCGGGCCCGAATGCGGCGACGCCCCGCTGCCGGAGCGCGTCGGCGAGCCCGTCGGCGAGGGGGCCTTCGGGGCCGATCACCACGAGGTCCATGTCCTCGCTGTCGGCCCAGGCGGCGATTCCGGCGATGTCCGCGGGGTCGATCGACACGTCCTTGGCCAGGGCGTGGGTGCCGCCATTCCCGCGCGTGATGAAGAAATCGGCGGAAGGCGCGTCCTGGTGCAGCTTCCAGAGGAGGGCGTGCTCACGGCCGCCGTTGCCGACGAGGAGGATCTTCATGGTGCGTCGGGTGTCGAGGTTGGATCGCCCTGCTGTTCGGGGTAGCGTACGGGGCGCTGCGTGCCCCGGCAACCCGTGGCTCAGCGCTTCCGGAACGCCTCGCTGACGGCCTGGCGCACCTTCTCGGCTGCGTCTCGTGCGCCGGCGGCGACGTCGTCGAAGACGGCCTTGGCGCCCTCCTGGTACGACTTCGTCGCGGCTCGCAGATCGTCCATGTACGACGCCTGCGGCTCGCCCCGCCGGCGGTATTCGCCACGCAGGATGCGCTCGTAGTCCCCGCCCTCGATCCAGTCGCGCAGCTCGGCGGCGCGCAGGGTGTGGAACGGATGGGTGGTGCCGAGGAGGTTGAGGACCTTGAACACCGCATCGCCCACGTCGCCGGACTCGCGGTACTCGTCTGCCTGCTTCAGGAATTCGTTGAGGTCCGTTTCCTCGTGGGTGCCTCCACCGGCGAGCTTGAGCGACGTGTGGAGCGCGGCCGTCGGGTCCTGAACGGCGAGGAGCCCCGCGCGGTCGGAGCTGAGCTCGCTCTTCCGGCTCCATTCCAGCAGTCCGAGGAGCACGGCGCGGGCGGCGATGCCGACGATGGGATAGCCGATGTTCGCCAGCTGGAGCAGGATCACCATCATGGTCCGGTAGAGCACGTGGCCGCTCAGGATGTGGCCGAGCTCGTGACCCAGGAGGAAGACCTGCTCGTCCTCCTCGAGGAGGCGGATGCTCCCGCTGTTCAGGACGATGAAGGGCCTGTTCATCCCGTACGCCCCGGCGTTGACGACCGGGGTCTGGGAGATGAAGAGGGGATAGGGCTCCGGCGCGTCCATGGTCTCCAGGACACGCAGGTATTTGGCGAACACGTCCGGGAACTGCTTGGGACCCACCCGCACCGCGTTCGCCTGGAACGCGAGACGCACCGGCTTCTCACCGAAAAAGCCGAAAAGCTTGCGCAGCACCTCGTCGAAGGCCGGGATGCGCCGGAGCGCGGCCAGGGCGGCGCGGTCGGCCGGGTGCTCCCAGCTCTCGGCACCGATGCCCGTCAGGATGACGCGCGGCTGCGGGACGATCTCACGGTCTGTCACGGGTCTGGCTCCTTCGCATGAGTCGGTGGGACGCACGACCGCGGGAGCGGCCGGCCCCGTGGCGGTCGCTGTCCCTTACGCATCGCCATGGCAGCGGGTTTCCGCGTCGTTCGGCCGGCAGCCAGCGGACGCCGGCCGGGGCTGGCGACGACCGGCGGCGCCCGCACACCAGCGGCGTCCCGGTCAGTCGGCGGCGTCGAGCGCGGCGGCGATGTCGTCGCGCAGGTCGTCAATGTCCTCGATGCCCACGGAAAGGCGGATCAGTCCATCGCTGATGCCCATGGCCCGGCGCCGCTCCGGGGCCACGGCGGCGTGCGTCTGCATGGCGGGGTGGCCGATCAGGCTCTCCACGCCGCCGAGGCTCTCGGCGAGGGCGAAGATCCTGGTGGACTGGACCACGGTGCGCGCCCGCTCCATGGAGCCGAGCTCGACGCTCAGCATCCCGGTGAACCCCTTCATCTGCCGTGTGGCGAGCTGGTGCTGCGGGTGCGATGGCAGCCCCGGATAGTTGACGCGCTCCACCTTGGCGTGGTCGGCCAGGAATTCGGCCATGGCCATGCCGTTGCGGTTGTGCGCCTCCATGCGGACGGCCAGCGTCTTCGTGCCGCGCAGCGTGAGCCACGCGTCCATCGGCCCGGGGACGGCGCCGGCCGCCTTCTGGATGTAGTGGAGGTGCTCTGCCCACTCGTCGTCGCTGGTCAGGACGATGCCGCCGATGACGTCGCTGTGCCCGTTCAGGTACTTGGTCGTGGAGTGGACCACCACGTCGATCCCGAGCTCCAGCGGTCGCTGGTTGTACGGCGTGGCGAACGTGTTGTCGACGCACGTGGTGACCCCCGCCGCCCGGCCGATCTCGGCCGCTGCGGCAAGGTCCGTGAGCCGCATCATCGGATTCGTGGGCGTTTCCAGGTGCATCAACTTCGTGTTCGGCCGGATCGCGGCGCGGATCGCATCGGGATCCCGCGAGTCCACGAACGTGAACGTGATCCCGAGGCGCGCCAGCACCGTGTTGAACATGCGCGTGGTGCCGCCGTAGGTATTCTCCTCGCTGACCACGTGGTCGCCCGCCGAAAGCTTCTTCACCACCGCCTCGATCGCTGCCAGGCCGCTGGCGAAGCAGGCGCCGTGGCGCGCGCCCTCGAGGGCGGCCACATTGGCCTGGAGCGCGTCGCGCGTGGGGTTGGTGACCCGCGCGTACTCGTATCCCTGCAGCGGCTCGCCGAGCGCCGGCTGCACGTACGTAGAGGTCTGGTAGATGGGCGGCATGATGGCGCCCGTGGTCGGATCCGGCCGCTGGCCGGCGTGGATGGCGCGCGTGGCGAAACCGGGCTGCTTATCGGTCATGGATATCGTATCGGGAGAGAGTGGGTCCGGGGAACGGAACATACCGTGCACTATCCACGCGTGCCAGCGGGGAAAGGGCTGCGAACGGAATGGCTGAGCTGAACGCGAGAGCGGTGCGGGCGGATGGCGCGCAGCCGGAGCAGTGGCTCCTCATGCTCCACGGCATCTACGGCGCGGGCCGGAACTGGGCCTCGGTGGCCCGGGCGCTCGTCGACCGGCGCCCCGACTGGGGCGCGTTGCTGGTGGACCTGCGTGAGCACGGGGGCTCCACGGGGTTCCCGCCCCCCTACACGCTCGAAGCCACGGCCGGGGACCTGGACACGCTCGATCTGCCGGGCCGGGCCGCAGCCGTGCTCGGGCACTCGTTCGGCGGGAAGGTGGCGCTGCTGCGAGGCCGGGACGACCCGCGCGTTGAGCAGGTCTGGGTGGTGGACTCCACACCGGAGGCGCGCGCGCCGGAAGGGGCGGCGTGGGAGATGCTGGAGCGGATGCGGGGGCTTCCCGAGCGGTTCGCGGACCGCGAGGAGGCCGTCGATGCGCTGGTGGCCACCGGCGTGGCCCGGCCGGTCGCCCTCTGGATGAGCACCAACATGGACTGGCGGGGCGACGAGTACCGCTGGACCCTGAATCTGGACCACATGGAGGCGCTGCTGCGCGACTTCTTCCGTCAGGACCTGTGGGACATCGTGGAGTCGCCTCGCGCAGAGCTCACGATCCACTTCGTTCGCGCCACCGGCTCGCCGGTGCTGAGCGCCGAGGCGGTCTCCCGGATCCGGGCCGCGGGTGAAGCGACCGGGAGGGTCTTCCTGCATGCCGTGCGCGGCGGGCACTGGCTCAACGCCGACAACCCCGACGCCGTGATCGAGCTCCTGGAGCGGCACCTCCCCGGGTGAGGCCTGATCGTGCCGCCATGGCTTCACCGTGGCGCACGCGCTCCACGCCTTTCTGCCGGGAGCTCGATTGACTCTCCTCGCGTCCTTCGCCTACTTTTGCTGGTCTGCGGGCCGGCGCCACGGGGCGGCGGCTCTTTTCGCATGGAAGGATGGTGATGGCTTCTTTCGAGATTCCCGATTCCCTGATGGTGAGCGTGTCCGGCGTGCGCGGTCGCGTCGGCGAGGCGCTCACGCCGGACGTGGCTTCCGCGTTCGCGGCGGCGTTCGGCGCCTACCTGGCCGAGCAGAAGCAGTCGGGCGCTCGCCCTCGCGTCGTGGTGGCCCGCGACTCGCGCACGTCCGGTCCGCTGCTGGTCCGGGCCGTGAGCGCGGCGCTGGAGGGCGTCGGGTGCGACGTCGTGCACGTCGGGCTGGTTCCGACGCCCACGGCCCTGCTGGCCGTGCGTCACCACGATGCCGACGGCGGGATCATCGTCACGGCGAGCCACAACCCGGTGGAGTGGAACGCGCTGAAGCTGGCCTCCGGAGCCGGGATGTTTCTCGACGCGGACGAGTCCGCGTCGATGCGCCGGCACCTCGCGCGGCGTCCGCCATGGAAAGGGTGGGACGGGGTCGGCTCCCGCAGCGAGGACCCGGATGCCGCGCGGCGCCACGTGGACACGATCCTGCATCTCCCGCTGCTGGATGTCGAAGCACTCCGGGGGCGGCGGTTCCGGGTGGCGCTGGACTGCATCCGCGGCGCTGGATCGACCACGCTGCCCCGGCTCCTGGAAGCGCTGGGGTGCGAGGTCCACGGGATCAACCTGGAGCCCGATGGTCGCTTCCCGCGCAAGCCGGAGCCCACGGCGGAGCACCTGGGCGATCTCGCTGCGCGGGTCCGGGAAACGGGAGCGGACATTGGCCTGGCTACGGACCCGGACGCGGATCGCCTCGCGCTCGTGGACGAATCGGGTCGCCCGATCGGAGAGGACTACACGCTGGCGCTGGCCACGCGTCTCGTGCTTCGACACACCGCCGGGCCCGTGGTGACGAACCTCTCCACCAGTCGGGTGGTAGAAGACGCGGCGCTGGACGCCGGTGTCCCCTTCCACCGCGCGCCGGTGGGCGAGATCAACGTCGCCCGCCGGATGCAGCGGGAGGGGGCGGTCGTCGGTGGGGAGGGGAACGGGGGTGTGATCTATCCCGCCGTTCACCTGACGCGGGATGCGCAGGTGGCGGCGGCGCTGGTTCTGCAATTGCTGCTCGAAGAGGGCCGGCCGGTGAGCGAGGTGGTGGCGGCATCGCCGGCGTACGCGATCGTGAAGGAGGCCGTGCCGCGGCCAGACGGGCCACTGGAGCCCGCCTACGAGCGGCTCGTGGGCGAATTGGGCGCGCCGGTTTCGGACCGGCAGGATGGGCTGTGGCTCGGCTGGCCGGAGAAGCGGCGCTGGCTCCATTTCCGGCCGAGCGGGACGGAGCCGATCGTGCGCATGATCGCCGAGGCGCCGGCAGCGGAAGAAGCTAACCACCTGGTGCGCGCCGCGAAGGACGCGCTCCGGGGATTCTGACCTACAGAGACGGGACGCATGTGCGGCATTGTCGGGTATATCGGCGAAAGAGTGGCCACGCCGCTCCTCATGGAGGGGCTGCGCAGACTCGAGTACCGGGGGTATGACTCGGCCGGGATCACCGTGGCCATCGACGGCGGGCTGGAGACGCGCAAGGCGGTGGGCAAGATCCGGGAGCTGGAGAATCAGCTGAACGGCGACGGCATGCCCGACTCCAGCTGCGGCATCGCGCATACCCGCTGGGCCACCCATGGTGCGCCCACGGAGCCGAATGCGCACCCGCATACGGATTGTCCGGGCGAGATCGCGCTGGTGCACAACGGCATCATCGAGAACGCGGGCACGCTCAAGAAGAAGCTCATCAGCCTGGGCCACGAGTTCCGGACCGAGACGGACACGGAAGTGGTGGCGCATCTGATCGAGGAAGCGTACGACGGCCGCCTCGAGGATGCGGTGCGTGCGGCGCTGACTCAGGTCGAGGGGACGTACGGGCTGGCCATCATGAGCAGCCGTGAGCCGGGGAAGATCGTGGGTGCGCGGAAGGGCAGTCCGCTGCTCGTTGGCGTCGGGGAAGGGCACGAGTACTTCCTCGCCAGTGACGTCGCGGCGGTGCTCGCCCACACGCGGGACTTCGTCTACCTGGAGGATGGCGAGATGGCCGTCCTGACGCGTGAAGGCTATCAGATCTCCACGCTCAAGGGGCGCGAGCTCTCGAGGGAGGTGACCCGGGTCGACTGGGACCTGGACTCCATCGAGAAGGGCGGGTTCGAGCATTTCATGATCAAGGAGATCTTCGAACAGCCCGAGACGCTGGAGAACGCCATCCGCGGCCGACTGCTGGAGGAGGAGGGGACCGCGAAGCTTGGCGGGCTCGAGCACATGATCGAGGACCTGGCGCGCACCGAGCAGATCATCATCATGGCCTCGGGAACGTCCTGGCACGCCGGCCTCATCGGCGAGTACATGATCGAAGAGTTCGCCCGCATCCCCGTCGAGGTGGAGTACGCCTCCGAGTTCCGCTACCGCAATCCGGTGATCCGGCCGAACACCACCGTGATCGCCATCAGCCAGTCGGGCGAGACGGCGGACACGCTGGCGGCGGTGCGCGAGGCGAAGCGTCAGGGCGCCGTGGCCATGGGGATCGTGAACGTGGTGGGGTCCACCATCGCGAGGGAGACCGACGGCGGCGTCTACATCCACGCGGGTCCCGAGATCGGCGTGGCATCCACGAAAGCGTTCACCAGCCAGGTGGCCGTGCTCGCGCTGTTCACGCTGTTGATGGCGCGGCGGCGTGGGATGTCGGTGGTCCAGGGGCGGGAGATCGTCGCCGCCCTGATGGACATCCCGACCAAGGTGCGGCAGGTCCTCGAGCTGAACGACAGCATCCGCGAGCTGGCCCGGACCTACAAGGACGCCGGCAACTTCCTGTATCTCGGCCGGGGCTACAACTTCCCGACCGCGCTCGAGGGTGCGCTGAAGCTGAAGGAGATCAGCTACATCCACGCCGAGGGGCTCCCCGCGGCGGAGATGAAGCACGGGCCCATCGCGCTGATCACGGAGCAGATGCCCGTGGTGGTGGTGGCGCCCCACGACGCGGTCTACGGCAAGGTGGTGTCGAACATCGAAGAGGTGAAGACGCGCGGCGGCCGGATCATCGCGGTGGTGAGCGACAGTGACACGGAGCTGGCCGAGCGAGTGGACCACCTGATCACGATCCCGGACACCATCGACATGCTGACGCCGATCCTGGCCACCGTCCCACTCCAGCTCCTGGCCTATCACGTGGCCGTGATGCGCGGGTGCCACGTGGACCAGCCGCGCAACCTGGCCAAGTCGGTGACGGTGGAATAGCGAGGTGCGCGTCGTCCTGCAGCGTGTGAGCCGGGGCGAGGTCCGGGTCGACGGCCGGAGCGCGGGGCGCATCGGCCGCGGCTACGTGGTGCTCGTCGGGTTCGCGCAGGAGGACGACGAGGCGTCGCTGGCGTGGATGGCGGAAAAGATCGTGGGGCTCCGCCTGTTCGCGGATGAGGATGACAAGATGAACCTTGCGCTCGACGACGTGCAGGGCGCGCTCCTCGTGGTCAGCCAGTTCACCCTCTATGGCGACACCCGCAAAGGCCGCCGTCCCAGCTTCATCGGCGCGGCGCCCCCCGACGTGGCCATCCCCCTGTACGTGCGGTTCCTGGAGATCCTGCGGGCGCGCATCCCGGGGCGCGTGGAGAGTGGCGAGTTCGGGGCGATGATGGACGTGGAGCTGACCAATGACGGGCCCGTGACGCTCTTCCTGGAGCGATGACCGCGCCGCCCCTGGTCCTCGCGTCCGCCTCCCCCAGGCGCCGCAGTCTGCTGCGGCAGCTCGGGCTCGACTGCACCGCGGACCCGGCGCACGTGGATGAGACGCCGCACCCCGGTGAGCCGCCCGCGCCGCACGTGCAGCGGCTGGCGCTCGAGAAGGCACGAGCCACCGCCGTCCGGCATCCGGGGGCACTGGTCGTGGGCGGCGACACCGTGGTGGTGCTGGATCACGGCATTCTGACCAAGCCCGCGGACGCGGCCGATGCCGTCGCCATGCTGCTCCGGCTCCAGGGGCGCGAGCACCGGGTGGAGACCGGCGTGGCCGTGGTGGCGCCGGATGGCAGGGAAGCGTCGGCGGCGGTGGGCGTGGATGTCCGCTTCCGCGCGTTCGGCCGCGAGACGGCCGAGCGGTACGTGGACACCGGGGAGCCGATGGACAAGGCGGGCGCCTATGGCATCCAGGGCTACGGGGCGGTTCTGGTGGAGCGCATTGCAGGGGACTATTTCGCAGTCATGGGCCTCCCGCTGGCCACGCTCGTCCGCTTGCTGGGTCGGCTCGGTTGGGAGTATCGGTTCGGACGGCTCGAACGCGGAGACGGGAAGTGAAAGCGATTCTCGCCATCGACCAGGGGACCACGGGCAGCACGTGCATGGTCATCGGCGCCGATGGGCGCGTGCTCGGGCGCGCCTACTCCGAGTTCACGCAGCACTTCCCGGAGCCCGGCCGCGTCGAACATGATGCCGGGGAGATCTGGGACGTCACGCTCCGCGTGGCGCGCGAAGCGCTCGCGCTCTCCGGAGCCCGGGTGGGCGCGGGTGCCGGCGAGAGCGACGTCGCCATTGCCGGGATCGGAATCACGAACCAGCGCGAGACGGTGGTGCTGTGGGACCGATCGACCGGCCAGCCGGTGCACCGGGCCATTGTCTGGCAGGACCGTCGCACCGCCCCGCGCTGTCGGGAGCTGAAAGCGGCGGGCGAGGAGCCGGGCATCCGGGCCCGCACGGGACTTGTGGTCGATCCGTATTTCTCCGGCACGAAGCTCGAGTGGCTGCTGGCGCACGTGGATGGAGCGCGCGAGCGCGCCGAGGCCGGCGAGCTCGCAGCGGGGACGGTGGACAGCTGGCTCATCTGGAAGCTGACAGGCGGACGCGTCCACGCCACGGACCCCACGAACGCCTCTCGCACGCTGCTCTATAACATTGGTGAGCGGGACTGGGACCCGAACCTGCTCTCCCTCTTCGGCATCCCCCGCCCCCTCCTGCCGGAAGTCCGACCGTCGAGCGGGGTGTTCGGCGAGACGGACCCGGAGCTGTTCGGCGCGGCACTCCCCGTGGCCGGCGTGGCCGGCGACCAGCAGGCGGCGCTCTTCGGCCAGGGCTGCTGGCGGGCCGGACGGGCGAAGAACACGTACGGCACGGGCGCGTTCCTGCTGCTGCACACGGGCGACGAGCGGATCGAGTCCGGGCACGGACTCCTCACCACCATCGCCTGCGATGCCGCCGGGCAGCCCGCGTACGCCCTCGAGGGCGCGATCTTCGTGGCGGGCGCGGCCGTGCAGTGGCTGCGCGATGGCCTCGGCCTCATCCGGATCGCGGACCAGACCTCCGACATGGCCGCGGACCTCGGCTCCAATGACGGCGTGTATTTCGTGCCCGCGTTCGTCGGCCTCGGCGCGCCGTACTGGGAACCGGAAGCGCGCGGCACCATCGTAGGGCTCACGCGCGGCACCGACGCCCGGCACCTGGCCCGCGCCGCGCTGGAGGCCATGGCCCATTCCACCCGCGACGTGCTCCTCGCCATGGAGGCCGACTCGGGCGTCACGGCCCCGGAGCTGGCCGTGGATGGCGGCGCGGCCGCGAACGACTGGATGATGCAGTTCCAGGCGGACCTCCTCGACCGGCCCGTGCGCCGGCCCGCCAACCTGGAGACCACGGCACTGGGCGCCGCCGGGTTGGCGGGGCTGGCCACCGGCGTATGGGCTGACGCGGATGCCTTCCTCGGCGCCCGTCCGCAGCCTGACCGCTTCCACCCGTCCATGGACCCGGAAGAGCGCGAGCGGCAGAGCAAGGGGTGGGAGCGGGCCGTGGACACCGCGCTCCACTGGGCGAAGTCGCATGAGTGACCTGCGCCCGCCGATCCGCATCGCCGTGGCCGGCGCCGGCATCTGCGGTGACGAGATGGCCCGCGTCGCCGAGGAGGTCGGGCGCGAGATCGCCCGCCGCGGCGGCATCCTGATCTGCGGCGGGCTGGGCGGCGTCATGGAGGCCGCCGCCCGCGGGGCCACTTCGATCGGTGGCATCACGGTCGGCCTCCTCCCCGGCGGCGACGCCCGCAACGCCAACCCGTACATCCGGATCCCGCTCGCCACCGGGCTCGGCGAAGCCCGGAACGCCCTCGTCGCCCGGACCGCGGACGCAATGATCGCCATTGGCGGCGCGTGGGGCACACTCTCCGAAGTGGCGTTCGCCACGAAGGTCAATGTGCCCGTCGTCCTGCTCCGGCCCGGTCTGACCGCCGGCCTCGAGCTGCTCCTGGCCGAGTCCGCGGAGGAGGCCGTGGACCTCGCCTTCCAGGCCGCCTCCCCATGAGCCCCGTCCTGCTCGGACTCACCCTCGCCCTCCTCGCCGGCCCCGGACCCGCCATGCGACACCGGTTCGCTGCCGCGCTCCGCGATGCGCCCGCGCCCGCCGGCATCAGCGGACCGCAGACCACCCCGCGACCGGGGACGGGCCGCCCGGACGGCGAGCATGCCGGCATCAATGTCGGCCAGGACCGACTCGACCACTGGTTCGCGGAAGACAAACTCCGGCACTTCACCATGTCCTTCGCACTCGCCACCGTGGGGTACGGCGTCGGTCGCACCGTCCTGTCCAGCGATGCCGCCCTCGCCGCCAGCGGCGCCGCGGCCATCGCCGCCGGCGTCGGCAAGGAAATGCACGACCGCTGGTCGGGACACCGCTTCAGCTTCAAGGACCTCACCTGGGATGCCGCCGGCGTGGCACTCGGCCTGACTCTCGCCCTCCAGATCCACTGACCATGTTCCAGTACGTCATCATCGCCGCGCTCGCGGTCATCGCCCTCGCCGCCGTCGCATTCCCCCTCCTCGCCGGCCGCGCCCGCTACCCGGACGCCGAAACGCTGGAGCAGGACCTGGCTCGCTACCGCGCCGCTGTGGCCGCCGGCACCGTATGCCCCCGGTGCCGGGCCGCCAACGCCGAGGGAAGCCGCTTCTGCGCCGAGTGCGGCCGCGATCTCACCGAACGCTAGAACGCGCACGGCTGCCCTGATCCGGCTACCCCGACCCGCTACCGGGATCCTACCGGGTCTGGCACCTGGCTTGCGGTTCATGACCGGCTCCCTGGTGCTCGCAGCAGAGACACGGTTTTAATTGCATTCCCCGAAGGAGGAGCAATGGCGTATCCGTTCCAGCTTCCGGACCTCCCGTACGCGTTCGATGCACTCGAGCCGCACATCGACGCCCGCACGATGGAGATCCATCACGACCGGCATCACAAGGGCTACACCGACAAGTTGAACGCGGCCATCGAGAAGCATGGCGATTGGCAGGGCAAGTCCGTGTCCGACATTCTCCGGAGCATCGAGCAGGTGCCGGAGGACGTCCGCACCGCGGTGCGGAACAACGGCGGCGGCTACGCGAATCACGACCTGTTCTGGAAGATCATGTCGCCGAACGGAGGTGGGGAGCCGACGGGTGATCTGGCGAGCGCCATTGATGGCGCCTTCGGGTCGTTCAACGACTTCAAGGAGAAGCTCACCAGCACCGCGAGCGGCCAGTTCGGGAGCGGCTGGGGCTGGCTGGTCCTGAGCGACGGTAAGCTGAAGGTGTACTCGACGCCCAACCAGGACAGCCCGTACATGAAGAACGACATCCCACTCCTGGGGGTGGACGTATGGGAGCACGCGTACTACCTCAAGTATCAGAACAAGCGGGGCGACTATCTGTCCGCGTGGTGGAACGTGGTCAACTGGGATGAGGTCGCCAAACGGTACTCGAACGCGAGATAGCCATGCCGACGGAAGGCCGGGTGATCGATCTTCGAAGCGACACGGTCACCCGGCCCGGCCCCGCGATGCGGGCTGCCATCGCCGAAGCGGCGGTAGGGGACGACCAGTACGGGGATGATCCCACCGTCAACGAGCTGCAGGAGCGCGTCGCCGCGCTGCTGGGGAAGGAGAGTGCGCTCTTCTTCCCCACCGGCATCATGGCCAATGAGACCGCCATCGTGGTCCACGGCAGCCCTGGCACGGAAGCCGTAGTCGAAGCCTCGTGCCACCTCTTCGACTGGGAGGGTGCCGCCGCGGCGGCGTGGGCGGGGGTGCAGCTCCACCCCGTCGCCACCGACGACGGCGTCCTCACCGCTGACCTCGTCCGCTCCGCCATCCGGCCTGCCGGCAACCGGTATCAGCCGGCGACCTCCCTCATCTGCGTGGAGAACACACACAACGCCCACGGCGGACGCGTCATCCCGCTGAGCGCGCTCCAGGAGGTCCATGCCGTGGCAGCCGAGCACGGGCTCCCCGTTCACCTGGATGGCGCCCGGCTCTGGCACGCCAGCGTGGCCACCGGCGTGCGCCTGGTGGATTATGCCGCCACCGCCGACAGCGTCATGGTAGCCCTGTCGAAGGGGCTCGGTTGCCCCGTCGGCTCCATGCTCGCCGGGAGCGCGGCCTTCATCGATGCCGCCTGGCAGGTCCGACGCCGCATGGGCGGCTCCCTGCGGCAGACCGGCATCCTAGCCGCCGCCGGTCTGTTCGCCCTCGACAACAACATCCAGCGGCTCGCCCACGACCACCGCCGCGCCCGCGCTCTCGCCGCCGTGGCCGCGCGCATCGAGGGCCTGCATACGGTCGAGCCCGACTCCAACATCGTCATGATCGACCTCGTGCGCGACGACCTCCAGGCTACTGACGTCCTCGCCGCCCTCGCCCAGCGCGGCGTTCTCATGAGCATGTTTGCGCCCCGACGCGTCCGCGCGGTCACGCACATGGACGTGGATGACGACGCCATCGCCGCCGCCGGCGAAGCGCTCCGCGCCGTCCTCGTCGCCGCCTGACCCCGCACACCTCCGCAACCCTCGCCGGCGAACGATCGGCGACCGCCGTCTCCCATCATCTCCCGGGGCGCGGCCCGCGTGCGGCCGCCGCTTCTTGCGCGCCGGCAGGGTTGGGCGTAGGATACTTCGGCTTTTGTTCGGTGGCACCGGACGGCCGGTTCCGGCATGACCCTGTCCCCGGGCGCACTTCCGGTGAACCGGATGGAGACGCATCTTGAGGTCGAATCCCGAACACCCACTCACGGACCAGGTGAAGCGATGGCAGCGGCCGAGCTGACGAAGGAGAAGGAGAAGGCGCTCAGCGTGGCGATCACGCAGATCGAGCGGGCGTACGGGAAGGGCGCGATCATGCGGATGGGCGCGGACGGTGCCAAAGTCGAGGTGGCCGCCATCTCGACGGGGGCGATCAACCTGGATGCGGCGATCGGTATCGGCGGGATCCCGCGGGGCCGGGTCACGGAGATCTACGGCCCCGAGTCGAGCGGCAAGACCACGCTCTGTCTGCACGTGATCGCGAACGCCCAGAAGAACGGGGGTGTGGCGGCGTTCATCGATGCGGAGCATGCGCTGGACGTGGAGTACTCGCGCAAGCTGGGCGTGGACGTGGACAGCCTGCTGGTGAGCCAGCCCGACACGGGGGAGCAGGCGCTGGAGATCGCGGAAGTGCTGATCCGGTCCGGCGCCATCGACGTGGTGGTGATCGATTCTGTGGCAGCGCTGGTGCCGCGGGCGGAGATCGAGGGGGAGATGGGTGACTCGCACGTGGGGCTCCAGGCGAGGCTCATGAGCCAGGCGCTGCGCAAGCTGACCGGGGCGGTGAACCGGTCGCGCACATTGGTGGTGTTCACGAACCAGATCCGCGAGAAGATCGGGGTCATGTTCGGCAATCCGGAGACCACAACGGGCGGTCGCGCACTGAAGTTCTATGCCAGCCTGCGCATGGACATCCGCCGCATCGGTGCGATCAAGGACGGGCAGGAACTGGTGGGGAACCGGACGCGTGTGAAGGTGGTGAAGAACAAGATGGCCGCGCCGTTCCGCCAGGCCGAGTTCGACATCATGTACAACGAGGGGATCAGCCACACGGGGCTGCTCATCGATCTCGGCTCGGAGCTCGGGATCGTGGACAAGGCCGGCGCGTGGTACTCCTACGGCGAGACGCGGCTGGGCCAGGGTCGCGAGAACGCCAAGGTGTTCCTGATGGAGAGCCCTGAAATCCGCGACGAGATCGAGGTGAAGGTCCGGGCGGAGCTGGGCATGTCCCGCGGTCAGGCCGCTGCCGAGGAGGGTGAGGTCGGGGAAGACTGAGGGCGCGGAGAACGGCGGAGAACGGCGGAGAACGGCAATCTCACGCGGAGACGCGGAGAACGCGAAGGGAGCGGGGGGAGCGGGGGGAGCGCGGACTGCGTCGGGAGGAACTGAGGTCGCGGGCTTTCTTCGGGGCGGCTTCGGGGCCGGCGGCCGGGGGGCGCGGAGCCCGTCGAGGGGAGCTGAAGTCGCGGGCTTTCTTTGGGGGCGGCTTCGGGCCCGGCGTCCCGGGGGCGCGGGCTGCATCGGGGGGAGACGAAGTCACGGGCTCTGTTTTGGGGGCGGCCTCGGCTCAGCGTCCGGACGTGGATCCCCACCATCGCCAGCGACGCCTTCCCGGCCGAGGCGCGTTCTGCTCCCCCCGCGCCGAATGTCTGCCGCTCCGCAATCCTCCCGCCCGGAATCTCCTCCGCCCCACGAATACAACCCCCATCGCGGATGGCCCGGCGTCGATCCGTCCACGCCCCGACCGTCTCCTCGCCCGCTGACCCCTCCGCGTTCTCCGCGTCTCCGCGTGGGATGCAGTTCTCCGCGCCCTCCGCGTCTCCGCGTGAGCTTGCCGTTCTCCGCGTCTCCGCCACCTCCGCGTTCTCCGCGACCTTCGCATCGGGCGGCGCATCTCCTATATTGGGCGCTCGGCGCGAGGTGGGCGGAAAGACGGGACGGGAAGAGGCATGACGGCAAGCGAGATCAGGCGCAAATTCCTGGAGTTCTTCGAGCAGAACGGTCACGAGATCCGGCCGAGCTCTCCGCTGGTTCCCAAGGACGATCCCACGCTGATGTTCACGAACGCGGGGATGGTCCAGTTCAAGAAGGTGTTTCTGGGCGAGGAGTCGCTGGGGATCAAGCGGGCGACGACGTCGCAGAAGTGCCTGCGGGTGAGCGGGAAGCACAACGACCTGGAAGAAGTGGGGCGCACGGCGAGGCACCACACGTTCTTCGAAATGCTCGGGAACTTCTCCTTCGGCGACTATTTCAAGCGCGATGCCATCGATTTCGCGTGGCGTCTGTTCACCGAGGTGTTCGGGCTGCCGAAGGACCGTCTCTGGGCCACCGTCCACTACTCGGATGACGAGGCGTACGGCCTCTGGCAGGAGGTGGCCGGCCTGCCGGAGAATCGGATCTTCCGTCTGGGGGACAAGGACAACTTCTGGCAGATGGGTGACACGGGCCCGTGCGGCCCGTGCAGCGAGATCCACTGGGACATGCGCCCGGAGGGGGAGCGAGGAACCGACCTCGCCGCCGAGGAGTTCGAGGTCAAGGGTGAAGCCGGGGAGTTCCTGGAGCTGTGGAACCTGGTGTTCATGCAGTTCAACCGGGATGCCGATGGGGAGCTGCACCCGCTCCCGCGCCCGTCCATCGACACAGGCGCCGGGCTCGAGCGGATCGCCAGCGTGCTGCAGGGCGCCGCGTCCAATTACGAGACCGACCTGTTCACGCCGCTGATCGAGCGGGCCGCGCGCGTGGTGGGGAAGCCGTACGACCCGGCGACCGAGACGGGCGTCTCCTACCGTGTCCTCGCCGACCACGCCCGCGCCACGGCCTTTCTGCTCGCTGACGGCGTGTTCCCGAGCAATTCCGCCCGCGGCTACGTGCTCCGTCGCATCATGCGGAGGGCGATCCGGCACGCGTGGCTGCTCGGGCGGCGGGAACCGACGCTGGTGGAGGTGGTGGACGAGGTCGTGACCTGCATGGGTGACGCTTTCCCCGAGCTTCGCTCCCGCCGCGAGCATCTCCTGCGTGCCACGCGCGCGGAGGAGGAGCGGTTCCTGGCCACGATCGACGAGGGGATGCGGCGGTTCGAGGAAGTGGCCTCGGCGCAGGGTGCGGACGGGGCCGAGGATGTCCCGGTGATCGCCGGTGAAGACGCGTTCCGTCTCTATGACACCTTCGGCTTCCCCCTGGACCTGACGGAGCTCATGGCCGAGGAGCGGGGCTACGGGGTGGACCTGGCGGGCTTCGAGGCGGCGCTGGAGGAGCAGCGGAAGCGCTCGCGTGCGGACCGCGATGCCGCGGGGATCGACGCGGGTGACGCGCTGGCCCACGGCTGGACGGAGCTGGATGATGCCGAGCCGGAGTTCGTGGGGTACGAGCGCACGGAGGTGGAGACGGAGATCGTCGCGTTCCGCCGGCAGAACGGCCGCCTGGCCGTGCAGCTGCGGGAGAACCCGTTCTACGTGGAGTCCGGCGGTCAGATCAGCGACCGTGGCGTAGTGGAGGGCGACGGCTGGCGCATGGCCGTGGAGGATGTTCGCCGGGTGGGTGGCCGTGCGGCCATCCTGGGCGACGTGGAAGGTGATTTCCCGGACGCGGTCGGTCCGGTTCCCGTCGTCGCCCGGGTCGAGGGTCCGGCGCGTCATGACACCGAGCGGAACCACACGGCCACGCACCTCCTGCACGCTGCGCTCCGGAACGTCCTCGGGGAGCACGTTCTGCAGCGGGGCTCGCTCGTGGCGCCGGACCGGCTCCGCTTCGACTTTTCCCATGCCCGGCCCATGACGGCGGAAGAGATCCGGCGGGTGGAGGACGAAGTGAACGAGGCCATCTTCCAGGACCAGGACGTCTGTGTGGACTTCCTCGGCTACGACGACGCGGTCCAGCAGGGGGCGATGGCGCTGTTCGGCGAGAAGTATGGCGATGTGGTGCGGATGATCACCGTGCCCGGTGTCAGCCGTGAGCTGTGCGGCGGGACGCACGTGCGTCGGACGGGTGAGATCGGCCTTTTCCGCATTGTGGCCGAGACGGGTACGGGCGCGGGCGTGCGTCGAATCGAGGCGGTGACGGGTCGCGAGGCGTACCGGATGGCCGTCCGGCAGGAGGACACGCTGCGTGATGTGGCCGAGATCCTGAAGGTCCCGCAGGAGCTGGTGGCGCGTCGGGTGGAGCAGCTCCAGGGTGAAGTCCGGGAGCTGGAGAAGCAGCTGGAGCGGGCCCGCCGGGAGGGCGCGGCCGACGTGGTGGGTCGGCTGGTGGACGGGGCGGCCCGGGTGGATGGGGCGCGGATCGTCGCCGAGCAGGTGGAAGTGGCGGACCAGGACGAGCTGCGTGCCCTCGGCGATCAGCTCCGCGACCGACTCGGCAGTGGTGTGGTGGTCCTCGCGGCCGTTTCCGGGGACCGCACGGCCCTCTTCTCCGTGGTCACCGACGACCTGATCGGCCGCGGCGTTCGCGCCGACCACGTGGTGCGGGAAGTGGCGAAGCTCACCGGCGGGTCGGGCGGAGGGCGGCCGCACATGGCGCAGGGGGGCGTGGGCGACCCCGCGCTCGTGGCGGACGCGCTGGCCAGGGCGCCCGAGATCGTCCGCGCGCTGCTCGAGGGCCATTGAGCGATCTCACGGAGTGGGTGACGGCGAGGCGCCCGCCGATGCCAGCTTCGTTGCGCGACGAGGTGGTGCGCATGCTGGATCGGCACGGCCCCTTCGACGGCGGCGTGCCGCACCGGTTGGCGGCCGCCGCGCTGGCGGGCCTCGCCGATGTGCTGGCGGGGCCGGGGGACCGGAGCAGTGCAGGGCGGCTGCTCGCGGCCGACGCGCTGCTGACGTACGCGTGCGAGGCCGCGGGCGAAGCGGGTCCCGACGCCGTCGACCGGCTCGTCCGGGAGCTTTCGCCCGCGCGCTTCGACGAACTGCTCACCGGACCGGACGAAACGGGATGAAGAGCCCGGCAGTGGACGCCGCGATGCGGCAGCTGAACGCGCTGGCGGACCTCGCGACGCGCGTGGCCCGCGACATGGCGGGCGATGTGGCGGAACTGGCCGAACTGACGGCCGCAACGCTGGAGAGCGGGCACATGCTGCTCTTCTGCGGCAACGGTGGCTCGGCCGCGGACGCGCAGCACCTGGCCACGGAGTACGTGGTCCGCTTCCGTCGCGATCGGCGGCCGCTCCCCGCCATCGCCCTCACCACGGACACTTCCCTGCTCACGGCCGCTGCGAACGACTTCGGCTTCGATCATGTTTTCGCGCGACAGGTGGAGGCGCTGGGGCGGCCGGGGGATCTGCTCTTTCTCCACAGCACGTCCGGGCAGTCGCCGAACCTGCTGCGCGCTGCCGAGGCCGCGCGCGCACGCGGTCTGGTGACGGTGGCGCTCCTCGCCCGGGGCGGCGGACCACTCGCGGCGCTGGTGGACCACGCGCTGATCGTGCCGACGGACGACGGCGCCCGGGCTCAGGAGCTTCAGCTGGCCATTGGCCACGTGATCTGCGACACGGTGGAAGGACGATTCCATGCTTCCGATTGATCTTGCGGGAAAGCGCGCGCTGGTGACCGGCGGCTCCCGTGGCGTCGGCGCCGCGGTGGCCCGGATGCTCGGGCGGGCGGGCGCGGACGTGGCCATAACCTTCCGTGAGCGCGAGGCGGACGCGGCGGCCGTGATCGCGGACATCGCGCGGGAGGGCGGCCGCGCCTGGGCCATGGGACTCGACCTGGCCGATCCTGGCGCCGTGGATGCGCTCTTCCGGAAAGTGGAGGCCGAGTTCGGCGGACTCGATATCCTGGTGGCCAATGCCGGCATCTGGCCCGTGGACGATGTGCCGATCGCGGCCATGACGGACGCGCAGTGGCGGCGGACGATCGCGGTGAATCTCGATGCCGTCTTCTACTCCGTGCGCGGCGCAGCCTCCCTCCTGGCAGAGGGCGGGCGGGTGATCCTCGTGGGCTCGACGGCCGGGCAGCGAGGTGAAGCCAATCACGGGGATTACGCGGCGACGAAGGGCGCGCTCATCTCCCTCGTCAAGGGAGTGGCCGTGGAGCTGGCGCCGCGAGGCATCACGGTGAACTGCGTGGCGCCCGGATGGATCGATACGGAAATGGCCGCGTACTCGTACGCGGACGGCGGCCGGGAGCGGATCGAGCGGACCATCCCGCTGGGTCGGGTGGCCTCCGCGGATGACGTCGCCGGCCCCATCGTCTTTCTCTGCTCCGGGCTCGCCCGGCACATCACCGGTGAGGTGGTGAACGTGAACGGCGGGTCGGTGCTCTGCGGCTGAGCGAGGCCATGGACCTCGGTCCCCCGGAGGCGGTCCGCCGGATCGCGCAGCGGCTCGAGGACGCCGGGTACGAGGCGTGGGCCGTGGGCGGTGCCGTGCGTGATCGCGTGGCCGGGCGCCCCGCCGGGGACTGGGACCTGGCGACGCGGGCCCGCCCGCGCGACGTGATGACGCTCTTCCGGCGCACCGTGCCCATCGGCATCGACCACGGAACCGTGGGCGTTCTGGAGGGCCGCGACCTCTACGAGGTGACCACGTTCCGTCGCGACGTGGAGACGTTCGGCCGCCACGCGGTGGTGGAGTTCGCCGACCGCGTCGAGGAGGATCTCTCGCGTCGTGACTTCACGATAAACGCCGTGGCCTGGCGGCCCCTCACCGGCGAGCTCCTGGACCCGTTCGACGGCCGGCGCGACCTGGAGGAGGGACGGCTCCGCACCGTGGGCGAGCCCCGCGAGCGCTTTGCCGAGGATTACCTGCGCGTGCTGCGTGCCCTGCGGTTCGCCGGACAGTTCGGCCTGGATGTGGCGCCCGAGACCTGGGCTGCGCTGAAGGAGGCTGTGCCGCACCTGCCCGAGCTCTCCTCGGAGCGGGTGCGGGAGGAGCTGATGAAAGTGCTCGGCCAGGCGCGTCAGCCGTCGCTGGCACTGGATCTCTACCGAAGCTCGGGTGCCCTCGATCCGCTCTATCCCGAGCTCGCCCCGCTGGGCGGTGAGCGCCCCGACCCGGGAGCGGACGACCTGTGGACGGTCACGCTCCGCGCCGTGGACGCGATACCGCCCACGCGCCCCCTGGTTCGCCTGGCCGCGCTCCTCCACGCCACCGGGATGCCGCCCGCCCGCACCCGCGATCTGCGCGGCGGCTGGCGGTACACGGGTCACGAGGTTCTCGGGGGCCGGAAAGCGGAAGACGTCATGCGTCGGCTCAAGGCGTCGAACGCGGATACCGCGTGGGTGGTCCGACTCGTGCGCCATCACCCCGACCTGTTCCCGCCGGACGCGCCCGATGCCGGCGTGCGGCGGTGGCTCCGCGACGTCGGCGCCGACCTGGCGCGCGACCTCTTCCGCCTCCGCTTCGCCCTCTGGCGCGGCCGGCACCCGGGCGGTGGGCGCCCCGACGACCTGCTGGAGCGGTGGGCCAAAGTGCATCGCGTCCTCGCGGAGCGTCCGGCCCTCGCAACCACGGACCTGGCCATTGGAGGCGCGGATCTCAAGCAGCTCGGTCTTCAGCCCGGGCCCCTGTTCGGTGAGGTGCTCGCCGCTCTCCTGGAGCTCGTCACGGACGACCCCCGGCTGAACACCCGGGATGCCCTGCTCGACCGGATCCGGAGGGACTGGCTCCATGAGTGATCTGGACCTGTTCGGCGGCCGACGCCCCTCTCCGGAGTCCCCCGGGAATGCCCCCGATGCCGGTGATGCCGACAGCAGTGCGGGAGAAGCGGCATCGGCTCGGGACGTCGACGCTGCCGCGCCTCTGGCCGCGAGGATGCGTCCGCGCACGCTGGACGAGTTCGTCGGCCAGGAGCGGATCCTCGGCCCCGATCGCGCGCTCCGCGAGCTCATCGAGAAGGACGAAGTGGGGAGCCTGATCCTCTGGGGGCCACCGGGCACCGGGAAGACCACCATCGCCCGCGTCATCGCCGAGCGTACCAACGCCACGTTCGTCCCCTTCAGCGCGGTGACCGAGGGCGTTCCCCGGGTGCGCGAGATCATGAAGCAGGCCGAAGCCCGGCTGAGGGGAATGGGGCGCCGGACGATCCTCTTCTGTGACGAGATCCACCGCTTCAACAAGGCGCAGCAGGATGCGTTTCTGCCGCACGTGGAGGCGGGTACGATTTCGCTCATTGGCGCCACCACGGAAAACCCGTCGTTCGAGGTCATCGGCGCGCTCCTGAGTCGCGCCCGCGTGTTCGTGCTCGAGCCGCTGGGGGACGACGACCTGCAGCGGATCCTCCGGCGCGCGCTGGCCGACGAGGAGCGGGGGCTCGGGGGCCGGGACCTGGACGTGGACGACGACGCCATCGCGCTCATCGCCCGCGAGGCGGACGGCGATGCCCGTCGGGCGCTGAACGCCCTGGAGACTGCGGCCACCCTCGCCGGTGACGGGGGGCGCATCGATGCGGGACGGGCGAGGGAGGCGCTCCAGCAGCGCGTCGCCCGCTACGACAAGGGAGGGGAGGAGCACTACAACATCATCTCGGCCCTGCACAAGGCGGTGCGGGGGAGCGACCCGGACGGTGCGCTGTACTGGCTCGCTCGGCTCCTGGAGGGTGGCGAGGATCCGCTCTACGCCGCTCGTCGCCTGATCCGCATGGCCATGGAAGACATCGGGTTGTCCGATCCGAACGCGCTCGCGGTGGCCGTGGCCGCGCGTGACGCGTACCAGATGCTCGGGTCGCCGGAAGGCGATCTTGCACTGGCCGAGGCCGCCGTGTACCTCGCCACGTCGCCCAAGTCGAACCGGCTGTATGCGGCGTTCGGCGCAGCGCGGTCGGCGGCGAGGGACACGCCGGCGGAGCCCGTGCCGCTCCACATCCGGAACGCGCCGACGCGGCTGATGAAGGACCTGGGCTACGGGACGGATTATCATTACGCGTTCGATTCCGCGGACCACTACATTCCACAGGCGTACCTGCCGGAGCGGCTGCGCGGCGCGCGCTTCTACGAGCCGAGCGACTTCGGGCACGAGAAACGCATCGGTGAGCGCCTGGCCTGGTGGGCGAAGCTCCGGGATGAGTCCAGTGAGAGTGGAGGCGGCGGTGAGGGATAGGAGGATCGTGCGGATCCCGCGGCGGGCGGCGCTGATTGCCATCCTGTTGCTTGTGGGCGCGTGTGTGCCGAAGGTGAAGCAGCCCCGGATCTGGCTGGCGGGGGTAAAACTGTCATCGGTCGGCCTGAACGGCGGTGTCATGGACGTGCGGCTCGGGATCTACAATCCGAACACCTTCGATCTGAAAGCCGACGGCGTTCGCTACCGACTCGAAGTGCAGACGCCGCAAGGCGACGGCTGGACCGATTTCACGGAGGGGCGGATCGACCGCGACCTCGCGGTGCCGGCGGGGGACAGCATGGAAGTGGCGGTCCCGGTGGATTTCACGTTCCGCACCCTGGGCCACGCTGCGCAGGCGCTGCTCGATCGCGGGTCGTTCGATTATCGTGTCAGCGGCACTGTATCCGTGACCGGGCCGGTCCGGCGGCAACTGGATTTCAGGCACGTCGGGACAGTGACCGAGTCCATGGTCCGCTGACGAAGGACCACTGAGGAGGATCCCATACGAGACACGATTTCGCTCGCTGAGCCCGAAGAGCGGGCGGTACTGGTCGGCGCGCCCACGGCGGACATCTCGTCGGAGGAGGCGGACGAGCACCTGGAGGAGCTGGGGCGACTCAGCGACACAGCCGGTGCGAACGTCGTCGCCGTGCTGACCCAGCGGCTGTCGGCGCCGCACCCGAGGTATTTCATCGGGGAAGGGAAGGCGAAGGAGCTGCGGCAGGTGGTGCAGGACCGGCAGGCCACGCTCGTGATCTTCGATGATGAGCTGACGCCCGCCCAGGGGAAGAACCTGGAGGACCTCCTCGACGTGCGGGTCCTGGACCGCACCGAGCTCATCCTGGACATCTTCGCGACGCGGGCGCGCACGAACGAGGCGCAGCTGCAGGTCGAGCTGGCCCAGCTCGAGTACCTGCTCCCTCGGCTCAAGCGGATGTGGACCCACCTTTCCCGCATCCGTGGCGGCATCGGGCTCCGGGGCCCGGGCGAGACGCAGCTGGAGACCGACCGTCGGATCATCAGCCGCCGCATCAGCGACCTGCGCGACAAGCTCCAGGTGGTCGCGCGGCGTCGGGCCACGCAACGGAAAGGTCGTTCCGGCGAGTTCCAGGCCGCGCTGGTCGGCTACACCAATGCGGGCAAGTCCAGCCTGCTGCGCGCGCTCTCGGGCGCGGAGCTGTTCATCGAGGACCGCCTGTTCGCCACCCTGGACCCGGCCACACGGCAGGTGGAGCTGCCCATGGGATCGAAAGTGCTGGTGACGGACACGGTCGGGTTCATCCGCAAGCTGCCCCACCACCTCGTCGCCTCGTTCCGGGCCACGCTGGAAGAGGCTGCGGAAGCGGATGTCCTGCTCCACGTGATCGACGGGTCCCACCCCCGCTGGGAGGAGCAGAAGGGGGTAGTGGAGGACGTGCTCACGGATCTCGAGCTCGATGACGTGCCGGTCGCGCTCGTGTTCAACAAGGTGGATCAGCTCACGCACGACGAGGAGGCCGCGCTCCGGGCCCGCTCGCGCGCGATGTTCCCGGAGCCGGCGGTATTCACGTCCACGGTGGAGCGGGATGGGCTGAACGAGCTGGTGGAGCTGCTCGAAGACGAGGTGCGGAGCCAGCGGCCGGAAGTGCAGCTCCTCATCCCCGCCGCCGACGGGGAGAGCCTGGCCACGGTCTACCGTGAGGGCGAAGTGCTCAGTCGCGAGGAGCGGGGCACGACCATCGACCTGAGGGCGAGGATCCCCCAGCCCACCCTGGGCCGCCTGCGGCAGCGGGAGGGGATCCAGATCAACGGGGCGGCATGAGCGAGCGCCTGGCGGTGGTCGGGCCGGGCCGGATGGGCCTGGCGATCGGAGTGGCGCTCAGTCACGCCAGGGAGGCGGAGACGCTCGTCTATTTCGGTCGCTCACCCGAGCCACCGCCGCACCCGCTGTTCGATGGCGCGGCCGAGCACGTGTCGTATCGGATGGGATACGGCCCCGTGCCGGAGGACACGACCGTGCTTCTCCTCGCCGTGCCGGACGACGCGCTCCACGAGGTGGCCAACCAGGTGGCGCTCGCCGGGTCGCATCCGGGCGGCTGCGCGGCCCTTCACCTGTCGGGCGCCCTGTCCACGGATGTCCTCGCCCCACTCCACGGCGCGGGCTACGCCGTGGGATCGCTGCACCCGCTCCAGACCGTGGCCGATCCGTGGTCCGGCGCCGACCGGCTCGTCGGCTGCGCCTATGCCGTGGCCGGTGAGCCCGCGGCGCTCACCGCCGCGCGCCGGATCGTGGCCGCTCTCGGCGGTCGCGCGCTCGTGATCCCGCCCACGCTCCGGCCGCTCTACCACGCCGCGGCCGTGTTCGCCTCGAACTACGTCCTCGCGGCCGCGGCCGTGGTGGCCCGGACGCTGGCGGAGGCCGGGATTCCCGAAGATGAGGCCGTTGCTGCGGCGCTCCCGCTCATGCGCGGCACCATGGACAACGTGGAGCAGCTGGGCTTCGGCGCCGCGCTCACCGGGCCCGTCGCCCGGGGCGACCTCGACACGGTCCGACTGCACCTCTCGCGGTTGTCGGGGCGGGAGCGACGCCTATATTGCGTCGTCGGGCTCGAAACGCTGCAGCTCGCCCGCGCGGCCGGGCTCGACCCGGAGCGTGCCGATCAACTGGAAGCACTCCTGACCGACTGATGCGGCTCCACATCAACATCGACCACGTGGCCACGGTCCGGCAGGCTCGCCGCACGGACGAGCCGGACCCGGTGCGCGCCGCCGTGCTCGCCGAGCTGGGCGGCGCGGACGGCATCACCGTCCACCTGCGTGAGGACCGCCGCCACATCCAGGACAGGGACGTCCGGCTCCTCATGGCCACCGCCCGCACGGGGGTCAACCTCGAGCTGGCCGCGGCGGACGGGATCGTCGCGCTGGCGGAAGAGCTCGCGCCCATGGCCGCGACACTCGTTCCCGAGCGACGGGAGGAGGTCACCACGGAAGGGGGCCTCTCGCTGGCTGGCGACACCGGGCGGATCGAGACCGCCGTCCGGGGCCTCATGGCCGCGGGCGTGCGCACATCGCTCTTCATCGACCCGGACGACGCAACACTCCGCGCCGCCGCGGCGCTCGGTGTGGATGCCGTGGAGCTGCACACGGGCGAGTATGCCAACGCATGGCGCCCCGGCCGGGGGGCGCCGGAAGAGCTGGATCGCCTGCGTCGCGCTGCGGCGCTCGGTCGCTCCCTCGGCCTCGACGTCCACGCCGGCCACGGCCTGACGTACGAGAACACGGCGCCCGTGGCGGCGATCGAGGAGATCGAGGAGCTGAACATCGGGCACAGCGTGATCAGCCGCGCACTGTTCACGGGCATGGAGGCGGCGGTGCGCGAGATGAAGGCGCTGATCGCGGCCGCGCGCACGCACGGCCACCCCTGAGCGGAGGACGCATGGTCGCAAGCCGGTCGAGCGAAGCGGGGGAAGTGGACATCGGAACGCTGGAGTACGCGCCCCACCCGGCACTCGAGCGGGCGCTGGAACTCCGCACCGCGCTGGAGGACGCCCTGGTGACCGGGGCCCCCGTGGGGCCGATCCTCGATGAGCTGTTCGACCTGATCCGTCTGGGGATGAAGTGATGGCCGGCGGCGCCGCGGAAGCTCGACGGCGCCCTTTCCTGGAGTGGAAAGGCGTGCTGGGCGTGCTCCTCAGCGTCGCGCTCCTCTGGTACACCTTCCGGGACGTGGACCTCGCCGAAGTATGGCGGGAGATCCGCGGCGCCAATGTCCCGCTGCTGGTCCTGACCGCGGTGGCGCTCACGCTGCCGTTTCCGCTCCGCGCGTTCCGATGGAGGCCGCTCCTGCGCCCCTCCTTCCCCGACACCGCCTTCCGGCCGCGCTTCGCCGCCACCTGCATCGGCTTCATGGCGAACAACCTGCTCCCCGCGAGGGTGGGTGAGTTCGCCCGCGCGTTCGCCCTGACCCGCTTCGAGCCGGTGCGCGTTTCCGCGGCGTTCGGCTCGCTCGTGGTCGAGCGGTTGTTCGACGCGCTCATGGTGGTGTCGCTGTTGTTCATCGCGCTCTGGTGGCCGGGCTTCCCCGATGTCTCGGGCCACGATTTCGGATCCTACGCGGTGGGCGCGGCCGCTGTGCTCGTGGTCGGCTTCGCGGTCCTGGTTGTCATGGTCTCCTGGCCCGAGAAGTCCGTCGGGCTGTTCGAGGCGACCGTGGCTCGTCTGCTCCCCCGTCGCCTCCGCCGCCTCGTGGTCGACGCCCTCGAGGCGTTCCTCGACGGCATGGCGGCGCTGCGCGAATGGCGGCTGGTGCTCCAGGTGCTGGCCTGGTCCGTGGTCCTCTGGCTGAACGTGGCCGTGGCCACCTGGATCGGGTTCAAAGCGTTCGATATCCACGCCCCCTTCATTGCCGCCGTGTTCCTGCAGTCGATCATCGCCCTGGCCGTCTCTCTTCCGTCCGCGCCCGGCTTCTTCGGGGTGTTCGAGGCCGCGGCGAGGGTGGGACTGGTGCAGGTGTGGGGAGTGGAATCGTCGCACGCGGTGGCGTTCGCCCTCGGGCTGCACCTCGCCGGGTTCATCCCCATCACCGTGATCGGGCTGTACTACCTGTGGCGGGCCGGCCTCTCGTGGTCCGACATGGGGCGCAGCGAGCTGGCGGTGGAGGAAGCGGTCGAGGAGCGGGCGGAGTCCAGGCCCGGCGCGCCATCGGCTCCCGGCGACCGATGGGGCTGATGCCCGAGGCCCGGCGGTGCCCGGGCTGACGGCGGAGCGCGCATCCCCATGACGCTGACGCTCTCCGCTCTGGCCAAGGTGAACCTGCGGCTCCGCATCGGCGACCGCCGGCCCGATGGCTACCATCCGATCGAAACCCTCTTCTGCGCCCTCGATCTGGCGGACGAGCTCGTCGTCGAGTGGACGCCCGATCGCACGGTGCCGACGCTGCGGGCGGAAGCCGCGCCACCGCTGCGGGCGCTCCCGGACATGGGGCCGGACCACTTCAACCTGGCCGTGCGCGCGGCGGTGGCGTTCACGCGGGCCGCGGGGCTCTCCCCCGGGCTCGAGATCCGTCTGAAGAAGTGCATCCCGGCGGGTGCTGGCCTCGGCGGTGGCTCCAGCGATGCCGGTGCGATGCTGCGCGGGCTGGCCGGCCTCGACCCCGCCGCGCTCCCCCCGGAGGACGTGCTGGAGATCGCGGCATCGCTGGGAAGCGATGTCCCGTTCTTCGCGTCCGGGGCCCCGCTGGCCATCGGGCGCGGCCGGGGCGAGAAGCTGTCGGCCCTGCCGCCGCTGCCGTCGCGCCCCGTAGTGCTGGCGCTTCCGCCGCTCCACCTGTCCACGGCCGCCGCCTATTCGGCGCTGGACCGAGCCCGGGGCGCGGGTGAGACGCGCGCTGGATGCGCGGCACGGGGCGGGGGAGCCGAAGATGCGTCCGTCGCCCCATCGCGCGAGGCGTCGTGGGAGGATGTCGCCCGTGAGGCCGTGAACGACTTCGAGCCGGTGCTCTTCCGGCTCCACCCCATCCTGGCCTCGCTGCGCGACGACCTCCGCGCGGCCGGTGCCGCCATTGCGCTGCTGGCCGGCAGCGGCTCGACGGTGTTCGGGGTCTTCGCTGCCGAAGATGCGGCCCGCGCTGCCGCCGACCGACTGTCAGCGACGCACCCGGGCGTCGACGTCGTCCTGACCCGCACCCGTACCGCGATCAGCTGACCCGCACGCCGGCCTCCAGCGGGACGAGGGGCGAGCCCCGCCGCGAAGAATGGAGCCGGGCTCCACGGCGCGTCTCCGCCCGCCCCGCCCGCCGGTCACGACCGCGCGGGGGCATCACTCGTGCTCGAACGTCAGCCGCTCACCGTAGGCCTTGGTGGCCACGAAGCGGCCGCGGACGATCTCTTCGATGGGCAGCGCGTCCAGCGCCCCGGCGATGGCAGCGGCGATGTCGGAACGATCCCGGGTGATTGCGACGCGGGCGGGCATGCGTGACCTCGTTGGTGGCGTGGCGCAGATTCACTGAAGCACGGCTGCGTGCAAGCCCGGGGCCGCACGCGCCGTTGTCGGCCGGGCAAGGAGCGGCGCCCGATCACCATGCCCCCCTGGCGCCGGTACCGCCGTGCGGCCGCGGCCCCAGGGCGGTGGCTTGAAGCGCCCTCAGGCACTAGAATCTGCGTTATCCGATCATGCGCGCGGCACGCCCGTGAAAGCGCCCGTGCCCGTTCGCGTCGGACTCGATCAGACAACGATCCCCGGTCGTCTAATGGCAGGACGGAGGACTTTGGATCCTCCAATGGTGGTTCGAATCCACCCCGGGGAATCGAGGCGGCGGTCGGCTCCCCTGAGCTGACCGCCGTTTCGCATCGGAGCCGGCGCGAGACGATCCCTCCGCGAGGCTGGACTTGCCGAGTACACCGTCCCGTCCAAGGGGGAGGCCAGGGGGTAGAACACCCCCGGACCGAAGGCCTTGACGCGCCATTGTCGAACCGGAATGTTTACATAGTTTACACTGTATACACCAGGAGGGAGAGTCCACCATGCCAACCATGAGCGCCCGCCTGGACCCGTGGCTGAAGGATAGCATTGAGGGCTTCTGGCGATCACACGGCGAGGGACCGTCGACGGGGCTTCGCCGCGTCGCTGAAGAGTGGTGGGCCATGCAGCACTTCCCGGAGATCACCTTTGCGGACGGCGTGGCCGGCCGGCGAGCACGGCTCCGGAGTGGCCCGGACGTGTGGGAGGTTGTTTCGGTCCGCAGGGGGTACGGCGACGACGAAGAGGGGTTCCGCGACCACTTCGCGTTTGTCCCTCCCGAGGCCCTCCGGCAAGCGCTCGAGTATGCCGACCGGTTCCCGGATGAAATCAACTCCATGATTTCGAACAACGGCCGGGTGGAGCGGCTTGTCGACAACACGCGCTGATGCCCTTCCGGTTCGTGTTCGATCAGCATGTCAACGCCCGGGCGTTGCGGCAGCTTCAAGCTCGAGGAGTGGATGTCGTCCACGTTGCAGAGGTTGGCCTGAGCGCGGCCGATGACCCGGAGATCTTCGCCTGGTCCGTTGACCAGGAACGCATCCTCGTCACGCGGAACTACCAGGACTTCGCGCCGCTCGTGAGCGCCTACGCCGCGAAGGGGCTCGCCTTCCCGGGTGTGCTGTTCATCGCCACGTCGGTGCCACACGCTGACGCGGGGCACCACGTTCGCTCGCTTCTTGAATGGGTGGCCGTCGCAGATCAGGCTGGGCACAACCCGGTCGCGGGCACCTATGGCTGGTTGCGTTAGCGCGTCAGGTGCTCCGGGCGGCTCATCCGCGTCCGGTCCCCTCGGTGCGCTCGCGCGCGTTCCCCCGGACTGTCACACCCCCTCCGTATCTTCCGCCGACGTCCGCCCATGGAGGGCCGGACCGCACGCGCGGAGGGTGCCGATGGACACACAGCTGCTGCTGGATCACGAGCCCGTGGCGGACGGGGGATACCTCGTCCGCGCCCTGCTTCGCATCACCGGTGAGGCGCCGGGGCGGATGGAACGCCCGCCCCTCAACCTGAGCCTGGTCCTCGACCGCTCCGGCTCCATGCACGGGCCGAAGCTCGCACGGGCGAAGGAGGCGGCGAGCCTGCTGGTTCGGCGGCTGGGCGAGGATGACGTCGTCAGCGTCGTCGCCTACGACGACGAGGTCCACACCGCGGTCGGCCCCACGCCCGGGAAGCAGCGGCAGGAGCTGCTCGGCCGGATCGGGACGATCGAGCCCCGCGGTATGACGAACCTCTCCGGTGGCTGGCTGCGGGGGCGGGAGCTGGTGGCGGAGGGGCTGGCGGACGGCGGCGTCAACCGCGTCCTCCTCCTCACCGACGGCCTCGCCAATGTCGGGATCACCGACCCCGGGCGGCTCCGCGACCTCGTCGCTTCGGCCGCGGTGAAGGGCGTGTCGACCACCACCATTGGCTTCGGCGCCGACTACGACGAGCGGCTGCTGCGCTCGATGGCCGAGGCCGGCGGCGGCAGCATGTACTACATCGAAGCGCCCGACCAGGCACCGGCGGTGTTCGAGGCCGAGATCGAAGGCCTCATGGCGCTGGCCGCGCAGAACGTCACCGTGGCCGTGGCTCCCGCCCCGGCCGTCGAGCACGCCTCCGTGCTGCACCAGTACCCGCGTCAGCGGACCGACGACGGATCCCTCCGCCTCGAGCTCGGCGACCTCTACGCCTTCGAGCCCAGGTCCCTCCTCTGCGAGTTCCTCCTTTCCAGCGACGACGATGCCGCCGAGGTCGACGTCGCTACCCTCACCGTCGAGGCCCACGTCCTGCTGCCGGGCGGCGGTGTCGAGAAGCGGACCACCACGCTGCCGATCCGGGTGTCGCGCTTGGGCGCCGCCGTGGTGAACCCGGAGGTTCGGCGGGAGCTGCTGCTTCTCGAGGCCGCCCGCGCCCGGGAGGAGGCGCTGCAGGACCGGAGCGACGGGGCGTTCGAGGACGGCGCGCGGAAGCTGCGCGGCATCGCCGAGAAGCTGTCGTCCATGGCCGCCGGCGATCCGGAACTCACCGACGAGGTGGACGATCTCCGGGTCATGGCCGACCGGTTCGACGAGTCGCGCGTGTCCGAGGCCGACGCGAAGTACATGTACCAGCGCGCCTACAGCTCCGCCCAGAGCAAGCGCGCCCTGGTCGAGCGGCTGAAGGAGGACCGGGCGCGCGATCGCGAGGAGCGGAAGGGCCTTGGCCCCCCGGAGCCCGACGACGCATGAGGCGGCCCGCCGCGGACCGGATCGCGTCCCGCCTCCTGGTGCTGGCCCTGCTCCTCCTGGCGCTGACCGCCGCCGGGGGGAGCCCCGACCAGCACGAGGTCGAGGACATTCGCGATCAGATCATCGACGCCTTCGGCATCATGCCCGTCCACGTCAACGACAGCACCACCGTCGTGCGCGTGGAGCGGTACTGGAACGACCAGATCCGGGTCCACCTGGCCAGCGGGCACACGCTCCGGGTCACGGTGGAGCTCGACACCTATTGAATGGAGGCGCAATGATCGGCGGGTCATGTCCGTTCATGGCCGTCGTGGTCACGGCCAGTCACGTCTCGGAGAGCGGGCGCGAGCGCGTGAGAGGCCGCGAATGAGCGCGCGCTCCACGCTGCCGCTGCTCGGCGGCTGCATCCTCGAGCGGCTGCTCACGCACCTGCACGCGTTCCGGCCCCGGGGCGTGCACGACCATCAGGACATCGTCCGCGCCTGGTTGACCGACTCCGAGCCGGGCCGGGAGCTGCGCCGCTACTGCGCGGACGAGGCCTCGCTCCTGGATGCCGCGGCCGACCGCCTGAACCTCACGGGCGACGAAGATCTGCGGGAGATGGGCCGTGAGCTGGGCAATGGCGCGGATCGGCTCCGGCGGTTGGGTGGCGTGCCCAGCGATGCGTTGCTGGAATGACGGGAATAATTGCAGTCGCGCCGGGAGGCCGCCATTATGTCGCCGCCGCCCAAACCGACGGAGGACTGAGGGCAGATCCCGCGGACGTTCCAGCAGCTGATGCCCGACACGGTCACCGCGAATTCGTGAAGCTTCGATTTGTCGCATGCCGGATCATCACCTCCTCACCGTCTGGAACCCCGCTTACGCCGACGACGCCCTCGACGCGCACCTCCGGGTGCTCCTCCGGTGGGCGGAGCGGAGTCGGGATCCCGCTGACCCCACGTCGCCGGCAGACAATGTGTACGTCTGGTGGGCCAAGATCCGGTCGCCTCGCCGGGAAGATCCGCTCCCGCACGCGCCCGAGATCGTGGCCCTGGACGGTCAGATCCGCAGTGGCGCCGAGACCCACCTCTACCTGACCGACTACAGGTCGCTGTACGTGGGCTGGCTGGGCGAGGTGACGGCGGACGACGTGCTCGCGGACGAAGGGGAGGCGGAGCACGCGCCGTCGTATTACCGGGGTAGCGAGGCCGACTTCTGGTTCCGGCTGTGGGACCTGCGTCGCCTGGTGAGCGACGATACGCCGGGCGTGATCGAGGAGCTCCGTCGCCTGCGAAACAGCCGCTACCATGACAACCCAGTCTCGCTGTATGGCGGAATGGTCGAGCTGCCGCTCATCGTCACGCGCGACGACGGCGCTCGCTGGTTCGTCGACCGCGACCTCCTCACCGGGGACCGCCTGTGGGCGGAGCGCGACGCCGACCTGCGCGCCGACACCCAGCGCCTAGCCCGGGAGCTGCCCGACAACCTCTTCGGGCGCGTGGTCTGGGAAATTCGAGACCGCGACGCGCACGTTCCTCATGTCCGCGGAGGCTGTCTTCCGAGCTCGCCGCGACGACCCCGCGTTCGACTTCTCCTGCGCGGCGGTCGAGTACGCCAGGGCCGTGGAAACGGAGCTGAACGCGCTGGTCTTTTCCGCGGCTTCGGAAGCGGCCCTCCCGCCCAGGCTGAAGCCAGCCGCAGGAGTTCATCCGCGCATTGTCTTCTCCGCATACGCATCTGCTGTGGCCACATCGCGCGGGTAGGTCCGAATGGCGATGAGGCCGACGAGACCTCCCGCGAGGAGCGGGATCAGCATGACCAGGAACGTGTCATGGATCCCGGCGGTGCCGCCGCCGAACACCCGACCGGCCAGGAAGCCGAACAGGAGCGGGGCAATGGCCTCGGCGGAGAAACGCAGGACCATCCGGGTAGACTCGGCGCGACCCCAGAGGTGGGGATGCATGATGTCCAGGCGGCCGGCATCGAAGGGCGGGTTGATGGCGCCGAAGGCGATGGCTGCGGCGAACATGAAGACGGCGGCGGCGACGAGGCTGGACCAGAGCAGTGCCGGCAGGAGCAGACCCACGGCGGCGAGGTATGCTACGGCGGCCACCAGCACGCGGGCAGCGATGCGGCCTCGGTGCAGCAGCCCATCGGCGACCCGGCCGCCGATGATTACGCCGCCGAGGGCTCCGACGCCGATGAGCACCAGGAACAATGTCGCATGCTCGTGACTGATATCGAATCGGCCGCGCAGGTACTGTACTCCGAAGGTGCGTACCCCGGCGAAGAAGAAGTAGCCGAGCGATGAGGCCACGATGATGACCACGTTCGTGGGGATGCGCAGGACGTAACGGACCGCCCACCAGAGCGACTTCTGCTCCGGTCCCTCATCGGGGACGAGCGCCGGCCGGGGCTCGATCCCGGCTTCGCGCGCCACGATCTGGCTGCGCCTCACCACCTGTCGCTCCCCACGTTCTTGCTCGTGGCGCTCGCCGACCTGCTGCTGCCCGGCCTCGATGCGGCTCGCGCCGCCGCGCGCCGGCTCGGGCAGACGCTTCAGGAGCCAGGCCAGCGGCAGCACGGGAATGGCGAGCGCCAGAAATCCCCATCGCCAGGAAAGGGAGGCCAGCACCCCGGCCACCAGAAAGCCGAACCCCGTGCCCACGAACTCCCCGGCCAGGATGACGCCATAGATCTTCGCTCGCTCCCGTGGAGGAAAGAAGTCGCCCACGAGTGATGCCACCGCGGGCACCGCCACCGCGATCACCGCACCCAAGCCCGCGCGCGAGGCGAGGAGCCAGACGTAGGAGGCCGAGGAAGCGGTGAGCACCATGAGGCCCCCCCAGACCAGGACCATGATGCTGAGCAGCCGGGTCCGCCGGACGTGGTCGACGGCGCGGCCGTAGGGGAGCGTGGCCACGGCACTCAACAGCGCCGTGACCGTGAGCAGGAGCCCGATCTCCGTCTTTCCGACGCCGAACGCCTCCTGGAGCTGGGTGGCCATGGCTCCCACGGCGCCCTTGTCGGAGCCGTCGAGCCCGAGCACCAGCGCCAGGATCAGGATGACCTGGGCCCGGGCGCGGCCTCCGAACCGGTCGTACAGCCTCTCCCTGATAGACCCTCCCTTCGCGCGGATTGAAAGGAAAGGCGCGCGCGGGAATCACGGCATGCGCTGTGCCGGCTCCGCGATTCGCCGTCCCCGCCCGCGATCTCGCTGCGTGTCGCGTCGAGGCGTCGTGCGACGCGGGAGTTCCGAGGGTTGACCGGGTCCTCGACCATCGAGGCGGCAACCGAGCCGTCCACCGCCCATCCAGCTGATGCCACTTCACGCGTCGGGCAGCATAGCGACGAGCCCGGCAATCACGGCTGCGCCGGAGGAGCGTCTGGGAAGGCGCTCCAAGTTCTCGTCGCCTGTCCCAGACACCATCCTCCGCGCGGTCCTTCAACGCCTTCCAGCGGTCCTCTCCCGTCAGTGCCCCCCGCCGCCCCCGCCGCCACGCTCGAGGATGCGGACGTCCATGTAGGTGAGATTCAGGTCGCTCCGCAGGACGGCCGTCGCGCCGCCGGGGTCATCGTCGGCGGTGATGGTGACCAGCTCTTCCTCCACCGGGACCAGGATCTGCGCGGCGTCCAGGAAGGTGTTGAGCTGCGCCGTGCCGCACAGCGGGTCGAGGCTGAAAGTGATCCTGTAGTCACCCGCGGGCGTGGGGACCATCGATCCCTCGGCCGGTGTGAGGTCGTTCAGCTGGCGGACATTCCAGGTGTACCCGTAGATGATGCGCCCCTTGACGTTGATCTCGGCGGAGTAGTAGCCAGGGCCGTCTCCGCCCTCGTGCACCGAGCCGTTGAAGATGTGGTCGTTGATGAGCGCGTTCGCGTACGGCTCACCCGTGTCTGGATCGAGCTCCGGCTCGGTCCAGCCTTCGCTCGGGACCCATGTCAGATCCGCCAGCCGCGCATCCTCCCGCGCCACCAGCAGCTTCTGGATGGTCAGGCGGGCGCAATGCGAGTACACGGTAGCCCGCGTCCCGGGCCCCGTGAGAGCGGACACCGGGCTGAGGGTGGCCGCAAGCCCATGCACCTCGTCGATCCCCCAGCCGTCCGTGTGACGCATCTCGTACTCGATGGCCGGGGTGGTGAGGTCCTGGAATAGCACCACCTCCGTGCGCACCTGCGAACGCGTGTACGAGTCTGGCCTGCCAGACGCTCTGCGGATCCTTCTGAAGGACCCGGACCAGCGGCATCGGGTTGTCCGCCGCAGGCGTGCCGGCCTCCAGGAGGGTATCCACCGTGCCTGTCTCGCCATCGTCACAGAGCGCCAGCCCGTCGGGGTTGAGCTCCGGGTTCACCTCGTCCGGGTCCGGCGCACAGCTCGCGGGCGTGATGTCCGGGTCCACGCCGTTGGTGCCCCACTGGTACCACCATTCTCCTTGCAGGATCGGCTCCATGCCGGCCACCCCGGGCAGGACCTTGGTCACCCCCTCCGCCCAAGGCATCCGCGCTCCCCGACAGTGGCGTGACCCCCGGTAGTGCGTTGTCCCCGGAGCCCGGCCCCCCTCCGGAGACCCGCCCGAAAGTGGCGGTGCGCGTGGTCGTGGTCGACGACCACGAAGCCATTCGCGATGGCGCGCGCGCGATCCTCGCGCGTGAGGCCGGCATCGACGTGGTGGGCGAGGCGGCGGACGGGGAGGAGGCGATCCGGAAGACGGCCGATCTGGAGCCGGACGTGGTGATCATGGACCTCTCCCTGCCGGGAATCGACGGCTTCGAGGCCATGCGGCGCATCGCCGCCGCGGGGCGGGGCACCCGCGTGCTGGTGCTCACCGCCCACGCCCCCGAGAAGTCGCTGATCCGGGCGATGGAAGCGGGGGCGTTCGGCTTCGTCCGCAAGGCCACCGCCCACCAGGACCTGCTGCCCGCCATCCGCACCGTGCTTCGGGGGGAGGTGTTCCTCGACGCCCACAGCAATCGCGTCCTCGTTCGCAACCTGGAGCGGGCGCTCGAGGCGCGCCGCCGCCTCGCCACGCTCACCGATCGCGAGCGGGACGTGGTGCGACTCACCGCACAGGGCTACACCGCGCACGAGATCGCCGAGCAGATCTTCCTCTCTCACCACACCGTGGCCAGCTACCGTGGCCAGGCCATGCGAAAGCTCGGCCTCGAGCACCGTTCCGAGCTGGTGCATTTCGCGCTGGAGACCGAGCTCATCGCAGCCGATTCATGCCTGCGGTCCCCCTGATCACCCGGAGTCGCGCGCCCTCGTTCCCGGCTCGGCCAGTCGCCGGTCGCACCCGCTCCGGCCGCCCGGGCATTCCGGGATCCCTTCCGCCCACCCGGCTCTCCTGCGTCCCGGGTCCTTCGTAACGTCGGGTCGGACGGGCTCCGGCGACCGACGGTGGATTGGGACGAGCCTGGCCGCGTCGCGGGCCACGCTTGCAGCCTTTCCGGCGCCGCCTCATCATCCGCAGCGGCGTCCGCCCGTCTGGCGCGAGCGGCGGGAGATGTTCGGGGCGGGGCACATTCTTGCAGGTCGGGAGACCGTTCCGGGGCACCGCCGGATTCTCGGATCGGGGTCGGGGCGCTTCGGGGAAGGACCCGTCGGACAGGAGGATGGATGGTACCGGTCGGACCGCTGAGATTTCGCCGCATGCCGGAGCCGGTGCGGCGGCAGATGGACGTGGCCGCGGCCACGGCCTGGGAGGCGCTCGTGGCGGCGCATACCGCTCAGGCACTCCGCTTCATCGCACTGATGGCCGCGTCGCTCGCCTTTGACGAGGCCGTGGACCGCTATCTGGACGAGATGGACGTGGACGAGGCCATGGCCGCCGCCGTCCGCGCCCGCGTGCTCATCGCCGTCCGGGACTCGGGCGCGGCCACGGAGGGGAGGCCTTCGCTGCCGGACGTCTACCCACGTTCAGGCGACGAGGCTGAAGGGCTGAAGCGCTTCCGTCCGGACGTGCTCATGAAGGGACTGGCCCGCAGGGTCCGGGCGGGCGCCGAAGAGGACGAGCGGGTCGGGCTCGCCATGGCCAGAGCGGAAGAGGGCGTGATCCGGGCGCACGTGGACAACGCCGCGCTTTTCGCCGCCCTGCTCCGCGAGCATGCGGCGCTGGACGAAGCGGTGGAGGACTACATTGAGCTGATGCGCCTTTCGGGTAGCCGGGCACAGGCGGTGTTCCAGCGCACGATGGCGCGGTTGGCGGACGATTTTCTCCCCGAGGAAGGCGAACACGATCCGAGGCCGCGACCCGGGGAAGGCGGCGGTGCCCCGGGTGGTTGACCCGGTACCTCGAGTCGAATAGCTTCCGAGGCTGTTGAAACCCGGTGGGTGATGAGGCTAGACGCGAATGCCCGAAGACAGCGCGCACGGTCCGTTGATGCTGCTCTCCGGCACGGCCAACCGGCCGTTGTCGGAGGAGATCGCGGACGCGCTCGGGGAGCAGCTCGCGGATGCCACTGTCTCGCGCTTCGCGGATGGTGAGATCTTCGTCCGGCTGAACCAGAATGCGCGCGGGCGTGACGTCTTCATCATCCAGCCCACGCCGCCGCCGGCGGAAAGCATCATGGAGCTGCTGCTCCTGACGGACGCGGCGAAGCGTGCGTCGGCGGCGAGGGTGACGGCGGTGATGCCGTACTACGGATACGCGCGACAGGACCGGAAGGACCAGCCGCGCGTGGCGATCGGCGCGAAGCTGCTTGCCAACCTGATGGTTGCGGCGGGTGCGGAGCGGGTGCTCGGGATCGACTTCCATACGCACCAGCTCCAGGGCTTTTTCGACGTGCCGGTGGACCACCTGTACGCAGCTCCGGTTCTGACCGGGTATTTCCGGCAGATGGAGCTCGACAACGTGGTGGTGGTGGCGCCGGATGTGGGTGCCGCGAAGATGGCGCGGGGCTTCGCCCGGCGCATCGACGCGTCGTTCGCGATCATCGACAAGCGGCGCCCGGCGCCCAACGTGGCCGAGGTGCTGAACATCGTCGGTGAGGTGAAGGGACGGCGGTGCATCGTGGTGGATGACATGATCGACACCGCGGGCACCATGACGAGCGTGATCGAGGCGCTTCAGGAGCGCGGAGCCACGGAAATCTATGTGGCTGCCACGCACCCGCTGCTGTCGGGCCCAGCGGTCAGGCGGTTGTCGGAGTCGCCGGTTACGGAGGTGGTGGTCACGAACACGCTGCATGTCCCCGAGGCGCGGCGGTTCGACAAACTGAAAGTGCTCTCGGTGGCACAGTTGCTGGCGCGGGCGATCCGGTACACCCACTCGAACGAGTCGGTGAGCCAGCTGTTCGATTAGGAGAGAAGGAAAGCATGTCGGAGAACGCAACACTGAAGGCGACGCTTCGGACGGAGACCGGAAAGAGCGCGGCCCGTCGCATGCGCCGTGAAGGCCGGATCCCCGCGGTGGTTTACGGGCGGGGCGAGGAGACGCACGCGCTCTCACTCGACGCCCACGAGTTCGAGATGCTCCTCAAGCAGCATGCGCTGGACACCACCCTGATCGATCTCACGATCGAGGGGAAGAGGGAGGGCAAGATCCGCGCGCTGGTGAGCGAAGTCCAGTCGCATCCCTACAAGCCGGAAGTCCTGCACGTCGACTTCCAGCAGATCCACGCGGGTGAGCGTGTCACGGTGGAGGTCCCCATCCGGCTCGTCGGCACCGCCGCTGGCGTCCGCGCCGGGGGCGTGCTGCAGCACGTACTCCACGAGGTGGAGCTCGAGTGCGCCGTAGAGAACATTCCGGATGCGCTCGAGGCCGACGTGTCCACCCTCCAGGTCGGCGACTCGATCCATGTCGGGGAGCTCAACCTGCCCGAGGGCGTCGATCTCCTGATCGATCTGGACCGCACGGTCTGCACCGTGGCCGCGCCGACCGTCCTGGAAGTGGCCGAGGAAGCGGAGGAGGAGGCCGTCGCCGGCGCGCCGGAGCTCGTGGGCGAGGAAGAGGCCGAGGGCGAGGAAGAGGAATCCCGGGCCGAATCCGAGGAATAGGGGCTCCGTCGGAGCCCTGGCATGAAAGTGATCTGCGGGCTCGGCAACCCGGGCCCGGAATACGAAGCCACCCGGCATAACGTGGGGTGGTGGGTTGTCGATCGGCTGAGCCAGCACTACGGGCTCGGTCCGTTCGAGCGGAGCGGGCCCGCGCTCCTGGCCGGCGGGCAGATGGACGGCCGGAGTGTACTGCTGGTAAAGCCGCTCACGTTCATGAATCGGAGTGGCGCCGCCCTGGCGCCGCTCCGGTCCGATCCGGAATTCGACATTGCCGAGGACCTGTTGGTGGTCGTGGACGACGTGGCGCTCGAGGTCGGGCGTCTACGCCTGCGGCCGGCGGGCAGCACGGGCGGGCATAACGGCCTGAAATCGGTGCAAGCCGCGCTCGGGACGCAGGAGTACGCGCGGCTGCGGGTCGGTGTGGGGTCGCCCCCACCGGGAGCGGACCTGGCAGATTGGGTTCTCTCAGCGTTCGATCCGCCCGATGAGGACGCGGTGCTGGCTCTCATGCCCGAGCTGGTGACGGCGGTGGGGCTGTGGGTGGGCGGGGAAATCGAAGCGGCGATGAGCCGCTGCAACCGATAAGAGAACGGAGGCGCAGGTGACGGAACTGGTGACATGGACCCAGTGGGCGCCGCTCCTTGGACTCGTGGGCCTGTTAGTGGCGCTCGGGCTTTTCTATTACGTCAAGAGTCAATCGGCAGGAACCGAGCTCATGCAGGCGCTGAGCGAGCGGATCCATGAAGGAGCGATGGCGTTCCTTCGCCGCGAGTATACGGTTCTGGCGGTTTTCGTGATTGTGGTCGCAGTGCTGCTCTGGTGGGCCATTGGCGCGTACACCGCCGGCGCGTACGTGACCGGCGCGCTGAGCTCGGTGCTCGCCGGCTTCTTCGGCATGAACGCGGCGACGCGCGCCAACGTGCGCACGTCCGCGGCGGCGAAGGAGTCGGGTCAGGGGAAGGCGCTCAGGATCGCGTTCTTCGGTGGCTCGGTCATGGGCCTTTCGGTGGCCGCGCTCGGGCTGGTTGGCATCGGAATCTGGTACTGGTGGAAGGCGTCCGGCGCCATCACCGACTTCGATTTCCGCGCGTTCGCGGAGATCATCAGCGGCTACGCCATGGGCGCCAGCTCCATCGCACTCTTCGCCCGTGTCGGCGGCGGCATCTACACCAAGGCCGCGGACGTCGGTGCGGACCTGGTCGGAAAGCTGGAGGCGGGCATTCCCGAGGACGATCCCCGCAATCCGGCCACCATCGCCGACAACGTGGGCGACAACGTCGGTGACGTGGCGGGCATGGGCGCCGACATTTTCGAGAGCTACGTCGGCAGCATCATTGCCACCATGGCGATCGGCGCGTCCAGCGTGCTCTACGCGGCCAACCGGGCCGAAGCGGTGGCGCTGCCGCTGCTCACGGTCATGATCGGCCTCGTCGCATCGCTGATCGGCATCGCAATGCTCAAGGCATTCGAGCGCGTGAATCCGGCCGCGGCCCTGCGCAACGTGATGCTGGTGGCGGCGGCGCTCTTCCTGGTCAGCATGTACTTCGTCGTGCAGGCGCTCGGTTTCGAAGTGTTCGATCCGGTCACCGCCAAGGCGTACCCGGCCACCGGTCCCTTCTGGGCCATCGTCGCGGGCACCGTGGTGGGCGTGGCGATCGGGCTCGTCACCGAGTACTACACCGCCGCAGGGCCGGTCCGCCGCATCGCCGAGGCGAGCAAGACGGGCGCGGCCACGAACATCATCAACGGGCTGGCCGTCGGCATGGAGTCCACGGTCGTTCCCGTGCTGCTGATCGCCCTGGCCATCGGCGTGGCCTACTACTTCGCCGGCCTCTATGGCATCGGCATTTCCGCGGTCGGCATGCTCGCCACCACGGGCGTCACGATGTCGGTGGACGCGTACGGCCCCATCGCGGACAACGCCGGTGGGATTTCCGAGATGAGCGGGCTCGGACCCGAGGTCCGGGCCATCACCGATGGTCTCGACTCCATTGGCAACACCACGGCGGCCATGGGCAAGGGCTTCGCCATAGGTTCGGCGGCCCTGACCGCGCTGGCACTCTTCAGCGCCTACACCACTGCCGTCGGGCTGCGCGCCGGGACCGGCCTCAATATCCTGGATCCGCAGGTCACCATCGGCCTGCTCATCGGCGGCACGCTGCCCTTCTTCATCAGCGCTCTCACCATGACGGCCGTGGGCCGCGCGGCGGGCGGCATGGTGGAAGAGGTGCGACGACAGTTCCGCGAGATGCCGGGCATCATGGACGGCACACAGGAACCCGACAGCGCCCGCTGCGTGGACATCTCCACGCGCGCCGCGCTGCGCGAGATGATCCTGCCGGGCCTCGTGGCCGTCATCGCTCCGGTGGTGGTCGGCTTCTTCAGCGTGCTCGCCCTCGGTGGCATGCTCGCTGGCGCCACGGTGACGGGCGTGCTCATGGCCCTCTTCATGGCCAATGCCGGCGGGGCGTGGGACAACGCCAAGAAGTACATCGAGAAGGGCGCGCTGGGCGGCAAGGGTTCCGATCCGCACAAGGCAGCCGTGGTCGGTGACACCGTCGGCGACCCGTTCAAGGACACGTCCGGCCCCTCGCTCAACATCCTGATCAAGCTCATGAGCGTGGTATCCCTGGTGCTCGCGCCGTGGTTCGCCCGTGTCCACGGCCTGGTCCCGGCTGAGACGGTCACGTCCTTCCTGGACAGCACCCGTCACCTGCTCGTCGGCATCTTCGGCTGAGCCGACGGTTCACGGACGCACGAAGACGGCCCCGCACGGTGCGGGGCCGTCTTCGCTTCCATGCTGTGGCGGGCCCCGCCCTACTCGCCCCGGATCCGCCGCGTCAGTGCGGGCACGATCCCCATCATGCGGGCGTACAGCGCCAGCTGGCCGCGGTGGTAGCTCTCGTGGTCGATCCCGTGGTTCATCCAGGCCAGCCGCGTGCCCACGGTGCCGTCGAAGCGACGGATCCCCTGGAGCATGGCCAGCTCGCCGACGCCCCGGAGCCGCTCCCGTCCCGCTTCGCCCCTGTCGCGGAGCAGCGCGACCAGCGCGTCCTTGGACTGGTCGGGCGAAAGCTCGCCGGCGTGCTCCCGGATGTGCTCGGGGTAGGACCGGCGCGTGAAGTCACCCTCCGGGTCACTCAGCTCGCCGGACATCATCTCGCCCGAGCCGATGATGTGGACGACGATCTCCGCCACCGTCCGGCTCTCTTCGGTGGGTCGGTAGCCGAACTGCTCGGCGGGGATCGCTTCCGCTTCGGCGGTCACGCCGGCGCGGGTATACTCCCAGGCTTCGAGAGCTTCTTCCAGCAGGGTCGGGAACTCGGGTGCGGACATGGGCGGTGGGCTCCGGCGCACAATGGTGAACGTTCCGGGTAGATTATCGGCGGCCGCGCAGGGCGGGCAATGGCTCCGCCCGTGCGCGGCCTGGTCGCGCCGCCCCCCCGGCGGCCGACAGGAGAAGCTCCGCGCCACGCGCGGTCGCAGGACCCGAACGGGAATGGAATGCCGAATCTGAAACTGGGAATCGTGGGCCTGCCGAACGTGGGCAAGTCCACGCTGTTCAACGCGCTCACGGAAGCGGGGGCCGACGCGGCCAACTACCCGTTCTGCACTGTCGACCCGAACGTCGGCGTGGTCGAAGTTCCGGACCCGAGGCTCGACCTGCTCGAGGAGAAGGTCCAGCCGAAGTCGCGCGTGCCCGCCACCGTGACGTTCGTGGACATCGCCGGGCTCGTGGAAGGCGCTTCGGAGGGCGAGGGTCTGGGAAACAAGTTCCTGGCGAACATCCGCGAAGTGGACGCCGTCGTCCATGTGGTCCGCTGCTTCGATCACCCCGATGTCACCCACGTCCTGGGCGACGTCGATCCCGTGCGTGACCGGGAGATCATCAACACTGAGCTGGCCCTCGCCGACCTGCAGGCGGTCGAGCGGAGGCTCGAGCGCGTGGAGAAGGTGGCCAGGAGCGGGGATCGTCACGCGAAGAAGGAGGAGCTCCTCCTTCGTCGCCTGCAGGGACTTCTGTCGGAGGGGAAGCCCGCCCGCCTGGTGCAGGTGGAGGATCCCGTGGAGGCGCGCCTCCTGCGCACGCTTCAGCTCCTCACCGCCAAGCCGGAGCTGTACGTGGCGAACGTCACCGAGCACGACCTGGCGGCCGGTGAGGAGAACGCCTACGTGCGCTCGCTCCGGGCTGCCGTCGCCCGCGACCACGAGCCGGGAGAGGTGGTCGTCCTCGCCGCATCCCTGGAGGCCGAGGTCCTCGCCCTCGACCCCGCCGATCGCGACGAGTACCTCGACGCCCACGGCCTGGTCGAGCCGGGCCTCTATCGCCTGATCCGGGCGGGGTACCGGCTCCTGGGCCTGATCAGCTTCTTCACGGCCGGACCGAAGGAGGTGCGGGCGTGGACGATCCGGGAAGGGACGCGGGCCGCGGGGGCGGCGGGCGAGATTCACAGCGACTTCGAGCGCGGCTTCATCCGGGCGGAGACCATCGGTTGGAGCGATTTCGTCGAGGTGGGCTCGGAGAAGGCAGCGAGGGAGCAGGGGCTGATGCGCAGCGAAGGCCGGGATTACACCGTGGCCGATGGCGACGTCCTGCTTTTCCGATTCAACGTCTAGACTGCCCGGGCGCCATAGCCGTGGGGGGTGGACGGACGGACGAGAAAGGCCTATAATATACGGCTCTTTGATCCCGCTTCGCCCGCAGAGAGGCGAGGCCGAACGACCACGGGAGAGAGACGTGCGCGAATACGAGATCGTCTACATCCTCGACTCGGTCCTGACCGAGGACCAGGTCAGCGAAAAGCTGGACAAATTCCACGCCCGGATCACGGATGGCGGTGGCGAGATCACGGCGGTGGACCACTGGGGCAAGCGGCAGTTCGCCTATCCCATCCAGAAGAAGACCTCCGGCAACTACGTGGTGGTGCAGTTCACGGCCGACCCCGAGGCGCTGCCGGAGCTCGAGCGAACACTCAAGCTCGATGAAGAGCTTGTGCGCTATCTCATCGTCCTGAGCGAAGGGGAGCCCACGGCGCCCATGAGCATCGCCACGCGCTCGCCGCGTGACGACGACGATGACGAAGACGAAGACGAGGAGGATTAAATGGCGGGCGGCCGAAACAAGCCCTGCCCCCTCTGTGAGGCGGGCGTGCGTCAGATCAATTACAAGGACGAGCACTCCCTTACCCGCTTGATGACGGACGCGGGCAAGATCATGCCCCGGCGGATGACCGGGATGTGCGCTCGGCATCAGCGGCAGGTCGGGACGGCGATCAAGCGCGCGCGGTATCTCGCGCTCGTCCCGTACACGCACGTCTACGAGAGCTGAAGTGACGGCAAGGAGGCCGCGCTGGACGACGGCTCTCCTGTTGACGATCGTGGTGCTGACCTTCTCGGTGGTGCACCCGATCCAGTTGATCATGGTGCCGATCGCCATGCTGCTGCTGGGGCTGCCGCCGCGGCGACCGGCCATGATCGCAGTGGCCGCAGTGCTCGCCGCGCTCGTGTTCCTGGGAGCGGGACAGGACGCGCTCTGGTACGCGGGACGGGGATGGTCGCTGCTCCTGGGGGGCTGGTTCATTCTTGCCATCGTGCTGTTACCCGGCAGCGGATTCACGCTCCGGGCGCTGGCGGCCACGGCGGCGGCCGCTGGATCGGCGGCGGTGATCGTGGCCGTGCTGGGCGGGTGGTCGGAGCTGGACTGGACGATTGCATTGCACTACCGCGAAGTCGCCGAAGCGATGCGCCAGGCATGGCCGGCGCTGGCCGAGTCCGATGCGGTTGTGCGGCAGGCGGCCGAGCTGCCAGCGCGGCTCTTCCCCGCGCTTCTGGGCGTGGCCTCCGTGGCGGCGCTGGGCGTGTCCTGGACCGTGTATCGGGCCATGGCCCGGCAGGGTGAGCCGCTCGGCCGGCTCGCCGAGTTCAGGTTCCCCGACGCGCTGGTCTGGGTCCTGATCGCGGGGCTGGGGCTCCTGGTGCTGCCCATGGCGGGCGCGGCCGGCTGGGCCCCCCGCCTGGGTTCGAACCTGGTGTTCTTCATGGGTGCGCTCTACGCGCTCCGTGGTCTGGCCGTGCTGGTGGCGGTGATCCTGGCGCTGGTGGGCCCGCAGGTGCCGGTGCTCGTCGTACTCGGGGTCGTCGGAGTGGTGCTGTACCCCATCGTGGTAGCTGGCACGCTGCTTCTGGGAGTGACCGACACGTGGCTCGACCTCCGGTCCGGGCGGCGGGCGCTGAACGACGAAAGTTGAAGGAGCCGAAGATGAAGACCGTGAAGGTGATTCTGAGAGAGGACGTCGAGAAGCTCGGCGAAGCGGGCGAGATCGTGACGGTGAAGCCCGGATACGCTCGCAACTACCTGTTGCCGCAGGATCTGGCGTACGAAGCGACGGACGCCAGCATCCGTCAACTGGAGCAGGAGCGCGGGCGGGCGGAGCAGCAGGCGAGGCGGGCGTACCTGGAGGCGCGTCGGCGGGCGTCGCAGCTGGAGGAGGTGCAGCTCACGTTCCATGCCCGGGCCGGCGAGGAGTCGAAGCTGTTCGGCTCCATCACCAGCGCGGATATCGCCGATCGCCTGAACGAGCAGGGCCTGGACTTCGAGGTGGACAAGCGGGATGTGGACCTGGACGAGCCGCTCAAGTCGCTCGGGGTCCACAACGTCCCGGTTCGCCTGCACGCGGACGTACGGCCCGAGGTGAAGGTCTGGGTCATCAAGGAGGAGTAGCCCTGGCCCGCCGGGGCAGGGGCGCCCGATCCCGTGCCTGGCGCGGGGCGGACGTACGATCGGGCGCGAGGGAGGCGGACGTGCCATCCCTCGCGTCGTCTTGTTATCCTGTGATTTGAATGGCGACCGAACGTAGGCACGACACCACGGCCGAACCGCAGCGGACCCTGGCGCAGTCGGATCTCACGCACGAGTTGTCGCGTGTGGTGGACCTGGCGCGGGATCGCAAGGCCCGTAATCTGTCCGTCCTCGATCTGCGGGGCATCAGCGGCGCCACCGACTTCTTCGTCATTGCCACGGGCACATCGGACATCCACGTTCGGGGCATCGCCGAGCACATCATCGAGGAGCTCAAGAAGGAGGGTGTGCGTCCCGATCACGTGGAGGGGCTGCGCGGCGGTCGCTGGGTCCTCGTCGACTACATCGATTTCGTGGTGCACGTCTTCCACCCGGCCGCGCGGGATTTCTACCAGCTCGAGCGTCTCTGGGGAGATGCTCCGCTTCTCACCGTGGACTCCTGACGCCGGAGTCCCGGATGCGCCTGGCAGCGGGCGCGTGCCGGAGCCTCGTCCTGCAGCCTGGCGCGCGCCTTTTGCCGCGACGGCGCTCGGATTATCATTAGGCGACTTTTCGACCTGACCGGCACCCGGCCCTGAAGGAGGGGGAACACGGCCAGAGCAGAGGACTCTCAACCCGTTGTCCGAATGAGCCCCGAAGCCAGACCCGAGGCCGTCCCATTCGACCCCGGATCGGTTGCGATCCCGCCGACACTGGGGCCTGGGCTGATCGATCCCGAAACGCAGATCCTGCTCATCGTGGTCCCGAACACGGGCGACCTCTACGCCCGCATTGGCATCGGCCTGGCGGAGGCGCGGGCACGCGCCGGTGCGGTCACCATCCTCGCCGACGGCGGCGTCGCGGATCCGGGGCTGCACGAGACCCTCGGAACCGGGAACCTGGAGGGCCTCGCGGACGTCTTCCTCTTCGGTGCCTCGCTCGGCCACGTGCGCGTCCGGCCGGACACGTACCACTTCGATTTCGTGCCGACGGGCGCGTTCGTCCCCGATCCGGCCGCGGTGCTGGCCAGCGAGCGCTGGGACGGCATCGCCGGAGAGCTCCGGCACGAGCATGCCACCCTGTTGCTGTACGTTCCCGTAGGCACGCCGGGCCTGCCGCCCCTCTCCCGGCGCATCGGGCGCGCGCTGGTTGTGGGGGACGCCCGGGTCGCCGAGCGCGTCATCGGCCGCCTCGACCCTGCGTGCCGGATCGTGGGAATTGTCGAGCCGGAACGCCGGGAGGACTTCGATGGGAATGCCATCCCGGCCGCGGTGGCCGGGGATGCGCCCGCGGACGCGGCGGCCGCGACAGCGGAGCGGGAGCTGTCCGAGCCACCGCTGCTGCAGGTCGAAGAAGAGCGAAGGCGCAGGGTCTCGCCGTTCCTGGTGGTTTTGCTGCTCATCATCGTGGCGCTCGCCGGCTGGTTTCTCTACCGCGAGTATGTGGCCGAGCCGGCCCCGTCGCCGGAATCCGAGCCGCCGGTCTCGCAGCAGCCGGTTCAACCGGTGTCGCGGTCGCGGCCGGAGCCGGTGGAAACGCCACTCCCGGTTTCTGTGGCCGTGGAAGCCCATCAGGACCTGGCCACGGCGCAGGAGCGTGTGACGCAGCTCGAGCGCGCGGAGCCGGGGGTGACCTTCCTCCTGGCTCCCCTCGCCGTGGGAGGCGACCTGTACTACCGTCTGCTCGCCGGGCCGGTGGGCACCGACGAGGCGGGCCGCGCGCTCATGCAGCGGCTCGTGGACCACGGACACAAGACAGCGCCGGACAGCTGGGCGGTGCTGCCCACGCATCTCGCCTTCCTGGTCGGCGAATACGCCACCAGGGATGACGCCGCGGCCCGCGTGGACTCCCTCGGTGCCCTCGGGATCCCCGTGTACGTCGTGCCCGTGCGCTACGAGCCTGGACCGGACCGATACCGCGTCTATGGCGGAGCCTACACCACGCGCGCGGAAGCTGACGTGATGAAGCAGATGCTGGAGAATGCCGGCGTCGATGCCCGACTGGTGGAGCGGACGGGCGAGCCGGCGGGGGGCGCATGAGGGTTCGAAAGCTCCGGCTGCACGGCTTCAAGTCGTTCGCGGACGCCACGGAGATCGAATTCCACGAGGGCGTCACCGCCATCGTGGGGCCGAACGGCTGCGGCAAGTCCAACATCAGCGACGCCATCCGCTGGGTGCTGGGAGAGCAGCGGCCTTCGGCGATCCGCGGGTCACGGATGGACGAGGCCATCTTCCAGGGCACCTCGGAGCGGCGGGCGGTCAGCCGCGCGGAAGTGGCGCTCGTCGTCGACAATGCCGACCACCGGCTCGCGCTCCCCTACGACGAGGTGGAGATCCGGCGGACGGTGCACAGGGAGGGTGGGAGCGACTACGAGCTGAACCGACGCAGCTCGCGCCTCAAGGACATCCTCGATGTCTGCCGCGATACGGGTCTCGGCGCCAATGCCTACGCCATCATCGAGCAGGGAATGGTGGACTCGCTCCTGAGCGACAATGCGGACGAGCGCCGCCAGGTCTTCGAAGAGGCCGCGGGGATCGGCCGCTACAAGGACCGTCGCAAGGTGGCACTGCGCCGGCTCGAGGCGTCCGAATCCGACCTGTCGCGCCTGGAGGACCTGATCTCCGAAGTGGAGGCCAAGGTCCGCAGTCTTTCTCGCCAGCGTCGCCGCGCCGAGCGCTTCGGCGAGATGCGGGACCGCCGTCTCGCTCTCGAGGTGACCGTGGCCCTCCTGCAGCTCCAGCGCCTCCAGGCGTCCATGTCGGAGGCCGACCAGCGGTTGCAGGAGCTCAATCGCCTCGAGCCGGGCGCCCGTGCGGAGCTTGGCACCGCGGAGGCCGAGCTGGAGCGGCGCCGGCTGGAGAGTGCCGAAGTGTCGCGACAGCGGGGCACGCATGCTTCCGCCCTGGAGGAAGTGAACCGGGCCATCTCCGAGCGGGAGCGGGTGCTCGCGGTCGCCGAGGAGCGGCGCGCCCATTCCCAGCGTCGCCTGCAGCAGATCACCACCGAGCGTTCGGAGACCCGGTCCAGGGCGGCGGCGCTCGGTGAGGAGATCGTCACGCTTGGCGGCGAGCTGGAGGCGAGGCAGCGCTCGCTGGAAGAGCTGGGCGGCCGGGTCACCGAGGCGCAGGAGCGCCAGCGGGTGCTCAGGGATCAGCTCGCCATCGCACGCGAGGCGGAGCACGAGACGCGCGTCCGTCAGCAGGAGCTCGCGGACCGGGTGGCCCAGCTGAGGGCGGCCGCAGAGGCCGGCCGTGCCCGCGCTGCCGACGCCGGCGAGCGTGCTGAGCGGCTCGGCTTCGAGCACGAGGATCTCGTTTCCGAGCTCGCCCGGCTGCAGGAGCAGGGCGACCTGTTCGCGACCCGTGCCCGGGAGCTGTCGGCCGCCGAGGAGCAGGTCCGGGAAGAGCTCCAGGCGTGCCGCAGTCGCCTGGCCGCGCTCCGGCAGGAGGAATTGGAAGCGCGTCGTGCGCTGTCGGAGGCGGAGGATGCCGAGAACCTGCTCTCGGCCAGGGTCGCCGCCCTGGACGCCCTGGAGCGCGACTACCACGGGTTCGGGCCGGCCGTGGCCGCAGCGCTCGCCCGCCGCGACGAGCTGGAGGGGCTCGTGGGGCCGGTCGCCGAGCTGCTCAGTCTTCCGGATGACCGGGCGGCTGCGGTGGAGAACACCGTGGGCGCGCTGCTGCAGGCGCTCGTGGTCACCGACGATGCTGCCATCCGGCGGCTGCGCGCGTGGGTCGATGAGCATGGCCCCGATTCCGGCGTGCTCGCCCTGCTGCGAGAAGCCGATCTCGATCGTCTGCGCGACCTGGTCGCCGCCTTCGAGTTCGCTGGCGAGCCGGCGTCCGAGCCGGTGCTCCTCGGCCGCCGCGAGCGGCTGGCAGCGCTGCGCACCCGGGCCGAAGCGGCTACGCGCGACCGGGAAGCGCGCGCGGCCTCCCGCGCCACGCTCGCCAGGAAGGTGGAAGAAGCCGAGGCGGAAGCGCGGGAACTGGAGGAGAACGCCCGCGGCCTCGAGCTGGAGCTCCGTCGCCTCGACGCCGATGAGGCCGCCCGCGCCGGACAGCGCGCGCGCGCCGAGCGGAGCCGCGACGAGCTGGAGCGGCAGCGGATAGGGCTGCGCGCCGCCGCGGAGCAGGCGAGGGCCGAGTCGGCCGCGGCCATGGCCGAAGCCGCCAGTGTGGAAGCCGAGCAGAACCGGCTGCTCCAGCGCAGGGAGATGGCGGACGCGGAGCTGGCGGAACGGCAGGGTGCGTGGGAGGAGGTCCGTGACGATGTCGCGGAGCTCCGCATCGCCCATGCCCGCGAGGAGGCCGCGGTGGCGGAGCTGGATCGACGCCGAACGAGCGCGGAAGGATCGCTCGAGCACGCGGATGCCCGCCTGCTGGCCCTCGATACGGAGGAGGCGGAGCACCATGCCGCGCTCGAGGAGCTGGAGGAGCTGCACACCAGCGGCGCGTCGGAGCTGGAGTCGCTGTTCGCTCGCCGCGACGAGGCCCACGAGCGGCTGCGCGGGTTCGACGAGCGGCTGCGCGAGGCGGGTGAAGCCGCCGAATCCCTGGAGCACCGGGCGCGCAAGCTCCGGCAGGTGGCGGAAACCAGTGGCGAGGAGCGCCACCGGCTCGAGCTCCGGCTCACCGAGGCCGGCGCCGCGGAGCAGCGGGTCCGGGACCGTGTCGAGGTGGAGTGGGACCGGCCGTTCGATCAGCTGGCGGAGATGGTCGAGCCCGTGGAGGGAGAGCTGGAACTGCTCTCGGCGGAGCTGCAGCAGCTGATCACCGACATCGAGCGCCTCGGCCCCATCAACATGCTCGCCGTCGAGGAGCACGCGGAAGAGAAGCAGCGCCTCGATTTCCTGAGCGAACAGCGCGCGGACCTGGTCCGGGCCCGGGATGACCTCCAGAAGGCCATCCGTGAGATCAACCGGACGGCCCGTCAGCTCTTCAAGGACACGTTCGAGCAGATCCGGGAGAACTTCCGCACCACGTTCCAGACCCTGTTCGAGGGTGGACAGTGCGACCTCTGGCTCGAGGATCCCGATGACCCGCTCGAGTCGCCCCTGGAAATCTCCGCGTCACCCCGGGGCAAGCGGACGCAGCGCATCCACCTCCTCTCCGGAGGCGAGCGAGCCCTGACTTCCCTGGCCCTCCTGTTCGCCATCTACCTGGTCAAGCCCAGCCCGTTCTGCGTGCTCGACGAGGTCGATGCACCGCTCGATGAAGCCAACATCGGTCGCTTCCTGACCATGCTCGACCGCTTCAAGAGCGAGACGCAGTTCATCGTGGTCACCCACAACCCCCGCACCATGGAAGCCGCCGATTGGATCTACGGCGTGACCATGGAGGAGCCCGGCGTCAGCTCCATCGTCGGTGTCGAGCTCGGGAAGCTCGTCACGCGCGCTGCCGCAGGGGCCGCGTAGTTCCTCGTGCGCCTCACCCTCGTTGGGACCGGGACCGCGGCACCCGAGCCGGAACGGGCGTGCTCGGCGTACCTCCTCCAGAGCGGCGACACCGCGCTCCTCCTCGATTGCGGCCCGGGCACCCTCGGCCGCATGGCGCGGTTTGGACTCCCCTGGCACCGGATCGACCATGTGGTCCTCTCCCATTTCCACAACGACCACATCGGCGACCTGCCCGCCCTCTTCTTCGCCCTCAAGTGGGGCGTCCGAGAGCGGCGGACCTCGCCGCTCTCGGTGTGGGCCCCCCACGGCATCCAGGAGCGCCTGAGGGCGATGCAGGCCGCATTCGGCGATCACCTGGCCGACCCGGGGTTCCCCGTCCTCGTTCGCGAGATCGGCCCCGGCGACCGCGCGGAGGTCGGTCACTTCAGCCTCGCCGCGGCCAGCACGCCTCACACGCCCGAGTCCCTGGCGTTCCGCTTACAGGAACGCGAAGCTGGCGGCGATGAAGGCGGGGGCCGGCCCGTCGTCGCCTATACCGGCGACACCGGGCCGTCCGACGATGTGGCCCGCTTCCTCTCCGGCGCGGAGATCCTCATCGCCGAGTGCTCGCTCCCGGACGACCAGCCGCTCGAGATCCACCTGACGCCCACCAGCCTTGCCGCCATGGCCGCGATCGCTCGCCCGGCCAGGCTCGTCGTTACGCACGTGTACCCGTGGCTCGACGCCCTCGATGTCGTGGGGCTGGTCCGGAGCGCCGGCTGGGAGGGCGCGATGGTCCGCGCCGAGGACGGGCTCGCCTTCGACCTCTCGCGCTGATCGCCGCCGCGGCTCGGGATGTCCGGGCGGGTCCGGTGGACGACTCCGACTCCCCTTCGTAGCTTCCGGATCGCGGCTACCACCGCATCCATCCGCAAGGAAAAGGGAACCATGCTCGTCGTGATGAACCACGGCGCGCCGGACGCCGACGTCCGCCGCGTGATTGATACGATCCAGGAAATGGGATACGAGGCCCGCGCGATCCCCGGCAAGCAGCGGACGGCCGTGGGACTGGTGGGCAACGATGGCCGCGTGAACAGTGATCGCCTGGAGGCGCTCCCGGGCGTCCAGCAGGTGATCCAGGTCACGCAGCCGTACAAACAGGTTTCCCGCGAGTGGCGCGATGAGGCGACGGTGATCACGCTGCCGAACGGGACCCGCATCGGTGCTGGTGACGTGGTCGTCATGGCCGGGCCGTGCTCGGTTGAGTCCGAGGCGCAGATCCTCACTGCCGCGGAGCAGGTGCGCGCGGCCGGGGCCACCGTGCTCCGCGGAGGCGCGTTCAAGCCGAGGACCTCGCCGTACGCATTCCAGGGTCTGGGGGAGCCCGCACTGAAGCTCCTCGCGCGTGCCCGGTCGGAGACGGGTCTCGCCGTGGTCACGGAGGCGCTCGAGCCGGACATGGTGGACCTCGTGGCCGAGCACGCCGACATTGTCCAGATCGGCGCGCGCAACATGCAGAACTACCCCCTCCTCCGACGGGCCGGTCGGGTGGGGAAGCCCGTGCTCCTCAAGCGCGGCCTCGCCGCTACCATCAAGGAACTTCTGCTCGCGGCCGAATACGTGGTCAGCGAGGGGAACCCGGACGTGATCCTGTGCGAGCGCGGCGTGCGCAGTTTCGACCCCCACACGCGCAACCTGCTCGATCTCACCGCGATCCCGGTGGTCAAGTCTCTCTCCCATCTCCCGATCATCGCCGATCCCAGCCACGGCACGGGGCTCCGGGCCAAGGTCGTACCGATGGCGCGTGCCGCTGTGGCTGCCGGCGCGGATGGCCTCATGGTGGAGGTGCACCCCGATCCGGACCACGCGCTCTCGGACGGGGCGCAGTCGCTCTTCCCGGCGCAGTTCGAGGAGCTCATGGAGCAGGCCCGGATCATCGCGGAAGCGATCGGGCGCCGCGTGGCCCCCGGGATCGGCTTGCCTGTGTAGCTCTCCCCGGCGCCGTCGCATCGCGCCATTCCCCCGCCCACCCGCAGTCGGCAGCTTCGCGGGGGAGGTGCGGCCGATGGATGCGCGTCAGCGGTTCGGTGAGCATGCGGAGCGGCTCGCGGTGGCCTACCTGGAACGCGGGGGCTGGCGGATTCTCGATCGGAACTGGCGCTTCCACCACAAGGAGATCGACCTCGTGGCGGAGCGCGACGGGCTCGTGGCGTTCATCGAAGTGAAAGCCCGGGGCGCGGCCCGGCTCGCGCACCCGCTGGAAGCCATCGGCGCGGCGAAGCGGCGGGACCTCGCGACGGCAGCCAGGGCGTGGGTCGCGGCCCGCGGCGCTCCCTACCGCGCCTTCCGGTTCGATGCCATTTCCGTGACCCGTGGAGCCGCAGGCACGTCGGTGCGCCACGTGGAGGACGCCTGGCGGCTCTGAGCCGCTGACGTCATTCCTCCGCTTCCTTCAGGAGCTCACCCACGCGGCGCATCCCCCAGCCCCGCTCGATCAGAACGTCGCCGAGCCGGTCAAGCAGATCGCCCGGCACCGAATGGGGCTGTTGCCGATAGCGCCTGAGGTCACCCCGCTCGATCCCGAGCGCTCGCGCCAGTTCCTCCTCCGTGCCCATGAACAGGTTCGTCGCGCTGCCGAAGTCCAGCGGCATTTCGATCTCCGTGCGGTCTAGAGGCCCAGCCGACGATGGTCGGCCATGGTGCACCGGTCCTGGACGACCCGGATCCCCGCGCGGGCCAACCGCTCGGCGGCCTCGTCGTTTCGGATCCCCAGCTGAAACCAGACCACTTCCGGCTTCTTCGCGATCAGGTCCTCCACGTGCTGCGGGATGTCCTGCGGGCGCCGGAAGACATCCACCATGTCCACCGGGCCCGGAATCGCCGAGACCTCACGGTACACCGGCTCGCCCAGGATCTCTTCCACGTCCGGATAATATACCGGCACGGGGATCACTTCGTACCCCGCCTGCTTCAGGTACGCCGGGACGTAATGTGCGGCCTGTCCCGCCCTGGATTCGGGCTTCATCCCCAGCACGGCCACCCGCCTGACGGTCTCCAAAATCTCGCGCACTTCCGCCTCGGTCTCGACCAGATTGGTCCGCCAGCCCTCTTCGCCCATTCTGCTCTTCCTCTCTGCCACCGCGCCGGCGGTCCTCCGGGGTTGAACCCCGCCGCCGGTGCCGTTACGTTCCTTGCGCCCCAGGCCCGCAGGGCGCGAGCTCGCGAATCCCGTCAGGACCGTGAAGGTAGCAGCGGTAAGTGACGCGGACGCCGCTGCGGTCAGCCTGGGGCATTTTTCTTTGGTCGCGCTCGCCGTGTGAAGCCACGTGCAAGGCGCGCGCCTCGTACGGATCGCAACCTGCCCCGGCACTGGCCGAATCCCGATGACGCGCAATGCTCTCGCCCGCACCTACCGCCCCCGGCGGTTCGCCGAGATGCTCACACAGGAGCATGTCTCCGAGACGCTCCGCTCCGCCGTCGCCCGTGGACGGGTGGCCCATGCCTACCTGTTCAGCGGACCACGGGGTGTAGGGAAGACCACTGCCGCCCGCGTCCTCGCCATGGCGCTCAACTGCCCGAACCGCGGGGACGACGGAGAGCCGTGCGGCACGTGCGAGTCCTGCGAACGGATCTGGGCAGGGCGGACCTCCCTGGACGTGGTGGAGATCGATGCAGCTTCCAACCGCGGTGTCGATGACGCCCGCGACCTTCGCGAGCGCGCCATGTACGCCCCCACGGAAGCGGGGCGCTACAAGGTCTACATCATCGACGAAGCGCACATGCTCACGCGCGAGGCCTGGAACGCCCTCCTCAAGATCCTGGAGGAGCCGCCGCCACGCGTCATCTTCATCTTCGCCACCACCGAGCCGCAGAAGATCCAGCAGAGCGCGCCACCGATACTGTCGCGCACTCAGCGCTTCGACTTCCGTCGGCTCGCTGTTCCGGCCATTGTGGAGCGGTTGGCCCAGGTGCTCGCGGCCGAGGGCGTAGAGACCGATCAGCAGGCCCTCCTCCTCCTCGCACGGCGGGCGGAAGGCGGAATGCGCGACGCCCTTTCGCTGCTGGACCAGGCGCTGTCGTTCGTGGAGGGGGAGCTCCACGCGGCCGACATCCAGCGCATCCTCGGGCTCGTGACCGACGAGGTCTACCTGGACCTGTTCGGCATCATTGCCGAGGGCCGCGTTGCCGACGTGTTCCGCTTCGTCCAGGACGTCGTGGAGGGTGGTTACGACCTCAGCGAGTTCTATCGCGGGCTCGCCGACGCCCTGCGGACCCTCCTCGTCATCCGGTTCGACGGCCCCGACGCCGCAGAGGTCCGGCCTGACCTGCGCCCCCTCTGGGCCGAGCGCGCTCAACCGTTCTCCACCGGCGACCTTCTCCGGATGCTCGCCCAGACTGCCGAGCTGGACGCCGACGGAAGGTTCCGCAAGAGCAACAATCCCCGTCTCCTGCTCGAAGCGCTTCTCCTGCGCTTCGCGCATCTGCCGCGCACTGTCGAGATCGAGGCGTTGATCCGGGCGGCCGGCGGGGCACCCCCGCCACAGCCTCCCGATCCCGCCCCGATCGAGCGATCCGCAGGAGCGGCGGCCTCGTCGCGCGCCCGGACGAGCCCCGCTGCCGCCCGACGACCGGGCTGGCGGACAGTCCGGGCAGCGACCGTGCCGACAGTCCGGACAACCCGTCTTCCGGGGGCACCGCACACGCAGCCGCGCCCCGGTCGCCCGCCGATCAGGAGGTGCGGCTGGAGCCGGAGGTCCCACGGAGGCCCACGCTCCCAACGGCCGGCGCGGGAGCGGTCGCTCCGCCCGCCCCGGCCGGGAGCCCTTCGGCCGCCGAAGCCCTCCGCGCCATCGCCGCGGGCGGAAGCGCCGGCCTGCCGCCCGGACTCGGTCTCTTCCTCCGCACTGCGGCCGTGGTCGAGGACGAGGACGACCGGGTCGTCGTCGAGATCCCGCAGGGTCCCGGGCTCGAGATGCTCGAGGGGGATGCCCGCGCCAGGTCGAGCCTGGGCGACGCCATCGGAGAGCGGGTCGGGCGCACGATCCGACTCGTGGTCCGCGCCGCCGGCACGCCCGGCGGATCGGCCCGTCTCACGCCCGAGCGGCTGCGTGAGGAGCAGGTCCGAAAGCTCGCCAGCGAGGAACCGGCACTGGACCGGGCGGTAAAAGAATGGGATCTTGAAATGCTGGACTGACGGCCCCAATCTTCGGGCGGAATTACATGACGAATTTTCAGCAGATCCTGCAAATGGGCCAGCAGATGCAGGCCCGTTTCTCCGAGCTCCAGTCGGAGCTCGGCAAGCAGACCATTTCCGGGAGTAGCGGCGGGGGCATGGTCACGGTCACGGCGGACGGCAAGGGGCGCGTCCGCGAGATCAAGATCGACCCCTCCGTGGTAGACGCCAGCGACGTCGAGATGCTCGAGGACCTGGTCCTCGCCGCCGTGTCCGACGCGCAGCAGCGTGCCCGCGGGCTCTACGAAGAAGAGCTCAAGAAGCTCACGGGTGGACTCCCGCTCCCGTTCCAGCTGCCGGACCTCCCCTGAGGCGAATGGGTGTCATCGACGAGCTCACGACCGAGCTATCGCGGCTTCCCGGGATCGGTCGCAAGACGGCCCTGCGCCTCACGTACTTTCTCCTGAAGCGCACCCCCGAGGAGAGCCGCCGGCTCGCTCGCGCCATCGAGGCCGTGGCGGAGCGCGTGCGCGAATGCTCTCGATGCGGTAATCTGACGGAGTCGGACCCGTGCGAGCTGTGCAGTGATGCCCGCCGGGACCCGACCGTGATCTGCGTGGTGGAGGAAGCCGCCGACATCGGGGCGATCGACCGGACGGGGGAGTACCACGGGCTCTACCACGTTCTGGGCGGTCGACTTTCCCCCCTCGACGGCATTGGCCCGGAAGAGCTCAATATCGATCGGCTCCTGCGTCGCCTGAACGGGGGGGGGAGGATGGCGCGGCCGTGGAGGAGTTGATCATAGCCACCAACCCCAGCGTCGAAGGCGAGGCCACGGCGCTTTACCTGCAGAAGCTGGTGCGGCCCGGTGGCGTGCGGGTGACGCGCCTGGCCCGTGGCCTCCCCGTGGGCGGGGACCTCGAATACGCCGATGGGGTGACGATCGCCGAAGCGCTGGCTGGACGACGGGAGCTTTGACGGATGAGAATGAAGCAGGTCCTCCGGATCACGGGAATTGCCCTCATCGCCACCGCGGCGGCCTCGGTGATGGGCATGCTCTTCCTCCGTGACCAGATGTCGCGGCACCGCCGGGACCTCTTCAGCAGCCGCCCCTTGCGACGACTCGCGGCGCTCGGCTTCATTGCCGGCCGCTCGCCCACGGTGGACTCGCTCCGCCTGCTGCGCGACTACATCACGTGGGAGCAGCAGCCCCTCATCCGGCGCCGGGCCATCCAGGTGCTGGACAAGCTGGAGAGGAGCCTCCGGACCCAGGGAGCTCCGTCCGGCGAGGCCGTGGGATGACGCCTGGCCGCACCGACGCACTCAACCCGGACGACCTCCAGCGCCTGCAGCGCATTCTCCTCGCCTTCGTGACGGAGGTGGGTGCCCGCGGCGCCCTCCTCATGGACCGCGGCGGACACTGCCTCGCCGCCGCAGGTGACGTGGAGGACCTCGACGGAAGCAGCTTCGCCGTTCTCGCCACCGCCGATTTCGACGCCAGCCGCCAGTTGGCCGGACTCCTGGGCGACCGGGACCTGAAACAGCTGTTTCACCACGGCGCCCACGGATCGATGTTCCTGTGCAGCATCGGAGCGGCGGGCATCTTCGCCGCGCTCGTGGACTCCGGTACCAGCCTCGCCACGCTGCGTTTGAGGAGCACGGCGCTCGTGGAGCGGCTGGAAGCCATACTGCGCGAGGCGGACGGGCGGACGGCCGCGCGAGGGGCGCTGCACACAGGCTTCGCCCGCGAAGCCGTGGGTGCCATTGATCGCGTGTTCGCGGGGTGAGGGGAGGGGTGGCCCATGTCGATGATCAACTACGCCAGCCGGGAGATCAACTGCAAGATCGTCTACTACGGCGCTGGCCTGTGCGGCAAGACCACGAACCTGGAGTACATCTACGAGAAGGTGAGTCCCGAGACGCGGGGCAAGCTCATCTCTCTGGCTGCAGAGAGCGAGCGCACGCTCTTCTTCGATTTCCTCCCCGTGGCCCTCGGCGAGATCCGCGGCTTCAAGACCCGCTTCCATCTTTACACCGTGCCCGGACAGATCTACTACAATGCGAGCCGACGACTCATCCTCAGGAGCGTCGATGGCGTTGTGTTCGTGGCGGATTCACGACCCGAGCGCATGGACGCGAATATCGCTTCCATGCAGAACCTGTTCGAGCACCTGACCGAGTACGGCCAGGATCCGAATCGTATCCCGCTCGTGCTCCAGTACAACAAGCGTGACGTCCCGAACTGCGTTCCGGTGGAAGAGCTTCGAGCGCAGCTGAACCCGGGCGGTCTCGAGGAGTTCGAGGCCGTGGCCGCTACTGGCCTCGGCGTTTTCGACACCCTCAGGGCCGTCAGCAAACAGGTCATCCGGAATCTGAGCTGAAGCTGCCATGCCCATTGTACCGGCCCGGGCCATCCCGAACATCATCACGGTCGCGCGAATCGTTGCTGCGCCCGCCGTCTTCTTTCTGGTTCTGGTCGACGGGTTCTGGCCGCGGTTCATCGCCTTTCTGCTCTTCCTTGCGGCCGCTCTTTCAGACCTCTGGGATGGTCATCTCGCCCGGAAGTACGGCTGGATCTCGGATTTCGGGAAGCTCATGGACCCGCTGGCGGACAAGCTCCTCCTCGTCGCCACGTTCATTCCCTTCTACATCCTTTCGCATCGCCCCGGGCCAGCTGGTGACCTGCCCTACTGGGGTGCGCTGCCGACGTGGGTGCTGATCGTGATCTTCGGGCGCGAGCTGCTCATAACGATCGTGCGCCAGGTGGCCGCGCAGCGCGGACACGTGATTCCGGCTGGAAAGGCCGGGAAGTACAAAGCGGTGTTCCAGAATATCTTCAGCGGCTCCGCAGTGCTGTGGTACGCCCTGACGGCCGCCGCGGCCGCGCACGGCTGGAGCGGCCGGTTCTGGGAGCTCTGGCGGTCGGTGCTGCACGGGCCGGTGCTGGCGCTCTCGCTGCTCATTGCCCTGGTGTTGACGGTCTTCTCCATGGGCGTTTACCTGTGGAGCTGGACGCGGTCGGGGTTCACGGAGACGTGATCGATCGCGTGGCCTCTGTCGCTCGGACGCTCACGGAGCGCGGCCTTCGCCTGGCACTCGCCGAGAGCTGCACGGGCGGTATGATCGCCGCCGCGCTCACGGAGCGCCCCGGTGCTTCCGAGTTCCTCGTCGCCGGAATCGTCGCGTACGCCAACGAGGCCAAGGAGCGACTGCTGGGAGTGAAGGCGGCCACGCTGGTGACTCACGGCGCCGTGTCGGAAGCCGTGGCCAGGGAGATGGCAGCGGGGGCGCTGCGGACTGCCCGCGCCGATGCCGCCGTGGCGGTGACGGGAATTGCCGGCCCGGGCGGGGGGACGGCGGAGAAGCCCGTGGGGACGGTCTGGATCGCTGCCGCTCTCGGGAAGCGTCAGATTGCACGCTGCTACCACTTCGAAGGGGACCGCGCCCGCGTGAGGATCGAGGCGGCATCCGAAGCCCTCGACCTCCTGGAGCGCCTCCTGGAGGAGGCGGAATGACTACCACCGTCCAGATGAATCACGGCTATTTCGAGGGCGTCGGGCGATTGCGGCTCCATTACCGCACGTGGGAAGCGGAGCGGCCCAGCGCCGGGATCATGGTGGTGCATGGTCTGTTCGAGCACAGTCGCCGATACGAGGAGCTGGGAGACTACATGGCCGGGTGTGGCTTCTCGACATTCGCCATGGACCTCCGCGGCCATGGGGCGTCCGAGGGCCGACGCGGGCACGTTCGCCACTTCGACGTCCTCCTGCAGGATCTCGATCGTTTCCGCCGCGAGGTCCAGGGGCTGCTCCCCCTGGACCTCCCCCTCTTCCTCCTCGGACATTCCATGGGTGGACTGGTCGGGATTCGCTACCTGGAGGAGTACGATGCGCCGCTCGCCGGCGCCATCATCACCTCGCCATGGCTGGGAACCGCCATGCCCGTACCACGCTGGCAGGCGGCGCTCGCGAACGTGCTTACCCGCGTGCTCCCCGCTTTTCCGTTCCCGTTCCGCGTCGACCCCGGCATCCTCACGCACGACGATGAGCGCGCCGCAGACTACCGGGACGACGCCCAGATCCATTCGACCATCACGCCCCGGCTGTTCACCGAGGCCGCCAGAGCCATTGAGCTCGCACTCCGACGCGGCGAGCGGATCTCGGTTCCGGTCCACTTCATGATCGCCGGAGAGGACAGGCTGGTGGACGGAGCCCGAAACCAGGCGTTCGCCCGCTCCCTCCCTTCCGATCGCGTGAGCGTCGAAGTCCTCCCTGGGATGTACCACGAAGTCCTCCAGGAGCGGGGCCGCGCCAGGGTCCTCGGCGAGATCCGCGACTGGATCACGGATCGGTTGGAATGAGGGGCCTGCCGTTCCGGCAGTGATCCGCGGCATCCCGATTGCACCCGATCACGGCGCGATGTGCGCCTGCCATTTGAGCTTACGACATGATGACGGACGAAACGACACGAGAGCAGGAACTGGCCGCCGAAAACGAGGACGCCGCGCCCGGTGTCGCCTCGGATGAGGCGTCGAACGTGGGAGCGGAGGAAGCGGAAGACGTGGAAAGGGATGACGTGGTGGAGGAAGTGGAGGAGCTTAGTGAGGCGCTGGAGTCTCTGAACGAGCGGCACCTGCGGCTCGCGGCCGAGTTCGACAACTACCGGAAGCGGAACGAGCGGGAGCGGCAGCTGCTGGCGGCTCGCTTGCAGGCCGACCTGGTCGCCGGTCTGCTGGACGGGATCGATGATCTGCAGAGAGTCGAAGAAACGGGGCCCGGCACCACGGTGGAGTCCCTCGCGGAGGGTGTCCGCCTGGTCGAGAAGAAGTTCATCTCGGTCCTCGAGTCCGCCGGACTCGAGCGTGTGGTTGCCGAGGGGCAGCCGTTCGACCCGGAAGACATGGAGGCGCTCATGACGGTGCCCACGGATGATCCCGAGCAGGAGGGGCACGTGGCCGACGTCCTGCAGTCGGGATACCGCTTCAGGGACGTCCTGATCCGGCCCGCGCGGGTGCGTGTCTACCAGTACGAGGGTCGGGGAGAGGGGAGCGAGTAAGGGGGGCATGCCGACCGCGACGTCGAAGGACTATTACCAGATCCTTGGGGTCTCCGAGAAAGCGGACGCCGGCGAGATCAAGAAGGCGTACCGGAAGCTGGCCAAGCAGTACCACCCGGACGCCAACCAGAACGATCCTCGCGCTGCGGAGCGTTTCAAGGAGATCGGGGAGGCGTACGCCGTCCTGTCGAACGCGGAGAAGCGTGCGCAGTACGACCAGATGCGGAAGATGGGCCCGTTCGGCGGCTTCGGAAGTGGGCAGGGCGGCTCGGGCGGACCCGGCGGGTTCGGGACTCATGCCGGGCCCGGCGGCGCGCGCTTCACCATGGACGACCTCGGCGACATCGGGGGCCTCGGGGACCTGTTCAGCTCGATCTTTGACTTCGGTCGGACTCGCAAGCCGCGGAGCGGTCCGGAGCGCGGCGCCGATGTGGAGTTCACGGTGGAGATCTCGTTCGAGACGGCCGCCCGTGGAGGGGCCATTTCCATCACTGTTCCGGTCACGGAGGAGTGCGCGGTGTGCGGCGGCTCCGGCGCGGAGCCGGGCACGCGTACCACCGTCTGCCCGGAGTGCGGCGGGTCGGGCATGATTTCATTCGGGCAGGGCGGGTTCGCCGTCAATCGGCCGTGCCCCGCCTGCTACGGACGGGGACAGATCCCGGCACAGCCGTGCCACGCGTGCGGCGGAAGCGGCCAGGTTCGCCAGGAGCGGCAGATCCGCCTGAAGGTGCCGCCTGGCGTCGACACGGGGTCCAAGCTTCGGCTCTCGGGGCAGGGAGAGCGGGGCAGGGGGGGTGGGGCCGCAGGCGATCTCCTGATCACCTTTCAGGTGCAGCCGCATCATTTCTTCCGCCGGAAGGGACTGGACGTGCACTGCACTGTTCCCGTCAACATCGCCCAGGCGGCCCTCGGCTCCAAGATCCGCGTCCGCACAGTCGACGGGAAGAAGGTCTCGCTGCGCATCCCCTCCGGAACCCAGTCGGGCACGAAGTTCCGGATTCCGGGGCAGGGGATCGAGCGCGGAGAGAAGCGGGGTGATCAGTACGTGCAGGTGAAGATCACCGTGCCGGAAGCGCTGGACGAGAACGAGCAGCGGCTGATGCGCGAGTTCGCGGAAGCCGCCGACCTACGCTACTGAGCCAATGACTCGAACCATCCAGGATGACGACCTGCTGGTGTGGGAAGCCTATCCGTCCTCCGGCGAGAACGGGTTCCCTGACCGCACCGAGATCGTTTTCGTTTGCCTCTCCGATCGGGACCGGCGCCCGCGTTCCATCACTCGCGATGGCGCCACCGCCGACGTGGAGCAGGAAGTGGAACAGGCCTCGGAAGAGGCGCTCTGTGCGCTCCTGCGCGCGGCGCACGACGTTTCCTGACCGGTCGCGGCGGAACCCGGGGACGGGAGATTTCGTCATCCTCGGGACGAACGCCCCTCAGCGGATGCGGCCGCCGCCGAGCAGGACTTCCCCCCGGTAGATCGCGGCCGACTGTCCCGGTGTGACCGCGCGCTGGGGAGTGCCGAGGTGCAGCGTCAGCCTTTCACCATCCAGCCCCGCGACGGTGGCGGGGACCAGACGCCCCTGGTGGCGCAGGCGGACGCGAACGCTCCCGCCGGCGTCCGGCGGCGACGCGAGCCAGTTCAGATCCCCCACCACCACATCGGCGCGGAGCAGCTCGTTGTCTGTGCCGACCACCACCTCGTTCACGGATGGCCGGGTGCCCAGGACATAGAGCCTGCGCTCGAAGCCGCCGCCGAGACCCCGGCGCTGCCCCACCGTGTAGCGCGCGTACCCTTCGTGCTCGCCCATGTCCTCACCGCTCGCGCTGACCAGTCGCCCTGGCGTGAGCCCCGGGTGGTCGGCCCCGAGGCGGTCCGCGAGGAAGTCCGTGTAGTCACCCGTCGGGACGAAGCAGATCTCCTGGGACTCGGGCTTGTCAGCCGTCGATAGCCCCAGCTCCCTCGCCCGCTCGCGCACGGCCGGCTTCGTGAGGCCTCCGATCGGGAACAGGATGACGTCCAGGACTTCCGCTGGAAGCCCCCAGAGGAAGTACGACTGGTCCTTCGCCGCATCCGCCGCGCGCAGCAGCGCCGGGGGCTCGCCGTCGCCGCGCCGGAGGCGGGCATAATGGCCGGTGGCGATCCGGTCCGCCCCAAGCGCGCGACCCCGCTGCAGAAGATCGGGAATCTTCGTATTGGAGTTGCAGCGCACGCAGGGGTTCGGCGTGCGTCCCGCCTCGTACTCCCGGACGAAGTCGTCCATGACCGCGGCTCCGAACGACTCCTCCATGTCGAAGACGTAGTGCGGGATGCCCAGGCGGTCGGCAACGCGGCGCGCATCCATGATCCCATCGAGCCCGCAACACGTCTTCCCGTGCGACGGCGTCTCCGCGTAGCAGAACGTCTTCATGGTGGCGCCGATAACGCGGTATCCCTGGTCCACGAGCAAGGCCGCCGCCACGGAGCTGTCCACCCCACCCGACATGGCAACGAGTACCGTTCCCTTCCCGGACGCGCTCCCGGTCATGCCGTTTCCGCCACCGGTCGCACCCGGTCCAGCACCTCCGCGATCGTGTCCATCGCCCGCTCCACGTCCGCCTCCGTGGTGGTCCAGCCGAGTGACAGGCGGACCACTGCGTCGGGGGCGCGGCCCATGGCCACGAGCACGTGGCTCGGCGCTGCGCTTCCGCTGTGACAGGCGGAACCCGCGGAAGCGGCGATGCCCGCCAGGTCGAGTGTCGCCAGGAGGACATCCGCAGAAACGTCCGGTATGCCCAGGCTGGTGACGTGGGGAAGCCGCGCTGTGCCACCGCCGTTGATCACGGCGCCCGGCGCCCGCGAGAGGATCCCGTGCTCGAGCCGGTCGCGGAGCCCGCGCAGCCGCTCGGACTCCCGGTCCAGCTCCGCCACGGCTTCCTCCAGGGCCACGGCCAGACCGACCGCACTCGCGACGTTCGAAGTGCCCGGTCGCAGACCTCGCTCCTGGCCACCGCCAAACAGCAGCGGGCTCAGCGCCACGCCCCGGCGCACGAACAGGGCGCCCACTCCTCGTGGGCCGCCGAATTTGTGGGCGCTCAACGACAACAGGTCGGCGTCGACCTCGCTCAGGGACACCGGGACGTGCCCCACCGCCTGGACCGCGTCCGTGTGGAACGAGACGCCGCGCCCGCGACACAGCTCCGCGGCGCGTTGCACGGGCTGGAGCGTGCCCACCTCGTTGTTCCCCCACATCACGGACGCAACCGACAGCGGCTCCTCGAGCGCTTCCTCCAGGGCGGCGAGGTCCAGGCGGCCGTCCTCGTCGACGGCGATCGTACACGTGGCCGCGCCCTCCCGCGCCGCCTGTGCGGCCGATTCACGGACAGCGCTGTGCTCCACGGCCGAAACGGCCACTCCCGCGCCGCCGGCACGCCACCGCCCGAGGACGGCCATGTTGTCGGCCTCCGTGCCGCCCGCCGTGAAGACGATCTCGTCCGGAGCCGCGCTCAGTACCGCGGCCACCCGTTCTCGCGCATCCTCCAGCGCCGCGCGCGCCGATCGTCCAGCGGAGTGGGTGCTGGAGGGATTCCCGAACCGGTCGTCCAGGAACGGGTCCATCGCTGCCCTGATTCCGGGACGGAGAGGTGTCGTCGCTGCGTGGTCGAGATAAAGGATGTCGTCGCTCATGAGGGCGTAATAACCCTCGGGCACCATCGAGGTTTCCATGCGCCTCAGCCCCGGCGGGTCAGCGGCTCCGGATTCCCGCCCGTCCGGGCCGTTCGGGCCCGCGTGCCCAGCGTGTGGAAATGCATGGCCGGCTCCCTATATTCCAGACAGTGAAACAGAGCAGAACGCGGCCAGCGCTCCCGCCCGAGCGACCATCGCATTTTTTCGCCACCGTCCATGGAACGGTCTTCGGCGACCGGTTCTCCCGTGTCGACGACGTCCGCGAGGGAGACGAGCTCACGCTGCTGCCGGATCCGCCGGTCGTAGACACACCGGGCGTGTGGGTGCACGGTCCCGCCGGCGATGTGATCGGCCACCTTCCTCCGGAGATCGGGTTCTGGCTGGCCCCGTGGATGCTCCGTGGCGGGTCTGCCAAGGCGCGTGCGGTGCGGGTATCGGGAGAGGACGTCCCCAGTTGGCGGCGGGTGCTGCTCGAAATCCGGTGCGTGTGACCCGGGCTAGAAGGACGCCACGGGGAGCCCCACCAGACTGCTGACGCCGAGGCTCTCACGCGTCCAGTACGGCTCGCCGTATTCCGCCCGGATCAGCCCGCCGTAGTAGGCCGCGTGAACACGGATCTGTTCCCTCAGGTCCCGTTCACCGCCGGGATAGACCTCACCCATCCCTTTCCGTCCCTCGAACTGCGAGGCGTACGCGAAGATCGCTTCCAGCTTGCGCTCCATCACCGAAGAAATGTCGAGGACGAAGGCTGGGCGCGGGGTGTGCTCCCGGTACGCCATGGCGTATACGGCCTTGCGCGGGCGGAACGGCTCACCGGGGATCGGGGCATTGCGCAGCCCGGCCACGAAGCAGGCGTCCCAGCCCAGCGCGCTGGCGGCCCGGTGGTCTGGATGTCGACCCTCCGGCCACATCAGGATGACCGTATCTGGCCGCAGCTCCCGGAGGATCGCGGCCACTCGCTCGCGCGCGGTCGGCGTATTCTCCAGTGCGCTGTCCGGGAGGCCCGCCGTTCGTCGCACCGACAGCCCGAGAACCTCGCTGGCCGCCGCCGCTTCGCGGGCGCGCAACTTGGCCGTGCCGATGCTCCCCGTCTCACCGCCGGTGAGGTCGAGCACACCCGTCGCGTGGCCGGCGTCGCGGGCCCGAATCAGGGCGCCGGCGCAGAGAAGCTCGGCATCGTCCGGATGCGCCGTGATGGCGAGGAGGTCCAGGTCCGCCATCACTCGTAGCGCAGCGCGACCACTGGATCCATGCGAGACGCGCGCCATGCAGGGAAGAGCCCGAAGAACACGCCGGCGATCGCAGCCATGATGGTAGCCGCCACCACCGCGCCAGGCTGAACTTCCGCCGGGATGGGCGTCAGAGTCCTGATGAGCCATGCCGCGATCCCGCCCAGGAGCATGCCCACCAGGGCACCGGCGAGGGTGAGCGTGGATGCTTCGAACAGGAACTGCCACAGGATCTCACGACGCCGCGCGCCCAGCGCCTTGCGCACCCCGATCTCCCGCGTCCGCTCCGTGACCGAGATCATCATGATGGCAATGACGCCTACGCCGCCTACCAGCAGGGCCACGGAAGAAAGACCGATCATCACGATGAAGAAGACGCCCGTGATCTTGTTGAACGTCTCCAGGACCTGCTCCTGCCGGATCAAGGCGAAGTTGTTCGGTTCGGCCGGCCGGAGGCCGCGCATGCCGCGCACGGTCCCGGTCACCTGGTCCATGGCTTCCGCCTGCGTGGACCCGTCCGCCGTCACCACCAGCACCCGCAGCATGCCGTCCCAGAACTTCAGCTGCTTGAGCGCCGCCGTGTACGGGACGGCGGCGAACTCGTTGCCGCCATCGCCGAACAGGTTCCCTTCGGTCTGGTAGACCCCGATGACCGTGAACGGCCACCCCTCGATCCGGACTGTCCGGCCGATGGGATCCAGAGAGCCGAACAGGCTCTCGCTGAGCTTTTTCGTCAGCACCACCACGGCCCTTGACGCGGTCACGTCCGAGCGGAGGAAGTTGTGCCCGGCCGTGAACGTGCCGATCGTGAACTCGTCCCAGCCCTCGCTCTCCCCGGCAATGGCCGTGTTCACCGGATCACCACCGCGCGGTCCGGTGATGCTGCCGCTCCCGTTCACCACCTCGGCCACGGCCGTGCGGACATGGGACAGCTCACGAATCCGCTCGGCCTCGCGGGCCGTCACCTTGGGGTTGTCGCCCCAGGGTGGCCCGTGCTCGTTGATCTGGATCTCGACGAAATTGTAGCGTCCCACGATGAAGTTCTTCGGCCCCGCGGCCTCGATCCCGGCCATGGCCTCGCCGCGGATCCCCGCAATGGCAGCGCTCATGGTCATTACCGTGGCCACGCCCACCACGATCCCGAGGATCGTCATCGCGGAGCGGAACTTGTTGGCCCGCAGCTGCTCGAAGGCGATATAGACCGCCTCCCGGATCTGCTCCACCGCGCCGAGAACCCGCATGCTATTCCGCCCTCAGCGCTACGACCGGGTCGAGCTTGGCCGCGCGTGATGCCGGATACAGTCCCGCCACCACCCCTACGACCACGCCCATGGTTGCCGCGATCACGAGCCAGCGAATGCCCACCGCGGCCGGCATGGGGGAGACCGCTTCAACGATCTTCGCGAGGCCCAGGCCGAGCCCGATACCGAGCAGTGCGCCGGTGAAGGACAGGGTTCCCGACTCCACCAGGATCTGGAGCAGGATGTCTCGTCGACGGGCACCCACGGCCTTGCGCATGCCGATCTCCCGCGTCCGCTCCACCACCGACATGAGCATGATGTTCATGATCACCATCCCACCCACGACGAGAGCGATCCCCACGAGGGCCGGGAAGGCGATGAAGAGGATGCGGCTCAGCTTCTGCCAGAACTGCATCGACTCATCCTTCGTCTCGATCTCGAAATCGTTTTCCTCGCCCGGCCGCAGACGGTGGCGAACCCGCATGAGCGCCTCGACACCGGAGCGGGCGGCCTGCAGCGCCGCGGGATCATCCGTCTTCACCAGGATGTTGTCGACTACGCCGTGCGGATTGGTCAGTCGTGCCATGGCGGAGCGCGATGGCGCGATGGCGCGGTTGTCCAGCGACATGCCGAACAGACTGCCCTGTGGCTTCAGCACGCCGATGACCTGGAAAGCGACGTTGTTGATCCGGATCGTCCGGCCCAGCGGATCGAGCGCACCGAACAGCTTCTCGGCGGTCTCCGATCCCACCACGACCACCGGGGCGCCTGCCTGGTCCTCGAGCGGGCCGAACAGCCGCCCACGGTCCACTTCCATTTCCCGGATCCGGAAGTAGTCCGCGGATGCCGCCGTAAGCCAGATACCATCCACCTCCTCGCCGCGCTCGGAGCGGGCCCGGCCGCCGCTCTGGCTCTCCACCGCCACCAGCGAGGGAATCTCCAGCCCCTCCCGTATGGCCTCGGCATCGTCCAGCCGGAGCCGGGGCCGTCGCATCCACGAGCGCCACTGTTCGCGGTTGGTGTTCATCTGCACGGACGGCGTGCGGCTGACGGTCAGAGTGTTGAGCCCGAAGATCGTCTTGGCGAAGTCCTCCTCCATGTACCGGTTCATGCCCTCCACGATGCTGATCACCGCGATGAGGAACATGACGCCGATGATGACGCCCACCACGCTGAAGAAGCTCTTCAGCTTCTGCGCACGGATCTGCGCGAGGGCGAGGCGGATCGCTTCGCGAGGCCTCACGCGCCTACCACCGTCCGGGTCATGCTGTCGCTCTCGACGACGCCATCACGGAGCATGATGGTACGGCGAGCGTGCTCCGCGATGTCGTGCTCGTGGGTGACGAGCAGAATGGTCTGGCCGGCTTCGTAGAGCTCCTCGAACAGCGCCATGATCTCCGCGCCCGTGTGCGTGTCGAGGTTGCCGGTGGGCTCGTCGGCCAGCAGGATCGCGGGATCGTTGACGAGGGCGCGGGCCACAGCCACGCGCTGGCGCTGGCCGCCCGAGAGCTCCGCTGGACGGTGATCCATGCGATCGGCAAGGCCCACGCGCTCCAGGACGTGCTCCGCCCGCTCGCGCCGCGCCCGGGCCGTGGCGCCCCCGTAAATGAGCGGGAGCTCTACGTTGTGCAGCGCGGACGCCCGCGGAAGAAGGTTGAAAGTCTGGAAGACGAAGCCGATCTCGCGGTTCCGAATCGCGGCAAGCTCGTCGTCATCCATGCGGCTCACGGTAGTCCCGTTCAGCCAGTACTCCCCGGATGTGGGCGTATCCAGGCATCCGATCAGGTTCATGAACGTGGATTTCCCGGACCCGGAGGGCCCCATGATCGCCACGTAGTCGTTCCGCGCCACTTCCAGATCCACGCCGCGCAGGGCGTGAACCGTTTCCGCACCGAGGATGTAGTCCTTGGACAATCCTACTGTACGGATCACCGTCCGTTCTGCCATGATCACCCTACTCCGATTCCGAGGTCTCCGGGTCCGACTCGTCCGACGTAGGTAGGACGCGCACGTCGTCTCCATCGTTCAGCTTCCGGATCGCCTCGTAGGGGCCGGCCACGATCGTATCCCCGGCGGTCAGGCCGCTGAGCACCTCGAAGTCTTCACGCCCCGTGATCCCGACGTCCACCAGCGTGAAACGGGCTTTGCCGCCCCGCATGACGAAGACGCCTTCCACGTCCTGCTGGTCGGCATCCGTCATCTCGCGTAGCGCGGCCTTCTGCTCGTCCGAGAGCTCCGCATCCAGCTTCTCCACGTCTTTACGCTCCCGCACTGTGAGCGCGATGATCGGGATCGCCAGCGTGTTCGGCCGTCGGTCCGTGATCACCTCGGCCGTTGCCGAGAGGTCCGGCCGGATCCCTTGGGGCGGGGTGTCCAGGGTGATGACCACTTCGAAGTCCACCGCTTGCGACTGTTGCTGGCTCACGCCCCGGGTGTTCGGGTCCAGGGTCGAGCTGTGGCTGACCTCCGTCACACTGCCTGTGAACTTGCGGCGAGGGAAGGCATCGATGGTGAGGGTGGCACTGTCCCCCAGCGTGATGGAGGGGACATCCGTTTCGTCCACGCGCACCACCGCCTCCATCACCGAAAGGTCGCTCACGGTCAGGAGCAGGCTGCCAGGGTTGTTCATGGTGCCGACGATCGCCGTCTCGCCCTCCTCGATGTTCAGGCGCGTCACCACACCGTCGATCGGGGAGCGGATCACCGACTTCGCCAGCTGATCCCGCGTCTCGCGGAGCGCCGCGCGCGCGATGTCCACGCCGTGCTGCGCTGCCTCGTAGAGCGCGGACTGCACTTCAGCCTGCGTCGCGGCGTCCTCGAACTGCTGCGGGCTGATCAGCAGCGAGTCCGTGGCCCGGATCTCGTTCGCGCGCTTCAGCGCTTGCTGCGCCTGAAGTCGCGAGGCCCGCGCCTGCGCCTCCCGTGCGAGCGCCTCGCTGACGCTCGCCTCGGCTCGCGCCACCGCGGCCTCGTACTGTGTGGGATCGATCCGGAGCAGGACCTGACCCTTCTCGACCACGTCCCCTTCCTTCACGTACAGCGCCGTGACGCGGCCCATGATGTCGGACTGGACGTCCACGGCCACGTGCGGCTGGATCCACCCGCTCGCGCGGACCACCCCCTCCAGGTCCTTGCGCTCCACGGCCGCAGTCCGCACACCCACGCCGCTCTCGCCGCCGCGTCGGACCCCCGCGATCCCAGCGCCTGTCAGCACCACCAGGGTACCGATGCCAAGAATGACCTTCGTCTTTCGTTTCATGCTATCCGCTTCAGTTCTCGGGGGTCGCCAGGTGCTGGCCCACGGCGGCTTCGAGGGCCGTCAGCGCTTCCTGGAATGAGTACACCGCCAACAGGTACGCCCGATCCGCGTTCGCCTTCAATGCTTCAGCCTCCATCAGGTCCACGAACGAGGCCGAGCCCACGCGATACTGCTCACGCCCCAGCTTCAGCTGATCGTCCGCGAGTGACCGGTTCCGCTCCTCCAGCTGCTCCGCCCTGTATGCCGCCTTCAGATTCTGATAGGAGATCTGCACTTCCGAGCGAACCCGCAGCTCCTCGGAGCGGACGCGCAGCCTCGCATCCTGCGCCTGCGCGTGCGCCGTGGCCAGCTGCTGCTGCCGCGAGAGCCCCTGGAAGATCGGGAGCGAGATGCCGAGTGAGACCGACACCGGCTCGGTCTGGAAATGGAAGGGAAACTGCCGGTTCCGGTCAATGATGTTTCCTCGCATTTCATCTGTCAGCCGGAGCTGACTGCAGTCCTGCGCCGGGAGGGGAGGGCTGAGCCTTCCCAGGATGTCATTCGTGATGGTGCACTGCTCTCGCGCATCCACCATGGATTGTTCCGCCTGATCCAGCAGGTAGGAATCGCTCCCCACCCGCCGCGTATACCCCGACAGGCCGGTGGAAAGCATGAGGCTCGGCCAGTATGCGCTCCGCGCCATCCCGACGCCCGCGCCTGCCGATTCCAGCGATGCCTTCGCCGCAGCCAGGTCGGGGTGCCCACCGAGCGCCGCCGCGACCAGGGTCTCCTCGTCCCACGTGGGCTCGAACACGGCCACGTCGCTGGTCAATTCCACGGTCCGGTCAAGGTCGATTCCGACGAGCGCGAGCAGCCTGAGCTTCTCCGTCTCCAGCGCAGCCCGCGCCCGGACCAGCTCCACCTCCGCGCGGCCTCGCTCCACTTCGGCCTGCTTTGCCTCGATGGCCGTGGCCGCCTGAGCCGAATATCTCGCCTCCGCCAGCGCCTTGTTCGCCTCGGCACGATCCAGCTGCGCCACCGCCAGGTCCACGCCGTCACCCGCCCGCAGCGCTGCCAGGTACTGCTGTGTGACCTGCGCTTCCAGGGTGAGACCCGCGGCATCGATGCCCGCCACCACTGCGGCACGCGACTGGCGCTGCTGCTTCACCCGGTACAGATCGGCGCCCGACAGCCCCAGATTCAGGCCCACCTGGTAGCTCGAGTAGTAGTACGACGGCGTGCTGCCCAGCCCGATGTCGCTCGACGTGTAGCCGCCGATGCGCGCCTGGCCGCCGCCCTGATAGCTCACACCACCACTCACCGACGCCGACGGGAGCAGATTCCCGTACGCCGCGCGCACCCCCCAGTCCGCCACCGTCGCGTCGTTCAGGCGGGACTGGAAGTCCGGGTTATTCTCACGCGCCAGCGCTACGGCTTCCTCCAGGCTGAGCCTTGCGGGCGCCTCCTGCGCCAGCGCCGGTCGCGCGACGAGTGCCAGGAGGAGGATGACAGCAGATCGATTCATGATGGTCCGGATTCGAGAATGTTTTCGGGTGCGACCCGCCCCTGTACGCAGATGCCCCGCGCAATGTTTCGCACGCTGCACACAGCGGTCGGGAATGGCGTATCGCCGTGGAATGCACCGGCTCCGAGCCGGGTCAACGGAGTGGGCGGACGGCGCCCGGTACCCGTGATGCATGGATCAGGGGAGGGCGGTGCGCTCGGCCACGTAGTTCTGAGAGGGAATGTTCAGGCGCAGCACGCGGCCCTGGTCATCCACCCAGATGGTCCGCTCGGGCATGCCAGCGGGCCGGATGCTGAACTTGCGGGCGGAGACCTGGTGTCCGCCGATCTCGATGGATTCGCGACCCTGGCTTGAAATGGAAGCGGAGACCTGGCGGCTCTCGCGAGGGATGATGATCGGCACCGATGCCCCGTCCTGGAGGTGGGGCGCGAGGAAATAGTACTGGTGTGCGACGCCCTGATCGATGATGACGGCGCCCTCGCTGGCGAGATACTCACGCATCATCTCGCCCGAGTTGGAGACGATCTGGGCGCGGAACCGGTTGCCGGCGGCCTGTCCTCGAATGCTTTGCTTGTCGGGCCCGGTTACCTCAATCTGGTACGCAGTGGGACGGAGGTCGAGGCCCTCGGTCTGGAGCAGGGTCCGGGTTTCATCGCCATTGTCGAGGGACATGCGGGCCTGCGCCACGACGACACTGGATGGACCCTCGCCCTTGCGCTGGATGGTGAACGTCTCGGTGCCCACGGGCTGTCCGCGAACGGAGAGCCTGAAGATCCCCTGGTCGATGGTCTGGTTCTGAGCGCGAGCGCTGCCCGTGAGGGCGACGAGCGCAAGCGTGACAAGAGCCGACGTGCGAATGATCATGGGCGGTCCTATGGTTCAGTTCTGCTATGGGTACACCTGGCCCCCGACGGAGTTCGAACCCGCGGGACTGGCTGTTCACAGCGTATCGGTGCCCTGGTCGGGAGTGACGAAGACGGCGCGGCGGATGGCGTCGAGGATCCGGAGATAGATGCGGGCCCCCTTGTCTGCGGATGCGAGGGTGGGTCGTCCCACGCAGCCCGTGCCGCCGGCGGGAGGTGTGGGCATGCCGCCGCGCATGTACCGGCGGAACTCGTCCGGGGGGAGCTCGAAGTCCTTTGCCCGGTCCATGCGCACGAGTTCGGGATGCAGATGGAGCATGAGTGACGTCTCGGCTTCGCCGGCGTGCTCAGCGGCTTCCTGCCCTTCGAGGAGGTCGTGGATGGGCACGTCCCAGATATCGACCACGCGAACGCGCGCCTCGGTGGTGACGAGCGTGGCCAGCGCTTCCATGTGTGGTTCGTGCCGGTGCGCGGTGATGAGGATAAACTCCGAGACGCCGTGCATCTCCCATCCATCGAGGAGTTCGTTGAGAGCGCGGTGGAGTGACTTGCGCCCGAGCGAGGCGGTTCCGGCGTACGCCCGCTCCGTCCGTACATTGACGCCGTAGGCGAAGGTGGGGGCACGCAGCACGCCGAACTCCTCTGACAGGTCGAGAGCGAAGCGCTTGGCGATGACCACGTTGCTGCCCAGGGGCAGGTGGGGACCGTGCTGCTCGAGGGCGCCGACGGGAATGATGAGCCGGGGGTCGCGGGCGAGGTGTGCCGCGGCATCGATCCAGCTGAGCTCGTCCAGGGCGAAGGGAGAAGCGCCATTGTCGTTCATGGAGACAGTATGACGCCGCAGGGGCCGAAGCGCACGGTGGTCGTCGTCGGTTTTGGTGGCATGCTGGCGCTCCTGCTCTGGAGCCGCACGCTCGCTCCATGGGCGCTGCTGCTGGCGCTGGGCGTCGTGGCGACCGCCGTGGCGGTCGAAGTGCGTCGGCTCCGGACCTCCCGTGAGCGGACGCTGGCCCCGGTGGCGCTGGCCACGCTCTCGCTCGCCGTTGTCGCGGCGGGCGCAACCACACTGCGTCTCGAGCGCGGGCTGAGCGACTGGTCCGGGGTGGTCGAAGCGAGGCAGGAGCGCCTTTCGTCCCGGCTGCAGGACCGCATGGAAGGGGCGATCCGGCGGGTCACGGCCGCGGCGTATCTCGCGGCCGACCCCGGCTGGGAGGCTTCCTTCGATGCGATGGCGCGGATCCGGGAGCGCACGGAAGTGGCGGCTGTGGCGCTGGTGGACCCGAACGGGTGGCCGGTGGTTTGGGCAGGCGAGCACCGGGGCCGGCTGCCGGACGTGGTGGTCCATGCGGAGCCGGGGATCGTGTACACGGACGGGACCCTGTTCACGTACCTGTACGCGGTGGCGCCGGCGGGAGAGGGACGACGAGCAGTGGCAGCCATGCTGCTACAGGCCGGACCCCCGCTGCGCGGGAGAACGAACGCGCTGAGTGAGCGATTCGAGGCGGTGACGGGAGAGCGTCCCCGCTTCGGTCCGGGGGCGGCGGCGGGAGCGGACTGGACGCTCGTCCTGGATGGGAAGCCCGTGATGCACGCCCGCTTCCCACCGCTGACGCAGGGAGAGTGGCGGTCCCGTGTGACGCGAACGGGTCGTGAGATGGTGTTCGTCCTCGTGCTGGTGGCGCTCGGTCTCCTGTCGGCGATCTGGTTGCGATCTCTGGAGCACCGGGGCGGCCTGGCGGCATCGGTCCCGCTTCTCGGTCTGAGCGCGACCCTCATGGCGGCGCCACTCCGACGAACATTCGGGCTCGATCGGTTGTTCTCTCCCGGGTTCTTCGTGCTGCCGGTGCCGGGGGACTTCGTGATCGAGGGGGTCATCGTCGTTCTCCTGCCGCTGGCTGCGCTGATGGCCACCGTGCGGCCGCCGGGAACGCGCAGGGGGGATCTCTGGCTGCGGCTGTCCGTGGGCGCGGCGCTGGCGGGTGGCGGCTTCGCCGTGGGAACGGGCGTCATGACGGCCAGTGCGGGATTGCCCATGCTGACGTCGGTCGGGCCGCTCTGGTACGTGCTCCAGACCACGACCGTGGTGCTGCTGACGGTGCTCGCGGCCATCCTGATCCCGCGCGCGATCCGCTCCGGTGAGCGACGGCCGGTGGCGCTATACCTGGCGGCGGGGGCCGCGGCGGCCGTGGGGCTCTCCGTGGCCGTGGCCGTGGCCTGGCGACCGGGAAGGCCCGCGCCCACGCCGCTGCTCCTGGCCTGGAGCATCCCTTTCCTGCTGTCCGCGCGCGGACTGGCCGGCTACACGGGGAGGGGGGAGCTGCTGCTGCGCTGGCTGGTGGCGGGGTGGCTCGCTGCCACGGCGGTGATCCCTCACCTGTGGGTCGCATCGGAAGAGGCCAACATCCGGCAGGCCGAGGCGGAGCTCGAATCGTTCGGGACCCGGGCCGACCCGTTCCTGACCTACCTGCTGGTCCGGTTCGCGGCGGAGCTCCAGCAAGCGCAGGCCCAGGGCGGCCAGGGACTGGACCTGCTCTACGAATCCTGGGTGGGCAGCGGACTGGCGAGCGAGCCGTACCCCCTGGAGATCTCGCTCTGGGATGGATCGGGGAATCGGGTGGCGTCGCTCCCACTGGGAGTGCGTCTGGGACCGGGTGACCCCGGCATGCGGGAAGTGGAGCGGGTCGTGGCCGCCGCCATGGCCTACGGCGTCATGGAGAACGTGCCGGCCGATGGCGGGGGTGTGAGCCGGATCCTTGCCGTGCCACTGTCCGACGAGCGGGCGGTGTCGGTGGCCGTGGCGCCCCGGGCGAACCTGCAGCCCACATCGGCGCTCGCCACGTTCATCGAGGGTGAAGCGCGCAGCCCCGTCACGCTGGAACTGCTCCCCGTGCAGTCCGGGGTCGTACCTCCAAAGGTCACCGGGTGGCACCGCGTCGGGGACGCGTGGCGAAAGGAAGCGCTGGTGCAGGAAGGCCCGGATACGTACCACGCCCATCTGGAGCTGCGCATGGCGCCGCGCGGGATTCGATTCGCCCGGGCCATGCTTCTGGTGACGCTGGACCTGGTCCTGCTGACCGGACTCTGGTTCGGCGGTCGGCTGGCCGGCGGCGACCCGCCCGCGCCGCCCGGCGGGTGGACGGGCTGGCTCGGGGGCTTTCGGGCGAGACTGATCGTGTCACTGTTCGCGTTCTTTCTGCTGCCCACGGCCGTGTTCGGCTGGGCGGCGTATCGCGCGCTGGCGGAGGAGGTCACCCGCGCGGCACGGGAGGTGGCGGAGCGCGCAGTGGTGCACGCCGCGGGGCTGCTCCCGCAGACGGGACTGGAGGAGACCGCGACCCGGACGGGCGAAGATCTTCTCTATTACGAGCGTGGAGCTCTGACGGAGGCGTCCATGCCGGCCGCCGTGGAGCTCGGGCTGTATGACGCCTGGATGCCGCCCGACCTCTTCGCCGCCATTGCCAGCGGGGAGGCGCGTGGCGGTACCGAGCGGGGCACGCTGGCGGGGCGGCCGTACCTGGTGGCCTACCGCCGTCTGCCCGATGCAATGGCGGATGTAGCCGTGCCCGTCTGGCTCGCGGCCCGGGACGTTGCCGTGCGCCAGCGGGAGTTTGGACACCTGGTCCTGTTCGGCGTCCTGGTGGGTGCGGTCCTCTCCCTGGCGCTTTCCGTATTGGTCGGGCGGGCACTGGCCCGTCCCATCGGCGAGCTCCGGAGAGCGGCGTCGGCGGTCGGTCGCGGGCGCCTGGGCGTGCGCCTGCCCGAGCAGAGGCGCGACGAGTTCGGCGAGCTGTTCGCCTCGTTCAACGTGATGACCCGGCGGCTCCGCCGCGCGCGGGCGCAGGAGGTCCGGACAGCCCGCATCCTGGCATGGGGCGAGATGGCGAGGCAGGTGGCGCACGAGATCAAGAATCCGCTGACGCCGATCAAGCTGTCCGTACAGCACGTCCGGCGAGCGTACCGGGACGGGCGCCAGGACTTCGAGTCGATCCTCGAAACCAGCGTGGAGCACATCCTGGCGGAGATCGAGCGCCTCAGCGAGATCGCGAAGGCGTTCTCGCGCTATGGCGCGCCCCAGGAGACGACGGGGTCGACCGAGCCCGTGGACGTGGTGGCGATCGCGCGTGACATCCTGACGCTCTACCGGGCTCCCGACCGGGCCGTAGTCTACCGTCTCTCCGCCGGTGCGGGGAGCGCCATGGCCGTGGCCCGGGCGCCGGAGCTGAGGGAAGTGATCGTCAACCTGCTGGAGAACGCCCGCGCGGCGGTCCCCGACGGCGGGACCGTGGAGGTGCTCGTTCGCGACGAGACCGATCGGGTCCGCCTCGAAGTGAGCGACAACGGGCGGGGCATCCCGGAAGAGCAGCTGCCGCGGATCTTCGAGCCACATTTCTCGACGCGATCGTCGGGAACGGGGCTGGGGCTCGCCATCGTGCGGCGGCTCGTGGAAGGATGGGGTGGAGCCGTCGGGGCAGACAGTGAGCCTGGAGAGGGAACGACCGTCTGGCTGACCATTCCGAAACCTGCGACGCCGCCCCCCGGTGCGGAGGGCGGCGTCGGAGTGGAGCCGGCGTAGCCGCCGGACGGGCGCGGTCGCGTCGCTATCTCAGGCGGAAGCTCCGGACCCCGATATTGCCCGTGGCGCGACTGCGGATCTTCAGCACGACGATGCTGCCGGCCTTCACGTCCTCCGCCAGCCGTTGTATGTCGCGAACGGTGCTGACGTCCTTTCGATCGAACTGGAGGATCACGTCCCCGGGCTGCAGCACGGTCGCCGCGGGGCTGAAGGGCTCCACGGCCGTGACCACCACGCCCTCGATCCCGCTCTGCAGGTCGAGCTGATCACGGATCTGGGGCGTGAGGTTGCTGAGCTGGATGCCGAGCTTGTCCTGTGCGGACTGGGACTGGCTGGTCTGGGTCGCTTCCGGCTCCTTCATCTCGAACTGGCCGAGCTCGACCCGAATCTCCCTGCGCTGGCCGTCGCGGATCAGTCCGAGCGTGACAGTCTGGCCGGGATTCAGGCGAGCCAGCCGCGTGGTCAGCTCGTCCGCGTTCGAAACAGCCTCGCCGTTGAGCGACACGATCACGTCCTCCGGCTTGATTCCCGCCTTGTCCGCCGGGCTGCCGGGCTCGACTTCATTCACAACCGCGCCCGAGATGTCCGGGAGGTGGTAGAGCTGGGCCTGCGCCTCGCCCACCGGGCTGATCACCACGCCCAGCCGCGGGCGCCGGACATGCCCGTACTGGATGATGTCCTGAGCGGCTTTCACGGCGATCGCGCTCGGAATGGCGAAGCCGTTCCCCGCGTAGGTACCGGTGCGGGAATAGATGGCGCTGTTCACGCCGATCACGCGGCCGTACAGGTCCACCAGCGGTCCGCCGGAGTTCCCGGGGTTGATGGCTGCGTCCGTCTGGATGAACGACTCCAGCGGCATCTCGCTCCGGATGATCCCGAGACGCCGACCCTTGGCGCTGACGATCCCGGCGGTCACGGTGAACCCGAGATCCAGCGGGTTCCCGAGAGCCAGGACCCAGTCGCCGACCTGGGCGTTGTCGGAGCTTCCGATCTCGAGCGGCTGGAAATTGTCTCCGTCCTTCAGCTTGAGCACGGCGATGTCCGTGTTCGGATCCCGCCCGACCACGTCCACATCATCGTACACGCGCCCATCGACGAACCGGACCTGCACGTTGGTGGCATTCTCCACCACGTGGTTGTTCGTGATGATGTAGCCGTCCTTGCTGAAGACGAATCCCGAACCGGTCCCGTGCTGCTCCGGCGCCTGGCCCTGCGGCGCCTGCTGGCCGAAGGGGAAGGGGAACGGGAACGGACTGTTGGCCGCCTGCTGCGGCCGCTCCGTCACCTGCACCGTCACCACGCCCGGGAGAGCGCGGGCCGCGGCCGCGCGGAACGTCTCCGAGAGCGAGGCAGCCGTGGACGTGTCAACCGTAGCGGGAACCTTGCCCAGCGTCCGTTCCACAGGGGCCTGATCCTCTACCTGCGCCGCAGCTGTATCGCCGTGACTGCACCCGACGACCAGAACGAGCGACGCCATGAGCGCTCGCCCGGCCAACCTTGTTCTCACTACCATTTCCCGCCTCCGCCTTCCGTCGTAAGCCATCAGAACGTCGTCATGCTCGCGGCCGCACGGCATATGCCATGGGCTGAACCATTAGTTTGCTTCTCCATCCCGATGCGTTCCGGCGCCGCCACTCCGGCAGCACGCCATACCATCCTAGGATGCGGGCAACGCGCTCCGGGGTTGCCCCGGGGGGGCCTCCCCAACGAAACGTCGCTGGCGTGCGTCTCTATGGCCGAGGACGGGGCAGCGGCCCGCGGTGAGCATCCGGCGACAGGCGGAAGATGAAACGCAGCGGTCTTGGAGTGGTACTGGGATACGCGCTGGCGACTGCCCTCGGGGCTGCGCCTGCGGCCACGCAGGACACGGTTCCCGGGATGCCGGCGCTGGCGCCGCTCACGGTGGTGGACACGGTGACGCTGGAGGAAGCGGCGGCCCGGGCGCTGGACGTGAATCCGCAAGTGGTGCAGGCGGCGACGTCGCTGAGCACGGCGCAGTCTGCCATGCTCCAGTCCTACGCATCGATGCTGCCGACGCTCTCCCTGTCCTCGGGGGCATTGGCGTCCAGCTCGGAGCGCTACGACCCGCAGACGAACCTGCGCGTGAGCGGGCAGAGCAGCAGCTACAGCGCCGGTCTGTCGTCGAGCATGGATCTGTTCGCGGGTGGGCGAAATCTGGCGCAGGTGCGGAGCTCGCGGGCATCGGAGACGGCGGCCGAAGCGAATCTGAGGGCGAGCCGCTTCGAGGTGGCGCTATCGGCTACGACGGCGTTCTTCGCAGTGCTGCGGGCCGAGGACCTGATCGAGCTGACCACCAAGCAGATCGAGCAGGCGAACACACAGCTCTCGGCGGCCCAGCACCGGCTTCAGGCCGGCCGTGCCACGCGCTCGGACGTGCTGCGGGCGCAGCTGCAGGTCCGCAACGCGCAGCAGGCGCTGCTGCAGGCGGAGACCCAGCGGCGCACGGCCATGTACGTGCTCGGGCGGACGGTGGGGGTCACCGGGGCCGTGGCCGCCGAGCGGCCGCCCACACTGGAACCGCAGCCGCTGGCGCTGAACGGGGTGCAGATGCGGGAGCTGGTGCTCGGGGAGGCGCCCTCGGTGCTTTCGGCGCGGGCGAACCTGAACGTAGCGGAGGCGGGATTGTCGCAGGCGCAGGCGCAGTGGCTCCCGACCGTTGGGTTGAGCGGGGGGTATACCTGGGCGAACTCGGAAGCTGCGCTGCTGGGGGGACGCACGAGCTGGAGCACCAGCCTGCGGCTCTCCTATCCCGTGTTCAACGGGCTTTCCCGAGAGGTGGCGATCGACCGGGCGAACGCGCAGGTAACGCTCGCGAGGGCGCAGGCGGAGGACGCGTCGCGCGCCGCGGTAACGGAAGTGGAGCGCCTGCTCGCGTCCGTTCAGCTGGCCGAGCAGCAGCTCGCGCTCCTGCAGGAGTCCGTGTCCGTGGCGCGGGAAGACTATCGGGTTCAGAAGGAGCGCTACGATCTCGGGGCCGGGACGATCCTGGACCTGGTCTCGTCTCAGATCGCGCTGTCGCAGGCGGAGAACGATCTCATCAATGCCCGCTACGACTACCTGCTCGCGAAGGCTGAGCTGGAGTCGCTGGTGGGGCGGACGCTTTAGGAGGATGCCGCTGATGCAACGCTGGATCGAGAGAGGACTGGGTGTGGCACTCCTCGCAGCGGCGATGGCCGCCTGCGCCGCGGGCGACGCGGCCGAGACGCGGAGCGGGGACCCGGACGAAGTCGCCCGCGTGGAGCGTGGGGACCTGGACATCCGCGTGGAAGCGTCCGGGCAGGTGGAGCCGATCCTGGTGGTCGAGGTGAAATCGAAGGCATCGGGCGACATCACCCGTCTACACGTGGACACCGGTGACCGCGTGGAAAAGGGTGCGCTCCTGGCGGAAATCGATCCGCGTGACGTCCGCAACGCCCTGGACCAGGCGCAGGCGGACCTCGAGGTGGCGCAAGCGCGCCAACAGATCGCGCAGTCCCAGACCGCGCGCTCGCGGGAGCTGCGGGAAGCCAACGTGCTGACGCAGCAGGAGCTCGAGACCACTGTGCTCGAGGCCGCCAACGCGCGCGCCCAACTGGTCAAGGCGCAGACGAACCTCCAGCTGGCCCGGGAGCGGATGGGGGACGTGACCATCCGTGCGCCGATCGCAGGCACGGTCATCCAGAAGGACGTCGAGGCGGGGCAGATCATCGCTTCGGCCAGCGGCAACGTGTCGGGCGGGACCACGCTCATGCTCATGGCGGACCTGTCCACCATGAACGTGCGGACGCTGGTCGACGAGACCGACATCGGAAAGGTAAAGGCGGGGCAGGTGGCCCGGGTACAGGTGGAAGCGTACCCCAACCGCGCGTTCCTTGGCTCGGTCCTGAAGATCGAGCCGCAGGCCGTGGTGGACCAGAACGTGACCATGTTCCCGGTGCTCATCCGACTGGACAACCGGGAGGGTCTGCTGAAGCCGAACATGAACGCGGAAGTGCAGATCGAGGTGGCCCAGCGGGACAGCGTGCTCCTGGTCCCCAACTCTGCGGTCGTGAGCATGCAGGACGCCATGGCGGCCGGGCAGGTTCTGGGAATCAGCGAGGGCGACATGCGAGAGATGCTGTCGCAGCGGCCCTCATCCGCGTCCGCCGGAGGCAGCGCGCCCGGGCGTGCCGAGGGGGAAGTGGCGGCCGCCGGGACGGCCGGCCCGGATCAGTCGACTGAAGCCGGGCAGCCGGGCGGCGCGGCGCAGGGTGGCGCCACGGGTGGCGGGCAGCCGGACTGCACGGCGATCATGGCGAAAGCACGCACGGACCGCTCTTCGCTCACGGAGGCGGAGCGCGCGCAGGCGCGGCAGTGCTTCCAGGCCATGGGCGGGATGCGTGGTGGCCCCGGCGGATCCGGCGCGCAGAGCCGCGGGAACGGCGACACTCGCCCGGGCGTGCTGTTCGTGCGGACGCCGAACGGGGCGCAGGCGCACGTGGTGATGCTCGGGCTGAACGACTGGGACAAGTCCGAAGTGGTCTCGGGCGTCAAGGAAGGCGACGAGGTGGTGCTGATCTCCGTGGCGCGGCTGCGGCAGCAGCAGGAGAACATGATGAACCGGATCCGGGAGCGGAGCAGTCCGATTCCGGGTGGTGGTGGGCGGCGGTAGAGGGGGAATCATGCTGATCGCGGAGATCCTGAAGGTCGCGCTCGAGTCGATCCGGGTGAACAAGCTGCGGTCGTTCCTGACCATGCTGGGGATCATCATCGGGATCGCGGCCGTGATCACGATGGTGGCGCTCGGGGAAGGGGCGCAGCGCCAGGTCGCGTCCAGGCTGGAGGGGCTGGGGACGAACGTGCTGACGGTGCGGCCCGGTCAGCACATGTGGGGCGGCGTGGACCGGGGCTCGGCCCGCATGACGGCGAAGGATGCGGAAGCGATCGTAGCGAACGCGACGGCGGTGAAGGCCGTGTCGCCGGAGCTGGAGCGTCGCCAGCAGATCGAATTCGGTCGGAGCAATGCGAACCTGAGCGTGGTGGGCGTCTGGCCGGCCTACTTCGGGATCCAGAACTACTCCATCGACCTGGGGCGGCTGTTCACGCCCGGCGAGGAGCGGGGGCGCCGTCGTCTGGCGGTGATCGGTTCGGCAGTGGGCGAGCGATTGGGAACCACGTCCGCGCGGCTGGTGGGTCAGGACATCCTGGTGCGCGGCATTCCTTTCCAGATCATTGGCGTGCTGAAGGAGAAGGGGTCGGAAGGGTGGGACAACCCGGACGAGCGGCTCTACATTCCGCTGTCCACGGCCCAGTTCAGGGTCATCGGGTCGGAGTACGTCCGCTCCATCAACGTGCAGGCGGTGAGCGCGCGGGAGATGGACGCCGCCATCACGGAGATCGACCGCGTGCTTCGCCGCGAGCATCGGATCGCCCCCGGCGAGGAGGCAGATTTCAGCGTTCGGAACATGGCGTCGCTCATGAGCACGTTCCAGGAGACGACCCAGACGTTCACGTTCCTTCTGGCCGGCATTGCGGCCATCTCGCTGCTGGTGGGCGGGATCGGCATCATGAACATCATGCTCGTCTCGGTGACGGAGCGGACGCGCGAAATCGGCGTCCGGAAGGCGCTCGGCGCCCGGCGTCGCCACATCCTGCTGCAGTTCCTCATCGAATCACTGGTGCTGTGCATGGCCGGGGGCGTGCTGGGGATCCTCGCCGGCTGGGGCGGGGCTCACGCGCTCCAGAGCCTGGCCGGCTGGCAGACAGCCGTAGCACTGAAGGCGGTGGTCCTCGCGTTCGGCTTCTCGGCCGTGGTGGGGATCTTCTTCGGGCTGTGGCCGGCGCGGCGCGCGGCAGCGCTGGATCCGATCGAGTCGCTGCGTTACGAGTAGCGCGTCCCGTCGCGCCATTCCCACGCCCCGCATGCGGCGGCATCGTGGGGCCATGCTCGCGACGATCCTCAGCGGTGCCATTCTGGGCGTGGACGCCCGCTTCGTCCGTGTGGAAGTGGACCTGGCGCGGGGGCTTCCCTCCATGACGGTGGTGGGGCTCGCCCAGGGAGCGGTGCGGGAGGCGCGGGAGCGGGTCACGTCGGCACTGGCGAACAGCGGATTCAAGCTGCCACCGGCGCGCATAACGGTGAATCTCGCACCGGCCGACGTCCCGAAGAATGGAAGCGCCTTCGATCTGCCGATGGCGCTCGCGATCCTCGCCGCTACCGGCCGCGTCCCGCAGCATTCGTTGCAGGGCACCTGCTGCATTGGTGAACTGGGACTGGATGGGGCGCTCCGTTCCGTCTACGGGACGCTCGCCGTGGCGCTCCGCTGCCGCAGCGGCGGCATCACGAGGCTCGTGGTGCCGGAAGTGAACGCGGCGGAAGCGGCGGCGGTCGCGGGCGTGGCCGCTCACCCGGCGTCGTCGCTCGGGGAAGTCGTGGCCTGGCTGAATGGGGGGCTCCAGCCGAGGCATGCCGTGCCGGTGATGGAGGACAACGCCGGCGCTGCGGTCGGGCCGGATTTCGCCGACGTGCGCGGCCAGGCCGCGGCCCGGCGGGCCCTGGAGATCGCCGCGGCCGGCGGCCACAACATCGTGCTCATCGGACCGCCAGGATCCGGGAAATCCATGATGGCGCGGCGGCTGGCGTCCATTCTCCCGATGCTGACGCCCGAAGAGGCAATGGAAGCGACGCGCATCCATTCGGCCGCGGGGCGGCTCCCGCCCCGGTCCGGCCTGCTCCGAACGCGGCCGTTCCGGGCGCCGCATCACGGCATCTCCGACGCGGGCCTGGTGGGGGGTGGCAGTCTTCCCAGGCCCGGAGAGGTATCGCTGGCGCACCACGGCGTGCTCTTCCTCGATGAGCTGCCGGAGTTCCGGCGCTCCGCACTGGAGGCGCTGAGGCAGCCGTTGGAGGACGGATCGATCCTGATCGGACGTGCCCGGGCCGCCGTGGAGCTGCCGGCGCGGTTCACGCTGGTGGCCACGATGAACCCGTGCCCGTGCGGGCGCATGGGGGACGGGAGCGACCGGTGCCGCTGCACGGTCGAGCAGGTGCGACGCTACCGCGGACGCATTTCCGGACCACTCCTGGACCGGATCGACATGCACCTCGAGGTCCGGCCCGTCCCGGCGGCACGACTCGCGGAACGACGCGAGTCGGAAGCGAGTGTCCGAATCCTGACACGGGTGGTGGACGCGCGAGCGCGTCAGCAGCGCAGATACGACGGGGAGGGCGTGTTCTGCACCGCTCAGCTGGACGCCCGGGGGACGCGCCTCCACTGCCGGCCCGATGATGCGGGCTGGGCCCTGCTGGAGACGGCCACGCGACAGCTGCGCCTGTCGGGACGGGCACATGACCGGATCCTCCGCGTTGCCAGAACGATCGCGGACCTGGAAGGGACCGAAGCCCTCGATGCTCGCCACATCGCGGAAGCGATCCAATACCGGACGCTGGACAGACCCCTCGTCGCCGAACTGGCCGTGTAGGTGTTCCTACTGGAGCATCACTTCCAGGGTGTAGGGGCCCCTGCCGTCCGGGTCCCACGCGCCCGCCCCAATGATGTAGCAGCCGGCGGCGGCCGGGTAGTGCAGCTCCGCCAGGGGGCCTCGGTCGGGATCGTAGGCCTGGCCGATGAGCCGGGCGTCGGCATCGAAAAGGAAGAGAAGTGGTGTGTAACCCTGTGCGCTCATACGGACCAGGAGCGCGGTGGGATGAGTGAGGCGGAGCGTATAGTAGTCGATCAGGGCATTGCCACGCGTCGCGTCTCCGGGCTCGAGCTTGCCCGCCAGCGCGGCCCCTGGGAGGATCGGGGGGGATTGTCCGCACACGGGGCGGGGCTCGGTGGCCCCCCTTCCGCAGCCGCTCACCATGAGGCAGGCCATGGCGGTGGTGGCGAGCACGCGCAGCGGGGCCGGCGCGGGGCGCCGCCGCGATGGCGGCCGCGTTCGGGCCGCGCACTCGACTCCGGGGCCCGTGACCGCCGCCAGAGTGGCGGACCGCGTCTGCTTGTGCATGGAAGTTGGCGGATGGGTATCCTTCAGGCCCGTTTCCGTCAAGCGTCACGCCTTTCGCGTGTTGTCCTGCAGGGGCGGATGCGGTAGCTTCGCGCCGGGCGCGGCACGGGGACCGAGAGAAGGAGCACGGTTGGATCGAGTGTTGCTGGAGTCCAAGCGCCGGGCGCTGGTGAGTGCGCTCGAGGATTGCCACTCCGTCTGCGTGGGCTATTCCGGTGGAGTGGACAGCGTGTTCCTGGCGAAGACGGCGCTGGACGTGCTGGGATCGGGAAAGGTCCTGGCAGTCACGGGCCGGTCCAGCGCGTACCCGGAAGTCCAGCACCGGATGGCCATGGAGTGCGTGGCGCGGTTCGGCATCCCTCATCAGGAGGTCGACACCCGCGAGCTCCTGGACCCCCGCTACGCCGCCAACCCCGTCGATCGCTGCTACTTCTGCAAGAGCGAGCTCTGGTCCCGGCTTGGCACGGTCGCGTGCGAGCATGGTCTGCGGACGGTGGTGGACGGGGCGAACGCGGATGACGCCGCGGAACGTCGTCCGGGTACGCGGGCCGGCCGCGAGCGGGGCGTTCGCTCGCCATTGCAGGAAGCGGGGCTGACGAAAGCGGAGATCCGGGTGCTCTCGCGCGAGCAGGGTCTGCCCACGTGGGACCAGCCATCGTCTCCGTGTCTGGCCAGCCGTCTCGAATACGGGCTGGCCGTGACGCCCGAGCGGCTGGCGCAGGTCGAAGCGGCCGAGGCGGTGCTGCGCGAGCAGGACCTGAAGGAGTTTCGCGTACGGCACCACGGGAGTGTCGCCCGTGTAGAAGTGGCTGCGGCGGAGCTCGAAGGGGCCGCTGCGCGGGTGGCGGAGAGTGCGGCGCGGCTTCTCGAGCTCGGCTTCGAACGAATCCTGCTCGACGTGGACGGGTACCGACGAGGGGCAATGGACGAGACCCTGGTGAAGCTGGAGATGTGACGCGGGACGAAGCGACGCCGGCGCTCCGAGCGGCACGAGTGGAAGAGTTGCTTCGCCGGGCCGGCATGCAGGCGAGGGTGGACGCCGTCGGGGCGGCCGCGGACATCGCTGCCGTGCGGGTCGGACTCGGGGAGCTGGAGCGAGTGACCAGCCTCGCCGCGGAGATCCGGGCGCTCGGATTCCGGTACGTGGCCCTGGATTTGACACCGGGGCGGGATTGAACCCAGGGAGCTGATGAGACTTTTCGTAGCGATCAACTTCACGGCCAAGGATCGCCAGCGCATGACCCGGGCGGCGCGGCGTATGCACGAGTCGCCCCTTCCGGTCCGGTGGGTGGACACGGATCAGCTGCACATGACGCTGAAGTTCCTGGGCGAGGTCCGCCCGGAGCGACTCCGGGAAGTGCAGCAAGCCGTGGCCCGCGTCGCGGAAAAGACCAAGCCGTTCGTCGTGAAGTTGGGTGGCGCAGGGGCGTTCCCGACGATGCGCCGCCCGAAAGTGATCTGGCTCGGGGCGGAAGCGTCGCCGGAGCTCCGCTGTCTCAAGCATGATCTGGAGTGGGAGCTGGCGCCGCTGGGATTCGAGCGGGAAGTCCGCGCGTTCCACCCGCACCTCACGCTGGGTCGGGCGCAGCCCACGGCCCGGGCCGGTGATTTCCGGGACTTCGAAGACATGGTGTCCGCGCTGCAGTACTCCGCGGAGATCAACGTCCGGACCATCGACCTGATGGAGAGTCACCTGTCGCCGAAGGGAGCGCGCTACGAGCGGCGGGTGGCGGCGAAGCTCGGGACGGCGGCCGCGGACATCATGGCGCGCATCAAGGGCTGAGCGCGTGCTCCTGCTCCGGGGCTGTTTGGGCCGGCTCCTCGGGCTGGCGGTGATCGGGGCGCTGCTGCTCGCGGCGTGGCTGTACCGGTCGGAGATCGTCGACCTGTGGGGCAGGACGCGGCAGCCGCCGGAGGCCGCGTCCCCGGAGCTGGCCGCGGAGGCGGATCGGAAGCTGGCCGAGCTCGGGACGCCGGGCGGCCGCGAGCGGGTGGCGCTGCACGAGATGGAGCTTCAGAGCTTGATCGAGTACCGGTGGGGCGGCTTTCTTCCGCGGGATGTGGCGCGACCCCGGATCCAGCTGCGAGACGGACAGGTCACGCTGGAGGGGGCTGTGGCCACGGCCCGGTTCGGCCGCATTCCGGAGCTTCGTGAGATCCTGTCGATCCTCCCGGATACGACCACGCTCAAGGCGGTGGGTAGCTTCACGCCCGCGGACAGCGGCCGCGTGGCGCTGGAGATCCACGAGCTGGGGGCGGCTGGAATCCCGGTCCCCGATCGCCTGATCCCGTCCATCCTCCGGCGTTTCCGCGGTGGGGGCGAGCCCGATCTCCCGCCGAACGCCCTGGCCGTCCCTCTGCCGCCGGGGATCCGCACCCTGTACATCAGCGGCGACTCTGTCGTTTTCGTGGCCAGCCGGGCGGCGGGCGTCTAGCATGGCGAGAATCCTGGTGGTGGACGACGAGGAAGGGATCCGGCACGTCCTGAAGCAGGTGCTGGAGTACGAGGGGCACGCCGTCCGGACGGCGGCGGGCGGGGGCGAAGCGCTGACGCTGCACGAGGAGTGGGGGCCTGACCTCACGTTCCTGGACGTGAAGATGGAGCGGATGGACGGCCTCGAAGTACTCGGTCGGCTCCGCGAGCGGGACCCGGAAGCGCTGGTGGTGATGATCAGCGGGCACGGCTCCATCGAGACCGCCGTGGACGCCACGCGCCGCGGTGCCTACGATTTCCTCGAAAAGCCGCTGGACACGGATCGGATCCTGGTCACGATCCGCAATGCGCTGCAGCAGCGAGGCCTGTACCAGGAAGTCACGAGGCTCCGTGACGAGGTCGAGAGCCGCTACGAGATCGTGGGGCGGAGCTTCGCCATCCGCTCGGTTCTGGAGCGGATCGAGAAAGTGGGGCCCACCGATGCCCGGGTCCTGATCACGGGTGAGAACGGGAGCGGCAAGGAGCTGGTGGCGCGGGCGCTGCACCGGGTGTCATCGCGGGCGGAAGAGCCGTTCGTGGAAGTCAACTGTGCCGCGATCCCGTCCGAGCTCATCGAGAGCGAGCTGTTCGGGCACGTCAAGGGCGCGTTCACCGGCGCCCACATGGACCGCACGGGCAAGTTCGAGCAGGCGGACGGCGGCACGCTCTTCCTGGACGAGATCGGGGACATGAGCCTGTCGGCCCAGGCGAAGGTGCTGAGGGCGCTTCAGGACGGTGTGATCACGCGCGTGGGTGGCGAGAAGGCGATCCAGGTAGACGTCCGCGTCATTGCGGCCACGAACAAGGACATCGGGAAGGAGATCGCCGAGGGCCGGTTCCGCGACGACCTGTTCTTCCGTCTGAACGTGGTGCCGATCCGCGTGCCGGCGTTGCGTGAGCGGCGCGAAGACATCCCCATGCTCGTCCGGCACTTCACGGAGCGCGCGGTGGAGGAGCAGCGGCTGCCGCCGCGTACGTTCACCCCGGAAGCCGTGCAGCGGCTGGCCGGTAACAGTTGGCCGGGGAACGTGCGGGAGCTGCGCAATACGGTGGAGCGTCTGCTGATCCTCTCGCGCGGTCCGGAAGTGGGACCCCAGGAAGTCGAGCGTCTCACTGGTGGCGGTCAGGAGGGGGGGCTCGCGGCCGATGTGATGCGGGCGAGCACATTCGCGGAGTTCAAGGACCGGGCGGAGCGCGCGTTCATCCTCGGCAAGCTCCGGGAGAATGACTGGAACGTGAGCGAGACGGCCCGATCCATCGAGATGCCGCGCTCCAACCTCTACAAGAAGATCGACAAGTACCACCTCGTCCGGGAGGAAGCGGGGGAATGAGTCCCCGCGTGGCCATTGCCCTGTTCGCCGGGGTCTGGCTCGGGTGCTCTCTGGGAGGTGGCGCCGCGCTGGCGTTCCTGGCTCGTCGCATTCACCCCTCCCTCTCGTTCCGCCGGCTCTGGATCTTCTACTCGGGACTGCTCGCATTCACAGTGGCGGCAGTGCTGGCGATCGCGTGGTGGTGACCATGGCCGCGGGCGGCGACGGGAGAACGCGGCGAGGCGGGCCTCGCGACCTTGCCGCGAGCGCGGCGCCCCCGCAGGTTGCCCCGGACCCTGGCACAACGACGACCGCCCGGCGCGGGCGGCAGGAGGAATTGATGGCAGAGACGTTCAGGAACTACATCGCGGGGGAGTGGGTCGAGCCCTCGACGGGGGAGTACACGGAGAACCGCAATCCGGCGCGGTCCAGCGAGCTGATCGGGCGCTTCCCGGCTTCGGCCGCGGAGGATGTGGACCGGGCGGTGGAATCGGCGAAGCGAGGCTTCGCCGCATGGCGGAAGGTGCCCGCCCCGCAGCGGGGGGACGTGCTGCGGCGGGTGGGCGACCTCATGACGGCACGCAAGGAGGAAATCGCCCGCGCCATGACGCGGGAGATGGGCAAGGTCCTGGATGAGACGCGGGGCGACGTGCAGGAGGGGATCGACACGGCGTACTACGCCGCCTCCGAGGGACGTCGCCTGTTCGGGCACACCGTGCCGAGCGAGCTGCGGGACAAGTGGGCCATGAGCTACCGCAGGCCGATCGGCGTGGCCGGGATCATCACCCCGTTCAACTTCCCGATGGCCATTCCGACGTGGAAGATCTTCCCGGCGCTGGTATCCGGCAACGCCGTGGTCTTCAAGCCGGCCCACGACGTGCCGCATACCGCCACGCTTCTGGTGGAGATCCTGGTGGAAGCGGGCGTGCACCCGGAATCCGTGCAGCTCATCCACGGTGGCGGCAGCAAAGTGGGAAATCGGATCGTCGAGCACCCCGACGTGGCGCTGGTCTCGTTCACCGGATCCACGAGCGTGGGGTCGAAGCTGGGCGAGACGTGCGGGCGCATGCACAAGCGGCTGTCCCTGGAAATGGGCGGCAAGAACGCCCAGATCGTGATGCCGGACGCGAACATGGAGCTCGCGTTGGAAGGCGTGCTCTGGGGCGCGTTCGGGACTACGGGCCAGCGCTGCACGGCCACGAGCCGGCTTCTCCTCCACGAGGACATCCATGACGAGTTCGTGCGGCAGCTCGTGACCCGGACCGAGTCGCTCAAGCTGGGTGATGGCCTGCTCGACGAGACGGATGTCGGCCCCATGATCAACAGGGCGGCCGTGGAGAAGACGGCCGAGTACGTGCAGATCGCGCAGGGCGAAGGGGACGAGGTGCTCACGGGGGGGAAGGCGGCCACCGGGGGGGACCTGGACGATGGCTTCTTCTTTCACCCCACGATCCTCACGGGCGTCCGTCCGGGCAGCCGGCTGGCGTGCGAGGAGATCTTCGGGCCCGTCCTGAGCGTGATCAAGTTCAAGGAGCTGGACGAGGCCATCCGGATCAACAACGAGGTTGAATACGGGCTGTCCAGCGCGCTCTACACCGAGGACGTCCGGAGCGCTTTCCTGGCCATGACGGAGCTGGACAACGGGATCACGTACATCAACGCGCCGACCATCGGGGCGGAAGCGCACCTTCCGTTCGGCGGTGTGAAGCAGACCGGCAACGGGCACCGCGAAGGCGGGTGGGAGGTCTACGACTTCTACACCGAGACGAAGGTGGTCTACGTGGACTATTCGGGTCGTCTCCAGCGGGCCCAGATCGACACGTACGACATCTGAGCGAGGCCGCTGCCCCGGCCGGGTCAGCGAGGATCGAAGAGGGGTGGCGCCGAGGGCGCCGCCCCTTTCTTCCCGAGGGGTGGCCCGCAACGGTAGGAGGCGCTATGATTTCTTCCCCGCCGTCTCCCCGGCCGTGGATCAGGGAGTTCGATCAATCGCCACCCCGAAGCATATGGCCGTGTCCGGAACCGAGCGAGCCAGCGGAACGCACACAGGCGACTCAGCCCCGGGAAACGGGCGTGGTGCTCGCAGCGTCGCCGCCTCGGTGGGCCGGTGGACTTGGGAATGGATCAAGTCGCTTGTCATCGCGTTCATCCTCTTCCTCGTAGTGCGAACCTTCGTGATCGAAGCGTTCCGGATCCCGACGGCGAGCATGGAGAACACGCTCCTGGTCGGCGATTTCCTGCTGGTGAACAAGGCCGTCTATGGGGCACAGGTGCCCGGTACGCACGTGCGGCTGCCCGCCTTCGGGGAGCCGGAGCGCGGGGATGTGGTGGTCTTCATGCCGCCCCACGACCCAACGAAGAACTACGTGAAGCGCCTCGTGGGACTGCCCGGGGATACGCTGTCCATGCGCGAGAAGGTGCTGTACGTGGACGGACGCGCCGTGCCCGAGCCGTATGCGCAGCACGCCGATCCGCTGGACTCGCACGCTCCGAGCATGAGCTGGCAGGCGGACTACCTGCTGGATCCTGCCCGGCGGTCGCGCTATCGGCCGACGCGGGACAACTGGGGCCCCATCGTGGTGCCGCCGGACCGCTATTTCGTGCTGGGTGACAACCGCGATGACTCCGAGGACTCCCGGTACTGGGGGTTCGTGGAGGGCAGCGCGATCAAGGGGAAGCCGCTTTTCGTCTATTACTCGTTCAATCCCCGAACCCTGTCTCACGTACCGTGGCTCACGGACATCCGCTGGGACCGGATCGGGGGCGGAGTGAACTAGCCACATCGCGGCGGCGATCCCTCGCCAGAGGTCGAGGCTCGCCGCACGCTCGGCATAGATCCTTGCCCCGGTCAGGATCCGGGGAACGCCAAACTGCGCTCGCGGAGCGTTGCATGAGCTTCACCAGCACGCGCAAGGGCAAGTACGACGAGAGCTCCCTCGATCAATACCTGAAGGAGATCAGCGCCTACAAGCTGCTGACCCGGGAGGAGGAGATCGATCTCGCCCAGCGGATCCGCAAGGGGGAGGAGGAGGCGCTGGACAGGCTGGTCCGGTCCAATCTCCGCTTCGTCGTTTCCGTGGCGAAGAAGTACCAGAACCAGGGTGTTGCCCTTTCCGACCTGATCAACGAGGGGAACCTCGGCCTCATCCGCGCCGCGCACAAATTCGACGAAACCAAGGGGATCAAATTCATCTCCTACGCCGTCTGGTGGATCCGGCAGGCGATCCTCCAGGCGCTGGCCGAGCAGAGCCGGATCGTGCGTGTGCCCCTGAACCGGGCCGGTGCCCTGCATTGGATCGGCAAGCGGTCCGCCCTGTTGCTGCAGGAGCTCGGGCGTGAGCCGACCGTGGAAGAGCTGGCGGATGAGCTGGACCTCTCGGAGGACGAGGTGCGACGCACCCTGTCGCTGTCGCAGACCCACCTGTCTCTCGACGCCCCGCTCACGCCCGGGGAAGACAACCGGCTCCTGGACTACCTGCCCGACCAGTTCTCGCCCGGCCCGGATGACGAGACGTACGACCGCGCCCTCCTGGATACGGTGGAAGAGGCTCTCGGCACGCTCAAGGAGCGCGAGGCCAAGATCCTCCGGCTCTACTTCGGGCTGGATGGTCAGGAGCCGATGACGCTGGAGGAGATCGGATCCCTCCTCGGAATCACCCGGGAGCGCGTTCGCCAGATCAAGGAAAAGGCGCTGCTGCGGCTGAGGCACGCCTCACGCGCCCGGTTTCTCGAGACCTTCAGGAGCACCTGACGCGGCTACCCTCAGCGGCCGCACCGTCTTGACACCACGCCATCGTCTGCCTATCCTCCAAAGCTGTTTCGCCTTGGGCCGCAGGGGTCCGCACTGACGAGAAGACCGAGCGCATGAAGACGTACACACCGAAGGCCACCGACATCGAGCACAAGTGGTGGATCGTGGACGCGGAGGACATGATCCTCGGGCGTCTGGCCACCCGGGTGGCAGAAGTGCTTCGTGGGAAGCACAAGCCCATGTTCACGCCGCACCTGGACACGGGTGACTACGTGGTGGTCGTGAACGCCGAGAAGGTTCGGCTGACCGGCCGGAAGGAGGAGCAGAAGACCTACTTCCGCCACAGCGGCTACATGGGGGGCGAGAAGCACATCCCGTTCACGCGCATGCGCGATGAGCACCCCGAGCGGGTGATCGAGCTGGCCGTGAAAGGGATGCTGCCGAAGAACAACCTTGGACGGCTCATCCGAAAGAAGTTGAAGATCTACGCCGGGGCGGAGCACCCGCACGAGGCGCAGCAGCCGGAGAATCTGGAGATCTGATGGCGACGACGGTGCAGCAGTATCATGGAGTCGGCCGCCGCAAGACCAGCGTGGCACGGGTGTATCTGCGTCCGGGTCGCGGCGAGTGGTCGATCAACGGGCGGCCCATCGAGGACTACTTCCCACGCAACTTCCACCAGCAGCACGCGAGCGAGCCGCTCAACGCCACGGAGAACGCGGGGACGTTCGACGTGAAGGTGATCGTGCGGGGCGGAGGCAAGACGGGTCAGGCGGGGGCGGTTCGCCTCGGCGTGGCCCGGGCGCTGCTGAAGGTGGACGCAGAGTATCGCGCCGTGCTGCGCCCCGGCGGGATGCTGACCCGGGATCCGCGGGAGGTGGAGCGGAAGAAGCCGGGCCGCCCGAAGGCCCGCAAGCGGTTCCAGTTCTCGAAGCGGTAGTCGCCTGACGGCGGTTCCCGCCAGGGGCATGTGGCGCGGGACGGGCAGGGCAAATACGAAATACGCACGCGGCTGGACGCGGAGGCCAGGGTCCCCGGGAGGGGCGGCACGCGGGGGAAGGTCGCGGACGAGAGAAAAACCCGAGTCATGAAGAGAGACACCGAATGGCAGTAGCGCCGGAAATCAAGGACCTGCTGGAGGCAGGGGTGCACTTCGGGCACCAGAGCAGCCGCTGGAACCCGAAGATGCGGAAGTACATCTTCGCGGCCCGCAGCGGGATCCACATCATCGACCTGCGCAAGACGCACCAGCTCCTGCAGGAGGCGCAGGCGCAGGTCCGGGACGTGGTGATGCACGGGAACCGGGTGGTGTTCGTCTGCACGAAGCGGCAGCTACGCGGGATCGTCGAGCAGGAAGCGGAGCGCAGCGGCGCGTTCTACGTGACCGAGCGATGGCTGGGTGGGATGCTGACGAACTTCCAGACCATCAAGCAGCAGATCCGTCGCCTGAAGGAGCTGGAGCGAGGGATCGAGGAAGGCTCCTACGAGTTCTACACGAAGAAGGAGCAGCTCCTTCTCGAGCGGGAGAGGGAGAAGCTGAACAAGTACCTGGTGGGCGTGAAGGACATGGGGCGGCTGCCGGGGGCGATCTTCGTGGTGGACGCCAAGAAGGAGACCATCGCGGTCAAGGAAGCCAACAAGCTCGGGATCCCGGTCATCGCCATTGCAGACACCAATGCCGACCCGGACGTGATCGATTACCCGATCCCCGGCAACGATGATGCGATCCGGAGCGTTGCGCTGATCACGAAGGCGATCGCGGACGCCATCGAGGCCGCGCGCAAGGAGATGCCGGAGACCGCAGGGCGCGAGGACGAGGGCGCCGTGACGTACTCCAGTGAGCAGGGTGTGCAGGAAGTGGAGGAGCGGAAGGATCGGCCGAAGCGGCCGAAGCGGCGTCCGAAGCGGCGTCGTCCCCGTCCGGAAGCGATTGCGCAGGCGCGCACGGGCGGCGAGTCCGAAGGTGCCGAGAGCGGGAGCGAGGGCGAAAGCGGCGAGGAGCAGTAGCGCGCGGCGTGAGCTCCGGCTCGGAGTACGAAGAGCGCTTCAGCGCCGCGATTGTCGCGGCCCTGCGGCGCTTTTTCACGACAGGATAGATCAACGAGGGAAGTGGCCATGGCGATCAGTGCGGCAGAGGTGAAGGAGCTCCGGGAACGGACGGGCGCCGGAATGATGGATTGCAAGAAGGCGCTGCAGGAAACGGACGGAGACATGGAAGCGGCCATCGACCTGCTGCGGTCGAGGGGCACGGCGAAGGCCGCGAAGCGGGCGGGCAAGGAGGCGTCCGAAGGTGTGGTGGCGAGTCACGTGGCGGGGAACGTGGGCGCGCTCGTGGAAGTGAACTGCGAGACCGATTTCGTCGCACGCACGGATGATTTCCGGGCGCTGGCGCAAGCGCTGGCGGAGCACGTAGTGGAGCACGCTTCAGACACGAATGGATCGAGTGACGGTGATGCGCTCCTTGGGCAGCCCTTCCGGGGCGGCGACCGGACGGTGGAGGCCGTGGTGACGGAAGTCTCGGCCAAGACCGGTGAAAAGATCGTGGTTCGCCGATTCGCCCGCTTCGAGAGCGATGCTGGCGAAATCTCCAGCTACGTGCACATGACGGGGAAGATCGGCGTGCTCGTGGAGCTCAGCGCCGCGGGAACGGGGGATCTGGCGCGGGACGTGGCGATGCACGTGGCTGCATCGCGTCCGCTGGCGGTAAAGGCGGACGAGATCGAGCCGGAGGTGGTGGAGCGTGAGCGCTCCGTTTACCGCGAGCAGGTCCGGCAGGAGGGGAAGCCAGAAAACATCCAGGACAAGATCGTTGAAGGGAAGCTCAAGAAGTTCTACAAGGAGAACGCGCTCGTGGAGCAGCCGTTCGTGAAGGACCCGGACACCACGGTCGGATCGCTGGTGGCGCCCGCGGAAGTGCGTCGGTTCGTCCGCTACGAGCTGGGCGAGTAGCGGTGGGGTCCTCGGAAGCGATGCCCGGAGTGCCGGATCCCGACGTGAAATACCGTCGTGTGTTGTTGAAGCTGAGCGGGGAGTCGCTGGCGGGCGAGCAGGGATTCGGCATCTCCCCACAGGCCATTGCCACGCTGACGGACCACGTGGCCGCGGTCCGCGGGATGGGAGTGGCGCTGGGGGTCGTGATCGGCGGAGGCAACATTGTGCGTGGCACGAAGGCGAGCGCCGAGGGGATGGACCGCGTGAACGCGGACTACATGGGGATGCTCGCCACGGTGATCAACGCCCTGGCGCTGCAGGACGTGCTGGAGCGGAAGGGGATCGAGACGCGCGCGATGACGGCGATCCGGATGGAACAGCTGGCGGAGCCGTACATCCGTCGCCGGGCGCTGCGCCACCTGGAGAAGGGGCGCGTGGTCCTGTTCGCGGGCGGCACCGGGAATCCCTACTTCTCGACGGACACGGCGGCGGTCCTGCGCGCGATCGAGATGGAAGCGGAGGTCCTGATCAAGGCGACGCGGGTCAAGGGCGTCTACAGTGCCGACCCGGAGCGCGAGCCGGACGCGGAGTTCTATCCGCGGCTGAGCTTCATGGACGTGATGACGAGGGAGCTGAGGGTGATGGACGCGGCGGCGGTGTCGCTGTGCAAGGAGAATGGCGTTCCGATCATCGTGCTGGACATCGGGCAGCCGGACTCCGTGGTGCGGGCGATCCGGGGTCAGGAGATCGGAACGCTAGTGTCGTGAGCCGCCGCCCCCTAAGTTCACGGGGCGACCGACGCAGGTAGCGAACCCCGAGGTGTGAATGCCGACGATCAAGAAGACGCGAGAGCAGATGGAAGCGGCCGTAGACGCAATGCGGCGCGAGTTCGCAACCGTGCGGACCGGGAAGGCTACTCCCGCGCTGCTGGACACGGTCCGCGTGGACGCGTACGGCTCGAAGGTCCCTCTCAACCAGGTGGCGACCGTGAGCACACCGGAGCCGCGCCTGATCGTCATCCAGCCGTGGGACAAGTCCGTGATGACGAACGTGGAGCGGGCGATCCAGTCCGCCGACCTGGGGCTGAACCCGTCGAACGACGGGGACGTGATCCGGGTTCCCATTCCGCCGCTGAGCGAGGAGCGCCGCAAGGACATGGTCCGACTGCTCCACAAGATGGCGGAGGAAGGTCGGGTCAGCATCCGTCATGCGCGCCAGGAGGCGAACAAGGAGCTGAAGCAGCTGGAGCACGATCACGAGATCAGCGAGGACGAGGCGCACCGGCAGATGGATGAGGTCCAGTCGCTGACCGACCAGTACATCACCCGGATCGACGAGCTCATGACGGCGAAGGAGGCGGAGGTGATGGAGGTCTGACCTCCACACCTTTCCGCCCCCACGTCGCCCACCAATGTCCTCCGACCTCCTCCAGCGGCTCAGGATCAACGGCCGAGTCCCGGAGCACGTGGCCATCATCATGGATGGTAACGGGCGCTGGGCGCGGGCGCGTGGACTGCCGCGGCACCGCGGGCATGCGGCCGGCATGACGGCGGTGCGTGAAGCGATCGAAGGCGCGATCGAAGCCGGTGTGGGTGTGCTCACGCTGTTCGCGTTCTCGCAGGAGAACTGGGAGCGTCCGAAGGCGGAGGTGAGCGCTCTGATGACGCTGCTCCAGCGCTACGTGAAGAAGGAGCGCGAAGAGCTGCGGGCGCAGGGGGTGGAGGTACGCGTCCACGGCGACCTGGAGCGCCTCGCGACCGGCCCGATGCGCGCCGTGATGGAGATCCAGGAGGCCACGCGAGGGGGGACCGAGCTGCTGCTGAACCTCATGATCAGCTATGGCGGTCGGGCCGACCTCGTGCGGGCTGCCCGATTGCTGGCAGAAGAGGCGGCCGCTGGCCGGATCCGGCCGGACGAGATCGATGAAGCGATGCTGGAACGTCGGCTGTGCACGGCGGGCCTTCCGGACCCCGATCTGCTGATCCGGACGTCGGGAGAGCAACGGATCAGCAACTTCATGCTGTGGCAGGTGGCGTACTCGGAGATCTACACCACGCTCACGCTGTGGCCGGACTTCACGCGGCAGGACCTGTACACGGCCATCGTGGAGTACCAGCGGCGGGAGCGGCGCTTCGGCCGCGTTCGCGCGAACTGAGCGCATGCCCCGAAGCGAGCTCTCGCAGCGCGTGGCCGTGGCCGCGGTGGGGATCCCCGTGGCCGTGGTGGTCCTCTGGGTCGGCCGGTGGGCGCTGGGGCCGGTGCTCGCGTTCTTCTCCGTCGGCGCGGCGCTGGAGGCCTACCGGATGGCGGAGCTCCGCGGGGTTCAGCCGCTCAAGGTCCCCGGCGCCGTGGCTGCGGCCGCAGTGGTCCTCGTGGCGGCTGCCTATCCCGCCGTTGCCGCCGCATTGCCGTATCTGTGGACGGGCACGCTGGCCTTCCTCCTCCTCCTCTCGCTGGCGGCCATCTGGGAGCGCGGACCGGACGGACGACCGTTCGTCGCGGTAGCCACCACGGCGCTGGGCGCCCTGCTGCCCGCAGGCGCCATGGCGTACGCGATGTTCCTTCGCTACCTGCCCGTGGAGCCGCTACACGCCAGCACACCGGCCGCAGGCTGGTTCCGCTGGGCCGGCGTGGCCCTGGTGGCGTACCCGCTGGCGGTCACATGGCTGACGGATTCGGCCGCGTTCTTCGCCGGCAAGCGGTGGGGAAAGCGGCGCCTGATTCCCAGCGTGAGCCCCGGTAAGACGGTGGTGGGCGCCGTGGCCGGTCTCGGGGGCGGGCTCGTGGCCGGCCTCGTCGTCACCGTGCTGGTGTTCCGGCTGTGGCTGGGCATCCCGCTCAGCCCACTGGCGGGCGCGGTGGGTGGCGTCCTGATCGGCACCATCTCGCAGGCGGGCGACCTGGCGGAGTCGGTGTGGAAACGGGAGGCGGGGATCAAGGACTCCGGCACGTTCTTCCCCGGTCATGGCGGGATCCTGGACCGGATGGACTCGCTGATTTTCACGATCCCAGCGGCGTACTGGTGGCTGGCCGCCCTGCTGCACACCGGCCCCGCATGGTAGGGGTGGCGATTCTCGGATCGACCGGCTCCGTCGGTCGGAGCACGCTCGCGGTTCTGGACCGTCACCCGGACCGGTTCCGCGTGGTGGCGCTGGCGACCGGACGGAACGCGCGTGAGCTGGGGGTCCAGGCGGAACGATACCGGCCGGCCATGGTTGTGTTGGCCGACGGTGAACCCGATCCCGGGCTGCGTTGGCGATCGGGCGCGGACGGACTGCTCGCCGCTGCGACCCATCCGGAAGTCGACACCGTGGTGAACGCCGTGGTGGGTGCGGCGGGGCTCGAGGCCACGGTGGCTGCGCTCGAGGCCGGAAAGCGCGTTGCGCTCGCGAACAAAGAGTCCCTGGTGGCGGGTGGGCCGCTGGTCCTCGAAGCCATGCGGCGGGGCGGGGGCGAGCTCATCCCTGTGGACAGTGAGCACAGCGCGGTGCTCCAGTGCCTGCCGGCTGGCGATGCGAGCGGGGTCCGTCGATTGATCCTCACCGCGTCCGGCGGTGCATTCCGGGAATGGAGTCGGGAAGCGCTGGAACGCGTCCGGCCTGGCGATGCGCTGCGGCACCCCACCTGGGACATGGGCGCCAAGATCACAGTGGACTCGGCGACGCTGGCCAACAAGGCCCTCGAAATCATCGAGGCCCATTTCCTGTTCGGTCTGCCCTACCGCCAGCTGGAGGCCGTGGTCCACCCGCAGTCCATCATCCACAGCATGGTGGAGTTTCGCGATGGTTCGGTGCTCGCACAGCTCGGCTTCCCGACCATGGAGCTCCCGATCCTCTACGCGCTGACCCACCCGGAGCGGCTCGAGGATGGCGTGCGTCCGTTCAACCCCGTGGAAGCGGGGCCGCTGACGTTCGAGCCGGTGGACACCGAGCGTTTCCCCACGTTCTCCCTCGGCGTGGCGGCCGGACGTGATGGGGGCTCGAGCCCGACCGTGTTCAACGCGGCGAACGAAATCGCGGTGGCGGGGTTTTTGGACGGGACCTTGCGGTTCGTGGACGTTCCGCGGGTGATCGAGCGAACGCTCGACACGTGCGGCGGCGGGATTCTCGATTCACTGGCCGCGGTACGCGCGGCGGACACGGAAGCGCGGGCGCGAGCCCGAAGGGCCATCGAGGAGATGCGGTGATCACGATCCTGGCGACCATTGTCATTCTGGGCGTGCTGATCTTCGTCCACGAGCTGGGGCACTTCGCCACGGCGAAGTGGATGGACATCGAAGTGCCCCGGTTCTCGATCGGCCTCGGTCCGAAGATGTTCGGCTTCACCCGGGGCGAGACGGAGTACGTGGTGGCGTGGCTGCCGCTCGGCGGCTACGTGCGAATGGCCGGCATGGATGACATGCAGGAGCTCGAGGGCGGGGAGTACGACGCCAGCACCGCGCGTGAGACAGGGCGGGACTTCGAGTCGAAGTCGCTTCCCGCCCGGGCGCTGGTCATCTCCGCCGGCGTGATCATGAACATCCTGTTCGCCTGGTTCCTGTTCTCCGTGATCGCGCTGGTCTGGGGCGTGTCGCCGACGCCCGAGCCCGTGGTCGGCGATCTCGCGGAGGAGCTGGTGCCGCCCGTGGACTCGGCGCTCCTGTCCGTTCAGCCGGGGTGGCGCATCACCGCGGTGAATGGCAACGAGGTCGAGACCTGGTCGGACGTCCAGCGGCTGCTGAGCATGGCCCGCGACACCGTTCGCCTGGAGTTCGCCGGCCAGCCGGCGCTCACCGTCCCGGTCCCCGACGGCGACACCGCGCGCTCCGATCTGGTCCAGGCGATGGAGCCGAGAATCCAGACGCCCGCCCTGGTCGGGACGGTGACCGAGGGCTCGCCGGCCGCCGCGGCCGGGCTGCAGAGCGGGGATGTCGTGGTCGAGGCGGGGGGGCGCCCGGTGACCGGCTGGCAGGACCTGGTCGCCGCGCTCGAGCCTCACCCCGGGCAGCCCGTTCCGCTCGTGGTGGAGCGGGACGGGCGACGCGTTGCGCTGACCGTGACGCCTGCTCCCACGGAAGTGGCCGGCGGTGCCGAGATCGGTCGGATCGGCGTGATGCGCTCACCGGTGGATCTTCGCACACCGCTCGGGCCGATCCAGGCCGCGGGCTGGGGCCTGCGGGAGACGGGACGGATCACGAAGATGATCCTGCAGTTCCTGGGGGGGCTGTTCACCGGGCAGGCGTCTCCACGCGACGTGGGCGGCCCGATCCTGATCTACAAGATCAGCGAGCAGGTCGTGCAGGTGGGGTTCGACGCTTTCCTGCAGTTCATGGCGCTCTTCTCGATCAATCTGGCCGTCCTGAACCTGCTCCCGATCCCCATCCTGGACGGTGGTCAGCTGCTCTTTCTCGCGGTGGAAGGGATCCGCGGGCGCGCGCTCAGCACGGAGCAGCGGATCCGGCTCAGCCAGGTCGGGCTCGTGATCGTCGTGGCCATCATGGTGTGGGCGCTGGCCAATGACGTCCTGCGGCTCTTCGGGGTCTAGGCGGCGGGACCCGACTCATCGGCCACTTCCCACCGCCCCGTCATCAACGCTTCCAGCTTGCCGAGCAGCGTGTCCGAGCCCGCGCGGCTGGCGCCGAACAGGCCGTCCTCCTCCAGGTCGGCCGCGTCGGTAGCCCCGTACAGGCTCAACCAGTGGTCGAACCGCTCGGCGCGTGCCATGACCGCGTAGAACCGCTTCCCCTTCCGCTCCGCCGGGAACAGGACGTCCACGAGCACGGCGAGCACGGCCGCGTGCGCAATGATGAGGTCGGCGAAGCCGTCGAGCAGGAGCTTGAGCTGGAAGATGGCGAGGTCGCGAAGCACGACCCGATTGTTCTTGATCCGTCCGACCATGCTACCCCCGGTGCCATTAGAGTCGCCTCTCCGTACGGATCACCGGGTCCGGAGTTTCATGGGGCGAGGGACCGACGCGTGGCGGACTTAGGGACCGGGGTCAGAGCAGGCTGAGCTGCGGCGGCGCGATGCGACGACGGAGGTCCTCCAGGTCCATCGGCTCGCCCGGCTCGTCCTGCGCCGCCACGGAGAGGAGCCCCGGAAACCGCAGCCGCTCGAGGGCGCGGCCTACCGTTTCCTCGGCCAGGCCCGGGTCATTGCAGGAATCGCTGAGGTGAGCCAGGATCACGCCCGCGAGCCCGTCATGGAAGAGCTCGGCGGCCAGTTCGGCCGATGCGCGGTTGGACAGGTGGCCGTGGCTGGAGGCGATCCGTTGCTTGACCGACCACGGGTAGGGGCCCGCCCAGAGGCGGTCATCGTCGTGATTCGACTCCAGGACGAGCAGGTGGCTGCCGGCGAGGGCGGCACGGACGGCGGTCGTGGGGCGGCCGAGGTCGGTGGCCACGCCGAGCTTGGAGCCGGTCTCCGCGTCGGTGACTGTCACCGCCACGGGATCGGCGGCGTCGTGGACGGTGAGGAATGGCTCCACCCGCAGTGACCCGAGCAGGAACGGGCGCGCTGCGTCATACTCCACGATCGTCTCATCACCGCGCAGCAGACGCCGGGTAGCGGCGAGCGTTCGCGGCGTCACGTGGAGCGGAGTGCCGAAGCGGCGGGCGAAGACGCCCATGCCCCGCGTGTGGTCACCGTGATCGTGGGTGATGAGAATCGCCGTGATCGCATCCGGGGTCACGTCCACGGCGGCGAGGCGCCGTTCCAGGTCCCTGCCACTGAAGCCGGCGTCCACCAGCAGCCGTGTGGACCCCGCCTCCACGAGCACCGCGTTTCCGCGGCTTCCGCTGCCCAGGATGGTCACCCGCATCGAGGAAAGCTTCGCGTCGCGCGTCGGTGTGTCAAACGTCGCGACCGCTCAGCCGCGGGCGACCCGCCAGGCGGCCCGCAGGAGGGCGCGCTGGCCGTCGCTCAGGGCTACATCGCGGCGCGCCATCACGGTGGCCGCGGTGTCCAGGAAGCGATCGACGTCGTAGGCCGCCGCGGGATCGCCCCAGCTGAACGGCGGCATCCGCTTCGGCGGCATCCCGCCGAACACATTGGAACCAGCCCCGACCACTGTTCCGGTATTGAGCATGGTCCCGATGGCGGTCTTCACGTGGTCGCCGAGGAAGCAGCCGACCTTGCGCAGCCCGGTGTCCACCTCTCCGGCGGGGGTCCAGACGCGCACCGTCCCGTAGTTGTTCTTCAGGTCACTGTTGGTCGTGAGGGCGCCCAGATTGACCCACATCCCGAGCAGGGCGTGGCCGATGAACCCGTCGTGCGCCTTGTTCGAGTACCCCAGGAGCACCGACGCTTCCAGCTCCCCGTGGACCTTGCAGACGGGGCCGATGCTGACGTGCTCGAACCGTCCACCGAGGATGGCCGTGCCCGGCCCCACCCATGCCGGCCCGGCGATGACGGTGAAGGGCGCAATGGTGACGCCATCCTCGAGTCGCACGGGGCCTTCCCGGGTGTCCAGGACCACGCCGGGGGCGATCCTGACATCGACCCCGAGGGAGACCACGCCACCTCCAAGGTTGTGAACGTGGGGAGGAAGATCGGAGGGCGATGCGGTGGCGAGATCGGCGCCCACCCGCTCGGCGTTCCCGGTCATCAGGTGCCAGGGAGAATCGAGCCAGCGGCCCTGAATCTCGTGGCGGGGCAGGTCGGGAGCGAAGTCATCCGGCCGGTCGAAGAACCGCGTTTCCGGGACGGCGCCGCCGGGAAGGAGCCGGACGCCGGCCACTCGGCCCGAAACGGTGAGCAGTGCAGCGTGGTGCGGAATGGAGGCGCGCTCCAGGGCGAAGCGCGAGCTCAGGAAGATCGCGCCCTTTCCGGTGCCCACAGCGGACGGCTGCAGCACGGGAGGTGCCCAGGGCTCATCGTAGGCTGCGAGGTGCGGGGCGGCGATGTGCCCCGCGCACGCGAGGCCCAGCGTCCGCTCCGCGCGTCCCCGGAGCGTGAGCGTCCCGAAGAGCAGCTCGCCCGCCGGACGGGTCAGGGTGAACGGGAGCCAGTCGCGGGCGACGGCGTCATCGAAGAGAACGAGCGCGGTCTGGCTCACGGTCGGCTGTCCCGGATGTCGGCGGGAATCGCATCCAGCAGCTGCTTCAGGTCGGAAGCGCGGCTGCGGGGGAGGACCAGTGTGACGCCGTCGACGGTGACGACGACCATGTCGGACGCGCCGAAGACCACCACCGGCTGGTCCGTTTCGTTCCAGACCACGCAGCGGCTGGACTCCAGGAGCCGGGCGGAGCCCACGACCGCGTTGCGGTCCTGGTCGAGCTCGCGCGTCCGGGCGACGGCATCCCACGTGCCCACGTCGTCCCATTCGAATGTCGCCGCCACGACACCGACGCGATCCGACCGCTCCAGAAGTGCCTCGTCCACGGAAATGCGGGGCGCCACGGCGAAGAACTCGTCCACGTCCCCGGTGTCGAGGAGCGGGAGCAGGTCCGCGAGCTCGGGGGCCACCTCCCGGGCCTCCGCGAGAAGACGGGAAACGCGCCAGATGAAGATCCCGCTGTTCCAGAGGTAATCGCCGGAGGTCAGGTACGAGCGCGCGGTCTCGGCGTTCGGCTTCTCCACGAACGCGTCCACCGCGAACGAGCCCGCGTCATCCAGCGCCCGGCCCGGGCGGATGTAGCCGTACCCGGTCTCGGGGCGGGTAGGCTGGACGCCCACGGTGAAGAGCCGGTCGTGGCGGTCGGCCGCCGCCGCCGCCGCGGCCACGCGCTCGCGGAACGCGGGCTCGGGGCGTATCGCATGGTCCGCGTGGAGCGAAACCATGATGGCGTCCGGGTCCTCGGCAGCGATGCGGTGGGCGGCCCAGAGGAGGACCGGACCGGTGCCCCGGGGCTGCGGCTCGAGGAAGAAGTTTTCGTCATCGAGGCCGTCCACGGCATCGCGGATCGGCCCGCGGAGGTCGTTGCCGGCCAGGATCCGGACGCGCTCGAGGGGAACCAGCGGCTGGATGCGCCGGATGGTCTCACGGATGAGGGGCTCCGGTCCCGCGAGGGGCAGGAGCTGCTTGGGTCGCGATGGGGTGGAAACCGGCCAGAACCGGGCGCCCACGCCCCCGGCCAGGACCACGGCCCACAAACGATCAGCGGTCGAAGAGTTCGTCGATTCGGGCAAGCAGCTTCTTGGGGCTGAACGGCTTGGTCAGAAAATCTGTCGCCCCGTACTCCGCCGCGCGCTCGCGGTCGGCGTCCTGTCCCTTGGCCGTGAGCATGATCACCGGCGTACCGCTGCGGTGCGGCAGGGTACGCAACTCGGCGAGGACGTCGAGCCCGCTCGCGTGTGGCATCATGATGTCGAGCAGGACCAGGTCGAACGCGTCCTCACTGCGCAGCCGATCCAGGGCCGCGCGGCCGTCGTGCACGAGCTCCACGCGATAGGGACCATCCTCCAGCTTCATCTGGATGATCCGGCCGATGTACGGTTCGTCGTCGGCCACCAGAACGGTCTTCCGGTCGGTTTCGGTCGCGGTGGTCATGGGCGCCTCGAGGGGTGGACGTGCCGGTGCGACGAGTGCGAGATTCGTGCCGGCGACGCTCCGGACCCTCACGTGGCGCGGCGGGTACGGAGGCGGAAACATGGACCAGGCTCCGCCTCGTGTCAAGCGCGGGAAACCCGCATGGCAGCTTGACATCGGTATCGTCCGAACCTTACCCTTCGCCCGCCTATGACGCACGAACGGAATGTAATGATCGGGGCGCTGGCGCTCGTTTGCGCCGTCGCCATTCTCCCGCTGGACGGGTGCAACGGCTACCAGGACACCTGGCTGGTCCCGGAGGACACGGTGTCGCTGTACTCGCTGGCGCGACCCGAGCTGCTGGATCGCCCCTCGGCGTACGACTTCATCTCGTACTCCGCCGTCGTCGTGGAGTCCACGGCCCGGCTGGACCCCCGCGGCTTCGACATGGCGGTGAGCGAGCTGGATGGCGCCTTCGTGGCGCTCCCCTCGGGGATGTTCCAGAACTTCGACATCGCACCCGGGATCGCGGTCGACTCGAGCGGGACCAGCTGGGACGATCTGGTGCTCGCGCCCAGGGACGGCTACGTCACGGATTCCGCCGTGCCACTCCGGACGGGCTGGCTGTACGCGGTCAAGTCGCGGCGAGATCGCGCCGGCTGCAACCACTACGGCAAGTTCCAGGTCCTGAACATTGCGACGACGGGCGAAGTGGAGCTGAGGGTGGCGGCGAACACGTTCTGCAACCGCCGCGACCTGCTCCCATCGAACAACGGGTAGCCGGCGGCCAGATGCTCGACATCAAGCGATTGCGGGACGAGCCGGAGGCAGTGCGGGAGCGGCTGGCCGTGCGCGGGAACCCGGCATTGTCCGAGAGCGTCGACCGGGCGTTGTCGCTGGATGAGGAGCGGCGGGCGCTCGTCGCGGAAGTGGACGCGATGCGCGCGCGTCGGAACGAGGTTTCACCGCGCGTGGGGGACCTCAAGCGGGAGGGGCGGCACGAGGAAGCCCAGTCCGTCATTCTGGAGATGCGGGAGCTCGGCGAGCGGCTGTCGGCGCGCGAGGAGCGCCTCGCCACGATAGACGACGAGCTCAACGCGGTGCTGCTGGAGATCCCGAACACGCCGGACCCGGAGGTCCCCGCCGGCGGCGAGCCGGCGAATGTCGTGCTCCGTGAGTGGGGTGAGGAGCCGGAGCCGTTCGCGCGCCGCGCGCACTGGGACGTGGGGGAATCGCTGGGGCTGCTCGATCTGGCCCGTGGAGCGAAGATCGCGGGGAGCGGTTTCCCGCTCTACACCGGCATGGGGGCGCGGCTGGAGCGCGCGCTCATCAATTTCATGGTGGACCTTCACACGCGCGAGCACGGATACACCGAAGTGTGGCCGCCGCTCCTGGTGAACGCGGCGGCCGCCACGGGGACCGGGCACCTGCCGAAGTTCGCCGAGGACATGTACCATTCCGAGCGCGACGACCTCTACCTGGTGCCCACCGCGGAGCTGCCGCTGACCAACATGCACGCCGGCGAGATCCTCGGGGCGGCGCAGCTGCCGATCCGGTACGCCGCGTACACCCCGTGCTTCCGGCGCGAAGCGGGTGCCGCGGGCAAGGACACGCGGGGGTTGCTGCGTCTCCACCAGTTCGACAAGGTGGAAATGATGCGTTTCGAGCGGCCCGAGGACAGTCCGGCCGCGCTCGAGGAGCTGACCGGTCACGCGGAGTCGGTCCTGCGTGCGCTGGGGCTGCGCTATCGCGTGCTGCTCCTGGCCGGGGGAGACCTCGGTTTCTCGAACGCGAAGACGTACGATCTGGAAGCGTGGTCTCCGGGCGTCGAGCGGTGGCTGGAAGTCTCCAGCTGCTCCACATATACGGACTACCAGGCGCGTCGAGCGGATATCCGTTACCGGCCGGCGCCGGGCGGGAAGCCGGAATACGTGCACACGCTGAACGGCTCGGGGCTCGGCGTCGCCCGCACCATGGTGGCACTGCTTGAAACCTATCAGCAGCCGGATGGCAGCCTGAAGGTACCCGAGGTCCTGGTCGAGTACGTCGGCACCGACCGGATCGCGTGATCCACGGGGGTTCCCATGACCGCCCGCCACTGGCCGGCCGGCGTTGCGCTGCTCGCGATCGCCGTGCTCGGGTCCTACCTGCTCTACACGGAGCAGCTGGTGCGGGAGTTCCGCGTCGAAGCGGAAGTCCACAAGCGGATGTATGCCCTGGTCCAGCAGGGGCTCCTGTCGGACGACCCGGGTGCCGAGCTTCGCGCGCTCACCGACCTGCAGAGCGAGCTGACCCACCTGGGCGTTCCCATCGTGGCGGTGAACGCCGATGGCGTGCCGTACGCGGCCGCCAATCTGCCGTTCGAAGCGGATCTCGGCGACCCGGCGGACCGGGCGCGTGTGCTGGAATACGTGAAGACGCTCGACGCGCGGAACCCGCCGATCGTGGAAGTGGGTCGCGGCTCGATGCATTTCGGCAGTCCGGAGATCATCAACCGGCTGCGGTGGGCGGCAACGCTCCAGGTGGCCGGGGCGGTGCTGCTGCTGTTCGTGGGGTATGTCGTGGTCCGCGGTGCGTTGCGCACGGAGCGGGAGCGGATGTGGAGCGCCATGGCCCGGGAGCTGGCGCATCAGATGGGTACGCCACTCACGTCACTGAAGGGGTGGCACGAAGTGCTCCAGCTGCCGGCGGGGGAGCGAGCCCAGCTGGTGACGGATGGGCGGCTGGCACGGGAGCTTGGGGCGGACGTGGACCGACTCGAGCGGGTCTCCAGGCGCTTCGAGCTCATCGGAAAGCCACCGGCGCTCTCGCCCGTACGACCGGAATCCGTGATGCAAGAGCTGGAGCAGTACCTCCGGCCGCGATTGCCGAAAGAGAAGCCGGGAGTGGAGCTCAGGGTGCGTGTTTCCCCCGGGCTCCCGGATCTGGAGGCGAACCGGGTGTTGCTGGTATGGGCGCTGGAGAACTGTGTGAAGAACTCGCTGGACGCGCTGGCGGGCAGGGGCGGGAAGATCCGGCTGAGCGCGTCCCGCTACCAGGGCGGGGTGCGTTTCCTCGTGGCGGACGACGGGCCGGGGGTGGATTCGCGCGTGCGCGATCGCCTCTTCGAGCCGGGGATCACGACCAAGCCGGGCGGCTGGGGCGTCGGGCTGTCGCTGGCGCGCCGGATCGTGGAAGACGTCCATTCGGGTCGGATCCGGGCCGGAGAGCGCCTGACGGGAGGGGCGCGGTTCGAGATCCGCATTCCCGTGGTGAGCGGGTGGCGTCGCCGTCCGCGGGGGTGACCCGATGAGGGCCTGGCTCGAGTCTCTGAATCCGGAACAGCGCGCGGCTGTCGAGCATTTCGAGGGGCCGCTCCTGGTGCTGGCCGGGGCCGGGTCCGGGAAAACGCGGGTGCTCACCACGCGCGTGGCGCACCTGATCCAGGAGCATGGCGTGGACGCGCGCTCGATCCTGGCCGTCACATTCACGAACAAGGCGGCGGCCGAGATGCGCGAGCGCGTGCGGCACCTCCTGGCGCGGGAGCCGGCGGGGATGTGGATCGGCACGTTCCACTCCGTCGGCGCCCGTCTTCTGCGCCGCCACGCCTCCATTCTGGGCTGGTCCGCCAACTTCACGATCTACGATGCGGACGCGTCGCTGGCAGAAGTGAAGCGGACCATGGATCGGCTGAGCATTCCACAGAAGAAGTGGCACCCCAAAGCGGTGCGCGCGTCGGTCTCGGACGCGAAGAACCGGCTCATCGACCCCACGGACTTCGCTGCGCTCGCCTCCGATGCCTTCTCTCGCGTGGTGGCGGCCGTGTACCCGGCCTACCAGGCGGCGCTGAAGGAGCAGAACGCGTTCGACTTCGACGACCTCCTGGTCAAGCCGGTGGAGCTGCTCCGCGGGGAGCCGGACCTGTTGGAGCGCTATCGCGAGCGCTTTCATTTCGTCCTGGTGGACGAGTACCAGGACACGAACCACGCGCAGTACGTCCTGGTGGAGATGCTGGCGCGCCGGGCGGCCGAGCCCACAAACCTGATGGTGGTGGGCGACGACGATCAGTCCATCTACGGCTGGCGGGGCGCGGATGTCAGCAACATCCTGGATTTCGAGGCGCAGTTCCCGGGCACGCGTGTCATCCGGCTGGAGCGCAACTACCGCTCCACGCAACGGATCCTGGATGCAGCCAACGCGGTGATCGCGGAGAACGTGCGGCGCAAGGGGAAGACACTGCGGACGGACGCGGATGAAGGGGAGCGGCTCACGCTGGTGGAGGCGGCGGACGAGCGGGACGAGGCGGACTGGATCGCGTCGGAGATCGAGGTCCGGATGTCGTCGAGCGGAGAGCGGTCGCCCCGGGACTTCGCGCTGCTCTACCGGACGAATGCGCAGTCGCGTGAGCTGGAGCGGGCGCTGGTCGAGCGCAGCCTGCCCTACCGCATCGTGGGCGGCACCCGCTTCTACGAGAGGCGCGAGATCATGGACGTGCTCGCCTACCTGCGGCTGGTTTCCAATCCGCTGGACGGGCAGGCGTTCGACCGCGTGGTCAACTACCCAAGGCGCGGAATCGGTGCGGTGAACCAGGAGCGGCTGCGGGAGTGGGCGGCCGGCCGGGGCGTGTCGCAGCTGGAAGCCGCGAGGACCGCGGGCACCATCGGGACCCTGACGGCGGCGGCCGCGGCGTCGCTGGAGCGCTTCGCGGCGGCGATCGACAGCTTCCGCGACCGCACTGCGTCGCAGGGCGCCGGTGCGCTGGTGGAGCACATCGTGGCCGATGTCGGGATCTTCACCGCGCTGGCGGAGGAGGGGCCCGACGGGGAAGACCGGGCGGACAACGTACGCGAGCTGATCGCGGGCGCGTACGAGTTCGATGATCGGCTGCCGTCGCTGCGCGAGCTGGACGAGCTCCCTGAGGGGGCGAGCGCGCTGGACCTCTTTCTCCAGGAAGTATCGCTGATCACGGACGTGGATCGGCATGATCCGACCGCGAACGCGGCAACGCTCATGACGCTCCACACCGCCAAGGGGCTGGAGTTCCCGGTGGTGTTCATCAGTGGCCTGGAGGACGGACTCTTCCCGCTGGCGCGCGCGTACGACGAGCCCTCGGAGCTGGAGGAAGAGCGTCGCCTCTTCTACGTGGGCATCACGCGGGCGAAATGCGCGGTGTGTCTCACCCATGCCCGGACGCGCAGGCGCATGGGCGAAACCCAGAGCTGCATCCCGTCGAGCTTTCTCCAGCCACTGCCGGAGGCGCTGGTAGATCGGCGGCAGACGCCCCAGGTGGAGCGGCAGGAACGCGCATACTCCGGCTGGCAGAGCCGGCGCTCCGCCGGGTTCGGTCGCCGGACGGCCGGACGCGATCGCGAGCGGGACGAGAGCTTCGGCGACGACGGCTACGTCATCGACTACAGCGAAAGCCAGGACGCGCCCCGCTTCATCAAGGGCGAGGTGGTGCGGCACCCGCAGTTCGGGCGCGGGACGATCCGTGAGCTCTCCGGCTTCGGCCGCGACCTGAAAGCGGTGATCGAGTTCGAGGACATTGGCCGAAAGAAGGTGGTGGTGCGCTATGCCAACCTGCAGAAGGACTTCTGAATGGGTGTGACGCGGGAGGACGTGCGGCACGTGTCCAGTCTGGCGCGGTTGCGCCTGGGCGATGCGGACGTCGACCGTATGACGGCGGATCTCAACGGGATCCTGGCTCACGTCGACGCGCTCGCAGAGGCTGAGCACGGAAGCGCACCGCCAGCGGTCGACGGATCGGGTGGGCAGGTGCGCGCGTACGCCCCGCTGCGCCCGGACTCCCCGGCCGGCGAGCCGCTCGCGATCGACCCCGCGGACTTCGCTCCCGGATGGGAGGACGGCTTCTTCACCGTGCCTCGGCTGGCATCGCACCAGGGAGAGGCGGCGGACGACGAGGAGGTGGCCCCGTAGTCGCCGGGCCGGGGCCGGACGGCGCGGAGCTGGCCGCCGCAGTGGCGGCGGGCCACGTGTCGCCCGTGGACGTGGCGGCGGGTGTGTCCTCGGCCATCGCGGAGAAGGATGGTGCGCTGCACGCCTTCCTCAGCCACGACGCGCGAGCGCTCCGAGCGCGTGCCGTGGCACTGGAGGAAGAGCTGGCGCGAGGGCGCGATGAGGGCCGGGGGGCTCCTCGCCTGGCCGGGGTACCGGTCGGGGTGAAGGACAACCTTGCGACGCTGGACCACCCCACTACCTGCGCCTCGCGCATGCTCGAGGGCTACCGATCGCCCTTCGACGCAACCGTGGTCCGCCGCCTGCGCGCAGCGGGGGCGCTGGTTGCGGGCAAGACGAACATGGATGAATTCGCCATGGGCTCGTCCACGGAGCACTCCGCGTTCGGCCCCACGCGCAACCCGCACGATCGCGCGCGCGTGCCGGGCGGATCTTCCGGCGGCTCCGCGGCCGCAGTCGCGGCCGGGATCGTCCCGATGGCGCTGGGCTCCGAGACGGGCGGCTCCGTGCGCCAGCCGGCTGCCTTCTGCGGTGTCGTGGGGATCAAGCCCGGCTACGGTCGGGTGAGTCGGTACGGTCTGGTGGCGTTCGCGTCGTCCATGGACCAGGTGGGCACGTTCGGCCGCACGGTGGAGGATGCGGCGCTGCTCCTGGAAGTGGTCGCGGGGCGTGACCCACTGGACTCCACGTGCGACGACCGGCCGGCGCCCGACCTTCTGGGGCGGCTGGACCGTGGGGTGCGCGGCCTCGTCGTGGGTGTGCCGGACGAGTACTTCCCGGATGAACTGGACGCGGGCGTCCGCGAGCGCTGCGCCACCGCGCTGGATGCGCTTGCGGACGCCGGCGCGGACGTGCGCCGCATCTCGCTGCCGCACACCCGATACGCGATCCCCGCATACTACGTCCTGGCGCCAGCCGAAGCCTCCAGCAACCTGGCCCGGTTCGATGGCATCCGCTTCGGGCTCCGCTCGCCGGCACGGTCGACCCGGGAGGTGTACGCCGCCACGCGAGAAGCGGGATTCGGTGCGGAAGTGAAGCGGCGCATCATGCTGGGGACGTTCGCGCTTTCCGCCGGGTACCACGACCGGTATTACGCGCGGGCTCAGCGCGTCCGCGGCCGCATCACCCTGGACTTCGAGGCAGCGTTCGCGTCGGGCGTGGACGTGATCTTCACGCCCACCACACCGTCGCCGGCGTTCCGGCTCGGCGAGCGGGCGGATGACCCGTACGCCATGTACCTGTCGGACATCTTCACGGTGACCGCGAACCTGGCCATGATCCCCGGCATGTCCGTGCCGATCGGCCGGGTCGATGGGCTGCCGGTGGGCGGGCAGATCCTCGCGCCGCGGTGGGGGGAGCCGGTCATGGTGAGAGTGGCGCGCGCGCTGGAGCGCGCGCTGGGGGAGGGAGGACGGTGAGCGCCGCCTACGATCCGGTGATCGGCCTGGAGATCCACGTCCAGCTGGCCACGCGGACCAAGATGTTCTGCGGCGACCTCGCGCAGTTCGGTGGTGAGCCGAACACCCGCGTCTGTCCGGTCTGCCTCGGTCTGCCGGGGGCGCTCCCCGTGGCGAACGGGAAGGCGGTCGAGCTCGCCGTCCGCGCGGCCGTGGCGTTGGGGTGCGATGTTCACGAAGACAGCGTGTTCGCGCGCAAGAACTACTTCTACCCCGACCTGCCGAAGGGCTATCAGATCACGCAGTACGATCGGCCGCTGGCTACCGGCGGCTGGCTTCGCGCGGGCGGGGAGAAGGTGCGCATCCGCCGGATTCACCTGGAGGAGGACGCGGGAAGATCACTCCACGACCGCCTTCCCGGGCGCACGGCCGTCGACCTGAACCGGGCCGGCGTTCCGCTGATCGAGATCGTCACGGAGCCGGACCTGGCCGGTCCCGCGCAAGCGCGGCTGTTCCTGACGCGGCTGAAGCGGCTGCTGCAGTACGTGGAAGTGAGCGACTGCGACATGGAGAAGGGGAGCCTGCGCGTGGACGCCAACCTGTCGCTGCGCAGCGCGGGCACCCGCGACCTGGGCACGCATACGGAAGTGAAGAACATGAACTCGTTCGCGGCCGTGGAGCGGGCGCTGGAGTTCGAAGCCGGGCGGCAGGCCGCGATCCTCGACGCAGGGAGGCGGGTGGTTCACGAGACGCTGCTGTGGGATGGGGAGACGGGGGAAGCGCGTCCCATGCGGTCCAAGGAGTCCTCCAGAGACTACCGGTATTTCCCCGACCCCGACCTGCCTCCGCTGCGCGTGGACGCGGACGAGGTGACGGCCATCCGTGAATCGCTGCCCGAGCTCCCGGACGCCCGCGAGGCGCGATTCGAGAGGGCCTACGGACTTCCCGGGTACGACGCCGGAGTTCTGACGGCCAGCCCGGCCGTGGCCGACTACTTCGAGGCGGTGGCGGTAGTGGCCGGAGATGCCAAGGCGGCGAGCAACTGGGTGATGACGGGCGTGCTGGGATGGCTGAACGAGAACGGGGGCACGATCACCGACTTCCCGATCCCGGCGTCGCGGCTGGGAGAGCTGGTATCGCTGGTGGGCGACGGGACGGTGTCGAGCACGATGGCGCGGGTGGTCTTCGGCCGGATGGCGGAAACAGGGCGCACGGCGCCCGAGATCATCGCCGAGCGAGGGCTGGCGCAGGTGACGGACCAGCGACAGCTGGCGCAGTGGGTGGCCGAGTCGCTCGCTGAACATCCGCGGGAGGCGGCCCGGCTCGAAGCGGGGGAGATCCAGCTGGTGGGGTTCTTCATGGGATACGTGATGGCGCATTCGAAGGGGAAAGCCGACCCGAAGCGCGCAGCCGAGCTGTTGCGCGGGATCAGTGCGAAAGGAACGGATCGATGAAGCGAGTGCTGATGGTCGTGCTGGGCCTGGGGGTCGCGGCCGGTCGGGCGGCGGCTCAGACGCCGGTGGAGTATGACGTGTCGTTCCCGGACGCGACGCACCACCTGGTCCGGATCACCATGACCGTGCACGATCTCGAGGTCGGGACACCGGTGAACGTGGTCATGCCGCGCAGCTCGCCCGGCCGCTACGCCATCCATGATTTCGCGAAGAACGTCTTCGACCTCGTGGCTCTGGGAGCGACGGGGGACACGTTGCCGATCCGGCGGATCACGCCCTCCGAGTGGCGCGTATCGGGGCACGACGGCACCATGGCACTCACCTATACGGTCTTCGGTGACCACGCGGACGGAACCTACCTCGGTGTGGACTCCACGCACGCCCATTTCAACATGCCCGCCGCGTTCATGTTCATTCGGGGCGAGCACGCGTCCCCGATCCGCGTACGGTTCCGCCCGATCCACGGGTGGAAAGTCGCGACGCAGCTCCGGCCCACGGACGAGCCGAACACGTTCGAGGCGCCCGACCTGCAGTACCTGATGGACTCGCCGACAGAGCTCTCGGACCACGACATCCGGGAGTGGAAGCAGGACGGGGAAACGTTCCGCCTCGCGCTCCATCACCTGGGGACCGCGGCGGAAGCGGACCGGTTCGCGGCCATGGCCCGCACGGTGGTGGCGGAGGAGCGGGCGGTGTTCGGGGAGCTGCCCGCCTTCGACTACGGAACGTACACGTTCATCGCCGATTACCTGCCGTGGGTCCACGGCGACGGAATGGAGCACCGGAACTCCACCCTGATCTCCAGCACACGGCCCCTCTCCACCTCCGCCATGGCGAACCTGGGCACGCTGGCCCACGAGTTCTTCCACGCCTGGAACATGGAGCGGATCCGGGACCGGGCCATCGAGCCGTTCGACTTTGAGCGCGCGGACATGTCCGGAAACCTGTGGCTCGGCGAGGGCTTCACGAGCTACTACGACGGGCTCGTCCGCACGCGTGCCGGCTTCACTTCCCTGGACGAGTACGCGGCCAGCCTCGGCGGCGCACTGGACGCCGTCATCAACTCACCGGCTCGCGCGGTGCATTCCCCCGTGCAGATGAGTCAAATGGCGCCGTTCGTGGACGCGGCGGTGCACATCGACGAGATGGATGCGGCGAACGCGTTCATCTCCTACTACACGTGGGGCGAAGTGCTGGGGCTCGGCCTGGACCTCACGCTGCGCGAGCGCTTCGACAGCTCGCTGGATGCCTACATGCGCGCGCTGTGGACGCGCTTCGGCAAACCCGGGATCCCGTACACGCGCGACGACCTGCAGCGCACACTGGCCGAGGTGAGCGGCGACTCCGCGTTCGCCGGCGCCTACTTCCGGCAGTACGTGGAGAGCGGGGGTGTCATGGACTACGCGCAGCTGCTGCTGCCCGCGGGGTTGCTGCTCCGGCCCGAGCAGCCCGAGCGGGCGTGGATCGGACACCCCACGCTCCGTATCGACGGCCGCGGCGCCCGCGTCATCCAGCCGATCACCAGGGGAACGCCGCTCTACCAGGCTGGCGTGGCCGCGGGGGATCTGCTCCTCAGTCTCGATGGTCACGCCGTGAACGCAGCTTCGGACGTCGAAGCCGTTCTGGCTGCCCACGCCCCGGGCGACCGCGTTCTCCTGATGTTCGAGCAGCGGGGCATGCGCAAGACGGCGGAGTTGGAGCTGGCTCCGGACCCGACGCTCGTCGTCGTCAGCTTCGAAGCCGCCGGGCGGGAGGTGGCGCCCGAGGTCCGGCGGTTCAGGCGCGACTGGCTCGGCTCGAAAGCGCGCTGACCTCTTCAGCCCCCGGCGCTCGAGCGTTCAGGGCGGCCGCGTCGGGCCCAGTACTCGAGAGCATCCTCCGGGAGCGGGAAGAAGTCGTCGGCCATGGCGCGCATCCGGCCGTAATCGGCGGCGCTGCCGTCCCGGAGCGCCAGCCGCCGGACTTTCTTGGAGAGGTGCAGATTGAAATCGCCGATGGGGTCGCGGGCGGCGGCGAACGCGGCGCGGCGCCGCAGCAGGTAGTCGACCATGGAATCGAACGCGCGGGAAAGGTTCTCCTCCACGTCGGCGTTGCGGAGGTCCCAGCGCGAACGCTCGAGGACGCGGCCGAAGACGTTCTGCCACCGCTCGTTGTCCTGAAAGCGTACCATGCCCCGGAAGATCCGGCGGTTGGTCTCGAACGAGAAGATGGTGCCGCTCAGGATGCTGTCGAAGAGGTGGTCCGCTTCCGCGTGGTCGTAGTCCACGACCACCTCCCTCGCTCGCCCGGTGTACCCTTCGCCGAGCTCCACGTCGAGGCGATGCTCCCAGTAGGAGTGGCCCAGCGCCTTGGTGGAGCTGGTCAGCATGAGCTGTCGCGGCACGTAGAAGTTGTGCGCGACCGTGTCCGCGGCCAGGTGGCAGAGATAGCCCATCCCGGCCGCGCGCAGCCGGTCATTGCCAGCTCCGGCGAGGATTTCCTCGCCCACGTGCCAATAGTGGGAGTGTCGACCCGCGGGGACGTACTTCTTCGCGAACGAGATGTCCGCCGCGACGTTCCCGTAGAGGAAGCTGAGCGGATACGCCCGCAGCAGATCCGCGAGCGCGCTCGGCAGGAGGTAGAGTGAGCTCAGGAGGTGCTCGCCGAGGAAGATGTGCGTGGCGGGGCCGAAGGCGAACAGCCGATCCGGCGACAGGAGCAGAAACACCACGGCCCCCGCCAGGGTCCAGATGAAGCTCAAGGCAGGTTCAGCCCCCGACCCTCTTCCTGCCCCGACGCACGGACTCCTGCGCCGACTTCAACTGCGCCTGCACCGTTTCCCCGATCTCTTCGCGCGCGTCCTTCACCATCTCGGTGATCTCTTCGCGCAGCTCCTTCGCGACCGCGCGACCCGCAGCCACCATGTCCTCCGTCCAGTCCGTGGCCGCGCCCGTGCCGCGATCCACCTGCTTCCTCGCTCGACTGCGGGTCTTGCGCAGCTTCTTGCGGTACGGCTCCAGCTCCTTCAGGAGCTTCTCCCGCTTCGTGGGCGGTGTGGGGGCGAAAAGGAGGGCGGCCCCCACGCCCACGAGCGTCCCGATCACGAAGGCCGTGATGTACTCGGTGGTCTCTTCCGGTTTCATTGCGAATCCCGCTTTCTGGGAGAACGTTCGACCCGCCGGGTGCCGACCCGTGGGCTGGACGGCTTGTCGTCCCGCAACGCCCGGGCCGTCGTATGCACGCCCCGCGCCGTCGCCGCGGCGTCCATGAGCAGCGACTCCGCCTGCTCCTGCACCACCTCGAGCACCAGCCCGAACCGCTGCACCCGCTGTTCCAGCGAGTCCACGGCACCTCTCGTGCGCGTGACGAAGTCGCGAACCGTCTCGTTCACGTCATTGGCGTCGGTGCGCAGGCCGGCAGTGATGTGGCGGACATCATCGGCGATGGTGGACGCCCGGCTCAGTACGGGCGTCACGTGGGGGAGGATCTCGTTCTTCGCCTCCTCGATCTTCTTCATGGCACGCCGAACCATCAGGAGGATGGCCAATCCCGCAGCCACCACGACGATGGCGCTGATGGCCATCACTCCCGCCATGACGAGCTGTGCCCACATGATCCTGTCGAGGTGCGAGATCAGCTCGGGCTGGGCCTGAGCGAGGAGCATCCAGGATTGCATGGCTAGGGTCCGGTTGTGGTGAGCGGCATCACTCGGCCTCTTTCGCCAGCGCGGTTTCGTGGCCGGGCGTGATCTCACCGGCGCGGCGCAGCAGGTCACGCGTGACGAACGGTGCCACAAGCTCGCTTGCGGCCACGCCCAGCACGATGGCACCGATGACGACGCGCACGGCCACCCCGGCCGATCCCGCAACAGCACCGTAAGTTAAGGTGGCGCTGAGTCCCATGGCCAGACTGATCCCGCCCTGCGCGATCAGCCCTCCGCCGATCTGGCTGGGAACGGTGAAGCGGAGGGGGACGAGATAGGCGCTCAACGCGCCCGCCGCGTACTTGGCCATGCTCCGCAGTACGGCATACCCCACGGCCAGCGGGATGGTCACCCAGTCGGCGAAGCTGATGAGGGCACCGGCCAGGATCAGGACCACCACGTACACGGGTCTTTCCCAGTTCTGGAGGATGGAGAACGCCCGTCGCCGCGAGGGCGACATGTTGGCCACCACGATGCCGGTGATCATGGACACGAAAAGGGGCGAGATACCCAGGTAGAGCGCGGCTCCGGCTTCGAACATCACGAGCCCCAGGAGGAACAGCGTCAGCTCGTCGCGCTCCGGTTTGGGTCGGCTCAGCCAGAGGAAGAAGACGCCGAAGATGATCCCGATGGCGAGCGCCACGCCCATCCACACGCCCCACCCGAAGCCCCCCACGGCGGCGGCGGCCGGGTGGAACACGGCGTACGTGAGCTGCAGCGCCACGATCCCCACGATGGCGTCGAGGCTGGCGACGTAGAAGAGAAGCCGGGTCACCGGGCCCTGGACCCGGAACGTGCGACTGATGAGCGCCACGCCCGCCGGGGTGGAAACCGCGGCCGTGGCCGCCGCAGCCATGACGGCAGCCGGACCCATGGGATCTTCGGGTCCCGTGAGGCGGAAGGCGACCAGTGCCACTGCGGCGAAGACAACGAAGGCGATGGCCGCTTGCAGGAGGGTGAAGAAGAGGAAGGCGGGCGGGAACTGGCGGAGCTGTCGTCGGTCCAGCTGGAGCCCGAAGAGGAGGCCGATCCAGCCGAGCCCAAGGGCCATGAACGGCTCCAGGCGCCCGATCACGTCGTAGGTGAGGAGCCCGAGGACGGGGCCGAGGAGCACGCCCACCAGCACGAAGTGGGAGCCGGTAGCGAGTACCAGACGCGGCCCGAGGGGTGAGCGGGCCGGATCGAAGGCGAATCGCGCGCCGAGCAGCCCCAGAAGGACCAGGATGAGGACGCCGACCAGGGGACTCACGGCCATGCGCGGGCCGCCGGTGTCAAAGGTCGCCGGATCCCAGCTCCGGGGCGAGGCCCGCCACCCGGTTCACCGGGATGGTGAACGCGATCCCCGTGGCCGGGTTGTTCAGGTCGCCGCAGATGTCCTGCAGCAACGCAATGGCCCCTTCCGCCTTCTCCTCGCTGTCGATGACACTGAATATGGTGGTGTTCTGCGGACGAGAGCGGGAGATCAGCGTCTGGAGCCCGGCGAAGATCGGGATGTCGTGGGAGAGGACGTGCCCCATCCCTTCGCTGTCGATGATGGTGGCGCCCGTGATCCCGATCTCGAGGAAGCCGGACAGGATGTCGTCCAGGCGCTCTTCCTGATTGATGACCGCGATGAGCAGCTGCATGGCGCCTCAGACGTGCAGCGCGTCTACGCGCTCGATGCGCTGGATCAACGCCGCACCGCTGTCCGCGGCCATGATCTCGTCCACGAATTCCGGGTGTCGAACCAGCCGTACGATGCGGGCCAGGAGCTTGATGTGCGTACCCGCCTGCTCGAGGGGCGAGAGCAGGACGAAGAAGAGCCGACACACGGCGGCGTCCTCGTCGCGGCCGAAATGGACGCCTTCCGGAGCGACTCCGATGAGGATCACCGGATGCGTCAGACCGGGGACCGTGGCATGCGGGAGCGCCACGCCATTGCCGAGGGACGTCGTGTGACTTTCCTCTCGCTCCTGCAGCGCCTCGCGGACGGCGTCCGCGTCGCCGGCGCGACCGCTCTCTTCGAGGCGATGGGCGAACGCCGCCAGCGTGTCCGGAACCCCCGTGGTGTGGAGGTCCAGCAGGATGAGGTCGGGTTCCAGATAGTCGCTGAGTCGCATGCGCAGTAGGGGGGATCGTTGGCGGCAAGCTAGACGGCCCGGGCGCGGTGCGTCAAGCGGGCCGGGGCTCCGGATCGCTTGGCGCTTCTTCCAGCGCGCCGGTATGTTTTTTTCACGCTGCACCGGCGTCCACCGGCTCGAGGGCCGGAACTCGCTCACTCACTCGAGAGCCCATGCCGAAATACATCGTGGACGGGGGCGTCCCGCTGAACGGGCGCATCCGGCCCGCGGGAAACAAGAACGCGGCTCTACCGATCATCTGCGCGACCCTCCTGAGCGATCAGCCAGTGACGCTGGAGAACGTACCGGACATCCGCGACGTGCGCACACTGCTGGAGCTCCTCGAGCAGCTCGGCTGCGACGTGCAATGGCAGGGCCCGGGCCGGGTCCGGATCCACGCGAAGGATATCCGGATAGCCGAAGTGGAGCGGGAGCTGGCCGCCCGGATCCGGGCGTCCATCCTCCTGGCCGGCCCCATGCTCGCGCGCCTCGGAAGCATGCTGCTGCCGCCGCCGGGCGGCGATGTGATCGGGCGCCGCCGTGTAGACACGCACTTCCTGGCCCTGCAGCGCCTCGGCGCGCGGGTGGAGACACGCGGCGGCTATCATCTCGAGGCCGATGGCCTGAAGGGGGCGGATATCTTCCTGGACGAGCCGAGCGTGACGGCCACGGAGAACGCCGTCATGGCCGCGTCGCTGGCGAAGGGTACAACGAAGCTGCGGAACGCCGCGGCCGAGCCCCACGTCCAGGACCTGTGCCACATGATCAACACCCTGGGCGGGAAGGTGTCCGGAATCGGTACCCACGTGCTGGAGATCGAAGGTGTCGACCGGCTCGGCGGCGGTACCTTCCGGATCGCCAGCGATCACATCGAGGTGGGTTCCTTCATCGGTCTGGCCGCGGTGACGCGCGGCGATATCCTCATCGAGAATGCGGCGCTGCAGCACCTCGACTCCACGCTCCTGGCGTTCGAGCGCCTCGGGATCCGGTGCGTGGCCCGCGGCGATGACCTCCACGTGCCCGGGAACCAGGCGCTGGAGATCCGGATGGACCTGGGTGGCCACATTCCGAAGATCGACGATGGCCCATGGCCCGCGTTCCCGGCCGACCTCACGTCCATCGCCCTCGTGGTGGCGACGCAGTGCCAGGGCACGATCCTGATCCACGAGAAGATGTTCGAGTCCCGGATGTTCTTCGCGGACAAGATCATCGGCATGGGTGCGCGCGTGGTCCTGTGCGATCCCCACCGCGCCGTCGTAGTGGGGCCGTCGCGACTGTATGCCGGGGTGGTGGACAGCCCCGACATCCGCGCCGGGATGGCGCTCCTGATCGCGGCCCTGGGCGCGGAAGGCGAGAGCCATATCTTCAACATCCAGCAGATCGAGCGCGGGTATCAGAACATTGACGAGCGCCTTAGGGCCCTCGGCGCGAGGATCCGCCGCGAGGACTCACGGGGCGACTAGACCAGAGGGAGGCAGGAATGACGGAGCAGCGAGAGCGGAAGGGCAATCTCGGGGACGACGTGCGAGAGGGCATCCGTGCGGGCCTCGGTATCCTGAGCGCCCTGAAGGACGCCGTGGAAGAGACCGTGCAGGAGATGCTGGATCGGGGGGAGATCACGCCTGACCGGGCGAAGGAAGCCGTACGCACCACCATGGACCGCGCCCAGACTGCGTTCGAGGAGGCTCGCACCCGGCTGGACCTGGTGCCTCGCCGCGAGTTCGAGGCGCTCCGCGCGGAAGTGGAGGCGTTGAGCGTGCGCGTGGACGCGCACGAAGCTGCCGCGCATGCCCACCACGACCACAAGTCGACCGGTGGCAGCGCCGATACGGAGATCCCGGTCACGGAGGGGTGAGCGCCGGCGCCGGCGGTCGCGAGAGCTCAACGCCAGCGCTCCCGGCGGGGGTGCGCACCATTCGCGAGAGCGCCGTTCGCGGCCCCGTTCCCTTGTATCGCAACCCGGAGTGGTCCGAGGCGTTCCCGTGGCTGCTCCAGGGGACCACCGGTCGAGGGCCGCAGGGCGATTTCGACCTCGGCCTCTTCGGCGCGAGTCCGGTCGGAGAAACACTGGAGCGGTGGCGCGCGCTCCGGCGAGCAGTGGGGATCGCGGGGGCCGTCCACAGCCGACAGGTACACGGGCGGGAACTCTTCCATTGCGACGATGCCGTTCCCGGGCTCCTGGTCCTGGATGGCTACGACGGCCACCGGACCTCGCGTGCCGACGTCCTGCTCACGGTTTCCGTCGCCGATTGCGTCCCCATCTTCCTCCTCGACCCCGGCCGGCGGCGAATCGCCCTGCTGCACGGCGGGTGGAGGGGGACCGTGGCGGGGATCGTCGGGCGCGGGATCTCGGCGCTGGGTGCCGACCCGGCCACGTTGCGGATCCACCTGGGGCCCGCGATCTGCGGGCGCTGCTACGAGGTCGGGCCTGAAGTCCACACCGCGCTGGGGCTGGAGGCGCCCACCGGCGCGCGGCCGGTGGATGTCCGGGCTGTCCAGGTCGGACAGGCCGTGGAGGCCGGGGTGCCCGCGGCATCGGTGACGGTCTCGGAGCACTGCACGCTTTGTGGCAGGGGCTTCTTTTCACACCGCGGTGGGTCCGCGGCCCGTCAGATGGGGGTGATGGCGCTCCGCCCGTGATCGGCTGATGCGGCCCCGGGCGCCGCCGCCCGTGCCATCTGGCGCAAGGGAGCGGGGTTGCCTCTCGACCGGTGCTGGCTTATCATCGAGACGTGCGCGATGCCCGGAGGCGGGCGTCGCTATGGAAGTGGGGGGCACACCCCCACTTTTTTATTGAAGCGCCATGAGCGAGTCGTCACTGCAAGCTGAACTGGAGCGGCGCACCGAAACGCTGGGCTTCGAGCTGGTGGAACTGGAGCGAGCCGGGTCCAGGAACCGGCCGGTGCTCCGGCTGCGCGTGGACCGGCCGGACTCCGAGCCGGGTCACGGGATCTCGCTCGAGGACTGCGCGACGGTCAGCCGGGCGCTGGAAGCCTATCTCGACGAGCTCGAGGGCATGCCGGCCACCTACGTGCTGGAGGTGTCGTCGCCGGGAGTGGAGCGGCCGCTGGTGCGTCGCCGGGATTTCGACCGCTTCGCCGGGCACGAAGTGGCGCTGCGAGGGTACGCGCCACTGGCGGGGCGAAGCAAGAGGCTGGAGGGCGAGCTGCTGGGGCTCGTGGAAGGAGACGAGGGAGACGCCGTACGGCTGCGCCTCCCGGATGGTGAGGAAGTCGAGGTGCCGCGTGACGAGATCGCGAAGGCGCACCTCGTGTTCCGGTGGAACGAGTAGGGGAGATCAATGGCGAACGAAGGCATGCAGGTCCTTGCGGCGTTCCGGGAGTTGACGAACAACAAAAACCTCTCGGATCTCGAGCTGCGCGACCTCATCCGCGACGGCATCATGGCCGCGCTGGCGAAGCGCTTCGGCCCCAACGTCGAGGCCGAGATCACCATCGATGAGCAGGGTGGTGGCATCCAGATCACGGTGCTGAAGGAGGTCGTTGCCGAAATCGAGGATCCCTCCCGCGAGGTCTCCCTGGAGGAGGCGCGCTGGGACGATCCCGAGTTCGAGCCGGGTGACGTGCTGGAGATCCCCGTCGCGTTCGCGGAGTTCGGCCGGAACGCCGTCATGGCGGCGAAGCAGCGGATCATCCAGCGCGTGCGCGAAGGCGAGCGGCAGAAGATCCGGAACGAGTTCGAGGACCGCGAGGGCGAGCTCCTGAGCGGGGAGGTGCAGCAGGTGGAACGCGGCAAGCTGGTGGTCATGCTCAACGAGGCGCGCGACGCCGACGCCATCATCCCGTGGAAGGAGCAGAACCCGCGTGAACGGTTTCGGCAGGGCGAGCCGATCCGCGCGGTGCTGAAGAAGGTGGAGGAGACGTCCAAGGGGCCGCGGCTGATCCTGTCCCGGGCGGATCCGGGCTTCGTGGCCGCCCTCTTCAGGCTCGAGGTGCCCGAGATCTATCAGGGCATCGTCGAGGTCAAGGGGCTGGCCCGCGAGGTGGGAGGGCGAACCAAGGTGGCCGTGTCCTCACGGGACGAGTCCATCGACCCCGTGGGCGCATGCGTTGGCCTCAAGGGCTCGCGCGTCCAGGCGGTCGTCAGCGAGCTGGGCGGCGAGCGCATCGACATCGTCCCCTGGCATCCGGACCCGGAGGTCTACGCACGTCGGGCCCTGGCGCCCGCCCGCGTGGCCAAGGTCCTCAGCGACTCGGATCGTGGCGTGATCACCGCCATTGTGGACGAGGACCAGCTGTCGCTGGCCATCGGTCGCAACGGTCAGAACGTCCGCCTGGCCAGCCAGCTCATCGGCTGGCAGCTGGACCTCTACGGCAGCCGCGAATGGCTCGAGCGCGGGGCCGACGCGGCCCTGTTCGGCGGCGGCGAGGAGGAGTACGAAGTTTCCGACTTCCCGCTCACGGAGCTGGAGCTGGACGCCGCGACGCTGGCGGCGCTCGGGAGCGCCGGATATACTACTTTTTTCGATATCATCGACCTCGAACGTGAAGACTTCCTCGCCACCAAAGGCGTGAGCGAGGAAGCGGCGGATCGCCTCATCGGCATCATCGATGAGCTGACCGTCGTCGAGGAGCCATCGACGGAGGCGTCCGGGCCGTCGGCGGAAGAGATGGAGGAAGCGCGCCAGGTGGCCGCGGAGATCCTGGGCGTGGATGTGAGCGAGGTGGGCGGAGGGAAGGCGTCGGCCGCCGGCGCGGACGCGCCGGTGGAGCAGGCGGACGAGGGGGAAACGCCCGAGGAGGAGCCGTCCGAAGCGGAGGAGGACGGCGGGGGCGAGGAGTCGAGCGCTTCGGAGGACGGGAAGGATCGCGAGCACGTCGCCTGATCCCGTGCTGCAGCTGCTCGGCCTCGCGGCCCGGGCCGGTGCGGTGGCTGCGGGAACGCCCGCGGTACGGGAAGCATTGCGCGGGGGTCGGCTGCGATTCGCATTCGTGGCGAGCGACCTCACGGCCACGGGGCGGGACAAGTTGGTTCCGCCGCTCGAGGCGCGTGGGGTTGCGTTCGTAATGCGGTACACGAAGTCCGCTCTGGGCACGGCGGTGGGGCGAGCGCCCGTGGCGGCAGTGGGTATTCGGGAGCCGGGATTCGCGAGGCGGCTCCAGGCGTTGCTGGCCGGTGGCGAGCAACAGCATTGATGTAACTGGAGGTAGCAGGAAGAGCATGCGCGTATACGAGGTAGCCAGGGAATTCGGCGTTCCGGCGGACAGCCTGATCCAGCTCCTGAGGGAGATGGGTGCGGCCGTGCGCTCGGAGGCATCCACCGTGGACGACACGGTGATCGCGAAGCTACGGGCTCGCTTCGAGCGGCAGAGGCGGGCGGGTGCTTCCGATGCGGTGGAGGTGGTCGAAGCGGCGATCGAAGACGCGCAGGCCCCGACGCGGCGGCGTCGCCGTCGTCGGAAGAGCGACGAGCCGGAAGAAGAGGGCGTCGAGACGGAAGCCGGCGAGCTGGCCGTGGAGGGCGGCGTGGAGGGCGCCGACGAGGGCGCCGAGGAGCCGGTGACGGCGGAAGCCGAGGCCGCCCCCGAGGAGGCCGCGGCCGAAGCAGAGGCACCCGAGGTGGGGGCCGAGGAGGCAGCCACGGTCGAGGAGGTGCCGGCGGCCGAGGAGGCGCCGACGGCCGAGGAGGCGGAAGCGCCAGCGGAGGAGGAGGCGCCGAAGGCGCCGGCAGCCAGGAAGAAGCCGGTTGCGGTGCGCCCGAAGAAGGCCGAGGAAGAGGTCGTGGAAGTGCCCGCTGCGGAAGCCGCCGAAGAGCGGGACGCGGAGGAGCAGGAAGAAGAGACGGAAGCCCCGGTCGCGGAAGCAGAAGCGCCGGCGGAAGCAGCGGCAGAGGCGAAGCCGAAGGCGGAGGAGCCGAAGGAGAAGCCGAAGCGTCGCCCGAAGCGGGTTTCGGAATCGCTGCCCGGCCTGGCGCCGGCCGCGAGCGCGGGGCCCGGTGGGAAGGTCCGGATCCAGGCCGAGGGGTACACTCCGGACGGACAACGCAAGAAGGACAAGCGGAAGAAGCGGCGGGCCCGGGTGGACCAGGGCGCGGTGCAGGAGAACGTGCAGCGCGTGATGGCCGAGATCAAGGGTGGCGGGAGCAGCGGCCGGAGCAAGCGCCGTCGCTCGCGGCACGGATCGGAGGAGCGGGAGCAGCAGGAGGCCGAGCGGCAGCGGGTGGCGGCCGAGGAGGCGAAGACCGTCCGGGTGAACGAGTTCCTGACCGTGGCGGAGCTGGCGGAGCTGATCGACGAGAACGCGTCACAGATCATCGCGAGCGCGTTCAAGAACCTCGGCATGATGGTCACCATCAACCAGCGGCTGGACTTCGACCAGATCGAGCTGCTGCTGGACGAGTTCGGGTTCCAGGCGGTGCGCGAGGAGGAGTACGAGGGCGAGCTGGACGAGGAGGAAGTCGAGGATCGGCCGGAAGACCTGGCGCCTCGCCCGCCGGTGGTGACCGTGATGGGTCACGTGGACCACGGCAAGACCTCGTTGCTGGACCACATCCGCAAGACGAACGTGATCGCGGGCGAGTCCGGTGGCATCACGCAGCACATCGGCGCCTACCACGTCACGCTCGACGACGGGCGGTCGATCAGCTTCCTCGACACCCCGGGCCACGCGGCGTTCACCGCGATGCGGGCGCGGGGCGCGGACGTGACGGACGTGGTCATCCTCGTGGTTGCCGCGGACGACGCCGTGATGCCGCAGACGGTGGAAGCGATCAGCCACGCGCGGAACGCGGGCGTGCCCATGATCGTGGCGATCAACAAGATCGATCTGCCGGGAGCGAATCCGGATCGCGTGAAGCAGGCCTTGCTCGAGCACAGCGTGGTGGTGGAGGAGTTCGGCGGCGACGTGCTGGCCCAGCCGGTGAGCGCGAAGACGGGCCAGGGCCTCGACGAGCTGCTGGACAAGGTGCTCCTCCAGGCCGAGCTGCTGGAGCTGAAGGCGAACCCGGACCGTGAGGCTCACGGGATCGTCATCGAAGCCGAGCTGGATGTCGGGAAGGGCCCCGTAGCCACCGTGCTGGTGACCAACGGAACGCTCCACGTGGGCGACGACCTGGTGTGCGGGCTGCACGGCGGCAGGGTGCGCGCGCTGCTGGACGAGCGGGGCAACCACGTCGACGAGGTCGGCCCGGGAATGCCGGCGCAGGTGCTCGGGATCAACGGCGTGCCGCAGGCGGGCGACAAGCTCATGGTCATGGAGCCGGAGCGCGCGGCGGAGATCGCGCAGACGCGTCAGCGGCTGGAGCGCGAGAAGAAGCTGCGGATCAAGAGCCGCGGCGTGAAGCTGACCGACATCAGTCAGCTGCTGGCCGCGGGTCAGACCGCGCAGCTCAACGTGGTGATCAAGGGCGACGTGGATGGGTCGGTGCAGGCGCTGGCCGACTCCATTGAACAGCTGGGCACGAACGAGGTGGAAGTCGACGTGATCCATCGCGGCGTGGGCGCGATCAACCGCTCCGACGCGCTGCTGGCTGCAACGGCCGGCGCGATCATCATCGGCTTCCATGTCCGCCCCGACGCGGATGCCCGGCAGGTGGCGGAGCAGGAGGACGTGGATGTCCGCGTCTACGACGTCATCTACGAGGCGATCGAGGACGTGCGCTCGGCGCTGGAAGGGATGCTCGCACCCGAAGAGCGGGAGAAGCTGCTGGGCGCGGCGGAGGTGCGGCAGCTGTTCCGTGTCCCGCGGGCCGGGACCGTGGCGGGCTGTTATGTCACGGAGGGCGTGATCCGGCGGGGCGAGCCGGTGCGGCTGGTGCGCGACGGGATCCAGGTCTACCAGGGGCAGCTGGGGAGTCTCAAGCGCTTCAAGGATGATGTTCGTGAAGTGCGCGAGGGGTTCGAGTGCGGCATGAGCATCGACGGCTACAACGACATCAAGGTCGGAGACGTCATCGAGTGCTTCACCGTGGAGGAGATCGCCCGTACCCTCGCCAGCACGGCCAGCGGCACGGGCGGGGCGTGAGCCCGGGGCTGGAGCGCTGAAGCGTGGTTGTCGGCGTGATCGGGTGGGATCTCCAGATCTTCGAGGCCCGGTCGCTGAAGGAGAAGCGGTCCGTGGTGAAAAGCCTCAAGGACCGCCTGCGCTCGAAGTTGAACCTCGCGGTGGCCGAGACGGGTCACCAGGATCTCTGGCAGAGGGCCGAGATCACCGCGTGCACCGTGGCCACGGATCGGCGCCGCGCCGAGTCGATCCTGGATCGCGCCGACCGGCTCGTGGAATCGGAAGTGGCCGGGCGGATCATCGATACGTATCGCATCTTCTACTGAGGCGGCGGGCGCCAGGCGTCCGCCGCCGTATGCATCGGGTATGGCGAGTCACAAGATTGAACGGATCAACGAGCAGCTGAAGCGGGAGCTTTCCGAGATCCTCCATGGCGAGGTGAAGGATCCGCGCATCGGCGCCGTGACGGTGACGCGGGTCGTGACCGCCCCCGACCTGACGCTGGCGCGCGCCTTCGTGCAGCTCCTGGGCGACGAGGAGGATCGCGAGGAGAGCATGGAAGGGCTGCAAGCCGCGACTCCGTTCATCCGCGGCGCGCTGGCACGCAGGATCGAACTGAGGCGCGTCCCGGAGCTCCGGTTCGAGCGGGACCGCAGCCTGGAGCACGCGCTCCGGATCGAGGCGCTGCTGTCGGAAGTAGCTCCGGGCCCCGAGGAGGAACCGGCGCCGGAGGAGGGTGAGAACGGCTCTGCCGAAGAGGCCGACGAAGGATGATCGGTGTTCTCCCCGTGGACAAGCCGGTGGGTCCGACTTCCCATGACGTAGTGGCGATGGCGCGACGCGCGCTGCGGGAGCGGCGCATCGGCCACACGGGGACGCTGGACCCGTTCGCCAGTGGCCTGCTCGTCCTCTGCCTGGGCGCCGCCACCCGACTGGCGGAGTACCTCTCGGGACTCGAGAAGGAGTACCACGCCACCGCACGCCTCGGAGTCGCCACGGACACGCTCGACCACACGGGCGAAGTGGTCGCGACATCCGACGCGTGGCGCTCCCTCGATCCGGCCGCAGTGCGGCGAGCGTTCGAAGCGCAGCAGGGCACCCGGCTGCAAACACCGCCGGCATTCTCCGCCAAGAAGGTGGGTGGCCGCAAAGCGTACGAGCTGGCGCGCCGCGGAGATGAAGTCCGGCTGCAGCCGGTGGAGATCACCATCCACGATCTCACGGTGATTGCCATCGAAGGCGACGAGGTCCGTTTCCAGCTCCGCTGCTCCAGCGGCACCTATGTCCGGGCCATCGCCCGCGACGCTGGCGCCGCCCTGGGTGTGGGCGCCCACCTCACCGAGCTGCGAAGGACGAGCGTCGGTCCGTTCCGGCTGGACCATGCCATCGCCACGGCGCAGCTGGAGGACGCCGGTTTGGTGCAGGACGCGCTGCTCTCGCCGCTCGATGCCCTGGCCGGGTGGCCGACGATCCAGCTGAGCGGAGAGGAGGAGCGAAGGGTTCGCCTCGGCCAGCCGCTCGTCGCCGACGACCAGGCGCCACGCGGCCTCGTCGCACTGGCTGCGGGCGAAGACCTCGTGGCCGTGGGCGAAAGCGACGGCCGGACCGTCCGGCCCCGGAAGGTCTTCGCGTGAACTACGCCATCGATCCGGCGCTCCCGTCGGGGATCCCACCCAATCATCGGGCGACGGCCGTGACGGTCGGGACGTTCGATGGCGTCCACCGCGGCCACTGGCAGGTGCTGGAGCACTTGCGCGCGCGCGCGAGCCGGGAAGGCCTGCCGGCGGTGCTCGTCACCTTTCACCCGCACCCGCTGCGCGTGGTCCGGCCGGGATCCGCGCCCAGGCTGCTCACGACCCCCGTCGAGAAGACGGAGATCCTCGCGGAGTCCGGCGTGGACTACGCCGTCTTCATCCCCTTCACCAAAGTGCTCCAGGGGTATCCGCCCGAGCGGTTCGTGCGGGAGATCCTGATCGGCCGCCTCCGCATGCGGCACCTCGTCATCGGGTATGATCACGGCTTCGGACGCGGACGCTCCGGCGACGTCGACACCCTCCAGGGCATCGGCGAGGAGATGGGTTTCACCGTCGAAGTCGTCCAGGCGCTCCGCAACGAGGGCGACGCCGTCTCCTCGTCCAAGATCCGCGCTGCCGTGGCGGAAGGGCGGGTCGAGGACGCCGCCGCCGCTCTCGGTCGCCCGTACTCCTTGCGCGGCCCCGTGGTCCGGGGCGACGGCCGCGGTCACGCACTCGGTTTCCCCACGGCCAACATCCACGTGCCGAACGGGGACAAACTCCTGCCCCACGAGGGCGTCTACGCCGTTCGCGCAACGCTGCGGCGCGGCTCGTTCAATGGCGTGCTGCACCTCGGCCCCAGGCCCATGTTCCGCGGCGCCCCGCCGTCGATCGAGCTGCACCTGTTCGACTTCGAGAGCGATATCTACGGCGAGGAGGTGCGCGTGGAGTTCGTGGCCTGGCTGCGCGAGATCCACCGCTTCGCGAACGTCGGTGAGCTGGTCCAGGCCATCGAGGCGGATTGCGCGGAGGCGAAGCGGCGGCTCGGGTGAGGGAGGGGGCGCAGGAGGCTTTGCGGGCGCCCGCAGTGCCAACGGCGTGACACGAAGCGCGCGAAGTGTCGAAGCGCACGAAGGGAGCAGGCATGAGCGGCCGCGCGGGGGTGGCAGGGCTGGGGAGTTCTTAGTATTTTACAAGACTGTGGGTATCAGGAAGCACGCTTCCCGATCAGCGTAAGACTCTCGGAGAGGCAGGGGACGATGGCGATCGAAAAAGAAGACATCATCACGAAGTACCAGATTCATCCCACCGACCGTGGCAGCGCGCCCGTCCAGGTAGCGATCCTGACGGCGCGCATCAACGACCTGACCGATCATTTCCGAAAGCACAAGAAGGATCACCATAGCCGGCGAGGGCTGCTCAAGATGGTCGGGCGGCGCCGTCGTCTGCTGGATTACCTTCGGCGGACGGACGTGGACAAGTACAGAAACCTGATCGAAGACCTCGGCCTGCGGCACTAGGACCGGCGGGGAGGGCGCGATCGACAGCCCGGTCGCCGAGGGGCGGCCGGGTGCGGAATGCGGCAAGCGAAAGGCAAGTCAGAGAATGAAGAGAGTGGAACGGGAGTTCGCCGGCAGGAAGCTGGTGATCGAGACGGGGAAGATGGCGCGTCAGGCCCACGGGTCGGCGCTGGTGCAGTACGGGGAGACCACGGTGATCTGCGCGGCGACCGTGCAGGATTCCCCGACGCACCTGCCGTTTTTCCCGATGACCGTGGAGTACCGGGAGAAGATGTACGCGGCCGGGAAGTACCCGGGCGGGTTCATCAAGCGGGAGGGTCGTCCGAGCGACACGGAGATCCTGACGGCGCGGCTGATCGACCGGCCGCTGCGTCCGCTGTTCCCGAAGGGTTTCATGCACGAGACCCAGCTGGTCATCTACGTGGTCAGCGCGGACCAGCAGAACAACGGCGACGTCCCGGCGATGCTCGGCGCCTCGCTGTCGCTGAACATGTCGAAGATCCCGTTCAGCACGCCTGTGGCGTCGGTCCGGATCGGTCGGCTGAACGGGCAGTGGGTGCTGAATCCGACGTTCGAGCAGCTGGAGTACAGCGATGTCGACCTGATCGTGGCCGGGACGGAGAACGCGATCACGATGGTGGAGGGCGGCACGCTGGAGGTCCCGGAGGAGGACCTGGTGGAAGCGCTGGAGGCGGCGCACGCGGGGATCAAGGAGCTGATCGGAATCCAGAAGGAGATCCTGTCGACACTGGACGTGCCGGAGGAGATGGCGTGGTCGCCGGACGTGCAGGTGCCGGAGGACCTGCGGACGCGCGTGGAGGATGTGGCGCTGGCGCGGGTGCGTGAGGCACTGAACGTGGAGGACAAGAGCGCGCGGAACGAGGCGCTGAGCCTGGTCCGTGACGACGTCCTGGCGGAGCTCAGCGGCGAGTTCGGCGAGGAGGAGCACGAAGCGGCGATCAAGGCGCAGCTCCGGTCCACGGAGAAGCAGCTCATGCGCCGGCAGGTGCTGGAGACGGGCAAGAGGATCGATGGCCGGGGCCTGGACGAGGTCCGCGACATCACGGCCGAGGTGGGCCTGCTGCCGCGGGTGCACGGCTCCGCGCTGTTCACGCGCGGGCAGACGCAGTCGCTGGGTGTGGTGACGCTGGGAACGAGCGCGGACGAGCAGCGGGTGGACACGGTGGACGTGCCCGCGGAGACGTCGAAGTCGTTCATGCTGCACTACAACTTCCCGCCGTTCTCGACGGGTGAGGCGAAGCCGATCCGGGGCACGAGCCGCCGGGAGATCGGTCACGGCCATCTGGCCGAGCGAGCCGTCCAGCCGGTGCTGCCGGCGTACGAGGACTTCCCGTACACGATCCGGGTGGTGAGCGAGATCCTGGAATCGAACGGGTCGAGCTCCATGGCCACCGTATGCTCGGCGAGCCTGTCGCTGATGGACGCGGGCGTTCCCGTAAAGGCGGCGGTGGCGGGGATCGCCATGGGCCTGATCAAGGAGGGTGACCAGGTCGCGGTGCTGACGGACATCCTGGGCGTGGAGGACGCGCTCGGGGACATGGACTTCAAAGTGGCGGGCACGCGCGAGGGTGTGACCTCGATCCAGATGGACATCAAGATCGAGGGCCTCACGGTGGACATCATGAAGGAGGCGCTGCAGCGAGCGCGGAAGGCGAGGCTGCACATCCTGGACGTGATGGACGGCGCGATCAAGGAGGGTCGCGGCGAGCTGAGCGAGTTCGCGCCGCGGATCATCACGATCCACATCAACCCCGAGAAGATCGGCGAAGTGATCGGTCCGAAGGGGAAGACGATCCGCGGGATCCAGGAGGAGACGGGTGCGAAGATCGACATCAACGATGATGGCACGGTCATGATCTCGAGCCCCGGCGGTGAGGGTGGCGAGCGGGCGAAGCAGATGGTGGAGGCGATCGTGGAGGAGCCCGAAGTGGGGCGGATCTACGAGGGCGTCGTGAAGACCACCACATCGTTCGGCGCGTTCGTGGAGATCACCCCGGGCACGGAGGGCCTGTGCCACATTTCGGAGCTCCAGGAAGCGCGCACGGAGAAGACCGAGGACGTGCTGAAGGTGGGGGACGTCACGAAGGTCAAGCTCCTGGCGATCGACGAGAAGGGGCGGCTCCGCCTGTCGCGGAAGGCCGCGCTGGAAGAGATCGAGGGGTGATGAGGGCGTTCGGTTGAGCGACGATCGCATCGACCGGAGCGAACTCGACGGAGGCCTGAGCGTCCTGACGCAGCAGATGTCAGGGGTTCGCTCGGCCTCCGTCGGCGTTTGGGTCCGGTATGGCTCGGGGAACGAGGCGCTGCCGGAGCTGGGAGCGGCGCACCTGCTGGAGCACATGGTGTTCAAGGGCACCGGGCGCCGCAGCGCGAAGGACATCGCGCTGGTGCTGGAGCGGCTCGGCGGGTCGCTGGACGCCTACACGTCGCGAGAGCACACCAGCTTCCAGGCCCGGGTGCTGGCGGAGCACGCGGAAGTGGCGCTCGACGTTCTCGCGGACATGGTGGCCTCCCCCGCGCTGCGCCCGGAGGACCTGGCGGTGGAGCGGGAAGTGGTGCTGGAGGAGATCTCGACGGTGGAGGACACGCCGGACGACCTGGTCTTCGAGCTCCACAACGAGGGCCTGTGGGCGGATCACCCGTATGGCCACAGCATCCTCGGGACGCGCGAGACGGTAGGCGGGATGACGGCGGAGATGCTCCGGCGGGTGCACGATGCGCGCTATCGCCGGCCGAACCTGGTCGTGGCCGCCGCCGGGGCGGTAGATCACGCAGCCATGGTGGACGCCGCGGCGAGGCTGTTCGAGGCCGTGCCGAACGGACAGAGGGCCGCCCCCGTGGCGCCGCCGCCGCCACTGGAGCCGGGAGAGCGGCGGATCGAGCGGGAGGGCGCGCAGGCGCAGATCGTCATGGGCGGCCGGACGGTCCCCCATGCGGATCCGCGTCGCTTCGCGCTTATCCTCCTGTCGAACGCACTCGGTGGCGGCATGAGCTCACGCCTCTTTCAGCGGGTGCGAGAAGAGCTGGGTCTTGCCTACTCGGTCTACACGTTCCAGTCCTTCTACCGCGCCGGCGGCGCGGCGGGGGTGTACGTTGGTACGCGCCCCGAGTGGGCGGACCGGGCGGTGGAGGTGATTCGCCAGGAGCTGGGCGAGGTGGTCCGCGACGGACTCTCGCCCGCCGAGCTGGCGGATGCGAAGGGGCAGGTGAAGGGGCAGATGGTGCTGGGGATGGAGTCGCCCGGCGGCCGTATGCACCGCCTGGCCATGCAGGAGCTGAACGGCGAGCCGCAGCGGACTGTGGACGAGCTGACGGCGCGCATTGATGCAGTCACGCAGGCTGAAACGGCTGAGATCGCGGCCGAGCACCTGGACCCGGCGAAGTGGCTGACGGTCCGGCTGGGCCCGGCCCATTAACGAGGAGCAAAGGGCGATGATCATCGGGGTTCCGAAGGAGATCAAGACGAACGAAAACCGGATCGCGCTGGTGCCGGCCGGTTCGGAGGCGTTCGTGCACGCGGGTCACACGGTTCTGGTGGAGAAGGGCGCGGGAGTGGGGTCGGGGTTCACGGATGAGCAGTACGTGTCCACGGGCGCCGAGATCGTCGAAACGGCCGACGAGGTCTGGCAGCGGGCCGAGATGATCATGAAGGTGAAGGAGCCGATCGAGGTGGAATGGCCGCGCATGCGGCCTGGGCAGCTGATGTTCACGTACTTCCACTTCGCCGCGGACGAGAAGCTCACGCACGCCGTGATGGATTCGGGCGCCATCGCCAACGCGTACGAGACGGTGCAGCTGCCCACGGGCGAGCTGCCGCTGCTCACACCCATGAGCGAGGTGGCGGGCCGGATGGCCGTGCAGGAGGGCGCGAAGTACCTGGAGAAGCTCCATGGCGGCCGGGGCGTCCTGCTGGGAGGCGTGCCGGGGGTTGAGCCGGCCACGGTGGTAATCCTGGGTGGTGGCGTGGTGGGCACGAACGCCGCGCGGATGGCCGCGGGAATGGGCGCGCTGGTGGTGATGCTGGACGTCTCGCTCAACCGCCTCCGCTACCTCTCCGAGGTGATGCCGGCGAACGTCCAGATGATATACTCCAACCGGCACAACATCCTGAACTGGCTGGAGCGCGCGGACCTGCTCGTGGGCGCAGTGCTGCTCCCCGGCGCCCGCGCCCCGCACCTGGTGCGGCGCGAGGACCTGAAGCTGATGAAGGATGGCGCGGTGATCGTGGATGTGGCCGTGGACCAGGGCGGCTGCGTGGAGACCATCAAGCCCACGACGCACGAGAACCCGATCTACACGATCGACGGCGTGATCCACTATGGCGTGGCGAACATGCCGGGCGGTGTGGCGCGCACGTCCACCCTGGCGCTCACGAACGCCACGTTCCGGTACGCGTTCAAGCTGGCGAGCAAGGGGTGGGAGCAGGCGTGCCGCGAGGACCGCGCGCTGGCGCTCGGGTTGAACGTCGTGCGCGGGAAGGTCACCTATCCCGGTGTCGCGGAGGCGTTCGGACTCGACTTCACGGCGGTGGAGGACGTGCTCTGACGAGTACGCCCTCCACCTCGTGGTCGAGGTGGTACACACGCACGAGGTCGGATCCGTAGTCCTGGGCGGTGGCGCTCCGGAGACCGTGGCGGAACGCGGGCTCCGGGGCGCCGTCGGTCGTTTGTGGAGGGAGGCCGCGAAACCTGTGGAGAGCGAATTCCGGGGAGAGGTCGCGCGGGTCCGGGTGCGGCGCCTGGCACACTATCCGGCGGACTGGGCGCTGCCGGAGTACGCCACGCCAGGCTCGGCGGCCGTGGACCTGCGCAACGCGGGCCCCGCGGTGACGCTGGGGCCTGGTGCGCGCGTGCTGGTGCCGACGGGACTGGCGATCGCACTGCCGGCGGGGATGGAGGCACAGGTCAGGCCGCGCTCGGGTCTCGCCATACGGCGTGGCATCGGCCTGATCAACTCGCCGGGCACGATCGACAGCGACTACCGCGGGGAAGTGCAGATCCCGCTGATCAACCACGATCCGGGACCGCAGGAGATCGCGCACGGAGAGCGTGTGGCGCAGCTGGTCCTGGCCCGGGTGCTCCAGATCGGCTGGGAAGAGGTGCAGCAGCTCCCGGAGACGGAGCGCGGGACTGGCGGATTCGGCAGTACGGGGCGGTAAAATCAAGCCCAGCATCGGCTTGCCGTCGGAGTGGACTGCGCCTAGTTTGCATCGGTCCGCCCCGGGGCCTTTCGGGGCGCATCCATTGTGCATTAAAGGGACCGGCTCTGCGCCGGTGGGGAGACGATCCACTGCCTAGCTGGCTGACCGCCGGGCTCATCCCGGTCAACGACATCGCCGTAGATCTCGGGACCGCGAACACGCTCATCTACGTGAAGGGCGAGGGGATCGTCCTGAACGAGCCGTCCGTCGTGGCCGTGGAACGGGGCACGAGCAGGATCAAGGGCATCGGGCTCGAGGCGAAACGGATGCTGGGCCGGACGCCGGAAGGGATCATCGCGATCCGACCCCTGAAGGATGGGGTGATCGCCGACGTGGACATCACGGAAGTGATGCTGCGGCACTTCCTCCGGCAGGTCACGTCCAAGCGGATCTTCCGAATAAAGCCGCGCGTCGTGGTGGGCGTGCCGTCCGGGATCACCGAGCTGGAGCGCCGCGCCGTGCGCTCGAGTGCCGCGGCGGCAGGCGCGAAGGAGGTGTACATGGTGGCGGAACCGATGGCGGCGGCCATCGGCGTCGGCCTCCCCGTGGACACGCCCACCGGCAACATGGTGATCGATATCGGGGGCGGGACCACGGAAATTGCAGTAATCGCGCTCAACGGCATCGTGAGCGATACATCGATCCGGGTGGGTGGGGACGAGATCGACAGCGCCATCGTCACGTTCCTGCGGAAGAACTACAACCTGCTGATCGGCGAGCCGACTGCGGAGGCGATCAAGATCCAGATCGGCTCCGCGTTCACCAGCGGCGAGGAGCGTGAGATGGAAGTGAAGGGACGCGACCTCGTCAGCGGCATCCCCAAGACGGTGCGGGTGCATTCGCAGGAGATCCGGGAGTGCATCCAGGAGCCGATCCAGGCGGTGGTGGACGCCGTCCGCCGCGCGCTGGAGATCACGCCGCCCGAGCTCGCATCGGACATCGTGGACCGCGGGATCATCATGACCGGCGGTGGCGCATTGATTCGCGGACTCGATCAACTGCTGGCACACGAGACGAACCTCCCGATCCATGTGGACGAGGAGCCGCTCACGTGCGTGGTGCGGGGAGCGGGGCGCATCCTGGACGACCTCCCGCGCTACCGCAGCGTCCTGGCGGCCTGAGCGGGTCGCGGCGCCGTGGTCGACTACTTCGATCGGTCTCCTCGCGGACGCTGGCGCCAGCTCGGCGCGGCCGCGGGTCTCGTCGTGCTGGCCTTCTTCCTCATGTTCCTCCCTCCGGCCTACCGTTCGGTCTTGCGCCAGGGGATCCAGGGCACAGTGCTGCGCCCGTTCATCTGGACGCAGGCGGCGATCGTTGAAAGTGGTCTGCGCTCGGTGGACGTGTCGGCGCTGCGGGCGCAGCGCGACTCGCTGCTGGTGGTGGTGACGGCCCAGGCGACGCTGTCGGAGGAGAATCGCCATCTCCGTCAACTGCTGGGACTGCGGGAGCGGGCGCCGCGCTCTTTCGTCCCCGCGGAAGTGGTGCGCGTGGGCACGACCGGGGGCGAGAGCGGATTCATGCTTGCCGTGGGGAAGAATGACGGGGTGGTGAAGGGGAGCCCGGTGGTGGCGTCCTCGGGGTTGCTGGGGGTTGTGCAGGAAGTGGGGCCGAGCTGGTCGCAGGGGATCGACTGGACACACCCCGACTTCCGGGCGAGCGCCATGACGGCGGATGGCGAAGCGTACGGAATCGTCGAATCGCGGCGCGGGGCCTACCGGGAGGAAGACGAAATGGCGTTGGTGGGAGCGCCGTTCCACGTGGACGTACGGCCGGGGACCCGGGTCGTCACGTCGGGCCGGGGCGGCGTGTATCCGCGGGGGATCCTCCTGGGAACGGTGCTGGGGATCGAGGAGGCGGACACCGGGTGGCGCAAGAGCTACCTGCTGAAACCGGCCGTCCGGCCGGAGGCCGTTACCCACGTTCTGGTGGGTCTGGGCGACGCTCTCGACAGCGGTGACCTTTCCGGTCTCTGGAGCGCCGCGCCCACGGACACGGCGGAGAACGGGGGAGGAACGCCGTGAAGGGCGGGTGGCCGTTCTGGCTGATGGTGGCCGGCCTGGCCGTGCTGCACTTCTTTCTGCACCTCAGCCTGGGGCTCGGGATGCGCGCTCCCGACCTCCTCACCGTGGCCGTCCTGCTCGGGGCCCGTCAGCTTCCCGGCGCCGGCGCTGCGGCGCTCGGCTTCTTCTTCGGTCTTCTGGAGGATGCGGTGGCCGTGGTCGCCTTCGGCGCGGCCACGGCGGTGGAAACCGTGGTGGGCTACCTCGGCGCGCGCTCCCGCGACCTGTTCGTGGGGGAAACCGGGCTCTTCCTGGGCCTTTACCTCTTCCTCGGCTGCTGGCTCCACGATGCGCTATACTATCTGCTGGCGGAGGGAGCCCGGCAGAGCGGCGCGGTGTCGTCGCTGCTCGTAGAGGCTCCGCTCTGGTCCCTGTACTCGGCTGCCGCCGGCATGATCGCGGTCATGCTGTACCGCTCGGTGCGACGGTAGTCTTCGCGATCAACAGGCAGCAGCGTGCCGGACCTTCAAACCTTCCATTTCCACGAGCGGCGCCGTCGCGCTCGCGGCGCACTGGCCGCGGTGTGGCTGCTTCTGGGCGTCCTGGGCCTGTCGTTCTTCCACGCCCAGGTGGTGCGCAATCCGGCGTACGCCATGCAGTCGGATCGCAACCGCCTGCGGCCGATCTCGCTGCCAGCGGCGCGTGGCACGATCCTGGACCGGAATGGGCGGCTCGTGGCCGAGAACCTGCCCGGCTATACGGTTTCCCTGCTGCCCGCTCCCGCCGACTCTCTGCGCAGCACACTCCAGCGTCTCGTGCCGTTTCTCGGACTCAGCGACGCCGACGTCCAGACCCTGCTGGTCCGGCAGCGACGTCATCCGCAGCAGCCCCTGGTCATCTCCGGGGACCTGTCCTTCGACCAGGTGTCAGCGCTGGAGGAACGCCATTCATCGTTCCCGGAGCTCCTCATCGAGATGGGCCCGAAGCGACGCTACCCCGGCGGCCGAGCCGCCGCCCACCTGGTGGGCTACGTGGGCGAGATCAGCGAGCGTGAGCTGGCCGACTCCCTCTTCCCCGGCTACCGGTCAGGTCAGTCCGTGGGCAAGACGGGCGTGGAGCGCAGCTATGAGGCGCGACTCGCGGGCGTACCGGGGGTCCGGTACCTGGAAGTGGACGCGTTGGGGCGGATCCGCGGGGACCTGCCCACCCCGCATGACCGCACGCCCGTGCCCGGTCACCCGTTGCGGCTCACCGTGGACATGGACCTCCAGGAATTCGTGGCACGGATCGTCCCGGACACGCTGCGCGGAGCGCTGGCAGCACTGGACCCCTGGACGGGCGATGTGCTTGCGCTCTACTCCTCGCCATCGTTCGACCCCAACACGCTCGTGGGCTATGTCGCCCCGTCGCACTGGGACGCCCTGCTCCAGGACTCGACCAAGCGCCTGCTGAACCGCGCGCTGACAGGCCTCTATCCGCCCGGGTCGACCTGGAAGCTGGCCACGGCCGCCATCGGGCTCGAGCTCGGAATCGTGGATCCCGCGGCCACAATGCCGCTGGCGTGCCGCGGCGGGATGCGGTACGGCAATCGCTATTTTCGCTGCTGGGAGCCTTCCGGGCACGGGCTCCTGAACCTGACCGACGCGATCAAGCACTCGTGTGACGTGTACTTCTATCAGCTGGGGCTGAAGATCGGCCTCGACCGGCTGCTGGAGGAGGGCACGCGGCTGGGCTTCAGCCGCCCCAGCGGGGTGGACCTGCCAGCGGAGCGGGCGGGCAACTTCCCCGGCGACCGGAGGTGGTACGAGCGTCGCTTCGGGTGGTCGCCGACGGAGGCCGAAGTCCTGAGCCTGGCCATCGGCCAGGGGGCCGACGACCAGACGGTGCTGAAGATGGCGCAGTTCTATTCGGCACTGGCCACGAAGGGCGCGGCCCCGGCACCGCACGTGGTGGCGGACTCGCCGCGGTCCGTGGCAGGGGACTCCATGCGGCTGAACCTGTCGCCGGAGCACCTGGCATGGCTGCGCGAGGGGCTGCGGCGGGTGATCCATCAGGGCGGCACGGCGTACGGCTCGGCGCTGGAGTACTGGGACTGGGCGGGGAAGACGGGCACGGCGCAGAACCCCCATGGTGCGGACCACGGGTGGTTCGTCGGGATCGGCGGTGAGCCGGGCGCCCCGGCAGAGGTGGTGGTGGCGGTGATCATCGAGGGTGGGCGCCACGGCTCGGACGTGGCGCAGATCGCGGCCAAGGCGGCGGACTACTACTTGCGGAAGGCGCACGGAATGCCGACGGACACGATACAGACGCTGCGCGAGCACTGGCTATCGGGGCGGTACGCACCCTGGGCGGATCGATGGCAATAGGCGACCGCATCCGGGCCATCTTCGGGGACCCTCCCCTGTTCCTGCTGGTCCTCCTGCTGGCGCTGCTCGGGGTGGCCATGATCTTCTCGGCCGGGCAGGTGGACGTGCCGAACCCTACCGTGCTCAACGCCTGGAAGCGGCAGCTCCTCTTCCTCGCCGTGTCGCTGGTGGCCGTCGTCATCGTGATGCGGATCGAGGTGAAGTGGTTCGAATGGGCGGCCGTCCCGGTCTATTTCCTCAGTCTCGCCGTCCTCGGTGCGACGCTCTTCATCGGCACGGGGGCAGGAACGGCCCAGGGGGTGAAGAGCTGGCTCCGACTTGGCGGCCTCAGCATCCAGCCGGCGCAGTTCGCCAATCTCGCCACCATCCTGATGCTGGCCCGGGTGATGGGAGGGTGGCGCGAGCCCCCGCGCTCACTGAGCGCGCTGTGGAAGCCGGTGCTGATCGTCGCCATGCCGCTGGGGCTCGTGCTGCTTCAGCCGGACCTGGGCACGGCCATGGTGTTCGGCGCCGTGCTGCTGGCGACGCTGTTCTGGGCGGGCACGCCGGTGGGGATCCTGTTCCTCTTCATCAGCCCGCTCGTGGCGCTCTTCCTGGCGTTTCAGACCTGGATCTTCAGCGCCTACATGATCGGGGTGATCGCGTTCCTCTACTTCTATCGCGTGTACCTGTGGGAGGGGATCCTGGTGGCGGGCGCGAACCTGGCCGCGGGTACCATAGCTGTGCCGCTCTGGAATTCGCTGGAGCCGTATCAGAAGGCCAGGCTCGAAGTGTTCCTGGACCCGATGGTGGATCCACGCGGGGCCGGGTGGAACGTGATCCAGTCACGGGTCGCGATCGGCAGCGGTGGGCTCCTGGGAAAGGGGTTCCTGCACGGGACACAGAAGCGGCTGGCGTTCCTCCCCGAACAGCACACGGATTTCATATTCAGCGTGCTCGGGGAGGAACTGGGATTCGTGGGTACGAGCCTGGTGCTGCTGGCATTCGGGCTGGTGCTCTGGCGGCTGGCCCGGATCGCCGAGCGGGTGTCGGACCCCTTTGCCGGGATTGTGGTCTTCGGTATCTTCGGGGCCTGGTTCGCCCACATCCTCGTGAACGTCGGCATGACGATCGGCGTGATGCCGGTCACGGGGATTCCGCTGCCGTTCCTGAGCTATGGCGGCTCGTTCCTGCTCGCGAGCTTCCTGGCCATGGGACTGGCGCAGCGCATCGCAGCCGAGCAGGCGAGGATGTACTGATGGCCTGGTTCCGGAAGGAAAAGCAGAAGCTCACTTCCGCGGACAAGCGCGAGCTGCCGAGCGATGTCTTCGACAAGTGCCCGGAGTGCGGGGAGATCCTGTACCGTAACCGGCTGGCGCAGAATCTGTTCGTGTGTCCGGCGTGCGGTCACCACCACCGAATCGAGGCGGTCGACTACGTGGACCTTCTGCTGGACGAGGGCACGTTCACGGAGGCGGACGAGGCGATGCGGAGCGGTGACCCGCTGGGATTTCGGGACCTGAAAGGGTACCCGGAGCGGCTGCGGAGCGCGGAGCGGAAGACGGGGCGGAATGAGGCGGTGATCACGGGCCATGGCCGCCTCGAGGGTATCCCCGTCGATGTCGCGGTAATGGATTTCGCGTTCATCGGCGGCAGCATGGGCTCGGTCGTGGGCGAGAAGATCACGCGGGCGGCCCGGCGAGCTCGGGCGGAGGCGGAGCCGCTGATCGTGGTGAGCGCATCGGGCGGCGCCCGCATGATGGAGGGGATCCTCTCGCTCATGCAGATGGCCAAGACCTCAGGCGCGCTGGCCCGACTGCACGAGGCGGGATTGCCGTACATCTCCATCATGACCAATCCCACCACGGGCGGCGTCACGGCCTCGTTCGCGATGCTCGGGGACGTGAACCTCGCGGAGCCGGGCGCCCTCATCGGTTTCGCGGGACCGCGCGTGATCGAGCAGACGATCCGGCAGGAGCTGCCGGAAGGGTTCCAGCGCGCGGAATTCCTGCTGGAGCACGGAATGGTGGACGCGATCGTGGACCGGCGCGCCATGAAGGGCCGGGTGGCGGGCTACCTTCGCCATCTGCTCGGATTGCCTCCGTCCGAAGCGGCGGAACCCGCTTGACCGAGCTCTCGTACGGCGTCCTTCTCGAGACGCTGTTCCCCCGCCTCCGGGGTGGAATCCGATGGGGGCTGGACCGGACGCGAAGCATGCTCGCCAGCGTCGGCGATCCGCACACGACGTATCCTTCCATCCATATCGGCGGCACCAACGGGAAGGGCTCGGTCGCGGCGATCATGGCGTCGGTCCTGCGGCGTCGGGGACTGCGCACGGGGCTGTACACGTCACCGCACCTGGTGGACTTCCGCGAGCGCATCCAGGTGGACGGCCGTCCGATCTCGCGAGCGGCGCTGCTGGAGGCCGCGGAAGCGCTCTGGCCCCGCATCGAGGAGGAGGAGCCCTCCTTCTTCGAGGCCGCGACAGTGATCGCGTTCCTCGCCCTGCAGCGCCAGTCCGTGGACGTGGCCGTAGTGGAAGTGGGGATGGGGGGGCGGCTGGATTCCACGAACGTGATCACTCCGGAGGTTTCGGTGATCACGAACGTGGGCATGGATCACGCGCAGTACCTGGGCGATGACCCGCGCACGATTGCCGGTGAGAAGGCCGGGATCATCAAGCCCGGCGTCGCCGTCGTGACGGGCGAGATCGATCCGGAGGTCCTGGCCGTGCTGGAGGCGCGTGCGGCGGAAGAGAGCGCCCCGTTTCACCGGGTGACGCCAAAGACGGTGGAGGTGGACGTGCGCGGGACCACGGCCGTGGTGGATACGGCATGGGGCGAGCTCTCGTTGCGCGTCCCGCTGGCGGGCCGTCACCAGGCAACCAACCTGGCCGTGGCCGTTCGGGCGCTGGAGCTTCTGCCCGAGCGGCTGCGGCCCGACCGGCAGGCGCTGATCGAGGGCGTGGCCGCCACCCGCTGGCCCGGCCGGCTGCAGGTGGAACGGGTGGGTGCCACCACGTGGGTGTTCGATGTGGCCCACAACGCGCCCGGAATGGAGTCGCTCGTCACGGCGCTCTCGGACCTGCACCTGCCCCGGCCGCTCGTGGCGCTCGTGGGCATCCTGGGGGACAAGGACTGGGACCGCATGCTTCCCCCGCTGTTCGAACTGGCGGACACGGCGCTCCTCGTGGAGCCGCCGTCCGCTCCAGCGGAGCGTCGCTGGGACCCGGCCGCCGTGGTGAGCCGCCTCGGGACGCCCACCGGCGTGGAAGTGGTTCGCCCGTTCGCGGCGGCGCTCGCGGCGGCCGCGGCCGCGGCCGGAAGGGGGACGGTGGTCTGCACCGGGTCCGTGCACACTGTGGGAGACGCCATGCGGGAGTTGGGGATCGTGCCGTTCGTGCCCGACGCGGGGTTGCAGCGCCCGGCGGGCGCGGGATAGGTTCGCCCGATGGCGTTCCAGAGTCTCCCAGGTTTCCGCGATTTCTTCCCGGCCGACTACGCGGCCCGGCACCACATTGTCTCGGCGTGGCGGGCCACGGCCCGGAAGTACGGCTTCGAGGAATACGACGGCCCGCCTCTCGAGCCATTGGAGCTGTACGTCGAGAAGAGCGGCGAGGAGATCGTCGATCAGCTCTACAGCTTCGAGGACAAGGGTGGTCGGGCGGTGGCTCTCCGCCCCGAGATGACCCCGACCCTCGCCCGGATGGTGGGCGAGCGCGGGCGCGCGCTGCCGAAGCCGATCCGATGGTTCACGATCCCGCAGCTGTTCCGGTACGAGCGCACGCAGCGTGGCCGGCTGCGCGAGCACTTCCAGTGGAATGCCGACATCATCGGTGAAGCGGACGTGGCCGCGGATGCGGAAGTCCTCTCGGTGGCCCTGGACTCCCTCGCCGCGCTCGGGCTCACGGCGGAGGACGTGGTCGCGCGTGTCAACGACCGGCGCGTGCTCGAGCGCGTCCTCACGGGCGCCGGCGTGCCGCACGACCGCCTGGGCGCCGCGTACGCAGCCATCGACAAGATGAGCCGGGAGGACGAGCAGGAGACTCGCCGCCGGATGCGGGAGTCGGTGGGGCTCGCGCCGGACGTGGCCGAGCGCGTGCTCGACGTCCTCCGCCACGACCTGGAAGGTCTGGCCGCCCTCTCCGCCGGCGACGAAGCGCTCGCGGCCGATGTCGCCCGCCTGCGTGAGTACTTCGGCCTGCTGGACGACCTCGGCTGGGCGGGGCACGTCCGGTTCGACCCCACCATCGTCCGAGGGCTGGCGTACTACACGGGGACCGTGTTCGAGATCTTCGACCGGCAGGGCGAGCTGCGGGCCATCTGCGGGGGCGGGCGCTACGACGACCTGCTCGCCGCGGTGAGCGACCTGTCGCTGCCCGCCGTGGGCTTCGGCATGGGCGATGTCGTGCTCGGGGAGCTCCTTCGCGAGCGCGGACTCCTGCCGGATACCGTGGACGGGCCGGACTACTGCATCGTCACGATCACCGCGGAGGAGCGGCCGATCATGCGGCGCCTTGCGCGAGCGCTGCGCTCCCGTGGGCACTCGGTGACGTACACGCTCCGGCAGACGGGCGTAGGGAAGCAGTTCAAGGACGCGGATACGCGGGGCGCCCGCGAGACGATCGTGCTGGGCCCATCGGAAGTGGAGCGGGGCGTGGGCGTCGTACGCTCGATGGCCACCGGCGAAGAGCGGGAGGTCGCGCTGGACGAGCTGGGCGCATGAGGCCCGGGGAGGAGCACGATCGGGACCGGCGACGCCTTCTCCGCCGGCTCGACTGGATTCTCGCCGCGATCTGGGGTGGCGTCGCCGTAGCCGCGCTGGGAGGTGGTGCCCTCGTCGCCTGGTTCCTGATGGGTGCAGGGATGCCGTTCCTTCGCACGTGGCTGACGCTGAGCGCGCTGCTGGTGCTGGTCCCGGCTCTCGTGCACCTGCTTCCCGGACGCAGGCGGAACGGGAACGAAGCGGACTGAGGGCGGGAATCGGACAATGGATCAAACGACGGATGGCCATGGCTGAGGAAAAGGGGCTGACGCCCAGGGCGGAAGACTTCTCGAGCTGGTACAACGAGGTGGTCCTCCGGGCAGAGCTGGCGGACTACTCCCCGGTGCGCGGGAGCATGGTGATCCGCCCGTGGGGGTACGCAGTTTGGGAGAACATGCAGCGCGCCCTCGACGACAAGTTCAAGGCGACGGGGCACCAGAACGCGTATTTCCCTCTCTTCATTCCCCTGAGCTACATCGCGCGGGAGGCGAAGCACGTCGAGGGCTTCGCCAAGGAGATGGCGCTGGTCACGCACACGCGGCTGATCTCCGACGGGGAGGGCGGGCTGATCCCGGATCCCGAGTCGAAGCTGGAAGAGCCGCTCGTGGTGCGCCCCACGTCGGAGACGATCATCTATGACGCGTACTCGCGCTGGGTGCAGAGCTATCGCGACCTGCCGATCCTGATAAACCAGTGGGCGAACGTGGTGCGGTGGGAGATGCGGACCCGGCTCTTCCTGCGGACGGCCGAGTTCCTGTGGCAGGAAGGGCACACGGCGCACGCCACGCGTTCGGAAGCCGAGCAAGAGGCGAAGACCATCCTGGGCGTGTACCGGTCCTTCATGGAGGACTGGATGGCCATGCCCGTGATCACGGGGAAGAAGACCGAGTCGGAGAAGTTCCCGGGCGGGGACTACACCTACGGCCTGGAAGCGCTGATGCAGGACAACAAGGCGCTCCAGGCGGGGACGAGCCACATGCTGGGCCAGAACTTCTCCCGGCAGTTCGACCTGAAGTTCCAGGCGGAGAGTGGGGACTGGGAGTACGCGTGGAACACGTCCTGGGGCGTGAGCACGCGTCTCGTGGGTGGCCTGGTGATGACCCACGGCGACGACGCCGGCGTGGTCCTGCCGCCTCGGCTGGCGCCGTACCAGGTGGTGATCACGCCCATCTGGAAGAGTGACGAGCAGCGCACGCTGGTGACGGCGAAGTCGGAGCAGGTCGCGGGCGCGCTGCGCGAGCGAGACGTGCGTGTGCACATCGACCTGCGCGACCATCTTTCGCCTGGCGCGAAGTACTACGAATGGGAGCGCAAGGGCGTGCCGCTGCGCGTGGAGATCGGTCCACGCGACGTGGCGAAGCAGCAGCTCGTGCTGGTGCCCCGCGTGCTCGCGGAGGGGGCGGACCGCAAGGAGTTCCTCGGCGAAGAGGAAGGGATCCGGCGGATTCCCGTTTTCCTGGACGAGATCCAGCAGATGCTGCTGGACCGCGCCCGTGGGCGCATGGAAGCGGCGTCGCACCGCGTGACGGATTATGACGAATTCAGGTCGCTGCTCGACGAGAAGGGCGGCTTCTTTTTCGGCGGCTGGTGCGGGTCGGAGGAGTGCGAGGCGAAGGTGAAGGAGGAGACGAAGGCCACGATCCGGGTGCTGCCGGGGGAGCGGTACCGGTCGGAGACGCCTCCGGAGCGGTGCCTGGTATGTGGCGGTGACGCGAAGCACGAAGCAGTCTGGGCCCGCGCGTACTGACGGGCGGTGCCCGGCAACTTCACTTTCCGCGAGCACCGGCTCCATTGCGAGCAGGTACCGCTGGGCGAGCTGGCGGCGGAGCATGGAACGCCGCTGTACGTATACAGCCGCAGGAGCATGCTCGATCGGCTGGCGGCGCTGGACGCGGCGTTCCGACCGCTCGACCGCCTGATCGCGTACAGCGTGAAGGCGAACGGAAACCTGTCGATCCTGCGGCTGCTGGGGCAGGCTGGATGCGGCGCGGACATCGTGAGCGGTGGCGAGCTTCAGCGTGCGCTGCGGGCGGGAATCCCGCCCGATCGCATCGTGTTCAGCGGGGTAGGGAAGACGCGAGCGGAGCTGGCGGCCGCGCTGGGCGTCGGGATCCTGTGCTTCAACGTGGAGAGCGAGGGGGAGCTGCATCTCCTGGCCTCCGTGGCCGCGACGATGGGCCGTACGGCGCCCGTGTCGCTGCGCATCAATCCGGACATCGAGAGCCCGACGCCGCACGCCTACACGCGGACGGGTCACCGCAGCACGAAATTCGGGATCCCGAGCGAGGATGCCCGCCGACTCTACCGCATTGCGGCGGAGCTGCCCGGCCTCGATCCGGTGGGGATCGACGCCCACATCGGCAGCCAGATCCTGGATCCGGAGCCATACCGTCAGTCGCTGCTGCACCTGCTGGATCTCGTGGACGACCTGGCCCACCACGGCATCCGGCTGAAGCTGCTGGATCTCGGCGGTGGATTCGGGGTGGCCTACGACCAGGAGCAGGACCCGGATCCGGCGGAGTTCGCGGATCGGATCGTCCCTCACCTCGCGACGAGTGAGCTGCGCCTGATCCTGGAGCCGGGGCGATACGTGACCGGCCACGCAGGGGTGCTGCTGACACGGGTGCTGTACGTTAAGCAGAGCGGCGGCAAGACGTTCGTGATCACGGACGCCGGCATGAACGACCTGCTCCGGCCGAGCCACTACGCGAGCTTCCACCGGGTGCAGCGGGTGGACGGGGCGGCGGAGCGCCCGCAGGCGCGGGTGGACGTGGTGGGCCCGATCTGCGAGTCTGGAGACTTTCTCGCCCTGGACCGCGTCATGGCGGTGCCGGAGCCCGGTGAGGTGCTGGCGATCCACACCGTGGGCGCGTACGGATTCTCCATGGCGTCCACGTACAACGCGCGTCCGCGGCCGGCGGAAGTGCTGGTGGACGGCGGAGCGGCCCGGCTGATCCGGCAGCGAGAGAGCTACCGTGACCTCATCCAAGGCGAGGAGAACCTGCTGATCGAATGAATGGCACCGAAAACCGGATCCTGATCCTGGACTACGGCTCGCAGTTCACGCAGCTGATCGCCCGGCGGATCCGGGAGGAGCGCGTATACTGCGAGATTCACCCGCCCACGCTTTCGCTGAACGACGTGAAGGACTGGCGTCCGCGCGGAATCATCCTCTCGGGCGGCCCCGCGTCCGTGTACGACAGCGCCGGTCCCAGCCTCGATCCCGGCCTGCTCGAGCTGGGGGTGCCCGTGCTCGGCATCTGCTACGGGATGCAGCTCGTGGCGCAGGCCCACGGCGCCCGGGTCCAGCCGGGGCGGCGGGAATACGGCCGGGCCGAGATGCGGATCCTGGAGAGCACGGGACTGTTCCACGGCTTCGATCCCGACGAGCGGATCACGGTCTGGATGAGCCACGGGGATCACGTGGACGAGCCGCCTTCAGGATACGAGACCACGGGGACCACGGAGTCGCTCCCGGTGGCCGCGTTCCGGTCCGCGTCGCGGCAGCTGTATGGCGTCCAGTTCCACCCGGAGGTGGCACACACGCCGCGCGGCGACCAGATCCTCTCGAACTTCCTGTTCCGGATCTGCGACTGCGAGCCGACCTGGACGCCGGGTTCGTTCATCGACACCCACGTGGACGGCATCCGCGAGCAGGTCGGCTCGGCGACCGTGATCTGCGGTCTCTCCGGCGGGGTGGACTCCTCCGTGGCGGCTGCGCTGGTGCACAGGGCGATCGGCGATCAGCTGACGGCGATTTTCGTGGACACGGGACTGCTCCGGAAAGGGGAGCGGGATGGCGTGGAGCGCACGTTCCGCCGTCACCTCGGCATCCGCCTGGAGGTGGTGGACGCATCGGACGAGTTCCTGGGGCGACTGGACGGTGTGACCGACCCGGAGGCAAAGCGCCGGGTGATCGGGGAGCGCTTCATCCGGGTGTTCGAGAGAGCGGCGGCAGACCTGGGTCGGAGCGCACGCTACCTGGTTCAGGGGACGCTCTACCCGGATGTCATCGAATCCCAGTCCGTGCGGGGCCCGTCGGCCGTGATCAAGACGCACCACAATGTGGGCGGGCTGCCGAAGGACATGAACCTGGAGCTGATCGAGCCGCTGCGGGAGCTGTTCAAGGACGAAGTGCGGAACGTGGGGCGTGAGCTGGGGTTGCCGGAGGAGCTGGTGGGCCGGCATCCCTTCCCCGGTCCGGGGCTGGCGGTCCGGATCCTGGGCGAGATCACGCGGGAGCGCCTCGCGGTCCTGCGGGAGGCGGACGCCGTCTACCTGGAGGAGATCCGGGCCGCCGACCTCTATGACGACATCTGGCAGGCGTTCGCGGTGCTGCTGCCGGTACGGAGCGTGGGAGTGATGGGCGACTACCGGACGTATGACCACGTCATCGCGCTCAGGGCGGTGACGAGCCGCGATGGCATGACCGCGGACTGGTTCCCGTTCCCTCCCGACGTGCTCGGACGGATCTCGAACCGCATCATCAACGAGGTGGCGGGCGTGAACCGGGTGACCTACGACGTCAGTTCGAAGCCTCCGGCCACGATCGAGTGGGAGTGAGGCCGGTCAGGCCACGTCGCGGTCGCCTCGCTGGGTCCCTCCCTCCGCCGTGAGGCGCCGGAGGTAGATGCCCGCGTAGTTCTCATCAATGGCCGCCAACCGGTTCTCCGGCGTGGGGTGGAACTCCGCGCGGCAGCGGTCGCATACGATCATGCGGCTCTCACCGCTGCCGGTGAGGCGCCAGTTTCCCGTGCAGCTCCCTTCCTTGTGTTCCAGCACGATGGTTCCCTCGGTCGCGCTTCCGTTGCGTTTCCCGAGAGGTTCACTGGTGCAACGTCCGTACCCGTCCTGCCGGTACAGAGCCCGTTCTGCGCCGCGCCTGGCCTGATGGCGATACGGGGGTGGAATCCGGGGAGACACTGTCCGGCCGGGGCGGTGGGCCGGTCTGCGTCCGGCCGGAGGGGGCCGGTGCGCTCAGCGGGCCCACAGCCGCGGAATCCCCCCGCGCATACCGGAGCTGCTGCGTGATGGAGTCCCAGACCTCGGCCATCAGCTGAAGATCACCCGCGTGCACTTCCATGAACCGGCGCACATCGGCTTCCGTGACGTGGTGCCGGGACAGGATCTCCTGCTTCCGCTCCTCGAACGTCGCGACGGTGCTGTCGGATGGCTGGAGCGCACGCTCGGCCGCGCGCAGCTCTACCATGATGTCCACGAACTCCGATGGGTCCAGTCGGGTGGCGGACGTCCCCGCTTCGCCGCCGTGGCAACCGGACATTGCCAGGATGCAAAGCAGCCCCGCGGCCCAGCCAGCCGTCGGAAGCGCCCGGTTCCCTCGAACTCGCCGTCTCACGCTTTCTCGCTCATGGCTCCACCGCAGTGCGCTCGAAACCTGCCCGAGACAAGATACCGATGCGGCGGCTTCAGCACAGCCGGCACGACCGGTCGGCGACGGGGCGGCGCTCGGGCCATCTCTGCGCCGCCAGGGCTCTGCCGTATCGGCAGCGCCAGGCGGCACGCGTTGTGTACCGGAGCAGAGAGAAGCGAAACTGCCGCTGCGCCATCGGGGGATCCGGTCCGCGCGCCGGCGCACCTTGCGGTTCAGTGGGGACGGAATGCTGAATTCAGATCGACTGACGATAAAGGCGGGAGAGGCGATCCAGGCGGCGTCATCGGACGCGCAGCGTCGCGGAAACCCGACGCTGGAGGACGTTCACCTGCTGAGCGCGCTGTTGGAGCAGGAGGAGACGGTGGTGGTGCCGATCCTCCACAAGGTGGGACTGAACGTGGCGCGGACGCGCGAGCGGCTGGCGGGGGCGCTGGAGCGGCTTCCGAAACAGACCGGAAGTGTGCGTCCCACTGTGAGCCGTGAGCTGAACCAGGTTCTGGACCGCTCGGAGGAGGAGGCCCGGACTCTTGGTGACGAGTATGTCTCGACCGAGCACCTGCTGCTGGCGCTGTCCGCGCAGAAGGGAAGCACGGCGAAGGAGCTCCTGGAGGGTGAGGGTGCGACACACGAGGCGCTCGGGCGAGCGTTGGAGTCCGTTCGCGGTCCGCACCGCGTGACGGACCAGGAGCCGGAGCAGAAGTACCGGGCGCTGGAGCGGTTCAGCCGGGATCTGACGGCACTGGCGCGGCAGGGGAAACTGGATCCGGTGATCGGTCGGGATGAAGAGATCCGCCGGGTGATCCAGGTGCTGAGCCGGCGTACGAAGAACAACCCCGTCCTCATCGGCGAGCCCGGCGTCGGCAAGACGGCGATCGTGGAAGGACTGGCCCAGCGGATGGTGAGCGGGGATGTCCCGGAGAGCCTGAAGGAGAAGGCGCTGCTGCAGCTGGACATCAGCGCCATGGTGGCCGGTGCCAAGTACCGCGGCGAGTTCGAGGAGCGGTTCAAGGCGGTGCTGAAGGAGCTGACGGAAGCGGAAGGGCGCTTCGTGGTCTTCATCGATGAGCTCCATACGCTGGTGGGTGCCGGCGGCGCGGAAGGAGCGGTGGACGCCGGCAACATGATCAAGCCGCCGCTGGCCCGGGGCGAACTCCACGTCGTGGGGGCCACCACGCTGGACGAGTACCGCAAGCACATCGAAAAGGACGCGGCGCTGGAGCGGCGGTTCCAGCCGGTGTACGTGGGCGAGCCGAGCGTGGAGGACACGATCGCCATCCTGCGGGGGTTGAACGAGCGCTACGAAGTGCACCATGGCGTCCGGATCACGGACGCCGCGCTGATCGCCGCGGCTCGGCTGAGCGACCGCTACATCGGGGGGCGATTCCTGCCGGACAAGGCCATCGACCTGGTGGACGAGGCGGCGAGCCGACTGCGCATCGAGATCGACAGTCTGCCGCAGGAGATCGATGAAGTGGAGCGGCGGATCACGCAGCTCGAGATCGAGAAGCAGGCGATGAGCCGGGAGGAGGACCGCGAAGCGGTCCAGCGTCGTGAAGCCATCGGGCACGAGCTCGCCGAGCTGCGGGAGGAGGCGAGCGGCATGAAGGCGCAGTGGCAGGGCGAGAAGGACCGGATCGCGCGGATCCGGGCGCTGAAGGAGCGGATCGACGAGCTCAGGGTGGAAGCGGAGCGGGCCACGCGCACGGGCGACCTGAGCCGGGCCGCCGAGATCCAGTACGGTGAGATCCCGCAGGCGCAGCGGGAGCTCGACGAGGCGGAATCGCGGCTGGAGGCGCTGCAGTCCGAGAACCAGTTCCTGAAGGAGGAGGTGGACGCGGAGGACATCGCCGGGGTGGTATCGCGCTGGACGGGGATCCCCGTGAGCCGGATGATGGAGACCGAGCGACAGCGGCTACGGCAGCTCGAGACGCTCCTGGGCGCGCGTGTGGTGGGCCAGGCGCCCGCGCTCCGGGCCGTGTCGGACGCCGTTCGGCGGAGCCGGGCAGGGTTACAGGACCCGGACCGCCCGATCGGCAGTTTCATCTTTCTCGGGCCCACGGGGGTGGGGAAGACTGAAACGGCCCGGGCGCTCGCGGAGTTCCTGTTCGACGACGAGGATGCCATGGTCCGGATCGACATGTCCGAGTACATGGAGAAGCATGCCGTGGCGCGGCTCATCGGTGCGCCCCCCGGCTATGTGGGCTACGAGGAAGGGGGGCAGCTCACGGAGCAGGTGCGGCGTCGTCCGTACAGCGTGGTGCTTTTCGACGAGATCGAGAAGGCGCACCCGGACGTGTTCAACGTGCTGCTCCAGATCCTGGACGATGGGCGGCTGACGGACAGCCAGGGTCGAACGGTGGACTTCCGCAACGTGGTCGTGATCATGACTTCGAACCTGGGGAGTCATTACATCCTGGAGCACTCGGGCGAGGACTGGAGTGGCACCGAAGCGCACGTCATGGCCGAGCTGCGCCGGGATTTCCGGCCGGAGTTCCTGAACCGCGTGGACGACGTGATCGTCTTCCGCCCACTGGGCGAGGAGGAGCTGGCGCGCATCGTCGAGCTCCAGCTCCGGCGCGTGGAGCAGCTGCTGGCGGAGCGGCACATCTCGCTGGAGCTCAGCGATGCCGCGAAGGCGCTGGTGGCCAGGGACGGGTACGATCCGGCGTTCGGCGCGCGTCCACTGAAGCGTGCCGTGCAGCGGCTGGTGCAGAACCCGCTGGCGCTGCGTCTCCTGGAGGAGGACATCCCCGATGGCGCCACGGTTCGGGGGGACGTGGCGCCGGGGGGCGATCGCCTCGAGTTCGTCGTGTCCCGCCCCGCGCCGGGCGCCGAGGACGGAGTCGCTTGACACCGTCCGGTCCCGCGATCACGTTCCGGCAACCCCGGAATGAAAGGGAAGTGATGCGAAGCATGCGGGTGATCGGAATCGTCGTGTTGGGGATCGCCGTGGCCGCATGCGCGCGCAAGGTGCCCGGTCAGCCGGCGGCCGAAGCGCCCGGTCCGGGGCTCGTGGTGGAGCGTTTTCTCCAGGCCGCCAACGTCAACGACCTGAAGACGATGGCGGAGCTGTTCGGGACGCCGCAGAAGAACATCATCCAGCTGGACGGGCGGGAGCAGGCCGAGCGACGCATGTATCTGCTCGCCTCCCTGCTGCGGCACGACGACTTCTCCATCCGGGGGCGGCGCACCGTTCCCGGCCGATCGGAGGACGCCACCGAGCTGATGGTCCAGCTCCGGAAAGGCGAACGGACCGTGACCGTGCCCCACCTGGTGGTCCGCACGGCCAGCGGCGGCTGGATCATCGAGAAGATCGACGTGGAGCAGATCACCGGCGGCGGCTGACGAGTCACCGAAGCGGGAGTCGTGCGATCCGGCTGGTCGCGCGACGATCGGCCGGGATATTGCGGGTCATTGACGCAAACGAGAGCGAACATGAGGCTCGTCCGTGGCGGGAGCGCGGCGGGCGTGAATGGAGGTAGCGGGATGGCGGAGAACGGCGGAAAGCCGATCGTGGTGGACGACAAGACGTTCGATACCGAGATCGAAAGCAGCGCGGGACTGGCCATGGTGGACTTCTGGGCCACGTGGTGCGGCCCCTGCCGGATGGTGGCGCCCGTTGTGGAGCAGCTGGCGCAGGAGTACGAGGGCAAGCTGAAGGTGGGCAAGCTCGATGTCGACTCGAACCAGCAGACGGCGATGCGCTTCAACATCCGGTCGATCCCGAGCATCCTGTTCTTCAAGGATGGGAAGCACGTGGACACGGTGGTCGGCGCGGTTCCCAAGCCAATGCTGGAGCGGAAGATCCAGGAACACCTGAGCTAGCGCGCCAGGCGCGCGCAGGTCGCGGGAAAGAGCGGGGCGGGAGCAGAGGCTCCTGCCCCGGTCGCGTTCATGGCAGCCGGTGCACCCGCGGTCCCCAGACACATATGTCTATCCTCTATATCGTCAGTACACCGATCGGTCACCTCGCCGATGTGACGCTGCGAGCACTGGACGTCCTGCGGTCCGTGGACCGGATCCTGGCGGAGGACACCCGCCACACCGGGATCCTGTGCGTGGAGCATGGGATCGATACGCCGCTGGTCTCACTGCACGAACACAACGAAGCCGCCCGGGCGCGGCAGGTGCTCGGATGGCTTTCGGCCGGGGAGAACCTCGCGCTCGTCTCGGACGCCGGGACACCGCTGATCTCGGATCCGGGTTCCCGGCTTGTGGCGGCCGTGACGGAAAGCGGGCATGAGGCGGTGCCGGTCCCCGGCGCATCAGCCGTTCTCGCCGCGCTGGTGGTATCGGGGCTGCCGGCGGAGCCATTCACGTTCTACGGCTTTCTGCCGCGCAGCGGTCGGGAGCGGGCGGAGCGGCTGGATGAGCTGGCGGTGCTGCGCCACACGGCAGTGCTGTACGAGAGCCCGGCCCGGCTGGTGAAGCTACTGGACGCGCTGGCGGAGCGGATGGGTCCGGATCGGCGGGTGATGGTAGGCCGCGAGCTCACGAAAGTGCACGAAGAGCAGATCCGGGGCCCGGTGGCGGAAGTCGCGGCGCACTACCGTGAGTCGGGGGTGCGCGGCGAGGTGGTGGTGGTGGTCGAAGGCGGGACTGCCGTGGCGGCGGCGGTGGACGAGGAGGCGGCGTCCGCACTGGCGCGTGCGATGCTGGAGGATGGGGGCAGGCCGAGCGTGGTGGCGCAGGAAGTGGCGCGTCGGCTCGGCGTGCCACGGAACCGCGCATACGAGATCGTGCAGCGCCTGAAGGAGTAGCCGTACAGCAGTCGAAGTACTTCCTCCCGTTGTTCGGCCTCGCCGCCGAGCATCAGCGGACCACGGTCACGTGGCCCTGGAGGAGAGTGGTGGGGCCGAAGCTCGGCTGACCGAGCGGGCCGGCGTCCACGGTGACAGTGCCGCGCAGCGCGTAGGCGATGGGCTGCCCTGTGACGGCCGCCGCGATCTCCCGGGCGAGGTTGGGAATGTCGGCGAAGCTGATGGCCAGATCCAGCGGGATGACGGTGTCACTGACGGCCTGGAGGGGCAGCCCCATGGGGAGGTCCACATCGGCCGCCGGCCTGTCCTCGAGGACCACGTTCCCGACCAGTCGCGTCAGCGTGAAGCCCACGGCGTTGGGGTTGCGCACCCGCGCCCAGACGCGGAGCTGCGCGCCGCCCAGCGGATGCTCGATGGACGGGCCGAGGAGCCGCAGCTGCGATGGAGACTGGTCGGCCACATTGAACGTGGGCGGCTGGATCAGATTGCCCAGAGTGGCGCAGGCGCCGAGGACCAACGTGAGTGCCATCAGGAACGGAATGGGCGCGGATTCACGGGCGCGCATGGAGGTCTCCCTGGTTCGGGCGCGGTTCTGTTCGCCAGCATAGGGTCGAGCGGCGGGCAACGGCCGTGCCCCGACGGGCCCTCACGTTCCTTCCAGCGCCGCCTGCTCGCGCTCGAGCGTGGTCCGAAGGCCATCGCGGACGGGGCGGGGCGCCCAGCCGATCTCGCGGCGAGCCCGCGTGTCGTCGGCGAAGTACGTGCTGCCGGCGCCCACGCGCAGCGTTTCGGGATGATACGTCTCCGGCACGGGGACGATCGCCGCCACTGGCTTCATGGCCCAGGAAGCCGCGCGCGCGGCCCACGGCGGCAGCGTGATGCGGGGCGCGGGGATGCCGGTGATCTCCTCGGCGAGCGAGAGCACGTCCTTCCACATCATGCACGGACCCGCGAGGACGTAGGCGCGGCCGGGGCGACCGCGCTCCATCGCCAGGACGTGGCCGGCCGCGGAGTCCCCGACGTGGCTCCAGCAGCCACCCTGGGGGGGGATCACGGGAAGGCGGCGGCGCAGGTAGTCCCGAAGCACGCTCCCGACCTGGCTGTGGTCACCAGGGCCGTAGACGATCCCGGGCTGCACGATGACCAGGGGCAGTCCGGCCTCGGCGGCGGGGAGCGCCACCTGGTAGTGGGCGAGCCACTTGGTCCGGTCGTATTCGCTGAGCCACGGGCCTTCCATCCGATAGTCCTCGTCCACCACCTGCCCGTGCGTGTCTCCAAAGACAGCGATGGTGCTCGTATAGACCACCTTGGGGACGGCGGCCGCGCCGGCGGCATCGAGCACATTGCGCGTTCCCTCCACGTTGATCCGGTAGGCGGCGCTGCTGTCCCGAGCCCCCAGGTGATACCAGGCGGCCAGGTGGAACACGCCGTCCGCTCCGACCATCGGAGCGGGGAGGGAGGTGGGATCGGTGATGTCGCCGCGGACCAGGTCCGCGCCGAGCGCGCGGAGGTCGGCGGCGCGCTCCATGTCGCGGACCAGTGCCACGACCTCGTGTCCGGCCGCGCGCAGCTGCCGGACCAGGCGGTGGCCGATGAACCCCGTGCCGCCCGTGACCAGGTATCTCAACGCGGGTGACTCCGGGCGTACTGCAGGACGAGGGTCGTCATGGCGCGGATCCCCACCGGGATGGCCGCATCATCGCCCAGGAACGTGGGCGTGTGCAGGCCGCCGGACGTGGTGCCGGGCCGTGTGGTCCCGAGCCGGAAATAGAAGGAAGGGATCTCGCGGGCGAAATAGGCGAAGTCCTCGGCGGCCGTAGTGAGCGGGGCCACGTGCATGTGCGCGTCACCGAACGTGCTGGCCAGAATCCCGGCCGAGCGGGCGGCGAGGTCGGGATCGTTCACCAGGACGGGCACGCCCCGATCGTACGTGAGCTCGAAGCTTCCCCCGCCCGCCCGGGTGATCCCATCGAAAATTTCGCGCATGCGCCGCTCGACCATGTCCTGGACGGTCGGATCGAATGTTCGAACCGTGCCCTCGAGGCGGACCTCGGCAGGGATGATGTTGTGTCGCTCGCCGCCGCGAAGCACCCCCACGGTGACCACACCCGGGGCGATGGAGGGCATACTGCGCGAGCGGATGGTCTGCAGGGCGAGCACGGCCTGGGACGCCATGACGATGGGGTCGATGGACTCGGAGGGCCGAGCGCCGTGGGCCTGCCTGCCGTGGATCACCGCGCGCCACGTGTCCGCGGCGGCCATGGCCGGGCCTGACGTATACGCCAGCTCGCCCACCTCCAGCTCCGGCATGCTATGAAGCGCGAACATCGCTTCCGGGTGCATGTCGCCGAAAACGGCTTCCTTCAGCATCAGGGGTGCGCCGCCTTCCTCTCCTTCGGGCGCGCCCTCTTCCGCGGGCTGGAAGACGAAGATCACCGTCCCGGGCAGCTCGGCTTTCATGTCGGAAAGCACCGCGGCCGTCCCCAGGCCGACCGATGTATGAATGTCGTGACCACAGGCGTGCATGACGCCTACTTGCTGGTCACCGAAGACCGCTCGCACTTTCGACGCGTACGGCAGCGCACTGGTCTCGGTCACCGGTAGCGCGTCCATGTCCGCCCTGATCGCCAATACCGGGCCCGGCTTCCCTCCACGCAGCACTCCCACCACGCCCGTGTGAGCGATGCCAGTCCGGACTTCATCGAAGTCGAGCTTCCTGAGCTCCGAGGCCACCAGCGCGGCCGTCTCCGTCTCGCGATTGGAAAGCTCGGGGTTCTGGTGGATGCGGTGGCGGATCGCAGTGATCTCGTCCACTCTACCGGCGACGACGCGGTCCAACGACTGCCCGGGCGCCTGGGCGGCACCCGGCCGGCCCAGGATGGTGATGAAAAGAGCGGCGGGGAAAGCTAGAGTGCGCACGCGGATCATCAGTCCGTATCCTCCGTCAATGGGAGCGAGCGGGCGCGCGAGGCCAGGGTATGATGAAGCTGCACGATAGCATCCGCGCCCTCGCCGGGACAACCTCGAACATCGGGCCCGCTCGCGGCGCTCTCCCGTTCCGGCGCTGGAAGCGTTAGACTGTCTTCGGTTTCCTTTCGCCCCGCGCCGCATGCCACGCATCCTTCATCTCACCAAATCGGCAGCCGGCGCCCTCCGCCACGAGATCGAGAAGGCGGGGGGCAACGAAGTGTGCTTCGTAGCGGTGGTGGGTGAGAACGGTGCGGTGAAGCGCCCGCGGGCCGTGGCGCGAGGTCACAAGACGGCGGTTCTGGCCGCGGTGGCGGACGCGGAGCGGGGCAGCCTCGTGATCCACAACCACCCATCGGGGCAGCTGGAGCCGAGCGACGCGGACCTGGGTGTGGCAGCCGAGCTGTACGGGCGCGGCCTCGGCATGGCCATATGCGACAATGCTGCGCAGGAGCTTTACGTAGTATCGGAGCCGCCGCGTCAGCGGGAGCTGGAGCTGCTCGAGGCAGAGGACGTGGCCTCTGCGCTGGCGCCAGGCGGCCCCGTGGCCCGGGAGCACGCCGGGTACGAGGATCGGCCGACACAACGTGACATGGCCGTGGCCGTGGCCGAAGCGTACAACGCGGGGGGCGTTCTCGTAGCGGAGGCCGGGACGGGGACGGGAAAGAGCATCGCGTACCTGATTCCCGCCGTGAAATGGGCGGTGCTGAACCGCGAGCGCACGGTCGTGAGCACGAACACGATCAACCTGCAGGAGCAGTTGGTAATGAAGGACCTGCCGTTTCTGCGAAAAGTGCTGGACGTGCCGTTCCATTACGCACTGGTGAAAGGGCGGGGGAACTACATCTCGATCCGGCGAGCGAAGCTGGCACTGGAGACGGCGGGCGCGCTGCTGGAAGGAGCGCAGGCGAGGGAGCTGGAGGCGCTGACCACATGGCTGGAGCGGACGCAGGACGGATCTCGGCAGGACCTGCCGTTCGAGCCATCAGCGGAAGTGTGGGACGAGGTGCAGAGCGACGCGGACGTGTGTCTCCGGGCGAAGTGCCCGCACTTCGAGAGCTGTTTCTACCAGCGTGCGCGGCGCGATGCCGCGGGGGCGGATGTGCTGGTGGTGAATCACCATCTCCTGTTCAGTGACCTGGCCGTGCGTCGTGTCCAGGGCAACTACACGGCGCCCGCGGTGCTGCCGGCCTACCGCCGGGTCGTGCTGGATGAGGCGCACAACATCGAGGACGCGGCCACCAGCCATCTGGGGGTGGCCGTTTCGCAGCGCGGTCTTTTCCGTCTCCTGAACCGGATCGACCGGCGTGGCAAGGGCGTGGTCCGTGGTGTCGAGGAGCGACTGAAGCTGCTGGCGGACGGCAGTGTCCGGAAGGATTGCATCGCGCGGATCGAGCGCCAGGTCCGGCCGGACGTCGCGAACGCGAAGCAGCGGGCGGCGGACCTCTTTGCACGGCTGGAATCGGTAGTGACCCGGTCCCCGGACAGCGTGCTTCGACTCGCGGACGGGTTCGAGCGGGATGACGGCTGGGCGAATGTCGTGGGGGAGGCGCTTGAGGATCTGCTGAAGGTGCTGGACCGGGTGGCGCGGGCGCTGGACGGGATTCGGGAGGCGGTGCTGACGGACCGTGCCGCCACGCAGAAGCTGGAAGAGCAGCTGGTGGAGCTGAGCGCGCTCTCGTCCCGTGTGCGGGCGCAGGCGGACGGTCTGCGGCTGGCGCTGGTCCCCGGTCAGGAGGCGGTGGCCATGGTGCGGTGGCTGGAGCGGCGGGGCGGGGTCGGGCAGGCGAGCCCGAACGTGGCGGTGTGCGCGGCACCGATCGAGCTGGGGGATGTCCTCCGGGAAGCGCTGTGGGAGCCGGTCGACACCGCGGTCCTCACGTCGGCCACGCTGAGCACGCGCGCGGGATTCGGCTTCGTGACCGCGCGGCTCGGGCTCGACCGCGCCGTGCGCGTCCGGGAGGCTGCCTACCCGAGCCCGTTCGACTTCGGCACCCAGACGCTCGTGGCCGTTCCCACCGACGTGCCCCGGCCCGGGCGGGGCCACGACGATGCCACGGCGGCGGTGATCGAGGACGTGGCCGCGCTCAGCGATGGCGGGATCTTCGGGCTGTTCACCAGCTACCGCTCGCTCCGGCACGTGGCCGGCGTGCTGCGGGAGCGGGGGGTGGACGGACGATGGCCGCTGTTCGTGCAGGGTGAAGGCCCGCGGGCGGAGCTGGTGCGCCGATTCGCCGAGAACGGGCGCGGGATCCTGCTGGGCGTCGCATCGTTCTGGGAGGGTGTGGACGTTCCCGGTGACCCGCTGCGGGGACTGGTGATCGCAAAGCTCCCGTTCAGGGTCCCCACGGAGCCGCTCACGGCGGCGAGGATGGAGAGCATCGAGCAGGGAGGCGGGAGCGGGTTCTTCGACTACATGCTCCCGCATGCGGCGCTGCGGCTGAAGCAGGGATTCGGACGTCTGATCCGTTCCACCACCGACCGTGGCGCGGTGGTCCTGCTGGATGCGCGCGTGCTGGAGAAGTCGTACGGCCGCTACTTTATCGATACGCTGCCGCCGGCGCCGGTGCGCACGGGCTCCTGGTCGGCCCTGCGTGAGGAGCTGGAACGGTTCTACGAGGAACGGGGGGAGGAGACGGATGCCGGAGGGACTGCCGCGCCCGAGCAAGATCGTCTGCGTCGGGCGCAACTACGTTGAGCACGCGGCCGAGCTCGGGAACGCGGTGCCCGAGAAGCCGCTTCTGTTCCTGAAGCCGTCATCGGCGCTGCTGGAGGACGGTGGGACGATCGTTCGGCCGCGGCAGTCGTCGCAGGTGGAGCACGAGGGTGAGATCGGCGTGGTGATCGGGCGCCGCTGTCGCAACGTGGGCGAGGGGGACGCGCTGGATCACGTGGCGGGGTACTGCGCGCTTAACGACGTGACCGCCCGCGACCTGCAGAAAGTGGACGGCCAGTGGACGAGGGCGAAGGGCTTCGACACGTTCTGCCCGGTGGGAGCCATGGCGCCGGCGGCGGAGGTCGCGGACTGGAGGGAGCTGGTCGTGGAGTGCCGGGTGGGCGGGGAGGTGCGGCAGCGGGGCGCAGCCCGGCAGATGGCCTTCGGGATCCCGTACTTGGTCAGCTACATCAGCGCCATCATGACGCTCGAGCCGGGAGACCTGATCGCCACGGGGACGCCGGCGGGGGTCGGCCCGCTCCCGGCCGGGTCGGACGTCGTGGTCGAGGTGCAGCTCGGGGCGCGGGTCCTGTCGAAGGTCGGCAGCGCCATCGCCGACGCGTAACCCCCCTGGCGGCGCGTCTCCGGGTGGGAACGCACCGCCGGGCCGGCTGGCTAGCTTCCGGCCGCGACCGGAGAGGGTGAGCGGTCCAGCGCATAGGCGCGAACCGTCTGCGTGCCATCCGCGTCGCGCCAGACGCCCAGGAGGTAGTCCGTCCCGACATCGGTCACGCGCAACTCCCTGGGGAGCTGGACATCTCCGAGCCAGCGACCGTCGGGGTCGAATACGCTCCACGCCCGCGTCTGGTCGGCCGCGCCGGGGTAGTCGAGCACCCACACGTTGCCGGAAGGGTCGACCAGGATCGTGCCCTCATGGGCGGGGAACGCGTCGGCGAACACGGCGCGAGCGAGCTCGACCCGCACATCCCTCGCCCGCGAGCCGGCTGCGGCAAGGCGCTGCTGCGTGTAGGCGCGGATGAAGTCCCGGTCGATGGAGCGCGGCTCGTACGCCCGGCCGAACCGCCGCAGCAGGCGACCGTCCCGCGTCCATTCCTCGATCCAGAAATCGCGCGTATCAGCCACCAGCATCGTACTGTCGAGGGCGATGGCGCTGGTGAACGGGCTGAACAGGACCTGCTCGGTCCGTGCTTCCGGCGTGCCGATGCCCTCGGCCACGTACTCGGCCCCGGCGGCAGTCAGCAGCGTGTCAATGGCCCCGGTAGAGGGGTCGCGGCGCACGTAGGCGAAGCTGGCGCGCGAGCGGCCGTTGACCGAAGGTGGGGGGCTGTTCGGCCGCCCCAGGAGCGATCCGTCCGCGAAACGGTCCACCCACACGAACCCGCCCTCGTCGCTGGCTGCGCCCACGTCATCGACGCCGATGAGCTCGCCGCCGAGACCGAACCGGGTCACCCGGCCCAGGGTCGGATCATAGACGAGGAGGGTGTCCGTGCCGGCGAGCCAGCTGTGCAGGATGAACTGGCAGCGGCCCGGCGCAACGCCGAGCCCTCCGAACGCGCGAACGAACTCGCCGGAGGGGCCGTAGAGGCGCACCTGCGGAGGACTGCACTGCGTCGCCAGGACGTGGCCGTCGGGCAGTCTGCGCGCGTCCACGACGTTGGTGAACTCGTAGTTGGACTGTCCGGCGAGGCCGCCGGTGACCATGGTCGGAGTGGCCGCGACGCGCCATTCGGCGCCGGGGGCCCACACCGGCGTTTCGGAGCGCGTGATGGTGACGCCGGCGGAGTCGCGCGTGGCGACCTGGTTCGGTGGCGAGGAGCCGCAGGCGCCGAGGACCAGCGCGACGGCCAGCAGCGCGCCGGGGGGGAGGGGGTGAACGCGGGGCGGTAGCGCGAGCGCCGCGAGAACATCGGAGCGGAAGGCAGAAGATCGCATGGTCGTCCCTGTTCGAGGACCACGGCGGCCGCACGGGAGCGCGCGGAGGGGGGCTGACAGGAAATGTGGGCGCTTCGGAGGTGGGCCACAAGGTCGGTCGGGCGGACGCTCTTGCCCCCGATGCTCCGTCGCATTCGATTGCCGGCGACCGGGACGTTCACCCATGCAAGCGCGCTGCGATGCCCAAGGTACACGCACGATTCGACGATTTCCCCGCGTACCCCCTGGCCGAGGTTCCCCGCATCCGGCGGGAGCTGCGGGCGAGGGGTGTGGACGTGATCGACCTCGGAGCCGGCGATGCCGACCTGGCGCCTCCGGCCGCCGCCGTGGCGGCAGTGAAGCGGGCGATCGACGACGTGCCGATGAACCGGTACGGGTTTCAGCTCGGGCTGGTGGAGCTGCGCGAGGCGATCGCGGTGTGGATGGAGGGGCGCTTCGGGGTGGCGCTGGATCCGATGGCCGAAGTACTGCCGCTGATCGGCTCGAAGGAGGGGATCGCGCACCTGGCGTTCGGCTTCGTGGGTCCCGGCGATGCGACGGTGGTGCCGGACCCCGGATACCAGCCGTACCGCGGGGGCACGCTGCTGGCCGGCGGCGAGCCGTACCTCGTCCCGCTCCGCCCGGAGCACGAATTCCTGATCCCGTTCGAGACCATTCCGGAGGACGTGGCGCGGCGGACCCGGATCGTCTACCTCAACTATCCCAACAATCCCACGGCGGCGGCCGCGCCGCGCGCGTACCTGGAGGATGCCGTGGCGTGGTGTCGAGAGCACGACTCCGTGCTCTGCTATGACAACGCCTACAGCGAGATCGCGTATGACGGCTACCGCCCGCCGAGCATCCTGGAGATCGATGGGGCGGCGGAAGTGGCCCTCGAGTTCCACTCGTTCTCCAAGACGTACAACATGACCGGGTGGCGCGTGGGCTGGGCCGCCGGTGATGCCGCTCTCGTTTCGGCGCTCCAGCGGGTGAAGACGTTCGTGGACACGGGCCACTTCATGGCCGTGCAGGCGGGCGCGCGGGCTGCGCTCGAGAGCTACGAGGACTTCGTGCCAGGGAACGTGGCGGCGTTCCAGCGCCGGCGCGACGTGGCGGTGAAGGCGCTGCGCAAGGCGGGCTTCGACGTGGAGCCTCCCCGGGCCACCATGTACCTCTGGGTGCCGGTGCCCGGCGGCGAGCCGTCGGAGGCGTTCGCCATGCGCGCGCTGCAGGAGGAAGGCGTCGTGATCATGCCGGGCGCCGCGCTGGGCGCCGGGGGTGAGGGGTTCCTGCGGATCGCGCTGACCAGGGGTGAGTCGCGCCTCGAAGAGGCGGCAGCGCGCCTCGGGCGGGTGCTGTAGCGCGGCGGTCCGGGCGCGGCCTGGTCCCCAAGGACCTGAAGCCGCCGAGCGGGTTATCAACTCCGGACATGGCGAGCATCAGCGGGCACGACGGAGCGCGACCGGGGTCGGCGCGGCGGCGGGGCCGGGAGCGCCGGGCGCTTCGGGTGGGATTCATCGTATCCGTACTGGTGCACGTTCTCGCCATTGCCTGGGTGAGCGATCTCCTCACGCCGGAGCCGCCGCCGGCCGTCCGTCCCCGGAGCGTGGTGGTGGTGCCGCCGCACGGAATGCGGGCGGTGCAGCTCGCCGTGGTGGAGCCGAATACGGAAGCCACGTCCATTCCCCCGCGGCCGCGCCCCGTGGCTCCGGAGCCGGAGCCTGCGCCGCGGTCGGCTCCCGCACCTCCGGCCGGCGACGTGGAAGCGCGCAGACCGGACGTTCAATCGGCCGCGGACCGGCTGGCGCCACGTGTGGTCGATCCCCGTTTCTACGAGCCGATGGTGCTCGTGCCGCACGCGCCCACACTGTCGGAAGTGGAGGACCGGCTGAGCGCCGCCGTGGAGATGTTGAACGACTCGGCGCTCGCGGCAACGGACCGGGCGCTCCGCAGCCACGACTGGACCGTGGAGGACAAGAACGGCGGAAAGTGGGGGATCAGCCCCGGCCAGCTTCACCTGGGCAAGATGACGCTCCCGCTTCCCATCTTCATCCTTTCGGACGACGAGTTCGACCCGAAGGCCTCGCGCTGGATCGAGCTGGAGAACCAGGTGGATCGCGCCGCGGTGCTGGAGAGCTTCAAGGACCGGGTGAAAGCGATCCGGGAGCGGCGGGACAAGGAACGTGCCGAGCGGAAGGCGGCGGAGAACGGCGGCGGGTCCGGGGATAGCGGCGGCAGCTGACCCGGTGGCCGCCACGCTGGCTCATGGCTTGCACGCATAGCCGACGGATTTCCCACCACAGTCAGGAGGCGGTCGAAGCATGGCAGCGGATCGCGGCAGGCAACGGATCGTGGCAGTGATCGGAGTCTCGGCAGGACTGGTGGCCACGGGCGCCTGGGTGTGGTGGCGCCGGGTCAGGCCGCCCGAGGCGGGACGGGGGCGGGCACGCCCGCGCGGAACGGCAGCGGAGGTCATGGACGCGCTGCAGCGCGACCCGAAGCTGTCGCGCCGCCGGATCACGGTGGACGCCATCGCCGAGGGCGTGATCGAGCTCACCGGCGAAGTGGCGGAACGGGCGGAAGCGGAGCGGGCCATGGGTGCGGCCCAGGCCACGGCGGGTGTGTACACGGTGGTGAACCGTCTGGTGATCGCGGAGGAGGAAGGTCGGCGAGACTCGGCTCGCCACCGCTGGAACGACGGCGCGCCGGACCTGCGCGAGTCCCACCACTACGGCATGGGCGTGGGCATGGGGCGGCGCCGACAGTCGCCGGCCACGGACCCGGACCGGCCGAGCGACCGCCAGCGGCTCCTGGAGCGGGAGCTGGATGTGGCGAACATCGACGATGAGCCCGAGTCCCGCGTGCACCCGATCTCGGGCGATGAGGCAGTGGAGAGCGCGGACGTGAAGCCGGGTGACGAGGAAGCGATTCGCGATGCGGGGCTCGACCCGGCGCCGAGGCCGAACAGCACGCCGAAGCGCTCGACCGAGCCGGAGTCGCCGGACGGCGCCTGACCAACTCTCCTGGCGACAGCGGGAACGGTCCGGCCGGTGGCGGCCGGGCCGTTTTTCGTTTAATCTAAACAACTTATGACCGAACCACTTTCGAAGACCTACGACCCGGCCGAGATCGAGGGGCCGCTCTACCAGGAGTGGCTCGCGAAGGGGTACTTCGGCGCGTCCGCCGAAGCGGTGCTGAGCGGCGAGCGTGAGCCGTACGTCATCGTCATCCCGCCGCCGAACGTGACGGCCGTGCTGCACATGGGGCACGGCCTGAACAACACGCTGCAGGACCTGCTGATCCGGTGGCGGCGGATGAAGGGGCGCGAAGCGCTGTGGATCCCGGGGACCGACCACGCCGGCATCGCCACGCAGAACGTGGTGGAGCGTCAGCTGGCGAAGGATGGTCTGACGCGTCAGGACCTGGGGCGTGACGCATTCGAGGCGAGGGTGTGGGACTGGGTGGGGCAGACGCGGCCGCGGATCATCCGACAGCTGGAAGCCACCGGGTGCTCCTTCGACCTGAGTCGGGAGCGGTTCACGCTGGATCCCGGGCTTTCGGCCGCCGTACGGGAGGTGTTCGTTCGCCTGTACGAGAAGGGGCTGATCTATCGCGGGAACTACATCATCAACTGGTGTCCCCGGTGTCTCACGGCGCTGAGCAATGAGGAAGCGGAGCCGCACGAGACGGCCGGTCGGCTGTACCACCTGCGCTACCCTCTGTCCGGGAGCGGCGAGGCGGGCGGGCTGCCCCGTCTCTCCGATGGTCGCCCCTACCTCGTGGTGGCGACCACGCGGCCGGAGACCATGCTGGGGGACACGGCCGTGGCCGTGCACCCGGGGGACGAGCGATTCGCCGCGCTGGTGGGCCGGCGCGTGATGCTCCCGCTCACGGGGCGGGAGATCCCGATCGTGGCCGACGACTGGGTCGACCCGGAGTTCGGCAGCGGCGCAGTGAAAGTGACGCCAGCGCACGACCCGAACGATTTCGAGATCGGGCGACGCCACGATCTCCCGGCGATCGACGTTCTCACGCCAACCGGCGGGATGAGCGACGCGGTGCCGGCGCAGTTCGTGGGGCTGGACCGTTTCGAGGCGCGGGACCGTGTGGTGGCGGAGCTGGAGGAGCAGGGGCTGCTGGAGCGTGTGGAGGAGTACACGCACTCGGTGCCCCGGTGCTACCGGTGCGACACGGTGGTGGAGCCGCGGCTGAGCGAGCAGTGGTTCGTGAAGATGGCGCCGCTGGCCGTGCCGGCGCTGGCAGCGAGCCGGGACGGGACGATCCGCTTCACGCCCGAGCACTGGAAGACGGTCTACGAGAACTGGCTGGAGAACATCCGGGACTGGTGCATCAGCCGGCAGCTGTGGTGGGGACACCGGATCCCGGTCTGGTACTGCCGCAGCGACGACTGCGGGGAGGTCATCGTCGCGCGGGAAGACCCGACGGCGTGTCCGAAGTGCGGCGGGACGGAGCTGGAGCAGGACCCGGACGTGCTGGACACGTGGTTCAGCAGCTGGCTCTGGCCGTTCAGCACCATGGGATGGCCGGAGGAGACGGAGGATCTGCGGGCGTTCTATCCGACGAACACGCTCTCGACCGCCCCAGAGATCCTGTTCTTCTGGGTGGCCCGGATGATCATGGCCGGGTACGAGTTCATGGGCGAGCCGCCGTTCACGGACGTTCTGCTCCATGCCACCGTGCGTGACCATCACGGGCGGAAGATGTCGAAGTCGCTGGGCAACGGCATCGACCCGCTGGAAGTGGTGGAGCGCTTCGGCGCGGACGCGCTGCGCTACACGGTGGTGGCGGGCGCGGCGGTGGGCACGGACATCCAGCTCAATTACGAGGACCTGGAGGAAGCGTTCGCGCCCGGGCGCAACTTCGCGAACAAGCTGTGGAACGCGGGACGTTTCGCGCTCATGAACCTGGGCGACGAGCCCGTAAAGACACCCGAGGCGGTGCAGGACCGACTGGAGCTGGCGGACCGGTGGATCCTGTCCCGCCTGTCCAGCACCACGAGGCGAGTGGACGCTGCGCTGGAAAGCTATCGGCTGCACGAGGCGGCGGACGCCGTGCACTCGTTCTTCTGGGCCGAGGTGGCGGACTGGTACCTGGAGCTGGTGAAGGTGCGGATGCTGGGCGAATCGGGGGAGGGGAGCCGGGAGGCCGCCAAGGCCACGCTGGTGGCCGTGCTGGACGGTGTTTTCCGGCTGCTGCACCCGATCATGCCCTTCATCACGGAGTCGCTCTGGCGCCGCCTCCCGTGGCCGGAAGACGTGGCGCGCGCCGATTCGCTGATGATCGCGGCGTGGCCGGAGCCGAGGCCGGAGCGCGAGAGTGCGGAAGCAGAACGCGAGATGCGCTCTCTGCAGGAGCTGATCAATGCGGTCCGCTCGATCCGCGCCGAGTACGACGTGCCGGCGAAGGCGGAAGTGACGGTGGAGCTGGCGGACGCGCCGTCCGCGCTGCGGCGCGCGGCAGAGATCGAGAAGCGGTCACTGCGTCGGCTTGCGGGCGTCGGATCGCTGCTCCTGGATGGCACGGGGAAGCGGGGTGCGGGCGCGCACGCGGTGCTCCAGTCGGGCGCGGAACTGTTCGTCCCGCTGGAGGGGCTGATCGACCTGGCGCGTGAGCGGGAGCGGCTGCGGGGCGAGCTCGAGCGGGTGGACGGGCTGCTGTCGTCCACGGAGAAGCGGCTCGGGAATGCGCAGTTCGTGGAGCGCGCCCCGGAAGAGGTGGTGGCGAGGGAGCGGGAGAAGGCGGCGAGCCTGGCAGACCAGCGGGACCGGCTCGCGCGCAAGCTGACGGCGCTGGCATGAAGGGTGGCGCCGCATCGCCGTGGCTCGTCGTCGCGGCGGTCGCGGCGAGCGCGGCGTGCGCTCAGCCCAAGGCGCCTCCGGGCGGCCAGCCGGACAAGTCGCCGCCGCGAGTGGTGTCCGTGACGCCCCTGCCCTTCGACACGCTGAAGGACCTGGATGACCCCGTGGTGATCCGGTTCGACGAACGGATCAGCGAGCACCTGGAGGGTGTGCCGAATCTGCGGTCCGCGGTGCTGGTCTCGCCCGAGACCGGGGCCGTGAAGGCGAAGCGGGGCCGGCGGGCCATCGAGATCTCCCTCTCCGACGGATGGCAGAGGGACCTCGTCTACCGGGTGGTGGTCCTCCCCGTGCTGCGTGACCTGTTCAACAATCGGCGAACCACGCCGATCGAACTGGTCTTCAGCACCGGTGCGCCGTTCGAGGAGACGGGGGTCGCCGGGTTCGTGAGGGATCGGCTCACGGGGAAGCCGGTGGCGATGGCGCGAGTGGAGGCCGTGCGCGGAGACAGCGGCCCCAGGTACGTGGCCGTCACGGACACCGCCGGGTTCTTCGCCATGCGCTACGTCCCGGCCGGTACGTATGACGTCCGGGCGTGGCTGGACCCGGACGGCGACCGGGCGGAGGACTTCGCCGAGCCACAGGACACGGCCGCGTTCAGCATCGCGGCGGGCGACACCGCAGTCCTGGAAATGGCGTTGCTGCCACGGGACAGCACGCCGGCCAGGCTGGTCCGGGCCGAGCCGGTGGACTCCGTCCAGCTCCGCCTCCAGTTCGACGATTTCTTCGCGGCCGCGCCCGTCGCAGGCCAGGCCGCGGTCTTCCTGCTCCCGGACAGCGTCCCGGCCGGGACCGGCCGCCTCGTTCAGTCCGCGGTGCTCGATTCGATCCGTGCGGCGGAGCAGGCGGTGGCCGACTCCGCACGGGCCGCCGCAGATAGCGCCAGCGCCGGGGCGGACACGGCCCGCGCGTTCGCGGATACGGCCCGCGCGTTCGCGGACACCACCAGGGTCCGCTCCGACACACTCGCCTCCCGCGCGCCCGTGACGCGGGCGGGAGCGCTCAACGCGGCCGCGGGTGGCCGGCGCGCAGCGGCGGGAAACGGGAGCCCGACAAAGCCACTCCCCTCACGTGAGCTGATCCTGCTCCTGGATCGCCCGCTGATCCCGGATACCACTTACGTGGTCTCGGTCTCGGGGGCGACGAACATCCGGGACGTGCCCGGCGGCGGGGGCAGCGTACGGTTCCGCACGCCCCGGTGGGCACCCGCGGACACGGCGGCGGCGAGCGGGCCCGGACCCGCCCCGCGGGACAGCGCCGGCTCCGCGGTGCCGCCCGGTGCCGTGCCCCCGTCGCCCGACACGGGAAGCGCCGTTCCGCCTCGTCCCGCAGGGACACTCCCGCCCGATACGGGGGGCGCGATGCCGCAACGTGCGCCCGCCGCGGCCCCGGCGTCCAGCGGAGGTGGCAGGTGGCCGGGCCGGTGACGGACCCGAGGCGCCGCATCCCATCCGTGGACGCGCTGCTGGAAGCCCGTGCACTGGAGCCGGTGGTGGCGCGCTGGGGAAGAGAGCGGGCGGTGGCAGCGCTCCGGGAGGTCCAGGCGGAACTGCGGGAGCGGCTCGGGCGCATGGCCGACGACATTGATGGTGGTTCGCGGGCGGCCGAAGAATCGGAGCCCCCATCGGACGCATCGTGGTACGCGGCGGCGGCGGAGGCGAGGCTGACGCGGGCGGACGCCCCGTCGCTGCGGCGGGTCATCAACGCCACGGGCGTGGTCCTGCACACGAACCTTGGGCGCGCCCCGCTCGCGGCGGAAGCCGTCCGGGCGGTGCTGGACGCCAGCTCCTATGCGAGCCTCGAGTATGATCTCGAGGAAGGACGGCGCGGCTCGCGGCACGACCACTGTGTGGGCCTGCTGCGCGAGCTGACGGGCGCAGAGGCGGCGCTCGTGGTGAACAACAACGCCGCAGCGCTGGTGCTGGCGCTCAACACCGTGGCGCGCGGGCGGGAGGGCGTGATCAGCCGGGGGGAACTGGTGGAGATCGGCGGGTCATTCCGCGTGCCGGAGATCATGGAACGGAGCGGCGTCCGGATGCGCGAGGTCGGCACGACGAACCGCACGCACCTTCGGGATTACGAGGCGGCGGTGGGGGAGGAGACCGGCGTGATGCTGAAAGTCCACCGGTCCAACTTCCGCGTCGAGGGATTCACGACGGAAGTGGCCGTGCCGGAGCTTGTGGCGCTGGGACGGGCGCGCGGCGTTCCCGTGGTGCACGACCTGGGCTCCGGCGCGCTGATAGACCTGGAGACGCTCGGACTCCCTCACGAGACCACAGCTTCCGAGGCCGTGGCGGCGGGCGCGGATCTCGTTTCCATGAGTGGTGACAAGCTGCTGGGCGGCCCGCAGGCGGGGATCCTGCTCGGGCGGGAGGACATGGTCGCGCGGCTGCGGGCCAACCCGCTCGCTCGCGCGCTGCGGCCCGACAAGATGACCCTGGCCGCGCTGGAAGCCACGCTGGCCCTGTACCGGCCGGGAGGCGAGCCCCTGAGCCGTGTCCCCGCATTGCGCATGCTCGCGGCCACCACAGCCGACCTGCGACAGCGGGCCGAAGGGCTCGCGCGGCGGCTGGAAGCGGTCGGCGTCGCGGTGGCGACGATGGAAGCGCGCTCCGCCGTCGGGGGCGGCGCGCTGCCCGGGACCGGGCTGGCCACGATCGTCGTCTCGCTGGAGCCCGTGGGCGGCAGCGTCGAGGAGCTGGCGCGGGAGCTGCGCGCGGCGGATCCGCCGGTGGTCGGCCGGGTCCATGCCGGGCGGCTCCTCCTGGACCCGCGAACGATCGCACCGGAGGACGAGGAAGCGCTCGTCGCCGCGGTCCGATGGGCGCTCGGGGGAGATGCGCCCGCGCATGCCTGAGCGGGTCCACCGCACCGAAGAGGCTGCGATGCGTCCGCGCGGCCGACCGGCGGCATTCCTGGATCGGGACGGGACGATCATCCGTGAGCGGGAGTACCTTTCGGACCCGCAGGGGGTCGAGCTGCTGCCGGGCGCCGTGCAAGGGCTCCGCCGGCTGCAGGAGGCCGGCTACGTCCTGGTGGTGGTGTCGAACCAGTCCGGGATCGCCCGCGGCCTGTACGCCGAGGCGGACTACGTGGCCGTTCAGCGCGAGATGGTGCGCCGCCTCGGCGATGCTGACGTGGCGATCGCAGGCAGCTACCACTGTCCACACCACCCGGAATTCACCGGCCCCTGCGAGTGCCGCAAGCCCAGGCCGGGCCTTTTCGAGCGGGCGGCGCGGGAGCTGGGTCTCGACCTCGCCCGCTCGGTCTTCATCGGCGATCGGCTCCGCGACATCAGCGCGGCCTCGCGCTGGGGCGCCCGAGCGATCCTCGTCACCACCGGCTATGGTCGGGAGGAGGGGCGCGAGGCGCCGCAGGAGGTGCAGGTGGTCCGCGATCTGCAGGTTGCGGCCGAGGCGGTGCTCGCCCGGCCGGGCGGCGTTGACACCCCGGGCCGGCGCCGATAACGTAGGCGCGAAACCTGCACCCCCATAGGGGGTACACGGTTGCGTCGGATCACTGAACGGGAAACGAGCAGGGAGGAGCCATGACCATCACGGTCACGCCCAATGCGGTGGCGGAGGTGCAGAAGTTCATGGAGGAGCAGGGCGCAACGGACACGGCCGGACTGCGAGTGGCCGTTCTCCCGGGTGGGTGCTCCGGGTTTCAGTACGGGCTGAACATCGAGGACGAGCCCCAGGATGACGACGACGTCCTCGATCTGAACGGGCTCCGCCTCTTCGTCGACCCCTTCAGCGGGCAGTATCTGGATGGCGTGGAGATCGACTACGTCACCACCATGATGGGGTCGGGCTTCACGTTCAAGAACCCGAATGCAACGGGTGGCTGCGGCTGCGGGAGCTCGTTCACCGCCTGACCGCCTGATCCGTCGCGAGAGACGGGGCCCGGACGCACACGCGTCCGGGCCCCGTTCGCATCCATCTCTGGAGCGCGGGCCGGGGACTGGCGGAACCGGGCGGCGCCGGACGGAAAATCGTTGCCCGTTCGTGCGCCGGCGACGATATTGGGAGCCATCCCGGCAGTTCCACCCTTGCGCAGATAAGCCGAAGCGCGGCGCCTCCGCTTCCGACGAGTCCGGCTCCGCACGGTTCCCATCTCATGAAGGATCAGAAACAGCTGAGGGAGCTCACGCTCCTCCTCTCGATCGCCGAGCGGGTGCAGGGACCCGACCCTGCCGCCCTGGTGCAGCGTGACGCCCTCGAATCTCTCTGCGGGGCGATGGACGCGAGCGGCGGCGTGCTGATGCTGGCCGACGCGAAGCAGATGGGGATCGAGGTGTCGCAGGGTCTGTCGAAGGATGGCGAGGAGGGGCTGGAAGGTTTCGCACCGTGGCCGATGGATGCCCGGGGCGCGGAGCCGGTGGTGGTGGCGGACGTGGGGTCTGATGCGCGAGTGGCGGTAGTCCGGCAGACGTTGTCGCGCGAGGGCATCCGCGCGCTCGCGTGCGTCCCGCTGGTGCACCGCGGCCACCTGGTGGGTGAGATCGTGCTGTTGCGGACTCGGGCGGAGCCGTTCGAGGCGAGCGAGGTGCGGGTGATGGCGGCCGTGGCGTCCTACCTTGCGTTCGCAGTGTGGCGGGAGCGGACGGACCAGGACCGCGCGGAGCTTCTGTTGCGGTTCGAGGCGGAGCGCTCGGTGCTGGAATCCGTCGTGAAGCAGCTTCCGGCCGGCGTCCTCCTGGCCGATGTCCCCAGCGGGCGCGTACTGCTGTCGAATTCCCAGGTGTCGAGGATCTGGGGGCGGCCCTTCGAGAACGCCGGGTCACTGGAGGATTACCGGGACTGGGGCGGGCTCGACGCGGACGGGTCCCCGCTGGCGCCATCGGCGTGGCCGCTGGCGCGGACGGTCAGCCAGGGCGAAACGGTGCTGGGGGAGGATGTCGTGATCCGGCGGGGGGACGGGAGCACCGGGACCGTGCACATGAGCTCGGCCCCGGTGTGTGACGGACAGGGCCGTCACCTGGCTGCGGTGGCCACGGTGCTCGACGTCACCGAAGCGCGCGCGGAAGCCGGACGCCGTGACTTCCTGGAGGAGGCCACGGGCGTGCTGCACGGCTCGCTGGACGCGGCATCGACGCTCGGGGCGCTGGCGAATCTGCTGGTGAGGCGGCACGCGGACTGGTGCGTTGTCTACCGGATGACCGCGACCGTTCTGGAGCGTGCCGCGGCCGCGCACGCCGAGGTGGCCAGGGCGGCGCTGATGGCCCCGCTCGCCGTCGGAACCGTGGAGCTGTCACAGGACCATGCGGTCTCCCGGGCGGTGCGCGGTCGAACGACCGTGGCCGTGGATGAAGCCGCGGATCTGGCGCTGGAGGGGAGCGTGTCCGGGCACCCGGAGGGGCGGGAGGCGAGCCTGGCCGCGCTGGGATCAGGGTGCGCGCTGGTGTTCCCGCTGGTTGTGCGCGAACGCGTGCTCGGGGCGGTCATGGTGGTGCGGGCCGGCGGCGGCTGGGGACAGTCGGAGCGGCAACTGCTCGAGGAGGTCGCGCGGCGGGCGGCGCTCGCGCTGGACAACGCGCTGCTGTACGAACATGCGCGGCTCGCGGACCAGTCCAAGGCGAGCTTCCTGGCCGTGGTGTCGCACGAGTTCAGGACTCCGCTGAGCGCGATCCTCGGCTACACGGACCTCCTGAGCGCGGCGGTCCATGGCCCCGTGAACGCCAGGCAGCGCGAGCACCTGGACCGGGTGAAGGCGAGCGTGCGCCACCTGTCGTACCTGGTGGACGAGGTCCTGACGTTTGCAAGAATGGAGGCGGGTCGGGAGGAGCGGGTGCGGACCGCGGCCGTTGAGATGGTAGCGCTCGTGGGAGAAGCGGCGGAGCTGGTGCGGCCCATGGCCGACGCGGCCGGTCTCTCGCTGCGGACCCGCTTGCCCGACGCGCCGCTCCACGTGAGCACCGATGCGCCGAAAGTGCGGCAGATCCTGATCAACCTGCTCTCGAACGCAGTGAAGTACACCCGATCGGGGTGGGTCGAGCTGGCGCTCGAATCGGCGGGAGACCGCATCCGCTGCCGGGTTCGGGATACCGGAGCGGGGATCGCGGCCGTGCACCGGGAGAAGGTCTTCGAGCCGTACTGGCGAGTGGAGAGCGGGTGCCGGCCCGAGAGGGGGGGCACGGGGCTGGGCCTGGCCGTGGCACGACGACTGGCGCGGTTGCTGGGTGGCGACATACGGCTGGAGAGCGAAGAAGGGAGCTGGAGCGAATTCACCCTCGAATTGCCGCTCGTCCCGGCTGCGCGTGTGGACCCGGCCCCGCTGTCGTGATAGCTTGACCCCCGGCCAGACCGTGAAACGGGGGCGCATGACGGCGGAACCGCTGAAGATCCTGACGTTCACATCCCGGGCGTTCGGTGAGAACGCGTATCTGGTGCGCTGCAACCGCAGCGGCGAATGGGCCGCCATTGATCCGGGCGCCGAAGCGGGGGCCATGGCGGCCGCGCTCAAAGAAGCGGGCGAGCCGCTCGTGGCGATCCTGCTGACGCACGCCCACCTGGACCACGTGGAGGGCGTCGCGGAGCTGGCGAGGCGCGTCCCCGCGCCGATCCATCTGCACCCCGCGGACCGGCCCCTCTACGACGCCGTCGTGGAACAGGGCGAGATGTTCGGGTATCCCGTGGAAGATCCACCACCGCCCGATGCCGACCTGACTGCGGGCCAGACGGTGGCGATCGGGGCGTGCGCGCTGGACGTGCGGCACGCGCCCGGCCATTCGCCGGGCCACGTCATCCTGTACAGCGGGGAAGCGGGCGTGGCGTTCGTGGGCGACGTCGTGTTCGAGGGGGCCGTGGGTCGCACGGACCTGCCCGGAGGGAGCGCGACGGAGCTGTTCCGCTCGATTCGTCAGCAGGTGCTCACGTTACCGGACGAAACCCGGCTGTACTCCGGGCATGGACCGGTGACCACGGTCGGTCGGGAGCGTCGTACGAACCCGTTCCTGTCACCCAATTTCCCGGGGGAGCTGGCATGAGCGTACGCATCGCGGTGTTCGCGTCTGGAGGCGGAACGAACCTCCAGGCGCTGATGGATCATTTCCAGGCGAGTCAGCTGGCGCGGATCGCGCTGGTCGTGACGGACCGGCCGGACACCGGCGCCGAGGCGCGGGCGCGGAGCGCCGGGATCCCGGCGCACGTGATTCCGGTGAAGACCCGCCCGATCGCGGCGGTGACGGCCGATCTCCTGGACGCGCTGGGGTCCGCTTCCGCGGACGTGGTGGCGCTGGCCGGCTATGTCCGGCTCCTGCCGGCGGATGTGGTGCGGCGCTTCGCCTACCGCATCCTCAACATCCACCCGGCCCTGCTGCCCGCGTTCGGAGGGAAGGGGATGTACGGGAGGAAAGTGCACAGAGCCGTGCTCGACTCCGGCTGCCGGATCACCGGTGCCACCGTGCACTTCGTGAACGAACGCTACGACGCCGGGCGAGTGCTGGCCCAGTGGCCTGTCCCCGTGCTGGAGGACGACACGCCGGAGACGCTGGCCAGTCGCGTCCTGCGCGTGGAGCACGTTCTCTATCCGACGGCCGTGGAATGGCTCGCCCACGTGCTGGCGGCGGCCGAGGGAGAGAGTGCGATCGAGGCCGTGCGGAACGCCACACCGCTCGCGGTGAGCGAGAACGTGGGCTTCTGCCTGGATGAGAGCGACAAGCCGGACGCCCGCGGAGTTCGCCGGCTGTTCGGGCTCGACTGAACCGGAGAACCGATGCCGAGAGCGATCCTGAGCGTTTCCGACAAGAGCGGTGTGGCCGAGTTCGCCCGCGGCCTGGCAGGCCTGGGGTGGGAGCTGGTTTCCACCGGGGGCACAGCGTCCATGCTCCGGGAAGCGGGGCTCGACGTGGGGGATGTGAGCGAAGTGACAGGGCACCCGGAGATGATGGACGGCCGGGTGAAGACGCTCCACCCGGCGGTCCACGCCGGCATTCTGGCGCGCGCCGGGCACCAGGAGGACGCGGACGCGCTGGAGCGGCACGGCTATGCGCCGTTCGACCTGGTAGTGGTCAATCTCTATCCGTTCCGGGAGACCGTCGCCGGGGGCGCCGACTTCGAGACTGCCATGGAGAACATCGACATAGGCGGTCCAACCATGCTGCGGTCGGCAGCCAAGAACCACGACCGTGTGCTGGTGGTGGTGGACCCGGCCGACTACGGCCGAGTGCTCGACGCACTCGGCGGGAGCGGCGTCGACACTGCGCTGCGCCGCGCGCTGGCCGGCAAGGTGTTCGCGCACACGGCCGATTACGATGCCGCCATTGCCGGCTACTTTCGGCGGCAGGAGGAGCCGGACGCGGAGCTCGGCGCTGACGGCGAGTTCCCGTCGTCGCTCGTGCTGGAGCTCGAGAAAGTCCAGGAGCTCCGTTATGGCGAAAACCCCGATCAGCCTGCAGCCTTCTACGCGGAGCGGTCGGCGCCCTCGGACAGCGTTCCCCGGCTGCGGCAGCTGCACGGGAAGGAGCTCTCGTACAACAACCTGATCGACGTGGATGGCGCGGTCATGGGCGCGGGCGCGTGGCAGGCGAACGAGGCAGTGGCGTGCTGCATCGTGAAGCACACCACGCCCTGCGGACTGGCGCTCGGCGACGATGGGGCGGACGCATACCGCCGCGCGCTGGCGTGCGATCCGGCGTCGGCGTTCGGCGGCATCGTCGCCCTCAACATTCCCGTGGACGCAGTGGCCGCGGAGGCCATGGCGTCGCATTTCCTGGAAGTGATCGTGGCGCCCGGCTTCGATGCGGACGCGCGGGAGATCCTGGGACAGAAGAAGAACCTGCGGCTGCTGGAGCTGCCGGTGGCGTCTTCGTCCACGGGGGAGAAAGACTACCGACGCGTTCGCGGCGGTCTGCTGGTGCAGGCCAGGATGCGGCTGGAGTTCCCGGAGGGAGAGTGGCGCGTGATCACCGGCCGTGCCCCATCGGAAGCGGAATGGGGGGACCTGCGCTTCGGCTGGCGGGCCGTGGCCCTGGTGAAGTCGAACGCCATCGTGCTGGCAAAGGATCGTCGCACCGTGGGGATCGGCGCCGGCCAGATGAGCAGGGTGGACTCCTCCCGGCTCGCGGTCATGAAAGCGCACGACCAGGGGGTGGACCTGTCCGGCGCGATCATGGCTTCGGATGCGTTCTTCCCCTTCCGTGATGGTGTGGATGCGGCCGCGGAGGCGGGCGTCTCGGCCATCATCCAGCCGGGCGGCTCAGTCCGCGATGAAGAGGTGATCGCCGCGGCGGACGAGCACGGGATGGCGATGGTGTTCACGGGGCGGCGAGTGTTCCGGCACTGACGACTGCGGGGACGTTTGCGGGAACTTTTGCCCGGGGGCGGTCCTACCAGAGAGGACCGCCCCCTTTCCCGCACTCCTCCGAACGGAGCAGTCGTATGACCACGCTGACGCGCGTCCGACCGGTGCTGCTGACGGCCTCGGCCGTCTTCCTGGGGGCGTGCGGCGACACCCCTGTCGAGCCGCTCCCCGACTACGACCCCACGCGCACACTGCAGCAGCTGAACGCAGTGGTGGACCCGCTGAACGCCAGCGAGAACGCGTTCCTCGGCCTCAGCCTGGCCACGGCGACCGTGGCCGACTACGGCTACGGCACGAGCGCCGCCGCTCTGGCCGCCGGCGCGGCAGCGCTCGAGCCGGCGCTGCGGGCGTGGGGGCGGCCACAGGCCCGGCTCGTACCGGGGCCCGAACGATTCCGGGCGGCGGCCGACGCGATTCTGGCCCGCCGCGGCACCCCGGCGGGCGAGAGCCGGACGCAGGCGAGAGTGACCATGCCCGCGGGGATCCGCGGCTACACACTGGTCTGGGACCCCATCGCCGGCTACCTGGTCTCGGACCGCCCGGGCGCCCCCGCAAACGGCGTCCGACTCGTGCTCTACGCCATGAGCTCGAGCAGCGGCTACCCGTCACAGCCACTGACCGAAATCGGCTACATCGATCTCACGGACGAGGACCGCACGCTGTCCGAGCGGGTGGGCGTGCGGGTCGTGGAAGCAGGCGTCTCCTTCTCCGTGACCCTGGCCGACTACACGGTCGACATGTCCGTGACCGGGACGACGTCGGAAGGGAGCCTGACGCTGGATGCAACGGGCGAAATCGGTGAGCCCGCCAGCCAGGTGGCGTTCGACCTGATCCAGGACTACAGCTGGAGCCAGGCCGGGAACACCGATGCGCTCGTGCTGGACTACGCGCTCCAGACGCCAGGGGCGGGCACGCCGGTGCTGCTGACCGTGGATGCGCGCAGCGCGTTCAACGCGGCGGCCTGGGCCACGCTCCGGTTCGTCGGCTCGTTCGACCCGGGCACGACCTCGGAAGTGCAGCTCGACGTGAGCATCGACGAGACCGATGCGCTGGATGGCGGCGTTTGGACGGAGGGGCGGGAAGTGGTGCGCGTGGGAGGCTTCGATGGCGACCCCCGGTTCCTGCGGGGCGACGGTTCGGCACTCACGCAGCCGGAAGTGACGGCGCTCGAGCAGATCTGGATCGGACTTTCCGACCTCGTGACGCTCGGCGAATGGGTCATGATCCCGGCGGACATCCTCTATCTCGACGGCTGAGGCGTTCCACGGGGAGAAAGGAAGGGGGGCGGGCCGTGACGCACGGCCCGCCCCCCTCTCTCCTTTCCAGCCGGCCTCGCTAAGCGGACGGGACCGTCACCAGCGGGCGGGAGCCCGACCTCTCCGTCGGAGCCAGCCGGACACCGGTGCGCGGCGCCGGACCGCGCCACCAGTAGTAGACCCGTTCTCCATTGTTGATGGAGAAGGTTCGGACGCCGCCCTCCACTCCGACCACCACATCATGGCCATCGGGGCGGCGGATCCCCGCCGGGCCCTGACCGGCGTCCACAGTCAAGCGATACCGGCCGGGGCTCAGGTGCCTGTACGTGCCGCTCATGCCTGCTCCTTGCTGCGTTGAGCCCTGTCGGCCGACCATCAAGCGAAAAGCCCGACGGAGTGACTCCCTCCGGCGGGCTGTCTATCAGTGGAGGGGGATCGCTTCGTCCCGCTCCACCCTTTTCTGGGCCGTTGAAATATGCCCCTGGAGTCCCGTGTGATGCAAGGGATTCAGCCGATTTCCTACATGGAATGCGGATTTTCCCGATGGCGTCTTCGCCAGTGCCGGCGCAACATTGTCGGAGGGCGGCGCGCAGGGTCCGGCCGCTCACCACTCGCCCTCCTGTCAGCGGGGGGCTGCATCTGCAGGAAACGCGTCCGCTGCCGCAGGCGGTCGCCCCGGACGCAGTGTGAACGGAGGGGGCCATGGCGGAAGAGGCATCGGAGCGGGCCGGTGTGGAGATGCTGCGGGTCCGCGACATCATGGTGCATCCGGTACATACAGTCGATCCCCGAGCGTCAGTGTGCGCATTGGTCCGTCTGCTGGTTCGAGAGCAGATTTCGGGGGCGCCCGTCGTGGACGGGAAGGGAAAGCTCGTGGGGGTGGTCTCGACGTCCGACGTGCTTCGGCTTCTGTCGTCGGAAGGCGAGGTGCCGACGGGGGACCCGCTCTGGGAGGTGCCCGGATTCGACGGCGGGGCCGAAGAGGACGCGCTCTTCCAACGCCTGTTCGAGGATGCCGCGGCGCAACCGCCTGCGGTCCCCGCTCGCGGGATGGGCGAGCCGGTGCTGGACGCCACGACGGTGGGCGACATCATGACCGCGGCCACGTTCACGATCCCACCGGACGCGAGCATGGTGGATCTGGCGAGGTTCCTCGCGGGCGGCCGCATCCACCGGTGCCTGGTGGTGGAGAAGGATCACCTGCTGGGGATCGTCACGAGCTCGGACGTGGTGCGAGCAATCGGCTGCGGCTCGGCCCCTCGGTTCTGAGGAGGCGTTCATGGACGAGAGGAGAAGCCGGCTCGTGGGTGATGGCCTGGCCGCCGGCATCATCGGCTATGCCATCGTCGTGATCTTCTTCGCGATGGTGAACGTGGCCGCGGGACGACCGGCCGCGTACACGGCCGCCCTGCTCGGAGAGGCGTTGTTCTGGGGGCTGCGGGACGCGCAGGCTCTGGTGATGGGGTCCGCCCCCGTCCTGGCGTTCAACGGCGTGCACCTGCTGGCGTTCGTGGGCTTCGGGTTCTTCGCCGCGTGGCTCGTGTACGAGATCGAGCGGCATCCGGATTTCTGGTACCTCGGGTTCTTCCTGTTCGTCGGGGCGGCCGTGCTCAGCTATGCGGGTGTCCTGGCGCTGACGGTGCTGGCGGGCGCGCTCGTTTCTCCCTGGCTCGTGGTGGCCTCGAGCCTGCTGGGTGTGATGGGGATGGCCGGGTACCTGACCGCGACGCACCGTTCGCTCCTGCGGGCGGTGCTCGAGCGCGAGTCACGGATGGGCACGGTGGACTGAGGGGAACCGGTTCATGCGGCGGGGGTGTACGAGCCGGTGATGATGTCGAAGCGCAGTCCTGCAGATCACCTCACCCTGCTCCGGGTGCTGCTCGTACCGGCGCTCTGGGCGCTGGCGTTCGGCCAGCACACGGAAGCGCTGGCCGTCGGCCTCGCCGTGGCGGGATTGACGGACGTCCTGGATGGACCGGTGGCGCGGATGACCGGCCGCACGTCACGCTACGGCAGCCAGCTCGATTCGACGGCCGACATCGTTCTCATGGGATCGATCCTGGTCTGGATGGTCGCGCTGCGGCCGACGTTCTTCAGGGAGAACGCGGTGCCGCTCCTGGCGTGGGCGGTGCTGGGATGTGCTGCTCTGGCGGCAACGTTCGTTCGCTTTCGTCGTATCGGGGACCTCCACCTCTACTCGGCGAAGGCCGCCGGTGTGGCGGGGTACGTTTTCGCCTGCTGGCTCTTCCTGACGGGGAGCTACAGCCCCCGTTTCTTCGCGCTCACGGCCGGGCTGGCGATTGTCGCCGCCGCCGAGACGCTCCTCGTGGCGCTCACGCGTGACCGGGTGGGCGGGTGGGTGGGGTCGATCCTGCTTTCGCGGCGCTGACGCGATCGAGGGCGGCGAGGATGTCCGGGATGGCGGCCGCGGCGGCGGCGCGTCCCTTTTCGATGATCTCCTCGCGCTGCCGCATGTCCCAGCGGTTGTGGACCACGAGATCGGGCGCGATCACCACGTCGACACCCTCCATCAGGTCCAGCCGGGTGGCCGTGTTCACGGCGGTCAGGAACGCGTTCGTCAGCACCCCGAGGAGCGTTCGGACCGGCTGGAAGTCCAGGACTTCGCCGAGTGTGGCGGCCACGATCACGTCCACACCCATCTGCTTGAGGGGGCGGACGGGTACGTTCTCCACGATCCCGCCATCGACCAGCAGCCGATCTCCGATCTGGACGGGCGTGTAGATCCCCGGGATGGCAGCGCTGGCTCTCACCGCTTCGGCCAGCGGACCATCGCGAAAGACGACCGGGTCGCCGGTATGGATGTCCGCGGCAATGATGGCGAGCGGAACGGGCGCGTCCTCGATCCGGACGTCGCCGAGCTCGTCACGGAGCAGCTCGGCGAGCGCTTCGTTCGAGACGAGGCCGAGTGAGCTGGCGGAGAAGTTGGAGACCTTCCGCCAGGTCAGCGGGGCGACGAGGTCCCGCATGCGCTCCGGCGAGGAGCCGAACGCGAGGAGCGCGGCCACGATGGCGCCTGCGCTCGTCCCCGTCACGGCGGCGGGCCGGATCCGCGCGCGCTCGAGCTCCATCAGGACCCCGACATGGGCGAAGCCGAGCACGGCCCCACCCCCGAGGGCGAGGCCGAGGCGCGGCTCTGGTCTTTCCGTGGTTCCCATGGCACCTCCGCCAGCGAATTCTGGGGGAGAGCGGAGGCGCCGTCCAGTCGGGGAGCGTCAGTCGCGGGCCAGGAGCCCTGCCGCGCCTGCTGCGGCGATGGCGACGGCGCCACCAGCCAGAGCGAGCCAGCCCTTGTGGGTGGATGCCCAGAGCTGCGAACTGTGGCCGTGCGCGCGGCGGTCGAAGCGGCCGTGGGCGGCGAAGTCGCCGGGGACCGGCTCGAAGAGGTTGTCCGGCGCGTCGGGGTCCCGGGGCTCCTGCGTCTGCTGCGAGCTGATGCCGGTCCTGGCAAGATAGTAGTCGAGCATGCGAGGCGAGACGCGTTCTCCGGCCACGGTCTTCAATGTGGGCATCCCGACGTAGAGAATGGCGCGGTCGTGGTGGGCCGCCCAGTGAATCGCGTCGGCGGCCACTTCCGGCTGGTAGATGGGCGGGACCGGCTGCGCCTTGTTGGGCAGCCTCGACCGGACCCACTCGAACTGGGGCGTGTTCATGCCGGGCATATGGGCGATACTCACCTTCACGTTGCTCCCATCGTGGATCAGCTCGGTGCGGAGCGACTCGGTGAAGCCGAGAATGGCGTGCTTGGAGCCGCAGTACGGCGCCTGCAGGGGTATGCCCCGCCAGGCCAGCGCGGAGCCGACCTGGACGATGTGGCCGCGGTCGCGCGGCAGCATGTGCTTGAGCGCGGCGAGCGTGCCGTATACGAAGCCGAGATAGTTGACTTCGGTGACCCGCCTGAACTCCTCGGGCTTGATCTCCTGGACGCGGGCGAACACGGAAGTCATGGCGTTGTTCACCCAGATGTCGATGTGGCCGAACCGCTCGACGGTGAGGTCGGCCGCGGTCTGTACCGCCTCGGCATCGGCCACGTCCACCGACAGGACGAGCGCCTCACCACCGAGCTCCTCCACCTCCCGGGCCGTGGCCTCCAAACGCTCTCGGTCACGGGCCAGGAGCGCGATGCGGGCACCCTCCCGGGCGAACCGCCGAGTGGTGGCGCGGCCGACACCGGCTGTAGCCCCGGTAATGACGACGACTTCTCGATCACTGCTCATGCTGCATCTTCTCCATGTATCAGTTCGAGGCCGGTTTCCGGGTCCTTCACGCGAGTGAGCGCCGCGCCGGGATAGGCGGTGAGAAAGAGCTCGAGCGTGGGACGGACATGGGCCTCACGGACGTGGCCGGCCACGGTTGACCCGTCGCTCCTGGCGAGCACGCCATGGGCGTGCACCTTGACCTGCGCGTCGTGAACGCCGATATCGCCGACGAGTGAAGTGACCTCCACCTGCTCCGGGACGGGGAGGTCACGGTAGTCCTTACGCTCCCAGTCGAAGTAGGCGAGCGTGGCGCGGCGGAACGCGCCGAGAGCGGTGAAGTGGGCGGCCGTGATATCGTTGTCCCGGGCGAATTCCTCGAGCGTCGAAATGAACTCGTCGTCGGTGTCGAGAACGAGGGCCAGGTCCACGCGCCGTTCGTCGCGACGCAACTCGGTCACACGCATCCGTTCCTTTCGTTGCGGGTCCGATCGCGCCTGCACAGAAGAGCAGGAACTGTTCCTGCGATGGGCGCTGGCGCCCGGTTCCCCGCACCGTGTGATGGGATCGTGACGGCATTCGAGCTTGTGGCCATCCTCGTCACCCTGACGGCACTGCTGGGGTGGGTGAACGAGCGGTGGATCGGGGTGGTGCCCGTGGTGGGCGTGACTCTCGGCGGACTCCTCTTCTCGCTGGCGCTGCTGGCGTTCGGAAAGCTGCATCTCCTGGGTGTCGAGGGGACGTTCGCCCGCGAGGTGATGGGTGGCCTGGACTTCAACGAGCTGCTGCTGAACGGGCTGCTGGGCGCCATGCTCTTCGCTGGCGCGCTGGGCGTGGAAGTGAATGCTCTGATGGAGCAGCGCGTGATGGTGCTGCTGCTGGCCACGGTGGGAGTGGTGATCTCGACGTTCCTGGTCGGGACGCTGGTCTGGGTGGCGGCCCGGGCGGTAGGCGTCCCGCTCCCCTTCGTCTACGCTCTGCTCTTCGGCGCCCTGATCTCACCGACGGACCCGGTGGCCGTGCTGGCAGTCCTGAACCGGGTCCATGCGCCGGAGGACCTCCGCGTCCTGATCAGTGGCGAATCGCTGTTCAACGACGGCGTCGGGGTAGTGGTGTTCACCGCGATCCTGGGCGTGCTGGTCTCCGGTGCCACGTCCCCCGCCGAGGTCGCGGAGCTGTTCGCATGGGAAGCGATCGGCGGGCTGGTCTACGGGTTGGTGCTGGGCTACGGTGCCTATCTCCTGCTGAAGCAGGTGGACCAGCACACGGTGGAAGTCATGATCACTCTCGCCGTTGTTACGGGCGGGTACGCGCTGGCTACGCGGCTCCACACGTCCGGGCCGCTGGCGATGGTGGTGGCGGGGCTGCTGGTGGGGAACAGGGGGCGCGCGTTCGCCATGTCGGAGACCACGCGCGATCACCTGGACAAGTTCTGGATCGTTGTGGACGAGACCCTGAACGCGATCCTGTTCCTGATCATCGGGCTGGAAGTGATCGCCCTGGAGCTGAGCTGGCGGCTGGTGGTGGCCGGCCTGGTGGCGATCCCGATCGTGCTGGCCGCCCGCCTCGCCAGTGTGGGGCTGCCCATCTCGGTGGTGCGGATCCGGCGAGCCGTGAAGCCGTACACGGTCCGGATCCTGACGTGGAGCGGCCTGCGTGGCGGGATCGCCATCGCCCTGGCGCTGTCGATCCCACCGGCTCCGGAGCGGGACCTGGTGCTGGCCATCACGTACGTGGTGGTGGTGTTCTCCATCCTCGTGCAGGGATTGACGGTGGAGCGGCTGGTCAGGCGGCGCGTAGCGCGCATGGCGGCGGCCGAGCGGTGGGAGGTGGACCCGGTCGTGAAGCGGGCGCTCCTCGGTGAAGACGAGAGGCGGGAGGTGACGTGATGATGGCTACAGAGGTGCGCTGGCTGCCCGATGACTGGGGCCCCGTGTTCATGCCGCACGGACCGATCCTCGAGCTGGTGGTGCGCGCGGCGAGCATCTACCTGCTGCTCTTCGCGATCCTGCGGGCGCTGCCGAAGCGTGAGGTAGGGCGGTTCACGGTGGCCGACCTGCTTATCATCTTCCTGCTGGCCACCTCGGTGCGGGAAGCGCTGACGGGTCAATACCCGGGCGTGGTGGACGGCGCCATCACCTTCCTCACACTGATCGCCTGCCACACGGCCGTGAACCTGCTCTCGCTCCGTTTCCCCGTGCTGCGGCCGTTCCTCCGCTCCAGTCCCCGCGCAATCGTGCGCGATGGGCGGATCGTCCGGCGCCAGGCGCACCGCGCGCTGCTGACGGAGGACGACGTGTGGGAGAAGCTGCGGGAGGCCGGAGTCACGTCACTGGAGGGGGTCCGGACCGTCTTCCTGGAGCCGAACGGCAAGATCAGCGTGATCCGGGAGGACGAGCCGAGAGGGGAGGGAGAAGCGGAGGCGGAGCGATGACGGGGGCGCCTTCCGGGGCACTCAGGCCAGGTGATAGAAGACCCCCATGATGAGCCCGAAGACCACGTGCGACGCAAGCCCGAAGAGCGGAGTGCGGCGGCCGTAGTTGAGGGCGAAGTAGCCGGGCGGCTGGAGAGCCCTGCGCGCGTCGGGGCCGGCCTGTTCAGTGGCCATGCGCGGGTGTATGCCGGGCAGGAAGGGCATGAGCACGAGGACCACGGTGCTGTGGACCACACCCAGAACGGCGCCGAACCACCAGTTCGCCATGCCCACGCTCTGGAAGGCGAACGCGTAGCCGAAGGCGAAGATGTAGCCGTTCGCGATGTGCATCACGGCGCCGAATACGGGTGCCTTGCGGCGGTCTCCCGTGAGGAAGGTGCCGAGGATGAAGGGGAGGCTCATCCGCGTCCAGCCCATGTACATGGCCCCTTCGAGGATCGTGGTCATGAGCACGGTGGCGACACCGCCCCATATGAGCGTGTCAATGACGTTCATGGTTCGGGCTGGGCTCGGGTCGTCTCGGGTTTCTTCGCTGCCTTTTCCGGTGGCTTGCCACGTGCGCGTGCGATCTCGTTGGCGGCGCTGACCAGTCCGATGTGCGTGAAGGCCTGGGGGAAGTTGCCGAGGAGCGCGCCGTTCTCCGGATCGATCTCCTCGGAGAAGAGGCCCAGGTCGTTGGCGAAGGAGCAGGAGTGCTCGAAGGCGTCCACGGCCTCACGGAGTCGTCGCTGCTGGGCGAGCAGCTCCGCCTTCCAGAAGCCGCAGATCCCGAACGCACCCTCCTGCCCCGGCAGGTGGTCGTCATAGCGATACCGATACAGGAGGCCGCGGACGCCGAGGCGGTCATCCACGCGCTCGAGCGTCTTGCGCATGCGGTCACTGCCGGGATCCTCGTAGCCCATGATGCCCAGGAGCAGCAGGGCGGCGTCCACGTGGTCGCTGCCGAACCAGGCGACGTAGCTCTCCAACTCCTCGCTCCACCCTTCGGCGTCAATGGCGTCGCGGATGGCCTGCTTCACGGCATCGACCTTCTCGCGCGGTCGCTTCAGCTTGACGGCGCCGTCGTCATCGAGGCGGGTGAGGCAGTGGAGGCCGACCCAGCACATGGCCAGTGATTGCGTGAAGTGGTGGCGGTCGCCACGCAGCTCCCAGATCCCGTTGCCCGGGCGCTTCCACCATTTCATGATCGTCTCGCCCAGGTCTCCGAGCATGCTGGCCTCGGCGCCGTCCAGCTGACCGCCCTGCTCGACGAACGTCCACGCGGCGCGGATCACCTCGCCGTACACGTCCATCTGGAGCTGACCGGCCGCGCCGTTGCCCACGCGAACGGGGCTCGAGCCGTGATAGCCCGCCAGATGGGACAGGTTGCGCTCGGGGTGCCGGGTCCGGCCGTAGACATCGTAGAGGACCTGCAGCTTCGGTCGCGTCAGGCGGGTGGCGTGGAGCAGCCATCCGAGGAACGCCTCGCCCTCGGCGGTGAAGCCGCTGTGAAGCAGGACCTCGGTGGTCATGGACGCGTCCCGGAGCCAGCAGAAGCGGTAGTCCCAGTTGCGGACGCCACCGGGGACTTCCGGGAGCGATGTGGTGCCAGCCGCGACAATGGCTCCGGATGGAGGAAACACGAGCAGCTTCAGCGTGAGCATGCTCCGGAGCACCTGCTCGCTGTACCTGCCTTCATAGGAGCACTGGGTCAGCCACTTCTTCCACCACGCCGCCGTGCCCTCGATCCGGGCGTCCGCGGCGGCTCCGAGCTCCAGTCCGATCACGGGGCGCGCCAGCTCGGAGGCCAGGGACACATAGCGTCGCTCACCGGCGCTGACCGTGCCACGGCCCACCCACCCTGGCGCGCCCTCCCGGCGATGGACGGGGATGTCGGAGCGGAGCAGGAGCGTGTGAGCGCCACCGTCGAAGTGGATTCCGAAGCGGCCGAGCTCCCGGCCCTTCGGCGTCCTGCGTCCGTAGTCGAAGCGAGGATCACAGACCACTTCCAGCTCCACCTGGCCATCGAGGCACTCGGCGAGCCGGAGGATCTCGTGGTCCGGGAAGGGCTCTCTCCCATGGGCCTGGCTCTGCGGCAGCGTCATGGCGTCGGTGAGCCGCAGGGTGCCGCCGGCGGTGCGGAACGTGGTCTCCAGAACGTTGGTCCCCGGCAGGTAGCGGCGTTCCGTATCGAACGGGCCGACGGGGCGGATGGAGAAGGAGCCACCCTTCTCGGTGTCCAGCAGCGCAGCGAACACCGATGGTCCCTCGAAGCGAGGAATGCAGTACCAGTCGATGGACCCGCCACGGGAGACCAGCGCCACGGTCCTGCAGTCGCCGATCACGCCGTAATCGTCGATGGAGGGCTGACCGGTCCGGCGCTCCTCGGGCCCGTTGCTGGGCATGGCCGGTCAGCTGCGGCGGAGCGCGGCGGCGGCCCGGTAGACCAGGAACCCGGCGGCGAGGCCCGCAGCGACCAGCGCGGCCGAGGAAACGGGTGACCGATCCCCGGTGCGACGCAGGGCGCGAGCACGTCGAGCGGGGGATGGCAGCGTGCCGGACCGTTCCATGGCCATGTGGATCACTTCGGCGGTATGGAGCGGCCGCCTCAGACGGTTCTGCTCCAGCATCTCGCGACAGGAGAACCCGTCCGTGATCACGAGGGTGCGCGGGTCCGCCTTGCGGACGGCGGGCAGCAGGACGCGTTCGGCGGCGGCCTGGGAGACATCGAAGTGGCCCTCCTCGAAGCCGAAGGAGCCGGCCATGCCGCAGCAGCCGGATTCCAGGACCTCGTAGTCGATCCCGAGGCGATCGAGGATGTGCCGCTCGCTGTCGAAGTCAAGCACGGACTTGTGATGACAGTGGCCGTGGACGATGGCGTGCTCGCCCGAGAGGCTGCCGAGGTCCACATCGTCGCCGTAGCGGTCGAGGAACTCGGTCAGCATGTACGTCTGCTTGCTCAGCCGCTCCGCGTCCTTGTCATGGGGATAGAGGTTGAGGAGCTCGTCGCGGAAGACGGAAACCACGCTGGGCTCCATGCCGATGATGGGGGTGCCATCGCGGATCTCTTCGCGCAGCTCGTCCATGATGCGCCGGAGCTGCCGCTTCGCCAGGCGCAACATGCCATAATCGTAGAGCGCGCGCCCGGTGGCGATCTGTTCATCCGGGAGCACCGGGTGGAAGCCCGCGCCCTCGAGGACTTCCACCGTGGCGCGGCCGATCTCGGGGTGGAAGTAGTTGTTGAACGTGTCCGGCCAGACAATCACGCGCCGGCCCTCGACCGTGGAAGGGCCGCGCACGTCCATCCACTGGCGGAACGTCTGCTCGGCGAACGGCGGCATGTCCCGCTGCGTGGCGATGCCGCCGATCTTCTTCACCACGGTCGACAGCCCCGGCGCGCTCATGACCCAGTTGACCAGGGCGGGGGAGACCTGGGCGGCGCGCGCCCACCAGTCGATGAGTCCCATGGAATACGCGTAGCGCGGCCGCAGCCGGCCCTCGTAGTAGTGCGACAGGAACTCGGCCTTGTATGTGGCCATGTCCACGTTCACGGGGCAGTCGCCCTTGCACCCCTTGCACGACAGACAGAGGTCCAGGGCGTCCTTCACTTCCTCGCTCTTCCACCCGTCGTGAATGACGTCGCCCCTGAGCATCTCGTAGAGCAGCCGTGCCCGCCCGCGCGTGGAATCCTTTTCATCGCGCGTGACCATGTACGACGGGCACATGGTTCCGCCGTCGGTCCGCCGGCACTTGCCCACGCCCACGCACCGGATGGTGGCGTTCTGGAACGCGAACTTGTCGTGGGGGAAGTTGAAGTGGGTCTTCACGTTCCCGGGGTTGTAGTCCACGCCGAAAAACTGGTTGGAGTCGGGCGGATAGGCGTCCACCACCTTCCCCGGGTTCATCATCCACTCCGGATCCCAGATCCGCTTGAACTCGCGGAACGCTTCCATCAGCTCCTCACCGAACATCTTCGGCAGGAGCGAGCCGCGACTCTGGCCGTCGCCGTGCTCGCCGGACAGGGATCCGCCGTAGCTGAGGACGAGATCGGCGGCCTCATTGATGAAGGCGAGGTACTGGTCGAGCCCCTTGCGGGTCTCGTAGTCGAAGGTGATGCGGCAGTGCACGCATCCCTGCCCGAAGTGGCCGTACAGCGCGGCCGTGTAGTCGTACTTCTGCATCAGGGCCCGGAAATCGCGCAGGTATGCGCCCACGTGCTCGGGGGGAACGGCCGCGTCCTCCCACCCCTCCCACGCGCTGGGCATTCCCGGTACGAACGCCGTCGCCCCGAGCCCGGACTCCCGGACCTGCCAGACCTGGTGCTGGACTTCCTCGTCGGTGTACAGCCTCATCTCCCGCAGGTGCTCGCTCGTCCCTTCCAGCTCCGCCATGGCGGAGCGCGCGCGGGACTCGGCCTCCTCCGTGGTGTCGCCGCCAAACTCGACGAACAGCCAGCCGTGCCCCTCGGGCATGTACCTCAGCTGCTTGGTGTGCAGCTTCTTCAGCTTCATGTACTGCGTCAGGTCATCATCGATGCCCTCGAGCCCCAGCGGCTTGTACTTCTGGATCTCCATCACGTGGTCGGCCGCGTGATAGATGTCGGTGTAACCGATGATCAGGAGCGCGCGCTTCGGCGGATTGTCGATGAGGCGGACCTTGGCCTCCAGCACGAGCACGCACGTGCTCTCGGAGCCGACCACCGCCTTTGCCACGTCGAACCCGTTCTCCGGCAGGAGCGACGGGAGGTTGTAGCCCGAGACCCGGCGGGGAATGTCCGGGTAGCGGGCGCGGATCTCGTCTGCGTAGCGGTCGCGCAGGTCACGGAGGCCGCGATAGATCTCGCCGCGCCGGCCGCCGCCCGCGATGATGCGCTCCATCTCGTCATCGCTGGTGGGACCGACAGTGAGCACCTCACCATCGTAGGTCAGGATCGTGAGCTCGAGCACCTGGTCCTCGGTGCGCGGGCCAGGGCCGTAATGCTGCGCCTGCACCGAATGGATTCCGCACGAGTTGTTGCCGATCATGCCGCCCAGGGTGCAGCGGCTGTGGGTGGCGGGGTCGGGTCCGTAGGTCAGTCCCGTGCCCTCGATGGCATCACGGAGGTGATCGAGAACGGTCCCCGGCTGAACGCGCGCCCACTTCTCCTGAACGTTCACCTCCAGGACCTGGTTCATGTACTTCGAGAAGTCGAGCACGACGGCCGCGTTGCAGCACTGGCCGGCCAGGCTGGTGCCGCCGCCGCGGCCGAGTATGGGGGCGCGGTGCTCGCGGGCGAGGCGGACCGTGTTCCTGACGTCCTCGGCGTCGCGGGGGAGCACCACGCCGACAGGGATCTGACGGTAGCTGGACGCGTCGGTCTGATACATGGCCCGCGCCTGGCTGTCAAAGCGAACCTCGCCCTTGATCACCGCGCGCAGCGCCCGCTCGAGGTCCGTGGCTTCGATGGCCGCAGCTCCGCCGGAGTGGCTGGGGCGCGTCGGCTGTCCCGACCGGATCAGTGTCGCCATGGTAGGTCCCTTCTATGTTGGCCTCAGGCGCGGAAGCGCTCCGCGTCCTCTCCCTTGAAGTGCAGTCCGTTTCCAGGCCTGGATCGGTCCGGGCGCAGCGCGCCGCCCTCCGGCTCGAGCACGCCGTCGAAGAACATGTGCTCGATCCGATCATGGTCGTGGAAGTACTCCAGGTGCAGGAGCCCGGGCGCCGCGCACGCGACGTGGGCGTGGATCTGGGGCGCCGTGTGGGCCGAGATGGGCGTGTTCCAGGCCGCGCACAGGTGCGCGACGCGCAGGAAGCCGGTGTACCCGCCGCAGCGGGTGGCATCGGGCTGAAGCACGTCCACGGCACCGTCCCGCAACATGTCGCGGAAGTGGAACTCGCTCCAGCCGTACTCGCCGGCGGTGACCCGCATGGCGGCCGGGGTGCGCTCGCGGATGAAGCGGAGCCCGTCCCGGTCGTCGGAGCTCACGGGCTCCTCGAACCACGTCACGTCCTGCTCCGCGAAGCGGGCGGCCAGCGCCAGCGCCTGACGCCGGTCGTACGCGCCATTGGCGTCCACGAACAGCTCGGCGGCGGGGCCGATGGCGTCCCGCGCCTCGGCCACCCGCGTCGGGTCCTGCGACGGCTCGCGGCCGATCTTCATCTTGACCCGCGGGATCCCCGACCCGTGCACCCATCGCCCGAGCTGGTCGCGGAGCTGCTCGATGGTGTAGGACGTGAAGCCGCCACTCCCGTATATGGGGGCGGCGTCGCGCCGGGCTCCGAGCAGTGAAACCAGCGCCACCTCGAAGAGCTTGGCCTTGACGTCCCAGAGCGCCATGTCCAGCGCCGAGTACGCCGCCGATGCGATGCCGCGACTGCCCATGTTCCGGACTGCCGCCCGCATGGCGTCCCAGCAGCGTCCGGTGTCCAGCGCGTCCATCCCCTCGACGATGCCCGCGAGCTTGTCACGGATCACCCGCGCCGTTGCGGCGTGGTTGTATACATAGCCGATCCCCACACGGTCGCCCGCGTGGACGTGCACGACCACGATGGTCGTGGAGTCCCACGCCAGGGTTCCGTCGGACTCCGGCTGCGCGTCGGTGGGCACGGTGTAGGCGCCCACCTCAACGCTCCGGACGGGCACGCCTCCGGCCGCGCGCGTCACTCGTCGCTCGATCCCACTCCGGGCACGCGTCCCGCGACGGAGGAGAACATGTCCTTGGCCGTCTGCTTGAACACGCCCACCATGTGCGGGTCTCCCTTGAGCATCGACTTCCAGAAGTGCCGGGCCTGCTGGATCGTGATGTGCGGAGGCAGCGGTGGCACGTTCGGGTCCGTCACGAATTCTACGACAAACGGGCGGTCCGCGCTGAGCGCCTCGTCCCAGGCATCGGCGATCCGGTTGGGGGTTTCCACGCGGGTGCCGCCGAGGCCCAGCTGGCGGGCGTACTCGGCGAAGTGGAAGTCGGGGACGTCCTGGGTGATGGGGTACTCGGCGTCGCCGGCCAGGACGCGCTGCTCCCACGTGACCTGGTTGAGGTCCTGGTTGTTGAGGACACCGATGATGAGCCGCGGGTCATCCCAGCTCTTCCAGTACTTGGCGATGGTGATGAGGCCGTTGATGCCGTTCATCTGCATGGCCCCGTCGCCGACCATGGCGATGGCGGGGCGGCCGGGCCAGGCGAACTTGGCGGCGATGACGTAGGGAACGCCGGGCCCCATGGTGGCCAGGTTCCCGGACAGCGACGCCATCATGGAGGGCTTCACCTTGAGGTCACGGGCCCACCAGTTGGCGGAGGAGCCGGAGTCGGAGGCGAGGATGACGTCGCGCGGCAGCTTGGGCGAAAGCTCCCAGAAGACGCGCTGCGGGTTGATGGGGTCGGCGTCGCGCCGGGCGCGTTCGTCCAGCACGTTCCACCAATCGGCGACGTCCTCCTCGATCTTCTTGCGCCAGCTCCGGTCGCCCTTCTCCTCGAGGAGCGGGATGAGCTCCTGGAGCGTGGCCCTGGCGTCGCCGTGAAGGTTGACGTCCATGGGATAGCGGAGGCCGAGCATGCGCGGCTCGATGTCGATCTGGACCGCCTTCGCCTGGCCCTCCTTCGGCAGGAACTCGGAGTAGGGGAAGCTGGAGCCGATGACCAGGAGCCCATCGCAGTCGCTCATGAGGTTCCAGCTCGGGCGCGTGCCGAGGAGGCCGATGGAGCCGGTGACGTAGGGGAGCGAGTCGTCGAGGACGGCCTTTCCGAGGAGCGCCTTCGCCACGCCGGCCCCGAGCACGTTCGCGACCTGCATGACCTCCTCCGTGGCGCCGAGCGCACCGGCGCCGACGAGGATGGCCACCTTCTCCGCCCCGTTCAGGATGTTCGCCGCCTCCTGGAGATCATCGCTCTCCGGGACCACGCGCGGGAAGCGGTAGCCCACGCCGGAATGGACGGTGCCGTGCTGTCGTGGGGGTGTCGGCACGGCCGGCATCTCCTGGACGTCGTTCGGGATGATGATCGTGGTAACGGTGCGCTCGGCTTTCGCGATGCGCACGGCGCGGTCCACCAGGTGCCGCATCTGCGCGGGGTTGGCGCATGTGTGGACGTAATGATGGGACACGTCCTTGAACAGGACGCCCAGATCGACCTCCTGCTGGTAGTCCCCGCCCAGCGCCTTGCTGTCCTGCTGGCCGACGATGGCCACCACCGACTGGTGGTCCATGTTGGCATCGTAGAGCCCGTTCAGGAGGTGGATGGCGCCGGGCCCCGAGGTGGCGAGGCAGACGCCCACCTCGCCGGAAAACTTGGAGTGGGCGCACGCCATGAACGCGGCGAGCTCCTCGTGGCGCGCCTGGACGAACTCCATCTCGCGCTCCGTCCCTTCGGCGCGCTCGAGGGCGCCCATGATCCCGTTGATGCCATCTCCGGGGAAGCCGTAGATGCGGCTGATGCCCCATTCGTGGAGACGTTCGAGCATGAAATCGGCGACAGTCTGGCTCATGGCGCTATGTGGGGTTCGAGTCGGCGTATGCGATGGTGCTGAGCAGGGCGTTCTCGGCCTGGCGGGAGTCCAACCGGGAGTGCTGGACGACGATCGGCACATCGGATTCGATGACGCTGGCGTAGTCCGTGGCGCGGGGGACCGGCTCCGGCTCTTCCAGCTCGTTGAAGCGGACGTGCTTCGTTCGCCGGGCGGGGAGCGGGATGATGTACGGCCCGACGGGCTCCCGATCGGAGAAGTAGAGGGTGATCCGGACTTCGGCGTCGTGGTCGGTGGTGTTGAGGAGGCAGGCGGTCTCGTGCGAGGTCATCTGGGGCTCGGGCCCGTTGCTCCAGTCGGGAATGTATCCTTCCGCGATCGCCCAGACCTTCGATCCGACTGCACGTGCCATGACGGTCCGCCTCCACCCGAGGATCCACGGGGTCGCGAGCCCGGCTTCCCGCCCTGCCCGTCGGCGATCTGGTGGGGGAGTCGGTGCCCGCTCGTCCGGCTACGGAGGGGGCAAGTTCCATTCCGAGCGCGCAGCGGCGCGGAGGGGGCAACGGCCGGGCCCGTCAGGGTGGCGGGGTCAGCGCGTGTGGAGCTGGCGGACGAAGTCGACCAGGATGTGCGGGAGGCGGGCGGGATGCCGGATGACGGCGTAGCTGTCGGGCCCAAACATGCGCGGCAGATAGGCGGAGGCGTCGCGGTCCACGGTGATGCAGAACGGGTGGATGCCCTGGAGGCGAGCCTCGGCCACGGCCTGGCGGGTGTCCTCGACGCCGTAGCGGGTCTCGTAGACATCGTCGTCGTTGGGCTTGCCGTCGGAGATGAGCAGGAGGACACGATGCCGTGCCGGCTCCCGACTCAAGCGGGCGGTAGCGTGGCGGAGAGCCGCGCCCACGCGCGTGAAGCGCTCGGGGTGAAGTCCACCGATGCGGGCATGGACGGCCTCGCCGGTGGGCTCGTCGAAATCCTGGATCCGACGCACCACCACGTGCTCGGGGCCCGCGCCGGAGAAGGAGAGGATGGCGAAACGCTCGCGCAGGGCGGAGAGCGCCTCCGCCACCAGGAGGAGGGAGTCCTTCTCCACGTCGATGATGCGCTGGCCCCCGCTCACCCATGAATCGGTGGACGCGCTCACGTCCACGAGGAGCATGAGCGCCAGCTCGCGTCGCGATCGGCGGACGTCGCGGTAGAACCGGTCGTCGACCACGCCGCCGGCCGCCTGATCGGCGAATGCGCGGACGTACGCGGCGATGTCGACGTCCGGGCCGTCGGGCTGCCGGTCGATATGGACGCGCTCGAGGCGCAGGCGCTCGAAGCGGCGTCGGACCTGCAGCAGCAGCCGCCGCTGCCGGTGCAGGGCGGAGGCGGCCCAATCCGCGTCGATCTCACCCGCGTCCCGGATGCGGACCACAGCGCCCGGCTCCACGTAGGATTCCTCGCGGTAGTCCCACTCGGGGTATGCGACGCCGGTGGCCGCCGGCGTCCGGGCGGCGTCACGGAGCAGCCGCAGCGGCGCCGGACCGCGGAGCACCTCGGCGGGCTCGCCCGGCGTGCGGATGAGGCGTGCCTCCGGGAGGTCGGAGAACGCATCGGCGAGGTCGTCGGTGTCGGCGTCGGCGTCACGGTCTGCCGGGCGCTGGAGGCCCATGGGATCCTCGACGCTCTCCTGGGGGTCATCGTGCGGGAAGCCCCAAATGCCGGGACGCTCGTCATCCTCGTCGGGGCGGGCCGGGCGGACCTGCGGCCGGCGTCGGAGCGTGGTCGTGCGCTTCGACGCGGCGCCCTCGGGCGAGGCTTCGCCCGGCTCTCCCCGGATCGAGGACGGCGCGCGGACATCACCCCAGATCGGAACGGCGGGGAGCCCGCGATAGTCGTCGGGGTCAGGGGCCCGGGCGGTGTGGTCCAGGGCCCAGTGCAGCGCCTCCTCCGGCGAAGCGAGCACGGGGATGGGGCCGTCCGGGTCGGCGGCGTCCTTCGACAGGACCTCGCCTCTGAGCTGGCGGAGCCACTGCTCGGGAGCGGAGAGCGCGGCCGCACGCTCGCTGGCGATCTGTCGGGCGCTGGCGCTGCGGGCGGCATCCAGGCCGCCGAGGAGGCCGGGGAAGTCGCGGGCGAGGGCGAGGTCGACAGCCCGCGCCTCGGCCAGGAGGAAGAGGTCCCGGGTGAGCAGGGAAGGAGCCCGGGTCGCCACGGCAGCGGTCCCCCGCCGGATCCTCGCCGCCTGCTGGATGGCGAGGAGCCGATAGCGGGCGAGCGGTGCATCGGAGCCCGGGGCACGGCGGGGGATCTCGGGCGGCAGCGCCAGCCGGTCACCATCATTCCAGGCCACGAGAGCCGGGCGGGCCAGGTGGTGCGGGATGCGGCCGGCGATGCGGCGGAAGAGGTTGGGCGCCAGCGGGGGCTCAGCGGGCTCGAGATGGAACGGGTGACGGAAGAGGGCGTGGAGCACCACCTCGAGCCGGCTGCGCACGTCCTCGAGGCGCAGCGAATCCGGCCGCGCCAGCCGCGATTGACTCCGCCAGACGCGGGCGGCGACGCCCGTAACCGCGTGGGCGGCCTCGATGATGACTTCTTCGGGCTCGGACACTCGCCGGTCCCGGGCTCAGAGGCTGGCGACGACGACGTCGTCCATGGCCGCGAGCAGGTCGGGGTCATCGGAGAGCGGCGCGACCAGTGCGACCGCACAGGCGGTGCGAGGTTCGATGCCGGCCGCGATCAGGCGACCGGTCGCCACCAGCAGCCGACTGCTCGGCACCTCCGCCAGTCCTCGATCCCGTAGGCTGCGGATGCGCGTGGCCAGCTGCACGAGCATCGTGGCGGTGGCCCGATCCACTCCCGCCTCTCGCTGTACGACCCGGCGCTCCACCTCGGGCGGGGGAAAGTCGAACTGGAGCGAGACGAAACGCTGGCGGGTGCTGGCCTTCAGGTCCTTCAGCAGGTGCTGGTACCCCGGATTGTAGGAGATCACCAGCTGAAAGCCGGGCGCGGCGTCGAGGATCTCGCCCGTCCGGTCCAGCGGCAGCATCCGTCGGTCATCGGTCAGCGGATGGATCACCACGACGGTGTCCTGACGCGCCTCCACCACCTCGTCCAGGTAGCAGATGGCGCCTTGCCGGACTGCGCGCGTGAGCGGACCGTCCTGCCACACCGTCTCCCCATCGCGGACCAGGAAGCGGCCGGTGAGGTCACTGGCCGACAGGTCGTCATGACAGGCGACGGTGACCAGCGGCCGCTTCAGCCGCCATGCCATGTGCTCCACGAAGCGGGTCTTGCCGCACCCCGTGGGCCCCTTGAGCATCACCGCCAGCCCCTGCTCGTGCGCTCTCTCGAAGATGGCGACCTCATCGCCCACCGCTTCATAGTAGGGCGCCCCCTCACCCGGCCAGCGCAGGCCACCGATCGCTTCCCCCGCCCGGCGCCCGGCCTGCTCCCCTGCGCCATCGGAACGCTGATCCCCACGCCGGCTTCCGTTGCGGGCGGCGGTCCCGTTCGCGGCCGCCTTCATGCCGCCGTCACCGGCTCGGGCTCCGGCTCATCCGCGGGCGCCGCCTTGAGCGACCCGCTGAGGAAGAAGAAGTCGTACAGGTACAGCGCCACCCCGATGACGAAGATCGTGCCCGTGCCCACGAGCATGAGGAAGTGTACCCGGATCTTGTCCTGCGTCGGGAGGAAGCCGATGCCGATGATCCGCTCGAGGTAGGTCTGCGCGACGCCGGCGGCCGCGAAGGCCATGGTCATGCCGAACATTCCTGCCACCTGGAGCCAGAACGCCCAGACGCCCACAGCGTTGTAGGAATCCTCTTCCGCGCGGCCGGTGAGAGACGGCATGGCATAGGTGATGAGCGCCAGCACGATCATGACGTAGGCGCCGAAGAACGCCATGTGCCCGTGCATGGGCGTGATCTGGGTGCCGTGCGTCCACTTGTTCACCGCGGGCCACGTGTGGGCCAGCCCCAGAATGCCGGCGCCCAGTGCCGAGAAGATGGCACTGCCCACCGTCCAGTGGACCGCGAGCCGGTTGGGATGGGAGAATCCGCTCCGGCGCATGGCCCCGTATGCGTATGCGGCCATGCCGAGGAATGCCAGCGGCTCCAGCGCGCTGAAGATCCCGCCGATGGGAAGCCAGTAATGGGGAACGCCGAGCCAGTAGTAATGGTGGGCCGTGCCGAGAATGCCGGCGATGAAGGTGAGCCCCACGATCACGTACAGCCACTTCTCCATGACCTCCCTGTCCGCGCCGGACAGGCGGATCAGCAGGTAGGCCAGGAGACCGCCCTGGATCATCTCCCACACACCTTCCACCCACAGGTGCACCGTCCACCAGCGATAGAAAAGCTGGACGGTCAGGTTGTGGAACGTGAACAGGGAGGGCAGATAGAGCAGCGCCGAGAAAACGAGCCCCGCCACCATCACCGCTTCCGTGGTGGTCCAGCGGCCCGCTTTCCAGATGGTCATGCCCAGGTTGTACATGAACATCAGCATGACGGCCACGATCACCAGCTTGAGCGGGAACGGCTGCTCCAGGAACTTGTTCCCGGCCGTCCAACCGAAGAGGTAGCCGGTCAGGATGGCCACACCACCCGCGGTCCATATGCCCAGCTGGATATAGGCGAGCCGGGGGCTGTACAGCTCGGTCCGCGACTCCTCCGGGACCAGGAAGAACGCCGATCCCATGAACCCGGTCAGGACCCACACGATCAGAAGGTTCGTGTGCATCTCCTTCGTCACGTCGAAGGGGAGCACGTGGAGCAGGGGGTCGGGTCCCAGGTACTTCACCGCCGACAGCAGACCGAACACCATCTGCAGCCCGAAGAGGAGGAGCGCGACGACGAAGTACCAGTACGAAACGGCCTGACTGCGGTAGCGCACGGTCTTCTCTCTCTACTTGAGGGTCAGGAGGTACTGGACCAGGTGGTTCACCTGCGTCGAGTCGAGCTGTTCACCGAAGTTCGATGGCATCATCGACATGCCGTTGGTCGAGTAGTTCGATCCCGGGACGAGGTAGGCGCTCGGGTGCAGGATCGACTCCCGGATGTAGCCCGCCGCCGTCGTCGCCGAACCGGTGTAATCGGGCTTCCTGCACGGCCTCGGCGGCCTTCGACGCGATCCCCGCCAGCGAGGGGCCCACGATGTTCACGCCCTTCGTGGTCGAATGGCAGGTGAAGCACCCCGGCGGCGAGCTGCCGAACAGCGCCTCCCCCTGCGCCACCGGGTCCGACGACGCCGCACTCGGCGACCCTCCCCCCACATCACTCCCGGGCACTGCCGAGCCCCGTACCGTCAACGGACGGGGCGGCCAGCCGTTCGTGTCGATCTTGTCCACCCACCCCAGGAAGGCCACGACCTCCTCGATCTCCTGGTCGCTCATCCCCAGTGTCGGCATCAGCCGCCGGTCCTTCTCCTCCGAGTAGAACCGGCTGGGATCCTTCAGGAACTCCGTCAGGTACGCGTCGCCCCGCTGCGACGCGATGTTGGTCAGGTCCGGCGCGTAATACGCGCCCTCCCCCAGCAACGTGTGGCAGTTCACACAGTCGTAGCGATGCCAGACCTCGAATCCCGCCGCGACCGCCGGCGTCAGCTGGTTCGAGTGCGTCAGCTCCGGGAACTGCTGATGGCTGTTGTACGTGAGCGCGCCGAAGACCAGCGCGAACAGGAGCGTGCCGCCGAAAAAGAACAGGCGCGTATGGCGTTTCGTCATGATCCGTTCAGCAGGTGGGGGGACGCGGCGGTCAACCAGCGGTGGGCTCACACACCGATCTGGCCGATGTAGCGGAGCGCAATCCACGCCGCATAGCCGAGCGCGCTGGCCATGGCGGCGAACACCACAATGGAGAGGATCCTGGGAATCAAGCTACGAGCCGCGGCCATGGCCACTCCCGCGTTCGGGTAAACATCATACGAGTATGATAAACACGCCGAACGTACGCAGGATAGGCCGTCGGTGCAACTGGAGCGGGTCTGAACGACGCGGCAGCGCCGGCCGGCGGTAGAGGAGCGGGGCGGGGCTGCCGGTGTCCGGTTTCGGGCGGGCGGTGGCGATCAGCTGGTGCTGGAGGCGACCATGTCGTGTCGCCACATGTGGCCGGCAAGCATGGCGACTCCTGTCGGACGTTGGCTGCTCGCGCTGGTGTTTCCGCGCGTGCTAAGGCGACCGCGCGGACACGGGCGACGAAGCGCTGCAATGATCTTCGCTGCAGCTCAGCGGGATGGCGGCCGGGTGGAAGCTGCGGTGGTGGTGTCCGGCAGGCGCAAAGGCAGCGAGGTCCGGCTGTCCTGCAGCGAGTCGGCGGGGGCGATCAGGGGTGTGAGCACGGGGAAGTCGGTGCCCGGCAGGCGGTGCTCGGGGCGCGTGGCGACGTCGAGGGTGGATATGACGATGAGCAGGAGTCCCATGAGGAGCCCGACGAGGGCGGCCATGCGTGCGGGCGCGCTCTGCCGGGCGAGGTGCATGAAGAACAGGGCGACGAGGAACGCCTTGGCGGCGGCGATGAGGATGGCGGCGGGTGCCTGCCAGACGCCGAGGCTGATGAAGGAGAGCCCGAACGTGAGTGCGGTGAGGACCAGGAGCGCGGCGAGCGTGAGGGCGTAGGTCTTCATGGGCTCAATGGATCAGATAGAAGCAGGGCCAGAGAAAGAGCCAGACGATGTCGACGAAGTGCCAGTACATGCCGCCGAGCTCGACGGGGGTGTCGTACTCCGGGCCGTAGGCGCGCCTTCGTGTCCGCCACGCGAGCACGGAGAGAAGGATGATGCCGCCGATGACGTGGATCGCGTGGAGCCCGGTCATGACGTAATAGAGGGTGAAGAAGGCCGACCCGCCCGGCGGCGGCAGCTTGTCGAAATGGTAGTAGGTGCCCGGATAGATCCCCTCGCCGAAATGGATGCCCCACTCCCAGAACTTGAAGACGAGGAAGAGCGCACCGAGGCCGGCGGCGCCGAAGAGCGAAGCGGAGCCGGCGCGCAGGCGATCGGCGCGGACGAAGCTGAGGGCGGCGGCCACGAGGAAGCTTGCGAGGAGGAGCGTGACCGTGCCCGCGGACCCCATCCAGAGCACCGTAACCCGCGCCCCCTCCTTGAAGGCGTCGGGGAAGGAGGTGCGGTAGGCGGAGAAGAGGGCGAAGAGCGCGCTGAACATCACCGTTTCGCTGGCGATGAAGACCCACATGCCGAACTGGGCACCGTGGGTCTGGCTGGACATGGTGCGTAGTGGTCCTTGAGGTGGGCTTCGGCGCTCCGCCCCTCCTCCGGTTGGCGTCGGACGCGCGTGGTGGCGCTGCCCAGGGTGTCGCCCCGAACGGCGCCGCGGGGATTACTCAAGCGTCCTCCTCGGCCCAGTAGTCGTGGGGCTCACGATGACGGTAGTCCGGGATCACCTCGAAGTTGTGCGGCGGCGGTGGCGAGGGCGTGAGCCATTCGAAGCCGCGCGAGCGCCAGGGATTGGCCCCACTCTTCTCCCCCCGGACGAGGGAGTAGATCAGGTAGGAGAGGATGAGCGAGAGACCGGCCAGGAGCGACCAGGACCCTACTGTGGAGATGTCGTTGAGGGTCTGGAACTCGGGCGGATAGTCGTACAGGCGGCGCGGCATGCCCTGGTTCCCCAGGAGGAACTGGGGAACGAACGTGCCGAGGAATCCCATGAAGATGAACATGGCGCCGAGGGCGCCGAGCTTCTCGTTGTAGAGGCGGCCGAAGAGCTTGGGCCACCAGTAGTGGAGCGCGGCGAGGAACGCGGTCATGGTGGCGCCCACCATGATGAAGTGGAAGTGGGCCACCACGAAGTAGGTGTCCTGCCACTGGATGTCGAGGGACGTGGAAGCCAGCGCCACGCCCGTGGTGCCGCCCACGCCGAACAGGAAGAGGAACTCGAAGAAGTAGAGCATGGGCGTCTTCAGCGAGATGGAGCCGCCGTAGAGCGTGCCCACGTAGGAGAAGACCTTGATGGCGCTGAAGACGGAGACGGCCATGGAAAGGATGCCGAAGACGGCCGCGTCGGTGGTGCTCATCCCCGACGTGAACATGTGGTGCCCCCAGGCCATGAAGCCGACGAACGCGATGCCGAGCGAGGCAATGACCAGGCCGCGGTAGGTGAAATAGTTCTTGCGACTGAAGGCGGAGACCACCTCGGCGATCACGCCGAACGCCGGCAGGATCATGATGTAGACGGCGGGATGCGAGTAGAACCAGAAGAGGTGCTGGTAGAGGATCGGATCGCCGCCGAGCGTCGGGTCGAAGATGCCGAAGTGGAAGGCGTGGTCGATGGCGACGAGGACGAGCGTGATGCCGAGGACCGGCGTCGCCAGCGTCTGCATGATGGCCGTGGCGTAGATGGTCCAGACGAAGACGGGCATGCGTCCCCACCCCATGCCCCGCGCGCGCAGCGTGTGGATGGTGGCGATGAGGTTGACGCCGGTGATGATGGTGGCGACGCCGAGCACGAAGACGCCCATTGCCACCACGGCCACGCGGGAGAAGCTGAGGGTGGAGTAGGGCGTGTAGAACGTCCAGCCGGTGTCCACGCCGCCAGCGGCGAGGCCGTAGAGGAGGATGGCCGCGCCGACCAGGTAGATGTAGAAGCTGGCCAGGTTGAGGCGGGGGAAGGCCACGTCCCTGGCGCCGATCATGAGCGGGACGAGGAAGTTCCCGAAGCCGGCCGGGATGGCGGGGATCATGAAGAGCCAGACCATGATCACGCCATGGGCGGTGAAGAAGCGGTTGTAGGTGTCGGCCCCGACGATCGTATAGTCGGGGGTGAGGAGCTCGAGGCGGAGGAGCATGGCGAAGGTGCCGCCCAGGGCCAGCATGGTCGAGGTGGCGACGAGATACATCAGGCCGATGCGCTTGTGGTCCGTGGTGGTGAGCCACGACCAGAGCCCCCGTTCGGCCGTCAGGTAGGATTCGGGCTCCTCCTCGTACAGGAGCGTCCCCTGCGGGTCCATGGTGGTGCTCACGGCGACCTCCGGATCGACTTGATGTACTCCACCAGCGCGGCGGCCTCGGCCTGAGTGAGCCGGCCGTGGAAGCTGGGCATGATGTCAGCGAACCCCGACACGATGTCGGCGCCGGGCTTCATCATGGACCGGGTCAGATAGCCTGGCGCGGCGACCACCGTGTCCCCGCTCTGGAGCGGCACGCGGGAGCCGTAGAGCCCGAGCCAGGTCGGGCCCATGCCGCGCGTGCCGTCGGTGGAGTGGCACTGGAAGCAGCCCTTCTCGGCCGCCACGCGCTGTCCGCGCTCCGCCATGGTCATGCTCTCCCGGGGCGGCTCGCCGGCGTGGGAAAGGACGCCCGGCGGGACGGGGGTGGCGTGGTCCCCTTCGAGGGAGTAGCCCTCGAGCCAGCGGTCGAAGTCTTCGGGCGGGAGCACGATGGCGTCCGTGCGCATGCGGCCATGGCCGGCGCCGCAGTACTCCGCGCACATGAGCCGGTACCGCCCCACGCGCGTGGGCTTGAACCAGGTGGTGTTGTAGCGGCCGGGGACCGCGTCCATCTTGATGCGGAACGCCGGCACGAAAAAGGAATGGATGACGTCGCGGGACGTGGTGAGGATGCGGATGGGGCGGTCCTTCGGCAGGTAGAGAATGTTCACCGACTGGGGCCCGTCCGCGTAACTGAACTTCCACACCCACTGCTTGCCGACGGCGTACACCGTGAGCGCGTCATCGGGCGGAAACTGGCGGCTCGCATACTGCCGGAATCCGAACATCCACCAGACCATGAAGAGGGCGAGCAGCGCGAAGGCGACGCCGCCCTCCATCCACGTGGGCGCCACCACCTTCTTCGTCCGCGGTGCAACCGGGTCCGTGCTGCGCCGGCGAAAGAGCACCACGAAGAGCGCTGTGATGCCCAGGGTGAAGACGCCGAGGATGAACCAGATCACGAACTCGATGTACTGGAGCGCGTCCACCTGGGTGGCGAACTGCGATGCCTGCACGGGGAGCGCGAGGAGCCAGTGCAGCGTGTTCCCGACGGCGCCCAGGAAGTCGGAAAGCGGCGAGCTCGGGTCGGCCAGCACGGCGGCAGCGAGGGGGAAGAACGTCATGGCGCCTCCTGCGCTGGCCCGGGGGCTCCGGGTGCCTGGTGAGCCGAGTCGTCGGGGCTGCCGCTCCCGCCTGTCGCGCCCCGGGCACGTTCGGCCACGAGCTGCATGGCGCGCTCGATGGGGATGGTGACCACGCCCCGGTCCCGGTCGGCCCAGCCGTAGGCGTCGAGCCGCTTCTTCCTCAGGTCCCGGTCCGCGCGCGTGCTGGAGTCCGCCAGGATGTCCGTGACGTTGATGGCGCCGATGGCACGGACGGGGCGCACCTCCTCGGTTCGCGGCGGGGTCTCCTGGGCGGTGGATGGCGTGACCTCCCGTCCGCCTATGCTCTCCACCTTCTGGACGCCCGCCCACATGGCGATGGCCACCATGAACACGCCGAACGTGGTCAGGATGGCCGCGCCAGTGGCGTTGATGCGGTCCTCCTCCTGGTCCAGGCCGGGACGGCGGGGCGACTCACTCACGGCGATACCCGATGGAGGCGAGGATGCGCGGATCGCGCCACGGCACGGTGGCCTCACCGGTCAGGCGCCAGGCACCGAAGGCGATGGCTGCGCCGAGGACGAGCAGGAGCGTGAACGGGTCGAACCAGCGGGCGCTGAAATCGCGGCCGTGGAGCGCGGGAATGACGAACCAGAACATCTCGACGTAGCTCATCAGGAGCATCCAGCCGGCCACCAGCGCCAGCCTGCGGCCGTCCTGCTTGATCCTGTAGGAGAGGAGAGCGAAGAACGGGACGAAGAAATGCCCGATGACGACGATGCCGAACACGACGCCCCATCCGCCGAGCGTGCGATCGAGGTACCAGGTGATCTCGTGCGGGAGATCGGCGATGTACATGAGGAACCCCTGGGAGAAGCCGAGATAGGCCCAGAGGATGGTGAACACGAGCATCAGCCGACCGAGGGCGTAGAACTGTCCGCTCGCCACCTCGTCATCGACGAGTCCGGAACGCTGGAACGCGGCCGCGGCCACCGTGATTGCGGCAATGCCCGCGTACATGGTCCCGGCGAACCAGTAGGCGCCGAACACGGACGAGACCCAGGTGGGCGAGAGCGACATGAGCCAGTCCATGGCCGCGAAGGAGACCGTGAGTCCGGTGGCGGCGAGGCCCGGTCCGCTGAGGTTGACGGCGCGTCGCGGCGGCGCGTCGTCCGGGTCGCGGTCCTGGCGGAGCGACCAGCGGCGCAGCGACGTGTCCAGCCCGATCCAGACGAGGAAGTAGATGATCGTCCGGCCGATGAAGAACGGGACGTTCAGGTAGGCAGCCTTCGTCGCAACGTTGGCCGCTTCCTCGGGCGGCAGGTGGACGGGCGTCACCCAGGGATAGATGGCGCCCGCGCCCGCCAGCACGGGGATCACGAGGATGGCGAAGAGCGGGAGCGTGCCCGCAATGGATTCCGCGATGCGCCGCACCACCACGAACCATTTGGCGTTCGTGACGTGGGAGATCATCACCATGAAGAGCGCGCCGAGGGCCACGGAAATGCCGAACGCGAAGGCCGCCAGGTAGCTGTATAGCGCGCGCTGCGGATCCAGGATCAGCCCGCCCACGAAGCCCAGGAGGCCGACTCCCGCGGCAATGAGCGCGGGTGTGATGACCCGGCGCGCGTGGCGGATGACGTGCGCTTCGACCCTCCGTGGCGGGCCGACGGTGCTCATGGGCTCCCTCCCGCCGAGTCGCGCGCGGCCCCGCCGCGGGCGGCGGGGACGGCGGCGTGGAATTCATCGCGGATCCCTTGTGGCAGGGAATCCAGTGGCGCGCCCTGCGCGAGTTCGAGGGCGCGCACGTAGGCCACCACCGCCCATCGGTCGTGAACCTTCAGGTCGGCGGCGTAGGATGGCATGAAGCCCCAGCCTTCGGTCATCACCGAAAAGATGTGACCGTCCGGCGCGGTCCGGACCATGTCCGAGAGGAGGTCGGCCGGCTTCTTCAGCGGCATGTTCGAGGCCACGGGCGTCTGCGCGCGACCGTCCACACCGTGGCAGGGCGCGCAGTAGATGTCGAAGCGGTTCCGGCCGCGTTCCAGGTCCGTGATGGTGAGCGGAATCGGGATTTTCTGGACGGCGGCGGCCTCCCGTCGGCCGGGCTGTCTGGGCGCGGCGGTGTCACGGGATGCGGCCACGGTGGTGTCGCGCCCGACCCGGCCGGTGAGCACGGCGCGTGCGCCGATCGGCGCGTTCCGGGGCACGGTCCCGTCGGGCGGGATGCGCATGCCCATGGAGTCGGCGAACAGGTCGGACGGCTCGTAGGCCCTGAGGGAGCGCTGGTTGATCATGCGCTCCCAGCCCCAGGACACGGTCCCGCCGCCCCGCTGGCACGCGCCGGCGGCGAGAAGGGGGAGCAGGAGCAGGAGCGGCAGGGCGCGCCGGGTCATGGCCGCTCCTCCGGTGGCGGCGGCACCCGCTCTTCGGGTGCTGCCAAGGGCCCGGCGACGCCCCGCTGCCGCAGCCTCGCCTCCCGCTTCTCCCGCTCAACGACCTCCCATTTCTCGGGTACGCGCTCCACCCGGATGGCGCCCGCGTTCAGCAGGTCTTCCCGCGTGTTCTCGAACCGGAAGAGCGGGTCCTGCTCATCGATGCCGATGAAGAAGCGGTCGTCGGTCGCGCGCTCGAAGCCCGGCACCTCGAAAATGGGCTGCCACAGCATCGGCAGGCGCGAGCTGGCCAGGACCCCCAGGAAGGCGCCGAACGCGGCGAACAGGACCGTCGTCTCGAACGTGATCATGACGAACGACGGGATGGGATTCAGCGGCCGGCCGCCCACGTTGATGGGAAAGTCAATGGCATTGGTCCACCACTGGATCCCGTAGCCGAGCACCGCGCCGAGGATGCCGAAGAGCAGCGTGTAGAGCGGGATCTCGCCGCGCGGGAGCTCGAGCGTCTCCGTGACTTTCTCCATGTCCCATGGCGTGAACGCCTCGATGCCGACGTAGCCCTTGTGTTTGAGGGCGGCCACGGCGGCCTCGACCGCGTCGGGCGTATCGAACTCGCCCAGGATCCGGATGCGCATGACATCGGGGATCACGACAGCGCTCCTTCCTGCTCCAGTTCGCGTCGCAGCTTCTTCACCTCGTGGATGGGCACGCCGGGCACCCAGCGCAGCAGCGCCATGAAGAGGAAGACGAAGGTGCATATGGAGCCGAAGAGCAGCGCGAAGTCGACCCAGGTCGGGAAGTAGGCGTGCCAGCTGGAGGGGAGGAAGTCGCGGTCGAGGCTGCTGACGATGAGCACCAGCCGCTCGATCCACATCCCCATGAAGATCAGGAACGAGCCGAGGAAGAGCGCGATGGAGCTGTTGCGCATCCGTCGACTCCAGAACAGGTGCGGCACGATGGCGTTGCAGAAGATCATGGCCCAGTAGAGCCAGTGCCATCCGATGGGGCGGTGCCAGAGGTAGATGAAGCGCTCGTAGATGTCGCCGGAGTACCAGGCGGAGAACGTCTCGGTGATGTAGGAGTAGCCCATGAGCGAGCCGGTCACGAGCAGGATCTTGCCGAGTACGTTCAGGTGGCGCTTCGTGATGACGTCCTTCCAGCCGAGCAGGTGCCGGATGGGGACGAGCAGCATGATGACGAGGGCAAAGCCGGAGTAGATGGCGCCGACCACGAAGTAGGGCGGGAAGATGGTGCTGTGCCAGCCGGGGAGCTGCGCGATGGCGAAGTCCATGGACACGATGGAGTGCACGGAGATCACCAGCGGTGTGGCGAGCCCGGCCAGGAGGCCGTAGCCGATGCGGTAGCGCTTCCAGTCGCGGGCGGCGCCGCGCCAGCCGAGGGAGAGCGCGCCGTAAATCCTCGCCTTGAGCCGGCTGGGCGCGCGGTCGCGGGCGGAAGCGAAGTCGGGGACCACGCCCAGGTACCAGAACAGCACGGACACGGTGAAGTATGTGAAGATCGCGGCGGCGTCGTAGGGGAGCGAGCTACGGAACTGGGGCCAGGTCCCCATGGTGGCCGGGTAGGGGATCAGCCAGTAGAAGAACCAGGCGCGCCCCAGGTGGAGCATGGGGAAGAGCCCGGCCATGGCGATGGCGAAGAGCGTCATGGCCTCGGCCGTCCGGTTGATCGAACTGCGCCACTTCTGCTCCAGCAGCAGGAGGAACGCGGAAATGAACGTCCCCGCGTGACCGAGGCCGATCCACCAGACGAAGTTGGTGATGGCGAACGCCCACGCCGCCGGGATGTTGTTGCCCCACACCCCGATCCCGGTGACGATCGTGTAGGTGACCACGCCCATGAAGCCCATGGCGCCCAGCCCCGTGAACGCCATGAAGAGGCGCCAGCTGGTGGGCTTGCGCTTCCAGATCGGCTCCAGGATCTCCGTGGTGATGTGGGCGTAGCTGGGGTGGCCCGCGACCACGGGCCAGCGCTCCAGGGTGGGGGTGGGCGTACGCTGGTTGTCCATCACTTGCCCCCGATCTCCTGCGGCGGCAGCGCGCCAGGGCGACTCCAGCCCGGACCCTGCTCCGCCGCGCGCACGGCCGCTTGCTCCTTTGCCCGCAGCTCCGGGTCCGGGTTCGTGACGCGCGCCAGGTACTGGGTGCGCGGCTTGGTCCCGAGCTCGTGCAGCACGCTGTAGATCCGCGGCTCCTCCCGCAGCCTGGAGACCTCGCTCCCGACGTCCGCCACATCGCCGAAGACGATGGCGTTGGTGGGGCACGCCTGCTGACATGCCGTCACCACCTCGTTCCGGCGCAGCGGGCGCTCCTCGATCTGCGCACGCCGCTCCGCGCGCCGGATCCGCTGCACGCAGTAGCTGCACTTCTCCATCACGCCGCGCTCGCGGACCGTGACGTCGGGATTGAGGACCAGGGTCTCGAACTCCGAACGCGGCTGGTTGTAGTCGAACCAGTTGAAGCGGCGCACCTTCCACGCGCAGTTGTTCGAGCAGAAGCGGGTGCCCACGCACCGGTTGTATACCATCTCGTTCAGCCCGTCATCGGAGTGCACCGTGGCGTTCACGGGACAGACGTACTCGCACGGCGCCTTCTCGCAGTGCTGGCAGAGCATGGGCTGATGGACGATGCCGGGAGTGTCGGGCGACCCGGTGAGGTAGCGATCGACGCGCAGCCAGCTCATCTCGCGGGCGTTCAGCACTCCCTGCTTGCCCACCACCGGGAGGTTGTTCTCGGCGTAGCACGCCACCACGCACGCGGAGCAGCCGGTGCACAGCGCCAGGTCGATGGTCATCCCCCACTGGTGCTCGGCCGTCATGGGCGGACCGTCGTACAGCGTGGGGACCGGGCCCTTGTGCTTCTCCGTGAACTCCGGCTCCCGGCGGTACTCGGCCAGCGTGTGCTCCAGGACGATGGGCCGCCCCTCCATGGACCAGTGCGTCTGCGCGTTGGCCAGCTGCGCCCGCTTCGGTCCGCTGCGCGGCCCTTTCGTGCTGATGATCCGGCGCACGGACGCGGCCGGGATCAGCACCGGTTCGGCACTGGTGCGCAGCCGGTACACGCTCACGCCGTGGCCGAACGCCGTCTTCTCCGCCCCGCTCCGCCCCCAGCCCAGGCGCAGCGTGATGGCGTCCGGGGCGTGCCCCGGATCGACGAACGCGGGCAGGTCCAGCGCCCGGCCATCCGCTTCGATCCGGATCACGTCCCCGGTCTCGATCCCCATGCCCGTGGCCGTGGCCGGCGCCAGGAGCGCTGCGTTCTCCCATGTCAGCTTGGTGATGGGGTCGGGGAGCTCCAGCAGCCAGGCGTTGTCGGCGAAGCGCCCGTCGTAGATCGTCGGGTCCGGCCGGATCGCCACTTCCATCACACCCGCCGGCGGCTCCAGCCGCTCGTTGTCGCCAACTTCGGCCGTGCCCGCGCCATTTCCCATGGCGCCTGCGGACTCCCCGCCGTCGCCACCGGCCGTGTCGGCGCCCCGGTCAGGAGGCGGTCGGCGAGGCGCCTGGTCGCCCGGCGCCTGGTCACCCGGCGACCGCTCCGCGGCCGCGGCCGTCACCGCCTGCACGGCCCGGCTGCGCAGCTGCTGCCGCTGGCGGAGGGAAGGAATGAGGGAGGCGGTGGAAGCCGTGGGTACCGGCGCCAGGCGGGGGGCGGCGGTGCCGGGGAGCACGCCGCGGCGGAGCGTCTCGTCCCAGAAGGAGTCGAAATCGCTACCCGTGGCGAAGCGTTCGCGCCAGAAATCGCGCAGCGCGGCGTGGGCAGTGCGCGTGGCCTGGCCGGCGAACGCCATGAGCAGCTCGTCGGCGGAGCGGCCGGCCCGCAGCGGGGCGATGAGTGGCTGAACGGTGGAGATGGTGCCGTCGTACGCCCGCGCATCGCCCCAGCGCTCGAGGTAATGCGTCTGGGGGATGTACCAGTGGCAGCGCTCCGCCGTCTCGTTCTCGAACAGGTCGAGCGCCATGGTGCGCGGCACACGCTCGAGGGCGGCGGCGAACGGCACGTCCGCGGGCGCGGCATAGACGGGATTGGCGTCCATGATGACGAGCGTCTGGACGCGGCCGGCGTCCATGTCCTCCACCAGGCGGCCCAGCGCGGCCTGGGGATCGCCGGAGCCGAAGCGCTGCGGCTCCGTGAACCAGAGCGTGCGCCCGACATTGCCGAGCTTCTCGTTGGTGAGGTACGCCAGCGCGTGGACTTCCTTGGGCATGGCGGCGCCGGCCATGACAATGCCGCGACCGCGAGCGCGGCCCAGATCCCGGGCGGCGTGGCGCAGCCAATCGACCAGCGGCTCGCGGACCCCTTCCACGCGGGCGCCCGGGTCGTCCACCAGCTCGGCCAGCCACGCGGCAAGCAGCTCGATCTCCGAGGCGCGGGCGGGCACGTGATGGTCCGCGATGGACGCCGTGGGGTCGAGGGCGGGGGTGGCCGCGTACAGGCGGCTCATGCCGTCGGAGGGGGAGCGAATGCGGCGCGCCGCGGCGAAGTCGTGGGCATAGCGAAGCCGGAACGGCCCCTGATCCACGAAATCGGCGTCCAGCGAAACCACGACATCGGCTGCGGCGAAGTCGTAGTGCGGAGCCAGAGAGCGCCCGAAGGCCAGGCTGGCGCCGACGAGGTCGGCCGTGGCGGCGGTGGGGGCGAAGAACGTGAACTCGGCGCCGGGGAAGCGCCGCTGCACCTCGCCGATCCAGTGGATCCGGAACGGAGAGGCGGTCGGCGCCATGAGGAAGCGAAGCCCGCTGCCGCCGTCGCGGCCCGGAGGTGGTACGTCGTCGGGCCAGGGCAGCGGCTCCTCGCCAGCCTCCCCGAGAACGCTGCGCAGGTACTCCCAGCTGCGCAGGCGCTCGCCCTGGCGAATCCCTTCGCCCCGATGCGGATCGTAGAGCTGGAGCACGGAGGCCTGCTCGAACACACCCGCGGCGCCCAGGCTCGCGGGGTGGTCGGGGTTCCCCTCGATCTTGATGGGCCGCCCCTCCCGTGCTTGCGCCAGTACGCCCACCCCATACCCGTCCAGCGTCATGGTCGTGGCGTATTCCATGGGAACGCCCGGGACCACTTCGGGCGGACGGTTCACGTACGGCAGGATGCGGGCGTGGGGGCTTTCGCACGCCTGGATCCCCGCCAGGGCGGCGGAAGCGCCCAGCAGCTTCACGAAATCGCGCCGGCTCCAGCCGGTGGGCGGCTGATCCGCGCCTTCCGGGAACTCCGGCGATGGCGACGGGCCGCCGGCCACCCGCTCCTCCAGGCTGCGCCAGTAGTGCGGCGGATGCGGCTCGTGGGCGCCCCAGGGCTCCGGTTGCCTGCTGCCGCGGTCCGGAGCGTCGCCGTGGACGGTCCCGAGGACGGGGAGTGTACGGTCGTCGCGGCTCATCGGTGGCACGTGGTGCAGGACGTCATGGGGCGGACGTCGTACTTCTCGGCGAGGGCGGCGGCGAGAGAATCGCGATCGCCGCGGAACGTCCAGCCCATGGTGGTGACCTGGTCCAGGGGCCGGAGGTGCGGGGCCGGGTCGCGGTGGCACGCGAGGCACCAGGACATGGTGAGGGGCGGGACCTGCACGATGCGCGGCTGCTGGTCCACGCGGCCGTGACACTCTTCGCAGCCGACGCCATTGAGCACGTGCTGGGAGTGGTCGAAATAGACGAAGTCCGGGAGGGCGTAGACCTGGTTCCAGGCGAGGGTGATCCCGCGGAAGTAGCTCTGTCGCACGGGCTCGAGGGCGGGGCTCTCGTTCCAGATCTGGTTGTGGCAGTTCATGCACTTGCCGGCGCCCGGGATCCCGGCGTAGCGGGACTGGTCGGCCAGGTCGTGGCAGTAGAGGCAGTCGATTCCGTCATCGGAGACGTGGTGGCGGTGGTCGAAATGGACCGGCTGCTCGAGGGAGCGTTGCTCGCCCGTGTTCCAGGGCGAGCGGACCCACGCCATCAGCAGGAGAGGCAACACCAGCACCAGCACCACCGCGCCCGCGATCGCGAGCCGGAACGCCTGATTGGACCAACTGGGAAAAGGTGCCGGCATTCGTCTCCGTTTCCGTCCGTCCTCTTCCTTCGACTGTCGGCTGATGAAGCGCACTTCGGGGACGGGCGGCCGGCCATGCAAGCTTCATGCATCTGAGACAATCAACGAACCGGATTGCGGCGTCCGCCGCCGGCATGTACGGTTGTCTGCGCCCCTGCCGCGAGCGTGGTCGCTCCCGGCCGCGATCCGGCGCGCGGCCCCTGATGGAATCGTGCCGTGCACGCAACCAACCCGACGACGCCGCGCGTATCTGCGGGACATCGCAACCTGCTGCTCACCGCCGCGGCCGCCACGTGGCTTCTGGTCACCATGGGCGGCGTGGTGTGCTTCACCGGCTCCACGTACGGGTGCCCCGACTGGCCCGGCTGCTTCGGCAGTGTCGTGCCGCCGGCGGAAGCCGCATCCATCATTGAATGGACCCATCGTGTGAGCGTGCTCCTGGCGGCGCCGCTGGTCCTTGCCGCGGCCGTGCTGGGATGGCGTCGGCGCGCGGGGTGGTGGGTCAGTCGCGCGCCCGCTCTCGCCCTGGCGCTGTTCGCCGTCGTGGCCGCGCTCGGCGCGCTGACCGTGGTGACGGGAATCCCGCGCTGGCTGGCGGTGGTCGACCTCACGTCCGCGCTGCTCGCCCTCGCCCTGGTCGTGGCCGCCGCCGTTGCGGCCGTGGCGCGGCAGGGTGGCGCTGCCATGGCGACTGGAGCCGAGCCGGGGATGCCTGGGGTGCCTGGGGTGAAAAGCGCGGACGCGCCCACGGCGGTGCGCGGACTGGCGCGGGCGGTGGCCGCAGGGGCGCTGCTGGTCCTGGTGGGTGGGATCGTGGCCGCGGAGCCGGGGTCCATCGTGCGCTGTCTCGGCTGGCCGCTGCTGGATGCCGCGTCCCTGGACGCGGCCGGGAGGAGCTGGCTGGCGCTGGAGCGCTACGGGCTGGCGGCGGCGAGCGCGGCCGGGATGCTGGCGCTGCCGGTGGTGGTCCGTGCAGCGCGGCCCGTGCGGCCCGGTCTCGCGTCGCTGGCCACGCTGCCGGCGCTGCTGGTGGTCGGGCTGGCGGTGGTGAGCGTGTGGCTGGGTGGCCGCACGTTCGGCGTCGGGGCGGCGGTAGCGTACGTGGCCATGACGTCGGCGCTGTGGGTCACGCTGGTCGCGCTGGTGGCGGCGACCACGCCCGGCGTCGGCTCACTCCATGGGCGGCTTGTGCTCGGCCTTGCGGGCGAAGAGCCAAACGAGGATGCCCACCATCACCAGGAAGCCAATCAGCGGTAGGAAGAGGGCGCCGCCCACGATCCCGAGCACGCCTCCCACGGCGAAGACCAGGACGGCGATGATGATGGGCCAGAAATAGCGTCTCATGGCTGTCGGGGTTCCGGTTCCGGTGGCTCAGGGTGCTTCCGGACCCGATCCCGGGCACAACCGGTGCCAGTGGCGCGGGCGCCGGTGGTCGGATCCTTGCTCCTCGGTGTGGGGGGACTCACCGATCGGGAGGGGCAATGGGCGAGTCGAACGGACTCGAGATCCCGCGCGACCGCGACACGGCGACGCTCCGGTTCGCCGGCCGCGAGCTGCGTCTGAGCAACCTGCGCAAGCCGTTCTGGCCCCGGCGCGGACTCAGCAAGCGGGACCTGCTGCAGTACTACGTGGACGTGGCGGAAGCGCTCCTGCCGCACGTGGAGGGGCGCGCCATGGTGATGAAGCGCTTCCCGAACGGGTGGAGAGGGAAGCACTTCTTCATGAAGCGGACGCCGGCCGGCGCGCCGGAGTGGCTGGAGACGTGCAGCATCGAGCACGGCTCCGGGAGCGTGATCGACTTCCCCGTCATCCACCACGTGCCGGGGCTCCTCTGGCTGGTGAACCTCGGCTGCATCGACCTGAATCCGTGGTACTCCAGGTGCGAGGACATCAATCGCCCCGACTTCCTCCACTTCGACCTCGACCCCGTCCCGCCCGCCGGCTTCGACGCGGTGCGCCGCACGGCGCTCATGGTGCGCGATGCGCTGGCGGAGCTGGACCTGCCGAGCCATGCCAAGACCACGGGGTCGAAAGGGATCCACGTGTACGTCCCCATCGTGCGTGGTCCCGTGCAGAAGGACGTGTGGCGCTTCGCGAAAACGTTCGCGCGACTCCTCGAGAAGCGGGACCCGTCGCTGGTCACGGCCGAGTACCGGATCAGCAATCGACCCCGCGGTCGCGTGCTCGTGGATTACAACCAGAACGCGTGGGGACGCACGCTGGCGAGCGTCTACTCCGTGCGCCCCACACCCGAAGCGACCGTGTCCACACCGGTGATGTGGGAGGAAGTGGAGGACGGCGTGGAAATCGGGGACTTCACGCTCGAGAACGTGCCGGAGCGGGTACGGCGCCTGGGCGACCTGTGGCGGCCGCTGGCGTGGCCGAAGAAGGGGCGCGCGGACCTGGGGCGATACCTGCGGGACGCAGCGCAGCGGAGTTGAAGGGGAGGGCGCGATGGCACTCGAGGAATACCGGAAGAAGCGGAACTTCAAGCGCACGCCCGAGCCGTCCGGCCGCGTGGGCTATCGCAAGGCGAAGAAGCCGCTGGAGTACGTGATCCAGAAGCACGATGCGTCGCACCTCCACTACGACTTCCGCCTGGAGCTTGACGGCGTGCTGAAGAGCTGGGCGGTCCCGAAGGGGCCGAGCATGAAGCCCGGCGTGCGGCGCCTGGCCATGCAGACCGAGGATCACCCCATGGACTACGGCGACTTCGAGGGCGTGATCCCGGAGGGGCAGTACGGCGGCGGCACGGTCATGCTGTGGGATCGCGGCACGTGGACGCCGCTGGGCGACGCGGCGAAGGACTACCGCAAGGGGCGGCTGCGCTTCCGCCTGGACGGGGAGAAGCTCGCCGGCGAGTGGATCCTGACGCGCATGAAGCGGCGGCCGGGGGAGAAGAAGGACAGCTGGCTGCTCATCAAGGCGGGCGACGCCGCCGCCCGCGACGAGGACGAATCGGACATCACCGACGAGGCGCCGCGGAGCGTCCAGACCGGGCGGGACCTGGACGCAATCGCCCGCGCACAGGACCGGGTATGGGACTCGAACGCGAGCTCGAACGCGAGGTCGCCCTCAATGGCAAAAGGGCCCGGGGTCACGGTGGAGCGGAACGCGAAGCTCCCGGCGCGGGTGAAGCCGCAGCTGGCGACGCTGGTGGGCGAGGCGCCCGAGGGCGGGGACTGGCTGCACGAGATCAAGTTCGACGGTTACCGCGTGCTGTGCCGCGTGGAGGGCGGCGAAGCGCGGGTGATCACGCGCAACGGCAAGGACTGGACGGACCGCTTCGGCGGCGTGGCGGCGGCCGTGGCCGCGCTCCCCGTCGAGGACGCGCTGGTGGACGGGGAAGTGGTGGTGCTGGATCGCAGCGGCGTGTCCAGCTTCCAGAAGCTCCAGAACTCGCTGAGCGGCGCGCGGGCGGGGGAGCTGGTGCTGTTCGCGTTCGACCTGCTGCACCTGGACGGCCGCGACATCACGGGCGCGCCCATCGAGGAGCGGAAGGCGCTGCTGCGGCAGCGGGTGGGCACCCTGGGCGACGATCGCGTCCGCTACAGCGACGATGTCCGGGGCCGCGGCACCGCGTTCTTCGAGCGCGCGTGCGGCATGGGCCTCGAGGGGATCGTTTCGAAGCGCATGGGCGCGCCCTACCGCCCCGGCCGCAACAAGGACTGGCTGAAGACCAAGTGCACGGCGCGCCAGGAGCTGGTCGTGGTGGGCTACACGGAGCCGTCCGGCTCCCGTGTGGGCATTGGCGCGTTGCTCCTGGGTGTACACGACCGAGAAGGTGCGCTGGTCTACGCGGGGAAAGTCGGGACGGGGTTCGACAACCGCACGCTGAAGCGGCTGAAGGCGCGGCTGTCGGGCATGGAGCGCAAAACGCCGCCCGTGCAGTCGCCGCCGCGGGGCGCCGAAGCCCGGGGCGTGCACTGGGTGCGGGCGGAGCTGGTAGCGGAGATCGAATTCACCGAATGGACGGAGGATGGCAAAGTGAGACACCCGTCGTTCCAGGGGCTGCGGGAGGACAAGGCCGCCCGCGACGTGGTGCGCGAGAGCGGGGCGCGGGGCGGACGCACCGCGAAGCCGACGCGGTCCGGGAGGGTGGCGGGCGGCACGACCGCTGGTCGCGAGCGCGTTGCGGGGGTCAGGATCACGAGCCCGGACAAGGTGCTGTGGCCGGAGCAGGGAGTGACGAAAGGGGAGCTCGTCGCCTACTACGAGGCGGTGGCGGATGCCATCGTGCCGGCACTGCGCGACCGGCCGCTCACGCTGGTGCGCTGCCCGTCCGGGACGGAGTCGAAGTGCTTCTTTCAGAAGCATGCGCAGGACACCATCCCCGACGTGGTGCCGCGGGTGCCGGTGGAGGAGAAGGGCGGGACAGGGGTGTACATGTACGTGAACGGTCTGCCATCACTGGTGGCGCTCGTGCAGCTGGGCGTGCTGGAGTTCCACGTCTGGGGCTCGCGCCGGGACCGGCTGGATCGCCCCGACCGGCTGGTGTTCGACCTCGACCCGGACGAGGCGCTCCCGTTCGGGCGCGTGGCCAGTGCGGCGCTGCAGCTGCGGGAGATGCTGGCGGAGCTGGGGCTCGAGAGCTTCCCCAAGAGCACGGGCGGGAAAGGGCTGCACGTGGTGGTGCCCGTGACCCGGCGCTCCGACTTCGACGAGGCCCGGGCGTTCACCCAGGCCGTTGCGGAGCGGCTGGTGGCCGCGGACCCGGACGGGTTCACCACCAAGATGACGAAAAGCCGTCGCAGCGGCCGGATCTTCATCGACTACCTGCGCAACGCGTACAACGCCACCGCCATCGGCGAATTCTCCACACGCGCACGGCCGGGGGCGCCCGTGGCGGTGCCGCTGTCGTGGGAGGAAGTGGACACGGACGCCACGAAGCCACCAGTCCACACCATCCGCGATGTCCCGGAGCGACTCGCAGAGGGAGGGGATCCGTGGGCCGGCTATGACGACGTGCGGCAGTCCATCACGATCGCGATGCTGAAAGGCCTCGGCCTGCGCTGAGCGGCCCGGTTGTTGCACTAGCGGTCGTCACAAATCCTACCACTTCGCGCTGTCGGTCCTCCGCCCGGGGACCGGCAGCGTCCTGCCATCTGGGAGCGGGCTGGCCGGAGCGGTCAGGGCTCCTCGTCCAGGATCTCGGCAAGGCGCTGCGGCGGCACCACTCCGGTCTGGCGTCGCCACTCGCGGCCTTCCCGGAAGACGATGAGGGTGGGGATGCCGCGGATGCCGTAGTGGACGGCCATGGTGGGGTTGGAGTCCGTGTCCAGCTTGGCCACCAGGACCTGCCCCTGGCGGTCTTTGGCCAGCTGGTCGAGCATGGGCGCCATCATCTTGCACGGCTGGCACCAGTCGGCGTAGAAATCGACCACCACGGGGACGTCCGTGCCCTTGATGGTCTTCTCCATCGACTGGTCGGTGACCCGGACGGGGCGGTCCAGGAGGATGGGCTTGCCACAATGGCCGCACTTCGGGTGATCCGCCGCACGATCGAGGTCGACGCGGTTCATGGTCAGGCAGAACTGGCACATGACCACGGCCTTGCGAGTGGTCTGGTCTGGCATCTCGGTCTCCGGGAAGGCTCGTGTACGCCTCCCAGTATATCGCTCCCGGCAAGGGCACTCCGCGCGGAGCCGCCCCGGGGGGTCCAGAGGCTCCCGGGGACCGGCTCCGTACGGTCGTGTCTTCCGGCTTCAGCCCGGCCGGGCGCTCAGCTCCCGGTGGTCATGCCGCTGCCGGTCTCGCTCAGGTCGGCACACGCCACCGTGGGGCCGTGGTCCACGCCGCCCTGCTGGTGGATGTGAAGGCTGTACTGGCCGCCCTGCAGCTGATCGAACGTGAGCCGAGACGCGGGCACCGTCACGCTGCCCATGGCATTCCCGCTCTGGTCCGCCGTCAGCGGCTGCCCGATCCCCTGCTGGTCTGCAGTGGTCGTGATCGCCACGTCCACGGGGGCTGGCTGTCCGCACGGCCCGGAGTGGATGTGCCACGCGTGCTCCCCCTGCGACAGCCCGTTCACGCTCACCACGAGGCGGAATCCATTGCCGGCGGAGGGAGCCGTGCCGGCGCCGCCCCCGTTTTCGGTGTCGGCCTGCATGGCGGCGCTCCCTTCAGCATAGACGCGGACCGTGCCGGTCACGTGGCCCGTGTCCTGCGCGCTCTGGATCGTGGCCACGAAAGCGGGCGCCGTATCCATGGCGGCCTGGCCCGGCTGTGCGGTTTCCGTCATGGCCGTGTCCGCCGTCATGGCCTCGCCCTCCTGGTTGTTGTCGCCGCCGCACGCGGCAACGGAGAACAGGGTGAGAAGGGCTACTGCGGAGAGCTGTCGCATGGCAAATCTCCCTCGGATGGATGGGACCGCCCCGTTGATCGGGCGGTCCACGGGTAACGAGAGTGCCCGCCGTCGCGGGCGGCGCGGGAGGGTGTGGGGTGCAAGGAATGCGCCGCGCCCCCCGGCAGGAATGCGCCGCGCCCCCGTCCGCCTGCGCCCCGGGCGAGGCTCCCCTACATTGCAGACATGTCCCCACAACGCATCGGCCGACACCTCAGCGGCGGTCCCGAGCCGGAGGACGCCCGGCGGAGAACGGCGGAGGAGGCGCTGCGCGAAGCGTTCTCCCGCTGGTCCAGCGGTGTGACGCTGCTGGCCGTCCGGGAGGGGTCGCGCGTGCACGCGCTGACCGTGTCCGCCTTCCTCCCCCTGTCCCTTCAACCCCCGCGGGTGCTGGCGAGCCTCGGCCCCAATGCATCGGCCGCGCCCTTCCTGGACCCGGGCACGGTGTTCGGTGTGAGCATCCTCACGCACGACCAGCGGGGCCTCGCCAGTCGCTACGCCGACACTTTCCCCGCGGGCCCCGCCCCGTTCACCGACGATGATGCCCCGGTAGTCCCGGGCGCCCTGGCCACGTTCACCTGCACGGTTGAGGAAGTGCTTCGCCGCGGCGACCACGACCTGGTGGTGGGGCGGGTGGACGAGGCGCGAGTCGGAGCCGAATCCGGCGCGCTGGTATACTTCCAGCGGTCCTATCATCGCGTGGATTGATGGCGCTCCGCTCGATGCGGGCGAACACCAACCTCGGCCAAGTGAACGAAGGAGGACGAGCAATGAGAACAGCACGTATCCTGGCGGTTGCCGCCATCGCCCTGGCGCTCCCGCTCACAGTCGCGGCGCAGGAGCCGGACGAGCAGCCGCCGCAGCCCCACCATCCCGGCACGATGATGCCGCGTCACCCGGGCATGATGCAGCCAGGCCAGCGCATGCAGGGGCGGGGCTGGATGGGGCAGGGCTGGGCGATGATGGGGGCCGGCATGGGCGCCATGGCGGAGGCGGGTCCCGGTATGCTGCTCCGGCTTCGCGAATCGCTGAAGCTGACGGCGGACCAGGTCGACCGGCTGGAAGGGCTGCAGGAACAGACGCAGAAGGCGGTGGGCTCGGCGCTGGAGTCGGCACGTACGGCGCGCCAGCAGGCCGTCGCAACCATGGAGAGTGAGACCCCGGACCTGACCGCGCACGAGAAGGCGCTGCGGGAAGCGGCGTCGCACATGGTGGATGCGGCGCAGGCCATGGCGCGGGCGCGGGTGCAGGCAGAGCAGGTGCTGACCGCGACCCAGAAGCAGACGCTCGAAACGATCGAGGCAGCACTGCGCGAGATGCACCAGGGACGGGGCATGCAGCCGGGGATGCAGGGCCAGCACCCGCGGGTGCCCAACCGTCCCGCCCCGCAAGGAGGTGACCGGTGAGCGAGAAGGAGCAGCCCGACCTGGATCGGCCGGAGCGGGCGGCGGGCCCGGAGGCCGCGGACGCGTTCAACGCTCGGGAGGAGTACGCCGGCTATCACGAGCGGGCCCCGGATGAAGCCACGCCCGAGGGCGCGGAAGCTCGGCGCGAGGCGGCGCTCCAGCCCGGCGAGCCGGAAGCGGAGCACGCGCGTCGCCCGGAAACCGAAGAGGAGGAGGAGTCGGAGGAGCGGGGCGAGGAGACCTGACGGGGCTGCTGCCCGGCCAGGCCGGCGTCATGGCTCGAGTCGGCGCTCCTCGCGGTACGGGAAGAAGTCCACCACTTCGCCCGCCCGATGCCTCGCCTGCATGTCGCGCCACCAGGCCGGGTCGAACAGTTCGGGGTGCGCCCGGTGGAGCTCGTGGCGCAGCGGACCGGGGGGGCCGAGGAACGCCCGCCACTCGGCGGGGAAGAGGTCGTTCGGGCCCACGTAGAACGGCGGTGCGTCCGCCATCTCCGCCTCGGGGTAGGCGGCTTCAGGGCGCTCGCGGATGTTGCAGTCGGTGAGGAGCGCCACCTCGTCGTAATCGTAGAAGATCACGCGCCCGTGCCGGGTCACGCCGAAGTTCTTCACCAGCATGTCGCCCGGGAATATGTCGGCGGCGGCGAGGTCCTTGATGGCGCGGCCGAAATCGAGCGTTGCGCGGAGGGCTGCCTCGGGCGGCGCCTCTTCCAGGTAAACGTCCAGCGGGCGGACGCGTCGCTCCGTGTAGAGGTGCTCCACCGTAACCGTTTCCCCGCTGGCGGAGACCGTGCGCGCGGCAGTGCGCAGCAGCTCATCGAGGACCGGTTCGCTGAAGCGGGCCCGGGGGAGCTCGAGGCGGCGGTACTCCTGGGCGTCCGCGAGGCGCCCGACCCGGTCGCGGACGAAGATGAGGTCGTAGTTGCGGCGGACGCGCTCGGGCGATGTCTGCTTGGGCGCGCCGAACCGATCGCGGATGACCTTGAAGACCACGTTCAGGTCGGGGAGCGTGAACACGCTCATGACGAGCCCGGCCTTGCCGGGCGTGGTCACGAACCGCGCGTCCGGATCGCGCAGGTGCTGCAGGAGCGTGCGGTAGAACACCGTCTTGCCATGCCGGTTGAATCCGATCCCCGTGTAGAGCTCGTCCTCTCGCTTGTGGGGGAGGATCGAGCGTAGGAAGCGGACCACCGATCGGGGCGCGGGGACGTCGGCGTGGAGGTAGGAGCGCGTGAAGCCGAAGACGACGCTGGCTTCGTCCGCCGTGGGGAGCACGGCTTCGAGGGTTACGCCCCCGGGAGGGTGAAGGAGGGCCAGGATGAGCGGGACGACGACGTCGCCCCGGACCACCCGGCCCACCACGTACGCTGCCTTGTTGCGGAAGAACAGGGGCCGCAGCACCTGGATCTCCCCGGCCGACCATTCGCCGTCCGATCCGAGCTCGGTCCGGAGCACATCGGCGGCGGCGCGGAGGCGCGCGTCCCACTGCTGCCATGGGAGGTCGAGAGGCTGCGACGACAGGAGTGTGCTCAGCGCGTGCTCGAACCCGCGCTCGAGGGGATGCGTCGACCAGGGCGCCGGGCCCGCGTCCCGCGGCTCATCCACGGCCTCGGCCACGAACTCCAGGGAGGGGTCCACGCCGATCGTGCCGAACAGCCGCCGGACCACCGAGTTGAAGAAAGTCTCTGCCACTTCCACATCGGGGCGGGGCAGCGCCCACGCGCGGAACGCTTCCCTCACCTCGGCGCCGATGCGCGGGTCCGGTGTTCCCGGGACGAGGCGCCGGAGAGAGCGGAGGGTGTCGTGGACCACCACGTCGTACAGCAGGATCCGCTCGCGGGCGTCCTCCTGCCCTTCCGCCCACTCCCGCCTCGCGAACCGGCCGGGCGCGCGGCGCGTGATCTCCGCGAAGCCCTGGCAATAGCGCCGGAAGCCGGCCCGGATTTCGGCCGCGAGCTCCGCCGCGTCGGGCGACGGGGAGCTGGCCGGCGGCGCGGTCACTTCAGCGTCCCGCGGCGGGGATCGGCTCCGGCCCGGGGGCCGGCTCGCCCAGGAGCCGCTTCACGGCCGCGCGGAGCGCGGGCTCCGCGTAGAAGCCCTCCACGCGGTATGCCATGCGACCTTCCCGGTCGATGAGCACGGAAGTGGGGAGCACGTTGGCGCCGCCATAGGCGTTCACCACGGCTCCGCTGGCCAGGGCGATGGGATAGGTGATGCCGCGACGCCGGATGTAGCGCTCCACATCGCCGGGGACGCCGCGGTCGGTGGACAGGCCCACCACCACGAAGCCGCGGTCGCGGTAGTCCTCCCACACGTTCTGGAAGCCCGGCATCTCCAGCCGGCACGGGGGGCACCAGGTGGCCCAGAAGTTGACCAGGACCACGTTGCCGCGCAGCGAGGCGAGGCGCAGCGAGTCGCCGTCCAGGGTCCGCACGGCGAAATCCGGCGCGGGGCGGTTCCCCGTGCCGAGGCCGACGGCCGCGCCGATCTGCGGTCCGAACCGCCAGAGCAGCAGCGCGACCACGAACACCCACAGTCCCACGTCCACCAGCCGGCGCCAGCCCCCTCGCGGCTTCGCTTCCCGCTCCTTCCCTGTTCGTGCCATCCGGCTCCCGTTGTCCCGATGGTTCCGCGAGGCGCGGACGCTCCGGCGCCCCCGCGGTTGCATGCCTCTTGCTCGGAACCCGGGACCGGACGGGGAGTTCCGCCCGGGAGCCCCGGTCCGTGCCGTCAGAGAGACTTTCACGAGGATGCTCGATCATGGCAAGCGCCCGGGGGATCACGCTCGCGCTGTCGCTGCTGCTCGCCAGCGGCGGCTCCTGGATCGGTGCCGCGGCCCGCGGGCTCGGCGGTGGCGCCCTCGGACTCGCGACCGGACTGGGCGTCAGCACGGGCGTGGTGGTGGCGCGGGCGCGCTTCGAGAACCGCTACGTGGAATCGGTGCACGACCTGCTCGGCCCCGATGGCGTCCCCATCGCGCTCGGGGTCGTGGGCGGCGTGGCCGTGGGGCTCGCTGGCGCCGCGCCGCTGGCGGGGGCGGCCGCGGGGGTGGTGGCGGGCGGTGCCGTCGGTGCCGGTGTCGGCGCCGCCGTGGGCGTGGCCACGACGCCGGATCCCGAGGGGACGTGGACGTGGGGCATCCTCCTGGGCGCCGCGGGGATGCTCCTCGGTGGCGGCCTGGGGCTGGCGCTGGCCTGGCGCAGACGCGGTCGGCGACATCGTCGCCAGCGGTACCGGGGGCGATCGGCATCCGGAGCCAGGGCGGCGCGCGGCGGCACAGCGGGGCTCGCGGTTGCGCTGCTCGCGGCGAGCTCGGCCATGCTCGCCCTCTTCGCTTGCGGCGGCGGCCAGGAGGCCGGCGCGAGCGCGGCTTCAGGACCGGAGGGTGGCGAGCCAGCCGAAGGCGTGGGAGCGCTGTCGGTGCCCGCGCAGCCCGCGCCCGCGGAGGCGGTGATCTTCATCGCGGGCGACCCCGGGCAGGCGCGCTACGACCGCTACCCGGTCCTGCCGCGGATGACAGGGGACGTGTCGGACTGGGCCGGACGGGTCGCACCGGGGCGCGAAGTGGTGCTCATGCTGGGCGACATCGTGTACCCCACGGGGATGGTCGAGCCCGGAACGCCTGGCTTCCAGCAGGATTCTGCCAGGGTGGCGGACCAGGTCCGGATCGTCGCCGGGTCCGTACCCGCCAGGCGGGATGCGCGCATGTTCTTCCTGGCCGGCAACCACGACTGGGGGCTGCGGGAAGACCAGAAGGGCGCGAAGCGGCTGCACAACCTGGGCGCGTTCCTGGATCGGCGGAGGGCGGCCGGGGTGCCCGTGGAGCTGGCGCCCGCCGCGGGCACGGGCGGGCCCCGCGTGGTGGACGTGGGCGATGACCTCCGGCTGCTGCTGCTGGACACGGCGTGGTGGATCTTCGATGCGGAGCCGCAGGGCAAGCGCGCGTTCATGGAGCGATTCCGCTCAGCGCTGGCCAACGCCGGAGACCGGACGGTCATCGTGGCGGCCCACCACCCGCTGGAGACGGGCGGTCCGCATGGCGGGGTGGTCTCGCTGTGGAGCACTCTCGGGGTGGAGTACCTGCTGAACCGGAGCGGAGCCCTGCTGCAGGACCTCAGCTCGATACCATACCTGGCGCTGCGGAAGGGGATGGCCGACGCGTTCCGGGAGGAAGGGGCGCCGCTCGTGTTCGTCGGCGGGCACGACCACTCGCTCCAGGTGATCCGCGACGACAGCGCCGGGGCTCCGCCCTACGTGGTCGTCTCGGGCTCGGCGAGCAAGCTGTCGCCGGTGGGTGCGATCCCGGGCACGCTGTTCGACGCATCGGCGCCCGGGTACATGCGCCTGGTGCTGCGAACGGACGGGAGCGTCGACCTGTACGTGGAAGCCACCTCGCCGGAGTACCAGAGCTGTCCGGACCCCGCGGTGAATCGACAGGCGAACCTCCGCTGCATGCGCAACGCCATGGCCGCGTTCCGGACCGTGTACCGGGCCCGGCTGCGGCCGCCACGACGGTAGCGGCGGCATCGCGCGCGTGCCGCCGCCGCCGACCCCGCCACGCGGGGCCCCGGCGGCGCGACGCACGAGCTACTCGATGCCGACGATCTCCACGTCGAAGTTCAGCGGCTCGCCGGCCAGCGGGTGATTGAGATCGAGCCGGACCGAGCCATCGCTCACGTCGCGGATGGTGGCGATCCGGGCCTGGCCGGGCGCCACCTGCACCTGGACCTGCTGACCCACCTGCGGCTCCGCCTCGTCCGGGAACTGCTCCGCCGGGACGTCCACCACCAGGTCCTCTCGCGGCTCGCCGTACGCCTCTTCGGGCTCCAGGCGAACTTCCCGGCTCTCGCCCACGGCCAGCCCCTCGACCGCCCGGTCGAAGCCGGGGATCACCTGTCCGGAGCCCACCTCGAACTGCAGCGGGTCCCGCTCGCGCGAGCTGTCGAAGATCTCGCCGTTGTCCAGCTTCCCCGTGTAATGAACCGTCACCTTGTCGCCCTGCTGCGCCTGCCGCGCCAAACCGGCCTCCATGCTCGTGGAATCGAACGGCGGCTCACGGCCGCCGTGGGGCTGGGGGTACACGCGGGGCGGGAGACGGTTCCGGAAGCCATCGGGCCCGAGCCGCTAGACCACGTCGAACGTGAGTCCGTAAGCCGAGAGTGAGGCGAGGAAAGCGCCCGGATCCATCAGCTGAGAAGGAGCGAGGACGCCGCCCGGGGCATCGGCCGCAGCGGCGCGCCGGGCGCCAGCCACGATGATGGCGGCGGTGAGGCCGTACGCGTCCGCGCCGCGGACTTCCACCGCGGCCGTTTCGCCCCCGCGACCCATGGCGTCCACCCGGATGGTGAACCGACTCCCCTCCCGCTCGTCGGGACCGGGCTCCGGCGCGCGCGTGGCCAGCCGCTCGAGAACGGGGCGGAGCGGTGGCACCAGCACCGGCAGCACCGGTGCGACGACGGGCGCCAGCAGCGCCGCGGCACGCCCCACCACCATCCACCCGCCCACGGTCTCCACGTCCACGTGCCTGGGAACGGTGACGATCTCGCCCGCGCCGAACCAGGCGGCGTGCAGCAGAGCACCCGATTCCAGCCGAACCGTGCGTCGCGCATGGCCCTGCGGGCGACGACGCCAGCGCCCGTCCTCGAGCGACCATCCGCGGCGGCCCAGGATCCGGAGCGATGTCCGCCGTGTGCCGTGGGAGCTTTCAGCGCCGCGCCAGGCGTAGGTGACGTGGAGGGAGCGGAGCGGGCGGGCCAGGCCGCGGGCGGCAAGGGCTGCGGCGCAGTCGCCCAGCGCGTACTCGAACGCCATCCCGTTCACGATGGTGACCCCGGCGCCGCGCGCCTCCTCGTGATAGCGCTGGTGGATCCGGCGCATGAACGGCTGCTCGCCGGTGGTGTCGAAGTAGTGCGCGCCGGCAGCCAGGCAGGCGCGGACCACGGGCTCCCCCAGCTCGGCGAACGGCCCGGCGCAGTTGATCACGCGATCGCCCGGCACCAGGGCATCGGCCAGCGCGGCCCGGTCGGTGACATCCAGGACGCGCGCGGACCCGCGGTCGAAGGCGGCCGCGAGCGGCTCGAGCCTTGCGCGGTCCCGTCCCGTCAGCACGAACGGCTCCGTCCCGGCGGCGAGACGGCGGGCAACCAGTCGGCCGGTGAAGCCGGTGGCGCCGAGCACTACGGTGGCGGGATCTCTGGACATGGCGTCAGCCGGTTCGGGGCCCCGGGGGTGTCGGTGGCCGGGGCGGCAAAAAAACGGCCGTCCCCGCGCGCGGGGACGGCCGTCGGGTGCGACCAGTGTCGCGGCGACCGCTCAGCGGCCGGTCCGGACGACGTTCTCGGCGGCCGGGCCCTTCTGGCCCTGCACGATGTCGAACTCGACCGTCTCGCCCTCGGCGAGCGTCTTGAAGCCCTGGCCCTGGATCGCGCTGTGGTGGACGAAGCAGTCCTTGCCGCCGTCCGCAGGCGCGATGAAGCCGAAGCCCTTCTGGTCGTTGAACCACTTCACGGTTCCCGTGGTACGCATACTACCGTACTCCGTTTGGTTGTTCTGGTGCTCTCGGGGCCGGTATTTCCGCACCACGCGATCGATCACCGTACTCTCGCGGTTCCGCACCGCGACCATGGCGGGCGACCGATGCAAAAAAAGCCTGGGCGAACTGCCCAGGCTCCTCTCGTCACCGGCCTCCGGTAGTGCCGGAGGATTCGCCGCGTGCGAATATCGTCCACGCCCCGCGCGGCGTCAAGGGGCAGGATGCGACGGCCGCTCGACGCTTCGCGACACCCGAACGGCCCGCTCCGCGAGCCGATCGAGCACGAACTCCAGCGCGCCAGCCACGGCCCCCACGCGCTCGGGCGGGGAGATGCCCGGCTCGCGGTACCCGCCGGAGAGCACCAGGCGGGCGAGCGCCGTGGCCGTGTAGCCGGTGGTGCGGGCCATGGAGGACACATTGGTCATGGGGTCGTAGCGGTCCACGAGCTCCAGCACGTGGCGCACGTCGCCCGCCTCGTCCGCGCCCTCCACCACGATCCGCATGGCCGTCAGGTCCGCCTCACCCGGGCCGTACTCCCACGCATTGAAGAGCAGCCTCGCGGACAGCGACAGTGGTCTGACCGGAACACCGTCCACTTCGATCGCTGCCTCGCCGAAGAACCCGGTGTCCCGCATCACGCGCATCCGGTCGGCGTGCCCCGGCCAGCGCATGGTCTTCTCCGCCAGCGTCGGTACCGCGCTCGTGCGCAGCAGCGTGCGCAGACCATCCGTGTTGAACGCCTCCAGGCGCCCCACGCCGGGGAAATCCACCTCTTCCACCTCGGTCAGGGCGGGCAGCGTCACCGCCCCGCCATCCCGTCGCATGCGCGCCGGGCGCGTGTACTCCGCAAGCACGTCGATCGGGGAGAACGGGGCCTTGTACTGCCATGGCGGCGAAGGCTCCGCCGGGATCCCACCGACCAGACACAGGAACCGGTCCGTTCGCGCCAGGCGGGCCTCGTAATGGCCGAGGACCAGGTTGCTGAGACCGGGCGCGACGCCAGCGTCCACCAGCGCCACCCGCCCGCGCTCCCGGGCCAGCTCATCCAGCGCGAACGCGTCCTCCTCGAAAAACGAGATGTCCACGACGTCCACGTCGCGCTCCAGGACCTGGCGGACCGTCTCGAACCCCATGGGACCCGGCACCGCGCCCACCGCCAGGTCCTGGCCTTCCAGCGCACGATCCAGCGACGCGGGATCCCCGAGGTCCAGCGGCAGGGTACGGATCACCGATCCGTCCCGCTCCGCGGCTTCGGTCAATCGCTGCAGCGACTCCCTGCTCGCGTCCGCCGCGGTTACCTCCAGGTCGGCATCACGCGCCAGATCGCGCACCATTGCGGCGCCGACACGGCCGGCGCCCAGTATGACAACGGAGGGCATATGCGCTCGCGCTCCTGATCTCGGGTCCATGGGAATGGCGGGGAAAGGGTATCGCCCCACGCCCGGAAGCGCGAATCACGCACTTCACCCCCCAAGAAGCGTCAGGAGTTTGCCCGACCGAAATTTCCGGGAATTCCCCAGTCATTTTCCGGCCATTTCCTACTGCGCGCGTATTGCCCCGCGGGATAGGTTGGTGTCCCACAAAGGAAATTCCGCCAGTGGTTCCCACCACTCCGTGCCACCCGGGAGGAAGCATGGTTGTGCCGCGTCACGCTGGCTCGGCGGCCCGCTCGAGTGAGCTGGACCGTAGAGAGTTCGTCAGGAGCATGTGCATCCTAGCCGCCGCCGCCGTGGGTCTACCGGCAACGGCGGCGGAAGCGTTTGCACAGGCTGTCACGAAGAGGAAGCCGTCGGTGATCTGGCTGTCGTTCCAGGAGTGCACCGGGTGCACAGAGTCCATGCTGCGCACCAGTCATCCCAATCTGGGCACGCTGGTCCTCGACCTGATCTCGCTCGACTATCACGAGGCGCTGAGCGCCGCCGCCGGGCATCAGGCGGAAGCAGCGAAGCAGTCATCGATGGCCGAGAACAAGGGGAAGTACGTGCTCGTGGTCGAGGGCGCGATCCCCACGAAGGACAACGGGATCTACTGCAAGATCGGGGGTCGGACCGCGCTGGACATCCTGAACGAGGCGGCCGAGAACGCGGGCGCGATCGTCGCCATCGGGTCGTGCGCATCGTGGGGCGGAATCCCGTCCTCGGGGCCGAACCCGACGGGCGCGAAGGGCGCGCCGGCGGTGCTGCAGGGGAAGACGGTGGTGACCATCCCCGGCTGCCCGGCCAATCCGTACAACTTCCTGGGGACGGTGCTGCAGTTCGCCACGTACGGCACGTTGCCGGAGCTGGACGAGCTGGCGCGGCCGAAGTTCGCATACGGCCGGACCATCCACGAGGATTGTCCGCGTCGTCCGCATTTCGATGCCGGGCGGTTCGCCATGGCCTTCGGCGACGAGGGGCATCGCAACGGATACTGCCTGTACAGGCTCGGGTGCAAGGGCCCCGAGACGCACTCCAACTGCTCCATCAAGAGCTTCGGCGAAGTGGACGGCGCGTGGCCGGTCGGGATCGGCCACCCGTGCTTCGGCTGCACCGAGTCGGGCGTCGGCTTCAACAAGCCGCTGTTCCAGGAGGCGAGCGTGCTGCAGGTGACGCCGCCGGCCGGGTTCCCGCCCATCGGCTCGTCCGAGGGTGACGGCATCAGCCCGTGGGCCACGGCCGTGGGCGGCGCGGTGATCGGCGGGCTCGCGGGTGCGGCGCTGGCTGGCTCGAAGAAGCTCGGCGGCTACGACGAGTCGCTGGAGGAGCCGGAGCTCGTCCCCGTCCCGGAAACGGAGAAGCGGTCACCGGCCCACAAGGACGGAGAGGCGTGACATGGGACTCAATCGAAGGGATGCGCTGAAGACAGCGGCCGCGGCGGGGGTTGCCCTTGCTGCTTCGCCGCGCTCGGCGCACGCCCGCGAGCCGCGGGAAGCGCCACCCGACGCGGTCGGGCTGCTCTACGACGCCACGCTCTGCATCGGGTGCAAGGCGTGCGAGGTGGCCTGCTACGAGGCCAACTTCAGCGGCCGCCGGCCGGGTGAGCTGTACTACGCGCCGAAGGACCTGGACTCGGAGTGCAAGAACATCATCAAGGAGTACCAGGACGGTGCGGCGCAGTCATACGTGAAGCTGCAGTGCATGCACTGCGTGGATCCGGGGTGCGCGAGCGCGTGCATGATGGGCGCGCTGCAGAAGCGGGAGCACGGGATCGTCACGTGGGACGGCGACAAGTGCATCGGCTGCCGCTACTGCCAGGTGGCGTGCCCATACAACGTGCCGAAGTTCGAATGGAACTCGGCCACGCCGAAGATCGTGAAGTGCGAGCTGTGCAACCACCGCCTGGCGGAGGGCAAGATCCCGGCATGCGCCGAGGTGTGCCCGAAGGAGGCGGTGATCTACGGCACGCGCGAGGATCTGCTGAACGAAGCGCACCGTCGGCTGGAAGCGAACCCGGACCGCTACGAGCCGAAGGTGTTCGGCGAGAAGGATGGCGGCGGGACTCAGGTGCTGTACCTGAGCGCGGCGGGCATTCCGTTCACGGACCTGGGCTTCCCGGACCTCGGTGAGCACGGGGCCGTTCAGACGGCCGAGACGGTGCAGCACACGATCTACAAGGGCTTCATCGCCCCCGTGGTGCTGTACGGGATCCTTGGCGCCGTGGTCTGGAAGAACCGGCGCAACCTGGAGGAAGAAGAGGTGGAGTCATGACTCATCCGACACCCGTGGGTGGGCGGATCGTGACCCGCCCGTTCCTGGCCCTGACCGGACTGTTCCTCCTGGCGGCCGGCATCCTGCTCTACCGTTTCTTCGTCGGGCTCGGCCCGGTGACGGCGCTTTCGGACCGCTACCCGTGGGGGCTGTGGATCGCCTTCGACGTGGTGGTGGGCACGGCGCTGGCCACGGGCGGGTACGCCGTCGCCATCCTGGTGTTCATCCTGAACAAGGGGAAGTACCACGCGCTGATCCGGCCGGCGCTGGTCACGAGCGCCCTCGGCTACACGCTGGGCGGCATTGGCGTGATCATCGACATCGGCCGCTGGTGGAACGTCTACAAGCTGCCGTTCAGCTTCTGGAACTGGAACTTCAACTCGATCCTGCTCGAGGTGGCGCTCTGCATCATGCTGTACACGGTGGTGCTGTGGATCGAGGTGAGTCCATTCCTGATGGAGCGGTGGAAGGAAGGCGACGGCTTCCTCGCCCGCGCATCCACGTACTGGCTGCCGAAAGTGAGGAAGGCACTGCCGTTCATCGTGGCGCTGGGCCTGCTCCTGCCCACGATGCACCAGTCGTCGCTCGGCAGCCTCATGATGCTGGCGGGGCCGAAAGTGCACCCGCTGTGGCAGACACCGATGCTGCCGCTCCTCTTCCTCCTCTCCTGCATTGCCATGGGCTATGGCGTAGTGGTGCTGGAAGGGATGCTGACGCGGTCCGGCTTCGGGCGTCTGCGGGAGACGCCACTGCAGGAAGGGCTCACCCGCGCCGCCATGGTGCTGGTGGTGGCCTACCTGGTCGTGCGCTTCGCCGACCTGGCGTACCGCGGTCGTCTCGGGCTGCTGGCCGAGATGAACGGCAAGACCGCGCTGTTCGCCGTCGAGACGCTGCTGTGGCTCGGAGCGCTGGCGCTGCTGGCGCGTCGACACACGGCGCCAAACAGGCGTCGCCTGTTCACGGCGGCCGCGATGATGATCACGGCCGGCGCGCTGTACCGGTTCTCGACCTTCCTCATCGTGTTCAACCCGGCGCCCGGGTCGCTCGGATACTTCCCGTCCATCGGCGAGATCCTGGTGACGGCCGGCCTCGTGGCCGGTGAGATCGCGGTGTACATCCTGATCGTGAAGAAATTCCCCATCGTGGGCGGGGTGAGGTCCGAGGCACGGCCGAGCAAGGCCGCCCCGGCGGCCCGTCCCGTGCCCGCCCGCTCGTGAGGAGGAGAACATGGCGAGAGTAGTAGTCGACCCGATCACCCGGATCGAAGGTCATCTGCGCGTAGACGTGGAAGTGGATGGCGGCCGGGTGCAGAACGCCTGGTCGTCGGGACAGATGTGGCGCGGGATCGAGGTGATCCTCCAGGGGCGCGATCCGCGCGAGGCGTGGCTGTTCACGCAGCGGATCTGCGGCGTCTGCACCACGGTGCACGCCATCACGAGCGTGCGCGCGGTGGAGAACGCGCTGAATCTGGAGATCCCGCCGAACGCGCAGTACATCCGGAACCTGATCCTGACCGCCCACGCGCTGCACGACCACATCGTGCACTTCTATCACCTGTCCGCGCTGGACTGGGTGGACGTGACGAAGGCGCTGGCGGCGGACCCGAAGAAGGCCGCGCAGCTGGGGCAGAGCATTTCGCCCTGGCCGAAGAACAGCGTGGAAGAGATGACGGCGGTGAAGTCGAAGGTGAAGGGGCTGGTGGACAGTGGCCAGCTCGGGATCTTCACCAACGGCTACTGGGGGCATCCCGCGATGCACCTGGCGCCGGAAGTGAACCTGCTGGCGGTGAGCCACTACCTGCAGGCGCTGGAGTATCAGCGCAAGGCGAACCAGGTCGTGACGATCCTGGGTGGCAAGACGCCGAACATCCAGAACCTGGCGGTGGGCGGGGTGGCGAACGCCATCAACCTGGACAACCAGTCGGCGCTCAACATGGAGAAGCTGTACTGGGCCCGCGAGCTCCTCGGAGAGGTCCGGACCTTCGTGCAGCAGGTCTATCTGCCGGACGTGATCGCGGTGGGCGCCATGTACCCGGAGTGGCTCGGCTACGGCGCTGGCGTCACCAACTACCTGGCCGTGCCGGACCTGCCGCTGGACACGAAGGGGACGCAGTTCGATCTCCCGGGCGGCACGATCATGGGTGGCGACATCTCCACCTACCGGCCGATCACGAGCTTCAACGACTCGTACTTCGAGGACAGCGTCACGGAGTCCGTGGCCCACTCGTGGTACGAGGGCAACAAGACGCTGCACCCCTACGATGGCGAGACGAAGCCGCACTACACGGACTTCCAGGAGAACGGGAAGTATTCGTGGGTGAAGTCTCCCCGCTGGGATGGCAAGCCGATGCAGGTGGGCCCGCTGGCGCAGGTGCTCGTGGGCTACGCGGCCGGCCATGCCGGGATCAAGAAGTGGGCGGACCACGCTCTGAGCACGGCCTCCTCCATCGCCGGGACGCGGGTGGGGCTGTCCGCCATGCACTCGACGCTGGGCCGTCACGCCGCGCGCGCCATCCGCGCGTCGGCCATCGCGGACCTCGCCGACAAGCACTGGGAGCTGCTCGCCAACAACATCGGCAGCGGCGACACGGCCGTGTTCAACCAGCCGGAATTCCCGAAGGGGGAGATCCGGGGCTTCGGCTTCCACGAGGCGCCGCGTGGCGCCCTGAGCCACTTCGTGGTGGTGAAGGACGGCGTCATCAAGAATTACCAGGCCGTGGTGCCCAGCACCTGGAACGCCGGGCCGCGGGACGAGCGCAACCAGATGGGTCCATACGAGGCCTCGCTGGTCGGGAACCCCGTGGCCGACACCGAGCGGCCGCTGGAGGTCCTGCGCACCATCCACTCCTTCGATCCGTGCCTCGCGTGTGCGATCCATACCCTGGATCCGGAGGGACGGGAGCTGTCCAACGTCATGGCCGTGGAGTTCTGCTCGCTGTGATGAAAACGGCGGTGGTCGGGCTCGGGAACGTGCTCCTGGGCGATGATGCGTTCGGACCCTACGTCGTTCGACTGTTCCAGTCGCGCTACGACACCGGGGACGTCGACATCGTCGACCTGGGCACGCCCGGGCTCGACCTCGCGCCACACCTCGAGGGGCTGGAAGCCCTCGTGGTCGTCGACACCATTTCCGCCGGTGGGCCGCCCGGAACCGTCCGGATGTATCGGAAGGACGAGCTGCTTGCCCAGCCGGCGCCCATCCGCACCAATCCCCATCAGCCGGGCGTGAAGGAAACGCTCATGCTGCTGGACCTCGAGGGTGGCGGCCCGAGCGAAGTCCTGCTCATCGGCGCCGTCCCCGACCGGGTGGATACCGGCGTGGGGCTCAGCCCCGCGCTCCGCGATGCCGTGTACGCCGTCATGGACCTGGTGGTCGAGGAGCTCACGCGGCTCGGCCACCCGCCCGCGCTCCGGCCCGCCCCGGGAGACCCGGAGATCTGGTGGGAACGTCCTCGGCGGGGTGTGGGAACAACCACCACGAGTCCATCCGGGTGATTCCGGAGTCCGGACGCGGGGCATCCCCGATCGTCCGGACGGCAGCGCTCGTAGTAGCGTTTCCTCATGCATGAGCTCCCGGCGACTCGCGGCATGCTGGACGTCGCGCTCGAGGCCGCGCGCGAGGCACGCGCCGAGCGCATCCTCGCCATCGAGGTGGTGGTGGGCGACCTGACCAGCTTCGTGGACGATTCGATCCAGTTCTATTTCGACATCATGAGCCGGGAGACGCCCGCGGAGGGGGCAATGCTGCAATTCCGCCGGGAATCGGCGGAAGGGCGCTGCGCCATCTGCGGGCACACCTTCCCGGTGGCGCCACCGGTGCCCCGGGAGTGTCCGGCGTGCGGATCGCTGGCCCTGTCGGTGACGGGGGGCCAGGCCTTCTACGTGGAAAGCATAGAGGTGCCCGAATGAAGGTTCACGTGGTGAAGGAAGTGCTGAAGGCGAACGACCAGGTGGCGGCGGAGAACCGGGAGCGGTTCGACCGCGATGGCGTGCGCGTGGTGAACGTGATGGCGTCGCCGGGAGCGGGGAAGACGTCGGTGATCCTGGCGACGGCGGCGCGGCTTCCGGCGGAGCTGCGGCCCGGGGTGATCGAAGGGGACGTGGCGAGCAGCATCGACGCGGACAAGATCGCGGAGCAGGGGATCCCGGTGGTGCAGATCAACACGGGTGGCAACTGCCACCTGGATGCGCCGATGGTGCGCGCGTCGCTGCCGCACCTGGAGCTGGAGGCGATCGACGTCCTGTTCATCGAGAACGTGGGCAACCTGATCTGCCCGGCCAACTACAAGCTGGGACAGGACCTGAACCTGGTGGTCGGGAGCGTGCCGGAGGGCTTCGACAAGCCGTTCAAGTACCCGGGCATGTTCACGGGCGCGGACGCGGTCGTGCTGAACAAGGACGACCTGGCGGACGTCTTCGAGTTCGACCACGCCGAGTACGAGCGCGGGATCCGGATGGTGAATCCGAGCGTCCCGATCTTCCGGGTCTCGTGCAGGACGGGGGAAGGGATGGAGGACTGGATCGGCTGGCTCGTGGGCCGGCTGGCCGAAGCACGCGGCCCGGTCCCCGCCTCCTGAAGCCCTCATGACCACCCCCGCAGCACCGGCCACGGCGCGTCGGCTCCGCCTCGAGGTGGCCGGGGCGGTGCAGGGGGTGGGAATGCGCCCGTTCCTCTACCGCACTGCCAGGGAGCTCGGGCTCCAGGGGTGGATGCGGAACGACACGCGCGGCGTGACGCTCGAGCTGGAAGGCGACGAGGCGGACCTCGCCCGTTTCGCCGAGCGGCTCCGCAGCGGGCCACCCCCCCGTGCCGTGGTCACGGAGGTGTGCCAGACCTGGCTTGCGGCCACCGGGCTCACGGGGCTGGAGATCCTGCCCAGTGACGCGACGGGCGAGCGCGTGGCCTCCGTGCTCCCCGACCTGGCCACCTGCCCCGCGTGCCTGGCCGACATCGGCCTGGCGGCAGCGGGTGCGGACGAACGCCCGGCCCCGGCCGAACCCGCGGAGGGCGGAGCGGAGGGCGGAGGCGGCGCGGACACCCCGGCGGACCGACGCGCCTGCTACCCGTTCACCAACTGCACGGACTGTGGCCCGCGCTTCAGCATCATCCGGGCGCTCCCGTACGACCGGCCGAACACCACCATGCGAGGGTTCCGGCTCTGCCCCGAGTGCCGGACGGAGTACGAGGATCCGCTGGACCGCCGCTTCCACGCCCAGCCCACCGCGTGCCCCGCGTGCGGACCGCACCTGTGGATCGAGGGCGACGACGGTGTTCCCCCGCCCACGGACGACCTCGCCGCCATCCGGGCGGCCGCGGCCGCGATCCGCGGGGGGCGGGTGGTGGCGGTGAAAGGGCTCGGTGGCTTCCACCTGGTCGTGGACGCAGGGAACGCCGGGGCCGTGGCCACGCTGCGGGCGAGGAAGCACCGGCCGACCAAGCCGCTGGCGGTCATGGTCCGGGACCTCGGCATGGCCCGGCGCGTGTGCGAGGCGGATGCCGACGCGGCCGCGGCACTGGCGTCGCCGGAGGCGCCCATCGTCCTCCTGCCGCACCGGCCGGGCTCGGGCGTGGTCGAGGGCGTGGCGCCGGGGAACCCGCGCCTGGGCATCATGCTGCCGTACACACCGCTCCACCACCTGCTCATGCGGGAGCTGGACCGGCCGGTCGTCGCCACGAGCGGGAACCTGACGGACGAGCCGATCTGCACCGACAACGACGAGGCCGTGGAACGGCTGTCGGGAATCGCGGACCTGTTCCTGCTGCACGACCGTCCCATCGAGCGCGCGGTCGACGACAGCGTGGTGCAGCCGGTGGCGGGCGCGCCTCGCCTGCTCCGCCGGTCGCGCGGCTACGCGCCGCTCCCCGTGCGGCTGGCGGAGCCGGTGCCGCCCGTCCTGGCCGTGGGCGGGCACCTGAAGAACACCGTGGCGCTGGCCCGCGGACGCGACGTCTTCCTCAGCCAGCACATCGGGGACCTGGAGACGCCGCAGGCGGAGCAGGCGTTCCGGCGCGTGATCCAGGACTTCCTCCAGCTCTACGAGGTATCGCCCGGCACCGTGGCGCACGACTTCCACCCGGACTACGCTTCCACGGTGTGGGCCGTGGGTCCGGCGGCCGGCGGGGCCGACGTGCGGCGGGTGGCGGTGCAGCACCACCACGCGCACCTGGCGGCGTGTCTGGCGGACAACGACGAGCCGGGCGCGGCGCTGGGCGTGGTCTGGGATGGTACCGGTCTCGGACCGGACGGCGTGATCTGGGGCGGCGAGTTCCTGCTCGGTGATGCCGGCGCGTACGAGCGCATCGCCCATTTCCGGCCGTTCCGGCTCCCGGGCGGCGATGCAGCGGTGAAGGAGCCGAAGCGGATGGCGCTGGCGCTGGCGCACGCCGCCTGGGGGGAAGCCGGAGTGGATCGGTTCCTGGCCACGGCCGCGGGGGCGGCCATGGAGCCGGGCGAGCTGCGGGTGCTGTCGCGCGTGCTGGAGACGGGGTTCCGGGCACCGTGGACCACGAGCGCGGGCCGCCTGTTCGACGCCGTGGCGTCGCTGGCGGGCCTGCGCCAGCGGGTGAGCTTCGAGGGTGAGGCGGCGATGGCGCTGGAATGGGCGGTGTCGCCCCGGGAGACGGGCTCGTACGAGCTGGCGCTGGTGGAGCGGCCGGGCGAGCCGATGGTGGTGGACTGGGCCCCCGCGGTGGACGCGCTGCTGCGGGAGCTGGAGCGAGGTGAGGACGTGGGGCGGGTGGCCGGGAGGTTCCACAACGGGCTCGTGGCCGCGCTCGTGGCGGTGGCGGAGCGGGTGGGACAGCCGCGCGTGGCGCTCACGGGCGGGTGCTTCCAGAACGCGGTGCTCACGGAGCGGGCGGCAGCGGCGCTGGAGACGGCCGGGTTCCGGCCGCTGCTCCACCGCCGCGTGCCAGCAAACGATGGCGGACTGGCGCTGGGCCAGGTGGCGGTTGCGGCCGCTGCGGTACGGGAGAGCTGAGGAGGAGCCGATGTGTCTCGGAGTGCCGGGCAGGATCGTGTCCATCGATGAGAATCCGCTGGGCATGACCATGGGGCGGGTGAGCTTTGGCGGGATCAAGAAGGACGTGTGCCTGGCGTACGTCCCGGAAGTGAAGCTCGGCGACTACGTCGTAGTGCACGTGGGCTTCGCCATCACGGTGGTGGACGAGGCGGAGGCGGAGCGCACGCTGGAGTACCTGCGGGAAATGGACGACCTCGGTGAGCTGGACATCCCTCAGCCGTCATGAGCCATGCGATACGTCGATGAGTACCGGGACGAGACGGACGCGAAGAAGCTGCTGGCCGCGCTGCAGCGGCGAGTCACGCAGCCGTGGTCCATCATGGAGATCTGTGGCGGGCAGACGCATACGTTCGTGAAGTTCGGCATCGACCGCATGCTGCCGCCCGAGATCACGCTGGTGCACGGGCCCGGGTGCCCCGTGTGCGTGACACCGCTCGAGATGATCGACCGTGCGCTCGAGATCGCGAGGCGCCCGGAGGTCACGTTCACTTCCTTCGGTGACATGCTGCGCGTTCCCGGCTCCGCCGGGGACCTGCTCTCGGCCAAGGCGGACGGCGCGGACGTCCGCATCGTCTACTCCCCGCTCGACGCCGCGCGCCTCGCCGAGCGGGAGCCGGAGCGCGAGGTGGTCTTCTTCGGTGTGGGCTTCGAGACCACCGCTCCCGCCAACGCCGCCGCGGTATACTACGCGAGCCAGCTGGGGCTGGAGAACTTCTCCATGCTGGTCTCCCACGTGCTCGTGCCGCCCGCCATGGAAGCCATTCTCTCGGCGGACGAGAACCGCGTTCAGGCCTTCCTCGCCGCCGGCCACGTGTGCGCCGTCATGGGGTTCTGGGAGTACGAGCCGCTGGCGGAGAAGTACCGGGTGCCCATTGTCGTCACCGGCTTCGAGCCCACGGACCTGCTCCAGGGCACGCTCATGGCCGTCGAGATGCTCGAGGACGGCCGCTGGGGCGTCGAGAACCAGTACGCTCGCGCGGTCAACCGCGAGGGCAACCGCGCCGCGCAGGACCTGGTGAGCCGCGTGTTCATGGTCGCCGACCGGAAGTGGCGCGGCATCGGATCGATTCCCGCCAGCGGACTCACGCTGCGGCCCGCGTTCCACGCGTTCGACGCCGAGCGCCGGTACGGCGTGGGCGCCATTTCCGCCGAGGAGTCGCCCGACTGCATCGCCGGCGTGATCCTCCAGGGGATCCGCAAGCCGCCCGAGTGCCCCGCGTTCGGGGCGCGCTGCACACCGGAGCATCCGCTCGGCGCGCCCATGGTGAGCTCCGAAGGCGCGTGCGCCGCCTATTACCATTACGGCCGCGGCCTCGACCCGGCGCCGGCCGGCGGGGAAGCGTGAGCATGGCGAGCACACCCGACTCGCGGGCGACGAAGCTCGACGAGGCCCGCGACGACCGGGCCCGCAGCGATGGCGGCGCTGGCGCCGTCGTCGACCCCACGGCCATGAGCTGTCCGCTCCCGCTGGAACAGTATCCCACCGTGGTGCTGGCCCACGGCGGTGGCGGGAAGTTCTCACGCATGCTCACGGAGCAGGTCTTCCTGGCCGCGTTCGGCAACGACACGCTGGCCCGGTTGCACGACGGCGCCGTGCTCCAGGTGGGCGGCGAGCGCGTGGCCTTCTCCACGGACACGTTCGTCATCGACCCGCTCTTCTTCCCCGGCGGCGACATCGGCTCCCTGGCCGTCCACGGCACGGTCAACGACCTGGCCATGTGCGGCGCCCGACCCATGGCACTCTCCGCGGGATTCATCCTCGAGGAGGGCTTCCCCATGGAGGACCTCTGGCGCATCGCCGTCTCCATGAGCCAGGCCGCGGCCGCCGCGGGCGTCCCCATCGTCACCGGCGACACCAAGGTCGTGGACCGCGGCAAGGGCGATGGCGTGTTCATCAACACGTCCGGCGTGGGCATCATCCCCGCGGGCATCGACATCGCCCCGACCCGCGCCCGTCCGGGCGATGCCATCCTCGTCAGCGGTAGCATTGCCACGCACGGGATCGCCATCATGAGCGTCCGCGAGGGGCTCGAGTTCGAGACCACCCTCGAAAGCGATTCCGCCTGCCTCTGGGGCATGGTGCAGGCGCTCCTCACCGGCCTCGGTGAAGACGTCCACGTCCTGCGCGACCCCACGCGCGGCGGTGTGGCCAGCGCCGTCAACGAGATCGCGGGCAGCGCCGGCGTCGGGATCCAGCTCGACGACGCCACCATCCCCGTCCACGAGGACGTCCGCGCCGCCTGCGAGATCCTCGGGCTCGACCCCCTCTACGTGGCCAACGAGGGCAAGCTCGTGGTGTTCTGCCCCCGGGAGCGCGCCGACGAGGCACTCGAAATCCTCCGCACTCACCCCCTCGGCAGGGAGGCCGCCCACATCGGCACCGTCGTCGCCGAACACCCCGGCAAGGTCTTCATGCGCAGCCGCGTCGGCGGCATGCGGGTGGTGGAGATGCTGTCGGGCGAGCAGCTGCCGAGGATCTGCTGAGGCGCCGCGGGTGAGTGGGGGCGACCGGGTACCGCGGGCGGTGGTGATCGACTATATTCGTCACCAGACATATACTGCGAGGAGATGACTCGGGTGGACCGTTCCAGAACACTCCGGATTGCCGCCGTGACGGTGGTGGGGGCGGCGGTGCTGACCGTTGCGGCGTACCGTCTGCTGCCGTCGCTGTCGCCGGCGGGGGAGCGGGCGCCGGAGATCAACGTGCAGCGGTTGGATGGTCGGTTGGTGTCGCTGTCGGAGATGCGGGGGCAGGTGGTGCTTCTGAATTTCTGGGCGACGTGGTGTCCGCCGTGCCGGCTCGAGATGCCGGGATTCGAGCAGGTGTACGAGGCGAGGAAGGATGACGGCTTCACGGTCCTCGGTCTGTCCACGGACTACCAGCTGAGCGACGACCAGATCCGGTGGTTCCTGGAGCAGCGTGGAATCACGTACCCGGTGGCCCGGGCCACGGGGCTGGCGTCGCAGGCGTACGGGAACGTGGAGACGCTGCCGACGTCGTTCCTGATCGACGCGAAGGGTCGGATCCGTCGCACGGTGACGGGGGCGTTCGACCAGGCTGAGCTGGTGGCGGTGGTGGACTCGCTCCTGCGGGAAGCGGGGCGGGAGCCGACCGGACAGGTGGCGATGGTTCGGCGGGGCGCGCCGAGCTGGCTGGACCTGAAGGGTGTGGGGCAGGTGATCGGCTCGGACGCTGCGCCGGTGTCGGTGGTGGAGTTCAGTGACTACGGCTGCACGTACTGCCGTCGCTTCTCGACGGAGATCTTCCCGCGTCTCTACAGCGAGTTCATGGAGACGGGGAAGGTGAGGTGGGTGCACCTGCCGTTCATCCTGGGGAAGTTCCCGAACGCGGAGGAAGCGTCGGCGGCCGGGATCTGCGCGGCGGAGCAGGGGAACGACATCTTCTGGCCTGTGCACATGAAGCTGTTCGTGCGGCAGGCGGAGTGGCGGGCGGCGGCCGACCCTCTCCCGGTCTTCCTCAGCTACCTGGAAGCCAGCGACGGTGACAGGGCGGCGTTCGAGTCGTGCTACCACTCGAACCGGCCCGGCACCATTCTCGCCCGAGTGGAGCAGCTCGCGTCCGCCGCCGGGGTCGCGGCCACGCCCACGTTCTTCGTCAACGGCCAGCTGGTGCAGGGCGCGGTCCCGCTGGCGGAGTTCCGGCAGATCCTGGAACAGGCCTCCTCGGAGTAGAAGAGGCGACGGGGCGAACGCCGCCGGGAGAAGAAGCTCCCGGCAAACGGCCGACGTCCCGCCCGCGATCCACGCCCTCACAGCCGCCCCCCCCGCGCTCTTCGCTCCTTCGCGTGAGACCGGGCGTTCTTCGCGTCTCCGCCCGGTAGTACGCTTCCTGCGGTGAGGGGCCGCCGATGCCGGATCCACGCGCAACGTATCGTATCCAGCTCCGCCCCGACTTCGATTTCGACGCGGCCGCGGGGGTGGTGGACTACCTCTCCGCGCTCGGGGTTTCGCACCTGTACGCGTCGCCGTACCTGCAGGCGGCCGTGGGGAGCACGCACGGCTATGACGTGGTGGATCCGACGCGGGTGAGCGAGGCGCTGGGTGGGGAGGCGGGCCACGCGCGGCTGCTGGAAGCCCTGGGCCGGGCGGGCATGGGCCACATCGTGGACATCGTCCCGAACCACATGGCCGCGGCGGGGCGGCAGAACGCGTGGTGGTGGGACGTGCTGCGCAACGGGCCGGGGAGCCGGTTCGCCCCGTTCTTCGACGTGGACTGGGACCCTCCGGAGCCGAAGCTGAGGGACCAGGTGCTCATGCCGGTGCTCGGCGACCACTATGGCCGGGAGCTGGAGGGCGGGAAGATCCGGGTGGTGCGGGACGGGGGCGAGCTCACGGTGCGCTACCACGAGCACGCCCTGCCGCTCTCGCCGCGGTCGCTGACGCGGGTCCTGCGGCCGGCGGCGGAGCGTCTGGCGCGGGAGCACGGCGACCTGTCCCGGGAGCTCGGGTTCCTCGCGAGCGTCCTGGCCAGGCTGCCGGAGCCGGGGACCACGGAGGACGACGCGCTCGAAGCGAGGCAGCGTGACGTGGCCGTGGTGGACGCCCGACTGGCCTCGCTGGCGGAGGACGGGGCGGTGGCGGGTGCGCTGGATGCCGAGCTGGTGGCGCTGAACGCGTCGCCGGACGCGCTCGACGCGTTGCTGGACCACCAGAACTACCGGCTGGCGTACTGGCGCACGGCGCGCCAGGAGCTGGACTATCGCCGCTTCTTCGACATCAACTCCCTGGCCGCGCTGCGGACGGAGGACCCGCGGGTGTTCGCGGCGGTGCACGGTCGCGTGCTGTCGCTGGTCCGGCAGGGCGGGCTGGACGGGCTGCGTGTGGATCACCCGGACGGGCTCCGCGACCCCGCACACTATTTCCAGCGGCTGCGGGCGGAAGCGCCGGACGCGTGGATCGTGGCGGAGAAGGTCCTGATGCCCGACGAAGCGCTCCGCCCGTGGGCGCTGGATGGCAGCACGGGATACGAAGTGCTGGCGGACATCACGGGCGTGTTCCTGGAGCCGGGCGGTGAGGCGCCGCTGACGGAGCTCTGGCAGGCGGTGTCGGGGGATGGTCGGAGCTACGGCGAGGTGGCGTACGAGGCGAGGACGGAAATCCTGAGCGACCTGCTGGGCGCCGACCTGAACCGCCTGGCCAACCTCTTCGTCGGGCTCTGCGAGGACCGGCGCCGGTACCGCGACTTCACCCGCCGGGCGTTGCGGGACGCGCTGGCCGAAGTGGCGGCGAATTTCCCGGTATACCGCAGCTACGTCTCCGAGAACGGGCGGGCGGACGGTGCGGATCGGTCCGTGATCGAGCGGGCGGTGGCGGATGCGGAAGCGAGGCGGCCGGACGTGGATGGCGAGCTGCTGGCGTTCCTGCGTCGCATACTCCTCGGTGAGGAGACGGCGCCGGCGGCGGGTGGCCTGCGCGTGCGGTTCCAGCAGCTGACCGGCGCGGTGGCGGCGAAAGGCGAGGAGGACACGGCGTTCTACCGCTACAACCGGTTCGTCGCCCTGAACGACGTGGGGCTGGACCCCGGGCGGTGGGGGCTCCCGGTGGCGGCGTTCCACACCCGGGCCGGGCTCCGGGCGGAAGCGTGGCCCCGCACCATGACCACCCTGTCCACGCACGACACGAAGCGCTCGGCCGACGTCCGGGCCAGGCTGCTCGTGCTCGCGGAGATGCCCGCCCGGTGGGCGGAAGCGGTGCAACGCTGGTGGGGCGCGGCCACGGCCGCGTGGCCGTCCGGCCTCGAGCCGGACCCCGGACTGACGTACCTGCTCCTCCAGACCGCCGTGGGCGCGTGGCCGATCGGCCCGGACCGGCTGCGGCCGTACATGGAGAAAGCGGCCCGGGAGGCGAAGGTGCGGACGTCGTGGACCGACCCTGACGACAGTTTCGAGGCCGCGCTCGGCTCGTTCGTGGACGCTGCGCTGGCCGGTCCGCTGTCGAAGGAGATCGACGGCTTCGCCGCCCGAATTGCCGGCCCCGGCCGCGTCAACTCGCTGGCGCAGACGCTCGTGCAGCTCACATCACCCGGCATACCCGACGTGTACCAGGGCTCGGAGCTGTGGGACCTCAGCCTCGTGGACCCCGATAACCGTCGTCCCGTGGACTTCGAGGCCCGGCGCGCCCTCCTGCAGGAGGTCAGGGACGCGTCGCCGCGGGAGGTGCTCCGCCATCTCGACCGCGGCGGCCCCAAGCTGCGCGTGGTCCACGAGGCGCTGCAGGCGAGGCGGCGTGGGGGCGCCGCGCTCGGCACGGGAGCGTCGTACGAGCCGCTGGAGGCGGATGGGACGGCATCGCGGCACGTGCTCGGCTTTGTGCGGGGCGGTCGCTTCGCCGCCGTGGTGCCCCGGCTCCCCGTGGGGCTCGCCGCCCTGGGCGGATGGCGCGGCACCACGGTGGTCCTGCCGGAGGGGTCGTGGGTGGACGCGTTCACCGGCGAGCGAGTCCAGGGCGGCGAGGCGCCCGTCCGCTCACTCCTGGGCCGCTTCCCCGTGGCGCTGCTGGAGCGGGAGGGCGGGTGAGCCTGTTCGAAGTCTGGGCACCGGCCGCGGAGCGCGTGGACCTCGTTCTCGGCGACGACCGGCGGCCGATGCTTCGCGGCGCGGGCCGCCGTTCCGGTTTCGGGGGGTGGTGGCACCTGGAGGTGCCGGACGCGGGGCCGGGCACCGACTACGCGTTCTCCCTGGATGGCGGTGAGCCGCGACCCGACCCGCGCTCGCGCTGGCAGCCGGCGGGGGTGCATGGCCCGAGCCGGGTGGTGGGCCACGGGTTCGAGTGGCCCGACGTCGCCTGGCAAGGGCTGGATCTGCCGCGCTCCGTGCTGTACGAGCTGCACCCGGGGACGTTCACGCCCGAGGGCACGCTGGACTCGGCGATCGAGCGGCTGGATCACCTGGTGGCGCTGGGGGTGGACGCGGTGTCGCTCATGCCGGTGAATGCGTTCCCCGGGCGCCACGGCTGGGGGTACGACGGCGTGGACCTCTTCGCCGTCCACGAGGCGTACGGTGGCCCGGCCGCCTTGAAGCGGTTCGTGGCCGCGTGCCATGGCCTCGGTCTGGGCGTGATCCTGGACGTGGTCTACAACCACCTGGGGCCGAGCGGGAACTACCTGGCGGAGTTCGGCCCGTACTTCACCGATCGCTACCAGACGCCGTGGGGCGACGCGCCGAACCTGGATGGCTGGGGGAGCGACGAAGTGCGCCGCTTCTTCCTGGACAACGCGCGCATGTGGCTCCGTGACTACCGGATCGACGGACTGCGGCTGGACGCGGTGCACGCCATCGTGGACACGTCCGCGGTGCACATCCTCGAGGAGCTGGCGGCCGAAACCCGTGCGCTGGAAGCGGAGCTGGGGCGGCCGCTCTGGCTGATCGCCGAGAGCGACCTGAACGACCCCCGCCTGGTGCGCGAGCGCGCGGTGGGCGGTTACGGGCTGGACGCGCAGTGGAGCGACGACTTCCACCACGCCCTCCACGCGGCGCTCACGGGGGAGACCGCGGGCTATTACGGCGACTTCGGCGCGCTCGCCGACATCGTCCGGGCGCTCCGCCACGCCTACGTGTACGCCGGCCGCTACTCGGCATACCGCGGGAAGCGCCACGGCCGGGCCGCCGCCGGGATCCCGGGCTCCCGCTTCCTCGGCTACATCCAGACGCACGACCAGGTGGGGAACCGGGCGGTGGGTGATCGCATTGCCGCGCTGGCGGGGCTGGAGCTGCAGAAGGTGGCGGCCGCGCTCGTGCTCACCTCGCCGTTCGTGCCCATGCTGTTCCAGGGGGAGGAATGGGCCGCGTCATCGCCGTTCCAGTACTTCACCGACCACCCGGACCCGGAGCTCGGGCGCGCGGTGCGCGAGGGGCGGCGCGGTGAGTTCGCGGCGTTCGGCTGGGACCCCGAGGCGGTGCCGGACCCGCAGGACCCCGCCACGTTCGAGCGCTCGAAACTGCGCTGGTCGGAGCGGGAGGCGGAGCCACACGCCTCCATGGAGGCCTGGTACCGGGCGCTGATCGCGCTCCGGCGACGCCGGCCGGAGCTGGGCGCGGGGGCCGTGGACGCGGTGGACGCCAGCGCCGATGAGGACGCCCGCACGCTGGTCGTGCGGAGGGGAGACGTACTCGTGGCGTGCAACTTCGGCCAGGAAGCTGCCGCGGTCGTTCTGCCATCCGCCGCCTGGAGCATCGCGCTCGCCAGTGGGGAGGGGGCGAAGCTGGATCGGGGGCGGGTCCGGGTTCCGGGGGCGAGCGCGGTCATCGCGGTCGCGGGAACGGGAACGGGAACTGCAACGGCTTGACACGAAGAGCTCGAAGGGTCGAAGCACACGAAGCGAGGCTGTCGGGGCGGCGCAGGCGGGCGCCGGGTACCTCATGTCGATTGGCCCCCGCTGCTGCCGTGCGATCAAGCGTCCATACCCGCGCAGCCATTCAAGTTCTTCTTCGAGCCCTTCGACCCTTCGACCCCTTCGTGTCACGCCGTCGGAGTGTGGCGGCTGGCGACGCCCGCGCACTCAGCCGGCCGCGCCTCGGGCCGGCCTTCGCAGCTTCCCCCCGCGTTGATCGCGGCGGCCGCGCGCGATAAGCTGTCCTGCCATGCGATGGGTCTTCATTGCCGAATGGGCGGTGCGACTGGTGATGTTCCTCGTGATCATCACCCGCAAGCGCTCCGTGGCCGCCGCCCTCGGGTGGCTGGTCGTGGTGGCGTTCCTCCCCTTTGCCGGTGCCGCCCTCTACCTCATGTTCGGCGAGATCCGGCTGGGGCACCGGCGGTCCCGGCAGTACCAGAGCCTGATGGACGCCGTGCGGCGATCGCCCGAGCTGCGTCGCCAGTTCCAGCGCCTGGGCACGCCGGACCTGTCCGAGCCGTACCGGACCATCAGCCGCCTTGCGGGCGCCGTCGGGGCGCGCGACCCGCGGCCGGGGAACCGGATGGAGCCGGTCAACGAGCCGTCGGTGCTGTTCGGCCGGATGGTGGACGACATCAATGCGGCCGGGCACCACTGTCACCTGGTCTTCTACATCGCCGACGACTCGGACGACGATCCGATCACGCGCGCGGTGACGGATGCGCTGGCGGCCGCGGCCAGACGTGGCGTCCGGTGCCGGCTGCTGCTGGACGCCAGCGGGTCGCGTCACTTCCTGCGGGGAGCCACCTGTCGGCGGCTTCGCGACGCCGGGGTGGAGGTGTGCCCGGCGCTGCCCGTGAACGCGCTGCGCGCCATGGTCGCCCGCATCGACCTCCGGAACCACCGCAAGCTGGCCGTGATCGATGGGCGGGTAGGATACATGGGGAGCCACAACCTCACCGACCCGGTCTACCGCGGGAAGGAAGCGTTCGGCGAGTGGATGGACATCTCCGTGCGCGTGGAGGGGCCTGTGGTGTACGACATCCAGGAGACGTTCCTCGACGACTGGGCGTTCAACGCCGGCCCGGTCCCCGACGACGAGGCCTACTTCCCGCCCGTCGACCCGGCGGACCCCGGCATCACCGCATCGCTGCTCCCGACCGCGCCCACGAAGGACCGGCGCGCGCCGCTCCTGGACGTGATCGTCCAGACACTCCAGCTCGCGCGCGAGCGCGTGGTCCTCACCACCCCGTACTTCGTCCCCGATGACGCGCTCCTGGCCGCCATGCGCACGGCCGCGCTGCGCGGCGTGGAAGTGGTGCTCGTGCTCCCGCATCGCGGAGACAGCAGGCTGACCCAGGCCGCCGGCCGCTCGCACTACGGATACCTCCTCGAAGCCGGCGTCCGGATCCTCGAGTACCCGGGCGCGCTCCTCCATGCCAAGACGCTCACGCTCGACCGGGAGTTCGCCATCCTCGGCTCCGCCAACCTCGATGTCCGCAGCTTCTCGCTGAACTTCGAGCTGGCGCTCCTGGTCTTCGATACCGACTTCGCTTCCCGGCTCCACTACCTCCAGGAGGAGTACATGGAGGGCGCCGAGCGGGTGCGCGCCGAGGCCTGGGCCCGCCGCGGGTTCATTCGCACATTCGGGGACAACGTGGCGCGGCTCACCACTCCCATCCTCTGAGTACCGCGAGAGCGCGGAGAACGGCAACGGCGTTTCACGCGGAGAGCGCGGAGAACGGCAACGGCGTTTCACGCGGAGACGCGGAGGACGCGGAGGGCTTGAGGGCGTGGCTGGGGGGCGAGGGCGGCGGCAAGGGGCGGGGCTATCTCTTCTCTTGCGGCACGGGTGGGCGATCGTGACTGTGGGCGTCAGCCGCGGCGCGGGCTTTCCCGGGACCGGGTGGCCGGGCAGCGCACCCCCGCAGGGAGGCGGATCGGGGCTTCGGTGCGCTACCGGCGCCGCAGGCCGCACGTGAACGCGGCAGCACGCGCGGCGAGGGAGGTGGCCTCACGCTGGGAGGTGGCCCCGCGCTCGAACTCGCGCAGACCAGAAGAACAGGCGTCCTGAAACTCGCCGGTCCACGGCGCGCTGCTCCGCCCCGAATCCGGCCCCCCCGCCGTCCTCCGCGTCCTCCGCGTCTCCGCGTGGAGCGCTGTTCTCCGCGTCCTCCGCGTCTCCGCGTGGAGCGCTGGTCTCCGCGTCCTCCGCGTCTCCGCGTGGAGCGCTGTTCTCCGCGTCCTCTGTGTCTCCGCGTGGAGCGCTGTTCTCCGCGTCCTCTGTGTCTCCGCGTGGAGCGCTGTTCTCCGCGTCCTCCGCGTCTCCGCGTGGAGCGCTGTTCTCCGCGTCCTCTGTGTCTCCGCGTGGAGCGCTGTTCTCCGCGTCCTCCGCGTCTCCGCGTGGAGCGCTGTTCTCCGCGTCCTCCGCACTCTTCGCGTCTTCGCCGATCATCTTGCCCAGCCGGGGATCGTCCCGGGCACCACATCGAACGCGGCCGGGACGAGCGTGTACGCCAGCACGGTGACCAGAACGATGAAGAGGATGTTCAGGACCAGCCCGGCGCGCGCCATCTGGGGGATGGTGATGTAGCCGCTGCCGTAGACAATGGCGTTGGGCGGGGTGGCGACGGGCATCATGAACGCGCAGCTCGCGCCGAGCGCGGCGGGGAGCACGAGCATGAGCGGGTTCTCGCCCACGGCAACGGCCAGCGGCGCAAGGACGGGGAGGAAGGCGGCGGCGGTGGCGGTGTTGCTGGTCAGCTCCGTGAGGAAGACGATCACGGTGGTGACGGCCACCACCACGAGCACGGTGGGCCAGGCGTGCAGCACGCCGAGCGCGCTGCCGATCCATTCCGCGAGTCCCGTGGTGGTGACCGCGTGGGCCAGGCTGAGCCCGCCGCCGAACAGGAGGAGCACGCCCCACGGCAGCCCGCGGGCCGTGTCCCAGTCCAGGAGCGCACCGCCGCGGGCCGGGTCGCTGGTCCCGGCCGGGCCGCCGGCTCCGTGGGCCACCGCGTCGCCAGCGACCGCCGCGCGACGACGCCCGCCGGCGGGGACCAGGAACAGCGCCAGCGCCGCGGCCATGGCGATGCTGGTGTCGTTGAGGCCGGGAATGGCGGAATCGAGCAGCGGTCGGGTGATCCATGCCAGGGCCGTGAGCACGAAGACGACGCCCACCCTGCGTTCGGCGGGGGCCACGGGGCCGAGCTTGCGGAGCTCGGCCCCGATGGCGCTCCGGCCGCCGGGGATCTCGCGGATGCGGATCGGGAAGAGGACGCGCGTGAGCAGGAGCCAGACCAGCGGCAGCGCCACTGCGGTGAGCGGGAGCCCGACCATCATCCACTGGGCGAACCCGATCTCCACGCCGTAGGTCTCGCTCATGAAGCCGGCCAGCAGCGCGTTGGGCGGTGTCCCGATGAGCGTGGCCAGGCCGCCGACGCTGGCCGCGTAGGCGATGCCGAGCATGAGGGCGGTGCCGAAGTTGAGTTGCCCCAGGTCGCCCGACTCCGTTTTCGGCGCCACGAGCTCCACCACGGAAAGCCCGATCGGCATCATCATGACTGCCGTGGCCGTGTTGCTCACCCACATGCTGAGGAACGCAGTGGCCACCATGAAGCCCAGCACCAGCCTGTGCGGGCGCGTGCCCAGCGCCATGACCACGGTGAGCGCAAGGCGTCGGTGCAGCTCCCATTTCTGCATGGCGCCCGCCAGCAGGAAACCGCCGAGGAACAGGAAGATGATCGGGTTCGCGTAGGGCGACGCGGCGGCGCTGACATCGAGGATCCCCAGCACGGGGAAGAGCACGAGCGGCAGGAGCGCGGTGGCCGGGATCGGGATCGCCTCCGTCACCCACCAGACGGCCATGAGCAGCCCCACGGCCGCGGTGTGCCAGGCGGCGGGATCGAGGTCGGCCGGCGGGCGGAGCGCGAGGAACAGCGCGAACACCGCCGGGCCGAGCAGGAGCCCCACACGTCGCCGTCCCTGGCCGCCCTGCGTCCAGCGCGGGCTCACGGCTGATCGAATCGCGCCGGCACGCGCAGCAGCGCGGAGATGTCGTCACCGCGGCCGAACGCTTCGGGTTCCCGGCCGCGCCGGAAAAGCAGCGCGCCGGTGTCGCCTTCGAGCGTGAGCCGGTCGCCGGCACGGCGGAGCCACGCGCCCTCGCGGATCCCCAGCACCGGCACGTCGTTCTCTTCCAGGAACTCGCGGATCCGCTGCTGGCGGGTCTCGCCCATGTGCGTGGACCCGGGCTCGGGGTCCTGGTAGTGCGGGTTGATCTGGAACGGGACGAGCCCGAACGCTTCCAGCGACGGCGGCTCGACAATGGGCATGTCGTTGGTGGTGCGGGCGGTGGGGCACGCCACGTTCGTTCCCGCGCTCGAGCCCATGTACGCCAGTGTGCCCCCGGCCACCCGGCGCCGCACCGGCTCCAGCAGCCCCAGCCGGTGGATGTCCCGCAGCAGGCGGAACGTGTTCCCGCCGCCCACGAACACCACGTCCGCCGCCTCCACCGCCGCGCGGGCGTCGCCGGCGGCATGGAGGCCTGCCACCTCCACACCGAGCGGCGCCAGCGCCGCACGCACTTTCTCCGTGTAGCCGTCGTGGTCGGCCAGGGCGAACGGCGCGAAATGGATGGTCGTCCGACCGTCCAGGAACGCTTCGATGGCGCCCAGTGCGTGTCCCAGGAATCCCCGTCCGTGCAGGGCCGAGTTGCTGAGCAGAAGGAGGTCGTGGATCATGGCGTGAACGTACGATTGACGGCATGGTCCCGAAAGGCGGAGTGGCGCAGGCGGGCCGTGGCCATGGCCTCCGAATCTGGCACCTGCATTGCATGACTGATCCACGCCCTTCTTGTGCAGGACCCTCCGATGCCGGACCGACAGGCCGGCCACCGCCCGCTTGCCGGAATGAGCAGGGTGCCGATTGAGTTTCCTCGTCACCAGCGCATTGAGATGAAGCGTGCCAGCGGCCCATCGGCGGAGCTCGACGTCGACCGATTGAAGCGGGATCGGAGCTACCGGGAGGCGGTGGCCCGCGAGCTCCTGGCCCGGGCGGGCCAGGACGCGGACCACGTCCAGCTCAGACGGGCGGCCAGGCGCGCCTACCCCCGCCTGGAGCGGGAGGCCGGCCGCATCATGGTGGGGCGGCTCGTCGGCACGGCCTCCACGCTCCGGCAGGCGGGGGCGGTGGCGGGGGGATCGGCCGGTGGAGGGTCCCCGGTTCCGGGGGCGGACACCGCGGACGTGGATGATGGCGCCGTCGTCGAGGCCGGCGAGCTGGACTACCCCGACCGCTACACGGACCTTGATCTCGAGCAGCGCAACCTCCTCATCCGCTTCTGCGACAGCCGGATTCAGGATGGCTCCGAGGGTAGCGACGCACTCGAGGCCGTGCGCGAGCGCTTCGGCTGGCCCTATCCCGACCGCACGTTCTACGTGGGCCCGTGGAAGGCCGCCCGCATGCGGCGCCGGAAGATCGAGCGGCGTCGAGCGGCACGCGCGGAGGCCGAGCGGGCGAAGCGGGCCGAAGCGAAAGCGGAAGTTCAGGCCGCCCGGGTCCCGGAGGCCGCTGCCGCGCGCCGCGTCGAGGATGACCAGGATGGCGGCGGGGGGCTGGACGTCCCGCTGGAAGGCGAGGAGGAGGGGGAGGTGGAGCTGACCACGCCCAGTGCTCTCTACCACGCGGTGCGACAGGACGGGGGCGAGTGGGAGGTTCAGGTCCGGGCACGCGTGGACGGTCCGGCCATGCGACGCCTCTTCGCTGACGCCGTCGACGTGCTCTTCCACGGGCACCCGCCCCGCTCCGGAAGTGCCGGGTCGGGCGGGGAGCGCTGACCGGCCACGCAGACGATCCGACAGATCCGCCACGATCGCCCCCGCCATCGTCCTCGCCTGACACCTTTCCTTCCACTCCGCACTCCCGGCACGTGTCCCGCGTCCGTGTCCCCCGACACCAGGGCGCCGCCATGGGATGCGGTTGCGGAATTCCGTCGCCGGCGCGAGGCTTTCCCGGCGCCAGCGCCGCAGCGCCGCACGCGGCGCATGACTGGCGACGATCGGGGTGGCTGCGGGGGAGACAACGGAGCGAATGAGCACGGACGCGGACCCGAAGGACCTGGAGCGACGCGGGAGCGAGACCGCCGGGCACCACCCTCCGGCGGAGCCCACGGGCAAGCGCCTCGCCGTCCTATCCCTGGCCACGCTGGGCGTGGTCTACGGCGACATCGGCACCAGCCCGCTCTACGCGCTGCGCGAGAGCTTCCACGAGAGTTACGGCATGCCCGTCACGCCCAACAACATCATGGGCGTCCTCTCGCTCATCTTCTGGGCGCTGGTCCTCGTGATCTCCCTCAAGTACCTGGTCTTCATCCTGCGGGCCGACAACCGCGGCGAGGGGGGGATCCTCGCCCTCACGGCGCTCGTCACCCCCATGGGCGCGGGCCGGAAGGGCGGCAAGTGGCGCCTCATCCTCCTCGGCCTCTTCGGCGCCGCGCTCCTCTACGGCGATGGCATGATCACCCCCGCCATCAGCGTGCTCTCCGCCGTGGAAGGGCTCGGCGTGGCCACGCCGGTCTTCGAGCCCGTGGTCATCCCCATCACCATCGGCATCCTCATCGGCCTCTTCCTCTTCCAGCGACGGGGAACGGAGGGCGTGGGGCGCGTCTTCGGCCCGGTGACCATGGTCTGGTTCCTCGTCCTGGCGACGCTGGGCGCGTGGCAGATCCTCCAGACCCCGGCCGTCCTCGCCGCCCTCAGCCCGCTGCACGCAGCCTCGTTCTTCGCCGCCAATGGACTGAAAGGGATCCTGGTGCTCGGGAGCGTCTTCCTCGTGGTGACGGGCGGCGAGGCGCTGTACGCCGACATGGGCCACTTCGGGCGACGACCGATCCGCCTCACCTGGTTCGCCTTCGTGCTCCCCGCGCTCCTCATCAACTACTTCGGCCAGGGCGCGCTGCTCATGCGCAACCCGGCCGCCATCGAGAACCCGTTCTACAGGATGGGGCCCGACTGGGCGCTCTACCCGCTGGTCCTGCTGGCCACCGCGGCCACCGTCATCGCGTCGCAGGCCGTGATCTCCGGGTCGTTCTCCCTCGCCATGCAGTCGGTGCAGTTCGGCTACATGCCCCGCATGAACATCGAGCACACGTCCCACACGGAAATGGGGCAGATCTACGTCCCCGCCGTCAACTGGGCGCTCATGGTGGCGTGCATCGGCCTCGTCATCGGCTTCGGCAGCTCCAGCAACCTCGCCGCCGCGTACGGCGTGGCCGTGACCACCACCATGGTCATCACCACCGTCCTCTTCTACGTGCTGGCCCGCGAGCGCTGGAACTGGCCGCTCCCCCTGGCGCTGGGGCTCGCCGCCTTCTTCATGGTCATCGACCTCTCCTTCTTCGGCGCCAACCTCACCAAGATCCCCGCCGGCGGCTGGTTCCCGCTCCTCGTGGCCGCCGGCGTGTTCACGCTCATGACCACCTGGAAGCGCGGCCGCGCCATCCTGGCCGAGCGGATCGGACGCAACGAGCTCCCCCTCGACGACTTCCTCCGCAGCATCGAGGACCACCCGCCCCACCGCGTCGCCGGAACCGCCGTCTTCATGTTCGGCGACACCGACGCCACGCCCCGCGCCCTGCTCCATAACCTGAAGCACAACAAGGCGCTCCACGAACAGGTGGTCTGCCTCGCCGTGGTCACCGAGGAGGCGCCCCACGTCCCCCTCGCCGACCGCTGCACCGTGGTACCGCGCGAGGCCGGCTTCTACTCCGTCGTCCTCCACTACGGCTTCATGGAGGACGTCAACATCCCCCGCGCCCTCGCCATGCTCCACGGCAAGCAGGGACTCAACCTCAAGCCGATGGAGACCACCTTCTTCCTCGGCCGCGAGAACCTCATCGCCTCCAAGAAGGTCAAGGGCATGGCCATCTGGCGCGAACGGCTCTTCGTCCTCATGAGCCGGAACGCTCGCGGCGCCACCTCGTTCTTCCGGCTGCCACCCAACCGGGTCGTGGAAATCGGGGCGCAGATCGAGATCTGACGGCTGGCTCGGTCCTTCGGACCTCGCAGCATGGCTCGGCCTGCGGCCTCGCAGAGGGGCGCCGGCTTGGCGGCGCAGCGGGGCTCGGTCCTGCGGGCCTCGCGGAGGGGGCGGATCGACCAGTATATGGGTTTCGGATCCACACTTGGTCGATGGACGAGCGCATGTGCCGTTGAATGACCAGCGGATCGGAGGGCGTTCGTTCGGTGGGCGAGGGACGGCTCCATGCGCCGTCGATCGACCGACCCGCGGGGGAGTGGAGCGTTCGGTGGGCGGTCGACGACGCTGGCCCCAGGCCCCAGACCGCAGACCCCAGACCGCCAGCCCGGCCCGCCTCAGGCCACGGGCAGCGTAAACCGGAAGGTGGCGCCTTGGTGGGCGGGGCCGGTGACCTCGAGGGTGCCGCCGTGGGCGGCGACAATGCCACGGGCAATGGCGAGGCCGAGGCCGGCGCCCACCTTGCCGCCGCCGCGGCCGCGGGAGAACCGGTCGAAGATCCGCTCCCGCTCGTCTGCTGGGACGCCGGGGCCCTCGTCCTCCACCTCGATCCGGACGGTGTCGCCCGCGGCGGCGGCGCGGAGGCGCACGGCGCTCTCGGGAGGCGTGTGGCGGAAGGCGTTGTCGAGGAGGTTGCCGAGGACCTGGAGCACGCGCTCGGCGTCGGCGAGGACGGCGGGGAGGTCGTCGTCGAGCTGGATCTCGAGGCGGATGGAGCGCTGGTCGGCCAGGGGGCGGCGGAAGTCGCGGGCCTCGCGAAGGAGGGCGGCGGTGTCGCACGGGACGGGGTCGACAGCCAGGATTCCGGCCTCGATCTGCGCGTAGTCGAGGAGGTCGCGGACCAGCCGCTTCGCCCGCTCGGCCGAGCGTCGCATGACACCCACCTGCCGGCGCACCGCTTCCATCTCCGCGGGGTCCTCGGGCCAGTGGCGGAGCAGCGAGTCGGTGGTGAACCCGATGACGTTGAGCGGGTTGCGCAGGTCGTGCGACACCACGGCCAGCACCTGGTCCCGCAGCCGCGCGGCCGTGCGCGCATCGTGGTACAGGCGGCCGTGCTCGAGGATCATGGAAACGCGCGTGGCCACGTCCCGCCCCAGCTGCCCGAGCGTCGCCAGCTCGGAGTCCGTCACGTGGTACGTGTGCCCCAGCACCAGGACGCCGTGCGCCCGCTCCCCATCGAGGAGTGGCAGCAGCTGCACCGCGCGGGCCTCGTGGCGGCGCGCGTGGTGATCGAAGAAGGCACGCACCCGGGGGTCGGCCCCGGGCGAGCACAGCCACCCGCCGGGCTCTTCCTCCCAGGACAGCTCCGGGAGCGCGGGCGGGTCCTCCAGCACGGCGAGCCGCGTGGCCGCCATGGTGGCCGCGGCCAGCACGTCCGGCGGGGCGTCGTCGCGGAAGCGGTAGCAGAGGGCGTAGTCGGCCGCCACGGGGATGGCGAGCTGGACCAGGCGCGAGAGGATGGTCGGCGGGTCGGGGGGCGACGCCGCCAGCTCGGCCGTGAGGTCATCGAGGAACTGCGCCCGCATGTGCGACACTTCGGCCCGGAACCGCTCGTCCCGCTCCAGCCGCAGCAGCCGGTCGCGCGCCCGCTCGTGCCGCCGCTGCTCCGTCACGTCCCGCACCATCACCACGCGCAGCTCCCCCTCCTCGCCGCGCCCGCCCGCGGCCGCCCAGACCTCCGCCCAGAACGCGGAGCCGTCGCGACGCCGGACTTCCGCCGTCCGGGGTAGCGCGGGGTGCTCCTCATCATGCGACGCCACCGCGGCCGCCACTTCCGGCGAGACTTCCTCCAGCGACCGCCCAAGGGCGTCGCGGGCGGTCACACCGAACAGCCGCTCCGCCGCCGTGTTGAACAGCACCACCGTCCCGTCCGACTCCAGGTACAGCGTGGCGTCGCGCGAGAGCGCCACGATGCGGGCGAACCGCGACTCCGACGCCCGCAGCGCTTCCAGCGCCCGCGTCCGGCTGGTCACGTCCACCACCACGCCGCCCAGCGCCGGCTCGCCGTGCAGCCGAAGCGTGCCGCCGTGCGCCTCCAGGTGCACCACCCCGCCATCGCGGGAAACGGCCCGGAACGTGTACGTCACCCGCTCCACCCGTCCGCCGCGCCGCTCCTCGATCTTGCGCGCCACCTTCGCGCGGTCCTCCGGGTGTACGATGGCCAGCGCGTCCCGGCCCACCACCTCCTCCGGCGAGTACCCCAGCCGCTTCGCCAGCGTGGCGTTCACGTGCGCCAGCCGGCCCGCCCGGATCAGGTACGTCCCCAGGGTGGTTCCCGACGACAGCACCGGGCCCGCCAGCAGCCGGGCGACTGCCTCCGGCTCCAGCGCTTCCGTCGTCGCGCCCGCGCCGTTGGAGGCGGCCGGCGAGGACGGCGCCGGGGAGGGCGACGCCGGGCGGGCGCCGGGCTCCCCGGAATCGTCCCCCGCACCGTCCCCGGAGCCGGGCTCGCCGGGCTCCGCGGTCAGCCGCTCGATCTCCCACGCCGCGTCCGCCAGCTCCCGCAGCAGCTCCAGGTGATGGTCCGTCAGCAGCTCCGGGGGGTGGATCCTCGCCCACGCCAGCAGCCGCCCTCGCAGCGGCGCGATGGCGATCTCCGACGTCTCCGCGCGGCCGTCGAACCGGACCAGCGGCCGGTCCTCCGCAAGCGCCTCGTCCAGCCACTCCAGCGAGCGCTCCAGCGACGCCGCGTCCTCTTCCTCGAGCCCCCAGGAGCCGAGTACGTGGATGGCGTCGCCCGCGCCACGCTCCACCACCGCCACGGCGCGGGCGCGGATCAGGCGCGCGGCCCGGCCGAGACGATCGCGGAGACCGCTCGTCGCTTCGATTTCTTGCTGTTCCACCATGGGGTGCGTGGCGCTGCCGGCGTCCAGGCGCCGGAGAGTGCAGACAGGGGCCGACTACGTCCCGGAGCGCCAGGGGGTTGGGGTCGGCCGATGGGCCGACCGGAGCGCAGCGCGGGACGCGCGAAGTTGCGCCACGCAAGATAAGCTGGTATCGGGTGTTGTGAAAGATGACAGGCATCAAGGATGACTCTTTTCCCGGAGGCGGGAGGCGGCGTGGCCATGGAGCGGAAGGTCCTGGTGGTGGACGACGACGCGGACGTGCGGGACACGCTCGAGTTCTGGCTGGCCCGCGAGGGGTACGCGGTCCGGACGGCGGACAGCGCGGAGCAGGCGTTCGGCGAGGTGGCTGACTTCCGCCCCGGCGTGGTGGTCACGGACCTGTACATGCCCGGGCTGAGCGGGCTGGAGCTGCTCGCGCGGCTGAAGGCCACGAACGCCGGCGTGGACGTGGTGGTGGTGACGGGGAAGGACGAGATGGAGACGGCGGTGGAGGCGATCCGCGCCGGCGCGTACGACTATCTGGCCAAGCCGCTCGACCCGGAGGAGCTGGACGACCTGCTCACGCGCTGCTTCGCGGACCGTCGCGCGCGGGAGAAGGCGGCGGGGGAGTCGGTCGAGGAGGGGGACGGCGAGAAGGGGCGTTACGCGTCGTCGTCGCCGAGGATCATCGGCCGCGAGCGGGCCATGCTGGAGATCTACAAGACCATCGGCCGGGTGGCGGGCACGGCCGCGCCGGTGCTGATCCGGGGGGAGACCGGGACCGGGAAGGAGGTCGTCGCCCGGGCCATCCACGAGCATTCCGGTCACGCCGCGGAGCCGTTCGTCGCCGTGAACTGCACTTCCGTTCCCGACCAGCTGCTGGAGAGCGAGCTGTTCGGCCACGTGAGGGGGTCGTTCACCGGCGCGGTGTCGGACCGGAAGGGGCGCTTCGAGCTGGCGGGGCACGGGACCATTTTCCTCGACGAGATCGGCGACACCGCCCCCTCCTTCCAGGCCAAGCTCCTGCGTGTCCTCCAGGAGAAGGAGTTCTACCCCGTCGGAAGCGAGCAGCCGCGTCAGGCCCTGGCCCGCGTCATCGCCGCCACGCACCGCCCCGTCGAGGCCATGGTCCGCGACGGCTCGTTCCGCGAAGACCTCTACTACCGGCTCCGCGTGGTCGAGATCCACGTCCCGCCGCTGCGCGACCGCCCGGGCGACATCCCGGCCCTCGCCGACCACTTCCTCACCCGCGCCATCCGCTCCCTCGGGCTCCCCGGGAAGGTCATCCCGCCCGACGTCATGCGCGCACTCCGCGAGCACGACTGGCCCGGCAACGTGCGCGAGCTCGAGAACGCCATCGCCCGCGCCGCCGTCCTCGCCCAGGGCACCGCGCTGCGCGTCGAGCACCTGGGGATCGGCAGGGGCGGGGGCGGCGTCCTCGAGGCCGGGGACTCCCTCTCCACCGCCACCCTCGACGACGCCGAGCGCCGCCAGCTCCTCGCCGCCCTCGAGCGCACCGGCGGCAACAAGCGCCAGGCCGCCCGCATCCTCGAGATCTCACGACCCCGCCTCGACCGCCTGATCCGGAAGTACGACATTGACGTGGGGGAGATGGGGGACTGAAGGCCCGGGCCGGCCGTTGTAACGAAACGCGTCCGGGTGCCCGGAATCGTGCCGGCCGGACGTGATCCGCCGCGGTCCGACCGATCCTCAACGCATTGTCTCCCAGCATATTTGACGCGCCTTTGACGCTCCGTAGACCGCCGGAACGGAACGTGGAGTAGGAGTGGCCCGACGGCGCGAGCCACCGGCCGGGATCTCCGGTGTCGTGCCGACTCGAGCGCACGGAAGTGCGCAACAAGTCTCTCTTCCGAAAAAGGCACCCCGGCTGCGAAGCCGGTCCGCAAAGCCAGGAATCTCATGGCGAGGCTGCAGACTCGTGCACACGAGATCGTCCGGTCGCCGAAGAAGGGTCACTGCCGAGAAACGGCAACCCACTTTTTCGTGAGGAGACACCACACCATGAGGAAGTTCCTTCTTATCGCAGCCTTCGGGCTGTGTGCCACCCCGGTGTTCGCGCAGAGCAACGAGGGCTACATCCAGCAGGTGAACGATCACAACACGGCCACCATGACCCAGGACGGCGCATACAACGACGGGTACATTGGCCAGGGGATCCTGAAGCTCGGAATCATTGATCAGGACCAGGGCTACGCGATCGGCAATACGGGCACGCTCACGCAGACTGGCCAGTACAACGTTGCCTATCTTGGCCAGGGCTATGGCGACAACGGCGGTGATGCCCGGTACAACACGGCTACGATCACGCAGACGGGCAACTACAACTTCGCCGATCCGGGTCAGGGGACCAACGGCGGCCATGGGTACTACAACACCTACGGCATCACCCAGACCGGGAATTACAACGACGCCAGCGTGGCGCAGGGCTTCAACACCGGCGGGTGGGCTCAGCACAACGCTGCGACCGTGCTGCAGGACGGCAGTCACCACTCCGCCACGATCCACCAGGGCTGGAACGCGGTTGCGGATTGGAACGTCGCCGTGATCGATCAGGCCGGGACGTACAACACGGCCACCATCACGCAGAGCAACTGAGCAGCAAAGGGAACCGCTGTGGAGAGTGCTGCAGCACTCTCCACAGTTTCCGCTCAAGGGGGAGTGGTGCGCGGAATGTGCAGATGTTCAAACGAGATCTCTAGGTTTTCGCTCGCGGGCACTACATCAGAACGTTACCACGGAGTTGGACTTTGAGGCTGGAGAGTGGATGGTGAAGGTGGGGCGGATTGTCAGCAGCCTTCTGATTGTCGCCGTTTCGCATTCGGCTGCGCGGATATCGGCATTGCCTTCCGCTGATGCACGCTGTGCGTTTCCAGCAAACGAACTGACTGCTGATACCCCTGTTTCAGGTCTGTTGCGGCTGCCCACCGGAATGTCGTTCCACGAGGCGCGGGATCTCCTGGCGTCGGTACGACCGATTGCCGGGGCAGGACGGGGTTCCCATCAAGCCGAGCAGGTACAAGCGCGCGCCGGCACGGCTCAGCAACACATGCAGATCGATGGCCTGATCGTGGACGAAACCGCGACGAAGGTAGGACGCGATTTCTATGACATTTTCTACGGCGCTTGGGAGCCGCCAGATGGAGCAGCGAATTACACAGTGCGTATCCAGGAGCAGCCGTCGCCAGGATTGGGAAGTCGCGTTTTGGTGTTTCTCAATGAGGACGCCCTCTTTCAACTGCAGCTTCAGCCAAGGTATGAAGTCGTCGAGATGCTCGGGAAGGAGGCAGCAGCCTACGTGAGGGAAGAATTGATCCGTCGCCAGCCGCGGGATATGAGCACGGCCGCCGGAGACTCCGGACAGAGGTGAGCGTTCACGGGTGCGGCCCGTCCCTTTCATATTCGAGACCAGAAATGAAGCGTATCAGGGTCACCAGGGCGTTGAGCGGTGTGGCCGTCATCGCGGCCGCACTCATGGTGCTGGCCGATTCAGCCGGCGCCCAGCAACTCGTCTATCATCCCGTCAATCCAGCGTTCGGCGGAAATCCCTTGAATGGCCAATGGCTGCTGAGCAACGCTCAGGCTCAGAAGCGAGCGCCGGACGTTGATTTCTTGAATAGGGATCCGCTCTCGGATTTCCAGCAAGGATTGCAGCGGCAGATCCTATCTGCACTGTCCAGGGAACTGATCATGGACAGGTTCGGTGAGAATCTGGACCTGACGCAGCCTGGTCGATATGAGCTCGGAGACTTCACCATCGAAATCGTTCCCGGTCTTGGTGGCGTACAGGTCCTGGTCACGAATAATCTCACGGGCGAGCAGACGTCGGTCACCATCCCGCAATACTAGGAAGTCTGGCAGCATGCGATACGATCCGACGCGAGCTTGTGGTAAGATGTTGAATAGGGCCGTCCTCGCCTGGTTCGGCCTCGTCGCCGCCGCCTGTGCCAACTACGCGGCCCCGCTGGAGACGGCGCGGCCGATCCCCGCCTCGCCCACGCGCATCACCGAGGAGCTCCGCAGCCTCCCGGCGCCGAAGGAGCAGGTGGTGGCGGCGGTGTACCGGTTCCGTGACGAGACGGGGCAGTACAAGGCGGCGGAGAACATGGCGTCGTGGTCCACGGCGGTGACGCAGGGGGCCACGTCCATCCTGATCAAGGCGCTGGAGGAGTCGGGGTGGTTCGTGCCGATCGAGCGGGAGGGGCTGTCGAACCTGCTGAACGAGCGGCAGATCATCCAGTCGATCCGGGCGCAGTACGAAGGGCCTGAAGGGCAGAAGCTGGGGCCGCTCCCGCCCCTTCTCTACGCCGGGATCATCCTCGAAGGCGGGATCGTCGGGTACGACACGAACCTGCTCACGGGCGGCGTGGGCGTCCGCTACTTCGGGGCGGGCGGCTCGGGGAAGTTCCGCCAGGACCAGGTGACGGTCTACCTGCGGGCGGTCTCGACCCAGACCGGTCGCGTCCTCAGGACGGTGACCACCAGCAAGACCATCGCGTCGCAGCAGGTGGACGCTGGGATCTTCCGCTTCGTGGACGTGGACCGGCTGCTGGAGTCGGAAGTCGGGTACTCGTACAACGAGCCGCCGGTGGTCGCGGTCACGGAAGCGATCCAGGAGGCGGTGAAGGAGCTGGTGATCGAAGGGGTGAAGGAGGGCCTGTGGGCGCTGGAGGACCCGGCTGAGATTCACGGGCCGGCGTTCGCCGGGTACGAGCGGTCGAAGGTCGCGGCGGCCGGGATCGGACCGTACGGGCTTCGGAACGACCGTGACCGGAGCGGCTTCTCGCTCTCGGTGGAAGGCGGGGCGAGGCAGTACCAGGGGAACTACAGGAACGCGCTGGTCCGCCCGGCGGGCGGGCTGTCGCTTCGCTGGATGCCGACGTCCCGCTGGGGCCTCGGCCTGAGCGCGTACGGCGGCGACATCGGCGTGGAGGGTGGCTTCCAGTGGACGGCCGTGTCCGTCGGGCTGGACGCCACGTATTTCCTCCTCCCGCACGCCACGACCTCGCCCTTCCTGCGGGTGGGGGCCGGGGTGCTGAAGCCGAACGTGGAATCGCAGCTGGGCGACTTCGGCGAGCAGCTGTTCCCGGTGGCGACGCTCGGGGGCGGGATCGAGCGCCTGCTGTCGCCGTCGGTGGGCGTGAGCCTGGGGCTGTTCAACCAGTACGCGCTCATGGACGGTATCGACGGAGTGAAGACCGGGCACGGCAACGACTCGGTGTGGAACCTGACGCTCGGGCTGACTTTCTACTGATGCTCCGACGCTCACGAGTGGAGGTGGTGATGGTTGCACGGAGGCGGAAGATCGTCGTGACGGCCGCCGCGCTCGCCGCAGTGGCGGCGGGCGGGCTGTCGGGACAGGGCACCACGGGCGCGACGGAGGCGCTGGTGGTGCAGGCCACGGGCCAGCAGCTCCCGGCGTCGCAGAACGTGCAGATCCTCTCGCTCCTCGACCTGGCCAACGTCTCGGGCCCGATCGTCACGCCGGCCGCGCTCATGGCGGGCGACGTCGCCAGGACGGGGGACGGCAACACGGCCGTGGTCCAGCAGATCGGGGACTTCAACGCCGCGTCGCTGACCCAGACCGGGCAGCGCAACATTGGCGTGCTCTACCAGGAGGGGTCGTTCAACCAGATCCTGGCGCTTCAGACCGGGAGCGACAATCGCCTGGGCGCGTGGCTCTACGGGTCGTCCAACGCGCTCGACGTCCAGCAGCTGGGCGACGGGAACCAGTACTACCTGGAGTACCACGGGAACGGGCTGGACCTGACGGGCGCCAACGGCATCGTGCAGGACGGCAGCAACAACCTGGCGATCCAGACCGGCACCGGGCCGCTGGTGGGGATCCAGCAGCACGGGGACGGCATGGAGGTCCGGGTCGAGAACAACCCGATCGTGGTCCCGATCGGCAACTGACCACGCAACGCAACGACACACCGGAAGAAGCACCACAGTGACACGCATACACCGTTCGGCGGGCGCGGCCGCCCTGCTCCTCCTGGCCGGCGCGTTCGGCTGCAAGGAGGCCACCCTCGACCCTTCCGCCTACGGCGACATTGAGGGGCGCGTCCTGGACTACGAGACGGGCGCGGCCATCGCCGGCGCCAGCATCACGACCACGCCGGCCTCCGAGGCGCTGGTCACCGACGCCCAGGGGAACTTCACGATCCAGGACCTGGAGACGGGGACCTACCAGGTGGCGGCGAGGAAGGCCGGCTACACGGCCAACACCGTATCGGTGGCGGTGCGGGCGGAGCAAAGCGCGGAAGCGTCGATCTACCTCCAGGCGGAGGACTCCACCGAGACCACCGCGGCGCTGGACGTGACGGTCACCAGCTTCTGGAACGCGCACTCGGAAGAGGGGGACTCCACGTTCGTGGAGGCGGAGTACCGGGTGGAGAACACCGGGGCCGTGCCGGTGAACGCGTACGAGGTCTACTTCCGGATCCCCACCACGGGCGACACCTACTACCACTCCGAAGCGGGTGACACCCTGAAGGTCGGCCAGTCCGACATCGGCCGCTTCAAGACCTACATCCAGAGCTCGCAGGCGACGGCCGTCCAGGTGGACACCGTCTGGTCCGACCCGCCGCTCCACCCGTCCAGCTGACATCTTTCGCCGGCTCCCTCCGGCGGCAGCGCGGACAGCGATCTTCGCGCCCTTTTCCGGCCAGCACCCCTTCCGCGCCGAATCCCTCAGCCCGGCACCATCCTCCGCTGGCTGGCCCTGAGCGCCTCCCCGGCAGCGGCGACCAGTGCGTCCGCGGACGTCGCGCCCGGCCCGAACTCGGCGATGCCCGCGTGGAACTGGCGCTCCGGCCCGAGCCGCTGGCGCAGCCGGTAGACCACGTGGCGCCCGCCGCCGTTGCCGCAGCGGGTGAGCAGCACCAGGAAGCGGCCGTCCTCGAGCGCGCCCACCACGTCCGACTCGCGCACGGCCTCGTGGATGGCGTCGGCCCAGCGGGCCGGCGGCGAGGAGGCCGGCGCGTCGCCCGGCGTCGCCCGCTGGATCAGGAGCGCAGACAGCGGCTCGCCCCGCCGCGCCGCGGCCATGTAGCGCTCCAGCACCAGATCCAGGTACAGCCGGTTGGGGAGCCCCGTGGCCGGGTCCGTGAGCGCGCTGCGCAGCCGGCCCGCCCCGTCCTCGACGGCGCCCAGCGCCCGGCCCGCCGTCCGGGCGACGGTGAGCAGCAGCGGCCACTCGTCCGCGCCCACGCCCTCGCCCGCACCCATCCCCAGCACCACGAGCCCCGTGGCGCTCAGCGGCACGTGGACCAGGATCGGCGCGTCCAGCGCGGCGGCCGCCGCCGCCCACGCGCCCGGGACCGCCGCCGGCTCCGCCCGCGTGTCCCAAACCCCCGCCTCGTCCAGACGAGGCAGGTGGGGTAGCTCCCGCGCCGGGAGCACCGGCCGCTCCGGCCACGCCGCCGTCCACCCTGAAGTGGCGTCGCGACGCAGCACCACCACGCCGCGGCCGGCGAACATCTCCCCGACGGAGCGGCCCACTCGGGCAAGGACGGTGGGGCGGGTCGTGACGCGGGCCAGCGTGGGGCCGAGCTCCAGGGCGAGCCGCCAGCGGCGGCCCGCCTCGGGACCCAGCAGCGCGTGGATGTCTCCTGCGTGGCTATTGTCTTTCATCCGCGGATTCGCGAGCGCGTGTGTCCGGGGGTGGGGCTGCCCCTACGGGGGCAAGCGGCGTGCCCCGGGCCGCGCCGGGCAGAGTGGAGGCGTCAGAGTGGCGTCAGGACGCGGCTTTCGGGAGGGCCGTCGCGCCCGCGGCGCAGCGGCCGTAGTGACGGATCGTTACAGGCGTCTGCACGGCGTGCCGGCCGGGGCCGCCGGGGTGCGGTGACGAGTCGCGGGCGGCCGACCGCGGCGAACTCGCCCGGTCGACGAGGAAGCCGGGGGCGAATGTCGGATCGACCGCGGGAACCGCGGTGAAGTCGACACCCCCTGCCGCGCCCGGGACGGCGCATGTCGAGTTCACCGCGGTTTCCGCGGCAAACTCGACATTCATTCGACCGGCGGCCCTCCAGTTGTCGAGTTGACCGCGGGCCCTCCGTCGCGCCTTTGCCCTTTCCGCCGCACGGTGCTCTCTTTCCCCGGTCGATGCACGAACGCGCGAACGAACGGAGTGGAACGATGAGCATTGGCAGGATGCGGAGCCTGTTCACGGCCGCGGCGCTGGCCGCGGGGACAGGGGCGGGGGCGGGGGTGGTGGTCGGCGCGGCGGCCACGGTGGCCGCCGGGGTCGCCGCGGCGGCCTCGCCGCTGGCCGGGCAGATCGGGACGGCGGTGGCGTCGCCCGGGCTGGCGTCGCAGGTGGACTCGGTGGCGGCGGCGGTGCTGGAGGCCACGGGCGTGCCGAGCGCGTCGGTGGCGGTGGTGAAGGACGGGGCGCTGGCGTACGCGCGGGCGTACGGCCAGGCGCGGCTGGAGCCGCGGACGCCGGCGTCGGCGGACATGCGCTATGCCATCGGGTCGATCAGCAAGCAGTTCACGGCGGCGGCGGCGCTGCTGCTGGTGGAGGACGGGAAGCTGTCGCTGGACGACCCGGTGTCGAAGTGGCTGCCGGAGCTGAACCTGACCGACGCGGACCGGATCACGGTGCGGCAGCTGCTGTCGCACACGTCGGGGTACCAGGACTTCTGGCCGGAGGACTACGTGCCGTTGATGATGCTGCACGACATCTCGCCGGAGGACATCGCGCGGCGGTGGGCGGGGCGGCCGCTGAACTTCGAGCCGGGGACGCGCTGGCAGTACAGCAACACGGGCTTCGACGTGGCGGCGCTGATCATCCAGAAAGCGGCGGGGGTGCCGTTCTTCCAGTTCGTGCGGGAGCGGATCCTGGAGCCGCTGGAGCTGGAGAGCGCGAGCGACTTCGACACCGAGGCGTCGCAGGCGACGGACGCCTCCGGCTACCTCCGCTACGCCCTCGGCCCGCTACGCCCGGCGCCCGACGCGGGGAGCGGCTGGGGCTTCGGCATGGGGATGCTGGCCATGACGGCCAGCGACCTGGCCCGATGGGACATCTCGCTGATCCGTGAGAGCCTGCTGAGCCCGGCGTCGTATGACGAGATGGAGAAGGAGATGCGGCTGGCGAACGGGGCCGGGAGCGGCTACGGCCTGGGCGTGGACGTGGGGATGCAGAACGGCCACTTCCTGGTGTCGCACAGCGGCGAGATGTCGGGCTTCACGGCGTACAACTACGTCTTCCTGGAGGACGGCGCGGCCGTGGTGGTGCTGACGAACCAGGACGCCGCGCCCGCGGCCGGCGCCATCGCCCGCGGCGTGACGGGGCTGCTCTTCGCCACCACCGACACGCTGGAAGCCGCGCGCACCGCCCGCGCGCTGGCCATCTTCACGGGGCTGCAGAAGGGCGACATCGACCGGTCGCTCTTCAACGCGTCGGCGAACGCCTATTTCAGCCAGCAGGCGCTGGACGACTTCGAGTCCAGCCTCGCCCCGCTCGGCCCGCCGCGTGAGTTCGTGCAGACGGGCACGTCCGACCGCGGCGGGATGATCCTGCGCGTGTACAGGGCCGTGTTCGCCGACCGGATGCTGAGAGTGTGGACGTACGAGCTCCCGGACGGGACCATCGACCAGTTCCAGGTGGCGCCGGTGGGCTAACCACCGAGGACGCCCGCCCGCATCCGTGCCCGCGCCCGTGCTCCGTCTGGCGTGTCCGGCGGTTCGTGTTTTCCGGGGGCGTGTTCGGGGTCCACGGACACGGACAACGGCCGGGCACGGGCACGCCAGACGGAGCACGGACACGCCGGACGGAGCACGGACACGCCGGACGGAGCACGGACAACGGCCGGGCACGGACACGCCAGACGGAGCACGGGCACGCCGGACGGAGCACGGACACGCCGGACGGAGCACGGACACGCCGGACGGAGCACGGGCACGCCAGACGGAGCACGGACCCGGGCGCTCCTCGGCGCTTGGGGCCGGTCGGCGCCTGGGCCGCTTCTAGGTGTGACCCATAACCCGGTGCGGCTGGTACGGGGCCTCGAGGCGGCGGACTTCGTCGTCGCTCAGCGTCAGCTCCACGGACCGGATGGCGGCGTCCAGGTGCTCGAGCTTGGTGGCGCCCACGATGGGGGCGGTGACGCCCGGGCGTGAGCCGAGCCAGGCCAGGGCGACTTCGGCCATGCTGACGCCCCGGGCGTCGGCCACGCCCCGGACGGCTTCGAGGATGGCGTCGTCGCCCGGGCTGTCGTACATCCGGTGGCCGTACTCGTCGGTCTCCGCGCGCTTCGTGGACGACCGGTCCTGGAACGACGTCCGGGTGCCGGCCAGGTAGCCGCGGGCGAGGGGGGACCAGGGGATGATGCCGAGGCCCTGGTCGCGGCAGAGCGGGATCATCTCCCGCTCCTCCTCGCGGTAGATCAGGTTGTAGTGGTTCTGCATGGAGACGAAGCGGGCCCAGCCGTTCCGGTCGGAGAGCCCGAGGGCTTTCGCCAGCTGCCACGCCCACCCGGAGCTGGCCCCGAGGTAGCGCACCTTCCCGGCCTGGACCAGGTGGTCGAGGGCCGCCAGCGTCTCCTCCAGCGGCGTGGCCGGGTCGAAGCGGTGGATCTGGTACAGGTCGATGGCCTCGATGCCGAGTCGGCGGAGGCTGGCCTCGCACCCCTCCACGATGTGCTTTCGGGACAGGCCGCCGCGGTTCGGGCGGTCGTTGTACGGGAAGAAGACCTTGGTGGCGATGACCAGCTCCTCGCGCACGCCGTACTCCTTCAGCGCGCGCCCGGTCACTTCCTCGCTCACGCCGCGGGAGTACATGTCCGCCGTGTCGAAGAAGTTGATGCCCGCCTCGATGGCGCGGCGGTAGAAGGGGCGGGCGGCGTCCTCGTCCAGGACCCACGGGCGCCATTCCGACGTCCCGTACGACATGCAGCCGAGGGCGATCTTCGAAACCGTGAGGCCGGTGCGGCCGAGATTCGTGTATTGCATGGCCTTGAGTTTAGGGGAGTGGTGGCCGACGTGCACGGGGTGCGCCCCCGGTCATGCCTTTCCACCCGCCTTCCCCCCGCGCCCGCACGCTCCTTGCACCCCTTCTCTCCCACGATCCCATGTAACACCAAGGAGAGAAACGATATGGCAGAGCACGACCTGAGCGGGAAGAAGGTGGCGTTCCTGGTGGCGGACGGCTTCGAGCAGGTGGAGCTGACCGGGCCGCGGAAGGCGCTGGACGACGCGGGCGCGAAGACGTTCATCGTCTCGCCGGCGGACGGGAAGGTGAAGGGGTGGAAGCACGACCACTGGGGCGACGAGCTGGACGTGGACGTGCCGCTGTCGGAGGCCCGCGCGGACGACTACGATGCGCTCGTGCTGCCGGGCGGCCAGATGAACCCGGACAACCTGCGGCTGGAGGACCGGGCGGTGGCGTTCGCGCGCTCGTTCTTCGACGCGGGCAAGCCGATCGGGGCCATCTGCCACGGCCCGTGGACGCTGGTGGAGGCGGACGTGGTGCGCGGTCGGCGCGTGACCTCGTGGCCGTCGCTGCAGACGGACCTGCGCAACGCGGGCGCCGACTGGGTGGACGAGGAAGTGGTGGTGGACCACGGGCTGGTGACCAGCCGCAAGCCGGACGACATACCGGCGTTCAATCGCAAGGTGGCCGAGGAGATCGCCGAGGGGCGGCACGCGCGGCCGGAAACCTGATACCGGCGCTGGCCGGGCGGAGGCGGACATCGACATCCAGGGTCAGGACCCGAGGAAATCGGACGCGACGCTTCATGCGGAGGCCATGACGGTGCGTTTCCAGGATGTCGATGCGGCCGGCATCGTCTTCTACGCCCGTGTCTTCGACTACTTCCACGACGCGTACGTGAGCTTTCTGCACGGGCGTGGCGCCCGGCTGGATGAGGCGTTGCGCGACGGCACCTGGGCCGCGCCGCTGCGGCACGCGGAAGCCGATTACCTGCGCCCCCTCCACTTCGGTGACCGCATCGACGTGGTGATCGCCGGCATCGACGTGGCGGAGACGGAGTACACCGTCGGGTACCGGGTGGAGCGCGACGGGGAAGTGGTGTGCGTGGGAAGAGTGGTGCACGTGGCCGTCGATCCTTCGGAAGGGGGGCGGGTGCCGGTCCCCGCGGAGCTTCGCGACGCGCTCACCGGTTGAAGGAGATGACCGTGAGCCGGTCTTTCGCCGCCTCCTTCGTGGCTTCCCGGTCGAGCTTGCCCCCCTTCAGGAGCGGCAGCGCGTGCAGCAGGGCGAAGCGCCGCGGGAGCTTGAAGGGCGCGAGGCGGCCGCCGACCGCCCGGATGGCCGCGTGGATGGCTTCGACGGAGTCGGCGACGAGCGCCGCGCACACCACCTCGCCCCACTCCTCGTCGCGCGCACCGAAGACGCACGCACCCGCGATGCCCGGCTCGGCCTCGAGCGCCTGCTCCACTTCCAGCGGGTCCACGTTCTCTCCGCCGGTGACGATGCGGTCGGCGCGGCGGCCGGACACGTGGAGATTGCCGGAGGCATCCAGGTGCCCGAAGTCGCCCGTGGGCAGCCAGCCGCCCTCGAGGAACGGCGCGGGGTGCGCGTCGGGCGGGAAGTAGCCGGTCAGGAGCGAAGGGCCGCGGACGAGGATCTCCCCGTCATCGCCGGTCCGGATCTCGGTGCCGGGGAGCGGCGGGCCGGCGCCCATCCCGCCGCGGTTCACGGTCCCGTACGGCTGCGTGGTGGCCTGTGAGCAGGTCTCCGTGAGGCCGTACGTGGTGAGCACGGGCCAGCCGCGGTCGGCGGCGCGCTCGAGCAGGGCGGGGGAGGCCGCGGCGCCACCCAGCAGGACTGCGCGGACATGCGCCGGCGCGGTGCGGGCCGGCTCGAGGTCGAGGAGCCGCCCGAGCAGCGTCGGGACGAGCGAGAGGATGGTGACCCGCTCGCGCTGGATGGTGTCCAGGAGCGCGCCCGGATCGGAGTCGGTGGAGAGGACCACGGTCCGCCGGGCCAGGAGGCAGCGGGTGACCACGGACAGGCCGCCCACGTGGGCCACGGGGAGGCGGAGGAGCCAGCGGTCGTCCGGCTCCCATCCAAGGTTCGCCTCGCTCGCCCGTGCCGACGCCACGAATGCCGCGCGCGAGAGGACGACACCCTTGGGTCGGCCGGTCGTGCCGGACGTGTAGAGCACGGCCAGCGGGCGGTGGTCGTCGGCCACGGGGAGCGCCGGGTCGGGGAACGGGCGCTGCGCGGCGGACGGGAATGGACCGCCGGCGGCCGCTGGCGTGCCGGCGAACGAGGCGGCAGCCGCACTCGTCGCGTCGCGCCAGTCGCCTGCCACCACGGCCGCGGGCTCCGCCTCCGCCACGATCCGCCGCTCCTCATCCGTCGTCAGCCGGGGGTGCAGCAGCAGCGCCGGGGTGCCCAGGGCGACGAGGGCGTGCAGCATCTCGAGCGTGGGCACGTCCGATGCCGCGCGCATGGCGACGAGGGGCGCGCGCGCGCCACCGGCCGGCGCGAGCCCGCGCGCTCGCAGCCACCGGACCGCCGCACGCGCGCCGTCGGCCAGCTCCGCGAACGTCCAGCTCCGGCCACCGGCCGCGAGCGCGATGCGGTCCGGCGCCTCGCGGGCGGCCGCGAAGATGGAGAGGCTCACGGACGCGCGGCCCCGCGCGCGGCGCGGAACGTTCGCCGGTCCACCGCTACGCCCCGAGCACGATCCCGGCGGCGAACAGCGCGCCGAAGATGAAGACCAGCTTCGCGGTCCCGCCGAGGGCCGGATTGAGCGCGCGGCCCGTGGTGCGCCGCACGAAGCGGAACAGGCGCACGGCCATGGGGGCGCTGAGGAGCGGGAGGAGCGCGGCGATTCCGAGTCGACCGGTGGCGACCAGGCCGACAGGGACGGCGTAGGCGGCGATGAAGAGGAGGGCGTACTCGCCCAGCGCGCCGTCGCGTCCCAGGCGGACGGCCAGCGTGTGCTTGCCGGCGGCGGCATCGGTCCGGACGTCCCGGATGTTGTTGACCACCAGGATGTTGGTGATGAGCGCGCCCACCGGGATGGCCGCCCACCACGCCAACGGCGGGACGAAGCCGGCCTGGACGAAGGTGGTGCCGCACACGGCCACGAAGCCGAAGAAGAGGAGGACGGCGACGTCGCCGAGCCCGTTGTAGCCAAGCGGGTACGGCCCGCCCGTGTACGCCAGCGCGGCGAGGATCGATGCGACGCCGATGACGACGATCACCGGCCCGGCCACCCACGTCAGGTACACGCCGGCCAGCAGCGCCAGCCCGAAGACCACCAGCATCGCCCGGCGCACGGCGGCGGCGCTCAGCAGCCCCGACTGCACCACGCGCGTGGGGCCGATCCGCTCGTGCGTGTCCGCGCCTTTCTCGAAGTCGAAAACGTCGTTGGCGAAGTTCGCGCCCACCTGGAGCAGCAGCGCGCCCGCCAGCGCCGCGAGCCCGGGCCCCGGCCGGAAGGCGTCCACGGCGTACGCGCACGCGGTGCCCACCAGCACCGGCGCGGCGGCGGCCGTGAGCGTCTTCGGCCGCGCCGCCAGAACCCACCGGGCGACGATGCCCGGCGACGCCTGTGTGATCGTCACCTTCGACTCAGGGATACCGGGGGAACTTGCCGAACTCGGGCTTCCGCTTCTCCAGGAACGCGTTCTTCCCCTCCTGCCCCTCTTCGGTGAGATAGAAGAGGAGCGTGGCGTCGCCGGCCAGCTGCTGGAGCCCGGCCTGGCCGTCCTCGTCGGCGTTCATCCCGGCCTTGATGAAGCGGATGGCCATGGGGCTGTTCTGGAGGATCTCGCGGCACCACTGCACCGTCTCCTCCTCCATCTTCGCGTACGGGACCACGGCGTTCACCAGCCCCATCTCCAGTGCTTCCCGCGCCGTGTACTGGCGACAGAGGAACCAGATCTCCCGCGCCTTCTTCTGACCCACGATCCTCGCCATGTGCGACGAGCCGTAGCCGCCATCGAAGCTCCCCACCTTCGGACCGGTCTGGCCGAAGATGGCGTTGTCGGCCGCAATGGTCAGGTCGCAGATCATGTGCAGCACGTGCCCGCCGCCCACCGCGTAGCCGGCCACCATGGCGATCACCGGCTTGGGGAGCGCACGGATCTCCCGCTGGAGGTCCAGCACGTTGAGGCGCGGCACCTGGTCCGTCCCGACGTACCCGCCCTTGCCACGGACGCTCTGGTCGCCGCCGGAGCAGAACGCCTTCTCGCCCTTGCCGGTGAGGATGATCACGCCGATGGAGCCGTCGTCGCGCGCGTCGTCGAACGCCCGCCGCATCTCCTGCACGGTCAGCGGCGTGAACGCGTTCCGCTTCTCGGGGCGGTTGATCGTGATCTTCGCGATCCCCTCATCCGCCTTCTCGTAAATGATCTCTTCGAACCCGAACGATTCCTGGACCTTCCATTCCGGGGGACCGCTGCGGTCGACCTCGACGGTGGTGATGCTCATCCATCCAGCTCCTGTAGCAGTCGAGCGATTTCGGCCGGGCGCTCCAGGACCACGTTGTGGCCGGCGCCGGCGACGATGGTGATCCGCGCCCGCGGCAGCTCCGCTGCCATCTCCGTGGCCAGGGCCCGGAACTTCGCGTCCGCCTCTCCCGCCACGACGTGGGCCGGTACGGCCACCCGGTGCAGCGCAGCCCGGTAGTCGGGCATGGCGGCGAGGGAGAGCACGCGCAGCGACCGGGCGAGCCCGGCGGGGTCGTGGGCGAGGCGGACCGCGCGCTGGCGCTCCAGCACATCCCGGTCCAGTACGCTCTGGGTGCGGAACAGGGGCAGCGCCTCCCATGCGGCCACGAACGCGGGGAGCCCCTCCCGTTCCAGCAGCCGCGCCCGGGCCGCATCCTCTGACCGCCGCGCCTCTCGCTCGGCCGGATCGGCGAGCCGGGGGCTCGCGCCGATGAGCATGGCGCCGGCGAACAGCTCCGGGTGCCTCACCAGCAGGCCCAGCGCAACGCGTCCGCCGAGGGAATACCCGGCGAGCGTGGCCGGCCGGTCGAAACGGTGCCGGACCAGCCGCGCCACGCGGTCGAGCTCGTCATCCCAGCCCTGCACGTCGGCGGGGCCCGGCGTGCCGTCGTGGCCGAGGAGCGACGGAGCGAAAGCGTCCGGAGCGTCGAGCCGTTCGAGCACCGGGTCCCAGGACGCGGGCGCGCCGGTGAAGCCGTGCAGGAGGACGAGCGGTCGGATCACGTGGGAATGCGCGCGTCCAGGCGCGCGATCATGGCGGCGTGGTGCGGCGCCGTCATCTCGCCCGGGACCACCACCTCGACCACCGTGACGCCCCGCGACTCCCGCGCCGCGGCGAGCGCCCGCGCCAGCGCTCGCGCGTCCCCGGCGCGGGCGTAGCTCGCGCCGAACGTGCGGGCGGCTGCGGCGATGTCGATGGCCGGGGGCGTCAGCCAGGCAAGGAAGTCGTCGTCGCCCTCGAGCGTGGTGGCGATGGGCAGGCGCTCGAAGATCCGACCGCCGCCGTTGTTCAGCACGACCACCGTGAGCGGCGCGTCGACAGTCCGCGCGGCGGCGAGCCCGCCCACGTCGTGGGTGAAGCTCACGTCGCCGATGATGAGCGTGGTCGGGCGACCCGTGGCGGCCGCGGCGCCGGCGGCGCCCGAAACCACGCCGTCGATCCCGTTCGCCCCGCGCTGCGACCACACGGCCAGGCTCCGGTCGGCCGCCGGTGCGAAAATCTCCACTTCACGGACCGGAAGGCTGTTCCCCAGCGCCAGGATCCCGCCCGCGGGGACGGCGTCCACGATGGCGCGGATCGCCGCGGCCTCCGTGAACTCGCCCTCGAGCGACTCGTCGATCGCGGTGCGCGCGGCGCGATTGGCGCCGACGAGCCGCTCCACCCAGGCCGCGCGCGCCGCCGCCGTCCCGGCCTCCGGCGTCGCCGCGGTCCCGGCCTCCGGCGTCGCGCCCGCAGGGTCCTGCCCACCGGCGCCCGTCCCGAGCGCGCGCGCCAGCGCCCGCACCGCCGGCCCTGCCGGGCTCCGGAGCCACCCGGCGGCCGAGCCTCGAGGATCCGACCAGCCGTCGGGGGCGATGACCCAGCGTTCGGCGCTGACCCAGCGCTTGAGGTAGCGGTTCCACTCCGCCGCCGTCGGGGGCCGGCCCAGCTGGACCACGAGGTCGGGGCCGTAGCCGTCGCGGAAGCGCTGGGCGCCGAGGAGAGCGGTGAACGCGTCGATGATGGCGACGCCGGGGCGGTCGCCGAGCGCCCCGAACCGCTGCTGGCTCGCGGGCTCGGCCACCACCGGGAAGCCGGTGGCGCGGGCGAGGGCGGCGACATCGTCGGCCGGTGCTGCGCGCCACGGACTTTCCGGGCCGCATACGATCAGCCCGCGGCGGGCGCGGCGGCACGCGGCGGCGAGCGCTTCGATCCCGGCCGGCGCGGGAGCGGCCTCATCGTCGTAGATCGCGGGCACGGAGTCCAGCAGGCGGTCCACTTCCTGGCTGAGACGCCGCGCCTCGTCATCCTCGCCGGTGTCCGGCTCCAGCGGCTTGCGCGCGCGGGCGTTGACCTGGACGGGGCCCGGCACGGGCGAGCGCGTCGTGGCCACGGCCTGGGTGGCGATCCTGGCGACGGCCCGGAGCATGGCGGCCCGGGGGTCGGGCGTGCCCAGCTCGAAATGGCCGCGGGCGAACGTGCCGTAGAGGCGCGCCTGGTCGATGGTCTGGGGCGCTGCCGCGTGCTGCAGCTCGAGCGGGCGGTCGGCCGTGAGCAGGAGGAGCGGAGTGCCCGACTCGGACGCTTCCACCACGGCCGGGAAGTAGTTGGCGGCGGCGCTCCCGGACGTGCACAGCAGGACCACCGGCCGGCCGGTCATCTTGGCGTGACCGACGGCGAAGAAGGCGGCCGAGCGCTCGTCGATGATGGTGCGGCAGCGGAGCCCCTCGTCGCGGAGCGCGGCCCACGTGAACGGCGTGTTCCGCGCGCCCGGACTGAGCACCACGTCCCGCACGCCGGCCCGGCGGAGGCTCCCCAGCAGCAGCCTCGCCCATTCGGTGAGCAGGTTGGCCGGGGTGCGCGCGAAGTCGCTCACGCGGCGGTCCCCAGCGCATCGGCCATGGTGCGCAGCTTCACTTCGGTCTCCGCCAGCTCGGCGTCCGTCTCCGAGTCGCGTACGATCCCCGCGCCCGCGTACAGGTACGCCCGATCAGCGTCCACGAGCGCCGAGCGGAGGGCCACGACGAAGTCGCCATCGCCGGCGGCGTCGAACCAGCCCACGGGCGACGCGTACCACCCCCGCGACCACGGCTCGTGATCGGCGATCCACGCCACGGCCTCCCGCGCGGGCGTTCCGCCCACTGCGGGCGTGGGGTGGAGCCGGTCCACCAGCTCGAGCACGTGCACCGGGCCCGACAGCCGCCCGGTGAAGGGCGTGCGGAGGTGGAGGACGTGCCGGAGGTGCCGGATCCCCGGCGTCGCCGGATAGTCCAGCTCGTCGCACAGCGGCTCCAGCACGCTGGCGATGGCACGCACGACGTAGCCGTGCTCCTCCGCATCCTTCAGGCTGCGCAGCAGCTCGGTGTCCCGCTCGGCGCGTCCGGCGTCGATGGAGCCGGCCAGCGCCTCCGTGCCCACGGCAAGGCCGCGCCGCGACACCAGCCGCTCCGGCGTGGCGCCCAGGAACGTCGCGCCGCCGTGGCGGAAGGCGAAGCGCGCTTCCGCCGCCGTCCCGCCCGCCAGCGCGCGCAACACCGCCACGGGATCGATCGCGCCGCCGAAGCGGATCTCCCGCCGTCTCGCGGCAACGATCTTTTCCGCCTCGCCCGCCGCGATCCGCAGCCGGATCGATGCCAGCGCTTCCGCCCATCCGTCCGACGACGGGGCGTCCGCCGTCTCCAGCGCCGGCGTCGGACGCGCCCCGTTCGAGCGGTCGCCGGCGAGGAGGGTCACGATCCGGGCGACGAGGGCCGAAAGCCGCTCCGGCCCTTCTCCGGCCGCGTCCGCCGCCGAGGCCGCCACGGCCAGCCGGGGGGAAGGGCCGCCGGCGACCAGCACACGGGGGAGGACGAACGCGGCCGCGCCGAACGCCGACCAGGGCGGCGGTGGCGGCGATGGGAGGAAGGAGAAGCCGCCGAAGAGCCGGGGCGGAACGGGCCCCTCGCCGCCCATCGGCATCACGGAAATCCGGGGCCACAGGCGCTCGGCGGCAGTCCGGACATCCTCGAACCGGCCGGGTCCCTCGGCGGTGACCACGTGGGCCGCGCCCCAGCCGGCGAGCGGGGCGTGGGCACCGTCGCCGTCGCCCGCATCCCAGAACACCGCCGGCTCCACCGGATCCAGGCGGAGCAACGCTTCCGCCGACCCGGCGACGATGGGCAGCGTGATCCACCGGATCTCCTCCGGCCCGAACGACGGCAGGAGCGCGTCACGCAGGAGGCCGGCGGCAGTCATGCGTCGGCGGGGCGCTCGGCCACGTAGAGATGGGCCACGCCGAACGTCAGGCGGTCCACGCGGAGCACGCGCAGCCCGGCCTCCTCCATCAGCGTGGCGAACTCCCCGGCGGGCGGGAACGCGGCGATGGACGCCTGCAGGTAGCGGTACTCGCGCTCGCCGGAGAGGAGCGCGCCGATGCGCGGCACCAGCGTGTGCACGTGGAAGCGGGCCGCGCGCCCCAGCAGTCCGCCCTGCGGCTCCGACAGCTCCAGGATCGCCACGCGCCCGCCGGGGCGAGTCACTCGTCGCATCTCCCGCAGCCCTCGCGCCCGGTCCGGCACGTTCCGGATGCCGAAGGCGATGGTCACGCCGTCGAACGATGCGTCGGGGAAGGGGATGTCCTCGGCATCGCCCGGGACCACGCGGACGCGGTCGTACAGACCGGCCCGTTCGATCTTGGGGCGCGCGTGCGCAAGCATCCGCTCCGCCGGATCCACGCCCACCACACGCACGCCGGGATGGCGCCGGGCGATCTGGATGGCCAGGTCGCCCGTGCCGGTGGCCAGGTCGAGGACTTCGGCATCGGTGCGGCCGGCCAGCGCCAGGCTGTCCACGGTGCGACCACGCCAGCGCTGGTCCACGCCCAGCGAGAGGATCCGGTTGAGCAGGTCGTAGCGGTGGGCGATCCGGTCGAACATCTCGCCCGACCCCGGCCGCGGCTCTCCCGCGTCACCCCGCATCCGCCACCCTCGCCGCGCGGACTTCGGATGCCAGCGACGGGAACTCGTCCAGCGGCAGCGCCTGTGACGCGTCGCTCAGCGAACGGCCGGGCTCCGGGTGCGTTTCGACCATGATCCCCGCCGCCCCCGCGGCGATCGCCGCGAGGCTCAGCGGGCGGAGAAGGTCGCGGCGGCCGGTGGCGTGCGACGGGTCGACCACCACGGGCACGCGGTGCACGCCGGAGAGGAGCGCCACGGCGCCCAGGTCGAGCAGGTTGCGCGTGCGCGAGTCGAAGCTGCGGATGCCGCGCTCGCAGAAGACGACGGCGGGCGCGCCGTGCACGAGGCAGTACTCGCCCGCCAGCAGCCACTCGTCGATGGTGGCGGCCATGCCGCGCTTCAGCAGGATCGGCCGGCCTTCCGCGGCCGCCGCGCTCAGGAGCGCCGAGTTCTGCATGTTGCGCGACCCGATCTGGATCAGCTCCGCGTGCCGCGCCAGGAGCGGTGCCTGCTCGGGACTCAGGATCTCCGTCACCACCTTGAGCCCGGCCGCGTCCGCCGCCTCCCGCAACCACCGCAGCGCCGGCTCTCCATGGCCCTGGAACGCGTACGGCGACGTGCGGGTCTTGAACGCGCCGCCCCGCAGGAACTCCGCATGCCCCGCAAGCCGCCGGGCAATGGCGTGGATCTGCTCCTCCGACTCCACGCTGCACGGGCCCGCCATGAGGACGGGCGCGGCGTCCGCCGCCACGCGCACGCCGCCCACACTCGCCGCGGGGCCGTGCTCGTCCACCAGCGGGTGCGACGACGCTTCCGCCGCCACGGAGGCCACCCCCGCGATCCCGCTCAGGGCTCCCGCTTCCACCCACGCCGACCCGGGCTCCACGTAGAACTGGACCCGACCGTCGGCGTGCAGCCGGCGCACCCAGAGACCGCGGCCGGTGAGCTCTCGCTCCACGGCCGCGGCGTCCGCTTCCTTTTCGAGTGATACGATCAAGCTCTCGCCCCGTCTCGGTTCACGCGCGTCGCCAAACGTACCGGCGCGCCCCGAGTCGTCAACCCCGCGCGCCGGTCCGGGGGCCCCGGTGGCCCGTCAAGGATTGAGCCAGTAGCTCCCCCGGGCCACGTCGACGGTGTCGCGGCGCGTCTCAGTCCCACCCACGCCCCGATCTGCGGATTCCGCAGACTTTCCTGCGGATGCCGCAGGGCCGGGCACGTGGCGGGGCCCGGGAATCGTTGCGGTCACTGGACATCCGCGTGGTCCCGTCCGTGCCACTGTACGGGGGTCGGAAGAAGGCGATGGCCCGTCCGTGCCCCGGAAGCGGGAGCGGAGGCGGCCGGGGTCCCGGTCACAGGGGAGAACGGGGAACATGAAACGGAAGAAGATCCTGATCCCGACGCTGGTGGCGGCAGTGGCGCTGCTGTCGTGGGGACTGGTTCGGCGCACCGATGGCGCGACGCCGCAGTACAGGTTCGTGAGCGTGGGCCGCGGGGACGTGGAATCCACGGTGACGGCCACGGGGACGCTGCAGGCCACGGAGACAGTGGACGTGGGGACGCAGGTCTCGGGTCAGCTGGCGGAGATCGATGCGGACTACAACGACCACGTGAAGCGGGGTCAGCTGCTGGCGCGGATCGACCCGACCATCCTGGAGCAGGAGGTACGGTCGGCGGAAGCGAGCGTGGCGAAGAACCGTGCGGACCTGGACCAGGCGAAGCGGGCGCTGGAGCGCTCGACGTCGCTGCACGCGCAGCAGGTGGTGACCGACGCGGAGCAGGACCAGGCGCAGTACACGTACGACGCGGCGAAGGCGTCGTATGAGCAGGCGAGGATCAACCTGGACCGGGCGAAGCGGAACCTGCAGTACACCGAGATCCGGGCGCCGATCGACGGCGTGGTGGTGTCGCGGAACGTGGACGTGGGGCAGACGGTGGCGGCGAGCTTCTCGGCGCCGACGCTGTTCGTGCTCGCCCGCGACCTGGGGCAGATGGAGATCCTGGCGAGCGTGGATGAGAGCGACATTGGCAGGATCCATCAGGGTCAGGAGGTGCGCTTCACGGTGCAGGCGTATCCGTCGCGGAGCTTCAGCGGCACCGTCCGCCAGGTGCGCCTCGCCTCCACCACGCAGGAGAACGTGGTGAACTACAGCGCTGTGGTGCGCGTGGAGAACCCCGAGGGCGCGCTGCTTCCCGGCATGACCGCCACGGTGGAGTTCATCGTCGACAGCGCCCAGGACGCGCTCACCGTCCCGAACACCGCGCTCCGTTTCCAGCCCACCGAGCAGATGCGGGAACAGGTTCGCGCGCGGCTCGCCGCGAAGTCCGGTGCGGCCGCGGGTGCGGGTGCCGGTGCGGCGGCCGGTGCCGGCCGCGACAGCGCCTCTCCGGGCGACGCGTCTCCGGACGGCGCTTCACCCCGGAGCGCGTCCCGGGGCGCCGGGTCCGCGGGCGCCGGTGCGGCCGGCTTCAGCGCCGGGGCGGAACGTCGGGGGGGCGCCGGGTACGCGGGCGGTGGCAGCGCCGGGGCGTCCGACCGGGCCATGCTCTGGTACGTGGACGGGAACGGCAAGCTGGCCGTGGCCCTGTGCGGACCGGTCTCACGGACGGCCAGAACACGGTGATCGTGCGTGCGCCGGAGGCGGTGAAGGCAGGGCTGCAGGTGATCGCGGCCGTCGTGAGCGGGTCGGCGTCGCCGGAGTCGGCGGCCAACCCGTTCCAGTCGAGCGCGAGCCGGGGCCGCCGGCCCCCGGGGGCGTTCTGATGAGCGCGCAGACGCCGGTCATCGAAGCGCGGGGGCTGGTGAAGACGTACCGCGCCGGACAGAACGAGGTGCACGCGCTCCGGGGGGTGGACCTGACGCTCCAGCGCGGCGAGATGGTGGCGATCATGGGCGCGTCCGGCTCGGGGAAGTCCACGCTCATGAACATCCTCGGGTGCCTGGATCGTCCCACGGATGGCACGTACGCGCTGGATGGCGAGCGCGTGGACGGGCTGGAGAAGAACGCGCTGGCGGACGTGCGGAACCGGAAGCTGGGCTTCGTCTTTCAGGGATTCAACCTGCTCCCGCGCACGAGCGCGCTGGAGAACGTGGAGCTCCCGCTCCTGTACGACCGGACGGGTCGGAAGCTGGACACGCGGCTGCTGGCCAGGACGGCGCTGGAGCGCGTGGGGCTCGGGGATCGCCTGGAGCACGACCCGGCGGAGCTGTCGGGTGGGCAGCAGCAGCGGGTGGCCATCGCCCGGGCACTGGTGACCCGGCCGTCGCTCGTGCTGGCGGACGAGCCCACGGGCAACCTGGACTCCGTGACTTCCGTGGAAGTGATGGCGCTCTTCCAGGAGCTGAACGCCGACGGCGTGACCATCGTGCTGGTGACCCACGAGCCCGACATCGCCCGCTATGCCCACCGCGTGGTGGAGCTGAAGGATGGCCGGGTGGTGCGCCACGACGTCGTGCGTGAGCCCCTCGTCGCCGCGCGGGACCTGGCGGCGCTGCGCGAGGCGGAAATGGCAGGTGCGGCATGAAGGCGAACGTACTCATCAAGGTGGCCGGGCAGAGCATCCTGAAGAACAAGATGCGAACGCTCCTGACCATGCTCGGGATCATCATCGGGGTGGCGGCGGTCATCGTCATGGTGGCCGTGGGCGCGGGCGCGCAGCACCAGATCGAGGAGCAGATCCAGGACCTGGGCACGAACATGCTCGTCATCACCCCGGGCGCGGCGGAGCAGGGCGGCGTGAGCCAGGGGGCGCAGACGTTCACGCGGCTGACCGCGGACGACGCGGACATGATCAAGAGCCAGGGATTCCTGGTCGCCGGCGTCTCGCCCGTCGTCATGACGTTCGGGCAGGTGGTCGGGGGCGCCGGCAACTGGCACACGCTCATCATGGGCGTCTCCGCCGACTACCAGGCCATCCGCAACTGGCCGGTTTCCGATGGCCGCTTCTTCGACGCCGCGGACGTCCGCGCCATGCGCAAGGACGTGGTCCTCGGGAGCACGGTGGCGACGAACCTGTTCCCGAATGGCGACGCCGTGGGGCAGCAGATCCGGATCCGGAACGTCCCCGTCACCGTGGTCGGCGTGCTCGCTCCCAAGGGCCAGACGCCGGACGGCCACGATCAGGACGACGCCATCCTCGCGCCGTACACCACGATCCAGACACGGCTGTCCGGACGCATGTTCATCCCGCAGATCCTGGCCAGCACGTTCTCGCCCGGCGACATCGCCTCCGCGCAGACGGAGATCCGCGACATCCTGCGCGACGCCCACGGGCTCCAGGGGAGCCAGCCGGACGACTTCACCATCCGCAACCAGGACCAGATCTCCCAGGCCGCGCAGGGGACCACGCACGTGATGACGCTCCTCCTCGCCGCCATCGCCAGCATCTCGCTCCTGGTGGGCGGGATCGGGATCATGAACATCATGCTGGTGAGCGTCACCGAACGCACGCGCGAGGTGGGGCTGCGCCTCGCCATGGGAGCCCGCGGCTCCGACGTGCTCACCCAGTTCCTCGTGGAGAGCGTGGTCATGAGCATCCTGGGCGGCCTCATCGGCCTCGCCCTCGGCGTCGTGGGGAGCGCCGTGCTCGGCCACATCACCGGCTGGAGCACCCTCATCTCCATTCCGACCGTCGCGCTCGCGCTGGGCTTCTCGGGCGCGGTCGGGATCTTCTTCGGCTTCTATCCCGCGCGGCGGGCGGCGGCGCTCGATCCCATCGAAGCGCTACGGTACGAGTGATTTCTGGACGGGGCCGCGAGGCCTCCAATGGAGGGATATGATGCAGTACACGATGCATGATTGGATCTGCGCCCGCGGGGCACTCCGCCCGGCTTTCCTTGCGACGCTGGGCCTGGCGGCCGCACTGGCCACGGCCGGCCCCGGGGCTGCGCAGACCGCTCCGGCCGCGGAGCCGGGCCCTGACTCGACGGTGATCACGTTCGATCGGGCGGTGGACATGGCGCTGCGCCAGAGCACCACCATCCACCGCGCGCGCAACGCGGAGGACCTGGCGCAGCTCTCGGTGCAGGACGCCCGCATGCAGTTCGCCCCGGACCTCCGGCTTTCCGGCGGCTGGAACCAGGACTTCGGCCGCACGTTCAACACGAACGAGGGACAGCTCCTGAGCGGCAACACGGGGAGCGGCTCCGCCCGGGTCTCGAGCAGCATCACGCTGTTCGACGGATTCCGGAACATCAACATCCTGAAGGCCGCCAACCTGGACGAGGCCGCGGCGGAGCTGGACACGCAGCGCGCCGAGCAGACCGTGGTCTTCTCGGTGATCTCCGGCTACCTGGACCTCATCGCCGCCAAGGAGCAGGTGCGCGTGGCGGACGAGAACCTCCTGGCGCAGGAGCAGCTGCTGAAGCAGGTCCGCACGCTGGCCGACGCGGGCACGCGCCCGATCGTGGACCTCTACCAGCAACAGGCCCAGGTGGCCGCCGCGAAATCGGCGCTGGTCGACGCGCGCCGCAACACCGAGCTGCGGAAGGTGGCGCTCATCCAGGTGCTCCAGCTCGACCCCGTGGGCAGCTACACGTTCGCCGCGCCGGCCATGCCGGACAGTGTCGACGTGGGCACGGAGCTGGACGTCAACGCGCTGCTCCGGGCTGCGTACGCCTCCCGGCCGGACCTGGACGCGGCGCAGAGGGCGGTCGGCTCCGCCGAGGCCGGAGTGAGCGCCGCCAGGGCGACGTGGTGGCCGTCGGTGAGCCTGTCGGCGGGGTACGGCAGCTCCTACACGAACGCCACGAACCTGGGCCTCGCCGACCAGCTGCGGGACAAGAAGAGCGGGTCCCTGGGGCTGTCGCTCTCCTTCCCCCTCTTCGACCGCCTCGGCACCCAGCGGGCCACCGAGCGGGCCAGGATCCAGGCCGACAACGCCAGCCTCGCCCTCACCGACCTCCGGCAGCAGATCGCCCTCGAGGTCCGGCGCGCCGTCCTTGACCGGAAGGCGGCGGTAGAGCAGATGAATGCTGCGGAGGCGCGCGTGAAGGCGGCGGGCCAGGCGCTCGCCGCCGTGCAGGAGCGCTACAACGCCGGGCTCGCGACCATCTTCGAGGTGACGCAGTCGCGCGCGGAGCTGGTGTCGGCGAGCAGCGCGAGCGTGAACGCGCGCTACTCGCTCCTGTTCCAGCAGAAGCTGCTGGACTACTACGTCGGCAACCTGGATCCGGCGGCCGGACTCCCGTCCTGACGGGGCACCGGCGCGGGACCATGGAACGGAGCAAGCAACGATGCAGCCCCTGAAGGCGGACCCCGGTGTTGCTCGGCATGGCCGCCGCGCCCGCTGGGGCTGGCTCATCACCACGCTCGCCCTGGGCGTGGCGCTGATCGGGAGCGCGTGGGCCAACAACCGCAGCGTCCGCAACGCTTCGGACTCCCTGATCCGGGGGCAGGCGCAGATCCTGGAGTCGGCCGTGCGGAGCGGCGCCTTCCGCGCCTGGGAGCGTCAGCACGACGGCCGTCGCCACGGCAGCCGCGGAGGGCAGGAGGGGCGTGGTGGCGAGCAGACGCCCGGCCGCGAGAGTGTGGCCGTGATCCAGGCGGTGCTCGACAGCACGCTGGCCGAGCGGCGGGAGAGCGGCCTCCGCTTCGCCGGGGTCCTGAGCCCCTCGGGCGAGATGATCGCGAAGAGCGGCGTTCCGGCGGACACCGCGTTCGCGCTGCCGGCGCCGCAGGAGGGGCCCGTGATCCAGCGCGTGGATGACCGCGTCCGCAGCTACTTCGTCCCGCCGCCGCCCGCCCCCGTGGCCCAGCGGCCCGTGCTCGTGCTGGAGTTCGAGCCCGTGGTGGCGGAGGAGATGGTGGTCCGGGCGTCGCGCACGCTGGCGGTGTCGGTGGTGGGCGCGGCCGTCCTGATGCTGGCGGCGCTCGTGTTCTGGCGACTGTCGCAGCGGTTCGAGGCGGCGGAGCGACGAATGGAAGAGCAGCGGCGGCTGAGCGAGCTCGGCGAGATGTCGGCCGTGCTGGCCCACGAGATCCGCAACCCGCTGGCGTCGCTGAAAGGGCACGGGCAGCTGCTGCTGGAGCAGCTGCCGGAGGACAGTCCGGCCCGGCGGAAAGCGGACCGCGTGGTGACCGAAGCCACTCGCCTGGAAGCGCTCACGTCGGACCTCCTGGACTTCGCACGCTCGGGGCCCCTCGATCTGCGGCCCACCGACCCCGTGGCCCTCGCCCGGGCCTCCGCGGAGGAAGCCGCGCCCGGGAATGGCGTGGTGGTGCACGACGAGGGCGCGCCCGCCGCGTGGCCGCTCGATGAGCCTCGCCTGCGACAGGTGCTCGTGAACCTGCTGCGCAACGCCGTCCAGGCTTCCCCCGTCGGTGCGGCGCCGGAAGTCACGGTGGCCGAGGCCAGGGGCCGCCTCTGCATCAGCGTGGAAGACCGGGGCGCGGGACTCACGCCGGAGGAGGAATCGCGCGTGTTCGACCCGTTCTTCACCACGCGCACCACCGGCACGGGGCTGGGGCTGCCCGTGGCGCGTCGGATCGTGGAGATGCACGGCGGCACGATCGCCGCCTCGAACCGGGCGGGTGGCGGTGCGCGCTTCCGCATCGAGATCCCCGGGGGCGGCTAGCATGGGCGCGATCCTGATCGTGGACGACGAGGATGGGATTCGCGAGTTCCTGTCCGACGCGCTCGCCTCCGATGGCCACGAGACGCGGATGGCCGCGGATGGCATGGAAGCGATGCGGCTGCTGAACGATCGGGCGTTCGACCTCATGATCACGGACCTGCGCATGCCCGGCGCGCTGGACGGCGTGGACCTGCTGCGCAAAGCCAAGTCGGACGTGCCGGAGATGGAAGTCATCGTGCTCACGGCCCACGGCACCGTGGACACGGCCGTGGAAGCCATGAAGCTGGGCGCGTTCGACTACCTGCAGAAGCCGGTCGGGTCACCGGGTGAGCTGCGGCTGCTGGTCTCGCGCGCGCTCGAGCGGCGCCGCCTCCTCACCCGCGACGAAGCGCGGCGCACCACCCAGACCACCCCGCCACTCACCTACGGTGACCCCGTCATGCAGCCGGTGGTCCGCGCGCTGGAGAAAGTGGCGGCCACCAGCTCCACGGTGCTCCTCCTCGGCGAGAGCGGGACGGGGAAGGAGCTGGCCGCCCGCATCATCCACGAGCGCAGCCCCCGCGCCGACGCGCCCTTCATCCCCATCAACTGCGCGGCCATCTCCGAAACGCTCATGGAGAGCGAGATCTTCGGCCACGAGAAGGGCGCATTCACCGGTGCGAGCCAGACCCGCCGGGGCCGCCTCGAGCTTGCGGACGGCGGCTCCCTCTTCCTCGACGAGATCGCCGAGCTCAAGCCGGAGTTCCAGGCAAAGCTGCTGCGCGTGCTCCAGGAGCAGCGTTTCGAGCGGCTCGGCGGCACGCGCACCATCGAGGTCGATGTGCGCTGGATCGCGGCCACCAACCGTGACCTGGAAGCGCGCGTGGCCAGCGGCGACTTCCGCGAGGACCTCTACCACCGCCTCGCCGTCTTCCCCATCCACCTCCCGCCGCTCCGCGACCGACGCCGCGACCTCCTCCCCCTCGCCGAGACGCTCCTCGCACGCATCGCCGCCGACGTGGGTCGTCCGCTGCTCCGCCTCGATCCGCTGGCGCGCGAGAAGATCCAGCAGGCGAGCTGGCCCGGCAACGTCCGCGAGCTCGGCAACGCGCTGGAGCGCGCCGCGATCCTGGCCGAGGGCGACGTCCTGCGGGGCGACGACCTGCGCATCAGCACCCACCGCCCACCGGCATCCACTGCGCCCGCGGGCGGCGGCGCGGCGCGGCGTCGCCCGGACCATGGAGGAGATCGAGCGGGACGCCATCGTGCGGGCGCTGGCGGAGGTGGGCGGGAACCGCAGGCGCGCGGCCGAGCGGCTGGGGATCGGCGAGCGCACGCTCTACGAGAAGCTGAAGAAGTACGGAATCGGCTGAGCGCCGGCAAGCTCAGGCCGTGGCGCCCCGGTCCGATGCGCTTTCCTTCTCCTCCTTCTCCTTCTCCTTCTTCTCCTTCCTCGCGTGCTGCTGCCAGAGCAGCAGCGCCGGGACACCGAAGATGAAGTCGCGGATGCGCTTGATGATGGCCACGGCCAGCCCGATGGACGCGCTCTTCCCGATGGCTTCGGCAGCCAGGTAGTAGCCGCCCTCCTGCGCGCCCAGCCCGGCGGGGAGAAAGAAGCCTGCATTCTTCGCCGCCTGCCCGATGGCCTCGAAGATGAGCGCTTCCACCGGGCCCACTGGCTCGCCCAGGATCCAGAAGAGGAAGAGCATCTCCGTGGCGGAGAACACCCAGGCCGACGTGTGCCAGGCGGTGCAGCGGATGAACGCGCCGTGCTCCCGGTAGATGGGCTCGAGATGCTCGTTCACGGCATCGGTGTCGCCGGCCAGCTCCTGCCACCGCTCGCTCTTGCTCCTCCGCGCGATCAGCCGCGCAAGCCTGTGCAGCCAGTCGTGACGCTGCCCGTACACGTAGGCACCCAGCACCACGATGAGCAGTGCCGTCGCGCCGCCAGTGGTGAGCCAGACGTGCTTGCCGCCGTGCAGCGCCAGCAGGATCATCCCCACCAGGATGAAGAGCACCAGCGAGAGCAGACGTGCCGTCAGCTCGACGATCACCACCGCGGCGACTCGCGGACCATCCAGCTCCGTCTCCTTCGCCTGCAGGTACGCCCTCACCGCCTCCCCGTCCGCCACGCCGAACGGCGTCATCGCGGAAAGCGCGTCGCCGATCCAGCGCATGCGGAACAGCTCGTGGAACGGCCGGTCCATCTCCTGGGCGACCAGCAGGCTGCGCCACGCCAGCGTGGTGAGCAGGATGAAGATGAAATGCGCAATCGCCAGCGGGACGAGCCAGATGGCGACGTCCTGGATCAGCGACCAGATGTGGCCCGGGTCGGCGAGCAGGAACAGTCCCGCAACGGCCCCCACGCCGGCAATGAGGCTCAGGATCGCTGCCACTTTCATGGTGCGCCGACCGGGTCAAGAATCGGACCGTTCGCGGAGTGCCGCCGCGGCGAGCCGTGTGCGGCGCCCGCGGCGGGAACGAACGAACCTCGACGGCATGGCCCGCGCGCCCCGCGGGAAAACCTTCAGAGTGGCCGGGCCGCGCCCGCGATGTCGCCCATCTCGATCAGCGTCCTGAGCTCCTCGGCCAGCGCTTCGCCGGCGTCCACGGCCGCGTTCCAGGCGGCGAGGCGCTCGGGCTCGCTCATGCGGTAGAAGTCCTTGCGGTCCGGGATCGCCCCGCCCGGCAGACCCGCCACGAAATCCGCGCTGGGGGCGAGGATCACGGCGCGCCGGAAGTTGCGCGGGTGGCCGCGTCGCCAGGGCAGCGCCTTGTCGAACCAGCCCGGCACGATGTGGCGGAAGAAATGGGGATAGAGGACCAGCCCTTCGCCCGGCCCGAATTCGAAGTCGGGGTGGTAATCCACGATCCCGCCGTCGCGGTACACCGTCCGCTCCGCGCCCGGGATCCGCACGCCCTCCAGCACGAGGGGAATGGAGCCCGACGCGAGAAGCGCCGGGCGCAGATTGCCCCGGGTGAGGCGGACGTGGCGAGTGGGGAAGTCCCGCAGCGCGCGGAAAGGGCTGGCGTCCCCCGCAGTGTGGAAGATCACGCGTCGGATCTGGAGCGCGAGCCCCCGGCGGCTGACCATGTTCGCCGCGGCGGCCGTGGCCATGGCCAGCCCCAGCATCGGCAGCCACTCGCTCGCCGCGGCGCCCCGGCACTCCGCCGTGATGACGTGAAGCCGCGCCCATGGGTGCGACAGGATCTCCTCCGCCCCATGCTCCCCGAGGAGCCGGTCCAGGATGCGGGTGCTCTCCTCGCTCACTTCGGCAGGCGTCGGCTTCTCGTTGTAACCCTGCCCCAGGTACGCATCCTTCAGCCGGCCGATGGCGGCCACCGGGTCCCGCTGCGCCAGGCACGCCAGCCGCCACGCGCCGATCGAGGAGCCGATCAGGTGCAGCGGGCGCTCGCGCGGTTGCTGCAGGAACTCGCCGAAGAGAAAGCGGTCCAGCGCCTCCAGCACCAGCCACTTCGGGCCGCCGCCCGCACCCGGCACCACGTCCACGTCTTCCGCGCGCAGACCGCGATCGCGCAGGATCCGGAGGGCGTCGGGGCCCGCCAGCACCGAAAGGGCAGGGGATCGGCTTCCCCCGGATGGGCGTCTCGGCATCGTCGTCGCGTCCAGTTCCTTGCGGTGGTGATCCTCGGCGGCGAGTCGGATGTGTCGCATTCCGGAGAGTACCCGCCCGCCCCCACCGGGTCAAAAGTGCCCTCGGGCGGCTCGCCTTCCTCCCGCCCCGGCAGCGCATCACGGCACCGCTTCCGCCGGCGCGGGCATTGACATCGTCCGGGGTACCGCGCACCATTAACCTGACACCCGATTCAGGTGTCAGGTACGCGGTGCCCGGTCTGCCACGAATGGAGGGCCAGAGCCCATGATCAGGGCCTCACGGAAACCCCGGACGGCGCGCGGCGAAGCGACGCGGCAGAAGCTGCTGGACGCCGCGGAGGCGCTGTTCGGGAGCGCCGGCTACCACGCCACGTCGGTGGCGGGGATCACGACGCAGGCCGGGGTGGGGCAGGGCACGTTCTACCTCTACTTCCACGGCAAGGACGAGGTATTCAGCGAGCTGGTGCGCTCTCTGAGCCATCGCCTCCGTCTCGCCATTGCCCGTGACGTGGCGGGCGTGGTGGGGCGGTTGGCGGTGGAGGAGGCGGGTCTGCGGAGCTTCCTGCGCTTCGCGTCGGAGCACCGGGACCTGTACCGGATCGTGTTCGAGAGCCAGTTCATCGACCCGGATCTTTTCCGCTGGTACTACGAGCGGCTGGCGGAGGGGTACGCGAAGGGGCTGGGCGCGGCGATGGAGGCGGGTGAGATCCGTCGCCTGGATCCGGCGACGGTGGCGTACGCGCTGATGGGGGCGGCGCACTTCATGGGGATGCGGTGGGTGGTGTGGGACGACCGTGAGCCGCCGGAGGAAGCGCTGGAGAGCCTGAGGAAGTTCATCCATGACGGGCTGCGGCTCCGTCCGGATGCGGAGTGAGCGGGGCATGAGCGAGAGCACGAGACGCGCGGTGTTGACGGGGACGGGCCTGTGCGCCCCGGGTCGGGCGATCCCGAACGTGGAGTTCAACGCGCGCTACGGGATGGACGTGGACGCGTTCCTGCGGGCGAACCGGAACATCGAGACGCGGCATTTCATGGCGGCGGACCAGGCCACGTCGGACCTGGTGGTGCCGGCGGCGCGGGACGCGCTGGAGGAAGCGGGGATCGGGCCGGCGGAGCTGGATCTGCTGGTGGTGGCCACGGACACGCCGGACTACATCTCGCCGTCCACGGCCTCGGTGGTGCAGCACAAGCTGGGCGCCGTCAACGCGGGCACGTTCGATGTGAACACGGCGTGCGCGGGTTTCGTCACCATCGCGGACCTGGCGTGGAAGTACATCGTGGCGGACGCATCGTACCGGCACGTGCTCATTGCCGGGGCGTATGGCATGAGCAAGTACCTCGATTTCGACGACTACAAGCTCGCCACGCTGTTCGCCGATGGCGCCGGCGCGGCCGTGGTGAGCGCCGTGGGCTCCGCCTCCGACCGGGAGCGGGGCGCGCGCCCCGGCGCGGGTATCCTGGCCAGTGAGCTGTACGCCGAGGGCTCGTTCCACGACTACATGGGCATCTACGCCGGCGGCACGTTCATGCCCGTGACGCCGGAAGCGCTGGAGCGGAAGGACCACCTGCTGCGCTTCGCGAAGAAGTTCCCGGCGGAGACGAACCCGACGCACTGGCCGCGTCTGATCCGGAGCGTGCTGGGGAAGATCGGGAAAGAGCCGGGCGACGTCGCCCGCTACTTCTTCACGCAGATCAACATCAACAGCATCAACGAGACGCTGGACATCCTGGGCGTGCCGCGGGACCGTTCGCACAACGTGATGGACCGGTTCGCGTACACGGGGAGCGCGTGCATCCCCATGGCCATGGCGGATGCCGCCGACCGCCACCTGCTGAAGGCGGGCGACCTGGTGGTGCTCATGGGCTCGGGCGGCGGAATGGCCATGGCCGCCCTGGCCCTGGAATGGGGCTACGACACATGAGCGAATCGTTCTGGTCGTGGGTGCTGGTTGCGGTCTACGGGGTCTTCGTGGCCGGCATCGCGTGGCGCGCGCGGCGCGCGTCCACCATGGAGAGCTATTCGGTGGGGTCGCGTCAGGTGAGCCCGGTGGCCGTGGGCCTGAGCCTGGCGGCGAGCCTGACCAGTGCGGCCACGTTCGTCATCAACCCGGGCCTCATCTACCTGTACGGCTGGTCTGGCGTGCTCGGCTACGCGGTGGCCGCCCCGCTCGGGATGTTCCTCGGCCTCGTGGTCTTCTCGAAGAGCTTCCGCCGCATCGGGGACCGGACGCGCGTGCTCACGGTGCCGCAGTGGATCGGGGACCGCTTCGGCGAGAAGCGGCTGAGCGTCTGGTTCGCCGTGCTCAGCCTGCTCCAGGTCAGCTTCCTGGTGTTGATCGTGGTGGGCCTCACGCTCGTCCTGGCGCAGGCGCTGGCGCTCCCCACCTGGGTGGCGCTCCTCTCGGTGGTGGCGTTCACGTTCACGTACATCCTGCTCGGCGGCGCGGGCACGCACGTGCTCACGAACACCATGCAGGCCGGCATCATGATCGTGGTGGCGCTGCTCTTCCTCGGGTCCGGGGCGAAATTCTTCGACCACGGCATCAGCGGCTTCTTCCAGCGCCTCGCCGCCGTCGGCCCGCACTACGCGGACCCGGTGAACCCCACCAGCCTGCTCTTCCGCGACTGGTTCGAAGTGTTCGTGGCCAATTTCGTGGTGGGGCTCGCCATCATCCTGCAGCCGCACATCATCTCCAAGTCGCTCTACCTGCGGAGCGAGAAGGACGTGAACCGCTACCTGGCCACGGCCATGGTGGTGGCCGGGCTCTTCTTCGCGGTGCTCGTCACGGGACTGTTCGCGCGCCTCACGTTCGCGGGCGAAACGATCCCCCCCGACACCGTCATGGCCACGTACATGGTGACGGAGTTCAGCTCGTTCACCCGCGCCGTGGTGGTGCTCGGGCTCCTGGCGGCGGGCTTCTCCACCATGGAAGCGATCCTGGTGGCGCTCAGCTCCATCTTCGCCAACGACTTCCTCCGCCACCTCACCGGCGGCGGCCGGCGCGACGACCCGGCGTGGAAAGCGCGCTCGCTGGTCTACGCCCGCTGGTTCCTCATCGCGCTGGCGCCCGTGACCGTGGCGCTGTCGTGGAAGCAGATCGTGGCGCCGTCGCTCAGCGTGGCGATCTTCGCGCAGAACGGCGTCTACGGCCTGTTCGCGGCCACGTTCGTCCCGATCCTCCTCGGCATCTTCACGAAGAGCATGGCGAAAGGGTGGATCTGGGCGGCTTCGGCCACGGCCATCGTGGTGCACTTCGGCATGTACTACGGCCAGGTGACCATGTACCACAACAACCCGGCCGTGCCCGCCACGTGCGCCATTGCGGCGTCGCTGGTGGTGGGGGGGATCGGGCTGGTGGTGGGGCCGGGCGGGGCGGGCGTCGGCTCGGGTGAGGGCGCGCCCGCCGTGGTCGCGGCCGGGGCGACCGGGTCGGCCGGCCCGTCGTCGCCCGGCGCGTCGTCGTAGGGAGAGGGGAGCATGGAGATCGATTCGCGAGTGGACTGGTTCGAGAAGTGGGCGGAGTACAGCCCCGACGCCGTCGCGCTCCAGGATGACGCCACGGGCCGGCGCTTCACGTACGCCCAGTGCCGCCGGATGATCGACCGCGGCGCGCGCTTCCTGGCGGACGAGCTCGGCGTGGGCGAGGGGGACCGGCTGGCCGTGCTGTCCATGAACGAGCCGGAGTACGTGCTGCTCCTCTTCGCCTGTCAGAAGCTCGGCGCCATCCTCCTGCCGCTGAACTATCGGCTCGCGCCCCGGGAGCTGGAGTGGATCCTCGCCGACGCGGAGCCCGCCGCGCTGATCCACCAGCGCCAGTACGACGGCGTGGTGGCCGCCATCGCCGACGCCGCGCTCCCGTCCCGCCGGCTCCCGTTCGAAGGCGACGGCGGCTGGGCCGCGAGCGTGGCCGACGAGACGCTGCCGGCGGAGCCCGTGCCGGTGCCCGGCGACTTCGACACGCCGTGCATGCTGCTCTACACGTCCGGCACCACGGGCAAGCCGAAGGGCGCGCTCATCACGAACGGCATGCTCTTCTGGAACAGCGTGAACACCACGCTCCGGCTGAACCTGGTGCAGAGCGACGTCACGCTGACGTACACGCCGTTCTTCCACACGGGCGGCTGGAACGTCCTCACCACGCCGTTCCTGCACCGGGGCGGGAAGCTGATCCTGCTGCCGAAGTTCGACGCGGACCGGGTCCTGGAGCTGGTGGACGACGAGGGCGTCACCATCCTCTTCGGGCTCCCCACGATCATGGAGATGCTGCGCCGCTCGCCCAAGTTCGACGCCACGGACTTCGCCCGCGTGCGCTACGCCATCGTGGGGGGCGAGCCGATGCCGCTGGAGCTGATCCGGCTCTGGCACGGCCGGGGCGTCCCGATCCGCCAGGGCTACGGTCTCACGGAGTTCGGGCCCAACGTGTTCAGCCTGAACGAGGAGCACGCCGAGCGGAAGATCGGCTCCATCGGCTTCCCCAACTTCTACGTCGACGCCCGCGTCGTGGATGACGACGACCGTCCGCTGGGCGACGACCGGGTGGGCGAGCTGGTGCTCCGCGGCCCCGTCTGCACGCCCGGCTACTGGCGGAACCCGGAAGCCACCGCCGACGCCATCCGCGACGGCTGGTTCCACACCGGCGACCTGGTCCGCCGCGACGCCGAGGGCTTCTTCTACGTCGTGGACCGGAAGAAGGACATGTACAAGAGCGGCGGGGAGAACGTCTACCCGGCCGAGGTGGAGCAATTCCTCCGCACGCACCCCGCCATCCGCGAAGTGGCGGTGATCGGGGTGCCGGACGCGAAGTGGGGCGAGGTCGGGCGGGCGTACGTGGTGGTGGAGCCCGGGTCGTCGCTCACCGCCGAAGAGGTGGTCGAGTACTGCGCGGGTCAGCTGGCGAAGTACAAGATGCCGAAGCAGGTGGAGTTCCTGGACGAGCTGCCCCGCGGGGACAGCGGCAAGGTGCTGAAGAAGGCGTTGCGCGAGCGGGCGCGCGCGGACGCAGGAAGGGGGTGAGCATGGATCGGATGAACGGCCTCACCATCGGCGAGCTGGAGGTGGGGCAGGCGGCGGAGTTCACGAAGACGGTCTCGGAGAGCGACGTGTACGGGTTCGCCGGGATCACGGGCGACTTCAACCCCGTCCACGTGGACGCGGTGGCCGCGGCGCAGTCGCGCTTCGGCCAGCGCATCGCCCACGGGATCCTCACGGCTGCGTTCATCTCCACGGTGATCGGGATGAAGCTGCCGGGGCCCGGCGTCATCTACGTCTCGCAGAGCCTCCGGTTCACGGCGCCGGTGATGTTCGGCGACACGGTGACCGCGCGCGCGGAGGTCACGGCGCTGGACCGGGAGAAGAACCGGGTCACGCTGGCTACGCGCTGCGTGAACCAGGACGGGAAGGTGGTGGCGGAGGGGGAGTCGGTGGTCATGCCACGAAAGACGTGAGTCGAGGGGCGTCGGCGCACGCCGTCGCCGGATATCAAACCATGGGAGGAGCCAAATGAGGAAGAAGGCAATTCTGGCGTTGCTGGTGGTGGCCGGCCTCGGTGTGGCGGCGTGCGGGAGCGAGGACTCCACGGGCAACGAGAACCAGGTGGACGAACTGGTGGGCACGTGGGTCTCCAAGGGCGCCGACGTGGCGCCGGGTCTGGCCGCGAGCCCGTTCTTCACGGACAGCATCATCGCCACGTTCAACGAGAACGGAACGTACACGGTGGTCCAGTATTATGGCGGCACGGCTCAGCCGATCACCCTCACGGGCACCTACGTGGCCGGCACGCAGCCGGAGGGGCAGGTCCGGTCGATCACGGCGAATCAGGCCACCCCCACGGCCGTGACGTCCGAGGGGATCTTCCAGGTGAGCGGCAACACGATGAAGTATGAGGTCATCCAGGTGGAGCCGGCGCTCGCGGGCGTGAATCCGCCCACCGTCTCCGGCGGTTTCGGCAGCACCACGGTCGGCGGGAATCCCACCGGCCCGTACTGGACCCAGAACTACGATCGCAGGAACTGATTCGAGGCGAAGGGGAGCCGGCGCGGGGCCGGCTCCTCGTTCTCCCCGGGCCTGACGAAGGAGCCGGCACATGAGACGGGTGATGACGGCCGCAGCGCTCGCGCTGGGCTGCGCAACGGGAGCGGGCGCGCAGATCACGGGGCTGCACGCGGCCATGGACACGGTCGCGGCGGCGAGGGATTCGGTTCCGAAGGAGTGGACGTTCATCGGCTACTCATTCACCCGCGCCACGGCTTCCAACGTGACGCCCACCAACGACCTCCTGCAGGGGCAGGTGATCGGGCGATTGTTCGGGCCCAACTCCACCGAGACAGTGGCCCGGACGGCGCAGTACGTGGAGCAGCGCTTCGTCCCCTACCTGATCTATCGCCCGGCCATCCTGGACGGGCTCGCCACGTTCCGGCTCATGTTCAAGATCGACTACACCTGGGGCGACCAGGCGTACGGCGTGGGCGGGAACCGGGGCGGCTCCATCAACGTCGCGCAGGTCAATCTCCAGACGCTGATGGCCAACGTGGACCTGCACCCGAAGAACGCGCCGTGGAACGCGGTGATCGGGATGCAGCGGCTGTACGACAACACGTACGACCCGCACAACATCACGCTCACCACCGCCCAGACCAGCGGCTACAAGCTCGCGTTCTGGGGCACCAACGCCGTGGGCGTGAACGTCTTCGGGTCGCTGCGGCCGGGTGTACGCGGACGCGTGGGCGCTTACCAGTTGTGGGAGAACCTCATCGCCCGCGATGACGACGTCATCCTCCTCATGGGCGACGTGGACTCCCGCGTCTCGCCGCACCTCGAGCTCGGCCTCGACGCCTGGTACCTCCGGGACAGGGCGGAGGGCGCCGGCGGGATTTCCGTGCTGGGGCAGGGGCTCACCAGCCTCCTCCCCGGCTACAACGGCGCCACCACCCTGAACATCGACGGCCGCTACCACGCCGACATCGGCTGGATCGGCGGCCGCGCGGCGTGGAACCGCGAGTTCGCCACCGGTCGCTGGTGGGCGGACGCCTTCGCCATCGCCAACGTGGGCGTGGTGGACACGCTCGCCGCCGGCGACTTCGTCCACGGCGCCGACATCCTGGGCGTGGCCGCCAACGCGTCGCTGGCCTACCGCTACGGCGCGACGGTGAACGACAAGGCGTGGGCCGAGCTCATTGCCACCACCGGCGATGGCAACGGCGTCAGCGATGGCAGGGTGAGCAGCGTCATCACGGGCAACGTCTGGGGCTCTCCCGTGGGGATCTACAGCTCCCACCGTGCGTTCCTCCTCTTCCCGGACCCGCAGGTGGTGAACCGCTACTACTCCGCCGTGCACGACATCTCCAACATGGGCTTCGGCGTGACGGGCGGGGCGGTGAACGTGGCCCGGGACTGGATCCCGAACCGGCTCAACACGAAAGTCGGCGTGGCTTCGGCGATCTCCAACACGCAGCCCACGGGGGGCGGCAACTACATGGGGACCGAGGTGAACTTCGAAGCGAAGTACAACATCGGTGTTTTCCTCACCGCCGGCTTCTCCACCGCGTACCTGATGCTGGGCGACTTCTACGACGCACCGGGTGTGACGGTGCCCGGCGCACGGCCCCGGAACCCGTGGGTCTCCTTCTTCACCCTCAGCTGGCTGATGTTCTGATGAGCACGCCCAAGACACGCGCGTTCTTCGCGCTGGCCGCCCTCGCCGCGCTCACCGGGTGCATCGGCGGGTTCGAGTACCGCGACGCCGCCCCGCTCCCCTTCTCGGAGCTCGACTACGGCTTCCCCGTCCGCTACGCCCTCGACGATCCGACGGTCGCGTACGTGGACGTGGGCACCGGGCCGCAGACGCTCATCCTGATCCACGGCCTCGCCTCCAACCTGGGGTTCTGGCGCTACAACATCCCGGCGCTCGCGGAGCATTACCGTGTCATCGCCATCGACCTCCCGGGCTACGGCCGCTCGGAGAAGAGCGCCGAGTACGACTACTCCCTCAGCTTCCAGGCGGCCACCATCCGCGACCTGATCGACGAGCTCGGCCTCGAGCACGTCACGCTGGTCGGCCAGTCCATGGGCGGGCAGATCGCCATGATCACCGCCCTCCAGTATCCTGAAGCGGTGGACCGGCTCGTGCTGGTGGACCCGGCGGGGATCGAGTCCTTCCTGCCGGGAGAAGGGAAGTGGCTGCGCGGCGTCTACAGCATCGAGGCGATCCGGAAGACACCCGAGGATGCCATCCGTCGCAACCTGGCGCTCAACTTCAACGACTGGCACGACCGCCTCGAGTGGATGGTCGAGGAGCGGGTGAGGCTCGCGAAGACCGATGAGTTCGACCTGTTCGCCGACGCGGTGGTGAAGAGCGTCGGCGCCATGCTGGACGAGCCCACGACGCCGTACCTCGATCGGATCGAGCAGCCCACGCTCATCGTGTACGGCGAGGACGACGGCCTGATCCCGAATCCGTACCTCCACCCCGGCTTCCCGGAGCGCGTGTTCGAGGAGGGGGCCGAGCGGATCCCGAACGCCACGCTCGAGGAGATCGACGACGCCGGGCACCTCAGCATGATCGAGCGGCCGGAAGCGTTCGACCGGACCGTGCTGGAGTGGCTCGGGAGCCACTGATCAACGGCAGCCGGTAGCAGGTGGCTGAACGCGATCCCCCCGGAGGCCTGCTCGCCATCGATGCGGGCGTCCGGGCGGGTCTGGCGTTCTACGGCGACGACGGCCGCCTCCGCTGGTACCGCTCCAGGAACTACGGCTCCGTCGCCCGCCTCCGCCGCGCGGCCTGGCGGGTCCTGAACGACATGGCGCCCGTCCGGTTCCTGGCCGTCGAGGGAGGGGGGACCGCAGCCGATCCGTGGCTCCGCGAGGCCGGGCGCCGGGGTGTGGAGGTGATCCAGGTCCACGCCGCCGACTGGCGCGAGCCGCTCCTCCTTCCCCGTGACCGCCGCACCGGCGCCGCCGCCAAGGCGCACGCCGACACCCTCGCCCGCCGCGTCATCGACTGGTCCCGCGCTCCGCGCCCCACCTCCCTCCGGCACGACGCCGCCGAAGCGATCCTGCTGGGGATCTGGGCGGTGGTGGAAGTCGGCTGGCTGCCTGCGCTGCCGGAGGCGGTGCGGCGGGGATAGCCCGCAGGGCGGACGGGTGCGGCCCGGGCCGAGCCCGCGTCGGGCGCTGAGGGCCCGAGCGGACCCGGGTCGCCGCTTCAGCCGGTCGGCTACCGGCCCCGGGCCTCCGTCTGCATCCCCACCTCCGCCGCAAGGCTCTCCGCGTCCCGGCCCACCGCGATCACCGCCAGCTCCCGGCCGTCGCGGAGCAGCCGCACCACGGCATCGCCGCTCGCCAGGTCCCCCTCGATCCGCTCGTCGTCCCAGTCGCGGGCGTGGCCCACGTACGTCAGCCCGGCGTCGAACTGCCGGGTCCAGAAGAACGGCGGCGCGTGGTAGCCCTCGCCCACGCCCAGCATGCTCCTCGCCGCCGCCTGCCCCGTCCGCTGCGCGTGCACCCAGTGCTCCACGCGGATGCGCTGCCCCGTGCGCGGGTCGGGGAAGCGGGCGATGTCGCCCGCGGCGAACACGCCGTCCGCGCTGGCGCGCATCATCTCGTCCACGACGACGCCGTTGTCCACGTCCAGCCCGGCGGCTTCCGCCAGTGCCGTGTCCGGCGCCACGCCGATCCCCACCAGCACCAGGTCCGCGGGCAGCTCCGTGCCGTCGTCCAGCCGGACCGTCCCCTCCTCGATGGCGTCCACCGTGCGCCCCAGGTGGAAGCGCACGCCGTGGTCCTCGTGCACGCCCCGCAGGTACTCGCCCACGGCCTTCCCCAGCGCGCCCGCGAACGGGACCGGGTCCATGGCCACGACCGCCACGTCGAGCCCCCGGTGGCGGAGCGACGCCGCGGTCTCCATCCCGATGAAGCTGGCGCCGATCACCACCGCCCGCTCCGCGTTCTCCGCGTCCTCGATGATCCGCCGGCAGTCGTCCAGCGAGCGGAGCGTGTGCACGTGGGGCAGCTCCGCGCCCGGCACGTCCAGGCGACGCGGCCGCGCGCCCGTGGCCAGCAGGAGCGCGCCGTAGCGCAGCGTGCGCCCGTCGGACAGGCGCAGCTCCTTCCGCCCCGTGTCCAGCGACTCCGCGGTCGCGCGCACGCGCTCGATCCCGCGCTCTTCGTAGAAGCCGTCCGGCCGGAGCGGGATCCACTCCTCCGGCGCCTCGCCGGCCAGGTAGTCCTTCGACAGGTTGGGCCGGTCGTACGGCGCCCACTCCTCGGGGTCCACCAGCGTCACCGGGCCCTCGTATCCCTCCCGGCGCAGCATCTCCGCCGCGGCGCTACCGGCCGCGCCCGCGCCCACGATCACCACCGATTCCGGGCCCTCCGCCTTCCGGCCGCGGCTGTCCAGCGGGTCCCGCTCCTCCCGGCCGGTGACACGGGCGACGCCGTCCGCCACCTCCACGGACCAGCGGGCCACGGGGTTCAGCGCCGGCGCTTCCAGCGGCTCACCGCTGCGCAGCGAGAAACACGCGTGGTGCCACGGGCAATACACCCGCTCGCCCGTGACCAGCCCCTCCGCCAGCGGACCGCCATAGTGGGTGCACGTGGCGCCGATGGCCAGCACCTCGTCGCCCCGCCGGACCATCATCACCGCCTCGCCCCCCGCGTGCCCCAGCAGCGGCTCCCCGTCCCGCAGCTCCTCCACCGCCACGCCCGCTTCCAGGTCCGGTCCCTTCAGCTCACCATCGTCCGCTGACATCGTCTCGTCTCCGTGCTCTGTTGCCGCCCATCCCCGCGATGGGCGCATACAGGAACGAGGCCAGCGTCCCGGACAGACGTTTCCACCCGCCGCCCCCCGGCCGCTTCTCTGAGGGCCTACCGCTCGCTTTCCTCGAAGATGTCCCGCGCCCACGTCCACGCCCGGTGCATCCGCGGCCACCCCAGCGTGGGCAGCGCCAGCACGATGGCGTGATCGATCTCCTCCCGCGTCACCCCCCGCTCCAGCGCCTTCCGCACGTGGGCGTGCACCGCCCCCTCCAGCCCCGCGCCCACCGACAGCGAGAGCTTCACCAGCGCCCTCGTCCGCTCGTCCAGCGGGCCATCCTCGTGGGCGGCCGAGCCGAGGCGGTCGAACGCTTCCGCGATCTCCGGGTGCTCGTCCTTGAACTCCACGTACAGCCTGGGTAGATCGGTCATGTCCTCTCCATTCCGTGGCAGCCCCGGCGCCCGCGGCCCGGCGGCGGCCGAGCCGAGGGGGCTTGCCCGCGCCCGCCGGGCCGCCCCTTCCGCGTCCCGGTCCCCGATATCTTACAACGCGTCGCGCCCGGATGGACGTGCGGGCGATTCCCCGCGCATAGTGCAGACGATCGCCCATTCGTTGGAGAATGCACCACCGCTGGGTGATTCCCGGCGCATAGTGCAGACGATCGCCCAGCGGTTTGGGAGGGCACCACCGCTGGGTGATTCCCCGCGCATAGTGCAGACGATCGCCCATTCGTTGGAGAATGCACCACCGCTGGGTGATTCCCGGCGCATAGTGCAGACGATCGCCCAGCGGTTTGGGAGGGCACCACCGCTGGGTGATCCTCTGCGAACAGTGCGCTGCGGACGGTCACGCGCTCCTGCGACCCCCACAGGGGGGACACCGCGTGCGGTCGCGCCTCCGTTCTCCCCCCGTCCAGCCGGATTGACGCGCGCCGAACGCACCCGTACTCTGTCGCAGGCCGGCCCCTGCCCGAATTCCCCAGATAGTCCACAACGTCCTTCACCGTTGATGGAGCGATCATGCGACGTCCTCGCCGCGTGCCCGGGCTTTTCGTCTTCGTCCTGCTGGCGCTGGCCAGCTCCCTCGCCACCACGGCGGCCGCACAGCAGGCCGCGCCCCCCGGATCCGCGCAGCCCGCGAGCGCCGCGCCCGCCGTTCCGTCGCCCGAAGAGTACTTCGGCTTCCGCATGGGCGCCGACGGCAAGCTTGCCGACTGGAGCCAGCTGACGGCGTACTACGAGCTGGTGGCCGAGCGCAGCCCGCGCGTGGCGCTGAGGGAGATGGGCCCGAGCACGCTGGGGAAGCCGTTCCTGGTGCTCTTCGTCTCGTCGCCGGAGAACCTGGCGCGGCTGGAGGAGCTGCGGCAGCTCAACCTGGTCCTCGCCGACCCCCGGGGGCACTCGGACGTCGAGATCGCGAACGCCATCGAGAACGGCCGGGCCATCGTCGCCCAGAGCTACGGGCTGCACGCCACCGAGGTGGCGGCCACGCAGACCGCCGCGGAGCTGGTCCATGACATGGCCACCCGCGACGACGACGCCATGCGCCGGATCCTGGACCAGGACGTGGCCATCCTGTTCCCGTCGCTCAACCCGGACGGCACCACCATGGTGGCGGACTGGGTGCGGAAGACGGCGGGGACGGAGTGGCAGGGCGCCAGCCTGCCGTGGCTCTACCATCCCTACATCGGCCACGACAACAACCGGGACGCGTTCCAGCAGAACACGGCCGAGAGCGTGTGGACGGGCGAGATCCTGTTCCGCGACTGGGTGCCCGAAGCGTTCGTGGACCACCACCAGATGGGCGCGTACGGCCCGCGCATGTACGTGCCGCCGTACGCCGAGCCGATCCGCCCCGACGGTGACCCGCTGGTCTGGCGCGAGATGAGCTGGTGGGGCGCCCGCATCGCCGCCGACGAGGAGTCGGCCGGCAAGAGCGGCGTCGCCAACGCCGCCATCTACGGCGGCTGGGGCCACTTCGGCTTCCACTGGATCACGCCCTTCCACAACATCGCCGGCATGCTCACCGAGTCCGCCAGCGCCAACCTGGCGTGGCCGATCTTCGTCCAGCCGGACCAGCTCGAGGCCGACCCCGAGCACGGCATCCCCGAGTACCGCGCCCAGAACACGTTCCCTGACCCTTGGCCGGGCGGCTGGTGGACCGTGCGCGACATCGTGGACATGCAGAAGATCGCGTCGCTCGCCCTCCTCGACATGGCGGCGAAGAACCGCCGCACCGTCCTCGAGAACCACTACCTCAAGGCCCGCCGCCAGGTCGAGCGGGGCGACGACGCCGCCCCCGTCCACAACGGCCCCACGGGCCCGCTCGCCGCCTTCATCATCCCCGCCGACCAGCACGACCGCCTCACCGCCGTCGAGATCGTCAACAAGCTGCTCCAGCAGGGGATCGAGGTCCGCCGGGCGACGTCCGACTTCGTCCACGAGGGCCGCGTCTACGGCGGCGGCTCGTGGGTGGTCTCCATGGCGCAGCCCAAGCGCGGGCTGGTCCGCTGGCTCCTGGGGCGCACGTTCTACCCGGACAACGCGTTCACCCGGGACCGGGACGGCAGCCCCATCCGGCCGTACGACCTGGCGACGCACGACATGGCGGAGTTCATGGGGGTGGAAGCGGTCCCCGTCGGGACCCCGGTCACCGTGGGCACCAGCGTGATCCAGCCCGACTTCGAGGTCCGCGTCGTGGAGCGGCTTCCTTACGTCACCACTGGCATCGAGCCAGCCGGATCGGTCACCGCGGGCTCTTACGGCTATCGGCTCGACGGGCGGGAGAACGCGGCGTACCTGGCGGTGAACACGCTCCTTGACCGGGGCGTTCAGGTTCGGCGGGCGGGGGCTAGCTCAGCGGGCGCCTCACCTTCCAACAGCGGTTCACACGAAGGGAACGAAGCACACGAAGGAACACTTTTCAACACCGGGGACTTCCTGATTCCGGGCAACGCCGACGGCGCGGCGCTGCGTGCGGTCGCGGCGGAAACGCACGTCTCGTTCGAGGCGCTGGACGTCGAGCCCGCTTCCACCTCGCCCGTGGAGCGGCAGCGGATCGGGCTGTACCACCGGTATTACGGCGGGAACATGGACGAGGGGTGGACGCGGCTGGTGCTGGAGCGGTTCGCCTTCCCGTACCAGGGGCTGGACGACGCGCGGATCAGGAAGGGCAGCCTGATCAAGGATTTCGACGTCATCATCCTGCCGTCGGACAACCCGGTGATGATGAAGGGCCCGGGCTCGGCGCCGGGCCAGCTCGCCGGCCGCTACGCCCGCTACCTGGAGAACACGCCGCCCGAGTACCGCAGCGGCTTCGGCGACGAGGGGGTGAAGGCCCTCGAGCAGTTCGTCCGCGACGGCGGCACCCTCATGACCTTCGGCCAGGCCGGCGACCTCGCCATTGACGGCTTCAACCTCCCCGTCCGAGTCGTGAACGACGGCCTGTCATCGAAGGAGTTCTGGTGCCCCGGCTCCACGCTGCGCGTGAACGTGGACACAACCGACCCACTCGTGTACGGCATGCCCGCCCGCGCCCTCGTCCTCTTCACCGGCGACAGCCGCGCGTACGAGACCGTCCCCGGCGCCCACAGCGAGCGCGTCCACCGCGTCATCACCTTCCCCGAAGCGGGCGAGGGCACCGACCAGGAGAACATCCTCCAGAGCGGCTGGCTCATCGGCGAGGACGTCCTCTCCGAGAAAGCCGCCATGGTGAGCGTCGAGCACGGCAAGGGACGCGTGGTGCTCATCGGATTCCGCCCCCAGCACCGGGGGCAGACGTGGGGGACGTTCGGGGTGGTGTTCGGGGGATTGATGGACGGCTAGCACTCGTAGCGCGATTCGCGCTCGGCAGCTCAGGGAGCGACCGAGATGAATCGCTTCGAATACGTGATGGTGCTCATCTCCATTATCGTCGGCTTGGCGATGGCGCACCTGCTCGACGGTGTCGGCGGGATCATTGATCGCCGTTCGGGCAAGGGACCGGAACTCAAGCTGAGCGTTGCGCACGGCGCCTGGCTTGTCTTCACGTTCGTCTGGCTGGTTCAGTTATGGTGGCGGGAGTTTCGGTTTTCGGAGTTGCACCCGCAGTGGACCATCGAGCTCTATTTGTTTCTGGTGACCTACGCGGTAGCGCTCTTCCTCCCGGCCGTCATCCTCGTTCCCCGGAGTTGGGGCGGCGTCGAGAGTCTCGATCGATACTTCCTCGAGCGACGCGCCTGGTTCTATTCGGGGCTCCTGGCGGTCATAGTCCTTGATGTGGTCGATTCCTACCTGAAGGGCGGGTGGCAGTACGTCGTGCATGTGAACGGGCCCTGGACCTAGAGCTTCTGGGCCATGATCACGCTGGTCTCAATCGTGCGACTCCGTTCGCCACGGTTGCGGTTTCACAGATTCGCCAGCGTCACCCTGCTCATCTCGGAGCAGGTGTACTTTCTGACAATCTCACCGCGTTCGGCACCGCCCGGCTGGAGGTGGCCGGAGCGCTGGACGCTACCCCGTTCGTCCCGCCGGGCCATTCTTCCGCCCCCGGATTTGGTGTAGCGTGGGCCGCGTGTCGGCCTCCACGACCCACTTGACAGACTGCCATGTGCCATATATGGTTGCCACATGAGCGAGACACGGAAGACCACGGTCTACCTGGACGCCGACGCGTACCGGCGGCTCCAGCAGATGGCGCGCGAGCAGGGCCGCCCGGCGGCGGAGCTGGTGCGCGAGGCGGTGGCGGAGTACGCCGAGCGGCACGGCGGGCGGCGTCGCCCGCGCAGCATCGGGGCGGTGCGGTCGGGGCTGGGGGACCTGGGGGAGCGGGCGGAAGCCTACCTCGAGGGGTTCGGCGCCGAGTGATCGTCGCGGATACGGGGGCGTTGATCGCGCTGCTGGATCAGGACGACCGGCACCACGCGGCGGTGCTGGAGCTGTACGAGGAAACGGGGGAGCGCTGGCTGCTGCCGTGGGCGATCCTGCCGGAGGTGGACTATCTGCTGGCGCGCCACGCGGGTGCGGAGGCGGCGGGCGCGTTCCACGGCGACCTGGCGGAGGGCGCGTGGATGGTGGAATGGGGCGACGACGCGGACCTGGCCCGCGCCCACGGGCTCCTCACCCGCTACGCGGATCTCCGGCTCGGCCTGGTGGATGCCGCGGTGATGGCGTTGGCGGAGCGGGTGCGTGCGGAGGCCATTGTCACGCTGGACCTGCGGCACTTCGGCGTCGTGGCGCTGGAAGGCGAGCCCGCGCTGCTCCCCGGCCATTCCTGATCGGGCCAGGGCGCGGAGGCGGCCTCGTCAGGCGGCCGGGCAGTCCGGGCGCGAACCCGCCGTCAGGCGGCCGGGCGTTCCAGGCCGCAGTTCTCCAGGGCCACCCGCTCGCCATCCTCCACGATCAGGAGGGGCTGAAGCGCCCAGGTCGTGTCGAAGCCGACCACGCGCTGGACGTGGCGGCGGACGCGGAAGCGCGCGCGGATCCGGATCATGGGGGCGTCGCCCCGCTCGATCGCCTTCTGCACCTGCTCGAACTCGTGCTTCGTCATGGCCTTCGTACTGCTCTCGTTCGTTCCTGCGGCACCGTGGATGCCGCGTGGATATCCGTAACGCCGCTCCCCGAGGGGGCGGGCGGTGTCGTCTTCACGGTCGAATTGTGATGGCGAACCTGTAGTATCGCGGCTCGGCCTTGAAACGGGAACCCGACGAGCGAGCGACGCCGGGCCCCCGATCCGGACGCTCAGCGGCAGCGCCCGCTCTGGCTCAGCGCCGCCCGTCCGGCGGAGCTCCATGCGGGGCGGTCCTTCGCGTCCGCCACGTGGAAGGCGAGATAGAAGGCGAGGCGGGCCACGCGGGCGATCTTGTCCGTGTCCAGCCTGTCCACCTCGTCGCTCAGGGTGTGGTAGTCGGCGTGGCCGCCCGTGGTGAGGAAGAGGGAGGGCACGTCGCGGCAGGCGAAGACGAGCTGGTCGCTGCGGAAGAAGAGGTGCTCCTCGGGCACCAGGTCGGGGATCACCGTGAGCCCGAGCGCCTCCCGGTCCCGTGCCAGCGCCTCCGCCAGCGGGCCGAGGGTGGTGTAGTCCAGCCCCACCCCGATCACTTCGCCCGGGTCGTTGCGCCCCACCATGTCCAGGTTGATGTCCGCCACCATGCCGGAGAGCGGCACCGCGGGGTGCGCCATGAAGTACGACGAGCCGATCAGCCCGTGCTCCTCGCCGCTGACCAGCAGGAAGAGCACCGACCGGGCGGGCGCCCTCTCCAGCGACGCCATGGCTTCCGCGATCTCGAGCACCGCGGTGGTACCGGAGCCGTTGTCGTCTGCGCCGTTGTAGATGGAGTCGCCGCTGGCGTCCGGGAACCCGATGCCGATGTGGTCGTAATGGGCCGAAACGATCACGTATTCGTCCCGCAGCGACGGATCCGAGCCGGGGAGCACGGCCAGCACGTTCGGCGGCGTTTCCGTCACCGGCTCGAGGAGCGCCCGCACGCGCAGGGAGGCGTCCAGGAGCCGCGGGCCCCCGGCGCGGAGCGCGGCCAGGTCGGCCCCGGCCGCCGACAGCAGCGCCTCCGCGGCCGACGGCCGGATCCAGAACTCCGGGATCGACCGGTGGTGGCGCTCGCTGCGCGCCATGGCGTCCGCCATCTCCTGCTCGTCGAACGCCGCTCCCACCACGAAGCCGATCGCCGCCGCCTGATCCACGAACGCCGCGTGCTCCGCGTCGGCCGTCGCCAGGACCGCGGCCATGTCGAGGCGGGACACCGGCAGGTCGAACAGCGCCACCCGCCCCGTCAGCGACACCCCGGCCCGCGCGGACGCTTCCGGGTCGGACGCCGCCCCGCCCCACACGATCCTGCCGGCCGTGTCGCCGCGCGCCGGCACCGCCCCGAACATCACCAGGTCGCGTCCGGGCTCGAGCGACGGCGTCTCCGCCGCCGCGAGCGCCAGCAGAAGGCTGGCGTCGTCCCGCAACAGGTACGCGTACGGGTAACGCTGCGTGTACCCCGTCCCGGCGGCCGCCAGCCCCATCCCGGCGAGCTCCGAGGCCAGGTATGCCGCCGCCGCCTCGAGCCCCGGGCCCGGGGTGTCCCGCCCCAGCATGCTGTCATCGGCGATCACCCCCACCCGCTCCGCCACGTCCGCGGCCGTGATCGTGGCCACCGCCCCCGAGAGCTCGGGGGGCACACGCGGCGTGGTCGGCTCGTCGTCGCACGCCGCCGCGACCAGCAGGACGACCAGCGCGGAAGCGAGTGGAACGAAGCGGCGTCGGCGCATCAGGATGGTCCGGTTTCGGGTGCGAGGACGGGGAGCGGTCCACGGCCGCTCCCGGGAACAACGGGCGCCGCACGGGCAATGTGACAGCGGCGCCGGAACCCGCCTGCCGGTGGATCCCCCCTGCCGACCGATCCCGCCATGGCGTGCCCCCGCGGGTCGTAAATATGCCCCGGACGCCACACAGCCGACAGGAGATTGCTGCTGCAGACGGAGCGGGGGCGGGCGCTGGAGGGGCGGCTGTTCGGCGGCGAGCTGCTGAGCGCGCCGCCCCTGCTGGACCTGGAGGTGGCGCAGGTGCTGCGGCGGCACGTGCTGCGTGGCGGGCTGTCCGCCGAGCGTGCCGAAGGCGCGCTACGCGATCTGTCGGACCTCCAGATCGAGCGATACCCGCACCGGCTCTTCCTGGGCCGGATCTGGGCGCTGCGCTCGAACGTCACCCCGTACGACGCCGCGTACCTCGCGCTGGCCGAAGCGCTGGACGCGCCGCTGCTGACCACGGACGCCCGGCTGGCGCACGTGCCCGGGTGCGCGGCGGCGGTGGAGGTGGTCGCCGGCTGACGCGGGCGCGCGCGGAGTCTACGGAATCGCTGTCAGGACCTCCCGCAGCAGGTCCCATTCGTCGAACCCCTGCCGCCCCCAGTCCAGCCCGCGCCGCACGATGACCAGGTCGTGGGACGGGTCGATGATGGCGTACTGGCCGCGGTTGCCGGCGGTGGTGTAGGCGCCGGCGGGGACGTCGTGGCGGTCGGCGGGTACGAGCCAGAACTGGCCGCCGTAGAAGCTGCCGAGCCCCACGGTGGCGGGGGCGGGGGTGCGGACGAAGTCGATCCAGTCCTGGCTGATGATGCGCTCGCCGTTCCAGGTGCCGCCATTGGCGTAGAGGAGTCCGAAGCGGGCGAGGTCGCGGGCGTTGGTGTAGACCTGGCTGCTGAGGACGAAGTCGCCGAAGCGGTCGGTGCTCAGGAGGGTGCTGCGCATGCCGATCCGGTCGAGGAGCGCGCGGCGCGGAAAGGCGAGGTAGGTGGCCTCGTCGCCGAGCACCTCCTTCATCGTGCGGACGGCCATGAGATTGTCGGAGTTCTCGTAGTCCCAGAAGGTGCCGGGCTGGCGGATGAGGCCGCGGTCGAGGGCGAGGCGGACGGAGCTGGCGCCGGCCCAGTAGCCGAGCCCGGAGCCGGTGGCGTACTCGAGCCCCCGGTCGTCGATGGGCTCGAGGCCGCTGGACATGTTCAGCGCGTGGCGGAGCGTGATGGCGTTCCGCGGGTCGGTTTCGGCGGACCGCGCTTCGGGCAGCCACTGGAGCGCCAGCGGCGCGTCCAGCTCCATGCGGCCCTGGTCGACCAGGATCCCGACCAGCGTGGCCGCGATGCTCTTGGCCGTGGACCAGGTCCGGGTGCGCGTGTGCATGTCGAAGCCGGGGGCGTACCGCTCGTGGATGATCCGCCCCTTGTAGACGACGAGGAGCGAGACGGTGAACTGGTACGGAGATTCCCGGTCGAACGCCCACTTCGACGCCGCTTCCAGCGCGGCGGCGTCCACCCCGGCGGGGAGCGGCGCGTCCTCCACCAGGTCGCCGTCGGGCCAGGGGATGGTGTCCGCGTCGCCCGGGAGCGGCGGCGCGTCGAGCTCCGGGAGCGAGTGGATGTCGGCGAACGTCTGGTCCGGGGCCATGATGACGCAGCCGATCCCGTCCCGGAAGGCCGCGCGCATGACGGGGCCGGTGCGCGGGTTCCCGATGGCCACGGCGCGCCGGTCCCGATCGATCTCGTAGTCGCCCCCCTCCGGCGTCCCGATCGGCCCCGGCTCCACGAAGAACGCCAGCTCCCGCCGGTACACCTGCTCCAGCGTACGGTGGGAGGTGAAGAGGCCGTTGCACGTCAGGATCGCCTGCTGTCCTCGCCGGATCATCTCCCGCTGTGGCGCCCAGTAGTCCCACGTCTCCTCCTGCTCTGTGTGCTGGGCGGTCAGCGGCGCGGCCGCGGTCGTGGTCAGCAAGGCGACGAGGGCCCACGCGACGGCGCGGGCGGGCAGCGTCGTGGGGTCGAGCGCGGCCGGGCGGTGGTGGCGGCGGCGGTGGGCGCGGATCGTGGCGCGGATCATGGCGTTCCGGGTCGGGGTCTCGTGTGTGCGGGCGGAGCCGCACTGGAGAGTACGCGGGCGCGTCGCTGTGCGCGAGGAGGGGGAGCGCCCTCCGGCGGGCGACGCGCCGTCGCTGGCCCGACCGCCGGTCCGCCCCCATCTTCCGATCGACCCGCGAGGCGCTCCAAGAGCACCCCGCCTCTCGGCCCCCGGGAACACGTCGGTCCAAGCACAGCAGGAGGGATTCGTGTCAGGCAGGCACACCGAGGCCGGCAACGCCGGCCGCGACGGCTCGGCCATTCACACCGGCCCCGATGGCTCGGCCGTTCACACCGGCCGCGACGGCTCGGCCATTCCCGGGGATGCGCGGGACGCGCGCCCCGTCACTCGCCGCGACTTCGTCGTGCGGGCCGGTCACGCGGGCGGCGCGCTGCTGCTGGCCCCCGGTCTCGTGGGCCTGCTGCGACCGCGCGGGCTGTCCGGCTCGGTGCTGGACGCGGTGGGGCTCGGCGAGGCGGGCCGCGCGGGCGGGCTCTGGCCGGCGGCGAGCGGGCCGGTGCCGGCAGGCCTCTTCTCCGGCCTGCGCTGGCGCATGCTAGGGCCGTTCCGCGGCGGGCGCTGCGACGCGGCCACGGGCGTGCCGGGGCGGCCGAACGAGTTCTACTTCGGCCACGTGAACGGCGGCGTGTGGAAGACCACCGATGGCGGCTGGGTCTGGCGGCCGGTGTTCGATGACCAGGCGGTGGCGTCCATCGGCGCCATGGCGGTGGCGCCGTCGTCGCCGGACACGCTGTACGTGGGGACGGGCGAGTCGACGCTGCGGGATTCCACGGGCTACGGGAACGGCGTGTACAGGTCGACGGACGCCGGCGCCAGCTGGACGCACGTGGGCCTGGAGGACACGCGGCACATCGGCCGCCTGGCGGTGCACCCCGCCGACCCGGACACCCTGTTCGTGGCGGCCATCGGGCACTACTACGGCGGGAACGAGCAGCGCGGCGTGTTCCGCTCGAAGGACGGCGGCCGGAGCTGGGAGAAGGTGCTGTACCGCGGTCCCGACGTGGGCGCCGTGGAAGTCGTGATCGACCCGACGAACCCGGACGTGGTCTACGCGGGGCTGTGGAACACGCGCCGGCCGCCGTGGTTCGTCTACCCGCCCACGAACGGCCCGGGCGGCGGGATCTGGAAGTCCATCGACGGCGGCGACAGCTGGCGGCCGCTGACCGCCGGGCTGCCAGCGGAGGGGATCGGCCGCACCGGCATCGCCGTGGCGCCCACCGACCCGGGCCGCGTCTACGCGCTGGTGGACTGCCTGGTGCCGGAGCCGGGCGCGAAGCCGCCGGCGGACGCCGAGCCGAACCCGTACGGGACGAACCCGTCCGTGCCGCTCCAGGGCGGCTTCTTCCGCTCCGACGACGCGGGCGAGACGTGGACCCGGCTGTCGTCGGACATGGCCCTCTGGGGTCGCGGCTGGTACTTCGAGCACGTGGTGGTGGACCCCACGGACGCCGACGTGGTCTACGTGGGCAACGTCTCGCTCTATCGCAGCGACGATGGCGGGCACAGCTGGCTGCCGCTCAAGGGCTCGCCGGGCGGCGACGACTACCACCAGGCGTGGATCTCGCCCGACGACCCGAACACGCTCATCACTTCCAGCGACCAGGGCACCGCCATCACGCGGAACGCCAAGGATGACCCGGCCAAGGTGGACTGGAGCTCCTGGTACAACCAGCCCACGGCGCAGATCTATCACCTCTCCGTGGACTACCGGTTCCCCTACTGGGTCACGGGCGCGCAGCAGGACAGCGGCGCCGTGGCCGTGCGCTCCCGCGGCAAGTTCGGCGAGATCTCCGAACGCGACTGGGAGCCGGTGGGCGCGGGCGGCGAGAGCGGCTACACGGCCGGCGACCCGCTCCACCCCGGCGTCGTCTACGGCGGCGCGGGCACCCGCTTCGACCTGGCGCAGAACCGGTTCATCCCCGGCACGAGCTCGCCGGAATCGAAGGAGCCGGCACGGCGCGACTGGACGCAGCCGCTGGTGCTCTCGCCCGCGGATCCCCGCGCGCTCTACTACGCCAGCCAGTTCGTGTTCAAGTCGAGCGACGGCGCGCGGACGTGGACGCAGATCAGCCCCGACCTGACGCGGCCGAACCCAGGGATCCCGGAGAACCTGGACAAGGCCGCCGCGGACCAGGTGGGGAACGACAGGCGAGGCGTGGTCTACACCATCGCCCCCTCGCCGCTGCGCGCGCCGCTGCTCTGGATCGGCACCGACGACGGCGTGATCCAGGTCACCCCCGACGATGGCGACAGCTGGCACGACGTGACCCCCGAGGCGCTGACGCCGTGGAGCCGCGTCACCATGATCGAGGCGTCGCACTTCGACGAGGCCACCGCGCTCGCCAGCGTGGACCGGCACCAGCTCGAGGACTTCGAGCCGTACATCTACCGCACGCGGGACATGGGCAAGAGCTGGCAGCCCATCACCGACGGGCTGCCCGCCGGCGTCTACGTCCACGTGGTGAAGGAGGACCCGGAGCGGCGGGGACTGCTCTTCGCCGGCACCGAGCGCGGCGCGTTCGTCTCCTTCGATGAGGGCGACCACTGGCAGCCGCTCCAGCTCGACCTGCCCGCCACCTCTGTCCGCGACTTCCAGGTCTACGACGGCGACCTGATCGTGGGCACCCACGGCCGCGGCTTCTGGGTCATCGACGACATCGGCCCGCTGCGCCAGGCCGACGCCGCCATCGCGCAGGCCGACGCGTTCCTCTTCCAGCCCGCCATGGCCATCGACTACGACCAGGGCGGCGACAACGGCATGCGCATGCAGCAGGACGAGCCGCAGGCCGAGAACCCGCCCGACGGCGCGTACATCGACTACTGGCTGCGGGAGGACGCCGCCGGGCCGGTGACCCTGGAGATCCGCGACGACGCGGGGCAGGTCCTGCACACCTTCTCCAGCGAGGAGACGCCGGGGCAGGGCCGGCGGGGCGGGGGAGACGACAACGGCATTCCGAACACCGCCATCATATGGCGCCGCCCGCCCGCGCCGTTCTCGGCGAAGGCCGGCATGCACCGGGCCGTCTGGAAGCCCAATACCGGCCGGTCCCGCGGCTTCGGCGGATACGGCCGCGGCGGCCCTCAGGAGCCGGTGGTGACGCTCCCCGCCGAGTTCACCGCGCGGCTGACGGTGAACGGGAAGCGCTACGAGCGGACGTTCACCGTCAAGCCGGATCCGCGGCCGCTGGACTGACCGGGGTGGGTGGTCCCGGTGGGCGGGCCACCCGGGTGGGCGGCGGCCCGCCCGGACGGCAACGCCCGTCTCCCGGCCCGGGCGCCGGGCCCCCGCCCCCGGGCCCGCCGCCCCCGCGCGGCGCTACGGCGCGACCACCAGCGGCAGCTCGACGAAGCTGGCGTGGCCGGGGGCGTGCCACACCCGCTGCGTGGCCTTCACGTAGTCGCCGGGCTCCGCGAAGAAGATGCTCTCGACGAACGTCTGCGGGTTCCGGTCGTAGAGCGGGAACCAGCTGGACTGCACCTGCACCATGATCCGGTGCCCGGGCCGGAACACGTGGTTGGCGGTGGGGAGCGCGAAGCGGTACGTGAGCGGCTTCCCCGGCTCGATCGGCTTCGGCTCCGAGAGGCTCTCGCGGTAGCGGCCGCGGAAGATGTCGCCAGCCACCATGAGCTGGTACCCGCCCATCTCCGGCTGCGCGGCCACTTCGTCCGGGTACACGTCGATGAGCTTGACCACCCAGTCCGAGTCCGTCCCGCTCGTGGACGCCACCAGGTCGGCCACCGGCCGCCCGGCGATCCGCACGGGCTCCGTCAGGACGTCGGACACGTACGTCAGCACGTCGGGCCGCCCGGACGCCGGCCGCTGGTCCGTGACCAGCCAGTTCCGCCAGATGTCGCCGCTGGCCGGACGGTTCGGGCGCGGCTGGTAGGGGACCGGCTTCGCCGGGTCGCTGACGTACTCGTCGTACCGGCTCGCGCCCTTCGCGGGCGGGGCGAAGCCGAGCGCGAGGGCCGGCTCCAGGTAGAGCGGCGTGGGCCGGACGTCGCACCCGGAGGCGCACCCGGCCGGCCACGCGGGCAGCCGCTCCCACCGGTTCTCGCCCGTGATGAACGCCGTCACCGGTGCGATCGGTGGGGCCGCCGGATCGGCGCCGATGCCGCCGCCGGCTGCCGCCGCCGCGGACCTCGCGCCCCCCGCATCGTCTTTCAGGTAGCGGGCGAGGAACGGCGCGAGGACGTGCTGGCGGAAGAAGAGCCCCGTGTCGCTGCCGAAGCGGAGCGCGCCGAGGGTGCTCCCGTCGCCGATCTCCCCGCCGTGGTGCCACGGCCCCATGACGAGGAAGACCATGTCGTTGGCCGAGTCGTTCTGCTCGAGGTCGTCGTACACGGCCGGGGCGCCGTAGATGTCCTCCTGGTCCCAGAGGCTGTGCACCAGCAGCACCGGCACCCGGAGCGGCTGCGCGGCCACGATGCTGTCCATGGCCTGCCGCTGCCACCAGGCGTCGTACGCCGGGTGTGCGACGAGGTTGCGCCAGAAGCCCACCTGCTCCAGCCCGTGCCGGCGTGCCAGCTCGCCCGCGGAGCCCGCCTCCATGTACTGGTCGTAGTCGTCGTAGTGGCCGCTCCACCAGGCGAACTCGTTCGCGCGCGACGCCTCCTGCTCGTACACGTACGGCATCATCTGCTGACGGAAGGCGCCGTTGTGGAACCAGTCATCGCCTCGCCAGCCGTCCACCATCGGGTTCATTGGCACGGCCACTTTCAATGCCGGGTGCGGGTTAACCAGCGCCATGAGCGGCAGGAAGCCGTCGTACGAGATGCCCAGGATCCCCACGCGCCCGTTCGTCTCCGGCACGTTGTGGATCAGCCACTCGATGGTGTCCCACGTGTCCGTCGAGTGGTCCACGGCCGTCGGGTTGAGCGGGCCGACGAGCGGGCGGTTCATCACGTAGTCGCCTTCCGAGCCGTACTTCCCCCGGACGTCCTGCACCACGCGGATGTAGCCGCCGTCCACGATCACGTCCGTGGCGTTGTCGTACCCCTGGAGGATCGGCCCCAGGTGCGGGCTGGCCGCGTGGCTCGTGAGCCCCGTGGCGTCGTACGGCGTGCGCGTGAGCAGGATCGGCGCGTGCGTTGCCCCCTTCGGCACCAGGATGACCGTGTGCAGCTTCACGCCGTCCCGCATCGGGATCATCACGTCGCGGCGCTCGTAGTCGAAGCTGGAGGTTACGGGCGTGAAGCGCGCCGGCGTCTCGCTCGGCAGGCCGCCCTGCTGTGCCCCGGCCGGCGCGGAGCCGGCTCCTGCGGGCCCGGCCACGAGGGCGGCTGCGGCCACGGCTGCGGTCACAGCCGCGCGGAGGGCGGCGAGAACGTTGGCGGTCAGGGCAGCGCGGGGCCGGCCGTTCGCGAGTGAGGCGACGGCCTGGAAGACGGCCTTCATCGGCATGGTGGGCTCTCTGGAGTCGGAGTGATCGAGGGGCGTCCGCCCAATGTCGGGCGGCGGCCGGCCGGCAGCAAGCCGAGGGGTCGGGCGTCAAAACGACCGTAGCCCCCCGCCCCTACGGCCGGTCCGGCCCCGGGTCGAGGAGCGTGGCCTTCCGCACCTGGGGCACGCCCTCCGTCATCCACGCGGGCGCCGGGTCGCCCTCGAGGTAGTGGTCGAAGAACTGGAAGAAGCGGGTGGTGAAGTCCTTCCGGTTGCCGAGCTCGTCCAGGTGGTGCCCCTCGCCCGGATACGCCAGCAGGAACGCCGTTTTCCCGTTGAAGCGGAGGGCGTTGTAGAACTTGAGGCTCTCGTTGAACGATACGGTGGGGTCGGCGGTGCCGTGCATGATGAGGAACGGCTGCGCGGTCTCCGGGACGTGGGAGAGCGCGGACTGCTCGCGGTAGACATCGGGCTTCTCCCACGGCGAGGCGCCCCAGCGGCCCTGGCCGTAGACGTAGTACTGGTTCCCGTTGGCGCCGGAGCCGCCGGCGTTCTGGTAGGACCAGCCCCACCCCTGGCTGAAGTCGGTGTACAGGTCGGTGACGCCCGCCCCCTCGCCGACCGCGGCGAAGAGCTTGGAGCGGGTGCCGATGTAGGCCGCGCCCTCGCCGCCGTAGCTGTGGCCGTGGAGCCCGATCCGCGCCGGGTCGGCGTAGCCCATCTCGATGACCTTGCGCGTGGCCGCCTCCACGCCGTCGCGCTGGTCTTCGTGCGACGTGCCGGTGTTGTAGTAGATGTCGGGGAGCATGACGATGTAGCCGCGGCTCACGGCCTCGATGGCCGGCCGCCCCATGCTCACGAACAGCTCGGGCATCGGGTAGCGGTTCAGGTTCTGCGAGTTCTTCTCGTAGAACGTCACCAGCATCGGCCGCTTCTCGCCCTGCCGGTAGTCGTCGGGGAGCCAGAGCATGCCCTGCAGCGGATGCCCGTAGCGGTCGACGAAGTCGAAGAGCCGGCTGTGGCCCCACCGGTACTCCGCCTGCTGCGGGTTCGAGTCGGTGATCCGCTCGGCGCTGGCGAAGTCCGGGCCGGAGACCCGCAAGTCCGGCGCTTCCGTGAAGGTCTCGCGCGTGAACAGGAAACGGTCGGCGCGGGCCGCCCGCGTGGGCGTGGCGTACTGCGCGTCGTCGTAGACGACTTCGTGGAGCCGACCGCCGGCCAGCCGGTAGAAGCCGGCCTTCTTCGTCCGCTCGCCGAACGCGGAAAGCGTGAGCGGCCGCGACAGGTCCCACAGCTGGCCCGTCCGCATGGCCCGGCTGGCCATGGAGTCGATGGGTGCCGGGCGCACGAGCCGGAGGATCACCCCGTTCTTCGCGCCGAAGCCGCCGGTGAGGTTCGTGGCCCGACCGCCATCCAGAGGCAGCGCCCAAAGGTCATAGCGGTCTTCGACGATGACGCTCCGTCCATCCGCCGCGTAGCCCGATACGCCCCATGCCGGCCTCGGCCCCGGATGGTCGTACGTGGTGTCCATGAAGCTCGGCGCCCCGGCGCCGAGCTTCGTGGTCGCGCCGGTGTCCAGGTGGTAGGCGTGGAACGCACCATCCTTCCAGTACAGGAGCGTGCGGCCGTCCGGGGAGATCCCGTACGCGCCGCCGCGCGTGAGCTGGTCCCGGAACATGAGCGTGCGCTTGCCCGTGCGCGTGTCGACGCGGTAGAAATCGGCGGTAGCGGGCTTCCAGTCGGAGATGTACGGCCGCGGATCCTGCCCGATGGCCCAGCGCCCGTCCGCCGCGACTTCGAGATCGCGCAGGGTGGAGTCGCTCAGCGCGATGTAGGCGCGCCGTCCGACGTCGAACGCCTCCGTGTACGAGGGCTCCCGGTCGCGGCGCACGCGCGCCATCTGGACGGACTGGATGTAGCGGTCGCCCGTGCTCCACACGTCCACGTCGGCGGTGGAGTCGCTGCTCTCCACCTTGGCCGTGTCGGACGCCGGGAGCTGCGGCGTGCCGCCGAAGAAGACGCGGGCGCCGTCCGCGCTCCAGGACAGCGTCGCACCGTCGCTGATCACCCACCCTTCCGGGAACCCTGCGGCCGCGGTGTCGAGGGTGGCGTGCGCGAGCCCTGGGCTCGCCATGGCCGCGCGGACGTCCGGCACCACCAGGAGCACGTTGTCCCGGTGCAGCATCTCCGGGACCTCCTGGCCCTTCAGCACGGCCACGCCCGTGCCCGCGTCGCTCCACGCCAGACGGGAGTAGATCCTGGGCGCGTTGTCCAGCGCGCGCGTGACGCCGCTCTCCAGCTCCACCACGAAGAGCCCGTTCGCGTCCGCCTTCTCCGCGTTCACCGTGTAGGCGAGCATGGTGCCGGCGCGGTTGAAGGCGGCGTCGCCCACGCTCCCGAGCAGCTGGCTCCGCCCCGTCGCCAGCTCCACCAGGACGACGTCGGAGCCGTGCTTCGGGGGCTCGTCACCCCCGCCGCCGCCGAATCCCCCTCCGCCGCCGAACCGGCGCGGCCGGGGGGCAGGGCGGTCGCGCAGGAGCGCGAACCTGGCGTCGCGCGAGAACGTGGCCGACTGCACGTCGTGCCAGGTCATCGTGCGGCCCGTGGCCAGCTCCCGGATCTCGACCCTGTGATGAACCGCCGGGCGCCCGCCGCGGCCACGCTCCGCACCGGCACCCTCGCCGCCCGCCTGCGCCGCGTTGCCGGCGCCGTCACCGCGTCCGCGGCCGGTGCGCTCCTGCAGCGAGTCCACGCGGTACGCGATCCAGTGCGCGTCGGGCGAGAACTCGCCGGCGGACGCGCGCTCCACCACCGTGTCGCGGCCGCTTCCGACCTCCAGGATGTGGAGCTCCGGGCGCGCGTCCTTCTCGGCCACGTTGGTGTGGCGGTACACCCAGGCGACCCACCGGCCATCGGGCGAGATGCTCTCGTCCCCGATCGTACGCCAGCGGGCATAGGCGTCCACCGTGAGGACCTTCGTCGAGTCCGCCCTCGCCGCGGGGATCGCACCGGCCTCGAGCGGGGCCTGCGCACGCGCGGCCGCCGGGAGCACCGCCAGCGCGGCCATGGCCACGGCGGTGAGGGACAGGGACGTGGAACGGGAGCGCGGGTACAGGGGCCTTCTGGGCGCGGAATTGAGCATCGTCGCGTGATCCGGGTGTGTAGTGTCGGAGCGGGACCGGACCGAACGATACGCCACGGGCGAGCTCCGCGCGAGCGGCGGGCCAGACGCATCCGGAAACAAGAATCTGGCGAGGCCCGGGCCGCGCGACTATCTTGGGTCCACGGCCGATGTCAGCCTCCGGAGGGTCTCCTCCGGGGGTTTTTGCTCCCCCCACCGCGCAGACCAACGGTGATCCTCGTCGTCGACCCCGACCGCGACATGCGGACGATCCTCTCCCTGTTCCTGGGAGACGCGGGCCACGAAGTCGTGACCGCAGCCGACGCCGACTCGGCTCTGGAGCTCGCCCGGCGCTCCTCCCCCTCCGTCATCGTGGGCGAGCATCCACTGCGGCTGGCGCATGGCCCGACCCTCTGCGACGCGCTGCGCCATGACCCCGCCACGGCGGAGATCCCGTTCGTCGTGGTGACCGCGCGGGCCCGTCGAGGTCTCCACCGCCGAGCGGCTGCACGAGGCTTTGTTCGTCAAGCCGCCCGTGTTCGCGGATGTCGTCCGGATGGTCGACCGCCTGGCCCGCCAGCGCGACGAGGTTCTCGCCGCCACGTAGCTCGTCCGTCGGTCCCGGCTCCCTCGTCCAATCCTTGCACACCGTCGCGGCCCCTGGGCGGGTGGGCGGAGATCGCACGACGGAGCTGTGGCGTTGACCGAGTTGAACCAGATCCTGGCGTTCGCAGGACTCGCGGTCCTCCTCATCGGACTGTTCGCTTCCGTCTTCTCCCGCACGTTCGTCGCAGGCCCGCTCACGGCCATGGTGGCCGGCATCCTGCTCGGCCCTGTCACCGGCGCGGTCACGCCGGACACCTGGGTGCACCACGACCTGCTCCTGGAGGAGGTGGCGCGGTTCACGCTGGCGTTCGGCCTGGTCGAGATCGCCATGCGTCTCCCGGCGGGGGCCATGCGCGCGCTCAAGCGCCCGCTGATCCTTCTCCTGGGAGGCGTGATGCCGCTCGCCTGGGGCGTCACCGCGCTGCTCGGCTGGTGGATCCTCGGCCTGCCGTTCTGGACTGCGGCGCTGGTGGGCGCGATCCTCGCCCCCACCGACCCCGTCATCGCCTCCGCCATCGTCACGGGCCACGTGGCCAGGGAGCGGGTCCCGGAGGATGTGCGCCACACGCTCTCGGCGGAGTCCGCGCTCAACGACGGGCTCGGGCTTCCGTTCGTGCTCCTCTCCATCGTCATCATTCAGGATGGCGTGGGCGCGGTGCCCTACGAGTGGCTCGTGCGCGTGGTGGTCTGGGAGGTGGGTGCCGCAGTGGCCATGGGCGCGCTCCTCGGCTACCTGGCCGGCCGCGCCTGGCAGTGGGCGGAGAGCAGCGAGACCATGGACCCGCCCACCATCCTGATGTACAGCCTCGCCCTCGCCCTCGTCATTCTCGGCGCCGCCAAGCTCATCGGCAGTGACGACATCCTGGCCGTCTTCGCCGGTGGCCTCGTGTTCGACCGCCAGGTCTCGCAGCCCGACGAATCGAAGAAGCGCGTCCAGGAAGCGGTCACGCGTTTCTTCACCACGCCCGTATTCATCGTCCTGGGCGCCACCCTGCCGTTCGGCGCCTGGGTCGGCTTGGGCTGGAAGGCCCCCGCGTTCGCCGCGGCCGTCCTCGTGCTTCGCCGGCTGCCGGCGACGTTCGCCCTCGCTTCCGCCATGCCCCGTCTCCGCACGTTCCCCCAGATGCTCTTCGTGGGCTGGTTCGGACCGATGGGCGTGGCTTCCATCTACTACACGTTCATGGCGACCCGCCGGCTCGGCGCGTCCGGACTCTGGAACGTCACCAGCCTGATCATCGCCGCGTCCGTCGCGGCCCACGGCGTCAGCGCGACCTGGGCGGCCGGCCGGTTCCCGGCGCCGGATGACGACTGAGCGCGCCGTGGCCCGCTCGAGCCCCCGTCGCACCCGAGCGGCCGGGGCCAGCCGCCCGGGCCGCGGCCGCCGTTCGGTCCTGCGTCAGCTCCCCAATGGCGGCGGCGTGTTCACCTTCACGTCCTTCACCACCACTTCCATCTGCATCCCGCCTCCGGCCAGCATCTTCTTCAGATTCTCCATCTGCCCGCCCATCATCTTCTCCATCATCTTGCGCTGCGCCTCGGGCATGTCCTTCATCTGCTTCTGCAGCTGGTCCAGCGACTGCTGCGCCTCGGCCCGCTCCTCCGGCGTCATGGAGTTTTCCATCCCGTGCATGTTCATGCTCATGTGGAAGGGGTAGAGCAGCCCCTGGACGTCCCGATAGTCGCCCATGTCCATGACCATGGTGACGTCGCTCTTCTTGCCGTTCATCTCGGCGTTCCCCTCAATGCGGACGCGCCGGGCCAGGTACTGCTCCTTGTCCATGTAGATCGTCATGGACTTCGGCTCGAAGCCCTGACCCTCGGACGCGGATTGCTGCCAGATCGGGATCCCCGAGAGGTCGGTGACCTCGACCACGTACGTGTCGTGCCCGTCCACCGACGCGCTCCCCTTCAGAGACGCACGCTTCGCCAGCTCCGGATAGTACTCGTACAGGTTCGGGCTCCGCGCCTGCTCCTCCTGCGAGGGGGTCAGCTTCGAGAGGTCCTGGCCAGCCACGATCACTTTCGAGTCGAAGACAGGGGGGTGGCTTCCTTCCACGCGCGAATAGTACGTGGTGGTCTCCATCCCCATGATGTCCTGGACCACCGTGTAGCTCCTGATCCCCTCCAGCCGGCTGGTGTAGCGATCAATGGCCGTCTGGACGATCTGCGCCGCCGACTGCGCGTCCGCCGGTCGCGGCGCGATCGCGGCGAAAAGGACGAGGAGGGCGGGGACGAACGGCATTCGGCGACGCATCATTGGCATTCCTGGGCTTCGGTGTGACATCCGGAATCCCTCATCCTTCAGGGAATGCGGTGCCCGTGTCAACCGCGGCGGCCCTTCGAGACGGCGCGGGAGCCGCCCTCCTCAGACCCACCAGTAGCCCCATGCCACCGCGATCACCAGCAGGAGCAGGAGGATCCAGAAGAAGACTCCCACCGCCGCGCCGGCCGAGCTGGCCGGCTCCACCGGCTCGCCCGCCTCCAGGGTGCGGGGCGGCGCTGGCTCGGACGGCGGTATGGCCGCGATCAGCAGCGCGAGCAGGATCGCGCCGAAGAAGATCGGCACCCAGGCCACGCCCCAGAACAGCGGTCCCGCCGGCACCCATACCCCGATGGCCCAGGCGCCCAGGAACACCAGCAGGAAGAACCACAGGAACCCGCCCCATGGTCCCGGTCGGCCGAACCCGAAGCTGATCACGGAGACCAGGATCAGGGCGATCACGAAAGCGAACAGCAGCTCGGCAACGAACATCATGAGCCTCTCTTCGGATGTGGGCGTGAAGCTTTCATGCACGTCGCCGGTGCAAGGTGTATTCCGCGATCACCCCCGTCTCCGTTGTCATTCCGCGCCGGGCGTGCGAACATTGGGCGAGTTCGCAGAATCTGGAGGGCTAGTCCTAACTGGTAAGGCAGCGGTCTTGAAAACCGCCGGGCGCAAGCCCATCGGGGTTCGAATCCCCGGCCCTCCGCTTTGCAGGCAACGGCGCGGGTTTCTGGCGTTTCGCCGTGAGCCCGCGCCGTTCGCATCTTTGGGAGCTTGGTCACCGATTTGGTCACCGAAACATGCGTCGTACTCAATCGAGGCCTTGCTCAAGGCTGCTTCCCACCACCACTTGAACCGGGGCTGCTGCCCAGGGGCTCGTGTTACGCCAAGAGCAGAGGGAAGGCTATGACGATTCGAAGAGAGACGATCAGGGACTCGCGAGGTGCAGACTGGGAGGTGACCGTGAGCGGCCCCTACCGCTCGGGGAATCTCAGAGAGGGAGGCAGCCTCGACGATCTCCCCGAGAAGTGGCGGGCGTCCTTCCGGAGGTCCGGTGGTGAGGGAGAGATCACGATGGAAGTCGCGGGACCCAATGCCTCGCCCGAGGAGCTTCGGGCCGAGTTAGAACGCGATCCGGAGTGGCAGCATGAGGACTGGGCCCAGCCGTAGGGAAGGGATTCTATCCGAATGAGCAAGTACGCCCCGCTCGCCGCCTACTTACGGAATCAGGGCGGCCCCGCCGTCAAGCTCACGTTCGGCGACATTGAGAGGCTGATCCAGGCCGATCTTCCCCCATCCGCGCGCAAACACCCTCGGTGGTGGGGCGATTCGGCCCCGACCGATTCCCACACATGGGCTCATCAATGGATGGAGGCAGGCTGGACGACTGACCAGTTGAACCTCGAGGAGGGCTGGGTGGTGTTCCGCCGGCGTGAATAGCAGCTTGCGTCACTGAAGACGATCGCGATGCCGGTTGCTGCAGCAGCGTCGCCGGACAATCCGGCCACCTGCTCACGCTTGGCTGGCCTCGTCCGCGCCGTCGGCACTCTCCTCCCCGTCGCCGCCATGCAAGTCCACCACGTCCCGCAGGTGCTCCGCGATCAGGTGGGTGTAGCGGTCGGTCATCTTCGGGTTCGTGTGGCCGAGGATGTCCTGCACCTTCTTCTGTGAGGCGCCGGCCGCGAGCCAGTTGGTCGCAGCGGAGTGCCGCATGTCGTGCTGCCGGAGCTCCTCCTCGATACCGGCCCGTTTCGCCGCGTTCTTGAAGGACGCGCGCATGGTCTTGATGCGCTCACCCGCCTTGTGGTGGCGGCGGTTCGCGGTGTGGTGGAAGACCCACTCCGTCCGCTTGCCGTTGTAGGTCGCCTTGCGGTACCTCTGCGCGTGCTCCGCGAGGACGCGGTGTACGCGTCGGCTCATGGGCACGACGCGCACTCTGTCCCCCTTCCCCTTGATCACCAGAACGCGGTTCTCGAGGTCGACCGAGCGCCACGTCAGCTGCAGGGCCTCCTTCTCGCTCCGGACGGCGCTGTCGGCGAGTACGACGGCGAAGGGGTACAGCATGGGCTGGCGGCTCTTTCGGCAGGACTCTATCAGCCGATCGACCTGCGCCGGCGACAGGATCGTCGGCAGGAAGTCGGGCTCCTTGAACTTCTCCGCCTTCGCCGCCGGATTGTCTCCGGACCGGGTCTTCAGCTTCGCCGCCAGCTTGAGCGCCTTGTGAAGCACCGCGCGGTCCTTGTTCACGGTGCGGTTGGCGGTGTCCCCCTTCCGAGGGGCTCCGGTGCCTGACAGGACGTGCGTCGACCGCCACGCCATGTAGCTGAGGACGGAGGCCTCGTCTACCTCGTGCACCCAGGGATCCCTCTCCGCCACGGAGGCGCGGTGGCCATTACGATACCCCTCGACGAAGTAGAGCCGGAGCGGCTTGAGGCTGTCGCCGTACGCGCGGACCGTCTGCTCCGAGACACCTGCCATACCCAGCGTCTCGAACTGCTCCAGCAGCTTCGAGAACCGTATGCGCTTGAGCCCGCCGGACTCGACCTCTTCCCGCAGCTCCCGCTCGAGGTCCGAGGCCACCTGCTTGATCTTCGCCAGCTTGGTGCCGGCCTTGAACGTCCTGGACCGGGTACGACCGGAGACCTTCACACGAACCCGCAGGGCCCCGTTCTCACGGCGCTGGAGCGTGCCAGCCCCCTTCCAGGAGTCCAGCGTCGGCTCCTTCTGCTTGGCCTTCGGCGGCACTTCCCCGGGCATGTTGCTGTCCTGTTGTCCTGTCGATGCGGGAGGCGACGCTCCGGCCGCCGGTTCAAACATACGCACGATTCCCTGAACGCCAACCCAGCGGCGGTGTCCCAACCGCTCACGCGCCCAGGTCGAGAACGGTCTGCACGACCGTGCCGGCGGCCGGGTTCGGCAGCTCTGCGTCGCACTGGACCTCGTTGCCCCAGACAGCCCAACCGGAGCGGCGCTGGCGTGCGAACAGCTCGAGCTTACGTCGGTGAGGATAGGCCCGCTCGATGTACCGGTGGACCTGCGCCGGCTTGGCGCTATGCCTGCCGCGCCTGGACCTGATGACGGACCGGATGTTCCGGTTCCCAGGAGTGCCGGGCTTCCCTCGCTTGCCGACGAGCAGCAACTCGTGCTGCTGGCGGAAGTGATAGCCCGGGCCGAGCAGTACCTTGTCCCACACGGCGCACGTGACGTACTGGAAGCCCCACGCGTTGACAACGCGGACGCCATGGTCCAGCAGCGGAGGCGTCGCCCATAGGAAGAGCAGGGCGTTGCGGGCAACGAGTGACTCGACCGGCATGCGCGCAATCTGCTCGATGGTCAGCGTCGGGTAGTGCCGCTCGACCGTCTTCTTCTTCGACCTCGAGTAGGCGTAGCGCCACGGCGGGTCGGCCAGGACTATCTCGAACCGCTGGTCGCGAGCGTCACCGAGGTGGGCAGCGAGCTGGCGATTCGACGCGCGCACAGCCACTTCCGGATTACGCGGCATTGTTCTTCTCCAGAACCATGATCTCGCCCCGCGCCCGGAGCCACTCACGCACCTCGAAGGCAATGAAGTAGGGCCGACCCGCCTCGTCGTGATGAACGGGCGCGGCGGACCGGTTCCGGACCTGGTCGTAGGCCCAGCTCCGCTTCCGGTTCGCGGCCTCCCCGAACTCGGCGACCGACAGCTGCGTCTCGTCAGGACAGGTCCAGATTCGCTCGCGCCAGGACCCCGGCGTCGAGGCGGCGGGGGTCGGTCCGAGAACCGGCTCCGGCCGTGCGCCGAACTTCCGATACAGGTCCAGCACGAGGCCCTTGGTGAGGACGGTGCTCTCGTCGAGGCTGTCGATGATCGTCTCGAAGCTCATGCGCTCGCCCAGCGTCGGTAGCTCTGATTCCGGTGCTCATGAAACCACCCTACCCGGCACGATTCTGGGATATGCACTATATTGCGGGATCGTGTGGGTGACTTCTGTGAGTCAACGAAATGGACGGAGAGTGCAGCGTGCTCGGGTCGGTCGGGCACCTCTGGCGCAAACACGGGACGTATCGCCGCGGCGACGGTCGCGACATTCCGCGTTGGCAGTGCGGGGCGTGCCTCAAAACGACGACGCGCCGCCCAGGGCGCGAAGCGCCGCCCCGGCGGCGGCCGGGCCCGCAAATGGGTCACACGGCCGCCCACCCAGGCGGAAGCGAAGTTTCTGGACGCTCATGGCTGAGAATGTCACGCGAGTCGGCCTTCACGACTCCGCGAGGGTCGCGGCCAAGGGTGTGGGCATACACCCCGCGACCGGCTCCCGATGGCTACGAACCCGCGCCAGGGTCACTTCTTCTGGCGGTGTCGAAGGGAAACTGCTCTCCGGGGCATTGGAGGTGGTTCAGCGCCGCGGCGAACTTCCGGCGGCTGCGGGAATCGACGCTTGGCGACGGATTCGTGGGTGGGAGTACCCGCAGTTCGCGGAGGGCAACTTCGGAGAGCCGAAGGAGAGTCGCCTGCTCCGCCGAGAGGGTCGTCAGCTCTGGAGTCTGTTTCTGGAGGCAGCGTCCGTCGCCGCCGTGGTCGCAGGAGAGGGAAGCCCGCTGGAGTTCGGCTTCCGTCGCCCCGTACGTGTCAGAGGGCTCCGTGGAAGCTCTCCGCGAATGGCGGCCTCCTGAGTCGCCCCGTTAAGAACCGTCGCTACACCTACTGGTTGTCGTCTCGAGCAGACCATCTGGGATTCCTGGGCGATAGCGCTGGTGTGCACCCGTACCCGCGTGGTCGGACGCGCCCGGGCAAAATTCAGCTGGCTGCCCTCCATGACCGTGCGGCTCGACCTCGACCGCGCGTGGGGATCCGTGGAGTTCGGTCATTTTCCGGTTCCCTCCGCCGCCCAGACGCTATCACCGCACACCGCTGACGTTCCCGCTCGAACTCCAACTCGACTGACCCCTCCGTCAAACACGTTTTGGCACTCGAGCGTATCTCGTAGGGGTGCCTCGACTGGGCGAGGCTTGCCTCCGGTGTCACCGCCCCGGCTTCCTGCCGGTGCAGGTGGAGAAGCGAACCGAAGGCAGCGACCATGGCACTCACGACAACCCTCGCCCGAATCCCGCTGGACGCGATCCGCGTGACCGAGCTGCGCACATCGTGGCGCACATCGGCTCGGCTCGCTCCGGGTGCCATGAAGGAGCTGGTTCGGTGCGTGTCGGCGCGCGGTTGGCTCCAGGCGGTCACCGTCCGGAGGCTGGGAGACTCGCAGTTCGAACTCCTCGACGGCGAGCGGCGGCTGGTCGCTGCCAGGAAGACCGGCGATACCGACATCGACGCGGTGATCGTGGCCGCGGACGACGCCATGGCCGCCGCCATTGCCCTTCTCGCCGACATGGGAGGCAAGAAGCTCAAGGCGATCGAGAAGGCGTTGGCGTGCGCGCAGGTGCGGGAGGCGCTCGCGTCCGCCGGAGCCAACGCGACGCAGGCGGCGGTGGGCGAGTGGGTCGGACTCCGCCAGCCGACCGTCCACCAGTACCTGGAGATCGCCGACGCGTTCGACGCCGGAACCCTCGCCGCGGTTGGTCTCACCCCCGACGATCTCGTGCCCTACCCGGCGGTCCTCCTCCAGGAGGTGGCGAAGCTCGCGCCCGAAGAGCGGAGGGCATGGCTCGAGAACGTGCGCGAGGGCACGGCCGGCCGCGAGCTCCGGGGAGCGAGCGCCCGCTGCTGATCTGCGGGGCCAGCGTGTTCGTCAGCTCAAGGACGCGTGCCTGCACCAGCAGCCCGTCGACGCCGTCAGATAGCGCAGCTGTCCTGGCAGAGTTGCTGCCCGTGTTCCGAATCCTGCTCGCGCAGGTCGTGACGTCGGCGGTCGCTTCCGCCACTCAAGACCTACGGAGCCACCTCCCTCCCGTCCCGGATTATCGGACTCCGATAATCCGGCTCCTCGAAGGCGTAGCTCCGCTCCGCGCGCTCTGGAGCCGCATCAGCGGTTCCCTCCGCGACCGCTTCGGTCGGCTCGCCGCCCGCGTGCGCCGGTGGATCGCTGCGTACCTCGCGCTCTGCGCGCTCGCCCTCGGACCGGGGTCGCTCGGCGGGCAGGGGTCACGTGCTGCTGCGGCAGCGGAGGACGATCCGATACCCGTTCATCGCCCCGCCGCCGCGCGCGGCAGCGCTCGGGATCCTCCAGCCTGACTCCGCCTCCGTAGCCGAAAGGTAGGGTCGTCGGGTTTCGGGCGTGTTGCTGGAGCCGGGTAGGCTGCCGCCGTCCCTAACCTGGAGGCGCTGGTGGCAGAGACATCCCGAAGGTCTGGCTCAGGGAAGGATCGATTACGAGCGAAGCGAGAGTTTCCGCGTTCACCATCGACTGCCCCTTCTGCGGCGAGGCCGTTGGCCCCGTCATCTCCCTGCGAATCATGCCGGGAACGGCGTGCGCCTGCGGCGCCCGTGTCGTTAGCGTTTCGGCGACGGAGCAGGCCGCGAGCGCACCTGAGATCCTCGGGGAGGCGTACCGCGTCCTGAAACGGCGGCTGGCGGAGCGGGTCTCCGGCCATGAGGACTCCTCTCCCGCCTGGCTCTCATGGGGGCGAGGCACCTCCACTCCGGTGGGCGCCAGCGCGCCCTGCTGGTGGGGCCGTCCGGGGTAGGGAAGACCACGATCGGCATTGCGATGGCCGAGGCGCTCGAGTGCCCGGCGGTGGTGTGGGACGTGAGCGTCTCCTCCGAGGTCGGCTGGTCGGGAATCTCCGTCTCCGATGTGCTCGCGGAGATGTACACGGCACATGACGGAGATCTGGACTGGTTGTCCCGCACCGTCCTCATCGCGGACGAAATCGACAAGCTGGCCATCCGGGGTGCGCAGGGCTCCAGCCGGGAGCACCGGGTGGGGCAGCAGAAGTCACTGCTCGGCATCCTGGGCGGAGGCGTTCCCACCCGCTTTCCGGCGGAGGGGGACCGCGGGCGCACCCTCGCGGTCCGGACCGACCACATGCTGATCCTCGGCCTCGGCGCGTTTCACGGGCTGCCGGAAGACGCGGGGGCGGGTGACCTCGTCCGCTACGGCTTCTCCGTCGAGTTCGCGTCGCGTTTCCCGGTCATCCTGACGCTGTCGACGCCCGGCCCCGACCAGCTCGTCCCGATCCTCCGCCGCGAGATCGACAGGAGCATTGGCTGGCGCTGCCGAGTTCGGCTTCTCCATCGAGGTGCCTGAAGCGGTCCTCCGCTACGTCGCCCGCGGCGTCTGCGACGCCGGGCCCGACGTCACCCCGCGTGCGGGTGCCGGATGGCTGACCTCGGCCGTGGACGCGGCGCTGCTCCGGCTCATCGACCTGGAAGCGAAGCCGGGAACGCGCATCAGGCTGCGCGCGGATGACGTGCCTGTTCCGGCCGCTCTGCGGCGGGTCTGACGGAAACCGGCGGTTCGAGTCGCGGCCGGTAGGCTGCTTCCGACCGCGAGCGCGGTCCGTGACCACTTTCATGGAGGCGACAGCATGGGAACCGGAATGGATGGACGGCTGCTGGCCCGGGT
>CAVUKA010000002.1:0-175729 GCA_963741945.1 uncultured Gemmatimonadales bacterium | reverse complement strand
TCCTCTCCCATTCGTGCGGTCATGACACAGTTTCTACCTATTCGTTTCGCTCTCAGCCGGAGGCCCCTCCACCGCGTACTCCTCGTCCTGGATCAGCCGGACGAGGTCCCAGAAAACGGTGTCCGTCAGCTGGTGGTAGAAGTCTTCGGTCGTTCGCGGATCCGGCCCGTGGGGGACATGAAGCCGATCCAGCGGGTTCACCTCATGGACGCTCCGAACATGGATCCGCGCCCACTTTCCCCGAAGCCCAATGAAGTACGTCCGGCCGCCACACTCGCCTCCTCCCCTCTCCACGATGGTTCCCCCCAGCCCCTCAACGTAAGCCCGAAGAACGCCATAAGGTCGGAGTCCGTTCCGCTCCATATTCGCCTCCAACTGTACAGGTGTGGAAAAGGTCAGCTTAGCGCTGTCGCCGCTTTCCGTGGCATAGCGTCGGTTATGCGCCTTTAAGGCGATACCGTAACGCAGTGTCTAGGTTCGAGGGCTTGGTGGATCAATCACTACGACATTGCTGCCCCTGATTGGAGGCATACGACGAAAGAGCAAGATCACCCCCGGATCTTCGGCCTGCTCCATTGGCATATCAAACGACGAATCGTTTCCCGCCGTGTCGAGATAGACATAGTGCCGCTTTTCGCGCTGGCCACGGCGTACGACCTCATGTGCGATTTCCCGAGCTTCACCTATGTAATTAGGAAGGTGCTCGTGAAACTGCTCGTTCAGAATTCCGTCCTCAGCCATCAACATTTTCGCAATGCCTTGAGGGCAAACCCGGGGCGGTTCATTATGCGGCCGTCCAGCGTTCCTGCCAGGCGGCAAACTCCGAGGGCCGTAGTCGGTAGCGTGCGATACTTCCCTCGTGCAGACTCAATAGCTCGGTCTCGGCAACTTCCATGAAGCGCTCGCGGTCAGGAGGCTCGATATGAGCTCGAGTCCATGATGCGATATAGGAGGCGGCGGCTTTTCCGTCCATCGGAGCACGGACGATCTCTGCGACCAGGGTGCGCAGGGCGTCGCGGTACTGCAGCCTGAACGGATCAGGGTCGCCGAGCGATTGACGGACGGCCACGTAGCGGGCGGCAGAGCGTTCGTAGGCCCAGATGAAGACATCCTTGAGAAGCTCGATCCTGTTCAACTCATAGACGCCCAGAACGGCCTGCGTGTAAACGGAACGCGGCACGTCGGTGAAGGACAGAGGCGAGAGGTTTCCCTTGATGAGGGGGATGTTCGCGGCGAGGCGCGAGACGCGCTTGTTCACGTCGTCGAAGGGTTGGAGATAGGGCAGCTGGGCCATGACGAAGAAGGCCTGCTCAAAGGGGTTCTCGATGGCGGCGGCGGTTGCCAGGATTTGGTCGAAACATTCGTTGATCAGCTGCGGCACTTCGAGCGGATGGAAGACCGAGCGTTCAATGCCGACGCGAATGTGCCGCAACCGGCCCGGAGCTGTCGGATCCGGCAGGAGGTTGTTCGCGAGGATCGCGTGGAGGTTTAGGATCGAATAGCGGTCAAAGCCGATTTCTTCGGCTTCGCTGACGAGAAACGCAATCGCATCCTTGTGATTGAGGATCATTTGCGCTTCCAGGGCATCACGGCCTTCGGCCTCTTCTCCGAACGCGACCAGACGTCGGGTGTCCAGCAACGAGTAGGTGTTGCCCTCCAGCCGGCTGGAATTCCAGGAAAGATCGATAATCAGGCGGCTCAGAATGTGCTTGGCGAACGTTCCGGCTGGTTGTGTAACGGCCTCCAGCTTGCCCACGTCTGCGAGATGCCGTCGCTCGGCCTCCGAAAGGTAGAAAGTGTCGTTCGGTCGGTAGGAATCGAGAAAAGCACGGTCGTAGCCGACAGGTTTCCGGGCTGCGGCCGGCTGTTGGAGATAGGCGCGTATCTTTGCACCGGCGGGGGACACGGGTACGGCGGGCTCACCCTCTCCCTCGGAAGGTCGCTCCTCTGCCGATGGCACGCTGTACGTAACCCAGCGGCCCTCTCCCTCCTTGATGAGCAGGCCGTCATCCACAAGGGATTTGATCCGGTACTGGAGCGTGCGGAACGGAATCTCATCGGCCAGGTCCTCGGCGATGTCGCGCGCGGTTACATCACCGGCCCGGCGGGCGACTGCCGCGAGGATGGCTTTCAGTTCCTGCTGGGGTATGCGTCTGGCCATGCGAGGACCCTCTTCCTTCACTGGGTCACAGCCTTTAGACGCAAGTATAATGCATGTACGCGCAGGAATCGAGACTACCCGCAAGAAAGAGTCCCTCTGCGCAAGTACGCTGCGCCTATTGGCACTGACTTGCGCCAAGCTCCCCAGGCGCAAGTATCGAAGTGGGCCTTCGGGCCCTCCGAGGTACCCCAGGAACCGCCCATGCAGCGGCCCCGGGTGCTCGACCCGGCCACTGATGATGGTGTCCGGACGGGGAGCGCTGGCGAAGAGGGCCGTCTCCTCGAAACAGATTCGACGAAAGACCGTGCAACCCCAAAACTTCTGTGTGTGGGTTTACACGGTTTCTCGTGAGTCCTGAGCGGATGGGGATTTGCAGGCGGTATCACGGTTTCGGGACGCGCCCTATCACGGTTTGAGTTGACGCGCTATCGCGGTTTCGGCGACGTGCCCCCCCTGGTCCATTGGGATCAGCGTCGCCGGCTCTTCCAGATCGGACGCGTCACCACTGCCACGCCGACTAACCCCGCGAGGCCGATCAGCGCCCAGGTACCGGTGCCCCAACCGGCCATGCCGCCGGCATTCCCCGCCACCACCAGTGGCGACGGCGTCTCGCTGCTCACCTTGCGGGCTGAGCGCTCCACGCGCCCCTCCTGTGTCGGCTCTCGCTCGTCCACCGCCATGTGCAAAGTCATGTCCGCCGGGCCATCCCCGGTGAACACATAGCTCCACGGCCCCCGCAGGATATAGAAGGAAGAGTCGCTCCGGGCGTACAACCGTGCCCGCACCCCTCCCTCCGGCTGGTACGTGAGCCAGCCGTCCTCCTCAAGGCGGACGTAGTAGCTTCCGGAGCCCTGCGCGGCCTCGTACTCGCCGACGTAGGAGGCCAGGGTCTCGCGCGCAACCTGCACCGTCTCCCAACCCGCCGGTGGGGGGCCGAAGTAGTGAAGGCTGGTGGCCAGGTCTCCGTCGAAACCGTTCTGGTTCAGCAGGAGCACGGTCGCCGTCCCCGTGGCGGGCATGACCATGAGCCGCGCCGAAAAACCAACCGTGCCGCCACTGTGCCCAACGAGGGGGTGCTCTCCGGGGAAGACGGCCGTGCCCCAACCCAGTCCCTGCCCTCCGCCCTCCTCGCCGGCGGAACCCTGAATCTCGGCCGCGAACTGAACCGCACGTTCCGCGTCGCTTTCCGCCGGGCCGATCAACGCATCCGCGTACTTCAACAGATTCCCTGCGGTCGAGTACAGCGCCCCCGCACCGTCCAGGATCTCCCATCGCGTACGATAGCGAACCGGGTCCCCGTTCCGGTGCCCCGTAACCATTCCCTCCGGCACCCCGTCTCCCTCGGCGAATCCCGTGCGGTCCATATCCAGCGGTTCGAGGATCCGCTCCGATACCAGCCGGGGGAAGCTGGCCCCACCCACCCGGGAGAGCACGTGGGACAGGAGCCCGAACCCGAAATTGGAGTATTCCCGCTTCCCGCCCGGTTCGCGCGGCAATTCGTATCCGGAGAGGAATGCGTACGCGTCCTCCACCGTGTACTCCCAGTCCGCGACGTCCCGTCCCGGTGTCCGCATGTCGTCGGGGACGGACGGCAGGGCCGAGCGGTGGGTGGCCAGGTCCAGTAGCGTGATCTCCCGTCCGTTCCGGGAGGGGACCTGTACCTCCGCCGGCAGGTACTTCGACACGGGATCGTCGAGGGACACCTCCCCTTTCAGCACCATGTCGGCCAGGAGCGTCCCCGTGAAGGTCTTCGTGATCGAGCCGATCTCGAAGACCGCGTCGGGTCCGAGCCGAAGGCCGTCCGGGCCGGCTATCCCGTACTGGACCACACGGGTCGAGCCGTCCGGATCACGCACTCCCAACACCGCTCCCGGTGCCTCTCCGTCTTCCACCAGGTACCGCAGCATCAGCGTCAGGTCGTCGTCTGCCGGGAAATGACGCCGCTGCTCCATGCCCGTCTCCGGGACGGCCTGGGCCGTGAGCGACAGGGGAAGAAGGAGCAGGGCAAGGGATATCCTCCGTGTACGCTTCATGAACACCTCTCTCTCCGCCTGGCTCAGCCCGAGCGCTCTTCGAACCAAGCTATGACGCGTTCCGCCATAGACAACCTCTGCCCCTGCGGGAAAGCAGGAAACCGTGATAGCACTCAGCCGAATCCGTGATAATGGAGTTGCTGCTTTCCGTGGTACCAACTCCGTGTGATGGCACCACGGAAAGCACATCCCGTCAAGGTCGCTCTAACTCCATGTGCTTCCTGCCTTGACAGGCCCCGGCGACCCGTCGTAGTTTCGATGGTGGCATATAAGTAACTTTTGGCGTTTAGGATGGCCGGATGAGCCATATAAGTCCCAACGAGACGCCGGATCCGGAGATTCTGGATCTCATTGGAGGTCGGCTGCGCGGGCTGCGCAAAGCATCCGGACTCACCATCACGGAAGCGGCCGCGCGTGCGGGATTGGCGCGAAAGACGGTTTCCCGTGCTGAGCACGGCGACAATCCGACCCTGCTGACTCTCGTTCGGCTGCTCCGGATCTACGGCCGCCTTTCGGCCCTCGATCAGTTCGTCCCCGAGCCCGACGTGAGCCCGATGGCGCTCCTCCGCAGTCGGGAGCGGACGCGTGGCTGACGTTACGGCGTTCGCCGAGGTCCGGCTCTGGGACCAGACGGTCGGGGGGGTTGCCGAGCTCGACGACGGGAGCATCGTCTTCGAGTACGCGGACGAGTTCAGGCGCACCGGCTACGACATGTCCCCAATCCACCTTCCCCGTAGCCTTACCGGTCCCGTCCGGTTTGCCGAGCTGCGGCGGAAGGAGGCCTTCCGCGGTCTGCCCGGAGTCCTGGCCGATGCTCTGCCGGATGCGTTCGGGACGCTGGTCATTCGAGCCTGCTACACCGCGCGAGGCAGGGAGGACCGGGCGTTCTCGCCTGTGCAGCACCTGCTCTATATCGGCTCGCGGGCGATTGGCGCCCTGGAGTTCCACCCGCCCGAGGAGGTACCACGGCGCGGGGCGGAAGCCGAGGCCCTGGAGATCGCCAGTCTGGTGGCCGACGCCCGGAAGATCCTCGCCGGCCACCCGGACGTGGCGATCCCGGAGATCTACAGGATCGGATCGTCGGCTGGCGGAATGCGGCCGAAAGCGGTGGTCCTGTACAACGCCGAGAGCGGCGAGATCCGCTCGGCGTTCGCCCCTCCCCAGGCCGGGGACATCCAGGCCATCCTGAAATTCGATGGGGTTGGCGACGCAGCCATCGAGGGCGCCCTGGGGGAGCCTCAGCCGTACAACCGTGTGGAAGCGGCCTACGCCCTGATGGCCCGGGAGGCGGGCCTCGACGTCGTCGACGTCCGAATCCTCGAAAGCGCCGAGGGCCATGCCCACCTGGTGATCCCACGATTCGACCGCCCCGGCCCTACGCCCCTTCACCAGCACACCCTCGGGGGCCTGCTTCACGTGGACTACAACGACGTGGGGGCCAGCAGCTACGAGGAGTATCTCCGTACGATACTGCGTCTCGGGATGCCACCGGCCGCGGTATTAGAAGGCTACGGTCGGGCCGCCTTCAACATCATGGCGGTCAACCAGGACGACCACGTGAAGAACCTGTCGTTCCACATGGACACGGACGGCACCTGGCGCCTGACCCCGGCCTACGACGTCACGTTCGCCCGGGGAGGCCAGTGGACGACCAGCCACCAGATGCGAGTGGCTGACAAGCGGACCGGGATCACCCGCACCGACCTCCTGTCCCTTGCGCGAGACTTCGGAATCCGTGCGCCCCACAGGATCCTCGGGCGCATTCGGGAGGTGCTCGATCGTTGGCCTGAATACGCGCGACGAACTGGGGTGCCAGCGGAGGCCGCGCGGCGAATCGGAGACGCTCTCGTCGCCAGACGCGAGCAGATGGGGTAGCTGGATCCGCCAGCCGAGCGCCAGGGCGACACGGCCCCCGGATGAGGATCGCTCCTCGGGCACCGACGGTACCGGGCCAGTGCGGGCTCAGGAGGCTTCGGCGGCCGCCCGCAGCGTGAACGTGCCCTCGAGCGGGTGCCGGCAACGGCGCAGAGCGAGGAACCCGACGCGGCGTGCGGGGCTCCGCGCGCCCGATCGCGGTTTCCCGGCACGCGGGGTGCCTCCTGCGCCGGACGGAACGACTGCAAGCGGGGAATGGAGATCCCATGGATGCCTGGACCTTCACGGTGAGTGTGGGGCTGCTCGCCCTCCGCCTGGTGTTCGGCCTCTACATGGCCGCGCACGGGACGCAGAAGCTCGCCGGCTGGTTCGGCGGGCACGGACTCGCCGCCACGGCTGGTACCTTCGACCAGATGGGGTTCCGGCCCGGGCGCTTCTTCGCCAGCCTCGCTTCCGCCGCCGAGGTCCTGAGCGGCGCGCTCGTGGTCCTCGGGCTGCTGGGCCCCGTCGGGCCCGCGCTCATGGTAGCCGTGATGATCGTGGCGGCCGGGGGCGTTCACCGCCCCTACGGGCTCTTCGCCGCCAACCACGGCATCGAGCTCCCGTTCCTCTACGGCGCCGTGGGCGTCACCCTCTCGCTCACCGGGCCCGGCCTCTACTCCCTGGATCGCGTCTTCGGGCTGGAGTGGCTCATGGCCCCGACCCTCGCCTGGGGCACGCTGGGGGCCGGCGTGGTGGGCGGGCTGGCCGGACTCCTCATCCGCAGGAGCGAGCCGCCGGCCTGAGCGCTCCGGGGGCCCCGCTTACACCACGTCTGTCGCGCCGGAAGATGCTGGCGCCCAGCGCCGGAGCGGTGGGGAGCCTGGCGCTGCTGGGCAGCGTCGCCCCCGCCGCAATGGCGGAGTCGGCTCGGCCCCGGGTGCGCAGACCGGCGCCGTTGGTCCGGCCGCGCGGGGCACGGGGGTGAAGGTGTCCCGGCGGTGTTCCTGTCATAGATATTCCATACTCGTGGTAACGGGCCGTGCTGACACCTCCGTAAACCTTTTCGATACAATCATTTAGAACGGCACGCGGCGTGCGCTGGGTTCAGGATGGTAGGCCCGCCGGCCGGTCGATCTGCGCGGGTCTTCTCCCATGTATGACGGGCGAACAGCCCCACCCATGTAAGGAAGCGGCCTATGAAGATCGCGATGGTCTCGACACCCTTCGTCGCCGTTCCACCCCGGGACTACGGCGGGACGGAGCTGGTGGTGAGCGAGCTGACGGAGGGGCTTTCGGCGCTCGGGCACGAGGTGGCGCTGTTCGCGACCGGGGATTCGACCACGCGCTCGGACCTGCGCTGCTTCTATCCGAAGGCTGCGTGGCCGCCGAACGTGATGGACGAGCTGAACCACGTGTCGTGGGCGATGCAGGAGATCGTGCACGACGGCTTCGACGTGGTGCACGTGCACTCGGCGGGCGCCCTCGCCTTCGGGCGCCTGGTGCCCGAGATCCCGCTGGTCTACACGCTCCATCACGTGCGGGACGAGATGCTGTCGAACTTCTACCGCTACTTCCCGGATGTGACGTACGTGGCCATCTCCCACGACCAGCGTCGGCGGGAGATCGCGCTGCCGCGCATGGAAGTGATCCACCACGCGCTCGATGCGGGGGCGTACGAGTGGACCGCCACGCCGGACGACTACGTCCTCTTCATCGGCCGGTTCGCGGAGATCAAGGGCCTGCATACTGCAGTGGACGCGGCGGCTGCGGCGGGTCTCCGGATCCGTGTGGCCGGCGAGACGCACCCGGTGGACCGTGAATACGGAGAGCGGGAGGTGGAGCCGCGGCTGCGACAGCCTCACGTCGAGTATTTCGGGACGATCGGGATGGGCCGCAAGGTGCCACTGCTGCGGGACGCGCGGGCGCTACTGGTGCCGATCGAGTGGGACGAGCCGTTCGGGCTGGTGATGATCGAGGCGATGCTGTCAGGGTGCCCCGTGGTGGCGTTCCCGCGGGGCAGCGTTCCGGAGCTGGTCGAGGAGGGCCGGACGGGGTTCGTGGTGCGAGACATGGAGGAAATGGTGCAGACGATCCGGCCGGGAGGGCCGCTGGAGGAGTTCGACAGGCGGGGCTGCCGGCAGCGCGCGATGGAGCGGTTCGGCCGCCATCGGATGGTGGCGGAGTACGCAGCGCTGTACGAGCGGCTGCGCGGCTCGCGTGGAACGCCGGGGGAGTGGCGGGCCGGGGGGCCGGTGCGGCAGCCGGTTCCCGCCACCGCGCGGAGGCCCGCGTGACGGGGAGGCTGGTGGCGGGGCTGGAAGAAATCGGGATGGAGGAGGCGGTCGGCTACGGCACGATCTCGTGCGGCGGCGAATCGACGCTCGGGAATTCGCTGACGCTCAAGCAGGAGCGCCTGTTCCTGGTGGCGGACGAGCGGGGAGACATCGCGCCGCCCGGGGACTGCGGCTCGGGCCTGTTCCGGGACGATACGCGGTTCCTCAGCCACTACGCGCTGCGCCTCGCGGGAGGACCGGCATCTCTGCTCTCGTCCCACGCCGGGTCGATGTACAGCGCGCAGATCGACCTGGCCGTGACGGACCGGGCGTTCGGCGGCGAGGATCCGCGGGCCAACCGGAACAGCGTGCACATCCGGCGGGAGATGGTGCTGAGCGACAGGCTGACCGAGCGCGTGACGCTGACGAACTACCTGACCCACGGCATCGACTACTGGATCGAGCTGACCACGGGAGCCGACTTCGCAGACATCTTCGAAGTCCGGGGGTGGCGGCGGGAGCAGCGCGGTCAGTTCTACGCTCCGGCCGCGGACAGCGCGGGGATCGACTACTGGTACAGGGGCACGGATGGGCTGCTGCTCAGGACCCGGGTCCGCTTCGCGACGGTGCCCGACGCCACGGGGCCCCGCGTCACGCGGTGGACCATGCGGTTGGAGTCCGGTGAGTCCCGCTCGGTGGAGTGGGAAGTCCTGCCGGGGTTCGATCCGGACGACCGCACCTCGCAGCTGGGTGGCGACCTTGCCGCCCGCATCGCCCCGCTCGCCCGCAGCTACGACCGCTGGCGCGACGAGTGCACGCTCTGGCACAGCAACGTCGAGGCGTTCAACGCGACCATCGATCAGGCGGTGGTGGACCTGCGGGCATTGTACGTGGAGGCGGACGGCTACGAGGTGATCTCGGCGGGAATCCCGTGGTACTCCACCGCGTTCGGCCGGGACTCGATCATCACCTCGCTCCAGACCCTCCCGGTCAACCCGCGGATCGCCTACGACACGCTCCGCTACCTCGCCCGACAGCAGGGCGAGCGGGAGGACGCGTTCACGGAGGAGCAGCCTGGCCGGATCATGCACGAGATCCGGCGCGGCGAGATGGCCCGCAGCGGCGAGATCCCCCACATCCCCTACTACGGTACCGTGGACGCGACGCCGCTCTGGCTCGTGCTGCTGCACGAGACCTGGCGCTGGACGGGAAACGCCGAGCTCGTGCGCGACCTGCTTCCGCATGCCGACCGGGCGCTCCAGTGGATCGACCGCTACGGCGACCTCGACGGCGACGGGTTCGTGGAATACGCCGGCAGCGGGGGCAAGGGTCTCGTGAACCAGGGATGGAAGGACTCCGGCGACGGCGTTCCGTTCCCGGACGGCACGCTCCCCGAGCCCCCCATCGCGCTGGTCGAGGTGCAGGGATACGTCCACGACGCCAAGGTGAGGACGGCGCAGCTCTTCGACGCGTTCGGCCGGGCCGAGGATGCTGCGCGGCTCCGCGACGAAGCCGCGACGCTGCGCGACCGGATCCTCGAAACCTTCTGGCTCGAGGAGCTGGGCACGTTCGCGCTGGCGCTGGACGGGCGGAAGCGAGCCGTGCCCACGGTCACGAGCAACGCCGGCCACCTGCTCTGGAGCCGCATCCCGACCCCGGAGCAGACTGCGCGCATGGCGCGGCAGCTCGGCAGCTCCGAGATGTTCTCCGGCTGGGGCATCCGGACGCTGAGCGCCGCGCACCCGGTGTTCAACCCCATGAGCTACCATGACGGCTCCATCTGGCCGCACGACAACGCCCTGATCGGTCTGGGCCTGGGTCTGGCGGGGCACAAGGCCGGGGCGCTCCGCATCCTGACGGCGCTGCACGAGGCGGCCGCCAACCTCCGCTACCACCGGCTGCCGGAGCTGTTCTGCGGCATGGAGCGCGGCCACGGCGACGCTCCCGTCCTGTACCCGGTCAGCTGCTCGCCCCAGGCCTGGGCGGCGGGCTCCCTGTTCATGCTGCTCCAGGCCGCGACGGGGATCCTGCCGGACGGCCCGGCCGGCGAGCTCCACATCCGTGAGCCGCTTCTTCCCCCCTTCCTGGACACCCTCACCGTCACCGGCCTCCACGTCGGCCGCTCCCGCGTGAAGCTCCAGTTCCGGCGTCGCGGTTCACGCACCCTCGCGAACCTCCTGGGCGTCGAAGGCGATTCGCTCCAGGTCAGGATCGAGCTCTCCGGCTGACGGGGCGCGGACGCGCCGGGGTCGTGAGAACCCCGGTGCGTCGCCGGGGTAGGGAACGGGGCGAGCCGTTCCCGGGCGACGACCGGTGTCCCCCTCCATTGGTGAAACGCCCCCGGGTCCCGGGGGCGTCCACGTATGGTGCGGGCGAGCTCCTTCCTCCGTTCACTTCACGAACTTGAACTCCGCGGTCGCGGTCGTGCCGGCCTCATCGGCGAGGCGGAGCGTGAGGCGGCGGCAGCTCCCGGCCCACGACGTGGTGAATCCTGACGCGACCCTGACGTGGAGGGAGCGGATCCTGACCGGATCCTGACCTGCGTCCCGCTCGGCCCATCCGCCCACGGGGCGGCCCGGGATCGAGATGATTGCCCCGCCCGGGGCCCGGGCACACATTGCAGGGTCCCCTTTCCGGCCTTGCCCCGCCCGTTCCGGACGTCGATGGACACCCTACGCACCGCGATCCAGTCGATCACGGTGGCCGCGCTGGTCGTGGCCGCCGCGCAGGCGTACCTGATCCTGAACAAGCTGTGGATCCGGAAGCACGAGAAGGCGGTGGCGGAGAGCGTGTCGCTGGCGGGCGAGAGCCTGGGGCTGGTCACGCTGGTGGTTCTCGGCCTCAGCTCGGCGGCCCACGGCTACTGGGCCGGCTTCGCGGACGCGGCCATCTGGGTGCTCGCCGGCATGGTGACGCTGGCGGTCGGCACCGGGCGGTGGGTGGAGGGTCGGCGGCAGCGGGGACTCTGGATGCTGATCCGGGAGTCGCTCCGGCTCGAGCGGAGCGAAGTAGGCGACCTCGCCCGCAGCTTCTTCCGCCCGTCCGCCGCCCGCCAGATCCTGGAGATCCTGGGGCAGGTGGCGCTTCTGGACCGGGAGCTCGACGACAGGGAGCGCGCGTTCGTGGAGTCGTTCGCGGAGGCGTGGGGCGTGGAGTTCCGGTGGGACGAGCTGACGGCGGGAGGCAGTGCGGCGGACATGGTGCGGCTGCGCCAGTCGGTGGAGCGGTACCTGGCGACGTCGCCCCCGGACCGCCAGGTGAGCCAGCTCGCGGACACGCTGGCCGCCCTCGTCCGGGTCGACGAAGTCACGTCGGCGGAGGAGCAGCTCATGCTGGACGAGCTGCGGGGCATGCTCCACCACTACGTCGGCGAGCGCGGCGAGGGTGGGCGGCACGTGGTGGCCGTGGTGCCGCAGGACGCGGCGCAGGACACCGCGCTGGGCTCGCTGCTCCCGGAAGTGGCGAAGCAGAAGCTGCAGGGGGGGATCGCCTACCCGGTAGGCCCCTTCTTCTCGGCGCCTTACGCGAACCTGGTGGCGGAGGAGTACCGGGCCATGAACTTCTTCGCGACCGTCGTCGCCGCGCCCTCGGACGCCGGTGCCACCGCGCCCCCGACCATGGCCGCCTCTCCGACAACCCGGGAGCCCCGATGAGCGCCCGGAGCGCAGGACGCCCGCGTCCGGTGCGGGCCGGGGCGGCTGTCGCGTTTCCGTTCGCCGCCGCGGTGGCTGTGGCCGCGGTCCTGCTGGCGTTTGCGCCCGCGCGCGCGGCGGCGCAGTTCGGCGCGGTGGAGGCGCTGGCCAGCCGGGTCTCCGACCTGAGCTTCTACTACGGCCGGGGGGAGGGCGGCCGGGGCGCGCTCGACCGCGCGCCGTTCGGCCTCACTTCGTTCGGCGTCGAGCTGCTGTTCGAGGTGGCCGAGGTGCCATCTCCGGCGGCGAAGCGCCGCCTGGAGGAGACAGCGGCGAAGGAGCGGCGCGTGCTCGAGGGGGTCGAGGTCCGGCGCGAGGCGGGCGGGGGCGCGGATACGATCTACACGTACGAGGTGACGCATCCATCCCCCTCCTACTCCCCGGACGACATCCGCTGGACGCTCGAGCTGGGGATCGGGTACGGGCAGGTGCAGGGCGTGGAGCTTCGCGAGCCGACGCTCGACCTCAGCACCATGATCCGCACGCTCCCCACGGTGACGCTGTACATCACGTACGAGCCGATCGGCACGTACATCGGCCTCCGGACGGGTTTCATGCGTACGGACGCGCTGCAGGTGCTCGACGGTGACCGGGCCCTGCTCCAGGGGAGCGCGCAGGCCTTCCTGATGGGAGGCGTGCTCGGCTACGCGCTCTCCGTTGGCCCCGGCTACCTGTTCCTGGAGGGCGGGTACACGGCGCGCAGCTTCCCGAGCGTGGAGTGGGACGCGCACGGACCGCTCCCGGACGGCGTGCCGCTCAAGCTGGACGTGAGCGGCTGGGGTCTGGCCGCGGGGATCCAGTTCCCGGTGAAGTAGCGTCGGCCGGTAGCCGGTCCGATCCGCTCAGCGCCGCGGGGCCACCGGAACCCAGACGAGGGCGACCTGGGCCACGTCGATGTCGTCCTTCTCCAGCGTGATTCCCAGCTCGTCGATGGTGCCGGCGCGGCGGTGCCAGCCGTCGACGATCTCCTCGACCTCATCGAGGAGATCGTGCTCGACCTTCCCGATCTCCTGCTCCGCATCAGTGGCCTGCTGCGTGGCGGTGGCCAGCCGCTCCTCGGTCCGCCGGGTGATGGACCGCCGTGAGGCCACGCCGGAGAGGCCGGAGGCGCTGGCCCGTCCCTTCAGGAACATGGAGATCAGCTTGCCGGCGCCCGCGACGAGCTCCTGCTGCTTGCGCGTGGAGACGTCCACCTCGAGCTCGCGGACGCGACTCTCGGCGCGGGCGAGGGCGTCGCGGAGCCGGTCGACCCGTTTCTCGTAACGGTCCCTGAGGGCCGCGGCCTCCTCATCCGCCCTCCGCTCCGCCTCGGCCCGGCAGCGGGAGAGGAACGCATCCCGGCCCTCTCCGGGGCGCGAGTAGAGGGACAGGTCGGGGTTCCGCAGGACGGTCAGCCGCTCGTCCCGGTAGACCGCTTCCTTCAGCGCGCGCTCGGCGTCGCGCCAGTAAGCGGCGGAGGTGATGGGGGCATCGCCGAGCACGTAGTGGGCGCCGTCGGGAGCGTCGGGGCGGAGGTCGCGGTCGTCGTAGTCGATCTCGATGCCGGCCTCGGGATCGAAGCGGGTGCCGAGGGGGAAGAACACACGCTCCCATTCCTGGCTGTGGTCGATGCCGGCGGCTCGATCGTCGAACGTGACCCGGAGCCGGGCGACGAGGGCGGGCTCCAGCCGCCGGGCGCCGGCCACCGCTCCGACCCCGGCCGCCCAGGGTGCGGCGGCGTCGAGCCAGAAGACCGGGACGGAGGAGGGGACCCGCGGCTGGATCGGGCTCTCGTCGTCGGCCACGGCGGGCGCGGGCGGTGTTGGGGCGGCGGCAGAGGCGGTATCCGCGGTGGCTGCGGGTGCGGTGGTGGGGGTCGCCGGGGCGGTTGGCGCGTCCCCGGCCTCGCCGGTGGCCAGGCGTCGCACCTCGTCGCGCGTGAGCGCGCCCCGGAGGAAGGACATGGCCCAGCGGGTCGTGAAGAGCACCGGCTCCGCAGAGCCGGTGGTGCGCAGGACGAACTGCCGCTTCCCGAGCCCGGCGAGGAGCGCGTCGATGCTGCGTACATTGACGGCGCCGCTGGCGGCAGTGAGCCCTTCGAGGACCCGCGCCTTGTCGCGCTCGGTCTGGAGGCGGCCGAGCATCCAGGTGCCCGCGTTCCCGATCACCTTGTAGTCGAGGTCCACCGGGTTCTGCGTGGACACCACCATCCCGACGCCGTGCGCCCGGGCCTGCTTGAAGATCGTCAGGATCGGCTTCTTCGATGGCGGCTGCGCGGTGGGTGGCGCGAAGCCGAACATCTCGTCCATGTAGACGAGGAGCCGGAGGTCGGAGGTCCCGGGCTGGCGGCGCATCCAGGTGACGAGCCGGGTCAGGAGGAGCGTGACGACGAACTGTCGCTCGGCCTCGGAGAGGTGGGCGAGGTAGACGATGGAGGCGCGGGGCCGCCCGTCGGCGGTGCGGGTCATGGCGTCCAGGTCCATGGGCTCTCCCTCGAGCCAGGAGGCGAACGAGGGCGAGGCCATGAGCGCGTTGAGGCGCATGGCGAGCTCGCGCCGTTTCGCCTCGGGGAAGAACTCGTCGAGGGAGAAGACGCCGAGCTTGCGGATGGGCGGGTCCTGGACGAAGCGGATGAGGCTGCCGAGCTCCAGGTCGCGCCCGTCGGACCAGAGGTGCTCGATGACGTTGGAGAGGAAGATGTGCTCGGGGCTGGCGAGGGGGTCGGGGTCGAGCCCGGCGATGGTGAGGAGGCTGGAGACCAGCCCCTCGATCTCCTCCCGCATGGCCTCGAGGTCATCGCCCGGGCCGATCCCGGGGGCGTTCAGGGAACCGAGGAGGTTGAGCGGGACGCCCGCCCGCGAGCCCGGCGTGTAGAGCGTGAACGCGGCCGTGTCCCTGAGCTGGCGGATCCGATCGGGCGCGACGTCCCAGCGCGCGAGACCCTCCCGCCACGTGGATGCGGTTTCCGCGGCGAACGCGTCGAAGTCCTCGCCCTTGCGGCGCGCCTCGGCAGGGTCGACCCATGGCCTGAAGTCGGCCGGGCGCAGCTCGGGGAACGTGAGGAGGAGGTTCCCCATGTCCCCCTTGGGGTCCAGGACGAGGACGGGAATGCCCGAGAGGAGCGCTTCCTCCAGGAGCACGATGCCGAGGCCCGTCTTCCCGGACCCGGTCATCCCGACGATGACGCCGTGGGTCGTCAGCTGCCGCGCAGCGTGCGTGAGGGTCTCGCCCGTCCGCTCGCCGGTTCCAGAGTCCAGGATCCCACCCAGGTACAGCTCTCCCTCACCAGCCATGGGGTCGCGCCTCCCGTTGGCGTGTCAGCACGAGATGAACGGGGTCGCCCGGCGGGTCGACCTCATGAACGCTCCCGGTGGGGGGCGGGGATCAGGCGTCGGGCGACCCTCAATATCGCGATTTCCCGCCCCGGGGGCACGGCCGGTGGTGTGTGCGGTCCCCGGCGGGGCTCCGCCCCGCTCAGCCGATGAACCCGCGCAGCCGCTCGAGCGCCGCGCGGACGGGCGCCGGCGTGAGGATGTCGTCGCTGATGGCGGCGACCTCCTCGGCCTCGCGCCAGGCGCGCTCGAGGTCGGCGAGCTCGCCCCGCAGCGCGCGCATCTCGGCCTCCTCGTGGAGGGCCATTTCCAGGGCGAGGCGGTCGGGCGGGGTCAGGCCGTAGAGGCCGCTGGTGTAGCCGCCGCGCAGGCCGTGCTGGCGGGGCTTCCGCCTGCCGGTCAGGCGGCGGACCGGCACCGTGGTGGCGTCGGAGGCGTAGCGGCTGAGCCGTTCCAGGTAGCCGTCGGCGCCGCCGGCCTCGTCGAGGGAGCGGACGGCGGACTGCACGATCGCCGATTTCCCGCCGAAACGGTTGACGTGGGGCATGAGCGCGCCGGCCACGCGCAGCGCTTCGCGTCCCTCGAGCCGCGCCTGTCCGTTCTTGAAGCGGACGTGCAGCGCGAGCGGCGCGTCCGTGCCGGGCACCAGCCGGGTCTCGGCGAGGTGGCGACGCCGCACCGCGATCGTGCCCGCGCTCTCCGTCCGGAGCCGGGCCACCACGGCGTTCGGGCGGCCGTGTACGATGGTGTTGATGCCCTGCCCGATGGCGCCGCCGAACGCCGCCACGCTCATCCCGGCCACGGCTCCGCCCGCGAGCACCGCGCCGAGAGCCGCGACGCCGCCGCCCGCGACGAGCATGCGACGCCGGCGTCGTCTTCCGAACTGGTCGCCGTAGCGCCACGCGGCGTACTCGGGGCGCATCGGGCGTCCGATCCGCACCAGCTCGGTGCGGTCCGGGAGACGGGCGAGCCCCATGTTCTCGGTGGACACGCGCTGCTTCGCGTCGCGGTAGCGCCGCTCCGCCTGCTCCAGAGCCTCCCATTGCTCCTCGAGCGGGGCGAGGTTCCACCGCTCGCAGTGGCGGCACACCACCCACAGCCGGCCCTTGACGGGGTCGAACGCAAGCCGGCGGCCCACCGGGAAATCGAGGAGCGCTTCGTTGCGGCCGAGATCGGAATTGCAGAAGAGACAGGTCGAGTACATGACTTCAGCCTACGGTCGAGGCGCGCGTTTGCTTCAACGCGAGGCCGGCGCCGGGGGGCGGACCCGGGAGTCCGACGGCGGGAGCTGGCCGCCGCCATCGAAGCGGCCATCCGGGGCGGTCAGGGCCGGTCGTAGCCGCTCGCGTTCAGCACCAGCCGGTAGGAGCGGGGGTCGTGGGTGAAGAACAGGCCGCCCCGGCGAGTGGCGCCGGCCGGGACGAAGCGCAGCGTGGCGCTCCGCTTCTCGATGATCACGGTATCGGCTTTCAGCTCCCCGTCCACCTGCACCGAGGCCGCCGTGGCGCCGCCGGTGTTGTGGGCGGAGAAGGTGACCACGAAGCCGCCGTCCATGGCCGTGACCGCGTCGCGCGAGACCATCACCTGCGGCGGGGTGTGGGGCGCCGTCACCCCGAGGTAGATGAGGTAGGCGATGAGCGCCAGCACGAGCGCGGTGCTGATCGAGGCGACCAGCCATTCCCAGGCCGGGGTGTTGCTGTGGCCGCTGCCATCGTTGGTTTCCGTCACGGTGCCCTCACACGACGAGCCGGGCGGCCGCAGCGCCGAGGCCGGCGGGCAGGCCCAGCACCACCGACCGCAGGACCACCCATTCCAGGGTGCTGCTCTCCAGACGCCCGAATACCCACAGCAGCACCGCACTCGCGCCCAGAGCGACCACGTAGGCGGGCACTGTGAACCGGAGCAGCTGACTCCACCAGCGTGTGTCGGCGCCTCCGTACGGGGCGCCGCGGAAGTCCATCGCGTAGACGAACGCGTGCATGATCACGAGCGTCAGGACCACGGTTGCGAGCACGTGGACCGGCCGGGCGATGTAGGAGAGCAGGTTCATCTCCTGTGTGGGCGCAACGTTGAACGCCACGTAGATGGCGCCGGCCAGCATCAGGAACAGCTCGGCCACATAGGAACCGCCGTGCTTCTGCGGCTTCCGCGATGACCCCGGCCCGTCCTGCTCCTGCGCTTTGCCCTGGCTCCCGGTGTCGCCGAGCTGGCTGCGGGCGAGGGAGGCTCCGATGCCGGCGGGGAGGGCCTGCACCCCGATCTTCCCGGCCACGTCGGAGAGCGGGTCGGTGGCGCCGATCAGGCCGAGGACGCCGAGCAGCAGCGCGCTGGAAACCAGGCCGATGCCGTAGGCGGTGGTCCCGCCGAGGAGCGCTTCGGTGAACCCGTGCGACTTCTCGATCCCCGAGACGGAGGCGAGCCCCACGAGCAGGGGCAGTCCGAAGAGCAGCAGCGCCGCCAGCCGGAGCGGGCTCATGTAGAACCCGAGCCACCACATCTCCATGGTCATGTAGAGCGGGAGCGAGAAGAGCAGGGCGCCGCCGAAGCCGCGGGCGATGCCCTTCCAGAAGTGGCTGGCGCCGCGGCGGTCGCTCACGGGTTCGGCTCACCCGTTCCGCGCGCGGCAGCGGCGGGGTGTCTCGACTGTGCGTGCATACGGCTGCTCCGGCTCGGGCTGCGGGCACGCCATGCACGACACGCGCCAGGAGAAGCGGCCGCCTGGGCCTCATCCCGGATGGAAAGCCACGGCCGGGCGGAGTGCCACCGCGAATCCCGTTCCCTGCTGCGCGGCGCCGCCGTATCTTTGACATTCTTCGTGATACGGACCCCCAGCCCCTGTGTGGCTCATGGCGACACGGCTGATCCAGGAAGACCAGCTCCTCGAGGGCGACGGCGAGCTGCTGGAGCGACTGATCAACGAGATTCCGGTCATGGTCGTGATCTACGACCCGGCCGTTCGGGACGTCCTCGTCAGCCGCCACTTCGAGAGGGTGCTGGGGTGGACGCCCGAAGATCTCGAGGAGGGGGACGTCATGGCGATCTGTTTCCCCGACCCGGAGTACCGGGCGGAGGTCCGGCGGTTCATGGACGCGCTCGAGCCGGAGTGGCGCGATTTCGACATGCGGGCGAAGGACGGATCCATGGTGCCCGCCAGCTGGGCGAACATCCGGCTGACCGATGACCGGCAGGTGGGGATCGGCGTCGACGTCACCGAGCGGAAGAAAGCGGAGGAGCAGGTCCGGCGGGCCCTGGAGCAGGCCCGGGCGGCCGTGAAGGAGCGGGACCACATCCTGGCCGTGGTCAGCCACGATCTCCGGAACCCGCTCAACACCATGGTGATGTCCAGCTCGCTCCTGCTGGAGGACATCTCGGAGGAGAAGAAGCGGGGGCAGGTGGCGATCATCCGCCGGGCGGTCGATCAGATGCAGCACTTGATCGACGACCTGCTCCAGGCCTCTCGCATCGAGGCGGGTGGCCTTCGGATCGCCCCGCAGCGCTGGCACTGCGCGGAGCTGGCGCGCGCCGCGGTCCAGTCCCAGGCCCCGCTGGCCGAGGCACGGTCGATCGCGATCTCCGAGGGCGAGATGCCGGCCGTCGCCATCGTCGTCGACTTCGACAGGATCCTGCAGGTGTTCGGGAACCTCCTCTCGAACGCGCTGGAGCACACCCCCGAGGGCGGCCGGGTGCGGGTGGAGGCGACGGCCCGATCGGACGACGTCGTCTTCAGCGTGCGCGACAGCGGGCGCGGGATACGGCAGGAGGATCTTCCCCGGATCTTCGACCGGTTCTGGCAGGCGGAGAAGAGCCAGCGCGCGGGTGCGGGGCTGGGGCTCTCGATCGCCAAGGGGATCGTCGAAGCGCACGGCGGGAAGATCTGGGTCGAGAGCGACCCGGGCAGCGGCACCACGTTCCACTTCAGCGTACCGATGGACCGCGGGACGTAACGCCAGGCGCGAGCATCCCGGGGCATCGATCCGGCGGACCCGCGCGGGACGTGCTGGTGGAGGGGTGGACGGATCCCCATCTTGAGCCAGAAATCCGTCCGGAAGCCCACATCATCCGGCATGCTGCCGTAATCCTCCAGGAGGTGCTGCCCGTGCGCACGCTCTTCAGCCGCATCGCAGCGGCTCTCGCGTTCCTTTCCGTGGCCGCGTCGTTCGCCGCGGCGCAGACGCCGACCCGGGACGCCGCGCCCGGGCCCGCGTTCTATTCCGACATGCACTGGCGCTCCATCGGACCCGTGCGTGGCGGTCGCACGAGGGCGCTGGCGGCCGTGCCGGGGAACCCGACGGTGTTCTATGCCGGCTTCGACAATGGCGGGATCTGGCGCACCACGGATTACGGCTCGACGTGGCAGCCGATCTTCGACGACCAGCCCACGGGCTCCATCGGCGCCATCGCCGTGGCCGCATCGGACCCCGACGTGATCTACGTGGGGAGCGGCGCGGGGATCATCCGGCCGGACCTGGCCACGGGTGACGGGGTGTACAGGTCCACGGACGCGGGGCGGACGTGGACGCATCTGGGGCTGCGCGAGACGCAGATGATCGCGGACGTGGTGGTGGACCCGACGAACCCGGACCGGCTCTTCGTCGCCGCGCTGGGACACCCGTACGGGCCGAACCCGGAGCGCGGGATCTTCCGGTCGGTGGATGGCGGGAAGACGTTCGAGAAAGTGCTCTACCGCGACGAGTACACCAGCGGGAACGACGTGGTGATGGACCCGTTGGACCCGAACACCATCTACGCCACGCTCTGGCAGCAGCAGGAGGGGTTCCGGGAGAGCGCGGAGTTCGGCGGTGCGGGCAACGGCACGGGGATTTTCAAGTCCACCGATGGCGGCGACACGTGGCGGCCGCTGACGGCGGGGCTGCCCAACGTGATCGAGGCCAATCTGGCGGTGGCGCCGAGCGACCCGCGGACCGTGTACGCCATGGTGGCGGGGACGCCGCGGTCGATCGACGCGGCCGCGGCCGGCCCGGGCACCGTCTCGGGCGCGGGCCGGGATGGTGGTGTCACGGGCGTGGTGGGCTTCTACAGGTCCACCGACGGTGGCGAGCACTGGACGCCGGTGGACGTGCCGGCGGGGCCGGTGGGCGAGGCCACGGCGCACGTGGACGCGCGGCCGCTGCGTCGCATCGGCGGGGGTGACCTCCCCACCATCACGGTGGACCCGAAGGACCCGAATACCGTGTACAGCGCCACGGTGGTGATGTGGCGGAGCCGGGACGGGGGCGAGCACTGGTCGGCGGTGCGCGGCGCCTACGGCGGCGACGACTACCAGAAGATCTGGATCCACCCGGACGATCCGAACGTCATCTTCACCGTTTCGGACCAGGGCGCGGTGATCTCGACGAACGGCGGCGAGTCGTGGAGCAACTGGTACAACCAGCCCACGGCGGCCATGTACCACGTGAGCACGGACAACGCGTTCCCGTACCGGGTGTGCGGCGGCCAGCAGGACGCGGGCTCGGCGTGCGTGCAGAGCCGGTCGGACGACGGCGAGATCACGTTCCACGACTGGCATCCGGTGAACATCCAGGAGTACGGCATCGCGGCGCCCGACCCGCGGGACCCGGCCCTGGTGTACGGCAGCGCGCGCACGGACGTGTCGCTGTACGACCGGCGGACGCGTCAGACGAACCACGTGGGCCCGGACATGGGGCCGCGGGGCGGGCCGTTCAACCGTGACGTGCGGACCATGCCGATCGAGTGGTCGCCAGTGGACCCGGACGTGCTTTTCTACACGTCCAACGTGGTGTGGAAGAGCACCGACCACGGCCATTCCTGGACGCGCATCAGCCCCGACCTGGCCCGGGAGTCGTGGAAAGTGCCGGCCAGCGCGGGGAAGTACGCGAAGCACGTGGAAGCGAGCGCGCAGGGGACGATCACCGCGCTCAGCGCGTCGCCGCTGGACGTGGACGTGATCTGGGCGGGCACCGATGACGGCAACATCCAGGTGACCACGGACGGCGGCGCACACTGGCGCAACGTCACGCCGCCGGTCATCGCGCCGTGGACCCGGATCTTCAACATTGAGGCCGGGCATTTCGATACGGGGACCGCGTACGCCGCGGCCAACACCATGCGGATCGACGACATGGACCCGCACTTCTTCCGCACCCACGATGGCGGGAAGACGTGGACGGAGATCGACGGCGGCCTGACGCCGGGCGCGGTGGCGAACTCGATCCGGGAGGACCCGCGCACGCCGGGGCTGCTGTACGCCGCCACGGAGACGCAGGTCTGGGTCTCGTTCGACGACGGCGGCGTGTGGCACTCGCTGCGGCTGAACATGCCGGCCATCTCCGTGCGCGACATCCAGGTGAAGGACGATTCCACCTGCCTCTGCTCGGACCTGGTGGCGGGCACGCACGGCCGGGGCTTCTGGATCCTGGACGACGTGACCCCGCTGCGGCAGGCGGCGGACGCCGCGGCCGCCACGGCGGGCCGGTTCGGCGCAGGGGCTGCCGGCGGCGCCGGCGACGCCAGCACCGAGGCCGGACCCGGCGTCGCCTACCTGTTCCGGCCGGCCACGGCCGTGCGCGTGCGCTTCGGCACGAACGACCCGACCGAATGGCCGCCGGAGCTGCCCGCGGGGGAGAACCCGCCGGCCGGCGGGATCATCGACTACTACCTGGCCGAGGACGTGGCGGGGCCGGTCACGCTCGAGGTGCTCGATGCCGGCGGGACGGTCATCCGCTCCTACTCGAGCGACGACCCGGTGCTCGAGCCCGACCCGGCGCTCGACCCCGAGGGCTACGACCGCGTCTGCCGCGAGGACCCGGACGCGCCGAACTGCAACGTGCCGCTGTACTGGCCGGCGCCACAGCGGGTGCTGTCCACGCGGGCGGGGATGCACCGGTTCGGCTGGGACCTGCGCTTCGATCCCATCGGGCCCGAGCCGCGTGAAGCGAGCGGGGAGGGGGCGGTGCCGCACCACACCTATCCGTCGGTGGAGGCGCCGTGGGCGCCGGCGGGAGCGTACGCGGTCCGACTCACGGCGGCCGGCCGGACGTCCACGCAGCCGCTGTCGCTCCGCCTGGATCCGCGGGTCACCACTCCCGCGGCGGACCTGGACCGGCTGGCCGCGCTCACGCGCGCGATGTACGACGGGGCCATGGCGGCCCACGCGGCGTACCAGCAGGCGCGGGCGCTCGTCGCTCGGCTCGACGGGGCGACGGACGCGGAAGCCGTGGCGCTGCGGAAGCGCGTGGAGGCGCTGGCGCCGGCGCCCGTGCCGGACGCGCGGGGGCGCCGCTACTTCGGCGGTGCGCCTTCCGGCCCGCCCACGCTGGAGAGCGTGAGCCAGGCGATGATGCGGGCGGCCATGGCCATGCAGGACGCGGACGTGGCGCCCACGGCCCGGGAAGTGGCGGCGTGCGACGCGGCCCGGACGGATGCGGCGGAAGTGATGGCGAAGTGGCAGACGCTGAGCCGGGCGGCGCCGGCCGGCCGGTGAGCGCGGGCTGAGCACGGCTCGAGTGGAGGGTCGCAATGGGACACACCGTGGGCAAGGACGTGTACCGTCAGCTCGGCCGCAAGCTCGATGGGCTGAGCGCCCGGGCGCCGTGGAGCGACACGCTTCGCGCGCTGCTGGAAGCGCTGTACGGCGAGGAGGATGCGCGCCTGGTGGCGGCCATGCCGTGGGGCTTCTCCACCCTCGGGCGGCTGGAACGCGTCACGGGGACTCCCCGCGCCGATCTCGAGCGGCTGCTGGCCAGCCTCTGCCCGCGCGGCCTGGTCATCGACGTGTGGGCGGGCGGCCGGTTCCGCTATGCTCCGTCGCCCATGGTGATCGGCGTCTTCGAGTTCACCATGATGCGCACGGGCGGGAGACTGCCGTACGAAGAGTGGGCCGCGCTCTTCCGGGACTACCTGGAGGAGGGGCCGTTCGCGGAGGCCATGTTCGGGGATGGCAAGCGCGTCTCCATCATGCGCGCGGTGCCGCACGATGGCTCCGTCCGTCCCGAGGAGTACGTGGAGGTGTTCGACTACGAGAAGGCGTCGGCCATCGTGGAGGCCACCGACCGCTTCGCCATCGGGCTCTGCTCGTGCCGCCACGAGCACCGCCACCTGGGCGCGAACGACTGCGATGCCCCGCTGGAGACGTGCTCGACGCTCGGCGCCCGCTCCGTGGACTACATGGTCCGGAACGGTCTGGCCCGGGAGGTCTCGAAGCAGGAGATGCTGGAGAACGTGGACCGGTCGCGGGAGCTGGGGCTGGTCATCAACGCCGACAACGTGCAGCGCGGCGTCAGCTTCTTCTGTCATTGCTGCGGCTGCTGCTGCAACGTGCTGGGCGGCATCAACCGCCACGGCTACACCAATGCCGTGGTCACGTCCAACTGGATCGCGGAGTCGGACCCGGAGAAGTGCATCGGGTGCGGGATCTGCTCACGCCAGTGCCCCATCGGCGCCATCGACCGGATCCCCGACCCCGACCCGAAGTACCGCAAGTTCGGCCGGCCGGTGGTGAACCAGGAGCTGTGCCTCGGCTGCGGCGTGTGCACGGTCCGGTGCAAGCCGGGCGCCATGCGCCTGACGCAGCGCGAGCAGCGTGTGCTGCACCCCGAGACCACGTTCGAGAGGATCATCCTCCAGTGCCTCGAGCGGGGCACGCTCCAGAACCAGCTCTTCGATGACCCCTCCAGCCTGACCCAGGGGTTCGCCCGGGCCGTGGTCGGCGGCTTCCTCCGCATCCCGCCGGTGAAGCGCGCGCTCATGAGCGACCTGCTCCGCTCCCGCTTCCTGGCCGCGCTGAAGGACGCGGCCGTCCGGCAGGGGCAGGGCGCCCTCGTGGACGGGTGAGCGGCCGCTCGCCCGGGGGCGACGCGATCCTGCGCAGCCATGAGCGAGCCCGGAAGTGGCAGCGCTTTCTCCTTCACCCTCCCTGTGCGGCCGTAGCACCCATCCTGTAGGTTGCCGGAAAGCGCGCTGTCGGCGGCCGGCTCCCCGGGCGCGCCCCATCCACCGACCAAGAGAACAGCTACCATGACGAAGCCGTCCCTCGCGCTGCTGCTGGCGCTTCTGCCGGTGCTGACCCCGACCGCCCTCCCGGCCCAGGGGCTCCCCATCGCCATCGAGACGCCGGTGCCCGCCGGCGTGACGTACAGCCCCGGGATCCCATCGCCGGCGGACGTTCTCGGCTACCGCGTCGGCGAGCGCCACACGCTGCCGAGCGAGATCGTCGACTACTTCCAGCGGGTGGCGGCGGCGAGCGACCGGGTGATCGTGGAGGAGCACGCCCGGAGCTACGAGGGCCGGCCATTGATCCACGCCATCGTGACGTCCGCGGGGAACCAGGCGCGGCTGGAAGCGATCCGGCGGGCCAGCCTGCGGCTGTCGGACGACCCGGCGGGAGTCCGGGACGCGGAGCTCGCCGGGATGCCGGCGGTGGTCACGCTGGGCTACAGCATCCACGGCAACGAGGCGAGCGGGTCGGAGGCGGCCATGCTGGTGCTGTACCACCTGGCGGCCGGCCGGGGCGCCGCCATCGACTCGGTGCTGGACCACACGGTGGTGATCCTGGATCCCATGCTGAACCCGGACGGGCGGGACCGGTTCACGGACTGGGCGAACCGCAATCGGGGCGGTGTGGCGGTGGCGGACCCGCAGGACCGGGAGCACCGGGAGCCGTGGCCAGGCGGGCGCACCAACCACTACTGGTTCGACCTGAACCGGGACTGGCTGCCGCTGGTGCACCCGGAGTCCCGGGGGCGCGTCGCCCTGTACCAGGCCTGGCGGCCGCAGGTGATGACGGACCACCACGAGATGGGGAGCGACAACACGTTCTTCTTCATGCCCGGCCACGCCGGCCGCGCGAACCCGTTCACGCCGGCCATCAACCAGGAGCTGACGGCCGAGATCGCGCAGTACCACGCGCGGGCGCTCGACGGCATTGGCGCGCTCTACTACAGCGCCGAGGGGTACGACGACTTCTTCTACGGCAAGGGCTCCACGTACCCCGATGTCCAGGGGACCGTGGGGATCCTGTTCGAGCAGGCGTCCTCGCGGGCGCTGGAGCGGGCGACCGCGAACGGCGTCCTCACCTTCCCGTTCACCATCCGCAACCACGTCCTGGCGTCGTTCTCCACGCTCCGGGCCGTGGGCGAGATGCGCGAGCGGCTGCTCCGCTACCAGCGCGACTATTTTGCCGGCGCCCACGCCTGGGCGAGGCAGCACGAGGCGAAGGGCTACGTGGTCTCGCTCGCGATTCACCGGACGCGGGCGCAGGCGCTGGCGGCGCTGCTCCAGGCCCACGGCGTCCGCGTCCACGCGCTGGCCCGGTCGCTGGACGTGGACGGGACCCGCTTCCAGCCGGGCGAGGCGTACGTGGTGCCGGTGGACCAGCGGCAGGCTCGCCTGATCGCGGCGTCCATGGAGGCGATGAATGAGTTCCAGGACTCACTCTTCTACGACATCTCCACCTGGACCCTCCCGCTGGCGTATGGCGTCCGCCACGCCACGCTCCGGGGCGACGCGGAGCGGTACCTCGGTGCGGAGCTGCCGCCCGTGATGGCCGATGGCGGCGAGGTGGTGGGCGGCCCTGCGTCGTATGCCTACCTGATGCCGTGGGACCGCTACTTCGCCGCGCGGGCGCTCTATCGGCTGCAGGCGGCCGGGGTGCGGGCCCGACTCATGACATCGCCGTTCTCGGCCGCGATCGGCGGGCGGCCGCAGCGGTTCGAGCGCGGCACCGTGGTGATCCCGGTGACGCAGGCGGACGTGGACGCGGGCACGGTGCACGCGCTGGTGCGAACGGCCGCCGACTCGGACCAGGTCCGCATCTTCGCCACGGGCACGGGGCTGACGCCCGAGGGCTACGACCTGGGGAGCGCATCGGGTGTGGCGCTGGAGCGGCCGCGGATCGCGCTCCTGACGGGTGACGGTACGGCCTCGTACCACACGGGCGCGACGTGGCACCTGCTCAGCGAGCGCTTCCGCATCCCGGTCTCGCTGCTGGACGTCCCGGCCGTGGGGCGCGCCGACCTGGACCGCTACAACACGCTGGTGCTGGCCGGCGGCTCGTACGACGGCCTCGACGCCGAGCGGGTGGCCGCGTGGGTCCGGGGCGGCGGCCGGCTGGTGGCGCTGGGCGACGCGGCCGCGTGGCTCGACCGCACCGGCCTCCTCGACCTCGACCCGCGGGTCCTGGACGTGGACAGCCTGGTGGCGGGAAAGCCGTGGGCGGATCTGGAGGACGCCCGGGGGGCGCAGGTGCTGGGCGGGGCGATCCTGGGCGCGCGCGTGGACCCGACGCACCCGCTGGCCTACGGCTACGAGGGTGTGGTGCCTGTGTTCCGGCAGGGCGAGGACGTGTACGAGCCGACGAAGGAGCCCGGGAGCGTCGTCGCCCGCTACACCGGCTCGCCCGTGCTGAGCGGCTACGCGTCCGCGGCCAGGCGGGCGCAGCTGGCGGGGGGCGCGGCGGTGATCGCAGGGCGGGTGGGCCGCGGCCGCGTCGTCGCCATCCTGGACCACCCGAATTTCCGGGGCTTCTGGTATGGCACGAACGGGCTGTTCCTGAATGCGGTGTTCTTCGGCAACGCGTTCTGACGGGACGGGGGGCGCGCCGGCGTGCTTCGTGCGGGGCGGGAGCGGGTCCAGACGGGGCCGCCAACGCGAGATGGCTCGAGGAGATCGGCCGGCGGGCCGAGGGAAACCGGAGCGGTATCGCGGGTAGAGGATCGGCATGGCAAACGCGCGGGTGGGGAAGGAGGGCTCGACGCAAGCAATGGAGCGGAGCGCGGGCACCGTGCCGTTCGACATCCTGTCGGGCCTCGCGTCCGTGGTCCGGTCGATCCTCGGCGTCGGGATCCTGCTGGTACTCGTGGGAGGGACGCTGGGATTCCTGCGGCACGGTCGGCTCCCCACGGGGGCGGCCGCGCTTTTCTCGCTGCCCGGGGACCTGCTGCACCTGAATGACGCCGGGATCGCCACCCTGGGGATCCTGGTCCTGCTGGCCGCGCCCCCCGTGGCGGTGATCTGCGTCGGCGTGTGCGCCGCCCGCAACGGTCAGCGCCTCCTGGCCGGCGCCGCCGGGGTGATCCTGGGCGTGGTGGTCACGGGGCTGGCCGTCTCGCTGCTCACCAGCGGGGGGCGCGTGGCAACGGCGCTGCCGCGCCTGGACGTGCCGACGCAGGCCGGGGTTCTCGCCGCCGCGGGGCTGGCGGGCGGCCTGGGCGTCTCCGTGGGGCTGGGAGGGGCGGTGTTCCTGGTGCCCGTGCTGTCCGCGTTCTTCGGCGTCCCGATGAAGGTGGCCATCAGCGCGGGCGCTGTCTCGGTGGTGGTGAACTCGCTCTCGGGGACGTCCACGTATCTGCGGGACCGGATCCCGAACATCAAGCTCGGTCTGCTGCTGGAGCTCACCACCGTGACCGGTGCCGTTCTGGGCAGCTTCGTGGTGGTGGCGGTGGCGCCGCAGGTGCTCCGGCTGATCTTCGCGGTCGCGCTGCTGGGCATGGCGGTGATCATGGTGTTTCGCCGTGCCGGCGCCGTGGCGGCGAGCTCCGGGCCGGACCCGCTGAAGGTGGGTGGAATGTACCGGGACCGGGCGTCCGGGTCCGAAGTGAGATACATCCCCCGGCGACTAAGGCTGGGGGCCGGCGCCGGCTTCGCCGGGGGCATGCTGTCCGGCATGCTCGGCATCGGGGGCGGTGTCATCAAGATGCCCGTGATGCACGGGATCATGGGCGTCCCCGTCAAGGCGGCCGCGGCCACCAGCGTCTTCATGGTCGGAATCACGGTGTCCGCCAGCGCCTACATCTATTACGCCCACGGTATCATCGACCTGTCCGTGGCCGTCCCGGCAGCCCTGGGAATCCAGGTCGGATCATGGGTGGGCGCGCGCGTCTCCGGACGGCTTTCCGGCGTGGTGCTGGTGCGCTTCCTCGCGGCCGCGATGGTCTACCTGGCGGTGGTGATGTTCCTTCAGGCGCTTGGCGGCAGCGCTCCCGGAGTCTGAGATGCGATGTCTCCCCTGCGCGCTGCTGGCGCTGGCGCTCGCCGCGTGCGGCGATGCCACGGACGCGGCCATCCCGCCGGTGCGCCTGGCCGTGGTCGCCGGAGACCAGCAGAGCACCCGCGCGGGTAGCGCGTTCCCGGAACCGGTGGTCCTCCAGGCCACCGACCCCGCCGGCCGGGCCGTCGCAGGGGCGCGGCTCCGCTGGACCCTGGACCGGGGCGCGCCGCGCGACACGGTGCTGGAAACGGACGCGGATGGGCGGGTCGAGCTCGTCGTCCGGGGCGACACCGTGGCGGGTGGCGCGTCGGCGGAGGTTTCCCCGGTCGGCTCGCCGGGGGGTGCGACGACGGTCCACCTCACGATCCTGGCTGGCGAGGCCATGCGGGCGGATCCGCTGCCGGACTCCGTGCGGGTGGCGGTGGATCCCTTCGAGCCGCCCGTGCCCGTCTTCCGCGACCGGTGGGGGAACATTGTCACGGAGCGGGCGCCGAAATGGACATCGGCGGACACGAGCGTGGTGCTCGCGGATCGAGCCGGGCTGCGGGTCCGGTCCAGCGGCGAGGCGGTGGTGACGGCGAGGCTGGACAGCGCGCGCGTGTCGACCCGGCTGGTCGTGGTCGGCTGGGCGGCGATGGCCGCCGGCGGGGCCACGAGCTGCGCCGTCACCACGGAGGGGCGGCTCTATTGCTGGGGCGCCGATGCCGGCCTCTTCGGCGGCGCGCCGGCGGAGGCCTGCGCGTCCGGGGTCCCGTGCCACCCGCACCCGGTGGCGGTGTTCCCCGAGCTGCGGCTGCGCGCGGTCACCGTCGGGGTTTCCCACGCATGCGGCCTGGACACGGCCGGCGCGGCCTGGTGCTGGGGGCAGAACGACGTCGGCCAGCTTGGCGATGGCACCACCACCGATCGCGCGGCGCCCGTGCCCGCGGCGGAAGGGCACGCCTTCGTCGACATCGCCGCGGGGCGGGGCGTGACGTGCGGCCGGGAAGCGGCCGGCCAGGCCTGGTGCTGGGGCGCCCGGAGCGGCGGGCAGATCGGCGACGGCCAGGATCTCGACACGCCCGCCGTTCGCGCCGTGGCCGTGGCGGGCGGCCCCTACGACGCCCTCGTGGCGGGCGGAGGCGGCGTGTGCGGCCTCACGCCGGACGGCGCCGCCGAATGCTGGGGCTTCCTCTACGACCACTCCGAGGGGATCACGGCGTACTCACGGCGACACCGGTCCCCGATCCCGTGGGGAGCGCCGCTCCGGTTCGATGATCTCGCCCTGGGGACGCTGCCCTGGTACTGCGGCGTGGATGAGCAGCGGGACGTGGTCTGCTGGGGACACAACGACCAGGGCCAGCTCGGCAACGGCTCCGATGACCCGGCCACCATCCCGACCCTCGCCGTCGGCGTGCCACCCGCGAAGGCCGTGGCCGCCGGAACCGGCTTCGCCTGCGCCATCACCGAGAGCGGCGGGGCCTGGTGCTGGGGCGCGAGCGGGGTGGGGCAGACCGGCAGCGCGGTTCAGACCACGTGCAGAGCCGACAACTACCCGTGCTCTCCGACGCCCGCGCCGCTGGCCGAAAGCGAGGGCAAGGACCTCCGCGCCATCGCCGCCGGCGACGACTACTCCCTCGCCCTCGACGGCGCCGGCCGCCTCTACGGCTGGGGCTTCAACCTCTACGGCGAGACGGCGGCCAGCAGGCCGGCGCACGTCTCGCTCATCCACTCCATCGCGCTGCCGCTGTAGGCGGGCGGCGGCAGGGGCCCGCGCCGCGCAGCGATCAACCGTGGCCGGCGCGGGGCCGGTATGCGGCGCGGGGGCGGCCGAGCCCCCAGGCCTCGGCCATCCTCGCCTTGAGCGTGTCGCCCAGGGGGTCGGCGCGCAGGGGGGCGAGGGTGGCGCGGAAGAAGTGGTGGATGGCCAGCGTGGGCCAGTAGGTCCAGCGCGTGATCCGCCGGAAATGGTCGAACGCGGCGTCGCGCTCTCCGAGGGCGAGCCGGACCAGGCCGGCGGAGAAGGAGTCGTCGAGGCGCTCGAACGCGTCGAGCAGGGCGCGCGCTTCCACCACGTTGCCCATGGCGGCGCACGCCACGGCGAAAGCGGCGCGCGGGCCGTCGTCGACCCACTCCACGCGGAGGCCGCGCAGGACCTCGGCGGACTCCTCGAACCGGCCGAGCTCGTAGAGGGCGAGGCCTTCGGTGAACCTCCCCGTGGTCCAGTCCGGCTGGAGCTCCGTGGTCCGCCGCGCCGCGGCGAGTGACTCCTCCAGGTGGCCGTTGATCAGGAGCGACAGCGCCAGATTGGACGCGGGTTCCGGGGCCACGGGGTCGAGCTCCACGGCCCGCCGGGCGCTCTCGAGCGCCGGCCCCGGCATGCCGAACACGCTGCGGTGCCAGCTGAGCCAGTTGTGGGCGTCCGCGTAGCCGGGCCTGATCTCCACCGACCGCGCGAGCGCCGCGAGCGCCTCGGTCCCGCGGCGCCGGATGCTGTGGACCATGCCGAGCGAGGCGTGCGCCTCGGCCAGCTCCGGACCGAGCTCGAGGGCTCGCCCGACCGCGCGCTCGGCCACGGTGAGGTCGTGGGCGGCGTCGTCGAAGCCGTAGTCGTGGAGCAGCACCACCGCATCCGCGAGCCCGGACCAGGCCAGCGCATAGCGCTCGTCCAGCTCGACCGCCCGCTCGAAGAAGGCGATGGACTTCAGGATGCCGATCTCCGTCCGCTGGTCGAGATAGCCCCGCCCCTTCACGTAGAGACGGTACGCCTGCAGGTCCTCCGTCGCCGGCACCGCCCCGCGCTTCCGCTCGGCATCGGTCAGGTCGGCGCGCACCGCGCCCGTGATCCGCTCGGCCAGCTCCTGCTGGATCTCGAAGATCGTCTCCGCGCTCAGCTCGCGGTCGAACCGCTCCGCCCACCGGTGCGCCGAGTCGCGGCCATCCACCACCTGCACGTTCACCCGGATTCGATCCCCGGCCGCCTGCACGCCGCCCTCCACGATCGTGCCCGCCCCGAGCTCCCGCGCGATCTCCGCCACGGGGAGGTCGGTCCCCCGGTACCGGAGCACCGATGTGCGCGCGATCACCCGCAGCGCCGAGATCCGCGACAGCTCCGTCAGCAGGTCGTCGTGCAGTCCGGCCACGAACGGTTCCGCGTCCGCCGTGGCGCCCAGGTTCGCGAACGGAAGCACCGCTACGGTCCGCACGGGGAGCTCCGGCGCGGCCGGCTCGCGACGGGCCGGCTCGCCCGCGGCGTCTCCGTGGCCCGGCGCCGCGGCGCGGGCACCCGTCGCACCCTCGTCGCGCAGCCGCACCCGCTTCGCCAGCGCCCGCGTCTCCGCGGTCGGCTCCACCCCCAGCTCGCGCTCCAGCCGACTGGCCAGCCGCTCGTACGCCCGCAGCGCGCCCGCCCGATCCCCCGAGCTGTCCAGAAGCGACATCAGGCGACGCGCCGCCGCCTCGTCCTCCGGCGCGAGACCGCACAGCCAGCGCGCGATCCGGAGCGCTTCCACCCGGTCGCCCAGACCCTCCGCCTCCTCGATCCGGCGCCGGGCCGCGTCCGTGGCCAGGCGACGCAGCCGCGCACGCTCCCCGTCCACCCAGTGGTCGAACTCCGCGCCCGCGGACGGGGCGAAGAACCCCTCCAGCAGGTCCCCCCGGTACAGGTCCAGCGCCTCCCCCAGCCGCCCCTCCCCCACCGCCGCCTCGAACGCCAGCGCGTCGCACCAGACCGACTCCGCCGCCAGCCCGAGCTCCTCCGTCCCCGTCGCCGTGAACACGTCGGGACCGAGCGCCTTCCGCACGTGGAAGACCACGTTGCTGAGCGCGTTGCGCGCCCGCTTCTGGCTCGACTCCGGCCACAGCAGCCCCACCAGCGTGTCCCGCCGCACCGGCCCCCGCCGTGACTCGAGCGCCAGGTACGCCAGCAGCGCCAGACGCTTCGCGCCCGTGATCGCCCGCGGCCGACCCTCGGCGTCGCGCAGGTCGGGCGGTCCCAGCAGGTGGAAACGGATCACGTCACCTCCGTGGAAGAGTCTTAGACGCATTCTAATCATGCCATGACGGTGAGCAAAGACACCGCGCCCAGCTTCGGAGCACAGACGAACCCGTACCCGTGTTCCCGAGCGAAGGAGAGAACGATGTCGACAGACCGCACCACGCTGATCCTGACCCTGGCCGCGGCCGCGCTCGCGGCCAGTGGCTGTGGCGAAAGCGCCACCGCCCCGGCGCCCACCCGGTCGCTGGCCGCAGCGGCCCCGTCGCTGTCCAGCGCGCCGTTCCCCGTATGGCACCAGGGCTTCAATCACGGGGCCGAGGGGTGGTACGGGTACGACGGTGGCTGGTGCGGAACGGTGAACCACCACGCCCGGGGCGGCGGCCCGGTGGCGCCGTCGGCGGGCGCCGGGTACGCGACGGTGGAAGAAGGCGGCTGCGTCGCCGCCTACAGCGTGTTCGCGCCGACGGGCCCGTACTCCATCGGGGCCGGCACGTGGAGCCGGTTCCCGGCCAGCGGCTTCGTGGACCAGCTGGACATCTACCTGGACCCGGCAGGCTCGCCGGCGACGGCGTTCACGCTGACGGAGCTCTTCTTCGACGACGCCGGGGGCTACCCGGGCGGAGCCCAGGTGGTGGTGGAGCCGTCCGCCGGCGGGCTGGAAGTGACGGCGGGCGGTGCCGCGTACGCGGTGACGGACGCGGGCTGGTACGCGTTCCGGTTCCGGTTCCACGACGCGGACGGCGCGCTCCTGGCGGACTTCCAGCTCTCGGGCCGGACGGGCGGCGCGCTGCTGACGGAGCGCGGTCTTCCCACGGGCGCCAGCACGGCCTCACTGCTGGGCGTGGAGACCTGGTTCGCTTCGATCGCGGAGGGCCTCGCGCTGCCGATCGACGAGCACGTGAGGCGCCCGGGCGGCTTCTGATTTGACACGCCGGGCCCTCGGCCGGCACAATCGATGGGCGGGCGCCTCCCCGGATCACGGGGGCGCGCCCGTCCCTCGCCGGCGATACCCTATTCTCGCTCCCTCTCCCACTGGACCCATCATGACCCAGCTTCCGACCGCACTGCTCCAATCCCTCCGCACCGACCTCAGCGGTGGCCTCATTGCGCCGGGCGACGCCGGCTACGACGCGGCGCGCCGGGGGTGGAACGGCCGCTTCGACCGCCGCCCCGGAGCCATTGCCCGGTGCGCGGCCGCCGGCGACGTCGTCACGGCGATCCGGGCCGCCCGCGAGCACGGCATCCGGGTGGCAGTGCGGAGCGGGGGCCACAGCTACGCCGGCAACTCCAGCATCGATGATGGACTGCTGATCGACCTTTCGGCCATGGGCGGCGTCGATGTCGATGCCGGGGAGCGGGCGGCGAGCGTCGGACCGGGCGCGCGCTGGGGCGCGTTCGATGCCGCGACCCAGGCGCACGGACTGGCCACCACCGGCGGGACCGTCTCCACCGTGGGCGTGCCCGGCTACACGCTCGGCGGCGGCACCGGGTACCTGGCGCGCAAGCACGGGCTGGCGCTGGACAACCTGACGGGTGCCGATGTGGTGACAGCCGACGCCCGCATCGTCCGCGCGTCCGCCACCGAGAACCCGGACCTCTTCTGGGCGCTGCGCGGCGGGAGCGGGAACTTCGGCGTGGTGACGTCGCTGGACTTCCGGCTCCACGAGGTCGGCCCCGAAGTGCTGGCGGGCCAGATCGTCCACCCCTTCGAGGACGCCGGCCGGGTGCTTCGCTTCTACCGCGACTTCATGGCGGACGCCCCCGACTCGCTGCAGGTCTACGCCTTCCTCATCCGCGTGCCGCCGGTGGAGCCGTTCCCGGAGGAGCACCGCGGCCGCGTGGCGCTCTTCCTGGTCTTCTGCTACGCGGGCGTGATCGCCGAAGGAGAGGCCGAGATGAAGCCGCTGCGCGACTTCGGCACCCCCATCCTGGAGCTCGTGGCGCCGCAGCCGTACGTCGACGTGCAGCGCGCGTTCGACGCCGGCACGCCGGAGGGGCTGCGCTGGTACTCGAAGGCCCACTACCTCGATGCGCTTTCCGACGACGCCATCGACCTTACCCTCGCCGGCACCGAAGACCTCCCCGGCCCGTTCACCATGGTCTACTTCGAGCGCGAGGGCGGCGCCATCGGCCGCGTCGACCCGGAAGCCACGGCGTTCCCGCACCGCCGCGCGGAGTACGCCCTCCACATCTTCCCCGGCTGGTCCGAGGCGGCCCACGACGCCGCGCTGATGGACTGGGCGCGGGGCTTCCATGCCGACCTGGCTCCCCACGCCACCGGGGGGACGTACGTGAATCTGCTGGGCGGCGACGAGGAGGACGGCGCGCGGGCGGCGTATGGGAAGAACCACGACCGCCTCGCGCGGATCAAGGCGAAGTGGGATCCGGAGAACTTCTTCCGGAGCAACCACAACGTGCGGCCGGCGTAGTCGTGCGTGCGTGCGCGCGCTCCACCGCGTAGACTGCGGTCTGACCGGGCCGTCCCGCTCCCGGGCGGGTGCGGCAAATCGACCTGGTGGACGGTCCGCGGGCGCGCAGCCCGCCGGGCCCCCGGCCGGGACATCAACGAACGGATACGGAGCCATGCATCGTCACGTCGCGCGCGCGCGCCCGGCAGCCCTTCTGCTCGGCGCCTTCCTGCTGGCCGGCTTCACCCCGCCAGCGGCCGGCTTCACCCCGCCAGCGGGTCCCGGCCACCTGGTGATCATCGGCGGCGGCGACCGCCCCGCCTACCTCATGGAGAAGATCGTGGAGCTGGCGGGCGGCGACGCCTGCCGCATGGTGGTGATCCCCATGGCGAGCGCGGAGCCGGTGGACGTGGCGGAGTACCAGAGCCAGCAGCTCCGGGACGCGGGCTGCCCGGCCGTGAGCTTCGTCCAGTTCGACAGCGTCACGGCCAATGATGACGCCACCGTGGCCGCGCTGGACGGGGCCACCGGTATCTTCTTCTCCGGGGGCGACCAGAACCGGCTCACCCGCCACATGCTCGGCACGCGCGTCCTGGACCGTGCGCGGGAGATCTACCGGAAGGGCGGTGTGCTGGCGGGCACGAGCGCCGGCGCCGCGGTGATGAGCGAGATCATGGTCACGGGCGACGAGGCGCTGCACCCGGACGCGGAGTACCCGTTCACGACCATCGAGCGGGGCAACGTCGTCACGGCCCCGGGCTTCGGCTTCGTCACGCGCGCGATCATCGACCAGCACTTCATCGCGCGCCAGCGGGAGAACCGCCTGATCTCCCTGGTGCTGGAGCACCCGGAGCTGGTGGGCGTGGGGATCGACGAGGCCACCGCCGTCATCACGTCCGGCCCGGCCGAGTTCGAGGTTTTCGGGGACAACACCGTCATGGTGATCGACGCGTCGGAAGCCACGGGCATCGGGGTGGACGACGACGGCGACCTGGTCGGCCACGGGCTGAAGCTCCACCTGCTCGGGAGCGGCCAGCGCTACGACCTCGCGCGCCGGCGCGTGATCGAGGAGTAGCGCCATGACAGCAGCGGCGGCGCGGGAGCCGGGGCGGCCGCGGTTCCAGGCGCCGGACACGTACGTCATCATCTTCTTCGTCATCCTGTTCGCGGCGCTGCTGACGTACGTGGTGCCGGCGGGATCGTTCGAGACCACCACCGTCCACTTCATCGACGCGGCCGGCGCGGCCCAGGAGCGGGAGGTGCTGGTGCCCGGCAGCTTCGAGCTGCTGCGCAACGCCGCGGGCGAGCCGGTGCGGCGCGGTGTGCCGGCCTTCGCCCCGGGCGGGGGCGTCGGCGTTTTCAATTACGCGTTCGAAGGGCTGGTCTCCGGGAACAAGTTCGGGGCGGCCATCGGCGTCGTCGCCTTCATCCTGGTCATCGGTGGCGCGTTCGGGATCGTGCTGCGGACGGGCGCCATCGAGGCCGGCATCCTGGCGGTCATCAAGAGGACGGCCGGCGCGGAAGCGCTCATCGTTCCCGTGATGTTCGTGCTCTTCTCGGTGGGCGGCGCCGTCTTCGGGATGGGCGAGGAAGCGATCGCGTTCGCCATGATCCTGGTGCCGCTCGTCCTCGCCCTCGGCTACGACGCCATCGTGGGGGTGCTCATCACCTACGTCGCCACGCAGATCGGGTTCGCCACGTCGTGGATGAACCCGTTCAGCGTGGCCATCGCCCAGGGCGTGGCGGAAGTGCCCGTGATGTCCGGTGCGCCGTTCCGCATGGCCATGTGGGCGTTCTTCACCCTCTTCGGGACCGGCTGGACGTGGTGGTACGCCCAGCGGGTCCGCCAGACGCCCGAGCGCTCGCCGCTCTTCGGCATCCCGAACCCGCTGGCGAAGGAGGTGGAGGAGGCGCGGGCGCTCGATCCGGCGTTCACGTTCGGGCACAAGCTCGTGCTCCTGACCGTCCTCGCCACCGTGGTCTGGGTGGTCTGGGGCGTGGTCGCCCGGCAGTACTACATCCCCGAAATCGCCACTCAGTTCTTCGTCATGGGCGTGGCGGCCGGGATCATCGGCGCGCTCTTCCGGCTCAACGGCATGCGCGTCAACGACATCGGCCGGGCATTCCGGACGGGTGCCCGCGACATCCTGGACGCGGCGCTCATCGTGGGCATGGCCAAGGGGATCGTCCTCGTCCTGGGCGGCGATGCGCCCACCGTCCCGTCCGTGCTCAACACGCTCCTGCACGAAGCGAGCGTGATCGCCACCCTTCCGGCCGCCGCGTCCGCGTGGCTCATGCTGGTGTTCCAGTCCATCTTCAACTTCTTCGTGGTCTCCGGGTCCGGGCAGGCGGCCCTCACCATGCCGCTCATGGCCCCGCTCGCCGACCTCGCCGGCGTCACCCGCCAGGTGGCCGTCCTCGCATTCCAGCTCGGCGATGGGTTCACCAACATCATCGTGCCCACGTCGGGCGCTCTCATCGGAACGCTCGGCGTGGCCCGGGTCGAATGGGCGATCTGGGCCCGCTTCATCTGGAAGTTCCTGCTCGCCCTGGTCATCGCCGCTTCCGCGTTCGTGGTGTTCGCGGTGGCCATCGGGTACCACTGAGACACCGCACCTCACGATGCGCTTCACGCACCGACCGCTGCCGGCGACGGCCGCCACCGACTCCATCGAGGTCCGCCCATGACCAGCCACACGCCCGCTCCGCTCCTCGTCCGTGACGCGGAGGTCTACGCCCCGGAACCGCTCGGGCGCCGCGACATCCTCTGCGCGGGCGGCCGCATCGTGGCGGTGGCCCCGGAGCTGACGATCCCGGCGTCGCTCGGGGCCCGGGAAGTGGACGCGGGCGGTCGCACCGTCATCCCGGGCCTGATCGACGGCCACGTCCACATTGCCGGGGCAGGCGGCGAGGGCGGCCCGGCCACGCGAACGCCGGAAGTGCCGCTGTCGTGGCTCGTGGCCGGCGGGACGACGACCGTCGTCGGGCTGCTGGGGACGGACGGCGCCACGCGCAACGTGGAGAGCGTGCTGATGCGGGCGAAGGCGCTCCGGGCGGAAGGGATCTCCGCGTGGATCTGGACTGGTGCCTACCGCATCCCCACGCCCACCATAACCGGCGACATCACGCGCGACCTGGCGCTCATCGAGGAAGTGATCGGGGCGGGGGAGATCGCCATCGCCGACCACCGCTCGTCCAGCCCCACCGTCCACGACCTGGTGGTGCTGGCCAAGGCGGTGCGCCTCGGCGGGATGCTCGGCGGGAAGTGCGGCCTGGTCCACCTCCACATGGGCGACGCCGAGGACCCGTTCCGCCTGATCCGCGACGCCGTGGCCACCAGCGAGCTCACGTACCGCCAGTTCCACCCCACGCACGCGAACCGGAGCCGCGCGGTGTTCGAAGCGGCCAGGTCCTACGGCCGAGAGGCCACCCTGGACATCACCACGTCCGCGTGGCCGGCGTTCCCCGACGAGGAGGTGAAGCCGTCCCGGGCGCTCCGCGAGCTCCTGGACGCCGGCGTCCCGCTGGATCACATCACGTTCACGTCCGATGCCGGCGGCTCGCTCCCCCAGTTCGATGCCCGGGGGGAGCTGGTGTCGCTCACTTCCGGCCGGCCGGAGTCGCTCTGGAGCGAAGTGCGGGACACGGTCCGTGAGGAAGGGCTGCCGATGGAGACGGCGCTCCTCCCCGTCACCGCCACGCCCGCGCGGCTGCTGCGTCTGACCGGGAAGGGGCGGGTCGCGGTCGGCGCCGACGCGGACCTCGTGCTCCTGGATTCCGGGCTCAAGCCGTCGTGGGTCATCGCGCGCGGACGCGTGTTCGTGGAGGAGGGGGAGGCGAGGGTGGTCGGCACGTTCGAATGAGGCGGAGGGCGCGAAGGCGGCGGAGGGCGCGAAGGAACTGCGTCTCACGCGAAGGCGCGAAGAGCGCGGAGGAACGGCGCTTCGCGCGGAGGGGGCTGAGTGAGGGCATCGAGGGTTCGGGGGTGAGCTGCCGCCCCCACTTCCTCGCCGCCGCCGGCGGGTTAGCTTCCGGCATGAGCGCCATTGCCACGGACCAGGATTTCGCCCGCTGCGGGTCGTGCCACGCCCGGTGGCCGAGCTGGGAGGCGTTCGTGACCGACGTGGACGTGCGTCTGCTCGGGTTCCAGGGCTACGCGCCCGTGCCCGAGGCCAATCTCCTCGTGTTCGAGCACCGCTGCGGCAGCACCGTCTCGATTCGTACGGCCCGCCTCCGCCACCTCCTGCCGGAGATGGATACGGACGGCCTGCCTTCGCTGCGGGGGACGGAGCAGTGCCCGGGGCACTGCAGGTCGCTGGACGACATGGGGATGTGCGATCTCCCGTGCGCGCACGCCCGGGAGCGGGAGCTGATCCGGATCGTGCGGGAGATGCAGAGCGGCTGAGCGTCAGCCTGCGGCCGGCGCCGCGGCCACGGCGATGTTCACCGCATGAGCGCTGCCCGCGCGTCCTTCAGCGCCGTCGTGGCCCGGTCGAAGCGGGCCGAGAGGTCCGCGATCTCCCGCTTCGCGCGCCCCTCGTCGCTCGCCCGCACCGCCTCGTTGACGGACGGGAACACCATGTTCGAGTAACCGTTGTCGAGGTCGGCCACGTAGATGAGGTTGCGCTGCCAGGGCCGGCCCACCAGCCCGGCGGGTCGAGTGAGCGCGCGCTCGACGCGCAGGAGCGCGGCGTTGGTCCGCTCGAGCACCTTCGCCGCCGGCGACGACCCGGCCAGCACCGAGTCCCGGGCCGCCGCGAACGCGCGGGCGGCCGACTCCATCCGGTCGATGGCGGCGGAGAGCGTGTCGCTGTCCGGGTCCCACCCCCTCTTCGCGAAGGCGCTGTCCAGCGCGGGCAGATAGCCGCGCATGGTCGTGGCGAACTCGGCGTAGTCGTACGGGAGGACGTCGGCGTTGGCGATGCGCAGCGCGATGGCGGCGCCGAGCCGGGCCGCGGCCACGTGGTTGCGGTATCCCGGGTCGCCGAAGCGCTCCATCCATCCGGTGTCGTCGTACGCCGAGTGGTAGATCCCCTGCGGGCCGCCGAAGCCCCAGTCGAGGATGGGGATTCCGAGGTGGTTGTAGAAGCCGGCGTAGTCGGAGCCGCCGCCCGGGTCGCCCATGTCCGGGATCTCCGCGGGGCCAACGCTCGCCCCGGCGCGCCAGGCGTCCCACAGGCTCCCCGCGGAGTCGGGGGCCGGCACCCGCTGCGCCGCGGAGCGCAGCACCGCCCGCAGCGATGGCGAGCCCCCGGCGTGGAAGCGCGGACCCGAAGCGATCATGTCCTGGTTGAGGTAGGCGACGCCCCCCTTCTGCAGCCGGAGCGAGTCCTCCTCGACGTACTCGACGGAGCCCACCAGCCCCCATTCCTCCGCGTCCCACGTGGCGAAGACCAGCGTCCGCTTCGGCCGCTTCCCCTCCTTCAGCTGCTCCGCCACCGCGCGGGCAATCTCCAGGACGGTGACCGAGCCGCTCACGTTGTCATCGCTGCCGGGCCCCCACGCGTCGCGGTGGCCGCCGACCACCACGACCTCATCCGGGAACTCGCTGCCGCGCACGATCCCGAACGTGTCCCAGATGTCCTTGTACGGCTTCGTGTCCTCGTCCGTGGTCACCTGCACCCGCGCCACCACCGGGCCGGGGCCGACGTGATAGCGGAACGGGAGTCCCCCCTGCCAGTCCTGCGGGATGTCGGTGCCGCGCAGTCCCTCGAGCAGTTCCGCGGCGTTGCCGTACGAGACCGGCACCACGGGGATGTGCGGCACCACCGGGGTCGGGTCCACGCGCGCGGCGCCGGCGGTGCTCGGATAGCCCGGCGTGGTCGGGTCGCCCTCCACGTTCATGACGCTCCCGCGCTGCACGCCGAACGACGGCCGCATCGGACCGTCCGGGTAGACGTCGCCAAGCGCGTAGCCGTCGTCCGCGGGATCGCTGTAGATGAACAGCGCGGCGGCACCATGCTTCTCCGCTTCCCGCGCCTTGATGCCCCGGAAGGAGCGGCCGTAGCGCGCCACCGCGATCTTCCCGTCCACCGAAACGCCGAGGGAGTCCAGCCGCGCGTAGTCCTCGATGAGACCGTAGTTCACGTAGACCACCGGCGCGGTCACGTCGCCCGCCGCGCTGCTCCCGTTCACCGTCGGGTACTGGGGCCTGGCGCTCGCCGGGTCGCCGGGGATGGCCGGCTCCGCGAGCGACAGCTCCTGCGAGTCGGGGCGCACGCGCCAGGCCCGGACGCCGGTGGCGTGCGGGAGGAAGACGCTGTAGCTGCGCACGGACGTGCGCAGCCCCCACGACTTCATCCGGCTGATCACGTAGTCGCGCGTGCGGGCCTGCGCCGGCGTTCCCGCCACGTGCGGCTCCCGGCTCAGCGCACGGGAGTGGGTGCGCGCGTCGGCGGTATCCGGCCGCGCGACGACGTCCGTCTCGAGCGCCCGCTCCCGGTCCGAGCCGGCCGGGGTGTAGCCGGGCAGCTGCTGCGACACGGCCGGGGATGAAAGGAGAACGAGGGCGAACCCGAAGGTCGCCACGGGGAGCGCGCGGCGTGTTTTCATGTGCGTCCGGGCAGGGGGAGGGGGCCGGGGAAGGAACCCGCAAAACCTCACGCTTCCCGCGTTCACCGTCAAGCGCGGCGGGCCGTGATCCCCCATCGCCCCCGTCGTCAGACATCCTTGATGTGCGGCGCCGTCCTTCTTACCCTTGAGAGCCTGCCGTAATTCCGGACACTGTGGTCCGGTGACTCTCCGCGGGCGCTCGCCACCATGGCCGCGCCCGACCCGCCGGCAGAAAAGAAGCCCTCAACCAAGGAGTGCGCCGATGCGTCGCTCACTCGTCCTGCTGCTCGCTCTCGGTGCGGCAGCGTGTCAGGATCTCACCCAGCCGCAGACCGCACCACAGGCGCCCCTCGCCTCCGTAGCCCCGCAGGCGTCCGTGCAGAGCGGTCGCGACCGCGTGGTGGGCGGCGAGGTGATCGTGAAGCTGAAGGACGGGGCGGATCCCGCCGTTGTGGCGGCCGCCCACGGCCTCCAGCTGGGCCGTGCCGGGTATCACGATGCCTTCAGGATCTTCCGGGGGGCCATGGGTGCCGAGCATGCCAATGCCCGGGCCGTGGCTCAGGACGCCCGCGTCGTCTACGCGGAGCCGAACTACCTGCGCCAGACCACGACCATCGATCCGCGCCTCTGGGCGTTCTACAACCCGGGCGGGCTCCAGCTCTACTACACCCGCGGCAGGAACAACGGCAAACCGGTGTCCGGGTACGAGTCGGTGGCAGACGCGGACGAGGACAACATCGAGAACTATGGCAGTGGCGGGAGCGACGTCGTCATCGGGAGCATCGACACCGGCGTCGACTTCAACCACACGGAGTTCCTGTCCGGACAGCTGATCAAGGGCCAGGACTGGTACTCCGGCGACAACGATCCCTCGGACGAGGACGGCCACGGGACGCACACCACGGGCACCATGGTCGGCCGGACCGTGGGCGTGGCGGGCGTCTCCGGCGCGGGGCCGCACGTGAAGGTGTTCGTGCAGCGGGTGTGCGGCGCCCAGGGGTGCCCGACCACCGCCATCGTGAACGCGATCCGCGCGGCCGCCGACTACGGCGTGGTGGCCATGAACATGAGCCTGGGCGGCGCCAGCGAGTCGCAGGCGGAGAAGGAGGCGATCGCGTACGCCACAGGCAAGAACGCGCTCGTGATCGCGTCCGCGGGGAACGACGGGACCGGGACGGTCTCCTGCCCGGCGTGCGATCCGAAGGCCATCTCCGTGGCGGCCACGAACTGGCAGGACGCGCTCTCCTACTATTCGAACTGGGGTGCCGGGCTCGACATCTCGGCGCCGGGCGGCGAGATGTACTCGAACACCAGCGAGGACGGCGGGATCTACAGCGCGTACATGGGTGGCGGCTACGCCTACCTGCAGGGCACGTCCATGGCCGCGCCGCAGGTGACCGGGACGGCGGCGGTGGTGGCGTCGAAGACCGGGCTCACGGGGTCGTCGCTTCTCTCCCACATCCTGGGAACCGCCGACGACCTCGGCGCCAGCGGGTATGACACGAACTTCGGCAACGGACGCGTCAACACGTATCGGGCCGTGATGAACACGACGCTCGATCCGGCGAATGACCCGGGAAATGGCGGCGGAACCACGAACCAGCCGCCCACGGCCGGGTTCACCTGGAGCTGCGCGGATCTGACCTGCCAGTTCACGGACCAGAGCACGGATGATGGCTCGATCGTGGCGTGGAGCTGGGACTTCGGCGACAACAGCACGTCCACGGCGCAGACCCCGTCCCACACCTTCAGCGCGGGCGGCACGTACACCGTAACGCTCACCGTCACGGACGGCGGCAATCTGCCGGACACCGTCAGCCACGCCGTGACCGTCACCTCCGGCGGCGGGTCCGGCGACGTGATCACGCTGTCTGTCTCCACGTCCTCGCACGGCCCGAACGTCTTCGCTGACCTGACGTGGAGCGGCTCGAGCGCGGCGAGCGTGGACATCTATCGTGGCCTGAACACCAGCAACCTGACGCTGTACGTCACCACGTCCAACAGCGGGTCGTACTCGGACAAGCTGGGGAAGAACTGGACGGGGACGGCCAGCTACCAGGTGTGCAACGCCGGCGGCACCGACGTGTGCTCGACGGTGCAGAGCATCAGCGTTCCCTGAGCCACCGGGGGTCCAGCCACGCGGGGCGGCCGGGCCGCGGCCCGCCCCCCGCACCGACCCGAGCGGGTCGGGCCTACGTGCCCGGCCCGTTCGTCGTTGCTTCCGGGGTGCTCGTGTGCCCCGGGGCGGCGGTGTCGTCGCCGCCGGGCTGGACGGGGCCGGCGTCGGCCGCATCCACGATCAGTCCCGCGTCCCCGGTCCGGGCCGTCGCGCGTCCGTTGCGGCGGCTTGACGCGGCTGCCTGGCGCGCCCTATCTGTGACGCAGCGTCCTCCGGACGCCGCCGTCCCCGACCCCCGCACCGCTCCTACCGTGGCCACCATCGAGACGCCCGCAGAACCGTCCGCTCAAAATACCGACCAGGAGGTCCTGAACCGCGCCGCCGCGTGGGTGGCGGCAGGGCGAGGCGTGGCCCTCGCCACCGTCATCCGCACGTGGGGCTCCGCCCCCCGGATCGCGGGGAGCCACATGGCCGTGGACGGGACGGGGGGGTTCTGTGGCTCCGTCTCAGGAGGGTGCGTCGAAGGTGCGGTGATCGAGGCCGCGGGGGAGGTGATCCGGTCGGGGACCGGGCGTCGCCTGGAATACGGGGTGACCGACGAGAAGGCCTGGGAAGTCGGGCTGGCGTGCGGCGGGAAGGTGGCGATCCACGTGGAGCGGATCGGACCGGGGAGCTTACTGCCGGAGCTCGTGGGGGCGCTCGCGGAGAAGCGGCCGGTGGTCCGGGCCACGCGGATGCAGACCGGGGAGTCGGCGCTCCTCTTCCCGCTGAGCGGCGCCGGAGAGATGCCTGAGGGAGCGTGGCCAATTGCGGCCGCGCGCGACGCGCTCCTCGACGACCGCTCCGTCCTGGTCGAGCACGGGGCCGGCGAGGTCTTCCTGCGCGCGTACAACCCGCCGGTGCGGCTGATCGTGGTGGGCGGTGCACATCGCGGCGCCGCTCGCCCGCATGGCGGCGGCGGCCGGGATCGAAGTGCACGTGGTGGATCCACGCGCCGCTTTCGCCACGGAGGACCGCTTCCCGGGCGTGCGCCTCGTACACGCGTGGCCCGCCAAGGGCCTGGCGGAGATCCGCCCGGACCACCGCACCGCCCTGGTCACGCTCACCCACGATGCCAAGCTGGACGACCCGGCGCTCGTGGCCGCGCTCGACTCCCCCGCGTTCTACGTCGGGGCGCTGGGGAGCCGGAGGACGCACGCGAAAAGGCTGGCCCGGCTGCGGGAGGAGGGGGTGGGGGAGGAGGGGATCGCCCGGATCCGGGCGCCCGTGGGGCTGGACATCGGCGCCCGCACGCCGGCCGAGATCGCCGTAGGGATCCTGGCGCAGCTGATCGGGGCGGAGTGGCCGCGTTCCGGCCATGGAAACCGCTTTTCGCCCTTTCGTGGTCAGCGTAGGGACGAACGGTCGCGTCCTGCGGTCCCGGGAGATCGCTGGGTCGCGGACGCGGGCTGGCTGACCCTAGATTGAAGGTCCGGCGCGGCCCGGGCACGCGGCGTGGCCCGGGCGCCCGGGCGCGGCGGATCGGGTGTGGTGGCCACGCGGCGTCCGGCCGGGCCTCTCCCGCCAACGGAGACAGCCATGCATATCGTCCTTCTCGGCGACTCGACGTTCGACAACGGCGCGTACACCGACGGCGGCCGCGCCGTGGTGGAACACCTGCGCGATCTGCTGGGGAGCGGAAGTCGCGCCACGCTTCTCGCCCGGGACGGGGCGCTTCTGTCGAACGTCCGTGCCCAGCTGGGGCAGCTGCGGCAGCTTGCCCTCGAGCCGGATCCTCCCACCCACGTCGCATTGAGCGCGGGCGGGAACGACCTGCTGGGAATGATCGACGTGCTGACGGAGCCGGTGTCGTCGGTGGGCGAGGGGCTGCTGCGGATCCGTCGCACGGCGCAGCACTTCGGAGCCGGATACCGCGCACTCCTGGACTCCGTGCTGGAAGCGGCGCTGCCCCTGGTGATCTGCACCGTCTACAACGGCGCGTTCGAGGATGCCTCGTACCAGGCCATGGTGGAGACGGCGCTGCGCGTGTTCGACCAGGAGATCGTGGATGCCGGCGCCGAGCGGGGTGTCCCCGTGGTGGAGCTGCGCCGGGTGTGCGCCAGCCCGGACGACTACTGGAATCCGATCGAGCCCGGCGAGCGCGGCGGGGCGCGGATCGCGGCCGCCATCGCCGCGGCGCTCACGCGTGAGTACGCCCCGGCAGCCGCCATGCCCGAGCCGCCTGCCGGGGTGTAGAGCCATCGCGATCGCCTCATCCTCGACCGAGGCCCGTGCGGGCGGATCGCTCGCCGGACGGGGCTCCTGGCGGCAGCTGCCGCAGGGCGGGCGGATCGCTCGCCGCGTTGGAGTCCCGGCGGCGGCTGCGGTCGAATGCACAACCGAGCGCGCTCTCGAAGCGGGCTGAACGATCGCCGGCGAATGGTGCCGGAAAGTGTTCAGTGAAACGGAAGCCTGGAGTCGAGAGTGCGATCTCCGGCATATGGAGCCGGAGATCGTTCAACCCGCGGTCGCCCGCGTGAGCCGTGTACAATGGGCGGCATCTCCGCCGCCAGAAGGGCGGGCCCCCGACCCCCGACCCCCGACCCCCGGACCCCGGACCCCGGCCCCCCGGCCCCCCGACCCCGGACCCCCGACCCCCGGACCCCGGACCCCGGACCCCGGACCCCGGACCCCGGACCCCGCCCCGGACCCCGGCCCCCCGCCCCCCCGCCCCCCCGCCCCCCGCCCCCCCGCCCCCCGCCCCCGGCCCCCGGCCCCCGGCCCCCGGCCCCCGGCCCCCGGCCCCCGGACCCCCGGACCCCCGGACCCCCGGACCCCCGGACCCCCCCGCCCCCCCGCCCCCCCGCCCCCCCGCCCCCCCGCCCCCCCGCCCCCCGGCCCCCCGGCCCCCGGCCCCCGGACCCCGGACCCCCGGCCTCCCGACCCCCGGACCCCCGGACCCCCGGACCCCCGGACCCCCGGACCCCCGGACCCCCGGACCCCCGGACCCCCGGACCCCCCCCACCCCCCCGCCCCCCCGCCCCCCCGCCCCCCCGACCCCCGACCCCCGACCCCCGACCCCCGACCCCCGACCCCCGGACCCCGGACCCCCGGACCCCGGACCCCCCCGCCCCCCCGCCCCCCCGCCCCCCCGGGCCCCCCCGGGCCCCCCGCCCCCGGCCCCACCCCCGGCCCCCCGGCCCCGCCCCCGGCCCCACCCCCACCCTCCCGCGCTCGCACACCGCAACCGCACGCCCCCGCCCCCACCCGCCACGACGTTCTTGCGGGGGCGGACGACCGGGTATAGCCATGGATCTCCCCTCTCCGGAGAACACCCGATGCCCCCACACCGCTTTGCCGCTTCCGCCCTCATTGCCGCGCCGCCGTCGGTGGTCTACGAAGTCATCGCCGACTACCGCGAGGGCCACCCCCGGATCCTCCCTCGGCCGCCCTTCGTCTCGCTGGACGTGGAGCGGGGCGGGCGCGGCGAGGGGACGGTGATCCTGGTGCGGATGCGGGTGCTGGGCCGCTCGTCGTGGTTCCGCGCCACGGTCAGCGAGCCGGAGCCCGGCCGCGTGCTCGTGGAGACGAACGACAACGGGATGACCACGACGTTCACGGTGGAGCCGCGCGACGACGGCCGCCACTCCTTCGTCACCTTCACCACGGAGATGAGCCGCGGCGGCCTCGCCGGCGCCATCAAGCGGTGGCTGATCCCGCACATCATGCGGCCGGTATACGAGCGCGAGCTGGCGCAGCTCGCCGAAGCGACGACGGCCCAGCGGGCGTGACGGCCCACCGGGCGCGAGGCCCAGCGGGCGTGACGGAGCGCGGTCAGACTCCGGGCGCCCCCGCCTTCGCGGACTCCGCGCGCCAGCAGTCGGCGTAGTCGCGGGCGAAGTCCGCGAACGCCCGGGCGGGACGGCCGAGCACGGTTTCGACGTCGCCGTGGACGGGCGCGGCGTGGCCGCCGCGGACGCGCCTGTAGAAGCCGAGCAGCCGCTGCACCCGCGCGGGACCGAGCCCCGCAGCTGACATCTGCGCCGCGGCCTCGGCCTCCGTCAGCGGAGCGTACGCGATCTCGCGGCCGGCGGCCTCCGACAGCCGGCGCGCCACTTCCGCGTGGTCCAGGCTCTCGGGCCCCGTGAGCGTGTACGCGCGGCCGTGGTGTCCCTCCCCCGTCAGAACCGCCACGGCCACCTCCGCGATGTCCCGCGTGTCCACGTACGACAGCCGCGCATCGCCCGCGGGAAGGCGCAACGCGCCCGTCGCCCGCATGCTGTCGAGCAGCGGCGGCGTGGCGAAGAGCTGCATGAAGAAGTTCGGCCGCAGATGGGTGAAGCCCAACCCCGAGCTTTCCACGAGCAGCTCCAGGCGACGCAGCCCGAACCCCGGCTCCCGCTCCACACCGATCGCCGTCAGCGTCACCACCTGCCGGACGCCCGCACTCGCGGCCTCCTCCAGGAGCGGGGCGGCGGGACCGTCGGGGGAATCGTCGCCGGGACGCGACACCAGGAAGAGCCGGCTCACCCCCTCCAGCGCGGCGGTGAACGTGGCCGGCCGCTCCAGATCCAGCTCCACCCACGCCCCACCCGCGGCCGCTGCCGCGGCCTCCGGATCCCGCGACGCGCCGCGCGCATCCACGCCCGCCGCCCTCAGCCCCCTCAGCACCCGGCCGCCCACCTCGCCCGTGGCGCCCATGACCAGAATCGTGTCTCCCATCCGTTCACTCCCTAAAAGAAATTATTCGTTCATTATTCGTACGTGGCTCGGCCCTCCGGCGCGATTCGGGAACCCGGGCCCGCGGCGTCACGGGAAGTGGCGGTCAGGAGAGCAGCGCCTGGAGCCCCGCCAGGTGGTAGCGCTCGTAGCCGGCGAGCGCATCCCTGAACTCGTCCGGCGCGGGGAACCGCTCGAGCAGCCGCACCCAGGCGCGGACGTAGCTCCGGTAGATCTGCTCCAGGTCGAAGCGCAGCGTGGCCGGGAGCGGGCGATCCCGGTGGAGCAGGCGCGCATGCCGCACGGCTCCCTCCACCAGCATACCCGTCACTTCTTCCGCGAGGCCGGCGTGCCGCGTGCCCTCGGCCCGACCGAGCAGAATCATGGTCTCGAAGCGGTTCGCCAGGGCGAACGAAAGGGTGGCCTCCGCCGCAACGCCGTACGCCGTCGAGTCTCGAGGGCCCAGGGCGTCGCCCGCGGTGGACGCAGCCCGGGCGGCGTCCAGGCGCGCCCGGAGCAGCTCCAGCAGCCGACGCGCGAGCGCCGGCGGCACCACCGCCCGGAACAGCGCCTCCTTTCCCGCGAAGTAGTGGTAGATGTTCCCCTGCGACACGCCCGCACGGCGCGCGATGTCCGCCATGCGCGCCGCGGGATACCCCGCCTCCGCGAACACCGCCAGCGCCGCCCCGCGGATGCGCGCCTCCACTTCTTCCTTCAGCACCTGTGGCATCGCGACACCGACTGTTTAGTGATCTATTTGTTCATTATTAAGACGACGCAGGCGGACGGTCAAGGGTCACGGCTCATGCCCGCGCGTTTCCGCCCGAGCGTCAGGTCAGCGATTCAGGGCGTCGCGGCGGGCGCGATAGGCCGCGATGAGCGCATCCACGTCGGCGTCGCCCTCGGCGCACAGCCGCGGGAACCACGCGGTGGTTCGTCCCCGGACCGTACCGGAACTCCGGCGTTGCAGTTTCAGGTCGGCGGCGAAGGGCGGCCTCGGCTCCCGGGCCGCGCGCTCATCCGGGGGCCTCGCATCCCTGCGCCGCGCGTGCCCCGGGCGGCCGCCCGGCCCCTGTGCCGCGCGCGGGCCGGGCGCTACCATGCCCTTCATGAGCGATCCCGATCCAGGAACCCGATACGAAGTCCGTCCGATCGGCGTGGTCCGGTCCTCCCTCACGCGGCGCGCGGACGCGCCCCGACAGGGGTGGCTCGGCGCGCCGTCGGCGTGGATCGAGCTGGAGGAGCGCTACGCGGAGGGGCTGCTCGGCGTCGAGCCGGGCGGCGACGCCGTCGTCGTCACGTGGCTGCATCTGTCCGAGCGCGACATCCTGCAGGTCCACCCGGGGCACCACCCGGACGCGCCGCTGCGCGGTGTCTTCGGCACGCGGGCGCCGGTCCGCCCGAACCCGCTCGGGCTGCACCGGGTGCGTGTGCTGGAAGTGGATGGGCGCCGGCTGCGCGTGGAGCCGCTGGAAGCCGTGGACGGCACGCCCGTGGTGGACATCAAGGCGGTGAACGACCCTCGCGACGGGTGGTGACGGGGCGGCGCCCGTTTGATCGCCGTCAGCGTTCTCCGACCAGCTCGGCCACGTGGTCGCGCACCGCGCGCACCTGATCCCGGAGGGGGCCCTGGGCATCGCGGTACCAGTGCAGGTAGTCGCGATAGGCGGTGAGTGCCGTTTCACGCTCGCCGATCTCCTCCGCGAGGCGTGCCTCCTCGAGGCGGAGCCGGGTGGCGAGGAAATACCCGGGCGTCACGGTGCGGCGGCTGGCGGAGAGCGCGCGCGCCGGCTGTCCCCGCTCGTCCAGTATGCGCGCCATCGTCAACGCGACGATCTCGCGATAGATGACGTCCGCGTAGATGCCCTCGTGGGTGAAGCGTTCCACGGCCGCGATGCTGGCTTCCGCGCTGTCGCTCCCGACCACGTGATCCCGTAGCGCCGTGAGGGTGCGGGCGCAGAGCTCGAACGTCGGCCGGTACCGACCGTAGGCCGTGTCCTGCGCGGCCGCGCGGTGCCGGGCGATCGTGGCCCGCGCCGTGGTGGTGTCGCCGCGCCCGAGCTTCCAGTGCTCGACGAGGCAGTCGCCCATGAGGGCGGAGCTCGGGTCGGCGTCGGGCGCCGGCGCGCGGCTGCGCCAGCGGTCCACCGCGTCGCGCATGCGCGCCGTGTCCGTGGCCACGTACATCTCCACCACGAGACGGTTCACGCCCGGCCAGTACGGCTCCTGAACGCCGCGGTCGAGGAGGTCGCGGATCTCCTCGATGCGGCCGCGTCGCCCGGCCAGCTGGAACGAGGCGCCCCACAGCAGGTTGGCGGAGACCTCCTCATCCCTGCGGGCCCGCTCGAGGGCGTCGCCGAGCTCGTGGGCGGCGACGCCGGTCCACCTGCTGGCGGTGGCCAGGTCTGCGAGGATCCGCGGAGGCAGGGTGTCGAGGGCGGGTGCATCCGCCATGGGCACGCCCATGCGTGAGAGGAAGAAGCGGTTGCGGAGCGTTTCCTCGCTGTTGGCGTCCACGGCCTCGAGCTGCTCGGTGGCCAGGCGCGCGGTGGCCGTGTCGCCGCGGAAGGCGGCGATGTCGAAGATGTGCAGCCACGGCTCCACGTAGAGCGAGTCCATGGCGACGGCGCGCTCGAAGTTGCGCTCGGCGCGGTCGACGGCGTCGTCGAACCCGAGGAGCCGGCCCTCGTGGTAGTACTCATCCCCCAGCAGGTACCAGAGCTCGGGCACCTCGGGCAGGCGGGTGGTGGCGTCGAGGAGGTCTTCGAGCCTCGCCCGCCGCGGCGTCGACGCCGGGTAGTCCCTCCCCAGGATGGCGGTGAGGTAGAGGCGATCGGCGGGTGCGAGACGGCCGCGCTCCCGCCACGCCAGCCGGCTCGCCAGCGCCTCGTTCTCGGCGTCCACGAACGTGGCCCACAGCGTCGCCTGGAGCAGCCCCAACGCGGCCAGGACGAACGTCGAGTCCTCGCCCAGCGCACGGTCGAACGCGCCGGCCGCTTCCGTGGGCCGGCCGGCGCGGAAGGCCCGCGTGCCGTCCAGGTAGGCGCGGAGCGCCGGAAGCGAGCGCGTGGTGATGTCCGCCAGCCGCTCCGTCGGCGTCCCGGCCGTGGCCGCCAGCAGCTGCCCGGCAAGCCCATCCACCAGCGCGTGCAGGCTGTCCGCGGAGCCCGGCACCATGACCCGCGCCCGCACCTCGCCGCTGCCCGCGTCCAGCAGCGTGGCCGTGAGCGTCAGGTGGCCCGCGTCGCCGACGACTTCCCCCAGCAGGACCGCGCCCGCGCCCACCGCCCGCGCCGTCGCCTCCGCGGCGTCGAAGTCGGGATCGCCGGGGGAGTCGGGCGCGGCCCCGAGCGCCCGGACCACGTCCCGGGCGGGCGCCACCCGGAGCGCGTCATCGGTCCGGAACCTCGCCGCCAGGAGGTCCATCACCCCCTCGCCCAGGTACGCCACCCCCGGGTCCGCGCCCGCTACCCGGAACGGGAGCACCGCCACGAGTCCCGGGTCGAGCTCGATCGCGTCGGCGTGGGCGGCGGTCCACGTCCACCACCCGGCCGGGCCGAGCAGGGCGAGCCCGACGACGGCGGCGGCGAGGGCGACCCGCGGGCGCCGCCGGCGGCGGGTGCGCGGGGCGTCGCCGGTGGCTCCGGCGGCTCCGGCGGCGTCGGCGCGGCGGATGCCGTCCGGGGTGACGTCGAACGCCCACGCGAGCGCCACCGCGAGGAGGAGTCCGAGCGTCAGGAGCACGATGAGGAGGGTGAGCGTCCACGCGGGCAGATGGAGCGGCTCCTGGACGAGGTCGGCCACCTGCAGAACGACGAAGGCGGCGACGAGGTAGGCGCCGGCAACGCGGAACACGCGACGACGCTTCAGCTCCGCGAGCAGGCGCTCGAGGGGGGAAGAGGGCATGCGATCTCCGGGCAGGGGCTACGGTAAGCGGATGCAATTTGCCGCACACCCGGCGCGCACCGCAACCGTTGCGGGCCGCGGAGCCGGGGCAGCTCCGCGGCCGTGCACGGTCCGGCGGCTCAGCTGCCCGCGGCGCCCTTCAGCTGCAGCGTGGCCGTGGCGCCGCCCATCTGCGGGCCCATGCTGAGCTCGGCCTTCACCGCCCTGCGCGACTCCCGGTCGATCCAGAACGTGGACGTGGGGCCGTTGCCGGGGGTGGTGGTCACCACCCACGTGTCGAACGTGCCGCCGGGGACGGTGACATCCTCCGTTCCGGTCACGGCCACGCGGACGGGGGAGGTGGTGCCCTGCATCACGTTCAGCTGGTGGACGGTGGTGGCGTAGCCGGGCTCGAGGGGCATGGCGCCGATGGCCAGCTCGAGAGCGAAATCCTCGCCATACAGCGGCGCGTCGCTCCGGACGTTCACGTCCATGTGGCGAGCGCCGGCGTCGATGGCGCCGGTGACGCCGGTCTCGCCGTAGTCCAGCGTGATGGTCGCCGCGCCCTGGTGGACGTGACGGGCCACCGGGCGCAGGGTGGCGGCGTCGAGCCAGGTGGTGTCCACGGCCGAGCCGCCCGGCAGCGTTGTCGTCTGGATGGCGAGCCAGACTTCCCGGCCATCCCGCTGTCCCCGTTCCGCCGTGTGGGTGGAGCCGAGGCTCATGGTCTGCCCGCCCGCGCTCACGTCCAGCGTGTAGCTGCGGGAGCCGGGGGTGACGACGCCGGGGTCCACGGTGGCGGCCACGCCCGCGTCGTCCGCTCCGGGGCGTCGCACGGTGAGCGTGTCGATGTCCACCATGAGGCTGGCCAGGTGCTCACGGAGCTCGGGCGACATCGCGCTCTGGTAGCGGCCGCCCAGGTGCTCGGCCAGGAACTCCTCGACCTTCGCGTTCATGGCCAGCCGGTTCATCTCGCCGGCGTAGCCGTGGCCCTCGTCGGGGGCCACCATGTACTCGACATCGCGGCCGAGGTCGCGCATGGCGACGACGATCTGGTCGGACTCGGCCTTGTTCACCCGCGGGTCGTTGGCGCCCTGGATGACCAGGAGCGGGGCCTCGATCTTCTCGGCAGAGAAGAGAGGGGACTGGCGCTCGAGCATGGCGCGCCCTTCCGGGTCCTCCCAGTTGCCCATGCGCTTCCGGAACATGGCCAGCGCGGGCGCCCAGTAGGGCGGCACGGACTTGATCAGCGTGATGAGGTTGGACGGTCCCACGATGTCCACGCCGCAGTCGTAGAGCTCGGGCGTGAACGCGAGGCCGGCCAGCGTGGCGTAGCCGCCGTAGGAGCCGCCCATGATGCAGATGTGGTCCGGATCGGCGATCCCCTGGTCCACGAGCCAGCGCACGCCGTCGCTCAGGTCGTGCTGCATCGTGCCCGTGCCCCACTGCTCGTTGCCCAGGTTCAGCCACCGCTTCCCGTAGCCGGTGGAGCCGCGGAAGTTGGGCTGGAGCACCACGTAGCCGCGGTTGGCCAGCCACTGCGGGTAGGCGCTGTAGCCCCACTGATCGCGCGCCCATGGGCCGCCATGGGGGAAGACGATGGCGCGCAGCCCGCCGGCTTCCACGCCCTTCGGCACCGTCAGGTACGCCGGGACCTCCTCGCCATTGCGCGTCGGATAGCGGACCGGCTGCATCTGCGCCAGGTACTCCGAGGGCAGGTCGGGGCGAGGGCGATAGAGGAGCTGCACGTCGCCGGAGGCGGTGTCGTAGAGGTACGTGGCGCCGGGGTCCACGTCCGAGGTCACGGTGATGATGGCCTTAGCGTCGTCCTCCGTGCCGGAGCCGAGATAGATGTCGCCGCGCGGGAGGACGTCCTGCAGGTGCCGGTAGTGCCGCGCGAACTCCGCGTCCTTCGGGTAGGTGCGGAGGCGGTCACCCACGTAGTAGGTGGCGATGAGCTCCTCGGTGGCATCGCTGAACTCGGCGCCGCCGAAGTCCACCTCCCCTTCCGGGTCGCTCTCCACCAGCTCCTCCTCGCCCGTGGCCGGATCGAAGAGGACCAGGCGCGTGAGGTCCGCCCCCTTGTTGGTGATCATGTAGACGCGATGACCGTCCTTGTGGAAGCGGACGGGGCCGCAGCTCTCCTCGAACGTGCAGGAGTAGACCTCGGTGAACGTGCCGCCGTCATCGATGCGGAGAATGTGGGTGTTGCCCTCGTCGTCGACGCGCACACCCAGGCGCAGGTTGCCGTCGAGGTCGGCCTGCCAGCCGGCGATCTGGCCGGTGTTCTCAAGAACGAGGGTGCGCTCGCCCGTGTCGATGTTCAGGCGGTAGACGTCGTGGTATGCCGGGTCGCGGTCGTTCAGTCCCACGAGGATCTCGTTCGGCGTGGACTCCGGCGCGGCGATGAGCAGGGCGCGCACCCCCTCGTACGGTGTCAGGTCCCGCGCCGGCGGCACGCCCGTGGCCGCTTCCGAAGCGGCGGCCGGGTCCACCGCGTAGACGTGGAAGTTCTCGTTGCCGGCCTTGTCCTGGACGTACATGACGTAGCGGCTGTCTTCCGTCCAGCCGTAGCCGCTGACCGGGCGCGTGGTGTCCGCAGTGATGGGACGTGCCGCGTCGAACGGTTCGTCCACGCCCTTCACCCAGATGTTCATGACCTCCCGGTACGGCTTCCGGAACGTGATCCAGCGCCCGTCGGGCGAGATCTGGGCGCCGGAGATCTCCGGGTCGCCGAAGAAGACGTCGCGGTCGATGAGCGGCGGCAGCTCGTCGAGGTATGCCGCCGCCGCGTCCCCCGTCACGGCGGGAGCGGCTGCGGGCGCCGTCGACGGGGGCGGCGGCGCCGGGGTGGTGGGGGCGCTGGCGCAGGCGCCCACGAGGATCGCCATCGGAAACATCGAGAGCGTGGCGGAGAGCGCGCCTGCAGAGGCGAGGCCAGACCAGTGAGCGGACCGGATCATCGAAACACTCCGAGGTGGCTGTGGGAAGGACGAACGCGGGACAATGTGCCGCGACATTGCCGGATCGGACAAGGACCGCGCGATGCGCCGGCTTGCCCGCTCCCGCCGCTCGCGCCATCCTTTCCGCCCATGGAATTCCTAAACTTCGTGATCATCCTGGCGGCGGGATGGCTGGTCTGGCGGCGGCCGGAGCGTGAGCGGCTGGCGTTCATGCTGCTCGTGCTCAGCTTCATCCTCATGGCCGCGCTCTTCCTGATCGGCACGCACACGTCGCTGGTGCCCGGGGTGAACCTGTGACCGGGCTCACGGACGCCCGCCTGCGGCAGGTGCTGGCGTGGCTCGTGATCGCGCTCCTCGTGGTCCCCGTGGGCGGCGCCCTCTGGCTCGGCTTCGTGCATGGCGAGTCCCCGTGCATCCTGTGCTGGGCGCAGCGCACGTCCATGCTGCTCATGGCGCTGGTGGGCGTGTTCGTGATCCGCTACGGCCCCCGCCCGCGCTACCTGGGGATGCTGGTGCTGCTCGGGGCGTGGGGCGCATTCATGGCGCTGCGGCATTCGGCGCTGCACCTGGCGCGCGACGTGGGCCAGGGCTTCGCGGGCAACATCCTGGGCGCCCACACCTACGTCTGGGCGGGCGTGATCCACTGGATCGTGCTGGTGGTGGCGGGCGTGCTCCTGCTCTTCTTCCGCGGCCCGCTGGAGGGCGATCCGGCGCTGAGGCCGGGGCGCGTTGGCCGCTTCGCCATGGCGCTGCTCGTGGTCCTCACCGGGGCCAACGCGGTGCAGGCGTTCGCGTCCACCGGACCGCCGCCGTACTTCGGCCAGGGCGATCCCATCCGGCTGTCGTGGAATCCGCGGCACTGGGTCTGGTCGCAGGAGGAGGCGACGGGGGCGATCTCCTGGCGCGGGTCCTGGACGATCCCGGCGCCGGACCCGGCGCACCTGGAGGTCGATGCGGATCCGGCGCACGGGCCGCTGACGGGCCTCCCCCGGCTGGACATCGTGGGCTGGGAGCGGATCGGCGCGGCACTGGACGGGAAGCTGACGGGGCTGGCGACGTCCCCGGTCACGGCCCCCGGGCCGTCCGCGGATCCGGGCGCCGTCGCGGGCGAAGGCGGCTCCGTGCTCGCGGTGACGGACCGCTTCGGCGTGTACTGGCTCGACCCGACAATGTCCCGGGTGGTGCACCGCGTGGTCCTCGATCCCGGCTTCAGCATCGATCTCACGCCGCTGGCCGGTGCCGCGCTCCTGGGCGACACGGCGGCGGTGCTCTCCCGGAACAAGAGCTATGTGCTGCTCCGCCCCGACCCCGCGGCGGACGAGGCGCTGGAGTGGCGCCACTTCCTGGAAACGGACGGGGCGGTAACGGAGCTGCGCCGCTCCCGCTTCGCGACGGTGCGCGCCCGGCAGATGTACGCGCTCTCGCTCGCCTACGATGTGGCGGCAGGCGCGCTGGTCACGGTCAGCGTGCCATCCCCGCGCCATCGGCAGCTGGTGGTCTCGCGCTTCGATCGGCGGGACCTCGTGCTCTCCTCGGAGTTCGTGCCGGAGCTGGCGCCCGGACTGGCGTTGGCCGGGCCGGGGCGCGAGCTCGGCGACTACGTGGTGACGGGCGCCACCGTCGCCGACGGAACGTTGTACGCCTTCAGCGCGGCGTTCTCCACGCTGCTCCTCATCGACCTGGACGGGAAGCGCGTGACCGGCGCGTTCACGGTGCCGGGGATCGTCCAGCCCGTGGCGCTGGCCGTCCGGGGCAGCGAGCTGCTCGTCCCGCAGGTCGACGGCCGGATCGCGGTGATCGAGCGGCCGATCCCCTAAGTGGAGGCGGGCGGCCTCGCGCCGTCTGCTCGCGGCCTAACGCGTCGCCGCGCGGGTCTCGATCACGCGCGCCATGGCCGCGCCCGCCGCTGCCGCCGCCACGATGAGGCAGACGCCCGCCACCGTCAGCATGGTGGCCGTGGCGGCGGCGCCCGGGCCGCCCACGCGGCGGCCGAGCAGATCCTGCGCGACGTCCGCCACCAGGAACGCCGATGCCGCGGCAATGCCCCCCCTCACGGCCGTCCTGCGCGCAAGCCGTTCGCCCCCGAGCGTCCGGCCGAGCACGAGCCCGAGAACGCCGGCCACGGCGAGCGTGGCGGAGGCGAACATGAACGTGAACATGACGTGGATCTTGAAATGGCCGGCCGCGGCCAGACGGAGCGCCACCGGCTCGGCGGTGCCCAGGAGGATGGCCGCGATGAGGGCGGGCAGCGCGAACCCGAGGGCGGCTGCGCGCGCGCTCCGGCGGGCGTCGCCGCCGGCGTGGCGGCCCATGAAGTGGCCGAATCCGCCGCCGCCGAGTGCTCCGCCTGCGAGCATGATGAGAGTGGCCAGCACGTACTCGGGGACCGACGATTCCAGGTGAGTGAGCCCGGCCAGGGAGGCGACTCCGAAGGGGAGCACGAGGCCGGCCAGGACCAGCCAGAGCGCGGCGGCCGCGGCGGCATGCACCGCGAAGGACCGGCGAGTGGCCGTGGTCCGCATGGGTGGGGTGGGCGGGGTGGTTGTCAGCGGCATCGGTCCGTGGGAGTCGGAGGAGTGGGGGCGCCGGAGAGCGCGGTGCACCCCGGAAGTTTGCGTCGCGGACATCGCCGGTACAACCATTTCCTTTCGACGGCAGCGTACCCCCTTTCCAATCAGGAGCCAGCCATGAACGAGGAACGCTTCAACATGGAGATCCGGAAGTTCCTGAAAACGTTCGGCGTAACGTCGCAGCGTGAGATCGAGCGGGCCGTACGCGCGGCCGTGGAGTCGGGCCGCCTCGGCGGCCGGGAGACGCTCCAGGTGCGCGCCGTCCTGAGCATCGATGGTGTGCTCGACGAGCACGTCATCAGCGGCGAGATCGCCCTCGAATAGCGCCCGCCGCGGCGGCGACTCCACGCATGCCCGGGCCCGCCCGCGCGGCGGACGGGCCCGGTGCCCCGGGACGACGGTGTCATCCGCCGGAGCGCACGCCACGGGTGTGCCGCTCTCCCGGGTTCAGTCGGTCTTTCCGGGGTGGAAGTTGGCGCAGGTCACCGCCGTGTTCCACGGCATGAACATGCCGGCGGGGTTCTCCCGGTACAGCCAGAAGTGCAGCTCGTAATGCGGCATGAAGCCGTGCGCCTCGTCCACCGCGGTCCCCGGATTGTCCTCCATGTAGTAGTACTCGTTGCCGTGGAAGGTGGGCGGCCCTTGATTGCCCGCGTCCTTCCACGCCTTCGCCCAGACCAGGTTCTCGATCCCGACCAGCACCATGGAGCCGTCCGCCTCGGGCTCGTAGATCAGGACGGCGGGGTGGACGAAATCCGTATTCGTCCCCGTGCCGTCCACGCGCGGCTGGTCCGTGGTGATCCCCAGCAGGTCGGGGCGGACGTAGTGGATGCCCATGGCGCCCAGCTGCTTCGGCTGCCCCTCCATGGGCGCGCTGACGCACATGTGGAGCGGGTCCACGTAGCCGTCCGCCAGGGCGGCGTCGATGTCCTTGTACTTCTCGGTGGCCACGCGGATCGCCGCGAGCTCGGAGGGTGGGGGAGAGCCGGCCCTGGGCGCCGCTGCGCCCTGGGCCGAGAGCCCGGGCGCGAGAACGGCGGTCGCCAGAGTGAGGGTGAGTGCGGGTAGGGGCATCGTGCGCATGAGCGACCTCCGGATGATAGAGGGACCGGCCCGCGCCGGAGCGGGCCGAACTCGTGCACCCCCGGGCGGGGGTGCCGAGCGGGTGTCGACCGCCACTCCCGCAAGAACGCCGCACTGCGGGTGGGGGGCAGTCGGCGCCCGGCCGCCGCGCGATCTCTCCCTGGGAGCGCCACGCAACGGCGGAGCGACAACTCTGCAGCGGGGGGCCCCGGGCGCAAGCCTTTCGTTCGCGCCTCTCTCCGCGCGGGAGCGGGCACGGCCGCCACCCGGTCGGGCGCGGCCATGGCACGACATCCGCATCAACCTTGCGGCCTGTACTCAACCCCTCGCCGGAGGACATTGTGAAGCCACGCATATCGAGCATCATCGCCGTTCTGGCCCTGGCCGTTCTCAGCACGGGGTGCCTGGGCATCCTTTCGGGCGGTGGCGGTGAGGAGAAGCAGGCCTCGTTCATCGTCTACAACGACGTGCAGCCCCAGGCGCGCGTGACCATCAAGCTGCGCAGGAACGACAAGGATGTGGCGACGCTCGGAACCATCGAGGCCGGAGACCAGCGGACGCTGACCTACTCCGCGGCCGACTTCTCCGGCAACTTCCGCCTGGTGTCCGACCAGCCGAGCGGCGCCGCGAGCATCTCCCGCGAGTTCACGCTCTTCGACGGCGCACAGGTCCGGTGGCAGATTCGCGCGAACACGCTGTCCGTGCTCCAGTAGGGGAGTGCCCCAGTCGGGCTGCAGCGAGACCTGGATGCCGCCCCCGATCGGGCGTCGGCGCGCACGGTCCGTCCACTTTCACGGGCCGGACCGCGCGCCGCGCCGCCGTCCGCGGACTATCGCCCGAGCCAGTACGTGGCCTTGATCTGGAACACGTTCATCGGACGATCCCGGAAGATGGCTCCGCCATCGCGGCCGAAGTCGAACGCTCCGCTCGCGCTGCTCCCCGACCGCTGCTGGGTCCAGACGAAGAAGAGGGTGGAGCCGGGGCGGTATTCCCACCGCAGCACGGCAGTGCCGCGCAGGGCGCGGTCCGTGAAGTCGGGATTGTCGAAGGTGAAGGTCCCGGCGGGTCCGGCTCCATCGGGGTCGACGGTGTAGACATTGTCCTGATTGTCGTAGGCGATGGTGCCCGCGTCCCTGCCGTACACGTTCTGCTGCAGCGTGCGCGGGGCAGCGTACTCCCGGAAGGAGGAATAGTCGCCGCTGGCGATGAACGGCTGGGCGAAGAGCTGGAGCGTTAGGTTGGGGGTGAACGTCCAGTTCACGCGCGTGTCGAGTGACACCGTGTTGGTGGTGATGTAGGCGAACACGTAGCGCTCGCCGTAGAACGCCGTGGCCGCGGGGTCGTCGACGCTGGTGACGTACTGCGCCGCGTTCTCGTCATGGCGGTAGCTGGGCGAGAGCTGGATGAAGACATTGGCGGCCGGCTTGAGGGCGAGGCCGGGAGTGACCTGGAGGAAGCGGGTCCCGTCGCTGAGCCCCCGGGCGCCCTGGATGCCGAGGTCGAAGACGGCGGCGGCGCGAGCGTCGGTGGACACGTTGATGCTGGCCACATCGTAGCCGTCCTTCTTGACCACTGGCCCGCCGCGGGTGAGCCGGTCGTCGAAGGCCGCCGCGTTGTGGATCCCCATGATCCGGATGTTCCAGTAGTTGGGGAGCTCCATGGCGAAGAAGGTCTGGAGCGCGGCCTCGGTGCGGTCGCCGTCGTAGTTCCAGCGGGTGGCGCCGCCGAACGAGGTGAAAATGCTCCGATACCAGCTGGTGGGCGTGGTCCAGTTCCCGGCGATGTTGCCGTTGAGCCAGACGTAGTCCGCTTCGTTCAGGAAGGCCAGGTCGTTGGTTTCGAAGCCGGGGCTCCGGACGTTGCTCATGGCCTCCCAGCGGAAGGTCCCGGCGTTCTTGGCCACGCGCGTGTACAGGCCGTAGCCGCGGAGCGACGTGGCCGATGGATCGTACGCGGTGCCGAACAGGCCATCGCGGTCGACGTGGCGGTCAGGGCGCTGGAAGTAATGGGCGCTGGAGCGCTGGGTCCTCGCAATGGCGTCGGTGGAGCCGCCCACGTTGGAGAACAGCGTGTTCCCCATCCAGCTGTACTCGCGGTTGTGCCACGCGTGGTTCCAGTCGAAACCGGCCGCCTCCGCATGGCCGCGCAGCCGATCCTTCACGAGCGGATCGGACGTGTTGCGCACCACCGATGTGAGGATCCCGCCGAACGTGGTGGCGCCTTCGCGGAACTCCTTCTTGACGCGGCCGACGAAGTAATTGCTCACCGGCTCGACCACCTGCGACTCCTCCGCGGCGCCGGCTGACGGGAGGAACGTGGCCGTTTCCCGTGATGTGACCGCGTTCAGCAGCCCCACGCTGTACCCGCCCGCCGTGCGCCCGGTGATCTTGGCGGCGCCCAGGATGCCCGTGTTGTCCGGGGTGTCGGCGAACGCCGAATTGTCATCCACGTAGCCGTCCAGCTGCGGCGGTCGGCCGATCCGCCGTGAGTAGAAGGCGTTCAGCGACGACGCGTTGCTGCAGAACATGCACCACATCCCGCCGAAACGGAACGCGCTGGCGCCGGAGACGAAGAACGGGCGCTTCTCGTCGTAGTACGTCTCGAACGCGCTCAGGTTGAGCGTGGCGGGGTCCACCTCCACCTGGCCGAAGTCCGGGTTGATGGTGGCGTCCAGCGTCAGGTTGGACGTGAGCAGGTACTTGATGTCTCCGCCGGCGGCGAGGCGCGCGTCGCTCCCGTCGTGGTACGGGTCGGCCCGGTCCGCGTGTCGGAACGTGTTCCCCGTGACCAGGTAGGGCAGCACTTCCAGCTGCCGCGGCCGGTGCGTGATGCTGATCCCGGTGAGGTCACCGAAGTAGGCGGGCCCGGACGGCTCGCTGCGCCGGCGGAACGACCACATGTCCTGTTCGTTCCGGCTGTCCACGTACCGGAGGATCTGCATCCCCCACGTCTGGATCGAGTCGGTGGAGAAGCGGAGCTGGCTGTACGGGATCCGCATCTCGGCCGTCCAGCCATCCGCATCCACCCGCGCGGCGGCATCCCAGATCGGGTCCCAGGAAGGATCGCCGTTCAGCTGCTCACCCTTCACGCCCGCCGGGTTCACCTCGAACCAGACTTCGTCCAGGCGGTTGTGGTACGGGTCGAGCTGGACGATGAGCTTGTCCGTGGTCAGCGAGTTGAACGAGCCGTTGTTGCCGTCCGAGTCCAGCAGCTGATCCCGCCTCGCCAGCGGGGCGACGACGCCGCCCGCCTGCTGCATCCGCGCGCCGATGTACAGCGCCGAGCGCCCGAACAGCACGCGAACCTCGGTGTCCTGCGATGCCCGCTGCCCTTCTTCCGGCTGCGACTGCCAGAATGCGGTGATGGGCGGCGCCGCCTGCCACGAGCCCTCCTCGAGCCGACCATCGATGGTGATCTCTTCCTCCGCGGCCGCGGCCATCGCCCTGGGCCGGACCGAGCTCGAGGGCGCCGTCTGCCCGCTCTCGGGCGGCGCGGCGGACTGGGCCAGCAGGGGAAGGGGCAGCGCGCAGGCGCCCATCACGAGGGCCGTCCGGTACAGCGATCGAATCGTCACGGCAGTTCACAGGTCGGGGTCACGAGTCGTGGCTTCGGACGGTTGGACACTACGGGATCCCATAGGGTTGGGTGTCAGCCGCTGCCACGCGTCGCGGTTGCGGGCGCCTTGTTACCCCGGCCCGCCGGGACCACATTGTGGCAGGCGATGGGCCGGGACTCCGGTCATCCCGCAGATCCTCCGAGGTGCGCATGATGGCGGCTTTCACCGAGGTGGTGCCCGGCCTGCTCCGGCTGGCCCTCCTCCCGCTGGACCTGGTCAATGTCTACCTGATGGGCGATGTCCTGGTGGACGCGGGCGGGCCGGGAGCCGTGCGCCGGATCCTGAAGAGGCTGGGCGGCAAGCGCGTTGCCGGCCTCGCCCTGACCCACGGTCATTTCGACCACCAGGGCGGGGCCCACGGCCTCTGCGACGCGCTCGGAATCCCGCTGGCGTGCGGCGGCCCCGAGCGTCAGGCCGTGGAGGCGGGAGACGGGTCTCTCCTCTACCCGGATCGGGATCGCTTCATCGCGCGGCTCGCGCGGCGGCTCGCGGGGCCCGGCCACGCCGTGACCCGGGTGATCCGTGAGGGCGACGTCGTGGGCGGGTTCACGGTCCTGGAGACGCCCGGACATACGCCCGGTCACCTGGCGTTCTGGCGCGAGCAGGACCGGGTCCTGGTGCTGGGCGATGTACTGTTCCACCGCAATCCCCTGACGCTGCAGCACGGGCTGGCGTGGCCCTACCGCTTCCTCGTCCACGATTACGAGCGGAACCTCGCATCGGCCCGTCGCCTGGCCGACCTCGACCCGGCCGTGGTCTGCTTCGGCCACGGCGAGCCCCTCAGGGACCGGTGGGCACTGCAGCGGTTCGTGCGACGGGAGCACGCCGCGGCCGGTGCCCGCCGGCGCGATTTCGCCGTCGTCCCCGCCCCGCTGCAGCGGCCCGGCTGAGGCCGTTCAGCCACCCGGCAGGCGCGGGTGCCGGCGGCGCCCGACTGCCGGGCTCGGCCGGCTCAGTTGCTCCAGGTCAGATGGGTGAGTCCGATGCGGTATTCCTTCGCCTGCGGGTCATACGTGATCCGGTATGCGGACGGGTACCAGCCCGGCTGCGGTCGCGCGGCCGGCGTCGGGATCTCGATGATCTCGTCCGACGCGCCGAGCAGGTAGCCGCGCGTGACCATCGGCTCGAGGAACGTGAACTCCCCGTCCCAGGAGCCGTAGATGAACGTTTTCGTGAACGGCTCGTAATCTTCCGGGTGGCCGAGCATGCCCTGCAGCTCGGGGGAGCGGACGTCGCTCCAGTGGACCCCCATCTGCGGTACCGCCACGTCGACCGGCTCACTTCCCGGAGGGCCGAGCACGACGTAATAGGGCGGGACGAAATCGCCGGTGGGGACGTTGTTCGCCTCGCTGGCGAAGTCGGGGGCGGACGGGAGAATCGCGGTCACCTGCGCTTCAGGCACCGTGTAGAAGTGGAAGTCGAAGTGCGGAACCGTGTAGACGCCCGGCGGCTCGTGGCCCTGCGGGTTCCAGTCCAGCATCGCGAACGTGTACGGCTCGGGCGCGTGCGTCGGGAGCGGAAGCATGTATGTCGTGGGGCCGGACGCGGACAGGTTGTTCAGTGCCTTTTCACTCAGGGCGATGCCGATCTCGAGCGGCGCACCCTCCTGCCTGGCGTCGAGAACCACGTAGACACGCGCCATGCCGTCGCCCAGCCTGATCGGAACGCCGTACTGCCTGTGCGCCCCGGGCGAGTCGTAGCCGGCGCGCGCCAGCGCCGCGCCATCAGGAGCGAGAGGGGTCGTGGTGGTGTCGCAGGCAGCCGCAGCGAGCGTCGCCAGTACCACGGGAACGAGCCGGAGAGTTCGTCCGCGCATTTCAAACACCTCATCACTGAGGGGGAAAAACCCCGCGGGGCGGGGAGGGTCTCACCTGACGTGGTGGCAGACGGGCGCGCGACGGCACGAGCCTGAAGGAACATTCCGCCACCGGGATCGTGCGTGGTCGGACATGGGCCCGGGGCGCCTGGAGTCTCATTCGCCCCCGGAATGTCCGAAATATGGCAGGTGCCGCCGCGGGGCGGAAGCCCGGAGACGCGAAGAACGCGGAGAACCGCAACAACGTTTCACGCGGAGACGCGAAGAACGCGGAGGGCCTGTCGGGGCAGGCAACGGCTCGGCTTCCAGCGGCATCGATGGTGCCCGTGATCCCCATCTTCGAAGCCTCGCCCGGGAGGGTGCCCGGCCGCCACAGTCTCCCCGCGTTCGATGCCCTCCGCGTTCTCCGCGTCTTCGCGTGAATGCCGTTCCCGGGGCAGGCAACGATCCCGCGCCCGGCAGCTTCGGGGTGGAGTATCTCGGGACGGCTGCTGGGCCGGGGAAGCCTCGCCCGGGAGGGTGCCCGGCCGCCACAGTCTCCCCGCGTTCGATGCCCTCAGCGTTCTCCGCGTCTTCGCGTGAATGCCGTTCCCGGGGAAGCCGGGATCGGGATTGCGCATGGACGCCCGGGGGCGGGTGACGCTACCATGAGTGGCACGCACGCCACGGGCGCGCTCGCCGCAGGTGATCCACCCGGGGCGGCGCCGGAGCGGCCGCGCGCTCGGGCGCCCGGTCCGGTGGCTCGCCGCCGCGCTCAATGCGGGGCTCGCGATGACGCTCGCGCTGGCGTTTGCCGGGGCTGCCGCGGCGCAGTCGTTGGGCCACCGTGGGGCCGAAGCTGGTGGACAAGATCCACATCGATGTGGGCGACATGGACAACTTCTACCTCAACCTGGCGGTGATGGACCTGGAGCGGTTCCTGGCGACGACCACGGACCCGCATCTACCGGGCGTGTTCCGGTACGGGCGACCGAGCAAGGGTCATGGCTGGCAGCATACGACGTCCGCCGACCTGGTCCGTGAGAATGGCCGCCGCAATCGCGCGGCACGCCCCGGCGGATGCGGCGCCGTCGCCAATGCGGTAGTGGATGCCGACCGGGAACCGAACTGACACACGCGCGCGGCAGCGCGCGTACGGATGCCCGTCACCAGGCGGGCGGAAACCTATGAGACTGGAAGGTGCGCAATGAGCTCTCTGCTGTGGATCGGCGTGGTCCTGCTCGTGCTCTGGCTCGTCGCCGTCGTCCTCTTCAAGGTGGCGGGATTCCTGATCAACCTGGCCCTGATCATCGGGGTGATCCTGCTGGTGGTCTGGATCATCCGCAGATTTCTCTGACCGCGGGGCTCCGGCGCGCTGAGACGGACGCGATGCGTGCCGCTAATTAGGGGGGTGTGGACTTGCGTGTGGACGGTTGTGTGAGGAAATTGGCATTTCTTGCCCCACGCATAGGCGAGGAATGCATATATGCGCACACCCCTGTGCCCACAGCACCCGAACGGTCGTGTCTGGCGTGACGGACGGTACGGCAAGAACGGCCAGTACCAGCGTTGGCGGTGTGTGCCACCGGGCGGGGGGCGCAGGGACTCGCACCTCTTCCAGCCGACTCCACTGCCACGGAAGGCGGTCGGGGACGGCTGCATGGAGTGCGAACGGAACTGGACTCCCGGGGATGGGCTTCCGTGTGCGCGCACAGACCGATTCTCGCTGAGGGAGAAGGCCGAGGCGCTGGTCCAGATGGCGTACGGGACGACGTACCGCCAGGCGTCGCGTCGCGCTCGCCGACGAGCGCTCCAACGAGGCGGCGAGATCTCTGCAGACGGCCGGATCGCCGGGGACTGGGTGAGCATGTACGCACCCATCCTCCAAGCCCAGCTCCTGCACGACTACCCGAAGTACGCGCAGTGGCCAGAGGTGTTGGTTCTGGACTCCGCCCCGTTTCACGGGCGCGCCAGGTACGCAGATGGCCGCCCGAAGCCGTCCGGTCGTCACCTGTTCTCCGTTCTGGGCGCTCTTTCCTACGGCGACGGTACGGTCGATGACGCACACGCAGAGTGGCGGAGACCGCGAGTCTGGCGCTACGGAGCGTACAAGAGGGTCGACGTTGCCTCCTGGGTTGATTTCTTCCGCCAACTTCCAGGGCAGCCCCTCTACGTCGTCTGCGACGGTGACCCTGCCATCGTCGGTGCGATCAACGCGCACTGGCCCGGGATGCCGGTGTTCAGGTGCACGGCACACCTCACCATGCAAGCGCAGGAACACGTCCGTCGGGCCGGGCTCCGCGAAACCCCCTTCGGGCGGCCCATCAAGGAGACGACGTTCACCAGCGAATCGAGTTGGGGCTGGTTCCGGCTGAACCTCGAAACGCTCGAGGACGACGGGCACGTCGAGTCGCTGAGCCGAAAGGAGCGGAACCAGCTTGAGGCGCTTCGCCGGTGGGCGGAAGCAATCGCGCCCGAGGTGGAGTTCAACCTCGATAATGAGCACGCACCGTGGAGCACAGGCGGGCTGGAGCAGCCGCTCCGGGTGGTGAAAAACTCGCTCTTCGACCGGCGGTTCGCGTTACGGAACCCCGACCGGCTAAGGCACCTCCTCGTGCTCTTCCAGTTGGCGCAGATCGGGCTCGCCGAGGCGCACCAGTGGGCGCACGTGCTTCACGATCAGCACCTCGGCTACCAGGGCACTCCGCCGCCACGCCGCTTGGTCGACAGGCCCGAGCTATATCCCGGACTGCGTGGAGCACGGCAGCGGGCTCCGGAGGGTTGACCGAGGTCAGCCGTTACGACGCCAGCCGCGCTCGGTGCTTCCTGGCTACAGCCGGATACCTGTCGATCCAACTCCGAACTGGCGGGCTGAGCTCAACGCCTTGGCCATCATGGGATACAACGCTACCGCGACCCTCCAACCGGACTACGGCGGCGTGAGTAGCCGAGTAGCTCGCGTCGACTTCTCGAGCTATGGCAGCAATCGTTGCAGGCCCTCGGTCGAGCACCTGCATGACCTCCGCCTCGAGACCAGGGCCATAGAGTGCGCGCAGCCGAAGCTCAGGGCAGTGCTCCAGGATCCAGCTGACTGGACGTAGTGCGTCGAACTTGAGCGTCAGCTCGTCCTGCCACAGCCCCCATGACTTGAACGCCGGCAGGGCGCCCTCCTTCGCGAAGCGCCGGAGGACTGGATTCGCCTGGGTACGGTCGAATAGAGCCCGAGGTTCTCGTAGTGGCCGGCAGTGGCGTTGGGCGGGCTTCAGCCGGTCGACCGCCGAGTTGGTCTCGTAAGCGATCTCGATCATCGCGCCGAGAATGGCCGCAGGGGTTTCCTCAAGTTCGTTCGCCACCTTCCCGAGCCGTCGCACATTCACGAGCTGCGAGTGCTGCGCGATCCAGGTGGTGGCAACCGCAAGTGCTCTGTAGTCCCTGGGTGCGGCTACCGCTGTCCGCCCGACGAGCTGCTCCAGGTCGATAGCGTAGGTCGCCGGTTCGACCATGAAGCCTCCGCCGGCGCGCGCCCACTCCGCCGCGAGTCGATCTCGCTCTTGATCGTGTGTCATGGACCACCTCGGGTGTTCCCGCCCCCGAGAGAAGGGCCTTCTGGCTCCTCCTCGTCATCGACGACGGGCGCCTCATCCTCCTGCTCCCCTCTCCCCGCGCCCTGCTCGAGGTAGAGTTGCATTCGGAGCGCCTTGTCTGGCCGGAATCGCGCGATGCGATCGAGTTGGGCGAGGACGAACTTGATCTCTTCGTCAGTCGGGTGCAGTGCGGCCAAGTCCTCCAGATCGACCTCGCGTCCCCCGTAGAACTTGCTCAGGATCAAGTCCATCCGCCCGAGCAACAGGACCCGCAGGTTGCCGAAGGTGCCCATTCTGTCCGTGCGTTGGTCGAAGTCATCGGGCAGGACGTCACCGAACGCCTTGACACCGTCGTTCAGCCAGCGGGGGGAAAGCCCCCTCTCCTGCGCAACCTGCAGAATCGCCGACCGGAGATGAGCCAGCGGCGGATTGGCGTACACTACGTCGCCGTCGCCGGTGGCTCGGTCAACGTAGTCGCCGAGAATGAGTGCGGCGCCCCCGGCGATAACGATCTGCGCCTTCGGGGGAACCAGTTCGCCCAAGCGCCTGAGCGCTTCCAACAACTCGTCTCTGGTCATGGATCAACTATAGCGTTTTACCGATACCTGCGTCAAGGAGGGGACCGTCGAGTGGCTACCGAGTCGCGAAACGGGGGCGGGGCCTCGGGACCACCACTCCAGCGGGGTATACGCACGTCCGGATCTTCAGCCTAAACGCTTGTTTTTGAGTCTCTGCGTCCACACGCAAGTCCACACCCCCCTAATTAGTAGCGTGTTAACGACATAGGGGAAAATTCCCCATGCGCGCGCGGGCGTCCGGGATGACCTTCCATGCAGGTGAACGCCACTGACATGGGAGGGACGGATGGTGACTCGCTCGAACGTACGGCTCGGGTTGACCGGGGCGATTCTGCTGCTGCTGCTCGGCGCATTCTCCGGGTGCGGCGATGGCGCCGTACTGGGTGTGGGGGAATCCACGCAGGATCAGGGCGGCGAGTGCGTGTGGATCGAAGGTGTGATCCACTGCTCCCCCGACCTCTGATCGGCCGCGGCCGGCGGCGGAGCCGGTCTGCCCGGCCGATCAGTCCCGGGGAAGGCTGATCGCGGGGAAGCCGGCGTCGTCGCGCAGCGAATCGAAGCGGCGGCTCCGGAGCAGCGCTTCGCGGGCGTGGACATTCGCGCGCGCGACCTGCGCCAGAAGGTCCAGCGCCCGCTGCTTCTCTCCCAGGACGAGCCACGCCCACGCTTCCAGCTGCTGCGTTTCCGGGTCTCCCGCCGCGTCTGGATCTGCGGCCGCCACGGTGCGCCTGGCATCCTGGTCGAACTTCGAGCGCGCCATGGCCACGGCGGCCAGGAGCTGCAGCCTGGGCCGGACCACGGCCGCGGCCGGATCGCCGCGGGTGGCGCGGTCCACAACGTGGAGTGCGGAGTCGGGCGTGACGCCCCCGAGCCCGGTCCACGCCATCTGTTCCAGCTGGCAGTATGCGGACAGCCACGCACCGCCCATCCGCTGCTGGATCTCCTGGCACCAGCGGTCCGCGGCCGCGGCATCGCCGAGCTCCACCGCGGTGGTGAACAGGCGGACGAGAATGTCGTTCCCGGCAGCCAGGTACGGGTCCGCGTCATACGCCCGCAGCGCGGCCATGTTGGCGCCCGCGAAATCGGCGCGGGCCTCCAGGATCGAGCTGAGGACGGCCCAGGCGAACGGGCGGCCGGGGTCGAGGGCGGTGGCCCGCCGGAGGTCGGCCTCCGCGCCGGCAAGCGCCGTCCGGTCGCCGCTTGGCGAGCCGCTCGATCGGGTCAGCCAGGTCCAGTAGCGGAGTCGACCGCGCAGCTCGAGCGCGGCGGCATCGTCGCCGGCGACGCGGAGCGCGTGCTCGGCGGCGGCCGCTCCGCGGCGCAGTGTGCCGGCGACGGCGGCAGTGTCGCGCTGCGGCTGGAAGAGGAAGAGCCAGAGGTGGGCGAGGGCGGACTCGGCGAGACGGACGGAGGGCTCCGGCCACCGGGGCGCTTCGGCCTGGGCGAGAACGAGCTGGGAGTCCGCCGCCTCGAACATCATGGCGGCCGTCTCCAGAGAGCCGGCTTTCCGGAGTGAATCGGCGGTGGTGTAGTCGTGGATGCCGTCCCGGACCAGCCCCAGCGCGCGGAGGTTGCGCGTTTCCGCGCGTCGCCCGTAATCGGCCATCGCCCGACCAACCTTGCGCCGCACTTCCGGCTCGAGGGACGCCACCAGCTGCTCGACCGTCACGACCGCGTTCTCCGCGAGGGGGTGCTCGGCGGTGAAACGCCCGAGCGTCGCGCCGGACTCGCCGTCCAGCAGGATCGCGGTGACCCGGACCGCGGAATCCGTGCGCAGCAGTCCGGCCCGAACAATGAATCCCGGTCGCCGGGCGGCGTCCGGGTCGGCCGCGGAGGCGGGGCCCGTGATGGGAACCACGGTCAACCCCGGCGTGGCGCCCAGAGTGGAGACCAGCTCCAGCGTGAGCGCGCCAGCCAGGTCGGCGCCCTTGCCGTCTGCGGAGAAGTCCCGGAGCGGCTCGATCGCGACCACGGGCCGGATCGTCGGGGTCGCGGGCCCCGGTCCGGAGTTCGCCCGGGTCACGCCCCAGAGGGAAAAGAACGCCGCCATCAGGATCAGCGTCACCGCCCCCGAGGTGAGCGGTCGGATGCGGCGAGCCCAGCGCGATGGGGTGGGCGGGGCCGGTGATGGCTCCGGAGCGTGCGTGCGACGAGGAGCCGGCGAGGGCTCCGTCGCCGGTGCCGGTCCGGCCTCACGGATGCGCGCGACCGTGGTCTGCGTGTCCGGGCTCGGCTCACTGTCGAACTCATCGCGGAGTCGGCGGGCCAGGTCATCATAGGCGGCGAGGGCGCCCGCGCGATCCCCGATGCGGGCGAGCAGGTCCATGGCGCGGCGCGTGGCGGCCTCGTCGTGCTCCCACAGCTCGGCCGCCCTGCGGGCCCAGGCGCCGGCCGCGGGGAGTCGCTGCGCCTGCTCGGCGGCGAGCGCGAGATCCCAGGCGGCGCTGGCGGCCTGCCGGCGGAACCCGGTCCGGCTCTCTTCGAGCCAGCGCTCGAACTCCACCGGCCCCTCGTCGAGGAAGAACCCGGGCAGGAGGTCTCCGCCGTAGAGCCGGAGCGCGTGGTCCGCGCGGCCGCCGTCGAGAGCGGTGCCGAACTCCACCGCATCACACCAGACGTGCGCGGGATCGAGAAGGAGGAGGTCGCCGCGGGTGACGATGGCGTCCGGTCCGAGGGAGCGGCGAAGGAAATGGAGCGCGCTGCGGAGCGACTGCCGCGCGCGGTCCTGCGTGGTCTCCGGCCAGAAGACGCCGAGCAGGCGGTCGCGTTGGATCCCGCCCGCGCCAGACTCGAGGGCGAGGTAGACGAGGAGCGCGAACCGGCGCGGCTGAGTCAGCACGGAGCCGACGGCCACGCCGTCGTCCGCGCGCAGATCAACGTCTCCGAGGATCGTCAGCCGGACCATGGTCTCGTTTGGCGGAGGGCGGTTTCCCGGGGCGTGATCCCGCGGGTCACGGCCCGCTCACGCACCCGGAGTATATGTCCACGCGGCCATCTGCGGGGGCGCGAGCGACGATCGCCACGCAGCCCTGCAATCGAAAAATGAACAGGCACATCCCTGCGAACACATGTATGCGGAACGAAGCACAGTAACCATTCACGATGACCCGGTCCAGGAACGACATCTCTGGGCCGAGGTGCGCTCCGTGGCCGAGGCCGTCGTGAAATCGACGGCGGCGCCAGCCGGGTACGTGCGCCGTGCTCTGCGCGTGGGGTCGTCGGAGGTGGAGCTGGACGTCTACACCGGCGTTTCGGAGGAGGTGGGCGGCGGCTCGACCACCGTGGTGGTGGTGGTGACGCCGCCGCGCCCACGGGCGCCCAGCCCGCTGGAGCTGCGGCGTCGCTTCGGCCTGACACCCAGGGAGGCGGAAGTGGCGCTGCTCCTGGCGTCGCGGCGATCGAACAAGGAGATCGCGCGAACGCTCGAAATCGCCGACAAGACGGCGTGGCGGCATACCGAGCGCGTGCTGTCCAAGCTGAACACGGGGAGTCGTCGGGACGTGGGTCGGGTGCTTCGGGCGGAGCAGGCGGATCCCGTGTCCCGCGGCGCGGTCGGCGGGGACTCCTCGAGGCGTGTGGGGAGCGGGTCGCGCCGATGAGCCGGCTCACGTTCGGAACGGCGCGGCGCATTGCTCTCGCCTATTTCCTGGCCGGTGGGGTGTGGGTGCTGGGGACGGACTGGCTGTGGGAAAGGAGTGGCGCCGTCCACCCGGCCATCCAGCTGGTCAAGGGGCTCCTGTTCGTGGCCGTGGGCGCCGTGCTGCTCTACGCGTTCGCCGCGCGCTGGGCGCGGGAGCGGGAGATGACGCTGGACGACAGGGCGCGGCTGGAGCAGCGGCTCTCCGTCCTGTCGAAGTTCGAGGCGGTCGGTCAGCTCACGGCGGGAATCGCCCACGACTTCAACAACCTGCTGACGGCGATCTCCGGGAACCTGGCCAGCTACAGCGCGCGCTTCGAGCCGGGCGATGTGCCGGAAGAGGTACGGGAGGCGGCGGAGTCCGCGGAGCGGGCGTCGGATCTCACGCGCCAGCTGCTGGCGTTCCGCCAGGGCGAGGAAGCCAGACCGGAGCGCGTGGAGGTGAATGCGCTGATCGCGCGCATGACGTCGCTGCTCAAGCGGCTGATCGGGGAGCGGATCCAGGTGGTGACCGATCTTTCGCCGGCGCTGCCGGCGGTGCGCGCGGACCCGGGCCGTCTCGACCAGGTGCTGATGAACCTCGCGATCAACGCACGCGACGCGATGCCGGAGGGTGGGCGGCTCCGGATCCACACGACCGCGGAGCGGGTGGACGAGGAGGCGGCCCGTGCGTTCCCGTTCCCCTTCCGCCCCGGTGAGTACGTGCGCGTGGACGTCAGCGACACGGGCGTCGGGATGGATGCGGAGATGCAGGCGCGGATCTTCGAGCCGTTCTTCACGACCAAGCCGAGAGGGGTCGGGACTGGATTGGGGCTGGCCACGGTGTACGCCATCGTCAAGCAGGTGGCCGGTCATGTCAGCGTGGAGAGCGAGCCGGGCGTCGGCTCCACGTTCCACGTCTACCTGCCGCAGTCCCGTGAGCCCGCGCCCGCGCCGGCGCAGGGGGAGGAGACGCAGCCGGCGCGAACCATGTCCGGCTCCGAGACGGTGCTGGTGGCGGAAGACGACGACGCGGTCCGCACGCTGGTCACCCGCGTGCTGGACCGCCGGGGGTACCGGGCTCACGGCGCCTGCAACGGCCGGGAAGCGCTGGAGCTGTTGCGGCGGGAGGGACCGTTCGACCTTCTCCTGACCGATGCGATCATGCCCGAAATGACCGGGGTGCAGCTCATCGAGGCCGCGCGCTCCGTCGCGCCCGGGCTGCGCGTGCTCCTGATTTCCGGATACGCGCGCAGCGACTTCGATTTCGAGCTGCCCTACCTGGCCAAGCCGTTCACGCCCGACCAGCTGGTTCGGCGCCTGCGCGAAGTACTCGACGCCTGACCCCGCGCCCACCCGGCGGGGGCCGGCAGCCCGACCGGACTCCGTGGCGGCGAGCCCGCGACCGGCGGCTGTTGCGCGGGCGCGAGCCGGGCGCCTAGCATCCCTCATGACCTCGCACTCCGTCGTTTCCGCAGCGCTGCTCGCCCTTGCGGCCGCGCTCCCGCTCCGGGCGCAGGATTCCGGGTCGGCCGCAGCCGGCCACCCACTCGGGCCGTGGCTAGTGGCCGGGACCTTCCCCGTCGACACGGGCCCCGCTCGCCTGACGCGTGCCTACCTGCCCGAGCCGACACTCGCGCCGAGGGCGGGGGAAGCCGCGGGACGGTGGCGCTGGCGCGTGGCGGAGGCGGACGACCTCGGGCGAATCGATTTCAACCGCGTGTTCGCGGATGGCCGTCCGACGGAGCAGGCGGCGGCGTACGCGATGACGTACGTGACCAGTCCCGCGGAGCGAACCGTCTCGCTGGCCGTGGAGACGGACGATGATGGGCGGCTCTGGCTGAACGGGCGGTTGGTCTACTCGCGGGAGGTGGCCCGCGGCGTGACGCGCGCGGACACGGTCACACTGCGGTTGTCACGAGGCGTGAACCGGCTGCTGTACAAGGTGGTGAACCGATCGGGCGGCTTCGGGATGGGCGCCAGGCTGCTGGACATGGGGCCGGACGCCCTCGCGGGTCTCGAGGCGTCCGCGGCGCGACCCCCGACGGAAGCGCTGTCCGGACCGCCGTCGCCCTGGCTCACGCTCGGTCCCGTGCGGCTGGAGGGGCTGCCGGTCCTGGACGTGGAGAGCGGTACGCTGGCGCTCCCGCTCGTGATTCCCATCACGCGCTGGGGCGGGATGGACGGGCCCGTGGAGCTCCAGGTCGGCGCCGGGCGGGTGCCGGTGCCCGGCCGCGTGGGGCTGGCGCCCTCGGATGCGGTCACCATGGGCGCATCCTGGACGGGGCTGGCCCGGCAGGCGCTGCGGCGAGGCGCGGCCGTGGTGGCAGTGGCGGGAGGGCGGGAAGTTGCGGGCGCGCCGGTGGGGCTGGGAAGCGGCGACCTCCTCTCCCTGTTGTCGTGGCCGATGGAGATCCGGGGGTGGCGCCGCACGGCCGACGCACGGGCGCGCACGGCTCGCGGGGCGGCCTGGACGCCACTCCCCGGTCACGAGCCCACCGAGCCCGGCGACACGGCGGCGGGCGCCATCGGCGTGGCGTTCGCCGTGCCGCCCGCGCTGGACGGCCTGACGCTGGAGCTGGAAGCGGCGGAGTACGGGGCGGATGCCTCGTTCGTCGTGAACGACCGCGGCGTCGCACGCGATTCCCTGGGCCGGCTCCCGCTCTGTTCCCGCTGCGCCGCCGGGGACGGGCTGGACGTGGTGATCCGCCCCGGCCGCGAAGTGTGGTGGGACCCACCGCGGCTGCGGGTTCGCGATGCCGGGTGGCGCGAAGTGACGGAAGGCGCGCGCTGGGCCCGGTTCTTCACCGACGACAGCGCGTACTCGACGCCATCGGCCGCGGCGGCGGACTCGGCGCTGGCCGCAGTGCTCGAGGCGGGGCGGGCGCAGTACCGGTCGCTGATCGCGCGCCGTCTGTCGGCGCTGGCGCCGGCCATCGCTGCGGCGAAGCGGGACACGCTCTGGGCGGTGGGCAACTCGCACATCGACGCGGCGTGGCTCTGGCGCTGGCCCGAGACCGTGGACGTGGTAGACGCCACCTGGGGCACGGCCACGAAGCTGATGCGGAAGTACCCCGAGATGCAGCTCGCGGCGTCGTCGGCGCGCTACTACGACTGGCTGGAGGAGCGCGACCCGGCACTGCTCGGGCGCATCCGCGCGCTCGCTGCGGCCGGCCGGTGGCACCCGGTGGGCGGGTGGTGGGTGGAGGCGGACGCGAACATGCCGGCCGGCGAGTCGTTCGCGCACCAGGCGCTGTACGGTCAGCAGGAGTATGTGCGGCTGTTCGGCGCCATCGCGCGCGTGGCATGGATCCCCGACACGTTCGGCTACACGTGGCAGCTGCCGCAGATCTTCCGGCAGTCCGGCTTCGAGTCCTTCGTGACGCAGAAGCTGCGCTGGAACGATACGAACGACTGGACCGCCGACCGGAACATGTTCTGGTGGGAAGGTCGGGACGGGACCCGCATCCTGACGTATATCCCGTATGGCTACGACCACGATCTGGAGCCGGAACGCCTGGCGCGGGAGTGGCGGGCGACCGCGGACAGCAGCGCCGTTCCGGAGACCCTCACCCTCTATGGCGTGGGCGACCATGGCGGCGGTCCCACCATGGAGATGCTGGACCGGCGTCGCTCGCTGGCCCGGATTCCCACGTTCCCGCCCGTCGTGGATGCCTCGCCCGATTCCGTGCTGGCGCGCATGCGCGCCGCCATGCCCGCGGACGCGCCCATCATCCGGGACGAACTCTACCTGGAGTACCATCGTGGCGTGCTCACCACGCAGGCGGAGACCAAGCGGTGGAACCGCAGACTGGAGGGGCTGCTGGGCGCTGCGGAAACGGCCGCGGCAACCGCGGCGCTGTCGTACCCACGGGAGCGGCTGCGGGATGCCTGGCGGCTGACGCTGTTCAACCAGTTCCACGACATCCTCCCGGGCTCCGGCATCGGGCCCGTGTACGAGGACGCGGACTCCATGTACCGCGTCGCGGAAGCGCTCGCCTCGTCGGTCCTGGACGATGCTGCGCAGGCCATTGCCTCCCCGCTGGACACGCGCGGCCCCCGCTCGGCGGACCGGGCGTTCCTGGTGCTGAACCCCACGGGACGGGTGCGGGCGGGGGTGGCGGCGATCCCGCTCCAGGCCAGGGGCCGCGGCCCGGCGCGCGGGGCGGACGCGGACGAAGCGTGGGCTGCGGAAGTGGTGGACGAGCGAGGGAGCTGGCTTCCGTCGGCCCGGGTCGGGGACACGATCTTCGTGCGCGTGGCGGACGTGCCGGCCACGGGCGGGAAGCTGGTGTTCCTCCGGCAGGGTGAGGAGGCCCGGAACGGGGAGCCGGTGGCGGAGCCGTTCCGGTGGCTCCGTCGCATGCTGCGCCGCCCGCCGGCGCCGAAAGTACTGGAGAACGCGGCCATGCGGGTGGAGATCGATCCGGTCACCGGTGAGATCGCGTCGCTGGTCGATCGGGCCACGGGGCGCGAGATGGTGGCCGCCGGGTCGCGGGCGAATGTCCTGATGACGCAGCCGGACGAGCCGAAGCAGTGGGACGCGTGGAACATCGACAGCGTGGACGGGCCCTGGACGCCCGTGCGCGGCAGTGTGAGCGTTGGACCGGTCATGCGTGATGGTCTGGGCAAGTGGGTGGAGGTGACGCGCTCGGGCGAGGGCGTCCGGGTTCGCCAGCGCTACGTCCTGCCGGACATGGCGAAGCGACTGGACATGGTCACGACCGTGGACTGGTCGGCGTCGCACCGTCTGCTGAAGGCTGCGTTCCCCTGGGCCGTGAGCCCGGACAGCGTCTGGGCCGAGATCCCCTATGGCGCCATGGGCCGCCCGGCCGTGCCCGCCACGCGGGAGGACAGCGCGCGGTACGAACTGTCGATGCAGCGGTGGGTAGACGCGTCCCGGGGGGGCGTGGGCGTGGCGCTGGTCAACGACGGCAAGTACGGTTACGACGTCCAGGGCGACACCGTCCGCCTCACGCTCCTGAAGGCGCCGAAGTGGCCGGACCCGGAAGCGGACATGGGCACGCACACGTTCACGTACAGCGTGGTGCCGCATCCCGGGGACTGGCGTGCGTCGGAAGTGCTGGCGGCCGCGGACGAGCTGAACCGGCCGATGCGGGCGGTGGCGGTCACGGGGCACGAGGGGGCGGGCGTCCGGTCGGGACTGCTCCGGCTGGAGGGCGGGACGGCGGTGTTGAGCGCGCTCAAGCGGGCCGAGGCCGACCCGGCGGTGCTGGTGGTGCGGCTGGTGGAGCGGGAGGGGCGGACGAGCACGACGAGGCTGGTTCTGCCAGGGCGCTTCGAGGTGAGGGAGGCCGACCTGCTCGAACGTGCGACCGGGCCCGCGCGGACGGCGGAGGACGGCATTGCGGTCCGGCTCCGGCCATGGGAGATCCGCACGCTCCTGGTCCGGCGGAAGCCGGAACGGCGACCATAGCGGCGGGAACGAGGGCGCAGGACGAGAGAGGGGCACGGGAGCGCAGATGCTGCTGGTCGGGTGCGTGGGAGAGATCGGGAGCGGGAAGACGTCGCTCGTGGAAGAGCTGGCGCGCTGGGCCGTGGCCCGGGGCCTCCGCGTGGATGGGTTCACGGCGCCGGCCGGCGAGCGAGGGGCGCGCGGACGCGGGAGCGAGGGCTACCGGCTGCGCTGGCTCCACGATGGCACCGTGTCGCCGTTCCTGGAGCGCGACCCTGACCTGGTTGCGACGGGCGGACCGCCATACCGGGTGCACCCGGGCGCCGCAGCCCGGGAGGCCGCGTGGGCGGAGACCCTGGCCGCCGCGGACCCGCCCGACCTGGTGATCCTGGACGAATTCGGCCCGCTGGAAGCCGCTGGTGGCGGGCATGCGGGCGTGTGGCCCGCCGTGCGCGGAACGGATCCGGGGGTAGTGGTGATCACGATGCGCCCGGGAATCGCGCCGCGCGTGGAAGCCGTGCTGGGGCAGCGCTTCGACCTGCTCCTGGACGCCGATTCACCACGGGCGCCGGAGCGCTTGCGGGATGTCTGCCTGGCGGGTGCGGACTGGGGCCGGGTCGGCGTGTACGGCGCGGGCGCCGGGGCGATCGAGACCACACTCGGCTCTGCGCTGCACGGGGCGCAGGTCCCGCTGCGCGGACTCGCGCTGTCCTCGCTCCAGTGCGTGGTGCTCGTGCTCGCGGGTGCGGGACTGGCGCACAGGATCCGGGTGGTCTGGGTGTCCTTCATCGCCGCGGGCCTGAAAGCGCTCTCGCCCGCCGGGAACCGGCTCCGGCCGATGCTGGCCATCGCCATGCAGGGAGTGCTCTTCGGCGGCTCCACGGCAGTGTTCGGGTGGAACGTGCTGGGGGCCGCCGTCGGCGGCTGGCTGGTGGGGGCATGGGCGGCCGCGCAGGGGATCGTGATCCAGTACCTCCTGGTGGGGACGGAGCTGCTCCGGGCCTATCAGGCGGCCGTGACCTGGCTCGAGCAGACCCTCGGCCTCACGGGGCCCGCCATCGGAGCGGTCATCGCGATCTGGGTTGCGCTGCACGGCGTGGCTTCGGCCGCCGTGACCGTCTACGCCTGGCGGCGACGGACTCTCCCCCGTCGCGTGCGCCGGATCTTCGAGCGGGGCGCCGCCGGGCTTCCCGTCGGGCGGAAGGACGGGAGCTGGCGGAGCGCCGCCGCGCTCGGGTTCCGGGACCTCGCACGGCCCTCCTTCGTGCTACCCGTGGCGCTCATCATCGCCATCGTGGTCGCCGCCGGCGCGACCTGGGAGCGCGCGTTCTGGATCGCCGCCCGCGCTTCCACCGTCGGGTTCCTGATCTTCGCCGGCGCCCGGGCGGTGGATCCCCAGCGCGTGGTGGGGTGGCTGCGGCGGCGGGGCCACTGGGGTCCCGCCCTGGCCTTCTCCCGCGCACTGCGCGACGCCCGCCGGGGGGATCGCAAGCCCTGAGACGCCGCGCCCCCACCCGCCGCGGGGGCCGCGCCCCCACCCGCCGCGGGGAAGGAAACCCGGGGCGGGCACGTACGGAGCGCGACCGGTGGCCGGAGCGGCCAGAGTCGTTGACACGGGAGGGCGTGGTCGACTACGGTGGATCCGGCCTCTCATTCCGACCGCCCAACCTTCGCGGAGGATCGAAATGCTCGAGTCAGGCGGCGTTGCCACGGCGGCCCAGCCACAGCCGGAAAAGGCCGCGGTGTGGGAAGATTTCATCGACATCTTCTACGAGCCCAGGGCGGTTTACGAGCGTCGGCGCGGGGGGAAGGCGTGGCCCGTCCTTCTGGTGCTCACGCTGCTGCTGGTGGCTCTCTTCTATGCCTGGCAGCACGCGTTCGGCGCAATCCTGGACGTGGAGATGCAGCGGGCGGCCATGAAGCGGCTGGCGGAGGGGACGGAGCTGACTTCCGACCAGATCCAGCAGATGCGGCGCATCGGCCGCATGTTCGGCGTGATCGGGTTCGCCGTCACTTTCCCGATCGGGGTGGCGCTCACCGCGCTCGTCACGTGGATCGTGGCGCGGGCCATGGGTGCGGTCACCACGTTCGCCGCCATGATGCTGGTGGTGACCTACGCGCAGATCGTACGTGTGCCGCAGTTCGTTGCCGGGCTGATCGAGTCGTTCGTGATGGACGTGAGCCGGCTCGACTCGATCCACGACGTGGGGTTCAGCGCCGCTCGTTTCATGGCCCAGCCGTCCGCCTCGCCCGTGCTGTTGAACCTGGCGACGCGGGCGGACGTGTTCACGCTCTGGGCGACAGCCCTCATCGCCATCGGACTCGAAGTGGTGGCGAAGATGCCGCGCGGGAAAGCGTGGGCGACGGCCGGGTTGGTGTGGATCATCGCCGCGCTGCCGCAGGTCATCGGGGCATTCTTCAGCCGCTGAGGCCGACGCCCGGCCGGACCCGGCGATGGGGAGTGGCGCTGGAGCAGGCGGGAAGCGGCGATGCTCGAGGGTCAGGTCCCCCCGCGGGCCAGCGGCTGACCGGCCGCGACCGCCTCCCCCGCCGCGACGCGCACGCTCCCCTCCCGCAGGTGAGCGACCATCACCCAGGCGGTCCCCGGCCTTCCGTCCTCGGACAACGCGGGCATCCGGGAGGCGAGGATGACGTGGTTCCCCGCCCTGTGCTCCCTGTCCACGGCCGGGGGGCTCAGGTCCGCGAGACCGTCCGTCGCGGCCACGACCCGGCCCGCGCACGGGGCTCGCACGGTGTCGCCGAAAATGGCGTAGGCGGCCGAGTCCCGGGGCCGGAGCCCGGACGCGCGCCGGCCGAGCAGCGGCGGCGTCCGCGTTCACGGACGAACGGCCGCGTCCCCCGGCGCTGCTGCTACGCCGGCGAGATCGCGCCGCACCGAGCGGAGGAACGACGCGGCCAGGATGGCGCAGCCGAGCAGGCCATAAACGAGCTGGAGCGGCGGGGAGGCGATGTAGCCGACGAAGCCGATCTCCACGGCGTCCGGCCGCGGCGGATCGGTGTGCGGCGCGCATGACGATCGAGGTTGAGGTGGGCGGCGGGGCCACCCTGAGCATGGGAGGAGGGCCATCTCCGTGCAGTAGGGAACAGGCGGGAATCCGGCGTGGGGATTCACCTGACGGGACGCAACGGCGTCCGAAGACTAGAATCCGTCCTGCGCCGTCCGGGCGATGATCTCCTCCTGGAGGTCGCGGCCGAGGTCGACGAAGTAGTCGCTGTAGCCGGCCACGCGGACCAGCAGGTCGCGGTAGCTCTCCGGGTGCGCCTGTGCGTCCCGGAGGGTCGCGGTGTCCACCACGTTGAACTGGATGTGGTGGCCGCCGAGGCGGAAATAGCCGCGGATCAGGTGACCGAGAGCGGCGAGGCCGGCGTCATCGGCGAGGAGGGCGGGGAGGAAGCGCTGGTTGAGGAGCGTGCCCCCGGACTTGACCTGGTCCATCTTGCCCAGCGAGCGGCAGACGGCCGTGGGCCCGTGGCGGTCGGCGCCGTGGGCCGGGGAGGTGCCGTCGGAGATGGGGGTGCCGGCGCGGCGGCCATCCGGCGATGCGCCCACTTTCGTCCCGAAATACACGTGGCAGGTGGTGGAGAGCATGTTCAGGTGGTACTGCCCGCCGCGGGTGTTGGGGCGCCCGTCGATCGTGCGGAAGAGGGCGTCGTAGACGCGCTGCATGATGCCATCGGCGCGGTCGTCGTCGTTGCCGTACCTCGGGGTCCGGTTGGCCAGGCGCTGGCGGAGCGGCTCGTCGCCGCTGAAGTCGCGCTGCAGGGCGGCCAAGAGCTCGGGCATGGCGACGCGGGGCCGGGGATCGCCGCCGGTCGTCGCGGGCTCGCCGGGCTGGCCGGGCTGGCCGGGGGCTTCCGGGCCGCGGGCGAGGACGTGGGTGCGCAGCGCGGAGAGGCTGTCGGTGATGGTGCCGATGCCACAGCACTGGATGTAGCTGGTGTTGTAGCGGGCGCCGCCGGCGTTGTAGTCGCGGGCGTTCTCGATGCAGTCGCGGATGACCACGGAGAGGAACGGGGCGGGGGCGAAACGGGCGTACATGGACTCGATGTACTGGCTCACTTCCACTTTCACGTCCACGAAGTGCCGGAGCTGCGTCTCGAAGGCGGCGAAGAGATCATCGAAAGCGGCGAACGTGGCGGGGTCGCCGGTGCGGGGCCCGATGCGGCGCGCGGTGGCGGGGTCGCGGCCGTCGTGGAGGGCGACCTCGAGGATCTTCGGCAGGTTGAGGTAGCCGGTGAGGATGTAGGCTTCCTTGCCGAAGGCGCCCGTCTCGATGCAGCCGCTGGTGCCGCCCTCGCGGGCGTCCTCCACGGCCTTGCCGGCCCGGACCTGCTCGGCGACGACGGTGTCGGCGTTGAAGACGGACGGGTAGCCGAGCCCTTCCCGGATGACGCCGCACGCCTCGGCGAGGAAGCGGTCGGGCGTCCTTGCGCTGACCTGGACATTGAACTGCGGCTGGAGCAGCCGGACCTCGTTCGCGACCTCCAGGATGAGGTAGCTCAGCTCGCTGACGGCATCATCGCCCCCGCGGGTGAGGCCGCCCAGGTTGATGTTGGTGAAATCGTTGTACGTCCCGCTCTCCTCGGCCGTGACGCCCACCTTGGGCGGCGCGGGGTGGTTGTTGAACTTGATCCAGAGGCAGGAGAGCAGCTCCTTCGCGCCGTCGCGGTCGAGGATCCCGGCGGCCAGGTCGCGCTCGTAGAACGGGCGCAGGTGCTGGTCCAGGTGGCCGGGGTTCATGGCGTCCCAGCCGTTCAGCTCCGTGATGGTCCCCAGGTGGACGAACCAGTACATCTGGGTGGCTTCGTGGAACGTGCGCGGGGCATGCGCCGGGACGCGCCGGCAGACGCGGGCGATGGCGAGGAGCTCGTCGCGGCGCCGCGCGTCGGTCTCGGCCGCGGCCTTCTGCTCGGCCAGCGCCGCGTGGCGCTCGGCGAAGAGGATGGCGGCGTGGCACGCGATGTCCATGGCCTCGAGCTGCTCCGCCTTGCGGGCCGCGTCGGGGTCGCGGAAGTAGTCCAGGCGACCCGCCCGGTCCGCGATCTCCGCCCGGTATTCCAGCATCCCTTTCCCATAGATCTCGCCGTCCAGCGCCGTGTGCCCGGGCGCCCGCTGCTCCATGAACTCCGTGAACACGCCGGCGTGGTACGCGTCCAGCCAGGTGCGCGGGAGGTGGGCGAAGATCCGGTCCCGCAGGGAGCGGCCGCGCCAGTACGGGATGATCTCCCGCTCGTAGAGGGCGATGGCCTCGTCGCTGACCACGTAGCGGGTCTTCTCGCGCCCGTCCAGCGTGCGCAGGTCATCGGCCGAGTGGCACGTGAGCTCGGGGAACGTGGGGACGACTTTCGGCGCGGGGCCGCGCTCGCCGACGATCAGCTCGTCATCGCCGAGCCAGAGCGTCTTCTTCAGGCACAGCTCCCGGAACGCCATGGCCCGGAGGACGGGAACCGCGCAGCGGCCCTCGTTCTCCCTGTAGAAGCGCGTGATGATCTCCGCCCGCTCCGTGGAGACGGCGGGGACCGCGTCGAAGCTCCGGTCCCGCAGGCGGGCGACACGGTCGTTCACGGCAGTCAGCCTCCGATGGTGACGTGCACTCCCTGCCGCTCCAGCCGCGCTGCCAGCTCTCGCACCCGCGCTACCGGGACGGCGGTCTCAACAGGTAGACGCCAGGGCAGCCCGAAACGCTCGTGCTTCCCCTTTGCCGGTCGGTGGAAAGGGAGCAGATTCACCCCGTCCAGCCGCCCCGCGCCCAGTCCCCCGAGGTGCTGGGCCAGGGCGTCGGCCGCCGCGTCGCCATCGCTGACGCCCGGGACCAGTGGCATGCGGATGCGCACGCGCGCGCCGACGTCCAGGAGCCGGGCCAGGTTGTCCAGGATCGGCTGCAGCGGCACGCCCGTGGCGCGGCGGTGCAGCCCCGGGTCCAGCGTCTTGATGTCGTAGAGGAACAGGTCCGTCCGCTCAGCGATCCGCAGCAGCACCTCCGGCGACGCGAACCCCGTCGTGTCCACGGCGCGATGGATCCCGCGCTCCCCGCACGCGTCCAGGACTTTCGACAGGAAGCGCCACTGGAGCAGCGGCTCGCCGCCGGAGAAGGTCACACCGCCGCCCGACTGCTCGTGGAAGAGCCCGTCCCGCTCCACCGCGTCCATCACTTCCGCCACCGTCAGCCACCCGCCCACCCGCTGCCTCGCCTCGGCCGGACACGCCTCCACGCACGGCGCAGCGCAGCCGTGGTCCAGCGTGCAGCGGCCTGGGTCCAGCGCCACGGCGGTGACGCCATCCGGCGACGTGGCGGAGAGGTCATCGGCGGAGACGAGGGCCAGCGCGCCGGCAGGACAGGCCTCGACGCAGGCGCCACAGCGAAGGCAGCGGTCGGCGTCGTAATGGAGGAAAGGAGCGTGGCCCTGGCTCTCCGGATTGTGACACCACCAGCACGACAGCGGGCACCCCTTGAAGAACACGGTCGTGCGGATGCCCGGCCCGTCATGGACCGAGTAGCGGTGGATGTCGAAGATCAGTCCGCGGGCTTCCTCACGCGGGCCCGAAGAGACCACGGCGCTTCCTCCGTATCAGAGCCGCTCCAACAATGCGCGGCGGCTCGGGGCTGCACCAGGCTCCCGGGCGCCGCCGCATGGGTAGCGCGTGCCGGGATCTCTCCAGGTGGAGAGACTTCCGGCGCCACAGGCGCGGACCGGGGTCACGAGAGCAGGTAATCGAGCGCGTCGTCGGCGGTATAGGTGTCGCGCTCGCCGAGGAAGGCAGCCAGGCGGAGCAGGTCATCGCCGGCGGTGAGGAGGGCGCGCTCGGGGCCGTCGTCGCGCTGCTGCGGGTGCCCGATATTGGCCAGGAGGCCGTTGCACAGGCACTTCCGCCCGACGGTGTCCTCCGGGGAGCCGCCTTTCGCGATGTAGGCGTCCTCCGGCTCGGCGGGGCAGCGGAAGCCGATTCGGCCGTCATCGCGGCGGTAGGGAGTGCGAAGGTAGCCGAGGTCGCACGTGCGCGTGCGCGCGGCGTAGCGGGCGGGATCGGCGTTGGTGGCTTCGAGCTGGACCACCTTGAACGGGAACCCGGTGGGGGAGGCGCGTCCATCGGTGTGCACGCCGAGCTCACCGCTGCGGAGGCGGCTGAGAGTGGCGAGGCGGAGGTCGCGGTCGAGGCCGCTTTCCTCGGCGTGGGCGAAGAGCGTGCCCACCTGGATCCCGGCAGCACCCTCTTCAAGTGCGGCCGCGAGACCTTCGGGGGATCCCATGCCGCCGGCGAGCCAGAAGGGGAGGCCGAGCGCCCGCATGGCTTCCAGGTCGGCCGTGTCGCGCTCGCCGTACACGGGCTCACCGCGCTCGTTGGTCTCACCGCGGCCCCGGGGCGGCGCGTTGTGACCGCCGGCGGTATGCGCTTCCACGACGAACCCGTCCACGCGGCCATTGGCCTTGCGGGCCATCATGGTGGCGAGGGCGTGCGAGGAGATGATGGGGAGGAAGGCCGGGCGGCGGAGCGCGGGCGGCTCTTCGATGTGGTTCGACGGATCGAAGCGGATCTCCGGCTCGTCGCCCCGCTCGCCGCCCTCGACATCGAAGCGGATGGCCGCGCCCTCACCGGTGGCGAATGCGTCGAGAACGCCCGGGATCTCTCGCGGGATGCCGGCGCCCATGAGCACGTAGTCGACTCCGGCCAGCATGGCCCCGTAGAGGGTGGCCAGGTTCGGCAGCTGGACCTTGGTCAGCAGGTTGATACCGACGGGGCCGTCGTGCCCTTCCTTCGCGAGCCACACTTCGACGAAGCTGCCGAGCATCGTCAGCTGCTCACGCGTGCGGCTGACTCCGTCCTTCCACATGGACAGGAGCCGGTACGCCGCACCCTCCGCCCGGCCGTCCGGGCTGAAGTACTTCCGCAGCGCGCTCGCGCTCACGTCCGGGAGCGGGAACCGCTCCATGGCCCGACGCAGGTGCCCACCCGGATCGCCGTCCTGGAGCCGACGCACGAACAGCGTGTCAATGCACGTCCCGGAAACCACGCCGAGGTGGCCCCGCCGGGCCACGGCCCGGGCCAGCCGCCAGTCGGAGACACCAATGCCCATGCCGCCCTGGATGATCAGGGGGAGCGGTCGGGCGAGAGCAGCGGCGGACGTCATGCGCGGCTCCTCGAAATTCTCTGGGGGGGATTGTGGAGTTGACCCTGAAGAATAACCCTTCGGCCCGGAAATGTCTGTGGGGAGATTCCTGATGTCGCACAGGGGAATTCCGGCTGCCGCGCCGGCTCCCGCCCGTGCTGGTCCGGGAACGAACGCGGCCCCCTGCAATTCCTTGCGCGGTGTGCAGCCGATTGCGCGCAGAATCGTGCTGCGGCCGCGTGTCATGGCGGGCGGAAATGCAGGTGGGACAACGTCTTGCGGCGAACGGGGCGGGTGGCGCCGTGCTTGCCTCCGAGCGGCGTCGGAGGGACCCGGGCGCGCCGGGTCCAAGGAGATCGTATCCCGGAGACGAGATGCCCGGACTGGACTTCCTGGCGGTGCTCTTCGCTGCGGCGATGGCGCAGGCCTCGCCGCAGCCGTATTCGCTGACGCCGCTGCCGGACACGTCGGGAGTGGGCGCAGCCGTGGCGGTGGGTGTGGCAGCGGCCGAGCCGGGCGGGAGGGTGGACGGAGGCTCGAGGGCGAGTGCGGCGCGGGCGAGGGGATTCGAGCGTGCGACGCGGCTGGCCATGCTCGTGCCGGTGGCGCCGTTGTCGGCGCTGGCGTCGGACTCGCCTGCGCCGCCGCCCCCGCTGGTCGACTACTCGGACGCGTACTACACGCGGCTTCAGATCCACAAGTGGGCGAGCTGGGCGATGCTGCCGCTGTTCGCGGCGCAGTATTTCTCGGGGCAGAAGCTGGTGGAGCAGGGGCGTGCCGCGCCGGGGTGGGCGCGGGCGGTCCATGGTCCGGCGGCGGCGGGTGTGGCGGGGCTCTTCGGCGTGAACACGGTGACGGGGGTGTGGAACCTGTGGGAGGGGCGGAAGGACCCGTATGGGCGGAAGTGGAGGACGGCGCACGGGCTTCTGATGCTGGCGGCGGACGCCGGGTTCGTGGCGACGGGGATCCTGGCGGGGGATGCCGGGGAGAACGGCTCGGTGAGGAACACGCACAAGCAGGTGGCGATGGTGTCGATGGGCGTGGCGGTGACGAGCTGGCTCATGATGCTGCCGCCGTTCAGGAGGGACTGATGGATGTGGCGCTGATCGAACCGGTGGTGGAAGCGGCGAAGCCGTGGGCGAACCTGTACAACGACTCGACGCTGCTGCAGACGGGGCTTCTGTTCGTCCACTTTGCCGGACTCCTGACGGCGGGCGGCTTCGCGGTGGCGACGGACCGGCTGGCGCTGCGGATCTCGCGGCGGGAGGGCGGGGATCGTCGCCTGCTGCTGCGGGAGCTCGGTGAGGTCCACCGGCCGGTGATGATCGGGCTGGCGGTAGTGACGCTGACGGGCATTGCCATGGCGCTCGGGGACGCCGAGTTCCTGCTCGCGTCGCCGATCTTCTGGCTGAAGATGAGCGCGTTCGCGCTGCTGCTGGTGAACGGGCTGTTCATGATGAAAGCGGAACGCCGGCTGAGGGGGTGGAGCGAAGCGGATGGATCGGGGGAGGCCGGGTCAAGGGATGGCTACCTGAGTTTGCAGGTGGCCGACCCGGTTCTCCCCAACCCGCCCGGCGCGTGGCGGAACCTGCGCTGGGCTGCGGTGAGGAGCATGAGTCTGTGGGGATTGACGCTGCTGCTGGGCACGGCGCTCACAGCGGTCTGAGGAGGGCGAATGGGGGCGAACGGGGAAGAAGGACGGGTCGGAATCCGCGGCGAAGAGATGGGTGCCGGCGCGGCGGCCGCCTGCGGATCGTGCGCCGGCTGCGGGACTGGTGGTGACCGGGGAACCGAGGCAGGCGACGCCGGGCACCGCGCGGGCGCGGCGGCAGCGGGCGAGGGGGGCGGTGCCTGGAGCGCCTCGCGCAGGGACTTCCTGCGGCAGGGTGCGCTCGCCATGGCGCTGCTCGCGGGGGCGCGAGTCCCGCTGGCAGCGCAGCCGGCGCTCCGGTTCGGGCGCGGGCTCCTGGATGCCGGCGGCGGGCTGACGTATCCGTTGCCGACGTCGGATGGGGCCACGATCGACCGGCGCTACCAGGTGATCCTGGTGCGGTGGGAGGGGAGCGTGTACGCGTTCGCGCTCTCGTGCCCCCACCAGCACACGGCGCTGCGCTGGGAAGGGGACGACGGCCGCTTCCAGTGCCCGAAGCACCATTCGAAGTACGAGCCGGACGGGACGTTCATCTCGGGACGCGCCACGCGGGGGATGGACCGCTACGCCGTCCGCGTGGCGCAGGGGCAGGTGATGGTGGATACGGGGACGCTGTACCGACAGGACAAGGACCCCGAAGGATGGAAGACGGCCGTGGTGGCGCTCGGCGCGGCCGCGCAGGAACCGGGAGGGAACGGATGAGCTGTGAAGGATGCGGGCTGCGGTCGAAGGCGGAAGCGCAAGCGGTGACGGGTGTGGCGGCTGGGGGAATGGCGGGGCCCGCATCGGCGGCGGGCGGGGGAGTGGCGGAGGGGGGCGGTGGAGAGCCGTGGGCAGCGTCGGGGATGTCGCGCCGGCAGTTCATCGAGGCGGCCACGGTGGCGGCGATCGGGGGGCTGCTGGTGGCGTGCAACGTCAACAGCCCCCTCGGGCCGACGCTCCCGACCGGCGGGCCGTGGGACATTGCCGTGTCGGATTATCCGGGGCTCGACAAGGTGGGCGGGGTGGCCAAAGTGAACCTGGGCGGCGGGGCCGTGGCGGGTGTGGGGCGCGTGGCGGCCAGTGATTACGTGGCGTATGGCCTGGCGTGCACCCACCAGGGGACACAGGTCGTGGTGGCGGGGAACGGGTGGTACTGCCCGAACCACGGAGCGGAGTACAACACGGCCGGCGATGTGATCCGCGGACCGGCCATCGCGCCGCTCGTGTCGCTGCCCGCGAGCTACGATGCCGCCACCGGCATCCTGACCATCAACGGGGCGGGCTAGAACGTGGTCACGAACGCCGGTGGCGAGGACGCCGGGGGCGACGGCGACTGATTCGCCGGAGGTCAGTCCTGCCGCATTCCGAGGCGGTCGAGCTTGTACCAGAGAGTGCGCACGGAGATGCCGAGCAGCTCGGCCGCCCGCGTCTTGTTGTCGCTGGTGGCCGCGAGTGCGGTGCGGATGGCCTGGCGCTCGGCCCGCTCCACCGCCGAGTCCAGCGTTTCCACCGCGGCGCGGCCGGGGCCGCCGTCCCGGGCGTCGGACCCCCCGCCCGGGGCGCCGGCCTGGTGGGCTGCTCGCTCATCGTGGGCGGGGAGCCAGGGGAGGTCGTCGGAGGACAGGACGTCGCCCGTGGCCAGGATCACCGCCCGCTCCAGCACGTTGTTCAGCTCCCGGATGTTGCCCGGCCAGTGATAGACTTCGAGGCGCCGGACGGCCGCATCATCGAGCCGCAGCGCGCGGCCCTGCCGTCCGGCGAAGCGCTCCACCGCGCGCATGGCCAGCGGCGCCACGTCCTGCGGCCGCTCGCGCAGCGGCGGGATGTGGATGGGGAAGACGTTGAGCCGGTAGAAGAGATCGGCGCGGAAGCCGCCCGCGTCCACCATCCCGGGGAGGTCCCGGTGTGTCGCGGAGACGATGCGCACGTCCACGCGGCGGAGGACGTGGGAGCCGAGCCGCTCGACGGTGCCCTCCTGGAGCGCCCGGAGCAGCTTGGCCTGCATGGCCGGCGGCATGTCCCCGATCTCGTCGAGGAAGAGCGTGCCGCCGTCGGCCACTTCGAACTTCCCCGGCCGGTCCTCGGTGGCGCCCGTGAACGCGCCTCGGGTCACGCCGAACAGCTCCGCCTCCAGCAGCTCGCCGGGGATCGCGGCGCAATTGAGGGCGACGAACAGGGCATCGCGGCGGCCGGAGCGGGCGTGGATGGCGCGCGCCACCAGCTCCTTCCCCACGCCCGTCTCGCCCGTGACCAGGACCGTGCTCGGCGTGGGGGCCACGCGCTCGATGGCGTCCACCACGGCGCGCATGGCCGCGCTGGCGGCCACCATCCCTTCGAAGTCCGGCGCCGCGATCTCCTTCAGGTACGCGATCTCGCGCTCGGCGCGGTGGAAGCCGAGGGCGCGGCGGGCCAGCGCATCGATCTCGTCGATGGAGAACGGCTTCACCACGTAGTCGAACGCGCCCAGCTTCATGGCCTGCACGGCGGTCTCCACGGTGCCGAACGCGGTCATGAGGATGACGGGGAGATCGTCGCGCTCGCTCCGGATCTCCGTGAGCAGGTCCAGTCCCGTGCCGTCCGGGAGCTGGAGGTCGGCGAGAACGAGCTGCACCCGCTCGCCCGCCAGCCGCTCCCGGGCCTCCGCCAGGTCCTCCGCCAGCACCACTGCGTAGCCGAGGTCCGACAGCGCCATCTCCAGCACGCGCCGGATGCGCGGCTCGTCGTCCACCACCAGGATCGGCGTACCCGTCATGCCTCCTCCCCTTCACGCCGCGGCAACGTGAGCACGACGCGCGTGCCCTTCTCCCGCGGCAGCTCGATGATCGCGTCCCCACCATGCGCCCTGGCGATGCGCCGGACCAGGGGCAGTCCGAGTCCGGTGCCGCCCCGGCGTGTGGTGAAGAACGGAGTCCAGACCTCATCGAGCGTCGCGGCCGGGATGCCGGGGCCGTCGTCGTCCACGGCCAGCGAGGCATCGGGGCCCGTGGTTCCCGTGCGGACGCGCACTTCGCCGCCGCGCGGCGACGCCTCGATGGCGTTGCCCATGAGGTTGAGGGCGACCTGGTACAGCTGCTCCTCGTCGCCCTGGACGGGCGCGGGCTGCAGCTCGGCCGAAAGGGATACGCCGGCTTCTTCGGCCTTTCCGGCGAGCGTGCGCATGCCGCGGCGTGCCACATCGGCGAGGTCGGTGGGCGCTATGTCCGGGGGGCGTGGGCGCGCGAACATGAGGAGGTCGTTCACGAGCCGCTCCAGCCTGCCGATCTCCTCTTCGAGGAACGACACCAGCTCGCGATCGCGCTCGTCGTCCCCGACGCGTCGGGCGAGCATATCGGCCGAGCCGCGGAGCACGGAGAGCGGCGTCCGGATCTCGTGGGCGAGGACGGCGGCCATGGTGCCCATGGCGGCCAGGCTCTCCTGCCGTGCGAGCTGCAGCCGTGACGACTCCAGGCGCTCCACCATCGTGGCCAGGGCGCTGGCCAGCACCCTCACTTCCCGGGGCGCCCCGGTGGGGGGTGTGAAGTCGGGGGCGGGCACGAGTGCGGCGGCGGCGGTGGTGGCGCCGAACGGGGAGGCCGATGCGGGCGTGCGGGCGCCAACGTCGCCCATGTGGACCTGCCGGGCGTCCTCCGTGAGCCGGCGAAGGGCGGCGGTGTTGGAGCGGGCCAGGAAGAGAGCGGCGGGCACCGTGACCAGCAGCACGACCAGCGCCAGGAGGGCGAACTGGCGGCGGGTGGCGTGGAGCGGCCGGAGCGCTTCCTCCAGGGGAGTGCCGAGCGTGAGGCGGACGGTATCATTTCCGACGGGGACGGGGAGGGGTGCGGCCCGGAGCCGCTCGGCGCTGCCGACGGTGGACGGGCGGAGCAGCCGGTCTTCCGCGTCCCGCACCTCCAGGTCCGTCCCGTACTCCCCCGCGGCCTCGCCCACCAGCACGTCCCATGGCGAGAGGAGAACGATGCGTCCCAGGGGAGCGCCGGTGGTGCGGGCGAGCACGGGGGCCACGGCGGCGACGACGGGGCCGAGAGTGCTGTCGCGGGTGAGGCGGAGGGTCGCGCGGCCTGGAGCGGGTGCCGGGATCCGGCTCCACGGCCGGTCGCCGGCGAACGTGCCGATCCAGGCGCGGCTGGACGCCGCGATCACGGTGTCGCCCGTGCCGAGGGCGAGGGCGACGGCATGTCCACCGAAGCTCTCGGAGAGGCGGACGAGGGAGGACGCGAGCCGCTTGTCCACGTCGTCCACGGCCAGGTCCTGGGCCGCCTCGAGCTCCGGCCAGACGGCCGTCAGGCGCCGCCGCTGGTCGAGGGCGCGCAGGAGCCGGTCTCCCACGAGCCGCTCGCGGGCTTCCAGCGCAGCCGTCGCGCGGCCGACCACAGCCCGCCGGCCACGCACGTACTCGAAGCCGCCGACCAGCGTGGTGGCCACCACCACGAACGACACGAGCACGAGCGCCAGACGGGCGCCGAGGGTGTCCAGCCCCACGCTCGCGTCGTCGCGCCGCACGATGGTATCCTTCACCGCCACCCGGGCTCCCGGTTCTCAGCCATGAAACGACCGATACGCGCACACGCCGCCGCAACCGCGATCACGGCCGCCACGCTGCTGGCCGCGGCGGCATCTCCGTCGCGGGCGCAGCTGCCGGCTCCGCCGGTGAGCAGCGCCTCTGCGGTGCATGTTGGAGGCTATGGGGGCGTGGTCTTCGGTCGGGCCACCCGCTACGGCGAAGGTACGGCGGTGGCCGTGACCGAAGGCAATGCCGCGCTGCTGCTCTCGGGGACAGTGGCGCGGAGGCTAAGCTATTTCGGCGAGTTGGAGGTTGCCAGTACGACCCGCGAGAACTGGACGGGTCGGGTCGAGGAGCGGGGCCTCGACCTGGTCCGGCTCTACGCGGAATACGCGTTCACCGACGCGCTGCGCCTGCGGATTGGGCGCTTCCTCACGCCCGTGGGGCAGTGGAACGAAGTGCACGCCGAGCCGCTCACGTGGACGGCCCACCGTCCGCTCACCACGTATCGACCGTTCGCGAAGAGCATGACGGGGGCGATGGCTACGGGCGTGGTGGGACTGGCGGGGCACGATGCCGGGTACGCGCTGTATGCCGCGGTCCCGGGCGCGCCGTTCCGGTACAGCGAGGAGAGCGCCTTCCGGGAAGCGTTCGGCTTCCGGGGCGCGCTCGAAGTGTTCCGGGGTCTGTTCGTGGGCGTGAGCGGCGTGGCATTCCGGGCCGAGCGGCCTCTCGGCCCCGACGATGATGGTGAAGCCCCGGACAGCGGGAGCGAGGAGAGCCCGGACGAGGAGTGGAAGGAGGACGCGGGCAGCCGCGGACTGCTGGGCGTCGACCTGTCGTGGCGGGTGCACGGCGTCGAGCTGCTGGCGGAGGCGACGACGCTCTCGTCCACCGCAGTGGCGCCGCAGGAACGTGGGGCGTTCGTCCAGCTGGCCGTGCCGGTGGCGCGATCCGTCGGGCTGTATGCCGTGGGCCGGACCGAGTACTACGACCCCGTGGTGGACAGCCCGCTCTCGATCCAGACCCTGGGCCTCACGCTCCGGCCGAGCCGCCACTGGACTGTGAAGTTCGACCGGCAGCTCCGGGACAGACCTTCCTTCCGCGTTCCCGACGGATGGTACCTGTCCGTTTCGGGGATCTTCTGAACTTGCGCCCGCCGCGGTCATGGGTCCCGGGACGGGGTGGCGCCGCGGTTTCGGCGCTGGTCACTGCCGGCGCGCTGCTGCTCACCGCGATCCGGGTGGCCCCGGCGCAGGGGCAGGGGCTCGACCCCGACGACCTCCCCGCGGCCGCCATCGTCGTCATCGCCAATGCGGACGTCGACCCCGGCCGGGGCTCCCTCACCACGGCCGAGCTGCGCCGCATCTTCATGCTGCGCCGGCGCTTCTGGGCGGATGGGCGACGCATCGCGCCCGTGAACCTGCCGGCGTCCGATTCCATCCGGGACCGCTTCTCCCGCGCCATCCTGGGACAGTCTCCCCGGGACCTGGCCGACTACTGGAACGACCTCTACTTCCATGGGGTCGAGCCGCCGCCGGTCATGGAGTCCCAGCAGGCCGTGCAGCTCTACGTGGCCCGGACTCCGGGCGCGGTGGGGTATGTGACGGCGGGCGCGCTGGACCCCGGCGTGCCGGGGCTCCGCACGCTCATGGTGATCCTGGTACCGGGGTATGGCGGACGGGGGGAACGTCAGCCGGGTGGCGACGGCGGTTTGGGGGAAATCCCTACGGCGGGACGGGTGACGTCGGGCTAGGATGAGACGGAGGCGGCCGGGTGCCCGCCACGACACCACCCCGATCGGGAGCTGCCGATGCGCATCTTCCTCGTCGTGCTGCTCGCAGTTCACGGCGCGATCCACCTGCTGGGCTTCGTCAAGGCGTTCGGACTGGCCGACGTGTCCCAACTGCAGCGGGAAATCGGCCCGCGCGAGGGCGTGCTGTGGCTGGCCGCGGCGGTGCTGCTCGTCGCTGCCGCCGTGCTGGTCCTGGCGGCGCCCCGGTGGTGGTGGCTCGCGGCGGCTCCAGGCGTGGTCCTCTCCCAGGCGCTGATCATCGCGGCGTGGAGCGATGCCCGGTTCGGCACCATCGCCAACATCCTCATCCTCGTCCCGCTCCTGATCACCGCCCTGAACACCCGCCCGTCCAGCCTCCGGTCGGAATACCGCAGCGGAGCGGCCCGGCTGTTGAGCACGATGCCGGCGGAGGACCGGCCGATCACCGCGGACGAGCTGGACCGCCTGCCCGAGCCGGTGGCGCGCTTCCTCCGCCAGCGCCGGCGTCGTGGGCAGTCCCCACGTCCACGGCATCTTCGTCGAATGCAGGAGCCGCATCCGGAGCGGGCCGGACCAGCCGTGGATGAACGGGCGCGTCCGGCAGTACGAGACCTTCGATCCGCCTACCCGTCTCTTCTTCATGGATGCACGCCGCACCGGTGTGCCGGTGGACGTCTTCCATCGCTACAGCGGCTCGGCCGCCTCCATGCGCGGCCGCGTCCTCGGCCTCCTCACCGTCCTCGATGCCGATGGGCCCGAAATGACGCGCAGCGAGACCGTGACCGTGCTGAACGACATGGTCTTCATGGCACCGGGCGCCCTGGTGGACGCGCCCATCGAATGGGAGCCGCTGGACTCGCGCCGCGTTCGCGCCACCTTCTCCAACGCGGGCTGGACCGTTTCCGGCGTCCTCCATTTCGATGATGCCGGCGACCTGGTCGACTTTCACTCCGACGACCGCTTCCAGTCCCTCGACGGGACCACTTACCGCCGCTTTCGATGGTCCACACCACTGTCCGACCACCGTGACTTCGATGGCCTGCGCCTCCCCGCGCATGGCGAGGCGCGGTGGACGGAGCCGCGCGGCGAATGGGCCTACGTCGAGCTGTGGCTGGAGCGCGTGGTGGTGAACCCGCGGGTGTACCGCTGAGGCGGAGGACGCGAGGGGGGCTGGAACACGGGCGGCGGACGGATTAGCTTACTGCATAGTCATGCAATAGGGAGACACGATGCCTCTGTACGAATACCAGTGCACGGATTGCGGCCGCCGCTTCGAAGCGATGCGCCGCATCAGCCAGCGGAAGGAAGCGCCGGTGTGCAAGGAGTGCGGGAGCGAGCATACGGAGCTGGCCATGTCCGCGTCGGCGTTCCTGGGTGGTGGTGGTGGCGGCGGCGCCTGCTCGACGAACGCGTGGACGGGCGGTGGCTGAGGCGTGGGTTGAGCCGCCCGTGGGGCGGCACGAACGAAGGAACGGAGGGGGCACCGGGTCGGCGCCCCCTCCCGCATTCATGGCCGCGTCTCACTCCAGGCGGAGGGCGGTGGCGGGGTCGACGCGCAGGGCGCGCCACGCGGGGAGCGCGGAAGCGGCCAGGGCGGCGGCGAGCAGGACGAGCGCGACGGTGACGAACGTAGCGGGGTCGCGGGTGGTGGTCTGGAAGAGCTGGCTGGCGATGAACCGGCCGCCGAGGAGCGCGGCGGGAACGCCGAAGCCGAGGCCGAGGGCGAGGAGACGGAGACCGTGGCCGATGACGTCGGTGAGGACGTTGCGGCTACCGGCGCCGAGGGCGACCCGGATGCCGATCTCCCGGCGACGCTCGGTGACCTGGAAAGCGAGGATGCCGTAGAGGCCGAGAGCGGCGAGGAAGAGGGCGACGGCGGCGAACGCGGCGAGGACGAGGGTGATGGCGCGGGGGAAGGCCACGGCGTGGCTGATGACCTCGTCCATGGTGCGGACGCCGGCGAGCGGCACATCGGGGTCGAGCTCGCGCAGCACGTCACGGAGGGCCGCGGCCGCGGGGCCGCCCGCGTGGCGAACGGCGATGCGCATGCCGGGTGTGGGGCGCTGGGCGTGGGGGAAGTACATGGTCATTCCGGCCGCGTTCATGAGTCCGGCCGTACGCACGTCCCCGACGACGCCGACCACTTCGAACTGCGGCGCTTCCGGGCCGGCGTCCACGGCCACGCGACGGCCGATGGGGTCCTCGCCCGGGAAGAGAGCCCGGGCCATCGCTTCGCTGATGAGCATGACAGGCTGGGCGCCGGCGATATCGCTGGCGTCGAAGTCCCGACCACGGTCGATGCGAATGCCCATGGCGTCGAAGTAGCCGGGGAGCACGGTCCGGACATACGCCAGGCGCCACTCGGACGCATCCGCCGGCGGGTGCTCCGTGTTCCACGCGGCCACGTTCCCGCCCCAGTCGCGGATGGGGAGTCGACTGATGAACGCCACGTCCTCCACGCCCGGGATCGCCCGGGCGCGTCGCTCCAGCTCCTGGAAGAACAGGACGCGCCGGTCCGGGTCCGGATAGGCCGTGGGACTGAGGCTCACGTCGGCGGTGAGGAGCCCGCCGGTGCGGAATCCGGGGTCGACGCTGCTCAGCGTCAGGAAGCTGCGCGTGAGGAGGCCGGCCCCGGTCAGGAGGAGGATGGAGAGGGCGACCTGGGCGACGACGAGCCCGCTCCGGAACCAGGCCCGGGATGCGGTGGTGCCACGGGCCCCATCGCGGAGGTCGCCGGCCGGATCGACGCGGGTCGCCATGAGCGCCGGGGCGAGGCCGGCCAGCAGGACGGTGATGGCGGTGATGCCGAGCGCGAAGAGCAGTGCGGCCGGGCGGAACGCGGCGGCATCCGGGCTGCCCGCCGTGGCGGGCACGATGCCGAGGACCGCGCGCCTGAGGGCGAAGGCGATGGCCGTGCCGAGAACGCCGGCGGCGATGCCGATGAGGGCGCTCTCGGTCAGGAGTTGCCGGACGAGGTGGGCGCGGCCGGCGCCGAGGGCGGTGCGCATGGCGATCTCGGCGCGACGACCGGCGCCGCGGGCGAGGAGGAGGCTGGCCACGTTGGCGCACGCGATGAGGAGCACGAGCAGGACCGCGCCGCCGAGCAGGAGCAGGCTGGAGCGGAAGCGCTCGACCAGGGCATCGGCCAGTTGAGTGAGGACCATGCCCTTGTCGCGATTGGACGCCGGATAGGTGGCGGCGAGGCGCCCCATGATGACGTCGACGTCCGCCCGCGCCTGTTGCAGCGTGACGTGGTCCCGGAGCCGCGCTACGACGAGCCAGTTGTGGAACTGGCGGCCGGATCCGTACGGCCCGCCGCGGACCATGGGCATGCAGACGTCGGCGCTCCCGAAGAAGGAGAAGCCGGCGGGGAGCACGCCCACCACAGTGACGGGGGTGCCGTCCAGGGTGATGCTCGAGCCGACCAGCGCGGGGTCGCGGCCGAAGCGCCGCTGCCACAGCTCGTGACTGATGAGGACGGTGGGCGCGAGCCCGGGCTCTCCCTCTTCCGCCCGGAACTCACGGCCGAGCGCGGGTGCGACGCCGAGGAGGCGGAAGAAGCCGGGCGAGACGAAGCGGGCGTTCAGCCGCTCGGGCTCCCCGTCGCCGGTGATCGTGGCCTCGACATCGAACGGGGTCAGCGCGCCCGTGGCGTCGAACACGTCCGCCCGTTCCCGCACATCGTGGTAGTCGGGGGCGGAGACAGTGCTGCCCACGCTACCGTCCGGCCAAAGCGTGCGGCCCACGACCAGGCGGCCGGGCTCGCGGTACGGCAGCGCGCGCAGCAGCGCAGTGTCGAGCACGCCGAACATGGCCACCGAGGCGCCGATGCCCAGCGCCAGCGTCAGCACGGCGACGACGGTGAACGCCGGTCGCCTCGCCAGGGCCCGGACGCCGACGCGGACGTCCCGCGCGAGCGCATCGATCCACCCCGTACCCGCTCTCATGCCGGTCTCCTGCTGCATCATGGTCGCTCCACGCCAGCGGTCTCGCCCTATCCGCCGCCGGCGCGGTCATCCCTCTCCCCGGTGCATGGGACACTCCCGGGGGTGCGGAAGGTTGGGAGGGCGGGCTCTTGTGGGAGCAATGGACGGGCGTTCAAATAGGGATGGCCACGCTCTCGTCCCCATCCGGAGGCTTCACCGCATGCGTCCATACCCGCTGCTCGTGGCGATCCTGGCCACGGTTTCCGCCGCCGCCCCCGCCCGCTCCCAGGTGACGCCCGGCGAGTTCGCCGCCCGCAGGGACTCGGTGGGCGCCATCATGGGGCGGGGCGCCGTCATCGCTTTCGGCGTGCGGAATTCCGTGGGCCACATCTCGGACTTCCGGCAGCTCCCGGATTTCGAGTATCTCACCGGCTTCCACGAGCCGGACGCGGTGCTGGTGATGCTGGGCGACCAGGGTCGGGTGAGGCCCACGCTGTTCACGGCCACGCCCACCGTCCGGACGCAGTTCTACGACGGCTTCCGCGAGGATCCGGCGGCGCTGGCGCAGCGGACCGGGTTCCGCGTGCGCCCGATGGGGGAGCTGGACGGGCACGTGGACTCCCTGGTGGCGGCGGGCGTGCCGCTGTTCGAGCTGCGTGACTTCGAGTCGGACGACTACGCGGCGCAGGACTCGCTGACGCGGGGTGGCGCGTTCGTGAAGCGACTGGTGGCGCGGCACCCGGAGCTCGAAGTGCGAGACCTGCATCCCGAGCTCATGCGGCTGCGGTCGAAGAAGAGCGAGGCGGAAGCGGCGCTGCTGCGTCGGGCGGTGGCCGTCACCGCCGAAGCGCACCGCGTGGCCCTCGGCGCCGTGCGGCCCGGAGCGGGGGAGTACGAAGTGCAGGCCGCCATCGAGCACACGTTCCGCCGGAACGCGGCCCGGCCCGGTTTCTCCACCATCGTCGGCTCGGGGCCGAACTCCACCACACTGCACTACTCGCGGAACGGCCGGGTGATGCGGGCGGGTGAGGTGGTGGTGATGGACATCGGTGCGGAAGTCGAGGGCTACACGGGTGACCTGACGCGCACGCTCCCGGTCAGCGGCCGGTTCTCACCGGAGCAGCGCGAGATCTACGCGCTGGTGCTCGCGTCGGAGAAAGCGGCGGAGCGGGCGGTGCGCCCCGGAGCGCCGGCCGCCGCGTCGCTGCAAGCGTCCGTGATGACCCGGCTCGAAGGGCTCACGCGGCTCGGGCTGATCCAGTCGCCGGAAGCGACGTACGACCCGCCGTGGCCGGTGGACTGTGAAGCGCAGCCGTCGCAATGCCTGCAGGGGATGCTGTTCATGATCCACGGCATCTCCCACGGCATCGGCCTCGAGGTCCACGACCCGGCGCAGTTCTATTCGGGCGAGCGGACGTTCCAGCCAGGGGACGTCTTCACCATCGAGCCCGGGATCTACGTCAGCGCCCGCGCCCTGGGGCTGCTCGGGGACACGCCGAAGAACCGGGCATTCATCGAAGCCGTCGGCGACGCGGTCCGCCGCTACGACACCATCGGTGTCCGGATCGAGGACAACTACCTGGTCACGGACACGGGCGTGGAGCGGCTGAGCGTGGACGCACCGCGGGAGATCGCGGAGATCGAAGCCGGGATGGGCGCGGGCGACGGAGCCGGCCACTGAGCCGCGGGCGGCCACGGCAGCGTGCCGCGCCCGGCGCGTGCCCAGCCGCCGGGTGAAACGCCGCGCGGTGTGAACGCCTCGCCGGCGGCGGCTCAGGCCTGGAGCAATCGCCGCTCGACGGCGCCGGCGGTGACGGAGGTGAGGGCGGCGAGGAATGCGCGCTTGCGGCCGAAGAGGCCGACCAGGCCGGCCGTCGCATGCAGCCCGGTGTCCATCATCTCGGCAGCCAGACGGGCTCGCAGCCAGGGGCGGGCGTCGGCCGCGGCGAGGAGGCCGGTGCCGATGACGAGGTCCCGGGCGCCGAGGACGCGGGGCACCAGGCGCCGGGGGCGCTGACCGGCGAGCCAGCCGAGGAGGCCGGGGGCCAGGACGGAGGTCGCGCCCAGCGCGATGCTGAGCCAGCCGAGGGTGCGGACTGCCGCGCGCGTGTCTTCCATGCCGTTTCTCTCCCTTCGCTTTGGCGGGTTGGCCATCCGCGCTCGAGCCGGGTCAAGATCCGGGCCGCAGCGCAGGGCGGGGGGGAGGGCGCACGGGTGCCGCGTCCGGATCGACGGTCGGGTCTTCGCTCACGGCCCCTTTTCCAGATCGTGGAGTGCGCGGGCATCCTCGCCGAAGCGGAGCCGGCTCCGCTTGTAGCCGTAGGAGGCGTAGATGGCGAGGCCGATGGCGAGCCAGATGCCGAAGCGGGCCCAGGTGACGCCCGGGAGCTGGACCATGAGGAAGCCGCACGACAGCACGGCGGCCGGGGCGACGAACCAGATCAGTGGTGTCCGGAACGGCCGGTAGCGGTCGGGCTCCCGCAGCCGGAGCGCGATGATGCCGATGGCCACCAGGACGAAGGCGAAGAGCGTGCCGATGTTGGTGAGCTCGATGACCTCGTTGATATTGGCGAACGAGGCGAAGAAGGCCACGAACACGCCCGTCAGGATGGTGGTGACGTACGGCGTGCGGTACTTGGGGTGGATCTTGGCCGCCCACTGGGGTAGGAGGCCGTCGCGGGCCATGGCGAAGAAGATGCGTGGCTGTCCCATCTGGAAGACCAGGAGCACGCTGGCCATGGCGATGATGGCGCCGAAGGAGATCACGCCGGCGGCCCAGTCGTAGCCGCGGTCGGAGAAGGCCTGGGCCAGCGGGTCGGCGCTGCCGTGGCGGTTCCACGGCACCAGTCCGGTCATGACCAGGGTCACGACAATGTAGAGTACGGTGGTGATGCCCAGCGACCAGATCATGGCTCGCGGCATGTCCCGCTGCGGGTTCCTCGCCTCCTCCGCGGCGGTCGAGACCGCATCGAAGCCGATGTAGGCGAAGAAGATGAGCGCCGCGCCGGTGAACACGCCGTTCCAGCCGTTCGGCATGAACGGGGTCCAGTTCTCGGGGCGGACCCAGACCGCGCCAATGGCAATGAAGAAGAGCAGGATGCCCATCTTCAGGATGACCATGGCCGTGTTCGCCCAGGCGCTCTCGCGGATCCCGATGACCAGCACCCAGGTGATGAGCGCGACAATGAGGACCGCGGGCAGGTTGAAGATGATGTGGATGCCGAACAGCTGCGGTGCGGAGGTCCAGGCTGTCGCCGCCTGTCGCACCGACTCGGTGACGGCGGATGCGCCCCCGGCGCTGGCGGCCTCGAGCGCGTGGAATCCCTGGAGCGCAGTGCGCGGGTCGGTGGAGAGCCAGCCGGGGATCTCGATCCCGAAGCCGCGCACGAGCGTGACGAAGTAGGCGGACCAGGAGACTGCCACGGCGATGTTGCCGACCGCGTACTCGATGATCAGGTCCCAGCCGATGATCCAGGCGATGATCTCACCGAGCGTGGCGTACGCGTAGGTGTACGCGCTGCCGGCCTGCGGGATGAGGGAGGCGAACTCGGCATAGCAGAGCGCCGCGAAGCCACAGGCGGTGGCCACGAGGACGTAGGAGACCACGAGCGCCGGACCGGCGCCGAGGTGGTTCGGGCCGCCGGCCACGGCCGTGCCCGCTCCCGAGAAGATGCCCGCGCCCACGATGGCGCCCACGCCGAGGGCAGTGAGCTGCCACACGCCGAGCACCCGTCGGAGTCCTTCCGGAGTCGGTACTTCTTCCGCGCGCGCGTCGCCGATCGCTTTTCGCTCGAAGAGTCGTGAGATGTTCGCCATGATCCGCAGTCGAGGGAGTCGCAAGCTTCCGCGCGGCGCGTATCCCGGTCCGGGCCTCGCCGCGCCGCGGCCGGCGCAACATATGGGACACGGGCGCGTGCGTGCCAGCCTCGTTCATGCCATCGTAGCAGCGAACGCGGCCGGAGCGGTCGCGGCCGCGGACCCGTACGCGAGGAGGCTCGTGCGGCGCATGCTCTTGCTCCTGGCCATGCCTGCGGCGCTTGCGGCGCCCCGCGCCGGCGTGGTTCCGGGCGCCGGTGCCGCGGCGGCCACGGGCCAGGAGGCGCTGGTGCTGAGTGGCGGGGGAGCCCGGGGACTGGCGCACGCGGGCGTCGTCGCCGGACTGGACAGCCTCGGGATCGAGCCGGCGATCGTCACCGGGGCGAGCATGGGCGCCATCATCGGCGCGTTGTACGCCAGCGGGCGGGACCCGGCGGAGATCCGGGCTCTCATGCAGCGGCGCGACTGGATGCGGCTGTTCGCCCCGGGCGCCGTGTTCATCGGGCCTGACGCGGCCCCGCTCCACCCGCTGCTGCGCTGGCCCATGGGGACTCGCCGCCCGGGGCTCGAGCAGGGGCTGGTACCGGACCGCGGGATCAACCGGGAGATGGTGCGCCTGCTGTTCGACGCGCAGGTCCGGGCGCGCGGCGACTTCGACCGCTTTCCCCGCCGCTACCGGGTGGTGACCACGGACCTGAGCACGGGCTCGTCGCTGGTGCTGGGGCGTGGCGACCTGGCGCGGCTGGTCCGCGGCAGCATGGCCGTCCCCGGCGCGTTCGCGCCCGTGGAATGGCGCGGACGATGGCTGGTGGATGGCGGGATCGCCGACAACCTGCCGATCCAGGTCGCGCGCGACCTGGGGGCGACGACCGTCATCGCCGTGGACGTGATCCGGCCATCGCCCTCGCTGGAAGGGCTCACCATGGTGGACCTGGGGACGCGCGCGCTGCGGCTCCTGATCCTGAACACCGCGCCGGACTCGGTGCGGGCCGACTTCCTCGTGCTGCCGGACATCCCGCAGGGCATGTCCGCGGCCTCCTTCCCGCGCGACGCCGGCCCGCTCATCCGGCTCGGGCTGCGGGCCACACTGGCGACGCTGGGCCCCGCCGCCAGCGCGCTGCGTTCCGGCGCCCCCGCTTGGCGCGCTCTGCCGCCTCCGCCAGCAGGCTTCGCGGGGGTGGACGTGCACGCCCCCGAGCCCGGCATCGCGGGGATGGCGCGGGACGCCCTGGCCGGTGCCGTCCGCGGACCGTACGACCCGGATGCGGTGTTCGCGGCCGCCGACGCCCTCTATGCCAGCGGGCTGGTGGACGCCGTGTGGGCGTACGTGGACCCGTCGGATCCGTCCGCCGACGCGCCGCGGCCGCGGCTGCGGGTGGACGTGACCCCGGCTCCGGTGACCACGCTACTCGGTTCGGCGGGGTACGATACCGACCGGGGCGGCCGCGTGTGGGCGGGGGTGCGTCATCGGCTGGCGAGTATGGCGCCGGCGGAGCTGACCGCCGCGGCGGCCGTGCAGGAGCTGGAGCAGTGGATCACCGGCTCCGCCCGGCTGGTACTGCCGCGCGCTCCCCGCGTCGACCTGGAGGTCGGGGGGTTCGGGCGCATCACCGACGTGCGCCGCTTCGGGCCGGGCGGCGCCATCGCGGGGGAGCAGCGTGTGAGGCGCGCCGGGGGGCGGGTGGGACTGGGCTACCGGCGCGTCTCGCCGGAGGTGCGGGCGCTCGCCGAGGCGCGGGTGGAATGGGTGCGCGAGGATGGGGGCGGTGAAGGCGTGGTGTGGGGGCCGCGGCTGGAGCTGGGCGATGCGGGCGCCGCCATTGATCCCGTGGGGGTGCCCGCGCTGGTGGAGATGGAAGCGCGCGCGGGGGCGTTCCGCTACGCCCGTGCCCGGGCCCGGGGCAGCCTGCGGGACCAGGTGGGGCCACTCCGGGTCGCCGCGCTCGCGGACCTCACCTGGGTGGGCGATCTCCCCGGTGGCGGGTCGCCGTCGGGGGGTGCGGGCGGACAGACGGGAGCGGCCGCCGGCGGCCACGCGGCCGTGGACGCGTGGCCCGCGCTGGGCGGCGGCGACGGGGTGCCGGGGCTGCGCTGGGGCGAGCGGCGCGCACCGGCCGTGCTGGTGGCCGGGCTCGACGTCGCCTGCCCCGTGGCGCTCGAGGGGTTCCTGCGCTTCCAGCTCCGCGCCGGCGCCGCGGCCGAGCGCCCGTCGGGATGGACGGGCGACGCGTGGATCGGCGGCGTCCGGGCCGGACTCGTCTGGAGCACCCCGTTCGGCCCACTGGGCGGCGGGCTCGGCTACGCCACCAGCGGGGACTGGCGAGTGGACGTGGGGATCGGCCCTTCCTTCTGAGCGTTCCGCGCTGCCACTTCGGGTCGCCGACCGGGTCGAGGCGGGGCGCGAGACCCGTGGCTTCCGCGCGTCCCCGCCTCAGCGTCGGTTCCCCATCGCGACGCGCTCCGCCACCGCCCAGACGGCCGCGGCCGCATCGGCGACGTGCTCCCCGGTCCTCCCTTCGAACGTCACCGGTCGGCTGGTCTCCTGGAGGATGCGGCGGCAGTCGTCGCCGGAAAGCGTGGGGTCGAGGCTGCGCAGCATGGCCACCATCCCCGCGGTCACGGGGGACGTGGAGGACATGGAGAAGAAGGGGTGGTCGCCGTAGCGCCGCTTGTCGCTCTCCTCCCACCGGTCGATCCGGAAGGGTGAGACGGTCGTGTAATCGTAGCTGAAGATGTTCAGGTCCGGCTCCCGCTCGTCATCGCCGCTGAGGGGGCAGATGCAGGTGGGCAGGATGTTCCCCGCCTCGGGATAGTGGATGAACGTGGTGATCACGCCCGCGCGGTGCGCCCGCGCCACGGCGGAGTCGAGGCGGGGGCGCAGCTCCGGGGAGAAGCGCCGGTCCGAATACGTCAGCACGTCCAGGTCATGGGCGACGGCCCAGTCGATGGCCCGCACCATGGCATCCACCTTGGCCGCCTCGTCCCCGAAGTCGGACGTGCCCAGGGCGTAGATCTCCGCTTCGGGCGCCACCTCGCGGAGCACGAGCGCCATCCAGTAGCCGTGCGAGCTGCCGCGGTGCCAGCTCTCCACGTAGTCGCCCGTCTGGAACGTGGCGCCGCCCGCGTAGAGATCGGGCCGCAGGTCGACGCCGAAGCCGTGATCGAGGATGCCGACCTTCACCCCCGCCCCGCGGGACACGGCCTGGGCGGCCCGCAGGTTGTGCATGCTGAAGTAGGTCTCCCTCGAGTTTGCGCCCGGGAAGACGTACACGCGGCTCTGCGCCGCGACGGGGTGCGCCCCGGCGAACGGGGCGAAAGCGGTGGTGAGCGCGAGGATGACGGTTCCCGCGGAGCGACGCTGCATGGTGCTCTGTCCCGTGGTGGTATGCGTTTTCCGCATCGTTACGGACGGCGCCGGCTCCCGGTTTCGAGCCGTGTCCCGCAGACGGGCGGCGCCCTCTCCCGCCCGTTGGACCGCTCCGGCGGCCATTTGGTTGGGCGCGGCCGGGTCTGGCGCCCCGAGCCGGCGCGCCGTATCCTCGATTCCATTGTTCATGGTCGCGATGCCGCAGTCCCCCCAACACTCTCCTGGAGGTGTCGCATGTCCCGCATCTGGATCGTTCCTCTCTTCCTGACGCTGGCGCTCCCGCTGGCGGCGCAGCAGCCCGCTTCTCCGGCCGCGATGGACGACGCGTCGATGGACGCGGTGCGTCCGCTGTACGGAATGGTGAAAGGCTACCTAGTCCGCTCCGCGGAGCAGATGCCGGCGGAGAAATACGACTACCGGCCGACGGAGGAAGTGCGGTCGTTCGGTCAGATCGTAGGCCACGCGGCCAACAGCCAGTACATGTTCTGCGCCGCTGCCCGGGGCGAGGAGGCGCCGACGGAGCAGGACGCGGAGAAGCTGACCACGAAGGACGAGCTTGTGGAGGCGCTGAAGGCGTCGTTCGCCTATTGCGACGATGCGTACGCGAACCTCACGCCCGACCAGCTGGCGCAACCGCTCGAGCTGTTCGGAATGAAGAACAACCGGCTGTTCGCCCTGGTGTTCAACGTGGCGCACGACTTCGAGCATTATGGCAACCTGGTCACGTATTTCCGGCTGAACGGAATGGTGCCGCCGTCGAGCCAGCGCGGGCAGTAGCGCGCGCCGGCTTGCCTCCCGGCGTGCTGCGCCACAGCATCCGTTCTGCCTAACCCGCGTCCGGCGCCCGTAGCGCCGCGCGCGATGCACACAGCAAGGGAGTGCAAATGACACGTATGCCGATTCTGACACGGTTCGGGCTGACGGCCGCGGCCGCACTGCTGGCCGCGAGCTGCTCGTCCGCACCGGCTGCGGCGCCGGCCACACCGGCGCCCCAGCCCATGCCCGCGGCCTCGCCGCAGGTCCCGAACGCGCTCACGCCGCCGCAGTCCGCGGAGCGCGCCGCGGACCACGTGACCCTGACCGGGGTCGAGCTCGGGACGATGTGGACGTTCGAGAACCCGCCGCTCGACTACTGGCGCGAGACGTACAACTTCGATGCGACGCCCGAGTGGCTGGAGCACGCGCGCCTCTCGTCGGTGCGGTGGAGCCAGGGGTGCTCGGCTTCGTTCGTGTCGCCCGACGGGCTGGTGGTGACGAACCATCACTGCGCCCGCGCCTGCGTGGACGCGGTGTCGCAGGGCGACGAGGACCTGCTGAGCAACGGCTTCTATGCCGCCACACAGGCGGAGGAGCGGTCGTGCCCCAACCTGTCGCTCGACCAGCTGGTGGAGATCCAGGACGTGACCGACCGGGTCCAGGGTGCAGCGCCCGCGAACGCGCCGGCCACGCAGGTGGCGGCGGCGCAGGAAGCGGAGCGGAACAAGATCAAGGAGGAGTGTGAAGGGTCCTCCGACTACAGCTGCCAGGTGGTTACGCTGTACCACGGCGGGCAGTACCAGCTGTACAAGTACAAGACCTACGACAACGTGAAGCTGGTCATGGCCCCCGAGCTGCAGGCCGGCTTCTTCGGCGGCGACTACGACAACTTCACCTACCCGCGCTACGACACCGACTTCTCCTTCGTGCGCGCGTACAACGACGATGATACCTCGCCGGCCAGCACGCCCAACTACTTCCGCTGGCGCGCGGAGGGGGCGGACGAGGGCGAGCTGCTGTTCGTCACGGGCAACCCCGGCTCCACGTCGCGGCAGATCACGGTGGCGCAGTGGCTGTACGAGATGCAGTTCCGCCACCCGTTCTACATCGACCTGCTCGAGGGGCAGGAAGCGTATCTGAAGGAGATGGGCGCGCAGGATCCGCAGGTGGCCGCGCGCGTTCGCAACCGGCTGTTCGGTGTGGAGAACAGCCTGAAGCTGTTCCGCGGCGAGCTGGAAGGCCTGCAGGACACGCTGCTCATGGCCCGCAAGATCAAGTGGCAGCGGCAGCTGCAGCAGGCGATCCAGGCCGACCCGCAGCTGAAGGCGCAGTTCGCCGGCGTGATCGATTCCATCGCGACGCTCGAGACCAGGAAGTACGCGCTGGCGCCCCGGCTGAACCTGGCGAACCCGTTCTTCCTCGGTACGCCGTACATGGCCGCGGCGGGCGCGCTCGTGACGCTGGCACGGGAGAACGCGCTGCCGGAGGGCGAGCGCATGGACACGCTGTACGGGCAGCCGGTGCAGCGGCTCCAGATGATGGCCATGAACCCGCAGCTGGGCGAGCCGGGGCAGGAGTCGACGCTGCTGAAGGGCCGTCTCCAGATGGCCGCGGACTGGCTTTCCGCCGGGGACCCGCTTCGCGACGCGCTGCTCGCCGCGACGGACGTGGACCAGGCGCTCCAGATCCTCGACCGCGCCACCGGGATCCAGTCCACCACCACCCGGCAGGATCTGCTGAACCAGGGGATCCAGAAGATCGGAGCCTCGCAGGACCCGTATCTGCAGATGGCCGTGGTGATGGACAGCATCTACCGTTCGCTCGAGCCCCGGTGGGCGGAGCTCCAGGCGGCCGAGAGCGTGCAGCAGGAGCGGTTCGCCAAGGCGCTCTTCGGCGTCTTCGGAACGCAGATCCCGCCGGATGCCACGTTCACGCTCCGGATCAGTGATGGCGTGCTGAAGCGGTACCCGTACAACGGGACGATCGCCGCGCCGTTCACCACGTTCCACGGCCTGTACGAGCGCGCGGAAGTCTTCAACAACGAGGATCCGTTCACGCTGCCCGCCAGCTTCGCGAAGGCGAAGGACACCATCGACATGGACAAGCGGCTGGACTTCGTGTCGACGAACGACATCACGGGCGGGAACAGCGGCAGCCCGATCATCGACCGGCAGGCCCGCATCGTCGGGCTCGCCTTCGACGGCAACGTCGAGCAGCTGCCCAACGAGTTCCTCTTCCGCCCGGACTCCTCGGGCCGGACCGTGGGGGTGGACACGCAGGCGATCACGGAGGCGCTCAAGAGCGTCTACAAGGCGGACCGCCTGCTCAAGGAGCTGATGGACGCGGCCAACAGGTAGACCAGGGAGTCAGGGCCCCGTCGGTCGCCCACGCGGGCGGCTGGCGGTCACACGAGACGGGGTCCGGGCACGGTGCCCGGACCCCGTCCCGTTTCCCCGCGGCCCGCGCTAACCCGCGTACGCGAGGATCTTCTCCACCACGTTGCGGGCGTAGCTCTTGTCGTAGTTCACCATGTTCCGCTTGGCGGTGACCTTGATCCGCGTGAGATCACCTTCCTTCTGGACGCTGGCCTTCACGTCGAGACCGTCGGGCGACTTCCCCGTCAGCTCGACCGCGTCGCTCTCGATCTCGCGCTTCGTGATCTCGATGCTCATGTCGCGGAATGCCGACTCGGTCCAGCCGGTGGTCGTGCTCACGTTCGCGTCCACCTGCGTCGTGGCCGTCTGGTCGTTGATGTAGGTGACCGCGCCCACGCCGGCCGCGGCGCCCGCGGCCGCCACGCAGCCGGGGAGGAGGGCGACGCCCGCCGCGAGGGCGGCGGCACGGGTGATCCGGGTGACATGCTTCATATCGGGAGCTCCTTTCTTGGCGACAATTTGCTCCCGGAGTGTGCAAGATGTCTGCCCCGTTCTCCTTGGCGGGCGCCGGCCTGCACCGGAACGGGTGCGCCGGCGGCGCGGTCGAGCTACGTTGACGCTCGACTCGGGTCCCGGACCGTGGACCGCCGGGGCCGACCTCCACCCACAGACCGACAGATCCATGACGACGATCCCCCGCGCTCATGGGCGCCTCGCCCACGTGGTGCTCCTGGCGACGCTCGCCGCATCCACCCCTCTCGTCACCGCGACCGGCGGGACTGCCCAGACGCGGCCGCCATCCGCCGGCGGGCGGGGGGCCGCTGCCGCGGCGACGGCAGTACCCACGCCCGCATCGGTGATCGGCTTCGAGCCGGGCTCCGACTACAAGCTGGCCGACTACACACAGCTGCTTTCGTACTACAAGGCGCTGGACGCGGCGTCGGACCGGGTGGTGATCGAGGAGATCGGGGAGAGCACGGAAGGGCGCCCGATGATGCTGGTGCTCCTGTCCAGCGCGGAGAACCTGGCGAACCGGGACCACTACCGTGACATCGCGCGCCGGCTGGCGCTGGTGAGGGGGGTGGACGAGGCGGAGGCGAAGCGGCTGGCGGCGGAGGGGAAGGCGATCGTCTGGATCGATGCGGGGCTCCACGCCACGGAAGTGGCGGCGGCGCAGCACGCCCCGCTGTTCGCGCACTGGCTGGCCACGGACGAAGGCGAGGAGGCCAGCCGGATCCGGGAGAACGCGATCGTGCTGCTGATGCCGGTGATGAACCCGGACGGTCTGGACATCGTGGCCGACTGGTACCGGAAGAACATCGGCACGCCGTTCGAAACCGCACCGCTGCCGGTGCTGTACCACCACTACATCGGGCACGACAACAACCGGGACTGGAACGTGTTCACGCAGCAGGAAACACGCGTGATCGCGAACCAGCTCTACCGCCGCTGGTTCCCGCAGCTGGTCTACAACCACCACCAGACTTCGCCGTTCCCCGGCCGGATCTGGATGCCGCCCGTGGAGAACCCGATCAACCCCAACCTGGACCCGCTGGTGGTCTCCAGCATCAACCAGATCGGGGAGTACATGAAGCAGCGCTTCAGCCAGGAGAACAAGCCGGGCGCGCTGAGCGACATCGTGTTCGACGGGTGGGGCAGCATGTACATGTCGGACGCGCCCAACTACCACAACATGCTGGGCTTCATCACGGAGACCGCGCTCTACCGCTACGCCACACCGCACTGCTACGACGCCGAGGACATCCCGGACACGTTCGGCGAGCGGGCGGGCAACCTGCCGGCGAAGGATCCCACGACGTCGTACCCGGACCCGTGGCTGGGCGGGTGCTGGCACCTGAAGGACGCGGTTGAATACATGCTGACCGCGTCCAGGGCGGTGGCGGACATCGGCGCGCGGCAGAAGGACCAGTGGCTGTTCAACATCTGGCGGACGGGGAAGCGGCAGATCGAGAAGGGGGAGCAGGCGCTGGGCGGCCCGTTCGCCTGGGTGATCGACCCAGCGGCGCAGCACGACCCGAGCGAGGCCACGGAGCTGCTCCGCTCGCTCCGCCATGGTGGCGTCGAAGTGGTGCGGGCGGAGCACGCGTTCGAAGCGGGCGGGAAGCGCTACCCGGCCGGCGCGTACGTGATCCCGCCGCAGGCGTTCCGCCCCTTCGCGGCCGACCTGCTCGACCCCAAGACGTACCCGGACCGGCGCATGTACCCGGGCGGACCGCCGGAGCCGCCGTACGACATGACGGGGTACGAGCTGCCGCTCCTCTTCGGTGTGGCGGTGGACGGCGTGAAGGAGCCGTTCGAGATGCCGGGCCAGCCGGTGGACGAGATCCCGACACTCCCCGGCGGCGTGGACGGTCGGGGCGACTGGGGCTACGCGCTGTCGTGGGCGCAGAACGCCAGTGTGCGCGCGGTGAACCGGCTGCTGGGCGAGGGCGCCGATGTGAGCCGGGCGACGTCGTCGTTCGAGCTGGGGCGCCAGCAGTGGCCCGCGGGCACGATCCTGGTCCGGGGGGCGGATCGCGCGGCGGTGGAGGCCGTGGGGAGCGCCGAGGGCCTCACGTTCACGGCACTCGGCCGGGCGCCGGCCGTGGACCGCGAGGCGTTGCGGGCGCCCAGGGTCGGGCTGTACCAGCCGTGGACGGCGAGCATGCCCGAGGGATGGACGCGCTGGGTACTGGAGCAGTACGGCTTCGATTACCGCACGCTCCACGATGCCGACATCCGGGCGGCCGACCTGGCGGGGCTGGACGTCATCATCCTGCCGAACCAGGGGGCGGAGAGCCTGCTGAACGGGCACCTGGCGGGGACGATGCCGGAGGAATACACCGGCGGCCTGGGCCTCCCTGGCGCGCTGGCGCTGCAGCGCTTCGTGGAGAACGGTGGCTGGCTGGTGGCCGTGGACCGGGCCGTGGACTTCCCGATCCAGCAGTTCGGCCTCCCCGTGCGAAACGTGGTCCGGAACAGCGACAGCGACCGATTCTTCATTCCCGGCTCCCTGCTCCGCATGGAAGCGGACACCGACGACCCGCTGGCGTACGGGGTGGCCGCCGAGCCGACGGGGTTCTTCGTTCGCAGCCAGGTGCTGGACGTGATCCCTGCCGCGTCGGAGGGGGAGCAGAAGATCGAGCGCGACGTGGACTCCTACGTCCATTTCGCGCAGGACAGCGTGCTCGAGAGCGGCTGGGCGATGGGGCTCGGCACCCTGAAGGGGAAGACGTCGGCCATGCGTGTGCCGCTCGGCAAAGGCCAGGTGGTGCTGCTCGGGGTGAGCCCGCACTTCCGCGGCTCACCGCAGGGCACGTTCAAGCTGCTGTTCAACCCGCTGTACGCGGCGGCGGCCGGCTCGCGCGAAGGCCTCTGAGGGTGGTCGGCTCGCGCTGAGGATGGCGTGAGCCCCTACCCGCCCAGCACCCTCGCCTGGAACAGCGCGTCCAGCTTCGCGGCCGGATCCGCACACGTGCCGTGCTCCAGCGGGTCCGGCTGGATGACATCGGAGCGGCGGGCGGTGAGCCAGTGGAAACGCTCGGGGGCGGAGAGAAGCGCGATCTCCCCGGCGGCGGCGTCGCCCGCGGCCACTTCGGCGGCGGAGCGGAGGTAGCGGACGAGGAGCCCGATGTCGGCATCCGGGGCCAGCGCTCGCAGCGCGTCGGCGTCCGTGATGGCGCGTAGCCCGAGGAACTCGGCCGGGCGCGACTGGAGAACCAGGCCTACGGGCGCGCCACGGCCGATGTACGGGTGCGGGACCAGCCGCAGCACGGCGCAGCTGTACGGCACATCCCGCCGCGGCCGATCGGCACCGGCCCGGCCGCCGCCGGGCTCCGCCGTTCCCGCGGCTCCAACCGGCCTGCTCATCGCCGAACCCTGAGGCGCCGGGGTGGCTCGTCCCGCTTCGTCGCCTGCGCCCGTACCGCCTCTTCCGCGAACGGCCGGGGCCCCTCGAGGCGCTCGCCCAGGAAACGGACGTAGCGGGCCCGGGCCTCGTCGGCGGAGCCGAAGGTGCCGCGCGCCAGCGGGTCCATGAGCAGTGCGTCGGGGACCTGGTCCATGACGCCGGCGAGGACGTCCTCCGTGAGCTGCGGGGCGAGGCGGGCGTCGGCCGCGGCGAGATCGCCGGCCAGCAGGAGCAGGACGTGCTCCCGGATGAGCGGGAAGGGAGTGCGCGTGCGGGCGCCGTTCACGCCGGCCCAGTCGTGGTGGGCGTAGAGGGCGGTGCCGTGGTCGATGAGCCACGGCCGCCGCTCGTGGATCATGAGGTTCGGGTTGCGAGCGGTTCGGTCCGGATTCGTCACGAACGCATCCAGCCAGACCACGTCCGCGGCCAGCTCGGCAGCGATCAGGTCCCCGGCGGCATGGACGTCGAAGTTGAAGGCGCCGTCGAGGTAGCGGAGCCCCATGTTGACGCCCCGGCTGCGGTCCAGCAGCTCCCGGATCTCCGGGTCCGGCTGGTCGTCGCCGAGTCCCGGCGGCAGCACGATGACCGCCGGCTCGGGCACCGGCAGTCCGAGCTCGCGGGCGACGATGCCCACCACCAGCTCCGCGATCAGCGCCCGCGGGCCCTGGCCGGCACCCCTGAACTTGGCGACGAAAAGCCCGTGATCGGTGTCCACCACCGCGGGAAGGGAGCCGCCCTCGCGGAGCGGCTGGAGATAACGTTCGGCGGTGAGGCTCGGCAGCGGTTGCATGGGGGCAAAGGTAAGGCGGGGGCGGGTGGGGCGGGTAGGGCGTGCGACGGGGGGGACGGCGGTTTAGGTTGCCGGTGTCCCGGGGGGTGGGTGTGGGCCCGATCGACGGAGTCGACTGCGATGGGCGGCCTGGATCTTCTGCTGGTGGGGCTGGCGGCCGCGGCCGCGGGGGCGGTGAACGCGCTTGCCGGCGGCGGCACGCTCATCAGCTTCCCCGTGCTCCTCGCCGTCGGGGTCCCGCCCGTGGCGGCGAACGTCACCAACACGGTGTCGCTGACCCCCGGCTACCTGGGGGCGACGGTGGCCCAGCTTCGCGACCTGCGGGGGCAGCATCATCGCCTGTGGCTGCTCCTGCCGGTGAGTGCCGTGGGCGGGCTGGCCGGCGGGCTGCTCCTCCTGAACACGGGCGAGGGGACGTTCCGGGCGCTGGTGCCGTGGCTGATCCTGGTCGCGTCCGGCCTGCTGGCGATCCAGGAGCCGGTGAAGCGGTGGGCGGCGTCCAGGACCACGGCGGGCGGCGAGCGGGGGACAGGGCGGGGGCGCGACGCCGGTGTGGTCGCGGCCGGAGGCGTAGCGGCCGTCTATGGCGGCTATTTCGGCGCGGGTCTGAGCGTGATCATCCTGGCCGTGCTCGGGCTCGCCATCGACGAGAGCCTGACGCGGCTGAACGCGGTGAAGCAGGTCATGTCCTTCGCGGTGAACGTCGCGGCGGCGCTGCTCTTCGTCTTCTCGGGCAAGACGGTATGGATCGCCGCGGGCATCATGGCCGTGGGCGCCATCGTGGGCGGCGTGGTGGGCGGTCGCCTCGCGAGCCGGGTGAAGCCGGAGACGCTGCGCCGTGTTGTGGTGGCCCTCGGCGTGGTCGTGGCCGCCATCTACTTCGCGAAAGGGTGACGCGAAGGCAGCGCGCCCGTTCTCACCGCTCCGGCTCCCGCGCTCACGTCTCCGAGCCCGCGCGCGTGGTGCAGCCACGACACCCAGACGCCGAAGATCACCATGGCCGTGGCCTGGTGCGTCACCGCCAGGGGGACGGGCACGACCAGGAGGAGGGTCGCAATGCCGAGGAGGTACTGCACGGCCACGAGGCCGAGGAAGAGCATGGCGTAGCGCCGGGAGCCGCGGTCGACCCCGGGTCGTCGCATGGCGAGGGCCGCCCCCATGACGGCCAGGAGGAGGAGCGTCCCGATCACCCGGTGCGTCCACTGCACGCCAACGGGGTTCTGAAAGAAGTTGAGGACCGTCGGCTGGAGCCAGTAGAGGCTGGGCGGGACGAGGTGCCCCTCCATGAGCGGGAACGTGTTGTCGTAATGGCCCGCCTTGAGCCCCGCCGTGAACGCGCCCCACACCACCTGGAGCGCCAGGACGACGCCCACCAGCCACACTCTCCGCAGCACGCGACGCTTCGTGTCCGCCGGCACGGCCATCCGCAGCGGCGTCATGGTCAGCTCCCGCGCCATCCAGACGGAGAAGCCGAAAATGGTGAACGCGAGACTGAGGTGCGCGGCCAGGCGGAAATGGCTCACGCTGGGCCGGTCCACCAGCCCGCTGGCCACCATGAACCAGCCCATCACGCCCTGGCCCAGGCCGAGCCCGAAGAGAACGAGTGCGCGCGTCGCCAGCGGACGGTTGAAGTAGCCGCGGAGCCAGAAGAAGAGGAACGGTAGGAGGAAAACCAGGCCGATGCTGCGGGCCAGCAGGCGGTGCAGGTACTCCCAGAAGAAGATGGACTGGAAGTCCCCCAGTGTCATTCCCTGGCGCAGCTGCTGGTACTCCGGGAACTGCTGGTAGCGCTCGAACGCCTCCAGCCACTGGTGGTGGTTGAGCGGCGGGATCACGCCCAGGATCGGGTCCCAGTCCACGATGGACAGCCCGGAGTGCGTCAGCCGCGTGATCCCGCCGACCACCAGGACGCTGAACGTCATGGCGGCCACCGCCCAGAACCACGTGCGCAGGTGCGCGCGGCGCTCCTCCGGGATCGCGAGGCGCCAGTCGGCGGGTGGGGTAACGGCCGTATCAGTCATGCCGGCAAGTATATCGGGGCGCAGCGCGCGGGGGCAGGGGGCGGTGCAGCGGTGCAGGGCCAGGCTCCAAAATCCACATTCGCCCCGTTGAGCCGTGCGACCGTCCCGGTCTGGCGATGCGGACCCGAGCGCGCGGCCCGGACATGCTGGTGGACGGGCCGAACCTCCCGCCGGCCCAGCTCGCCTCGCCGTCCCTGATCGCCGCGAATGTGGATTTTGGAGCCTGGCCCTGCTACACTGGCCCTGCTACACTGCGTCCCCCGTCCGCCCCGCCACCACCGCCTGGATCTCCGCCATCTTCGCCTCGCCCCGCTCCATGAGGGCGCCGGCCCGCTCCTCCAGGTCACCCCGGAACGCCTCGTCCCTGATGTCACCGGCGTTGATCAGGACATTGCGATGGGCGCCGTACAGGCACGCCTCCAGCGCTTTCGCCCCCACCTCCAGGTCCGAGCGCGAGGAGTATTGTCCGATCTTCGCCAGCTGGAGCATGGGGTCCCAGGCGCGGTCCACGAGCTCCATGGTGTGGAACGGCACCAGCGTCGCTTTCTTCAGCCCGGTCTGCATGGCCTGCCGCCGCTTCTCCTTCTGCGCCTCCGTCTCCTTCGGCAGCTTCATGGCGGCCATGAAGTCGGCGAACGCGTCGGTGTCTGCGTCGACCATGCCGAGCAGCTCCTCCTGCAGCTCCACGAGCGGCGGCAGGTGCTGGCGGACGGCCGCGTCCAGCTTCTCGTACTTGCGACGCCCGTACGTCAGCCACCCGACCATGGCGCCCAGCGCAGCGCCGAGGGCTCCCATGAGCGCGGCCACGGAGCCGCCGCCCGGGCGCCGAGCTGCGCGCGCCCACCGCCTCCACGAAGCCGCGCACAGTCTTCCGGATCAGCGGGCCGTCCTCCTCCCGGTCCATCATGTACTCGATGATCTTCTCGTCCGGGTCGAACGGGTAGACGGAGCTGAGCCCCAGACGGTCAATGGCGAGGCGGACCTTCTGGCGCTCGCCGAGGATGAAGAGGTTCTCCTTCTCCATGTAGTACTCGGCGGCCATGAGGATCGCCTCCAGCGGGACGAGCCCCACCACTTCGCTCCCGGCGATCCCCACGTCCAGCTCCGCCGCGTCGCGCCTGATGGCCTCGAAGACCTCGTGCATCGGCGTGATGCGGTAGTTGTCGAGGTTCATCGAGACCTGGGCGATCCCGAACTCCTCCAGCTCCCAGCCGATGGCCTTCACTTTCTCGAAGTAGCCCGGCTGCTGCACCGGCTGGCCGTCGCGGCCCTTCACGGTGCGGCCCTGCTCGCGGACGTTCAGCGCGAGGCGGTGCGCCTGGTTGCGCGTGCCCAGCACGTTCACGTTGTACGCGATCAGGAAGAAGCGCGCGCCCGTCACCGTGGCGCCCGATCTGGCGACGAACTCCGCCGGGCCGTAGTCCGGCTCCCACTCCGGTGCGACGATCCGCTCCGCCAGCCCCTCGTACTCCCCGTGGCGGATCTGGGCCAGCGCCTTCCGATCCTCGTTCGGCTGGGCTTCCTCGTACAGGTAGATCGGCACGCCCAGCTCTTCGCCCACACGCTCGCCGAAGCGTTTCGCGAGCTCGACGCACTCCTCCATGGTGACGTCCGATACCGGGATGAACGGGACCACGTCCACCGCGCCCATGCGCGGGTGCTCACCCGTCTGGTGGCGCATGTCGATGAGACCGTACGCCGTCTTCGCCCCCTGGAACGCCGCCTCCACCACCGCGTCCGGCTCCCCCACGATGGTCATGACCGTTCGGTTCGTGGACTCGCCCGGGTCCACGTCCAGCAGCGTGGCGCCGTCCACCGCGCGGATGCTGTCGGCAATGGCGTCGATGACCTCCCGGTCGCGACCCTCGGAAAAGTTCGGAACACATTCCACTAGGCGCATCGGATCTTCCGGCTCGGTTCAGGTTGTGCTGCCCGTTCGAAACGAGGGCGCCCGGTCACACCGGTCCGCCGCCGTCCCCCGGCCCGCAACGCGTCGGATGTAGCGGAGCCGCGGACGGGGTGCAAGGCGGCGTCAGGGGTTCCGTCAGTCCTCGTGCTCGGTGTCCGGTTCCGAGATGGCCGGGAAAGCGCGTCCCTCATCATCATCGATGTCGATGAAGCCGTCCCGGATGAGGAGGTCCTCGATGGCGGCGAGCGCCATCTCGCGACGCGCGGGTGAGCGGTCGCCCGGCCGGTCGGACATGCTGCCCATGCGGTCGCCCGCTTCGCCCAGGGCGTCGGTGGGATCCTCCGACGCGGAGCGGATGGTGTCATCCAGGTCCACTACGTTGCGCAGCACGTGCTCGCGCGCTTCCTGTCGACGGTCTTCCGGCCACGCGCCGCCCCCGGTGGGCTCGTAGGCGTCGAGGACCTCGTCCACGTCCTCCTCACGGATCTCGTACGGCACCGGCTCCATGCGTTCCTCCGGAGTGCGGGTCATTTCGAGTTCAGCCGCCATGATGAAATGCGAGGACTGTGCCGAGCGGGAGCCGGGCGCCGGGAAGCGGAGCCGGCCGGATGCAGAACGGCCGCCCCGGGAAGCCCGGGGCGGCCGTTCACGCGATCGCCTGACTGGCGTCAGATCGCGACGACGTTCTCAGCGGCGGGGCCCTTCTGGCCCTGCACGACCTCGAACTCCACCTGCTGCCCCTCGCTCAGGGTCTTGAAGCCCTGGGACTGAATGGCGCTGTGGTGAACGAAGCAGTCCTTGCCGCCCGTCTCCGGCGTGATGAAGCCGAAACCCTTGTCGTCGTTGAACCACTTCACGGTGCCTCTGGTACGCATGATACCGTACTCCCTCTGTGTTCTGGTGCCTCGGGGTAGCGGTATCTCCGTACCTCACGAACTCACCTGATCGCGGCGTGTGCAAAAAAACCCGGGCGATAGCGCCCAGGTCCTTTCGTCACCGGCTCCGGACACATGCCGGAGTACTCGCCGAGACAGAAGCTCGCGGTTCCGTGTGCGGAGGTCAAGCCCCCCGGCTCACTTCGATGCCAGGTCGGCCGCCGCGACGTCCACCGCGGGGGGTCGGGCCGCCGCTTTCCGGATGCCGAACCCGGTGAGCCGGTAGGTGGCCGCAATGGTGAGGGAGAAGATCGGGCCGCCGTAGTTGAAGACGGCCCAGGGAAGATAGTGGACGGTGGGGACACCGAGCGTGGTCGCCATGAACACGGCGGAAACGGTCCACGGCATGATCGGCTCGGTGAGCGTGACGGAGTCCTCGAGGGAGCGGGAGAGGTTGACGCGGGCCAGGCCGCGCTCGTCGTACGCTTTCTGGAAGAGGCCGCCGACCACCAGCGCCGTCACGCCGCCATGGCTGGTGAGCGCGATCATCGTGGCGCCGGCGGCCATGGTGGCGGCGATCAGCCCGAACACGCCGCGCACCGCGCCGAGCATGGCATCGATGAGCCGCTCCAGCGCGCCATAGCTCTCCATGGCTCCCGCCAGGAGGAACGCGGCAATCACGATCACCAGCGTGGACCCCATGCTGAACAACCCGCCGCGGTCCACCAGTGTGACCACGCGGGGGTCGAGCGCCATGGTCGCGGCGCCCGCCCGCGCGGCGGTCCCGGCCACGGACCCGGACGCGACGGCCCCGGTGGCCGTAACCGCGGCGCCGGCCGCACCGTCGGGGCCCAGCATCTCGTGGTGGAACCCGGAGACAGCGGCGGCCAGGGCATCGCCCACGGGGAAGTGCTGGAGCCCGATCCCGAGACCCACGGCCACCACGGAAGAGGCGGTGATGGCCAGCGCTGGCGGCGTCCGGCGCACGATCCCCCAGAGGACGACGACGGGCGGAAGCAGCACCAACGGGCTGAGGCGGAACAGCCGCTCCAGCTGCGCCAGGAACGCGTCCGCTTCCGGCGGCGCGGCGCCGGCGGAGCCGCCGGCCAGCGTGAAGACGACGAGGCATGCCACGAACGATGGCGTGGCCGTGTACATCATGTGCCGGATGTGAGCGAACAGCGGCGCGCCGGCCCCGATGGCCGCGATGTTGGTCATGTCCGAGAGCGGCGACATCTTGTCGCCCAGGTACGCGCCCGACACCACGGCTCCGGCCGTGGCGGCAACGGGCGCGCCGAGGGCGGCGGCCGTCCCCATGAGCGCCACCCCGATCGTCCCGGCCGACCCCCACGATGTCCCGGTGAACAGCGACATCATGGCCGTGGCCAGGAAGGCGGTGACGATCAGATAGCGCGGGCTGATGAGCCGCACGCCCCAGTACACCATGTACGGGATGGTGCCGGCCAGCATCCAGGTGGCGATGAGCAGCCCGATGGCCAGCAGGATCAGCAGCGCGGGGAGCACGTCCGCGATCTTGCGCCCCGTCGCCGCCTGGATGGCGTCCCAGCCCACGCCGTAGCGGCGGGCGACGAGCCCCGCCACCGCGGTCGCGCCCAGCAGCACCACCACCAGCAGCTCGCCCCGGAAGCCGGGGCCCAGGGCCACGGCGGCGAACAGGGCCAGCATCGTGAGGATCGGGAGCGCGGCCTCGAACAGCGTGGGCACCGGCCGCCGCGGGCCCCGGGCGTGCGCCCCCGTCGTCGCCTCCGGATCCGAATTCGAGCTCGGACCCGGGCGGGTCACGCCAGCGCCTCGAGGGCGGGGCCCAGGTCGGCGATCAGCGCGTCGGTGCCCTCGAGCCCGACGGAGAGCCGGATCAGCCCGCGCGGCAGACCCGCGGCCTCCAGTGCGCTCCCGTTGTCGCCCCGCTCGGGTGAGATGGCCAGGCTTTCCGTTCCGCCCCAGCTCACGGCCAGGCGGAAGACGCGCAGCGCGTCCAGCACCGCGCGAACCGCGTGGTAGCTGCCGTCCCGGAGCTCGAAGCTGAAGAGGGACGCGAAGCCGGTGAGCCCGGCGTCGCCGGGGGCGATGGCCGGGTCGAACGCGGGATGGTGGACCGCGCGGACGGCCGGGTGGTCGCGGAGGAACCGGGCCACCGCCAGGCCGTCCTCGTGGTGCTGGCGCATGCGGGTGGGCAGCGTCTTCAGGCCGCGCAGCAGCAGCCACGCGTCGAACGGGGCCAGGATGCCGCCCACGAGCATGTAGGCGCGCTCGAAGATCCGCGCCATCCGGGCTTCATCGGCGATCACGGCGCCGGCCATGAGGTCGCTGTGGCCGCCCAGGTACTTCGACGCGCTGTGCACCACCACGTCCACACCCAGCTCCAGCGGCTTGAGGAATAGCGGTGTGGCCCACGAATTGTCGAGGCAGGTGGTGATCCCGCGATCGCGGGCCAGCGCGGCGATCCCCTTCACGTCGGCCAGGCGGAAGAGCATGGTCCCCGGGCTCTCCAGCCAGACCAGCCGCGTCTCCGGCCGGAGCGCTGCTTCCACCGCGTGGACCCGGCCATCGAGGACCACGTCGTGGCGGATGCGGAACCGCCGAAGCTGCTCCGCCAGCTCCAGCGTCGGGCCGTACGTGTGGTTGACGAAGACGACGTGGTCGCCCGCTTCCAGCAGTCCGAGGAGCACGGCGCTGATGGCGGCCATGCCCGACGCGTGGCACGTGCACGCGTCGCCCCGCTCCAGCGCCGCCAACTTCCGCTCCAGCGCCACCACCGTGGGGTTCCGCCCGCGGGAGTACACGGTGGTGCCGCGCTCGTCCCGGAGCCCGGCCACGAGGGCATCGAAGTCGGGGAACGCGAACGTGGCCGACTGGACGATGGGGGTGGCCATGGGGGCGGCGGGTCCGCCCGTGCCGGCGGGGTCGTCCGGCGAGCCGGGGTGGTCCGGGGCGAGGCAGGTGGCGATGTCGCCCGGATCCATGTTCGCGCGCACGCTCAGCTCTCCAGCGTCGGGATCATGGCCGGCGGCCGGCGGTGGTGCGTCGCCTGCTCGAACGCGTGAGCGAGCCCGATGAGCCGGGGCTCGGACCAGGCGCCGGCGAAGAAGCTGAGACCGACGGGGAGGTCGAACACGCGGCCCATGGGCACGGTGATGTGCGGGTAGCCGGCCACGGCCGCGGGCGTCGAGGAGCCGCCGAGGAAGTGGTCACCGTTGACCAGGTCGATGGCCCACGATGGGCTGTCCGTGGGGCAGATGATGGCGTCCAGCTGGTGCTCGGCGATGAGCGCATCGATCCCCTCCGGCCCCGCCATCCGCTTCGACTTCTCCAGCGCATCCCGGTACTCCTGCTCGTCCAGGCCGCCCTTCTCCTGGGCGCGGATGAACGTTTCCTGCCCGAACCACTTCAGCTCCTGCTCGGCGTGCTCGTTGTTGAACGCGATGGCGTCGGCCAGCGTCCGGATCGGCACGCCCGTGCGCGCGGCCAGGTATGCGTTGAGGTCGTGCTTGAACTCGTACAGGAGGACGGTGAACTCCGCATCGTTGTAGTCGCCATCGTGCGGCATCTCGAGCTTGTCGATCACGGTGGCGCCCGCGTCCCGGAGCGCGGTCAGCGCGGCCTCGTACAGTCGGTCGCCCTCCGGGGAGTAGCCGGCGAACGAGCCGCGCAGCGCTCCCAGCCGGGCGCCCTTCAGCGCGCCCGCATCGAGGAAGCGGGTGTAGTCCTGTGCGATGTGACCTGTCGCCGCGGCGGTGGCCCGGTCCGATCGGTCAACGCCCGCCATCACCGTGAGCAGCGCCGCGGCGTCGGCCACGGTGCGCGCCATGGGGCCGGCGGTGTCCTGGCTGTGGGAGATCGGGACGATGCCGTCGCGGCTGACCAGCCCCACCGTGGGCTTGATGCCCACCACGCCGTTGGCCGTGGCCGGGCACACCACGCTCCCGTCCGTCTCCGTCCCGATGGCGATGGCGCACAGGTTGGCCGACACCGCCGCGCCGCTCCCGGAGCTCGAGCCGCACGGGCTCCGGTCCAGCACGTTCGGGTTGCGGCACTGACCGCCCCGCCCGCTCCACCCGCTCGACGACTGGTTGCCGCGGAAGTTGGCCCACTCGCTCAGGTTCGTCTTTCCGAGCAGCACCGCGCCCGCATCCCGCAGCCGCTTCACCAGGAACGCGTCGTCCGGCGCCGGCGCCCCCACCAGCGCCAGCGATCCGGCCGTTGTCAGCATCCGGTCGCCCGTGTCGATGTTGTCCTTGATCATGATCGGGATGCCGTGCAGCGGACCGCGCACCTTCCCCGCCTTCCGCTCCGCGTCCCGCTCGTCCGCGATGGCGAGCGCGTCCGGGTTCGTCTCGATGACGGCGCGCAGCGTGGGGCCCGCCCGGTCGACCGCCTCGATCCGGGCCAGGTACAGCTCCGCCACCTGCCGGGCCGTCCACTCCCCGCTCCGCATGGCCTGCTGCAGCCGGGCCACGGTGACCTCCTCCAGGTCGAACGGCGGCACGCCGCCGCCCCCGATCACCGCGATGGTTCCGGGAACGCCGGTCGCCCCGGCAGCCCCGGCATGGCCAACGGACGGTGCCGCGGATCCCGCTGGCCTCGACGCCGCCAGCAGCGGCCCCGCCACAGCCAGCCCCCCGCCCGCCACCGCCGCGGACCGGAGGAAGGTGCGGCGGTCGAAACCGCGACCGGCTTCGCGGGCGATGTCGCGGCTGGCTTTGCGGGCCGCATCCCGGCCGGCCTCGCGGGCCACATCCGGGCCGGCCTCGCGGGCCACATCCCGGCCGGCCTCGCGGGCCACATCCCGGCCGGCCTCGCGGGCCACGCTGGCGTCCGCATCGGGGTCGAAGGCGTCTCTGGAATTGGACTCCGGGCGGGGAGTGTCTGTCATCGTCAGCCGGGCCTTTCGGGTGGGAGGGGGACCGGTGGCTGATATAGCGAGCGGCCGGCGGAGACGAAAGACGGGGGTAGGCGGGGGCGGGGGGCGGGGTGCGTGGGCGGTGCGGTGGGGGGTGGCCGGAGCGGTGCGCGGGGCCGGCGCGGTGCGGGGCTCGGTTGGAAGCCGCACATCGACCAGTGAATGCCTCCCCCCGGGGCGGTTGGACTCTCGACGGCTCTATTCGCCGTCCATCAACCAGCGGATCGGGTGGACCGCCGCCGGTGGACGATGGACGGTCCCTTACGCCGTGGATCGACCAACCCGTGCGGTCCGCTGCGTCGATTGGACGATCGATGTCTCGCCCGCGCCGCCCAGACCCCAGACCCCAGACCCCAGACCCCAGACCCCAGACCCCAGACCCCAGACCCCAGACCCCAGACCCCAGACCCCAGACCCCCGCTTTACCGGCTCGCGGATGGCGGCAGCGGAATCGGCGGGCCGAGCGGCAGCTCGCGAAGCTCGAAGCCTTCGGATCCCGGTGCGCGGAGGGCTGCGTTGGGCTGGGGGATGGCGTACGGATCGGCGGCGGAGATGTCCACCGAGTAGCCCATGTCCTGCAGGCTCGCCACCGTGATGGCGCTGAGCGGGTTCCCGGCCGTCCCGAGCCAACCGGTCATGAGCTCGTTGCCGTGTACGCTCTCGCGCCAGTGGGCGTCGCGGGTGCCTGGGCCGCCCATGTTCTCCACGGGGACCTTCGGGCCGGTGCGGCCGGCGCCGCCCGCGTTGTCGAAGGCGGCGATGGCGCCCGGGCCGGTGAAGTGGGGGTCGGCGCCGCCCGCGTCGGCCAGGAGGTGGTTCTGCCCCACGCTCCAGAGGGTGCCGATCCCGAGGACGTGCCCCATCTCGTGGAGGATCACGTCGCCGAAGGTGCCGCGCTCCTGCAGGCTCGCCACGTCGGCGCTGTCGAAGGTCATGCGGCCGGTCACGGGGAACGGCGGCCCACCCGCGCGGAAGTTGCACGGCCCCGCCTGCCCGAGGATCCCGCCCTGGCCGTCGATGGAGTCGATGCGCGCGAAGATGACGAGGTCGTCCACGTAGCCAATGTCCTGGGGCTGGCAGCCGTTGGCGGGGAGGGTGCTCGTGTGGTCGGGGACGTCGCCCGTGATCACTTCCTGCCAGCGGGCGGCGGCCGCGGTGAAGGCGGCCAGCTGTTCGTCGGTCATCGTGCCGAGCACCACCACCTGGATGTCGAACGAGCCGTCGCCCTCCGGCGCGGTGGCAGTGGCGGTGAAGGTCACCGGCGGCAGCGATGCGGCCGTGGTGGTGAGCGTGTTCGCGCCCCGGTTCGGGCCGAGGGTCCACCCCGCGGGGGCGGCGACGCCGTCGGGCGACGTCGTGGCGGAGCCGCCCGTCACGGTTCCGCCGCCGGTTTCGACCGCGAACGTCACCGGGACATCGGGGACACCGTTGCCGTGGAAGTCCTCGATCCGCACGGTCGGGCGGATTGGCACGGTTGTGCCCGTGGCGACGCTCTGGCTGTCCCCGGCCACCGCCTTCATGGACACCGGCGCGCCGGGACGCCCCGTCGCGCGGATCGTGGCGGATGCCGGCCCCGCGGCCACGGCGAGCGCGTTCTCGCCCGCCGTGGTGCCGAGTGTCCACGACCCGACCGCCGCTTCGCCGCCGCCGTCCGTGACCACCCTCGCCCCCGTGATCGTGCCGCCGCCGGACGCGACGCCGAACGTCACCTCCACACCGGGGATCGGCACGCCGTCCTCGTCGTCCACGCGCACGGCGGGCTCCTCGCGCACCGCCGTTCCCACAGTGGCGGCCTGGTCGGCGCCCCGGACCACCGTGATGGTGGCCGGGACGGCCGGTCTGGCCGCGGCCGTGAACGTCACGGCACCGATGCCCTCCGCCCTCGCCGTGAGGGCGTTGTCGCCCGGCGCCGGGCCCACCGTCCAGCTCCCCACCGCCGCCACTCCGTCCGCAGCCGTCCGGGGGAACGCGCCCTCGACCACGCCGCCACCGGCCGTGACTTCGAACGTGACCGCCGCACCGGCCACGGGGTTGCCGAAGGCGTCCGTGACCCGCACGGCCGGCGCCACGGAAACGGCGGTCAGGACGCGTGCGCTCTGCCCGTCGCCCGCGGCTTTCTCCACCGCCGCGCCCGCCCCGGCCAGAGCCGAGGCCGTGAACACCGCCGGCTCCAGCCCCTGCGCGCTCGCGCTGATCTCGTAGCTTCCCAGCGTCGTCCCGAGCGTCCAGCTCCCCGCCGTCGCGACACCGTCCGCGTCCGTGATGGCGTCCGCCCCCGCGATCACGCTCCCCCGGGCCCCGTCTCCGGGAGGCGACGCGGTCTCGGCGAACGTCACGGCCAGACCCGCCACCGGATTCCCGTACCGGTCTTCCACGCGCACCGCCGGCGCGATCTCGACAGCGCTGCCCACGGTCGCGCTCTGGCCGTCGCCCGCTTGCGCGCTCATCGCGGCCGGAGCGCCCGCGGCCGCCGTCGCGGTCAGCGCGCCGACCGCCTGCCCCACCGACACGGCCAGGGTGTTCGGCCCCGCGCGGGTGCCCAGCGTCCACGATCCAGGCGACGCCACTCCCGCCTCGTTCGTCGTTCCCTCCGGCTTCGCCACGGAGCCACCCCCGGCCGCCACGCCGAAGCGCACGGTCACGTCCGCCATCGGCCGCCCGTTCTGGTCGAGCACACGGATTGACGGCGCGATCGGAACCGGCGTCCCCACGGTGCCGGTCTGGCCATCACCCGCCACCGCCTGGACGGAGGTGGGCACGGGGGCGGGGGCGGCCGGATCGTCGCACCCGGACGCGAGCACCCCGAGCCCGGCCACGGCGAGGATGGCCGCGCCCATGGAAGAGAACCGCTTCATGATTCGGATCATCGACGGAAATGCTGGGGAGCGGCGCGGGGAGAATCTGCCACTCCATTGGCGGCGCCGGCGAACACCCCGGCACACGGTCCAATGTAACGGAACACCCGTTCAGCGGTAGCCGCTCCCGGGCCGCGGCTGTTCCCTGTCCCACCCCCGTGTTACCCTACACGCGGCCGTATCCTCGCCACCGCATCACCGAGCATCACCCGCATGTCCGACGTCAAGCTGCTGTGCGCGGCCGACCTCCACCTGGGGCGGAGGCCGAGCCGTCTGCCCGCATCCGCATCGCCGGTCTCCGCCGCGGCCGCGTGGCTCGAGCTGGTGGATCGAGCGGTGGCGGACGGCGTCGACGCGGTGCTGCTCGCCGGCGATGTCGTGGACCAGGACAACCGCTATTTCGAGGCGTACGGCCCGCTCGAGGCGGGCGTCCGGCGCCTGAAGGAGGCGGGGATCGCGCTGGTGGCGGTCGCGGGAAACCACGACCATGCCACGCTCCACGACGTGGCGGAGGAGGTCGGCCAGGAGCACCTGGTGGTGCTCGGGCGGGGCGGGCAATGGCGTCGCCACACGCTCGCGGACCCCGAGGGCCGCCCGCTGCTGCACGTGGACGGGTGGTCGTTCCCGGAGGCCCGCTGGGGCGACGATCCGCTGGCCGGCTACGCGTTCGAGCCGCCGGCCGACGGCGCGCCCGTGGTCGGGCTGCTGCACTGCGACCTGGATGGCCGGGAAGCTCGCTACGCCCCGGTGTCCGTGGCGGCGCTGGAGTCCGCCGGGCCGGCGGCGTGGGTGCTGGGGCACGTCCACGTCCCCGGGCTGCGCGACGCCGGCCGCGTCCCGCTCCTCTACCCGGGCTCCCTGCTGGCGCTGGACCCCGGCGAGCGCGGGCGTCACGGCGCGTGGATGCTGGAGATCGGCCCCGGCGTGCCGCCGCGCTTCCGCCCGCTCGCGCTCTCACCCGTGCGCTACGAGGTGGTGGACGTGGACGTGACCGATGCGGGCGACGAGGCCATGCTGCGCGCCCGCGTCGTGGACGCGCTCCGCTCCCGGCTGGCCGCGGTGGTGGAGGAAGGGTGCGGTCCGCTCGGGCTGCTCTCCTGCCGCGTCCGGCTGACGGGCCGGACGGCGCTGTACGCCCGCGTGGCGTCCGCGCTCGGCCGCCTCGAGGAGCTCGAGCTGCCGGAGCGGGAGGGCGTCCGCCTGGTGGTGGACGCCCGTCTCGACGACGACACCGCCCCCGCCCTCGACCTCGACGACCTCTCCCGCGGCAGCGACGCGCCGGCGCTCCTCGCCCGCCTCCTCCTGGCCCTCGACGCGGGAGAGCCGGATCCGCTCCTCGAGGAAGTCACCGCCCGGGCCCGGTCCGCCGCCGACCGCGTGCTGGCGCGCTCCCATTTCGCGGCGGTCCGGGGAGCGGAAGGCGCGGGCCGGGACGGAGCCCGGGACGCGTTGCGTCGCCAGGCGTCGCGGCTGCTGGACGAGCTGGTGCGGCGCAAGGAGGTCGCATGAGCGACGCGCTCCGGTTCCGCTGGCTGGTGGTGCGTCGCATGCCCGGCTTCCCCCGGGGCGGGCTGCGGCTCGAGGACCTGCCCGGGGGCGTGACGCTGGTGCACGGGGCCAACGCATCGGGGAAGACCACGGCGGCACGGGCGCTCCAGGCGGCGCTCTGGAGCACGGCCGCGCCGGACTCGGCCGGCGTGGATGCCGCTTTCGAGCTGGAGGGCGCGGCGTGGCTGGTGGAGCTGGACGCGCCGCGTGTCCGCTGGCAGCGGGACACCGTGGAGGCCGGTGCGCCGGCGCTCCCGCCGGCGGACACCCGCGACCGCTACTTCCTGTCGCTTCACGGGCTCCTGTCCGCGGACCAGGAGGACCGCGACCTGGCCGACCGCATCCGCGTGGAGTCCGCGGGCGGGTACGACGTGGCTGGTGCGGCCGCGGCGCTGAAGATCGAGTCGGCCGGGGCGCCGCGCTCGCTCCAGCAGAACCTGCGCTCCGCGGAGGCGCGGCTGCGGGAGGCGCAGGCGAAGGAGTCGGAGCTGCGCGCGGCCGTGACGGAGCTGGCGCGGCTGCGGTCCGCGCACGGGGTGGCCCGGGAGCGCGGTGGCGCAGCCGAGGCGCTTCGCCGCGCGCTGGAAGTGGCCCGCGCCGCCGAGGCGCTGGCCTCCGCCGAACTGCGGTTGGCGGCATTCCCGGACGGCATGGATCGCCTGGACGGCCAGGAGCCTTCACGCCTGGACGCCTGCGATGCCGCCATCGAGCAGGCCGAGCGGGAACTCGCCGCCGCCCGGGAGAAGGCGGCCGCCGCCGTGGAGGAGCTGGAGCGCGTCGGGCTCGGGGAGGCCGGCCTCCCGGCCCAGCGACTGGACGAGCTGGACGAGCACGTGCAGCAGGCCCGCGACGCCGAGCGGGAGATCGTCCGTGATCGTGAAGCGCTGGCTGAAGCCGCCGCGGAGCGGGAGCTGGCGGGCGCCCGGCTGGGGATCGAACGGGAGGCCGATCCGCTCCCCGATCCCGCCGCGGCCGAGGCCGACGCGCTCCAGCGCCTGATCGAGCGCGCGCAGCGGCTCGAGGAGCGGCGGAGCGCGCTGGAGGAGCGGCTGCGCGTCCTGGGCGCTCCTTCGGAGAGCCCCGAGGCGGATCGGCTCACCGACCTGGAGGACGCCGCCAGCGCCCTGCGTGAGTGGCTGCGCACGGGTGAGGGTGGCGGGACTGCCGAAACGCGCTTGCGGATGCTCGTGCTGGTCGCCGCCGGCGCGCTGGCGCTGGCGGGCGGCGCGGCACTTCTCGTGGGCGTGCCGCTCCTGGGCGCCGCCGCGCTGGTGGCCGCGGCGCTCGTCCTGGTCCTGCGGCCCCGCCCGTCGTCGGCCGACCGCACGCCGCTGGAGCGTCGGGCGACACAGGCTGGCGAAGCGCCGACGGCGTGGACGGCGGACGCCGTGGAGAGCGCGCTGCGCGGGTTGGACCGGCGGCTGGCCGCCGTCCGGGCGGAAGTGAAGAGTGGCGAGCTGCGAGCGCAGGAGGCGGCCCGTCTTGAAGCGATGCGTCCGCAGCTCGAAGAGGACGCGGCGGCGCTCCGGTCCGAACGGGAGCGGGTTGCCACCGCGCTCGGGCTGGCGCCCGCGACGGATGACCTGGCGCTCCACGTCACCGCCACCCGGCTGCGGGAGTGGAGCGCGGCCCGGCGCGCCGAAGTCGCCCGGGCAGCCGATCTCGCCGGGCACGCGGCCGCGCTTTCCGCCGCCCTCGCGGCCGGCGCCGACCTGGCCGCCGACCACTGCGCGGAGGACGACGTCGGGCGGGCCAGGGAGTCGGTGGCCGCGCTGGCCGCCCTTGCCCGCGACCTGCGGGGCCGGCGCGAGCGCCACGCGGCCGCAGTCGCCGCCCGGGAAGCCGCGCTCCGCGACCGCGAGCGCGCCGAGCAGGACCGGGCCAGCGGGCTCTCCGAGCGCGCCGGGGTGTTCGACGCCGCCGGGCTGCCGCCGGAGCGGGAGCACGAGCTCCGGTCCAGGGCGGAGCTCGTCGAGGACTACCGGGAGGCGAGACGCGCGGCCGACGAGGCCGGGACGCGTCGATCGCTGCTCGAGCGGTCGCTGGACGACATTGCGCCCGAAGGGTCCACCGCTCGGGCGGCCGTGGAAGCGGCCTCTCCCGGCGGGATCCCGGGACTCGAGCAGGCGCTCGCAGGGGCGGAGGAGGCCATGGCGGGCGCCACATCGCTGGCCCGGAGCATCACGCAGATCGAGACGCGCCTTGCCGAAGCGCGCCGGAAACACGACGTGGAAGAGGCGCTCGCCGGAGTGGACGCGGCGATGGCGGCGCTCCGGGACCAGCGCGCCGCGGACGTGGAGGCCGAGGTCGGCGTCGCCCTGGTGGAGTGGCTCGGCGCGCGCGCGGCGGACCACGGCCGGCCGGCTGTGTTCGAGCGGGCGAGGGACCTGCTGGAGACCATCACGCGGCACCGGTACGTGCTGGACCTGGGCCACGACGGCTCTTTCCGGGCGCGGGACACGGTCACCGGCCGCGGCCACGCCCTGGACGAGCTGTCCTCGGGGACGCGGCTCCAGCTGCTCCTGGCCGTGCGCGTGGCGTTCGTGGAGACGCAGGAGGCGGGCGCCGCACTACCGCTGCTCCTGGACGAGGTCCTCGCCAACTCCGACGAGCAGCGCGCCGACGCCATCATCGAGGCCGCCATCGGCCTCGCCCGCCGCGGCCGCCAGATCTTCTACTTCACTGCCCAGGCGGACGAGCTCGCCAGGTGGCGGCGCGCGCTCGACGCCGCGCCCGACGTGGACTGGGGGGTCCGGTCGCTGGACGGCGGAGGAGATGGCGCGGGACCGGAGCGCGGGCAGCTCCGTGGCCCGATCGCGGCGGAGATCGAGTGGTCCGCCGACCCGGTAGAGGCCGTGCCGTCGCCCGATGGCCTCGACTACGACGCGTACGGCCGCGCGCTCGCCGTGCCCCGCCTCGATCCGTGGTCCGACGGGCTCGGCGGCGTGCACCTGTGGTACCTGCTGGATGAACCCGACGCGCTGCACGGGCTGCTGAAGCGCGGGATCACGCGATGGGGGCAGCTCGAGCGGGTTGGCCGCGTGACCGCCGCGCCCGACGCGGCGCTCCGGGCCGCACTGGAGCGGGCGGCGAGCGCCGCCGCACTGTGCGAGCGCTTCCTCCAGCTCTGGCGAAGCGGCCGCGGTCAGGCCGTGGACCGCGCCGCGCTGGCCGACGCGCCCGCCGTTTCGGACACCATGTTCGACCGGGTCTGCGACCTGTGCGAGCGCGTGGACGGGGACGCCCGCGCGCTCATCGCCGCCCTCGAGGACCGGCAGGTCGAGCGCTTCCACGCAGCCAAGACCGAAGAGCTGCGGGACTGGCTGCGGGAGAACGGCTACATGGCCGAAGCCGAGCCGCTCTCGGCCGCCGAGCTCCGCCTGGCCCTCTCCGCCGACGCCGCCCGCGTCGCGCCATCACTGGACCCCGCCGACATCGACGCCCTCCTCGACCGCTTCGCCCGCGGACCCGCCATCCTGGCGAGCGGACACGGCCGACCGTAGCCCACCCCTCTGGCGAGCGGGCACGGCCGACGGTAGCCCGACCCTCTGGCGAGCGGACGCGGCCGCTGGCGATCAGGCCCCGTCGGCGCGCGCCAGCCCCTCGGCGTAGAGCGCGAGCTGCCGCTCGTACAGCCGCCGGCGGTCCGGGGGGATGTCCGCGTCGGTCTTGAAGTCCACGATGTTCCAGCGGCCACGCTCGTCCTGGAACGCCAGGTCGATGGTGCCCTCGAACAGCTCCCGCTCCGCCGGGGAGTCCACGCCCAGCCGCGCCGCTTCCGCCGCATCCATGGCGAACGCCAGGTGCGCTTCCACCAGCACGTGCCGGGCGCGCCGCACTTCGTCCCACACGGCCGACGCGCGGACCGCTTCGACCAGCGCCACGATCTCGTCCAGCTCCACCGGCTCACCGCTGCCCGCGTCCATCGGCCGGTCGAACTCCGCCAGCGTCAGGCGACACAGCTGCCGCAGCCGCGCGCCCGCGGCCCCGCGGCCGGCCGCTTCCAGCGCACGGTGCACCGCGCTCCCCCAGTCCGCGGGACGGGTGCGCACGGCCGCCCCGCCGCTCCGGATGGCGCCGGCCGCCCGGAGCGCGTCGCCGGTCACCGGGACCAGCCGGGTGTCGGGGCGTGGCCGACCGCCCGCGTCCCCGTGCCCGCCTTCCGGCAGATCCCGGGTGATTGCGCCGCCGCCCTCGCCGTGCACCCGGGCCGTGATGGACCTCGCCCGGTAGGAGGGGGAGCCCAGGCCGCTCCGCGCTGCCGCCACGTCGGCCATGCGACGCTCGAGGGTGGCCGGTGACTCCGCCAGCGGCTGGCGCGGCGCGGGGTCCAGCAGGGTGGGGGAGATCTCGGTGGCCACGCCGGGTGCGTCCAGCGTCTCGTGGAGCGCGCTCCAGCAGCCGTCGTCCTCGGTCTTCGTGCAGCGGCCCACCACCAGCTCCTCTTTCGCCCGGGTGGCGGCGACATAGAGGAGCCGCCCGGCCTCGGCCGCCGCATACGGCGCTTCCGCTTCTTCGTGCGCTTGCCAGTCGGCCGGCGCGGCCAGGGTGCGGGCCCCCGCCTGCGTCGCATCCAGGACGCGCAGCCAGCCCACGGCCCGGCCCCCGGCATCCCGGGCGATGTGCCGCGTGGGCGGGTGTGGCTCCAGCTTCGCCGGATAGGCCAGCACCACCACCGGCGCTTCCAGTCCCTTGGCCTTGTGCAGGTTCATGACCCGCACGGCATCCGTCTCGCCCGGGACCAGCGGCGCGTCCACTTCCTCGGCCAGCGCCGCTTCCAGTACTTCGATGGCCTCGGCCAGCGACGCCGCACCATCCCCGGCGGCGACCCGCAGGGCGTCCAGCGCGTAGAGCACCGCGCCCGCCCGCGTGGCGCCCAGCTCCCCGGCCGCGGCCCAGGGAAGGATGCCCAGCTCGTCCACCAGTGTGGCGATGGCGATGTCGGCGGGGAGGCGCTGCGCGGTGTTCCAGAAGCGGCCCAGGGTGCGGAGCGCGTCCGCCACGGGGCCGCTTCCCGTCTCGCCGGCGAACGACAGCCGGCCGCCGGCCCGCGCGTGGTCCAGCAGCTGCTGGTGGGAGAGACCGAAGAACAGCCCTTCCAGCACCGCCAGCGTGAGCACCGGGTCGCCCGGATCGGCCAGCGCGCGCAGCAGGAGGATGAGCTCGCTCAGCTCGTGGTCGGCGCCGACACCGGCGCCCGTTACCTGCACGGGGACGCCGTGCGCTTCCAGCGCCCGGGCGTAGGCGGCCAGCTCACCCTTCCGCATGGCCAGCACCATGAAGTCGGCCGGCCGGCGCTCGCCCGTCTCGATGCGCGACCGGATCCAGGACGCCAGCAGCGCCGACTCCGGCTCGGAGATCCGTTTTCCGCTGTGCTTCCCCCGGCCCGGTCGGGGCTCGAACCGGTAGCAGGCCACGCGCTGGGCGGGCGTGTCGCCGAGGTGCACCCTGAGCTCCGCGAACGCAGCCTGGTGCTCCGTCGCAGTCGGGGCGAAAACGTTCCGGAACGCCGGGTTCACGAACGCCCCGATGGGTGGGCGGGAGCGGAAGTTCGTGGTCAGCGCCAGTACTTCGCCGAAGCCCTCGAACGCGCGCTTCACCTGGTTGTAGACGCTGATGTCCGCCCGGCGGAACCGGTAGATGCTCTGCTTCGGGTCGCCCACCACGAAGAGCGCGCCAGGCCGCGGCGCGAGCGTGCGCCAGTCGCCCGCCGCGGCCGGCTCCGACGCCAGCAGGAAGAGGATCTCCGCCTGGAGCGGGTCCGTGTCCTGGAACTCGTCCACCAGCAGCCACCGGTATCGCTCGCCCAGCTCCCGCCTGGCCGACGGGCGCTCGCGGAGCAGTGCGGCGGTGCGCACCAGCAGGTCCTGGAACGTGAGCTGCCCCACGCTCAGCCGGTCCCGCTGGTACGCACCCGCGGCCGCGCGGGCGAAGCGGATCACCACCGGGTAGCGGGCCGCCCACCACGCGCGCAGCAGCCGGCTCGCGCCGGAGCCCTCGTCGCAGAACTCCTCCCACCCCTCCGAGAGGTCCCTGGCCGCGGCCTTCCCGTCCCGCTCGTCGGCCCAGCGCTTCTGGACGATCCTGTTCGACCCCTGTACCGCGAGCTCCAATGCGTCCATGAACGCCACGTCGGAGTCCCAGCCCAGGACGAAGCGCCGCACTTTGAGCGTGTGGATCTTCCTCTGCAGATCGTCCCGGCCGTCCGGGTGCTCCGCCGCCGGAAGCAGCGCGAGCGAGCGGTCGTGCAGCCGCTCCAGCCCGCGACGCACTGCCGCGATCTCGGCGGCGCCCGGCCGCGGCGCCGCCGGGGCGGGGTAGTGGACGTCCGGGTTCTCGCTCAGCTCCCGGAACGCACCGTGGAGCCGGGCCGGTGTCAGGCCGTAGTCGGCCATGGCGCGCACCAGCCGCGAGCCGTCGCGCGCGGCCAGCCGCTCCAGGAAGCGGGTCCAGCTCTCCGCCCGCAGCCGATCCTCGTCCGGTCCCGAGATCTCCTCGAACTCGGGCGGCACGCGGGCCTCCAGCGGCCGCTCCCGCAGCAGTCGCGCGCAGAACGCGTGGATGGTGCCCAGGAAGCAGCGGTCGAGGGCGTCCAGCGCGGCGCCGAACCGCGCCGCGCCCTCGGCATCACCCGCCGCCCGGGCGTCCCGGAACGCGCACTCCAGCTTCTCCTGGAACCGCTCCCGCAGCTCCGCCGCGGCCTTGCGGGTGAACGTCACCGCGGCCATGCGCTCCACGTCCCGGCCGGCGCCGACCAGCGCCACCATGCGCCCCACCATGGACGTGGTCTTCCCCGACCCCGCCCCCGCTTCCACGAGCAGGTTGGCATCCAGCTCGGCGAGGATCCGGTCCCGGGCCGGCTGGTCGTCCGGCGGCTTCGGCGCGGCATCGTCCGCGCCCGCGATCAGCGGCATCCGAAGCTGCAGGTCGTCCCCACTCATGCCTCCACCTCCCCGCCCCGCAGCTGCACCAGCGGCGCGTACTCGGGTAGCAGCATCCCCGACTCCTTCGCCCATCGCGCACGCGGCGAGTCGGCCGAGCCCCAGTCGTTCGTGGTCACGCGGCAGACTGCGCCGAAGTCGCAGTAGCGGCAGTCGCCGTCGTCGTCCGTCGGGATGAACAGCCCGTCCGCGGCCAGCTGGAGCAGCATCCGCAGCACTTCGCCTCCCGGTTCCAGCTGCTCGCGGTGGTAGCGCGTCACGTGGTTCTCGCCACGCGCCGTGGGGAAGTGGTACTCCATGACGCCCACGCGCTCGCCCGGTCGGAGCTGCTCCACCGCCAGCGAGTAGAGCAGGTGCTGGAGCCGCCGCCCGCCGTCGAACGGAAGCGCCTCCCGGTAGCGCGATGGCCGTCCCGTCTTGTAGTCCACCACGCGCAGCCCGCCCCCGTCCAGCGCGTCGAGCCGGTCCACCCGCCCGCGCAGGCGCAGCCGACCGCCGGGCACCGACAGCTCGACTTCACCCTCCGACTCCGCGTCCGTTTCGGGGCCGAACGCCAGCTCCGTCCGCACCACGCGCGGACGCCGATCCCGGAGCATGACCACGAAGGACCGCACGTCGTCCTGCAGCGCCAGCAGCTCCGACCGCAGCACCGCCTCGCTCGGCGAAGGCAGGCGACGCAGCGTGCGATGCACCGCGTCCTCCAGCGCGTCCATCGCCAGCGCTTCGAACGACGCCCCGCCGTAGTCCGCGCCCACGCCCGCCCGCACCACCGCGTGCTCGTACACCGCGTGCAGCAGTGAACCCCGCTCCAGCGCGTCCAGCCAGCTCTCCGGGTCGTACCCCGGATCGCGCACCGGCCGAGCGTCCAGCACGTAGCGGTAGAAGTAGCGGAGCGGGCACGCGCCCAGCGCTTCCAGCCGCGAAGCCGAGTGCACGACGCCGCTGCGCCGCGGATCCAGTGCCGGGTCCGGCGCCACCCGCCCGTCCCACGCCGTCAGCGACGACGCGCGCCTCGCCTCCCCCGCGCCCAGTCCCGCGGCCAGCCCCGGGTACAGCGTGCGCACCGCGGCCGCGCCATCCCGCAGCAGACCATCCGGCGCCGAGAGCGCGTCCAGCCAGACGTCCGCCGCGTCCAGCGCGCCGGCGCCCTCGGCCGGGACCGCGCAGGCGAGCCGGCCCAGGCGCTTCCGCAGGTCCTCGTACGTCCGCGACGGGTCCGCGTCCAGCAGCCGCAGCGCCTGCAGCAGCTCCGGCGCGGGCGCCACCACGCGCCCTTCGGCCATGTCCCACGCCGCGTACGACAGCGTCACCGAACCTCGCAGCCGCGCCAGCACCGATGCCAGCGCGTGCCGCGACGCGGCCAGCCGGTCCGCGGTGGTGGGCAGGCCCAGCGCGGCGCGCTCCCGGTCCGGGAGCATCGGGTCCGACGCGCCGGGGCCCACCGCCCCCGCGGCCAGCCCCACCACGAACGTGTGCGGCCGCGCCGCGAGCCCGCCGGAGGCGATGTCGCTCAGGTGGAGCCGCCCGCCCGCCGACGTCCAGGGCGACAGCTGCCCGTCGTCGCCCGCCGGGGAGATGCGCGTGCGCAGCCGTGCGCGCAGCATGGCCGTGGCCGTCCGCCACCCGGTCTCCCGGTCCAGCGTGGCGCGCGCCCGCTCCAGCCGCTCGCCGAGCACCAGCTTCGCCGCCCGCTCCACCTCGTCGCCCGGCGGCACCAGCGCCAGCAGCTCGAGCAGCCCCCCGGCCAGGCGCGCGGGGGAGGTGCGGGCGGTGTCGATGGCGTGGCGGTCGGCCAGGCGGGGCGTCGCCTCCAGCACGGGGGCGAGCAGCGACCGCAGCGCCTTCAGCTCCGTCCGCTCCCGCGCCAGCGCATCGGCCGCGGCCTCGGGGTCACCATCACCCTCCCGCGGACTCGCCCCTGCCGCCGCTTCCAGCGCACGGTCGATCGCCGGCAGGTAGCGGTCGTAGCCCCAGCCGATCCGCAGGCGCCGCAGCCGGCGCGCGAGCGCCGATGCCGATGCGGACGACGGCCCGGGCGGCGCCACGTCCCCGGTCTCCAGCAGGCGGCGGATCACGTCGGCGGGGAAGCCGTCCGCCAGCCAGCGGAAGTACGCCTCCGCCACGCGGCCCGCCCGCGTCCGCCGGATGTCCAGCCCTTCCGCGTAGCTCACGGGGATCCCGAGCCGGCGGGCCAGGCCGTCCAGCGCGTTCCCGTACACGTCCGCGTCCGTCGCGATGATCTCCACCCGGTCCCACGGGACCCCCGCCGCCACCACCCGCCGCAGAACTTCCCGCACTTCGTCCGCCGGTGTCGCCGCCGCGAACAGGTGCAGGCCCCCCGGCAGACCGCCCGCCTCCAGCGACGGCGGCAGTGCCCCGTCCAGCCGCGTGCTCAGCCACGACAGCCCGCCTTCCGGCTCCGCCGGGGCCGCCCACACCGTGTGCGCCGGCGTCGGGGCACCGGGCGTGGCATCGGTCTCCAGCACGCGCGCGCCCAGCTCCATCAGACGCGCCACCAGCCGCCCCGCTACCCCGCCCGCGTCCAGCCCGGGCAGCAGATGGAGCCGCGCACCCGCCAGCGCTTCCGGCACGCCGCCGGCCCCCAGCGCCTCCTCCGCACGCGCCAGCAGCCCGGGGCCGTCCACCAGCGCCGACGCGCTCAGCCCGGCCTCGTAGCGCTCCAGCACCCGCGCCAGCAGGTCCAGCCGGCCGTCGCCCGACTCCGCCCGCCGCAGCGCGCTCGCCCCCAGGCCCGCCGCTCGCAGCGTTTCCACGCTCCGCCGGATCGGGTCACGGTACGGACCCGGCACCCCGCCGCGGAACGGGCGCGCCCCGCCCTCCGCCACGGCTTCATCAATGGCCGCGTCCACCACCGCCATCACGTCGAACGCGTCCGCCACGCGGAGCTCCGCCACCGCCAGCGCACCGCCCGCCACCGTCAGCGCCAGCTGCCGCAGCGAGAGCGGCTCCCAGCCCAGCCACGGCACGCCGGAAAGCGCCAGGGATCGCAGCAGCTCACGCCCTTCCGCGGGGCGCGAGCACAGCAGGAGCTTGCGCGCGTGCGGGCGCTCGCGCGTGGCGCGGTCGAGGGATCGGAGCAGGATGGGGAACTTGGAATCGGAAATCATGGTTCCAAAGGTATCGCATCCGTGTGACAGCGGCAGGCTGGTTCGGCCGCACACTCAAGATTCACCGGGCTGTGCCGATGCTACGAACAGTATGAGCCAATACCCTGTGATCGCCGCGCTCCACTACGGGGTGGCGGGAGCCGCCGGGCACAGCGCGCTCGCTCTGCCGATCGCCGCCTGCGCCGCGCTGGCCCTGGTGACCGGGATCTGGGTGGTGGGGCGGGAGCGAGGCCGGCCGATCAGCCTGCCGTTCCTGGCGGGCGCGCTGGCGCTGACGCTGTACCTTTTCAGCTTCTCGCGCATGCTGGACAGCCAGGACGCCGCGCGGGCGCTGATCTGGGCGAAGCTCGCGTACGTGGGTGTGCCGTTCATCATCCCGGCCCTGTACCACTTCAGCATGCACGTGCTCGGCCTCGCGCGCGCACGGCGGCGGCTGGTGCACGCGGCGTGGCTGGTGGGGATCGGCTATTCCCTGGCGGCCGTGCTGACGGACAGCGTGGTGGCGGGTGTTCACCGTACGGAGTGGGGCTGGTTCACTCGGCTCACGCCGGGAAGCCTGCTGTTCGTGGCCTGGTCCGCGCTCCTGTTCGGTCTCACCATGCTGGATTATGCCCGCGAGTACCGGGGCGCCGATCCGGTCCAGCGTGCGCGGATCCGCTGGTTCGCCGTCCCGCTGTGCATCGCCGGCTTCGGCTTCATTGACTACGCCCCGTCCTACGGCGTGGACATGGCGCCGCTGGGATTCGTCTTCTTCCCCGCCTTCCTGCTCAGCGCCGCCTGGGTGGTCAACCGGTACCACCTCCCGCAGATCACGCCGCAGTACGCGGCGGACAAGATCCTCCAGACCATGGCCGAGCCGCTCCTGGTCTGCGACCCCGGGGGGCGCGTGGTCATCGCCAATCCGGCAGCGCGCCGGATCCTGGGCTACGACGACGGTGGTCTCAGGGCCATGCACCTTCCGGCGGTATTCGGCGAGGCGGACGCGGAGCGCATTCTGGGCGGTGAAGTGCGGCGTGAGAGCCGGGAGATGCGGGTGCGGACCCGGGGCGGCGACGTCATCGATGTGGCCGTGTCCGCGGGCACGCTGCGCTCACGGACGGGCCAGGCGGCCGGTATCGTGGTCGTGGCGCGCGACATCCGCGAGGAGAAGCGCGCCGCGGCGGAGCTGGGCCGCCGGGAGCAGTGGTTCCGCGCCCTGATCGAGAACGCCGGCGACATGATCACGGTGTTGGACGAGGAGGGGCGGGTCAGGTACGAGAGCCCGGCCGTCACCCGGAATCTCGGGTACACCCCCGCCAGCGGAGCGTCGCTCTACGACCGCGTCCACCCCGACGATCGCGAGCGCCTCCAGAAGGGCCTGGCCCGTTTGCTCGCCGCCCCCGGCACCAGCGCGACGGCGGAGGCGCGCGTGCGGCACGTCGACGGCAGCTACCGCGTCTTCCAGGCCCGCTCCACCAACCTCCTCCACGACCCGGCCGTGCGCGGGATCGTCATCAACAGCCGCGACGTCACGGACGCCCGGGACCTCGAAGTCCGGCTCCAGCAGTCCCGGAAGCTCGAGGCCATTGGCCGCCTCGCGGGCGGTGTGGCCCACGACTTCAACAACATTCTCACCGCCATCCAGGGCTACGTGGAGCTCATGGCGGAGCGGGTGGCCCCCGATTCCGATCTCGCCACCGACCTCGACGAGGTCCGCCGCGGCGCCGCCCGCGCCGCCCGCCTCACCGACCAGCTCCTCGCGTTCAGCCGGCGAAAGATGGCGCCCGCGCGCGTCCTCGACCTCAACGGGATCGTCGCCGAGCTGGAGTCCATGCTCAGCCGCGTGGTGGGGGAGCGCATCCGCCTGCGCACCCGGCTCGACCCCCACGGCGCCCGGATCCGCGCCGACCGCGCCCAGCTCGAGCAGGTCCTGATGGACCTCGTCCTCAACGCCCGCGCTGCCATTGCCGGCGACGGCACGATCGAGATCTCCACGGCACTCACGGAGCTCGGACCGACCCACCCCCTCGCCCGGGAGCTCGGCGAGGAGCCGGGCCGCTACGTGGTCCTCAGCGTCGCCGATGACGGCCGCGGCATGGATGACGCCATCCGCGCCCGCATATTCGAGCCGTTCTATACCACCAAGGCCGCGGGTGACGGGAACGGCCTCGGGCTCAGCACCGTCTATGGATGGGTGCGCCAGTCTGGCGGCGCCATCAGCGTCGACAGCGAGCCCGGACGCGGCTCCGTCTTCCGCGTCTTCCTCCCCGCCCACGAGGCCCATGAGGCCCACGAGACGGACCGAACGGTCGAGACGGACCCACCGGTCGAGGCGGACCGATCCGTCGAGACGGGCGCCCCCAGGGGAGGGGAGGCCCCTGGTGCGCGTCCTGCCCGGGACCAGCACGGTGCCACCATCCTCGTGGTAGAGGACGAGGCTCCCATCCGCGCGCTCCTGCGCAAGATCCTCCAGCGCCGCGGCTACACCGTCCTGGAGGCCGCGGACGGGCAAGAGGCCCTCCGGAGCGCGGCCGACCACCGCGGCCGCATCGACCTCCTCGTGGCGGACCTGGTCATGCCCGGCCTCTCCGGCCGCGAGGTGGCCGAGCGCTTCGCCGCTTCACGGCCCGATACCCCCATCCTCTTCATTTCCGGCTACACCAGCGACGACGTGGTCCGCCGCGGCATTGCCGATGGCGCCCACGCTTTCCTGCCCAAGCCCTTCACTCCCGAAGCGCTGGTCCAGAAGGTGGCTGAAGTCCTCGGCCCGCAGGCCGCCTGACGCACTCGCCGCGCTCGCGGAGCTTCCGTCGCGGAGCGTGACAGTTCTGCGGCCACGCCGAACCGTCGCCACGCGGCTCTTGCCTCCGACCCCGTGGGGTGCAACCTTACAATGCCCCTTGAAATTCCTGCGACTCTCCACCCCCCCGAGCGCTTGCCTCCGAGTCTGCCACCCCGTCTGCTGCGCTTTTACAACGAGCTGAAGCGGCGTCGAGTCTTCGGCTCCGCGGCGGCGTACGTCGTCCTGGGCGCGCTGGTCATCGAGCTGTCCGGCGCCATTTTCGATGCGCTCCTCTTCCCGGCCTGGACCGCGCGCCTGGTCACGGTGATCCTGATCCTGGGATTCCCGTTGGTGCTGGTCCTGGCGTGGGTGTTCGACATATCGTCGACGGGCCTGGTCCGGAGCGACACCCCGGCGCACGGCCCGGGCTCCCATGAGGGCCGGTCGGTCCGCCCGCGGGGGGACCTCTCGGAAGCGTTCCGCCGTTCGGACGCGGTGTCGGTGCCGGAAGCGCCGCTGCGGCGGAGGCGGCCCCCCGGGACTGTCGTGGCCGGAGGCGGCGGCCCCGGGACGGGCGGCGCCACCATGGTGGGGGGCGACGGGGATGGAGCGGCCGGCGCCGCCGTCGCGGACGCGGATCCGGAGCGGGTGCGACAGGCCACGCTCGGTCACGTGCGCCACGAGCTTCGTACGCCGATCAACGGCATCATCGGGTATTCCGAGATGCTGATGGAGGATGTGGAGGACCCCGAGCTGGTGGCGGACCTGGGGCGGATCCGTGAGTCCGGTCGTCGCCTGCTCGATCGTCTTGATGCGCTCCTCCGGCCCGAGCGGCTCCCGGCCGGCGCCCTCGATGACCTCCCGGCGTTCGCTGCGCAGGTGGAAGTGGACCTGCGCACACCCATCAACGCGGTGGTGGGCTACGCGGAGATGCTGATCGAGTGCTGCGACGCACCGCGCCACGAGCACCTCCGCCCCGACCTCCAGCGCATCCTGGACGCCGCACAGCGGCTCCTCGCCGCCAGCGGCGACATCGTGGGCATCGCGGCCGCTGCCGGCGGAATGGCGGCCCCCGCCGCGGGCTCCGGCGGCCGGCCGGGCGCCAGCGGCGGCAATGGCACTGGCGCAGCGGTCGGGTCCGTGGGCGGCGCTCCGTCCTCACTGGAAGCCAGCGCAGCGCTGACGCGGGGCGTCCTGTCGAAGATCCGGACGATGTCGCCCGGCCGGTCGGCGGCGGAAGGCGAGGGCCGGCTGCTGGTGGTGGACGACAACGAGACCAATCGCGACCTCATCTCCCGGCAGCTGGCGCGATCGGGCTACATCGTCGCCACTGCGGAGAACGGGAAAGCGGCGCTGGAGCTCATGGACGCGCAGTCGTTCGACCTGGTGCTGCTGGACATGATCATGCCGGTCATGGACGGCGTGGAGACGCTCCGCAGGATCCACGGCTCCGAGCGCCACCAGGACACGCCGGTGATCATGCTCTCCTCCCTCGACGAGGCGGACAGCGCAGTGCACTGCATCGAGATGGGGGCGGCCGACTACATCACCAAGCCCGTCCAGCCCACGCTCCTGGAAGCGCGCATCGCCGCCGCCCTCGATCTCCGCGAGATGCGGCGTCGCGAAGCTGCCTACCGCAAGCGGATCGCGGCCGACTTCGACCTGCTGGAGCGCGTCCTCCGCGGCACGTTCGCCGACGCCGTCCTCGATCGCGTCCTCGCCGGCGACCTGGACATCTGCCAGACCTGGGAGGATGTCGCCGTCGTGGCCTGCCGCCTCCCGTCCGCCCTGCGGCCGGCCGCGGGCGCCGATGCGGCCGAGAAGGTGGCGGGGCTGCGCGAGCTCCTGGCCCGCTTCGAGGAAGTGGCGCGCACCCACGCGGTGGACGCCGTGGTCTGGCGCGCCGATGGCTTCGTGGCCGTCATGGGCGCCGGCGGCACGGCGGCCGATGCGGCGGCCGATGCCGCCGGGCTGGCGCTGGACACGGTGGCGGCGTGGGGGGAAGGCGTCGCCGCGAGGCTGGCGGTCCACACGGGCGCCGTGGTGGGTGGCGTGGTGGGACGTGACCGCCCGCGCTTCGAGCTGTGGGGCGAGGCGGTGGAGGCGGCCGCCGCCCTGGCGGCCAGTGGCCCGGCCGGCAGCGTGCTGGTGACGCCCGGCGCGCACGCGCTCCTCCGCGACCGGTTCCGGCTGGAGGCCAGGGGCGTGATGAACGTGGCGGGCAGCGGCCAGATGCGCGTGCACGCGCTGACCGGTGAAATGGAGGGCGTGCCCACCACCGCGCCGAAGGAAGCCGCCGCCCCCTAGGACGGGGGGCGGTCGGCCACGGATCGAGTCGGGCCCTCGCCCTGGCGCCGGCCGCCGGAGGCAGGCCAGCCCGTGGATCAGCCGGTCGACACTTCGCCGATCAGCGCTTCGATCTTCCCCAGCAGGCGCTTCAGCTCCACGGGCTTGGTGTCGAAGTCGTCGCAGCCGGCCGAGCGCGCCTTGTCCTCGTCGCCGGACATGGCGTGCGCGGTCAGGGCGATCACGGGGATCGCGGCCGTGGTCGGATCGTCCTTCAGCGCGCGCGTGGCCGTCCAGCCGTCGATCACGGGGAGGCTCATGTCCATGAGCACGATGGCCGGGTCCTCGCTCCGCGCCATGTCGACGCCCTGCTGTCCGTCCGTCGCGATCACCACGTCGTAGCCGCGTTTGATCAACCGGCGCGACAGCATGTCGCGGTTCATCTCGTCATCTTCCACCAGCAGGATCTTCGGCACCAGGTCTCTTCTCCGTTCAGGGGATCGGCTTCATGTCTCGTTGTGCGCCGCCACCGGCCGTCGGTCCGGCGCTACCAGCGTCCGGAGCGCGTCGACCAGCGCCCCGGCGCCCATGTCGTCCTTGCTGAAGACACCCGTCACCGACCCGTTCAGACGGGCCCGGTCCTCGGGCGTCAGGTCCTTGGCCGTGATCACCACCACGGGCACATCCTGCCACTCCGGCCTGGAGCGCAGCGCAGCCGTGAACTCGAAGCCATCCATGGTGGGCATGAGCAGGTCGAGCAGGACGAGCTGCGGCTTCACTTCGTCCATGAGCTCCAGGGCGATGCGGCCGTTCTCGGCCAGCGCCGGCTCCCAGCCGCCCTCGCGTACCAGCCGCGCCAGGCGCTCCCGGTCGGTGGCGCTGTCATCCACCACCAGCACGCGCCCGCCCGGGGCGGGGCAGAGCCGCCGCAGCACCACGTCGAGGCGGCCCGGGTCCACCGGCTTCGTCATGTAGTCGGACGCGCCCAGCGACAGGCCCAGCCCCTGCTCGTCCACCATGCTCACCATCACCACGGGGATGCTCGCCAGCGACGGGTCGCCCTTCAGCACGCTCAGCACTTCCCACCCGTCCATCTCCGGCATCAGCACGTCCAGGAGGATCGCGTCCGGCGGCTCCTCGCGCGCCCGCGCCAGCCCCGCCGCACCGTTCAGCGCCGCATCCACCCGATACCCCTTCTTCGTCAGCGCCCGTTGGAGCAGGTCGTGGACGTGGGGATCGTCGTCGATCACCAGGACCGTCCCCGCCGCCCCGGTCCCGACGCTCTCCGGCACCGCGCCCTCCTCCGCGGCGGGCTCCGGCACGTGCCTGGCCAGCCGCACCGTGAACGTGGTCCCTTCCCCCGCCTCGCTGGCCACGGTGATGTCCCCGCCCATCATCCGGGCGAAGCGACGGCTGATCACGAGACCCAGGCCCGTGCCGCCGTACTTCCGCGTGGTGGAGGCGTCCGCCTGCGTGAACGGCTCGAACAGGCGGGCCATCTGCTCCGCCGTCATCCCGATCCCGCTGTCGGACACGGTCAGCACCGCGTCCTCCCCCTCTGCTCGGGCGCTCAGCGTGATCTGCCCGTCCTGGGTGAACTTGGCCGCGTTCGACAGCAGGTTGAGAAGGATCTGCCGGATCTTGGTCACGTCCGCCCGCATGGTCCCGAGCTCCGGTTCGAGCGCGACGACGAGCCGGTTCCCGTTCTTCTCCAGCAGCGGCGCCACGGTGGCTTCCACTTCGCCGATCAGCTGTTCGACCTCGAACGTCTCCAGGTAGAGCTCCGTCTTCCCGGCCTCGATCTTGGACAGGTCCAGGATGTTGTTGATCAGCGCCAGCAGGTGCTTGCCGGCGCTCGAGATCTTCCGCAGGTCGGTGCCCAGGGCGTCGTCGCCTTCCTCCTCGGCATCCTCCAGCAGCATCTCGCTGTACCCGATGATCGCGTTCAGCGGCGTGCGCAGCTCGTGGCTCATGTTGGCCAGGAACTGGCTCTTCGACCGGTTCGCCGACTCCGCGTCACGCCTCGCCTGGCGCAGCTCGGAGACGTCGTGGTACATGGCGATGAACCCCACCGGCTCGCCCCGCACCAGCACGGGGATGGAGAACAGCTCCACGTCCACCAGCGACCCGTCCTTCCGCCGCCGCTCGCCGAAGCCGTGCGCGACGTTCCCCGCCAGCGTGAGCCGCGTGTAGTCCGCCGCCTCCGACGCGGTCTTCTCGGTGGACACCAGGCTGTCCAGGTAGGCGCCGACCGCGTCGCTCTCCTCGTAGCCGAACATCTCGAGGAATGCCGGGTTGCACGACTGCACCCGGAACTCCAGGTCGAGGTTCACCACGGCCACGGGGTTGTTGCTCACCAGCGCGGCGTAGTATCGCTGCGCGGCCTCGTAGAGCCGCGCGTTCTCGATGGCGATGGCCGCCTGCGGCGCGAACAGGTTCAGCAGCTGGACGTCGCTCTCGCCGAACGCGTGGCCCGGGTCCGAGTGCACCGCGGCCACGACGCCCACCAGCCGGTTCTTCACCAGCAGCGGGATGCCGAGCACGCTCTGCACCGACGACTGGTCGTAGGAGCGAGACCGCCCCTCCCACTCCTGGTAGCGGGGGATGATGAGCGGCTCCTCGCTCCGGGCCACGTGCCCCATCACGCCGCTGTCCATGGAGATGCGCGTGCCCACGGCGTTGTGCTCCATGCCGTGGCTCGCGGCCACCAGCAGGCCATCGCGGGCGTCGTCGTAGATCGCCAGCTCGCCGCCCGCGCACCCCAGCAGCTTCACCGCCCGCTCCAGCACGCCCTGGAGCACGGGCTCCAGCTCGAGCTCGCCCACCATGTCCCGCATGGTCTCCAGCAGCGCGCGCTGCTCTTCCGCACGCCGGTGCTCCGACTCGAACAGGCGCGCGTTCTCGATGGCCACCGCCGCCTGCGGCGCGAACAGCTCGATGAGCCGGAGCTCCTCCTCACCGAAGCGACGGTCCGGGTCCGATTCCACCACGGCGATCACACCCACCAGCCGCTCGCCGATCTGGAGCGGCGCGGCGAGCACGGTCTGGACCTGGTCGTTCGCGTACTTCGTCGACCGCCCCGACCAGTCCTGGTAGTGCGGGATGATCATGGGCTCCTGCGTGAGCGCCACGTTCCCCATGGCCCCCTCGCCCAGGCTCATGCGCGTCTCGATGCTGTCCACCACCATGTTGTGGCTCGCCGCGATCACCAGCTCGCTCGTCGCTTCCTCGTAGATCGCCAGCTCCCCACCGCTCACCCCCAGCAGCTCCACCGCCCGTACCAGCACCTCGTGCAGCACCCGCCCCACTTCCAGCTCACCCGACAGCGCTCGCAGCGTTTCCAGCAGCGCGCGCTGCTCCTCGGTCCGGCGCAGTTCCGCCGTGTAGAGGCGGGCGTTCTCGATGGCGATGGCCGCCTGCGACGCGAACAGGTTCAGCAGCCGCAGGTCCGACTCGCCGAACTCGTGGCGCGGGTCCGAGTGCACGCCCGCGATGGCGCCCACCAGGCGGTTCTCGATGAGCAGTGGCGCCACCATCACTGCCTGCACCGGGTCGAGCGCGTACTGCCCCGACCGCCCCGCCCACTTCTGGTAGTTCGGGATGATGACCGGCTCGTGCGTCTCCGCCACGCGCCCCATGGCCCCCTCGCCCAGCGCCATGCGCGTCCCCGTGCTGTCGCTGCCCAGGTTCAGGCTCGCCACCACCACCAGCTCGTCCGCCGCTTCGTCGAACACCGCCAGCTCTCCCCCCGTCACGCCGAGCAGCGGCACCGCGCGCTCCAGCACCGCGCGCAGCACCCGGTCCAGCTCCAGCTTCCCCGACAGGTCCGAGAGCGTGTCCAGCAGCGCCCTCTGCTCGGACGCCCGGTGGCGCTCGGCCAGCAGCAGCCGCGCCCGGCCGATGCCGATGCTCGCCTGGTTCGCCGCGGCCGCCAGGATCTCCAGGTCGCCCTGGTCGAACGCCTGCCCGGCCACACGCTCCACCACCAGCTCACCGATGGTGCTGTGGTCCACGCGCAGCGGGAGCCGGAGCTGGGCCCGGTCCCCGCTGTCCCCCTCCAGTGTCCCGGCCGCCGCGCGGAGCTGCGGGTCGAACGTGGACGTGCCCGCCAGGAACAGACCCACGGCATCGAACCCGAACGACGGGTGGTGTAGCCCTTCCACCACCGCCCGCGAAACGTCGTCCTCGCCCTTCGCTTCGGCGATCTGCGTGCTCAGCCGCAGCAGCGCCGAGCGGAGCGTAGCCAGCTCGTTCGGGCCGCTCAGCGCGGCCCTCCCCGACGGGCCCCGGGCCGGCCCCGCGCCCCGGCCTCCCGTGCCTCCCCCGGTGGCGCTCACGGCGCCGACTCCGGCGCCGCCGTCCGCCCGCCGTTCCCGCCCGCGGGCGCGCCACGGCGCTCCAGCAGCCCGTGCAGCGTCCGCGAGAGCGTTTCCAGGCTGTCGTCGTCCTTGCGGCACACCGTGGCGACGGAGCCGTTCAGCTCCGCCCGCTCCTCCGCGCTCAGCTCCTTCCCCGTCACCACCACCACCGGCAGGTGCTGCCACGCCGGGTCCGCCCGCAGCCGCGCGGCCAGCGCGAAGCCGTCCATCTCGGGCATGACGAGGTCCAGCAGCATCAGGCTCGGCGACGTGCTCTCCAGCCGCTCCAGGGCGACGGCGCCGTTCTCCGCTTCCACCGGCCGCCAGCCGCCCTCGCGCACCAGCCGCGCGAGCCGGGCTCGAGCCGCGGGGTCGTCGTCCACGATCAGCACCGTGGCCTCCGGGTCCGGGCACAGCCGCTGCACCACGGCCGCCAGCCGCGTGGGCTCCACGGGCTTCACCAGGTAGTCCGTGGCGCCCAGCGCGAAGCCGAGGCTGCGGTCGTCCAGCATGGTCACCATCACCACGGGGATGTCCCGCAGCCCGGAGTCCTCCTTCAGTCGCGACAGCACCGTCCACCCGTCCATGCCCGGCATCAGCACGTCCAGCAGGACCACGTCCGGACGCAGCTCCCTCGCCCGGTCCAGCCCCGTGGTACCGTCCAGCGCGGTCTCCACCCGGAAGCCGCGCTTCGACAGCGCCCGCCGCAGCAGGTCGTGGACGTACGGATCGTCGTCGATCACCAGTACCGTCCCCGCCTCGCCGGACGGGGGCGCGTCCGGTTCCGCCGCCGCGGGCGCCGGCGCGGCCTCACCGACCCGCTCCGGCAGCCGCACCGTGAACGTGGTCCCCTCGCCGGCCACGCTCGCCACGTCGATGTCGCCACCCATCATCCGGCAGAAGTGGCGGCTGATGACCAGCCCGAGGCCCGTCCCGCCATACTTCTTCGTGGTCGAGGCTTCCGCCTGACTGAACGCCTGGAACAGCCGGCCGAGCTGCTCTTCGGTCATCCCGATCCCCTGGTCGGCCACGCGCATCTCCACCACGCCCGGAGCCCCCGGCGAGGGCACCACGTCGAGCCGGATCTCGGCGTGCTCGGTGAACTTGGACGCGTTCGAAAGCAGGTTCAGCAGCACCTGTCGGACTTTCGTGACATCGGCGGTCATGGCGCCGATCTCCCCGGCCACGCTCACGCGCAGGCGGTTGCCGTTCCGCTCCACCAGCGGGAGGATCGTGGCTTCCACTTCCGCCACCAGCTCCCGCACGTCGAACGGCTCCAGGAACAGCTCCGTCTTCCCGGCCTCGATCTTCGACAGGTCCAGGATGTCGTTGATGAGCGCCAGCAGGTGCCGGCCGGCGGTGTGGATCTTCCGGAGGTCGGGGACGTAGTGGTCCTGGCCGTCGTCCTCCGCTTCCTCCTGCAGCATCTCGCTGTAGCCGATTATGGCGTTCAGCGGGGTGCGCAGCTCGTGGCTCATGCTGGCCAGGAACCGGCTCTTGGCCTGGTTCGCGCGCTCCGCCTCGCGCCGCGCGTCCAGCAGGTCGCTGACGTCGTGGTACTGCGCCATCATCCCCACCGGCTCGCCATCCGCTTCCACGCGCACGGCCAGCAGCTCCACTTCCACGATCCCGCCGTCCTTGCGCGTGCGCTCCGCCAGCCCGTGCGTCACGTGGTCCCGCGCCGCCTGCGTGTACGCCACCGCCTCCGCCCGCTGCTCCTCGCTCGTGATCAGCTCGTCCAGGTTCCGGCCCACCACTTCGTCCAGCCGGTAGCCGAACAGCTTCTCGAACGCCGGGTTCGCCGTGACGATGTTCTCGTCCAGGTTCAGCGTGACGATGGCCACGGGGCTGTTCCGCATCACCGCCGCCAGGTACTCCCGCTCCCGCTTCGCGCGCTGGAACTCCCGGGCTTTCGAGATGGCGATGGCCGCCTGCTGGCCGAACAGGTTCAGCAGCCGCAGGTCCACCTCGGAGAACGACTTCGACGGGTCCTCGTGCCACACGTTGATGGCGCCCACCGGCCGCCCGCCCATGAGCAGCGGCGCCACCACCACGGCGCGCGCGTCGATGCGCGTGTACTGCTGCGAGCGACCGGGCCACGTCCGGTAGTCGGGGATCATCATCATCTCCCCCGTCTTCACCACGTGGCCCATCGCGCCCTCGCCGTACGCCAGCCGCGCGCCCAGCGAGCTCTCGCTCATGTTGTGGTTCGAGACCACGACGAGCTCCTCGTCCGCGGCCTCGTAGATCGCCAGCTCCCCGCCCACCGCCCGCAGCAGCGTCACCGACCGCTCCAGGACCGCGTCCAGCAGCGGCTCCAGCTCCAGCTCCGCCGACAGGTCCGCCACCGTGGCCAGCAGCGCCGCCTGCTCGTCCGCCCGCCACCGCTCCGCCGCCAGCAGGCGGTGACGCCCGAGCGCCATCCCCGCATGCCGCGCGGCCGCTTCCAGGATCTCGAAGTCCCGGGCGCCGAACGCTTCCGGCGACGCGCTCTCCACCACCAGCACGCCCAGCGCCTCGTCGTCGTCCAGGATCGGCACGTCCACTTCCGAGCCCGTGCCCAGGCCCGGCACGTACTCCGGGTCCTCCGCCACCCGCGGCGTGAACTGCAGCGTGCGCTCACGGATGGCGCGACCCGAGATCCCGGAGTGGGCGGGCAGCCGGAGGTCCGACGGGATGTCGTCCCAGCCGACACCCGCGCACATCACCCGCTCGCCCGTGGCCCCGTCCAGCAGGAACACGCCCACGAAGTTGTAGCCCAGCGCGTCGTCGCGGAGCCCGTCCACCACCGCGCGGCAGATGGCCTCCTCGGCGCGCGCCGCCGCGATCCCGGTGCTCAGCCGGAGCAGCGCCGACTGGCGACGCTCCAGCGCGGATTCGGCCGCGCTCACGGCTCGCCGGCCCCCGCTCATGACGCCGTCACTCCCAGCGCGCGCGCCCGGTCGATCAGGCCGCGCAGCTCGGCAGTGAGGGCATCGAGCCCGGCCTCGTCCTTTCGGATCACCCGGGCGACGGAGCCGTTCAGCTCCGCCCGCTCCTCCGCCGTCAGCTCCTTCCCCGTGACCACCACCACCGGCAGCTGCCGCCATTCCGGGTCCTGCCGCAGCTTCGCCGTGAGCTCGAACCCGTCCATCTCCGGCATCATCAGGTCCAGCAGCAGCAGGTTCGGGCGTACCACCGGCAGCCGCTCCAGCGCCACCCGCCCGTTCTCCGCTTCCTCTGGCTCCCACCCGGCCTCCAGGACGACTTTCGCCAGCCGCTGCCGCGACGCCGGGTCGTCGTCCACGATCAGCACCCGACCGCTCGGCCCCGGACAGAGCCGCCGCAGCACCGCCAGCAGCCGCGGCGGATCCACCGGCTTGACGATGTAGTCCGTGGCGCCGAGCGCGAACCCCAGGTTCCGGTCGTCCAGCATGCTCACCATCACCACCGGCACGTCCTTCACGTCCGGGTCCTCTTTCAGCGCGGACAGCACCGACCACCCGTCCACCCGCGGCATCAGCACATCCAGCAGGATGACGTCGGGCACCAGCGCCCGCGCCCGCTCCAGCCCCGCGGCACCGTCCATGGCGCCTTCCACCCTGAACCCGTCCTTCGACAGGATCCGCCGCAACAGGTCCTGCACCGTCGGGTCATCATCGATGACGAGCACCGTGTCCGCCCCGCGCCCGTGGAGATGCCCGCCCGCGCGCGCCGCCGCGGCCGCACCGCCCGCGGCCGTGCCCCCGCCCGGTTCGGCGCCCGGCCCGGCGCCCGCGGCCATGGCGATGGCCGCGCCCTGGTCCGATGCGCCCGCGCCGGCAGGCTCCGCGTCCGTGGCGCCGGCGCCCGGACCGACTCTCTCCGGCAGGCGAACGGTGAACGTGGTCCCTTCTCCGTAGACGCTCGCCACGTCGATCTCTCCGCCCATCATCCGACAGAAGTGGCGACTGATGATCAGCCCCAGCCCCGTCCCGCCGAACTTCCGGGTGGTTGCGGCCTCCGCCTGGCCGAACGCGGTGAAGATCCGCCCGAGCTGCTCTTCGGTCATCCCGATCCCCTCGTCCGACACCCGCATCTCCACGTAACCGGGCGCGTCCGCCGCCGGGGCCACGTCCAGGTGGATCGTGCCGCGATCGGTGAACTTGGTGGCGTTCGAGAGCAGGTTCAGCAGCACCTGTCGGACTTTGGTCACGTCCGCCGTCATCCCGTCCACGCCATCGGCCACGCTCGTCTCCAGCCGGTTCCCGTTCCGCTCCACCAGCGGGAGCACGGTCGACTCCACTTCCGACACCAGCTCACGGACGTCGAACGGCTCGAGGTACAGCTCCGTCTTCCCGGCCTCGATCTTCGACAGGTCGAGGATGTTGTTGATCAGCGACAGCAGGTGCCGCCCCGCCGTGTGGATCTTCTCCAGGTCCGGGACGAAGTCCTCCTGGCCCTCGTCCACGGCTTCCTCCTGGAGCATCTCGCTGTAGCCGATGATGGCGTTCAGCGGCGTGCGCAGCTCGTGGCTCATGTTCGCCAGGAACTGGCTCTTCGCCTGGTTCGCCCGCTCCGCCTCATCCAGCAGCCGCGCGTTCTGGATGGCGATGGCGGCCTGCGGTGCGAACAGCTCCAGCAGGCGCAGGTCGTCTTCCGTGAAGCTGCGATCGGGGCTCGAGTGCACCGTGGCGATCACGCCCACCAGCTGTCCGCCGATGGTCAGGGGCGCGGCCATGGCCGTCTGGACCCGGTCCCCCGTGTACTGCACCGCCCGCTGCTCCCAGTCCTGGTAGCGCGGCATCACCACCGACTCGGCCGTCTCCGCCACCCGCCCCATCACCCCCTCGCCCAGCGACATCCGGCTCCCCACCGTGTCCGCACCCATGTGGTGGCTCGACACGATCTCAAGGTCGCCCGCCTCCTCGTGGTAGATCGCCAGCTCCCCGCCCGTGGCATCCAGCAGCGACGTGGCCCGCTCCAGCACTTTCTTCAGCACCACCGACAGCTCCAGCTGCCGCGACAGGTCCTGCATCGTCTCGAGCAGCGCCCGCTGCTCCTCCGCCCGCGTCCGCTCGGCCGTGAACAGCCGCGCGTTCTCGATGGCCACCGCCGCCTGGGGCGCGAACAGCTGCAGGCGACGCATGTCCTCGTCGCCGAACTCGCGACCGGCGTCCGAGTGCACGGCCGCGATCACGCCCACCAGCCGCGCCCCGATGAGGAGAGGGGCGGCGATCACGGTCTGCACCGTCTCCCCCGCGTAGCTGGCCGACCGGTGCTCCCATTCCTGGTAGCGCGGGATGATGAGCGGCTCGCGCGTGGCCGCGACCCGACCCATGGCGCCCTCGCCGGACCCCATCCGCGTCCCCACCGCGTCCACCCCCATGTCGTGGCTCGCCGCGATGACCAGCTCGCCCGTGCGCTCGTCCACCATCGCCAGCTCGCCGCCCGTCACTTCCAGCAGCCGCACCGCGCGCTCCAGCAGTGTCTGGAGCACCACGCCCAGCTCCAGCTCCCCGGCCAGGTCCGCCATGGTGTCCAGCACCGCCGCCAGCTCGTCCGCGCGCCAGCGCTCGGCCCGGAACAGCCGCGCGTTCTGCACGGCCACCGCGGCCTGGCGCGCGAACAGGTCCAGCAGCCGCTCGTCGGCCGTCTCGAAGACGTAGTTCCGGTCCCGGTGCACCACGCCGATCACGCCCACCAGCGTGTCGCCGGCCAGGAGCGGCACGGCCATGACCGACTGCACCACGTCCTGGGTGTACTTGACCGAGCGCTGCATCCACTCCTGGTAGTCGCGGATGATCAGCGACTCCCGCGTCTCCGCCACCCGCCCCATGCACCCCTCGCCACGGGCCATCCGCGTGCCGACCGCGTCCGTCCCCATGCGGTAGCTGGCCACGATCTCCAGCTCGCCCGTCGCCTCCACCACCAGCCCCAGCTCGCCGCCGCTCACCCCCAGCAGACGCACCGCCCGCTCCAGGATCGACTGCAGCAGCCGCGACAGCTCCAGCTCCCCCGTCACGTCCGCCAGCGTGTCCAGCAGCGCTTTCTGCTCGTCCGCACGACGCCGCTCCGCCGCCAGCAGCCTCGCGCGGCCGATGGCCAGGCCCGTCTGCTGCGCGGCCGCCATCAGGATCTCGAAATCCTCCGGGCCGAACGCGTCCCGCTCCGCGCTCTCCACCGCCAGCACGCCCTCCACGCGGCCATCCACCTTCAGCGGCAGGTCCAGCTCGCAGCCGCGCACGGGGCCCGGGACGAAGCGATCGTCCTGCCGAACGTCGGCCGTGTAGTGCATCTCCCCGTCCAGGAGCGGGCGCTCCGTCAGACCCTCGCCCGGGTGCAGACGGTAGCCGCGCGGGCCGCCGTTCCAGCCGACGCTCGCCCGCAGCACCCGGTCGCCCGTCTCCGGCTCCACCATGAGCAGCGAGACGAACGTGTACCCGATCGCTTCGTCCTGCAGCCCTTTCACCACCGCGCGGTAGACGTCCTGCTCGTCGTCCGCGGCGGCGATGTTCGTGCTCAGGCGGAGCAGCGCCGACTGGCGGCCACCCGGGCTCACGACGCCCTCCCTTCCGCCGCCGCCACCGCCACGGCGCCCGCCCCCGCGGCGGACGAATCCCGCGGGAGGCGCATGGTGAACGTCGAGCCGACGCCCGCCTCGCTCGTCACCGCCAGGTCGCCGCCGAGCATGCGGCAGAAGCGACGGCTGATCACCAGGCCCAGGCCGGTGCCGCCATACTTCCGCGACGTGGTGGACTCCGCCTGGCTGAACGCCTGGAACAGCCGGCCCAGCTGCGCTTCCGTCATCCCGATGCCGCTGTCCGACACGTGCACCAGGACTTCATCCGTCATCGGCGCCGCTTCCGCCCGCAGCCGGATCTCGCCGCCGTCCGTGAACTTGGACGCGTTCGACAGCAGGTTCAGCAGCACCTGCCGCACTTTCACCCCGTCCGTCACCAACCCGTCCAGCCCGGGGTCGATCACCACGTCCAGCCGGTTCTCGTTCCGCTGCACCAGCGGTTGCACGGTGGCTTCCACCTCGCCGATCAACACCCGCAGGTCCACGCGCTCCAGCACCACGTCCATCTTGCCCGCCTCGATCTTCGACAGGTCCAGGATGTCGTTGATCAGCGCCAGCAGGTGCCGCCCCGCGCTGTTGATCTTGCCCAGATCGGGGATGAAGTCCTCCTGCCCGGCGTCCGCCGCCTCCTCCTCCAGCATCTCGCTGTAGCCGATGATCGCGTTCAGCGGCGTGCGCAGCTCGTGGCTCATGTTCGCCAGGAACTGGCTCTTCGCCTGGTTCGCCGACTCCGCCTCCCGCCTCGCTTCCAGCAGCTCCGTCACATCGTGGTACAGCGCCAGGATCCCCACCCGCTCGCCCGCCAGCTCCACGGGCACGCCCGCCAGCTCCACGTCCAGGTACGAGCCATCCTTGCGACGACGCTTCCCGATCCCGTGCGCCAGCCGGCCCGCCGCCGCCTCCACGGTGTAGTCCACCGCCTCGCGCAGCGTCTCCGCCGTGTTGATGAGCGAGTCCAGGTTCCGGTTCAGCGCTTCCTCGCGCGCGTAGCCGAACAGCCGCTCGAACGCGGGGTTCAGCTCCGACACGTTCCCGTCCAGGTCCAGCGTCACGATGGCCACCGGGCTGTTCTGCACCACCGCTTCGAAGTACCGTCGCTGCCGCTGCCCCTCCGTGAACAGCCGCGCGTTCTCGATGGCGATGGCCGCCTGTGGCGCGAACAGGTTCAGCAGCCGCAGGTCCACCTCCCCGAACGTCCGGTCCGCTTCCGTGTGCACGCTCGCCAGCGTCCCCACCAGACGGTGCCCGATGAGCAGCGGGACCACCATCACGCCCAGCGCCGTGGTCTCCTCGTACTTCCCCGAGCGGCCGGCCCACTCCTGGTAGTTCGGGATGATCAGCGGCTCGTGCGTCTCCGCCACCCGCCCCATCGCCCCCTCGCCCGGCGCCATGCGCGTCCCCGTCGAGTCGCTCCCGATGTTGTGGCTGGCGACGATCTCCAGCTCGCCCTCGTCGTCATGGTAGATCGCCAGCTCCCCACCCGTCACGCCCAGCAGCGACACCGCCCGCTTCAGCACCGACTGCAGCAGCTTCGACAGCTCCAGCTCGCCCGACAGGTCCCGCATCGTGTCCAGCAGCGCACGCTGCTCCTCCGAGCGCTGCCGCTCCCCCGCGAACAGGCGCGCGTTGTCGATGGCGATCGCCGCCTGCGGCGCGAACATGTTCAGCAGCCGCAGGTCCGCATCGCCGAACGTACGGTCCGCCTCCGTGTGCACGCTCGCCAGCGTACCCAGCAGACGATGGCCCACCAGCAGCGGGACCACCATCACCCCGCGCGCCGTGGTCTCCTCGTACTTGTCCGAGCGGCCCGCCCACTCCTGGTAGTTCGGGATGATCAGCGGCTCGTGCGTCTCCGCCACCCGGCCCATCGCGCCCTCCCCCAGTCCCATCCGCGTCCCCGTCGAGTCGCTCCCGATGTTGTGGCTCGCGACGATCTCCAGCTCCGCCTCCTCGTCGTGGTAGATCGCCAGCTCTCCCCCCGTCACACCCAGCAGCGAAACCGCCCGCTCCAGCACCCGCTGCAGCACTTTCGACAGCTCCAGCTCCCCCGACAGGTCCTGCATCGTCTCCAGCAGCGCACGATGCTCCTCCGCCTGCCGTCGCTCCCGATCCAGGACCCGCACCCGCCCGATCGCCAGCCCCGCCTGCTGCGCCGCAGCCCGCAGCACGTCGAAATCCCGCTCGTCGAACGCGTCCGGCGTACGGCTCTCCACCACCAGCACACCCACTACCTCGCCGCCATCCAGCACGGGTACGTCCACTTCCGCACCCGTCCCCAGCGTCGGCACGTACGAGCGCACGTCCGTCACCCGCGGCGTGTAGTGGAGGTCCCCGTCCGACACCGCACGGTGCGAGATCCCGCGCCCCGGCGGCACCCGCATCCCCGCTTCCGCTCCCCGCCAGCCCCGGCTCGCCCGCAGCACACGGTCCCCCGTCGCCGGGTCCAGCAGGAAGATCCCCAGGAAGTCGTAGCCCAGCGCCGGGTCGTTCAATCCCTCGATGACGCTGCGACACACACCGTCCTCGTCCCGCGCCGCGGCGATGGCCGTGCTCAGCCGCAACAGCGCGTTCTGGCGGGCATGCGAAGAGTCGGGCCGGAACGTGCCGGCCGGGGCAGGATGGGAGCTCAAACGGTTGGCCTCGGTGCGGGCGGGGGGCGAGCTGGAGCGTTAATCTTCGCGTGCGGCGCGCGGGACGTCAATGATTATCGTTCCGGACAAGCCCCCCCCCGGCTGCCGCGCGGACCATCGATGCCGCGCCGGCGAGCGGTCACCCGCCGATCTCGACCTCGATGCTCCGCCACTTGCCCTGGCGGAACCGGACGAGGCTGAGCATGGAGCGCGTGACGTGGCCGGCGAGGATGGCGAGCCAGATGTCGATGGGGTCGAGCCGGCCCATCCGCTGGAGGGTGAAGCAGATGCCGAGGGGGATGACGATCTGGGAGACGATGGAGATGTAGAGCGGGCTCCTGGTGTCGCCGGTGCCCTGGAGCCCGCCGGTGAACGCGAGGGCGGTGGCGACGAAGAGGCCGGAAATGCTGAGGACGCGCAGCAGCTGCGTGGCGATCCCCACCACCACGGGGTCGTCCATGCCGAACACGCCGAGCAGCTGGTGGGGGATGAGGAGGAAGAAGATGCCCACGCCCGCGGCGGCGGCCGCGGCGATGCGCGCGGCCACGTGGACGGCTGCGTCGGCACGGTCGGCGTCGCCTGCTCCCAGGTTCTGCCCGGCGACGGCGGCGGCGGCGCCCATGAGCCCCACGGCCGTCCAGGTGATGAAGGAGAAGAGCTGGGTGTAGCCCACCGCGAACGCGGCCTGGGCTTCGGCGCTCATGGCCAGCGACCCGACGAACCCCAGGAGCAGCACGCCGCCGACGTTCATGGCGATCCCCTGGATCCCCGTGGGGAGGCCGAAGCGGAAGAGCGCGCGGATGATCGACCAGTCCGGCCGCAGGCTCGTGCCCGGGCCGCGCGGGAACCGGACGACCCAGCCGCCGTGCCAGAGCCGCCAGAGGGCGTACCACGACACCATCGCCGCCGAAAGCACGGTCCCCATGGCCGCGCCTTTCGTCCCGAACGCCGGGATCGGACCCAGCCCCCGGATCAGGATCACGTTCAGCCCGATGTTCATCAGCGTGATGACCACGCCAATGCGCAGCGGCGTGCGCGCGTCGCCCGCCGACCGGAGCGCGCCGCCGAGCATGAAGAACACCATCATCCCGCCGCTGAACACGAACATGATCCGGAGGTAGGGGAGCGCCTGCGCCTGCACGTCCGGCGCGGCGTTCACCAGGTTCAGCAGTGTGGGCGTCAGCACGTACCCGAGCGGCGCCATGACCAGCAGCGACATGGCCGTGGCCGTGAGGAACGCCTGGTACACCGTCCGGTTCACCTTCTCCGGCTCGTCCCGCCCCGCGAAGCGCGCCACCAGGATGCTCATCCCCGTGAACAGGCTCGAGATGAACACGATGACGACCAGGAAGATCTGCCAGCTCACCCCGATGGCCGCGTTCGCCGCGAATCCCACGTAGTTCCCCACCATCACGTGGTCCACGATCCCCTGCATCCCGCCGATCACGTTCTGCAGCATGGTCGGCCACGCGATCTTCCACACCGCCGGCGCCAGCGGACCTTCCACGATGGACCGGTCGAAGGCGCGGGCGCGCCCCTGCCCCGGGGCCGCGCGCACGAACCGCGGTGCCACGCCCGCCGCGGAGACAGGGACGCGTCGCCGACCCCCGCACAGGGCAGCCGACGTTGCCGCCGCCGACTAAGCAGGGGAGGCCGCAGCATCGGCCGCGGCCTCCATCCGGGCGGACGGGGGCGCTGGAGGTTCCAGGAATTCGCTCATGGATCCGGAGAGTAGGGGCCTTCAAAGCTATGCGTCCGCCCGCTGGAATTCCAGGGTCTGGCCCCGCGCTGCGCGCCGGACGCCGCCCGTCGCCCGCCCGGATCCCTTGACGGCGCCCGCCCGCCGCATTATCTACGGCGACCAATTTTTCGCGGAGACTCTCCCATGCCCCGTTCTGTCGGACTCCCGCTCGTCCTGGCCGTGGCTGCCGCTTCGCTCACCGCCGCGTGCGACGACCCTGTCGCCGTCGGCGCCCCCGCCTCGCTGGAGATCCTGGGCGACACGCTCCTGGCGGCCGGTGAGCCGCGCGCGTTCAGCGCGGTGGCGCGCACCGCTTCCGGGCGCGTCATCGCCGACGCCGCCGTCACCTGGGAGGCGCTCGACGCCTCCGTGGCGGGCGTGGACGGGGGCGGCCGGGTGACGGGCGTGCGCCCGGGGGCGGGCGGTGTCGTCGCCCGGCTCGGCGCGCTGGTCGACACCGCGCGTTTCCGGGTGCGGTGGGGCGCGCTGGAGCGGGGTGAGCTGCGCGGGCGGGTGGAAGGCCGGGACACGGCGGACTTCCGCTGGCGGGGGCTGGCCAGGGTGCTGGACGTGCTGGCCACGGACGCCGGCGACCGAACCACCCTCGTCGGCGACGGCCTCGACCCGGCGCTCCGGGACTCCACCATCGTCCTGGTCCTCCCCTCGGTCCTCGCCGCGGGCGAGCACGCCATTGCGCCGTACCCGCTCGAGGGCCGCCCGCAGGCGGGGCCGAGCGCGCTGCTCGCCGTAGGACAGGACGGACCGGGAGGGCGGGTGTACTATGGCACGGGCGGCACGCTCACGGTGTCGGAGGCCGTCTTTCCCGAGCGCCCGGGGCTGCTCGTCGGCGTCATGCGCGGCGACTTCGTCTTCCGCGCCACCCGCTACTATGTCGGCCCTGACGGCCACCCGGTCGCGTCCGGTGACACCGTCACCGTCACGGGCGAGATGCTCCTCGACCTCCAGCACCTCCTGCTCCCGTCGGTCCACCTCACCGTCGATGGCGGCCCCGTCCCCGGCACGGCCATCGCCACGCACGGGCAGGCCTCGGCCGAGCCGGATGGCTTCCAGGTCTGGTGGGACGCGGACATGGACGGCGTCTTTCCGCACCCCTACCCGTGGGAGCTGAACCACGGCTTCATCCTCCGCTCCCCCGGCGTCGGCACGTTCCCGCTCGGCGATGTCGATCCCGCCACCGCCGCCGACCCCGCCGCGTGGCCGCCCGCGTTCGCGCAGCTCTTCTATCGCGACCACGCCACGTTCGGCCTGTCCGGCTCCGGCTCCATCACCATCACCCGCTGGGTCGACCCCACCGACGCCGCCTACGGCGAGGTCCACGGCACCATGGAAGCCAAGGTCCAGCTCTGGGAAGGCGACACCGGCACCGGCCGCACCGTCGGGACCACCGCCACCTTCGCCATTCCCATCAACCCGCGCGGCGGCGTCCCCAGCTGAGCCCGGGCGCCGCCGCGCGCTCAGCCCCGCCGCCGAGAGCCTGTTCGCCGCCCCAGGCCGCCGCTGCTGCCGTTGCGGCCGTCATCGCTGCTGCGGCTGCTGCTGCCGCCCCCGTTGCGCTGCTGCCGTTGCCGCTGCCGTGGCTGCCACTGTTGCCGCTGCCACGGCTGCCACCGTTGCCGCTGCCGCCGCCATTGCGGCCGCTGCCGTTCCGGGACCTCGAGTACGATCCGGAAGCCGGAGCGGAGGCTCCCGACCTCTCCGCTTTCTCCGCGGTCCGCCGTCGGGCCTCCGCCCGCTCGGCGCGCACTTTCGCAAGCCGCTCCTCCAGCGGGATCTCGAGCGCCTCGCCGGCGTTGTGGCCGTTGTAGTCGAAGCCGTCCACGGTCCGCCGCTCGATGGGCTTGCCGACCTTCCTCTCGATCGCCCGCACCATGGCGAGGTCCTCCGGCGTGACGAACGTGTACGCGTCCCCCGTGGCTTCCGCGCGCCCGGTCCTGCCCACCCGGTGGATGTAGTCCTCGGGCGTGGCCGGGACGTCGAAGTTCACCACGTGCTCGAGCGCCTCCACGTCGATGCCGCGCGCCAGGATGTCCGTGGCCACGATCACCTGGAACCGCCCCTTCCGGAACCCGTCCAGCGCCAGCGTGCGCTGCTTCTGGCTACGGTTCCCGTGGATCCGGGCCACGCTCACGCCCTGCCGCTCCAGCTTCTGCGCCACCCGGTTCGCCCGGTGCTTCGTCCTCGTGAACACGATGGCGTTTCCCACCTCGCCTCGCCGCAGCAGCTCCAGAAGCAGCTCCACCTTCCCCTTCTGCGACACCGGGTAGAGCGCTTGCAGCACGCCCGCCGCCGGCGCCTGCTTCCGCTCCACGTCGATCCGCGCCGGCTGGTCCAGCATCTCGCCCGCCAGGTCGACGATCGCGCGGGGCAGCGTCGCCGAGAAGAAGAACGTCTGCCGCGGCCGGTTCGGCAGGTGACGGATGATCTTACGGATCTCCGGCAGGAACCCCATGTCCAGCATCCGGTCCGCTTCGTCCAGCACCAGCACTTCCAGCGCCGGCAGCGTCCCGTGGTCGCGGCCGAAATGGTCCAGCAGCCGGCCCGGCGTGGCCACCATGATGTCCACGCCCCGCTTGAACGCGCTCACCTGCGGCCCCATGGCCACGCCGCCGAAGATCGACGTCACTGTGATCTTCGTATGCGACGCCAGCGCCCGCGCGTGCTCCTCCACCTGCGCCGCCAGCTCCCGCGTCGGCACCAGCACCAGCGCTCGCGTGGCACCGCGCTCCCGCTGCAGCAGCCGCTGCAGGATCGGCAGCACGAACGCCGCCGTCTTCCCGCTTCCCGTGGCCGCGCACCCCAGAACGTCCCGCCCGGATACCCCCGCCGGGATCGCCGTCTCCTGCACCGGCGTCGGCTTCGTGAATCCCTCGTCCGCCACAGCCGCCAGCAGCCGCGGGTCCAGCATCATTCCTGCAAACTCTTCCTGCTTCGTCATCCAGTTCCTTCCGATGGGTCGGCGCCCCGTGGTCCGGCACATCCGGAAGGAGCGCACAAAAAAAGAACCCCGGCGTCCGCCGAGGCTCTCTCGATCGTACGAGTGCGGCACCCACTGGTGCTCACACGACGTGTAAGGTAACCGAGGGGTCCGGTTCCGACAATGACCGCCTCACCCCCCTCGCCCCGGGGGCCGATCGGCCGCACGTCGACCCCCCAGGCACCGCCGCGGCCAGGATCGCGCCCGCCGCCCGCTCCCCCACCCCCTCAGGCCGGGATCGCCCCCGGCGTCCGTCGCGCCACGGCGCGGGCGATCTCCGCCGCGTCCCGCCCCACGCCGTGGATCATGGCCGACGCGAGCGACCGCTGGAAATGGAGGCCCACGAAGTACAGCCCCGGCTGGTCCGCGACCTGGCCGCGCTGGTGCCGGGGCTCGTGCTCGCCGTGCACGGGGAGGTGCAGCCAGCGCTCGAACCCGGGGCGGAAGCCCGTGCACCACACCACGTTCTCCACGTCCAGCACCCGCCCGTCCTCCAGCACCGGCATGCCGCCCTTCGCTCCGGCCGTGCGGCCGACGAATTCCACGCCCGCGTCGGCGAGCTGGGCCCGCTTCACGCGGATCAGCGGACCGCCGTGCCCCACGATCCTGCGACGGGCGCCGCGTCCAACGGGCGTGTCCACGCTCAGCACCCGGTAGAACAGGACGCGCAGCACCAGCCGCACCAGGAGGTGGCGGCCCAGGAAGCCCTCTACCCGGAACGGCAGCTCCCCCACGTCGCGGCCGGACACCCACACCCGGTGCCGCGGCGCCAGCTCCCTGGCGATCTCGGCCGCCGAGTTCCCCGCGCCCACCAGCAGCACGCCCCCGGGCCGCAGCTGCGACGGGTTGCGATACTCGCGCGAGTGGACCTGGACCAGGTCGGGATCCAGGCGGGCGGCGAACTCGGGCAGCCACGGCTCCTGGTAGTTCGCCATGGCGACGACCACGTTCTCCGCGAGGAAGTGCCGCCCGTCCGCGGTCTCGACCAGGAAGCCCCCCGGGGAGCGACCGCCGCCCCCGCCGCGCGACGCGCTCCCTTCCACGAAGCCGCCAGCCTCGTCAGCCGTCCGCGTCACGCTGGTCACCCGCGCGCCCGTGCGCACCGGCAGCTCGAACGCTGCCGCGTAGCGCTCCAGGTAGTCCGCCATCTCGTCCTTCGTCGGGAACGAGTGCGGCGGGGCGGGGAAGGGCATGCCCGGCAGCGCGTCGAACGCGGCGGGCGTGAACAGGCGGAGCGAGTCCCAGCGACGCCGCCACACGTCGCCGATCCGGGCGTCCGCCTCCAGCACCACGAACCGCACCCCGCGCCGCTTCAGCTGGTAGCCGGTGGCCAGCCCCGCCTGCCCGCCGCCCACCACCACCGCATCGATCCGCTCCAGACGGCCGGCCAACCCCGCCTTCACCCCGCGCCCCGGCCCGGCCGCCGCCCCGCTCGTCCGCCGCCGCGCCGCGTCCGTCGACCCCCGCTCCGCCGCGCCGTCGGTCCGGAGCTCCGCCCTTCCCGCCGCCGTCTGCGTCCGGATCTCCGCCGCTCCCGTTGCCGTCTCCGTCCCAGGTGCGTCGCCCATATCGTCCCCCGCAGGTCTGTCGCCGTGCCCGGGACCGCCGGCTCCCGGGCGCCCACGACCAACGATGGCGCGCCGGGGTGCGGGCGCGCGTCGGGAGAACGGACCATTTTCGCGGGGAGCCTCGGATGGGTAATTCCATGCAGACGGTTCCGGGCGGGCTCCCGCTATGGCCCCACCAGGCCGTGCTCGTACGCGTACGCCGTGGCCGCCGCCCGTGACGACACGCTCAGCTTCGCGAAGATGTTGCTGACGTGGCGCGCCACGGTCTTCTCGCTGATGAACAGGCGCTCCGCCACCTGGCGGTTCGTCCGGCCCGTCGCCACCTCCGCCAGCACTTCCGCTTCCCGTGGCGTGAGCCCGTGCGCGCGCCCGCCTCCGGACCGGGCCTGCCGACCCGTCCCGCTCCGGGCGTCGAGCCGCGCCACGTCCGGCCCGGCTCCCAGCCGTTCGAACGCCGACCGCGCCGCGTCCAGCTCCAGCGCCGCGCCATTGTCGTCCCCCAGCGCGCCACACGCGGCCGCGAGCAGCGCCCGCGCCCTCGCCGCGTCGTAGGGCGCGTCCAGCGCTCGCCATTCCGACGCCGCCTGCCGGAGGTGGGGAAGCGCGGCCGCGGGCTGCTCGCGGGCGAGGAGCACCGCGCCCCGCGCGTGCGCCGCCATGGCCGCGAGCACCGGCGACCCGTACCGCTCCGCCAGCGACTCCAGCTCCGCCGCCCCCGATTCCGCCTCCTCGATGCCCGACCCCTGAGCCGGCCCTCGAGCCGCGGCCGCGCCAGCGGACGCCAGCACGATCTCCACGAATGACGGGAGCAGCCGGGCGCGCTGGAGCGGGTCGGCGGCCTCGGCGAGGGCGCGGCGGATGGCGGCGGCCGCGGCGGCGTCGTCGCCCTGGGCCAGGCGGAGGAGGGCGAGTCCGGGCTGCGGCTCGCGCCCGGCCCGGCTGGCCGCCCGGTACGCCTCCTCGGCCGCGTCCAGCTCCCCCAGAAGCCGGTGCGCCTCGCCCTGCTGGTAGAGCGCCAGCGCGGCGGCGGGGCCGCTGGCCTCGTGCATGCGATCCGCCGCGCGCTTCGCCTCGCGCAGCGCGTCGTGCCACCGGCCGTGCAGCTGCATGAGCTCGGAGCGGTACACGCCGCACTCGCCCGCGTACGCCACCATGTCCGGCTGGCGGGCGCACCACTCGGCCAGCGCTTCCGTCCACTCGTGCGCCCGGCCGATGGCGTACACGCTCCGGCACGCGCTCAGCACCGAGCAGTAGACCAGCCCCGTGATCAGCGGCGAAAGATCCTCCGTGGTCACCGCGACCATGGCCTCGTCCAGCAGCCGCAGCCCCTCGTCCACGCGACCCTGCACCAGCACCGCACGCCCCTGCATGTGCACCGCCAGCGCCAGGACGTCCCGGTCGCCGGTGCGCTGGGCGACGGCCGCCGCTTCCGCCGCCAGCCGCTCCGCCGCCGCCGGGTCGCCCGCCATGGCCCGCTGCCGCGCCGCCGGCACCAGGAGGAAGCCGCGCTCCGCTTCGCCCGGCGCCCCGCCCGGGGCGGCCCGCAGGCTCGCGTCCGCCGCTTCGCCTGCTCCCGCCTCGTCGGCCGGCGTCAGCGCGTCCAGGATCCGCCCCGCGCGGCCGAACCACCCGTTCGCCTTCGCCGCCTCGCCCTGCTCCCCCAGGTGGATCCCCAGCCAGATCGCCGCCCGCGCCGCCGCCGGCGAATCGCCGCCCGCCTGCCACGCCTCGTGCGCCCGCTCCAGCGCGTCCAGGAACGTTCCCAGGTGGCCCGTCAGGTACGCGGCGACCGCCAGCCGCTCCAGGTCGGCCGGAGCCAGCGGACCATCCGCCGCCGCCCGCGCCAGGCGCTCCCGGGCCTCGCCCCATTCCTGGCGCTCGTAGGCGGCCACGCCACGGTCGCGGTCCGCTGTGGGCGTCATGGACGGGCTCCGGTTCGGGTCGGGTGGGACGGCAGTGCGGACGGGCTGCGCACCGGCGCGACGCGGCGCATCACGATCCCGGCGGCGGCCGCCGACCGCATGTCGCGCATGGTCAACGGTGTCGGACGCCGACCGGGGAGTCAACGGCGAAGCGGCCGGGTCCGGATGCGGCAGGGCCGCCGCACCCGGGCCGGCCCGGGCCGCTACCGCTGGCTTCCGTCGAGGAAGATCACCCGCGGCATCAGCAGCTTCGTGGGGTCGGGGCCGCGCGCGCTGCCCGGGGTCACGTAGTTCCGCACGATGGCCTTGATGCTCTCTCCCGCGGGAACCAGCTTCCGCGGAACCTCGAGGCAGTTGTCGATCCCCGTGCAGTCCCGCGCGATGTAGTACACGTAGAAGAAGTGCGCGCGGTCACCCTCCAGGTATTCCGCGGCCGTGCCCGTGAGCTGAACGTCCGAAAGGTTCTGGACGCCCACCAGGTACGGGAACCAGTTGACCGAGAGGCTCACGTACGTCGCGTTGCCCGTCTCCGTGGCGAGCGTTCCGACCATGGCGACGACCGTGTCGCCTTCGAGGTGGATGGTCGGACCGATGAGCGGCTCGTCATCCTGGTTGTCCCCCAGGCAGTCCATGGGCCCGCGAAGCGGATCCGGCCCCGCGCCCAGGCAGTGCTGCCCCACCAGGTCGAAGTTGTCCGTCAGGCTGGCGTAGGGCTTCACCGATGCATCCGGCTGGCCCCACCGCGCCTTCACCGCGGCCACCACCGCGCCCAGATCATCGGAGAGACCGTTGGACGGATCCCTCTCGTCCATCGTGAACGTCCGCTCGTCGTAGGGCGGGAGCGGGAACGGGTCCAGCGCGCTGGACGGGTTCGCGTCCCTGACCCGCAGCACCGTCAGCGGCAGCTCCTTCCGCCACTGCTCGCCCGCCGCCGGATCATCCGGAAGCGCGTAGCGCAGGTACGTGATGAAGTCGTCCGCTTCCGGGCCCAGCCCCGGACGCACCACGTCGGGCGAGGCCTCCTCCGTGAACACGTCCTCGGACGGCACGCCCGCCGAAACCAGCGCGGCCGTGATCTCCGCGGCCAGCCCACGGTCGGGGGTGATGATGAAGAAGCGCTCCTCGGCCCACACGCTCCCGCTCTGGTCCTGGATGTTCACGTTGTTCGTGGCGTCGCCGATGCTCGAGATCAGCATCATGCGCGACGGCACGGGCGACGTCGCGAAGAGGATCCACTGCATCGCCTGCATCAGCGGCACCGTCAGAGACAGCTGGTAGATCGGGTCGCTCTCGTTCAGCGTGGTCTCGCGCGTGAACACGTTCGTCGTGAGGCCGAGGTAGCGCGCCGGCGGCGGCAGCTTGGCCATCACCACCAGCGCCTCCCGGTGGTCCAGCCGGTAGATGGCGGACATGTTCCGCTGGGCCTTGAGAAGCGCGTGGTGGAGCTCCTGGTCCACGTGCTCGTCCTTCCAGTTCGGAACCACCGCCAGCACGTACGGCGCGGTCGGGTTGTTCCCGTAGCAGAACCCCACCGTCTGCATCGGCGCCTTGCAGTCGTCCGCCCCCCACAACGTCCAGTACCCCCGCGCGACCCGGTAGCCCCGCCCCTCCATGTCCGTCCGCAGCGCCTTCACCTTCTGCTCCAGCGACTCCGGCAGCCGGTTCGCGTTGCTCAGCGGATCCGTCGCCGAGGACGCCCGGCTCTCCAGATGATCGCCCTCCACCATCGCCACCGGGTCAGCCGGTTCCGTACACGCCGTAATGGCCACCGCCAGCAACGCGACGCTCATCATCCGGTGCTTCATGCACCCTCGCTTCCAGGACTGTCGGACGAGAAATGCGGCCGGGTGGCCGCAGGTGAGAAACAACGGTAACGAGCATTTCCCGTACCGAATATATCGACAGAATGGGCGCTTGTTTAACGCATGTAAACGCAAACGGTTGCCATTTCCGCCTCCGACCGTTCACACGGGGAAATGTGTGGCGACCACGCTACGACTGATGCGCCGCCCGACCATAAACGCCCCGACCCGCCGCAGCTGCTGCCTCCCCCCTTCGTGTCTTCGTGCCCTTCGTGCCCTTCGTGTGAGCCGGGCTTGCGCCCTTCCCGCGCCCGCTCCCGGAATCGGCTGCCGCGCCGATGCCGCCCGCTCGCCGCCGCCCAGGACTGTCACACCCCTCCCCCATCCTTCCGCCCGGAGACCGCATCCCTCGCCATCCCGTTGCGAACCATGTCCCAACCGAGCATTTTCCACCCCGTCGATGCCCGCCACCTCCCCGGAACCCCCTGTCCGAGGCGGCCGCCGACGGCAGCACGCAGGTGTGTCCCATGAGCAGCCCGGAACGCGGCGACGTGGCCATTTCCAAGACCCAGCGCTGGCTGGACCTCATCGCCTTCCTGGTGAGGCGCCATTTCCCCGTCCCCGTCGACGAGGTGATGGAGGGCGTCCCCGCCTACCGCGAGAAGCTGCGCTCCGGCTCCGAGCAGGACCTGGCCGCCCTCCACCGCATGTTCGAGCGCGACAAGGACGAGCTCCGCGCCGCCGGCATCCCGATCGAGACGCGCGAGTTCCCGGCGGAGGGCGGCGAGTCCTCGTTCGGTTACCAGCTCAGCGCGAAGGACTTCTACCTGCCGTATCTCCGGCTCGTGGCCGCCGGGGACGAGGGCGGGACCCCCCCCGTGTCCGCCCCCCGTGCTCCGTCTGGCGTGTCCGGCCTCTCCCGTCCGCTGGACCTGGACCTGGACGACGCCCGCGCCGCCCTCGATGCCCTTCACCGCATCGCCGCTCTCCCCTCGTCCCCCCTGGCCCGCGAAGCCAGGTCCGCGCTCTCGAAGCTGACGTTCGACCTGGAGCCCGCGAAGCTGGCCGAGCCCCCCGTGGTCTACGCCGAAGGCCGCGGCGCCGAAGGCGTCCGCGCCAGCCTCGAAGTCCTGATGGACGCCCTCCGCCGCCGCGCCCGCGTCCGCTTCCGCTATCACGGCATCGCCCGCGGCGAGCCCACGCAGCGCGACGTCGCCCCGTACGGGCTCCTCTACCAGCACGGGTCCTGGTACCTCATCGGCCCCGACGCCGCCCGCGATGGCGACCTCCGCATCTTCAAGGTCGCGCGCATGGACCCGCCCGCGATGGCGAAAGGGAGCCCCGGGAACGAGTACCAGATCGACCCGGGCTTCGACGTCCGCGCCTACGCCAGGCGGGAGCCGTGGGAGCTGGGCGACGCCGAGCCCCGCCGCGCCGACGTCGCCTTCACCTTCCCGGTGAGCCTCTGGGCCGACCGCAACCACAAGGGCGAGCTCGTGGAGGAGGCCCCCGGCGGCACCGCCGTCCGCCGCTTCGCCGTCCGCCAGCCGGACGCGTTCCTCCGCTGGCTCCAGTCGTTCGCCGGCGACGCCGTGGTCGTCGCGCCCCCGGAGCTCCGCGCCGCCCAGGTCGCCCTCGCCCGCACCACGCTGGAGCGCTACGCCCCCCAGCCCGAGCAGCCGCCGGCTGCCCCCGGGTCGCCCGACCCCGATGCCCGGCCCGGGGACGCGCATGGCTCCTGACACCGCCCTCGACCGCGTCGAGCGGATCCTCCACGTCCTCCCCCTCGCCGCCCGCGATGACGACGGCGTCGCCTACGACGACCTGGCCGCCCGCCTCGGCGTCTCCCGCCGCCGGCTCGAGCGCGACCTGGCGCAGGTCTCCGAGCGCGAGTTCTACCACCCCGCCGGCGAGGGCGACGACATCCAGGTCGGCCTGGACGCCGAGCGCGTCCGCGTCTGGACCACCGGCCACCTGAAGCGCCCGCCGCGCCTGACCCCCGGCGAGGCCGCGGCCCTCGACCTCGGCCTCCGCATCCTCGCCGCCGAGCGCGAGGACGGACAGGTGCCCGAGCGCCTCCGTAGCCTGCTGGAGCGCGTCGCCCGCGTCGTCCCCACGGAGCTCCCCGACCGGATCGTCGCCGACGGCGACCCCGATGCCGCCGACGCCATCCGCGCCCTCCTCGTCGACGCCGCCCGCCGCCGCCGCCGCGTCGCCATCGCGTACCTGAAGCCCGACGCCCTCGCCCCCGAGCAGCGCGACGTCGAGCCGTACGCCGTGGTCCACGCCCGCGGCAAGTGGTACTGCCTGGGCAACGCCCCTGAGAAGGACGACGTGCGCGCGTTCCGCGTCGACCGGATCCTCCAGGCGACGCTCGGCGACGCCGCCTTCGACCCGCCCGCCGACTTCGACCCCGGCGCCTGGCTCGATGGCGGCCGGGTCTACCGCGCCGACGAGGAGGTGGAGGTCACCGTGCGCTACTCCCCCCGCGTCGCACCGTGGCTGCTGGAGCGCGGCGAGGGGGAAGCGCAGGCGGACGGCGGCGTGCTCGTCCGGCACACCGTGGCCGACCCCAGGTGGGTCGTGCGCCACGTGCTGGGCTACGGGCCGGAGGCGGAGGTGGTGGCGCCGGAAGAGGCGAGGGAGTGGGTGGTGCGAGCGGTCGAGGGGGTGCTATGAGGGGAAGGATCGAAGGGGACGGCGTGACACGAAGGGCTCGAAGCTTCGAAGGGCTCGAAGGACGGGAATTATGGGTCGAGCAGGACGCGTCTGATTCCGCCGGCGGCTCCCGACCTACCGGTCCGGTGGTCGCGGCGCCGGGGTGCCGTGCAGCATCCCCCGGACGCTGATGTCCTCGTCGACATCCGGCCAATGGGCGCCCTCGCCGCCACCGGTCAGTCGCACGTTCCCGCGCTGTTCCGGCGTCGCCTCGGACAGGCGCCAGGACCAGGACAGCGGAACGCTGATCGTTCGACCATCCGTCAGGACCGCGGTGATCGCGTCATCGGACACCGAGATCGACTTCATCAGCGGTTCAGGCGTCGGTGCAGTGCTCGGTCCATGCATGCTGGATCGCCTTTCGATGCTCGGACACCAGGCTCCGGATACGATTCACTTCGTGTGCCGAGAACCCCTGGTTCGACGCGAGAGAAACGGGCTTCAACCAGAACTTGCACACCGCCCGGCCACGCTCCACGTGCGCGTGCATCGGCTCGGCGCAATCGAAGCTGTAGAAAAAGAACCGATAGGGGCCGGGAATTCCAGGGATTGTGGGCATGGGCCCGTATGTTGGCGGTGGCTGTCGGGCATACCCATGGCGAGGCGGGACGACCCGGAGCTCAGGCTTGTCTCGGGTGCGTCTGACTTCAGAACCGTGACACGAAGGGGTCGAAGGGTCGAAGGGGGCGGCGTGACACGAAGGGCTCGAAGCTTCGAAGGGCTCGAAGAGAGCCACTCACCGGTCCAGCAGGATCCGCTTGATTCCGCCGGCGGCGAGGGCGGTCACGTTGAAGTTGAACAGCAGACCCACTTTGAGGTTCGAGAGGCGGAGGTAGGTGAGGACCTGGGAGACGTGGACGGGGGCGAGGGCTTCCACCACCTTCAGCTCCACCACCACCCTCTCCTCCACCAGCATGTCGATCCGGTAGCCGCAGTCGAGGCGGACGTCCCGGTAGGCCAGGGGCACCGGCACCTGCCGTCTGACGCGCAGGCCCAGGTGCCGCAACTCCGCGTCGAGGCACACCTCGTACGTCTTCTCCAGCAGCCCCGGCCCGAACGCCCGGTGGATGGTCATCGCCGCCCCGATGATGTTCCGGGTGACCCCGCCCGTCCCGTCGTCCCGCAGATCGCCCCGCATGGTGCTTTTCTGAATTGTTCTGTTCCTTCGAGCCCTTCGAACCTTCGAGCCCTTCGTGTCACGCATTTTGAAGTTGGTTGGGCCCGGGAAGCCCTGGAATGCCCCGATGCGACGAAGGCCTGTCTCCGATGAGTCGTCTTCCGACCGGCCTCTACGAGTCCCTCGTCACCGAGTCCTTGAAGCAGCGCCTGGACTCTCTTCCGAAGGATCGAAGCCCACGAAGCGACCCCCTCCGCCCCGCCGAAGCCGCCGACCGCATCGCCTGGCACATCGCGAGGGTGGTGGAGCGCGCGATAGACATGCTCCCCGAGTCGAAGCGGACCGAAGCCGGGGTCTCGCTGGCGAGGTCTCTGGTCTCCCGGGTGGTGGAAGGGATGGCGAACGCCGGGTCCGACGTCGCCGAGCTGGCCGATCAGACCCCGGGGACGCCCCCGAACGTCCTCCGCGCCGTGAGCCGGCTCAACCCGGATGGCAAGCCGAACGAGATCGACGCCCCGCTGATCCCGCTCCTGGATTCGGCGCTCCTCACCAACGCCCCCGGCGAGCCCGCCGTGGGCCACCAGGTCGCCGCGGAGATCGCGTCGGCGGACCGGATCGACCTGATCATGGCGTTCATCCGCCGCTCCGGGATCCGCCCGCTGCTGGACCGGCTGCGGAAGCACGTGGCGGAGGGCCGCGCGCTGCGGGTCCTCACCACCACCTACACCGGCTCCACGGAGGCGGTGGCGCTCGACTGGCTCCGGACCTCGGGGCGGACGTGCGCGTGTCCTACGACACCACCACCACGCGCCTCCACGCCAAGGCCTGGCTCTTCCACCGCGACTCCGGCTTCTCCACCGCGTACGTGGGCTCGTCCAACCTCACGCACTCGGCCCAGGTGGCGGGCCTCGAGTGGAACGTCCGCATCTCGGGCGCGCGCAACCGCTCCATCATCGAGAAGGTGGCCGCGGTCTTCGACAGCTACTGGGAGGAAGCGGACTTCGAGCCATACGACGCCGCCCGCTTCGCCCTCGCCCTGGACCGCGACCGGCCGGCCGCCGAGCGCATGGTCCTGAGCCCCACCGAGATCCGGCCGTACCCGTTCCAGGAGCGGCTGCTGGAGCAGATCGAGCTGTCGCGGGAGCGCGGCTGGCACCGGAACCTGCTGGTGGCGGCCACGGGCACGGGGAAGACGGTCATGGCCGCGCTGGACTACCAGCGGCTGCGACGGCGGCTCCCCCGGGCGCGCCTCCTCTTCGTCGCCCACCGGGAGGAGATCCTGGCGCAGAGCCGCGCCACGTTCGCCCACGCCCTCCGGGACGCGAGCTTCGGCGAGGAGTGGGTGGGGGGCCGGCGGCCGCGGGAGTTCGAGCACGTGTTCGCGTCCATCCAGTCGCTCAACGCCAGCGGCGTGGACGCCATCCCGCCCGACCACTTCGACGTGGTCATCGTGGACGAGTTCCACCACGCCGCGGCCGCGTCGTACCGCCGGCTGCTGGACCGGCTGGCGCCCGCGGAGCTGCTGGGGCTCACGGCCACGCCCGAGCGGAGCGACGGCCTGCCCGTGCTCCACTGGTTCGACGACCGCATCGCCGCCGAGCTCCGGCTCTGGGACGCCATCGACCAGCACCGCCTCACGCCGTTCGCCTACTACGGCATCGCCGACGCCCTCGACCTCCGGGAGATCCCGTGGCGGCGAGGCCGGGGGTACGACGAGCGGGCGCTCACGAACGTCATCACCGGCACCGACGTCTGGGCCAAGAGCGTCCTCAAGCAGGTGGCCGAGCACTTCGGCAACCCGCCCGAGTTCCGCGCCCTCGGCTTCTGCGTGGGCGTGGCCCACGCGCGCTACATGGCCCGCGTGTTCAGCGAGCACGGCGTCCCGGCCGTGGCGGTCACCGGTGAGACGGATGACGACGAGCGGAAGCGGGCGCTCCGGGAGCTGGAGCGAGGCGACGTCCGCGTCGTCTTCAGCGTGGACCTCTTCAACGAGGGCGTGGACGTCCCCACCGTCGACGCGCTCCTCATGCTCCGCCCCACCGAGAGCCCGCTCCTCTTCCTCCAGCAGCTCGGCCGCGGGCTCCGGAAGGCCGAGGGCAAGGCCGTCTGCACCGTCCTCGACTTCGTCGGCCACCACCGCCAGGAGTTCCGCTACGACCGCCGCTTCCGCGCGCTCCTCGGCGGCACCCGCACCGACGTCATGCGGCAGGTCGAGCAGGGCTTCCCGTTCCTCCCCGCCGGCTGCCACATGGAGCTGGACCGGTGTGGCGAGCGAGCGCGTGCTGTCCAGCATCCGGAACGCGCTGCCGCGGACCATCGCCGAGCGGGCCGCGGAGCTGGCCGAGCTGGCCGCGCCGCGCGGGGCGACGTCACCCTGAAGCAGTTCCTCGACGCCACCGGCCTCGACCTCGACGACGTCTACGCCGGCCACTACGCCTGGTCCGACCTCCGGGACCGGGCCGGCCTCGACACCGCCCCCGCCGGCGAGCACGAGGCCATCCTCCGCCGGGCGTGCGGCCGCCTGCTCCACGTGGACGACCCCGAGCGGCTCGCCACCTGGCGTCGCTGGCTCCAGCGCGACACGCCGCCCGACGTGGGCGTCGCCGAGCGCGACGACCGCCTGCTCCGCATGCTCGTCGGCCAGCTCCTGGACCAGGTGGCCGACAAGGACACCAGCCTGAGCGACGGCGCGGCCGTGCTCTGGGACCACCCCCAGGTCCGCCGCGAGCTGGATCGACCTGTTCGAGGTCCTGGAGGACCGGGTGAGCCACGTCACGCCCGGCCTCCGGATCCTCCCCGACGTCCCGCTCCACGTCCACGCCCGCTATACCCGCATCGAGATCCTCGCCGCGTGCGGCGTGGGCGAGGGCGCGAAAGTGGTCTCGTGGCAGAGCGGGGTGTGGTACGCCGAGGAGCTCCCCGCCGACCTGCTCGCGTTCACGCTGGACAAGACCGGCGGCGCGTTCTCCCCCACCACCCGCTACCGCGACTACGCCATCAGCCGCGACCTCATCCACTGGGAGAGCCAGTCGGTCACCCGGGCGGACAGCGAGACGGGGCGGCGGTACCAGGAGCACGCGGCGCGGGGCAGCCACGTCCTGCTGTTCGCGCAGGAAACCAAGGACCGCGCATACCATTTCCTCGGCCCGGCGAGGTATGTCCGGCACGAGGGGGAGCAGCCGATGGCGATTACGTGGAGGCTGGCGGAGCGGCTGCCGGGGGATCTGTACCAGGCGTTTGCGGCGGCGGTGGCGTGAGGAGGATTCGCCGCTTCACCGGCTACGCCGCGGGCTCGACCCGGTCGGCCTCCCGGAGCGCCGCCTCGTCGTGCTCCACCCGCCAGCGGTCGTGGGCCATCTGCATGGAGAGCCACAGCTCCGTGCCGTTGCCCAGGAAACGGCCCAGCTTGAGCGCCATCTCCGGGCTCACCCCTCGCCCTTCGTTGACGAGTTCGCTGAGCGTGCGGCGAGACACCCGGAGCCGGCGCGCGGCGTCCGTGACCGACAGCCCCAGCTCCTCCAGTTCGAGGCGCAGCACGGCGCCGGGGTGGGACGGGGCTCGGTTCGACTCGCGGCGTGGTAGCGTCATGGCGGCTTCAGTGGTAGTCGGTGATCTCAACCTCCCAGGCGTCCGCATCGGCCCACCGGAAGCAGATCCGGTACTGCCGGTTGATCCGGATCGACCACTGCCCGGCGCGATCACCACCAAGCTTCTCGAGCCGGTTCGACGGAAGCCTCAGCTGCCTGAGCTCCGTCGCGTGATCGAGCTCATCGAGCTTCAGGAGGGCCCGTGACCACAACTCCTCCGGCAGGCACCGGCGGGCTGTTTTCGTCGACCGGCCCTCGAACAGGTCGCGTGTCGCGGCGTCCCGAAACGTCCGGATCAAGTGTAACCTGTAACGTTGCGCGTATCAACGGGGCTGTCGTTGAACGCTATGCCTCGGGGCTCCCCCTGAGAATGGCGGGATCGGGCATGAGCATGTCCGTCCCCCTCCACGTCCACGCCCGCTACACCCGCATCGAGATCCTCGCCGCGTGCGGCAAAGGCGAGGGGGCGAGGGTGATGCCGTGGCAGACCGGCGTCCTGTACGTGGAGGAGCTGCCCGCCGACCTGCTCGCATTCACCCTGGACAAGACCGGCGGCGCGTTCTCCCCCACGACCCGCTACCGCGACTACGCCATCAGCCGCGACCTCATCCACTGGGAGAGCCAGTCGGTCACCCGGGCGGACAGCGAGACGGGGCGGCGGTACCAGGAGCACGCCCGGCGAGGCAGCCACGTCCTGCTGTTCGCGCGGCTGAACACCGACGAGCGGGCGTTCCACTTCCTCGGCCCGGCGAGGTACGTCCGGCACGAGTCCGAGCAGCCGATGGCGATTACGTGGAAGCTGGAGTATCGGCTGCCGGGGGATCTGTACCAGGCGTTTGCGGCGGCGGTGGCGTGAGGGACGGCAAGTTGGACCTAAGTCTCTATTCGAAATCGCTACTCCTGCACTAATGGCGGGGCAAGCTTGGTGCTCTGAGGACAGGTAAGGAGGAGAGGCCCGTGTCAAACATTGGAGATTTGCGTCAGCGGCTAACGCAAGGAAGCCTGGCTTATCGGCTGTGTTCGCGTGTGGAGAACGAGCCGGAGGAAGAATGGCCCGCAGCCATTCGGGCCGAAATTTCGGCTCTGCTGGAAGAGGGGGGTGAACTAAATGGCGAAGATCAGCAGCCTAACAATTGAAGCCTTCAGAGGCTTCGGGGCTTCCCCGCAGACGATTGAATTTACTACGGGATTGACGGTCATTTGGGCCCCTAATAGCCAAGGAAAGACGAGCGTCGCCGAGGCGCTTGAATTCCTTTTAGCCGGAAGAATCAGCCGGAAGCAGTTGTTGGGAAGCGCCGCCCGCGAGTTCGCTGGAAGTCTACGGAACGTTCACCTGGACACAGAGTGCGCGGTCCGGGTCAACGCGGTGATAATTGATGATGAGAATACTGCACATGAAGTTGTGCGGGAGTTGGTTCAAGATTACGGGCCTAGGAACGACTGTGAATCCCGGCTCAAGATTGACGGGGTCGAGTCGAACTCGCTCGCCGAGCTAGGAATACGGCTCGCTGAGCCACCCCTCGAAACACCCATCCTTCTTCAGCACACTCTCCGTTTTGTTTTGTCAGCCCGTCCTCAGGACCGATCGAACTACTTCAAGGCTGTTCTCGAGATTACCGACCTCGAACGTTTACGAGATACTATCACCGGAGTTCTCACGGGGCTCGAGAGGCCGCCCAGTCCGCACTTGAGCCGTCTGTTGAGCGCGCTCGATGAGCAGGGACTCCAGGAGGCTCGCACACGGCTCAATGATGCTGAGGATTCTGAAGAAGCCGTTCGCGAGTCTCTGAAGACGGCGCTAGAGTCGATCCTCGGAACTGGACCCGTAACCCTGACGGAGTTAGTCCAAGCGGCCCAGCGGAAGGTGAGAGAGGCTCGTGAGGCAGTTTTCCCCTTGAGTGCTTTAGAAATTGGTGGAGGAATACCAACGCCGCCTGACGCAGCACCCTTCGCGGAGTCAGCCCGAAAGTTTGTCCATTACCGCAACTCCGCACTCGAGTCCGATCTGGCCTTGCAGAAGCTCTATAAGGCGTATCACGACCTACAACACACCTCTGCAGAGCTGGGGGACGAGGGCGAACCGGAAGATTGTCCGTTGTGTCTCACGCCGAGGGGATTATCAGCAACTCGGATCCACGATATCCTGCAATCACTGAAAAGTACTGAAGTTTTCCGTACTGCACGTCAAGAAGTTGTCAGTTTGACTGAGGCGCTGGAACGTGACCTTGATTTCTCGACCGGCGCTCTAGAGACCTGTGTCCCGAGGTGGTTCGGACGCCGGACTCGCCTTCGTCAAGGAGCATTCAGGTGTCTAACCTTAGCCTAATGATCGAAGATGAGGAGTCAACGGAAGTACTGAATGCGTGGTCTGAAGCTCTTGAGGCACTTACCAGTACATGGAAACAAACAGTGAGTGCTGCTTCCGCTATGCGGGATCTCGTCCCCAATGATATTGAGCGGCTTGAGCAGACCAGCTTAACCGGTCTTGAATCCGCGCAGCAGCGGCTGGGAGATTCGTTATCGGCAGACGTGAAAGGCGCGAGGAGTTCCGCCGCCTGTCCGAGCTATTCGTAGCTGCAGTTACCCCAGTTCTTGATAGCCGTCATGGACTGGGGATACTCAGGGAACTTGCTGCACTGCATGGAGAGGTAGGGGCGATTGCTGCCGAACTTGAACAGGTAAAGGATTTCGACCGAGTGATCAGCCTGGTTGAGGAAGCCATCAGTGATATAGATCGAGCGAAGGCGGCCGTCTTAGACGAAAAGTTTTCTGCGTTGGCCGGTGACATCTCGCGCTGGTGGGCAATGCTTCGATTGGAATAACCGACTTTTTTCGCCGGGGTCCAACGGGTGGGTTCTGGCCGGCGTTTTATGGATCTCAAGGCAGGTCTTTCGGCGGGGGGTCTGCAATGATAATATCGAGGAACGAGATGCGGTTGCTGTATTCAGTGATTCGCACTGAACTGCCTCGGTCTGTCAGCCTTCCTCGCCAGAGTTAGCCGTTCGCCGACCGGCTTTGTAGTCCTAGACGATCCAATTCAAGGATCAGACAGCGAGCATCGGGCAAGCTTCATTGAAAGGATTCCTTCCGCAATTATGGACGAAGGACAGCAGATAGTTGTGTTCACTCATGACGAGCGCCTGCGGCGAGACCTAATAGACCGATACAGTCATCTTGAGCTTCGAGAGTATGCGGTACTATTGGAAGATCCAGGGGAGGGTGCAGTAGTCGAACAAACGCGCGACTCTGTGGATGAAATGCTGCTGCGTGTGGCTCCGCATAAGAAGAAACAAGACGTGCCATCGCGGAAGAGAAATGCAAGCCTACTGCGCGATGCCGCAGAACGCCTCTGCAAGATTCTTCTCGTGCGGGAGGACCGCA
>CAVUKA010000001.1:967500-1412694 GCA_963741945.1 uncultured Gemmatimonadales bacterium | reverse complement strand
ATGCATCGTCGCCCCGGGACCACCGCGGTCGGGCGTCCGCGGCACCACGAGCGGAGCGCGCCCCCGTGGCGCGCCGACCGGGGAGGTGACTGTACGATGATGGGCACTATCTGCCGCTCGCCGTTCAACCGACCGGCGGGCCCCGGTCCAGTGAACGATCCATGGCGGTATCTGCCGTGAATCGTTCAAACGATGGCAGCGACGCCACTGACGCCACTGACGCCCGCGTCGCTGACCGCGCCATCGACGAGCTCGCCGTCCGCCAGCACGGCGTGGTCGCGCGGCGGCAGCTGCTGGCCGCGGGGCTCTCGGCCCACACGGTGGACAACCGCGTGAAGCGCGGTCGGCTGCGGGCGATCCACCCCGGCGTCTACCGCGTCGGCCCGGTGCCGGTCCCGCTACAGCGCGAAATGGCGGCCGTGCTGGCCGGCGGCGACGGGGCGGTGCTGACCGGCCCGAGCGCGGGCGTGGTCTGGGGGATCCTGCCCGCCGCCCGTCGCCCCGCGGAAGTGGAGATCAGCGTCAGGGACGGGTTCCGCGGTCGCGTGGCCGGGGTGCGCGTCCGCCGCGTCCCCACGCTGCGGGACGACGAGGTGACCGAGCGACGCGGCATCCCGGTCACCACGCCCGCGCGTACGCTCCTCGACCTCGCCGGCGCTCTCGCCCCGCGCGCGTTGGAGCAGGCGTTGGCCGCGGCGGAGCGGGAGGAGCTGGCGGAGCTGACGGACGTCGCCCAGCTGCTGGAGCGCCACCCCCGGCGCCGCGGAGCCGCGTCGCTCCGCGCCATCCTCTCCCGGGAGCTCGGCCCCGCGTTCACGCGCTCCCCGCTGGAGGAGCGTTTCCTGGCGCTGGTCCGGTCCGCCGGGCTCCCGGCGCCGCAGGTGAACGCCGGCGTCGCCGGCTTCGAAGTGGACTTCCTCTGGCGACGGCAGCGGGTGGTGGTGGAGATCGACGGCTTCCGCTACCACCGCGGCCGCCAGTCCTTCGACCGGGACCACGACCGCGACCTCACCCTCCGCGCCGCCGGCTTCACCGTGCTGCGGTTCACCGCGAAGCAGCTGGACCAGCAGGCCGACGACGTACTGGCGAGTCTCGAGAGCGCGCTCGGCCGGGCGCGGGGCAAAGGAATGCTGGTCTAGGGCAGCTGCCTTGCACCTCGCGCTCCGGCCCGGCAACGTGGGCCGGCAACAAGTCCAGAGTCGCGAGACAACTTCCAATGGCGGCCGCCGCGAAGCGCGCGTGGCGCGGCATCGAGGCCGCCACAAAAGGAACGGTGTGAATGGGAGCGTTCGAATACCTGTCGGTCCTGATCTCCATCGTGCTGGGGCTGGGGATCACCCACCTCCTCACGGGATTCGGACGGTGGGTGGAGGGGCGGAGCGAGTTCCCCGCGTTCGGCCCGGCGCTGGCCTGGGCCGGGTTCCTCCTGTTGGTCCACATCCAGACCTGGTGGACCATGTTCGGCTACACACAGCACCGCGCCTGGACCTTTCTGGAGTTCGTGGTCATCCTCCTGCAGCCCATGGTCCTCTTCCTGCTGACCCTGCTGGTCTTTCCGAGCAGCGACGCGCGCAGGCAGGACCTGAGGGAGAACTTCCTCCACCAGCGGCCGTGGTTCTTCGGCCTCCTCGTCGTCCTCCTGATCGTCAGCCTCGCGAGGGACCTCGTGCTGGGTCGGACACTTCCCGGAAGGACGAACCTCGCCTTCCACGGCATCTTCTTCGTTGCCGCGATCCTCGGCATGGCCCTGAAGCGGGAACGGGGACATCGCTTGCTGGCCTACTCCGTCCTGGTCCTGTTCGTCGTCTACACCGGCCTCCTCTTCTTCGACCTCTGAGGGGAGGGCGTGTTCCGTCCCGGGTCAGCGGCCCCGACGTACGTCGCCCCGCCGGAAGACTGTACGATGATCGGCACTATCTGCCGTCCGTCGTTCAACCGACCGCCCCGCCTCGGTCCAGTGAACGATCCACGGCGGTATTCGCCGTGAATCGTTCAACCGACGCCCGCGGCGCCCACGAGGCCCGCGACGCCCGCGACGCCCGCGACGCCCGCGACGCCCGCGACGCCCGCGACGCCCGCGACGCCCGCGACGCCCGCGACGCCCGCGACGCCCACGAGGCCCACGACGCCCACGACGCCCACGACGCCCACGAGGCCCGCGACGCCCGCGACGCCCGCGACGCCCCGGTGGCTACCGCGTTGTCGCCCTCACCGGTCACGAGCTCGACCCGTTCGTCCGGATCCCCCGGTACCACGATCTGCGGTTCGCCGGTGTAGCTGCTGGACCTGTCCGCAGTTTAGCTTGCGGCATCAGCGCTCCTCTCCGACCGCCAGCCGAGTCCACCATGGATGTCACCGAAACGCTCTACGTCCCCACCCGCGAGCAGTGGCGCGACTGGCTGGCGGCCCATCACGAGGACAGGACGGAGATCTGGCTCGTCTCCTGGCGGAAGAACACGGGGCGGCCCGGCGTCGCCTACAACGATGCGGTGGAGGAGGCGCTCTGTTTCGGGTGGATCGACAGCACGCGGAAGAGCCTCGATGCCGAGCGGCATGCCCAGCGTTTCACTCCCCGCAGAGCAGGGAGCGCCTACTCCCAGACCAACAAGGAGCGACTGGCCCGCCTCGCCAGGGAAGGGAAGCTCCATCCGTCCGTCGAGGGCGACCTGGACCACGCGCGGCCGGAGGACTTCGAGATCCCGGACGACATCCGCGCCGCCCTCGAAGCGCGCCATGGAGCGTGGACGTTCTTCGAGGGCACTTCCCCTTCCTACCAGCGGATCCGGGCGGCCTACGTCGACCACGCCCGGGCCCGCCCGTACGAGTTCGAAAAGCGGCTGAGCAACCTCGTCGACAAGTGTGCGGCGGGCAGACAGTTCGGCTACGGGATCGAGGACTATTTCTAGCCGGGCAGCACGTTTCAACCCCGTGGCCCGCGCACCCGCCATGCCCCAGCCCGCGTGGCGACTGTACGACGTTCGGCACGATCTGCCGTGCGTCGTTCAACCGACCGCCGGCCGCCCGTTCCCGCGTCCCGACCCCGGGCGCGTGGCTGAACCGTGGGCGCAGCATGGAACGCATTATCCGGCGCGAACGGCGTTGCGGACTCCACACGACACGACCAACATGCCGAGGAGCTCTCCAGCTCGGAGTTCTACGCCAGAGCCTCGAGCCGTTGAGCCAGGCGGGCGGAACTTCGGCCGCGGAACCGTCCTGCGGACAGCCATGAAGGGGCGGTATCATCCTGCCTCATCCGTACGTTCGACATCGAGGATTCGTTGTCATGAGAGCAAACGTTCCTGAATTGCTGTTCGCTTCGCGCGACGACTTTCGCACGTGGCTGCGCGAAAACGCGGAGACAACCGACGGAGTGTGGCTGGTATTCGGCAAGACAAGAGCGATAGCCACACTGTCGGCAAATGACGCCCTGGAAGAAGCTCTTTGTTTCGGGTGGATAGATGGACAGATGAGAAGCATCGATGACACGAGATATGCCAAGTACTTCGCCCAGCGCCGCCCCAGGAGCCCCTGGTCCGAGAGAAACAAGAAGAAGGTGGAAACGCTGCGGGAAAACGGGTTGATGACCGATTCAGGCGAACGAGCAGTGGAAGCGGCAAAACGAAACGGCATGTGGGACGCTCCGAAACGTGAGCCGATTGCCGAGGGTCAGGTCGAAGCGTTGGCAGAAAAGTTGGCCGGCATGACACCGGCATACGAGAACTTCAATAACATGACACCGTCTGTTCGACTCACATACACCAGGAGGTACTTTTCATTCAAGACCGAAGACGCCCGACAACGGGATTTCGAGAAAATTGTAGACAGGCTCAACAAGAACTTGAAACCCATGTAATGTGCGGGCCTGGACGGAGTGCAACCGCGCTGGGTAACGAGGCGTTGCACCTGTCACCCCGGTTCGCGCGCCGCAGGTGAATCCCAGTGCGTCAGGCCGCTATCCGAACCCAGGCGAAAATCATGAGCAAAGTATTCGTCAACATCGCGCTCAGCCTCGATGGCTACATGGCACCGGAAGGAATGACCATGGCGGATCCCGGGTACAGGAACTGGGGCGAAAAATGGGGTGCGCTCATGGCCTGGCTGCTCAAGCAACGGTACATGCGCGAGAAGCTCGAGTTCGGCCCGGGGGGAGAGACCGGCCCGGTCAACGACATGGTTCGCCACACCTTCGAGCGCACCGGTGCGAACGTCATGGGCAAGCGCATGTTCGACCAGGGCGAGGTCAGCTGGCCGGAGGAAGCTCCGTTTCACACGCCCGTTTACGTTCTCACCCACGAGAAGCGGGACCCCTGGGTGCGTCCTGGCGGAACCACGTTCTACTTCGTCAATGAAGGGCCGGAGCAGGCGCTGACGCTGGCAAGGGAGGTGGCAGGGAAGCTCGATGTCCGGATCTCAGGAGGAGCGGACGTGATTCAGCAGTACCTGAACCTCGGTGCGGTTGACGAGCTGGAAATTGCCCTGGCTCCCGTGTTCTTTGGCGGCGGACGGCGACTCTTTGAAAACCTCAACGAGCCACGGCCGCAGTTTCGCATTGCCGAGACTGTCGATGGTCCAGACGCCACGCACTTGCGATACGTGCGTCAGTGAGGGCAGCCCGACAACTGAGATTGTTCCTGCCGCTGAGGCCCGGTCAGCGCTCCCGTAGCGGGATTGCCGGCATCCGCGCCCTTGACCCGGCCGCCGTCCCATCCCAACATGCAACCGTCCGATCCGGCCGGCCCCTGAACCCCCCGCGGCTCCCCGCCGCTCGCCGGCCGATCGCACGCGGGACGCACGCGCGCCTCCCAGCACCCGCCGGCCCCCCTTCCGGTGGCGCCATCTGAACAGCACAGCGCCGCAGCCGGCTCATGCGCGTAGACGGCGCCGTCCAGCACATGACGAAGCAGAACCTGGACCGGGTCATCGACAGCTTCACCAAGGACTTCCCGAAGCTGGACGAGGCGAAGGCCCGGGACGCCATCACCCGCAACGTCGACGACCTGACCGACGACGGCCGCATCGGGCGCCAGCTCTCCTTCGACGGCGCCCGCTACCCCGACCGCGTCCTCCAGAGCTTCAGCGCGCTGAGCCCGTCCGGCCATAGACCTGCCCCGCGCCGAGGCCCACTCTGCATGCTGGGCCGGAACACCCGGCTCGTCGAAATCGGGGACGGGGAGGGGCCATGCATCCGCGAGAACCACCGACGCCCGCCGTCGACCCTCGCCGCGAACCAGGCGGTCAGGAGACGTCGCGCAAGCCCAGGCTGCTCGATGAAGTCCGCATCGCCTGCCGGGCGAGGCAGTTCAGCGAACGCACCGCGGAAGCCTACACAGCATGGGTCCGCCGGTACGTGCTGTTCCATGGTGTAGGAGACACCTCCAGATTCCTGCTCTGGGGACATCCAGTTTTACGCACTTGAGTTGACGGGGCCCGCGGGTGCGGGTCCACTCCGGATCGACCTCGATCCGGAGACGGCGCGTGAAACTGAGCAAGGAGCAGGTGACCGTGGCGAGAGACATGAAGGAGCGCGGGACTTCGGTCCGCCGGCTGGCGAAGCAGCTGGGGGTTACCGAGGGGGCGCTCCGCTACCGGATTGGGAAGCTGGGCGAGGAGGCGCCGGACGGGCGGGCCAATCAGCCGACGGCGCTGGACGGATACGAGGATGCGGTGCTGGCGATCCAGGAGCGGCTGGGGGATGGCCGACTGACGGGAGACGGCCGGCCCTGCCAGGTGCGGGAGATCTACGACGTGCTGGTTCGGGATCATGGCTACCGGGGCAGCTACAAGGCCGTGGCCCGGCACCTGAATCGGCGGTACGGGAAGCCGAAGGTCCGTGCGCTGCGGCGCGTGGAGACCCCGCCCGGCGTCCAGGCCCAGCACGATTGGTTCGAGGCGCGGGTGCCGCTGGGGAGCCGACAGCAGAAGCTCCAGATGCTGGTGGGGGCGCTGTCGCACAGCCGGGCCCGCTTCTGCTGGGCCAGCCATGATCAGAGTCAGCTGGCGTGGCACACGGTGCGTATTCCGGCCGAATCCGTCCACTGATTCCGGGGCAAGCCGTCCACTGATTCCGGAGCAAAGCGTCCACGCATTCCGGAGCAATCCGTCCACCGATTCCGGGCATTCCGTCCTGTCATTCCGGCGGAATCCGTCCACCCTGCGAAGCGATGCTGGATGACCTGAAATCACCGTGTCGCCACCTTCTCCCGGTCCTGAAACGGGAGGAGAGATGGCGGCGGAAAGGTTGTCCATGCGGAAGATCAAGGAGGTGCTGCGGGTGAAGGCCGCGGGCCATGGCAATCGGGCGATCGCCCGGAGCCTGCGGATTTCCCACAGCACGGTTCGTGATTACCTGGCCCGGGCCAGCGCCGCGGGTCTGAGCTGGCCGTTGTACCAGCCGTTGTCGGACGCAGAGATCGAGGCGCGCTTGTTCCCGCCGCCACCGCCCTCGAACGTCGAGCGTCCGCTTCCGGACTGGAAGGAAGTGCACCGGGAGATGAAGGCCAGGAAGCGGAGCGGCGTTACGCTCCAGCTGCTCTGGCTCGAGTACAAGGAGAATCACCCGGACGGGCTCCAGTACAGTCAATTCTGCGAGCGATACCGCCGCTGGCGTGGTCGCCTCGACCTGGTGCTTCGGCAGGAGCACCGCGCCGGCGAGAAGGTCTTCGTGGACTACGCCGGCCAGACGGTGCCGGTGGTGGACCGGGCCACGGGCGAAGTCCGTCAGGCGGAGATCTTCGTGGGGGTGCTGGGCGCGAGCAACTACACGTACGCCGAGGCGTCCTGGAGCCAGGAGCTGCCGGAGTGGATCGGGGCGCACGTGCACATGTACGAGTACTTCGGCGGCGCGGCGGCGCTCACGATCCCGGACAACCTGAGATCCGGCGTGCGCCACGCGAGCTACTACGACCCGGATCTGAACCCGACGTACCACGAGATGGCCGTGCACTACGGCACGGCCGTGCTCCCGACGCGAGTGCGGAAGCCCCGTGACAAGGCCAAAGTGGAGGCCGGGGTGCTCCTCGTGGAGCGCTGGATCCTGGCTCGCCTTCGTAAACGGACCTTCTTCAGCCTGTCCGAGCTGAACCAGGAGATCCGCGCGCTCCTCGATGAGCTGAACGATCGCCCCTTCCAGAAGCTGGAGGGGAGCCGGCGCTCGCTCTTCGAGACGCTGGATCGGCCAGCGCTTCTGCCGCTGCCGGAGCAGCGCTACGAATTCGCGCGCTGGAAGAAGGCGCGCGTGAACATCGACTACCACATCGATGTCCTGGGGCACTACTACAGCGTGCCCCACACGCTGGTGCGCCAGCAGGTGGACGTGCGGATCACGAGCACGACCATCGAGGTCCTGCACTCCGGCAAACGCGTGGCCGCGCATCCGCGGAGCCATCGCAAGGGCGGCTTCACGACCGAGCCCGGCCACCGGCCGAAGGCCCATCAGAAGTACCTGGAGTGGACACCGTCGCGGATCATCTCCTGGGCGGAGCAGACGGGGCCCGCCACGGGAGAGCTGGCGGCTCGGATCATGGAAGCGAAGCCGCACCCCGAGCAGGGCTACCGCGCCTGCCTCGGGCTCCTGAGGCTCGGGAACCGGTATTCGCCCGAACGCCTTGAAGCCGCGTGCGCCCGGGCACTCCGCATCGGCGGCCTCTCCTACCGCTCGGTGAAATCCATTCTCCAGAGCGGCCTCGACCGCCTCCCCCTCGAGGAGCAGTCGAGTCTCGCCCTGCCCCAGGATCATGAACACGTCCGTGGCGGTCTCTACTACGCCGCCGCAGCCAACGGAGGCCGCCCATGCTGACCCAACAGACCCTCGACCAACTCCACGAGCTGCGCCTCACCGGCATGGCCGACGCCCTCCAGGAGCAGCTTCGAATGCCCGACATCGAGCGCCTCTCCTTCGAGGACCGCCTGGCCCTCCTGCTCGAGCGGGAGATCACGGTCCGTGACGACCGGCGCCTCACGCGGCTCCTGCAGGTAGCCAAGCTCCACCTCCCGGCCACGGTCGAAGACATCGACTTCCGGGCGCCCCGCGGATTGCAGCGCTCCCTCATGCTGCGGCTCGCCAGCGGTCAGTGGATTCGCGATCACCAGAGCGTCCTCATCTCCGGCGCAACGGGCACCGGCAAGAGCTACCTGGCCTGCGCGCTCGGCCACAGCGCGTGTCGCCAGGGCCTCTCGACCCGCTACTACCGCTTCTCGCGCCTGCTGGGCGAGCTCGCGCTCGCCCGCGCCGATGGGTCCTACACCAAGCTCCTCGACCGCCTCGCCAAGACCCAGCTCCTCATTCTCGATGACTTCGGCCTCGCTCCGCTCACGGACTCCGAGCGTCGTGACTTCCTCGAAGTCCTCGAGGACCGCTACGGCCGCCGGGCCACGCTGGTCACCAGCCAACTCCCCGTCGAGCACTGGCACGGGATCATGGCTGACGCGACATTCGCCGACGCCATCCTGGACCGGCTCGTCCACAACGCTCACACCCTCACCCTGAAAGGAGCTTCCATGCGGAGGAAGAAGAGCCCGCCCTCCGAGAACGACGACGCCTGAAACCACCAGCGTCGCTTCGCTCCGATGGACTGGACGCCATGGACCGGAATCGCTGGACGGCTTGCGCCGGAACTGCTGGACGGATTCCTCCGGAACCGGTGGACGGAATCACCGGAATACGCACACACGGGGCACCTGGAGCTCTTCAAGCGCTACGGCGGCGTCCCCCTCTGGGTCCGGATCGACAATCTGAAGACGGGGGTGGCGTCGGGGTCGGGAGGGAATGCGGTGCTGAACCGCTCCTACGAGATCTTTGCCCGCACCTGCGGCTTCGAGGTCGACCCGTGCCGTGCCCGGAAGGGCTCGGACAAGGGGAAGGGGGAGCGGTCGGTGCGGACCTTCCGGGGCGCCTTCGGGCGCACGCTCCGCCGCGGTGCAGGCTGTCTCGAGGAGCTGCAGCACCTTCTGGACGCCGACGCACAGGCGCTGCTGGACCGGCTGGGGTGCCCCGTCACCGGGACCTCGGTGCGGGAAGCGTGGGAGGCTGAGCGAGGGCTTCTTCAGCCGATCCCGACCATGGTGGAGCCGTTTGATGTGGTAGTGACCCGGAAGGTCCAGCGGGACTGCCTGGTTTCCTTCGAGGGGCGGCGCTATAGCGTGCCCTTCGCCTGGGTGGACCGGCTGGTGGACGTCTGGGGCACGCTGAATCATGTGGTGATCCGGGCGGAGGGGCAGGAGATCGCCCGACACGAGCGACGGACCCAGGAGCGGCTCGTCATGGATCCGCTGCACTATGAAGGCGTCTCCACCAACCGGGTGGAGCGGCCGACTCCGCTGGGCCGGCGGGCCCGGCTGCAGATGGCGGGGCTTTCGAGCCCCTCCCGTCGAACGGTCCTCGGCCTTCCGGGGCAGGAGAGGATCTCCCGGCCCCTGGACGCGTACGTGCAGCTCGTGGAGGCCCTCCAGTGAGCCCGGCGACGAAGCGGCCCAAGGTCGATCTGGACGCCATCGCTGAGCGCTGCGAAGCGCTCAAGCTGGTCCACGCCGCCCAGTGCCTGCCGGAGCTCGCCGAGGAGGCGAGTCGGGAGGACCTGACACCGATCCACTTCCTGGACCGCGTGCTCCAGCAGGAGCTTGAGCGGAAGAACGAGCGCAGGATCGCCACCTCGCTGAAGCTCAGCGGCCTCCCGCCCGGGAAGACCCTCGAGGGCTTCGACTGGACCTTCCAGCCCCGGGCTGACCGCACGAAGCTGGAGACGCTCGGGACCTGCGCTTTCATCCGGCAGACGGAGAACGTCCTCTTCATGGGCCCGCCCGGCGTCGGGAAGAGCCACCCGGCGGTGGCGCTGGGGGTGAAAGCCATCAAGAACGGCTTCAGCACCCAGCACTACATCCTGGACGACCTGATGCATGTGCTGAAGGGAGATGCGGCCATACCGCCCAGGCGGCTCCGCTCGAAGCGCTATCTCAACAGCGCCCTGCTGGTTATCGACGAAGTCGGATTCCGGCCGCTGGACCGAGAGGAGGCCAACCTCTTCTTTCGGCTGGTGAGCGCCCGCTACGAGAAGGGCTCGATCATTCTGACCTCCAACAAGCACGTGAGGGACTGGCCCGAGATCTTTGCCGGGGACGAGATCCTGACCACCGCGATCCTCGACCGGCTGCTCCACCACGTCCACATCATCCACATCGACGGCCGCAGCTACCGGCTCCGGGAGCTGGACGGGCTCCTGTCTCAGCAGCCCGACCCCTCACCCCCGAAGAACGGAGGTGAATCGACATCAAGCTAAGGACAGGTGCGTAAAACTGGGTGTCCCCCAACTGCGCAAATCTGGGTGTCCCTGGACACATGGCAAGCGCCACCCGCGGGAGCTCGACGACGACGCCGTGGCCACCTATCTCACGGGGATGCCGATGGACGCGCCCGAAGGAATCGCGCGCCCCGGACGGCGTCGCCGCCTGCCCACCGTGCTCTCACGCGACGAGGTCGCCGCTGTCTTCGCCGAAATGCGAGCCACCACGCGCCTCGTGGCGAAGCTCCTCTATGGCTCCGGCCTCCGACTCATGGAAGCCCTCGACATCCGTCTCAAGGACATTTCCTTGGAGCGGGGCGAGATCGTGGTCCGCAGCGGCAAGGGCGGACACGACCGGATCACCATGCTCCCCCGCGCCATCGACCCCGAGCTGCGGCGCCAGGTGAAGGAGGTTCGCAGGCGCCACGAAGCCGACCTACGCGCTGGCGACGGCTGGGTGGCCCTCCCAGACGCCCTCGCCCGGAAGATGCCGAACGCCGGCCGGGATACCGCCTGGCAGTACCTGTTCCCCGCAACGCGACAGCACGTGGACCGCGGAACGGGCCAGCGACGCCGTCACCACCTGCACGAAAGGGCCGTCCAGCGCGACGTCTCGGCCGCCGGCCGTCGCGCCGGCATCGCGAAGCGAGTGACCTGCCACACCCTGCGGCACTCCTTCGCCACGCACCTCCTCGAGGACCGCTACGACATCCGCACCATCCAGGAGCTCCTCGGCCACAAGGACGTCAAGACGACGATGATCTATACCCACGTCCTCAACCGCGGCGCCGGGGGTGTGACGAGCCCGCTCGACCGCATGGGTTAGGCTGCGCCAGGAGCAGGAATGGATGCGCGCGATGGGAAACTGTTAGCTGGCCGGCTAGTCGCGGAGGGCCCGGTTACAGAGGGGGGCGGTAGGCTGCGGGCAACCTTCATACCTCGATGCGTCGAGCGAAGAACAACCTTGCAGCCTCGGATGGGTCGGCTGAACCGTAGGCGCAGTATAGAGAGCGTTATACAGCGCGAGCACGGTGGCGTTGCCGTCTAGATAATACCGATGCCTACGCTTAGAGATGTTGGCAATGCGGCTGTACCGATTTCTGTTATAAGTTCGCGCAGTCCTACCTCGGCCTCGCACATGGCATAGGACGACGAAGAGGTCTCCTGAGTTGATCGAAGAAAATGTTGCTACTTTTCAGCGTGAGCTCAGTGATCTCGGCACGACTGCACCCCTCATCCTCGCTTTCGGCAACGATGCGCACGAGATAGTCAAGCAGCATGTCCCTTAAACGGCGTACGGAAAGCTCGTCAAGATATTGCATTACAGCAGTCCAATTACTGGCAAAGAGGACTATCGGAAGAAGGTGTGGGACAGTATCACCGCAGAGCTAGGTGCCTGACCATAGTGAAATGCATGGCGAGAAGAGGAGCTTGCGTACACGGACGAATCGAATGCGAAGTGGAGGCGCTGCATAACGGGGGCGTGAACCTGACAGCGAGCTGCGCGCGCCGCAGGTTACGCCCAGGGCGTTAGCTCGCCCTTGGCATGGTTCGGCGGGGAAAGCTAGCTTTGGAGGCGAGGAGGAATCATGAAGCTCGACATCCAGCTATCCGAAGCCCAGGAGCGGCGTCTCGCCGAGATCGCTGCGCGACTGAACATCCCCGCAGAGTCTTTGGCCGAGGCTGCGGTCCGGGAACTCGTCGATCAGTCCGAAGGCGCGTTCGATGGCGTCGCGAAGCGCGTCCTCGAGAAGAACCGAGATCTGTACGAGCGACTCCGGTGATCCGCTACCTCAGCTTGGCTGAGGTACTCGACCTCCACGACCGGATCATCACCGAGACCGGCGGCTCCCATGGGCTTCGCGATCTCGGCATGCTCGCGTCGGCGCTTGGTCAGCCAAAGCAGACGTTCGGCGGCCACGACCTCTATCCCGAGCTCGTCGCGAAGGCAACGGCCCTCGCATACTCGCTGATCAAGAACCACCCGTTCGTGGACGGAAACAAGCGCGTTGGCCATGCCGCTCTGGAAGCGATGCTCATGCTCAACGGCAAGGAACTCGATGCCGGTGTCGACGACGCTGAGTTCGAAATCCTCGCGGTCGCAGCCGGGAACAGGACCAGGGCAGAGCTCGACGCCTGGGTCCGCAGGCATGTCGTCGACCTCAGCGGGCAGTCGGGCTAGCTAACGAGCGTTTGCTGCTGACGCGTGGAACGTGAGGGCCGCGCGCCAAAGGCGCGCGGATGGCATCATGGGACGCGCAGCAGAAACGAGAGGCGTTAGACCACCAGAACTCTTGCGCTGCGTCGGCCGGCTCCGATCGCTCGTCGCGCAACGATCCTACCAGGAGATCGATCTCGCCGTGTGGTTACTCATGTCGGCAACACGCACGAGGCACTCATTATGACAACGGTCGACTTAGACCAGCTGCGGGCTCAGTACTCGGGTTCGCGCTACGCGCAACTCGTTGAGCGCCACCTCTACCGCCAGACCCCAGCGCAACGAATGGCTGGAGTGGCCGGTACAGTCCGCCTGCTGCCGGCGCCGATCCAGCCTCTCGTCGAGGGTTTCATTGACCGGTGGAACGAGCGTGCCTACGACGCCGCGTTCTGGAGTCGCGACACCGCGGCTGTCTTCGATGAGATCATCGCCGATGGCCGTCGGCTCCTCGCGTCCGCATCGGTGGACCAGGATGACGAAACGCTATTCAACCTCTTCAACATCATCACCTTGAGTTTCGCCTATTCCGCCCACGATCAGCCCAAGATGCGCAAGTTCATGGGCCTGAAGACGGCGGGCTTTCCGATCGCTAGCGCAGTAGCCCTCGTCGTTCCGATCGCCGCTTTGCTCCGCATAAGAAGCACCCCGGCGAATACGTCTCTCGTCATTGGATATGTCATCAGTCAACTGGCGTACGTGTTGCTCGTCGCTGGTTTCTTTGGCAGCTTCCGCATCCTCGGGCTTCAGAATCGAAAGCAGGTCTGGGGAACAGCTGCGGTCGCATTCGTCATCGGACTCGTTCTCAGCAACCTCCGTGGATGAGGTTGTGCACTCGGCTGGTGGTCTAACGGACCCGGTGAAGCTGCCGAAAAGCGCCCGCTGCTCGACTGCTTTTGGGCACGCGGTCATTTACTCGCGCTCGTTCGATTTTGCGTCGCCCTTTTCGCAGCTTACCTCTGTAGCGTTATCACGCCGTAGAACTGATGGGCGGCAAGCAGCTATCTTGTAGGGACCCGGTTACTGAGGTGGTGCTATGAAGATCTACGAATTCACGGTTGTGATCGAGCGGGATGAGGATGGGCGCTTCGTCGCTGTGGTTCCGGCGCTTCAGGGGTGCTACACGGAGGGGGAGACGGAACAGGAGGCACGGGATCTGATCGAGGACGCGATTCGGCTTCACATCGAAGATCGCCTCGAGCATGGTGAACTGATCCACGAGGAAGTAGGCAGCTCGAGAGTTCGTATTGCCATATGACCCCGCGCCTACCCTCCAGGACCGCAGGTCAGGTCGTGCGGATCCTGGAGCGACAAGGGTTTGAGCGCGTCCGCCAATCGGGTTCACACCTATTGCTTCGGCACGCAGACGGCCGTCGAGTTACCGTGCCGATGCACAAGTCGAAGGATCTAGGTAGAGGGCTTCTCGCCCGGATCATGAAGGATGCCGACCTGACGATCGAGGATCTCCAGTAACCGATCAGGCAGGGCCGGAGGTGCAGATGGTTGCGTCGCAGTCCAACCACCGTGAAAGCGTACCTGCGCGAACCCATGCGTGCCGGAACCGGGAATTGATAACCCGGGCCAGCTCCGGTTCCCCGAGCCCCTCCCCGCGGGAATGGGGCGATTCCATCACCTCAGTAGTCGAGTTCAATGGAACGTGGTGGTCGGTTTCGGGCGATCCCCCGGAGTATTCAACACCTATCGCGTACTGCCCATGGTGTGGGACGGAATTGCAGGATCAGACCTGAGGCAGGACCGCCTCCCGTCCCAACCGTGGCTGTGGGCGGCGGTTGTAAATGTCCCAGAGTTGGCGGTTGAAAATGTCCCACTCGGCGACTTCTTCGTAGCCGCGTAGAGCGCCGGGAGCGATCACGCGGCGGATTCTCCACCTTGGCGCCTCCACCTTTGACGGCGGAGGGGCCGGTGATCGAGTGGGAGCGACGCGTGAGACTGAGACACTACCTGGATGAGGGCTACAGCCAGACGGAAATCGCCGAGTTGCTGGGCATGAGCCGGCGGACGATCTATCGCTGGATCAAGAGCGGAGAGCTGGACCGGGACCTGGAGGAGCCGCCGCGGTACGGACCGCGGCCGCAGAAGCCACGGAAGCTGGACCTGTACCGCGAGTACGTGCGGCAGCGGCTGGAAGATCTCCCGGACCTGACGGCCACACGGCTCTTTCGTGAGATCCGGGCAAGCGGATACACCGGCGGCTATGGTCAGCTCAAGGAATACGTCCGAGCGGTCCGGCCGAAGCCACCGGAGGTGCCGGTGATCCGTTTCGAGACGCCGCCGGGAAAGCAGGCCCAGGTGGACTTTGCTCACTTCCGGCTGCCGTGGGGGCGGCGCTATGCGCTGCTGGTGGTCCTGGGTCACTCCCGGCACCTGTGGTTCCAGTATTTCCCTCGCCAGGACATGGCGAGCCTGATGAGCGGACTCGAGGAGGCGTTTCGCTTCTTCGGTGGAGTGCCGGAAGAGCTGCTCTTCGACCAGATGCGGTCGGTGGTGGTAAAAGACCTGCGACCGGACGGCGGGCCCCTCGTCGAGAATGGAGAGTTTCTGCGCTTCGCCGCCCACTGGGGCTTCCGGCCCCGAGCCTGCCGACCCTATCGGGCGCAGACGAAGGGCAAGGTGGAGCGGCCGATCCGCTACATCCGGCAGGACTTCTTCTATGGTCGCAGTTTCGCCGGGGACGCCGACCTGAATGAGCAGGCCCTGCAATGGCTCCAGTCGGTGGCCAATGTGCGCCTGCACGGCACGACCGGAGAGCGGCCGGTGGACCGACTTGAGCTGGAGCAGAAGCATCTGCGCCCGCTGCCGGAGCGGCCGTATCGATCACTCGTTCTGGAGCCAAGTCGATCCGAGCCCGCGAAGGTGGTCCCGATGCCTCGGGTCCCGGTGGAGCGGCGCTCGCTGAAGGCGTACAGCCGGATCGCAGCGGGAGGTGGCGCATGAAGGCCGCCGCTTCTCGACGCGAGCGGATCCGTAGTATGCTCGCCGATCTCAAGATGCCCGGAGCTCTGGAAGCCCTCGACCCCATTCTCCGTGGTGTCGACGGCGGCACGGTCACGCCGGCGGAAGCCATCGAGGACCTCCTCGGCGCCCAGATCCAGCTCCGAAACAATCGGCGACTGCAGGCTGCCATGCGCTCCAGCCGTCTGCCGGCGGTGAAGACTCTCGCCGACTTCGATTTCTCATTCCAGCCCTCGATCAAGCGGGAGCAGATCGAGAGCCTCCATGAGCTGGGCTTCGTCGAGCGGAAAGAGAATGTGATCTTCCTCGGCCCACCAGGTGTCGGGAAGACGCATCTGGCGATCAGCCTGGCCATTGCCGCCGCTCAGCACGGCCGCCGCGTCTACTACGGCACCCTGGCCGACCTGATCACGTCTCTGGAGGAGGCCCAGGCCGCTGGCAGATTTCAGCAGCGGCTCAAGGTCCTGACGCATCCGGCCGTGTTGGTGGTGGACGAGATCGGCTATCTGCCCATCTCCCGGACCGGAGCCATGCTCTTCTTCCAGCTCATGACCCGGCGCTATGAGCGTGCCTCCACCGTGCTCACGAGCAACAAGCCCTTCGAGGAATGGGGAGAGATCTTCGGAGACGAAGTCATGGCGGCTGCGCTGATCGACCGCCTCCTGCACCACTGCCACATCGTCAATATCCGGGGCAACAGCTACCGCATGCGCCAGCACTCCGAGCTCTGGCAGGCCCTTCACGGAGACGCTGAGCCCGAACCCCGGCCTCACCCCCGAAAGAAGAAGGAGATCAAGACCACCTGAAGGGGCTCGTCACCCCCGCCGGACGTGGGACATTTTCGTCCGCCACAAGTGGGACATTTTCATCCGCCGTTGACAGTGGCTGCTCCCGGTGAAGTGGACCGGCGTGATAACGAGGAGCTGGAGCTGTCGGCCGGCAAAGCTGGCGGAGTGGCGCTTGGACCGGGGCAGGCGGGGCTGAGGCGCTGCGCCTGGAGGGGCCGCAGCTTATCTCCAGTGCGTTAGAACGCGAACCCCGATTGGGGTGTAGGAGAGCCAGGCGGTAGCGGGCCGCTGTACCGTCAAACGAAGGGCCGCAGTAGGATCGTGGATGCCATCTCTGGTGCGCTGACGGGCATACCTGGCCTGCGGCTGGACTGCACGAACGGAAGAGGAAGAGCTTGGATGGAAGCGAAACAGACGGTCCGCGAGTTGCTCGACCGGCTGCCCGACGACAGCTCGCTGGATGACATCCTCTACCACCTCTACGTGGTTCAGGCGGTCAACCGCGGCTTGGCGGACGCCGATGCGGGACGAACCATATCGCACGAGGAGGTCGGGGAGCTTCTGCGCCGGAAATGGGTTCTCGGCACCGAGCGGTAGTCTGGACCGAGGCTGCGTCTGCTGCGCTTGACGACGCGATCGCCTTCGTAGCTGAAGACTCGGCGTCAAACGCCGCGGCACTGCTGGAGCGAGTTCTCGATGCTGCCGCCTCGTTATCGACTCTAAGCGATCGCGGCGCGCCCGTTCCTGAAATCAATGATCGGTCGGTGAGGCAGCTGCTACCCGGGCCGTATCGGCTGATCTACCGAGCCGAGGAGAATCAGGTCACCATACTGGCCGTTCTCCACCAACGAAGAGCTATCGATCTTTGGTCGCGGCGGCCGCAGGGTTGAGCCGATCACGTTCTAACGGGGAGATGAAGCTGTCGGCTTGCTGGGCTGCTGTAGCTTCGCCCGTTGTTGCCGCTCCCAGGCTGTCCAGCTCCGCCTGGAGGGGCCGCCGCTTATCTCCAGGGCGTTATCCCGCGGTATTGACTTGATCGCGGGGCTCTGGACGGAGAGGCTTCGACTTGGCGGCATCGGTCAGCTACATTCTAGAGCGAGCAGGCCTTCGAAGACAGGTGGATCATGCGCAACGAGTTTACGGCAGTGTACGAGCAGGATGGGGAGTGGATCGTTGCCTACTGCCCTGAGGTTCCGGGCGCCAACGGACAGGGTCGGACGAAGGAAGAAGCTCGACAGAGCCTTATCGAGGCCATCGAGCTCATCCTCGAGGACCGGCGGGAGGACGGGCTGCGGGGCATCCCGGCGGACGCTGAGCGGGAAACGATCACGGTTGGTGTCCGCGGTGCCGCCTGAGAGGGCGTCGGCGTGAAGCGGAATGCCCTGCTGAAGCATCTCCGACTCCACGGGTGCGTACTCAAGCGGGAAGGACGATCTCACTCGCTCTGGCTAAATCCCTCTACTGGTGCGGTCGAAGCCGTTCCTCGGCACACTGAGATCTCGAACGTCCTGGCGGGGAAAATCTGCCGGAACTTGTCGATACCTGAAATCGGTTGAGTGGTGCCTGCCTCTCTCCTTCCTGCAATCTGGGATTGAGCCCTTTATTCCTTGTGTGTTCTCTAAATGATGTCCTGCTTTTTCTCTAAACTTTGTCGCGGCGGAGGCGTGAGCTAAGCGGCTTCAGAGTCCGGGGTGTCCTCCTGTTTGTGGTGACGGGTGCGGTAGGAGCGTCCGCGGAGGACGAAGTGGGTTCCGCGCTCCAGGAGCCGGTCCAGGATCGCTTCCGCGAGATCGGCATCATGCAGCACCTGGCCGAGGGCGGCCAGAGGCTTGTTGGTGGTGACGATCATGGGCCGGTGCTTCAGGTAGCGATCGTTCACCACGCGGTAGAGGACGTTGGCGGCATCGGCGGCGTAGCTCTGATAGCCGAGCTCGTCGATGATCAGGACGTGGGGGTGGACGTAGGGCTCGAGGGCCTCGTCCAGCCGGCCCTCGGCGGCCGCGTTCGAGAGCGCACCGATCAGCTCATCCGCCGTGGTGAATCGGGCCTCGAAGCCGTTCTGGATCGCCCGGTACCCAATGGCCACCCCCATGTGCGTCTTTCCGCGGCCGGGCGGGCCGCTGAAGATGGCGCACCGGCCTTCGCTCACCAGCTCCGGTCCCAGCAGCGTGCCGAGCATTCTGGAGGCGCACGCTGGTCTGGAAGGTGAAGTCGAATTCCTCGATGGTGCGGAGGTGTCACCATCGGTCGTAAACTGGACAGAAGCAACGGTTTGAAAATGGACACTCCCGTCGGCGGGTGAGGTCGAGGGCTGAAGCGCCGCAGGCGCGCAGGCCCCGTTGACAGGGAGATGAACGAAGCCCTCGCGGTGCATACAATCGGGTCGTCCGCTCAAAGACGTTCCCGAGCACCGGAGGGCTCCGCAGTGATCCTACGGGAGATGTCCATGCAGATCAAACACCTTGCCCGTGAGGGCGTAGAGAAGACGAAGATCGCCGAGCGCTTCGGCGTCAGCCGCCAGACCGTGTACAACCACCTGAACCGCGCCTCCGACCAGCCATTCCCGAAGCCCCGGCCACCGCGGCCATCGAAGCTGGATGCCTTCAGGGACTACATCCAGGCCCGGCTGGAGCGCTTCGACCTTCCGGCGACGGTGGTGCTCCAGGAGATCAGGAAGCAGGGCTACACCGGCGGGATCACCATTCTGCGGGAGTTCGTGCGGCCCCTGAAGCAGGAGATGGTCCGGCGGGTCACGGAGCGATTCGAGACCCTGCCGGGTCAGCAGGCCCAGATCGACTGGGGTGAGTGTGGGGCCATCGAGGTGGGCGGAGAGCGGAAGACTCTCTACGTGTTCGTGATGGTGCTGGGCTACAGCCGGATGACGTACGCCCGGTTCACGACCAGCTCCAAGCTGCCGGTGCTGCTGAGCTGCCTGATGCGCGCCTTCGACGCTCTCGGGATCCCGAAGGAGATCCTGGTCGACAACATGAAGCAGGCGGTCGACCAGCACGACGTCAGCACGGGTACGGTTCACTGGAACAGGCGCTTCCTGGACTTCGCCGACCATCACGGCTTCCTGCCGGTGGCGAGCCCTCCGTACTGGCCGCGGGTGAAGGGGAAGGTCGAACGGGGCGTGGGCTACATCAAGACCAGCTTCCTGGAAGGCCGCAGCTTCACGGACCTGGAGGACCTGAACCGGCAGCTCGAGGTGTGGCTGGACACGGTGGCGAACGTGCGGATACACGGCACCACCGGTCAACGCCCCATCGACCGGCACGCGCTCGAGCTGAGCCACCTGCGCCCGCTCGCCGCGGTGCCGACGTACGACGTCCGGCCGGTGGAGGTGCGGACGGTGCCCTCGGACTGCCACATCAGCTACGGCGGCGTCCGCTACAGCGTCGACCCCAGCGCGGTAGGCCACACCGTGGTGGTGCGTCCGGAGGGAGAGGCCGTAGGAGACGGCTTCTCGGTCTACCTGGGAGACCGGCTGGTGGCGCACCACCGGAGACGGTCGAAGGGGGCGCGAGCCGTGACTCTTCCGGAGCATGAAGCCGAGATCCGCCGCCTGACCCGGGGCAATGCCGAGGCCGCTGCACGGCGCCGGAACCGCCAGCCGAGCTATCTCCAGACAGTCGAGGAGGATGCCCCGGTCCTTCTGCACCGGATCCAGACCCACGCTCCTCAGGTGGAGGTCCGGCCGCTGTCGGTCTATGAGCGCCTCCTGGTGGAAGGTGTCGCGTGAGCGCCGCCATCAGCTATGAGCGGGTCCGGGATCAGCTGGAGCGGCTCAAGCTCGAGGCGGCCCTGGCATCACTGGACACAGTGCTCGAGCAGGGGCAGAAGCAGGAGCGGCTGCCCGTGGAGGTCCTCGATGAGCTTCTGGGGCGGGAGCTCTCGGTCCGCTTTGAGCGGCGAGTGAAGACGAACCTGAAGCTGAGCGGGATCCCGGCTCCCAAGACTCTGGAGGGCTTCGATTTCGAGGCGCAGCCGTCGGTGCCGAAGGACGTGATCGACGAGCTGGCCACGCTCCGTTTCCTGCACCAGGGTGAGAACGTGGTCTTCCTGGGTCCGTCCGGCGTGGGCAAAAGCCATCTGGCCGTGGCCCTGGCCATGACGGCCATCGAGCGGGGCCACCGGGCCTACTTCCTCAGCCTCCACGAGCTGGTGACCCGATCTCGGATCGCTCGGGAGAAGAATAGGCTCAACGTGCTCCTGCGGACAATCATGCGGGCCGATCTCTTCCTCCTGGACGAAGTCGGCTACCTGCCCCTCGAGAGCGAGGATGCCACCTTTCTCTTCGAGGCCGTGAGCCGCCGCTATGAGGCCCAGAAGCCCATCATCCTCACGAGCAACAAGAGCTACGGCCAGTGGGATGAGATCTTTCCTGATGCCGTCCTGGCCACCGCGCTCCTGGACCGGCTGCTTCACCACGCCACCACCAGCAACATCCGCGGCGAGAGCTACCGCCTCCGCAATCGACGCGGCGCCGGCCTGACCCCACCCACCGCCGCTTGAGGAAAGGAGAGCCTATGCAGCCTTAGCTCGACCGCCGACGGATGTGTCCAATTCTAAACCGGTGGACCTGTCCACTTCTGAACCGGCGTTGACAGAGGAAGGGAAATCTCGCCTTGCGGACGGACCGGGTGATCCGGGTCTGGGCCCGGTGAGCGATCTCCTCGGCGACCAGCAGCTCAAGGAAGGTGCGATAGCTCATGCCCTCCTCCTCGGCCCGGATCGCCAGGTCCGGATAGAGGCGGCGGATGGTGGGCATGTGGAGGCGCTTGAGCATGGCGTCCAGGTCATCCAGCGGCACGGGGGTCTTCATGAGGCCACCTCCTTCGCCGCCAGCCCGATCACGTACTCGGACCCGATGAGCCGCTGGAAGAGCGCTCGTTGCAGCAGGCGGAGAAAGCGCTCCTGGCCCAGCTCCTCCAGCAGAGCGAAGAGGCGCTCCACATCTCCTTTCCAGGTGTGGGGCCGTGAGTGGATGAGCTCCGTCAGGTAGCCCTCTCCCACCGGCCCCAGCTCCAGGATCCGCTCGCGCATGAAGTAGAGACGCTTCCTCGCGCCGGCCACGGCCGCCAGCTGCTCCGCTCGCTGTCCCGGCAGATAGCTGGTGTTTCCGACCTTCGGAAAGCGTGGGTGGGTGGCCTCGAAGCGGGCACCGGTCGTGACGATCCGGACCCGGTCCGGGTACAGGTGGAGCGTGGCCGGGATCCCGCACGCGCCGGCCGGCATGGCGTAGCGGACTCCCCGGAAGTCCACGAGGGCCGTGGGTCCCACATGGACCGCGTAACGCAGTCCGTATTCGGCGGGCGGGATGGCCAGCGGCTTCATCCGCGCCTGCTCAGCGGTCAGCCGGATCTTGGGGATCTCCTTCGTCGCCCGGGAGGGCCGCTCCTCATTGCCCACGATCAGCCAGTCCAGGAGCTGACGGGGCAGGTCCTGGTCGACGTCGGCGAAACGGCGGGCCCGGAAGAAGCTCCGCTTCACCCACCCCACCAGATTCTCCACCGACCCCTTCTGCTCCGGGCTCCGCGGCGCACACAGCTCGATCGTGAAGCCGTAGTCGATGGCCACCTGCGCCAGGGTGGAATTCCAGATCGGCCGGCCCCGCTCGTCCCGACACACCACCACCGTCTTCGGATTGTCGAACACCACCCGGAGCGGCACTCCGCCCGAGTGCTCGAAAGCGGCCAGCAGCGCCCGCACCAGCGACTCGATCCGCTCGTCCGGCACGACCACCACCCACACCCACCGCGAGTACTTCAGCCGGTACGCCGCGAAGTGGACCCGCTGCTTCCGCCCATCCAGCAGACGGACGTCCGCCTGACCGAAGTCGAACTGAGCGAACTCCCCGGCCACGCCCTCGAACCGCACCATCAGCTCGGCCGGCAGCTTCTCCTTCTCCAGCCGGTAAACGCGGTAGAAGGTGCTTTCCGCCAGCTCCACTCCTTCCTCCCGGAGCTGACGCAGGTACTCCAGCGGCGGGGCCTCCGGATCCTCCGCGATCAGATCCACCAGCCGCTGCTTCACCACCGGCCTCACCGGTGGTCGCCCCACTCCTCGGCGGCACCGCTCCGCCGCGTCATCTCCGTCCTCGACCGCCGGCTCCCTGGCGATCCGCTGGATGGTCCGCGGCGTAACCCCGAATTGCTCGGCAATCCTCTTCTTGGATTCCCCCGCTTTCAGCAGGGCATGCACTGCATGTCGATCCAGCATCTTGAGCATCCTCCCCCGCCTCCGGATCTCAGAACCCTGAGCCCTCTCGGATCGGCGGCAACGTATCCTCTGGATGCCCCTCGCTGCGACATTGTTTAGAGAGGATCAGCGACAAAATTTGGGGAACTCACATTCCTACGGACCCGCGGTATAACGATGAGATGAAGCTGGCGGCGTGTTGGATCGCCGTTGCATTGGCATGGAGAGGGGCAGAAGTATCTGTAGCGCCGCGCCCGGATGGGCCGCAGCTTATCTCAGAGGCGTTAGAACGCGGTAGTAGAGCGCAAGAAACGAAAGCGTTTGGAATAGCATGGTATCCGTGTTATCATGTTGTTGTGATCACATCGTTCTCTGACCAGCCGACAGCAGACCTCTTCAACGGAGTCGACTCGAAGGCCGTCCGGCAGCGGCTCCCGAGCGACCTCTGGAGGAGAGGGCGCCGGAAGCTGGATGCCATCGAGCAAGCGGAGGCGCTGGACGACTTACGAGTCCCCCCGGGAAATCGATTGGAGCGTCTCAAAGGAGATCGGGCGGGACAGCACAGTATACGGATCAACGATTAGTACCGGATCTGCTTCGTCTGGTCGGATCGCGGGGCCGACGACGTTGAAGTAGTGGACTATCACTGAGGATACCTATGGTACGCGTACCCACGGACAGAGCCCCTACCCACCCTGGAGAGATGCTTCTCGATGAGTTCCTGAAGCCGATGGAGCTCACTCAGCGCGAGCTCGCGGACGCGATCGGAGTTTCGTATCAGCGTGTGAATGAGATCGTAAACGGGCGCCGAGGAGTTACGCCGAGCACAGCGCTACGGCTCGCGCAGTTCTTTGGAACTACGAGTGAGTTCTGGCTGAACGGTCAGATGCGGTGGGATCTGTATCATGCTCAGCAGGAAGAGCAGAAGGAAATCAAGCAGATCCCTCGCTATCGGCATCGGCGGTCAAAGGCAGAACGGGAATCGGCATAGGTAGCACGCCCGCGTTCTAACGAGGCCGTGAAGCTGCCAGCGCGCCGCGCGCGCCGCAGGTTACGCCCAGTGCGTTATGCCTGATCGGCTGATGGCGATACATCTCTCTCTATTATGACTCTCATATTGACGCAGCGAACTCCCACGTATGTTCTCCAAGTGGCTGACAGACAGGTCACCCGCGATGACGTCGTTGTCGATAGCGCAGCCAACAAGAGCCTTCTCTGTATCACGTCGCGGGCAGTAATCACCATCGGGTACTCCGGCCTGGCGCAGATCGACGACACGCCGATGGACGAATGGTTGGTAGCGGCGATAGCGAGACGGTCACTTCCCCGATTCTCTGGCGACGCGTCCGGCCCACGCTCGTCCACACGGCGCAGCAGCTCCGCCAGCGAGATGCTCGGAACCGCCCTCGCCGGGTCCGTTGCCGCAGGCGACGCCGTGTCGCCGGCGACGCCGCCCGCGGCCTCGTCGGCTGACCCGCTGCGCCTCCCCCCGGATCTCACGCACGATCCGGATCAGCGCCCGCTCCCGCGCGTGCGCGCACCGCTTCACGCACGCCCCCATGTCCGCCAGCGACCGGCAGTGCCCCGGACACTCCGCCGTCCCCCGGAGCGACGGCGCCTCCGCCATGCCCTCCGCGTCTCCCGCCCCTCCTCCGGCGCCGACCTCCGCCTCTCCCTCCGCCTTTCCCTCCGCCTTTCCCTCCGCCTCCCCTTCCGCCTCCCCTTCCGCCGGCAGCAGGTGGCGCAGCCGGGATGTCCGCACCGAAACCGTGCTGCCGCACCGGTGCTCGAACACCAGCAGGTTGCTCTCCGGCAGCCGCGCGTACCCCTGGAAGCCCAGGAGCCGCACGCCCGGGTCCCGCACGACCGCGTCCCAACGTGTCCCAGCCAACGTGGCACGCGCCGCAGCGGGCGAAGCTCGTCTCCACCGCGTCAGTGTGCATTCCGGAGCCTAACCCGCCCGGTCTCGCGCCCCGGCACGGATCTCGCCCCGTCCCGCGGCCGATGTCAGCTCCGCCGCCGCTCCTCGCGCTTCTCGCCGCTGTCGCCCTTGCCCTCATCCACGTGGGCGCGGGCCGGCTCCGGTTCCTCTCCTACGTGCCCCGCAGCCGCTCCCTCTCCTTCGCGGGCGGCGTGTCCGTGGCCTACGTCTTCGTCCACCTCCTGCCGGAGCTGAACGACGCCCAGGCATCGCTGTCCCGGGCAGCCCCGGAGCTGGCCCTCCTGGCCGAGCGCCACGTCTACCTGATCGCCCTGCTCGGCCTCGCGACGTTCTACGGCCTCGACGCCCTCGCCCTCCGCTCCCGCCACCACCACCAGTCCGCCAGCGGCCAGGACCGCACCGGCCCCGCCGTGTTCGCCATCCACATCGGGTCGTTCGCGCTCTACAACGCCCTCGTCGGATACCTGCTGCTGCACAGGGAAAGCGCCACGGATACGGCGCTCCTGCTCTACGCCGTGGCCATGGCGCTCCACTTCCTGGTCAACGACGCCGCGCTCCGCCACCACCACAGGCAGCGCTACGACACCATCGGCCGGTGGGTGGTCGCCGGCGCCATCCTAGCCGGCTGGGGCCTCGGCTTCGCCACCGAGATCCACGAAGCCGCAATCGCCACCCTCGTCGCATTCCTAGCCGGCGGCGTGATCCTCAACGTCCTGAAGGAGGAGGTGCCCCGCGAGCGTCAGAGCCGCTTCTCCGCTTTCGCCGCGGGGCTCGCCCTCTACGCCGCGGTGCTGCTCGTCGTCTGACCACGGCCACAGGGGCTGCGCGGCCGGCGTGGCAGTCGTCCTGGTGCGCTCGATCTGGCCGCCGGTGACCAGCTGACGGGCTCGTACGCCCTGAGCCTGGTACTGGCCGCGCTGGCCGGATGGTGGGCCCTGCTGGTCGCGCCGGCCACGTTCGTCCTGCTCGGCTGGTGCCGACGCCCGGTGCCGTCGGCGGACGAGGCAGGCTCGAGAGGGGACGCTTCCCGGGTACCGCCCCCCGAAGACCCCGGCTCAGACGGTTCCCGGCGTCCGGGCGGGAGGGGTTGATCGCAGCCGTAGATCGGCGGGCCGTGGCCCCCGCCGCGAACCCGAGTCACGATGACCCAGCGGCGCAAGCTTGCGACGACCGTGGTGCGGACTGCTCAGCCGTGCGCCGGCTGGCTCACCGCTTTTCCCCCTGCCGCAGTCTGGCCTCGACCTTCGCCTTCCAGTCGTGCACCACGAGCAGCGCCTGCTGCTCACCTTTCAGCACCAGGAGCTCGGTTCCGTCCGGCGCAACGTCGTAGTTGGCGTGGGGGTTCGGGAACGGGAGGAACGTGTCGTCCATGAAGTCGGCCCGTGACACGACGTGGAACGTCGGCGTGGCGGATACTTCGGCCACGCGGAACTCGCCCTCGGTCCGGTAGAAGAGACGGCGCCCGTCGCGTGCCCATACGGGCTCAGTGCCGCCGCGGGTGGAGACCTGCACTCTGGCCTCAGGACCCGAGAGGGGCTGCACCACGACCTGGGGCCCACCGCTCTCCTCCGTGACGTAGACCACCCACCGCCCGTCCGGCGAGACCCGCGCCTGGTCCTCGTTGGCTCGGCCGTTCGCGATCGGACGTGGCGCGAGGTCGTCGTCCAGCCCGCGAACCATGACGTCGCCCCCGGTCGTATCCACCTGGTAAACGAGCTCACGACCGTCGGGAGTGATGACGCCCTCGAAGTAGTCCGCCCGTGCGTCGGCAATGACTGGCGACGCCGCGCCCGTCCCGTCCGCGCGCTGCCACCACAGAGCGGAACGCGCGCCGACCACCCTGCGGAAGAGGACGCGGGTGCCATCGGGCGACCACTCGGGTCGCTCGTTCACGGTGCCCCCGCTGGTGAGACGTTTCAGCGTGCCGGAGCCAACATCGCCCAGCCAGATGTCCGACGAGGTGCCCGAAGTGATGGTGAGCGCCACCCGTCTCCCGTCCGGGGAAAACCGGGGGAACGAGTACGGGCGGACCTCCGAGAAGAGCGGCTCCGATCGCTCGGCGTTCGCCAGGACGACCGTCGCCCCCTGGTTCCCGGCCATGTAGGCCAGCGTCCCCGTGGCCGAGAGCGCCGCCACCGCCGAACCCCGGTCCAGCGTCGCTACGCCGCTGGCCACCTGAACGGGTTCACCCTTCACGTTACCCGATGCGAGGTCGAGCGGCACGGCGAACACGGTGCCCGCCTGATCCGTGTAGATCAGGCGGGCCGCCAGCATGCCCAACGGAAAGGTGCCCGGCACGTTCAGGCGCCGGGCCTGCCCGGTGACCAGGTCGAGCAGGCCGATGCGCGCATCCTCGCTCGCCCCCCGCCCCCGACTCTGGTAGAGCACGTGCCTGCCGTCGGGAAGGGCGACGGGGAAATACTGCGCAGTCTCTCCCCGCACGCTGTCCAGGGCGGCCGCCGGACGGGGCTCCCCTCCCGACGACGGCAAGCGCATGAGTGGTTGGAGCTCCGCGGCGGCGTAGATGATATCTCCCCCGGGGGACCAGGTGGCCGACTGGACGAATCCGTATTCGCCGAGGATCTCAGGGGTGCCCCCGTCGAGCGCCACCTTCTGGAGCCGTCCCGCCGCCTGGAACAGGAGAAAGGCCCCGTCCGCCGAAAAGGCCGGCATGGTCCCCGCGTCGGTCCCCGGAAGAGGCCTCGCCGTCGCCTCGTCGAGGCGACGAACGAAGATCCGCCGCCGTCCGCGGGGATCGACCACGGGGAACGCCACCATCGATCCGTCGGGCGAGATGGCGACAGCCGGCCCGTGGGGCTCGTACAGTGCCGGCTGGAAGCCGGGAGGAAGGGCGACGGTGAAGCGCACAGTGGCATCCGACGGCGCGCCCGGGGCGTTGATCCACCCACGGTACGCGACCGCCACCGCCAGGATGGCGATGAGGGCCAGCAGCCACACCACCGGGTCCCGGAACGTGGTCTCCCACGCCGTTCCCCGCCAGACGCGGGAGGCGCCGCGCATGGCGTGGGGCATCGGCGTCCCCCGACCGTCGAGTGCCTCGGCGAAGGCCTGCGCGGTGGGAAAGCGGTCCGCCGGCAGCTTCTCGAGCGCCACCAGCACTGCGGCCTCCACCTGCGCGGGGATGGTGTGCCGCTGGGTGGAGAGGGGTCGGGGCGCCTCCGTGAGGACGCGGGCGGCAACGGCCTGCGCGGTGGAGCCCGTGAAGGGCGGGTCGCCGGTCAGCATCTCGTAGACAACGCAGCCCAGCGAGTAGATGTCGGACCGAGGGTCGATCCGGCCCTCACCCATGGCCTGCTCGGGGCTCATGTACGTCGGCGTCCCCAGGCTCAGTCCCGTCTCGGTCACGCGCGAGCCGCCAGCAGTGCTCAGAGCGACGGCGATGCCGAAATCCGCCACCAGCGGCTGACCTTCGTGGAGAAGGATGTTCTCTGGCTTGATGTCCCGGTGGACCACGCCGCGCCGGTGAGCGTAGTCCAGCGCCGAGGCCACACCCTTCGCGATGCGCAGCGCATCGGCGATCGGCAGTTGCTTCTCCTTTTCAAGGCGGTCGCGCAGCGCCTCCCCGTCCACGTAGGGCATCGCGAAGAAGAGGAAGGAGTCGGCCTCGCCGGAGTCGTAGAGCGGGAGGATGTGCGGGTGCTGCAGCTTCGCGGTGGTGCGGATCTCAGCCAGGAAGCGCTCCGCTCCCACGACCGCCGCCAGCTCTGGCCGCAGGACTTTGAGCGCAACCTTCCGATGGTGCTTCAGGTCTTCCGCCAGGAAGACAGTGGCCATACCCCCTTCGCCGATCTTGCGCTCCATGCGGTAGCGCTCGGCCAGGGCTGCGGCGAGGCGGGAAGACAGGTCGGGCATAGACGTCCAATATGCCCCGGCCGCGCCCTGGAGGCCAGAACGCGCGGGCTGCGCATCCGGTGGCTGCGCCGCGGGGCGCCCTGCCGCAGCTGGCCGCGGGTGCCGGACCGGCGGCGAAGCCACCCCCACCCGCGGGCCCAGCCGTCACAGCCCGCGTCTATCGGGCGAAGCAGATGTCACCGGCGAATGTTGTGCGGTAGAACTCGGCGGCGGTGGTTTGACTGTCACATTCCAGATATGCGATTCTTCGACGGACCAGTCGGTCGTATAGACGATGGCCTTGACCACGGTTGTCGGGCCGTATGAAAATGGCACTGAATAGCTAGGATCCGTCGCCAAAGTCCCAGAATCGTCGGTTTCTTTGTATGCATCATTTACATACCACTCAGTATATCTGTGGCTAGCGATATGGTTAACCTCAAATTTTGCAGTCGACGGATCTGTCAGAGGGACATTGTAGTTGCTATTGCTTCCATATTCTGCATAGTAGGTTTGTGCCCGTGCCGCGCCAAATGAACTCAGTAGCAACACCGCTGCGACTGCGAACGCATGTCTCGCGCTGGGAAACAGTGGCCTCGCAGGCCCAACAAAGTAAACGCCGGGTATCACTGAATTGATCCTGCCCAGAATGCGGAGCACTGAGCAGCCGTGGATTTGGGGGGCGCGACGGCCAACAGAGGAGCTTCGGCGTATCTGCCTCATAATTGCGTCTCTGCAATTCAGGGTCGGCCAAACAGTCGGACTCAGTGATGCGGCACCCAACACAAGCTATGTCCATGCCGTCAAACAGGCGTCAACCGGCCACTAACCAACAATTTAGAGGTGGCTATTAGGATTCGGCTGCGCTAGGCGAACGATAGTTCGCACAGCGACCTGAACTTCAACAACCTTCCACGCACGGGCGAAGTCGGCTGCTGACGCCCGCTGTTGGGCTGGGTGAGCGCGCGCACGCAAGCGGCGCCGCCACGACAGCGGTCGCCGGTGCGCTGCTATAGGCTGGCTGTGGATGCCGATGAAAATGTCCCCTGCTGGAGTGAAGCCTGAAGCTGGACAATAGTGAGTTGGAGAACTGACCTTCGTCGCCGACCACCGATGGAGGGGAAATGAGAAGCCGGCCGCATCGTCGTTACAAGACAGAATTCAAGCTCCAGCTTGTCCAGTCCTATCTGGCTGGCGAAGGGCGTGAAGGGGATCGCCACGAAGCACGGGATCGGACATTCACTCCTTCTGATTCGGATAGACGAGTATCGGGGAGGGGGGCCTTTCAGAGATGCAGCTGCACGAGCAAGTCCGCGACTATGAGGTCAAGATCGCAGCGCTGGAGCGGAAGGTCGGGCAGCCAACGATGGAGCTGAATGCGCACATAAGCGCTGACTCATCAGGAGTCAACTCAAAGCGCCAAGCTGTCGATCATGTCCGGGCAACGGCCTCTCCATCCAGCGAGGATGCGACATCATGAACCTGTCACGAAGCACGTACTACCGACGGCCAGACGCGGCCCGCGCACCTGAGCACCTCTAGGCTGACGCCGAGCTTTGAGCAAACCTAGCGGCGGTCCATTCCGGACGAGGCCGAAACACTGAAGATCACCTCTGGGGGACGTATGTCTGAGGGGGCGTCCGAGGAGCGAAGGGGCTAGTTCTGGCGCTCTGAGCCAAGTTGCACGGCTCGACCGTCTGGCAGGGTGCTCCAGCGAATCCCGCGGAACAACCTGACCGGGCTTAGTAGGATCTCCGTTTTCCATGTCCGGCCGCCAAGCACCAGCCGATACCGTGTATTGGGATCGCGGTTGGCTATGCCACGCTCAAGGAGGTGGCCGTCGACGATGAACTCGCAGCTGCGATCGCGATGGAGCTCGTACACGAAATGGTGCCAGCGGTTGTCGCGCAACTCCTTCGGATACACAGGATTCGACAGCCCACAACTCGTCACCAGGACCGGTACGGGCGGCTGGTAGAAGAGAATGGGGGTTCGTATCCCGATGGGCGATCGACGTCGGCGTGCGCGCTGCTTGGTCGGCCGCGCTCTGCCCCCTCGGCGGCTCGTCAGCGGAATCCCTCGGGGTCGACTTCACGACTCGTTCACGGTCGGTGCCGGAATGAGCGTCCGCGCCTGGGGGCGGCTGGAGGCCGTCGGGCGTGATCCGGTAACCTTGAGCCAGCTTCTGCAGGAGGATCTCCACTCGCTCCGGCGGCACGTTCCAGGTCGGCGGCTCGGACTTCAGCGTAGCTGGGTCCCCGAAAACGCCCGCAGCCAGCAGGGCTTTCGTTTTGCTGGTCGACCAGTCGAAGATATCGCTCAGCTCGGCGACCGTATAACCGACGACGGAAGCGGGGGCCGAGGGATAGGCATCATAGGGGCAGCGCGTCCGTGGGCGAAGGTGGTCCGATGCTGAGGCTGGCCCCAGGAAGCATGTGGCGTTCTCCTGAGGGGCGGGACACTCTGGGGTTTGTGAGAGCCGGAGTAATCCCACCGCGACAGGAGAACGTCCATGGACAGGTATATCGGGCTGGATGCGCATGCGTCAAGCTGCACGCTCGGAGTGGTGACGCCGAGCGGGAAGCGAGTCGGATCCCATGTGGTGGAGACGAACGCGCGGTGCCTGATCGAAGCCGTGCGGCAGGTCCCCGAGCCGCGTCACATCTGCCTGGAGGAGGGCACGCTGTCGGAGTGGCTCTACGAGGTGCTCTCGCCCCACGCCCGGAAGGTGGTGGTGGCGGCGGTGAGCGAGAGTCGGGGGCCGAAGGACGACCGGCGGGATGCGTTCGGTCTGGCGGACGACCTCCGGCTCGGGTCGATCCGGCGGAAAGTCTACAAGCAGCGGGGCCGATTCGGGGCTCTGGGCTACCTGGCCAGAGGCTACCGGTGGGCGAGGGACGATGGGGTGTGGGTGAAGAACCGGCTGAAGAGCCTGTACCGCTCGCGGGGCGTGAACGTGGCTGGACCGTCGGTCTACACGGCATCGAAGCGCGTGGAGTTCCTGGGTCGGCTTCCGAGGCCGGCTCGGCCCCTGGCCGAGCTCCTGTACCAGGAGATGGACGCTCTGGTGGCGCTGAAGAGCGAGGCGCAGAAGGCGATGCTGGCCGAGGCGAAGCGGAATTGGGAGTTCCGGCTGGTGAGGAGCTGCCCCGGCCTGGGCCCGGTGCGCACGGCCAAACTGCTTCCCATCGTGGTGACGCCATACCGGTTCCAGAGCAAGCGCGGGTTCTGGTCGTACTGTGGCCTGGGGATCGTGACCCGCAGCTCGTCGGACTGGGTGCGAACCCGGACGGGCGAGTGGGTGAAGGCCGAGGTGAAGCGGAGCCGGGGCCTCAACCGGAACTTCAACCACACGCTGAAGGCGGTGTTCAAGGGCGCGGCCACGACGGTGATCGGTCGCAGGGAAGACGAGCCGATCTACCGGCACTACCTACCCCGCGGCCCTTGCACGAGAAGGCGACGAGGCGCTCGGTCGCGCAGTCATCGCAGCGGACGCGGGCGAAGCCGTGGGCCAGGATCCCGCAGCGGAGGTAGGCCCGGAAGTCGGCCTCGACCCAGCCCGCCACGCCCTCGCCCCAGGGATCGGCCTCGGCGGCCCGGGCAGGCCTTATGAGAATGCCTTCTTCGGTCTCCTCCGCGATGACAGTGGATCCTTCGGTGAGGCCGAAGCGACGGCGCAAGGTAGCAGGAATCACGAAGGTACCGCGCTTCCCCACTGCGCGCTGCCCATTGATGGTAAATGCATTTACACGCGTGCCAACGGCAGCGAGCCGCCGGGGATCGACTGGTTTGACGCCACCCGGCTGCTTCGCCCATCATTCGACCAGAGACGACTGCCCCGTCCCGCGCACCCGAAGCCCCCATGCGCCCAGAAGACCTCCGCCCCCGCCAGACCCTCGCCGCCTGGTCCGATGAGCAGCTGAACGCCGCCGTTGAGCGGCAGTTCAACCTCATCGGCCAGCGCCTGACTCGCGTCGATGCGGCCGCCAAGGCCACGGGCCGGGCTGCGTACACCGACGACCTCGCCCTGCCGGGGATGCTGCACGGGAAGATCCTGCGCTCGCCCCACGCGCACGCGCGGATCCTCTCCATCGACACGACGGACGCGGAAGCGATGGAGGGCGTGCACGCGGTGATCACGGGGAAGGACCTGCCCACGGAGTACTGCATCATCCCCTGGACGCGCGACGAGACGGCCCTCGCCGTGGACCGGGTGCGCTTCATCGGGGACGCGGTGGCGGCGGTCGCCGCGGTCGATGAGGACACCGCGATCAAGGCTTGCGACGCCATCCGCGTGCTGTACGAGCCGCTCCCGGCCTTCTTCGACCCCCGGGACGCGCTGGACCCGCCGGCGGACTCGACGCCCATCCACGAGCCGAAGAAGGAGGGGCACAACGGCAACATCACGAAGATCGTGAAGCTGTCGTTCGGGGACGTGGACGGGGAGCTGGCGGGGAGCGACGTCGTCGTCGAAGGGGACTACTACTTCGAGGGGACCACGCACGCGCCCATCGAGCCGCACTGCGCCATCGGGTACGCGGACCCCGGGGGGAAGCTGACGGTGTGGTCGTCCACGCAGGTGCCGCACTACCTGCACCGGGAGCTGGCGCGGGTGCTGGACCTGGACGTGGCGAGGGTGCGCGTGGTGCAGCCGGCGGTGGGCGGCGCGTTCGGCGGGAAGAGCGAGCCGTTCGACCTCGAGTTCTGCGTCGCCGAGCTGGCGAGGCGGACGGGGCGGCCGGTGAAGATCCTGTACACGCGGGAGGAGGTCTTCTACTCCCACCGCGGGCGCCACCCGATGCGCATGAAGTGCAGGCTGGGCGGGGACGTTGATGGCCATATCAAGGCCGTGGACCACGACATCGTGCTGGACGGCGGGGCGTACGCGTCGTTCGGGCTGGTGACCACGTACTACTCCGGCCAGCTGCTGCCGGCGCCCTACGAGTTCGGGTCGTACCGCTTCCACAGCGTGCGTGCGTACACGAACAAGCCGCCGTGCGGGCCGAAGCGGGGGCACGGCAGCGTGCAGCCGCGCTTCGCGTTCGAAGTCCAGCTCGACCGCCTGGCGCGGAAGCTGGAGCTGGACCCCATCGAGCTCCGGCGCAGGAACTTCATGGGCACGGGGCGCACCATCAACGAGCTGCGCGTGCAGTCCAACGGCTTCCTCCAGTGCCTGGACGCGGTGGAAGCCGCGAGCGGGTGGAAGGAGCGGTGGGGGAAGCTGCCGCGCGGGCGCGGGCTCGGCGTCGCCGGCTCGTGCTACATCAGCGGCACCAACTACCCGATCTACCCGAACGACATGCCCCAGTCCGCCATCCAGATGGCCGTGGAGCGGAGCGGGCGGGTCACGGTGTGGACGGGCGCCAGCGAGATCGGGCAGGGGAGCGACAGCGTGGTCGCGCTCATCGCCGCCGAGGAGCTGGGCGTGCCGCTGGACTACGTGCGCGTGGTCGCCAGCGACACGGACCAGGTGCCCGTGGACCTGGGCGCCTACTCGTCGCGCGAGACGTTCATGGTGGGCAACGCCGCCGTCCACGCCGCGAAGCAGATCCGGGAGCGGGTATGCGACGCCGTGGCGGGCGCGTGGGACGTCGCCCCCGACCACGTCGGCCTGGCCGGCGGCTGGGCGTTCGACGTCCGGGACACCGCGCGCCGCATGCCGACCTCCGAAGCGTTCAACCTGGCCGAGGCGAAGCACGGCACGCTGGGCGCCGTGGGGCACTACGACACGCCCAAGGACGTCCACGGCGACTACCGCGGCGGCACCATCGGCGCGTCGCCCGCCTACTCCTTCACCGCCCACGTCGCCGAAGTGGAAGTGGACGAGGAGACCGGCGTCGTCGAAGTGAAGAGCATCTGGGCCGCCCACGACTGCGGCCGCGCGCTCAACCCCGTGCTGGTGGAGGGGCAGATCGAGGGGAGCGTGTACATGGGCTACGCCGAAGCGCTCATGGAGGAGCAGGTCTTCAAGTCGGGCGACGAGGGGAAGGCCGGCCTCCACAACTGCCCGTCGCTGCTCGACTACCGCATGCCCACGTCCATGGACACCCCGGACATCCAGGCGCTCATCGTGGAGTCCGTGGACCCCGAGGGGCCGTACGGCGCCAAGGAAGCGGGCGAGGGGCCGCTGCACCCGTCGATTCCGGCCATCGCCAACGCCATCTACGACGCGGTGGGCGTGCGGCTCGACTCCCTGCCGTTCTCACCGCCCCGGGTGTGGCGGGCCATCCGGGCGGCGAAGGGGGAGGCGTTCGAGGACGGCGGCGGTCCGAGCGCTACGTCGCAGCCGCGGAACGAGCGGGAAGGGGAGTCGCCCACCAGCGCGCGGCCGCGGCCGTACGTGGGGGCGGGTGCCACTTGAGTTCGGCTCGATCGGCAGCTCGATCGGCTGGCAAAGCGCTCCGGCCGGTCCCGAAGCGAGATTGCTCGTGACGCGCTGAGGCGCCAGCTGGCTGCAGTTCGAGGAAGCGCGCAAGCATGTCTTGCCGTTCGCCGAGGCCCGCGGGTACCTGACCGACGAGGACGTGTTCCGGGGACGACCGCCCATCGCCAGACCCGAACCGCCGGGAGGGCGTGACATGACGGTCGAGCGGATGGACAACGTCGCCATCGTCATGGAGTCCCTCGATGAGGCCATCGCCTTCTTCACCGAGCTCGGGCTGGAGCTCGAAGGGCGCGCCACCATCGAGGGCGAGTGGGCCGGGCGCGTCACGGGGCTGGGGTCCCAGGCTACGCCGTGGCGCCGGGCGCCGCGCGATCCTTCATCGCCATCACGTGCTCCACGAACTGGTCGATGGCGATCCCGGTCCCCTCGTAGTGCCCACTCGTCCTGTTCTCCTCCAGCTCCGCTTCGCTCCGGTGCAGCGCCGTGAACACGTAGCGCGTGCCGGTGCCCTCGGCCGCCAGCGTCACGATGGCGGTGATGGGGATGTCGTCGAAGACGGCCGGGCGGTAGCCGGGGAACAGCATGGACGTCCAGATCAGCCGCTCCATGGGCACGGCTTCCAGCACGCAGCCCAGGTTGGGGACCTCCGGACCGTCCGGCAGCGCGATGTCGATCCTGAAGATGCCGCCCGGCCTCGGGTCCAGCTCGGCGCGCGCCACGCGGCCCCACGCCCGGGGCATGTACCACTCCCGGATGTGCTCCGGCCTGGTCAACGCTTCCCAGACCAGCTCCGCGGGCGCGTCGATGAACCGCTCGATGGCGAAATCCCGCTTCGGGTCCAGCGCGAACCGCTCGTTCATGACTCCGACTCCTTTTCCTCGAGTTGCCGCACGTACTCGTCGAACCGGTCCAGCCGGGCTTCCCACTCCCGACGACGCGCGCTCAGCCAGGCCTCCACCACCACGAACCCTTCCGCCGCGATCTCGTACGTCCGCACCCGCCCCCGCTTCTTCGAGCGCACCAGCCGGCTCTCCTCCAGCACCGACAGGTGCTGCACGAACGATGGCAGCCGCATGTCGAACGGCGCCGCCAGCTCGCTCACCGTCGCCGGTCCCGCCGACAGGCGCTCCAGCACTTCCCGTCGGGTCCGGTTCGACAGGGCCTGGAACACGTCGTCGGCGGCCGCGGACTCGGCCATTCGCCACACCCTCCCGGTGCTCGGATCTCTAGTCTGACGATGCATTCTACAACGGTCCTACACTTAGGTCAATACCTAAGTAACGCGGAGGCGTCCCCGGACACGGACCGGATCGTCGACCCTGTTGCCTTTGCCCGCGTCCATCGGCATATAGAAGCCTCCTGCCGCCGCTGGCGGACCGCGCCGTTCTCGCCCATCCATCCTTCCGCCTGACGGCGGCTTCGGCTCACCGACGTGCCCAATGCCCGAGAATCCCGCACTGCCTGACTCCATGGCCGCCGCCCCCGGTTGCCTCCTCGCGGCTCTCGAGGGGCGGTACGTGGTGGGCGAGCCCATCGGCGCCGGCGGGATGGCCACGGTCTACGTCGCCCTGAAGGTGCTCCGCCCGGAGCTGTCGGAAGCGCTGGGCCGGGAGCGCTTCCTGCGCGAGATCCGGCTGGCGGCCAGTCTCACGCACCCCCACATCCTGCCGCTGCACGACTCCGGGGATGCGGAGGGGGTGCTCTGGTTCACGATGCCGCTGGTGCGGGGCGACACGCTCCGGGACCGCATGGACCGGGAGGGCAGGCTGCCGGTGGACGAGGCGGTGCGGGTGCTGGGCGAGGTGGCCGACGCGGCCGCGTCGGCGACGGGGGCGCAGACGCAGATCGGCGTGACGGTGGGGACGCCCGCGTACATGAGTCCCGAGCAGGCGGCGGGGGAGTCCATCGACGGCAGGAGCGACCTGTTCGCCCTGGGCTGCGTGGCCTTCGAGATGCTCACCGGCGAGCCGGCGTTCTCCGGCGCCACCGTGCAGGCGACGATCGCGAGCCGCTTCATCCACGACCCGCCGCCCGTTTCGTCGCTGCGTCCCGAAGTGGCGGCGGCGGTCTCGCGCGTGGTCGAGGAGCTGATGGCGAAGGGGGTGGACCAGCGCACCGCCACCGGCAGCCGCGTGGTGGCCGCGCTGCGCGCCGGGGGCCCGGCGTCCACGGGCGGGACGGCGGTCGCGCCCCAGCCGGAGCGCTCGGTGATGGTGCTGCCGTTCACGAACCTGAGCTCGGACCCGGAGAACGAGTACTTCAGCGACGGCCTCACCGAGGAGACCATCACGGCGCTCTCGCGGGTGAAGGCGCTGCGCGTGGTTCCCCGGACCTCGGCAATGCAGTACAAGGGATCGATCGGGATCTCCCTCCAGGCCGCCGGTCACACGGATCCGCGGAGAGGGCTGGAATGGGTCGCGCGCGATCCGTTCTCCCCGCTGGCCCACGCCCTGGTCGGTTCCAGCAGCTGGTTCCAGGGGCGCGCGCCGGAGGGGCTGGCGGCCATGGAAGAAGCCGTGCGGCTGGGGCCCACGGGCCTCATCTACCACTGGGCGCTCGGCTACCACTACGCACTCGTCGGGCGGTTCTCCGACGCCGAGCGCGAGGCCGCGTGGCTGGCGGAGCACGCCGCGGGGGTCCCGTACACCGCGCAGCTCAGGGCGCTGGTCATGGCGGTGGCGGGCCGCCGGGACGAGGCGCTGGAGGTGCTGTCGCACGTGGACGAGGGCGCCCTCGACAGCCACCACACGTTCCACCTCGCCGAGTCCTACGCCATGGCCGGCGAGGAGGACCGGGCGATCGAGCTCCTCGACCGCGCCGCGGCCACCGGCTTCTACCCGTACCCGTACTACGCCCGCTTCTGTCCATTCCTCGAAGGGCTCCGGGGGCGCGACGACTTCGCCGGCGTGGCCGCCCGCGCCGAGGCGCGCGCGGCCAGTTTCCAGCCATAGCGACCCCTCACCGGTCCACCGTCAAGGAGAACCCATGTTCCGAAAGATCGACGACTTCCTCTCCGCCTGGGACTACGAGAGCGAGGCCACGCTGAAAGTGCTCGACCACCTCACCGATGAGGCGCTGGCGCGGCCGCTCCACCCCGACGTGCGCGCACCCGGGCGGCTCGCGTGGCACCTGGCCCAGACCATCCCGGAGATGGGCGGCCGGACCGGGCTGGAGCTGGAAGGGCCCGGCGAGGAAGACCCGATGCCGTCGTCCGCGGCGGACGTGGCCGCGCAGTACCGGGACGCCGCCCACTCCCTGGCCGCGGCGGTGCGCGAGCAGTGGACGGACGCCGACCTGCTGGTCGAAGACAACATGTACGGAGAGACCTGGCCGCGTGGACGGACGCTCTGGGCGCTCGTGACCCACCAGGCTCACCACCGCGGCCAGCTCATCACCCTCATGCGGATCGCGGGGCTGCCGGTGCCCGGCGTGTACGGCCCCGCCCGGGAGGAGTGGGCCGCGTTCGGCATGCCGGCGCCGGAGTAGAGGAAGGGGCGGGCGGGAGCGGGGGAGCGACTGTGTGGTCGGTGATGCAGGAAGGGACGGACTACTTCGCCCCCAGCACCGCCAGCTTCATGGTGAACTACCGGGTCGCCGATCTCGACGGCATGCTGGAGCAGCTCCGGGCCGCCGGCGTGGACGGGGACGACGAGGTCCAGGAGTACGAGTTCGGCCGCTTCGGCTGGGCCATGGATCCCGAGGGCAACCGCTTCGAGCTCTGGCAGCCGCTGCCCTGAGGCGGGGCCGTCACCCTTCGCCCTCGCCGCCGCGCTCGCGGAAGATGTCGCCCACGGCCTCGTTCAGGGCGGCCCGGAGCTCGCCGGCGCTGGCGCCCAGGTGGAAAGCGGCCACCGCCACGGGCCGCAGCAGCCCGGCCAGCGTGTCGGCGCGCTCCCGGTCCGGCACAGACGACCGCGCCCGCTCGGCCACGCGCGTCCCCCGCGCCCCCTCCGTCACCACCAGCCCCAGCCGCTCGAGCTCGCCGTACGCCCGCGCTACAGTGCCCGGGGCGATGTCCAGGCGATCCGCCATGCGACGCACGGTCGGTAGCCGGTCACCGGGCTCCAGCGCGCCCACCGCCACCCGCTCCTGGATCTGTCCCACGATCCGCTCATAGATGGAACGGTCCGAGCCGTCGTCCAGCGTGACCAGCGGCTCGCCGGCCCGGCCACCCGCCACCGCCGATCCGGCCCCTTCCTCCGCGTCCGAGGGCCGCCCCAGCGCCGCCTCGCGGTCACTGAACGATCGACGGCACATATCGCCGACGATCGTACAAGTGACCGGCCGTCCGGCGTCGCGTGAACAATCGACGGCAATATCTGCCGTCCATCGTACAACCGCCGTCCGGCATCGCCCCCCGCCACCCGCCACCCGCCACCCGCCACCCGCCACCCGCGACCCGCCACCTGCCACCTGCCACCTGCCACCTGCCACCTGCCACCTGCCACCTGCCACCCGCAATGGCGCTCCGCCCCCCCTCGCGGTATCCTGAGATTCGCCGGCGCCCCAAACATCCGTTTACGAGGCGCCTCCCTCTCAACGCCCCGAGCCCATGAATGCCCAGGAAGCCATCCGCGCGCGCCGGTCCGTGAAGGAGTACACCGGCGGGCCGGTGTCGCGTGCGACGATGGAGACGCTCCTCGAGCTGGCGCTGCTGGCGCCGAACCACCGGATGACGCAGCCGCTGTCGTTCCGGGTGATGGGCGAGGCGGCCAAGCGGGCGTACGCCACGGCGCTGGCGAAGCGGAAGGCGGCGAAGGTGGACGACGCGGCGGCGGCGGAGCAGGTGCGGGAGAAGGTGATCGAGCGGACGGTGGCCGTCCCGTCGATGGTGGGCGTGGTGGTGCGGGAGGACGAGAACCCGGAAGTCCGGGAAGAGGATTACGCCACGGCGTTCATGGCGCTGGAGAACTTCTGCATCGCGGCCGCGGACACGGGGCTGGGGACGCACATAAAGACGGGGGCGGTCATGGGGGAGGCGTCGCTGCGGGAGGCGCTGGCCGTGGGGGAGGCGGAGCGGCTGGCGGCCATCGTGTTCGTGGGCCACCCGGCGGAGATCCCGGATCGGAAGCCGCGGGTGTCGGTGGCCGAAGTCACGCGCTGGCTGGAGTAGCGGCGGGCGCTTTCGTCGTTTCGCGGCCCCCGGTAGCTTCCGACACCATGCTTCGACTCCCGCCGTTCGAGTATCACCGTCCGCGCGCCCTGGCGGAGGCGCTGGCCCTGCTCGAGTCGCTGGGGCCGGCGGCCATGCCGGTGGCGGGGGGGACGGACGTGATCCCGAACATGAAGCACCGGCTGCACGGGCCGGCGCACCTGGTGTCGCTCCGCGGCATCGACGAGCTGCGCGGGATCGAGGCAGGCGACGCCGGGCTGGTGATCGGGGCCGGTGAGACGCTGGCGGACGTGGCCGCCCACCCGCTGGTGGCGCGGCACGCGCCGGCGCTGGCCGAAGCGGCGGGTCAGGTGGCTGGGCCGCAGCTGCGGAACGCGGGCACCATCGGCGGGAACCTGTGCCTGGACACGCGCTGCACCTACTACAACCAGACCCAGTTCTGGCGCGAGGCGCTCGGTTTCTGCCTGAAGAAGGACGGCGACACGTGCCACGTCACCGGGGCGGGGAAGAAGTGCGTCGCGGCCCATTCCGCCGACACGCCGCCGGTGCTGTGGGCGCTCGGGGCGGCCGTGGAGCTGGCGTCGGCCGGCGGGCGGCGCGAGGTGCCGGTGGACCAGTTCTTCGTGGCCGACGGCCTCCGCAACACGGTGCGGGAGCCGGGCGAGCTGGTGACCCGGGTCCGGATCCCGCCGCCCGTGCCGGGCACGCGCATGGTGTTCCGGAAGCTGAGGCAGCGCGGCGCCATTGATTTCCCGCTCCTGAACGTGGCCGCGGTGGCGGCCCTCGAGCCCGAGGGCGGCGTACGGGATCTGCGGGTGGTCATCTCGGCGCTCGGTTCCCGCCCCCGGGAGCTGACGGGGCTGGACGCGTTCGAGGGTCGCAGGCTGGACGCGGAGACGATCGAAGGGATCGCGGGTCTGGCCCACCAGCAGTGCCGTCCGCTCACCAACATCATCGTGGATCCGGAATGGCGGCGCGCCATGGTCCCCGTCTACGTGCGGCGCGCGCTCCGCTCTATCAGCGAAAGCGCCACCGCGCGCCCGTGAGCCGGGCGGCCGCGGCCGCCCGGCGTCCACCGCCGGCAATGACCTGGGCGTAGTTCAGCGCCGAAACCAGCGCCACGCCGCCAACCACGTTCCCGACCAGGGTGGGCGGGGCGTAGCGCAGCGCGTAGTCGGCCCAGCTCAGCCCGTCCGCGCCCACGGCATACAGCACTTCGACGGACCCCGCCACGATGTGCGGGAATCCGCCCAGGCCGATGATGTAGGTCATGGTGACGATGATCGGCACCTGCCCGCCCTGCGTGGCGGGGAGCATCCAGACCATGAGCGCGATGAGCCAGCCCGCGAAGATCCCCTGGAGGAAGAGCTGTGTGCCCGTGCCGGATGCCGCATCCACGCCGATCGCCAGCAGCGCCGCCTTCGTGGGCGGGTCGAACACCGTGGTGTCGGCGGCGCCCAGCGCGAAAATCACGGCGCCGATCAGGTTGGCGGCCAGCACCACGGCCCAGAGGCGCGCCACGTCGAGGAGCGCCGATCGCGTGCGGCGGGAGAGCAGTGGGATGATGGCCGTGAGCGTGTTCTCGGTGAACAGCTGCTGACTCCCGAGCGTGATCATGAGGAAGCCCACGCTGTAGCCGAGCTTGCTGACCAGCGGCGTCCATCCCGCGTCCGGAAGGTGCGTGGACAGCAGCGCCTCCGACACCAGCGAGAACCCCATGGACAGCCCCGCCGCGAGCCCCGAGAAGAAGAGCGCCGCCGACGGCCGCGACAGCTCCTCCTCACCACGCCGACGGATCACTTCGAACGTGATGTCCGCGTTCATCGGAGCTTCGCGCTCCGCTTTCTCGATCTCCTGCTCGCTGAGGTCCGGCGACTTGACCTTCTCCGCCTCGGCGTCCGCAGAAGATCCGCCGGGGCGGTCAGCGCCGCCCCCGCCCTCGCTTCGCTCAGGTCCCTCGGAATCGCGGGTCATGGGCCGCAGAGCGCGTTTCAAGTTTCGCGCCGCCGAACCGCCGCCAGGCTCGCCGGCGGGTATGCCCTCGTCCCGGAACGTCGCTCCAGCGGAGAGACCTTGCGGCCGGCGGGTATGCTCTCGTCCCGGAAAGTCGCTCCAGGTGGAGAGACCTGTCGGGTGCACAATGTACGTAAGTCGTTGCAGGCGTGATTGTTATGGCGGCGCGACGCGGGCCCCGATCTCTCCAGGTGGAGAGACTTTCGTGGAGGGGGTGCCCGGGTGACCGGGTGACCGGGTGCCCTGCGGCCCTGCGGCCCTGCGGCCCTGCGGCCCTGCGGCCCTGCGGCCCGGCGGCCCTGCGGCCCCGCGGCCCGGCGGCCCTGCGGCCCTGAGCGGGGCGGGCGCGCGGATCAGGTGGGGCCACGCTGTCGGCTCCGCACGCTGCCGGCTCCGGCTACCCGCGTGCGGCCGGGCTCCTCCGACTGCGGGCGCGTGCGCTGGTGATCAGGGCGACGCCGCCCACGATGATGGCGGAGGCGAGGATGATCCGGGCGGTGAGCCGCTCGCCGGCGAGCAGCCAGCCGAGGAAGACGGCCACCACGGGATTGACGTAGGCGTAGGTGGAGGCGAGGGCGGGGGGCGTGACGCGGAGGAGCCAGACGTAGGAGGTGTAGCCGAGGAGTGAGCCGAAGACGACGAGGTAGGCGAGGGCGAGAATGGAGCGGGTGGAGAAGGCCGCGGGGTCCAGCGTCGCCAGCTCGCCGGTGGCCATGCCGGCGAGGACGAGGAGTGCGCCGCCGGCGAGCATCTGCATCCCGGTGGCGAGGAGCGGGGCGGGGAGCGAGGCGCTGCGGGAATAGAGCGACCCGGCGGCCCAGGCCACGGAAGCGAGGACGAGGACGGTCCAGCCGACGAGGTAGTTGGGGCCGGTCCGGGGGCCGCCGAGGAGGATGGTCACGCCGCCGAGTCCCACGAGGATGCCGATCCAGACGGCGGGCGCGGGTGCCCGGCCCCCCGGGCGGAGCCAATCGAGCAGGACCATCCAGAGCGGAACGGTGGCCACGATGAGGGCGGCGGTCCCGGACTCGACCCACTGCTCGGCCCAGACCACGCCGCCGTTGCCGCCGAGGAGCATGAGGCCGCCCACGACGGTGGCGGCGCCCCATTGCGCCGCGGAGGGGCGCGCGAACCCGGCCGCGCGGCGCCAGCCGTAAAGGATGGCGCCGGCCACGAGGAACCGGGTGCCGGCCATGAGGAACGGCGGGAGCGTCTCGACGGCGAAGCGGATCGCCAGGTAGGTGGAGCCCCAGATGATGTAGACGGTGGCGAGGGCGAGGCCGATCCTCGCCCGGGACGCGCCCTTGGGCGGGGCGCCGTCCGTGGTCACGCTCCCGGTCACGCGCTGTGCGCCGCTTCCCACCCCAGCATCGCCGCCTTCCTCTCGGGTCCCCATCGATAGCCGCCCGTCTCCCCCACTTTCCGGATGACCCGGTGGCACGGGATCAGCCACGCCACGCGATTCCGTGCGATCGCCCCGGCCACGGCGCGCGTGGCGCTGGGGCGGCCGAGCCCGCGGGCGACGTCCTCGTAGCTGGCGACGGCGCCGAACGGGATCCGGAGCAGCGCCTGCCACACGCGCACCTGGAAATTGGTGCCGCGGACGTGGAGCGGAGTGTGGTCGCCGGCGAAGATAGCGCGCGCGGTCTCCGCCGCCAGCGCGTCGTCGCGGCGGAGCGATGCGCCGGGCCATTCCGTCGCGAGGGAGGGCAGGGCGTCGTCGGCGTCGGGCTCGCCGTCGTCCGGGAAGGAGAGGTGGCAGAGACCGCGGGTGGTGCGTCCGAGCAGCGCGCGGCCGAACGGGGAGTCCGCCTGACCGTATCGGATCTCGACCCCTTCGCCGCCGCTCCGGTACTCGCCGGGGGTGACACCGTCCACGGCGACGAAGAGGTCGTGCAGCCGTCCAGGCCCGGAGAGCCCGCTGGCGAACGCGGCGTCCAGGACACTGCGGGACTCGTCCAGGCGGCGCCTGGCCTGCTCCAGGGTGATCAATGAAAGGAAGCGCTTGGGCGTGGTGCCGGCCCAGCGGCGGAACAGCCGGTGAAAATGGTGCGGGCTCAGCCCCACGGCCGCGGCCACGTCGTCGAGCCGGGGCTGCGCGCGCGCGTGTTCGTCTATGAACGCGATCGCCGCCGCCACGCGCTCGTAGTCGGAGGCGCCCTCTCCCTGCCGCTCCTGCCATCGCTGCCGCATGCGTCTTTCCTCCTGGTCGTGCGGTCCACCCACCGCCGGGCGGGCGTCGGGCTGGCCCGCGGCGGGGAATGGACGTTAATCTCTCCAGGCTGTCCTCCGCGACCCGATCCTTGCTACATGCATCTAGAGTTCGAAATCCTGGACCTGCGGACACGCGAGCCGTTCCACATCGCCCGGCCGTCGGATCCCCACGGCCGGCGCAACGTGTGGGTGCGTCTGAGGGACGCCGACGGAGTGGAGGGCTGGGGCGAGGCGGCCGCGACCGCGTTCTACGGCGAGACGGCCGAAACGGTGGCGGCGGTCCTCCCCCGCTACGGCCGGGTCGTGGAGTCGGCCACGGACCCGTTCGCGCTGGAGGCCATTGAGGCGGCGCTCGTGGCCGCAGTGCGGCGGAACCCATCGGCGCGGACGGCGATCTCGGCAGCGCTGCACGACCTGGTGGGGAAGCGGCTCGGCGAGCCGGTGTGGCGGCTCCTGGGGCTGGATCCCGGGGCGGCGCCGCGGTCCTCGTTCACGCTGGCGATGGCGGACGCCGCCGAGACGCGGGAGAAGGCGAGACGCGCCGCGCAGCGGCCGGTCCTGAAAGTGAAGGTGGGCGGCGCCGATGACGAGGCTCGCCTGCGGGCCATCCGCGAAGAAGCGCCGGACGCGGTGCTGTACGTGGACGCCAACACGGCGTGGACGGCGAAGGAGGCGCTGCGGTGCATGCCGATGCTGGAGGAGATGGGGGTGGCGTTCGTGGAGCAGCCGCTGCGCCCGGAGGACCGGGACGGGATGCGGCTGCTGGCGCGTCGATCCCGACTCCCCATCGTCGCCGACGAATCGTGCGAGACGGCCGCGGACATCCCCGGACTGGTGGGTGCGGTGGACGGGATCAACATCAAGCTGGCGAAGGCTGGCTCGCTGCGGGAAGCGATCCGGATGGTGCACACGGCGCGGAGCCATGGGCTCATGGTGATGCTCGGCTGCATGCTTCAGAGCACGCTGGGCATCGCCGCGGCGGTGCAGCTGGCTCCGCTCATGGACTATCTGGACCTGGATGGCGCGCTCCTGCTGGAGGGCGACCCGTTCACGGGGCCCGGCATGGAGGAGGATGGCCGGATCCGGTTCAACGCGGCGCCCGGGCTGGGGGTGTCGCGGCGATGACGGCGGGGCACGTTGAAGGGCATCGCACGCCGGGACGTACCCGACTATCGCGTCCGGATACGGAGACCGAGCTGATCCGGAAGTGCCAGGCGGGGCGGAAGGAGTTCTACGAGCCGCTGGTCAGGGCATACGAGGGGGAGGCGCACCGGGTAGCGGTGGCGATTCTGGGCGAGCCGGACGCGGCGCGCGATGCAGTGCAGGAATCGTTCATCAAGGCGTTCCGCGCGCTGGACCGTTTCGAGCTGGGCCGCAGCTTCCGACCGTGGTTCCTCCAGATCCTGCGCAACCAGTGTCGCGACGCGCTGCGCCGGCAGAAGGCGGGGTTCCGAACGGAGCGGATCAGTCCATTGATGAGCGAGCGGATGGCGTCGCCGGCGGACACGGAGCGGTCGAGGCGGCAGGCGGAAGCGAAGGACCTGCTCTGGCGGGGGCTCAGCAGGATCTCGGTGGATCACCGGGAGGTACTTGTTCTGAAGGAGCTGGAAGGTCTGAGCTACACGGAGATCGCCGAAGCGCTCGACATCCCGGAGGGGACGGTGGCCAGCCGTCTCTTCCACGCGCGCGGGGCACTGAAGGAAGCGCTGGAGGAGATCGGGGTGGAGTACCCGTGATCACACACGACGAGCTGATGCGCTACCTGGATGGCGAGCTCCCGCCGGAGCGGATGCGCGCCGTGGAAGAAGCGCTCGAATCCAGCACGGAGCTGAAGCGCGAGTACGTGCTGTACAACCGCATGAAGTCTGACCTGGCGGAGCTTGGAGCGGATATGGATGCGCACGGGACGGTCTGGAACGCGGTGAACCGCAAGCTCACGCAGCCCGTGGGCTGGATCCTGTTCACGGCCGGCACGGTGGTGTGGCTGGCGTACGCGGTCTTCCAGTTCCTCACGGGCAGTGAGGCGTTGTGGCAGAAGCTGGCCACGAGCGCGATCGTCGTGGGCCTCCTCATGCTCGCCCTCAGCGCCGTGATCGACCGAGTCCGGGATCTGAAGACGGACCCATACCGGGAAGTGCAGCGATGATCGTCACTACGACGTCCGAGATCGTGGGAAGAAGAGTAGTGGAGACGCTGGGGCTCGTACGCGGGAACACGATACGGGCGCGGTTCGTCGGCAGGGACATCATGGCCATGTTCCGGAACCTGGCCGGTGGCGAGATCCGGGAGTACACGAAAATGCTGGCCGAGTCCCGGGAGCAGGCCATCGACCGGATGATCGAGGAAGCGGACTCCCTGGGCGCGGATGCGGTGATCTGCGCCCGCTTCCAGACATCGGAGATCATGAAGGGCGCGGCCGAGATCATGTGCTACGGCACGGCCGTGCGGACCGAGGCGGTGGAGTAACGCCGGAAGCGGCCCGTCGGGCCGCTTCCGTCATGCGGCGTCGGGCGGCGCTGCGGCTTCCCGGGGAGGTGTGTCCGGGAGCACCAGGGGGAGGGTGAGGACGAACGTGCTGCCCCGATCGGGGGCACTGTCGAGCGCGAGTCCACCGCCCAGGAGATGGGCAAGGTGCCGACTCACGGGGAGGCCGAGGCCGGTGCCGCCGGCGCGTCGCGTCATGGACTGGTCGACCTGCGTGAACGCTTCGAACACCCGGTCCTGGTCGTCGGCCGGGATCCCGATCCCGGTGTCCCACACCTCGATCCGGGCCTCCGCGTCCGTGGCGGAGAAGCGGATCCCGATCTCGCCGGAATCCGTGAACTTGATGGCGTTGGACAGCAGGTTCAGCAGGATCTGGCGTACTTTCCCCGCGTCGGTTTCGGCATCCGTCTCCTCTTCGGGGATCTCGACCCGGAAGCTCAGCCCCTTGGATTCCACTTCGCGCTCCATGAGGATGGCCACGTCCCGCGCAAGCTCGGCGAGGTCGATGGTCTCCGGGAAGACCTGCTCCCTGCCCGCCTCGATCCGTGACAGGCTCAGGATCTGATTGATCAGGTCGCGCAGGTGCGAGGCGGAAGCCCGGATGCGCGACAGCTGGTCCTTCTGCCTGTCGTTGATCGGACCGACGATCTCCTCCGAGAGCAGCTCCTGATAGCCGATGATGGCGGCCAGCGGGGTGCGTAGCTCATGGCTCATCATGGCCACGAACTGGCTCTTGGCCTCGCTCGCCGCCTCCGCCGCCCGCCTCGCCGCGTGCTCCGTCTCGTAGAGCCGCGCGCGTTCCAGCGCCTGCACGCACTGGCGGCCGATGGCCATCAGGAAGTCCCGGTCCTCGGCGACGAAGTCGCGGGCCTCGGGGTAGGTGAATCCCAGGCCGCCGAGGACGCGCTCCCCCGAGCGGAGCGGCACGGCCGCGAGCGCGCCGATCGCCTGCTCCCCCCGGATTTCAACGAGCTGCGGGAAGCGCTCCGCCAGTTCGCGCGGGTTGCGCACGAGCACGAGCTCGCCAAGGCGCACGGCCGAAGCCAGGGGGACGGGGGCGTCGGGCGGGAAGACGCGGTAGCGCTCGACCACGTGACTCGGCACGCCGATGGAGCGGACGATCCGGAATGCGGACGGGTCGTCCTTCGTGGCGAGGATGAGCGAGCCGCTGTTGGCACCGAGCGCCGCCACGCCCGCGTCCACGATGACCGATGCCACGGCTTCGGGTGTGACCGCCTCGGACAGCTCGGCCGTGATGGACTGGAGCCGGGCGATCCGGGTGGTGGCCTGCTCCGCCCGCTGCCTGGCCTCCCGCTCTGCCGCGTGGAGCTGCGCGTTCTCGATGGCCAGGGCCGCGCGGCCGGCCAGCTCCTCGGCCACGATGAGGTCCTCCCTGCTGTACCGTCGCTCCGACTCTGCATTGATGAACGTGATCACACCGAGCGACCGATCGGCGACCCGGATCGGGACCATGATGGAGGAGTGGAGCCCGAGCTCGTCCAGGCGGCGGCGGTGCTCCTCGTCGCGGGCGAGGTCGGCCAGCATCTCCGGCGGGATCTCCTCCAGCAGCTCCGGCTCCCCGGTGCGAAGCACGGCGTAGACCCCACGGTCGGCGGCGGGATCCGGCGGGTAGCGCTCGTGGATCTCGCGGGCGATGGCCACGCGCTCCGGGTCGATGTGGGCCGCCGCGAGGCGGTGCAGGCGCCCCGAGGCGTCGACCATGTCGACCGCGCACCAGTCGGCGAAGGAAGGGACGGCGAGCCAGGCCACGGTGCTGAGCGTCTCTTCGAACTGGAGCGACGCGCCCACGAGGGCGCTGGCCTCGGCCAGCAGTCCCATGCGCTGCGCAGTGCGCTCCGCCTCCGCGCGCGCCAGCTGCTCGGCCACGAGACGGCGGCTCTTCTGCTCCGCCTGCTTGAGCTCTGTGATGTCTATGGCGGTGCCGCGCATGCCGATGACCTGGCCCCGCTCGTCGCGGACGACCTCGCCCCGGCCCTGGACCCAGCGTTCCTCACCCGCGGGCGTGACCACGCGGTGCTCGTGGACGAGCGGCGCTCCCGTCTCCATCGAGCGCGCCACGGCGGCCCGCATCGCGTCGCGATCGTCCGGGTGGATGAGATCGAGGTACCCGGCCAGATCCAGCGCCTGGTCCGGCTCGATGCCGTAGATCCGGGACAGCTCGCGGGACCAGCGGAGCCGATCGGTCTCCGGGACCCACTCCCAACTGCCGACATGGGCGATCTTCTGCGCCTCCGCCAGCTGCTTTTCACGCGCGCGGAGCTCTTCGAGAAGTTTGCGCAGGTCGGTGAGATCCTCGGTGACCTTGGCGAAGCCCACGAGGCTGTCACCCTGGAAGAGTGCCGTGATGACCACCTGGGCCCAGAAGCGGGTGCCATCCTGGCGCAGGCGCCAGCCGCGGCGCTCGATGCGCCCTTCTCTGACCGCCGTTTCGAGCTGCCGCTCCGGCGTCCGGGCCGCGCGCTCCTGCTCGGGATAGAAGATGCGGTAGTGCTGCCCGATGATCTGCTCGGCCGTGTATCCCTTCAGCCGCTCGGCGCCCGGGTTCCAGCTGGCAATGTGCCCGTCGGGATCGAGCAGGAAGATGGCGTAGTCCCGGACGCTCTCCACCAGGAGGCGGAAATACCCGTCCGGCTGCTTCGCATGGGGCCGGATCGGTGGCATCCGGCCTGGCCGCTCATCCGTCATGGTCGACCGGTGACCGGGCGGCGGGAATCCACACCGTGAACGTGCTGCCCACGCCCTGCTCGCTCTCGACGTCGATGGTTCCCCCCAGCAGGTTCAGCAATCGCTGGTTCACGCTCAAACCCAGGCCGGTGCCGCCGATCGTTCGGGTGTTCGGGGCCTCCGCCTGCCAGAAAGGCTCGAATATGCGCGCCGTGTTCTCGGGGGCAATGCCAATGCCGGTATCCCGTACCTGCAGCTCGACGCCGCCGTCGCGGGCCCGCGCTGCGACGGCGACTCCGCCCTGACGCGTGTACTTGATGGCGTTGCTCAGCAGGTTCACCATGATCTGGCGGACCTTTCCGGGGTCCGTCACCGCGAGCAGCGGCTCATCGGGCACCTCCACGCTGAACGCCAGCCCCTTCTCCCGCGCGTCCGGCTCCACCACGACCGCGGCTTCCTCCACGACCTCCCCAACATCAGTCCGCTCGACCGCCACTACCGTGCGCCCGGCTTCGACGCGGGCGAAGGCCAGGATCTCGTCGATGATGTGGGCGAGGTGTCGCGCCCCGACCTTGATCCGGTCGACCTGGCGGGCATGCACTTCATCCAGGTCTCCACCGACGCCGCTGACCAGGAGGTCGGCGTACCCGGCGATGGCATTGAGTGGCGTCCGTAGCTCATGAGACACCACGGCCAGGAAATCGGCTTTCGCCCGGTTCCCCTCCTCGGCCCGACGGTACAGCCGTGCGTTCTCGATGGCCAGCGCGGCCCGCCGGGCCAGCTCTTCCGCGAGCCCGGCGTCCGCCTGGTCGTAATCACGCTCGGAGCCGGTGACGGCGAACGTGACCATCCCGATCGCCTGTTCCCGGCCGAGGAGCGGCACGGCCAGGAGGGCGCGGATGCCGAATCGCGCGAGCCGGTCGGCGCGCAGGAGCGAGGGGCCCTCGGGCGAGGGGCCTGTGAAGGGGACGGGGTTGCGGAGCACGGTGTCCAGCAGACCGCTTTCGGCCGCGGCGGCGGCCTCGAACAGCTGGGCGGCGTCGATCTGGTCGTGGGGCACGGCCCGGGCCACGGTGTCGTCCCCGGCGCTGTCGGCCGGGACCTGGACGATGCACCAGTCGCCGAGTGTGGGGACGGCGAGAGCCGCGACGGTGCGGAGGGTGGTGCCGAAATCGAGGGAGCTGGCCAGGACGCGTCCGGCCTCGGCCAGGAAGCGCTGCCCCTCCTCCGCCCGTTTCCTGTCCGTGATGTCCGTCGAGACGCCCACGACGCCGATGAGACCACCATCCTCGCCGAAAATCGGGGAGTCCGTGAGCAGCACCGGGAACTCCTGGCCGTCACGGTCGCGGACCATGAATTCGCCCGACCAGCTCTCCCCCTTCCGCAACCGCTCCATGATGGTGCGCCCGCGGTCCCGGGCGATGCTGGTGGGCGTCACGTCCGCCACGTCGCGGCCGAGCACCTCGTGGGCCTTCCAGCCGAAGAGCTGCTCCGCGTGGGCGTTCCAGTACCGGATGCGGCCGTCCAGGTCGGTGGCGATCACGGCTTCACCGACCGCGTCCAGGAGCCTGGCCTGGAAGCTGAGGCGCTGCTCGGTCTGCCGAAGGGCGGTCTCCGCGCGGCGGCGGAGGAGAAACTCACCCAGGTGCGCCCCGATCGCCACGATCGTCTCGAGGAGCTCCGGATCCTCATCTGCGCGCTCGCGGGTGAAGAGCTGGAGTACCGCGCTCAGCCCGCCCTCGAGGGGGACGGGGACGGCGAAGGCGCCGTGGAGACCGGCATCGCGGGCCGATTCCTGGCGCACGAAGTAAGGGTCATCGGCCACATCGCGGATCCACGCCGCCCGCGCCGACTCCAGCACGCGACCGGCAAGGCCCCGACCCGGGGCCAGCGGCAGGTCCTCGCCCGCGTTCACGAACGCCGCGACATCGGCGAGCGGGTCGCTCCAGCACGCTTCGCGGCGCAGGGAGCCCGGATCATCGTCCGGAACCCAGTACTCGGCGACGGTCCACTCCAGCCCGCCACCCACGGCGGCGAGCACGTCCTCCACCGCCCCGGTGGCCGTGTCGGCGGTCATGAGGGCGCGGGCCACGCCATTGAGGGCGGCGAGGCGGAGCCGGGTCCGGCGTTCGAGGTCCGCCACGTCAGGCGCCGAGGACCTCGAGCACCTGTTCGGCGTGCTGCTTGGGGCGGACACGGCGGAAGGCGCGGGCGATCTTTCCGTCCTCGTCGATCACGAACGTCGAGCGTTCGATCCCCATGGACTTCCTGCCGTATATCGAGCGCTCCTTCCATACACCGTACGCCTCCGCCACCGAATGGTCCGTATCGGAAAGGAGCGTGAATGGAAGCTCGAACTTGCTGGAGAAGCGGCGATGTGATTCCACGTCATCGGGGCTGACGCCGAGGACCACAGCGTCGGTTCCCTCGAACGCGGGCCACTCGTCCCGGATGCCGCACGCCTGCGTGGTGCAGCCCGGAGTATCATCCTTGGGATAGAAGTACAGCACGACCCGCCTGCCCTCCAGGTCGGACAATGTGACTCCTGTCTCCTCGCCTGCCGGGTCGACCCCGCGCAGCGAGAAGTCCGGCGCCTGTTCACCCCGCTCTGGCATGGTGCTCCCCCGGTCGCGACTCCTTGGCGCTTCGAACCGCTCAAGGCCGTGCCATTATTGTGCCAGTTTGCGCCGGCGTGCACACGCGCCCGCGCGCAGGGCCGGCGCCGCACACGGCCGTGCGTTGGCCGCCGTGGCCACGCCCGCTACGTTGGGGCGGAGCGGTTCGTGCATCAAGTGCCGGGGAGCTCATGCCTTCGACCGACGCATTGCTGATCGTGGACGTGCAGAACGATTTCTGCCCTGACGGCGCCCTCGGGGTGCCCGCCGGAGACCGCGTGGTGGCCGTGGTGAACGAGTACGCGGAGCGCTTCAACCGGCGGCGTCTCCCGGTGTTCGCGTCCCGGGACTGGCATCCGGAAGAGACGCGGCATTTCCGGGCGATGGGCGGCCCGTGGCCGGCCCACTGCGTGGCGGGGACGCCGGGCGCCGCGTTCCACCCGGATCTCCGGCTGCCGGAGGGGACGGTGGTGATGTCGAAGGGGACCAATCCGCGCGACGACGGCTACTCGGCGTTCGAGGCGACGTCAGAGGACGGGCGCGGGCTGTCGGAGGCGCTGAAAGCTCGGGGGGTGCGTCGCCTGTATGTGGCGGGTCTGGCCACGGACTATTGCGTCCGCGCGACAGTGCTGGACGCCATCGAGCGGGGCATCGAGCCCGTGGTCCTGCTGGACGCGATCCAGGGGATCGACGTGGAGCCCGGGGACGAGGCCAGGGCGCTGGACGAGATGATGCGAGCGGGGGCGCGCACGGCCACGCTCGCCACGATCGAAGAGGATCTGGAGGCGGGGTGATGGCGGAGCAAGCGACGGGCAGGGCCACGAGTGGCGATGCGGGGACCGGCGATGGTGCGGGGCCGAGCGGGCATCGGGGTGCGGAGCGGAAGACGCTGCGCACGGCGGAGTCGCCGGCCCGGGCGGAGGCGCACCCGCCGGCGGACGAGATGACGCCGTTCGATGCGGTGAACTTCCAGTTCGACTGCGCGGCTCGGCTCCTGGGTGTGTCGGAGCACCTGCAGGTGGCGCTGAAGACGCCGTATCGTGAAGTCATGGTGGAGATCCCGCTGGTGAGCGACGATGGTGACATCCGCACGTTCCACGGCTACCGGGTGCAGCACAACAACGCCCGGGGTCCGATGAAGGGCGGGCTGCGCTACCACCCGGACGTCGACCTGGACGAAGCGCGTGCGCTGGCGTCGCTCATGACGTGGAAGACGGCGGTGATGGACATCCCGTATGGCGGCGCGAAGGGGGGCGTGGACATCGATCCCGGTGACTTCTCCCGCGCGGACGTGGAGCGGATCACCCGCACGTTCGTGGACCGGATCCACCAGTTCATCGGTCCGAACGAGGACATCCCAGCACCCGATGTGAACACGAATCCGCAGGTCATGGCGTGGATCGTGGACGAATACTCGAAGTTCCGCGGCTTCACGCCGGCCGTGGTCACCGGAAAGCCGCTGGAAGTGGGCGGCTCCCCCGGTCGCATCTCCGCCACGGGGCGGGGCGTGTCGGTGATCGCCGCCCGCGCGGCGGAGGACGAGGGCTTCCCGCTGGAGGGCGCCCGCGTGGCCGTGCAGGGATTCGGGAACGTCGGCAGCTGGAGCGCGCATTTCCTCTCCGAGCTCGGGGCGCGGGTGGTGGCGGTGAGTGATGTGAGCGGGGGCGTGTTCCGCGGCGACGGTCTGGACGTGGCGAGGCTGCGGGAGATGGTCGATGCGGGGGAGAGCGTGGTGGCGTACGGCGATGGCGCAGAGCAGGTGAGCAATGCCGAGCTGCTCGAGCTGGACGTGGACGTGCTGGTCCCCGCCGCGCTGGGGAACGTGATCACGCGCTGGAACGCCCGCAACGTGCGGGCGAAGCTGGTGGTCGAAGGCGCGAACGCGCCCACCACGCCCGCGGCCGACGCCATCCTGGAAGAGCGCGGGATCCGGGTGGTGCCGGACATCCTGGCCAACGCCGGTGGCGTGACGGCGTCGTACTTCGAGTGGGTGCAGAACCTCCAGCAGTTCCGGTGGTCGGCCGAGAGAGTGGACAACGAGCTGACGGCCGGGATGGCGCGGGCGTGGGACGAAGTCCGTGGAGCCGCGCGGGAGCACGATGTCTCCATGCGGACGGCCGCGTTCGTGGTCGCCATCGGGCGCGTGGCGACGGCCGTGCAGCTGCGCGGGATCTGAGGGCGGCCCTCGGGAGGATGGCGTCATGGCGTCGCCAGGGCCGGGCCACGTGCGGGCCGAGCTCGCCCGTGTGGGGGCGGAGCCCGGGCGCGCGCGCGGTGTATCACCTGGTCCGGCCCGAGCCGCCGGGTAGCTTCCCGGCGCTCCCAATGGACTTCGCAGGAAACAGAGCGTGATCGAGCGACGGCAGACGGTGGCGGTGGACGTGGGTGGCGTGATGGTGGGCTCGACTCACCCGATTGTGGTCCAGTCCATGACCAACACGGACACCGCGGATGCGGCGGCCACGGCGGAGCAGGTGGCGTTGCTGCGCGGGTCCGGCAGCCAGCTGGTGCGGGTGACGGTGAACAATGACGAGGCGGCGCGGGCGGTGCCGGAGATCGTCGCCCGTCTGGCCGACGCGGGGCTGAACGTCCCGATCGTGGGCGACTTCCACTACAACGGCCACCTGCTGCTGGCGCGGCACCCGGGAGCGGCGGACGCGCTGGCCAAGTACCGGATCAACCCGGGGAACGTGGGGGCGAAGCGTCGCGACGAGAACTTCCAGACCATCGTCCGGATCGCCGTGGACCGGGGAAAGCCGGTGCGCATCGGCGTGAACTGGGGCTCGCTGGACCAGCAGCTGCTCACCGAGATGATGGACGCCAACGCGCGCAGCGCGGCGCCGCTGAACGCGCGCAGCGTGATGATGGAGGCGATGATCGAGAGCGCGCTCCGCTCCGCCGCGCTGGCCGAGGAGACGGGGCTGGAGCACGACCGGATCGTGTTGAGCGCGAAGGTGAGCGGTGTCCAGGACCTGGTGGAGATCTATCGGAAGCTGGCGTCCAGGTGCGACTACCCGCTGCACCTCGGGCTCACGGAAGCGGGGATGGGGACGAAGGGCGTGGTCGCCACCACGGCCGGGCTGAGCATCCTGCTCCAGGAGGGGATCGGCGACACCATCCGCGTTTCGCTCACGCCCCGTCCCGGGGGTGACCGCGCCGAGGAGGTTCGCGTGGCGCAGCAGATCCTGCAGTCCCTGGGGATCCGGAGCTTCGTGCCGCAGGTGACCTCGTGCCCCGGCTGCGGCCGGACCACGAGCACGTTCTTCCAGAAGATGGCGGAGGAGATCCAGGCGTACACGCGCGACCGGATGTCCGAATGGCGGGTCCTGTACCCGGGCGTGGAGGAGCTCCGGCTGGCCGTGATGGGCTGCGTGGTGAACGGGCCGGGCGAGTCGAAGCACGCCCACATCGGGATCAGCCTGCCGGGCACGTTCGAAGAGCCGAAGGCGCCCGTGTACGTGGATGGCGAGCTCTACACCACGCTGAAGGGAGAAGGCCTGGTGGAGGAGTTCAAAGTGATCCTCGACCGATACGTGGAGCGGCGCTTCGCCCGACGGTAGCGGGGGCGCGCCCTGCAGAGAGGTGAGGGGGAACCGGAGACCCATGGATTCTCGGACAGGCGGCAGTGACGGCATCGAGGTGTGGCGCGGACGGCGGGGTGTGGCGGCCTCGCTCCTGGCCGTGGTCCTCGTGTCCGGGTACTTCGCCGCTGCCGGCGGAGACCAGGGCGCGCTGCCCGGGGTCTACGCCCTGAACGCCGCCATCCTGGTCGTGGCGTTCTGGTTCCCGGCCATGCGGGTCGGCTCGGTGGCTGACGTGGTGCGCCAGTGGCTGCCGCTGCTCGTCTGGATCCTGGCGTGGACGCTGGTGTGGGACCTGACCACGTCCGGCATCTGGGGCCACCGCCATTTCCTCCAGGAGTGGTGGCTGGTCTACCCCTCGGGCGTGGCGGTGCTCGGACTCCTCCTGCTGCTGCACGCCACCGTGGTCCGGCGCGTGGAGCGGCGGCGTTAGCCGGCGACGGAGGGCTCCCGCTGATTTCCGCCCTGTTCCTGGTCCTGGCCCTGGTCACGTGCGCTGCCAGCCTGCTCCTCGGGCTCGACCTCGTGCGCGGCCTCGCGTCGCTCCCGCGGCTCGGGGACGCGCCGAGCCCCGGGCCTGGAGCGCTCCCCACCGTTTCCATCGTGGTGGCCGCCCGCGACGAGGCCCTCCACATCGCCCGGGCCGCGCTCACTCTCCTGCGTCAGGACTACCCGGACTTCGATGTCGTGGCCGTGGACGACCGCTCCACCGACGGGACGGGCGAGATCCTGGACCAGATGGGCCATCCTCGCCTGCGGGTCCTCCATGTCCGGGAGCTGCCCGACGGGTGGCTGGGGAAGAACCACGCGCTGCAGCGGGGGGCGGAGATGGCCACGGGCGAGCTGATCCTGTTCACGGATGCCGACGTCCTGATGAAGCCGGACGCGCTCCGCAGCGCCGTGGCCCTGCTGCTGGACCGGCGGCTGGACCACCTGGCCGTGGCGCCGCGGCTCGATGCCGGAAGCCCGTGGGCGCGGGCCGTGGTGGCGGTCTTCGTGGTGGTCTTCTCGACGTTCTTCCGGCCGTGGAAGGCCGCCGATCCGCGGAGTCCCTGGTTCATCGGCGTGGGCGCGTTCAACCTGGTGCGGGCGGACGCCTACCGCGCCGTGGGCGGGCACCGGACCGTGGCGCTGCGCCCGGACGATGACGTCCGGCTGGGCCGTGCCCTCAAACGCGCCGGGTACCGGCAGGCGGCGGCGTCCGGCGCGGGGCGCGTGGAAGTGGAATGGTACCCTTCCGTCGGGGCCATGGCGCGGGGGCTCCGCAAGAACGTCTTCGCCGTGGCGCGCTACCGCCTTTCCCTGGTCGCCGCGGGCACAGTGCTCCCGCTGCTGCTGATCTTCTGGCCGCTGACGGCGCTCCTCGTCACCACGGGCGCAACGTGGTGGCTGAACCTGACCGTGCTGCTCACGGGCGCCGTGATCACGGGGGCCATCGCCCGGGAGTACGGGCTGCCGGCGTGGACCGGCGCGGCGTATCCGCTGGCCGCGGCCACGTTCCTCTGGATCGTGTGGGCCGCAGCGCTGCGCGCGGTGTCCCGCGGCTCCATCGAATGGCGGGGGACGGAGTACTCGCTGGACCGGCTGCGGCGGGCGGGGGAGGGCGGCGTCAGGCCAGGAGGATCGTCGCCATGAAGGCGAGGGGCACGGTGGCCACGAGCACCCAGAAATAGATCCAGGCCAGCGACCACCATTTCACGAACGTCATGCCCCACCCCTGGCCATAGACGCGGCGCATGGCGAGCAGGAGATAGACGCCGATCCAGATGAAGAGCCCCAGCTCGACCCAGCCGCCCAGAAGCCCCGCCTGCCCGATGAGCAGCATCGCCGTGAAGATCAGGAAGAGGAACGAATGAGCGTGGAGCAGAAAGACGAAATGCTCCGCGTAATAGCGACCCTGGCGGATGTAGAGGAGCTTCAGCACGAGGGCGAAGATCGGCAGCAGGATGAACATGACGGTGGGGATGTAGCCGAAGAAGCCGCGGGCGACCCGCTGCACCGCCTGCCGCGGCTGCATCGCCCCGAGCTCCCGGATCCGCCGCGTGAGCACGGAGTCCACCTGGTCGATGCCCGTGTGCACCGGCACGATCCTGAGCCAGCGGTCGCTCACCACCGACGTGTCCGGCGTGGCGGCCGTATCGGCGCCTTCCAGCCGGGCCAGCAGGCTGTCCCGGGAGCCGCGGATCGTGGCCCGGGTGGCGTCGGGGAGCGACGAGTCGGCGAGCAGCACGTCCATCCGCGCGATCGCCGCCGAGTCCGAAGCCGCCGCCGCTTCCGGCCCTGTTTCATCGAAGTCCGCCCGCTCCAGCGCCCTCAGGCTGAAGAAGGAGAGGGCGAGAAAGAAGATCACGCTGCCGGCCAGGTAGAGCTTGAGCGGGCGTACGTAGCGCACGATGCGCCCGGCGATGTGCTCCACGGTCAGAAAGCCGGGGTGGAGGAAGAGCCCCGCCAGGGTGCGCGGGAGCCGCTTGTCCAGGACGAACTGGTCCTCCAGCACGTCCAGGAGCATGGTGCGGACCGACACGCGGACATCCGTCTTGCGCTGCCCGCACGTGGGGCAGTACTGCCCCGGCGTCGGGTCGCCACAGTTGCGACACGGCTCTTCCGGGTGCGTCACCGACTCCTGGGGAGATCCGGTCATCGCGCGCCGCCCGCTACCGTCCCACCGCCTCCGGCGGAACCGTGACCCGTACCACGCCCCGGAAATCGCCCTCATGGTAGCCCGTGGCCTGGTCCAGCGGATAACGCTCCGACAGGACTTCGCGCACCGCAGGGTCCAGCGTCGCCGCCTCGCCGTGGCATTCCAGGCACATGTGCCCGATGCGCAGCGGCATGTAGTACCGGTAGCTGCCGGCCGGCGTCCGCTGCACGTAGGACGATGGCGGACTCGCCTCCTCCTGCCGCGCCGCGAAGTACTCCAGCGCTTCCGCTTCCAGGGAGTCCGGCGCGTTCTTCGGGTTCCGCGTGCGCAGCGTGGTGCGCTTGACCTCCCAGCCCGGCCCCAGCGACTGCGACACACTGTCCGTGAGCGTTTGCGCCTCTCCGGAGCAGAACGCCACGGCTTCGGCCGGACCGCCGTTGGCCAGCGCCGCGTTCAGCCGTCCGCCCAACGTACGGACCAGGGTCATGGCGGCCGTATCACCCGCCTCCGCCACCGCCGCCCTCGTGTCCTCGCTCATCCCCGGATCCCCGCCACCGGCACATGCGGCCGTGACACCACCCGTGGCAAGCAGCGCGGCCACCACCACCATTGTTCTCGCCTTCATCGCGATTCCTCCGCAGGAACGTTTCGTGAAAGCTGCGGCCGGGGTCCCGACCGCGCCATAGCACACCCCGCCGCCGTCGGCGGCGCGGGGCTTGCGCCGGAGGCCGGTCGTCATGGAATCCGTTACGATGGGGGTGGAGTGAAGGAAGGGGTTCGCGATTCCCGGGAGATGGCCTGGCATGGCTGAGCGGAAGGGCTCGTTCTACACGGACCGCGTGTTCCCGCACCTGCTGGAGTGGGTGTCGGGGCATTTCGACGAGCGCCGCCGTGCGCTGCTGGAACACGCCACCGGGCGGGTGCTGGAGATCGGGGTGGGCACGGGAGCGGGTCTGGGCCTGTATCCGGCGGGGGTGCGGGAGGTGGTCGGGATCGATCCACACCGGGCGGTGTTGCGCCGGGCGGAGCGCCGGCTCCGGCGTCTTCGCGCCCGGTCGGGGCCGGAGCTCCCGTACCGGGTGACGCTGGAGGAGGCGGACGCGCAGAGGCTGCCGTTCGAGGATGGCAGCTTCGACACCGTCGTGGCGTTCCTGACGCTGTGCACGGTGCCCGACCCGGGCGCGGCCGCGGCGGAAGCGCGGCGGGTGCTGCGGCCGGGCGGGCGGCTGCTGGTGCTGGAGCACGTGGCCGCGGAGCCGGGCACCGCATTGTCCCGATGGCAGGAGCGTCTGGACCCGGCGTGGACCCGTCTGGCGGTCGGGTGCCACCTGGACCGGGACACGGCGGGGATCCTGGCTGATGCCGGGTTCGACACATCGCCGCTCTCGACCTACCGGGACGACACGTTCTTCCCACCCACCGCACCGCGGATCGAGGGGGTGCTGGTCCGCTGAGGGCCTGCGCCTCCAACATTCCGGCCGGCCGATGCGTCCAACGTCTGGGACGGCGGCGACCCTGTCGGTTCGACGGGGGTACGGCAGAGGGCCGGCTACCCGGCCGGCTCGGCGGACCAGATCAGAGGAAGAGGATCAATGCGAGGGAGCATCGGCAGGACGGCCGCGCTGGTCATTGCGACGGTGGTCGCGGCGGCGTGCGCGAAGCCGGAAGTCCGGACCACGCCGGCGGCGGTCGGATCGTCGCCCGCGTCGGGACTGGTGAGCGGGATCGGGCTGGAGAATTTCGACACGAGCGTGCGGCCGCAGGACGATTTCTACCGTTACGTGAACGGTGGCTGGCTGGAGAATACGGCGATCCCGTCCGACCGTTCGAGCTATGGCTCGTTCACGGAGCTGTCGGACCAAGCGGAGCAGGACCTGAAGGAGATCGTCGAGGAAGCCGCGAGCGCGGGGGATGCGCCGGCGGGAAGCGACCAGCAGAAGGTGGGGGCGCTCTATCGCAGCTTCATGGACACGGCCCGGATCAACGCGCTGGGCGTTGAGGCGATCCGTCCCGAGCTGGATCGCATCGCGGAGGTGAAGAGCTACGCGGACCTGCCGACGTACTGGGGCGACGCGGCGCGCACCGGGGGCGCGGCGCCGTTCGGCTCGCGGGTGTCGGTGGACCAGAAGCAGTCGGATCGGTACATCACCTACCTGGGGCAGCGCGGGCTCGGGCTCCCGGACCGGGACTACTACTTCCGCGACGGCGACCAGTTCGACCAGCTCCGCGAGGCATACCGCGGCCATATCGCCCGGATGCTCGCGTTGGGCGGCTGGCCGAACGCGGAATCGGAGGCCGGCAAGGTGTTCGACCTCGAGAAGGCGATCGCGGAACGGCACTGGACCCGGATCCAGAACCGCGACCGCGATGCCACGTACAACAAGATGACGGTGGCGGCAGCGGACTCGCTGATGGGCGACGTGGACCTTTCGGCGTACCTGGATGCCGCCGGGCTCGAGGCGGCGGCCGAAGTGGTCATGGCGCAGCCCACGTACTTCGAGGCATTGCCGGAGATCGTGCGCTCGGCGCCGATCGAGACGTGGAAAGCGTACGAAGCGTTCCACCTCCTGGATGCCACGGCGCCGATGCTCAGCTCGAGCTTCGTGGACGCCAGCTTCGACTTCAACGGCCGCGTGCTGCAGGGGATCTCCGAGCAGCGCCCGCGCTGGAAGAATGGCGTGGGCCTGGTGGGCGGATCCGTGCGGGACGTGCTGGGCCGGCTGTACGTCGAACGGCATTTCACGCCCGAGGCGAAGGCGCGAATGGATACGCTGGTGCACAACCTCCTGCGGGCGTTCGACCGCGGGATCGACCAGCTGGCGTGGATGAGCCCCGCAACGAAGGCGGAAGCGAAGAAGAAGCTGGCGAGCTTCACGCCCAAGATCGGCTACCCGGACAAGTGGGAGGACTACTCCGGGCTCGACATCCGGGAAGGTGACCTGATGGCGAACCTCCGGCGCGTCCGCGACTTCCGCTACGAGGACAACATCAGCCGCCTGGGCAAGCCCGTGGACCGCAGCGAGTGGGGCATGCCGCCCTACATGGTGAACGCGTACTACAACCCCGTCATGAACGAGGTCGTGTTCCCCGCCGCCATCCTGCAGCCGCCGTTCTTCAACTTCGCCGCGGACGACGCGGTGAACTACGGTGCCATCGGCGCGGTGATCGGTCACGAGATCAGCCATGGCTTCGATGACCAGGGTCGGAAGTCGGACGGCGAGGGGAACCTGCGGGACTGGTGGACGGCCGATGACGCGTCGGCGTTCCAGGAGCGCGCCGACATGCTGATCAAGCAGTATGGCGCCTACGAGCCGCTCCCGGGTCTGCACCTGAACGGACAGACCACGCTGGGCGAGAACATTGGCGACCTGTCCGGCCTGACCGTGGCGTACAACGCGTACAGGATCGCCGTCGGCGGGAAGCAGGCTCCGACCATCGACGGGCTGACGGGCGATCAGCGCTTCTTCATGGGGTGGGCCCAGATCTGGCGCACCCTCTACACGGACCCGGCACTGCGCAACCGGATCATGACCGACCCGCACTCGCCCGGGGAGTTCCGCACCAACGGCATCGTGCGGCACCTCCCGGCGTTCGATGCCGCGTTCGACGTACAGCCCGGGGACGGGATGTACGTGGCGCCCGATCAGCGCGTGAAGATCTGGTGAGGACGGGCTGACGGGGGGGGGCGTCGGCGCGTTCGGCGCCCCCGTGAGGAGCGGCGTTCCCGGGGATCGGGGGCGCCGCTCCTTCGTGTTTCCGGGGGGGGGCGGGGGGCTGGGGGCTGGGGCGGGGGGCGGCCCGACGTTCGGTTTTGACACGAAGGACACGAAGGACAACACGAAGGGGGGAAAGCCGGAATTGCGGGGATTTCTGGTTTCCTCCCGGTTGGGGTCGGGCCGGGGCATCAGAAGCGCCGGATTCTTTTTTCTTGGTGGCCTTCGTGGCGTTCGTGGCCTTCGTGAGATCTGTGGGGTGGGGGTGCGCCCGGACGCGCGAACCGGGAGGACGCCGTATCCCATCGAGTTCCACAGTCCGACCCCAGATCCGCCCGGTCTGTGCTCCGCCGGCCTGCGGGTCACGGCCCCCATTCCATGACTTCCACCCTGACACGCGCACGGCCAGCGCGCCGGAATCCGAGCTCCCGAGCGGCGGCGGAGGAGAGATCGATGATGGGCGTCAGCCGGCCATGGCCGCCGTAGGGCCCGCGATCCACCACCGTGACTTCCGCCCGCCTCTGGTTCCGGAGATTGGTGACCCGCAGACGGGTGCCGAACGGGAATGCGCGGTGCGCGGCTACCATCTCCGCCTGGGCGAACGGCCGCCCGCTGGCCGTCTGCTTGCCTTCGAACGTGTCCGCGTAGAACGTCGCCTCTCCTTCCTCGACGTTCAGTGCCGCGCGGTCGACCGCCCGCGCGACCGTGCGGCTCGGCGCGTTCGGGAACTCGGCAGCGGCCGCCGGCCGGAACGACTGCAGCTCCTCGGCAGGCGGCCGCTGCGGCTGGTCCTCCGGCGAGCCGCACGCGCCGAGGGTGACCAGCATGGCCACACTGGTGAACGTGACGAATCGGCGGAAACAGGCTGCGTCCATGATCATCCTCCCATCCTCCCATCGTGATGCGCTCCACCGGTACAGGTGCGCAAGGATCGTTCGAGGCGCCGACAACGCGCTGGCGCCTCGACTGCGCGGGCGACAAGATGCCGGGGTGAGCGACCGGAAGCGGGACCGCGCGCGGGCCAGAGCGGCGATCGGGAACAGCGGGCGCATCATCGCCCTGACGGGCGCGGGCGTGTCCGCGGAATCCGGGATCCCCACCTTCCGGGGCCGGGAGGGATGGTGGCGGAACCAGGACCCGACGCGACTCGCCACGCCCGAAGCGTTCGGCCGGGACCCGTCGCGGGTGTGGGAGTGGTACGAACACCGCCGTGGTCTGATGGCCGGAGCGGAGCCCAATCCGGCGCACGTGGCGCTGGCCGCGCTGGAGGGAGCCGGCAGGCACGTGCTCGTGGCCACGCAGAACGTGGACGATCTCCACGAGCGCGCCGGGAGCGGCGACGTGGTCCACATCCACGGCTCCATCTGGCGCGTGCGGTGCACGGGGTGCGGCCGCGAGGTGGAGGATCGGACGCACCCGCTCCCGGTCCGGCCACCACGATGCCGCGCGTGCGGCGCCGCGCTGCGACCCGCCGTGGTGTGGTTCGGCGAGATGCTGCCGGAGGCGCCGCTCCTGCGCGTGGAGAGCTTCCTCGCGGGCGGCGCGGACGTCGCGCTCGTGATCGGGACCGAAGCGACATTCGGCTACATCCGGGCCATGGCCGCCGCCGCCCGGCGCGCGGGCGCCCTGCTCGTCGAAGTGAATCCCGCGCGCACCGCGCTCACGGACATGGTCGACGTGTGGGTCCAGGCCGCCGCCGGCGAAGCGCTGCCGGCGCTCATCCCGGATTGAAGCGCAGAGGTACTGGCGTCCGTAGGTTCTCCCGCGGGCTGGATGGTCTCGAACGGGAGATTCCCATGCGGAAACATGTCAGGATCCTCGGCTGGCTCCAGGTCTTCCTCGGAATTCTCGACCTGCTCATGGGGCTGGCCGCCTTCGGCCTGCTCACCGGCGTCGGCGCCCTCTCCGGCAGCGCCCAGGGCTTCGGCACGATGGCACTCATCGGGAGCTTCGCCGGGGCGTTCATGCTGATCATGTCGCTGCCGAACTTCATCGTCGGGATCGGGCTGCTCCGCGGCTGGGGCGGCTGGGTCATCGTGCTGGCCGTCATCCTGGGACTGTTCAATCTTCTCAAGTTCCCGTGGGGCACGGCCATCGCCATTTACACGTTCTGGATCGCGTACCGACTTTCCGAAGCGTGAATCCTGCCGCCGGGCCAGGTCGGCAGCTCGCTTCCATGAATCTTGCAGCGCAGAGGGTCTGCCGCGTAGGCTTTCTGTTCTGACAACGATTTCTTGACACACCCCAGCCATGGAGCGTGATGGCCCGAGCGAAAGACGTTTTCCCATCGAATGCCCGCAGCCGCGTGATCATCGAGGCGGTGGAGCCGGAAGTGGATGGCGGCCGGTTCCCGTCGAAGGGGACGGCGGGCGCGATCCCCGTGGAGTGCGACGCGTACGCGGACGGGCACGATGCCATCGCGGTGGCGCTGCTGTACCGGAAGGAAGGGAAGCGGCAGTGGCGGGAGACACCGATGTCTCTGGCGTACAACGACCGGTGGCGCGGTTCCTTCCGCGCGGACGAGGTGGGCCGGTGGGAGTACACGGTGGAAGCGTGGCCGGACCCGTGGTCGACCTGGGTGGCGGGGATGCGGAAGTGGCTGGAAGCGGGCGTGGACGTGGCAACGCAACTGGTCGCGGGATCCCGGCTGCTGGAGGCGGCGGCGGAGCGGGCGACGGAGTCACCGGAGCACGCATCCACGCTCTCGACGCTGGCGGGGAGGCTGACGTCTCCGGCCGAGCCGGCGGCAGCGAGGGCGGAAGGGGCGTTCTCGGGGGGTATCGCGGCGCTGATGCGGGAGCATGCGGATCGCACGCGTGCCACGCGTTACGCGCGAGTGCTGCGGCTGGTGGTCGACCCGGACCGGGCGCGGTTCAGCGCGTGGTACGAGCTTTTCCCCCGATCCCTGGGCGCGTCGGGAGAGCACGGGACGTTCCGCGACGTGGAAGCGCACCTGGACTACGTGGCGGAGCTCGGCTTCGACGTGCTGTACCTTCCGCCGGTCCACCCGATCGGGAGCACGCACCGGAAGGGGAAGAACAACACGCCGGATGCGGCGCGTGAGGACGTGGGCTCGCCGTGGGCGATCGGGTCGGAGGAAGGCGGTCACAAGGCGATCCACCCGGGGCTGGGGAAGCTGTCGGACCTGAAGCGGCTTGTGAAGCGGGCGCGGGAGGAGCACGGGATCGAGCTGGCGCTCGACGTCGCCTTCCAGGTATCGCCGGACCACCCGTGGGTGAAGGAGCACCCGGACTGGTTCCGGCACCGCCCGGACGGGAGCATCGCGTACGCGGAGAACCCGCCGAAGAAGTACGAGGACATCTACCCGCTGGACTTCGAGACGGAAGACTGGCGTGCGCTGTGGCGGGAGATGGAGAGCGTGTTCCGGTACTGGGTGGAGAAGGCGGACGTGCGGGTGTTCCGTGTGGACAACCCGCACACGAAGAGCATGCGGTTCTGGGAGTGGTGCATCGGGCGGCTGAAGTCCGAGTACCCCGAGCTGATCTTCCTGTCTGAAGCGTTCACGCGCCCGAAGGTGATGTACCGGCTGGCGAAGCTCGGCTTCACACAGAGCTACACCTACTTCGCGTGGCGCCGGGCGAAGTGGGAGATCGAGGAGTACTTCCAGGAGCTGTCGGCGCCGCCCGTGGCGGACTTCTTCCGGCCGAACGCGTGGCCGAACACGCCGGACATCCTCACGGACCAGCTGCAGATGGGGGAGAAGCCCATGTACCTGCAGCGCCTGGTGCTGGCCGCCACGCTGTCGTCGAGCTACGGGATCTACGGCCCGGCGTTCGAGCTGATGGAAGGCCGCGCGCGGGAGGCCGGCAAGGAGGAGTACCTGGACAGCGAGAAGTACCAGATCCGGGACTGGAACTACGAGGCCGACTCCCTGACGGAGTACATCCGGCGCATCAACCGGATTCGTCGGGAGAACCCGGCCCTGCAGCACAACCGCTCGCTCCGCTTCCATCCTGCCGACAACGACCAGGTCCTGGTCTACAGCAAGTGGAGCCACGGTGACGGCCGCCCGTACCACTACCGCTACCTGGAGCCGAAGCCGGGCGACGACGGGAATCTCATCCTGGTGGTGGTCAACCTGGATCCGCGGCATACGCAGCCTTCGATGGTCCACCTGCCGCTGGACGATTGGGGGATCCACCACGACGAGAGCTTCGAAGTCCAGGACCTGCTCAGCGACGCGCGCTACGTGTGGCGCGGCTGGGACAACTACGTCGAGCTGAATCCACACGTTTTCCCGGCGCACATCTTCCGGGTGACACGGAGCGGCCCGAGGACGGAGCAGTCCCGGGAGGAGTTCTGACGCAGCAGCCCGGGTCGGACGCTCGCTGCCCTCGTCCTCGAACCGCCCGTCGGAGCCGGATTCGACCCTTCCTCACGGGCGGTTCCAGATCGGCGTGTAACGGCCGCGGGACCGTCGCGCCGGAAGAGACCGCCCGATAGAGCCACGAACCAGGCCAGAAATGCCAGCCAAAGCCAGCAAGCCGAAACTTCCACTGAAGCCCGATGTCTCGCCGGACGACCCGTTCTGGTACAAGGATGCCATCATCTACGAGGTCAACGTACGGGCGTTCTTCGACACGAACGGGGACGGGATGGGGGACTTCCGGGGGCTGACCGAGAAGCTGGACTACCTGGAGGACCTGGGGGTGACGGCGCTCTGGCTGCTGCCGTTCTACCCGTCACCCTGGTTCGATGATGGGTACGACATCGCGGACTACACGGAGGTGCACCCGGCGTATGGGACCGTGGCGGACTTCCGGCGTTTCCTGAAGGAGGCGCACAAGCGGGGGATCCGGGTGATCACGGAGCTGGTGATCAACCACACTTCGGACCAGCACCCGTGGTTCCAGCGGGCCAGGCGGTCGAAAAAAGGGTCGAGCCACCGTGACTTCTACGTGTGGAGCGACTCACCGGAGAAGTACCGGGACGCGCGGATCATCTTCCAGGACTTCGAGGCGAGCAACTGGAGCTGGGACCCGGTGGCGGAGCAGTACTACTGGCACCGGTTCTACGCGAAGCAGCCGGACCTGAACTACGACAACCCGGCCGTGCACCGGGAAGTGTTCAGGGCCATGGACTTCTGGTGGAAGATGGGGGTGGACGGGATGCGCCTGGACGCGATCCCGTACCTGTACGAGCGGGAAGGGACGAACTGCGAGAACCTGCCGGAGAGCCACGAGCTGCTGAAGGAGTTGCGCGACGCACATCGAGGAGCGGTACGCCAACCGCATGCTGCTGGCGGAAGCGAACCAGTGGCCGGAGGACGCGGTCGAGTACTTCGGCAACGGGGACGAGTGCCACATGTCGTTCCATTTCCCCGTGATGCCGCGGCTGTTCATGTCCGTGCAGATGGAGGACCGCTTCCCGATCCTCGACATCCTGGACCAGACGCCGCAGATCCCGGACAACGCGCAGTGGGCGGTGTTCCTGCGGAACCACGACGAGCTGACGCTCGAGATGGTGACGGACGAAGAGCGGGATTACATGTACCGCATGTACGCGCAGGACCCGCAGATGCGGATCAACCTGGGGATCCGGCGCCGGCTGGCCCCGCTGCTGGGGAACAATCGTCGCAAGATCGAGCTGCTGAACGGGCTGCTCATGTCGCTCCCGGGCACGCCGGTGCTGTATTACGGCGACGAGATCGGGATGGGCGACAACGTGTACCTGGGCGACCGGGATGGCGTCCGCACGCCGATGCAGTGGAGCGGTGACCGGAACGCGGGCTTCAGCCGGGCGAACCCCCAGAAGCTGTACCTCCCCGTGGTCACCGACCCGGAGTACCACTTCGAGGCGGTGAACGTGGAGGCGCAGCACAACAACCCGAGCTCTCTGCTGTGGTGGATGCGTCGCCTGATCGCGCTGCGGAAGCGGTTCCAGGCGTTCAGCCGCGGGAGCATCGAGTACCTCCAACCGGAGAACCGCAAAGTGCTGGTGTTCGTCCGCGAGCACGAGGGCGAGCACATCCTGGTGGTGGCGAATCTCTCACGCTTCACGCAGGCGGCGGAGCTGGACCTGTCGGCGTACGAGGGGCGGGTGCCCGTGGAGCTGTTCGGGCACACCGAGTTCCCCCGGATCGGCGAGCTGCCGTACTTCCTGACCATGGGGCCGCATACGTTCTACTGGTTCCAGCTGACGCCGGAGCGGAGCGGGGAGCAGCCGGGCGAGGAGCTGGGGCTGCGACCGGAGTGGCCGGCGCTGGCGCCCGCGGGTGGCGACTGGCGGTCGCTGGTCACGGGTGACGACCGGGAGGCGCTGGAGCAGGTGCTGCCGGAGTACCTGCAGCCCAGGCGGTGGTTCGGCGGGAAGGCCCGGAAGGTCCGGAGCGCGGAAGTGGTCGAAGCGCTGGACGCCAGCACGCGGGAAGTGGCGTCGTACCTCATGCTGGTGCGGGTGAACTATGTGCAGGGGGACGCGGAGACGTACGTGCTTCCGGTGGCGCACGCGGAAGGGCGGCACGCGGTACGGCTGGAGAAGGAGCAGCCGCACGCGGTGATCGCGCGACTGGCGGGCGCGTCCGGGCCGGGCGAGGATGGCCACGCGGGGCTGCTGTTCGATCCGATGGTGGATCCCGCGTTCGCGAACGAGCTGCTGCGGGTGATGGCCACGCCGCGGAAGCTGCGCGGCGAGAAGGGCGAGCTGGTGGGAACGCTGGCGAAGGAGTTCCGGGACCGGCGTCGCACGGACCCGAAGTCGCTGAAGCCGCAGATGGTGCGAGTGGAGCAGAGCAACACGTCGCTGATGTTCGGAGGCGAGCTGTTCTTCAAGCTGTTCCGCAAGGTTGACCCGGGGGTGAACCCGGACGTGGAGATCGCGCGGCAGCTGGTGGGGAAAGGGTTCGAGCACACCCCGCCGGTGGTGGGCGACCTCTCGTACGTACAGGGTCGGGCGGTATCGACAGTGGGCGTGCTGAAGCGGTACGTCGCCAACGAGGGCGACGCCTGGTCGTACACGCTGGACGGGCTGAGCGGCTTCTTCGAGCGGGCGCGGAGCACGGAAGCGAAGCCGGACCGGCTGGCGCTGGACGTGAACGGGATGCTGGAGCGTGCAGCGGCCGACGCGCCCCCCGAGCTGGCGAAGCAGCTCCTGGGATCGTACCTGGAGGCCGCCCGGACCATCGGCCAGAGGACGGCGGAAATGCACCGCGCCCTGGCCGCCGGGATCGACCGGAAGGAATTCGCGCCCGAGCCGTTCAGCGCGCTGTACCAGCGGTCGCTGTACCAGTCCATGCGGAACCTGACCGGGCGGACGCTGCAGACGCTGTCCCGTGAGTTGCGCATGCTGCCCGAGGCCGTGCGGAGCGACGCGGGCTCGGTGCTGGAGCGGAGTGGCGAGATCCTGTCGCGGATGGGAGCGCTGGTGGGGGAGAAGATGGATGCGCAGCGCATCCGCACCCATGGCGACTACCATCTCGGTCAGGTGCTGTACACGGGCCGCGACTTCATCATCATCGATTTCGAGGGGGAGCCGGCCAGGCCGCTGACGGAGCGGCGGCTGAAGCGGTCACCGCTGTCGGACGTGGCCGGGATGCTGCGCTCGTTCCACTATGCGGCCTACACGGCCCTCGCGGACGAGGAGGCGCGGGGGGCGTCCCGGCCGAAGGACCGGCAGAAGCCCGAGCGCTGGGTGCGGTTCTGGGCCGGCTGGGCGAGCGCGGCGTTCCTGCGCGCGTACCTGCGGGAAGCGCGGGCGGGCGAGAAGGGGCAGGCGTTCCTCCCCACGCGGGAGGACCAGCTGCGCACGCTCCTGGAGGCGCACCTGCTGGAGAAGGCCGTCTACGAGCTCGGCTACGAGCTGAACAACCGTCCCGACTGGGTGCGGGTCCCGATCCTCGGCATCCGGCAGCTCCTGAACGGAAAGGCCTGATGCCCGCCGCGCCGAAGGGACTGCACGACCTCGCCCTGCTGCACGGCGTCCAGACCGCGTACAGGGACAACGACGGCCAGCGGGTGACCGCATCGCCGGAATCGCTGATGGCCGCGCTGCGCGCGCTGCGGGTGCCGCTGCGCGAAGCCGGCGACGCGCCCCGGCTCGTGGCGCGCGGCCGTCGGGAGCGGTGGGAGCGGGCGCTGGAGCCGCTGGTGGTGGCGTGGGACGATCGCCCGTCCTCGTTCGGCGTCCGGCTGCGCGGCACCCGTCCGGCCCGTCTCGAGGTCGTTGTGGTGCTGGAGGACGCCGGCGAGCGGGCGTGGTCGGCGGAAACGGAGTCGCTGGAAGCCATGGAATCGGCCACGGTGGACGGCATGGCCTGGACGCGCGTGAGCGTGCCGCTCCCCGCTCTCCCGCACGGCTATCACGACCTGCACGTGACCGTGAATGCTGCAGGTCGCCCGCCGGAAGCGCATACGGCACTGCTGGTGTCGGCGCCGGCGCGGGCGGCCGGGTGGGAGGCGCTGGGGGAGGGCCGCCACTGGGGCGTGTTCGCCCCGCTGTACGCGCTCTATGCGGAGGGTGGAGGCGCGCCCACGTTCGACCTTCTGGACCGGCTGGCCGGGGAAGTGGCGCGCCATGGCGGAACGGTGGTGGGAACGCTCCCGCTGCTGGCGTCGTTCCTCGACCACCCGTACGAGCCGAGCCCGTACGCGCCGGTGAGCCGCCTGTTCTGGAACGAGGTGTACGTCCGGCCGGACGCCGGCGCGGGCGCGGCGGTCGCGACCCGGCCCCGCGGCTCGGGCTCCGGCAGACCGGCCCCGTTCGATGGCCGGTCGGCAATGGCGGTGAAGAGGCCGCCGCTGGAGCGGCGGGCGGTGGAGCTGTTCGGCGGCGGCAGCGGCTGGCCGGCGGAGATGGAGGCGTTCCGGGCCAGGAACCCGCGAGTGGAAGACTACGCGCGGTTCCGCGCGCTGACGGAAGCGCGAGGGCCGTGGCCCCGCTGGCCGGACCGGCTGCGAGCGCGGGACGTGCGCCCGGGCGATTACCCGGAAGAGGCCGCGCGCTACCACGTGTACGTCCAGTGGGCGGCGGAGCGGGAGCTGGCGCAGGCGAAGGAATCGGCGGAGGACCGGGGTGTGGGGCTGTACCTCGACCTCCCGCTGGGCGTGCACCCCGACGGCTACGACGTCTGGCGCGAGCGCGCGATCTTCGCCACCGGGGCGGCCGCGGGCGCACCGCCCGACCCACTGGCCACGGGCGGCCAGAACTGGGGCTTCCCTCCGCTGCACCCCGAAGAGAGCCGGCAGCAGCGGCACGCCTACTTCATCGCATCCATCCGCAAGCACCTGCGCTTCGCCCGCGTGCTGCGGATCGACCATGTGATGCAGCTTCACCGGATGTTCTGGGTCCCGAGCGGTGTGGACTCCGCGCATGGCGTCTACGTTCGCTATCCGGCGGAGGAGCTGTACGCGATCCTCTGCCTCGAGTCGCGACGCGCGGGGGCCGTGATCGTGGGGGAGGACCTGGGGACGGTGCCGCGAGAGGTGCGACGAGCCATGCGCCGCCACGGGTTCCCGGGCATGTGGGTCGGCGAGTTCGAGCTGACGGAGGGGGCGGGGGGCACCCTCCTCCCGCGGCCGGTGCCGCCGGGTGCGCTGGCCTCCATCGATACGCACGACACGCCCACGTTCGCGGGGTGGTGGTGGGGAAGGGACGCGGAGATGCGCCGCGAGCTGGGGCTGATGTCGTCGGAGCGAGCCGAAGCGGAGCTGGAGGGGCGGGCGGAGCTGAGGCGCAAGCTGGCGCACTGGGCCGGTGTATCAGGCACCGGGGCGCGCCCGGTCACGGACGAGCGCGCGGAGGGGGCTGGAGCCCCGGAAGCGGCCACGCCCGCGCCGTCGCACCCGGCCGGGAGCAGGAACGTGGAGGAGGCGAGGAGGGTGCACGGGGAATGGCTGAGGTGGATGGGGAGCTCGCGGGCCGGATTGGTCCTTGCGACGCTGGAGGACCTGTGGCTGGAGATGGAGCCCCAGAACGTGCCGGGGACCACCACGGACCGGAACTGGCGGAGGCGGGCTCGTCGCCCGCTCGGAGCACTCCGGGACCCGGCGGTGGCGGAGCAGTTGCGAGCATTGGACGAGTCGAGGGAAGGGAACGGATGAGCGAATCGGCGGTGCTGACGGAATACGATCGATACCTCTTCAACGAGGGGAGTCACCGGGCGGTGTACGAGCGGCTCGGTGCGCACGTGGAGGAGGGGGGGACGCGCTTCGCCGTGTGGGCGCCGTCGGCGGAGTCGGTGACGGTGATCGGCGACTTCAACGACTGGGACAAGGACGCGTCGCCGCTGGAGCCGCAGGGCTCGTCGGGGATCTGGACCGGCGTGGTGGCGAGCGCGGAGAAAGGATCGATCTACAAGTACCACATCCGCTCGCAGCACAACGGCTACAGCGTGGACAAGGCGGACCCGGTGGGTTTCCACCAGGAGACGCCGCCGAAGACCGGCTCCGTGGTATGGGACCTTGAGTACGAGTGGGGCGACGGGGCGTGGATGGAGCATCGGGGCGAGCGGAACCGGCTGGACTCGCCGATCTCCATCTACGAAGTGCACCTCGGCTCCTGGATGCGGCCGCCCGACCGGGAATTCAACACGTACCGTGAGATGGCGCCGCGGCTGGCGGAGTACGTGCGGGAAGCCGGGTTCACGCATGTCGAGCTGCTGCCCATCATGGAGCACCCGTTCTTCGGGTCGTGGGGTTACCAGACCACGGGATACTTCGCCCCCACGAGCCGGTTCGGCACACCGCAGGATTTCATGTACCTGGTGGACCACCTGCACCAGGAGGGGATCGGGGTGATCCTGGACTGGGTGCCCAGTCATTTCCCGAACGACGAGCACGGGCTGGCATTCTTCGACGGCACACACCTGTTCGAGCACTCGGATCCGCGCAAGGGCTACCACCCCGACTGGAAGTCGGGGATCTTCAATTACGGTCGGAACGAAGTCCGGAGCTTCCTGATCAGCAGCGCGATGTTCTGGCTCGAACGGTATCACGTGGACGGGCTGCGCGTGGACGCAGTGGCCTCCATGCTCTACCTGGACTACTCCCGCCAGGAGGGGGAGTGGATCCCGAACCAGCACGGTGGGCGCGAGAACCTGGAGGCGATCTCCTTTCTGCGGCAGCTCAACGAGGCCGTGTACGAGCGATTCCCGGACGTGCAGACCTTCGCCGAGGAGTCGACGGCGTGGCCCATGGTGTCGCGGCCGACGGAGATCGGCGGGCTGGGGTTCGGGCTGAAGTGGGACATGGGGTGGATGCATGACACGCTGGAATACATGGCGCACGAGCCGGTGCACCGTGCCTATCATCACGATGAGATCACTTTCCGCGCCGTGTACATGTTCACCGAGAACTACACGCTCCCTCTGTCGCACGACGAGGTGGTGTACGGGAAGGGATCGCTGCTCGGCAAGATGCCCGGCGATGACTGGCAGAAGCGGGCCAACCTCCGGACGCTGCTGGGCTACATGTACGGCCAGCCGGGGAAGAAGCTGCTCTTCATGGGCGGTGAGTTCGGTCAGTCGAGCGAATGGGCCCACGAACAGGAGCTGGAGTGGGGGCTGCTCGAGAATCCGGAGCACCGGGGACTGCTGAAGCTGACATCGGCGCTGAACACGCTCTACCGTGGGCGTCCGGAGCTTCACGAGAAGGACACGGTCCCGGAAGGATACGAGTGGGTGATCGGCGACGACCGGGCGAACAGCGTCGTCGCCTTCCTCCGGCGCGGGGCGGAGCCCGAAAGCGCCGTGCTGTGCGTCTACAACTTCACCCCTGTCCCGCGGCCGGACTACCGGGTCGGGGTGCCATTCGGGGGGACGTGGGAGGTGCTGCTGGACTCCGATGCCGAGGACTTCGGCGGGAGCGGGTTCGCGGCCGCGCAGACGGTGGTACCCGTCGAACACGAGCCGGCGCACGGACGTGCGCAGTCGCTGTCGCTCACGCTGCCTCCCCTGGGGGCGCTGTTCCTGGCGCCGCGACGGTAGGCCGGGCGGTCCCCGCGCCCGGGTCCCTGCGGCCCGGGCCCGGCCGCTTCGAACGCGAGCGCAGCGCGCGTGCGCTGCCAGCAAGGCGCAGGGACATCACCCTGGCGGGCCCTTCGCGGCCCGAGGACATATGAGCGACCACAACACCCGATACCTCTGCATCCACGGGCATTTCTATCAGCCGCCGCGGGAGAACCCGTGGCTGGAAGCGATCGAGCGCCAGGATTCGGCGTTCCCCTACCACGACTGGAACGCGCGGATCGAAGCCGAGTGCTATGGCCCGAACGCCGTGTCCCGGATCCTGGACAACCGTGGACGGATCCGCGAGCTGGTGAACAACTACGAACGGATCAGCTTCAACATCGGCCCCACCCTCCTCCACTGGATGGAGGACCATGCGCCGGTCACGTACCAGGCGGTGCTGGACGCGGATCGGCGGAGCCTCGAGCGGTTCAGCGGCCACGGCTCGGCTCTCGCGCAGGTGTACAATCACATCATCATGCCGCTGGCGAACGACCGGGACCGGCGTACCCAGGTGATCTGGGGGCTGCGGGATTTCGAGCACCGATTCGGTCGCGAGCCGGAGGGGATGTGGCTGGCCGAGACGGCGGCGGACATCCCGACACTGGAAGCACTGGCGGAACAGGGGATCCGGTTCACCATCCTCGCGCCGCACCAGGCCGAGGCGATCCGGCCGCTGGCGGGGCTGGCGCCGGCGGCGCCGGTGAGTGACGCGGGTGAACGTGAGGAGCCGGCGAGCGAGGCGGGGTGGGAGGATGTGACGGGGGCGAAGATCGACCCGACCCGCCCCTACCTGTGCAAGTTGCCGAGCGGTCGGGAAATCACGCTCTTCTTCTATGACGGACCGGTGTCCCGGGCGGTGGCGTTCGAAGGGCTGCTGCGGAGCGGCGACACGTTCGCGGCGCGCCTCATGGACATGTTCCAGGCCGATCGGGACCGGGCCCAGCTCGGGCACATCGCCACGGACGGCGAGACGTACGGGCATCATCACCGGTATGGCGACATGGCGCTGGCGCGGGCGCTCCAGTCGATCGAGGAGCGACGGGATGTGAAGCTGACCAATTACGGGGAGTTCCTCGAGAAGCACCCGCCGGAGCACGAGGTGCGGATCGTGGAATCGACGTCCTGGAGCTGCTCACATGGCGTGGACCGGTGGCAGGCCAACTGCGGGTGCAACACGGGAGGGCACCCGGAATGGACGCAGGAGTGGCGGGCGCCGCTCCGGGATGCACTGGACTGGCTGCGCGACGAGCTCGCGGGGCGGTACGAAGCGGCCGCGTCGGAGTACGTGGAGGACCCGTGGGCGGCGCGGGACGACTACATCGACGTGATTCTGGACCGGGATCCGGACTCCATTGACTCGTTCCTGGAGAAGCATGCGCCCCGGGCGCTGGAAGCGGAAGAGCGCGTGCGCCTGACCAAGCTGCTCGAGCTGCAGCGCCACGCGTTGCTGATGTACACGAGCTGCGGCTGGTTCTTCGACGAGTTGTCCGGGATCGAGACGGTCCAGGTGATCGAGTACGCGGGGCGGGTGATCCAGCTCGCGGAAGACGTGCTGGACTACCGCGTGGAGGAGCCGTTTCTCCAGGAGCTGCAGGACGCGCGTTCCAACATCCCGGCCCAGGCGGACGGCCGCGCGATCTATGACCGCGCGGTGCGCGGCTCGCGAGTCGACCTGTCGGAAGTGGGCGCGCACTTCGCCATCTCCTCGCTCTTCGGCGAGCCGAGCGAGCAGACGCGGGAATACTGCTACAACATCGAGGTCTCGGACGTGGACCTGCGTCAGGCCGGGCGCGCGCGGCTGGCCACGGGGCTGATCACGGTGATGTCGCGCGTGACCAAGGAACTGGCGGTGCTGAGCTACGGCGTGCTCCACCTGGGCGATCACACGATCCACGCGGGCGTCCGACCCCATGCCGGACAGGAGCAGTTCAGCGCCATGCGCGATGAGGTCAGCGCGCCGTTCGAGGCGGCGGAGTTCACGGACACGATCCGGGCGCTCGACCGCCATTTCCGCAACTCGACGTACAACCTCCGGTCGCTCTTCCACGACCAGCGCCGCCAGGTGCTGGATCAGATCATCGAGTCCACGCTCGGCGACGCGGAGTCGGCGTACCGCCAGGTGTACGAGCGGAACGCCCCGCTCATGCGGTTCCTGCACGACCTGTCCATCCCCATGCCACCGGCGCTCTCGCTCGCCGGCGAGTACGTGATCAACACGAGTCTGCTGCGCGAAGTCTCGGACCCGGAGCTGGACGTGGGCCGCGTGCGCACGCTGCTCGAGGACGCCGGCCGCCGGGAGATCATGCTGGACCGGGAGGGAATCGGGTTCGCGTTCCAGGGCACGCTGGAAGGGATGGCGCGGGAGCTGCGGCGCGCGCCCGACGACCTGGTCCTGCTGCAGCGCCTCGAAGCGAGCACGGTGCTGGCCAAGGCGTCGCCGTTCAAGGTGAACTTCTGGAATCTGCAGAACGCGCTCTACGACCTCCGGCGGGACCACTCGGGGACCGTGCGGGCGCGGGCGGACGCGGGCGACGAGCGGGCCCGGCGATGGCTCAAGCACTTCCGTCCATTGCTCGATGCCGTGGGCGTGGCGTTCCCGTGAAAAGCCGGCGAGCGAAGGGCGCGCGACGCTAAGGCAGCCCCACGGAGAAACCGAACGAGGCCGCAGTCGCGTCGCCCAGGTCGTTCTGCCGCGCGGCGGCCGCGGCGCTGATCTCGAACGTCCCCAGGCGGAGCCCCAGCCCGCCCGCCAGCTGGTAGCCGCCCGACAGCGCGGCGAACCCCGCGCGCAGCGGGAGGAAGGGCAGGAGGGTGAGCTCGGCCCCGACACCCGCGTGACTGCGGGCGGCCACCTGCAGGTCATCGTCGAATGCGTGTCGCACGTCCCCCGTGACGGTGAGGTATGGCAGCACGCGTGCGGCGGCGCCAGCGGCGAGCACGGGCGAGAAGGTGTAGAGCCGGTCGAGGCGGTCGGCGAGGTCGGCGGGCAGGACGCCGGCGTTGGCCACGACGTCGAAGCTCGTGTACGAAGTATCGGCGGTCCAGACCGCCGCGCCCTCCCGGAACTCGAGCTCGGAGCGGTCCCAGTCGAACGTGTTGAACACGTTCTCGATGGCCACGCCCGCCGAGAAGATGCCGCCCCGCCAGGCCGCTCCGAGGTCCAGGCCCACGCCGCTGCCGTTGTTCCACAATGCGCTGGCCCCCGCGTGCCGGGCGCTGTCGGAGAGCGGGGTGCTGACCACGGGGAAGTGGATGGTCACGTCCACGGGGCTGCTCGTGATGCTGCTGCCGCTCTCCTGCCCCGAGATGAAGAAGTTGCCAACCGTGTACTTCAGCGTGGCCCCCAGGGCGAAGTGCTGGTCCGGGAGGCGGCCGAGCGTGAGGTGGAGCGGCGCGCCGAAGCTGACGGCGAGCGTGCTGGTGCCCGCCATGTCGAAGCCGGAGCCCGCGAGCGTGTACTGGCCGGGCTCACCGGTGAGGCCGGCGTTGCCGAAGAGGAACAGCTCGGCCACGTCGGATGCCACGTTGACGCGACCGCGCAGAGTGCTGGACGCGGACACGGCGAGGCGCCCGGCGCTGAACGCGACGAGAGTCGCATCGCCGGCCACGGTGCCATGCTCGCCGCCGCTGGCGCGGATGACGTCCAGCCAGGCGAGCTTCACGTCGCGGGGGATGAGCTGACTCTCGTAGTCCGCCACGTCGCGGAGGCCGATGGGTCCGAGCCCCATGGCGCCGGAAACGGGGAACACGGTGATGGAGAACGAGGGGTTGTCGGGCATGCCGAGCCCGGCCGGGTTCCATGCCACGGCCGCGAAGCCGCGGGCGAGGGCCGTGTAGTTGCCGCCGAGACCGAGTGCGCGCGGCGTCGGGTTGGCGACCTGTGCCCGGGTGCCGGCCGGCAGCCCGAGGGCCAGGGCGGCGGTCAGGATCGTGGTGGCGAGTGCATGGGGCGTGCGCATCAGTTCGCCTCCGTGTGGTCACCGAGGAGCAGGATCGCCTCCAGCTGGATGGCAACGCGGAGCCGGTCGCCCGGCTCGAGCGTCACGGTGCCGGTGGCGCTGGTGGCCGTGCCGCTGGCCACCACGTCCATGCCGGGGCTCGCCAGCAGGCTCCTCAACTCGGTCGTGGTGAACTCCACCCGGGCCCGATAGCTCCCCTCCTGGAGCGGCACGGACTTTCGGATCGTGCGCGTGGGCAGGCGGAATTCGACGTCCATCGTGCCGGTCACCACAAGCGGGTTGTCCACGTCCAGGAGCAGCGCCCCGGATTCGACGTGATCCACCACTGTGGAGTCGACGTCCAGCTCGGTGCGCTCCGTGTATGGTCCGAAGCTCCGGCTGCCCATGGCGACGGTGGCGCTGGAGAACGGGACGGTGCCGGGCTCCACCCTGGCCTGGAGCCCGTCATCGGCTCCGACCCGGGTCGGGCCACCCGCGGGAGAGTAGATCAGGACCTCGACGTGGACCTGTCCCCCGATGGCGACGTCCCGCAGGTCAAGCATGGGGCGGAGCGTGTCCGCCGACGTGAAGCGGACGTCCGCACCATCCAGGCTGTCCTCGGCCACCACGGCACCGCGGCTGGTGGCGCGCACCACGATGTAGCCGGTCGCGGTGGCGCCGTCCGGCGAGAGTGGATCGAACTCCAGGGTGTGGGTCAGCTCCACCGATACCGCTCCGCCCGCCACCCGGGCGGACACCAGGTCGGTGGCCAGCGCGAAATCGGCGTCGAGCGTGTCCCGGAACGCCGGCTTCACGGGCACGGTCCCGCCGGTGAACCCGGCGCATGGCGCGCCGCACATCTGGGCGAGGGAGGCGGATGCCACGGTGCCCGGGTAGTCGGCGAGGAAACGGGTGCTGTCCTGGTTGAACGCGATTCCGGCCGGGAGGAAATCGTCGATGCCCAGGCGGATCGAGTCCAGGGTCACCTGCCATTCCTGCTCGATGAGCGGAGCGTCGGTGGGGACATCGCACGCGGCGGCGGTCGCAGCGGCGGCCACGGCGAGCATCGGAAGGCGTCGTCGCACCATGGGTTTTCCGGGCTCCTGATGGAAGTGTACCGCGCATTGAGAGCGCGCACGGGGAGAGGAGGGAAGGATAGCGCCGGATTACGAGATGCGTCCACCCCCTCAGGAGGTCGGCTCGATGACGCCCCAGGAGGACGGGGCCACGCCCGCGGGCCCGGCGATCCAGACGCGGCGTCCGACGAGGGGCCGCAGCCCGGGCGGAGCGGGGCCGTATCGCACGCGCTCACCAGTGGGGACCAGGAGGACGGCGTCGCCGCGATCGAGCTCGAGCACGCCGTCCATGGCCGAAACGCCGGCGACGCCGACCACGCGGAAGGACCGGACCCGGAGCCCGCGCTGCACGCGCTCGCCGGTGACGGCCACTTCGACACGGGAGAGAGAGCGAAGGGTGTCGGCGACGGGACCCACGAGCCGGACCCGCTCGTCGGCTGTCCTGAGCTCCACACTCGCGGTGGGATCCGCTCCGGTGACCAGGATTTCCCCGACAAGGGTGTCGGTCGGGACGGGCGTCACGTGCGCGGCGGCCGGGGCGCTGCCGCCGCACGCGGAGAGCACGGCCGGGAGCACGAGGAGGAGCGGGAGCAGGGCCGCGCGGGAGCGGGACCGTGCGCGGCCGCGCGCGGCAGTCGGGGGCGCGGTATCGGATCGAACCGGTGTCATTGCACCCTCACGACGGCCAGGCCGAGGTTGGACGGTGTCTCTCCGCCCGCGGGCGAGAGGAGCTCGATGAGCTGCCCGCCCGGGAAAGCCCCGGAGAGGCTGAAGACGGCCGTGCTCCCGCCGCGCACGCCACTGACGTCGATGGTGAAGTCGCCGAAAGAGACGGCGTGAGTGGCGAGGGGCCAGGCGAGGTCATACGTGCTGGCCAGGCCGGTACCTGCGTAATCGTCGTGGAGGCCGCTGAACATGTTGCGCGTGTTCCAGCCGGGGATCGTGAGCTGGTGGCGGAGTGGCGCGAAGCCCGATGGGTGGTCATCCACGGCCATGGCCAGGCTGAAATCGGCGAGGAGATCGCGGAAGCTGCGGCCGGTCCGGACCGCGATGTTGTCCACGCCGGTAGCCCGCGGCTCGTCCACCATGGCCTTGATGAAGGCGGCTTCGTCCATTCCCGACTGGTCGATGGCCCATTGCACGAAAAGCCACCCGCTGCCGTAGAAGGACCAGTCCCCTTCACCGGTGCGGCCGAGCGGTGAGCGCGCTTCGATGTTGTGGTAGTAAGTGTTCAGACCTCCGAAGTGGTTCCCCATGATGAGCGGGAAGGGATCACACTCCGGCCAGTTCGGGCCGACACGGCGCTCGCAGTATATGCTCTGCTGGTACGTGACGTTGGAAGTCTGCGTGAAGCCGAAGAGCGCGCGGGCGTAATACTCCTCGGCCAGCCTTGCCGTGGACTCCTCGAGCCACTGCTCCTCCCAGTTGACGGCCCCGCTCCCGGCGGCGGCCAGCTTGTGGGAGTACGACGTGATGTGCTTCACTTCGTGGATGACCGTGGAGCGCATGCCCCAGCGCCACGAGAGGATGGTGTTGCCGGTGTAGCCCGCGGCGGTGTCCGTGGGCACGCGCCCGTAGAACATCTCCGCGGCGTCGCTGGACTGGCACTGCACGCGGGGGAAGAAGTCACCGGAGAAGACGAACCCCTCCACGCCCGTGGTGAAGTCGTTCACCTTCCTGGAGAAGAGCATGAAGAAGCGGCCGTTGTCATCCAGCTGCGGGTCGTAGATGAGCGGGTCGCCGAAGTACTGGAGGAGGACCGGGTACATCACGTCGTCGAACTCCTGGCCGAGGCGCGCCCATGCCGTGTCCATCCTCCCTGCCAGCGGCGCGGCCGTGTCCTCCCAGATGATGCCGCGCGTGCCCGCGTAGGCCACGCGGGCCGTGATCGTGGAGTAATCACTGCACAGCTCGTTGCCATCGATGTTCGGGATGCGGAACGTGCGGACGTCTCCCGCCCGGGGCGGAGTCGTGGCCGAAGCGGTTGCGCCGGCGCCGGTCACGTTCGGGGCCAGGGGCGTGCGGCGGGGCGGCCCGAGTCTCCGGAGCACCCCCTCGTTCGCATCCAGCATCCGCAGATGCCCGAGCGCGTCGGGGTTCTCGGGGAGCCGTGCGGCGGCCGGCTCGAAGCTCAGGAACTGCCGGAGCGTCGGCTCGCCCGTGCGCAGTGAGCCCGGGGCGGCATTGGCAGTCCCCCGCAGCCGGAACCCGGTGAGCACACTGAGCGACGGCGCGCCGTTGAACACCGTGACCACGTACTCACCGGACTCCGTGAGCTCGTTGCAGCCGGCCGCCGCGCCCTGGAAGACCATCGACTCGCCGACGGCCAGGGCGTGGTGGTCCGCGCCCGCCACGGGGTGCGCGCGCGTGGCCGTGAGGTCGTCCACCGAGACCATCACGTCCATATCCGTACGAGGGCCGCAGGGGAACGCCCCGGCCCCCGGCATGAGGACGGTGATGCGGGTGGGTGCGGCATCGAGCACGGTGCCCGGGATCTCCCCCACCGAGACCCGGTTCAGCGCCGGGTCGGCGGCGAAGCCCGTGCCGGTGATCGTGGCCGTATCGTGGGCGCCCAGCACGGCCGGCGATATGTCGGAGATCGTGGGACGCGGCCCCGTGCGAACGCGGACGGTCGCGCCGACCGTGAACGGCCCGGCCGCAGCCGTCACCGTGGCGTCCCCCGCGGCGACGCCGTGCAGCATCCCGTCACCGTCCACGGTGGCGACGCTCTCGTCGGAGGTGCTCCAGGTGACCTGCATGGTGGTGTCCACGGGGTTGCCGCGCGCGTCTGCGGGGACGGCCGTCATGCGGACGGACTCGGTCGGCAGCAGGGCGGGGGCGGCAGGATCGATGGTGAGGGTGGTGACCACCTGGCGCACAGTCAGCCGGGCCGTGTCCGCGGACGCTCCGCTGGCGACGACGATGCGGGCGTCGCCTTCGCCCCTGGCGACCACCGTCCCCGCGCTCACGCTGACCACGCCCGGATCCGTGGACATCCACGTCAGCGCAGCCGTGGCCGTATGGTTGTCGTACCGGTCGCGGCCGTCCGCGTGGAGCCGGAGGGTGTCGCCAAGCGCAGTGAGTGTGGTGTCGCCGACGTCCAGCACGAGCGCGGCCAGCGGGCCGGGGCTGACGTACGGCTGGAAGACGGCCTCGAGCGTCCCGACCGTGGCCGTGAGCCGCTGCTGTCCGGAGGTGGTGGCGAGCGTCCATGACGTGGAAGCCACGCCATCGGCGTCCGTGGTCCCGCTGGTGCTGCGCAGGGCGCCATCGGTGGTGGTCCACGCGACGGCCGCGCCTTCCACCGGATGCCGGTCCTTGTCCACCACCGTGATCGCCACGGAGTCCACCACATCTCCCACCACCAGGTCCGTGGGCAGGGGGCTCTTGCGGATGGACGCGGGCGGGCCCGCCCGGGGGCCCGTGGCATCGCACGCGGGCAGAAGGGCGAGGGCGAGGAGCAGAGTCACGCCAGGAACGACACTGCGCATGGGTGTTCCTCTATTCACGCGGGCAGACGGGTGGCGCCAATGGCGGCTTCCGGGGGATCGTTGAAGGAGGATAGCCCCCGGCGGAAGTCATGGGAAGACTGCCGCCGGGGCCCGGTCCGTCGCTACATCGCGCCGCCCAGGAAAACGGCGTTGGCGAAGAGCGGGAGGAGCCCGCGCCACATGGCGCGGAAGTTCGGGTCGCCGGTGAACCCGATGAGGCGTCCGGCGCCGAATCGCTCCGTGAAGAGGTAGGGCGTGCCAGCCACGCGGGCGGGCACTTCAGGCCAGAGGTAGCCGGCAAGACGGAGCCGGTCCTGGTCGGCGTAGCGGAGCACCACCTCACCGGGGCGGACATCCTCCGGGGCCTGGTAGACGCGGCTGCCGAACAGCAGGACGGGGATCTCGTGGTCCTCGATCCCGGCCAGGAGCGGCGAGAGCGTGTCGGCCGCCACGGCGCGGAGGATGGCGCCGGGGACGGACAGGGAGAGCGGAGCGCCCGGGCTGTCATCGGCGCGAGTGGTGTCGCGCTGCTCGGTGAAGCGGGACAAGCCATCATCGGAGACGAGCCAGGCCGTGGCGGCGTCGAGCGTGATCAGGGTGCCGCCGTTGCGGACCCACGTGCGCAGCGCCTCGCTGCCGTCGTCGCCGAGGGCCGAGCCGAAGGCGTACGCGGACGGCACGACCACCACGTTGAAGTCATCGAGCGCGCCCAGCAGGTCCGGCAGCTCGATCCGGGTGACGGGGAAGTCGAGCAGCTGGTCGAAGGTGAACCACGAGGCGCCGTAGGAGGTGGAGCTCACCGCATCACCGGCGACGAGGGCCACATGGGGAATCGGGATCGACACCACGCTGTTGCTGCCGAGGTCGGTGCCCGAGTCCACCAGCGCGTTGTCCACGGAAACCACACGGGCGCCCGTGGCCGTGGCCGCGCGGGCGACGATCTCGTGGACATCCCGGCCGGGATTCCGGTTCACCACGACCACGAACGCGCCACGGGGGAACTCCCCGTCCGGAACGGAGAAGGAGCGGTGCGCGAAACGGACGCGGACGCTGTCCGCCAGGAGGCGGGCGAGCGTGCGCAGCCCGGACTCGCTCCCCGGCTCGATGGCGTAGGCGTAACCCGCGCGGCCCGGGGCGGCCGGGGAGCTGGCGGCCTGGACGGGCGCGTCCTCGACCGCCTCCACGGTTGCGGGCGTCCACCACGCGTCCACGCGGTACAGGAAGGGCAGCGCCCAGCCGGTCATGTCGTAGAAGCGGTTGCTCATCCCGGCCTCACGCCGGGCGAGCTCCTCCCTGATGAACGCCGGATCGAACGCCGGGTCCGGCTCGAGGAGCGTTTTCGCCAGCGTACCCTGGGGCTGGGAGAGGTCCACCACGTATGCCCCCGCACCGAGGCGGACACGCCCGTCGTCGTGCTCGCCGTAGCGGGTGGCGCGGAGGTCGAGCGGGCGGGTGGTCCGCTTCACCTCGATGTCGTTGCGACGCAGCACCGTCACCATGGAGTCGGCGCGGCCGTCGGCGTCCCGGGCGAAGATGAGCGTGCGCATGGGCCCGCGGGCGTTGTCGCGGATGGCCCCCTGGCGGAAGGCCAGGAAATCGCTCACGCGCTCGGTGCGGTAGCGGGCGGCGGTGAGCAGGGTGGCGCGGCTGGTGGTGTAGTGGTGCTTCGCGGCGTCCATCAGCGTGAGGAGCGAGCCGTCATCGCGCCGGATGGCGCCGCCCTCGCTGGATCCCTGCTCGTACGTCATCCCGATGGCCCCGCTGTAGAGCGGCCACGACGGGCCGTACCCGGGGAAGAACTCGTCGTACCCCTCGCGGGTGAAGAAGCCCCAGCCGTGCGCGGCGAAAGCCGCGGCGTTCGCCCGCGAGAACCGCTGCCATCCCTTGCGGACCAGATCCGAGACGTTGGCATTCACCGGCGCCATGGGCGGCGCGAAGAAGTACGTGGAGCTCGATCCCATCTCGTGGAGGTCCGCCGCCACGTGGGGATACCATTTCCGGAACACCGACATCCGGCCGCGCGTCTCCGGGTGGTCGTGCACGATCCAGTCCCGGTTCAGGTCGAACAGGTAGTGGTTCGACCGGCCGCCGTGCCAGTCGTGGAAATGGACCACGGCGCGTGGGTACGGATCCGGACCGAAGTGCCCCAGGTCCCACATGACCTGCTGCACGTGCCTCTCATGCCCGTCCGGGTTCTGCACCGGGTCGATGAGCACCAGCACGCTGTCCAGGACCATGCGCGTGTCCGGGTCCTGGCCGGCCGTGAGCTGGTAGAGCGTGGCCATGGCCGCTTCCACGCCCGACCCCTCGTCGCCATGCACGGTGTAGCCGAGCCAGACGATGGCGGGCGTGGCCGACACCGCGCGGCGCAGCTCCGCCTCCGATGCCCCGCGCGGATCCGCCAGGCGGTGCGCGAGCGTGTTGATCTCGTCCAGGCGACGCATGTTCGCCTCGCTCGAAACCGTGGCCAGCAGCACCGGGCGCCCCTCCCACGTGGTGGCCACGGTGTCCAGCCGCATGCGCGGGCTCGCATCCGCCAGCGCGGAGAGGTACCGGACGATCAGGTGGTCCGGGGTGAACCGGGTTCCGAGCTCGTAGCCCAGCACCGACGCCGGCGTCGGGATCGAGGGGTCGTAGGGCCCGCCCTCGGCCAGCGCGTGCTGTGCGGCGGCAGGGGCGGCGGAAAGGAAGAGCAGGCAAGCGGCAAGAAGGCGCTTCACGTCCAGCCTCCGGAGCGTCGACGATGTTTGGCAGCCATGATCCACGGAAGCTAGGGAAGCCGGTAGGGGCGGGCCAGAGCACGGCCGGGCAGGGCGGCCCGCGGCAGCCGCCCTGCCGGCCGACCCGTGTCTACCTGAGCGTGGGGCCGAGGAAGACAGCGTTCGCGAACACGGGCAGGAGGCCGCGCCACATGGCGCGGAAGTTGGGGTCGCCGGTGAAGGCGACGACCCGACCGGCGCCGACACTCTCGGTCCAGAGGCACGGCGTTCCGGCCACCCGGGCCGGGACTTCGGGCCAGAGGTACCCGGCCACCCGGAGCCGCTCCGCACCGGCATAGCGCAGCACAGCCTCGCCGGGGCGCGCGTCGTCGGGCATCCGGTAGACCCGGTCGCCCGAGAGGAGCACCAGGAGCTCCGGCTCGGCGATGCCGGCCAGGAGCGGCGAGAGCGTGTCGGCTTCGGCACGGACGATGGCGCCCGGAACCGACACGGGGAGCGGCGCCCCGCCATTCGGCGCGGGCGGCTCGGCGAGCTTCAGCCGGCCAATGCCCGCGCGGTCGAGCCACGCGGTAGCGGCGTCCAGCGTCACCAGCGTGCCGCCGGCGCGGACCCAGCGGCGGAGCGCATCGGTCCCGGCGTCGCCGAGCACGGCGTCGAGGCCGGCAGCGGAGGGGAGGACCACCACATTGAAGTCGCCGAGCGCGCGAGCGAGCCGGCCCGCCTCCACGCGCGTGACCGGGAACCCCAGCAGGCGATCGAACGCGTACCATGCCGCGCCGTACGAGGCCGAGCTCACACCCTCACCACCCACGAGCGCGACGCGGGATACCGGTATGCTCACGACGCTGTTGCTCCCCAGGTCCGCCCCGGCGTCCACCAGCGCGTTGTCCACGGCCGCCACGCGGGCACCCGTGGCCGCAGCGGCGCCCCGGATCCGGTCGTGGATGTCGGGCGCGTTACGGTTGACCACCACCAGGAACGCGCCATGGGGGAAATCGGCGGCTCCCACCCTGAACGGGCGGGTCGCGTGGCGCACGCGCACGCTGTCGGCGAGCAGCCGCGCGAGCATGCGCAGCGATGCGTCGCTCCCGGTTCCGAAGGCATAGGCGTAGCGGGCCCGCTCCACCGGAAGGGACGTGGGCACGATGCCGGGCCCGAGGGCTCCCGGGGGTTCGGACGGCGGCGCGGTGGAGATGGTGGCGGGACGGGCGGGCGGCGCTGTCCACGCGAGGTAGGCGGGGGCCGGAACCGGGCGGACCCCGGACGGAGCCGCCCCCGTCCCCCATGCATGCACACGGAACGTGAACGGGAGCGACCAGGCGGTGATGTCGTAGAAGCGGTCGCGCTGGCCGTTGCGGCGAGCTTCGAGCTCGTCCCGGATGAACGCGGAGTCGAGGCTCGCGTCGGGCTCCAGCAGGGCGCGGGCGAGGCGACCCTGGGGCTGCGCCAGGTCGATGACCCAGGCGCTCGCCGGGAGGTCGACGCGGCGGGGACGTGTCTCGCCGTACGGGGTGGCGGAGATCGACGTCGCCTGCGACAGCCGGCCCACTTCGATGCCGTTCTCCAGCAGCACCCGGGCGAGGGCGTCCGCCCGGCCTCCGGCGTCCGGCTCCAGGACCACGGCGCGGAGCGGAGCCCGCTCCGCCTCGGTCACGGCGGAGCGACGGAACGCCACGTAGTCGCGCACGCGGTCACTCCGCCGATGGGCGGTCATGGCCAGCGTGGCCATGGCGGCCGTGTAGTGCTTGCGTGCGGCGTCGCGCAGCGTGACGACCGTCCCGTCATCGCGCCGGATGGCGCCACCGCCGCTGGATGCCTCCTCGTACGTCATCCCGACGGCGCCGGTGAGGACCGGCCAGGAAACGCCGTAGCCGGGATAGAACTCGTCGTAGCCCTCGCGGGTGAAGAAGCCCCAGCCGTCGGCGGCGAGGGCGTCGGCGTTGGCCCGGGCGTAGATGCCCCACCAGTCCCGGATGGATGCGGGCACGTTCGGGTTGATGGGCTGCATGGGTGGCGCGAAGAAGTACGTGGAGCCGGAGCCCATCTCGTGCAGGTCCACCGCCACCTGTGGATGCCAGGCCGCGAACGTGCGCATGCGGCCGAGCGTCTCCGGGTGCGTGTGGAGGAACCAGTCGCGGTTCAGGTCGAAGAGGTAGTGGCTCGTCCGCCCGCCCGGCCAGTTCTGGGTCTGGATCATCGCGCCCGGGTACGGGTCGGGCCCGAACGCGCCCATTTCACGGAGCACGTCCTGCACGTGCCGCTCGTGACCGTCCGGATTCTGGACCGGGTCGATGAGCACGACGACGCTGTCCAGCACCATCCGGGTGGCGGAGTCCTGGCCGGCGGCGAGCTGGTAGAGCACGCCCAGGCCAGCCTCCACCCCCGATCCCTCGTTGCCGTGGATCGTGAATCCGAGCCACACCACCGCCGGCGTCGTGGCCGCGAGCTGATCCAGGCCCGGGGCCGCGTTCCGCGCGGCGGGCGCGGGCTCCGGCGAGGCCGACCGGCGGAACGGGTCGGCCAGTGTCGCCGTCGCTTCCCGGATGGCCGCGAGCCGCGCCTGGTTCGCATCCGACGTGATGGTCAGGAGCAGCACTCCGCGCCCCTCGTAACTCACCGCCACCGTGTCCAGGCGAACGCGCGGGCTGGCGGCCGCCACCGCCTCGGCGTACCGGGCCATGACGTGGTATGGCGTGAAGCGGGCGCCGAGCGGATAGCCCAGAACCGATGCGGGCGTCGGGACGGCCGGGTCGTACGGGCCGGCGTCCGCCAGTGCGTGCTGGGCGGCGGCGGGGACGCCGAGGGAGAGCAGGAGCAGGACAACGGGCACGGCACGGCGCACGGGATGGCCTCCGTCGGCAGAGGGTATCGGTGGGTGGGGCGCCCGGGAACGTAGGGCGCGGCGGAGCACGGGGGAAGGGGGCCGGCGGGGCGCTATGCGGGCGAGTCGACCGTCGTCTCGACGTGCGCGCCGCGCTCGAGCGTGTGGTGGATGGTGCAATGGGCGGCCACGCGGCGAGCGGCAGGGGCGCGGGCTTCGGGGAGCCCGGGCCAGCGGACCTCCATCCGCATGTCGGTGACGCGCAGCGGGTCGTCGCCGAAGTCCCAGTCGATGGTGATCTCGAGGTCATCGAGGGGGAGCTGCGCCTGGTGCGCCCAGCCGTGAAGCACGGAGAACGTGCACGTGGCCAGCGACGCGGCCAGCAGATGGAACGGCGAGAGCCCGGCGTCGTCGCCGATGTCGAACCCGAAAGCGGGGTCGAGCGCCGAATGGAGGCGGAGGCGGTTCTCGGAAAGGGTCTGGATGATCATGGCGGCGTCAGCGGGGGCAAGAACAGGGCCGGCGGCGTGGTCCAGGCTGCCGCCTGCGACCGGGCGTGCAGCAGCGCGGCGGTGGTGATGATGGCGGTCCGGCTGAATCCGGCGGCGCACGCCCACGGGCTCGCGCGCGCCCGCGACTGCGCTTGACGTACCGCTGGAGCCGGCCTAACGTTGCTGGCGCAATACAGGGCAGGACGGGCAAGCCAGAGCCGGCGGTTTGATTGAGACCTGGGGCGATCGTTTGCCCCGGGTCCTTTTTTGGCAATCAGTTACTGGAGTACGAACGACAATGAGCACGCAGGGCACGGTAAAGTGGTTCAACGACGCCAAGGGGTTCGGATTCATCGAGCCGGATGGCGGTGACCGGGACTGTTTCGTGCACCACTCCTCCATTCTCGGGGAAGGTTTCAAGACCCTCGCCGAAGGGGAGCGGGTCGAATTCGATATGGTCGAGGGGCAGAAGGGGCCGGCGGCCGAAAACGTGCAGCGCATCGGCTAGCGTCCGCGCAGCCGAACGGAAAAGGCCGCGCCGGGTATGTTCTCCTCGCGCGGCCCTTTCGTGATTTCGAACCGGAACAGGAGAAACTATGGCGAAGCAGGAAGGCATCGAAATGGAGGGCGTCGTCACCGACGTGCTCCCCGATCGAATGTATCGGGTCAAGCTGGAGAACGGACACGAAGTCCTGGCGTACGCCGCGGGGAAGATGTCCAAGTTCAAGATCCGGGTGCTCACGGGCGATCGCGTGACGCTCGTTCTCTCACCGTACGACCTGACCCGGGGACGGATCGTCTACCGGCACAAGTAGCGCCCCACGGAACATCCCGCGGCCCACCCCCGTCGGCCCTTCCTTTCCGGAAGACGGCGGCGGGTAAGTCACGTCCGAGACCCTTCCCGCCCCACCCCCGCCGCCACAGCCCGGCGCGCGCCCCCCATTCCTATGCGATTCCCGGCGCCCGCCCAATCCCGTGAAAGCAAGGGCGTCATGCCCGCGGGTATTCCACGCGGAGGCGCGGAGAACGCGGAGAACAGCATTCCACGCGGAGAACGCGGAGGACGCGGAGAACAACATTCCACGCGGAGGCGCGGAGAACGCGGAGGGGCATTTGGCGGCGAGCGGGCCGCCTCGCCCGGCAACTCGCCGGTGCCATACCATTTCATTCGCCCGGTCACCTCAGCTCGCCATCGAAGCCCGCGCCGCCGATGCAGGCCTCCGCGATCTCCGCGGCTCCGCGTGAGCCGCTGTTGACGTTCTCCGCGATCTCCGCGTGAGCCGCTGTTGACGTTTTCCGCGATCTCCGCGTGAGCCGCTGTTGACGTTCTCCGCGATCTCCGCGTGAGCCGCTGTTGACGTTTTCCGCGATCTCCGCGTGAGGCGCTGTTGACGTTCTCCGCGGCTTCGCGACGACGACGGCGCTGACGGGAGGGAATAAGACCACTTCGCCTGCAATTCCAGCCGAACTCGGGGGTAGCGAGGGGCGTGGCGTGGCGGGCGCGGGGGTGCGGGTGTAGGGGAGAGGTGGCCGGTATGGGGCTGTTGTAGTCGCGGGCCGGGCGTCGGATCAGTAGGAATCCCCACAGCGAAATACCCCTGATTTCCCACAGGAAATCCCACGTGACCCCGACAGTGGACGGCTCACGTGTGTGGTCATATTTGGAGGCGAGATCGTGTGGACCCTCATGCGAGGTCGGGATGACCACCGTTACGGCAGAACAGAAGAGGCCCCGGAAGGCGCCGAAAGTCATCGACGCGAATGAACATACCGTCGAGATCGTCTCGGACCCTGGGGAAGGTGCGCAGAAGTGCGGCCAGATCTTCGGTTCCGTGTCCGCGAAGATGGGCAACGGGGCGTGGACGGTCGAGCTGATACCTGCGGAGATCCAGCCGCCGCCGCGCATGCCGGCGGGAGCCAGTGGGAACCGGATCCGGATCGGAACGGGTCCGGTGACGAACTGGGGGGACAGCACGGACCTGGTGGTGGCGTTCAACGAGCAGGTGCTGCTGAACCGGCACTGGGTGGACGCGCTGTCGGACAACGCGGTGATCCTGCTGGAGAACCTCTGGAAGGACCACGCGGACGAGACGATCCGGAAGCAGTGGGCGGCGGCGATGAAGGAGCTGTCGTCGAAGCGATACCGGATCATCGAGATCCCGATGGACGAGATCTGCCGGACGGTGGTGGATGATCCCCGGAAGGGGAAGAACATGTTCGCGCTGGGTCTGCTGTCGTGGATCTACGAGCGGGACATGGATCTGGTGAAGGAGCAGATCGCATACGCGTTCCGGAAGAAGAAGGCGGAGGTCACGGAGAAGAACCACCAGCTGCTGCAGCTCGGTCATGACTGGGCGGCGGAGAACCTGGACTTCCGGGTGCGGGTGGAGCCGAAGCCGTCGGGCGTGCCGATGGTGGTGATGAACGGGAACCAGGCGATCGCGCTGGGTGCGACGGCATTGGGGATGGAGCTGGCGGCGATGTACCCGATCACGCCGGCCACGTCGGTGTCGCACCAGCTGGGCGAGATGTTCGAGCGTTTCGGCGGGACGCTGCACCAGGCGGAGGACGAGATCGCGGCCGCGGGTGTGGCGATCGGGGCGTCGTATTCGGGGAAGGTGGCGTTCACGATCACGTCGGGCCCGGGGCTGGCCCTGAAGACGGAGTTCCTGGGGCTGGCGATCATGACGGAAGTGCCGCTGGTGCTGGTGGACGTGCAGCGGGGCGGTCCGAGCACGGGTCTGCCGACGAAAGTGGAGCAGGGTGACCTGCTGGCCGCGCTGTTCGGCCAGCCGGGTGACGCGCCGCACGTGGTGATGGCGCCGGCCACGATCGAGGAGTGCTTCCACGCCATGGTCACGGCGCGCCGGATCGCGGAGACGTTCCGGATGGTGGTGATGGTGCTGAGCGATGCGAACCTGGCGACGGGGGTGCAGCCGTTCCCGCGGCCGGATCCGCAGACGAGCTGGATGGCCGGGCCGGCGGACCAGTCGCCGATCCCGGAGGGGCTGCGGCCGTACGACTGGGATGCGAAGACGGGCTTGAGCCGGCGTTTCATCCCCGGACAGGCGAACGGGATGCACACGCTGACGGGGCTGGCGCACGACGAGAACAGCAAGGTGGCGTACAGCTCGGACATCAACCAGCGGGCGTCCACGATGCGGAGCCGCAAGCTGGCGGTGCTGCACCAGGCGCTGCAGAAGCCGGAAGTCTACGGCGACGACGAGGGCGACCTCCTGGTGGTGGGCTGGGGGAGCACGAAGGGGGCGATCGAAGAGGCGGTGGACCGGGCGCGCGAAGGCGGGCTGCGCGTGTCGTCGCTGCACCTGCGCTTCCTCTCCCCGATGGAGCCGGGGCTGAGGGAGATCTTCGCGAAGTTCGATCACGTGATGACGGTGGAGATCAACTACAGCGACGACCCGGACGATCCGTACATCACGGACGAGACGCGGCGGTACGGCCAGCTCGCCTGGCTGCTCCGGGCGCAGACGCTGGTGGACGTGGACTGCTGGACGCGGGTTCTCGGTGAGCCGCTCCGGCCGCAGACGATTCACGAGGTGATGGTCGACCGCCTGATCCGGACCGGTAAGATCGGCAAGGCCGGGGCGCGGCGAACCCCGAAGGTGAAGGGAGGTGCGGCATGATCGCGACCTGCTCGCTGCTGCATGCCGGCAGTGATGACCGCGTGTTCGGCATGGACGACTACGAGGGCGCGCTCCCTCGCTGGTGCCCGGGGTGCGGCGACCTGGCGGTTCTGACCGCGCACCAGCGGCTGCTGGCGGAAGAGCAGCTGAAGCCGGAGGAGACGGTGTTCGTTTCGGGGATCGGCTGCTCGAGCCGCTTCCCGCACTACATGCGCACGTACGGCTTCCACGGGATCCACGGACGCGCGCTGCCCGTGGCCACGGGCGTCAAGCTGAACCGGCCGGATCTGAACGTGTTCGTGGTCATGGGGGACGGGGACTGCACGTCCATCGGGGCCGGCCACTGGCTGCACGCGCTGCGCTACAACGTGGACATGGTGGCCGTTCTGCTGGACAACAACATCTACGGGCTGACGAAGATGCAGACGTCACCCACCACGCCGCAGGGCTACAAGACCAACACGCAGCCGCGGGGCAGCTACCTGCCGCCGCTGAACCCGCTGGAAGTGATGCTCGGGGCGACGAACGCGAGCTTCGTGGCCCAGACCGCGGAGTGGATCCCGCAGCACCTGTATGCCACGCTGCGGGCCGCGCACCGACACAAGGGGCTCGGCTTCGTCCGCATCCTCCAGCGCTGCCCGCAGTACACGGCGCCGCTGTTCATGGAGGCGGTGCGCAAGCCGGACAACATCGAGCTGCTGGTGCACGATGACGGGGTCACGGTTCCGGAGATCCACGGGATCTACAAGAACCACCGCACGCACGACCCGCGGGACATCGACATGGCCCGGCGGATCGCCGAGGAGGAGGGCGGGAAGCTCCCGCTGGGTGTGTTCTTCCGCGACGAGAACCGCCCGCGCTACGAGGAGACGCGCCGACTGCCCAAGTACTCGGCGGAGGAAAAGGTGAAGCTTCTGAACGAGGAGCTCGACGACTATGCCGTATGACGACCTGAGGCGGAGCGCTCTGGAGGCGCTCGCTTCCCGGCGAGAGGCTTTCCACTCCGCGGTGGCCACGGCGGTGGACGAAGTCCGGAGCCTGCTGACGGCGCACAAGGCGCCCACCGACGGGAAGGCGGCGCAGGTGGCCGCCGAGCTGGGCGCATTCGCCAGCGGCCGGATCGACGCGGAGCGGTTCGCGGCGGTGTTCGGCGAGCAGGAGATGCTGGACGCGGAGGCCGTGGAGCGGATCGAGGCCGCGCTGGCGGCGCTCACGGACGTGCTGGAGGCGGGCGACGCCCTGCATTACGTGCGCGTGGCGTCCGGCGCGGACCTGCGTGACGCCGTGCGCACTGCGCTGGCGAAGGCAGGACGTGCGTTCGGCGCAGGGCGGGCCGTGGAGAACGCGCGGGCCGGGCTCAAGGGTCCCGACTACGCCGGCGGCTTCGGGCCGGAGCGGTGGAACCGGGCCGAGCGGACCGTGGCGCCGCCGCTGGTGGTGGACGTGGACGGCGCCGACTTCCGGCCGGCCGGGCTGGCCGATTACCTGGATGGGGGGCAGGCGCTGGTGCTGCTGGTGAGGAAGCCGGCGCCGCCCGCGGCCATGGCCCGGCTGGTCGCGCCCGGAGTGGTCGTGGCGCAGGGCGCGGATGCGGGCGTGCTCGACCTGATGGCGAAGGTCGATGGCCCCATCGCCGTCAGCGTGGTGCCCGAGGGCGCGGCCCTCTTCCATTACGACGGTGACGCCGTGGATGGCGTCGGTTCGCTCCAGCTGGAGTCGGTGCCGGAGGAAGCGCCCCAGGCACTGGGCTCGATGAGCGCGTCGCGCCAGGAGGCCGACCTGGCTCTGCTGCAGCTGCTCGATGGTGCGGCGGCGGGGCGCGTGGTGGCGGCCGCCACGGCACCGGGCGAGGCGGTGGACCCGACGGACATGCTGGCCGCCTGGCTGCTCCGGCAGGCGAACGTGCCGGCGCCGGGGGAGGCCTGATCCGATGCTCCTGTCACCGATCCTCGGATCGGCCGCGATCGTGGGCGGCGTCGGTCTCACGTTCGGGACGCTCATCGCGCTGGCGAACAAGAAGCTGAAAGTCTGGGAGGACCCGCGCATCGATGATGTGGAGGGGCTGCTCCCCGGCTCGAACTGCGGCGCCTGCGGCCAGGCCGGCTGCCGCGCGTTCGCCCAGTCCGTCATCAACGGCGACATCACGCCGGCGCAGTGCACGGTGATGGGGGAGGACCAGCGCCAGGAGGTGGCGAGCTACCTGGGCGTGGACGCGGGGCAGGCGGAGAAGCGCGTGGCGCGGCTGCTGTGCGCGGGCGGAAACGACGTGGCGGTGCGGCGCGCGGATTACTACGGCGTCCAGAGCTGCGCGGCGGCGGTGGCCGTCGGAGGCGGGGGCAAGGGTTGCGCGTGGGGGTGCGTCGGACTGTCCGACTGCGCCGTCGCCTGCGACTTCGACGCCATCGTCATGAACGAGCAGGGCCTGCCGGTGGTGGACGTGGAGCTGTGCACCGCGTGCGGCGACTGCGTGGACGCGTGCCCGCTGGGCCTGTTCACGATCCTGCCGCTGGACAACCACCTGCTCGTGCAGTGCAGGAGCCTGCTGGAGGGCGACGATGCCACGGAGCTGTGCGCCGTGGCGTGCAACGCGTGCGGCCGCTGCGCCGCCGACGCGCCCGATGATCTGATCACAATGAAGAACGGTCTTGCCGTGATCGACGAATCCAAGGCCGAGCTGGAAACAGAGAACGCAACCGCGCGGTGTCCTACCGGCGCGATCGTGTGGGTCGAGGGCGCGCAGTTTCGCGAGCCCACTGTCGCAGGGAGCATCCGATGAAGATCCCGTTCAGCAAGAAGCCGGTGACGGCCGACGAGCCCCGTTTCCCGGGGAACCCGGAAGCCATCGACGGCAGCACCGCCATCGTCGAGATGGAAACCGCGGGCAGCGAGGCGGCCGGCGCGTACCCGATCACGCCCTCCACGCAGATGGGGGAGGGTTGGGCGCTGGCCGTGTCGCAGGGCGCGACCAACGTGAACGGTCGTCGGCTGCTGTTCTTCGAGCCGGAGGGCGAGCACGCGGCCGCCGGCGTGACCGCCGGGATGAGCATGGTGGGGCTGCGGGCCACCAACTTCTCCAGCGGCCAGGGGATCGCGTACATGCACGAGAGCCTGTACGCGGCCGCCGGGAAGCGGCTCACGTACGTGCTGAACGTGGCCGCGCGCGCCATGACGAAGCAGGCGCTCAACGTGCACGCCGGTCACGATGACTACCACGCGGTGGACGACACGGGCTTCTTTCAGCTGTTCGCGAAGGACGTGCAGAGCGCGGCGGACCTGAACCTGATCGCGCATCGTATTGCCGAGCTGGCGCTGAATCCGGGGCTCGTGGCGCAGGATGGCTTCCTGACGAGCCACGTGATCGAGACCGTGCGGATGCCGGAGCGGGACCTGGTGCGGGAGTACCTGGGCGACCCGTCGGACAGGATCGACTCGCCCACACCGGCGCAGCGGATGGTGTTCGGCGAGAGGCGTCGTCGCATTCCCGAGCTGTTCGACGTGGACTACCCGGCCATGCTGGGCACCGTGCAGAACCAGGACAGCTACGCCCAGGGCGTGGCGGCGCAGCGGCCGTTCTACTTCGACCATGTGCGCGAGCTGACGGAGCGGGCGATGGAGGAGTTCGCCGGGCTCACCGGCAGGCGCTACGCCCCCGTGCTCGGCTACCGGCTCGAGGATGCCGAGTACGTCCTGCTCGGGCAGGGCTCCGTGGTCACCAACGCCGAGGCCGTGGCCGACTACCTCCGCGAGAAGCGCGGACTCAAGGTCGGCGTGCTGGACATGGTCATGTTCCGCCCCTTCCCCGCGGACCTGGTGGCCCAGGCGCTGGCGGGGAAGAAGGGTGTGGCCGTGCTGGAGCGCGTCGATCAGCCGCTGGCCGTCGACCCGCCGCTGCTGCGCGAGATCCGCGCCGCCATGTCGAAGGCCATGGAGAACGGCCGCGCCGCCCGGGCGGGCAAGCCTGCGCCGCCGCGGTATCCGCTCCCGGAGAACCTCACGGTCAGGCTGCCGCACGAGGGGATTCCGCCGATCGCGCCGGACCAGGTGCCGGACTTCTACAGCGGCGGCTTCGGCTTCGGCAGCCGCGACCTTCAGCCCGGCGACCTGGTGGCCGCGGTGGAGAACATGGTGGAGGGTGGCGCCGGGCGGCGGCAGTACTACCTGGGCATCGACTTCGTCCGGAAGGGCACTCGCCTGCCGAAGCTGGAGATCTGGCAGGAACAGCTGGTCGAGGCGTACCCGAAGCTGCCGGAGCTGGCGCTGGCGCCGGTGAAGGACCTGAACCTGCTCCCCGAAGGGTCGACCGCGCTGCGGATCCACTCGGTGGGCGGGTGGGGCGCCATCACCATGGGCAAGAACGTGGCGCTCACGGCGTTCGAGCTGGCGGGCCTGCACGTGAAGGCGAACCCGAAGTACGGCTCCGAGAAGAAGGGGCAGCCCACCACGTTCTACGCCACGCTCAGCCGCGATCCGGTGAAGATCAACGCCGAGCTCAAGAACGTGGACGTGGTGCTGTCGCCGGATCCCAACGTCTTCCGCCACTCCAACCCGCTGGCCGGGCTGAGCCGCGGGGGCGTGTTCGTGATCCAGACCGACCTCTCGCCGGAAGAGCTGTGGGAGAACTTCCCGTCCGACGCGAAGCGGTTCATCCAGGCGCAGGGGATCAAGGTGTACGCGCTCAGTGGCTTCGCCATCGCGAGCGAGGAGGCGAGCGATCCGGAGCTACGCTACCGGATGCAGGGCGCGGCGTTCATGGGCGCCTTCTTCCGGGTCTCCCCCCTGGCCGAGCGCGAAGGCCTCGATGAAGCGACGCTGTTCGCCGGTATCGAGGACCAGATGCGCCGGAAGTTCGGCAAGCTGGGCGATCGCGTGGTGCAGGACAACGTGCGCGTGATCCGCCGGGGCTACGACGAGGTGAAGGAAGTGGTGCCGCAGGCGGTGGAGGGGGAGGCGAAGCAGGTGGCGCTCCCCGTCGCCGGCGTGCCCGACTCGCTGGACGTCCCGGCCGCCCAGATCGGGATCGGCAACCCGGGCCGCTTCTTCGAACAGGTGTGCTCGCTCTACAGCGCGGGCGAGGAGCCGATCGCCGATCCGTACGCGGCGATGAGCGCGATCCCGGCCGCCACGAGCGTGATCCGGGACATGACCAACATCCGGTTCGAGGTGCCGGATTTCAATGCGGCGAAGTGCACCGGGTGCGCGCAGTGCTGGACGCAATGTCCGGACGCCGCGATCCCGGGGCTGGTGAACAGCGTGGAGGACCTGCTGGACACGGCCATCCGCACGGCGCAGAACGGGCGCTCCCTCGACCGCATCCGGCAGGTCTCGAAGCACCTGTCGAAGGAAGCGCGGAAGGTGATCGAGGGCGTGCCGTTCAAGAACTTCGGCGACGTGCTGAGCGCGGCGTACAAGAACCTGGTCCCGAAGCTGAACTGGGAGCCGGAGCGGCGGCAGGAGCTGGATGACGATTTCGCAGCCGTCTATCCGGTCCTCGCGCAGTTCCCGCTGGCGAAGACCCAGCCGTTCTGGGACGTGCCGGAGGGGAAGGAGAAGGGGAGCGGCGGACTGCTCTCCATCACGGTCAACCCGGAAGCGTGCAAGGGCTGCAACATCTGTGTCGACGTCTGCGCGGACGGTGCGCTGACCACCATCAAGCAGGACGACGAGGTGGTGGAGACGCTGCGCAAGAACTGGGCGTTCTGGAAGGAGCTCCCGGACACGGATGACCGCTACATCAACGTGCGCGACCTGGAGGAGGGGATCGGCGTGCTGCCGACCCTGCTCCTGAAGAAGGACACGTACCGCAGCATGGTGGGCGGCGACGGCGCGTGCATGGGGTGTGGCGAGAAGACCACGGTGCACCTGATCACGTCCACGATCGAAGCGCTCATGCAGCCGCGCGTGGCCAGGCTGGTCGAGCGTCTCGATGGATTGATCGCCGGGCTGGACGCGAAGGCGCGGGGCCTGCTCTCGAGCGACGCGGACCTCGACCTCGTCGCCGTGGCCGAGGGCGCGCGCGTGGACGTGCCGATGAGCGACGCGAACCACGAAGAGCTGGCGCACCTGGCCACGGCCATCAAGGGGCTGAAGGACCTGAAGTGGCGCTACGAGGAGGGCCCGAGCGGGCGGGGCCGCGCGGCGGCGGGCATCACCAACTCCACCGGCTGCTCCAGTGTGTGGGGGAGCACGTACCCGTACAACCCGTATCCCTTCCCCTGGGTCAACCACCTGTTCCAGGACGCGCCTTCCATCGCCATCGGCATCTTCGAGGGGCACATGCGGAAGATGGCCGACAACTTCGTTACGGTGCGCCGTGCGGAGAAGCTTCTGGAAGGGAGCTACCTGCCGGAGCGGGACGAGCCGTTCTTCACGGGCTTCGACTGGAGCCAGTTCACGGAGGAGGAGTTCAACCTGGTGCCGCCCATCCTGGCGATCGGGGGCGACGGCGCCATGCTCGACATCGGCTTCCAGAACCTGTCCCGTCTGCTGGCCAGCGGAAAGCCGATCCGCGTGGTGGTGCTGGACACGCAGGTCTACTCGAACACGGGCGGCCAGGCGAGCACCGGCACCTACACCGGGCAGTCGGCCGACATGAGCCCGTATGGCCGGGCGGTGCACGGGAAGACGGAGGTGCGCAAGGAGCTGGCCTACATCGCCATGGCGCACCGCGGCGCGTTCGTCCACCAGACGTCGCAGGCGTCGGCCGCGCACATGATCGGCGGCGTGATCAAGGCGCTGAAGACGCGGCGGCCGGCCGTGATCAACATCTACGGGCCCTGCCCGGTGGAGCACGGGCTCCCGGACGAGTGGGCGCCCACGGCGGCCAAGCTGGCGCTGGAGAGCCGCGCGTTCCCCTTCCTCACGTACGACCCGGACGCGGGCCGCTCCATTGCCGAGTGCCTCAGCCTGGAGGGCAATCCTTCGGTGAGCGAGGTGTGGCCGACGTACGAGCTGAAGTACCTGGACGACGATGGGGCGGAGCAGACGCTGGAGCTGCCCGTCACGATCGCGGACTGGGCGGCCACGGAGACGCGCTTCAAGAAACACTTCAAGCCGGTGCCGGAATCGGATTGGAATGAGGACATGGTCCCGTTCCACGAGTTCGTGGCACTGGACGCGGAGGAGCGGGAAGGGAAGACGGCGTTCATCCACACCGTGGCCGACGACCGCAAGCTCCGGCGCGTCCGGGTCTCCCGCGAGATCGTCCATCTGGCCGAGGAGCGGCTCCTGTTCTGGCACCAGCTCAAGGAAATGGCCGGACTGGAAGTGCCGGACTGGGTCCGGGACGAGATCGGCAGCGAGATGGAGGCCGAACTCGAGTCGAAGGTGGCCGCCGCCCGCGAGGAGTTCGAGGCGAAGCTCGAGGAGATGAAGGCCTCGTACCCGCGGATCATCGCACGCCGCCTGGCGGAAGGGCTGGTCCGATCCGGGAATGGCGGGCGCACCGTGGCCGACCTGCTGCGCACGGCCGAGACCACGCCGGGGCTCCAGCCCATTGGCGCGGACGTGGGCGGCCTCGGGATCGGACCGTCGAAGCCGGTGAACGGCGATGGCGGTGGTGTGGCCGTGGCCGAGAAGCCCGCCGTGGCCGAGGCGGCTGCGCCGGCGAAGGCGGCCGACGCGGCGAAGCCGGAGCCGGCCGAGGAGGAAGAGGATGGCCTGGCCATGGAGCCGTACATCGAAACGGCGCGCTGCACCTCGTGCAACGAGTGCACGAACCTGAACAACCGGATGTTCAAGTACAACGATCAGAAGCAGGCCTTCATCGCCGATGCGAAGGCAGGGACGTTCGCCGAGCTGGTCAAGGCCGCCGAACGCTGCCCCGCCGCGATCATCCATCCGGGGACGCCGCTCAACAAGAAGGAGAAGGACCTGGAGAAATGGGTGAAGCGGGCGGAGCCGTTCAACTGATGACGGGCCGCAGGGGCGTGGCGCAGGGGAGCGGGGGGGCGGGCAGGACGCAGCCGGACGCGGCAGAGACACGGCGCAGCCGGGCATACGCGAGCGGCATCAACGCGAGCTACTGATGGCAACCGAAGCGATGGAAAAGCCGACGAACGGAGGGGGACGCACCAGGGGTCGCTCGCTCTCGGAGCTGCTCTTCGGTCCCAGCTTCCGCCACGGCGTACACCCGCCGGGCTCGAAGGAGCAGACTTCGGACAAGCCGATCCGGCGCATGCCGTTCCCCGAAGAGGTGGTGCTCCCGCTGCGCCAGCACACGGGCAAGCCATCGAAGCCGATCGTGAAGGTGGGGGACCACGTCGAGCGCGGGGATGTCGTGGCGGTGGCGGACGGATACGTCTCCGTTCCGCAGCACGCGCCGGCCGCCGGGGTGGTCCGCTCCATTGGCTGGTGGCCGCATCCGGACGGGAGCATGGATACGGCCATCCGGATCGAGGTGGACCGTTTCAATGCCCAGCTGCCGCGGCCCCGCCTGGTGCCCGAGTGGCAGGGGCTGACGCCCGACCAGGTCCGGAAGGCAGTGCAGGGCGCGGGCGTGGTGGGGCTCGGCGGCGCCGCGTTCCCCACCCACGTCAAGCTGAATCCGCCGGAGGAGGCGCCGGTCGAGCTGCTGCTGATCAACGGCGCCGAGTGTGAGCCGTACCTGACCAGCGATCACCGGGTCATGGTGGAGTATCCCGAGCGCGTGCACTTCGGGATCCGGGTCATGATGCAGTGCCTCGGCGTCACCCGGACGGTGATCGGGGTGGAGAAGAACAAGCCCGATGCCATTGCCCGTCTGCGGGACACCATTCCGGCCGACCTGGACATCGAGGTCATCGGCCTCACGGTGAAGTACCCGCAGGGCGCCGAGAAGATGCTGATCAAGGCCGTGACGGGGCGGGAAGTACCATCGGGCAAGCTCCCGATGCACGTGGGCGCGGTGGTGCAGAACGTGGGCTCCATCGCCGCGATCGCGGAAGTCTTCGAGACAGGATACCCGCTGATCGAGCGGATCGTCACCGTGACGGGGCCGGGAATCCGCACCCCGCGCAACCTGATCATTCCCGTCGGCACCAAGCTGCGCGACGTCATCGAGTTCTGCGGCGGGCTCACCGATGACGCCACCGAGATCATCTTCGGCGGCCCGATGATGGGTCTGCCGCAGGCGGACCTGGACGTGCCGGTGCTCAAGGGGACGTCCGGGATCGTGGTGCTCACGGAATCGGAGTCGGCGCGGCCGGCGCCGAACCCGTGCATTCATTGCGGACGCTGCCTCGAGGCGTGCCCCGTATTCCTGAACCCGCAGCAGCTCGGTCAGCTGGCGCAGCTCGGACTGTATGACGAGATGGCGGAAACCGCCCACCTGATGGACTGCATGCTCTGCGGCTCCTGCTCCTACGTCTGCCCGTCCAACATCCCGCTGTCGCAGATGTTCGCGCTCGGAAAGAGCGGGCTGCGGCGGATGCAGCAGCGGAAGAAGGAGAAGGAAGCGGAGCAGGAGAGGGAGACGGAGAGGGTCGAAGCGGAGGAGAGAGCGCGAGCCGAGGCGGAGCTCGAGGTGCGGGGGGCGGAGGTGCACGCATGAGCGGCTGGCGCGGGACGGGGTGGGAGCGGCAGAGCGGGGTGCCGGGGCCGGAGTCGCCGGACCTGCGGCTGATGGCTTCACCGCATCTGCACGCGCAGGACTCCACGGCGAGGATCATGTGGTCGGTGGTGGCCACGCTGATCCCGGTCCTGGGCGCGGCCACGTATTTCTTCGGCGTGGGCGCGCTCCTCGTGGTGGCCGCGAGCACGCTGGGCGCGATGGCCACCGAGCGGATCTTCGGGCGGGGCGGCGCCCTGCGCGATGGCTCGGCCGCCATCACGGGGCTGCTCCTGGGACTGACGCTCCCGCCGGGGTTCCCACTCTGGATGGCATTCGTGGGCGGCGTGTTCGGGATCGGCTTCGGAAAGCTGATCTTCGGGGGCCTGGGCCAGAACATCTTCAACCCCGCTCTTCTGGGGCGGGCATTCCTGCAGGCTGCGTTCCCCACGGCCATCACCACGTGGCCGTCCGTGCGCAGCGCGGCGGGGAGCTGGCTCCAGCTGAGGGGTGACCTGTTCGCGTCGCCGTTGATGACCTCCGGCCCCGTCGACGTGGTGACCGAGGCCACGCCGCTGGGGCTCATGAAGTTCGAGGGACACGGCACTGCGCTGTGGCATCTCCTGGTGGGGAACGTGGGCGGATCGATCGGTGAGACGTCGGCGATCCTGATTCTGCTGGGCGGGGCGTACCTGGCGGCGAGGAACTACCTGAACTGGCGGATTCCGGCCGGGATCTTCGCCACCGTGGCCGTCCTCTCCGGGATCCTGCACACCATCAACCCGTCGTACCCCGGGCCGCTGTTCATGCTGTTCAGTGGAGGCTTGATGCTGGGCGCCGTCTACATGGCCACGGACATGGTGACTTCGCCGGTGACGCACGCGGGATCCTGGATCTTCGCGTTCGGGATCGGCGCCCTCGTCGTGGTCATCCGGATCTGGGGCGGGCTGCCGGAAGGCGTGATGTACTCGATTCTGCTCATGAACTCGCTGGTGCCGTTCATCGAGCGCGCCACGCGGCCGCGGGTGTTCGGGACGGCTCGCAGCCGGGCCGGGAAGATGGGGGCGGCATGAGCGACGACGGGAAGCGGGAGTTGCCGGTGACGCCCGAGCAGGCGTTCCGGGGCGATGAGGAGGGCGCGGACACGGGGCCGGCCTTCGAGACCGATGGGGGGCCGCACCCGCCGGCGGCGGACGTGCCCTCGTGGCGGCTGATCAGCACGCTGGCCGTGGCCGGCGCGTTGGCGGGGCTGCTCATTGTGGGCGTGTTCCAGTGGGCGGAGCCGCAGATCCTGGAGCACAAGGCGCAGGTGACCGCGGCGGCCGTGGCCGAGGTGCTGGCGGAACCGGACCACGTGCAATCCCTGTACGTGGTGGGCGACGGGCTCTCGCCCACGCCGCCAGCGGGCATCGACACGATCACCGCCGAGAAGGTGTTCCTCGGCTTCAATGCGCAGGACCGACCAGTCGGCTTCGCGGTGCAGGGCGCGGAGCCGGGATTCCAGGACGTGATCCAGCTGATCTTCGGCTACGACCCCGTGACCAAACAGGTGCTGGGGATGCGCGTGCTCGACAGCAAGGAGACGCCGGGGCTCGGCGACAAGATCACGAAGGACCAGAAGTTCATTGCCGGGTTCGACAACGTCACCGGCCCGATCCGGGGCGTGAAGGAGGGAGCCGGGGAGGGGAAGGACAATGAAGTGGATATGATCACGGGAGCGACCATCTCGTCGCGCGCGGTGATCCGGATCATCAATGACCGTCTCGAGGCGCTCGACCCTGTGCTGACCCGCTACATGGCGCAGCAGTACGGTGCCGGGGTCGCCGGGCCGGTGGCGCCGCCGGCAACGGCCGGCGCGACGTCCCGGGCGGCGGCGGCGCCGTCGCCGGATGAAGAGGGAGGTGCGGAGTGAGCCCGCGCAGGACCACGCCCTCGCAGGATTTCATGCGGGGGATCTGGAACGAGAATCCGGTGCTCGTCCAGATGCTCGGGCTGTGCCCGACGCTGGCGGTCACCAACACGGTGGCGAACTCGATCGCCATGGCCGCGGCCACGTTCTTCGTGCTGGTTGGGAGCAGCATCCTGGTCTCGCTGCTCAAGAAGATGATCCCGAACGAGGTCCGGATCAGCGCCTATATCCTGATCATCGCCACGTTCGTCACCATGGCGGACCTGACGCTTGCGGCCGTGGTCCCCGACATCCACAAGGAGCTGGGGGCGTTCATCGCGTTGATCGTGGTGAACTGCATCATCCTGGGGCGGCAGGAGGCGTTCTCGTCGAAGCACAGCGTGGGCCGCTCGATCCTGGATGCCGTGGGAACGGGGCTCGGCTTCACCATCGCGCTGCTGATGATGGGCACGTTCCGCGAGCTGCTGGGCAGCGGCAGCATACTGGGCGTGCCGGTGTTCGGTCCGTCCTTCGAGCCGTGGGTGGTGTTCGTGCTGCCTCCGGGCGGGTTCTTCACGCTCGGATTCATCCTGCTGGCGTTCGGCTGGTGGGAGGACAAGAAGGGGAAGGCGAAGCGGCCGGCGATCCGTGAATGGCCGCATGGGGTGGCGTCCAGCACGCCCAGCGAGAGCAGAAAGGTGGTGGCGTGATGGGTGGCGAGCTGTTCTTCATTTTCATCTCGGCCCTGCTGGTCAACAACTTCACCCTGGCCATGTTCCTCGGCCTGTGCCCGTTCCTGGGCGTCTCGGGGCGGGTGAGCACGGCCGTGCGCATGGGGATGGCCAACATCTTCGTGCTGGTCCTGACGTCCATCGCGGCGTGGTTCCTCAACACGTACGTCCTGGTCTCCGCGCCGTACCTGCGGCTGATCTCCTTCATCGTGGTGATCGCCTCGCTGGTGCAGATCGTGGAGATGACCATCAAGAAGGTGAGCCCCGCGCTCTTCCGCGAGCTGGGGATCTACCTTCCGCTGATCACCACGAACTGCGCGATCCTCGGGCTGGCGATCTTCCAGACCAATCGCGGCTACGGCTTCATGGAAGGGCTGGTCTTCGCCATTGGCGCGGGTCTCGGCCTCACCCTCGCCCTGGTGCTCATGGCATCGATCCGGGAACGGACGCAGTTCTCCACCGTGCCGGGGGTGGCGAAGGGGATGGGGCTGGTGCTCATCATGGCCGGCAGCCTGTCGCTGGCGTTCATGGGCTTCGCCGGGCTGTTCAGCTCATGAGCGCGGTGCTGGCGGTGCTCGGGTTTGCGGTGCTGTTCGGAGCGTTCGGCCTCCTGGCGCCGGCGCTCCGCAGGAAGGGGTGCAGCGGTGGGAGCTGCGGCTCGTGCGGCGGTGGCTCGTGCAAGTACACGGAGCAGTGAAATGAAGAATCCTGAAAGCGACCGGCGCCCCACGCGGCGCGAGTTCATCAGCCTGGGCCTCGGCGCGTTCGTCGTTGCGGCGACGCCCGGCGTGATCCGGCCCCGCCGCGCACGCCTGGTCCGCCGCACCATCCCGGTCATGGGCACGATCGCGGAAGTGGGCGTGGTGCACACGGACGTGCGCCGGGCCGAGGCGGCCATCGATGCCGCTCTGGCGGAGCTGCGTGCGGTGGACCGGACCATGACGCGTTTCAGCGACCATTCGGAAGTGGGACGCGCGAACCTGGAGGCGCTGAAGCGGCCGGTGCCGGTGAGCGCCGCGACAGCCACGGTGGTCGCTTCCGCGCTCGACTGGGCGTCGAAGACGGACGGAGCGTTCGACCCGGCCATCGGACGGGCCGTGCGCCTGTGGGACGTGAAGCACCGGCAGGCGCCGCCCGCGGAGGGTGAAGTGCGGAGCGTCGCCCGCTCCGGGCTGTACCGCGCCCTGGAGCTCGGGCGCCATGGCGGCAGCGATGTCCTGCTCTATCACGATCCGGCCGTCTCCCTCGACCTGGGCGGGATCGCGAAAGGATACGCGGTGGACCGCGCGGTGGCCGCGCTGCGGGAGATGGGCATCGAAAACGCGCTGGTCAACGCGGGCGGGGACCTCTACGCCATGGGCATGTCCGAGGATGGGGACGCGTGGGAGGTCGGCGTCCGCGACCCCGCGAATCCGGCCGGACTCATTGCGCGCTTCCGCATGAGCGACCGCGCCGTGGCCACGTCCGGCGATTACGAGCAGTACTTCGACTACAGGGGGCGGCGCTATTCGCACCTCATAGATCCGGGCACCGGGGCGCCCCGCCGCACGGCCGAGCACAGCGTGACCGTGGCGGCCGACCGGTGCATTGATGCCGATGCGGGCGGGACGGCCGCGTTCGGTGAGAGCGCGGCCGCCGGCGACCGTCTGGTCCGGCGGGTGGACCCGCGCGCGGAACTGCTGTACATCGCCTAGGAGGAGACCATGAGCATGCACAAGGCGTACTGCTCGGCTTGCGACCGTGAGGTCGAGATCGCGCTCCGGCCGGACTTCGAGCCCGTTCCCGGGGAGCCGATCCCCACGGACGCCATGGTGTGCCTCGCCTACGGCGACACGTGCACCGGCGCGCTCTGCCCGCTGTTCGGCGTCGCGCCGGAACAGATGCGGGACGAGCTGGACCGCAGTGGCCTCCGGAAGCAGAGCTGAGGAGGATACACCATGGATGCTGGACCGGGTGAAACGCGGACGCTCTACTGCCCGAAGTGCGGTCACGACGTCACCGTCACCCTCTCCCCGGCGCCGCTCCACGGGGGACACGCCACCCTCCCGGACGCCGGCGAGCTGGTGTGCCTGGATTTCGGCCCCCAGTGCACCAGTCCACTCTGCTCCGTGTTCCGGGTGCCGCGGGTGGTGATGGGCGTGCGCCTGGCGCGCAGCGGCCTGCGCCCGCAGCGTCTCGAGCATGTCCGCGCGTTGTGCGACGGGTGCCAGCGCGTGGTCGAGCTGGAGATCATCGATGAGACGCACGCCCACTGCCCCGACTGCGGGACCGTCAATACGTGGAGCATGATGCGCCTCGACGGGGAGCAGTGGGTTGCGGTGACGGGACCGCGGGCGGAGGCGGACCTGGAGGACTGACGGGAAGAGGGCCGGCGTTGCAGGGCGGGCGGCCCGCGACTATCCTGAGCGCGGGCCGTTTCGCATCTCTGTAGCATGGGCCAGCGATCTCCAGTGCAGCAATTCATCCAGGAGCTGCGGCGCCGTCACGTGCCGCAGACCGCCGCCGTCTATCTCGTCGCCGCCTGGGCCGCGATCCAGTTCGCCGACGTGGTGGCGCCGAACCTGGGCTGGCCCCAGAGCGTGGTCACCGCCGTCATCATCGCCGCCGCCGTCGGCTTCCCGGCCGTCCTCGTCCTCGCGTGGGTCTTCGAGCTCGGGCCGGGCGGCATCCACCGGCAGACCGACGAGGAGCCCGCCCCCTCTGGGCCGGGCGAGCCGACCGGGTCCGCTCCCGCCGCCGCCGGAGGCGGCAGCGGTCCCACGTGGATAGCGGCCGTGGCCGTCCTCCTGGTGGCGATCGGGAGCGGTGTCGGCGTGGCGCTGCTCCTGAGCAATGGCGGTCCGCCGGAGGGCCAGGCTGACGGTGTGGCGGGTGAAACAGGGGATGGCGCGCCCGTTTCCCGGGCCGAGCGGCGCAACCGACCGGGCGTGCCAGTGCCGCCCATCCCGGAGATCTCGGCGCCCGGGGCCGAGGGGGAGGGCGCGATCCCGCCATCCGCGGACTGGCGGGCCGCCATGCAGCAGGCCATGGGCGCGCTCGACTCCATCGGAGGTATCGAGCAGCTCAGGGCCTTGAGCGAGGACATGATGCGGGACGGCGGCGTCCTCATCTCCTCGCCGGAAGGCTGGGGTGAACCGCAGCACATGGCCCTGGTGGCACCGGGTGACACCATCCGCGTGGCCGGCGTGGCCCAGGATACCGCCGGCGTGGTGGCTGTTTCGCTGGACGGCCGTGTGGTGGCGGCGGCGGATCCACCGTCACGGGCGCTCCCCTTCCGGACCACGCTGATCGCGCAGGGAGGGGCGCCCCGACGGATGATACCGCTGATCGTGCACACCGCCGATGGCCGGGAGATCCGCCGGGAGTACTCCCTGGTGCGGGTGCCGTAGCGCGGCCGCGGCGCAGCTTCAGCCGGAGCGGTCGAGGATCCAGCCGGCGACGACGTCCACCACCTCTCCCAGCGCTTCCTCGTCCGTCCGGCCGGAGCGTTTCAGCACGCGGAAGGAATGATCCCCGCCCTGTATGACGTGGAGCGTCGCCTTGTCGGCCATGCCGGCCGCGACATCCTCGATGAGCGCTGGCTCGGCCAGGGGGTCACGCGTGCCCTGGACGAAGAGCATCGGGAGCGGCACCCCGCGCAAGTGGTCGGCGCGCGCCGTGCCGGGGCGGCCGGCGGCGTGAAGAGGGAAGCCGAGGAACACCAGCCCCCGCGCTCCCGGCAGGGGCTCTTCCGCTGCGGCCTGCGACGTCATGCGGCCGCCGAACGACTTGCCGCCCGCGAAAAAGGGGAGCCCGTCCGCCGCATCCCGGGCGTAGCGCGTGGCGGCCCGCACCGTGGCCACGGCCACGGCCGGGCTGTCGGGACGCTTGCGTCCGGCCTCCATGTAGGGGAACTGGTAGCGGAGCGTGGCCACCCCGTGGGCGAGGAGTCCGCGGCTCACGGCGGCCATGAACGTGTGTCGCATGCCGGCGCCGGCGCCGTGGGCGAGGGCCAGGAGGGCGCGCGGCCGGTCGGGGCGGTCCAACAGGGCGCCGACGCGCCCGTGCCCGGGGATGGAGATCTCCAGGGTCCGTGCCATGAGTGGGGAAGGTAGGGGTGTCATCCGCGCCTCTCAACGGGCTATTCTCCAGGCGCATGAATCGAACAGCGGCGCGACGGGGGCGATGAAAGGCTACAGCACGAAGGAGGTGGCGGACCTGCTCGGTCTGAGTCCGCGACAGGTCAGGGACTACGCGCGGTCGGGCGTGCTCGACCCCGAGCGGGGCCCCGGAAACCATTACCGTTTCGGCTTCCAGGACCTGGTGCTGCTGCGCACGGCCAAGGGGCTGATGGACGTGGCGGTCCCCCAGCGCCGGATCGTGATCGCCCTGCGTCGCCTGAAGGAGCAGCTGCCACACGATCGCTCCCTCACCGCAGTCCGCATCGCGGCGGACGGCGATGAGGTGGTGGTGCGCGATGGCGCCAATGCCTGGGCGCCCGCATCGGGGCAGATGCACCTGGTGTTCGATGTGGCCGACCTCGCGGCCCGCGCCGAGCCGCTGGCGGTCCGAGCCCTGGGCGCGGCCGGGGAGCGTGCCGAGTCCGCGGCGGAGTGGTTCGACCTCGGCCTCGAGCTGGAGACGCACGCACCGGCGCAGGCCCGTGAAGCGTTCTCCCGGGCGGTGGCGCTGGAGCCCGGGCACGCCGACGCGCTGCTCCACCTCGGCCGCCTGTTCTACGAGGAAGGGGCGACGGAAGCGGCCATCGTGCAGTACCGTCGCGCACTGGAAGCGAGCGGCGGCGGCCACGCGAGCGCGGCGTTCCACCTCGGCGTCGCCCTCGAGGATGTGGGGCGCGGGCGGGCGGCGAGGGATGCGTTCACGCTCGCGGTGGGGACGGAGCCGGGCTGGGCCGACGCGCACTACCACCTCTCCCTCGCGTGCGAGCGCCTCGGCGACGGCGTGTCCGCGCTCCGGCACATGAAGGCGTACCGGGCGCTCCAGGGCTCCTGACGCGGGCGGGGCGCGGCCGCTGCTGGACGCTACGGCGGTGTTCGCTCGACGTGGACCCGGGACGCGAGATCGCGACTCACCACTTCTTCCCCCGACCCCACCCGGATGCGGAGCGGGCCCTGCGCCGGTCCGCGCTCGATCACCTCCACTTCCACGCCGGGGACCAGGTTGAGACGCGCCATGTAGCGCAGCGCTTCCGCGTCGTCGTCCGGTACGCGGCGCAGGACCGCGGGCGTGTGCGCTTCGAGCTCCGCGAGCGTGGGGAGCGCCAGCGCGTCCATCTTCCCCGCGGCGCTGGGAATGGGGTGGCCGTGCGGGTCCACTTCCGGGTCCCCCAGCACACGCGCCATGCGGTCCACCATGGCATCCGAAGCGGCGTGCTCGAGTCGCTCCGCCTCCTCGTGGACCAGGTCCCACGTGTAGCCCAGCACCTCCACCAGGAACAGTTCCAGGACCCGGTGACGCCGGATCATCCGGATGGCTTCGCGCTTCCCTGGCGCCGTAAGCGACGCGCCCTGGTAGCGCTCGTGGCGCACCAGCCCCTGCGTCCCGAGCCGCTTCAGCATCCCCGTCACCGACGCCGGCGCGACGCCGAGGCGCTCGGCGATCGCCGACGTGCCGACCACGGCCCCGCCCTCTCCCTCGGAGAGGAGGTAGATCGCTTTCAGGTAGTCTTCCACGGCCGGTGTGGGCATGCCGGGAGGCTACCACGCGGCCGGAACGGCCGCAACCGGTTCTCCGGCCTGGCGGCACGGCTCGGGAAGCGCCCCACGGGAGGATCAAGAAATTTCCGACAGACAGAGGCGGCGCCACGCCCGAAATTGTAGATAGAGTCCCTCGCTCCGCTCGCCCGTTCCAAGGAGGCCGCATGTACGACCGTGTCATCGTGCCGCTGGCCGAGGACGCCGAGACCCCGTGCCTGGCCCACGCCCGTACCCTCGCCCGAGACCTGCGCTGCGAGCTCACGCTCCTGCACGTCCACCAGTGCGCCGAAGCGCCGGCCGAGCTCCAAGCGCTTCCGCAGTACCGGTACCAGCACGTGGTGGAGCGCTGGACGGGGCTGGACCTGGACGCGGAAGCCGCTGAGCTGGACTGGCTCACCGACATCGCGGACCGGCTGGCGGAGGACGAGCCGGAGCTGACCATTTCCACGCGGGTGGTGCACCCGCCGCTGAGCGGGGATCTGGGACGACCGGACGAGAAGCTGCTGGTCATCGCGCCCGCGCGGGATCTGCACCTGGACGGGTTGAACTGGTGCACGCGGGAGCTGGTGAGGACGGGCGGCCTCCCCGTGCTGGTTACCCCGATCGAGCGGCCGCTGCTCCCCCTCCGTCGTATCCTGATCGCGCTCGACGGCTCCGACTTCTCCCGGGAAGCCGTCGCGCCGGCGCTGGAGCTGGCGCGGGCCACGGGCGCCCGGGTGTCGCTGCTGGAGGTCGTGACCCGCTACAACGGCCTCGTGCGGTTGCTGAGACCCGGCGACCGGACTGCGGAAGCGGCGGAGCGTTCGCTGAGGGAAGTTCGTGAGCGGATCCCGCCGGAGATCGGCCCGGTGGACGTTCGGGTGGTGGAGCACGCGAACCCCGGGGCGGGGATCGTGGCCGAGGCGCGGCGCGAGGACGTGGACCTGGTCGCCATGGCCACGCACGGCCGCGGCGGCCTGCGCAGGATCATGATGGGCAGCGTGGCGGAGAGCGTGGTCCGGAGCGTACAGCTGCCGGTCCTCCTGTTCCGCCCCACGGCGGCGGGTGTGGTCCGGGAGATGGGGCCGACGCCGGTGGCCTGAGGCGTCAGCGCGCCGGCAGGCGAGCGGCGGGGGCCTCCACGCCGATGGCGTCGGCTATGGCCTGAAACCGGGGATCCGGGCGCAGCGGGTCGAAGAGGGGGTGGACCATGTAGAACGGGAGGTTCGGGTCCACTCCCTCGTTGTATGCCCGCTCGAGCCGCTCGACTGCCGCCGCGCGATCACCGAGCGCCGCATGGAAGAGCGCGGCCTGCGCGGGCGAGAGCGAGGCTTCGATGCGTTCCAGCCCCTCCAGCGCCGTGCCTCGCCGGCCGGGATCCGCCACGGCCCCGACCACGGCCACGACGCTGGCGGCCACGTCCGGCGGGTACACCGCCCGCGCTGCCGCTTCCGCCTGCCCGGCCGGGCACCCCGCCGCCAGACAGAGCAGGAGCAGCCCGCGCTGGCCGACGATGTAGCCGGGGTTCGCGTCGGTGACCCGGGCCAGGGTCCCCCGGGCGCTGTCGTAGTCGTGGTCGACCGTCTCCAGGTAACCCAGGATGTAGCGCGCCGGCAGCGAGAGCGGGTCGATGTCCAGAGCGCGGTCCACCTCCACCCTCGCCTCCGCGAGCCGCCCCATCATGAGCAGCGTCTCGGCGTACCACTGGTGCCCCGTGGCGTAGTTGGGCTGGAACTCGAGCGCGCGCCGGTACGCCATGGCGGCCCCCTCGAGATTCCATTCGAGCGTCTGCGCGATCTGCCCGAGCGCAGCGTGCGCTTCGGCGAGTTGCGCGTCCAGCGCCAGCGCGCGGGCGGCGGCCTCGGTGCCCAGCGAGATGGCCGAGTCCACGGGGAAGTCGCTGTAAACCGGCAGGACGGCATACGTCAGCGCGATGCCGGCGTGGGCCAGGGCGTACGACTCGTCCTCCGCGAGCGCCTGCTGGAAGTACTCGAGCGCTCGCCGCAGGTCGGCCTCCGTGCGGCCGTGCCAGCGTGCCAGGCCCAGGAGGTAGGCGTCGTGGGCGCGGACGCTGGACGTGCCCGCACGCAGCTCCGACGTTCCCGCCACCAGCTGGAGCCGGAGCGCCTCGGCGATGGCGTCGGAGATCTCGTCCTGGATGCCGAAAATGTCGCTGGCGGTGCGGTCGTACTGCTGGGACCAGATCTGGAAGCCGGACTTCACATCCACGAGCTCCACCGTGACGCGCAGCTGGTTGCCGTCGCGGCGGACGCTCCCCTCCACCAGCGCATCCACTCCCAGCCGTCGCCCGATCTCCTCCAGTCCCGCCTCGCGGCTGCGGAACGCGAACGACGACGCCCGCGCCGCCACGCGGATATCCCGGATCCGCGCCAGCCGGTTGATCAGCTCTTCCGTCACCCCGTCGGCGAAGAACCCCTGATCCTGCGCCGGGCTCAGGTCCGAGAACGGGAGCACCGCCACCGCATCCACCCGCTCCGGGTGCACCACGGCGCCCGGGATGAACGCAGCGTATGCGCCGAATCCGACGAGGGCGACGACGATCCCGGCGCCGAACACGCCGGCCATGCGCAGCGGGCGCCGCTGCATCACCACCTGCGGGTGCGACGACGGCGCCAGCGCGCCCGCGCCCGCCTCCGCCGGCGAAAGGGTCGGCGGCACGCCCCCTTGCGGGAGGTCCTTCAACGATGCCGTTCGGACCACGCCCTCGGGCGTGATGTCGAACGCCCACGCCAGGATCAGCGTAACCGGGAAGCCGAGGAAGGCGAGCACCACCACACCGCGGCTCACCCATTCCGGGAACCCGAAGAGCGGGAACGTCTCGATCACGATCTCCACGGCCATCCAGACGACGAGGACGTACGCGCCCCCCACCCGCCAGACGCGCCGCCGCCGCAATTCCGAGAAGAACCCCGCGATCCGCACCCCGACCTCCCTCCTGGTCACCATCCTCCTTCTCCCGTTGGACAGCGCTGAGCCCCGTACCGTTGGACAAGGTAAGCGCGGCCCGCGACCGCCGGGAGGGCGGCGCCCCGCGCCCGTCGCCGTCGCGGCCGAGCGCGCCGGAGCCTACCTTGTTGTCATGACCGAGCGCTGGGACTGCATCGTCATCGGGTCGGGCTTCGGCGGGAGCGTCGCCGCGCTGCGCCTGGCGGAGAAGGGCTACCGGGTCCTCGTCCTGGAGAAGGGGCGGCGGTTCGACAGCGCCGATTTCGCCCGCCGGAACTGGAACCTCCGGCGCTGGCTCTGGGCCCCCAACCTCGGACTGCGCGGCCCCTTCCGCATGAATTTCCTGCGCCACCTGACCGCCCTCACGGGGGTGGGCGTGGGCGGTGGGTCGCTGGTCTATGCCGGCGTGCTGCAGGAGCCGCGCGAGGGGTTCTTCAACGCCCCCTCCTGGAGCCACCTGGCCGACGACTGGCGGACGGAGCTCGAGCCCCACTACCAGACGGCCCGGCGCATGCTCGGCGCCGCCGAGGTCCCGTTCGACACCTACCCCGACCGCGTCGTGGCGGAGCTCGCCACCGCCATGGGACGCAGCGAGCACCACCGCCCGACCCACGTCAGCGTCTACTTCGGCGAGCCCGGCGTGACCGTGCCCGACCCCTACTTCGGCGGCAGCGGACCGGAGCGGACCGGGTGCACGCGTTGCGGCGGATGCATGGTCGGCTGCCGCTTCGGCGCCAAGAACACGCTCGACCGCAACTACCTGTGGCTCGCCGAGCGACGCGGCGCCGAGATCCGCACCCTCGCCGAAGTCACCGCCGTCCGACCCCTCGCGGACGGCTATCGCGTCGAGACGCGCGAGGGCTCGCGGCCGTGGCCCCGGCGGAAGCACAGCTACACGGCCGACTGCGTCTTCCTCGCCGGCGGCGTCCTCGGCACCGTCCCGCTCCTCCTCCGCATGAGCGACGATCCCCACGGCCTCCCCGACCTGTCCCCGCGCGTCGGCGATTTCGTGCGCACCAACTCCGAGGTGCTCATGGGCGTCGTCGCGCCCCGGAAGGAGATGGCCGACGGCGTGGCCATCACCTCCATCCTGGACGTCGGCGGACGGGCCAGCCTCGAACCCGTTCGCTACCCGCCCGGCTCCGGCGCACTCCGCTTCCTCCAGGCACCCCACGCCCCCGGCGAAACCCTCGCCCGCCGCCTCGCCGCCGCCCTGCACCGCGTCCTGCGGCACCCGCTCGGCACCATCCGCACTGGCCTCGTCCGCGACTGGGCCCGCCATACCATGATCCTGCTCTACATGAGCACCGACGACTCACACCTCAGCCTGAGGCTGCGACGACGCGCTCGCACCCTCGTCACCCTCGCCGAGCCCGGCGCCGCCCCGCGCGCCTCCATCCCCGAAGCCACCCGCATCGGAGAGGAGATCGCCCGGAAAACCGGCGGCTACCCCGTCAGCTTCATCATGGAAACCCTCATGGCCACCCCGACCACCGCCCACATCCTCGGCGGCTGCGTCATGGGCGATGCCCCCGCGTCCGGCGTCATCCGCCCCGATCACCAGGTCTGGAACTACCCCGGCCTCTTCATCGTCGATGGCTCCGCCGTTTCCGCCAACCCCGGCGTCAATCCCTCCCTCACCATCACCGCGCTCGCCGAGCGCGCCATGGCCGCCATCCCCGCCCGCGGCCGCGCCGACCCCGCCCCCGCCTGACCCTTGAGCCGCACGCCCATCGCGGCAATGTTCCAACGAAACGTTGAAACCTCGGAGGCTCGCATGGCGGACCCGGTGGCCGCGCGATACCCGCTGGACCGGCTGCTCAACGCGCTCGGGCGCGTGTACATGGTGGCGGACGCGGAGCTGAAGGTGGTGGAGTTCTCGGCGCGGCTGCCCGGCATGCTGGGGCGGAGCGCGGCGGAGCTGGCGGGGTCGCCGCTGGAGGAGGTGCTGGGGGAGGAGGTGACCGGGTCGGACGGCGTGGTGCGGGAGGTGTTGCGGACCGGGCATCGCAGGGAAGGGCTGCGTGCGTTCCTGCACGGTTCGAGCGGTGATCGGATCGCGGTGTCGCTCACGGTCGCGTCGGTGGGCAGCGGGGAGCCGAGCGGGTTCGGGGCGCCGGCGCCCCCCGGGGGAGAGGCGTCGCACGGAGAAGCCGGAGGCGAGGCTGGAGTGGGTGGCGAGGACGAGGAGCGTCGCGGAAAGGCCGAGGGCGCGGGCGTGGTTCTGATGATCCGGGCGGAGCAGGAGGAAGAGGCGCCGGTGCCGTCGTACGGCGGGATCGTGGCCCGCTCCGCGGTCATGCAGCGGATCTTCCGTCTCATCGAGCTGCTCCGGGACCACGACTCCACCGTCCTCATCACGGGCGAGAGCGGGACCGGCAAGGAGCTGGTGGCGCGGGCGCTGCACGACACGTCGCAGCGCAGCGACGCGCCGTTCGTGGCGGTGAACTGCGCGGCGCTGCCTTCGGAGCTGCTGGAGAGCGAGCTGTTCGGGCACGTGCGCGGCGCATTCACCGGGGCCGTGCGGGACCGCGTGGGCCGGTTCGAGCTGGCCGACGGGGGCACCCTCTTCCTGGACGAGGTCGGGTCCATGAGCCTGCCGCTGCAGGCGAAGATCCTCCGCGCACTGCAGGAGCACGCGTTCGAGCGCGTGGGGGACACCCGCACCCGGGACGTCGATGTCCGCATTCTCGCCGCTACCAACGAGAACCTCGGCCTCGCCGTGCAGGAGCACCGGTTCCGCGAGGACCTCTATTACCGGCTGCGCGTGGTCCCCATCGAGATCCCCCCGCTGCGCGCACGACGCGACGACATCGAAGCCATCGCCCGCTTCCTCCTCCACCGCATCGGCACCACGCGCGGGCGCGCGCTCCGACTCGCCCCCTCCGCCATGGACGCCATCATGGGCTACCCCTGGCCCGGGAATGTGCGCGAGCTCGAAAACGCCCTCGAATTCGCCACCACCGTCTGCGAGGGCCAGACCATCCACCTCAAGCACCTCCCCGTCGAGGTGCGCGCCGCCGGCATCGACGACGGCGTCACGGGCGACCTGCCGCCGTGGACCACCACCGGCCACGTCCCGGCTCCGCGCTCCAGCCCCCGCGACGGGCGCCCCGCCCCCCCCGGGCCCCACGACCCGTCCGGCGCCGCCGCCCCGGCCACCGATGACCGTGTGCCACCCCACCTCTCCCCCGCCGAAGCAGCCGAGGCGCGCCAGATCCTCGACGCCCTCGCCCGCACCCGATTCAACCGCCAGGACACCGCCCGATTGCTCGGGATCAGCCGCACCACCCTCTGGCGGAAAATGAAGGAGTATCGGCTCTAGTCTTCGTGTCATCCCCTCTCTGTGCGTTGCCGTAGCCCATCCCGTTCGGAAACGTTTCGCTCCCCTCCCGTCTCGTTTCAGATCGGTGCAACAAAAAGTCAAGTATCCACAATACCGGCGCGGGTGCGATATCCGTATCTCAATGGTTCTCAACGACGTACGTGGGGTTACGGGAACTGGCTTCGTGCTTGCCTATCCGGGTATGCGGATATCCGGGTTCCCGGATTCATGGATGTCGGAAACCAGGAGAGCACGGCCATGCGGGCACAGCCGAGCGCGGCGGAGATCAAGGCGGCGGCGCGGGTGTTCAAGGCGCTGGCGCACCCGGACCGTCTGCGGCTCACCTGCCTGCTGACGGAGCGGGCGGGGGCGACGCAGAAGGATCTGGTGGAGGAGCTGGGGTGGCCGCAGAGCACGGTGGCGCGTCACCTGGGGGCGCTGCGGGAGCGGGGGCTGGTGGTGGGTCGTCGCCAGGGTGCGGAAGTGCTGCTGGAAGCGGCGGGGATGCCGCGGCAGCTGCTGGACACGGTGTGCGAGTGGATGCATCCGGAGGCGGTGGGCGTGGACGCGGGCGGCGCGACGGAGGGAGCCAATGAAGCGGCGTGAGTTCATCCGGATCGGCAGCTATGGCGTGGTGGGCGCAGGGATCCTGGGCGGGCTGTCGACGAACTGGTACGGTGCGTACGCGCCGGAGCTCCGGGATCCGGGCACGGATGGCGAGTACGTGGTCCCGAGCTTCTGCGAGCTGTGCTTCTGGAACTGCGGGATCCTGGCGCATGTGAAGGACGGGCGGGTGACGAAGATCCAGGGGAACCCGAAGCACCCGCTCAGTCAGGGTCGTCTCTGTCCGCGGGGCGCGGGGGGCACGGGCCTGCTGTACGATCCGGACCGCCTGAAGGCGCCCATGGTGCGGGTGGGGAGACGGGGAGGCGACCGGTTCGAGGTGGTCCCGTGGGAGACTGCGCTGGACGAAGTGGCGGAGGGCTTCGAGAAGATCCGTCAGGCGCACGGCGCGGAAGCGCTGGCGCTGTTCAGCCATGGCTTCGGCGGGAGCTGGTTCAAGCACCTGTTCAAGTCGTACGGGTCGCCGAACGTGACGGCGCCGAGCTACGCGCAGTGTCGCGGCCCGCGAGAAGTGGGCTTCACGCTGACGTACGGGCAGGGCGTGGGATCGCCGGAGAACACCGACATCGAGAACACGCGCTGCCTGACGCTGATCGGCAGCCATCTCGGCGAGAACATGCACAACACGCAGGTGCAGGAGTTCGCGACGGCGCTCCGCAGCGGTGCGGATGTGATCGTGGTGGACCCGCGCTACAGCGTGGCGGCATCGAAGGCGAAGCACTGGCTGCCGATCAAGCCGGGCACCGATCTGGCGCTGCTGCTGGCGTGGATGAACGTGCTGATCGCCGAGGGGCTGTACGACCGTGACTACGTCGACCGGTACGCAGTGGGGTTCGAGCAGCTGAAGGCGCACGTGGCGCCGCTCACGCCGGAGTGGGCGTACCCGCGGACGGGAATCGAGCCGGAGCTGATCCGGCAGTCGGCGAGGACGATGGCGGCGGGGAGGCCGGCGAGCATCGTCCACCCGGGCCGTCACGTGACGTGGTACGGGGACGACACGCAGCGCTCGCGCGCCATCGCCATGCTGAACGCGCTCCTGGGGTCGTGGGGGCGACGGGGCGGCTTCTACATGGCGCAGCCGATGGGGGTGCCGGACCTGGATGCGGCCCACCACCCGGAGGCGGGGCCGCCGGCGGACCGGAAGATGGCCGGGGAGTACCCGCTGTCGGACTCGGTGCTGGCCAAGGGGGTGTGCGACGCGAGCGTGCCGGGCAAGTTCCGCGAGGACGCGAGCATCAAGGGCTGGATGGTGTACGGCTCGAACCTGCCCACCACGCTTCCGAATCAAGAGGAGACGTACGCGGCCATCCAGGCGCTGGATTTCCTGGTCACGGTGGACGTGCTCCCGGTGGAGATGGTCGGCTGGTCCGACGTCGTCCTGCCGGAATCCACGTACCTGGAGCGTGACGACGACCTGAACTCCACGTGGCACCGGCAGGGGTTCGTTGCGCTGCGGCAGGCGGCCGTCAGCCCGATGTACGACACACGGCCGGGGTGGTGGATCGCGAAGGAGCTGGCGCGGCGCCTGGGCCTCGAGGACCACTTCGGATGGGAGGACGCGCGCACGTACGTGGACGCCCGGCTGCGCGCGGCGGGGGTGGACGTGGCACAGGCCCGGCGCGACGGCGTGGTCCTGGGCGAGCGCAAGCCGATCTACTTCGAGGAAGGCGCCGCACCGGTGTTCTACACGGGCTCGGGGAAGATCGAGCTGTGGTCGCCGCAGCTGGCGTCGCTGGGGTTCGATCCGATCCCGACGTGGAAAGATGGCGAGCTGGAGGAGCCGCCGTCGGGCTATTACCGCCTCCTCTTCGGGCGGGCGCCTATGCATACGTTCGGGCGCACCACCAACAACCGTCTCCTGGGCGAGACGTTCCCGGAGAACGCGGTGTGGGTGAACACGAAGGTGGCGGCCAGGTGGGGGCTGAAGAACGGGGAGCGGATCTACCTGAAGAACCAGGACGGAGTGCGCTCCACGTTCTCGGCACCGGTGAAGGTCACGGAGCGGATCCGCCCGGATGCCGTCTACATGGTCCATGGGTGGGGTCGCAAGGCGAAGGGGCTGGGCTTCGCCCACGGCCGGGGGATCGATGACGCGGAGCTGGTGACGCGCTACAGGACCGACCCGCTCATGGGCGGGACGGGGATGAACGTGAACTTCGTGACCTTCGTCCGGGCTTCGGATGTGGCGGCGGTGGGTGCGGAGGAGGTGGCGGAATGAGCGGGAAGCGCTACGGCATGGCGGTGGACACGCGCACGTGCGTGGGATGCACGGCGTGCGTGGTGGCGTGCAAGACCGAGAACGACGTGGCGGAAGGGTTCACGCGGGACTGGATCACCACCGAGGTGACGGGGGAGTTCCCATCGCTCTCGATGGAGATCCGCAGCGAGCGCTGCAACCACTGCGAGGACGCGCCGTGCGTGGCTGCGTGTCCCACGGGTGCCTCGTACTACGGCCCGGGCGGCACGGTCCAGGTCGATGCGGACAAGTGCACGGGGTGCAAGGCGTGCATCGCGGCGTGCTCGTACGGCGCGCGCTTCGTCGACCCGCGCACGAACGCGGTGGACAAGTGCACGTTCTGCGCGCACCGCAGCGCGGATGGCGGTGAATGGACGACGGCGTGTCAGGACACGTGCCCGACCCGGAGCATCCACTTCGGCGACCTCGACGATCCCACCAGCGAGGTCTCGCGGCTCCTGGCCACGCGCAGCTGGCGGACGCTGTTGCCGGAGGCCGGCACGAAGCCGAAGGTCTTCTACCTGGAGTAGTGGCGAGATGAACGAACTCACGACCACGCGTGCCAACGCGCTGGTGGACCCCGGGCTCCACGTGTGGCACTACGAAGTGCCCGTCTACCTGTTCCTGGGTGGACTGGTGGCGGGCATCATGGTGCTCTCGGGGCTGTGGATGCTGCGCTCGCCGGAGCGCGAGCGCTCGAGGGCGCTGTCCCTTCTGCCGTGGGCCGCGCCGATCCTGATCTCCGTGGGCATGCTGTTCCTGTGGCTGGATCTCGAGAACCGGTGGAACGCCTTCCGGTTCTACCTGACCTTCCGGCCGTCGTCGCCCATGTCCTGGGGCGCCTGGATCCTCCTGGCGATCTACCCCGCGAGCCTCCTCCTGGCGCTGCGCATGACTCCCGCCGAGATGCGGGCCTGCCCGCTGTCGCGGCTGGCGAAGCGCTTCGGCGCCTCGGCGCTGGGACAGCGCTTCGAGAGCGGGTTCGGACGCGCAATGATCTGGGTGGATGCCCGCACCCGCGGGATCGCCCTGTGGAACGTGGCGCTCGGGATCGGGCTGGGCATCTACACCGGGATCCTGCTCGGCTCCCTGGGCGCGCGGCCGCTCTGGAGCTCGGCGATCCTCGGGCCGCTCTTCCTCGTCTCCGGACTGTCCACGGGCGCTGCGTTCATGATGCTCTACGGTCTCCGCGACGATGAGCGGACGCTGCTCGGCCGCGCCGACATGGGGCTGATCGCGGTGGAGCTCGCGCTGATCGCGCTGCTGATCATGGGGCTCGTGACCGGCGGCGAGGCGTCAAGGGAGGCGGCCGGGGTGCTGCTCGGCGGGCCGTATACCACCGCGTTCTGGAGCATGGTGGTGGCGCTGGGACTGCTGGCTCCGCTCGCGGCGGAATGGATGGAGGCTCGGCACGGGGCGGTCCCCGGGCGCATGGCGGCGGTGCTGGTGCTGGTGGGAGGGCTCGCGCTGCGCTGGGTGCTGGTGGCGGCGGGGCAGCATTCCACGTGGATCATGGCCGCGCTTCGATAGGCGGAAAGGAGTGGACATGGAAGCGAAGAGATACTGGAACCCGTACGCGGCCGGTGTGCTCCTGGGGCTCACGCTCCTGGCGGCCTTCCTCGTGAGTGGCGGGGGTCTCGGGGCCAGCGCGATGCCGAAGCGGCTCATCGCGCTCGGCGCCATGAGCGCGGCGCCCGAGTGGACCGCGTCCAATCCGGCACTGTCCAGCTACGTGGAAGCGGGCAATCCGCTGCGCAACTGGCTGGTGGTGGAAGTGATCGGCGTGCTCATCGGCGGCTTCATCGCCGCGGTCTCCGCCGGCCGCTTCCGGGCGACGGTGGAGAAGGGCCCCCGCATCTCCACGCGCGGCCGTCTCGGCTACGCCGTCGCGGGCGGTGTGATCATGGGCTTCGCTGCGGCGCTCGCCCGGGGCTGCACGTCCGGGCAGGCGCTCTCCGGCGGTGCGCTCCTGGCCACCGGGAGCTGGATCTTCATGCTCATGGTGTTCGCGGGCGGCTACGCCACCGCGTGGTTCGTGAGGAGGCAGTGGATATGAGCACGTTCCCCCTCGTCTTCGCCAATGACGAAGTGCGGCTGCTCACCGGCCTCGTCATCGGGTTCTTCTTCGGCTTCGCGCTGGAGCGTGGTGGCTTCGGCAACGCGCGCAAGCTCGCGGCCCAGTTCTACCTGCACGACATGACGGTGTTCAAGGTCATGTTCACCGCCATCCTGGTGGCCATGGTGGGGCTCTACACCCTGGTGGGGCTCGGCTGGGTGGACATGGCCAGGCTCTGGGTCAATCCCACCTTCCTGTGGGCGGAGCTCGTGGGCGGCTTCCTGCTCGGCGTGGGCTTCATCATGAGCGGGCTCTGCCCCGGCACGTCCGTGGTCGCCGCCGCCTCCGGGCGGTGGGATGGCGTCGCCACCATCGGCGGGATCTTCGTCGGGACGTTCCTCTTCACGGTGGCCGTGGACTGGTTCCCGGCGCTGAACACGCTCTACCACGCGGGCAGCCTGGGCGTGTCCGTGCTCCCTCAGCTCTTCGGCCTTCCCACGCTGCCGTTCGTCCTGGGCGTGGTGCTGCTGGCCGGCGCAGCGTTCGTGGGTGCGGAGATGGTGGAGCGCGCGTTCCAGGGCCGGCAGGCCGCCATCGAGCTGACGCCGCCGCCGTTCCCGCTCGCCAAGTTCGGCGTGGCGGGCGCGCTGGTGCTGCTCCTGTTCGTCGGGCTCGGCTTCCGCCCGGGGCCGCGGCCGACGCCGGCGTTGCGGGCCACGTCGACGGGCGACGTCGCCGCCCTCGACCTCGCCCGGCGCATCATCGCCGGCGACCCGGACTTCCTGGTGCTGGACCTGCGCGCCGACGCAGAAGCGCGCATCCCCGGCTCCTATCCGGCGGCGCTGGACAGCAGCGCGCTTCCGGTGCTGGCCGGCGCGGGACCGGGCACCGACGTGGTGCTGGTCACGGACGACGGCACCCTGAGCGAAGTGCCCGGCTTCTGGCCGGATCGCCCGCACTATCACGTGCTGCGAGGCGGCTGGCACGCCTGGGATGCCGACGTCCTCACCGCGGCCACGCCGGCGAGCCCGGACGCCGCGGAGCTCGATCGCGTGCGGGTCCAGAACGGGATTTCCGCCTTCTTCTCGGGTGCCGGCACGATCGCGCCGCAGGTCAGCGCCCCGCCGCCCGTGATCCCGCAGGGAGGGGGCGGCGCGAAGCCGAAGCGGGGCGGCTGCTGAGCCATCGGCCGGCAGCCCGGGGGTACCCGCTTGCGCCGGGTGGCCGATCAGGCCGCCCGGCGCTTCGTCTATGCCCCGATTACGTCGGCCATCACCAGGTCCGCCAGCCGCTGCGCCAGCGCGGGATCGTTCGCGCGGAACGTGGGGAACGGGACGCGGGCGGCGTAGTCCGGGTCGTCCGTGACTCCGGCGATGAACTCCCGCGCCGCCGCGCTGAGCGGATCGAAGACCGGCTCCTGGTGCGCGGCGCGGCGGAACACTTCGATCTTCGGCAGGCGCTCGCCCTTGAATCCTTCCACGACCACGACATCGGCGTCGTCGAGGAAGCGGGCGGCGAGCTCGGCTGCGCCCAGCTCGTGGCCGTCCGGCCACGAGCCCACCACCGAGAACTGACCGGGGCCGGCCAGCACGACGCGCTCCGCACCCCCCTCCTGCCGGTGCCGGAACGAGTCGGTGCCGGGGCGGTCGAGGTCGAAGTGGTGGCCGTGCTTGATGGTCATGACGCGGTGCCCGCGCCGGCGCAGCTCGGCCACGAGCAGGAGCACCGTGGTGGTCTTCCCCGACTTCTTCTTCCCCACCACGCAGACCAGCGGCGGCGTGTTCGGCATCCGGGGAAGATCGGCCGGCGCGTCCCCGGCCGCCAGCGGTGCCACGCTGCGTTCAGCCGCTGCGGACCCGGGCGGCGAGGCGCGATCGCAGCCGGGCGAGCGCCCCGGTGCCCCCGACGTACGCCGCGAAGCCCAGGGCCAGGAACGCGCCCGCGCGAGCGGCGAACGGCAACGAGCTGGCCGGGTCGGCCTGGTTGCCGCCTCCCGCGAAGAACGCCATGGCGCGCTCCTCGCCGATGGTGAGGCTGAGGATCACGAGCAGGGCGAAGTAGCCGATGGCGGGGAGGACGGCGGGGAGGCGGAAGCGGGCGACCGCTTCCACCATGGGGACGAACGGTAGGATCATGGCCCCGAGGAGCAGCCAGTGCCACACCGTCCAGAGCGACGCCGCCAGGTCACCGCCCTGCGCGACGATCAGAACGAGGAGTGAAACGCCGGCGCAGCCGAGCAGCGTTGCCACGAGCGACAGACTTCCCGCCAGCGCGTGCTCCGCGGGCGAGGCGAAGTTGTGGCGGATGAACGTGCTGAGCCCGGTGCCGACCTGCTCCTCCAGGCCCGAGCGCAGCGTGAACAGCGCCATGATGAGAAAGCCGTTGAACGCCAGGTCCGCGTCGGCGCTCCACCCGTAGCCGGCGTTCCAGCGGAGCGCGGCGCCGAGGAGGATCGTGGCCACGCCCCCCGCCACCCCGGCGCGCGACACCCACATGCGTGCGTTCGTCCGGGCCGCGAACACGGCCAGTGCCAGCACCCGTCGCATGCTCACGGCCGCACCTCCGCATCTCCGCCGACGCCGGGCGCGGCGCCGGCTCCGGGCGCCCCGGCGCTCACGGCAGCTCCCGTGACGCCGAAGTGCTCCGTCTGCCCGCCCTCCAGGCGGATGCCGCCGTCGGCGCGGGCGCGCTCCGTGGCCTGGTTCGTGGCGACCACCACCACGTGGTCGCGCGCCCGGGCCTCCAGCAGTCGGAGCAGCTCCCGCTTGCCGTCGGGCGACAGGTGCTCCAGCGGCTCGTCCAGCAGGAGCGGGCCGTCCAGCCGGAGCAGCGCGTCCAGGAGCAGCCGCTTGCGCTCGCCCGTGGACAGCCGCGACACCCGTCGCCGTTCCGACACCCGGGGCCAGAGCGTGCCGCGGCCGCCGTGCGCTCCCATCAGGCGCCGGATCAGACGGTCCCAGTCCGCCGGGGCAACGCTTGCGGGGAGCGCCATCTCCGACGAGAAGTAGCGCCATGCCCGCGCGTCCGCCGGGGCGCGTCGCACCAGACCCGCGCGCGGCCGGTCCAGTCCGGCAATCACGCGCAGAAGGCTCGATTTCCCCGCGCCGTTCGGCCCCACGATCCAGAAGATGCGTCCCGGCCGGATCTCCAGCGTGAGTCCGTCAACCACGGGATTCGGGCCCCTGCGCACCTCGAGGCTCGCGAGCGACAGGCGGGGTCGAAGCGGCGGGCTGGATGGTGCAGGCATGGAATCGATCCTCGTCGTCCACAAGGAGCAGGGTGTGCCGGCGCGGGAGGTACACCATCGCGGCGGCAGGGATGTCCGTGATGAAGCCCTGGAGAAAACGCAGCCGGCGGTCCAGTCGGAGGATGGCCCGCTGCGGACGCGACCCCGACAGCCGCTCCGTGCGCGTCATGACGTACACCTCCGCCGCGCCCCGGTCGACGGTCATGGCGATGGCGGGAACCAGCATCTGCAGCATCTGGCGCTCCGTGACCGGGGGCGTGGGGATGAAGTGGATCCGGTCCCGCGTCAGGTCCGGGGTAGGCAGGGAGAGCGCCTCGATGGCGCCGCTCGGCGACAGGGCGAACGCCCTGGGCGCGAAGAACTGGTGCACCACCAGCGCGCTCCCGTCCGCCAGCGTCTCCACCAGCGCAGTGTTGCCGAGCGAGGCGACGATCATGTCGGGGTACTTCCGCTTTGCGATCGGCACCGGCGTGAGCGAGTCGCGCTGCCACCGCATCAGCAGGGTCGGTGGCGAGGGGCCGATCGGCATCGCCGTCACCAGCAGGCTGCCATCCCCTGGCGCGGCCAGCGAGGCGGGCACGAAGTCCAGCGGCGTGGTGCCTCGCTCTTCACCCCGCAGCGAAAGAACCACCAGCCTGAGGTTCCCCCGCGCCGCGATCGCCACCGCGCTGTCTCCGAGGGGGACCGCGCTCACCGCGCTCTCCACGGCGCCGGGCCCCACCGCAGGATAATGCACTTCCCAGATCCGGCGCATGTCCTCGTCGAACAGCGCCACGAGCCGCTGCGCTTCGTCCAGCACCGTCCATGTCGAATCGGTGGCGGATCGGATCTCCGTCACCGCATACCCGCGCACCCGCTCGATGGCTGCACACGCGAGCGGGGCCGCCCGCTCGCGGAAGCCATCGATCACCGTGTAGCCCGGGTCCCCCCCGCCGCACCCCGGCAGGGCGAGCTGAAGGAAGACCGGGAGAAGGGCCGACCGGCGCATGATCATCGCTCCTTCACTCGTTACACGGATCGACGCAGACAGCCGACGTAGCTCGCAAAGCAGCTGACGTCGGCCATCTTCTTCAGCATCCCCGAGTAATACCACGTGTCATTCAGGCACCGCACGTAGTTCGCCGTGCACTCCGCGTGGAGCGGCGGGGCTGCGGCCGCGATCGCCCCGGTCGACAGGGCGACGGTCAGGATCAGCTTTCTCATCTCTTCCTCCTTGGTTCGCGTTGGGCGCCGGCCGACCCTTCGCGACCGAGGGTGCTCCATGATAAGGGGCCCATCCATAGCGGAACGGGACGGGGCGATGGCGCCGATACGATCCCTCGATTCTCTCGTGCGCGGATCCGCTGATGCGGGACCGGGTCCGTCGGCCGCCGGCGCGGCCCTGGCCGCCCCCGGGGTCGCCCGTGGGTTGACGTGTGGGCTGCGCTTCCGCTAGCGTCGGTGTGACCGCCAGGGGTACCCGCGCCGCGGGTTGAGACAGTCCCTTGGAACCTGACCCGGTTGATACCGGCGTAGGGAGGCGGACTCCGTTCGGCCCCGCGGGGCCCGCTCCCTTCCCGGCCCGACCCGCGCTCGAAGGGAGCACAGCCGATGACCCGCCGACCGAACTCTCCGGCAGCCCGTCCGCCCGCGTCCACGAACGGCGCTCCGTCGCCCGGCGACTATGGCGACGCCTATCCCTCCTCGTTCCGCGTCTACGAGACGGGCGATCATGGCATCCGCGTGCCTTTCCGCGAGATCCGCCTCTCCGGTGGAGAGCCGCCGCTGCGCGTCTACGACACCGCCGGCCCGCTGGCGGTGGACGTGCGACAGGGGGCGCCGAGCGTGCGGGGGGAGTGGATCGCGAGCCGGCCGGTGGCCCCGTCGCCGGAGCCGTTCGCCGGGCGCGCGTTCGGCGACCTCGTCCCCGGGGCGCTCCGGAACCGCCCGCTCCGGGCATCGGCCGCCCGGTGACGCAGCTCGAGCTGGCGCGCGCCGGAGAGGTGACGCCGGAAATGGAGTTCGTCGCCATCCGGGAAGGCTTCGAGCCGACGTTCGTGCGTGACGAGGTCGCCCGCGGCCGCGCCATCATCCCGGCGAACATCAACCACCCGGAGCTCGAGCCCATGATCATCGGGCGCAACTTCAAGGTGAAGATCAACGCGAACATCGGGAACTCGGCGGTGACATCGTCCATCGAGGAGGAGGTGGAGAAGCTGCGCTGGGCCATGCTGTGGGGCGCCGACACCGTGATGGACCTCTCCACGGGCAAGGACATCCACGAGACGCGCCAGTGGATCCTGCGCAACTCGCCCGTCCCCATCGGCACCGTGCCCATCTACCAGGCGCTGGAGAAGGTGGGCGGCGTGCCCGAGGAGCTGACGTGGGAGGTCTACCGCGACACGCTCATCGAGCAGGCCGAGCAGGGCGTCGACTACTTCACCGTCCACGCCGGCGTGCTGCTCCGCTACATCCCCCTCACGGCCGACCGCGTGACCGGGATCGTCTCGCGCGGCGGGTCCATCATCGCCAGGTGGTGCCTGGCCCACCACACCGAGAGCTTCCTCTACACGCGCTTCGAGGAGATCTGCGAGATCATGCGCGCGTACGACGTCTCCTTCTCCCTGGGCGACGGCCTCCGCCCCGGCTCCATCGCCGACGCCAACGACGAAGCGCAGTTCGCCGAGCTCCGGACCCAGGGCGAGCTCACGAGCGTCGCCTGGGATCACGGCGTCCAGGTCATGAACGAGGGTCCGGGCCACGTGCCCATGCACCGGATCCGGGAGAACATGGAGAAGCAGCTCGAATGGTGCGACGAGGCGCCGTTCTACACCCTCGGCCCCCTCACCACCGACGTTGCCCCCGGCTACGACCACATCACCTCCGCCATCGGCGCCGCCCAGATCGGCTGGTACGGCACCGCCATGCTCTGCTACGTCACGCCCAAGGAGCATCTCGGCCTCCCCGACCGCGACGACGTGAAGCGCGGCGTCATCACCTATCGCATCGCCGCCCACGCCGCCGACCTCGCCAAGGGCCACCCGCGGGCGCAGGAATGGGACGACGCCCTCAGCAAGGCGCGCTTCGAGTTCCGCTGGCGCGACCAGTTCGCCCTGGCGCTCGATCCGGTCACCGCGCTGGCGTACCACGACGAGACGCTCCCGGCGGAGGGCGCGAAGGTGGCCCACTTCTGCTCCATGTGCGGGCCGAAGTTCTGTTCCATGAGGATTTCCGCAGGACATCCGGGACGTGGCGAAGGCCGGAATGGCGCAGAAGGCGGCGGAGTTCCGGTCGGCGGGCGGGGAGATCTACGTGCCGGAAATTCCGGATTCCTGATTCTGAATGGCTTGGCGGTGCCACATCGAAGTGGCACCGCTGATCTAATGCATCCCACGTCGCGCGCAGCGGGTGCGCCGGTCCTCCCGAGACCTCGCGAGGTACTGGTGGACTGAGCTGACGACCACCAGCTCCGCCCGTTGTGCGCATCGGCCCAGCCGGGCCTCATCTCCATCGCTCGCGCGAGCGCCGCCAGCGCCTCCGTGCCGCCCCGACCCGCTGCCTGGCGCCGTGGCCCCGGTCTTCTTAGACGGAGCCTAAGAGACACGCGACCGCGAGCAAAGAATCCGGACCTAGCTTACGAGCGCGATACAGCCGCTGCCCGTTTTCCGGAGCGAAGGAGAAAGCCATGGAACCCGATCGGATCGCACGCACGCTCGACCAGACCGACAGAGGTCCGGACAGCCATCTCGATGGGCGCCGAAGAGCGGAACGGACCGCGCATTCACGACCCGGGTCGCCGGAGCGCGGGGGTGGGCGGCGGCTCCGGTGGATGGTCGCGATCCTCGGCGCGGTGGTACTGATCGCCCTTCCAGCGCCGGGTCACGCCCAGCTCTTGAAGCATCTCAAAGAGCGCGCCAAGAACGCCCTCGAGAACGAGACGGAGAACCAGATCGACCGTCTCATCAGCCACGCAGTGCAGTGCGTGTTCGACGATCCGGTGTGCGTTCAGCAGGCCGAGGCCAGCGGTCAGGATGTCGTCTACACGGACGACCAGGGCAACGTCCTCACCGACGACGACGGCAAGCCGATCACCGACGCGGACCAGGCCGCCGACGCGGCAAGCGGGGAAGAGACCGCGGCTCCGAACACGGGCGTGTGGACCAACTACGACTTCGTCCCCGGGGACCGCGTCCTCTTCTACGACGACTACAGCGACGACCAGGTCGGCGACTTCCCCCGGAGGCTCACGTTCCGGAAGGGAAACTGGGAGTTGGTCGAGTGGCGCGGCCGCCGTCTCCTGAGGAACACCGGGCCCCGCGGATCGGCGATCGAGGTGCCGATCGGCGACTCGCTTCCCGCCCGTTTCACGATCGAGTTCGACGCTTACTTCACGCACGAGAACCAGCGGCTGGTTCTCGCGCCCTCGCCCCCCTCGCCGGGTGAGCGGTTCAACCGGGTGCCAGGCAACGTCTTCCAGGTGGCCGTGGTGCAGGGCACCGGCGTGCTGTCGAACGACAAGGGAGGCGTCCAGTCCCTGAACAAGACCCCGGACGTGGGCCAGAAGCTCGTCCCCGTCCGCATCATGGTCGACGATCGGTACGCCAAGGTCTACGTCGGCTCCCGGCGCGTCGCCAACGTGCCCAACGCCGAGCTGCATCGGGGCAATTCGCTGTACCTGGAGAACGTCTACTTCGCCGACGACAAGAACCCCATGTACGTGGGGCCCATCCGTGTCGCCGCCGGGGGGAGGGACCTCTACGACGTCCTCGCCGAAAAGGGCCGGGTGGCGACGCACGGGATCCTGTTCGCGGTGAACGGCGCCCGCATCCGGCCGGAGTCGACACCGACCCTCGAGGAGATCGCGGCCATGCTGCGCGACCACCCGGACCTCCGGCTGTCGATCGAAGGGCACACCGACAGCACGGGGGACGGGGCCTCCAACCAGGACCTCTCCGAGCGCCGCGCCGGGGCGGTGCGGGACTACCTCACCGAGCAGGACGAGATCGACCCCTCCCGCCTGGAGACCACCGGCTTCGGCGAGACGAAGCCCGTGGCCGACAACGGCACCCCGGAGGGCCGCCAGCAGAACCGGCGCGTGGAGCTCGTGCGGCTGGAGGGGCAGGGAGGGGGGAGCCCGGGTTCGGCCGCCGCGGAGGACATGGCGAGGGGTGCCCCGCACGAGTGGCCACCGGAGATGGTCCCTGCCCCCACTTCCATGCCGGCATCGGGTCCGTCGGATCGGGCTGGTTGGTACGATCCTCCTTCGAGCCCGCGTCGACCCACTCCGGCGCCGGCGCCCACGATCCGGCTCGGTCTTACCGCCACCGCTCGGAGCGCCATCGCCTCCGGGGAGCGGCCTCTGGATGTCCGCGAGACCCTGGCGAAAGGACTCGTCATCGATCTCTCCGGGGAACGCGAGACCCGGGCTCGAGTGGTGGCCATCGTCATCGCCGCGGGGCGGATGCACGAGGCGTGGCCGTCCAAGTGGTTTCCGTTGCGTCCGGGGTCGAACCGCCTCCCGGGGGACCAGTACGTCCCGGGAGACCAGTTCGTCCCTGGAGACCAGTTCGTGCCGGGGGACCAGTTCGTGCCGGGGGACCAGTTCGTCCCTGGAGACCAGTTCCTGGCGGATGCCCGCGCCATCGCCTCGACGGGTGTCGTCTTCGGCCGGGCCAAGGTGGACTGGAGGCGGCAATCGGTCCTGTACCTGGTCGTGACCGCGGAGAACCATGAGGAGGCCGCCCACAGCCGCGTGCTGCCGGTGGCCTTCATCATGAACGGAGGCCGGTGAGATGCAGGGATCGAGGCTCGCCGGCCGCCGCGTCCCCGTCGTGCGCGTGCTTGTCCCGGCGCTCCTCCTCACCGTAGGCGGGGCGGCCTGCGCGCAGGCGCCCCCCTCGGGGCAGGCCGCCGTCGCCTACCAGATGCACTTGGAGCGAGATGGCGGCCGCGAGACGTGGTGGGGCGTGACGGGTCCAGAGCTGGGAGCGATGCGCACCGCGACCGGGAAGACGCAGCTCCTCGATGGAGCCGCCGTGGGCGGCGCTCCGGCCACGACCGTCTCGTTCGCGGGTCGGCCCGCCTACCTGGCCGACGCCTGGCGGCTCGCTCCGGACAGCGCCGCCGGCTACCGGACCTGGTCGCCCGTCGCGGACTCCGGCCAGGCCATACTCGACTCGCTCCGCTTCGGCCTGACCGACGCCGGCGCCGGCCCGTCCATCGAGGGTCACGCCACCCGCCACGCGGTGGTACAGGTGAAGAGCTGGTGGAGGAGCGAGGACGGGACCGGCGCGGCGGTCCCCTTCCGCGCGACCGGCCGCTCCGACCTGTACTTCGCCGGCGACCTGCCTTTCTCATGGCTGCCGATGGCGGCTACCCCCCGTGAGAGTCCCGAGGCCGTGCCACTCTCGGAGTGGATGCCCGGGGTGGCGAGCCGCGTGGCGCTCGCTCTGGGCCCCCGGCTGGAGAAGCTCGGGCTCCTGCTCCGGGCCGAGGTGTCGGATTCCCTGGTCGTCGCCGGCGACGCGACCGCGGGCAGACCCTACGGCGGGGGCTACCTGACCCGGACGATCATGGTCGACTCGATCGAGTCCGACGGCTCGGCCCCCTCGGCGAAGACATACGAAAGGCTTCCCCGTCTCTCCAAGGTCCGCTCCGAGCTGGTGCAGCAGGGCCTCCATCGGGCCGCGACGCTTTGCACGCGGGGACTGGATGGGGAGGGCGGCTCGTTCAAGCTGAAGACGTCGGGGCCGGTGTCGATCACCGCGTCGGGGAGCGCCTTCGCCCCGGCCGGTGTCGGCGAAGACGGCCGGAAGCAGCTCGTCATGGGGAGCATCGGCAAGACGACAGAATGCCTGGTCATCGGACTGCCGGCGGATGGCCCCGGCCGCGCTGTCACGCCCGTGGCCGCCCTTCAGCCCACCGCTCCACCCGACTCGGCCGATCCCGGAGCGGCGAGCGTCCTGTACCTCGTCGTCGACCCCGCGCACGGAGCCATCCACCGCGTCGCCGTCCTCAAGAGCGGGACGCTGGAGGTGCGGGCGGCGGGCGGCGGGGCGCTCCGCGGCAAGCTGACCGGCAGCGGCTGGAGCCTCGAGTTCGTGCCCGGCAACCACCGCCGAGTGATGGAAGACGTGCGCTTCGATGTGACGTTCGAGGCAGTCCCGAACAGCTCCTGAACCCGGCAACGGGCCGGCTTCCGGGCCCGCTTCGGGGCCGCACAGCCCCGGTTCGCGACCAATCGGCGCCTTGCTTTCACCGTTCGTTCATGATGCCGTCTCCATCACCGTCGTTCGATCACGCGATAGTCGACGGTGCTGACCAATGTCGAACCAAGGGTTGCCACGAGTGGTCGCTTTTCAGGCACCCTCGGCCCACCCTCGAACCTCCGGGCACCCGGGCAGGGGTGGGGCGGCGGAGTGCGTACCGGAACAGGAGGGCATCATGAGCACAATCGGCCTGGCGGCTGCATCGCCGCCGACTTCGGCCCCAACACCCGGGGGGGCACTGGCGGTGCCGGGCATCGAGATGTACCGGTGTCCTTCGGACATCACGGTGCGCCAGGCGTCGGGCTGCTGACTCACGGCGAGCTGGCGCGCGTGCCGCCGCCGAGCGTGGCGGGCGCATAGAACGGGAGGGAGAATGGCCACACGGATCGGGATCATCTACTGCAGGAAGATTCAGGACTCGAGCTGCGTGGGTTGCGCCAAGTGCTACAAGGCGGTGAACCATCGCACCCACGCGTTCGCCGGTCTGGACGAGGACGTCCGGGTCGTTTTCAAGACCGCGTGCGGCGACTGCCCGGGGCTGGTCCTTCCCAAGGTGGACCTGCAGATGGTCGTGCTGGAGGATCTGGGCGAGCAGGTGGACGCCATCTACTTCGGCACCTGTGTCAAGAAGGCGAAAGCGCTGATGAACTGCCCGATGAACATCGAGGGGATCAGCGCGAAGATCGAGGAGAAGTACGGGGTCCCGGTGAGCGTGGGGACGCACGACTACTGAACCGGCGGGGCGACGGCGCTCAGGTGCACGCGGTGTTCGCGGCCATGGCTTTGCCTGCGCCCCCGTCGACAGCTGCCATGGCCAGCTGAGCCAGGCCTTTCCGGCGCCCGCCGGGGCTCCCGTGGGGCCTCCCTGTCGAGCGGGCGAACGATCCCGTAGACTGGGCCGTGCGTGCCGGCGGGCGGCGGATAGGCGGGAGGAGCGCCCGCCACCGTGGATGCCGGGCGAGGGACGCTCGTGCGTGGCGTTCCCGACTGGTTCCTCCACCGACAGGATCATGGCGAGTCTACGACAGATTGCCTTTGCGGCGCTGATCGCCGCGACCGGCTGCGCCCATGTCGCGCGGCCGGCGGCGACGACGCCGGCGGTTCCGGACCAGGGGCGCCGCGCTCCGGTTGTGGACCAGGGCTGGCGCGGGCCGGCGGCCGACCTGGGCCACCGCATCGTGGCGCCGCGTGGCGCCGTGGCCTCCGCCAATGCGCTGGCGAGCGAGGCCGGTGTCGAGATCCTGCGCGCGGGCGGCAATGCTGTCGACGCCGCCGTGGCGACCGCGTTCGCCATCGGCGTGGTGGAGCCGCAGATGTCGGGGCTGGGTGGTGGCGGCGCGGCGGTGGTCTGGATGGCGAACGAGCGGAAGGCGTACGATCTCGACTTCTACGCCGCGCAGTACGCTCCCGAATTCGAGGGGAACACGGACGTCCCGGGCTCGCCCGATCTTCGCGTGGTCGGACTTCCCGGCGACGTTGCCGGGCTGCTCGAGCTCCAGCAGCGTTTCGGCCGGCTGTCGAGGGAGCGCGTGATGGCTCCGGCGATCCGGCTGGCCGAGAACGGGTTCCCGATCGGTCAGATCCTGGCGCGCATGATCGCCGCCGACTCGACCAAGCTGCGTCGCTCACCCGAAGCCTGGGCCCGCTTCTGGCCCGATGGGCGACCCCTGCCCGCCGGGGCCTGGATGCGCAATCCCGACCTTGCCGCCTCGCTGCGCGCCGTCGCCGCGGGCGGCCGCGACGCGTTTTACGCCGGCCGCATCGCCGAGGACCTGGTCGCCACGCTGAACGCCGGCGGCCATCCCGCTCGTGCCGCCGACCTCGCCCGCTTCCGCACCCGCTGGCTGCGGCCGCTGTGCGCGGACTACCGCGGGCACGTCCTCCTCTCGGCGGCGCCGCCCCAGACGGGCCTTCAGGTGCTTCACACCCTCGAGTTGCTCGAGCCGTTCGACCTCCGCGCCCTCGGGCTCCCGACTCGCTCCGCCGAGGCGTTCGATGTCCTTGCCTCGGCACTCCGCGTCGGCATGGCGGACGCTCGCGTAAACGACGATCCGGACTGGGCTCCGGTGCCGGCCGCCGGCGTGGTCTCCAGCGCCTACGCCGTCGCTCGCGAGTCCCTGGTCGGCACCGGACACCCGACCGACTCGATCCGGCCTGGTGATCCGACCGCCTTCGACACGCTCCCTGCTGCCCCGAGCTGCCGTGCGTTCCAGCCGTATGGCGCTGCCCACCCCGTCGTCGCCGCCCCCACGAACAGCCCGGCAGTCGACGGCGGCAACCAGGGTGGCGAAACCACCCACATGTCCGTGATCGACGCGGAAGGCAACGCGGTGGCGCTCACGCAGACCAACAGCAGCGTCTTCGGCTCCGGTGCCTGGGTCGACGGCTTCTTCCTCAATGATTCCGGATTCAGGTTCACGGACCGCATTCTCGCGATGCCGCACCTCAGCCCCTGGCGCACCCGTATCAGCACCATCGCGCCCACACTGGTCCTGGACGCCGACAGCGTCCGCATGGTCATCGGCGCTCCCGGCGGCGGGCGCATCCCCACCGAGATCGTCCAGGTCATGGTCTACATTCTCGATTACGGTCTCGATCCGCTCGACGCCGTCCTCATGCCCCGCATCTTCCCCTCGCGCTCCAGCCGTCAGGTGCAGCTCGAGCACGGCTTCCCACCCGCGCTCCTGCATGCGGTCCGCGAGCAGGGCTACGAAGTCGTGCCCCCCAGCCCGGAGTACGCGCGCCTCTACGTCATCGTCCGCGGCCCCGATGGCTGGATCGCCGTGTCCGACCCTCGCCACGATGGCGAGCCGCGCGGCTACTGACCCGCGAGCGCGTCCGGCGCCCACATCGATCGCTCGCGGCCGGGAACCGCGGACCCGCGCCACGTTCCCGGGGCGGGGGCCCGCGGATGGTGCCAGAGGGCCCGGCCCGTTGTATACTGCCAGCTTCATACGCTCACTCTCCTCCACAGACCGGGTTGTCCTGTGCCGGACACGGACACGGCAGCCGCATATTCCGCGGCCATGCTTCGGCCCTGATTCCGGCGTGCACCTGACCGGGAGCGGACCCGGTGGGCGCCCAGTGGGGCGCTGAACCCGCAGCAATCATCAACTCACCTCCGAAATCTGAGATCTGGAGGCTGCAATGGCAGGCGGCAAAATTCCTTGGCTGGCGATAGCGCTCGCCCTGGGCCTGATGTCGGGCACGGCGCTGGCGGCACAGCAGGCGGGCGGCACCATTCAGGGCAGAGTGACGGACGCGGGTACCGGCGAACCCATTGCCGGGGCCCAGGTGTCGGTGAACGGCACGGGCCTGGGCGCCCTTTCGAACACGGCGGGCCAGTATCTGATCAACGGCGTCAAGGCCGGCCGCGCGCAGGTGCGCGTCACGATCATTGGCTACGGCCCGGTGTCGAAGGAAGTGGTGGTCGCGAACGGGCCGGTGACGCTGGATTTCGAGATCTCCCAGACAGCGGTCGCGCTGGACGAGCTGGTGGTGACGGCCACGGGCCAGGAACGCAAGCGGCAGATCGGCAACAGCGTCTCGACCATCAACCCCGGAGAGTTTGCGGCGACGGCGGTGGCGAATCCCCAGGATATCCTGGCCGCGAGCTCGCCGGGCGTGAGCGTGCTCCAGAACTCGGGTCAGCCGGGCGCGGGCGGCAACATCCGGCTCCGCGGCAACAACAGCGTGAGCCAGGGGAACAGCCCGATCATCTACCTGGACGGGATCCGGATCTACAACGGTTCCGCGCCCACGAGCATCGCGTCGCGGCAGGCCGCGATGCCGCTGAACGACATCTCGCCCGCTGACATCGAGCGGATCGAGGTGATCAAGGGCCCGGCGGCCACGACGCTCTACGGCACGGAAGCGTCGGGCGGCGTGATCCAGATCTTCACCAAGGGTGGCGTGACCGGGACGCCGCAGTGGAACGCCGAAGTCGGCGCGGGCTTCAACAGCATGGGGCACGTGGGTGCTTCGAGCGACCCGACCGGGATGTTCCTGAACGAGTGTAGTGGCCCGAACATGGTGGTCGGCGATGGGACGCGCTTCGAGGATCCCAGCTGCCCGGCCAGCGGCAGCTGGCTCAAGCGGGGCGCGATCCAGCGATACGGCCTCTCGGTCCGCGGCGGCGCGGGCGACATGACCTACTACCTGGCCGGTAACTACAAGGACGAACGCGGCGTGCTCGGCGACGGCGGCACCGCCGACGGCGGGTTCCGCGCGAACTTCTCCTTCCTGCCTTCGCCCAAGCTCAAGGTGGCGGTCAGCTCTTCCTACACGCGCCGTAATACCCAGTGGATCCCGGATGGCAACAATGCCAATGGGGTCCTGCTGAACCTGTCCCGCGGCCCGTTCAACAACTTCAAGGGGACCGACTGCAGCGATCCTGGTGTGGTGTGCCTCGACAACGGCGCGATCTTCACCACGGACAACACCACGAAGTCGGATCACTACATCAGCGGGATATCGCTCAACTACAACCCCTCGGACGCGCTCACGAACCGGTTCAGCCTGGGGTACGACTACAACAACCTGGACAACAACACGCTGGACCCGTTCGGCTTCCCGCGCGTCCCGCTCGGCGAGCTGTGGTGGGATGGCTGGAAGCGTGTGCTTCTGTCCGCCGATTACGCGGGCTCCTACAACATGAAGCTGTTCGGCCTGGCCACCACGTCGTCCTGGGGCGCTCAGCTCTTCGACAGCCGATCCACCCGCACGAGCGTGGACGCCGCCGATTTCTCGGGCCCCGGCGAGCCGACGCTGACCTCGGCGGCGCAGCGCGACGTCACCAACTCGAGCTATCTGCGGGAGATCAACGCCGGTTTCTTCCTGCAGGAGCAGGTGGCCTTCCAGGACCGGCTCTTCCTCACTGCGGGGCTGCGCGTGGATGGGAACAGCTCGTTCGGCGAGAGCTTCGGGCTCCAGCCCTATCCGAAGCTGAGCGCCTCCTACGTCCTGTCCGATTACGCCTTCTGGCCGCGCGCCATCGAGACGTTCAAGCTGCGCGGCGCCATTGGTGAATCGGGCAAGGCCCCGGGCGCGTTCGACGCGGTGCGCACCTGGCAGCCGATCGCCGGCGACAACGGCCAGCCGGGGTTCACACCGGCGCAGATCGGCAACCCGGATCTGGGCCCGGAGCGCACGCGCGAGACGGAGGTCGGCTTCGACGCCAGCGCGCTCAGAGGGCGTATCGGCCTGGAGGTCACGTACTACAATCAGCACACGTTCGATGCGCTCATCCCGATGGTCTTTCCGCCGTCCGAGGGGTTCAGTGCCACGCAGCTCGAGAACGTGGGCGAGATCTACAACAGCGGGTTCGAGACCCGTCTGGACCTCGGCCTGGTGCGCGCCGATGAGGTGGAGTTGAATGCGCACCTGAACTTCTCGACCGTCCACAGCGAGGCGGGCGACGTCGGTGGCGAGAGGCTCATCATCAATGACCTTTCGCGCACCTACGTGGAGGACGGCTACCCCGTACCGTCGTACTTCGGCAAGAAGGTGGCAAACCCCGATGCGTACGAGGATCCGGTGTTCGTGACCGACGCCACCGGCAGCGTGGCCAGCACGTACCTCGGATCGGCGTACCCGACGAAGATCATCTCGCCATCGATGGACCTCACGCTGATGAAGCGCCTGACGTTCCAGGCGCTGGGCGAGTGGCAGCTCGGTGGGCACCTGCTGAACGCCACGGGCTATCAGAACGCCTACAAGCAGACGTGGCAGCCCTGCTACGGGGTCCAGGCCAAGCTCAAGGCCGCCGCGGGCGGCGACGAACACGCTCTGGACGACGTGACCGCGCTGGAACGCGCGCGCTGCACCCTCACCAGCAGCATCCGTGACTACGCCCTGTGGGTGGAGTCGACGGACTTCTTCAAGCTGCGCAGCATCTCGCTGACCTACGCCATCCCGGACCGGTTCATCCCCGGGGGCCACAACACCAGCCTCACGGTGGCAGGGCGGAACCTGTTCAAGTGGTCCGACTTCAGCGGTGCAGACCCCGAGGTGGCCGATCAGCGCGACGGCAGCTTCTCGAGGCGCGACTACTACGTCCTGCCGCCGGCGCGGACGTTCCTGGCCACTCTGCGCGTCGACTTCTGACGGAGGAGCAAACATGACGAATCACATTCGGCTCAGCGGAGCCCTGTTCGTCGCGACCGCCCTCCTGCTGGCGGCGTGCGACCTGAGTGTCACGAACCCCGGACCGCTTCCCGACGACGCGTTGAACACGCCCGCCGCGATGCCCGGGCTGGTCACGGGTATGTCCGCGGACCTCTCCCAGGCCATCAGCAACCTGTCCATGTCCGTCTCCGTCATGGGTGACGAGATGACGCACTCGGGCAACTACTCGGACGAGAATTTCTACGCCGCCGGTGAGATCCCGTCCGACGCCGTCGTGGGCGAGTGGGCGGATATGCATGGTGCACGCTGGGTGGCCGAGGTGGGGATCGAGCGGCTGCGCGACGTACTGGGCTCCAGCTTCGACTCGAGCATCCTCGCCGTGCGAGCCTACCTCTACATGGGCTTCGCCAACCGACTGCTGGGCGAGAACGTCTGCCATGCCGTGATCGATGGCGGGCCCAGTCAGCCCTACACGGTTCATTTCCAGCGCGCGGATTCGGCGTTCACGCAGGCGCTCGCTTTTGCGAACCGCCAGGGTCACGCCGACCTCGCCAGCGTCGCGCTCGCCGGCCGGGCGTCCGTGCGCGCGGACCTGGGCGATTGGGTGGGTGCCGTGGCCGATGCCGAGCAGGTACCCGTCAGCCTCCGGTACGACGCCATCATGTCGCTGAACACCAGCCGCGAGAACAACGATCTCGCCTATGAGACGCAGACGCGTCGCGAATTCAGCGTCTGGGGCACTCAGTGGGCGACCAACCCGCGCAACGACCCTCGCGTGCCGTGGGACACGGTCAAGACGTCGAGCGGGAAACTGCAGGTGGGACAGGACGGGCACACCGTCTATTTCCGCCAGATGAAGTACCCGACCCTCGACGCCAACATCCCGCTGGCCAAGGGAACCGAAATGCTGCTCATCCGCGCCGAGGCCGCGCTGCGCCAGGGCGACGTGGACGGCTCCGTCGCTCTGATGAACCAGGAGCGGGCTGCCTACGACCTCGATCCCGTTACGGCCGCAACTGCGGCCGAAGCCTGGACCATACTCGAGAAGGAGCGCGGTGCCGTGCTCTGGCTCGAGGCGCGCCGCCTCGGCGACCTGCGCCGGTGGTACGCGGCCACGGACGCGTCGCACAACGATTTCCTCAATGGTCGGGACACCTGTATCCCGATCAGCCTCAACGAACAGATGTCGAATCCCAACCTCAAGTAGTGACCGCGCAGCAACGCACTTGAGAACAGAACGGCCCCGGCGGACTGCCGGGGCCGTTCTGCATCCGCCTCGGCATGCCGCCCGGGTCGTTCAGCGGTCGTCAGCGAGGAGGCGACTGTTGCCACTGGGCCGGAACACGCCCACGAGCTCGCGGATGGCGTTGAGCAGCATGAGGACCACGGTGACCATCATCCCGCCCAGGATGGCAGAGCAGGCGACGAGGGCGTAATAGACCACGTTGTAGAAGCCGTTCAGCTGCTGCGATTGCTCGAGTGGGAACGTCAGGATCATGAGCACGGCCACGGAGGTGATGAGGGCCACCACCGCCATGACAGAATGCCTGCTGCACGCGTCGATAGTGCCGTGGCTTCAGGCGGGCATCGGTCTGGTTGCTCATGCCGAGGAGGGTGAGCATGAGCGCGAGGATTGTGGCGGCGGCGGTGAGGACGGAGGAGGAGAGGAAGCGGAGGGAGGGGATGGTGGCTTCGAGGAGGCGGCGGGCCTCGTAATTTCCAATGCGGCCCACGAGGGCCATGATGCCTCCGGCGAACAGGGCTGCGAAGACACCCCCCACGATGGCCCATCTGGCGTCGACGAAGCGAGGCGGCTGCCGTTCGTCCGTACTGTCCTGCTGATCGCTCAAGTGGTTGCCCCGGGTATGTTTGCTCCGTCGCGGGGATGGTGCAACTATCGGTCCGGCGCGCCCGGCGGCGATGGCGGCCCGGCAATGGATCGTTCCCTCGCCACCGTGGCCCGGAGTGTGCGCGCGGCGGGGGCGGATCGTCGCCGACAGCCGCCGGGCGGTTCGCTCGCGCGCCGTCGGCTCCCGCACCCACTCGTGTCCCGGTGGACCGGGAGCAGTCCCGGCGGATGCGAGTCGCAGCGGCGCCGCGTACGTTGCGGGCGGCGTCCGGACGACGCCCAGGTATTCACCGCCAACCCCCGAGGATGCCTCACGTGAACCATGGCCTGGACGAGATTGGAACCGCGGACCTTCGGCAGCGGCTGGAGGATCCGAGAAATCAACTCGTGGATGTCCGCCCCATTGACGCCTACAACGGCTGGCGCATGGAGGGAGAGCCCAGGGGAGGCCACATCCCCGGGGCCCGGACGCTGCCCCACAAATGGAGCCGCTACGTGGACTGGATCGAGATCGTCCGTTCGAAGGGACTCGATCCGGATCGGCCACTGGTGGTCTACGGCCAGGACGCCGCCGGGACGGAGGAAGTGGCCGACCTGTTCCGGCGCGCCGGGTTCGGAGAGGTCCATCTCTACCACCGCTTCAGCGACGAATGGGCTGCCGACCCGTCGCTGCCGCTGGAGCACCTGCCACGCTATCGCCACCTGGTACCCGCAGTCTGGCTGCGCCAGGTGCTGACGGAAGGGAACGCGCCCGAGTACGACCGTGGCCCGCTCGTCCTCTGCCATGCCCATTACCGGAACCACGGCGACTACGAGGCAGGTCACATCCCCGGGGCCCTGAGCCTGGACACCAACACGCTCGAGTCCTCCGAAACGTGGAACCGCCGCTCGCCGGATGAGGTGAGGGACGCGCTGCTCGCGCTCGGCATCACGGCGGACACCACCGTGTGCCTGTACGGGCGCTTCTCCTTCCCCGACAACGCCGATCCGTTCCCCGGGAGCAGCGCAGGTCAGCTGGCCGCGTTCCGGTGCGCGTTCATCATGCTGTGGGCGGGCGTGAAGGACGTCCGCGTGCTCAATGGCGGTCTCCAGTCATGGCTCGATGCGGGCTTCGACACGAGCACGGCGCCGGTGGATCCGGAGCCGGCGACGGATTTCGGCAGCCGGATCCCCGGGCACCCGGAGCTCGCGGTGGACCTCCCGGACGCGAAGGAGATCCTCGCGTCGCCCGAGGCCAACCTGGTGAGCGTGCGGAGCTGGGCGGAGTATGTCGGCGAGGTGAGCGGGTACAACTACATCGAGCGCAAGGGGCGGATCCCGGGCTCGGTGTTCGGCAGCTGCGGGAGCGACGCCTACCACATGGAGAACTACCGCAACCTGGACCACACCAGCCGTGAGTACGGCGAGGTCGTGGCCGAATGGCGGAAGGCCGGCATCACGCCGGAGCGGCACAACGCCTTCTATTGCGGAACCGGGTGGCGCGGGAGCGAGGCGTTCTTCAACGCGTGGCTGCTGGCCTGGCCCCGCGTGTCCGTCTACGATGGCGGCTGGTTCGAGTGGAGCAGCGACCCCGACAACCCCATCGAGACCGGAGACCCCGGGGAGCGCGCGGCGTGAGGGCGGCCGGGGCGAAGGGGCGGCGGACCATGGCGACAGTGGAGGCCGAAATCGTCGCCGAGATGGAAGGACTGGAGGACCCGCTGGCCCGCTACGAATACCTGGTCCGGCGGGGCAGGGAGATGAAAGTCCCCGAGCCGTCCATCCGGGCGCAGGAGTTCGCGGTGCCCGGCTGCGAGTCCCGCGTGTGGATCCGCGCCGAGATGAGCGACGGCCGCCTGCGGCTCGCGGCAGATGCGGAGGCCATGATCACGCGCGGGATCATCGCCCTGCTCCTGCGCGTTCTCGACGACCGGACGCCCGCCGAGATCCGGGACGCCGACCTGGGCTTCCTCGATCATACAGGGCTGCGGACTCACCTCTCCCCCGCCCGGGCCAATGGCCTGGCCGAGATGGTGCGCCGCATCCGGGCCCACGCGGAGGAGCTGGGGTGAAGGCAGCGCACTGAACCAACGGAGTCCGGGATGACCGACCCGACAAGCAGCGCGCGCCGGCACGTCCTGGTAACGGGCGGGAACCGCGGGATCGGCTTCGCCACGGCCGCCGAGCTGCTCCGGCGCGGCCACAGCGTCACCTTCACGTTCCGCGATCCCGCCGGGGGCGGTGCGGCCGCGGACCGGCTCAGGCGCGAGCACGGCGAGGCGCGGCTGCAAGCCGTCCCGCTCGACCTGGCCTCCTTCGCTTCCATTCGACGCTGCGCTGCCGCGCTGGCGGACGGGAACCCGCTTGACGTGCTCGTGCACAACGCGGGCGCACTCGTGCCGCCGGCCAGCCGGCGGTTGAGCCCGGACGGTGCCGAGGAAACGCTCCAGGTGCACGCGCTTGGGCCCCTGCTGCTGACCACAATGCTCGCGCCCCGTTTGCGGCGCCCGGCCCGGTTCGTATTCGTCACCTCCAGCCTGCACGCGCCCGGGTCCCACGGCGACGAAGTTCGCTTCGATTTCCACGCCCCGGACCTCGGGCGCGGGTACAGCCCGGAGCGCGCCTACAAGAACGCCAAGCTCGCCCAGATCTGGCTCACCCGGGAATGGGAGCGACGTCACGGCATTCAGGGAATCCACGCGGATGCCGTCTCCCCCGGGTTCGTCCCCGCGACCGTCGCGCCCCATACCCGCGGGAAGCAGCGCCTCCTCATCCGCTACGTGCTCCGCTGGATGCCGTTCGCGACCTCGGTCCGGGAAGCCGCGCGCACCGTGGCCGACCGAGCCCTCCGGCCCGGCGACGAGCCCGGCGGCCGCTACTTCGACCGCCGGACCCCCCGGGAACCCAGCCCCGATGCCCGCGATCCGGAACAGGCCGCAGCCTTCTGGAGCCTCGCCGAGAAGCGGCTCGGAATGACGGTCCGGATCGACCCGGCGCCCTGATCGCGCACCCGCGCGCTGGCCCCCTGGCCGCGCGCCCCCGCCGCTCCCGCCGCTCCGCCAACCGGCCGCCCCCGCCGCTCCCGCCGCTCCCGCCGCTCCCGCCGCTCCCGCCGCTCCCGCCGCTCCCGCCGCTCCCGCCGCTCCCGCCGCTCCCGCCGCTCCCGCCGCTCCCGCCATTCCCGCCATTCGGCAGACGCCACATTCTCCCACCGGGGCGTTGTCCCTCCACTGCGGCTTCGTCGAGCCTGGCCGAGCGGATGCAAACGCTCGAAGGCCACGATCAGCGGCTCCAGGAGCAGGTCGACTTCCTCGAGCAGCTCCCTCGCCAGCGCGACGCCCACCCCCGACCCCTCGACTATGCGGTGCGACGACGCCCGCCGCCCGGCGCCGGTCCCGCTGGCTCCCCCGGCCGCGCCAGCGCCTCACCCACCGCTTCGACGAGCTGCCCGAGCTGCAGCCACTGCTTCTGTTCCCGCCGCCACCTTATCACGCTGGCGAGCACGACGGCGGCCATCCATATCATCATGAAAATCCGTGCGAACAAAATCATCCTCCGTCAAGTCATTTCCGGATCATGGGGCCGGGGGGGTGTGGATCGCGATAGCGGAATGGGACGGATCGCGTCAGGGCGGCCGCGCGCTGGAACGGTTCGGCGGCGGGGTACTGGAAAGCACCCGCGCGTGGAGGGAGGCTCACGCGCGTGGGGCATTGACCCGCGTATGCCCGGATTTCGACCGGCGCGTGGCGACGGCCCTCACACGTGGGTGTTCCCCTGCGAATAAAGCTGAATACTGCCCCGCGGTCGGAGAGGCTGCCACCTTCGGGGCGCCTTCAGTGCCTCCGCCGGTGTCAGCAGTTCCTCCGCCGGTACCTTCAGCGCGCCTCCGCCCCTACCTTCAGCGCGCCTCCGCCGGTGCCTTCAGCGCCCCCGCCGGTGTCAACAGTGCCTCCGCCGCTGTCAGCAGTGCCTCCGCCGGTGCCGTCCGCGCCTCACCCATGCGTGCGGGGTGCCGTCCGCGCCTCTCCCATGCGTCGGGGGTGGCGCCTCCCCGTCGCCCGGCGGCATTCCGTTTCGCAGGATCGCGACATCGGCCGCTGCTCTGCTGTGACGTCTTCACCAGGTCGCCAGCGAAGTGATCCGAGCACAGTTGCGCGCGCGGAGGTGGGCGCTGACATTTGCGACTCACGCATCCTTTTTCCCAGATTCGCGGAGGATCCCCTATGCGTATTGCATCCGCTCTGTTTGTCATGTTGTCGACTGCAGGTGTCCTGGCCTGTGGAACGGCGCCGCAGGAGAGTTCAGAGACCGCGGCAGCGGCGGAGCCGAGCACTTCCGGGACAATGGATGCCGTGGCGTTCCGCCAGGAGGTGGAGCGTGTGAACGCGCAATACGTCGGGAGCTTCAACGAGGGTGACATAGCCGGCTTCGCGCAGGTGTACGCCCCCGACGCGACGCTGTACCCGCCGGGTGCGCCGGCAGTGGAAGGTCGTGATGCGATCATGCAGTACTGGCAGGGTGGCCACGATCAGGCCGGCGTCGGCGACGTGACGCTCACGACGGAGGAGGCGGGGGTGAACGGCGATACGGGGTGGGAGATCGGCACGGCCGACTACACCACGAACGAAGGGCCGGCGCACGGGCGCTACACGGTGATCTGGAAGCGAGGGTCGGACGGGCAGTGGCAGTGGTACCGGGACATGATGTCACCGGCGCCGGAGCAGCCGGCCTCCGAGCCCCCGCCAGCCAGCTAGGCGACGGCAGGCAGGGACCGGCCGCATGCGTCGCCTGGTCCTGGACCCCCGCCCCGGCTGCTTCCGGGGCGGGGGTCCTGCTTTGGCGCCCCTGGCAAACCGGGCCCGTGGGCTGCGGGCCGGTGTCCGTAAGCTGGCTCGTGGAACGGACCTTGTTGACGCAGACCGCCGGAACGCCCGAGGTGTGACGAGGACCTGAACGGGAGTACACGATGGAGCAACGGGAGCTGGGGAGCGGAGGGCTGGCGGTGTCGGCGCTGGGGCTGGGCTGCATGGGAATGAGCGAGTTCTATGGGGAAGGCGAGGAGGCCGAGAGCGTGGCGACGATCCACGCGGCGCTGGATGCCGGCGTCACCCTGCTGGATACGGCGGACATGTATGGCCCGTTCGAGAACGAGCGGCTGGTGGGGCGGGCGATCCGGGGCCGGCGCGAGGAGGTGACACTGGCGACGAAGTTCGGCAACGTGCGGGGCGAAGACGGCAGTTTTCTGGGCGTGAACGGACGACCGGAATACGTGCGGCAGGCGTGCGACGCGTCGCTGGAGCGGTTGGGGGTGGACCACATCGACCTGTACTATCAGCACCGGGTGGACCCGGACGTGCCGATCGAGGAAACGGTGGGTGCGATGGCGGGGCTGGTGGAGTCGGGGAAGGTGCGGTTTCTCGGGCTGTCCGAAGCGGCGCCGGAAACGGTTCGGCGGGCGCATGCCACGCACCCGATCACCGCGCTCCAGACGGAGTACTCTCTCTGGTCCCGGGACCCGGAGGAGAACGGTGTGCTGGACACGGCCCGTGAGCTCGGGATCGGGTTCGTGGCCTACTCGCCGCTGGGGCGCGGCTTCCTCACGGGCCGGTTCAAGACACCGGACGACTTCCCGGAGGGCGACTATCGGTCGCGCAGCCCGCGCTTCCAGGGCGAGAACTTCCAGAAGAACCTGCACCTGGTGGAGCGCGTGGAGGAAATGGCCGATGCGAAGGGATGCACACCGGCGCAGCTGGCGATCGCGTGGGTGCTGGCGCGGGGTGAGGACATCGTGCCGATCCCGGGAACGAAGCACCGGGAGTACCTGGAGCAGAACGTGGGCGCGCTGGACGTGGAGCTGACGGATCACGACCTTGCCCGGCTCGACGAGGTGATCCCGCCGGGCGCGGCGGCCGGGGCGCGCTACCCCGAGGCCAGCATGCGGACGGTGCACCGCTGAGCAGGAGTGGAGGGGCGCGAGCCCCGGGGAATGGCATGCCGAACAAGATGAAGCAGCTGGTGCTGGGTGCGGTGGCCGCGCTGGCGGCGTGCGCGCCCCATCCCGACACGCCGGCGGCGAGTGGGCCGGGGATGCCGGAGGGGCCGGAGACAACGGCGGGGCGGGAGCCGGTGGAGCCGCGGCCGCTGCCGGAGCCCGGTGTCGCCTCGCGACGGCTTGCGAGCCGGGCCGGCATCGACGTGGTGAGCTACAGGCTCTCGCTGGACCTGGGCGGGCTGGCCGACAGCGCGTTCTCGGCCACGGCCGAGCTCCGTGTCCATGCCACGCAGACACTGCGCGCACTCCCGCTCGACCTGGTGGGATTGACGGTCCGGGGAGTGGCACTGGACGGTGAGCCGGTGCCGTTCTCCTACGATGACGTCGTGCTGGATCTGCATCCGGGTTCGCCGATCGCCGCGGGAGACACCGTCACGGTGGCGGTCGCTTACGGCGGTCGTCCAAAGGAGGGCCTGTCGTTCGAGACGGACGCGCGGGGCGGGGCCACCGCGTTCGCGGACAACTGGCCGAACCGGGCCCGGTGGTGGTTCCCGTCCAACGACCACCCGTCCGACAAGGCTACCGTGGACTTCCTGGTGCGGGTGCCCGCGGGGCTCGAAGTGGTGGCGAACGGGCGGCTCGAGTCGACGGGGCCCGACCCGGAGCGCGCGGGTGGCACGGTGTGGCACTGGTCGAACGCGGTGCCGATCCCCACCTACACCATGGTGATCGGTGTGGCGGACTTCGGCCGCGCAGTTCTGGGTGAGGCTGCGTGCGGGCGGGCGCCCGCGTCGCCCGGACGGTGCGCGACGGTCTCGGTCTGGCCGCTGGCGGGCGACAGCGCGTTCGGCGTGCAGCGGTTCGCGAGGGCGCCGGACATCGTGGACTTCCTCACCGGCGCCATCGGCCCCTTTCCGTATGCGAAGCTGGCCCACGTGGAATCGGCCACCCGCTTCGGCGGGATGGAGAACGCGAGCGCGATCTTCTACCCGCGGTTGCCGTGGGAGCGGGAGCGGATGGGGGAGAGCGTGATTGCGCACGAGACCGTCCACCAGTGGTTCGGCGACGACGTGACCGAAGCGCGCTGGAGCGACCTATGGCTGAGCGAGGGATTCGCCAGCTACTTCGACCCGCTCTATTACCGATCCCGCGACGGGGACGCCGCGTTCCGGGCACGTATGGAGCGGGCGCGCCAGCAGTACATCACGTCGGACGTGGTGGGCTACCCCGTGGTCCACGACACGACGGACCTGTACTGGCTGCTGAACGCCAACAACTACCAGAAGGGCGCGTGGGTGCTCCACATGCTGCGCGGCGTGGTGGGCGACAGCGCCTTCTTCCGGGGCGTGCGCCGCTACCACGCGGAGCACGCCCACGGCACGGCGATGACCGGTGACTTCCGGGCGGCGATGGAGACCGAAGCCGGGGAAGATCTCGGGTGGTTCTTCCGGCAGTGGCTCTACGAGCCCGGGTACCCGCGGCTCGACGTGACGTGGTCCGGGGAGAGCGCCGACGGGAAGGGCGGCGGCGGTGGAAGCGGTGCCGGAGCGGGGGTGGCCGGGACCGTCGCGGCCGTGGTGCGCCAGACGCAGGACCCGTCCTGGCCCACCTTCCGCATCCCCACCACGCTGTTGGTGACGCTGACGGACGGGCGGAAGGTGAGCCGCGACGTGGTGCTGAGCGCCCGGGCGGAGACGCTGCGGGTGCGCGTCCCCGCCCCCCCGGCCGCAGTCACGCTGGACCCGGGCGACCAGGTCCTGAAGACGCTGCAGGTACGGCGCGCCGCTGCGCCGTCGGCCTCGGGCGGAAGCGGGGATGTCCGGGTGCGGGAGAGACCTTAGTCTCCCTCCGCCGCTCGCTTCCGGGCCGCGGACAGGTAGCCGGGCTCGAGGTCCAGCAGGTTGGCGATCTTGCGGAGCATGTATGCCTCGTGCCGGGCGATCTCGCCGTCCGCCAGCACCAGCCCCCACATGATCTCGGCCAGGAGCGTCTTCTGGCCGAGATCGTAGCTGGAGCGGATCAGGCTGGTGAACTGGAAGAGATCGATGGCGGACTCCCGCTCCTCCTCCGCCAGCCGCATCAGCTCTTCCGCCGTTTCCTCATCGAGATCGAAGTGGCGCCGGAGTACGGCCTCGATGTGCAGCCGCTCCGTTTCGCTGAACTCGTCGTCGGCGTGGGCGAGCTCCAGGAGGAGCGCGCAGGCGGCCACGTGGAGTCGCTGCCGCTCGGCGTCCGGTGCCGCATGGCGGCCGTGCTCCTTCGCCGCCGGTTCGTCGCCCCCATTGGCCCGGGGAGGGACGTGCATGCGGCGCTCGAAGAAGGATCGTTTGGAATCGCTCATGGTGGCATGATGACGAGCGGCGGAGCGCTCGGCAACCCGAGCGCCCCTCGGGGGAGCAGCTAACGGCCCGCGTGGGTGGGCGCGGCCTCCGGTGACGACGCGGCCGGGAGCGTGAAGTAGAACAGGCTGCCACCGCCGGGGGCGTCCTCCATCCCCGCGCTGCCGCCCAGCTTCTCGACGAGCTGGACCACGATGGAGAGGCCCAGGCCGTGACCGGTACGGGGGCCGGATACCTTCCCGAGCTGGGTGAACGGGGCGAACAGATCGGAGCGTGCCTCGGGGGGCACGCCAGGGCCGTGGTCACGGACCCAGAACCGGACGGTGCCATCCTGCTGCGGATCGGCGCCCAGCTCGATCTCCGGGGGATGCCCCGGCGCGCTCCGGCCGTAGCGCAGCGCGTTGCTCAGGTAGTTGGCCCAGATCTCCTCGATCCACGGCGCGAACCCCTGCGCCGCCGGCCAGTGGTCCGGTAAGGTGAGCCGGGCGTCGGCGGACGCGATCATCTCGCTGAGCCCGTCACGGACCCTGTCGACGATGCGGTCCATGTGCACCAGCTCCCGCGGCGCTTCGATCCTGCGCACCTTCGAGAGGAGGAGCAGCGCATTGATGATCCGGTTCATCTTGTCCGCCGTCGAGCGGATCCGGTGCAGCAGCGTCCTCTTCCGCTCCGCCGCGAGGGTGTCCGACTCGATGACCATTTCCGTGTTGGTGACGATCACCGCGAGCGGGTTCTTGAGGTCGTGGGCCACCGTGTGGGCGAACGCGTCCAGCTCCTGGTTTCGCTGCGTCAGCGTGAACGCCTGATCGCGCAGCTGCCGCTCGGACCGGCGGAGCTCATCGTTGCGCCGCTCCAGGGTGTCCGCGTGGGCGCGCAACTGCTCCTGCGAGTGCCGGAGGTCGCGCAGCAGGATGGCCTGGGGCCGCACGAGTCCCGTCTCGATGACGGCCTTGTAGAGCGCGTAGAACGCCAGCAGGCGCAGGAAGTGCCCGACCAGGTTGGTCTCACCGTAAACGGTCAGGTAGAAGGTGAAGGTGAGCTCCGACGCGATGGTGAGGACGAGGGACGCAGTGAGAAGGCGCCACACCCACGGGTCGAATGCCTCGCGCTTCCGCCAGAGCAGGGCCGTGGCGGCGAGCAGGACAAGGGAGATGGCGTATTCGCTGACCTTCTTGAATGACGTGAGCCCCACGCCATCAGCGAAAGCGGTGGGGAATACGCGCCCTTGGAAGATTGCGACGAGGAAAACGGCCGTGAGCAGCCCGAACGCCGTGGCTACGGTGGACACGCGCAGCCGCCGCCCGAGGAAGAACGGAGCGGCGAAGAGGGCGAGCGCCTGGATCCAGCGGCCGGCCAGCCAGAGCTGCGTGGGCAGGTCCGACCCGAACCGGGGGAACACGCCCATTCCCTCATAGGCGATGGCGTGCAACAGGTCCACCAGCGCCACGAAAATGGACGCCACGCCCACCAGCAGGAGATAGTTGTTGTGAAGGCTGGCCCGGGCGTTCCACGCGATGACGAACACGCCGCTGGTCACCACCACCGTGAACATCTCGATGAGCGTGTGGAAGAGCAGGTAGCTGTACCGGCTCGTGATGTAGAGACCGAAGAGCAGAAGGACGCCACCCACGATCGCGCCGCCCTTCCGCCGTATCATCACACGTTCCACCATCCCCGGCTCCGTTTGGGGGCCGCGCCTGAAGCGCCGGCCGTCACCCCTGCGGGGTCTCCCCGTTCTCCACGACATAGGGGATTCCCAGCCGCTCCGCCATGGAGTTGATCTCCCGGAGGTCCGTCGCGAACAGCGTGTCCAGCTCGCTCAGGTATCCCTCCAGCTCCGTCTGCTGCGCCGCCCAGACCTCGCGCATCCCCTGCGTGGGCGCGCCATCCCCCTCCAGGGCCCACATGTACAGTGGCGTGAGCCGCGAGTAGAAGCGGCTCCCCTTCGCCAGGATATCGTACGTGACGTCCGCGTCCGGGGAGTACATGCGCTGCTCGAGCGCGTCCAGCTTCGCCACCAGCGCTTCAGACTTCGACAGCAGCTCCGCCGCGTCCGGCCGATCTGCCAGCCGGGCGGTGCGGGCCACCAGCTGCTCGCGCACGCTCCTGAGCCGGGCGACGCCATCCGCCAGCCGGTCCAGCGCGCTCCGGAGCTCCCGGGCGAACGCCAGCTGCGCGGCGCGGTCTTCGTCCGTCAAGCGCACGCGCGGATCCGGCACTACCATGAACGTGGAGCTGACCGTGTCGCCGTCGGCGGACAGGCGGAGGGTGTAGCGGCCGGGAGGCGCGGAGGGCGCGTCGGCCGGGTCGCCGGTGTCGATCATGGCGCCAGGGATCCGCCTGGCTCCTTCGAGGCGGAGGTCCCATATCGCGCGCTGGATCCGGGCGGAGTCGGTGGTCAGCTCCGGCTCCGGCTGCTCCTCGTACTCGGAGTAGTGGTCCATCGGCTTCGCCACGCTGCTCAGCGTGCGGACCACCGCGCCCGTGGCGTCGAGCACTTCCAGCTTCAGCTCGCCGGTCGGCTTCCCCCCGAGCCAGTAGTTGACGATGGCGCCGCGGGGCGGGTTCTCGCCCGCGGGGCCGTCCGCCCACGTGTAGCGGTAGCGCCAGGCCGTGGTGGTGACGGGCGGGAAGAGGGCCAGGTCGCGGCTGGCGACGGCGTCGCCCCACTCCCGGATCGGGGTGAGGTCGTCCAGGATCCAGACGCCGCGGCCGTGCGTGCCGAGGACCAGGTCGTTGTCCTTCACCACCAGGTCGTGCACGGCCACGGTGGGCAGATTGAGGTCCAGCCCGAGCCACGTCTTCCCCTCGTCCGGCGACATCACGACCCCGTGCTCCGTCCCCGCGTACAGCAGCCCCCGCTTCTCCGGGTCCGCGCGCACCGCGTGCAGGTACGTGTGGCGCGGGAGACCGCCGTCGATCCGCTGCCACGACTTCCCGTAGTCGGTGGTGCGGTAGAGGTACGGCGTCATGTCGTCGAGCCGGTGCGCGTCCACCACCACGTACGCCGTGGCGGCGTCGAAGGGGGAGGGCTCGACCATGTCGATGGTCCCCCACTCGGGCGCGCCCTTCATCCCCTTCGTCACGTCCGTCCAGTGCTGGCCGCCGTCGCGCGTGACGTGCACCAGGCCATCGTCGCTCCCCACCCAGATCAGCCCCTTCTCCAGCGGCGACTCCGCCACTGCGAAAATCGTGGCGTAGTACTCCACGCCCGTGTTGTCGCCGGTGATGGGGCCGCCCGTCCAGCGCTGCTTCGTGGTGTCGTTGCGCGTCAGGTCCGGGCTGATCTTCGTCCAGGTCTGCCCGCCGTCCGCGCTCCGGAAAAGCACCTGCGCGCCATGGTAGATCACGCCGGGCTCGTTGGGGCTGGCGGCGATGGGGGCGGTCCACTGGAAGCGGTACTCCGCGTCGATGTCGCCGTGGCCGCTCGGGTTCTCCGGGTACGCGCTCACGTTCCGCGACTCGCCCGTGCGATCGTCGTGGCGCGTAATGATCCCCAGGTACTCGCCCGCGTAGACGACGTCGGGGTCCTCCGGGTCCGACACAACGAAGCCGGCCTCGCCGCCGCCCACATCCCGCCAGTCCGCGTCCGTGATCCCGCCCACGCGAAGACTGTTGTTCGGCGCCTGCGCCGTGCCCAGGTCCTGCATGGCGCCCTGGACCCGGTACGGATTCCGGCTGTCCGTGGCGATGTGGTAGAACTGTCCCAGCGCCAGCGGGGGGCTCAGCCACGTCTCGCCGCCGTCCGTGGAGATGGCCACCCCGCCATCGTGGCCGTCGATCATGCGATCCGGGTTCCGCGGGTCGATCCAGACGTCGTGGTGGTCGCCGTGAGGAGCCTCCACGATCTCCACGGTCTTCCCGCCGTCGATGGTGCGCACCAGCGGGACGTTGGGGAACCACACGCGGTCCGGGTTCGTGGGGTCGATGGTGAGGGTGGCGTAATACCAGGCGCGCTGCGTGAGCATGCGCGAGTCGTTCACCCGGTCCCAGCTGTCGCCCCCGTCGTCGGAGCGGAAGAGGCCACCTTCATCGGCTTCGATGATGGCGTAGACGCGGTCCCCGTCCGAGGGTGCCACCGCCACCCCCACCTTGCCCCAGATGCCTTCCGGGAGGCCGCGGCCGGTTAGCTGCTTCCAGCTGTCGCCGCCATCCCGGGAGACGTAGAGCCCGCTGCCCGGTCCGCCGCTGGTCATGGACCAGGGCGTGCGCCGCATCTGCCAGAAGCCGGCGAAGACGATGTTCGGGTTCGACGGGTCGAGCGCCACCGCCGACGCGCCCGTGTCTTCGTCCTTCTTCAACACCTGGACCCAGGTCTTCCCGCCATCCACGGTGCGGTAGACGCCGCGCTCCGGATTCGGACCGAACGCGTGGCCCAGCACGGCCGCATACGCGACATCGGCGTTCCGGCGATCCACCGCGATCTCCCCGATCTGCCCCTCCTGCCTCCAGACGTGCTCCCACGTCTTCCCCGCGTCGAGAGAACGGTAGATCCCGTCGCCCGCCGCCGTGTTCCCCCGCACGTTCGCCTCGCCCGCACCCACGTACACCACGTTCGGGTCCGACGGCGCCACCGCGATGGCGCCGATGGACGACGTGGGCTGGTCGTCGAAGATCGGCTTCCACGCGTGCCCGCCGTCCACGCTCTTCCACACGCCCCCCGACGCGGCCGCGATGTAGTACGTGAGCGGATCCCCGGCGATCCCCGCCACGCGCGTCAGCCGCCCGCCCGCGAACGGACCCACCAGCCGGTACTCCAGCCCCGCGAACGCCGCAGGCTGCGGAGGCGCGATCGCCGCGTCGTGCCGCTCCGCCACGGCAGCGCCCGCCTGCTGCTGGGCCGCGACGGCCACGGGTCCGAGGAGGGCGAGGAGGAGGACGGACGGCAGCGATGGCAGGCACCGGCCGCGCGGGAAGCGCCGCATGGATCTCTCCGGGTCGGGTTGCAGGTGTGGGAAGCCACCGGCGTCAGCCGGTGGGAGGATGAAGATACGGCGTTCAGGCACGCGCGGACAACGGCAGGGGCCCGCGAGCAGCCGGTGGGGCCGCTCGGGGGCGCGGTAGTCGATCATGATTCTTGATCTCCGGACCCCCCGCCCCACATCTTACAGGTTCGCCTTCCCACCCGCTGCCCGGGAATCCATGGACGCTCTCCCCACGCGCTCGCGCGGCACCCACCCTCGGCCGGACGGCCGGCGAGAGAGGGCCGGGGCCCGTGTCTGATTTCCTGGAGCGCCTGACCGGACTGACGAAGGAGCTGAGCCGGCGGCGGGTATTCCGGACTGCGGGCATCTACCTGGTGGCGTCGTGGGCGGCGATCGAAGTGACGTCGACGGTCTTCCCGCTGCTCTTCCTTCCGGACTGGGCGCCGCGTGCGGTGGTGATCCTCGCGATCCTGGGGCTGCCGCTGGTGCTGGTGCTCTCCTGGGCGTTCGACATCACACCGGCGGGTGTGCGTCGCGCGGAGGGGGAGCCGGATCGGGCGGTGCGCTCGGAGGTGCGGATGGGGCTGGCGGCGGTGACGCTGCTCACGACCGTGCTGGTGGGTTGGGGAGCGCGAGGGATGTGGCTTCACCCCGGGAGCCTGACGGCCGCGTCGCTGAATCCGGCGCGTGTCGCGGTCCTCTACTTCGACGACTTCTCGGAGGGTCACCAGCTCGGGTACGTGGCGGACGGGCTGACGGAAGCGCTGATCCACGAGCTGGCGCAGATCGGGCGGCTGGAGGTGGTGTCCCGCAACGGGGTGAAGCAGTTCCGCAACGCCTCGGTTCCGCTGGACAGCGTGGCGAGGGCGCTGAGCGCGGGGACGATCGTGGAGGGGAGCGTGGAATCGGACGGGGACCAGCTGCGGGCGACGGTGCAGATGATCGACGCGCGGACGGGGGCCCATACGCTGAGCCTGCGGCTGGAGCGGAGCGGGGAGGACGTGCTGGAGCTGCGGGACGAGATCGTGGCGGAAGCGGCGAGGAAGCTGGGTCAGCGGCTGGGGCGTGAGCTGGAGGTGGTCGATGCGCGCCACGGCACGCGCAGTGGCCGTGCGTGGGCGGCGGTGCAACGGGCCCACGGGCTGGTGGAGCAGTCGGACACGCTGGCGTGGGCGCTCGGCGACAAGCCCGGTGCGCTGGAACGTCTCGATGAGGCGGACTCGCTGTTCGCCGTGGCCATGCGCCTGGACCCGCGCTGGATCGAGCCGCTGCTGGGCCGTGCAGCCGTGCGGCTGGGGGGGACCGTGATCCGGACGGGGCAGGTGCGCGCGCAGCTGTCGGACAGCGCGGCCGAGCCGCTGCGCCGGGGGCTGTCGCTGGTCGAGCAGGCGCTCCAGATGTCGCCCCGGAACTCGGAAGCGCTTGCGTGGCGCGGGCGGCTCGAATACCGGCTGAGCTGGGTGGGGGGCGACTCGGCCGAGGCGCTGGTGGACCAGGCGGAGTCGGACTACCGGCGCGCGGTGGCGGCGGACTCCGGCAACGCGGAAGCGTGGGTGGGGTTGGCGGAAGTGCTCCGGTCGCGGGGCGAGTTCGGGGAAGCGGCGCTGGCTGCGGACCGGGCGCTCGCGGCGGACCCGTTCCTGATCCATGCCGAGAGCGACATCCTGTTCACGCTCTCCCACGTGTGGCTGGAGCTGGAGCGTTTCGACCGCGCGGCGGAGTTCGCGGCGGAGGGGCGGCACCGCTACCCCGCCGAGCCGCTGTTCGCGGCCGAGCTGCTCGTGGTGTCCGCCGGCTGGGCGGGTCCGCCGCTGGCCGTGGACTCGGCGTGGGCGCTGGTGCACGCGGTAGAGCAGGGCTACGGCTTCAGCGTCTGGGCACACGGTCACCTGCAGGTGGCCGCCGTCCTGGCCCGCGCCGGACAGCCGGACAGCGCCCGCGCGCTGATCGCGGCGGTTCGCGCCGACGAGGAGCCGAGCCCGTGGCTCGACTACTATGAAGCGAACGTCTGGCTACAGCTCGGGGATCCCACGCGCGCGCTGGCCCTGCTGACCCGCTTCCTGGAGCAGCAGCCGCAGCGCCGGTCCTACATCGCCCAGGACTGGTGGTGGCGCCCGCTGGCGGACTCGACGCGCTTCCAGGCGCTCGTGGCCGACTCCGTCCGGTAGCGCGCCTCGCCCGCTCGCGGCGCGGGACCGGGCGGGCGTCCTCCGCAACTGCTAGTGGCCCCCGACGATGATCTCCGGGTCCCTCACCGAGACGCTCGTTCCGTCCCAGACGCCGACCGCGTACTTGTAGCTCCCCTCGGGCGCGTTCGCGCCGATGCCCACGCCGACCGGCCGGTTCTTCTGCCCCTGCAGCGCCTGCGGCGGGAGCGTATTCCCGAAGAGGTCCGCCTCGCGCTGCACGGCCAGCCCGAACGGGAGATCGCTCGTCCACTCGATGCGGGTGCCGGGGTTGACGTGGGCCTGCTCGGGATCCACCACCACCGCTCCGGTACTGTCCATGGAGATCGTGATCCGCACGACCTGCCGCTGGGGTCGGTGTGCCGGCGCAGCCGCGACAAGGGCCAGGAGAGCGGCCGAGGAAAGCACGGCGGCGATGCGGGTACGGGGAGAGGTCCGACGCGACATGGGTGGTTCCTCACTGGGTTGGGATCGGAGACCGGGCGCCAGCGCCCGTGGGCCGGGGTTCCGGCCGCTTCAAGGTAGCGGCGGCGCGGGGCCGGGCAAAAGGATTCTCTTCACGGCCGGTCGTGGAACGCCCGCCCGGCCGCAGAGGCCGGCCTCCCTTGACGCGCTCCGCCGGCTGTCCGACTTTGACCGGAGTCGGGCCGTCCCCCCTACCCACGGCCCCGGCAGGCAGCACGGCTTCCCCGGGAGGCTACCCCAATGCGCTTGCTGGCACATCCGCGACCATCGTGCGGTCGCGGCGCCCGTGCTTTCCGAGGACGCCGGAGGACCCGTGCGTCCCCGGCATCCCACGCATCCCCTGACGCTCGCCGCCCGGTGCGCGCGCGCGTCCCACGGCTGGAGGTCCCATGGCAGGCATAGTCGGCTACGGCGCCTACATCCCCCGCAACCGGATCCGGGCGGAGGAGATCGCACACCAGTGGGGGAAGGACGCGGAGACGATCCGCAGCGGTCTGCTGCTCCAGGAGAAGTCGGTGCCCGGCCTGGACGAGGACACCATCACCATTTCGGTCGCGGCGGGGCGGGCGGCGCTGGCCCGCGCGGGCATCGATCCGCAGAAGGTGGGCGCGCTCTACATCGGCTCCGAGAGCCACCCGTACGCGGTGAAGCCCAGCGGCACGGCGGTGATCGAGGCGCTGGGGATCGGCCCGGAAGTGCACGTGGCGGACTTCGAGTTCGCGTGCAAGGCGGGTACGGAAGCGATGTTCGTGGCCCTCGGACTGGTGGAGTCCGGGCGGATGGAGTACGCGATGGGGATCGGGGCGGACACGTCGCAGGGCGCGCCGAGCGATGCGCTCGAATACTCCGCCTCCGCCGGCGGCAGCGCCTACATCTTCGGCAGGGACGACGTCATGGCGGACGTGGTGGACGCGGTCAGCTTCACCACGGACACGCCGGACTTCTGGCGCAGGGAAGGGGAGTTCTATCCCCGGCACGGCGGCCGCTTCACCGGCGAGCCGGCGTACTTCAAGCACGTGCTGAGCGCCACGCGGCTCATCCTGGAGCGGACGGGACTGAAGCCGTCCGACTTCCGCTACGCGGTCTTCCACATGCCGAACGGGAAGTTCCCGCTCAGCGCGGGAAAGCAGCTCGGCTTCACGCGGGAGCAGCTGGAGCCCGGGTGGATCGTGCCGACCATGGGGAACACGTACTCCGGCAGCTCGCCCACCGGGCTCGCAGCCGCGCTGGACATCGTCGAGGCGGACCGGCTGGTGCTGATCACGTCGTTCGGCTCCGGCGCCGGCAGCGACTCGTTCGTGCTGCGCACTACGGACGCCCTCGTGGAGCGACGCGACCGGGCGCCCACTGTGCGGAGCATGCTGGACGGGCCGCGTCGCTATCTCACCTATGGCGAGTATGTCAAGCTGCGCGAGAAGATCCGGATGAACGACTGACCTCGCACGGGCGCGGGGTGGACCAGGAGCCGGCGGGGCCGGCGGGCGGAAAACCGAGGAGGCTGCATGCGCGACGTCGCCATAGTGAGTGCGGGGATGACCAGCTTCGGCGAGCTCTGGGATTCGAGCTTGCGCACCATGTTCGCCGATGCCGCGCTGGAAGCGCTGCACGGTGCCGGGGTGGACCACCTGGACGCCATCTACGTGGGCAACATGGCCGCCGGCCAGTTCGTGGGGCAGGAGCACCTCGGCCCCATTGCCGCGGACCAGCTCGGCATGGCGGGCGTGCCCGTGACCCGCGTCGAGTCGGCGTGCGCCTCCGGCGGGATGGCGCTGCGGGCGGCGTGGATCGAAGTGGCGTCGGGGCTCAGCGACTTCGTACTGGCCGCGGGCGTGGAGAAGATGACCGATGGCGCTGATGCCACGAACGTGCTGGCGACGGCCGCGGACCAGGAGCTGGAAGCCTATCACGGAATAACGTTTCCCGGCCTCTATGCCATGATCGCCCGTGCCCACATGGCCTCTCGCGGGACCACGCTGGAGGACATGGCGTGGGTGGCCGTGAAGAACCACCGGCACGGCGCCCTGAACCCGCGGGCCCAGTACCGGCGGGAGATCACCGTGGAGGACGTCCTCGGGTCTTCGCTGGTGGCGGAGCCGCTGCGCCTGCTGAACTGCTCGCCCGTGAGCGACGGCGCCGCCGCCGTGCTCCTCGTCCCGCTCGAGCGCGCGCACGAGTTCACCGATCGGCCCGTTCGGATCCGCGGCAGCGGCGCCGCCACAGCGCCTCCTGCGCTGGCCGACCGGGAGGACCCGTCCGTGCTCACGGCCGTTCGGCTGTCGGCGGAGCGGGCGTACGGGATGGCCGGGATCCAGCCGTCGGACGTGGACGTGGCGGAGGTCCACGACTGCTTCTCCATCGCGGAGATCTGCTGCGTCGAAGCCATGGGGCTGACGGACGGGTGCAACCCCTCGGAGGCGGCGAAGAGCGGATTCACGGCGCTGGGCGGCCGGCGACCGGTGAACACGAGCGGCGGGCTGAAAGCCAAGGGTCACCCGGTGGGCGCCACGGGGGTGGCCCAGGCCATCGAGATCTTCGAGCAGCTCAGGGGCGAGGCGGGGGACCGCCAGGTGGAGGGCGCCCACATCGGCGTCGCACAGAATATGGGCGGCTCCGGCGGCAGCTCCGTTGTCCACGTCTTCGAGAGGGTGTGACCCATGCCGAGTCCCAGATACTGGCGAGAGATCCCGGCCCGCTACCGGCTCGAGGGGAGCCGCTGCACGGAGTGCGGGAAGGTGATCTACCCGAAGCGGCGGGTCTGCCCGGCGTGCAGGGCCAGCGCGCTCGAGGATGTGCGGCTGTCACCGCGCGGGCGCGTGGTCACGTCCACCGTCATCCACGTGGCGCCCGACGAGCTGACTCCCGAAGCGCCGTACGCCATGGCCATCATCGAGACGCCCGAAGGCGCTCGCCTGATGGCGCAGGTGGTGGACTGCGTGCCGGAAGAGGTCCTCCCAGGAATGGAGACCACGCTGGAGTTCCGCCGGGTCAGGGCCGAAGGGCGCGGCGGTATCCTGTGTTACGGCCACAAGGCCGTGCCAGCTGGAGGTGAAGCGTGAGCAACATTGTGGACGTGAGCGACACGGTGGAAGTCCCCGTGGTGGCCCGGGTCACCAGCGAGCACTACCGCGCCTACCAGGCGGAGGCGCAGCGCCGGGGCGTCCCGGTGGAGGAGCTGGTCACGCACACGGTCAACTGCCTGCTCGAGGAGCTCGAGCGGGAAGAGAACGAGTGCCGGCAGGTGCTGCGCGGCCAGGCCCCCGCCGGAGGCACGACCTAGCCGGACCAGGACGCGCTGACGAGGACGCCCTGCGCCCTGGCGAGGACGCGGCGGGCCCTGACGAGGACCCGCTGCCTGCGCCGCGCGCGCGCTGGAAGGCCGCGCGCCGGGACTCGCGTCAGCCGCCCGTCGCGGGCGACGGGGTCCCCGGCTGCTCCACGGTGATGGCGCCGGCATCCACCACCAGGAAGACGTCCCGGTGCTCCGCGATGTAGCGGGTGGCGTCGTCCAGGGAGCCCGGCGGCATCTGCGACAGGTAATCGGCGTGCCGCAGCGTCGCGCGCCGGATCCCGATGATGGCGCCCGGAGCGATCCGTGGCAGCTCTTCCGCGGTCCGCTCCTCAATCACGGCGAACAGGTTCCGTCCGCCGGGAGCCGCGATCCAGAAGCTGCGGCTGCCGGGGACCTGCGAGACCCGGATCCGGTCCCCCTGGAATGTCTGGCCGACGTACTGGTCCGGGTTGTCCACGATCGCTGCGAGGTCCGGCGACGAGACCGTCGGGCCCGCCGCATCGGCGGTGCCGGACCCACGCCCCTCCTGGCCGTCGGCCGCCGCTGCGCCCGGGGCCGGAGCGGTGTCGGACGACGGGGCGCCCCTGCCCGCTGCCGCGGGCCCCGGCGCCTGCGTGGCGGCAGGCTCCACCGGCTGGATGTCGGACACGCGCGCGACCTCGTGGTTCGGCGGCATCCCCGGCCATGCCCACCAGACCACCAGCACCACCGCGATCGTGGCCACCACGCCCCAGATCCAGCCGATCCCGATCCCGCCCGTGTCTTCCGGTTCGTGGTCCAACCGTGCCATGGCTCCTCCCGCGCTGCGTTCGAAGGGTCCGGTCCTCGCAGGGTCCGGTGCGCCAACCACGCGCGCCCGCACGCGGCGGCCTTCCCCCAGGACATGCAAATCGGACGCCGATGCCCCACCTTCCGGCCGGTCGCGCGCTCGCCGGTCCGGCTCGCCTGTTGCGTTGGGATGGGTGGGAGGATCCATCGAACAGGAGGGGGCGATGCCGAGCGATCGCAGGAGTGAGAGCGCGGGTACGGAGCGGAGGAAGTGGGGCGGCCGGAAGGATCGCTTCCGCGAGGCCGCGGAGCGGACGGCGGAAGCGCAGCGGGGGATCCAGTCCGAGGTGGAGCGGCGGGAGGCCGCCCGCGACATTGGTGAGGACGAGGGCGCGGGTGGGGAGGGCTCCGAGGCCGTCCAGGCGAGCGCGCGACGGCAGCCGGAATCACCGCTGCCCGAGCAGCACCAGGCGAAACCCGGGCGGGAAGCGCCCCTCGATCCCGCGCCGCGGTTCGCGTCGCCGGAGTACCGGGGATCCGGAAAGCTGGAAGGGCGCGTGGCGCTGATCACGGGCGCCGACAGCGGGATCGGCCGCTCGGTGGCCGTGCTGTTCGCCCGCGAAGGCGCGGACGTCGCCGTGGTGTACCTGAGCGAGCACCAGGACGCGGAAACCACGCGCGCCGCGGTGGAGGCGGAAGGAAGTCGCTGCATCACGCTTTCCGGCGACGTGCGCGACTCGGAGTTCTGCGCGTTCGCCGTGGAACGGACGGTGGCGGAGCTTGGACAGCTGGACGTGCTGGTGAACAACGCCGCGTTCCAGGAGCACGCGAAATCGCTGGAGGACCTCACGGACGATCACATCCGGATGACGCTGGAGACCAACATCCTGGGCTACATGGCGATGGCCCGTGCCGCGCTTCCGCACCTCGGGGAAGGAAGTGCGATCGTGAACACGGGGTCCGAGACCGGGCTCTTCGGCCAGCCGATGCTGCTCGACTACTCCGCCACCAAGGGGGCGATCCATGCCTTCACCCGCGCCCTGGCGCAGAACGTGGCCGACCGCGGCATCCGGGTGAACGCCATCGCCCCGGGCCCCGTCTGGACTCCCTTGAACCCGGCCGACCGGTCGGCGGAGGCCGTTCCGGAGTTCGGCACGAGCACAGCCATGAACCGGCCGGCGCAGCCGGAGGAGCTCGCGCCCGCCTACGTCTTCCTCGCTTCGCCCATCACCGCCGGCTACATCACCGGCGCGGTTCTCCCGGTCATGGGCGGCGTCAAAGGCTGAGGCCGGAGCCGGCGGTGCCGCCCCGCAGACGGCTCAGGTAGGCCGGGCGCGTGCGTACTGGGGCGGCCAGTCGACGTCGGTGCCCAGGCGGTGTGCAGCGAGAAGCGGCCAGTGGGGCTGGCGCAGCATCTCCCGCGCGAGAAGGACCACGTCCGCCTGCCCGCCGGCGATGATGGCCTCGGCCTGCTCCGGGTCCGTGATCAGCCCCACGGCCGCGGTGGGGACGCCTGCCTCCGCGCGGATCCGCGCGGCGAACGGCACCTGGTACCCCGGGCCCAGCTCGATCTTCTGGTGCGGCACCAGCCCCCCGGACGAGCAGTCCACGAGGTCAATGCCGCGCTCCCGGAGCGCCCGGGCGAACGCCACCGAGCCGTCCAGGTCCCAGCCCCCTTCCGCCCAGTCGGTTGCCGAGATGCGGACGAACAGCGGGAGCCGCTCCGGCCACGCCTCGCGTACCGCTTCCGCCACTTCGAGGGGGAATCGCATGCGGTTCTCCACCGTGCCCCCGTAGCGGTCCTCCCGGTGGTTCGAGAGTGGTGAGAGGAATTCGTGGAGGAGATAGCCGTGGGCCGCGTGGATCTCGGCCACGCGGAAGCCCGCGTCCAGTGCGCGCCGCGCGGCATCGCGGAACGCATCCCGGATCCGCCGCAGCCCGGCGTCGTCGAGCTGGCGCGGATGCGGGAAGTCCGGGGCGAAGGGGATCGCGCTGGGGGCGACGACGGTCTCCCACCCCCCCTCTTCAGGCGAAACGACTCCGCGTCCCTGCCATGGACGGCGAGTGCTCGCTTTGCGGCCGGCGTGGGCGAGCTGAACTCCGGCCACCGCGCCCTGCCCGTGGATGAAGTCCACCACGCGGCGCAGCGCGGGGACGTGCTCGTCCTTCCAGATCCCCAGGTCCTGCGGACTGATCCGCCCCTCCGGTGACACGGCGGTGGCTTCCGTCATCACCAGGCCCGCGCCGCCCACCGCGAAGCCGCCGAGGTGCACCAGGTGCCACGGTCCTGCCGCACCATCCTCGCTGGAGTACTGGCACATCGGCGATACTCCGATGCGATTCCGCAACGTTACGCTCCTCAACGGCAGCTTACTGAACAGCTCCGACATCCGACCTCCCGAAGTTCGTCTCCGTCCGGAGCCCGCGCCCTGCAATCGCGGCGCCGTGACCCGCGGACAGGCCCTCCAGCCCCGGTTGCCGGCCCGGCGGCGATCCGGTGCGCCGGTGCTAGAGCCAGTGCTGGAAGAGGACCATGCTGATGGCCGCGGCGCTGGCCAGGCTCGCCACCGCGGCGCGCGTGCCCTGGTGGAACGCCTCCGGGAGAAGCTCCACGAGCACCATGAAGACCATTGCCCCCGCGGCGAATCCGAGGCCGTAGGGGAGGGCGGTCCGGAACGTCTCCACAAAAAGGAAAGCCGGGACCGCCATGAGAGGCTGTGGCAGAGAGGAGAGAATGCTCCATCCGGCACAGCGAGCCACGCTCACTCCCTGCGGCCGGAACACCGCGCTGATCGCCACGCCCTCCGGGATGTTGTGGATGGCGATGGCGATGGTGATGAGTGCGGCCAGCGTCATGCCCCCTCCGAAGGAGACGCCCACGGCCACACCCTCGGAGAACGAATGCACCGTCATCACCACCATCATGAGCAGCATCTTCTTCGCCCCCTCGCCTCGCGCGGCCTCGAAGACCACCTCCTCCTCATTGTGAGTACCCAGCAGCTTCTGCGTGGCGAGGATGAACAGCACGCCGGCGACGCCGCCCACCACCGTCTGCACCCGACCGTACTCCGTTCCCTCGCCCACCAGCCCGAAGCTCGCCCCCAGCATCAGCCCTGCGGCCACCGCGTTGGAATAGGCGATCAGCTTCACGGACGGCTCCCGCACGAACGCGAACGGGATCGCCCCGAGCCCCGTGGCCACGGCCGTGGCCAGGGCGTAGAGGAAGACGACGAGGACTGCGCTCACGGGGTCCGCCCGCCGAGCAGGACCACGAGTCCGAGGGCGACCATGGCCACCAGTGCGATGCTGGTGCTTCCCGCCTGCCGATACGACTCCGGCAGGAGCTCGACGAGCACCAGCTGGAAGAGGGCGCCGACGGCAAACCCCGTCGCCAGGGGAAGGAGAGCCGGGATGGCCGAGATCATGGAGAAGGTGACCACCGCCATCAGCACCTGGTTCCCGTTCGTCGCCAGGGCGAGCCCCAGGGACTGGCCCGCCGAGAGGCGCTGCCGCGTGAGAACCGAGTTCAGCACCATCGCTTCCGGAATGTTGTGCACGGCCAGCGCCAGCGCCATCGAGATCCCGAGGGGAATGGAGACCAGCATCGCCACACCGATGGCGATCCCCTCGTGCGCCGCGTGGAGCGTGTCGGCAAGAATGACCTTGTAGCCGTGCTCGACGCTGTCTTCCTGCACGCGGTCGAGCTCGGCCGTGCCCGTCAGGGCGTGCGTCACCCGCACGAACCCGATGCCCACCAGCGCCCCCAGCGCGCCGGGGGCCAGATCCGTTTTCAGTCCGGCGGTCAGGAGCATGTAGGCGACGCCGAACATGAGACCGGCGGCCACGGCGTTGGCCCAGCCGATGATGGCTTCACGGGGACGGCCCCCCACGAGCTGTGGCAGTACGCCCACCATGGCCGTGAGCGATGCCACGGCCGAGTAGAAGAAGACGGTCACAACGGGGTCGCGCGCCGGCACGGAGGTAACGTGGCACCCCGGCGGCGGTTCCGCGAGAGGCGAACGCATGACCGGAAAGGCGGTGGGGACCGCCTTCACGGGGGACGGGGCTAGGCCTCCGCGATCCTGGCCTTCCCGCCGGCGCCGTTCCTGCATCGCCGCCCTGCCGAAGCCGCGCGGGCGCGGCCCGCAGGCAGAACCCGCGCGCCCCGCATTGCCAATGCTCCGAACTCGAACCGATTCCGCCAACATGATCCGATCCGCGTCCGCGGCCGCGCTCCTCCTGGCCACTTCCGCCTGCGCCGGTGGTACCACGCCGCCGCGGGCCGGACCCATGCCCCGGCCCGCCAGCGGCGTCCCGGGCTTCGATACCCGCGTGTATCCCGGCGACGCCGCCCTCGCGCGCTGGCGCGACCAATCCCCGTACAGGTGGGTCGGATTCTACCTCCCCGCGCCGTGCTACACGGGCACGACCTGGCAGGGGAAGCGCCCCGCCCTGGAAGCCATGCGGTGGGGCATCGCCGTGATCTTCGTTGGGGAGCAGGACTGGCCCGAGCACGTCGGCCCGGCACCCGACAGCGAAGCGGCGGCCCCCGCGTGCACGCGCGGCAACCTCACGCCGGAGAAAGGACGTGTCGACGCCGTGGCAGCAACGCGCGCGGCGCAGGCCGAAGGCTTCCCCGAAGGCACCATCATCTACCTCGATGTGGAGCGCGTGGACAGTGTGGCGGCTCCGCTCACGGCGTACGTGCGGGCCTGGTCAGAGGCTCTCCTGCAGGGTGGCCGATACGTTCCCGGCCTGTACGCCCACGCGGGCAACGCCCCGAGACTCCTCGACGCCGTGGAGGGCGCATTCGGCGAAGCGGGGCGGCCTGGTGAGCCGAGCCTCTGGGTGGTGGCCACGAATGGCTTCCACCTCCGACGCGGGCCCGCCGAATCGGGGTTCCCGGATGCGCGCGTCTGGCAGGGCCAGCTCGACGTCCGGGAGTCCTGGGGCGGAGTCGAACTTCCCATCGACGTCAACGTTGCGACGTCGAGCACTCCATCCGCGGCAGGCGGCTGAAACGCGATGGCGCTCGGACCCCGAGCGCCATCGCGGCCTCCGACCGGCGTTCGGGATCGCCGCCCGCACGCCTACTGCTTCACCGTCTGCGCCTCGATATCGATCTTCACCCGGTTGCCCACCAGAACGCCCCCCGTCTCCAGCGCCTGGTTCCACTGCAGCCCGAAATCACGTCGGTCGATGGTGGTCTCCGCACTGAACGCCGCCCGCTCACCGCCCCAGGGATCCATGTTCGTGCCGCCGAATACCGCATCCAGCGTCACTTCACGCGTCACACCACGGATCGTCAGGTCGCCCACAATCTCGAACTCCGTCCCCGGCTCCAGCGCCGCCCCGTCTACACGCTTGCTCACGAAGCGCAGCTTCGGGTACTCCTCCACGTCCAGGAAGTCCTCGGATCGCAGGTGCGTGTCGCGGTCCTCCGCCCGCGTGTCGACGCTGGCTGCGTCGATCTCCACGTCCACGCGGCTGTTCGACGGATCGTCCTCGTCCAGGTGCACTTCACCCTTCACTCCCGCGAAGCGGCCCCGGACCTTCGTGATCATCATGTGCTTCACCGTGAACTCGACCTGCGAGTGTGCGGGATCGATGGCCCAGGTGCTGGTTCCAGTCGTCGTCTGTGAGTCCTGCATGGCGTCCTCTCTTGTCATTGGTCAAAGAATCTCTGTTCAAAGATACACATGCACGAAAAATGCCGCGCTACAACGGCGAGGAGCGGGCGACGGCGGCGTCCGCTCGCTCCCCCGCGGCCCCTTCCGCAGCCGTGCCCTCGCGGCCCGGGAGACGCTGTCGGGCCGCGCCGAGCCCGAGGCGCTTCAGCAGCTCGGCCGCTCTCTCCTTCTCGGCGGCGCTGAGCGCCTCCTGGGCGGCGGTGAGCGCTCCGGCGTGCTCCGGGAAGATGCGATCCAGAAGCGCCTCTCCGTCGGCGGAGAGCTCCGCGTACACGGCACGCCGATCGTCGGGGCACGGCCGTCTCCGCACCAGCCCCTTCCGCTCCAGGCGATCCAGAACGTACGTCATCCCCCCGCTCGACTTCAGAACCGCGCGCTGGAGCTCGCCCACCAGGAGCGGCCCCTTGTGGTACAGCGCTTCCAGCGCCGCGAAATCCGCCAGGGAGAGACCATGACGCGCCACGTCCGCTTCCGCATGCGCGGCCACGCTGGCCTGGGCCCGGCTCAGGATGATCCAGAGCCGGAGTGCGGCCTCACGATCGTCCATGGACACTCCTTTCCGCATTTATCTCGAAACAAAGATAAACCGGACGCCCGCACGGGACAACCCCCATGAACTGTACGGGGCGGCCGGTGCGCCCCGGTGCCCGTGGGCGGAAGCGCTGGCACCATGTGAGCGGAAGCGCTGGCACCACTCTGGCGGGCGCACTGGCGAGGGTGAGCGCCATTTGCATTGTTGCCGGTATGAACGACGATTTCTGGGAAGATCCGGAGCGGGTAGAGCGTTTCGCGGAGCGGGACCCGGACCACCGCCTGCTGGCGCTGGTGGCGGAGTACCCGGATCCCGCGAGTACGCGGGTGCTGGACCTGGGGTGCGCGGGCGGGCGGAACACGGAGTTGCTGGCCCGCCGCGGGTTCCGGGTGCAGGCCCTGGACGCGTCGCGGGCGATGGTCGAGCGGACGCGGAGCCGTCTGGCGGAGATCATGGGGAAGGAGGAAGTCGAGCGCCGGGTGCGCCGGGGTCGCATGGACGAGCTGTCCGCGTATGCGGATGGGAGCTTCGACCTGGTGGTGGCGCTGGGCGTGCACCACAGCGCCACCACGCGGGAGGAGTGGGAGCGGGCGGTGGATGAGCTGGGGCGGGTCGTGGCCCCTGGCGGGCTGGTGCTGTTCAACCAGTTCACCCCCGAAGTGGACCTGACCGGGCGGGGCGTGCGGCCGGTGGAAGGCCAGCCGGGCGTGTACGAGGGGATGCCGGGCGGGCGGGGCGTGCTGCTGTCGGCGGCCGAGCTGGACCGCGCGATGGCGGCGAGGGGTCTGCTGCCGCTGACGCCGAGCGAGACCGTGCGTGTGCAGCTGGACGAGGGTCGCCGGGTGAGCGTGAACGCGTTGTACGAGAAGATCGACGCAGGGCGGTGATGGCCGCGGACGGTGCCGTGGCCGGGCGGGCGGTGCGGGTGGTGATGAACCCGCGCGCCGGCGGAATCCGGGATCCGGCCGAGCTTGGACGAATCCTGGCGGCGCTGGGGCAGCGGTCGATCGTGGAGCCGGTGCCTCCCACCGGTGTGGCGGAGCGGGTGGCGCGGGTGGCGCGGCTGGCGGAAGCGGGGCGACTGGCGAGCGCGTTGCGGCTGCGTGGGGTGGCGATCGTGGGGGTGGCGGGCGGCGACGGCACGCAGCGCGCGGCCGCTGCGGCGCTTCTGGGTACGGGCTCGGCCCTGCTCCCGCTCCCGACCGGCCGTCTCAACCACTTCGCGGCGAGACTCGGGATGGCCACGCCGCTCGAGGTGGTGAGGGCGCTCCGCGAGGGGCGGGTGACCGGGATGCCGGTGGGCCTCGCGGCCGGGGACGTGTTCCTGAATACGGCCATCGCGGGGCCGTATGCCCGCGTGGTGCGGATCCGGGAGCGGATGCGGCCGTTCCTCACCACGTGGCCCGCCGCTGCGCTGGCCCTCGGCCTCCTCTTTCCCCGGCCGCCGCGCGTCCCGCTCACGGTGCGGACACCCGGGCGGGAGATGGAGATCGGGAGTGGCCTGGTGTGGGTCGGCGTGGGGCGCGACTCGTTCCCGGCGCCGCATGATGGAGGACCGGCCCGCTCCGACGACTCGCTGCACGTGGTGGTGCTGCGCGGCGCCAGGCGCGGTGCGTTGATGCTCATCCGGTCGCTGCTGCGTCATCGTCGCGGCCGTGATCCGCTGGCGGGGGCGATGGGGACGGAGTCGTGGAACACGCCGTGGGTGGAGCTGGACTCCGCGGATCCGCTCCCGCTCACGCTGGACGGGGAGCCGCGCTCCATGGCGCCTCCCGTGCGACTGCGGTTCGAGCCGCGCGGCCCGGCGGTGGTGCTGCCGCGGCTCAGCAGGTGGAATGGATGAGCGCCCCCACGGGGCGGTGCTTTCGCAGCTCGTTGTAGCGCTCGATGGCGGCGGCCGTCGGGAGCACCACGGCCTCGACGCCCCGGGCCTCGAGCAGCGCCAGCGTCCCCTCCGCCACCGACAGCGCCCGCAGACGCCCCCTCGACAGGACCACCACGTCGGCCCCGTGCTCCAGGATCTCCTCCACGTCCGCGGGCAGGATTCCCTCCCGGTGACCCGTCCCCGACTCCCTCCAGTCCCATGCGCGCGCGCCGCCCGGCCACAGCTTGGCGTCCTTGAACGTGCGGCCGTCCTCCAGCTCGAGGCGGCCCCAGCCGTCGGCAGCGATTCGCGGGGATGGTGGTGGCGCGCTCATGGGTCCACGATGTCGCGGGAACGCCGCGGACTCAAGGGGCCCCAAAATCGGGCCGTCGGCACGAAGCATGCCTTCCCCGAAAGGTGCGCAAGGCACCCAGGAGGCAGGAATGAGGAAGTCGACACCGATTCTGGCGGTCGCGGTGACCGTGGCGCTGTCCGCGTGCGGAGAGAACGGTCCGACGCGGGTCATCGCCGTCCAGCAGCCGCTCACGCTTCGCGCGGTCTCGATGGAAGTCCAGCAGGGACCGGCCGCGGATACGCTGGACCTCGTGGTGCAGGGGGCGGAGTTCGAGCTGAGCCTGGACAGGGCGGACTCGACGTTCGAGTCCACGCTGGACTTCAACGACCTCCACGTCGCGAATTCCGGTCGCTACCAGATCGGTCCCGGGTCGCATCTCCTTCAGCGACGACCCGTTCTCGGACCACCCCTTCGAGCTCGCGCGCTCGTTCCCCTACCTGGAAGCAGGAGATCGCGTGATTTTCGACGGCGTCGACGGCGTGTTCGACGTGGACGGGAACGGCCGCCCGGACGCGGTGACGATGCGGGTGGTGCTGGAAGAGCAGTAGCGGCCCCGGGGCCCGCCGGCTGTCACTCCCCGGAGCCCGGCCCTTGCAGCAACCGGTCCACCTCCGCCAGGTCCGCGTCCTCCAGCCGCCACCCCTGCACTGCCGCAGCGTTGGCGCGCGCCTGCTCCGCGCTGGTGGCGCCGGCGATCACGGACGCCACGGGCTCGTGGGCCGCCAGCCAGGCGAAGGCAAGCTCGAGGAGCGTGCGCCCGCGGGATTCCGCGAAGCGGGCCAGCCGTTCCACCACCTCCAGCCTCTCGTCCGTCACACGATCGCTGCGACCGCCGCTGGTCAGCCGCGTGCCTTCGGGCAGCGGCCGCCCCTTCCGGTACTTGCCCGTGAGCAGCCCGCTGGCGAGTGGGAAGTACGGAATGAACGCCACATCGGTGCGGGCGCACTCGTCCAGAATCCCCTGCTCCGGCTCCCTGGCCAGCAGGCTGTACTCGTTCTGGACGCTCACGAACCGGACCCCTGCGCGCCCGGCCGCCGCTTCCGCTTCGCGCAGCTGCTCCACGGAGAAGTTGGAGCAGCCCACTTCCCGCACGCGGCCGTCTTCCACCAGCTGCTCCAGGGCGCCGAGGGTCTCCTCGATGGGCACGGAGGGGTCGGGCTTGTGCAGCTGGTAGAGGTCGATCCGGTCCACCCCCAGGCGACGGAGGCTCTCTTCCGCCGAGGCCCGCACGGTCTCCGGGCGCGCACCCTCGCGCCAGCCGAACTTCGTGGCGATCACCGCGTCGTCTCGCCGCCCGCGCAGCGCGCGCCCGAGGTACTCCTCGCTGCGGCCGTCGCCGTAGGAGTTGGCGGTGTCGAAGAAGTCGATGCCGGCATCGAGGGCGGCGGCGACCACGTCGGCGGTGGCGTCGGCGTCGATGCGCGTACCGAAATTGTTGCAGCCGAGGCCGACGACGGAGACGTCGAGGGTCCCGATGGAACGTCGTTCCATGGTATGGCTCCTGATGGTATTCGCGTGGGGCGGCCCCGAAACCGCGTGACAGTGGCCGCCGATGATATCATCATGCGCATCATCCAAGCCGGGGCGTCGCCACGCAGGCGCGCCGCGGCGCGCGGCCTGCAGGGCCGGACGCCCGGGAGCCGGGCGGTGGAGAAGAGGGGAGGACGGAATGGCAGTTCGACCGTTGAAGGCAAACCGGTGGTTCGACGAGGACGCCAAGGACGTGATCACGCCCCGTCGTGACCTGGTGGAGGGACTCGAGCGCCAGATCGACGAGGCCATCGAGTCGGGCGCGTTCGAGCGCCGGGAGGCGGACAACCGGAAGCGGCTGTCCATCGTCAACCTGAATCGCCCGCCCGAAATGCTGAAACGGCTCCTGGACGAGGGCGGTGTCCTCCCCGAATTGCGCCGTCGGTACATTGCCGTGGGATACGACGACTTCTCCATCGACTGGGAGCGTGGTGTCGCCATCCTCAAGCACTCGGCGTACTGACCGCCACCCCGCCGCGACCATGCCCGTGACGCCGGCGGCATGAGCGAGCTCGCCATCGAGACCCGCGGGCTGGGCAAGCGCTTCGGCGATGTGCAGGCCGTGGATCGGCTGGGACTCAGGGTGCGCCCCGGCGAGATCTACGGCTTCCTGGGCCTGAACGGCGCAGGAAAGTCCACCACTGACGCCAGCCTTCACCCGGACGGCTTCAATCCGCCGGCGACGGCACCGCCACGCCCATCGCGAACGCGGCCAGCTCCGCCATGGTGTCCAGCCGGTGGACGTTCGGGCGGGCGGGGACCGGAATTCCGTCCTTCGCGCGGCCCCCCAGCACCAGCGCCGCCGGCGCCATCCTCGCCAGGGCGCCCGCCAGACGCTCCTGCCCCGCGAGCGCGCCCCGCGGATCCGCCGGCGTCACGCTGAACGACTGCCAGACCAGCCGCGGCCTGTAGTGTCGCACCGCTTCCAGCGTGGCCTCCACCGGCGTGTCCGCGCCCAGGTTCCGGGCCCGGAACCCGGCTTCCGCCACCACCAGCGCGGCCATGGCGCTCGGCAGCTGGTACACATCACCGGACACGGCACCGCCGAGCGCCACCGGCGCGTCCGGTTTCGGAGGAGGGAGCAGGCGACGGATCCCGTCCAGCGCTTCCAGGCACGTCTGCACCGCGCGATGCTCCACGAAGATCCCGCCCGGCCCGTCCAGCCACAGCTCCCCCGTCCGAGCCAGCGCCCCCCGGATGACCCCGTCGAGCAGCCAGGCCAGCGAGGCGCCGTCGACGTAGAGCGCCAGCAGCAGGCTCCGCGCTTCCCGCCCCCGGTCCGCCGACAGCAGCGTGAACAGACGCTCCGCGCCTTCCTCCCGGGAAGGCGACGCGGCCCCCGCCTCCCCTTCCAGCTCCGCCAGCCCCAATACGTCCGGACGCACCGGCCTGAGACCCGCCTGCCGGATGAAGCGGACCGCGGAGCCGAGCGGGATGCGACGATGCCCCCCCGCCGTCCGCTCCACCGACAGCCGCCCCTCGTCCGCCCAGCGCTTCAACGACGACTCGCTCACCCCGATCGCTTCCGCCAGCGCGCGGGGCGAGAGGTAGACCGGCTGTTCTGAACGATTCGGTCGATTGCTCAGTGCCATGACCCCAATCTCGCGCGCCGGACGCCATCCGTCAACGATGGCCCTATCAGCTCATCGTGTCGCCCCAGATGATGGTGTCGCATGGAAGACCATTGACGGACCCGTGCGGGCGGTATACGTTTCTGCCGTGAACGTTTTGAACGATTCAAGAGAGGCGGGCGACATGAGTGAGATGGCAAGGCGGCTGCTGTCACCGGTGCCCCTGGCGGAGCACGGAAGGAACGGCACCATGGAGCCCGGCCGGAACGGGGGGGTGGAGCGCGGGCGAAACGGCACGACGGAGCAGGGGCGGAGCCGGCGGGGTGCGGGGGAGAGTGCCGGGGAGGCGGGGTCCCCGGTCGGCGGGCGGGGGTCGGGGGGGGTGGACCGCGCGCGGATGGAGGCGGCGGTGCGGGAGCTGCTGCTGGGGCTGGGCGAGGACCCGGACCGGGAAGGGCTTCTGGAGACGCCGGCGCGGGTAGCGCGTGCGTACGAGGAGCTGCTGGCGGGGACACGGGAGGAGGCGGGGGAGCACCTGGAGCGGGTGTTCGCGCAGGAGCACGCGGGGGACGACGTGGTGATGCTGCGCGGGATCCGGTTCACGAGTGTGTGCGAGCATCACATGCTGCCGTTCACGGGGGTGGCGCACGTGGCGTACCTGCCGGCGCACGGCCGGGTCACGGGGTTGAGCAAGCTGGCGCGGACGGTGGACGTGTTCGCCCGTCGGCTGCAGATGCAGGAGCGTCTGACATCGCAGGTGGCGGACGCGCTGGTGGAGCACCTGGACCCGCGCGGCGTGGCGGTGGTGGTCGAGGCGGAGCATTCGTGTCTGCGGCTGCGGGGTGCGCGGAAGGAGGAGGCGAGGATGGTGACCACGGCGTTCCGCGGCGCACTGGAGCATGACCGCGGGCTGCGGAGCGAAGTCCTGGGGCTCATGGGCGTGGGGCGATGAGCGTGGGCGACGCCGTGCGGGGGCCGGGAGCGGCGGCGGCCGGGCAGGCGGCGGCCGGGGCGCTCCCCGGCACCATGGCGGGGCTGGTGCGTTTCCATGCGGCGAACAAGCTGCTCCTGCTTGCGCATTCCGAGCGCTGGATGCGGGTCCTGGGGCGGGTGGTGGCGAATGAGGAGGGGCTTCCGGTGGAGCGGGTCGTGGCGCAGTACGAAGCCGGCTTCACGCGGGCAGTGGCCGTGGCGCGCACCGTGGGAGGGACGGTGGATGCGCTGCTGCACGGCTTCGGCCACGTTTCGGACCGGCTCGCCGCAGAGGAGCGGGGGCGGTTCGTGCATGCCGTGGAGGAGTACCGCCTGGGGGCGGCTCCTCTGGAGGAGCCGCTGGGGCTGCTGCGGGGCTGGGCGGCGGCATGGGGGACCCCGTGGCTGGCGGAGCAGACGTTTCTGGCCCCGGCGCCGGAAGCGGGCGTGTGAGGGGCGGGGTCCGGGGCCGGGTCCCGCGAAATCCGGAGCGCGTGTTCCGTGCCCGGATGATGCTCCCCCTGCCGCTGCACGAGGTGTTCGGGTTCTTCGGCAGGAGCGGATCCGGAGACTTCTGGTTGACGACGCGGACGGCGGGCGGGTAGGCTAGGCTTGAGCGACGGCGGTCGTCGTCGCCTGCCTCAGGGGGAGTGAGCCGATGCACACGTCCACACGCCAGCCGGGTGGGCCTGGCGCCGCCACGCGGCTTCGCCGGGTCCTGCATCTTCGCCCGGTCGGGATCCTCGCCTCCATACTGGCGCTCGGGGCCTGCGCCACCGCGCCGGACGGCTCCGCCCCGACGTCGCGCACCGGGGTGACCGTGCAGACGGACGGCCGCTCGGAAGGCATGACGCTGACCCACGAGGCCAACATCTCCACCCTCACGCTGCCCGCCCCGCCGACCGAGCTCTGGCCCGTGCTGGTGAGGGTGTACGGCGACGCCGGGCTGGCCGTGACCGGCGCGGACAGCGACCGTCACCTCCTGGTGAGCAGCGGGGGCCGGGTGCGGCGGATCGCCGGCGATCCTGTGGCGCGCTTCTTCACATGTCCAGGGACCGCGTACGGGAACACGGCCACGAGCGGCGATGTCTATCCACTGGTGCGGACGGAGCTGATCGCGGCGGACGGTGGCACGGAAGTGCGGATGCAGGTGGAGGCGAACGCCGTCACCGCGACGGGGAGCCGGGGGCGGTGTCGGAGCACGGGTCGTCTGGAGCGCCTGCTCCGGGACGCACTCAGCGGCGGATGAGGCGGCGGCGCCCGGGGCGCGGGAAGGTGTGCGGAAGCTCCGTCACCCGTTCATCGGCTCGATCGGGAGCTCGAACCAGAAGCAGGCGCCCCCGCCCGGAGCGCTCTCCACCCCGATGTCGCCGCCGTGGGCGTCGACGATCCCTTTCGCGATGGCCAGCCCGAGTCCTGCCCCGGCTCGATCCGAGCCGTCGGCGCGCCAGAACCGATCGAAAACGTGGGGCCGGTCCGAAGCGGCGATCCCGGGTCCGGTGTCGGTGACGGAGAATCTGATGCGGTGGCCGGCCGCGGCCGCCGCGATGGCGATCTCGGTGTGAGCGGGCGAGAACTTCAGGGCGTTGCCGATCAGGTTGCCGAACAGCTGGTCCATCCGGTCCGGATCCGCGTTCACGTCGGGCAGCCCGTCCGGGGCCTCGCACAGCAGGGCGATGGACTGCGCCTCGGCAGCCTGCTCGTGCTGCGCCTGCGCGTTCCGGATCAGCGTCACGGGAGAGATCGGACGGCGGCGGACCTGCAGGTGGCCGGACTCGAGGCCCGAGACGTCCAGCAGGTCCTGTGTCAGGCGGCTCATCCGCCGTGCTGCCCGATGAATGCCCTCGACCTGCTTGAGCTGGCCCGGCTCCAGGTCCGGACCGATCTCCAGGAGGAGTGAAGCGTTCGACAGCACGAGGTTGAGCGGGTTTCCAAGGTCGTGGGAGACCATGGCCATGACCTCGTCGCGGGTGCGCGCGGCCTGCTCGGCGGCGGCCGCCCGCTCCTGCAGCTTCAGCGAGAGGCTCCGGGCGCGAAGGAGGATGTGGAGGCGGGCACGCAGCTCGGGCCTCTCGATGGGGGTGAGGATGAGCTCGTCCACGCTCCGCCACAGGTGGCGGGTGGTCATCTTCACGTCCGGTCGCGACGTGACCAGAAGCACGGGCAGGAACAGCGGCTGCTCGCGGTCCTTGCGGTCCCGGATCCGGTCCCATGACCGGTCCAGGGCGCGGCCGTCCACGACGAGCAGGTCGAACGCCTCCTCGATGTCGTCCGGGCCGGCCGCGATCGCCACCTCGTGGTCCCCGGCCAGCTCTTCCTCCAGCAGCCGCTGATTCCGCTTCTGGAGCATGTGGAGCAGGATTCGACTCACGCCTCACCCGGTGAGCGGTGGGGATGCGACCATTCCGGCGTGCCCGTGAGGATTCCCCGCAGGCCGGTGAGCGGCTCGCCCACCACGATCCCGCAATCGGTGATGGTCATCTCACGCAGCGTCTTGCCGAAATCACCCAGCCGTTTCTTCAGCACCCCGATCGCCTTGCGCAGCTCACCCTCGATCTCCAGGTAGCGGAGGAAGATCAGGTTGTCACTCAGATAGCTGGCCCCGATGTCGGTGGCGTGGAACTCGCCCGTGATCCCCTCAACCTCGTTGATGAGGAGCACCGTCGCGCCCATGTTCTTCAGGTAGCGGCCGAGGGCGTGGAGATGGGTCAGCAGGTCGTCGCCGGCAAGCGTGAGGCGGTAACCCGAGATCCCGTCGATCATGATCAGCCTGGCGCCGCGCTCCTCGACCTCCTCCCGGACGAGCAGGGCGAACTCGGCGGGAGAGAAGCGCAGCGGCTCCACGCTCACCACCGACAACATCCCCGCGTCGACCATGTCACGCACGGGCATCCCGATGGCGCTGCAGCGGTGCAGGAGCGTCTCCTCCTGCTCCTCGAACGTGTAGAGCGTCGACCGCTCGCCGCGCGTGGCGGCTTCGGCCAGGAACTGCGTCCCCAGCGTGGTCTTCCCCACACCGCTCGGACCGCTCACGATCGTGATGGTTCCCCGCTCGATCCCGCCGCCCATCATCGCGTCCAGCTCCGCGATCCCCGATGGCACGATCTCCGGGTCGAACGCCCGCTCGTACCGCCCCGGAACCAGCCGCGGGAAGACGACGACGCCGTGATCCGTCAGCCGCAAGGCATGCCGCCCGCCGGCGAAGTCCGATCCCCGGAGCTTCGTCACGCCCAGCGAGCGCCGCAGGGTGCCGTGATCCGGCGAGACCTCGACCTCGATGATCCCGTCGGCCATGAACCGGAGGTCGTCGTCGGGGACGCTGCCGGTGGGCTCCGAGCTCATGAGGACCGTCGCCCCGTGCTCCACCAGGTAGCGGAGAAAGGAAAGCACCTGCTTGCGGAACTGGAACGCGTCCGGGGCGAGGTAGCCCATGGCCGTGATGGCGTCGACGAACACCCGCGCCGGCCGCTCCCGCTCGATGGTCTCGATGATCCGCCGCGTGGTCGGGTCCCGCTCCACGTCCGCCGGAGAGAAGAGGTCGTAGCTCTGGTTCTCCGCGAAGAATTCACGACCGGGACTGAGGTCCAGGAACGTTATGCCCGACACGTCCAGCCCCTGCGCTTCCGCATCCGCGTGGAGCTGCGCCTCGGAGGACTCGAGCGTGATCAGCAGGACCGTCTCTCCCTGCGCCACCCCCGTCTGGAGGAAGTGAAGCCCCAGCGTGGTCTTCCCCGTCCCGGGACCGCCCCGGACGAGGTACGCGCGCTGCCGGATCAGACCGCCATGCAGGACTTCGTCGAGTCCCGAAATGCCCATCGGACACCGATCCCGGGGTGCCTCCTCCATGTGCTCTGCTCCGCTCCGTGGATCCTGCAACGGTTTCGCTGCCTCGCCGTTCGGCGCTCCCGGGGTTGCAATTTTCGGGCACAGGCCCAGTGGTGCCGCCCATGTCCCCGGTGACCCGCTCGCCGATCCGGCCGGGACGCGCCAGGCGTGCTCGCCCCGGGTGCGGACACAGCAACGTCCGCAAGACCGGAAGTCTTGCGGACGTTCGCTTCAGCCGAGTCGGGCAGGCCGGATTCGAACCGGCGACCCCCTGAACCCCATTCAGGTGCGCTACCGGACTGCGCCACTGCCCGATGTTCCCTGCGAGGGGGGAAGATAGCGCGGGCGGGCGCTGGCTACAACCCGGGTGCCGGGGGTGGCGCGCCGCCTGCAGGAGCGGATAGTTCAGGGGGCGCGGGGCCCGGACGCACGCCCGCGATGAGGGATGAACCGGAGGGAAGGACGGAATGGGCAAGAACAGGGCGCAGGAGGAACAGGAAGGGTTCGAAGGGATGGGGCTGGGGCTCCGCGTGGGGATCGGGGTGGCGGTGGCCGCCGGGGCGCTGGTGAGCGGGTTCCTGGCTTCACGACGCGGGCGGCGTCTGGTGGCCGACACCTTCCGCGGCCGCAGGCCCTCACCATTGGCGGACCGGGTGCTGGACCGGCTCTGGGACGACGCGATCCTGGGGCGGCGTCGGCTGGACGTGGAGGAGCCGGTAGACGGGCGCGTGGTGATCACGGGTTCGGTGGCTTCGGACGAGGAGCGGGCGAGAGTGCTGGAGCTGGCGCGGGGTGTGGCCGGGGTGACGGCGGCGGAGGATCGGCTGGTGCTGGACCCCACGATCCGGCGGCGGCGGGTGAGGCGTCTCGAGCCGCAGTCGTCGAACGGACGCTCCTGAAGCGGGACGGCGCGGATCGGTCGGACTGGTCAGGCCGGCGGCGCGGCGTCATCTTCGAATCCATGACCGAGCGACGGCGAGTGCCCACGGGGGCTCCCTGGGCGGAAAAGGTCGGCTACTCCCGGGCGATCCGGGTGGGTGACACCATCTACATCTCGGGAACGGCGCCCGTGGACGAGGACGGCCGCATCGCCTTCCCGGGCGATGTCTACGCCCAGGCCAGGCGCTGCCTGGACATCATCGTGGCTGCACTGGGCGAGGCGGGGGCCCGGCCGGAGCACGTGGTGCGCACCCGCCTGTACGTCCGCAACGCCGCGGACTGGGAAGCCGTGGGGCGGGCGCACGGGGAGGTCCTGGGGCACGCCAGGCCGGCCACGACGCTCGTGGAAGTGAACGGCTTCATCGATCCGCAGATCCTGGTGGAGATCGAAGCGGTCGCCGTGGTCTAGCACCGCCGTGATTTTTTCTTCACATCCCGGGGGCTCCCCGGGGACCGCGCCCCGATCGGGCGTGTCCTGTTCCGATTTCCAGCGGTGGGGGTCACGGCAGCGAAGGCTCGCGCGTTTCTAGGTGGGCGACGCGGCCGGCGGTCGCACCGCGCGGACCGGGGCCGGTGGAGCAGCATTGGCCGGAAGGGAATGAGCGGATGAAGCGGGAGCGAGGATGGCGGGGCGGACTGCACGCGGGCGCAGTGGCGGCCGCGGTGATACTGGCCGGCGTCGGCAGCGCGCGGGCGCAGGAGCCGCGGGCGGACACGGCGACAGCGGACACGGCGGCGGGGGACGCCCGGGCGGGTGAAAGGGAGTCGCCCGGCCTGCGACTGCCGGTGGTGGAGGACACGCTGGCGAACGGAATGCGTCTGCTGGTGCTGCGGCAGCCGGGAGCGCCCACGGTCTCGTTCGTGGTGCGCTACGACGTGGGGTCTGTGAACGAGGTGCTGGGTGAGACGGGGATCGCCCATTTCCTGGAGCACCTGCTGTTCAAGGGGACCACGACGATCGGGTCGACGTCTCTGGCGGGCGAGCTCGCGCTGTTCCCGCGCATGGACTCGGTCCAGGACACGCTGCTGCTGGTGCGGGCGGGTCGGGTGGACGAAGGGTCGGAAGTGCGTCTCCGGCGTCGCCTGAAGATGCTGGAGGACAGTGCCCAGACGTTCGTGGTGGCGAACGAATACGACCGGCTCTACACGGAGGAGGGCGGGCGTGACCTGAACGCCGTGACGACGTATGACGGGACCACGTACTTCGTGAGCCTGCCGTCGAACAAGGCCGAGCTCTGGTTCGTGATGGAGGCGGACCGGATGGCGAACCCGGTGTTCCGGGAGTTCTACGCCGAGCGCGATGTGGTGGCGGAGGAGCGGCGGCAGAGGCTGGAGACGAGCCCGGAAGGGCGCGTGACGGAGGAGTTCTACGCGGCCGCGTACCGGGTTCATCCGTACGGCGTTCCCGTCATCGGCCACATGTCCGACATCCAGAGCTACACGCGGGCTCAGGTGCGGGCGTACCATCATCGCTTCTACGGCCCGAACAACGCCGTGGTCGCCATCGTGGGGGACGTGGACCCGAAGCAGGTCCTGACGTGGGCGCACAAGTACTTCGACCCGATCCCGCCGGGCGACGTGCCGGCGCCCGTGCTGGCGAACGAGCCGCCGCAGCGTGGGGAGCGCCGTGTGGAAGTGCTGTTCGACGCCGCTCCTCAGCTCATGGTGGGCTGGCACGTTCCCGATGGCTACAGCGCGGACATGCCGGCGCTGAACACGCTGGGGCGGATCCTGGCGGGGGGCAAGACGTCGCGGCTGTATCATCGCCTGGTACTCGACAGCGACCTGGCGACATCCATCTCCTTCTCCACGGGTCCCGGATTCCGCTACCCGACCATGTTCACGCTGAGCAGTCAGCCGCTCACCGGACACACCACCGCCGAGCTCGAAGCGGTGATCTACGACGAGATCGGCAAGCTGCAGGCAGAGCCGCCCACGGAGAAGGAGATGCAGCGGGTGCGGAACCAGAGCGAGGCTTCGGAAGTGCGGCGCCTCGGGTCGCACCTCGGGCTGGCGTTCCAGCTGGCCGAGTCGGTGGCATTCTACGGAGACTGGCGGGAGACCTTCCGTTCCGCGGACCGCCTCATGGGCGTCACGGCCGCGGACGTGCAGCGCGTGGCCAGGGCGTACCTCACGCCGGAGAACCGGACCGTGGGCATGCTGCGGCGCCCCGCGGGATCGGCGCCCGGGTCGCGATCTGCCACGCGGATCGGCGATGCCGGGCCGCTGGGCGCGGGCGAGGGAGGTGAGCGATGAGGCCGCAGTGGCAGGTGGGCGCGCTGGTGCTGGTCGGCGCGCTGTCCGGGTGCGCGCTGCGCGGGAAGCCGGAGCCGGTGGGTCCGCCATCACCGCCGACGCCCGAGCAGCTGGCGCGGGCCAAGGCAGATTCGCTGCTGAACCGACCGGGGCCGCCGGTGGGGCTGGAAGTGGTGGAGAAGCTCCAGTTCCCCCGGCTGCGTTTCGATGCGCCGCAGCCGGTGAAGTTCCAGCTTTCCAATGGCGTGACCGTCTTCTTCCTGCAGGACCACACGCTGCCGGTGGTGGACGTATTCATCGACCTGAAGGGCGGCTACGTCTACTTCGACCGCGCCCACTACGCAGCGGCCGCCGCGCTCCTCCCGATGATGCGCAACGGCGGTACGCGCTCCATGACACCGGACTCGGTGGACGAAGTCATCGAGTTCAACGCACTGGGCACGAACACGTCCACCGATGGCGCCCGGATGGTGTTCGGCGTCAGTGGGCTGCGACGGCAGCTCGACCTCACGCTCGGGCTCTGGGGCGACGTCCTTCTCCACCCCCGCTTCGATGCGTCCGCCGTGGAGCGGTGGCGGCTCCGCGAGCTGGAGTCGGTGCGTCGCATTGCCGATTTCCCCGGCTCGCTGGCCGTGCTCGAGTTCAACCGTCTCATGTACGGCGTCCACCCGACCGGGTGGATGATGACGGAAGCGGACCTGGCGCCGGCCAAGGTGACGCCGGCGACCCTGCGGGACATGCACCGGCAAACGGTCTGCCCGGAGGGCGCCGTCATCGGGGCGGCCGGGGACGTCAGCCGCGAAGAGATCCGCGCCGCGCTCGAGAAGGCGCTGGCGGGCTGGCGTCCGTGCGGGCGCGAGCTCCAGACGCCGCCGCCGCCCGCGCTGCTGAAGGAGCCCGGCATCTACGTGATCCCGAAGGCGCTGAGCCAGAGCACGATCGTGGTGGGTCAGCCCGGTGGCGTGCTGCTCGGCGAGTCGCCCGAGTACTTCGCGTCCCGTATCGCCAACTGGGTGATCGGCGGGAGCGGGTTCACCAGTCGGCTCGTGACGCGGTTGCGCACGCAGGAGGGGCTGGCCTACAGCGCCGCTTCGATCTGGGGCGCCGCGCGTGAACACGAGCGCATCTTCGGCGCCATCACCCACACGAAAAGCGAGAGCACGCTCGACGCCCTGCACATGCTCGTGGGCACGCTCGACCAGGCGCTGACCAGCCCGCCCGACAGCGAGGAAGTCAAGCTGGCGCGCGAGTCCATCATCAACGGCTTCGTGTTCGGCTTCAGCAGCCCCCTCGAAGTGGTGGCGCGCCAGGTCACCTACCTGGCCGAGGGCTTCCCCGCCGACTGGCTCACCCGCTACCTGAACGGGATCCGCGGCGTGGACTCCACCGCCGTCGCGGACGTCCTGCACAAGCGCATCGATCCGAACGGGTTCAGCATCCTGATCGTGGGCGACACAACGGCGTTCGACGTGCACGCGCTCGGAGACTTCACGATCCTGGCCGGGCGCTGACGCGCCATTGGCAGGCCGGCGGGCCGTGTGGGCGTCCCGGGGTGCCGGTCGCGGCGCGATCCGTTCTCCTACATGAAAATAAGGGAAATCCCCACGCCGGGCGGACTGGCTTCGCAGGTCGCGAGCCTTAGATTGTGGGCGGCCGCGTGGAAGCGCCAGACGCGGTGGACACGGCCAAGCCGAAGGAGGAACGCCGATGAAGGTAGGAGTGCCACGGGAGGTGGCCCGGGGGGAGCGTCGGGTCGCCCTGGTCCCGGACACAGTGGCGAAGCTGGTGGGCTCGGGGATGGACGTGGTGGTGGAGAAGGGGGCGGGGACCGAGGCCGGTTTTGCCGACTCAGCATATGCCGATGCGGGCGCGACGGTGGCGGATGACGCTGCCGTTTTTGCTGCCGACGTTGTGGTGAAGGTGGCGCCGCCGACGGTGGGAGCCGGAGCGGTCGACGAGGTGGCGAAGCTCAAGGCCGGAGGCGCGCTGATCGCCTTCCTCCAGCCACTGGTCTCGCCCGAGCTGGTGAACGGTCTGGCGGCGGCGAGAGTGACGAGCTTCAGCATGGAGCTGGTGCCCCGGATCACGGTGGCGCAGCGCATGGACGCGCTCTCCAGCCAGGCGACGTCCGCGGGCTACATCGCGGCGCTTCGCGGCGCGCTGGACGTGGACGTGTTCTTCCCCATGCTGACCACGGCGGCGGGGACGATCCCGCCGGCGAAGGTGCTGGTGATCGGCGCGGGTGTGGCCGGGCTCCAGGCGATCGCGACGGCGAAGCGGCTGGGGGCGCGGGTGAAGGGCTTCGACATCCGCCCGGCCGCGGCCGAGCAGGTGGAGAGCCTGGGCGCGCAGTTCGTGGGGATCACGCTGGAAGAGGCGGAGACGAAGGGCGGCTACGCCAAGGAAGTGACGGAGGACCAGCAGAAGAAGGAGCACGAGCTGCTCCACAAGATCTGCGCGGAGAGCGACGTGGTGATCACCACGGCGCAGGTGCCGGGGCGGAAGGCGCCGGTGCTGATCACGCGGGACATGGTGGAAGCGATGCGTCCGGGCGCGGTGATCGTGGACCTGGCCGCGGAGTCGGGCGGCAACTGCGAGCTCACGCGGGCCGGCGAGACGGTGGTGGAGAACGGCGTCAAGGTGGTCGGCATCATCGACGCCGCGAGCGAGCTGCCGAAGAACTCCAGCCAGATGTACTCGAAGAACATCCACGAGCTGCTGAAGCACCTCTACGACGAGGAGACGAAGGCGCTCAAGCTGGACTTCGAGGACGAGATCACGCGGGAGTCGTGCGTCACCCACGACGGGTCGGTCGTGCACGAACGGACGCGCGCCGCCATTGGCGCGGGCGCCTGAGGAGGGGAAGGATATGCAAGGCTACGATCTGCTGTTTTCGATCTACATTCTCGTGCTCGCGATCTTCGTGGGCTTCGAGGTCATCACGAAAGTGCCGACGATCCTCCACACGCCGCTGATGTCCGGGTCCAACGCGATCTCGGGGATCACCATCGTGGGCGCGATCCTGGTGCTTTCGGCCCTCACGGAGGGGACGGTTTCGACGATCCTGGGCGTGATCGCGCTCATCGTGGCGACGATCAACGTGGTCGGCGGCTTCGTGGTGACCGATCGCATGCTCCAGATGTTCAAGAAGAAGGAAGAACGGGAGGCCTGACGTGGAGGCACAAATTGGAGGACCGCTGCCGGTCTTCATCAAGATTGCGTACCTGGTCGCGTCAGTCCTGTTCATCCTGGGGCTGAAGCAGCTCAGCTCCCCGAAGACGGCGCGGCGAGGCAACCTGCTGGGCGCCCTGGGTATGCTCCTGGCCATCGTCGCCACCATGGTCGATGGACAGGTGCTGCAGGGCGGGCTGGACTGGCTGTGGATCGTGGTCGGCCTCGCGGTCGGTTCCGGCATTGGCTGGTTCCTGGCCAAATGGGTCAAGATGACGGCCATGCCGCAGATGGTGGCCATCTTCAACGGCTTCGGCGGTGGCGCGTCGGCGCTGGTCGCGGCCGTGGAGTTCCTGAAGCCGTCGACGGCGGACGCGACGATCACCGTCGCCCTGACCATCGTGCTTTCGGTGCTCATCGGCGCCGTGACCCTGTCGGGGAGCTTCCTGGCGTGGGCGAAGCTCGAAGGTCACTTCGAGAAGGCGCTCACCTACCCGGGCGGCAATTTCGTCAACCTGCTGGTGTTCCTGACCACGCTGGGCATCGGTGGCTACCTGACGGCGGTGCCGGGCGCGGGCGCCGGGTGGTTCGTCGCACTGGCCGCGCTGTCGCTGATCTTCGGCATCATGTTCGTGATGCCCATCGGGGGCGCGGACATGCCGGTCGTGGTGGCGCTGCTCAACTCGTATTCGGGCCTCGCGGCGTCCGCCACGGGGTTCGTGCTGAACAACAACGTGCTGATCATCGCCGGCGCGCTGGTGGGTGCGTCCGGGATCATCCTGAGCGCCATCATGTGCCGCGCGATGAACCGGTCGCTGGCGAACGTGCTGTTCAGCGCTTTCGGCTCGCAGACGGCGGCCGTGGCGGCGGGCGAGGGTGGGCCCAAGATCGTGAAGGAGATCAACGCCGAGGACACCGCCGTCCTCATGTCCTACTCGGAGAGCGTGGTGATCGTCCCGGGCTACGGGCTGGCCGTGGCGCAGGCGCAGCACCAGGCGAGGGAGCTGTCGGACCTGCTCGCCGAGAAGGGTGTGAGCGTGAAGTTCGCGATCCACCCGGTGGCGGGGCGCATGCCCGGTCACATGAACGTGCTGCTGGCGGAGGCCAATGTGCCGTACGACCAGCTGTACGAGGCGGACGACATCAACAGCGAGCTGGAGCGCACGGACGTGGTGCTGATCGTGGGCGCCAACGACGTGGTGAACCCGGACGCGCGGACCAACAAGGACAGCCCGCTGTACGGGATGCCGATCATCAACGCGGATTTCGCGAAGAACACCATCGTCATCAAGCGGAGCCTGAATCCGGGGTTCGCGGGGACGGACAACCCGCTGTTCTACAAGGACAACAACCGGATGCTGTTCGGCGACGCGAAGAAGGTGCTGACAGCGCTGGTGAGCGAGCTGAAGAAGGTGTAGACGCGGCGGGGTGTGCCGGTGCAGGGCAGGGACCCGGCGCCGAGCCAGCTCGGCGCCGGTTTTTTGCGGACCTGGTACCGAATCCAAATTCTTAGAAGGGGCCTCCCGCGCTGGTCTCCGTCATGCTTGCGGGTACTCCTTGTGAAGATCCCGCCCTCGTCGCGTCCTCTCCGTAACCAACACGTGTGAGACGCACTGCACGCTCACCCTCGCATAGTGTGCGATGGCTCCCCTGCTGTGCCCTGCGGCATCCATGCGGATGATCATGGCCCGACGGATCCGGACCACATTGGTTGCCTTGCTGCGGCTGCGCACTCGCGCGAGATCCACGGTTTCGGGCGCGGAGGCCAGCACCCGGCGCGCGATGTCGCGGAGGTCGGGGCGTGGCGCTGGCCGGACCGGATCCGGGGCAGGCGAGCAGAACAGGGGCGCGTAGGCCTCGGACCAGCGCCCGGCCGCGTGGACCAGGGGCGGAAGAGGCGGAAGTGGCCGGTGGTGGTCCGAAGCTCCGGTCGCACCCCGGATGGCGTCGCACTCGAGGCGCCATGCGACGTACCGGAGGTAGCTCCGCCGCAGTGCCGGCGGTCCGGCGCGAATCGACGCCGCGAACAGGCGCAGTCCGGCGAGGCAGTCGACGGCTGTCGAGCTCGCCGGTGTAGCGTCCGCGTAGCGCTGGTGGGACGTCCACGGATACTCCACGGCGTCCGGCGTCAGCCCCGCTCGCACGGGGTTGAGGTTGGTGTACACGATCGCATTGCGAGCATAGTCGGGGTCGAGGCAGGGGGAGGCGCGGAACCGTCGCTCGAACACGTGACCCTCGACGCCATGCCGGCTCTGGACCAGTAGCGCGATCTTGCGGAGGGCTGGCTGAAGCACACGGCCGAGTGGCCAATCCCCCTGCTGCAGAACGAGATGCAGGTGGTTCGGCATGACGGCGTATGCGAGCAGACGACCGTCCGAGGAGGCGAGGGATGAGGTCAGGCGAGCCACCATGGCGCCGCGGACATCCGGCGTAAACCAGGGCATGTGGCCCTGGGTGCGCGCGGTGACGTGGAAGACTGCGCCGGGCAGGTACGGGCGAGGGGTGCGTGGCATGGCGGCAAGGTGCCGGTGGTGGCGGGGCAGGAGGATAGCAGATGAGGACTATCTGGAATTTGGTACCAGGTCCGCCGGGGGGCGGGAGGGCGGGGGGCGGCCTCCCGGCCGCACCCGCATCCCGTTACTTTGCGGCGTGCCTGCGACCACCGAGACATCAACGGGTAGAGAGCGGACGCGGTCGACGAGCTTCCGGACCGTGTTCGGCGACCTGGCCGAGCTGACGAAGCCGGGGATCACGCGTCTCGTCGTTTTCACCACGGGGGCGGGATACCTGATGGCGGCCGGGCGCGACCTCGAGCTGCTGCGCCTCTTCAACACCGTGTTCGGCGCCGCGCTGGCCTCGGCGGGGGCGAACGCGCTGAACATGTGGTGGGAGCGGGAGACGGACGCGTTCATGAAGCGGACGCGCATGCGGCCGCTCCCGGCGGGCCGCGTGTCGCCGGGGACGGCTCTGGCGCTGGCTCTCCTGCTTTCGGTGCTCGGGCTGGTGCACCTCGGGCTGTTCGTCAACCTCGAGACGCTCGTGCTCGTGGCGACGAGCCTGATCACCTACATCCTGGTCTACACGCCGCTCAAGCGACGGACCCACCATGCCACCCTGATCGGCGCGCTGCCGGGCTCGCTCCCGACTCTCGCGGGGTGGACGGCCGCCGGGCACCCCATCACCCTCGCCGCCCTGGCGCTCATGGGCGTGGTCTTCTTCTGGCAGATGCCGCACTTCTACGCCCTGGCCTGGGTCTACCGCGATGACTACGCACGGGGCGGGATGCGCATGCTCACCGTGGTGGACCCGCAGGGGCGGCGTCTCGGGCTCGAGAGCACGTTCTACTCCGCGCTCCTTCTGGTCTCCAGCATGGTGCTGGTCGGCACCGGGCTCATCGACTGGATCTATGGCGCCGGCGCACTGGTCCTGGGCGGCGCCATGGTTGTGCTCGGCGGCCGGCTCTGGCAGGTACGCGACGACCGGCGCGCCTGGCACCTCTTCTTCGGCTCCATCCTCTACCTGCCCGCCCTCCTGATCCTCATGCTCGTGGACCGCTTCTTCATCTAGCCCCGGGGCCCTTCGGCGTCGCCCGCGAGTTGCCCGGGGCCGGCCGGGGATGTATGCCTTCTGCCGGCGAGCCCCCGCCAACGAGACGCCCCGGAGCGGGCGGATACGAACAGGAAGACCGGGATCATGACGGACACGATGACGGGATCGGCGGGCGAAGCGCTGCGGTCGGACGTGGAGCGGCTGTGGCCGGAGCTGGCGTGGATCGAGGATCGCGAGCTGAGGGAGCGCGTCGCACGCACGTGGGAGCTGGCGCTGGAGCGGAGCCCGCTCACGGCGGGCGACCTGGAGCGGATCCCGTTCACCCTCCTGGTAAAGGACTGCCGCGCCACGTTCATGCAGCACAAGCGGTGCGTGGTCCACATCGCCCGCGATGGCGCGCGAGCGATGACGGATTTCATGGGCCACGCGCTCGAAATCGACCGGGACACGGTCATCGCCGGCGCGATCCTGGCCGATGTCGGCAAGCTGCTGGAGTACGAGAAGGCAGGCGACGACACCCGGCAGAGCGCTCGCGGCCGGGCGCTCCGCCACCCCTTCACCGGCGTCGCCCTCGCCCTGGAGGCGGGCGTGCCGGATGCCGTGTGCCACATCATCGCCGCGCACGCCGGCGAGGGCGACCTCGTCAAGCGGAGCACCGAGGCGATCATCGTGCACCACGCCGACTTCATGGCGTACCTGCCGTTTCGCTAGGAGGGGCAGGGCGGGGGAGGCGGGGGAGCGGTCTGTAAGGGAATCCCTCCTTCCCTGCATGCGTTTTCGTCGTCCCGCACCCGCCACGATTTCAAGGGATTCCCCACAGCCCCGCGGGGGGCGGTGTCATAGCTTCGCGAGAGGACCGACCCTGACCCCCCCGGAGGCCGCATGGCGACGACCGTTTCTTCCCCACCCGTCGGGACCGTGAGCGCGCAGCTCGCCCGCTGGGCAGCCGATCTCTCGTTCGACGAGCTGGGCCCGCGGGCCGTTCACGAGGCGAAGCGCTACCTGCTGGACTCGCTGGGCTGCGCGCTGGGCGGGTACGGTCAGCACGACGTGAAGATCGCGCTCCAGGTTCTGGACGAAGTGGCGGGGGAGGGGCCGGCCACGGTGGTGGGGAGCGGGCGTCGCATGGACGTGGTGTCGGCGTCGCTGGCGAACGCGCTGATGGTCCGGGTGATGGACTACAACGACATCTACTGGCAGCAGGACCCGTCGCATCCGTCGGACCTGATCCCGGCGGCGCTGGCGATGGCGGAGCGGCAGGGGCTGGGGGGCCGGGACGTCATCCTGGGGATCGTGCTGGGGCACGAGCTGGAGATGCGCTTCTGCGAAGCGGCGTTCCCGGGGATCCGGGAGCGGGGCTGGCACCATGCCACGCTGACGGCGTTCGTGTCGCCGGTCGTGGCGGGGCGGCTGGCGGGGCTGGACGCGGAGCAGATCCGGCACGCGATCGGGATCAGCGGATCGAGCCACGCCACGGTGGGCGGGGTGGTGGCGGGGAAGCTGTCGATGATGAAGAACACGGCGGACCCGATGGCGACTCAGGCGGGGGTGATGGCTGCGCTGCTGGCGGAGCGTGGGTACACGGGTCCGGAGGGGGTGGTGGAAGGGAAGGAGGGGCTGGTCCACGTGATGGGCCCCGAGTGGAAGCTGGAGGTGCTGACGGAGGGGCTCGGCGAGAGTTGGCGGATCGAGCGGTGCGGGATGAAGGCGTTCCCGACGGAAGCGCTGACGCACGCGCCGATCTCGGCCGTGCTGGACGTGGTGCTCGAGCACGACCTGAAGCCGGCTGAGATCGAGAAGGTCCGGATCCGGTCACTGGCCCGGGCGGCGGACATCCTGGCGGACGCGAGCAAGTACGATCCGCGCACGAAGGAGACGGCGGACCACAGCCTGCCCTACGTGATCGCGGCGGCCATCGTGGACCGGCAGGTGACGCCGCGGCAGTTCGAGGAAGCGCGCATCATGGACCCGGAGGTCCGGGCGCAGCTGGAGAAGGTGGAAGTGGTGGGGGACGCGGAGATCGAGGCGGTGTTCCCGGCGCTGCAGCGGGTGCATGTGACCGTCCGGACCACGGATGGCCGCGAGCTGACGAAGCAGTTGGACTACCCGAAGGGCGATCCGCGGAACCCGCTGACGGATGGTGAGGTGGAGGAGAAGTTCGCGGCGCTGGCGGAGCCCGTGATGACGCGGGACGCCCAGCGCCGCCTGATAGAGGCCGTGTGGACGCTGGAGCGGCAGGAGAGCGCAGCGGCGCTCATGCGGCTGACACGGGCGGACCGGTAGGCGCCGGCGGGCCGCGCGGGCCCGCTCGGCAATCCCAGCAAGCCGCGACCCAGGCGGAGAAGGGGTCGAGGCGAGGAGGATCGATGGGCGCGACGATGGTGGAGAAGATCGCACGGGCCCACATGGTCGATGGGCCCGATCGACCGCTCCGGCCGGGGGACATGGTGTCCCTCCGGCCGCGGCACATATTGACCCACGACAACACCGCGGCGGTGATGTCGAAGTTCAGGGCCATCGGCGTGGATCGCATCCACGACCCGCGGCAGCCGGTGATCGTGCTGGACCACGAGATCCAGAACCGCTCGCCCGAGAACCTCGAGAAGTACACCCGGATCCGGACGTTCGCGCGGGAGCACGGGCTGGATTTCCACCCCGCGGGGACGGGGATCGGTCACCAGATCATCATCGAGCGCGGGTATGCGCTCCCGGGCACGCTGGTGGTCGCCTCCGATTCGCACGCCAACACCTATGGCGCTGTCGGGGCCCTGGGCACGCCCGTCGTGCGGACGGATGCGGCGGTGATCTGGGCCACGGGCGAGTTCTGGTGGCAGGTGCCGGGAACCGTCCAGGTGGTGCTGGAAGGACAGCTGCGCCCGGGGGTCAGCGGGAAGGACGTGATCCTCACGCTCTGCTCGCTCTACTCGAGCGGCGAAGTGCTGAACCGGGTGGTGGAGTTCGCCGGGCCGGGCGTGGCCTCGCTGGACATGGCCGCCCGCATGACCATCGCCAACATGACCACGGAGTGGGGCGCGCTGGCCGGGTGGTTCCCCGTGGACGCGCGCACGATCCAGTTCCTGCAGGAGCGGAAGGCGAGGCTGGAGGCCGCCGACCACCACAGGATCACGGACGCGCAGCTCTTCGCCTGGAGCGCTGCCCCGCCGCGGCCCGATTCGGATGCGCGCTACGTGGGCCGCATCATCGTGGACGTGGGGAAGGTGAGCCCGTTCCTGACCGGGCCCGACACGGTGCAGACGGGGCGCCCGGTGGGGGAGGTGGAAGGGGAGGGGATCGAGATCGACAGGGCCTACCTCCTGTCGTGTGTGAACGGCAGGCTGGAGGACCTGGAAGCGGCCGCGGAGGTGGTCCGGGGGCAGCGTGTGTCGCCCCGGGTGTCGTTCTACGTGGCTGCGGCGAGCCGGGAGATCCAGGAGAAGGCGGAGGCGAGCGGTGCGTGGGGAGCGCTGCTGGATGCCGGCGCCAGAGTGCTGCCGCCCGGCTGCGGCCCGTGCATCGGGCTGGGTGAGGGGCTGCTGCAGGACGGGGAAGTCGGGATCTCGGCGACGAACCGCAACTTCAAGGGGCGCATGGGCTCCCGCGATGCGCGCGTCTACCTGGCCAGTCCGGCCGTGGTGGCGGCCTCGGCGCTGGCCGGGCGCATCAAGGACGGGCGCGTGGCGGCCGGGGTTCCGCCGTACGATTTCCGCGCCCTCGATCGCCTGGATGATGCCGACGACTCGGTCGAGATCCTCCCCGGCTTCCCCGCGCAGGTCACGGGGCGGCTCGTGTTCGTGCCGCAGGAGAACCTGAATACGGACGGCATCTACGGCAAGGAGCACACGTACCGGGACCGTTCGCCGTCCGAGATGGCGGCCGTGGTCATGGCCAACTACGACCCCGAGTTCGCGGGGCGCACGGCCGCGGGCGACATCCTGGTGGGCACGCGCAACTTCGGCACGGGCTCCAGCCGGGAGCAGGCGGCCACGGCGCTGCAGGCCAAGGGGATCGCGCTGGTGATCGCCGAGAGCCTGTCGCAGACGTACCAGCGGAACGCGTTCAACAACGGGTTCATCTGCGTCGAATGCCCGGGGCTGGTGCACGCGGTGGAGAAGGCGCTCGCGGCACAGGTGGCCGCGGGTGAGCCCACGATCATCCCGGGCGAGGAGATCATGGTGAATTTCCGCCGGGGCACCATCGAGTGGCGGGAAGAGACGTACCGCTTTCCCGCGCTCGGGCGAGTGCCGCAGAGCCTGGTGGTGGCCGGGGGGGCGGAGGCGAAGGTACGGGCGACGCTGGGGATAACCGTTCACGCTTGAGTGGGATTCGAGAGCCGATAGGAGGAGCATGAAGCACACGGTCGTGACGATGCCGGGCGACGGCATCGGCAAAGTGGTCCTGCCGGAAGCGCTGCGCGTTCTGGAAGCGGTGGGTTTCGACGCGGAATACATCCAAGCGGACATCGGATGGGAGTTCTGGGTCAACGAGGGGAACGCGCTGCCGGAGCGGACGGTGGAGTTGCTGGCGGAGCACAAGCTCGGCCTGTTCGGCGCCATCACGTCGAAGCCGAAGACGGCGGCGGCGCGGGAGCTGAAGCGAGAGCTGAAGGACCAGGGCTACGTGTACTTCAGCCCGATCGTGGGGCTGCGTCAGCGCTTCGACCTCGACCTCTGCATCCGCCCCTGCCGGTCGTTCCCGGGCAACCCGCTGAACTTCGTCCGGCGGGGCATGGATGGCGGCATGGACGAGCCGGTGGTGGACGCGGTGATCTTCCGGCAGAACACGGAAGGTCTGTACGCGGGCGTGGAGTGGACGAACCCGCCGAAGGCGGTGCGGGATGCGCTGGGCACGCACCCGAAGTTCGACCGCTTCGCCGATACGCCCTCGCACGACCTGGCGATCTCGACTCGCATCTTCACCCGCCGCGCGTGCGCCCGCATCACGAGGGCGGCGTTCGAGTATGCGCTGAAGCATGGCTACGAGAGCGTGACGGTGTGCGAGAAGCCGAACGTGCTGCGCGAGACCAGCGGCATGATGGAGGAGGAAGCGAAGAAGGCGCACGAGGACTTCCCCGACATCCAACTCTGGTCCACGAACATCGATGCCCAGATGATGTGGCTGACGAAGAACCCCGAGGACTACGGGGTGATCGTGGCCGGGAACATGTTCGGCGACATCGTGAGCGACGGTTTCGCCGGGCTGGTCGGCGGTCTCGGCTTCGCCTGCTCCGGGAACATCGGGGACGAGGTAGCGGTCTTCGAGCCCACGCACGGCTCGGCTCCGAAATACGAGAGCCTCGACCCGCCCATCGTGAACCCGATCGCCATGATCCTGAGCGCGGCGATGCTCCTGGACCACGTGGGCGAGACCGGCAAGGCCGAGCAGGTGCGCACCGCCGTGGCGGCCGTGGTGCAGGATGGGAAAGTGCGCAGCTATGACATGATGCGGATCTCCGGCGGACCGGACGCCATCGCGCAGGGCGCGGACAGCACCACGGAAGTGACGGACGCGATCCTCGCGGCGCTGGCCTCGCCCGTGGCCGCGGGCGGGCGGTCGGGATGAGCGATCAGGCGGGCGCGACACCATCGGGAGAGGGAGGCGGCGCAACGGCGGTCGCGGCCGCCACGCCCCGGGGTGAGGCGGGTCGAGCGGGCGATGACGTCCGCTCCGACCTGCACGTCGCGGTGGAGGTGGGCGGTGATGGGATCGAGCTGTCACTGACGTCGAGGGTGGAGTCGCTTTTCGGCGACGCCATCCGCGCCACGGTCCTCGACACCCTTGCGCTGCTCGGCGTGGCAGCCGCCCGCGTGTCGGTGAACGACAAGGGTGCGGTGCCGTGGGTCATTGCGGCCCGCGTCGAGGCCGCCGCCCGCGCAGCCGGGCTGGTGGCGAACGACGCCGCGGCGGCGATCCCGTGCGCCGACGGCGCCGCCCCGGCCACGCGTGGCAGTCGCACGGCGAAGGACCGGCTCCGCCGGTCGCGTCTCTACCTGCCGGGGAACGAGCCCAAGTTCATGCTGAACGCGGGGCTCCACGGTCCGGATGGCGTGATCCTGGACCTCGAGGACTCCGTCCATCGGGACGCGAAGGCGGCGGCGAGGCTTCTGGTGCGGAACGCCCTCCGCTGCGTGGACTTCGGCCCGGCCGAGCGGATGGTGCGGATCAACCAGCTGCCGCTGGGGCTGGAGGACCTCGATGCCATCGTGCCCGAGCTCCCGAACCTGGTGCTGATCCCCAAGGTGGAGGAGGCGGCGCAGGTGGTGGAAGTCGCCGACCGGATCGCGGCCATCCGGATGTCGGCGGCGCTGCCGTCGCACGACGAGCGGCCGGTCTGGCTCATGCCGATCCTGGAGTCGGCGCTCGGGATCGAGAACGCGTTCGCCATTGCGCGCGCGTCCGGAATGGTAGCGGCGCTGACCATCGGGCTGGAGGACTACACCGCCGACATGGGCGTGGCCAAGACGAAGCAGGGGGCCGAGACGCTGTGGGCGCGGGAGCGGCTGGCGAACGCGGCGCGGGCGGCCGGCGTGCAGGCCATCGACTCGGTCTACGGTGATGTGGCGGACGTGGAGGGGCTGCTCGAGTGGGCCCGGGCGTCGCACGCCATGGGCTTCATCGGGATGGGGTGCGTCCATCCGCGCCAGATCCGGGTGATCCACGCGGGCTTCGCGCCGACGGCCGCGGAACTGGAGAGAGCGCTGAAGATCGTGGCGGCGTTCGAGGCAGCGGAAGCGCGCGGGCTGGGTGTGGTGAGCCTGGGCAGCAAGATGATCGATCCGCCGGTGGTGCTGCGGGCGAGGCGGCTGGTGGAGCGGGCGAGGGAGATGGGACTGGTGAACGGGAGCGGTGTGGACGCGGGCGGGGTCACGGCGTCGCCAGCCTCGACCGGCTCGGACGGGGGTGGCACGTGAGTGTGATCACGAAGGTACCGGCAGCGCCCTGGCTGGAGGGCCCGGCGTGGGCGGAGCTGGTGGAGAACGCGGCCGGTCGGCGGGTGCCGCTGGTGGTGAACGGGGAGTCGCAGGTGGCGTACGCGGGCGTGGGTGCACGCGTACCGGAGGGGCGCAAGGCCGGGCCGCCGATCCGCTCGTCCAGCGACTATCCGGCGAACGGGGACAAGCGCGTTCCGAGCCTGCGCGCGGCGCTGGAAGCGTGCGGACTCCGGGATGGGATGACGATTTCCACGCACCACCACTTCCGGAACGGTGACCGGGTGGCGGTCGCGGCGCTCCAGGCCGCGGCGGAAATCGGGGTCAGCGGGCTGCGCTGGTTCCCGAGCGCGTCGTTCCCCGTGCAGGCGCCGGTGGTGGATCTCATGGATCGGGGCGTGGTGCACCACATCGAGGGGAGCATGAACGGGCCGCTGGGCGACTACACGTCGCGCGGCCGGATGGCGGGGCTGGGCGTGCTCCGTTCCCACGGCGGCCGCTGGCAGGCCATCCAGGACGGGGAAGTCCACGTGGACATCGCGGTGATCGCCGCCCCCACGGCGGACCCGTTCGGCAACGCGGATGGCTCGCACGGGCCGTCCGCGTGCGGCTCCCTGGGCTTCGCCCTGGCCGACTCCATGTACGCCGACCACGTCATCGTGGTGACGGACAACGTCGTGCCGTTCCCGTGCATCCCCTGGCAGATCCAGGGCAACAACGTCGACCACGTCGTGGTGGTGGACTCCGTGGGCGACCCGTCGAAGATCGTGTCCGGCACCACCGAGATCACGAAGAGCCCGGACCGGCTGCTCATTGCCGAGTACGTGGCCCGCTTCCTCAAGGAAGCCGGGATCATGCGCGACGGCTTCAGCTTCCAGGCGGGCGCGGGCGGAATCGCCCTGGCCTTCGTGGGCTATCTGAAGGAGCTGATGAAGGAGGCGGGCGTGAAGGCCCGGTTCGTCCGGGGCGGCTCGACGAAGTACCTGGTGGACCTGCTGCGGGAGGGGCTCACCGACTACATCCTGGACGGCCAGACGTTCGACCTGGCGGGCGTGCAGTCCATCGGGAGCGATGCGCGCCACGTCGCCACATCGCCGTTCACCTCCTACAACTACCATGGGAAGGGGAACTTCGCCTCCATGGTGGACGCCGTGGTGCTGGGCGCCACAGAAGTGGACGTGGACTTCAACGCCAACGTGGTCACCCACTCGGACGGCATGCTGCTCCACGGGATCGGTGGCTGGCAGAATTGCCTGTTCAGCGGGTGCACCATCCTGGCCGTGCCGGCGTTCCGCGATCGCATTCCGGTGCTGGTGGATCGGGTGACCACGCTCACCGGCCCGGGCGAGCTCATCGACGTCGTGGTGACGGAACGTGGCATCGCCATCAACCCGAAGCGGGAGGACCTGATCCGGGCCACGGCCGGCTCCGGCCTTCCCATACGGCCGCTGCCCGAGATCAAGGCCGAGGTGGACCGGATGATTGGCGGCGCGCCGGCGCCGCCGCGGGTCACCGACCGGCCGGTAGCCATCGTGAAATGGGTGGACGGGACCGTGCTGGACACGGTCTTCCAGGTGGCGAATCGCGAGTAGGAACGGCCCATCCCTGCACCCGGCACCCCCAGGGGCGCCCGGGGGAAGGAGGAAGCATGATCAAGATCCACATGGATCCGGGGCGGCTCTCCATTGAGGAGCTGCAGAACATCAGCCGCGCGCTGCGTAGCTCGTGCATGGACTGCGTCGAGCGGAGCGTGCCTGATTGCTGTCGCCATTCGGCGGAGGTCCGGCATTTTCTGAACGCCATGGCCGACGCGGTGGACGGCGTTCGTGTGCGCAGGGAGCAGCGGGACAACGAGCTGGCCCTGGGCGTCGACTCGGACTCGGGTGAGTGGGTCGCCGGGGCGTAGCGCCGGACGGACAGCGCGAGAGGTTTCTCCCCCTGTGACGGGCGTCCGCCGGCGAGCTGCGCTGGCCGCGTGGGCGTCCGTTCGCTACAGTATGTAGTTCCGCGCCGCCCGTTTGGCGGCAGCGGGCTCCGGTCCCGAGCGCGGCCGGGGTCTTGCACTGCTCTCAAGGGATGCATCCCAAGAGGGGCATGCGCGCATGAACACGGCTTCCATATTCAGCTACGCCGCACTGCTCGCGGTCAAGCACGCGAGCCGCGCGCTGTATCGCATCCATACCGAGTGGGTGGGGGACGTCCCGGCGGACCCGTGGGACGACATCCGCCTGATCGCCGTCCTTCACCACACGAGCCTGGCCGAAGGGATCTACGTGGCCGTGGTGCCGAACCGCGTGCTGCGGAAGATGTCGAAGCACGCGGTGCTGCCCGTCGCCCGGGAGACCATGGACCGCCCGATCGAAGGTCGGATCTTCCGGCTCCTGGTTCCGAACGCGGTCCCGATCACGCGCCGCCGTGACCGGAGCTGGGCCCGGGTTCTGGATGAGATCGACGACCCGCATTCCATGCTGGCGATCTTTCCCGAGGGCCGAATGATGCGGCCGAACGGGAAGGACAAAACGGGGGCGCCGATGACGGTGAAGCCCGGCGTGGTGGAGGTGCTGCAGGCGCTCGGCACGGGGCGGATGATCCTGGCGTACAGCGGCGGGCTGCACCACGTATTCCCGCCGGGCGCGTCGCGGCCCCGATTCTTCCGGCCCATGTCGCTGCGGCTGGAGTCGCTGGATATCGCCGCGTACCTGGCGGAGCGCGGTCGTGAGCGGCCATCGCTGACGGACGCGGTGGTGCGGGACCTCACGCGGCGGCGGGACCTCTACACCCCCATCGCCCCGGGGACCCCGACGGCCGTGGCGGCGGAAGTGATGCGGCGCCGCCAGAAGGCATGGATCCAGCGTTCGCTCCCTGCGGGAGTCAATCGTCGTCCGCACGCGGCCGCGGTCCGATCGGTGGTCGCCCGGCCAGCCGCACCACCGCCTCCAGCAGCGCCGTCGGACCGAGCGGCAGGCTGATCGCGCCGCCCGCCGGCGCGCCAGCGCCGGTGGACACCAGTTGGCGGCGCGAAGGAGGTCACGGCACCCGTTGACCGGCCGCCCCGCACGGGCGATCCTTCCCCCCGCATGAAACCGGGACGCGACCGTAGAATCGTAACGGCGGCCCTCATCCTCGGGATGTTCCTGGCCGCGCTGGAAGCCACCGCCGTGGGCACGGCCATGCCGACGGCCGTGGCCGAGCTGGGCGGTGTCGCACGGTATTCGTGGGTATTCTCGGCGTACCTCCTGACGTCCACCACGGTGGTCCCGCTGTTCAGCAAGCTGGCCGACCTCTACGGCCGTCGGCGCGTCTACATCCTCAGTGCGCTGCTGTTCATGGCCGGCTCGATGCTCTCGGGACTGGCCGGCAGCTTCAACCAGCTGATCGCGTTCCGGGCCATCCAGGGCCTGGGCGCCGGCGGGGTAATGCCCGTGGCCACCACCCTCATCGGCGACATCTACCCGCTCGAGGAGCGGGGAAAGATCCAGGGGCTGTTTTCCGGCGTGTGGGGCGTTTCCAGTCTCGTCGGCCCGGCCGTGGGCGGGCTGGTGACGGACCTGCTCAGCTGGCGCTGGGTGTTCTACCTGAACGTCCCGTTCGGCGTGGCGTCCGTGGTGCTGCTCCAGCTGTACCTGCGGGAGCGGCAGGCCAGGCGGGAGCACCGGCTGGACATCCTCGGGACCGTGCTGCTCACCGTCTCCGTGGCCGTGCTTCTCCTGACGCTCCTGGAAGGGACGGAGATGTTCGGCTGGAACGACTGGCGCACCCTCGGCCTTCTGGGCCTCTCCCTCGTCGGTGCGGGCCTCTTCCTCGCCCAGGAGCGCCGCGCCGCCGAGCCGATGCTCCCACTCCACCTGTTCCGGAACCGCGTGATCTCCGTGTCGAGCGCCGGAAACGTGGTGCTGGGGACCGTTCTGTTCTGCGCCACCGCGTTCGTCCCCATGTTCACCCAGGGGGTGCTCGGCGGGACGGCGGTGGACGCCGGCATGACACTGGCCCCCATGTCCATCGGCTGGCCGATCGCCAGCACCGCCGCGGGCTGGCTGCTCCTGCGCGTTGGGTATCGGCCGCTGGGCGTGCTGGGCGCAATGGCGACGTTCGCAGGGACGGCCATCCTCGCGTTCGCCCCCCCGGGCGCTTCCCGCGGGCTGCTCATGGGCGCGATGCTGGTGACCGGCGTGGGCCTCGGCCTGGTCTCCACGCCCTACCTCGTGGCCGTGCAGAACGCCGTGCCGTGGCGACTCCGGGGCGTGGCTACCGGCAGCACGCAGTTCTTCCGCACCATTGGTGGAGCCATCGCCGTGGCGGGGCTCGGCGCGCTGCTCACGACGCACCTGCACGAGGCCAATGTGCAGCTGGACCCGAACACCGCGCTCGACCCGGCGCTCCGTGGCTCAGTGCCGCCCGAGCAGCTGGAAGCGCTCCGCCAGGCGATGGCCGCGGGCCTCCATTCCGTGTATGTCGGGATGATGGTGGTGGCGGCGCTGGGAATCGCCGTGGCGCTGGTCTTCCCGCGCGGGAGCGCGCAGTCGCAGGCGCACGCCGCGGCGGGGGGAACGGTGGCGGAGGCAGCGGCGACGGAGTAGCCGGACGGGTCAGGGGACGCGAAGCGTCGCCGTCGCCTGCCCGATGCGCGCGAGCTGGTACGGCCCGCTCGCCGTGGCGGCGGAGGCCTCGAGCCACAGGTCCATCCCCACCTGATAGCGGCCGCGGGCCAGGCGCACGCCTCCGAGCGGCCCGCTCAGGGTGCGCGTATAGCGGCCGTTCGCCTGGAGGGCATCCGTAGCGTCGGGGAACTGGTCGATGACCACGGCCCCGTCGCCGCGGATCTCCAGTGTGAGGGTGCCGATGTCCCCGCCGGGGACCGGCGCGCCGTCCTGGTCCAGGATCGCGCCGCTCGTTTCGACGCGCGGGAGCCCCGTGCCTCCGATCTCGACGTCGGCGAGCGCCAGGTCGATCTGCAGCTCCACGCGCCCCGCCTTCCGGACTTCCATGGGGAAGACGACGCGGCTCACCGAGCGCGCAGTGGCATAGCGGACGTCGAGGCCGGTGGCCGTGTCCACGGGCTGGGCGGCCACGCCGCCCGCCAGCCTCCCGGCGCGCGGCGGCTCGGAGTACGCGGACGTCAGACTGTCCGCCGCCCACAGCTCCCTGCTGTCGAGCGTGTAGGACGCGGCCGGGTGGGCAGGCGAGGCGTCATCGGCCGTGCCCCGGGAAGTTGCGGAGAGGGTCCGCCCTTCCAGCCAGACATCGGCGCTCCGGCGGCACGCGGGCGCGGCCGACATCAGCGTCGCCAGCGCGGCGATCGTGGTTACGCGGCGCGGCACCACGCGGTGGTCCATCTCCGGCTCCGGTTGGAGGTTCGCGCGGGTTCCGGCTGGCGTCGGGCGGCGCCCCGGGGCTCCCCCATGTGCCCAATGTACGGCTCCGGGCCCCGCGCGCGATGGCCTGGAGCGGGAACATGTCTTGCGCTGCCGGTCGGATAGCCGCGCGAGTTCTTCCTTACCCGGAGCTGTCCATGGGACGAGAAGACACGAGACGCCTGATCCCCGACAGTCCGCACCGAACGCGCACGCCGACAAGGAAGGGACCGGCCCGCAGGATCCTGTGCGTGTTCCCGCAGTACGCCCGCTCCTTCGGCACGCTGCACCACGCGTATCCGCTGCACGGGCGGGCCAGGGCGTTCATGCCCCCACAGGGGCTGCTGGTCGTGGCCGGCGCGATCCCGGACGCGTGGGAGGTCCGGTTCGTGGACGAGAACCTCGGGCGCGCGAGCGACGAGGACTACGAGTGGGCGGACGCGGTGTTCATCACCGGGATGCACGTGCAGCGAGAGCGTATCCGGGAAGTCAACGCCGCGGCGCACCGGCACGGCCTCGTCACGGCGCTGGGAGGGCCGTCCGTATCGGCGTGCCCGGAGTGGTACCCGGACGTGGACCTGCTCCACCTCGGCGAGCTGGGCAATGGAACGGATGCGCTCTTCGATCGGATCGCCCGCACCGTGGAGCGCCCGCCCGAGCAGCTGCGGTACGAGACCACCGATCGGCGGCCGCTGCACGAGTTCCCGCTGCCGGCCTACGAGCACATCGACGTGCGCGACTACTTCCTGGCCAGCATCCAGTACTCCAGCGGCTGCCCGTTCCGCTGCGAGTTCTGCGACATCCCGGAGCTGTACGGCCGCGTGCCGCGGCTGAAGACGCCGGAGCAGGTGTGCGCGGAGCTGGACGCTCTCATGGAGGCCGGAGCGCCGGGCGCCGTGTATTTCGTGGACGACAACTTCATCGGGAGCCAGAAGGCCGCGCTGGAGATCCTGCCGCACCTGGTGGACTGGCAGCGGAGGAACGGCTACCCCCTGAGCCTGGCCTGCGAGCTCTCCATCAACGTGGCGAGGAACACGAAGATCCTGGAGCTCATGCGGGAGGCGTGGTTCCACACCGTGTTCGTGGGGATCGAGACCCCTGACGAGGAGTCGCTGGCCGGGATCTCCAAGAAGCAGAACCTCGGGATGCCGATCCTTGAAGCCGTGCAGATCCTGAACTCCTACGGCTTCGAAGTGGTTTCGGGGATCATCATGGGGCTGGACTCGGACACGGAGGAGACGCCGGACCGGATCCTCGAGTTCATCGAGGCATCTCATATCCCGATGCTCACCATCAACCTCCTGTACGCTCTCCCGCGGACACCGCTCTGGCGGCGGCTGGAGAAGGAAGGACGCATCCTCTCCGACGGTGCGGGCGGCGACGAGTCGAATGTCGACTTCAAGCTGCCGCGGGAAACGGTGCGAGAAGGATGGCTGCGCGCGGTGCGGGAGGCGAACCGGCCGGAGGCGCTCTACCGTCGCTTCCAGCACCAGGTGGATCACACCTATCCCCACCGGTTCGACCCGGGCGAGAACCGGACGATCCCTGAGGGATCGCTGCGCAAGGGACTCGGCATGCTAGCCCGCACCTTCTGGCGCGTGGGTGTGCGCGGCGATTACCGCCGGACCTTCTGGCGGTTCGCCCTCCCCGCCCTGCGGCAGGGGAAGATCGAGTCGCTGGTCCATGTCCCGATGGTGGCGCACCACCTGATCCAGTTCGCCCGGGACTGCGACGCCGGCGTGGGAGAGTACTCCTTCTACTCGCCCGATGGCGCACCGGCGGAGGTGCACCCCGGCGCCGGCGATGCGCGCCCTGGCTCGCTCGTCCAGCTCGAGACGAGGCGCGCCGGGTGACCCGCGCCCGGGTCAGGGTCTGGGGAGCGCTCCTCCTCGCCCTGGGGCTGGGGCTCACGGTTTTCTTCATCCTGCACGCGGGACCCGCCCGCATCTGGGGGATGCTCCGCGAAGCGGGGTGGTGGGTGGCGCTGCTCGCCGTGGCGCACTTCGCCTACATCGCCATCCTGGCCATGGCGTGGCGGAGCCTGCTGCACGCCAACGGTGCGAACGCGCCGTTCCGGGACATCTTCTACTACCGCTGGGTCGCGGACGGGTCGCAGGCGCTGCTGCCCGGTCCGGAAGTGGCCGGCGACGTCATGCGCGGCTATCTGCTGGCGCGGCATCGTCCGGAAGTCGGGGGAACGGTGTCGGCGGCCGTCATCATCGTGGAGCTGACGCTCCGGATGGTGTCCCTGGCCCTGTTCATCGGCTGCGGACTGAGCCTCCTGGCGATTCGCGGCCAGAGCGCGACCGATACCGCGGTGGCGGGGGCGATCCTCATCGTAATGCTCGGCTCGTTGGTCTATGCCCAGCGCGCCAACCTGCTGCGGAAGCTCGCCACCCGTCTGGAGCGTCGAGCGGAGCGCGACCGGTGGCTCAGGTTCGCCGGCAGCATCAACGGCGTGGACGACACCATCGGCACCATCTATGGCGAGACCCGAGCCCTCGCCCGCACGGCCGGCTGGCATTTCCTGAGCTTCTTCTTCGCCGCCGCAGAGATCTGGATGCTGCTGTACGCCGTTCACCAGTTCATCGGCGCCCGGGACATGGTGGTATTCGAGAGCGTCGGCCGCGCGGCCGCGAACGCGGGGTTCTTCATGCCCGCGGGGCTCGGAGCCCAGGAAGGCGGATACCTGCTGGGCGCGCACCTCGTGGGGCTCACGGCCGCAGTGGGGGTGGCCGTGTCGCTGCTGAAACGGCTGCGGGACGTGCTGGTGGGAATACCGGCGCTCGCGCTGCTGTGGCTTCGAGAGGTCCGTTCCCCCGCCGCGCGGCGGGAGATGCGCGAGATCACGGAACGACCGCTGCCCTAGCTGACGGTCCCCGACATGGCAGGTTGGACAGGTTGGAGAGACCCCCCGGCTGGCGCGGCCGTCGCCGCCGGCCGCCCGCGACCAGGATCGCTACTCCGCCGCCTCCGCCACGGCCTTTCGCTCGCGCGGGGCCAGCACTTCGAGGATGAAGACGCGGAGCGCGGCGGCCGTGGGGATGGCGACGAGGATCCCCAGGATGCCGCCCACGCCCGCGCCCACCACGATGGCGAAGAGCACCAGCGTCTGGGGCACGTCCGTCTGGCTGCGCATGATGTTGGGCGTGAGCAGGTGCCCCTCGAACTGCTCCAGCCCCACAAAGAGGGCGAGTGCGATCAGGGCGCGGGTGAGCGACTGCAGCAGTGCGATCAGGCTCACGATGATCCCCACGATGACGGGCCCGATGTAGGGCACGACCTCGCCCATCATGGTGAGCACGCCCAGCGCGAGCGGATAGTTCACTCCCACCAGCAGAAGCCCCACGTAGGCCAGGACGCCCATGACGATGGCGTTGATCACCGTCCCCCGGATGTAGCCTCCCATGGTCCGACCCATCCGGTTCATCACTTCCCCAGCTCGCTCCCGCCTCGAGGCGGGGAAGAGCGAGAGCGTGAACGACCGGATGCTCCGGACCGTGATCAGCCAGTATACGCTGATGAAGATCACCACCAGGACGTCCACGGCCACGCCCATCACCATCTGCGGGGCGCCGATGATCAGGTTCCCGAGTCGCGACTGGAGGGAAGAGGCGAACCCGGACATGTCCTGCTGGGAGAGGATCCCGCCTCGGGTGAGGCGAGACTGGAGGTTCCCGATCAGCTCCGGTGCCCGGTCCACCAGCTCCCGGCCCTGGTCGATGATGGCGGGTGCCACCATCCACCCGAGGCCTCCCATCAGCAGCGCGATCACCAGGTAGACCACGGTTACCGCCAGCGCACGGCGGTGGAGCCGCGCCTCCACCCAGTCCACGATGGGCGCCAGCGCTTCCGCGAGCGTGATGGCCAGGATCAGGAGCGCAACAGGACGCAGGATCAGGCCGATCAGCTGGATGAAGCCCAGCCCCAGCGCCAGCGCGGCAGCAAGCGGCAGCACGACCTCCCACCGCATGCGACTGAGGCTCGCGTGGACCATGCCCGCTTCCGTCCGTTCCGTCTCTGGATCCCGTGCCATGCCGCCCAGCGCGGTCAAGATCCGCGCCACCGCCCACCGCCCGCCGTCAGCCGGCCCGTCCACCACCCGCCATCGCGCTCCTCTCTCGCCACCGCGAGCCCCGCGGCCACGGCCGCGGCCAGAACGGCGTCGCGCTCCATCCGCAGGACGCCCGAAAGCACGATGGAGCCGCCGGCTCGCAGCAGTCGCGGAAGGCCCGGCAGCAGCGACAGGACCATAGCCGCGTCGAGGTTCGCCAGCACGAGGTCGAAGGGAGCGCGCCTCGCCCACCCGGTGAGTCGACCCAGGCGACCCAGGTCCCCCGCCGTGACCCGGCGCTCCAGCACCTCCACCCGTCTTGGCACGCCGCTGGCCCGCGCGTTTTCCCGCGCCACCGCGCAGGCCAGGGCGTCGGCCTCCAGCGCCAGGACGCGTCCGGCACCGAGGAGCGCAGCCGCGATGGAGAGGATGCCCGAGCCCGCGCCAATGTCCACGATGCGCGCGCCCTCCAGCGGAATGGAGCCGAGGATGCGGAGGCACGCGCGCGTGGTCGGGTGCTCGGCCGTCCCGAACGCCACGGCCGGGTCGAGCCGGATGACGAGGTCGTCGTCGCCGCCGCCCCATGCGCTCCCCGTGGGCGCCACCACCAGCCGCTCCGCGACCCGCTCCGGCGGGTGCGTCGCCCGCCACGCCGCGGCCCACTCCTCGTGGCTGCGCCATTCCCAGGAGAGCTGAGGGTCGGGGAGCGACGTGCTCGCGCGGATGGAGGAGGTCGCGTCTGCCACCAGCGATGCCGGGTCTCCGGGCGGCGGGAAGAGCGCCTCCACCCGGTCGCCACGCCGCTCGACCGCGCGGGCACCCACACGCCGGAGGGCGTCCACCAGCAGCAGTGCCTCCGACCTGGTGGCGGCGGGGGCCATGAGGACCAGCCAGCGCTCGGGGAGCGAAGTCATCGGCGCGGCGCACATCGGGTTCGCGGAAGTGGTGAGGTGCGGACTTCACCTCTCCATTCAAAGTGGTCGCGCCCGCCAGGTCGCGCCACGCGCCGCCTGCCGTTCTTGACGCGCCTCCGTCGCCCGCTCCATTGTTCGGCACCCGCCGCGCCATCTCACCTGCTACCCGGATTCGCGTGAACGACCTCCCGTGGCCGCTGGACCGGCTGAACCAGGCGCTCGCCGGCCGCTACCGCCTCGATCGCGTGCTCGGACGCGGCGGAATGGCCACGGTCTTCGCCGCGCACGACCTCCGTCACGACCGGCAGGTCGCCATCAAGGTGCTCCAGCCGGAGCTCGCCGCGGCGATCGGCTCCACGCGGTTCCTCCGGGAAATCCAGGTCACCGCGAACCTCCAGCACCCGCACATCCTGCCGCTCTACGACTCCGGCGAAGCCGACGGCGTCCTCTTCTACGTCATGCCGCTGGTGGAAGGGGGATCCGTCCGGGAGCGCCTCGACCGTGAAAAGGTGCTGCCGGTCATGGAGGTCGTCCGGATCGTCGGACAGGTGGCGAGCGCACTCGACTTCGCCCATCGGCGCGGCGTCGTCCACCGTGACCTGAAGCCGGCGAACATCCTGCTCCATGAGGGCGAGGCGCTGCTGGCCGACTTCGGCATCGCCATCGCCCTTGCCGATCTCTCCGGCGACCGTCTCACCGGCACCGGCCTCTCCGTGGGCACACCCTCGTACATGAGCGCGGAGCAGGTCACGGGAGAGCGCGATATCGATGCGCGCACCGACATCTACTCGCTCGGCGCGGTGGCGTACGAGATGCTGACCGGCGAGCCGCCCGTGACCGGGAGTACCGCGCGCGCCCTGATCGCGAAGCTCCTGACGGAGCGCCCCACGCCGGTGCACGTGCTGCGGGACGGGGTTCCCCCGGAGCTGGAGGCCGCCATCACGCGCGCCCTGGCCAGGGAGCCGGCCGACCGCTTCGCCACTGCCCGCGAACTCGCGGACGCGCTCACCGCTCCGGCTACGGCTGTGCGGCCGGCCCCCGCGGGTGGGAAGAAGTGGGGGCCACGCTGGCGCCGCGCCGTCGTCGCAGCGCTCGTGGTCATCGCCGGCGTGGCGGTCGCGGCGATCGGCCGCTACGGGCTGCCCGGCCCCCCTGCGGCAGCGCCGAGCACGGCCGACGCTGCCGGGAGTGGCGGGATCCGCTCCGTCGCCGTCCTGCCGCTCGACAACTACTCCGGCGACCCGGCCCAGGACTACTTCGCGGAAGGCATGACGGACGAGCTGACCACCGCGCTCGCCACCATCAGCCAGCTCCGCGTCATCTCGCGGGGGTCCGCCATGCAGTTCCAGGGTCGGAGCCGCCCCGCCATGCCGGAGATCGCGAAATCGCTCGGCGTGGACGCGGTGGTGGAGGGGTCGGTCGTGCGCGAAGGAGACCGGGTGCGGATCAACGCGCAGCTCATCGACGCGCGCGCGGACAGGCACCTGTGGGCCCGCAGCTTCGAACGCCGCTCGAGCGACGTCCTGGCGCTGCAATCCGACCTGGCGGCCGCCATCGCCGATGCCATCGACATCCGCCTGACCGCGAGCGAGCAGACTCGCCTGGCCGCGGCGCCCACCGTCGACCCGCGCGCCCACGACGCGTACCTCATGGGTCGCTACTTCTTCAACCGGCCAAGCGACGAGAACCTGCGGAAGGCGATCCAGCAGTTCCAGCAGGCGGTTGCCATCGACTCAACGTTCGCACCCGCCTACTCGGGACTGTCCGACGCCTACCTGTGGGCCGGCTACAACGAGGGGTTCATCACTGCTTCGGCCGCCGAGCCCCGGGCGAGGGCCGCCGCGGAGAAAGCGGTGTCGCTGGACCCGCGCTCCGCGGAGGCGCGCACGTCCCTCGCCGTGTTCAAGCTCTTCTACGAATACGACTGGAGCGGGAGCGAAGCGGAGTTCCGACGCGCCATCGCCCTCAACCCGAGCTACGCGTTCGCGCACGACCAGTTCGCCCTGAACCTCGCCTTCACCGGGCGCTACGCGGAATCCGCGGCCGAGAGCCGGCTCGCGGCGGCGCTCGACCCGCTTTCGCCCCAGGTGCTGGTCGATGCCACCATCGCACCCATCTTCCAGAAGGACACCGTTACCGTCGACTCGCTCATGCGGCGCGCCATCGAGCTCGATCCCACCTTCTTCTTTCCGGTGATGGTCCGCGGATGGGCCCGTCTCGCCCGGGGCGACTTCGCGGGAGCGATCCCCTTCCTGGTGGAGGCGCGGACCCTCGGGGCACCGCCGTTCGTCACCGCGTACCTCGCCTTTGCCTACGGCGCGGCCGGCGACCGCCCCCGCGCCATTGCCGCGCTCGACACCCTCCGCGCCGAGTCACCGGACGCAACGGTGGCGCCGTTCAATCTCGCCCTGGTACACCTCGGGCTCGGGGAGTCGGGAGAGGCCACCGAGGCGCTGGAGCGCGCCCGCGCCGCCGACTCCCAGTTCCTCTGCTGGATCGGCCACGACCCGATCTTCGACCCGCTTCGCTCCGACCCCCGCTTCGTCGCGCTGCTGAAGTCGCTGAACTTCCTGGATTGAGCCCCCGCGCGTTTCGTCGACTGATCTTCGTCTGTGGAATCTCAGTCGAACGGGCCATTCCCCGCCTTCGCTGGGCTCCTTCCACTCTCCAGGAGGTCATATGCCGGTACTACGCCGACCCGCCATTCCCGTCCTTCTGCTGCTCGCCAGCGCCGCGTGCGCGGATGGGGGCGCCAACGCGATCACAACGGAGGACGCCACCGCGTCGAAGGCGTCGTCGTCCGCGCATGTCGGCGCGATCGGCGATGCGCAGGCGTTCGCGCTGTTCGACATGGCGGCGCACGAGATGCCGGAAGGGCTCGCGTTCGACAAGCGGGGCAACCTGTACACCACGTACGCGCCGCTGGGCGAGGTGGTGCGGATCACGCCGGCCGGGACGCGGTCGGTGTTCGCCACGCTGGCCGGCGACGTTCCCGAGGGTGCTCCGGGCGCGGTGGGGCTGGCGACGACTCCCGCAGGCGATGTCTACGCCGCGCTGGCCTCGTTCGACCCCGCCACTGTCGGCGTGTACCGGATCGGCCGGAACGGCGGCGAGGCCATTCGCCTGGCGGGCACGGAGGACATCGTATTCCCGAACGGAATGGCGTCCGACCCCCGCGGGTCGCTCTACGTGACCGACTCGGGCCAGGGCGCAGTGTGGCGGATCGATCCTGCGGGCGAGGTCGGGATCTGGATCCAGGATCCGACGTTGGAAGGCACGGGCGCGTTCGGGCTGGGCGTGCCCGTGGGCGCGAACGGCATCGCGTTCCACGAAGGGAGCCTCTACGTTACCAACTCAGAGAAGGGGCTGGTGGTGGAGATCCCCGTGAACCCGGACGGCTCGCCGGGCACACCGGAGCAGGTGGCGGGCGGCGAGGCGCTGTTCGGTCTGGATGGTCTGGAAGTGGATGCGCAGGGGCGGCTGTACGCGGCGCTCAACGTCCAGAACCGCGTGATCCGGATCGATCCGGCCACCGGCGAGGTGATGGACCTGGCCGGCGCCGCCGGTGAGCCGGATCCCGCGCTGGACTTTCCCGCGTCGCTCGCGTTCGGAACCACGCGCGGCGTGCAGAAGACGCTCTTCATCACCAATTACGCCCTGCTCGAGGACGGCCCGAGGCGGGCTTGACGAGGTGCCCTGGAAGCGGGGGTGCCCCCGCAGCGGCTCCGTACCGACAGCCGCACGCACGAGGATCCCCGCGTCGGACGTCGGGATCACCTGCGAACGCCGGGGCGTCATGATGCTGCAGCGCCTTCGGAGATGACCGGCCGGACGTCGAGGATCCGCCGATTCCTGGCCGAGCTGCGCATCCGGAAGGTGTACCGCAGCACGGCGATCTATGTTGCCGTGGCGGCCGCGGTGGTGGAGCTCTCGGACATCGCGCTCCCGTACACCCGGCTGCCCTCGTGGACCGTAGGCGTGGTCTTCGCCGTGGCCGTGTTCGCATTCCCGCTGGCCCTGGTTCTGGCCTGGACCTACGACGTCACGCCCACGGGGATCGAGCGCACGGACGGTGCTGACGCGGACCCGCCGGTGATGGCTCCGCCACCGGTGCGGCCGCCCGCGAAGGCCCGCCGACGTCGGACTCGCGGGGCGCCACCCCGACCCGAGCTCCGTCGCCGTGCTGCCGTTCGACAACCTGAGCGGTACCGACGACGTGGCGGTCCTCGCTTCCGGACTGCACGGCGATGTGCTGACGGCGCTCTCGAGAGTGCCCGGGCTCACCGTCATCGCGCGACGGTCCGTGCTGGCGTATCGCGACACGGAAAAGCGCCTGTCCGCCATCGCCGGGGATCTCAATGTCTCCACGCTGCTGGAAGGGTCGGTCCAGAGCTCCTCCAGTAGGATCCGACTGAACGTGCAGCTCATCGATGGTCGGCGCGAGACCAGCCGTTGGGCGGAACGGTACGACCGGGAGCGCGGCGAACAGGAACGAGCCCCGATGCCGTAGATCGCCGCGGCCGCTCCTCGAACGAGCGCTCCAGGAGGTCGATGGCGCGCTCGTGGTCCCCGAGCCCGGTGTGGATGTGGCGAGGTGGCAGGGGGCGACGAACTCCGTCGCCGCCCGCTCCTCCAGCTGGCGCAGGATCCGCCGGGCGTCGTCGACGCGGCCGGCCATTGCCATGGCCTGTCCGAGCTGGGCGAGCCACTGGGGGTTGTCGGGCGCGAGCTCGACCGCGCGCTCGAGCTCGGCCACGCCCTCGTCTATCACCGCTGCAGCAGAGGGCCTCAGCCGATGGCCCGGCCGCAGTCCCTGGTGGTCCTCGACGGCGCCGGTCCGGCTCCGCCTCGGCTCCACCGTAGCGCCCGCGCGGAGCAGCGTGCTGGTCACGAGGAGCGCGAGGCGCGGCGTGAGGGCAGGGCCGCCCCGTCGTCGCCCCTTGAAAAGAAGCCGGAAGGGATTAAGCTCAATCATCGCGCGCTCGCGCGGCGCCCGACCCTCCCTGGAGAGCCCTTCGATGCAGAGAACCGTACGGCGGTCCGTGGCGGCGCTGATCGTCCTTGCCGCGGCACACGCGGCCCCCGCGCGCGCGCAGGAGAGCGCGGGATACCGACAGGTGGTCTCGGCCAACCCGTTCGGCCTGTTGCTCGACCTGTTCAACGCGGAGGTCGAGCGGGTGGTGAGCGAGTCCTCCACGATGGGGGTGGGTGGCTCCTACGGGCGGGACGAGGACACGGACGAGTTCGGCAACACGCAGGACTCCAGCTACTTCAACGGCGACGTGTTCTTCCGTTTCTACCCGGGCGGCCGGCCGCTCGAAGGGTGGAACTTCGGGCTGAAGGTCGGTGCCACGCGGCAGAAGGGGTGGTCGGAGTCGTCGACGAACTTCGGGTACGGCTTCGACGCGAACCACAGCTGGCTGCTGGGCAGGAACGGCAACTTCTACGTGGGCGTGGGCTTCGGTCTGAAGCGGCTGCTCGGGGACATCCCGGACGGCGCGCTGAGGGTGATCCCGACGCTCCGGATCGTGAACGTGGGGTTCGCGTTCTGAGAGGGCAGCGCCGAAGCTGAGGCTGGCCGGTCTCCCGCTGCGGACCGGATGCTCTCAACCATCGGCCCGGGCCGACCATCCAAGCGTTGAAACGGGAGGGCCCCCAGGAGCGGTGCGGGGAGGGGGGGTGGCGGCCGGGACCACGACTTCGGGCATCGACATGGCACCTCCAGGCGACGAATGTGACGGAGGGGCCGCTTTCCCCGCAATCGCCTGCGACCAGCCCGCTTCCCCGGACCGCGCGCACCCGGCACCGGGCGGGGCCGCGCCGGACCACCGGAAGCGGTGCGCGGCGCGTGGGTTCCGGCCGACGCGCGGGTCTGGTCGACTCGTGTCAGCTGCCCGGCTCGAACCCCACCACCACCAGGCCGTACGCCCGGTAGTCACCGAACTCATCCACGTCGAAATAGCCCCGGAACCCGCCCATGTTGTAGTCGATGTAGAACCGGTCCTGGGCGTCGTATCCCTCGATGTCGTACCAGTGACCGGCCACGCTTCCCGGCTCGTCCGGCGCGGGTGAATCCGTGCTCCGGGCGGCGATCATCAGCGGGCGGCCGTGGGCCAGCTCGTTCTTGAGGAGCGCGATCCAGTCCGCCCTCGAGTACTCCCACCGTCTCGCGAATCGGACGTTGTCGCTGACGTTCAGATGTCTTTTGAGGCCGTCGATGAAGACGTCGCCCGGGGTCCCGACATCCATTTGGTTGGTCAGTCCTATGGCACCGGCGATGAGGAAGACCCTGGCCACGTCCACGTACTGCTCGAACGTCGCGCCGGACCCCAGGGAGACCGGCAGGTTCGAATAGTCCACGACGAGCGTGTCGAAGTCGACCTGCATCTGCACGTCGCCCCACGTGTTCGGCGCGTCGATCTGGCCCGTGGCCGTGATCCTGCCTCCCCAGTACCCGAGGACGCGGGCGAAGGCGGTCGGCCCACACGCCGCCCCGAACCGGCCGTTGGGGGCTCCATTGCCCTGGTATGGCGGGTAGAAGGCGTTGTACGGCCAGTGGAAGACGTCCCACTTCGAAACCATCAGCGGGTCCACCGAAGCGGGAAGGGTGCCCTCCTGAAGCGTCGTGAACGGGAGGTTCTCCCCCCACGCCGTGCCGTACCCGTTGGTGGCGTACCCCCGGACGTTGTAAGCGGTGTTGGCCTCCAGACCGTGGATGAGGACCGCGAAGTCATAGGCTGATCCCGCGTCGGAGAGGCAGTGGTCCGCCATGGCGGGATCGGGGTGCCCGGCCCAGCAGATCCCCTTGTCCGTGACCGTGCCTCCTCCGTTCGACACGATCTGGACGCGGACCCTGGCGGCGCTGTAGAGGATGTTGCTCACGCCCATCGTCTTCACCGTGGGCGCCGACTTCTCCGGTGCGACGGGACCGGAGTCCCCGCCCCCCTCGCCGCACCCGCACAAGCCGAGCATCATCATCGCCGCTACCGTCAGCCGCGCCGTCACGGGCATCGCGCTCATGGGTCTCTTCCTGTCCACGGTAAGAGTGACCGCGGCGGGCCCTCCCGAGCGCCCACGCGGAAGCATTGTGAGCCGGAGCTTCGCCACGAGCGGCCACTCCGGATGCCGCGCCTCCTTCCGGAACTGCCGCCGGGGGAGGGTAGCCCACAGGTAAACGGGGGGCAACTTTCTCCGGACGGCGGGCGGGACGAAAAAAGGCCTCGGCGGTGAAAACCGCCGGGGCCTTCCCTCGTTGGCGTCAGCGGAGGTGGAGGGACTCGAACCCCCATGGGCTTGCGCCCGCCGCATTTCGAGTGCGGTGCCTTACCAATTAGGACTACACCTCCAGAGCCGCGGAAGCGGTCGATGCCGCGTCCGCAGAGCACGAAAAGATAGGCGGCGCGACAGGTCCTTTCAACCCCTCGGCAGTGGCGGCCTGGTCGGGGGGTGAGAAGCGGTGCCCGGTTGCGTCCGGCCGCGGGGTCGGCCAAGCTTCTGCATGCCCCGGGGCGAGCGCGGTCCGGCCGGCGGGCTGCCGCGGAGTCGCCCCCAACGCGGAAGGCCATGATACGACAGCGACTGATCTGGATGCTCCTGGTCACCGGCGCGGCGCTGGTGGTGGTGCTCGTCGTCGGGGCGGCGCTGGGGCGGACGCGGCACGGGTTCGCCGGGACGCACCTCGAGCCGGCGACGCCGGCGCCCCCGTTCACGCTGCGCACGGACACGGGCGACGTCCGTCTCTCGGAGCTGCGGGGGAAGGCGGTGGTCCTGTTCTTCGGCTACACGTCGTGCCCCGATGTCTGCCCCACCACGCTCCTCCGCCTGAGCCGGATGCTGGACGCGCTGGGGAAGGAGCGCGGCCGCGTGCAGGTGGTGTTCGTGAGCGTGGACCCAGAGCGGGACTCGCCGGAGCGGGTGGCGGCGTACGCGCGAGCGGTGAGCCCGGGGATCCTCGGGGTGACGGGGTCGCCGGAGGCGATCGCGCGCGTGGCGAAAGACTACGGGATCTACTACGCGAAGCGGGAGGGCTCCGAGGCCACGGGCTACCTGATCGATCACACGGCGGCGATCACGGTGGTGAACCCCGAGGGGGGCGTGGAGCTGATCTGGGGGCCCACCCTGGAGCCCGAGCAGATGGCGGCCGACCTGAAGGCGATCCTGTGAGCGCCTCACCCGGTGCTCCGGCGCGCCTCCGAGCGCGGGCGTGCACGCGGGCGCCCGGGCGAGTCCGGGCGGCTGTCCGTGCTCTGGCGCTCCTGGCTCCGTTGGCCCTCGCGGCGCTGGCAGGGTGCAGCGACGGCGGAGGCAGTGCCTCCGACGGCGCGGGAGAGGGCGCGATCCTGGCGGGCGACGAGCGCGGCGACAGCGCCGCGGCGGCCCCGGCCGCTTCCGTGGATGGCCTGGCAGCCTTCGATCCGTGGGTCCGGGCCGCCATTGTCCCCGAGATCGGCCCCGATTCCGCCCGCCCGCCGGTGAATTCCGCCGCGTACCTCGCGATCCGCAACGCAGGCGACGCCGGGGACGCTCTGGTGGCCGCGTCGTCGCCGGCAGCTTCCGCGGTCGAGATCCACGAAGTCTCGATGCGGGATGACGTGATGCGGATGCGGCAGGTGGACTCCGTCGCGGTGCCGGCCGGAGGGGAGGCGGTGCTGGAGCCCGGGGGCTACCACATCATGCTGATCGGCCTGATCGACCCGCTCGTGAAGGGGGACACGGTGGCGCTCACGCTGCGCTTCCGCAGCGGCCGGGAGCTCGATCTCCGCGCGCCGGTGAGATAGCGGCGCGTTCCGGTCCCCACCCCGCCCGCCTCCGCCAACCCCCCAACCCGCCAACCCGGCCAACCGGCCAACCCGGCCAACCCGGCGGACTCTCTTCTAGCCCTCCAGCCGCTCCGCCGCTCGCACCGCCTCCGCCACGATCTCGGCGCTGTCCGCCACCTCCAGCCGCCGATCGTGCATGAGCACGCGGCCGTCGCAGATGGTGGTGTGGACCGCGCTTCCATTGGCAGCATAGACGAGCGCGGAGACCGGGTCGTGCACGGGCTGAGTGGACGGGTCCGCCAGGTCCACGAGGATGAGGTCCGCAGCGGCGCCCGGCTCGAGCCGGCCGCTGCCGAGCCCGAACGCCTCGGCGGCGGCGGTGGTGGCCAGACCGAGGGCGTCGCGCGCGGTCATGACCGTGGGATCTCCGGCCAGGTGCTTCTGCACCAGCGCCACCGTCTTCATCTCCTCGACCATGTCCAGGTTGTTGTTCGACCCGGCGCCATCGGTGCCGAGGGCCACGCGCAGTCCGGCGGCTTTCGCGGCCCCGTAGTCGAAGATCCCGCCCGTCGCCAGCTTCATGTTGGCGGTGGGATTGGTCACGACCGTGGCGCCGGCCTCGGCCATGCGCTCCATCTCCCCGGGGTCGAGATAGACGCCGTGGGCGGCCACGAGGTTGGGGCCGAGGAGCCCGCGCCGGCGGAGGTACTCGGCGGGGCGGACGCCGTGCTTCGCGACGCACGCCTCCACTTCGTCCCGGGTCTCGGAGAGGTGGATGTGGAAGAGGAGGCCGTGCTCGGCGGCGAGGACGCCGAGCCACTCCAGGCTCTCGGGGGCGACGGTATAGATGGCGTGGGGCGCCAGCGCCACCTGGACGCGCGGCCCCAGCGATCCGCGCTCCTCGACCTGCCGGAGGATCGACGCGCGCTGCTCGCCCGCTTCGACGCCGCTCGCGTCGCCATGGTCGATGAAGACGGATCCGACGTGCGCGCGGATCCCCATCTCCTCCACCGCCCTCACCACGGCCGGGCGGTGCCAGTACATGTCGTTGAAGTAGGTGGTTCCGGAGCGGATCATCTCCACCAGGGCCAGCCGTGTCCCGGCGTACACGTCCGCTTCCGACAGCTTCGCTTCCGCCGGCCAGATCCGGGTGCGCAGCCACTCCATGAGCGGGAGGTCGTCGCCCCAGCCGCGGAAGAGCGTCATGGCCGCGTGGGTGTGACCGTTGCGGAGGCCGGGGAACGCGTGCAGTCCGCGGGCGTCGATCACCCGGTCGGGCGGGTCGCCCGGCGGCCGGCTGGCGCTGGCGTGGCCCGCGTTCCCGATCCACCCGATGCGACCATCCTCGACTCCCATGTCCTTCGGCCCGCCGTCCACCACGGCCCCACGGATCTCCAGCCTCACGCACCGCCTCCGTTCGTCTGCTCGATCAGCATCGCCACAATGGCCGTCGCCCGGGCGCTGTTCCGGGCGAGCTGCGCCTCGTACGCGTCCAGCGTCAGCGCCGTCGCTCCCACGCCGTTGGCCATGTTGTCCACCAGCCCGAGCACCGCGTAGCGGATCCCCCGCTCCTGGAAGAGTGTGGCCTCGGAGGCGGCCGTCATGCCGATGACGTGGGCGTAATCGGCCAGCAGCCGGATCTCCGCCCGCGTCTCGAAGCGGGGGCCGCGGGTCTCGGCGTACACGCCGCCATCGCGGACGGGGCCGTCCGTTTCGCGCGCCACACGGAGGAGCGCGCGCCGGAGTCGCTCATCCAGCACGGGCACGATGTGCAGGCGCTCGTCCTCGGCGAAGGTGGGTGGTGCGTGGAAGGAGAGATAGTCGTCAGGGACAACCGCCGTCCCGGGATCGAGGGAGGGGTCGAGCGCGCCCACGGAGCACAGGCCCACGGCGCGGCGCACGCCGAGCGCTTCGAAGGCGAGGGCGTGGGCGTGGTGGGTGACGCGGTGGGGCGGGCGATAGCGGTCCCGGCCGTGGCGCAGCAGGAAGATGAAGCCATCGCCGATGTGGGCCACGACCTTGCCGCGCGGCGTCTCCACCACGCGCTGCCGCGTGCCTGGCGGCTCGCCGCCCCCGAGGAATGCGCTCCCGCCCACGATTCCCAGCACGTCCATACCCGCTCCGTTCCCCGATCCGTGTGGCCGGCCCTTGCCCCGTCCGGCGGCCGTGCGCCATCGTTCGCTCCCGGGCCGCCTGGCGGCGCGCCCACGCGCTTCCGAAAGCGGTGACATGAAGGTAGACGGGGTCGGCTATCGCAGCATCTTCCTGGATGACGACGGGTGGTCCGTCCGCATCGTCGACCAGACCCTCCTGCCGCACGAATTCCGGCTCGTGCGCCTCGTGGATCTGGAAGGCGCGGCCGGGGCCATCGCCACCATGCAGGTTCGCGGAGCCCCGCTCATCGGCGCCACCGCCGCGTACGGGATGGCGCTGGCGCTCCGGAACGGCGCCACCGATGCGGCCCTCGCCGCCGTCCGGGATCGCCTGCTGGCCACCCGACCCACGGCCGTCAACCTGCGCTGGGCGCTGGACCAGGTCACGGATGCCGTGTCGCCGCTCCCCCCGACCGACCGGGCGGCCGCCGCGTACCACCTGGCCGCCGGGATCGCGGACGCCGATGTGGCGCGGAACCGCCGCATTGGCGAGCACGGTCTGAAGCTGATCCGGGAGATGGCCGCACGCAACCCGGGTCGTCCGGTGGAGATCCTGACCCACTGCAACGCCGGATGGCTGGCCACGGTGGACTGGGGAACGGCCACCGCGCCGATCTACCTGGCGCACGAGTCCGGAGTGCCCGTGCACGTGTGGGTGGACGAGACGCGGCCGCGGAACCAGGGTGCGAGCCTGACGGCGTGGGAGCTCGGGCACCACGGCGTGCCGCACACCATTGTGGTGGACAACGCCGGCGGCCACCTCATGCAGCGCGGCAGGGTGGACGTGTGCCTGGTGGGCACGGACCGCACCACGGCAGCGGGCGACGCGGCGAACAAGATCGGCACGTACCTGAAAGCGCTGGCGGCGCGGGACAACGCCGTGCCCTTCTACGTGGCGGCGCCATCGTCGTCCATCGACTGGACGCTGGCGGACGGCCGTGAGATCCCGATCGAAGAGCGCGACGGCTCGGAAGTCTCCCACGTCCGCGGCGCAACGGACACGGGGGAGGTGGCGGCCGTGCGCGTCATTCCGGCGGGATCGACGGTGGCGAACCCGGCGTTCGATGTCACGCCTGCGCGCCTCGTCACCGGGCTGATCACCGAGCGCGGAGTTGCGCCCGCGACTGCGGAAGGGCTGCGGCGGCTGTTCCCGGAGCACGCGGACGGACGGGCCGCGCCAGTGGAGGGGCCCGGGTGAGGGACACGGCGCAGCGGGCGGCGGTGGTGCGGACGGCCCGTCGCATGAGCGACACGGGGCTGAGCCCCGGTGTGTCCGGGAACGTGAGCGCGCGCGCGGACGACGGCATGCTCGTGACACCCTCGGCGTTCCCGTACGCGGAGATGGGCACCGCCGACATCGTGCGCGTGGCCATGGACGGGCGAGTGCTGGAAGGAGAGCGGAAGCCCACGAGCGAGTGGCCGATGCACGCGGCCATCTATCGGGCGCGGCCCGATGCCGACGCCATCGTCCATGCCCATTCGACCTTCTGCACCACGCTTGCGACGATGCGCCGCGGGATCCCGCCTTTCCACTACATGATCGCCCTCGCGGGCGGCGACTCCATCCGCTGCTCCGGCTACGCCACGTTCGGCACCCCCGCGCTGGGCGATCTCGCGGTCGAGGCGCTCCGGGACCGGCGTGCCTGCCTGCTGGCCAACCACGGAATGCTCGCCATCGGCGCTTCGCTCCCGGTCGCGCTGGAGCTGGCCGCGGGAGTGGAAAGGCTGGCCGAGCTGTACTGGCGCGCGCTGCAGGCGGGCGAGCCCGTGCTGCTCTCGGCGGAAGAGATGGCGGACGCCCTGGTCGCGTTCGCCGACTACCGCTGAGCCCCACCCCCACCCCCACACCCGTCCCGATCCGGACCCTCTTTTGCATGCTTCACGATCGGGCCGCCCGCCCCGCGGCACCGGTTCGTCGGCGCCGTGGCGGCCCGGAGCGGCCCGCGTCAGAAGCACCAGTACAGGAGGAGGATCCCGTGGCGCGATTCCAGCCTTTGTCCGAGCGACCGGATGTCCATTTCGGGGAAGACGCCTACGACGTGCGCGACTGGGAAGTGCGCACGGGCGCCGACGAAGAGACGGTGGGACGGGTCCACGACGTGCTCCTGGCCGAGGACGGCCGCGCGCGGTTCGTGGACGTGGATGTGGAAGGTGGTGGCCACATCCTGATGCCGAGCGGTGAAACGCGCGTGGATGCTTCCGAGCGAGTGATCCGACTGCCCGGGCTGGACAGGGACGCGGTGCGCGCGCTGCCGAAGTATGACCACGAGCCGAAGCGGATCACGTCCGACTACGCGCGGTCACTGACCACCGCCTACGATCGCGCCTATCGCGACGAGGACTACTACCAGCGCGCCCACTACGGCGCCGCGTGGAGGCGGACGGAGTTCGAGGAGCCGGACAGGACGGTGGCGCGCGTCGACCGCCTGGACGACGTCGAAGTGGCCGAGCACGACCCGGACCCGCGCGGCTGGGAGGTGGTGGACGCGGCGGACCGACATACGGGCCGCGTGGAGCACCTCATCGGCGACACCGGCGCCATGAAAGTGCGCTACCTCGATGTGGAGCTGGACGAGGATGTCCCGGGCGGACGCCGCAACGTGCTGATCCCCACCGGCCACGTCGACGTCGATCGGGCGGAGAAGCGGGTGGTGCTCACCGGACTGGAACGGGATCGGTTCGCCCGTATTCCCGCCTACGAGGGCGGTCCCATCGGCCGGGGCTTCGAGCGGGACCTCACCCGCCGATTCGACGAGGCGTATTCGGGCGAGCGGGAGTACGAGCACCCGCGCTACCGGTCCCGGGAGCTGAACACCCTGCCGCGCGGACCCGAGCCGCGCTGAAGCGAAGCGGCGAGCCCGCGGCAGGCAGAGAGTTTCGACGAACAGGGCGACGAACAGGGAGGACAGCATGGCGGACATCGATCTGGAACGCAGGCGGCGCGGCGGAGCCGGGTGGGTCTGGTGGGTGGTGGGGCTGCTGATCATCGGGCTGATCGTCTGGTGGGCCTGGCCGAACAACGACGTCGGCGATGTGGCGGAAGTCACCGCGCCCGTGGGTGCGGCGGCCCCGGCCGCGGAAACCGGCGCCATGGGTGCGCCCGCCACCACCGAGCCGGCCAATGTGGTCAGCCCGAACGTCCAGTTCGGCGACATCACGGCCAACCCGCAGGAATACATGGGGCGCTCGCTCCCGACTGTGGAGGCGTCCGTCCCCGAAGTGCCCACCGATCGCGGGTTCTGGCTCGAAGAGAACGGCAACCGGCTGTTCGCCATCGTGATCGACCAGCCCAACGAGCAGCCGGTGGACATCAACCCCGGCCAGCGGTTGCGGATCACCGGCGGCACGCTGCGCGGGCCCGACTACCTGGGGCAGGTCCCGGGCGTGCCCCTCGACCAGGATACCCGCAACATCGCGCAGCAGCAGCCGATCTTCCTGGTCGTGAACGAGAGCGACATCCACATCCAGCAGCCGGGCACACCATAGCCCGGGCGGCCGCGGCCGAAGGCTTCCAGGACAACGGAGGCTGAGCGGCGTCTGGGCGGGGAGCGGGGGCCGGCGCCGCGCCCCGCTCCCGTCGGCTGCGCCCGCACCCGGCGGCGCCTCGACACGGGCGGAGGCGAGACCGTACGTTGTGCTCCCCGCACACACGGTCCCGTTCCGAAACGAGGTGACGCATGCCTTCGTCCCGTTCCCGGCCCGCGCCCGCCCGGGCGCGCAGCGTTCGCGTCCTCGCCCTTCTGGCCCTCCTCGGAGGTGTCGCGCTGTCCTCGACCGGCGGCGGTCGCCCGCTCGCGGGGCAGGGTACGCCGGGGCAGCCGACGCGCCTCCTCCGATCCCCCACCGTCTCCGCCACCGAGGTCGCGTTCGAGTACGGCGGCGACCTCTGGGTAGTGGGACGGCAGGGTGGGGAGGCCCGTCGACTCACGGCCACTCCCGCCATCGAGACCGGCCCGCACTTCTCCCCCGATGGCAGGCAGATCGCCTTTACGTCCAACCGGACCGGATCGGACCAGGTCTGGGTGGTGGCCGCGCAGGGTGGGGAGCCGCGTCGCCTGACGTGGTATCCGGGCGGTGGCGCGGAAGCCCGCGGCTGGACGCCAGACGGCGACGAAGTCCTGTACGCGTCCGCCCGAGCGTCCGCGCCGGTGGGATACACGCGGCTGTGGCTCGTTCCCGCGGAAGGGGGACCGTCGCATGAAGTGCCGGAGCCCATGGCGGCGAGGGCGTCGTTCTCGCCCGACGGGAGGCGGCTCGTCATCGACCGGGTCCCGCGGTGGGACAGTGAGTTCCGGAACTACCGTGGCGGCCAGAACACGGCGCTCACCATCCTGGACCTGGACGACCTCTCCGAGGTGATGCTCCCCAATGAGCGCACCACCGACACACAGCCGGTATGGCTGGGGGATCGCATCTGGTTCCTCTCCGACCGTGGCCATGCCACGAACGTGTGGCGCTACGACGTGGCCACGGGCGACCTGGCGCAGGTCACCCGCTTCGCCGATGCCGATGTGAAGGCGCTGGGCGGCGGCGCGAGCGATGCGCTGGCGTTCGAGCAGGATGGCTGGCTCTGGCTCCTGGATCCTGGCAGCGGTCAGGCGCGAAAGCTGGATGTGACGGTGCGCGGCGAATTCCCGTGGGCGGCGCCCCACTGGGAGGCCGTGAGCGACGAAATCGCGTCGGCCTCGCTTTCACCCACCGGGAAGCGGGCGCTGTTCGAGGCCCGGGGCGAGATCTTCACGATTCCGGCGGAGAAGGGCGATCCGAGGAACCTCACGCGCTCCTCCGGCGCCGCCGACCGCTCCCCCCTCTGGTCGCCCGACGGGTCCACAGTGGCGTGGTTTTCCGATGCAGGCGAGGGTTACCGCCTGATGGTCGGTGACCAGGACGGGCTCGGGGAAGCCCGCGCGCTCGATCTGGGGGACGAGACGAAGTACGCGTGGTCGGCCACATGGTCACCGGACGGCCAGCGGCTGGCGTGGGTGGACCAGCGAGCGCGGATCCACGTCATGGAGCTGGCGAGCGGAACGCTCCGCACCGCGGACGTGGACGGCACGATCCAGAACCGGCGCGGCCTCGGGCTGACCTGGTCCCCCGACTCCAGATGGCTGGCGTACGCGAAGGAGTACGCGAACCACTTCCACCGCATCGTCGCCTGGTCGCTGGACACCGGCAAGGCGACGCCGCTTACCGATCCGCTCGCCGACGCCGTCTCCCCGGCCTGGGACGCCGGCGGGCGCTGGCTCTACTTCCTCGCCAGCACCGACCTCGGCCTCGCCAGTGGATGGGCCAACCTGAGCAACGCGCAGGCGGACCCCACATACGGCGCGTATGTGGCCGTGCTGCGGAGCGACGACCGGACCCCGTTCATGCCCGAGAGCGACGACGAGCCGGGCCATGCCCCGGACGCCCAGGCGGGCACCGGCGGCGGCGCTGGCGCGGGCGCCCGGGCGTTGCCGTCGGAAACGGGAGGCGCGGACTCGGCCGTGGACGTGCGCATCGACACGGCCGGCGTCGCCCGGCGCATCGTGGCGCTGCCGCTGCCCGTGCGCCGCTACGTGGAGCTGGCCGCGGGGCCGCGAGGCGTGGTGTTCCTGGCCGAGCGCCCGGAGAACGCGCCCGGCCTCACGCTGCATCGGTTCGACATGGAGAAGCGGAAGGACGACACGTTCCTGGAAGGCGCGCGCAGCTTCGCCCTCTCGCGCGACGGGTCGAAGCTGCTCCACCGGTCGGGGTCGTCGTGGCACGTCGTCGGGACAGGGTCCCCGCCCAAGCCCGGCGACGGAAAGCTCGACGTCGCACTCCGGATGCGGGTCGACCCGGCCGAGGAATGGCGGCAGGTTTTCGAGGAAGCGTGGCGGATCGAGCGCGACTTCTTCTATGACCCGGGACTCCACGGCGCCGACTGGGCGGCCGTCCACGCGCGCTACGCCCCGCTCGTGCCGTACGTGCGGAGCCGCGAGGACCTGCGCTACATCCTCGATCAGGTCGGCGGCGAGCTGAGCGTCGGCCACAGCTTCACGGGCGGCGGCGACTACCCGGCCGTGGACACGGTGCGGGGCGGGCTGCTGGGCGCCGACCTCGTGGTCCGCAACGGCCGCTGGCGCATCCAGCGGATCCTGACCGCGGAGAGCTGGAACCCGGAGCTCTCGGCCCCGCTGGCCGCGCCGGGTGTGCACGCGTCCGAAGGCGACTACCTCCTGGCCGTGAACGGCCGCGAGCTCACGGCTGCCGACAACCCGTACCAGTGGCTGGACGGGACCGCCGACCAGCAGACGGTGCTGCGCCTGAACAGCCGGCCCGCGCTCGACGGATCGTGGACGGTCACCGTCGTTCCGGTGCGCAGCGAGGGCGCGCTCCGGCAGCGCGCGTGGGTCGAGGACAACCGCCGCATGGTCGACTCGCTCTCCAATGGCCGGCTGGCCTACGTCTGGGTGCCGAACACCGGCGGAAGCGGGTTCGTCAACTTCAACCGCTACTTCTTTGCCCAGCAGGACCGCGACGGCGCGGTCATCGACGAGCGCTTCAACGGCGGTGGGCTCCTCGACGACTACATGGTCGATCTCATGGGCCGCACGCTCATCGGCGGCGTCACCAACGACGCCGCTCACGGTACCGACTACCGCCTCCCCATGGCCGGGATCCTCGGGCCCAAGGTGCTGCTCATCAACGAGCTCGCCGGCTCCGGCGGCGACTACTTCCCCTGGGCCTTCCGCCAGCTTGGCATCGGTCCGCTCATCGGCCAGCGCACCTGGGGCGGCCTCGTCGCCGCATGCAGGCCCTATGCTCTCGTCGACGGCGGCTACATCACTTCCCCCTGCAGCGCCGTTTTCTCCGGCGACCACTGGGTGGCCGAGAACGAGGGCGTCCCCCCCGACATCCCCGTCTACTTCGATGCGAAAGCCTATGCCGCCGGCCGCGATCCCCAGCTCGAACGCGCCGTGGCCGAGGCCATGAGGCTGCTTGCCACCGACCACGTGAAACCGAGCGCGCACCCGCCGTTCGTGAAGAAGGCGGCACGCCCCGACGAGCCGGGGACGTAGCGGGCCGGAACGCGAAGGCGGCAGATTGATCGAACGCAGAAAGCGCCGCAGGGGTTAAACCCTTGCGGCGCTTTCCTCTGACTCAGTCGGGGAGACAGGATTTGAACCTGCGACCCCTGCGTCCCGAACGCAGTGCTCTACCGGGCTGAGCTACTCCCCGAGTCTCTCATCGATCCAGCTCCAGCGGTGCGACACACGTACCGGCGACTCCGGAACGAGCCGGCGCGGCGTTACGGACGGGGTGGGATTCGAACCCACGAGAGCTTGCGCCCCACACGATTTCCAATCGTGCTCCTTAAGCCGCTCGGACACCCGTCCCGATGGCGAGCGGAGAGGGAGGGATTCGAACCCTCGAGAGCCTTTCGGCCCAAACGCCTTAGCAGGGCGCCGCCTTAAGCCACTCGGCCACCTCTCCCAACCCTCGTAGCTTTCTCCAGTTGCCCCTCCTGGGCTCGAACCAGGACTCTTCTGATCCAGAGTCAGACGTGTTGCCAGTTACACCAAGGGGCAATGTCCACCGGCTCTCGTGGAGCCAGAGCGGGCGACCGGGCTCGAACCGGCGACCCTCAGCTTGGGAAGCTGATGCTCTACCAACTGAGCTACGCCCGCACACTTCCTCGCCACCGACCCGAGAGGGCGTGAGCCTCTCCCGGATCCGGGCGGAGTCTGTGAACGTTCCACGTTCACAGAACTGAGCTACGCCCGCACACTTCCTCGCCGAACCACCCGAGAGCCACCACGCGGATTCGAACCGCGGACCCCATCATTACGAATGATGTGCTCTACCAGCTGAGCTATGGTGGCGCGTCAGTGGAGCTGAGGGGAGTCGAACCCCTGACCTCTGCAGTGCGATTGCAGCGCTCTCCCAACTGAGCTACAGCCCCGGCACTTCCACTCCCCGCCGCCGAGCCGGATACCCTCCCGCCCAGCGTCGGTTTCATGGGCGCGAGAGGACTCGAACCTCTGACCTCTACGATGTCAACGTAGCGCTCTAACCAGACTGAGCTACGCGCCCGGAGCAGTGGTGGGGGAAGGATTCGAACCTTCGTAGGGCGTGGCCCAACAGATTTACAGTCTGTCCCGTTTAGCCGCTTCGGTACCCCACCGGAGTGCCCACGACAGGACTCGAACCTGTACGCCCTTTCGGGCACTGGTCCCTCAAACCAGCCTGTCTACCAATTTCAGCACGTGGGCTCCCTGCATCCTGCGATCCAGTGCTCGGAAGAGGACTCGAACCTCCACGGGGTTGCCCCCACATGGTCCTGAACCATGCGCGTCTACCAATTCCGCCATCCGAGCGAACCACCATGGAGCTGAGGGGAGTCGAACCCCTGACCTCCTGAATGCCATTCAGGCGCTCTCCCAACTGAGCTACAGCCCCGACGGCCGACTCCCCGGCACCATGCCGGTTCATCGACTCAACGTCGTCCCGGGGCTCTCGCCCCGGCCTGCGTGTCGCACCTCTGTTTTCAATCAACTCAGCGGGGCTGACGGGACTTGAACCCGCGACCTCCGGTGTGACAGACCGGCACTCTAACCAAACTGAGCTACAGCCCCTGACCCCGACCCTTCCGGGCCGGCCTACCGAAGCGGGCGACCGGACTCGAACCGGCGACCTTCTGCATGGCAAGCAGACGCTCTACCAACTGAGCTACGCCCGCACACTTCCCGCTCCTGCATGGATCGCTTTCGCACGATCCCCGCTCATGCCCCCAAGGGGAATCGAACCCCTATTACCAGCTTGAAAGGCTGGCGTCCTAGCCGTTAGACGATGAGGGCCCAGCCGCCCTTCCAACGCCCGGCTCGGGGTCGCTTCCCGGCAACGAGCACCACCCCGGCAACGACGTCTTCATACCCCCACGGGGAATCGAACCCCGGTCTCCTGGCTGAGAACCAGATATCCTAGGCCACTAGACGATGGGGGCCTCTTCCATGTGCGCGAGCCCGCGGGCTCGCGCCGTCTGATCGCCAACAGGCCCGGAGGGACTTGAACCCCCAACCGCCGGTTTTGGAGACCGGTGCTCTACCAGTTGAGCTACGGACCTACACCAGTGGCCGGGGACAGAATCGAACTGTCGACACCACGATTTTCAGTCGTGTGCTCTACCAACTGAGCTACCCGGCCTTACCATCCGAAGTCGCGGCACCCGTTCACTCCCGTCCTCATGGGCCCGGCGCTCTCGGCGCCCGCATCGCGGCGAGACCCGAGTCACCCGACCCAGGTCGTACCCCTGCCGGGCCACTTCCCCGGCCGCGCTCATGACCCGAATTGTCACCGGCTCCGCCGATCCACGCTTCGTCATTTCGACGAAAAGCCCGCCCCATCGTTCGGACTCGGGGCGGGCCGGCCGTGGTGCGGCCTTGCCGAATAGCGGGGGCGGGATTTGAACCCGCGACCTCCGGGTTATGAGCCCGGCGAGCTACCAGACTGCTCCACCCCGCGTCGAGACACCTAAATTACCCCCGGTCGCGGGGGGTGTCAACCCCGTGCGGGGAGCTCGTTCCGGGGTGCTCCGGTCCAGGCCAGCGAGCGCTTCCACGCCCGTGTTCCGAAGTATTCAACCGCAAGTACAGCACCGGCTTACGCGACGACGAGGTTGACCAGGCGATCGCGGACGAAGATGACTTTGCGGACCGTCTTGCCCTCGAGCTGCCGGGCCACGTTTTCGTCGGCGAGGGCGGCCTGTCGGGCGTCGTCTTCGGAGATGCCGCGAGCCATGGGCATCCGCGCGCGGAGCTTGCCATTGACCTGGACGACGAACTCGATGGTGTCGGCGGTGACCTTGCCGGGGTCGTAGTCGGGCCAGAGGACCGGGTTGCCGGCCGCGGTCTGGCGCCGGAAGAGCGGCTGTTCGTGCCCGAGCCTCGCCCACAGCTCCTCGGCGATGTGGGGCCCGAAGGGCGCGGCCAGGACGACGAGGGGCTCCACTTCGCTGCGGCTGGCCTGCCGCCCGCGCTCCCGCACCGCGTTGAGGTACTCCATCATGGCGGCGATGGCGGTGTTGTAGCTGAGCGCGGCGATGTCATCCGTCACCTTCTTGATGGTGGCGTGGAGCTTCTGTTCCAGGTCGCCGGAGATCGAGGCATCGCCGAGCTCGTCGCGGACGATGGTGTCCCACAGGCGGGAGTAGAAGCCGCCGGGCCCGCTGAGCCCCTGGTCGCGGAAGTCGCCGCCCTCCTGGTAGGGTCCGAGGAACATGAGGTAGGTACGGAACGTGTCCGCGCCCCACTTCTCGATGTACTTGTCCGGGACCACGACATTGCCCCGGGACTTCGACATCTTGGACCCTTCCTTGATGATGAGGCCGTGCTTGCGGAAGCGCTCGAAGGGCTCCTCGAAATCGATGAAGCCGAGGTCCTTGAGCACCATGGTGATGAAGCGGGCGTAGAGCAGGTGCAGCACGCTGTGCTCCTCGCCGCCGATGTACATGTCCACCGGCAGCCACTTCTCCGTCCGCTCCGGCCCGAACGCCCGGTCGTCCAGCGCGGTGGACGGGTAGCGGAGGAAGTACCAGGAGCTGTCCAGGAACGTGTCGCTCACGTCCGTCTCACGCCTCGCCTCGCCGCCGCACGAGGGGCACGTCACGCGGTACCACGACTCCGCCCGGGCGAGGGGGCTGATGCCGGAGGCGTCGGGCTTGTAGTCGTCCACGTGGGGGAGCAGGACGGGGAGGTCCTCCTCGGGGACGGGGAGGGTGCCGCAGTCGTCGCAGTAGATGATGGGGATGGGCGGGCCCCAGTAGCGCTGGCGGGAGATGCACCAGTCGTGGAGGCGGTAGTTGATCCGCTCCTCGCCCAGCCCGCGCTCGGCGAGCCAGGCGGTGATGGCTTTCTTCGCCTCCCGCCACGGCATGCCATTGAACGGGTCGGAGTTGACCAGGGTGCCCTCGTCGCCGATGTAGGCCTGCTCCAGCGGCGCCAGCCCGTCGTCGCCCTCGCCCGCCACCACGCGGACGATCGGCAGCGCGAACTTGGTGGCGAACTCGAAATCGCGCTCGTCGTGACCGGGGACGGCCATGATGGCGCCGGTGCCGTACTCCATGAGCACGTAATCGGCGATCCAGACCGGGACGTCCTCGCCCGTGGCCGGGTTCACGCAGTAGCCGCCGGTGAAGACGCCGGTCTTCTCCTTCTCCGTCTTCTTGCGGGAGACGAGGTCCATGGCCGCGGCGCGGCGACGGTACGCTTCCACCTCCTCGCGGCGATCGTCCGTCGTCAGCCGGTCCACCGCCGGGTGCTCGGGCGCCAGGACCATGAACGTGGCGCCGTACAGGGTGTCCGGGCGCGTGGTGAACACCTCGATGACGGGACGGTCCGCGTGCACCTGCGCTTTCTCGTGCTCGTCCTCGGCCACCTTCTTCCGGGCGATGGGGAAGCGGACGAGCGCGCCCTCGCTCTTCCCGATCCAGTTCTCCTGCGCCTTCTTCGTGGTCTCGGACCAGTCGATCCAGGACAGGTTGTTCAGGAGCCGGCCGGCGTACTCCGTGATCCTGAAGAACCACTGGCTGAGGAAGCGCTGCTCGACGGGGGTGCCGCAGCGCTCGCACTCGCCCGCGATGACCTGCTCGTTGGCCAGCACGGTCTGGCACGACGGGCACCAGTTGACCGGCGCTTCCTTCTTCTCCGCCAGTCCGGCCTTGTAGAGCTGGAGGAAGATCCACTGCGTCCACCTGTAGTACGATGGATCGGTGGTGTTCACCGCGTGGTTCCAGTCGTACATGGCGCCCGTGCGCTTCAGCTGGCGCGTGAAGTTCGCCACGTTGCTCGGGATCAGCTCCATGGGGTGCGTCCCCATCTTGAGCGCGAAGTTCTCGCTGTGGATCCCGAACGCGTCGAAGCCGATGGGCTCGAAGACAGTGTGGCCCCGGAGCCGCATGTAGCGCCCGTACACGTCCGCGCCCGTGAACGCGTAGATATTCCCCACGTGCAGCCCCTCCGCGGAGGGGTAGGGGAACATCATGAGGTTGAAGAACGGCTTCTCCGCCCCGAGGAGCGTCTCCTCATCGAGGGCGTTCGTCCCCTCCTCGGCCCACCGGGCCTGCCATTTCCTGTCGAGCGCGGATGCGTTGTAGGTGGTGTCGTCCATCAGAAAGCGGATGCGGATTAGCGTGTATGGCCTGCGCGGCGCTCACGACCTCTGCGACGTCGAGCCGCCCCCGGCGCCCAAGCGCGGTAACATAGGGGCGGGGTCAACCGGGAGCCAAGCGGGCGATCGCCTGGTACGGGGCGTCAGGCGACGACTTCGCCGCTTTCACCATGGCGGCCACCACCTCCTTCAGCGGCGCGCCCGTCTCGCGGTATGCGCGGTCGAACAGCCCCAGGTCCTTGTAGTAGAGCCGCACACCCATCAGCGTGGCGTTGTTGATCGGCCGCCGCGCGAACGTGCGGAAGCTTCGCTCGAGACGGGGCACCACTTCCCGCTCGTAGCCCTCCCGCCAGCGGCGGATGATGACCTCTCGGTCCGCCACTTTCCGGGCCGACGTGATGTCGGTGCGTGCGTACAGGTTGTCGAGCGCAGAGACCAGGCGCTGGAGCGCGTCGCCGAAGAGGATCGCGTCGTGCCAGGCAGCCCGCGCGGCCCGGCAGTGCGGCCCGTCATCGCCCTCGATGCCGCAGAACATCTCGGCGGCCCCCACGTCGCCCACGAAGTTGGCGAAACTCTCGTTGAACGCCGCCTGGCTGGGCAGGTAGAACGTATTGTGCGTGACCTCGTGGATCACCGTGGAGGCGAGCGCCACGCTGTCGTAGTCGAGGATCGTGCTCAGCAGCGGATCGTTGAACCAGCCGAGCGTGCTGAACGCCCCCGACGGTCGCACGTACGTGTCGTACCCCTCGCGCTCCAGCTTCCTGGCCGCTTTCAGCGCGTCCTCGGGATCGAAAAACCCCTTGTACGGCACGTGTCCCACGATCGGGAACCACCAGGTCACCGGCTGGAACGCGTCCTTCCGCGACGCCTGCAGCACCAGCAGCAGCGTGTCGCTGTCCACGCGCGCGAACGTCGTGTAGCTGTCGCCCACGTCCAGACCCAGCTGCTGCGCCGCGAAGGTCCTCGCCGTTCGCACCAGCTCCAGCTTGTCGCGCGTCCGCGTCCCCGTCGCGGGCGACGCGATCACCTCGTCGATGGGACGGCGCCGGCTCAGGATCCTGGCCTCTTCCAGCCCCGCCCGCACCACGTACCCGGGCGAGCAGAACAGGAGTGAGCCGGCCACTACTGCCAGCAGTGCCAGCAGGGACAGGCGACGAACCGTGCGGATGCGCATGTGGACCTGAGACCCCCGTGGAGAGGCGCGGTTCCATGGGAGTGCTGGGCGGGCGGGGGGGGGCGCCCGGAGAGAATATGGATTCTGGAGCCTGGCACGGCCGACGGAGCCGGTGCGGCACCTCGAATATGGCGCCCCCACGCGCAGAACGGACGGCCGCGTATGTGGATTGTGGAGCCAGGCCCCCGGGAAGTTGCGGCGGCGGCCCGGCCGACGGACATTCTCTCCATGAACCGCACCTTCTTCATCCTCGGATCGATCGCGGCGCTGCTCGCCGTGGCCGCCGGCGCGTTCGGCGCACACGCCCTCGAGGCGCACCTCACCCCCGAGCGGCTCCAGACCTGGGAAACCGCGGCGCGCTACCAGATGTACCACGCCCTGGCACTCCTTTTCGCGGCCGGCGCGGCCAGTCGCTGGCCGGGCTCCACCGCCCACGCGGCGGGGTGGCTCTTCGTGGCCGGGATCGTCGTCTTCTGCGGGACCGTCTACGCCCTGGCGCTGGGCGCGCCCCGGTGGCTCGGCGCGGTGACGCCGCTGGGCGGCCTTTCGTTCATGGCCGGGTGGGCGCTCCTGGCGTGGGCGGCGGTGCGGGGGTGATTCCGGAAGCCCGCTGAACCCCGGCGCCGCTGCCACCCTCGGCAGCCATCATCGCGGGCCTCATTGATGCGTCGCGCCCGGCCTTGCGGGTGCGGGGCGATGCGGCGCGCGGTCCATTCCCCATCCTCCGGATCAGGTCCCGGCATTTTGGCGATCCAGCCGCGGTGGGCGCGGCTGAATCGCCACCTTCCTTCTTTCGACGCAACAATGGCGATTTAACCGCGGCGGCCCCGCCCACTCACGGCCGCGCCGCCCACTCACGGGGCCCCCACCGCCGCGGCCCCCGCGCGCCTTGTCGGCCCCCCACTCCTGCGGCGCCCCTATTTGCCGGCCGAGGTCCCGGCCGCCTGCGGGTGCTACTAACAAAATAGTTGACAGCGGCGATCCGTCCCCTTATCTACTAGTAGGCTAGTAGCAGCGGGCCTCCGAGGCCCGGGCACAGGCCACCGGGCCCCCGCCGCCCGAACGCGGCGGATGCGGCGGACGGGGGCGGGCGCAGCGACGGGAGGAGTGAGGAATGCCGAGATTCACGGATCGCGAGCTGGACGTGATGGCGGTGCTGTGGGAGCTGGGAGAGGCGACGGTGGCCGACGTGCAGGCGCGGCTTTCGGACGAGCTGGCGTACACCACGGTGCTGACGGTGCTGCGGACGCTGGAGGAGAAGGGGCACGTCGGGCACCGGGAAGGGGAGGGTCGGGCCTACCGGTACCGGCCGCTGGTGGAGCGGGAGGAGGCCAGCGCGAGCGCGCTCGCTCGCCTTCTTGATCGGGTGTTCCGCGGATCGCCGGAGCTTCTGCTGACGCAGCTGGTGAGCGAGCGGGAGCTGAGCGACGAGGAGCTGGAGCGGATGCGTCGTCTGCTGGATGAGCGGCTCGGGGAGGGAGGCGACGAATGATCCTGGGGTGGCTGGCCTACGTGCTGACCGTTTCGGCGCTGGTGACCGTGGCGGCAGTGGCTGCGGAGCGCGCGGCGGAGGCGCAGGGGTGGCCGGTGCGGTGGGTGTGGGCGGGAGCGCTGCTGACGTCGGTCGGGCTTCCGGCGGCCGCGGTGCTGCTTCCCGCGCACGGCCCGGTGGCGCCGCTCCCGTCGCTCCCGGCCGGGTACACGCTGCAGGCGATCGCGCCGATGCGGGTGACGTCATCGGCATCATCGGGGTCGTCGCTGGGCGACCTCCTGCTGATGGGGTGGGCGGCGGCGTCGCTCGCGCTGGTGGTCGTCCTCGTGGTGGCGGCCGTGCATCTCGGGCGCCGTCGCCGGGGCTGGTCTCGCCGGCGGGTGGATGGCGTCGATGTGCTCCTGTCGAGGAGCGTGGGGCCCGCGGCGGTGGGCATCTGGCGAGGAGCGGTTGTGGTGCCCGAATGGGCGCTGGAGCTGGACCCCGACCGTCGTCGCCTGCTGGTGCGGCACGAGGCGGAGCACGTGCGTGCCGGCGATCCTCGCCTGGCGCTCGGGGCGCTGCTCGTGTGCGCGCTCGTTCCGTGGAACCCCGTGATGTGGTGGCAGCTGCGGCGGCTCCGGCTGGCGCTCGAGCTGGACTGCGACGCCCGCGTGCTGCGGGGGGGCGGCGACGCGCGCCGCTACGGCTCGCTCCTCCTGGAGGTGGGGCAGCGCCGGGCCGCGTTCGCGCTGGGGCTGGCCGAACCGAAATCGATGCTCGAGAGGAGGATCCGGATGATCACTCGGACGACGACGGGCCGCCGCACGCTCCGGGCGCTGGCGCTGGGCGCGGCGTCCGCCCTCACCCTCGCGCTGGCGCTCTCGTGCGAGGCGCCGAAGGAGACGACGGTGGAGCCGACGGCGCCGGGCGTGGACGCCGGGGCGCCGGCGGACTCCGGCGTCGCTGCGGAGCCGAACGCCGGGGCGGCCGGGGCCGCCGCCGCGGCGGCGGTGACCGCGGCGGACTTCTCCGACTTCGGGGCGCTGTTCGCCCACGCGTACCGTGAGGAGTTCCAGAAGGGCCGGCTTAGCGAGGCGTACCAGCTCCTTGCCGACGCCGGGATGCTGGCGAAGACGGAGGAGGACCAGCGGACCCGGGCGTTCTGGATGGCGTACATCCTGTACGAGCAGGCGCAGAAGGTGGGCGCGCCGATGACGGCCCGGTCGGCGGCGGAGGCGAAGCCGCTGTACCAGGGCGCGCTCGAGCTGTTCGAGGCGGCGCGCGGCTACGAGAAGGCGCACGCGTCGGCGGACGTGCCGAAGCTGATCGACGCCACGGAGAAGTACATCCAGGTCCAGGACTGGCTTCTCGGCGGCGACAGGGTGGAGGCCGCTGCGTCCGGGGAGGCTCCGGCGCCTCCCGCCGGCGAGGCTGAAGGTGGCGAGCGCGTCGACATCGCGGCCGGCCCGGCGTTCACGCCCATGACCCGGCGGCCGATGCTGGAGAACGCCACGGAGGTCCGGCAGGCGCTGATGGCGGACTACCCGCCGGAGCTCCGCGGCGCGGGGATCGGCGGCACCACGAACGTCTGGTTCTTCATCGACACGGACGGCCGCGTGAAGAAGGTGCAGGTGAACAAGTCGAGCGGTCACGATGCCCTCGACCAGGCGGCGTTGAGGGTGGCCGACGTCACGGAGTTCACGCCGGCGTACAACGGCAACGAGAAGGTCCCCGTCTGGATCGCGCTGGACATCAAGTTCGAGGTGCAGTAGCCGGCGCGAGGGCCACAGCACCGGTCGGCGGGCCGGGCAGCGGCCGCCAGGGGGCGCGCGCTACCGGCTGACGCAGTACAGGTACTCGTAGGTCCGGTCCGACTTGTAGCTCCGCTGCTCGGAGTCCGAGTCGGACCGGTAGCGCTTGTAGCTGCGGTGGTAGCGGCGGTAGGTGGCGGCGTCGCCGTGGTGCGTCAGCACGCGCTCGATGGTGGGTCCGGGGATGATCCCCTCGTCGTTGTAGCTCATGACCAGGTGCCGCCACGGCGCGGTGGCCACCAGCGCCTCGAACGCGGCCTCACACTTCCCGGCGCGCGACCAGTCGCTGCGCTTGTCCGCGTCCGGGAGCAGCCCCGTCTTCCCGCGCAGCTCCGGCTCGCCATCGAACCACCCCTCCGCGATCAGCTCGGGAATGTGGTAGTAGCCGGGGTACTGCCGGTTGTTGTACGGCGGGTCGAGGTAGAGCAGGTCGAACGGCTCCAGCCCGGCGACGAGATCCAGCGCGTCCTTCCGCTCCGCACGGCAGCCGTTCCCTTCCACGATCTCCGGCGGCCGCAGCTCCAGCGGCCTGCGCGCGTTCGGCTGCCAGCTCTTCACGAACGCCGCGTACACCCCCGTGGTGTTCGCCACCCGGTCCGCCGCCTCGATGAGCGCCGCCAGGAGGAGGTGGAAGAGGTCGTCGTCGATGCGAGCCGCGCGTCGCCACTCCTCGATCCGGTTCCGGATGTGGTCGATCCTCGCCGCGTTCGACGGCGTGAAGTACATCCGGCCGTGCTCCCTCGCCGCCTGCCCCGCCGGGGAGTAGTGGCGGTGGACGAAGTCCGGGAGCGGGTCGAGCCCGTTCAGGTAGGCGACGACGTCGCCGAGCGACGGCGCGTCCCGACCTTCCACGGCGAGCACCTCGTCCGACAGCCCCGGCGCCGCGGGGAGCGCCCAGGCCTCGACGTACGCGCGCGCGAAAACGTAGCCGTACGTCATGATGTCCGACGCCGTGACCCGGAAGCCCATGCGCTTCAGGTGCTGCGCCACGCTCGCCGTGCCGCTGAACGGGTCCACCGCCGTGCCCGTGATCCCGCGGCGGCGGACGCGCCCCTCGATGAAGGAGAGCAGCTTGGTCTTGTTGCCGATGTATCGCACGGCGGCCCTGTCCATGTGACGTGCCGGGTCGGGACACAAAGTGGCGGCTTCCGGCGGCCGGCGCCATCGGGACGCGCGGAGGCGGGCCCGCTACGGGCACGGAGTGGATCTGGTGTGGACGCTGGTGCGGAGGGCGTTGCCTCCCGCCCGGGCGGGCGCGACAATACGCGCGGTCCCCCACTCGAACGATCATGCCGAGCTACAGAGTCACGATCCGACACGGGGCGCCGAGGGCGCTCTATGAGATAATCGACGTGGAGGCCCCCGACCTCCGGGGCGCGCTCCTTGCCGCGGCGGAGCGTATGTCCGAGAGCGTGGCCGCGACGGCGGAGCTTGCGGAGGTCCGGGTCCAGGCGGATCCGGACGCGCGGGAATTCACGCCCGGGTGAGCCGGGGAGAGGGGTGGCGCGGGTGAAGCGGATGGAGAGGCGCCGGTGGAGTCGGGACCGTGTCACTGCCTGAGAACCTGTACGAAGGGGCGCTGGCCGCGGTCGGGCCGCTGATCCGGGCAGCCTCGCCGCTGCACGCGAAGGCCACGCGCGGGGTTCGCGGCCGGAAGGAGTCGCTGAACCGGTTCCGTGCGTGGGGCGCTTCGGAGCGCGACCGCGCCCGCCCGCTGGTCTGGTTCCACGCCCCGTCGGTGGGCGAGAGCCTGATGGCGCAGGCGATCATCGCGGAGCTCCGCGACCTCCGTCCCGAGGCGCAGATCGCGTTCACCCATTTCTCGCCGTCGGCGGAGCGGATGGTGGGAGAGGTGGGGGCCGACGTCTGGGGCTACATCCCCTGGGACACGCGCAAGCCGGTGCGGGAGGTCCTGGGGCTGCTCCGCCCGTCGGCCATCGCGTTCGTCCGCACGGAGGTGTGGCCCGTGGTGACGCGGGAAGCGGCCCAGGCGGGCGCGCGCATGGCGCTGGTGAACGCCGTGCTGGCGGAGGACTCGGGGCGCCTGAGCTGGCTGGGTCGCGCGTTCCTGGAAGCCGTGTATCGTCGCCTGGAGCGGGTCGGTGCTGCGAACGATGCGTGCGCCCAGCGTTACGAGCGCCTGGGAGTACCGCCCGGGCGGATCACGGTGACCGGCGACGCCCGCTTCGATCAGGTGTTCCGCCGGATCGAGGCGCGCGGGCTGGCCGGGCTGCGCGGGCAGGAGAGCGCGGCAGAGCGCGTGCCGGCGGAGATCCGGCCGATCTGGCGGAAGCTGGACGATCCGTCCGTCTTCACGCTGGTCGCCGGGTCCACGTGGGCCGAGGACGAGAAGGTCCTGCTCCCCGGCGTGTCCGTGCTCCGGCGCGAGCACCCGCTGCGGCTGGTCATTGCGCCCCACGAGCCGTCGCGCGCGCACCTGCGGCAGCTCGAAGAGCGCCTCCAGCGGCATCGGCTGGACCACGCCCGCCTGAGCGCGGTCGTGGCGAGCGGTCGGCCGGCGCCTGAAGTGGTGGTCGTGGACCGGATGGGCGTCCTCGCCGATCTGTACGCCCTGGCCGACGCGGCGTACGTGGGGGGCGGGTTCGGGAAGGCCGGCCTGCATTCGGTGGTGGAGCCGGCGGCGCTCGGCGTCCTGGTTCTGTTCGGCCCCGCGCACGGGAACGCGTCGGAAGCGGTGGGACTGGCGAAGGCCGGGGGGGCGCGGGTGGTGAACACCGCGGCCGCCCTCGAGGCGCGCCTGCGCGATCTGCTGGCGGATCCCGCGACGACGCGGGCATCGGGCGAGCGGGCGCGGGCGTTCGTGGAATCGCGCACCGGCGCCGCCAGGCGCAACGCCGAGCTCGTGGCGGGGCTGTTCTGAGCGGCACGAACACGGCACGAACACGGCACGAACACGGCCGCTCCGGGTACCTCGGATCGCATGAGCATGGATGACCCCCGACCCCCGCAGCCCCTTCCCGCCGACGCCACGACGGTGCGCATCCGCGTACCCGGCCCCCTGCGCCCGCTGACGGATGGGGCGTCCGAAGTGGCCGTGCCCGGCACGACCGTGGGCGAGGCGCTGGACGCACTGGTCCGTCGACACCCGGGGCTCCGTCGCCATCTCCGGTCGGAGGCCGGTGGGCTGCGGGAGCACGTGAACGTCTTCCTGAATGACGACGACGTCCGCTACCTGGCCGGCGAGGACACGCCGGCCGGCCCGGACGACGTGGTGACCGTGGTCCCGAGCATCGCGGGCGGGTGATGGGCGACCCTCGCGAATCCTCCCTCTCCCCCGCGGAGACGCTCCGCTACGCCCGCCACCTGGTCCTCGACGGTGTCGGTGAGACGGGGCAGGAGAAGCTCAAGGCGGCGCGCGTCCTCATCGTGGGCGCCGGCGGCCTGGGCTCGCCCGCGGCGCTCTACCTCGCCGCGGCGGGAGTGGGCACGCTCGGGCTCGTCGATTTCGATGTGGTGGACGCGAGCAACCTCCAGCGGCAGGTGCTCTACGGCGAGTCGGACCTGGGACGGCCGAAGCTGGACGCCGCCGCGGAGCGGCTGCGGGACCTCAACCCGCACATCGCCGTGGTGAAACACCCGGAGCGGCTCACCAGCGAGAACGCGCTCGAGATCATCCGCGACTACGACATCGTGCTCGATGGGACGGACAACTTCCCGACCCGGTACCTGGTCAATGACGCGTGCGTCCTCCTGGGGAAGCGGAACGTCTACGGTTCGATCCTCAAGTTCGAAGGCCAGGTCTCCGTCTTCGGCGGCGACGACGCGCCCTGCTACCGCTGCCTCTTCCGCCAACCGCCGCCACCCGACCTCGTCACCAGCTGCGCCGAGGGCGGCGTCCTGGGCGTGCTCCCCGGCGTCATCGGCTCGCTCCAGGCCCTGGAAGCCATCAAGCTCATCACCGGCGCCGGCGAGCCGCTCATCGGGCGGTTGCTCCTCTTCGACGGCCTGGCGCTGAGATGGCGGGAGCTCAAGCTCCGCAGGAACCCGGAGTGTCCCGCGTGCGGCGATCATCCCACCCTCACCGAGCTCATCGACTACGAGGAGTTCTGCGCGGGGGAGCCCGTCGGCGCCCTTCCGGCCGAGCCCGAGACGCCGTTCGAGATCGGAGCGCGTGAGCTCAAAGACCGCCTCGACCGCGGCGACGCCATCGATCTCGTCGACGTCCGCGAGCCCTACGAATGGCGCATCGCCAACCTGGGCGAGTTCGGCGCTCGACTCATCCCGATCCGTCAGCTGGAATCGCGCCTCGACGAGATCGACCCCGCCCGTGAGACCGTCTTCGTCTGCCACGTGGGCGAACGCAGCGGCGACGTCACCCGCTTCCTCCGCGGCCGCGGCCACCGCCATGCCCGCAACCTTCGCGGCGGGCTCGCCGCCTGGCGCGACGAGGTGGACCCGCGCATGCCGCGCTATTAGCGCCAGCGCTCCCCTCGCGCCCCCGCGCGTGAAATCAGAGGCCGTGCGCGAGAAGGCCGCGAGGCCGCGCGCGAGCAGGGCCGTGCGCGAGAAGGGCCACCGCGGGCCAGCACGCGGCGGTACGGCATGTCACCCCCCGTCGAAAGTCGCTCGACGTGGAGAGATCCTCCGGCGGCGGGTGTGGCCGTATATTAATGCAGTACAACACGTTACGCGCATTGATGATCCTGGCGGATCTCTCCACCTGGAGCGAGTTTCGTGGAGCCGGGTGTGGGACCTGGCGGGTGGCCTCGAACGTGCGGCATATGTTTCCGGTGGTCCCGACGGCCTTCTTTACCTATTCTCCCGGCGAAACACGTGTTCTCGGAATCCAACCCACTGGGGCGAATGCTCTTCCGGCGTGAGGAAAACCATCCGTCGACGGGACGGGGTCGCCGACCTGGTCTCCGCGTGGCCGCTGGCGTGTTGACGCTGGTGGCGGCGGCGGGCCTCGGGTTCGGGATCGGACGCGATCGGGCCGGAGCGACGGCCGATCCCGGCCAGGTCGCGGCGGCAGCGCCCGGTCCGGCGGAGGGGACCGCGGCGACGCCTGGGCCGCCGGACCTCGCGGCGGCGGCGCCCGATCCCGCGGAGGCCAATGCGGCGGCGGGTGTGCCCGGGCGTGGCGCGGCGGCGGTGGAGCGGGTGCCGAAGCCGGACGCGGTGCGGGGCATCTACGTGGGGGCGTGGAGCGTGGGGAGCTCGCGTCGCCTGGGTCAGCTGATCGCGCTTGCGGATGACACGGAGATCAACAGCTTCGTGATCGACGTGAAGGATGCGACGGGCGAGGTGAGCTACGCGTCGGGAGTGCCGCTGGCGGAGGAGATCGGGGCCACGGCGCGGGTGAAGATCGGCGACATCCGAGGCGTGCTGACGCGGCTTCGCGAGCACGGGATCTACCCGATCGCGCGGATCGTCGCGTTCAAGGACCCGCTGCTGGCGTCGGCGAGGCCGGAATGGGCGATCACGGCGGAGGACGGGTCGGTGTGGGAGGACCAGCACGGGGTGCGCTGGGTGGACGCCTACGACCGGCACGTGTGGGACTACAACATCGAGCTGGCGCGCGAGGCGGTGGCGCTGGGGTTCAGCGAAGTCCAGTGGGACTACGTGCGCTTCCCGGACGTGCCGAGCTCGTACATGGACACGGTCCCCGCGGTCTACCCCGCGCGCGACGGCAGGGACAAGGCGGACGGCATCCGCGCTTTCCTGGCCTACTCACGCGACCGGCTGGCGGACTACGGCGTGCCCGTGACCGCCGACGTGTTCGGCATCACCGCGTCGGCGCACCGCGATTACGGAATCGGGCAGCTGTGGGAGAAGATGTCGGACGTGACCGATGTCCTGCTCCCCATGGTCTACCCGTCGCACTACCCGCGCGGGACCTGGCACTATCAGAACCCGAACGCCGCGCCGTACCAGATCGTGCGCCACGCCGTTACGGATGGAGTGGAGCGTTCGAAGGAAATCGACGGCGCCGCCGGGATCCGGCCATGGCTCCAGGCGTTCAGCATGGGCAAGCCCGACTATGGCCCTCGCCAGATACGGGCGCAGATCGATGCCGTCTACGACGCCGGTCTTCGCGAGTGGGTCCTCTGGCATGCCGCTGTGCGCTACCCGGTCGAGGCGTTCGCCGACGCGGACGGGAAGGAGCCGTGGTTCGCGGGTCTGGGCGCGGAGCTGTATCCGCCGCCGGACACGCTGGCGCCGGACTCGGCGGTAGGCACGCCCCTACGCCAGCCCCACCAGCCTGACCAGCTTGAGCGCGTTCGTTGACGTGGCGACGCCGTCGCGCAGCACGTAGTCGAACGTCATGGGCGGCTCGTGGCCTTCCGGGTGCACGGTCTCGCGGAAGTGCACGGGGACCACGGCGGAGGCCAGCGGCTCGGCGTTGGCGAGCTCCAGGTCGTGGGTGGAGATGGCGCCGATGGCGCGGCTCTCCAGCAGGTGCGCGATGACGCGGCGCACGGCTACCTGCCGTTCGGCGCTGTTCGTCCCGTGGAGGATTTCGTCCAGGAGGTAGAGGACGAGGGGGGCGTCGGCGACGTCGTGGTGGGCCGGATCGTCGCCATGGCCGGCCGCGTCGGCGGCATCCACCACGCGCTTCAGCTGCTGCAGCTCGGCCATGAACAGCGACACGCCTTCTTCGAGTGAGTCCTCCACGCGCATGCTGGTCCGGATGTCGAGCGGCGGCGTGCGCAGGCGGCGGGCGCATACGGGGCCGCCGGCCAGCGCGAGCACGGCGTTCACGCCGATGGCGCGCAGGAGCGTGCTCTTCCCGGACATGTTCGACCCGGTGACCATGAGGAACGTGCCCGGTGGACCCACCACCACGTCGTTGGGGACGCGGCGTCCTGCGGGCAGCATCGGATGGGCGAGACCCTCGGCGACGAAGCGCTCGCCGTCTTGGGCGAGCTCCGGGAACGACCAGCCCGCCTCCTCAGCCACGGGCGAGGCGAGCGCCGCACAGGCGTCCACTTCCGCGATGCGCTCCGCCCACGCCCGCACGTGACGCCCCGCCCGGCGCTGCCAGTGCTCGAGCGCGGCCAGGACGTGGAAATCCCAGAGCGTGGGCACGTGGATGAGGACATAGAACATGCCGCCGTGGCGGAGGTCGGCGAGCTCCGTCAGCCAGCCCAGCCGCTCCAGCTCGCGCCGCGCGTCGCATGGCTCGGTGAGCGCGGCCCGGGCGGCCCGGAGCGGCTCGCTTTCGAACGTCTCCGCCTGGATGCGATCCACGAGCCCGGCGTAGTGGCGGAGGCTGGCGTCGCCGAGTGAAGCGCGGTCGAGGGCGTCGTGGATTCGCCGCCCGACGGCCACGGCCAGCAGCGTGCCGGCGACGAGGGTCGCGATCCACCATGGCCGCTCCAGCACGCCCTGCGCCTGCAGCACGCCCAGCACGAGCGTGGCGGCCGGAATCAGGCGGGAGGCCCAGAGGAGCGCCGGTCGCGCGAGGAGCCACGCGTCGCCCTCCGCCCACTCCAGGAAGCGGCCGATGGCGCGCCGATCGGGGTTCCCGGCGAGCCGCCCGGCCACCTGCAGGTCCTGGCGGAAGTCGAGGCGGCGCACCAGCTCCTTCACCGCGGCCTGGCGACGCCGGGCTTCCTCCGTGCTCGCGGGCTCCAGCAGCCACGCGTACAGCCGCTCCCGGCCGATCCCGGTTCCGGCCGTGCCGAACAGACGGGCCACGGACGCATGGCCGAAAACGTCCAGATCGTGCGCGAACGCGTGACCGGGCTCGCCCCGCTCCGGCACGGTGGGGAGCCCGCTCCATTCCCGCTGAACCCGCGCCAGCGCTTCCTCGTTGACCCGCGCCAGCTCCTGCGCGACCCGGGCGCGCTGCGTCAGCCGGGAGTGGACCACCACCAGGACCACGAACACCACCACGGCTGCGGCGAAAATGGCGAAGGCCACGGGGCCGGTATGCGGGCGCACTTCTGCCCATACGAGGGCGCCGATTCCGGCCAGGAAGATTGCCAGCCGGAGGTTGGAGACGCGCCCCGCGCGGGCCGTGATGCGGCGGTGGCGGTGCGCAGCGCGGTCGCGCCGCCCGTGGTAGTCGGGGTCGCGGTCGTTCCCGGGCCCGGACTCCAGGTCCGGGTGGGGCGGGTGCCGGTCGTCTGCTCTTGGCTGCTCGGTCACGGGCCTCGTGGGTGCCCGCCCCGGTCAATCAATGCCGACGAGCCGGGGCTTATGGAAGAGGAATCCCTGGGTCAGGTGGACGCCAATCTGCTTGATGGTCTCGAATTCGTCACGTCGCTCGACACCTTCGGCCACGACCATGGCGCCGTGGTTCTCGGCGAACCCCACCAGCGTCTCCACCAGGTTCTGTTTCAGGAAGTTGGTGTCAATGTTGGAAATGAGCGAGATGTCGAGCTTGATGTAGTCGGGATCCAGGTTGGCGATGGAGCCGAGTCCGGCATAGCCGCTGCCCGCGTCGTCGACCGCGAATCGGAATCCGCGCTCGCGGAACGTCTTCAGGTACTGCTGGAACCGGGGGTAGTCGCTGATGGCCGTGCGCTCTGTGATCTCGAGCACGAGCCGGTCGGGATCGCTCATGCCGAGTGACTCGGGCGTGATGTCGCGGAACTCGGGGTCGTTGAAGTCGTGCGGGTCCACGTTGAGGAAGAGCAGCTCGCCTTCCTTGAGCGCGTCGGCGATCCCTTCCACGGCGCGGCGCCGGAGCAGCCGGGACAGCTCCCAGAGGAGGTTGGCCTGACTGGCGACGTCGAGCAGCACCTCGGGAGAGCGGAGCCCGCTTCGACGTCCGCGAGCCAGCGCCTCGTAGCCGTACACCTCCTCCGTGGCCGTGACGATGATCGGGTGGTACTCCATGAACACGGCGCCCTCGCGCAACAGCGCCTTCAGGTCGCTGATCTTGCGGCTCCGCTCCCACTCCTTCGCGCCGCGCGCCGCCTGCGATGCCTCCCGGATCCCTCGATAGATCAGCCGCTCCGTCCGGATCTTCGGGTTCCGGAACACCGTGGCCGCGCCCACGTAGATGCCGCAGAGCGACGCGATGTCCTCGGAGTGGTCCGTCTCGAGCCGACGACGCAGGTGCTCCTCCATGTTCTGCGTCAGCTCCTTCAGCCGCCGCTCCGGCTCGTCGACATCCCGCATGCGCGGGTGCTCCGTGAAGAGGATGAAGTCGTCGTCGCCGATGTGGCTCACCATCATCAGGCTCTCGGAGTCCGGATGGTGGCGGCGATAGAACGCGCGCACGCCGTCGGCCGTGGACTCCAGGACGTCGTCCAGCTTCTGCCAGCCGTAGATCTCCTCGATCTTCTCGAACCAGACGAACTGGATGTAGAGGATGGTCAGCTCGCCATAGTTCTCCAGGAGGCTCCGGGCCTTCTCCATCATGACCGGAAGGGTCGGGAAGCCGGTGAGCCGGTCGTAGAGCAGCTCCTCGTAGCGGAGCAGCTCGGCGGCGTGCTCGCGGTCGCGGGAGAGCAGGTGCTGGATCGCCCGCTGCCGGGCCGTGCCGAGCCTCGCCTCGACCTCCTCGTCGTCCGCCGGGACGCGGAACCAGTCATCCGCCTGCACCAGCGAGTCGGCCGCGCAGTCCTCCTGGGATCGGCAGGCGATCACCAGTGCGGCGCCGAGGGAGTGCGCCTGGTCGGCCAGCGCGTCGAGCCGGTGGTCCGCCGGCATCTCGGCGAGCAGGACATCCGCATTCCCGGCGCCGTTGCCGCTCCGGTCGACCTCGGTCGCGGGAGAGCGGTCAGCGCCAGCGCCGTAGGAAATGGTAGCCTTGAGGCGCTGCCCCACGCGGTCGACGGTGTCCCGCAGCTCGGGATCACTCACACGGGCGACGATCTTCACGTCGAGCTCGTCCGCGCCTCCAGGTTCTTCTCCACGCGGGTGGCCAGATCGTCCAGCCGGATCGGCTTCACGATGTAGTCGTCCGCGCCCGCCCGGAGCCCCGCCTGCTTGTCGCTGAAGCCGCTGCGCGCCGTGAGCATGACCACGCGCGTGTCCCCGAAGCTGGGGTGGTTCTTGATCACGCGCGCCACTTCCCACCCGTCCATCCCCGGCATCATCACGTCGAGCAGCACCAGCGCCGGGTGCACTTCCTCGAGCTTCGCCAGCCCGTCCCTTCCGTTGCTCGCCGTCGAGACGACGTAGCCTTTCGACTCCAGGAACGTGCGGACGATTTCGAGGGAGTCGGGATCGTCATCCACGATCAGGATGGTTGTGTCGGTCATGACTCCGGTCCGTCCTCGGGTGCGCTCCGCGCGAGGCGCGAAGCGATGTTGGTTCTGCGGGTTGCAAGGTTTGCGCCGCGGTCAAGCGGAGGAACAGCCTTCCACGCGGAGGCGCGGAGGACGCGGAGGAAACAGCGGTCACGCGGAGGCGCGGACAACGCGGAGGAACGGCGGTCATGCGGAGGCGCGGAGAACGCGGAGGAAACAGCGGCCACGCGGAGTCGCGGAGAACGCGGAGGGGATTCCGGGGAGCGGAAGGCCGGCGGCGAACGCAGGGCGCCGGGCATGCCATTCAAAAAATGGCCCCCGTGGCTGCGTGGGCTCGCCGCTTCCTCGGCCCGCGGCGCCCTCCGCGTTCTCCGCGCCTCCGCGTGGAAGGCTGTTCTTCCGCGTGCTCCGGCGGTTCTCCGCGCTCTCCGGCCGTTCCCCGCGTGCTCCGGCGGTTCTCCGCGCTCTCAGACGTTCGCGAACTGGAGCTCGTGGAGGCGTGCGTAGAGGCCGCCGCGGGCGAGGAGCTCGGCGTGGGTGCCGGTCTCGCGCAGGTCGCCGTGGTGGAAAACCAGGATCCGGTCGGCGTTCTGCACCGTGGAGAGGCGGTGGGCGATGACGAGGGATGTGCGGCCCTGCAGGAGCAGCTCGAGCGCTTCCTGGATCTGCGCCTCGAGCTCGGAGTCGACCGAGCTGGTGGCTTCATCGAGGATCAGCACGAGCGGGTCGAAGGCGAGGGCGCGGGCGAACGAAAGGAGCTGGCGCTGCCCCACGCTCAGGCTTGCGCCGCGCTCCCCGAGCTCCTCGTCGTAGCGGGCGGGGAGGCGCTCGATGTGCGTGTCCGCGCCCACCCGTGCCGCGGCCTGCCGCACGCGCTCGTCATCGATGTCCTCCCGGCCGAGACGGATGTTGTACTCCACGCTCCGGCTGAAGAGGAACACGTCCTGGAGCACGAGCCCGATCCGCTCGCGCAGCGCCTGCTGGCTCACGTCCTGGATCGGCACGCCATCGAACAGGATCTCGCCCCGCTGGGGCTCGTAGAAGCGCATCAGGAGGCTGATGAGCGTGCTCTTCCCGGCGCCCGTGTGGCCCACGACCGCGAGCCGCTCCCCGGGCGAGACGTGGAAGGAGACGTCCTTCAGCACCCAGTCCCAGTCGCTGCCGTCCTCCGTGCGCGTGTAGGCGAACCACACGTTGCGGAACTCGATCTCCCCGCGGCCGGGCTCCGGCAGCGTCGCCGGCTCGGCGGGGTCGCGGACTTCCGACTCGGTGTCCATGACCCGGAAGATCCGCTCCGACGACGCCATGGCCCCCTGGAGCATGTTGTACTTCTCCGACAGGTCCTGGATCGGACGGAAGAAGCGGCGAGCGTACATGAGGAACGCCGTCACCACGCCCACCGACAGCGTCCCACCCACCAGGCGGCTGCCGCCGTAGACCAGGATGAGCGCGAGGGCGAGGGTGGTGAGGACTTCAATGACCGGAAAGAACAGCGCGTAATACGTGATGCTACGGAGGTGCGCCTCCAGGTGGTCGCGGTTGATGTCGCTGAACCGGCGGACCGTGTTCCGCTCCTGCCCGAAGAGCTGCACGATGCTCACGCCCGTGATCCGCTCCTGGAGGTAGGAGTTGATCCGGGCCAGCCGGATCCGGATGTCGCGGTACGCATCCCGTACCTTCTTCCGGAACAGGAAGGCGACGAGGAACACCAGCGGCATCACGGCGAACGCCACCAGCGCCAGCTTCCAGTCCATCCAGAGCATCACGCCCACGATGAGGAGGAGCGTGAAGATGTCGCCGAACACCGTGACGATCCCGGAGCTGAACAGCTCGTTCAGCACTTCGACGTCATTCACCACGCGGGTCATGAGCCGGCCCACGGGGTTTCGATCGAAGTAGCGCAGGCTCTGGTGCTGGAGATGGCCGAACAGCTCGCCCCGCAGATCGAACATGATCCGCTGGCCGAGCCACGTGGTCAGGATCTGCTGACCGTAGCCGAGCACCATCGTGAAGAAGAGCGCTCCGAAGTATGCCAGCGCGAGCACCCCGAGCAGTCCCACGTCGCCATTCGGAATCGCGCTGTCCAGCGCCACTTTCGTGAGGTAGGGACCGGCCAGCTCCAGCGCCGCGATCACCAGCAGGATCGATACTCCCCCCACCACCGGCCACCGATACGGGCGCAGGTACGCCAGAAGCCGCCGCATGAGGCGGGCGTCGTACGCCTTGCCGAGGGCTTCTTCCTCGTGCAGCGGTGTGATGTCGGTCGCGGGCATGCGCGGAAGGTAAGGGCGGACGCCGCCGATCGGTACCCGGGGGGCGACCCCCTCTAGGCAGACCGGCGCGCGTCCAGCACGGCGAGCACTGCCTCCAGCTCCACGCCCGCGCCCAGGGCGGCAACCAGGGTGTGGTAGACCACGTCCGCCGCCTCCTCGGCCACGCGGGCGGCGTCGGAATCGGCGCACGCCATGGCGAGCTCCACGGCCTCCTCTCCCAGCTTCTTCAGGCGCAGGTTGCGGTCCGCCAGGAGCCGCGCCGTGTAGCTGCGCGCAGGATCCGCGTCCCGGCGCGCAGCGAGCCGGGCCGCGAGGGCGGGAAGCGTGGGGCGGGGCGCCGCCGACGTCGCGGGCTCTGGCGGCTCCTGCGGCTCCGGGGCGTCGAAACAGCTCCGGGCGCCAGTGTGGCAGGCGGGTCCCGCGGGCCGGACGCGGGCGAGGATGGTGTCGCCATCGCAGTCGGCGTGGAGGGAGACCACGCGCAGGGTATTGCCGCTGGTCTCGCCCTTCGTCCAGAGCGCGCCTCTCGAGCGGGAGCGGAACGTGAGGAGACCGGATTCGATGGTCCGGGCGAGGGCGTCGCGGTCGGCGTAGCCCACCATGAGGATGTCGCCCGTGAGGTCGTGCTGGGCGACCACCGGGAGCAGGCCCTTGGCGAAGTCCAGCGCGTCGAGGTCGAGCGCCGGCCGCCGGCCCCCCGCTCGGGCCGGTTCGCCGCGGCTCCGCGCCCCGCCCGGCCTGGCGGGGCTCACAGCATCCTCCGGATGGTGGCGGAGAGGGCGGCATTGGTGGCCACGGCGTGGCCTGCGGTGTGGGAGAGGCTGCCGTCCCAGGCGGTGAACACGCCACCGGCCTCCTCGATGATGGGGCGCACTGCCGCGGTGTCCCAGATGTTGAGGACGGGGTCGAGCATGGCTTCGGCGCGGCCAGTGGCCACGAGGGCGTAGCCGTAGCAGTCGCCCCACGTGCGGAACGTGTCGGCGGCGGCGCCCACGCGCTCGATGGCGGCCGCGCGGGCGGCGACGAGGTCCGCTGGGTCCGCGGGATCCGCGGGGTTCACGCGGTCGGCCCGGTGGGCGGGATCGGAGCGGAGGGTGCGGGCGTCGCCCGTGGTGAGGACGAGGGCGCGGTCGAGGGCGTCCACGTCGGAAACGCGGGCGGGGCGGCCGTTCCACTGGCAGCCGAGGCCGCGGGCGGCGGCGACCGTTTCGCCCAGGGCGGGGAAGTGGAGCACCCCCACCACAGGGCGGCCGTCGACCTCGAAGGCCACCATGACGCCGAAGAGCGGGACGCCGTGGACGAAGGAGCGGGTCCCGTCGATGGGGTCGATGATCCATCGTCGGCCGGCGGTGCCGGGGGCTTCCCCGTGCTCCTCGCCGAGCACGCCGTCGCCGGGGAAGCGGCGCAGGAGCATCTCGCGGATGGCCCGCTCGGCCTCGCGGTCGGCCACGGTGACGGGGGAGCCATCGGCCTTGGCCTCCACTTCGGGGTCCCGCCCGTACCATTCCATCACCAGGCGACCCGCGGCCTCCGCCGCCTCCACGGCCGCTTCCAGCTCCGCCCTCCACTCGCTCATGCTCGCCTCCCGTTGCGCACGGGCACGCCGGCCGCGGCCAGCGCGTCCTTGACCTGGCCCACCGTGACCACGCCGTCGTGGAAGATGCCGGCCGCCAGTGCGGCGTCGGCGCCCGCGGTGGTGAGCACGTCCACGAAGTGCGACGGCCGACCGGCGCCGCCGCTGGCGATGACCGGCACCGGCACGGCCTCTGCCACGGCGCGGGTGAGCTCGCCGTCGAAGCCGGCGCGCTCGCCGTCGCGGTGGATGGCCGTGAGAAGGATCTCGCCCGCGCCCAGCTCGGCGCAACGGCGGGCCCAGCCCACCGCGTCCAGCGCCACGGGCGTGCGGCCGCCCCGGATGCGGACGCGGTAGCCGGACGGCGCCTCGTCGTGGGGAATGGCGTCGATGGAGGCGACCACGCACTGGGCGCCGAATCGATCGGCGCACTCGGCCATGAGCCACGGGCGGAGCACCGCGGCGGTGTTGACGGCCACCTTGTCCGCCCCGGCCCGGAGCGCGCGGCCCGCGTCGTCGGCGGAGCGTATGCCGCCGCCCACGGTGAGGGGGACGAAGAGGCGCTCGGCGGTGCGTCGGACGCTGTCGAGGGTGGTCTCGCGATCCTCGGCCGATGCGGTGATGTCGAGGAACACGAGCTCGTCCGCGCCGGCGGCCTCGTAGCGGGCAGCGAGGGCCGCGGGCTCGCCCACGTCGCGGAGGTCGCGGAAGCGGACGCCCTTCACCACGCGTCCCGCGTCCACGTCCAGGCAGACGACGACGCGCTTAGCCAGCATCGCCGGCCTCCTCCCACGCCATCCGCACCGCGCCCTTCGTGCTGAAGACGGCGTCGCCCTGTCCGGCGAGCGGCTGACGGAGCGCCTGGCGGAGCGCGAGGCCCAGCGCCTTGAACGTGGCCTCGACCGCGTGGTGCCGGTCGCGGCCCCGGAGAACGCGCACGTGCAGTGTCCAGCCGGCGTTCATGGCCAGCGAGCGGAGGAAGTGCTCGTAGAGGCGGCTCGGCAGCCGCCCCTCGAAGTGGGCGCGCCCGCCCGCGTCCAGCGCCACCTGGACCAGCGCTTCGTCCATGGGGATGGTGGCGTGGCCGAAGCGGGCGCACGCGGCCGGGACGTCCCGGGCCAGCACGGCGCCGAGCGTGATGGCCACGTCCTCCACCAGGTGGTGCCGCAGGTCGCCCGTGGCGTCCACGGCCAGGTCGAGCCCGGCGTAGCGCGCCAGTGTGGTCAGCATGTGGTCCAGGAACGCTTCGCCCGTGGCCACCCGCGGAGGCGACGCGCCGGCCGTGGCCCCGCAGCCGTCCCCGGCACCGGCGGCGCCCAGCAGCGTCACCCGCACCGTCGTCTCCTGCGTCTCCCGCGTCAGCACGCTCATCCGTCCTCCTCGTACCGCAGTGCGTCGGCCGGGCGGAGCCGGCCCGTGTACAGTGCCATGCCCACCACCACGCCGGCGACGCCGGCGCGGGCCAGGGCATCCAGGTCGTCGGGGCCGGCCACACCGCCGGCGGCGAGCACCGGGTGGGGCGAAGCGGCCACGAGTGTGCGGAACAACGGGGCGTCGGCGCCGCCCTCCCGTCCTTCCCGTCCCACGTCCGTGATCAGCGCGGCGGCGAGCGGCAGGGGCGCCAGGGCGGCCAGGAGGCCGGCGGCATCCAGCTCCGTAGTGCGCCGCCAGCCGTGGGTGACCACCCGCCCGTCGCGCACGTCCGCGGCAACCACCAGCCGCCCCGGCCGCGCCGTGGCCACGGCTTCGAGCCACGCCCGGTCCTCCACAGCCCGCGTCCCGACGATCACGCGGTCCGCGCCCAGGTCCAGGAGCGCATCCACCGCCGTGCGGCTCCGGACGCCGCCGCCCGCCTGGAGCATCACGGGCGCGGCTCCACCGGCCCGGGACGCGGCCGCGCTCCGGGCGATGGACATGATGGCGCCGCGGTTCTTGCCGGTACCGAGCGCGGCGTCCAGGTCCACCACGTGGAGGTGGCGGAAGCCCGCCTCGACCCAGCGCCGGGCGACGGCCGCGGGGTCGCGCTCCCGCACCCGCTCGCTCCCGGGCTCACCGCCCACCAGCTGCACGGCATCGCCGCCCCGGAGGTCCACGGCCGCGAACACCCTCATGGCGCGATCCCTTCCAGGAAGTTGCGGAGGAGGGCGAGCCCGGCGAGGCCGCTCTTCTCCGGGTGGAACTGCGTGCCCAGCACGGGGCCTCGGCGAACGGCCGCGGGAACCGGGACCCCCTCGTGCTCCGTCCACGCCACCACGTGGGCGGGGTCGGCGGGGTCGGCGGCGTAGCTGTGCGCGAAGTAGAACCGCTCGCCTTCCACGCTGCGGAACAGGGCGTCCCCGCCCGCGGGCGAGACCACGTTCCAGCCCATGTGGGGCGTGCGCCGGGCGCGCAGCCGACGCACGGCGCCGGGGATGAGGCCGAGGCCGTCGCCGGGCCCTTCGTCGCTGGCGTCCAGGAGCAGCTGCATGCCCAGGCAGATGCCCAGCACCGGCATGCCCTGCGACACGGCCCCGCGCACCGCCGCCGCGTGGGGCCGGAGCCGCTCGGCCGCCGCGCCGAATGCCCCGACGCCGGGGAGCACCAGAGCGTCTTCTCCGTCCGGCCGGGTGTCGATCCGCGGGCGGGCGCCGCACCGCTCCAGTGCCTTCACCAGCGAGTGGAGGTTCCCGGTGCCGTAGTCGAACACGAGGACCGTCACGACCACGCCTCCGCCAGTGCCGGCCCCGCGCCATCGCGGCCGGCGAGAGCGCGGGAGCCGTCGAGGGCGTCCAGGAACCGCTCCATGGCAGCCGGTGGGCCGACCGTGACGCGCACCATGTCGCCGAAGCCCGGGAGGTCGGGGAACGCCCGCACGCCCACGCCGCGGGCGGCGAGACCCGCCTTCACCGCCACAGCCCAGCCTCGCGCCCGGCCGCCGGGGCCGTCGTCCGCACCCTCGCCCGCCGGAGCGTCCGCCCTTTCCGCACGGTCACCCCCGCCGCCCGGTCCGAACAGCACGAAGTTGCCGTGGCCCTCGATGGCGGTGAGCCCGCGGGCGCGGAGCCCGGCGACGAGGTGGCCCCGGGCCGTCGTCGCCTGCCGCACCACGTCGGCCACCCACGGCCGCCCCTCCCGCACGGCGGCCACGGCGGCGCGCTCGGCGGCAGCGCCCACCTTGTACGGCCCGCGGGAGAGCTCCACCGCCCGGATCAGCGGTGCCGGGCCGAGGGCGTAGCCCACGCGAAGCCCGGCGAGGCCATACGCCTTGGAAAGCGTCCGGAGCACGATCCCGCGGCCAGAGGCGAGGACGGCGGGGAGGAGGGTCTCGCCCGCGAACTCGCCGTACGCCTCGTCCACCACCACCAAGCCCCGCGCCCGCTCCAGCAGGGCCATCACGCGCTCCCGCGGCAGCATGAGCCCGGTGGGGTTGTTCGGCCGGCAGAGGTAGACGACGTCGGCGCACGCCAGCGCCGCCTCGCCGTCGCCGTCCAGCTCTCCGGCGGGCCCCAGCGGCACCGGCAGCGGCGCCGCCGCGTTCATGCGCGCGAACTCCGGCGCCATTCCGAACGTGGGCCACGGGAACGCCACCACCGCTCCCGGGTCGCAGAACGCCCGGACCGCGGAGTCGAGCACGTCGTCCGAGCCGCTTCCGGTGGTCACCTGGGATGCGTCCACGTCCCACGTCTCCGCCAGCGCGGTCTTCAACGCGTCCGCGTACGGCGTCGGATAGGCGTCCACCGCGGCGGCATGGAGCGCTTCCACGGCCGCGGGGCACGGGCCCCAGAGGCTGGTGTTCGCGCTGAGGTCGAGGGGGAGCCGCGGCCGGGCCGGATCGTACGGCGCCAGGTCCCGGTACGCCGCCCGGGGCCTCGGCGTCACGCCGGCGCCCGCACGGGGACCAATATTCCCAGCGCCTCCGGCCCGTCGCGCGGCGGCCGCGTGGGCGGGAAGGCCTTCGGCGTCGGCGAGGGGCGCTACGATGCCGGCCAGCTCCGCCGCGGCGGCGGGCGCCGCTTCCTGCCACGTGGTCCAGCGGAAGTAGTCGTCCAGGGACAGCCCGGACCATGCCCGGGCCAGCCCGCCGGTGGGGAGGACGTGGTTCGCGCCGGTGGCGTAGTCGCCGAACGCGACGGAGGTGGTGGGCCCCAGGAACACGGTTCCGGCGGCGCGAACGCGGTCCAGCGCGTCGCGGGGCGAGCGCACCAGGAGCAGGAGGTGCTCGGGCGCGTAGCGCTCGGCGAAGGCCAGGGCGGCGTCCAGGTCGTCCGCCACCAGCAGCGCGCCGGCGGTGGCCAGCGACGCGGCGACGATGGCGCTCCGGGGCTCGGCCGGGGCCCGCCGTTCCAGCTCCGCGGCCACTTCCTCCGCGAGCGCCGCGTCCGTGCTCACCAGGACTGCCGCGGCGTCGGGGTCGTGCTCGGCCTGGGCCAACAGCTCCAGCGCCACGGTGACCGGCTCCGCGTCCCCGTCCGCCACCACCAGCAGCTCCGATGGGCCGGCGGGGGCGTCCGTTCCCACGTCGCCCGTGAGCTGGCGCTTCGCTTCCGTGACGTAGGCGTTCCCGGGCCCGACGATCCGGTCCACCCGCGGCACGGTCTCCGTGCCCAGCGCCATGGCCGCTACGGCGCCGGCGCCGCCCAGCGCGAACAGGCGATCGGCGCCCGCCACCGCGCACGCCGCCAGCACCAGCGGCGACGGCGTTCCGTCCGGGCCGGGTGGCGAGCACACCACCACCTCCTCCACCCCCGCCACCCTGGCCGGGACGACGCCCATGAGGACGCTGCTCGGGTAGGCCGCCCGCCCGCCGGGAGCATACACCCCCACGCGCCGGAGCGGATCCGGGCGGCGTCCGAGCGTGAGGCCGGGCGCGGCGTCGAAGACCAGGGGCGCGGGGCGCTGGGCGGCGTGGAAGCGCCGGATGGCCGCGGCCGCCTCCTCGAGGGCCCGCCGCACGGCGGGGTCCAGGGCGGCGAGGGCGGCGTCCCGGGCCGGCCTGGGGACTTCGATGGCGTCCAGCGACACACCGTCGTAGCGGCGGACGAGGTCGATCAGCGCGGCGTCGCGGCGGGCGCGGACATTGGCGATGTCGGCGGCTACGGAGCGGGCCACGTCGGGGTCGCCGGCGCGCCCGCGCACCAGGAGACGGCCGAGGGCGGCGGCGTCGAGTTCGGCGAGTCTTCGCACGGGGATCATGGCATCAGCCTCTCGATGCGGGTGACCAGGATCCCCTCCGCGCCCAGCTCCTTCAGCGCGGCGATGGTGCGGTAGACTTCCGCGCGGTCCACCACGGCGTGGGCGGCCACGTGCTCGCCGGCGTTCAGGATGTCCACGATGGTGGGCCCGTTGAGCCCCGGGAGCACGTCCCGGAGGCGGAGGAGCGCGCTCCGGGGGACGTTCGCCATGAGGTACCGCTTGCCATCGGCGCGGAGCACGGACTCCAGCGCGGCCACCAGCTCCCGCACCCGCGTGCGGCGCCAGTCCGCGTCCGCCGCATCCGCGGGCCGGGCGACGAGGACGGCTTCCACTTCCGCCACCGTCGCCAGCTCGCGCAGCCCATTCACTTTCAGCGTGGAGCCCGTGCTCACCAGGTCGGCGATGACTTCCGCCACGCCCACGTGTGGCGCCACCTCGGCGGCGCCGGTGATGGGGACGATCTCCACGCGTCGACCCCGCTCCGCGAACCAGCGCTCCGTGGTCCGGGGGAAGGACGTGGCGACGCGCGCGCCCTCGGGGACCGCATCCACGGTGTCCCACTCACCGTCCGCGTCGCGGCCCGCCACCACCAGGCGGCAGCGGCCGAAGCCCAGGGGGAGGAGCGTCCGGATCTCCCGCCCGGACTCGGCCACCAGGTCGCTTCCCGTGATCCCCACGTCCGCCGCGCCGTCCGCCACGAACTCAGGGATGTCACGCGCCCGGACGAAAATGGCGGTGAAATCCTCCCCCAGATCCGCCCGCAGCGCCCGCTCCGAGACCATGGCGGGCTCCAGCCCAGCCCGCTCCAGCAGCTCCAGCGCCTCCCGCGCCAGCCGCCCCTTGTTGGGCAGCGCGATGCGCAGACGGCTGGACGCCGCCCGCTCCCTCTCCTCGATCCCCCTCTGCGTGGCCACAATGCTTCTCCGGCGCTTGCCTGGTGTGCTTGCCCGGCCGCCCGCATCGTGCGGTGCCGGGGTGCGCGGGGCGCGACGATCGTCGCCTGGGCCGGGGTGGGTGCAAACAAAAAAGCCCGCCCCGGAAAGGGACGGGCCGCGTGGCCTGCGCGCTGCTCGTTCGGTCCTTCTACACCACGAGCGCACCCGCCACCGCGACCCGTCCGGGGCCGTGATGGTGATGATGGTGCCGCTGAATCCGGTTCTCGCTCGTCATGGTCCGAAGAGGCTAACGGCGCCCGCGCCGCCGGTCAAGCGCGACGAGGGCGCGGGCCCGGGGTGGCGTCGCCCGGCGGCTGTCCGCTATCCTGGCAGCATGCTCCACCACGACGCTACGCCCGTGGGCTTCATCGGGGTCCGCGACCTGGATCGCGCCCGCGCGTTCTACGCCGGCACGCTGGGGCTCCAGCTCATGCACGAGGACGTCTTCGCCCTGGTCTTCGACGCGGGCGGCACCCCGCTCCGTGTCACACGCGTCGACCGCCTCCAGCCGCACGCCTTCACGGTGTTCGGGTGGGAGGTGGATGACGTGGCTGGGGCGGTGGAGGCGCTGGTCCGCGACGGCGTCACCTTCGAGCGCTTCGAGACGCTGGAGCAGGACGAACGAGGGATCTGGAGCTCGCCCGATGGCACGCGCGTGGCCTGGTTCCGGGACCCGGACGGGAACGTGCTCTCCATCACGGACAACACGAGCGACCTCTAGCCACGCACGACCCGCGGAGGGCGACGCCCCGCCCGCCCGCGTGGCGCGGCCGGCCTGCGCCAGCCGGCCTACGCCGCGGCCCCGAGCTCCGCCGCCAGGAAGTCCGCGATCCGCTCCTCCGCCCAGAAGCGGGGCCGCAGCACGCTCCCCGCAATGAACCCGACGTGGCCGCCCGCCTTGGTGATCAGCGGCGTGACTGCCGCGTTCGCCTCCATGGTCGCCCGCGGGATCCGCTCCGGCGGGAGGAAAGGGTCGTCCTCCGAGTGGATCACCAGCGTGGGCACGCGGATCGATGGAATGAACCGATCGGAGCTGCTGCGGGCGTAGTAGTCCGCGGCGTCGGCGAAGCCGTGCACGGGAGCGGTCATGGCGTCGTCGAACGCGCGCAGGTCGCGGGCGTCGAGCACGGCGTCCACGTCGATGGCGCCCTCCAGCACGCCCCGCTTGTCGCGCACCTTCCGCAGCAGGCTGCGCATGAAGTAGGCGGTGTAGAACCGCCCCATGAAGCCGGCACCGATGCGGCGGCAGCCGGCGTCCAGGTCGAAGGGGACGCTCACGGCTGCGACCGCACCCAGCAGCGCCCCGGCCGCGTCGCCCATCTCCCCCGCCAGCTTCAGGGCCACGTTGCCGCCCAGGGAGTACCCGACCAGCCCCAACGGTCCGCCCGAGCGCGACTTCAGCCCCTCCAGCACGAACCGCACGTCCTCCGTCTCGCCCGAGTGGTACGCCCGCGTGCTGTGGTTCGGCTCCCCGCTGCAGCCGCGGAAGTTCAGGCCCACCGGGCGGAGGCCGCGGTCGAGCAGCGCGCGGTACGTGGTCCGCATGTAGCGGCGGTCGGCCGACCCTTCCAGGCCGTGCAGCACCAGCACGGCCGGCCCGGCGTGGTCACCCCCCGCGAAGTCCAGGTCCAGGAAGTCGCCATCGGGCGTACGCACCCGCTCGCGCCGCAGCGGCAGGCGCAGGTCCGGTCGCAGCACCTTGCCGGCGATGGACTGGAAGTGGGGATTGGCGAGACCGCGGGCAGGACGGAAGGGAGTGGTCACGGGATCGGATCATCCGTCAACGATAACAGCGACGGCAAAGCGGCGCTGTCGGTCGGCGCGATTCGGGCCATGAGCCGCTTTCCGGTCCGATCCGCGCGCCGACGCCACACTGGACAGACATGCTCCGAAGATGTTGATTTCCGGCATCACCCGCTCTGGAGCCCCCGTGGACATCGACATCCTGGCCGTCCCCTACGATTCCGGCACTCGCGACGTACGCATGGGCCGCGGGCCCGGCCGACTCCTCGACTTCGGACTCCCCGGGGCCCTCGAGGACGATGGCCACACCGTCCGGATCCGCACCCTCGAATCCACACTCGTGCCGCCCGCCGAGATCGCCAGCGCCTTCGGCCTCGCCCGCTCCCTCTCCGCCGCCGTGGCCGACGCCCGGGTCTCCGGCCGATTCCCCCTGGTCCTGGCCGGGAACTGCTTCTCCGCCCTCGGAACCGTCTCCGGCCTCGGCGGCGAGCGCGTGGGCGTCCTCTGGTTCGACGCACACGGAGATCTGAACACCCCCGACACCACCGTGAGCGGCCTCCTCGATGGCATGGCCCTGTCCACGCTCACGGGCCGCTGCTGGCGAGAGCTCGCCAGCACCGTCCCCGGGTTCCGCCCGCTCCACGACCTCAACCTGCTCCTGCTCGGCGCCCGCGACCTCGACCGCCCGGAGACGGCCCTCACGTCGGCACTCGGAATCGCACGTGTCGGTTGTGAGGAGATCCGGAGCCGCGGACCCGGGCGCGCTGCGCAGGAGCGCCTCGGCCGCATGGGCGAGTCCGCCGACCGATTCTACGCGCACGTCGACCTCGATGTCCTCGACCCGGGCGTCGCCCCGGTCAGCGCGTTCAGCACACCGGCCGGACTCACCGCCGAGGAGGTGGTGGACGCCGTCACCGGCGCGGCCACGATCCGACCCGTGGAAGCGGCCGCCATCGCATCCTATGACCCCGCCTACGACATCGATGACCGGGCCGCCGCCGCCGCCGTGACCATCGCGCGCGGCATCATCCGCGGCGCCGAAAGCGCACTGCACGCCTCCGGCTCCGCTACGGCTCCCGTACCACCAGCCCCCGGACCGCCGCACGGTACTGATCCAGGTCGAACCGCGTAGGGTCCGCGATGAGCTGCATGGAGCAGCCCTGGATGAAACTCACCACCACCCCCGCCAGCCCCTCTCCGCCCACTCCCTCGAACCGCTCCGGCGCCGCCGCCACCACCGGCGCGGTCCACGGCAGGAACTCGCTCCGGTACCGCTTGAACGCCGACCGGATCCGGCGCTGAATGTCCGGAACCGCCGTCCCCAGAACCCAGTAGTCCAGGAACAGCCCCGACCGGTCCCGCCGCGTCGGAAGCACCGACAGCTGGTGCTCCAGCAGCGCCAGCAGACGCTTCGCCGGTCGATCCTCCCACTCCGCCCCCTCCAGCTCCGGCGGCACACGCACCCGCGGATCCTCCTTCAGCAGCCATTCCAGAAGCGCCAGCAGCAGCCGCTCACGGTCGTTGAAATGGAAGAACACCAGCCCCTTGCTCACCCCCGCCGCCTCCGCCACCGCCCGCGCGCTCAGCCCCCCGAGCCGCTCCCGCGTCGCGACCCGGAACGCGGCTTCGATGATCGCCTCTCGCCGCTCTTCCTCGGGCAGCCGTTTCCCTGGCATGGCGTCCTCTTGACCGAAGGGTCAGTAAACGTTAGCATCGGGCGTTGACCTCGCGGTCAACAATCAGGGAAACTGTGGGTCGGGCCCCGGTGAGGCCAGAGGGTGCGGAAGATGGGTGGGTTTGTGGTGCTCCCGGGGCGCCGTTTGATGGCTTCTGGTTTGATGCGATTACGGGTTGGGCCCACCGGCTGCGTCTGGGGGGATCAGCCGGCCCCGGCCCGGAATCGACGGAATCGAACCCACTTGGCAGGGAGAGCGGGTCGCGACGCGAGTCGTGGCCCGCTTTTCGTTGTGTGGGGTGGAGCGGCGCTCTTTATCGCGGGAGCCCGAACGGGTATCATGGGCGTCATGGCGAGTCGCAGCGGACACCGACCTGTCGCGTGCCGGGCCCGGTCCATCGTGGTGGTGGGCGTGATGCTGCTCGTATCGGGATGCGGGCCGGAGGGTGGTGCGCGGGAGCCGGAGGAGTGGGTGGGGGCGGCGTCGGCGGTGCGGCCGACGGTGCAGTCGGTGTGGGGGAGCCGGGTGGTGAGCGCGCTTGGCCGCACGGCGTTCGCGCCGGTGGGGAGCGCGTTCGGGATCACGACGGACGGGCTGTTGCTGACGAACGCGCACGTAGTGGCGCCCGAGGGGGAGGTGGTGCCGAACCTCCAGGTTCTGGTGCAGCGGGACACGAGTGCGGTGTTCTACGATGCGGTGGTGGTGGGGCTGGACGCCGGGAAGGACCTGGCGGTGCTCCGGATCGGGGCGGACAGCCTGCCGATCGTGCGCTGGACGGATGAGGAGGCGTCGATGGGCACGCCGCTGGCCACGATCGGCTACGGTCTGCCAGAGGGCGGTGTGGTGGAAGCGAGCGACACGGACGTGGTGTCGCAGTTCACGGTCTTCCGACGCTTCACGGCGGGCTACAGCAGTGGGTATCGTACGCGCGTGCCGGGGGATCCCGGGACGAACGCGCTGGAGGCGGACCTGTTCCTCTTTCCCGGGGTGAGCGGCGGGCCGGCGTTCCGGCGGGACGGCCGGGTGGTGGGTGTGGACCGGGGTCACCGCGAGTACCGGGATGCCGCGTCGTCGTACGGCGTGATCATCCCTCTGAACGTGGTGCGGCTGTTCCTGGCGGCGGTGCGAGCGGAGACCGGGATCGATCCCGACTCGGTGCTCGGCCGCAGGGGTGCCGTCCCGTCGGGGCGTCCATAGCAACACAGGGGTCGCAGAGCGCAGCACCGTTCCCACGCTCTCAGCGGAGGCGCGGCCATGCCGGCCATCTCCCTCGTCCTGTCGGGGGCCGTTTCGCTGGGCAGCTTCGAGGCGGGGGTCCTCGACGAGCTGCTCTACGTTCTCGACGTGCTCAACCGCAATCGAGCCCCGACCCAGCGCTACCGGATCGACGTGATCACGGGCGCATCCGCGGGAGCCATGACCGCCGCGCTGGTGGCGGAGGCCGTGATGGTGGATTTCGGTCGACGACGGCGGCTGCGCGATGCGTGGGTGGATGAGATCGACATTGCCGCGCTGCTGGACCGGGCACCGGCCAACGCGCTGCTGTCCAGTGACCCGATTCAGCGGATCGCGCGGGAGTTCCTGGCGCTGGAGCCGGGGGTGGCGCCCGTCCCGTCGTCGATGGCGCCGGAGCGGCTGCGGATGACGTTCACCGTGACCAATCTCACCGGCGTGGACTACCGCCTGCCTCGCCGCGACGGCGGGCACCCGGGCGACGGCACCGCGGCAGGCGACGCGTTCACCGGCACCTTTTTCGCCGAGCAGCGGGACTTCATCGTGGATGCCGGGACGGCGGGCGACCCGGCGTTCTGGGGCGGCGTGCGTGAAGCCGCGATCGCCTCGGGGGACTTCCCGCTCGCGTTCGCGCCGCACCGGCTGCCGTCGCTTGCGGCGGCGTTCCCGGACAACGCGCTGGAGCCGTGGCCGGACGCGTTCTGGTACGTGGATGGCGGGCTGTTCAACAACGAGCCACTGGGGGAGGCGGTCCGGCTGTCACGGGCTGCGGATACGGCCGCGGACGGAGGGCTCGCGGCCGATCGCGTCTTCCTCCTGGTGGACGCCAATCTGAACCGCTCGGCGCACGATCCCGCGTTCGACGGCGCATCACCGCTCTGGCGGATCGGGCTGCGCGTGGCCACGGCCGTACGCGGGGAGGCCGCGGCGAACGACTGGCTGGAAGCGCTGCGGAAGAACAACGAGGTGAGCTGGCGTGACGGGCTGGTGCACCAGATGGCGGGGATGGTGCGCGCGCTCGAGGTGGAAGAACCGGCGCGGCTGCTGGCCGAGCTCCGCTGCAGCGCGGAGGGGATCGTGGCGCGCAAGCGAGAGCGCCTGGGGGCAGATCGCTACCCGGCCGATTACGTGGCGCTCGCCATCGAGCGGACGCGGCGCACCTGGGCCGGGGAGATGGAAGGCATGAGCGAGCTGCGAGGCGACGTCTTCGCCACGCTGGTCTTCCTCCTGAACAGCGTGGCCGGCCTGGACAGCAAGCACGAGCTCGACCTCCATGTCATCTTCAGCACGCCCGAGGAGACGGCGGGCGACCAGCTGAGCGCGTTCGCGGGCTTTCTCTCCCGCGAGTGGCGCGAGCATGATTACACCGTGGGTCGCCGGGCGGCGCGCCGGGAGCTGCCGGCCGTGCTCGGGATGGATCCCTCGCGGATGCCCGTGCCGGAGCCGGGGGTGGCGTACGAGCCGACGCTGGACCTGGGGAGTGTCACCCTGGCGAACGCACCGCGCGCCGGGCGCGAGCGGCTGCGCGACGCCGTGGTGGCGAAAATCGATGCCGTCGCCGCGGAGGTGCACGTGGGCCCCCGGTGGCTGAACCGGGTCTCGGGCCCTCTGGTGCGCTGGCTCGCCCGGCGTCAGGCCGGGCTCTTCCTGGACCGTTACCTGGGACTGCGATCATGAGCCTTTCCATACCGAACGCCGAGCGCCTGGCGACGACGGACCCGGGCACCGTGCTGCGCGCCCTCTCATCCCCGGACTTCCGCGCCGATCCGGCCAACGCGGCCCTGGTCCGCGCGGTGGACGCGGCCGCCGATGACATGGAGCGGGCGGGTCCGGTGGGGCTGACAATCAGCCTCAGCGAGCTCATCCTGCTGCGGCAGACGGAGGGTCTCCTGGGCCGGCTGTTCGGGGCGGCCGCCGAGCTGTACGTGCTGACTGCGGCGCTGGATGGGAGTGGCCGGATGGTGGAGTACCGGACGCGCAGCTTTCCGGGGATCCACGCGGGCGACCGGCTGCCGCTGGGCGACGGCGGCATGGTGGTGGCCTGCATGACGGAGCCGCGCTGGTTCGTGGATTTCCACGTGGTGGTCATGGAGTCGGATGGCGACCTGCGAGCGCTGGGCGCCGCGGTGGACGCGGCGAGGCGGGAAACGGGGCTGGCCGGGGCGCTGGACCGGGCCGCGTCGTCGCCCCGCTTCGATGGCGCCCTGGTGGCGTCCGTCATGGACGCCGTGGACGCCTTCCTGGACCTCCTGACTCGCCTGTTGCGGGCGAACGGAGACGACCACGTAGCCACCATCCACGATTTCTATCTCCAGCACCAGGCGTTCGGGAAGGGGCGGCACCCCGCGTCCGGCACTCGCCGCTTCCAGGGCGTGGACGCCGCGTACGCGATGGACCTCGCCGCGCTGGCGCCTCAGATTGCCGTTCCGTAGCCGCAACCCCAACGACGAGGGCATCGCCTTGTTCGCCCGACCCGGCCCGTTCCGTTTCGGCCGCGCTTCCGCCGGCCAGCTCGAGACGCTGCACCCCGACCTTCGCCGGGTCCTGGAGCGCGCCATCCGGATCTACGACTTCACGGTCACGGAGGGGCGGCGCTCTCTCGAGACGCAGATCGCCTACCTGCGCCGCGGCGTCACCCGGACCATCGACAGTCGCCACATCCCGCGGGACGGGCACGGGGACTACGACGCCCACGGTCTGAGCGATGCCGCGGACCTGACGCCCTACCTGCCGGGCGGCGACCCATGGCCGCGAGCGGGCGACACGGCGGAGGCGGCGGAGAAGAAGGCGCGGCGCTTCTACTTCATGCAGGGAATCCTGTACGCCATCGCCCGCGAGGAGGGCGTGGAGCTGCGCCTGGGCGTGGACTGGGACTCGGATCTGGACTTCCTGGACCAGCACTTCGATGACATGGGTCACGTGGAGCTGTGCCGGGAGCGCCCGCCGCTCGGATCCCGCGCGCACTCCGTCCCGAGGTGGACGCAGCACTGGCCGCGCTCTCGTGACGGTCGCCGCGCCGCCGGGCACCCGCCCGCCACTCCCCCGCTCGCCGGTCGGGCACCCCGTCCGCGCGCTCCTTCTCGCCACCCTGCTTCTGTCGCTGCCCGCGCTCGCGTGCGGGCCGGTCACCGGCACGAGACCGTCGCCCGGGGCGCGCCCCGTCCAGGCGGAGGGCCGGGGCGCCGCCGTCCGGGCCGCGCCGTCGCTCTACCGCCCGTCCCGTGACCTCGGTCCGCTCTTCGGGGCCGTCCAGCTGGCCGGGATCTTCGAGGATTCCAAGACGTTCGTGGATGCCCGGCCGCGGGAAGCGCCCGAGCTGGTGGCGGCGCGCTACGTCGCCCGCCGGGACGAGCCGGGGTTCGACCTGGCCGCCTTCGTCCGCGCCGAGTTCGAGCTCCCGGCGTTCGCGGGCGGCGGGTTCAGGACGGATACTACGCGGAGCATGGCCGAGCACATCCGCGCCCTCTGGCCGGTGCTGACGCGCCCTGCCGACTCCCCGGATGCCCGCTCCTCGCTGATCCCGCTGCCGGAGCCGTACGTGGTGCCGGGCGGCCGCTTCCGCGAAGTCTACTACTGGGACTCGTATTTCACGATGATCGGTCTGGTGGAGAGCGGACGCGTGGACCGGGTCGAGAGCATGCTGGACAACTTCGCCTGGCTGGTGCGCACGTACGGCCACGTGCCGAATGGCAACCGCACGTACTACCTGAGCCGCAGCCAGCCCCCGTTCCTGGCCGCAATGGTGGGGCTGTTCGCCGAGGCCGCCGACACCGCCCGCGCCCTCCGCTACCTGGACGCCCTGATCACCGAGCACGCGTTCTGGATGGATGGCGCCGACCGGCTCGCGCCCGGAGAAGCGCATCGGCGCGTTGTACGCTTGCCCGATGGCGCTGTCCTCAACCGCTACTGGGATGACCGCGACGACCCGCGACCGGAGTCGTATCGGGAAGACTACCGGATCGGGCAGACCCTCCCGCCCGCCGCGCGGCCGGCGTTCTACCGCAACGTCCGCGCTACGGCCGAGAGCGGGTGGGACTTCTCCAGCCGCTGGATGCGCGACCCCGCCGACCTGCGGACGCTCGAAACTGCGGACCTGGTGCCGGTGGACCTGAACAGCCTGCTCTATCAGCAGGAGCGGACGATCGCCGCCCTGCTCCGGTTCCGGCGTCAGCCGGGCGACGCCGACGCCGCCCGTCGCTTCGACGACACCGCCGCCGCGCGCCGCCGGGACCTCCTGGCGCTGGCCTGGGACCCCGACCGGCAGTTCTTCTACGATGTGCGCTGGCCCACCGGTGAGCGCGTGACCGACCGTCCCACCCTCGCCGCCGCCGTGCCCCTCTTCTTCGGCCTCGCGACGCCCGCGCAGGGACGGGCCGTCGCCCGCGTTCTCGCCCGCGACTTCCTCCGGCCGGGCGGTTTCGTGACCACGCGGGTGGTATCGGGACAGCAGTGGGACGCGCCGAACGGCTGGCCGCCCCTGGAATGGATGGCCATCCGGGGGGTGACCCGCTATTCCGATGAAGCCGTCATGGGGACCGGCGGGGCTCGGCCGGACCCCGCTGCGCCCCGCGCCCTGGCCGATTCGGCGGCCACGCGCTGGCTCCGGCTGCTGCGGGACACGTACCGCGCCACGGGCCGGATGATGGAGAAGTACGACGTGGTGGACCTGAAACGCCCCGCCGGTGGCGGGGAGTACCCGACACAGGACGGGTTCGGCTGGACGAACGGCGTGGTGCTCGGCCTGCTGGCCACTCGACCCGCCCGGAACGGCAATCCATGAGCTACAGATCCATTCTGCCCGCGCTCCTGCTTCTCGCTCTCGCCGGCTGCGGCGGAGGTGCGCCGGCACCGGGCGACAGTTCCGACGGCCGCGCCGGACTCCGGTTCGTGGTGGTGACCCACGGCCAGTCGGCGGACCCGTTCTGGTCCGTGGTCTCGAACGGCGTCCGGGACGCGGCGGCGGACATGGGCGTGCGGGCGGAGTACCAGGCGCCGACGTCGTTCGACATGGTGGAGATGTCGAACCTCATCGACGCCGCGGTGGCTTCGCGCCCGGATGGGCTGGTGGTGTCCATCCCCGATCCCGACGCCCTGCGCGGCTCCATCCGGCGCGCCGTGGACGCAGGGATCCCCGTGATCTCCATCAACTCGGGCGCCGACGCGTACCGCACGCTGGGCGTCCTCGCGCACGTGGGCCAGACCGAGTACGGGGCAGGACACGCCGGCGGCGAGCGGCTTGCCCGGGCCGGGGTGCGCCACGTCGTGTGCGTCAACCACGAGGTGGGCAACCTGGCGCAGGACCAGCGGTGCGCGGGGCTCAGGGACGCACTGGCGGCGGCGGGCGGCGAGACGCGCGTGGTCGCCGTTCAGCTGGCGGACCCCGAGGACACGCAGCAGCGCATTGCCGGCGTGCTGGCGGCGGACACGGCCATCGACGGCGTGCTCACGCTCGGGCCGGCGGCCGCGGGACCCGCCCTGGCGGCGCTGGCGGCCAGCGGCCGCGGAGGCCGGATCGCGTATGCGACGTTCGACCTCACCCCGGACGTGTTGCGCGGGATCGAGGACGGGCGCATCGCGTTCGCCATCGACCAGCAGCAGTACCTGCAGGGCTACCTCCCTATCGTGCTGCTGACCAAGTACGTGGAGACGCTGACCCTCCCCGGCGGCGGCGCCGTGGTGCGCACGGGCCCCGGATTCGTCACCCGGGACAACGCCGCCCGCGTGATGGCGCTCGCGCGTCGGGGCATCCGGTAGCGCGGCGATGGCACACCGCACGGGACGCCCGCGTAGATTTCTGCAGCTGATCCGCCGTCCGGAGCTCGGCGCGGCCGCTGGCGCGCTGGTCACCTGGGCATTCTTCGCCATCGTCGCCGGCTCTCCGTTCGTCAGCGTGGCCGGCACGGCCGCGTACCTGAACGCCGCCGCGCCGCTCGGGATCCTTGCCGTGGCCGTGGCGCTCCTCATGATCGCCGGTGAGTTCGACCTCTCCGTGGGCTCGCTCATCGGCGCCGCGAGCATGCTGCTGATGCTCCTGACCGCCGGCGCCGGGTGGGCACTCTGGCCGGCCATTGCCGCGACCGCCGCGTTCTCCGGCCTCGTGGGGCTCGCGAACGGGTGGCTCGTCGTTCGCACCCGCCTCCCCTCCTTCATCGTTACCCTGGCCACGCTCTTCATCCTGCGGGGCCTCGCCATCGCGGTGACCCGGCTGGCGACGGGCCGCACCCAGCTGGGCGGACTCGACGACGTGCCCGGCTACCCGGCCGCGCGCGCTCTCTTCGCCGCCGACTTCGGACCGTTCCGCGTCGCCATCCTCTGGTGGGTCGCCCTCGCCGCGCTCGCCACGTGGGTCCTCCTGCGCACCCGCGCCGGAAACTGGATCTTCGCCGCGGGCGGCGGTGCCGACGCGGCCCGGAACCTCGGGGTCCCCGTGGCGCGGGTGAAAGTCGGGCTCTTCGTCATCACCGCCCTGGCGGCGTGCCTGGTGGCGGTGATCCAGGCCGTGCGCTTCACCGGTGCCGACGCGCTGAGGGGCGAGGGCCAGGAGTTCCGGGCCATCATCGCAGCCGTGATCGGAGGCACCCTCCTCACCGGCGGGTACGGCTCCGCCGTGGGCGCCGTGTTCGGCGCGCTCATCTTCGGCATGGTGCGCCAGGGGATCGTGCTGACAGGCGTGGGCGCGGACTGGTTCCAGGTCGTGCTCGGCGCGCTCCTGCTGGCAGCCGTGCTGTTCAATCGCGCCGCGCGACGCGCCGTGGCGGAACGGGGAGGCGGAGAATGAACCCGCGCCCGCGAGCGACGCCGGGTCGGGGCGGGGGAGTGCCTGACCGACCGCCCGCTGCCCCGCCGATCCTCGCCGCCCGCCGGGTCACCCGTCGCTTCGGCCGCGTCGTGGCCCTCGATGAGGTCGACCTCGAGCTCCACGCCGGCCGGGTGACCTGCCTCCTCGGCGACAACGGCGCGGGCAAGAGCACGCTCATCAAGGTCCTCGCCGGCGTCCATCCGCCGAGCGCGGGGAGCGTGGAGGTGGACGGCCGCACCGTGACGCTCCGCTCGCCCCGCGACGCGCAGCGCCATGGCGTGGCCGTGGTCTACCAGGACCTCGCGGTGATCCCCCTCATGAGCGTCTGGCGCAACTTCTTCCTCGGCCGCGAGCCGACCGTCGGGCGTGGACCGCTGCGCCGCCTGGATACCGGCGCCTGTCGGCGCGACACCCGGGACGCCCTCCATTCTTTCGGCATCCGCATCGACGACGTCGATCGACCCGTGGCCACCCTGTCCGGCGGCGAGCGCCAGTCCGTCGCCATCGCCCGCGCCGTCCACGCCGGCGCCCGCGCCCTCATCCTCGACGAGCCTACCGCCGCTCTCGGTGTGCGACAGGCCACGCTGGTGCTCGAGCACGTTGATCGTGTGCGCGACGCCGGCGTGGCCGTCCTGCTCGTCACCCACAACCCACGACACGCGCTCCAGGTCGGGAACGCCTTCCTGGTGCTGCGGCACGGCCGCATCGCCGCGCAGCGGTCGGCCGGGGATGTGGACGCGACGTCGCTCGCCGACCTCATGTCCGGCGGGCCCCGCTGACGGCGCGGCGCGCCGGGTGTGGGCGGTGTCGTCGCAGCGGCGCCCCTCCCTCGCGGCCGGTCCATGGTGGCGGCCTGAAACATGCGTTTGTTTCGGGCAATCACTTACCCGAATGGAGGTGAACGCATGGACCGCGAACAGGAACGCGATATCAGGCGCAAGGGCGAGGAGCACGAGACGGAAGGCGCCGTCCGGGAAACGGAAGGCAAGGTCGAGAAGGAGGCTGGTCGGATCGCGAAGGACCGCTCGACGCAGGCCGAGGGCGCCGCGAAGGAAGCCGCCGGGAAGGTGGAGAAGAAGGCGGGAGAGGCGGCGCGAAAGGCAACGGAGTAGGCTGACCGCGACGTGAGCGCCGGTCGGGAGTCTATACTCCCAGCGCGGCCACGGCTGTGTCGTGCACGGGCGTTTCCACGCTCGATTGCGCGGCCAGCCGGGCCACGGCGCCGCTGAGGGTGTCGAGCTCATCGGGCCCCTCGGCTTCCAGGTCGAGGAGGAAGCTGGGGCGAAGCTCGGGGGCGAGGCCGAAGATGCGTGCGACCACGGCGTCGCCTTCACCGGGTTCGAGTGCGATGCCGCGTGCGCGTGCCACGGCCACCACCTCGTGGACGGCGCGGCCGATGAGGGCGGGGCCGAGGGGTGCCTCGCGGACGAGCCCGATGGGGGCGCGGGCGAGGCCGCAGACGGCGGAGATGGCGGCGATGAAGACGAATTTCCGCCACAGCTCCGTCTCGATCTGCTCGGTGACGCGGGCGTCCACGCCGGTGCCATCGAATGCGGCGGCGGCGAGGTGGGCGCGTTCACTGGTTCCGCGGACCGGGTCGCGGAACTGCAGGCGCTCGCCGATGAGGATGGTGCGGAAGTCGCTCCGCCTCTGGATGCGACCGGGGGCGACGCGGGTCGCGCTGATGTAGGTGACGCCGCCGAGGATGGCTTCGTCGGGAACGCCGGCTTCCGCCAGGCGCTCGGCGATGTCCACGCCGTTGAGGAGGGGCAGGACCGCGGCGCCCTCGCGGGCCAGCTCGGCGACGGTGGGGGCCACGTCATCGAGGGCGTAGGACTTCACGGCGACCAGGACCAGCTCCACGCCGGCGAGCTCCGACGGCTGGTCGGAGGCGTCGATGGCGGCCGTGAAGGTGGTGCCGTCCGGCTCCTCGACCGTGATGCCGTGCCGTCGTATGGCGTCGAGATGACTGCCCCGCGCGAGGAGTCGTACGTCCTCCCCCGCCCGCGCGAGGACGCCGCCGTAGTACCCGCCGACACCGCCCGCGCCGATGATCCCGATCTTCATCGTCTCTCCCGTACATGGACCCGTGCCCCGCGCCAGGGGCGAAGGGTAACATACCCGGGCCTCCGGATCGAGGGATTCGCGCACCCTTCCATGGGCAGCGGGGTAGGATCCGCGTTCGCCCGCAACCGTAATCGAGGCAGGGCCAGGGTGGCTTGAAGGACCGCATTGTCGTTCGCAACGCGCGGCAGCACAATCTCAAGGGATTCGACGTCGAGCTCCCGCACCGGCGCCTCATCGTGGTCACGGGGCCGAGCGGGTCGGGGAAGAGCTCGCTGGCGTTCGATACCATCTACGCCGAGGGTCAGCGGCGGTACGTGGAAAGCCTGTCCACGTATGCCAAGCAGTTCCTGGAGCGGATGGAAAAGCCGGCGGTGGACTCTGTCGAGGGGATCGCGCCGGCCGTGGCCATCGAGCAGAAGAACCCGACGAAGACCAGCCGCTCTACCGTCGGGACCGCCACCGAGGTGCAGGACTACTACCGCCTTCTCTGGGCGCGCGCGGGCCGCACCTACTGTCCGGAGTGCGGGGAGGAAGTCCGTCCTGACACCGTGCAGAGCGCCACGGACGCTGTGCTGGCGCTGGAGCCGGGGACGCGGATCGCCATTGCCTTCCCGCTCCCCCTCTCGGCGCGGGCGAGCCATCGGCAGATCGTTGAGAACCTCCGGGAGATGGGGTTCGTCCGCGTGCTTTCCGGCGACGCCATGCTGACGTTCGATGAGCCGGGCGCCGAGGACCCGGACGTCCTGGGCCGGGACCTGGCCGCCGACGCCTCGCTCCTCGTGGTGGTGGATCGGCTGAAAGTGGATCCGGAGGCCGGAAGCGAGCGGCTGGCGGACTCCATCGGGACGGCGTTCGCCGAGGGGGAAGGCGAGGTGAGAGTGGTCGTCTTCGACGACGATTCGGCGCCCCTGCGTCGCCTCGGCTTCTCCGAGCGCTTCCGTTGCGAGCGCCACCCGGACGTGCAGTTCATGGAGCCGGCGCCCCGGCTGTTCTCGTTCAACAACCCGTACGGCTCGTGCAAGGAATGCACGGGGTTTGGCGCGGTCCTGCGGTATGACGAATCGCTGATCGTCCCTCTGCCGGAGCGCTCGCTGCGGGAAGGCGCCGTGGAGCCGTGGGAGGTGAAGCGGTATCGGAGCAAGTACCGAGCGCGCCTGTTCGAGTTCGCGAAGCAGCGTGGCGTGGACCTGGACACGCCCTGGCGCGATCTGCCGGAGCGTTTCCGGCGACACGTGATCGAGGGGGCTCGTCGGCGGGAGAAGGGGCGGAGCTTCCAGGGCGTCATTCCGTTCCTCGAGTCGAGGGAGCGGAAGCGGTACAAGGCGTACATCCGCGTGTTCCTGCGCAAGTACCAGCGTGCGGTGACCTGCCCCGCGTGCGGCGGCGCCCGCCTGCGGCCGGAAGCGCTCCACGTCCGGGTCGGCGGCCGGGACATCGGCGAGGTCTCCGCGCTGACCATCGAGAGCGCCCGGTCCTGGTTCGCCCGCCTGTCCGGTGACGGGGAAGGGCGCGATGACCCGGACGGCAGCCCGGCGACCGCGCCGGCGATCGAGCCCGATGCCCTCCTCCGGCCGTCCGAGAGGGCGATCTCGGTGGGGATCCTCCGCGAGATCGAGGCCCGCCTCTCGTTCCTGGACGACGTGGGGCTCGGCTATCTCACGCTGGATCGCCAGACGCGGACGCTCAGCGGGGGCGAAGCGCAGCGGATCGCGCTGGCCAACTCGCTGGGGTCCTCGCTGGTGGATACGCTGTATGTGCTGGACGAGCCCACCATCGGACTGCACCCCCGGGACAACCACCGCCTGATCTCTCTGCTGGAGAAGCTTCGCGACGCCGGCAACACCGTCCTGGTGGTGGAGCACGACCCGGCCATGATCGAGCGCGCCGACCACATCCTGGAGCTGGGCCCGGGCTCGGGTGAGAAGGGGGGGGAGGTGGTTTTCCAGGGAACGCTGGAGGAGCTGGTTTCGTCGGATTCCGGCGACGCATCCGGTCCCGCTTCGCCGACCGCCCGCTATCTGCGGGGCGAGACGGCCCGGGCCGTGAGCAGGAATCGCGACGTGGATGGGCCGCGCCTGCGAATCGAGGGGGCGCGGCTGCACAACCTGCAGGGGGTGGACGTGGAGATCCCGCTGCGCACGCTGACGGTGGTGAGCGGGGTGAGCGGGAGCGGGAAGTCCACGCTCGTGCACGACGTGCTGTACCGCGCCCTGGAGCGGGAGCTGCACGGCGAGCACACGGCGAAGGAGCACCTGGGCGAAGCCGTGGGGTCGTACCAGCGGATCGAGGGGCTGGGGCACCTGGACGCGGCCGTGCTGGTGGACCAGTCGCCGATCGGCCGAACGCCGCGCTCCAATCCGGCCACGTACACGAAGGCGTTCGACGAGATCCGGCGGATCTTCGCGGAGCTGCCGCTGTCCCGGGAGCGCGGCTACAAGCCCGGTCGCTTCAGCTTCAACACGAAGGGTGGGCGCTGCGAGGCGTGCAAAGGGGACGGCGTGGTGCAGGTGGAGATGGTCTTCATGGCGGACGTCTACGTCCCGTGCGATGCCTGTGGCGGCGCACGCTACAGTCCGGAGACGCTGGAAGTGAAAGTGAAGGGGAAGAGCATCCGGGACGTGCTGGACATGACCGTGGATGAAGCGATCAAGTTCTTCATCCGCGCGGACCGCCTCGGGCGGATGCTCTGGCAGCTCCAGCAGGTGGGGCTCGGGTACCTGCGGCTCGGCCAGGCCGCGCCCACGCTGAGCGGTGGCGAGGCGCAGCGGATGAAGATCGCGCGGGAGCTGGCAGGGGCGGGAAAGAAGCGGGGAAAGCGCCTGTATATCATGGATGAGCCCACCACCGGCCTGAGCGGTCCGGAGGTCCAGAAGCTCCTGGACGTCCTGCAGAAGCTGGTGGACGCCGGGCACACGGTGGTGGTGATCGAGCACAACCTCGATGTGATCCGGGCGGCCGACTGGGTGATCGACCTCGGACCCGAAGCCGGCGCTGGTGGTGGTCGGATCGTTGCCGCCGGCCCGCCGGCCCGGGTGGCGGAAGTGGCGGCGTCCTACACCGGGGCCTACCTTCGACCGTTGTTTCAGGCGATCGGCTCCCCTCCCCGCTGAGCCGCCGGGCGGCCACTCAAGCCGTGCCTCCCCCGGCCGATACTGTTTCAGGGCCGGAGAATCAACGCCCGATCACATCTGCGGGTGAAGGACGTGGCATACACGTGGAGTCCGCTGGCAGCTCTGTACTTCGGCGCCGCCCTGGTCGTTCTCGGCTTCGGCGCGGCTATCCTGCTGTACGAGCACTTCTCCGGCCCGAGCCGCCGCTTCTTCCTCGTCACCGTGGTGATCGCCGCGTGGCTGCCTCCGCTCGGGATGGCTATCCTCGCCCAGCCGGGTGAGGGGACGCGGCTGTGGCTTCGCGTCGCTTTCCTGTTCGACCCGTTCTCCGCGCCCGCCGCCCACCTCGTCGCCACCACGCTCGCGGGCGTCCGGCGACGGCGGCGCCAGCAGACGTTCTGGGCCGTGGCCGCCGGGTTCTCCGCGCTCTCCTCTGCCGGCCCCTGGCTCGTGGTCGGGCTGGAATCGTTCACGCGAAGCCACGCGCTGACCCGCTTCGGCTGGCTGGGCGCGCTCTATTTCGGCTGGATCGCCACCGTCATCGGACTCGCGGTGTGGGAGCTGTGGACCGCACAGCGGCACGCCGCCACCCGCGACGAGCGCCGTGAGCTTCACGTCCTGGCGCTGGCCGGCATCCTGGGGTTCGGCGCGCTCGCCGATTACTGGCTCCCCACCGCCGTGTACCGCGCGGGCGTGCTCACGCCCGTGTCGCTCGCCACGGCTGCGCTGCTCGTCAGTCTCGTGGCCGGGCGCTGGCGCGTCTTCTCCCTCCTCCACGCGTCCGGTGCGGACGAAGTCCTCCGCACCATGTCCGAAGCCGTGCTGGTCGCCGACTCGGCCGGCCGCGTGCGCGGCGCCAACCCCGCCGCGGGGCGGCTGCTCGGGCGGCGGCACGCCAGTCTGACGGGAGCGCGGGTGGACGAGCTCATGGCCACGGGCGTGAGCGAGGACCGGCTGCACCCGTGGCTGCCATCAGCGGACGACACGGTCCAGAACGAGCGCCTCTGGATGCTGCCCCCAGGGAAAACTCCCGTTGCCGTGAGTGTCTCCACCCGGCAACTCCGCTTCCGGCGCCGGCCGGTGGCAACGCTGATCGTGGCGCGGGACGTCCGTGACCGGCTGCGCTCGGACCAGGCGCTCGCGGCGGCGGAAATGCGCTTCCGGAGCCTGGTGGAGCACAGCCCCGCAGTCGTTTACGAGTTCTCCCCCGAGGGGAGGATCCTGCGGCTGAATCCCGTCGCCCGGGACCTGTTCGGCGCGGAGCCGGCGGAGTTCCTCGGCCGGAGCTTCGACGATGTCATCGACCCGGAAGAGCGGGAGCGGGCGTGGGGAATATTCGGAGAGGTCCTGCGTGGGGCCGCGCGCGAGTACGAGATGGGGCTGGTCACGCCCCGGGGTCCCAGATGGATCCGCGGTGTGAGCATCCCGGTGCTGGATGAGGGGAACGTCGTCTCCGTGCTCGGTGTGGCGCTCGACATGACCGAGGAGATCGAGGCAAGGCAGCAGGCAGAGATCCAGCGCCGCTACTTCGCCGAGCTGTTCGAGAGCTCGCCTGAAGCCGTGGCGCTGACGGACGCGGACGGGGCGGTGCTGCGCGTGAACGGCGAGTTCACCCGCATGTTCGGCCACAGCCGGGAAGAGGCCGTGGGGCACCGGCTCGCGGCGCTCATCGTGCCCCCGGATCTGCAGGACGAGAGCGTGCAGCTGACCAGAATGGCGCTGACCGGGGGTGTGGCCCGCGCGGAGACGGTCCGGCAGCGGAAGCTGGGCGGGCGCGTGGATGTTTCCCTTCTGGCCCGACAGATCCGGATTGGCGGCGAGCCGCCGCAGCTCTACGTGCTCTACCGTGACATCACCGAGCGGCGCGCGGCGGAGCGTCGCATCTGGGAGCGCGAGGAGGAGCTGCGACATGGCCAGAAGCTGGAGGCCGTGGGCAAGCTGGCGGGCGGGATCGCGCACGACTTCAACAATCTCCTGACCGTGATCAACGGCCAGGCCAGGTTCCTCCTCGGCGACCTGGATCCCGATTCTCCGCTGAGAGCGGAACTGGAGGAGATCGAGCGGGCGGGCGCCCGGGCGGCGTCGCTGACGCAGCAGCTGCTGGCATTCAGTCGCCGCCAGGTGCTGCGGCCGCAGGCCGTGGATGTCCATGCCGTGATCGGCGAGCTCGAGCGCATGCTCGGACGACTCATTGGCGAGCACATCCACCGCTCCACCCGGCTCCTCGCCGCCGATGCCCGCGTGTTCGTCGACCGGGGACAGCTCGAGCAGGTGCTGGTGAATCTCGTGGTGAACGCCCGCGACGCCATGCCGGACGGCGGCACGCTGACGCTCCGCACGCAGAATTTCGACCTGTCCGATGGGGACGACGAGGTCGAGAGCTGGGGCGTCGAGCCCGGCCGCTTCCTCAGCGTCGCCGTGGAGGACACGGGTACCGGCATGGATCCGGACACGCTCGAGCGGATCTTCGAGCCGTTCTACACCACAAAGGAGCGGGGGAAGGGGCTCGGCCTGGGACTGTCCACGGTGTTCGGCATCGTCAAGCAGAGCGGTGGGCACGTGGTGGCCACGAGCGAGCCCGGAGGCGGGAGTCGCATCGCCGTATTGCTCCCGGTGGCCGAGACTGCGGAGGGGAGCGCCCCGGAGCCGCCGGCCAGTCCCGGATCGGCGTGTCCGGCTCCGGCGACCACCGTCCTGGTGGTGGAGGATGAGCCCGCGGTCCGTCGCCTGGCCGTGCGGGTGCTGGAGCGGGCGGGCTACACCGTTCTCGACGCAGCCAACGGCGTGGACGGGCTGCGGGTCTTCCAGGGCCACGCGGACGAGATCCACGTGGTGGTCACCGACCTGGTCATGCCCGAGCTGGGTGGCCATGGCCTGGCCGCCGCCCTGCGCGAGCTCCGGCCCGGGCTGCCCGTCCTCTTCATGTCCGGCTACGATGACGATGACCGGGCCGGTGGCGGCGACATGGAAGACGCGCTGTTCCTCGCCAAGCCGTTCACTCCCGCCGCCCTCGTGGACGCGGTCGCGGCCGCGGTCGCGAGGAAGGCGAAGGAATAGGCCGCGTGCCCCGCGTCGCCGTGGTCATCCCGTGCCGTGATGCGGCAGCCACGCTGCCCGCGGCCATCGCTTCCATGCAGGCCCAGACGCTCCGCGATTTCGAGGTCCTGGCCATCGATGACGGGTCCGCCGATGCGACGTTCGCGACGCTCCGCGCCTGGGCCCGGGACGACGGCCGCGTCCGCATCCTCCGCACCGAGCCGCGCGGCATCGTTCCCGCCCTCGCCAGCGGGCTGGCCGAGGCACGTGGCGAGCTGGTGGCCCGGATGGATGCCGACGACGTTGCCGCGCCCGTTCGGCTGGCCCGGCAGGTGGCGCTCATGGACGCCGATCCCGGCCTCGCCGCCTGCGGCACGGGCGTGCGGTATTTCCCCCGGTCGGCCGTGCGCGACGGTGCCCGGCGGTACGAGGCGTGGGTCAACGGCCTCCTCACGCACGACGACATCGGGCGCAACATCTTCGTGGAGTGCCCGATCCCGCACCCCACCCTCATGATCCGGCGCCATGTCCTCACGGCCGTGGGCGGCTACCGCGACCTCGGCTGGCCCGAGGACTACGATCTCGTGCTTCGACTGTGGACCGCCGGGCACCGCATGGCCAAGCTGCCAGGCGTGCTCCACGAATGGAGGGAGCGCACGGACCGCGCTTCCCGTACCGACGCGCGGTACTCCGAAGCGGCGTTTCGCCGGATCAAGGTGCACTTCCTCCGCCGCACGCTCCTCGCCGCTGGCCGGCCCGCCGTGGTCTGGGGTGCCGGTCCGGTCGGGAAAGCGTTCGCCCGCGACCTGGCGAGCGCGGGGACGCGCACCGTCGCCTTCGTGGACCTGGACCCCCGGAAGATCGGCCAGGAGATCCACGGCGCTCCCGTCATCACTCCGGGGGAGGTCCGGCGCCATGCCGGGCCGGCGACGGAGCGCGCACTGGTCCTCGCCGCCGTGGGGCAGGAGGGCGCCCGGAGCGAGATCCGTCGCGCCTGCATGGAGAGCGGCCTCGTCGAGATGGCGGACTTCGTGGCCGTGGCGTAGCCACGCGACGGGCGGTCGCGCCAGCCGCTACCGCCGCGGCCGACGCCCGGGTCCCCGGTGAGGTGGCGGGGTGGCCCCGGCTGCCGCTATGGTTGAGGAGATCCGATGACGGCCTGCGCACCGATGGCGCGGGCCGTTTCCATTTGGTGAAGGGGGAGTCATGCCGCGCGGCCGCATTTACGACGACATCACGCAGACCATCGGGGACACGCCACTGATCCGGCTTCGTCGTCTGGCGGAGGGGCTGCCCGCCCGGGTGGTGGTGAAGCACGAAGGATTCGAGCCGTACGGCTCGGTGAAGGACCGGATCGGCGTGGCCATGGTGGAGGTTGCGCTCGAGACCGGTGCCCTGCGCGACGGGATGGTGGTGGTGGAGCCGACCAGCGGGAACACGGGGATCGGCGTGACGTTCGCGGCCACCGCTCACGGCTTCCCCTGCATCCTGACGATGCCGGACAGCATGACCGTCGAGCGACGTCGCATGCTGGCGGCGCTGGGGGCCCGGGTGGTGCTCACGCCCGGGTCGCAGGGGATGAAGGGCGCCATCCAGCGGGCGACGGAAATCGCGCGCGCCCTGGGCGACACCGCCTGGATGCCGCAGCAGTTCGAGAACTCGTCCAACCCGCGCATCCACTACCGGACCACGGGGCCGGAGATCTGGGAGGACACGGCCGGTGAAGTGGACATCCTGGTGGCCGGCGTGGGGACCGGTGGCACGCTGACGGGGACGGGGCGCTACCTGAAGGAGCGGAACCCCGGGATCCGCGTGGTGGCGGTGGAGCCGGCCGAGAGCCCCGTCCTTTCCGGCGGGGAGCCGGGGCCGCACAAGCAGCAGGGGATCGGGGCCGGCTTCGTTCCGGCCGTGCTGGACACGGCGCTGATCGACGAGGTGGTCCAGACCACGAACGAAGAGGCCGTGGAGACCGCCCGCCGGCTCGCCCGCGAGGAGGCCATCTTCGCCGGGATCTCCTCGGGCGCCATCACGCGCGCGGCGCTGAACGTGGCCGCCCGGTCGGAGAACGAGGGGAAGCTTGTGGTGGCCGTGATCGCCGATTTCGGCGAGCGGTACCTGTCGGCGCCGGTCTACGCCGATGCGCCGCCGGTCCCGCTCCCGGACGACGTGGAGGCCGCGCTCACCTCGGCTTCCGGAGCGACGCGGGGCTGAGCCCGCATTCCGCCCGGGGGCCCGCGTCTACGGCCGGGCCCCGAGCGTGGTGGTGCCCCGCATGGTTTGCCCGTCCCGCAGCCACGCGATCTCGACGGTGTCGCCCGGCTTGTGGGCGCGCAGCGCGTCGGTCAGGCCGTACAGGTCCGCGATGTCCATCCCGCCCAGCCGGACGATCACGTCTCCCTTCCGCAGCCCGGCGAGGTCGGCGGGCGAGCCTTCCCGAACGCCGCCCAGGAGCACACCACGCTCCACCGGGCTGAAATCCGGGATCGACCCGAGATACGCACCGTAGCCGGGCGACGTGGCCGCCGCCGCGGGCTCGGGCTTCCCCACGTCCGGGATCACGGCCATCCGTTCGCCGCTCCCCACCTGCCGCGCCAGTGAGGCCACCAGCTCCGACACCGCGTGGAGCCCCGGGACGTCGATCTTTTCCCAGTCATCGCCGGGGCGGTGGTAGTCGGAGTGCGTGTTGGTGAAGAAATGGAGCACGGGGACCCCGTTCATGTAGAACGGCGTCTGGTCGCTGGAGCCGTAGCCGTCCGGGATGAAGCTCCGGCGCGTGATCCCGAGGCGGTCCAGCTCCGGCGTCACCAGCCCCTCCCACTCCGCCGCCGTGCCCGTGCCGTAGACCACCAGACCGTTCTCCTTCAGCCGCCCCACCATGTCCAGGTTGAGCATGGCCACCACACTGTCCAGCGGCACCGTGGGCTGCTTCACCCAGTGCGACGACCCGAGCAGGCCCTCCTCCTCCCCGGTGAACGCGATGAACACCACCGGGCGACGCGGGCGGGGACCGATGGCCAGCCGCTCCGCCGCGTCGATCATCGCCGCCACCCCGCTGGCGTTGTCATCCGCGCCGTTGTGGATGGCGTGCTGCTCCGGCGCCAGGGAGTTGAATCCGCCCGTCCCGAGGTGGTCGTAATGGGCGCCCATCACCACGTACTCCGCCGCCAGGCGCCGGTCCGTGCCGGGAAGCATCGCCACCACGTTCCGTCCGGTGCCGCCCGGGGCGTGGGGGTTCACCGCGCTGGCCAGCGGGACGTCCTGGAAGTAGGTGCCGTCGTCGCCCGCCGGTGCGAGCCCCAGGCGACGGAACGCATAGGCGACGAGCTCGGCCGCGCAGCCCGCGCCGGCGCTGCCCGCGTAGCGGCCCTGGAGCGCGTCGTCGGCCAGGTATCGGCCGGTGGCATCGGCGATGTCGCCGGCCAGGTCGTCGGGGTCGAACGCCGGGCACGCTGCGCCCGCCGCGTCGCCGCCGCCCACCGTGGGGGCGAAAAGCGCGACGTCCTCCAGCCAGCGGGCCAGGAAGATGTTGGTCTCCCCTTCCACGCTCCCGCCGCGGTTGGACGCGAACACGAACGATGTGGGATCGGCGGGGCTCCACATGGGGAAGCCATCGAATTCAGGCGTGACCGTGACGCGCTCGAGTCCCGTTCCGTCGTCGTTGATGAGGTACAGGTCGAAATCGCGGCCCCGCGGGTCCTGCATGTTGCTGGAGAAGATCACCCTCCTGCCCGACGGGCTGAAGAACGGCGCGAAGTTGGCCTTGCCGTTGTCGGTCAGGCGCGTCTTCCCGCTCCCGTCCGCGTTCATGATCCAGATGTCCAGCGCGGTGGGACGGATCATTCCCTGCTCGAGGAGTGCCTGGTAGTCCGCCACTGCCCGCGGGTCGGTGGGATGAGACGCGCGGTACACGATCCGTTTCCCGTCCGGGCTGAAGAACGGGCCGCCGTCGTAGCCCACCTCGTGCGTGAGCCTGCGCACGTCGGAGCCGTCCGGTCGCATCGTGTAGATCTCGAGGTCCCCATCCCGGGCGGAGGTGAACACCACCGTGGCGCCGTCGGGGGAGAGCGTCGCTTCCGCGTCGTAGACGGGCGAGCCGAAGATGCGGACGGGCTTCCCGCCGTCATCGTCCGCGGCGTAGATGTCGTAATCGTACAGTCCCCAGACATAGCCGCGGGACATGTCGGGCTCGGCCGGACAAGCCGCCCCGCTCGCCAACGTGGAGCTGTAGAGGATCCGCTCCCCACCGTCGAAGAAGTACCCGCACGTGGTCCGGCCGTCACCGTTGGACACGCGCCGCAGGTTCTGCCCGTCCAGTGTCATGGTGAACTGCTGATCACACGCCGACACGCCGGGCATCACGGCCTGGAAGATCAGCCGCTGGCCATCCGGCGAGAAGTAGGCCTCGGCGTTCTGGCCACCGTCCGTCACCCGCCGGAGCTCGGTCAGGTGTGGCTCGAGCGGGTTCGCCGGGTATGGCACGCCGCCGGGCGGCACGCGCGATTCGAGGGGGATGCCGACACCGGACCTGGCGCAGGCCGGCAGGACGAGCGCGAAAGCCAGAACGAGGGCTCGGTTCATGACGGTTCCTGGATCGAGTCCTTGGATATCGAACGGGTGCGACAGTCTGGGGGCGCGCGGCGGACGCGCGCCAGTGGCGCGGCCAGGGAGCCTTCAACCCGTCCCGACGAACCGCTCCGCCAGGTTCTCCGCCTGGACCCGGATGTCCGGCACGGCCAGCATCTCCCAGACCAGCCCCTTCATGGGGGAGCCGATAGTGAAGAGTACGTGCGACGGCTCGTCCTCAGCATCGAGGAGGGCGCCGTCGAGGTCGGTGGCCATCCCGATGTCGGCCATGCCCGGCCGCATCAGGCCCCGGTCCATGAGGTTTCGCACCAGGGGATCGCGGACCCGTCGGTAGTCGGTCTCCGGGCCGATGCAGCTGATGACCAATGCGCCGCGCTCGGTCCGCTCCGGCCCGTCACGGCGAGGCGCGTAGCGGACCTCCATGGCGGCGCCGGTATCCCGGATGTCCCGGACCCGGCCGGTGCGGATCCGCAGCCGGCCCTGGTCCCACATGCGGTCGATGGCCGCGCCGCTGCCCGGCGGGATCCGGCTCCGGATCCGCTCCCAGTAGCGGAACCCGTGACGCATGAACCGCCGCTTCTCGACCTCCGGCATGGCGCTCCAGAGGACCTGGGTGTCGGACCGCATGGAGTCGATGACCGCCCGGGGGTCGATCCCCCGGGACCGGGCCCGGCGCACGTGCTTCCGGATGACGGCCAGGACGCGGCGGACGCTGCGGACGCCCTCGATCTCCGGGTAGAACGACGGGTACTCCTGGTCGTCTTCCGGGTGGGTGAGGGGGAGCAGCCCGCGCCGGGAGATCCCCGTCAGCGTGCCCGTGTGGCCCCGCCCGGCCAGGACCAGGCACAGGTCCACCATGGTCTGGCCGGTGCCGATGAAGACCACCGGGTCGTCGGTCTCCAGACGGTCCAGGGCGGACAGGTCCCAGGGGACGGGCACGTATCGGTCGCTCTCCCCCGTGGCCGGGTCCGACATGGGGAGCTCCGGCGGCGGGAAGTTGCCGAGGGCCAGGACCACCCGGTCGGCCTCGAGCCGGTCGCCGGACTCCAGGTGGACGGCGGCCCGGCCCCGGTCGCCGCGCTCGGCGCCCGAGACCTCGATGTCCGTGGCCGAGCCCCGGACGTGCTCGAAGGTCACGTCGCCCGCCCGGTCGCCCACGGCATCGGCCAGCAGCCCCAGCAAGTATTCCCGGAACAGGCGCCGGGGAACGAACGCCCCGGGCTCGGTGCCCGGCCATCGGCCTGCGGCCCAGCGCCGGAACTCGTCGGGATCGTCGGAGGAGGCGCCCATGATCTCCGCCGGAACGTTGAGGAGCAGCGTGTCCGAGTCGGTGGAGTAGGCGGGTCCCATGGCGCCCGGCCCGGCCCGGTCCACTACGCTGATCCGGAGGCCGGCCCCGGCGGGGGCCCGGCGCAGGAGGTGGAGGGCGACGAGTCGCCCCGAGGCCCCTCCGCCCACCACCACCACCCGGGTCATGCCCGCCCGGCCCGCGCGGGTGGGCAGGACGCGGGACGGGCGGCGCCGGCCCGGAGGACGGGGGTGGATGGTCGCAGCATACGGGCTCCCGGTGCAAGAATGGCAACCTCTCACCGTGGGGAGCGAACGATTGCGCGGCAAGCGGCGGCGTGGATGTGGGCCGGCGAATCCGGTAGCGTCAGTCGGTCCCGGAGGGCCGGGAAATTGTGCAGGACGCGGTCGTGGTGTCCGGGGACGTACGTGGCATCGGTGTCGCCCAGCAGCACGAGCCGGATCTCGCGCGCTCCACGCGAGAGCGCCGCCGCATCCACCCGATCCGAGATCACCTCGAGCGCCGCCGCATCGAAGGCATGCGTGGTGCCGACGTCGCTTGGGTGGAGGTCGCTGATGATCACCAGCATCGGGTCCTCCGTTCCCCGCTGGCCGCTTCGCCGCGCGCCCGCGCCGGCCGCCGCCACCCTCTGCGCTGGGCGTCGTCGCTCTCCACCCCTCCGGGGCTCCGCCACGGGCGGGCTGCGGGCGACCGTCCCCTCCGGCCATGGACGCGCCCCGCCCCGTGCGGACATTGGGGGCACACCCTCACCGGAGCGTGGTCATGCGAGTCCCGGCCCAGTTCGAATGGGAGATCCAGCCCGAGTACCTGAGCCTGCAGCAGCTCAGCCACCTGATCGGCGGCATCCTCGCCGGCCTCCCCCGGCGGCAGTCCCGGCGGGCCGAGGCAGTCCTCGTTCCCGCCACTTTCGTCATGGCCCGCGCCATCGTCGGGACGCGCGCGGAAATCCCGCCGCCCGGAACGGTGCCGATTCACGAGCGGGAAGCGTATCGAAGCTCCGGGCTGCGCGCCGTCTCCATGGCCGGCTCCGCGCTGCGGCGGCTGAAGGCGAGGCCGCGGGGGCCGCGCGCCGAGCTCACCGCGGCGATCGAGGTCCTGGAGCGGATCGAGGCCGGGTTGCGGTACGGGCCGATGCCCGGCGGCCCGGGCTGAGCCGGCCGATCCGCCCTGACCCGGCCGGCCCTGCGGGCCGAAACCGGCCATCCGACAGGGGCGCCATCGGCCCCCGCCACGCTGGCGGCGAGGCGATTGCACTCGCATCGTGGGGCGATGACGGGCCGCGTGCTCCCGTGCTCTCTGCGAAGGAGGCTTCATGGCCGGAATGGGACTCGGACCGATCGGGCAGATCGCGCTCACCGTGGGCGACGTCGCCGAGGCGACCACCTTCTACCGCGACCGGCTGGGAATGCGACACCTTTTCTCCGCACCGCCCGCCCTGTCCTTCTTCGACTGCGGAGGGATCCGGCTCATGGTGTCCGAGCCGGAATCGGACGACGCCTCGTCCGCCCCGCGGGATGGGAGCGGCAGCGTCCTCTATTTCCAGGTGGACGACATCGAGGCCATGCACGCAGCGCTGGCGGGTCGCGGAGTGGAGTTCGTCGAGGCGCCGCGCAAGGTAGCGGAGCTCGGGGAGACCGAGCTGTGGCTCGCGTTCTTGCGCGATCCGTGGGGGAACCTGCTGTCGCTCATGTGCGAGCGGGGGGCCGCGGAGCAGTAGGGCACGCGCGCAACTTGCATGTGGCGGTCTTCGCCGGCACCCGGGACCAGCACCAGGAAACGAGCATTGCCATGTCCAGCATCGAACGACCGCTTCACGGAAACGCCCTGCTCTTCGATTTGCGCGCAGAAGAAGAGGAGGCCACCCATCCCGCCACACTGGACCGCGACGGGCGCAGCAGCCGGACGCTGCTGAAGGAGGGCTCGCTCCGCGTCACGCTGGTCGTGCTCGGGCCCGGTGGTGGCATTCCGGAGCACGACGCCGACGGGCCGGTCACCATCCAGCCTCTGCGCGGGCGCGTCCATGTCGAGACGGATGGCGGCACGCAGCGCGTGGAGACGGGCCAGATCCTGGCGCTCGGACCGGGCGTCCCGCATGATGTCCGCACGGACGAGGGCGCGGCCTTCCTGCTCACCGTCGCGCATCCGGGGTAGCGTCGAGGCCGGGCCTGCGGCCTTCCCGTGTCGGCCCTATTTGTCTGGCGCTGACGAACTCTTCGGGAACGCCTCGCCCTGGGTCTTCTTCGCCTCCGGGGCTCTGGTCGCCTCCCGGGCTTTGGTCGCTTCCGGAGCTTTGGTGGCTTCCGGAGCTTTGGTCGCGGCGGACGCGCGTTCAGCGCCCTGCGCCCCTGAACCGCCGGGCCGCCCCACGCGCAGGGCTCCCATGATGGTGGCGTCTTCCTTGATCGTGAGGCGCTCCGTGGTGATGTCGCCGGCTACATCGGCGGTGGACTCCAGGAGGAGCCGCCGGTCGGCGGTGACGCCTCCGCTCACGCGGCCGTGCACCACCGCTTCGGCGGCACGGAGCGCGCGACCCACCACGCCTTCCCGCCCCACCTCGACGCGCTCGGCCTGCACTTCCCCCGCCACGTGCCCGTCGACCCGCACCTCCCCCTGGCCATGCCCCCCGCCCGGGATCGCCACGTTTCCATCCACGCGGCCGTCCGGCCCGACTATCACGCTGAGGGCCACCACGTCGCCGGTGACGTGACCGTTCACGCGCAGGGCGCCGCGAGCTTCGCAGTCGCCCCGGACCACCATTCCTTCGCCGACGACGGAATCACCCGCCGAGCCACTGGCCCGGGGTGCCGCCGCCAGGACCTCCATGCCCGCCGGGCGGTCGGCCGAATCTTCACTGGCTGAACGGAAGAGCGCCACGTGCTGCTCCTGTGTTCTCTGGGTGTGGACTGTGTTCCCCTACAGAATAATGCGCGCGAGGCGTAAGCGGGAATCTGGCGTCGCGGCAGGAGCCGTCGGAGAGGGGTCGACGGGAGCGGCGACGGGAGTCGCGACGGGAACGGCGGCGGGGTGGGGGGATGTTTGACGGGGAGCGAATCGGGGGCGACCTTTCGGGAACCCGCTAGCCCCGGCGAGAGACTCTCACGTCACAGCGATCGACCATGCCCAATGCCGTCGCCGGGGCCGCCGAGCGGAAGTCCGCCGCGCCCGAGTTCGTCTACCAGGACCCGTTCCCGCTGGAGCCGGATACCACCGAGTACCGGAAGCTCGAAGGCTCCGAGCGCTACGTCTCCATCGGGATCTTCGATGGCCAGGAAGTGCTGAAGGTGGCACCCGAAGCCCTGGCCGTCCTCACGCGCGCTGCCATGCGCGATGTCTCCTTCCTCCTGCGTCCCGGCCACAACGAGCAGGTGGCCACGATCCTCCGCGACCCGGAAGCTTCGCCGAACGACCGCGGCGTGGCGCTGGCGTTCCTGCGCAACGCCGCCGTGTCGGCGGAAGGCGAGCTGCCGGTGTGCCAGGACACGGGAACGGCCACCGTCGTCGCGAAGAAGGGGCAGCGGGTGTGGACGGGCGCCAGGGACGAGGAATGGATCGCCCGCGGCGTCTACCGGACGTACACGGAGGAGAACCTGCGCTACTCGCAGACCGTGGCGCTGGACATGTATACGGAGAAGAACACGGGTACCAACCTCCCGGCGCAGATCGACATCCAGGCCACCGACGGCGACACGTACAAGTTCCTGTTCATGGCCAAGGGAGGGGGGAGCGCCAACAAGACAATGCTGTTCCAGCAGACGAAGGCGCTCCTGACGCCTGAGAAGCTGGAATCGTTCCTGGTGGAGAAGATGAAGTCGCTGGGCACAGCCGCGTGCCCGCCGTACCACGTCGCTTTCGTCATTGGCGGGACCAGCGCGGATGCGAACATGAAGGCAGTGAAGCTGGCCAGCGCCCGGGAGCTGGACGGCCTGCCCACCAGCGGGAACGAGCACGGGCGCGCGTTCCGGGATGTCGAGCTGGAGGCCCGACTGCTGCTCGCGGCCCAGCGGCTGGGGATCGGCGCGCAGTTCGGCGGCAAGTACTTCGCCCACGACGTGCGCGTCATCCGCCTCCCCCGCCATGGCGCCAGCTGCCCCGTGGGGATGGCCGTCTCCTGCTCTGCGGACCGGAACATCAGGGCGAAGGTGACGCGCGACGGCCTGTTCGTGGAACGGCTGGACACCGATCCGGCAAGGCTCATCCCGGAGGCGTACCGCGAGAGCGGGAGCATGCAGGGCACGCGCGTGGACCTCACGCGTGGCATGGACGCGGCCCGAGAGGCGCTGTCGGCGCTGAAGGTGGGGGACCCGGTGCTGCTGAGCGGGACGCTCGTGGTCGCTCGCGATATCGCCCACGCCCGTTTCAAGGAGATCCTGGACCGCGGTGCGCCGATCCCCGATTACCTGACGAAGCACCCCGTCTACTACGCCGGGCCGGCCAAGACGCCCGCCGGGCGGGCCTCCGGGTCGTTCGGACCCACCACGGCCGGGCGCATGGACGCGTACGTGGACCTGCTCCAGAGCCACGGCGGCAGCCTCATCATGATCGCCAAGGGGAACAGGAGCCAGCAGGTCACCGATGCCTGCGCGAAGCACGGTGGCTTCTACCTGGGCTCCATGGGCGGCCCCGCGGCGCTCCTCGCCGCCGAGAACATCAAGAAGGTGGAGTGCATCGATTTCCCCGAGCTGGGCATGGAAGCGGTGTGGCGGATCGATGTCGAGGACTTCCCCGCCTTCGTGCTCGTGGACGACAAGGGGAACGACTTCTTCGCGCAGTTCTAGCTCCTTCACCGCCCCCCGCCCCGCAGGGTTCGCGGCGGGGGGCGGGGTTCGACATGGAAACCCACGCCCGCCTTTTCCGGGGAGGACGCCCATGGCCGAGGTCGGCTGGACGCGCGTCAGCACCGAGCTGCTCGAAGCGGTGCGAGCGCAGTACGCGCTGGACTGGTACGGGATCCACGGCCTCCACCACTGGGAACGCGTGCGGGACAACGGCGCCCGGCTGGCACCGCGCACCGGAGCGGACCCCCTGGTGGTGGAGTTCTTCGCAGCGCTCCACGACAGTCGCCGCCTGAACGAGGCCCGCGACCTCCACCACGGCCCCCGCGCGGCCGCCTGGATCCGGACCCTCGATCCCGCCCTGCTGCCGATGACGTCCGCTCAGCTCGAGCTGCTCGTCGAAGCCTGCCGCACCCACACGCTCGGTGTCGCCACCGACGACCCGACGCTCGGCACCTGCTGGGACGCCGACCGCCTCGACCTCCTCCGCGTGGGCCGCCGCCCCGACCCCCGTCAGCTCATCACCGACGCCGCCCGCGACCCGGAGATCCTCGAGTGGGCCATGGCGCGGTCCACCCGCGCCGTCGCTCGATGACCCGCCCCCCGCACCCCCTCTACCTGTCGTCCTCCGGGCGCCCCTCGAACAGGCCTTCCAGCGGCTCCTCCCGCGCGCCACTTCCGTCCATGACCGCGAACATCTTCTCCGCCGCGCCGTACAGCGCCACGCCGGCGTACCGGCCGGAACGGTCCAGGATGAAGAACCGGACATCGAACGCGGGGAGCCCGCGGTCGTTCAGGAGACGGGGCTCGACCGTGTTGTCGGCTATGCGACGCAGGGCGGCCATGCCCGCGTCCTTGGGCGCCAGCCCGCGACGCATGTTCTCGACGATCAGATAGCTCGACAGGTTGTACAGGTTCGCTTCGCCCCGCCCCGTGGACCCCGCTGCGCCCACGGCATCGTCCACATAGAGCCCCGCGCCAAGGATCGGCGAGTCACCCACACGCCCCGGGATCTTCCAGGCCAGCCCGCTGGTGGTGGTGACGCCGGCCACGTGCCCCGCAGGCGTGAGCGCGTTCAGGTTGGTGGTGCCCCAGAACGAATGCTCCGGGATCAGGCCGTCGCGCACCATGGAGCGTCCGGCCCGGTACCACGCCTCTGCCCGGGCAGCCTGCCGGCCCCGCCCGCGCCCCGTCATGCCAGCCGCGCTCTCTCCCCGCCCCGTCCGCTCATCCGGATCGAGCCAGTGCTCCGGGTCCACCCGGCGCCGCCACTCGAGCCAGAGCGCGCGCGAGCGCTCCGTGTTCAGGTCCTCCATGATCTCGAAGCCCACGTCACGGGCGAACTCCTTCGCCCCCGCTCCCGCGAGAAGATGATGGTCGGTGAGGGTCGCCACCTTCTGCGCTACCGCCGCCGCGGTCGGGACCCCCTCCAGCGCGGCAACGCCTCCTGCCCAGCGACGCTCCCCGTGCATGCAGCACGAGTCCAGCTGCACCACGCCGCTGGCGTTCGGCAGTCCGCCGTACCCGATCCCCGTTTCCTCCGGATCCAGCTCCGGGATGCGCACGCCCGAAACCAGCGCGTCCAGGACATCCTCACCCGCTTCGATCCCGCGGTACGCCCGCTCGATCGCGCTCTCCGTCCCCCCGTTCCGGAACCGGATGCTGCTCACGTCCGCAATCAGCAGAGGGTCCCGCGTTCGGCGCGCCAGCACACCGGGCGCCCCCGGGACCGGGCGTTCGGCATGCAGCGCCCGGGGCAGTGAGGCGCCGGCCGCAGCGGCGGCGCCCGTCTTCACGAAGGTGCGGCGATCCATGGGCGAGATATCGGGGAAGCGGGTCAGCGTACAGGACGGCCAGGCCGTCCACGGCGTGTCGGGCGATTTCGCTCGCGTCAACGGCGAGGGTGGATGGATCGGATCGCGCCGGACCGTCGCGGGTGCCGGCTGGATGCAGGAACCCCCGGGCTCGGTCGAAACCGGTCCCGGGGGCTCGCACCACTGGCGGCGTCGAGGGCTTTCGGTTCGGTGGCGTGACCCTTCGGTCCGCTCCGCCTCGTTTCGCCTTACCCCTCACCGCGCGACCCGCGGATCGGGTGCTCCATGGCCTCAGGAGCTACAGCTGCGGCCAGTAACCTCGCAGCCGGCTCGCCGTCAGCCGAATCCTTCGGCGAGCTGCCTCCGAAAAGCGTCCCTTCCGGAAGCGACGGCGTTGATTCCTAGGTCGCGGTACCATCGCCGTCTGGATCCAATGATACACCCGCGAGGGTGCCGCAGTCAAGGATTTTGAGTTGTGCCACAAGTCGTTCCAAGACAATGAGTTATGCGGATGTCAGAAGAGGATCCAGAAACCGCGTAATCCACAATTCCGCCATCTGACCACGGCATCAGGACTTCGGGTTTTGTAACAGCTCGTATTCACAATTTTGACCCGGTTTTCCCACAGGGAATCCACAAGCCGGCGCCGCTTATCCACATCGAGGGCGGGCGCTCCCGCGTCCATGGGAGGCAGGACGCGGCGCGCGGGGTGGGGCGGGCGGAGGGGCCGGCCGGCCCGGTCGCCGGGGTGGCGGCGGCGTGGTTGCATGATCGCCACTCCGGGAGGCAGCTTGTGGGGCATGAGCTCAGTCTCGGTGCACGCAGGCGTGGACGCCGACTTTGCCCAGGATGTCCTGGGGGAGCTGTATGCCTATCGACGCAAGCGCGTGGGCGTGGCGTGGGCGTTGTGGGCGGTGTTCGGGTGGCTCGGTGCGCACCGTTTCTACCTGGAGCGGCCGGGGACGGGTCTGGCCATGGTCGTGACCGGCGGTGGCGCGCTCCTCTGGTGGATTTCGGATGCGTGGCGGTTGAGGCGCATGGTGGAGGGGTACAACGCCGAGCAGGCGCGGCGGGAGAGGGAGGGGCTTCCGCCGCTGGAGCTGGATTTCATGCCGCCGCTGTCCGATGACGTCCTGTCCCGCCCGCCCGCCTGGACGGAGAGGTGGCGGGCGAGGACGAGGCGGGAGCGGGTGGTGCGTCTGACCGGGGACGTGCTGGTGCTCATTGCCGCCGGGTCTGTGCTGGGCGGGATGGTGGGGAATGTGGAGGGCGGCGCGGAGGCGGCGTTCGCCGTGGGCGCGCTCATCCTGGTGACCATGCTGGGTGGCCACGTGGGGCGGCTGAACGAAGTGCCGCTGGCGGGGTCGCTGGTGCGCTGGAGCCATCGGCTCCGTCTCTTCTACTATTACAACCGTCCGGGCTCGCCCCCCGCGCTCCTCCTTCGCCCGCTGACGGGCCTCATCATGGCTCCGTTCCGGCGTCGAGAGCGGGCGGAAGCGGCGCTCTACCTGGAGGTCGGTGCGGTGTTCACCGCCATCTTCCTCATGTTCGACCTGGTCCAGGAGGTGGGGGGACCGCTCATCCACACCGGCATTGGCGCGCTCTCGCCGTTCCGCCTCATCGGCCTGTGGATCCAGGAAGCGTTCATGACGTTCCTGGTGACGTACGCTTTCGCGGCTCCGATCGGGGCCGTCCTCACGCTGTACCTGCTGACGTCACGGACCAATCGACTCCCCCGGGTTCTCGGTGGCGTGGCTCTGTTCTTCATTTTCAGGGGCGCAGGTCTGATCTGACGCCGCCTCCCGGGGCCGGACGGGGGTGCACGATGAGCCAGCCCGGCCGCCGTCCTGCCCGCTGTCCGGCGTGACATGTGCAAGGGTGTGGGGGGGACGGTGCATTGCATGAACGGAGGTCAGGGCAGATGGCACATACAGGGGAAATCACCGCGTCGGACAGCGGGACATGGAAGCTCGGGGGCGACCTGCCGATCCATCGGCTGGGGTTTGGCGCCATGCGGATCGTGGGGGAGGGCGTCTGGGGGCCGCCGAAGGACCGGGACGAGGCACTGCGCGTGCTCCGTCGTCTGCCGGATCTGGACATCAATTTCATCGATACGGCCGACGCCTACGGCCCGTTCCTCAGTGAGGAGCTGATCGCTGAGGCGCTGCACCCGTACCCGGAGGGGATGGTGATCGCCACGAAGGCGGGGCTGGAGCGGCCCGGCCCGGGGAAATGGGAGCCGAACGGGCGACCGGAGCATCTTCGGGAGCGGTGCGAAGGGAGCCTGCGTCGCCTGAAGGTGGAGCGGCTCGACCTGTTCCAGCTGCACCGGATCGACCCGAGCGTCCCTGCGGCGGACCAGTTCGGAACGCTGAGGGAGCTGCAGGAGGAGGGGAAGGTCCGGCACGTGGGGCTTTCGGAGGCGGACGTGGAGGACATCGAGAACGCCCGCCAGTACGTGGAGATCGTGTCGGTCCAGAACCGCTACAATCTGGAAGACCGGGAGTGGGAAGAGGTGCTCGACTACTGCGACGAGGAGAGGATCGCCTTCATCCCGTGGTTCCCGCTCAAGGCCGGACCGCTCTCGAAGGGCGACGGCGTGCTCGGCCAGCTCACCCGCCGCTTCGATGCCACGCCGGCGCAGATCGCCCTCGCCTGGCTGCTCCAGCGGTCCAGTGTCTTGCTGCCGATCCCGGGGACGGGGAGCCTGGCGCACCTGGAGGAGAACACGGCGGCCGCTTCGCTGCACCTCCCGGACGACGCGATGGAGCGCCTCTCCCAGGGCGGGTGACGCCGTCATGTCGATCCCGCGGCTGAAGTCGCCCGACAGCACGCTGGCGTTCCTGCGCGACGGCTACGACTTCATCGGCTGCCGGGCCGACCGGCTCGGCACGGACGTTTTCCGCACGCGCCTCCTGCTTCGCCCCGTGATCTGCATGCGCGGACCGGAGGCGGCCCGGCTGTTCTACGACAGGGGACGCTTCCAACGCCACGGCGCCACGCCCGATCGCTTCAAGGCGACGCTGTTCGGCCGGGGGGGTGTTCAGGGGCTGGATGGCGAAGCGCACGAGGCTCGCAAGGCCATGTTCATGGCGCTGATGACGCCACCCGGCATCCAGGACCTCGCGGAGCGGTATGTGGCGGCGTGGCGCGTGGCGCTGGAGGCGTGGACGGCCGGGGCTGGCATCGTGCTGTTCCCGGAAGTCGAGCGGCTGCTCTGCCGCGCTGTCTGTGACTGGGCGGGGGTGCCGCTCCCTGCCGGGCAGCTGGACCGGCGAACGCGGGAGCTCTCGGCGATGATCGATGGGGCCGGCGGCGTGGGGCCCCGCCACTGGCGCGGCCGGATCGCCAGACGGCATGCCGAGTCGTGGCTGTCCGATCTCGTCCGCCGCGTGCGGGGCGGGGAGCTGGAGGTGCCGGAAGGAAGCCCACTGCACCTCGTCGCCTTCCACCGCGATCCCGGCCAGGGGCTGCTCGCTGTGCGCGTCGCGGCGGTGGAAGTCCTGAACCTGCTCCGCCCGGTCGTGGCCATTGCGCGCTATGTCGCGTTCATCGCCCACGCCCTGGCCACCCATCCGTCCGAGGCCGAGCGGATCCGGCAGGGGGACGGGGAGGACGGGGAGGGCGGGGAGGGCGGGGCCGGTCCCGGCGGAAAGCGCCCGTCGGCAGGAGACGGGCTGGAGGCGTTCGTCCAGGAGGTCCGTCGTCTCTATCCATTCTTCCCGATGGTGGCGGCGAAGACGACGGAGGCTTTCGACTGGCAGGGCCACCATTTCCCGGCCGGTCGCCGCGTGCTGCTGGACCTGTATGGGACCGACCACGATGCCCGCGCCTGGCCAGAGCCCGACGCGTTCCGACCGGAGCGGTTCCGCGAGCGCGAACCGTCGGAGTTCGACCTCATCCCGCAGGGGGGCGGGGACCACTACCGAAACCATCGGTGCGCGGGCGAATGGATCACGATCCGGCTGATGAAGGAATCACTGCGCCTCCTCGCCCGGGGAATGACCTACCGGGTGCCCGAGCAGGACCTCGGGATCGACCGCTCGCGCATCCCGGCGATCCCGGCGAGCCGCATGGTGCTGGCCGATATCCGCAGCCGCGTGTAGACTTGCAGGCGACCGGTGGTGAGGCCGTCGGCAACCCCCCTCGCAAGTCGCGGCCTCGTCTCTCCACAACTATCGGCCGGCACGCACATCCTCGCCGGCCCGACTCACAGGCCATGGAAGAAAGAACCAGCGTGAACAGCCCGTCCGAGCCAGTCGCCTCCCCATTGGCGAACCCGCTGCTGGGGGACTGGACAGGGCCGTACGGAGGCGTCCCGCCGTTCGATCGGGTGGAAGTGGCGCACTTCGAGCCGGCGCTCGAAGCGGCCATGGCGGAGGCGGAGGCCGAGATCGAGGCGATCGCCGACGACCCGGCGCCGCCCAGCTTCGAGAACACGATTGCAGCGCTGGAAGCGAGCGGCCGCACGCTGGATCGGGTGGACGCCATTTACGGCGTGTGGAGCTCGAGCATCGCCTCACCGGCGTTTCAGGCCGTGCAGCGGAGGATGGCGCCACGACTGGCCGCGTTCGCGGACCGGATCACGCAGAACGAGGCGCTCTTCCGGCGCATCGAGGCGGTGCACGCCGGCGTCGGCGGGGACACCCTCTCGGCGGAGCAGCGTCGGCTCACGTGGCGGCTGTACACCAACTTCGTGCGCGCGGGCGCGAAGCTCGGCCCGGAGGCGAAGTCCAGGCTGTCGGAGATCAATCAGCGGCTGGCTGCGCTCTTCACCGAGTTCAATCAGAACGTGCTCGGCGACGAGAACTCGCACTACCTGGTACTGGAGCGCGAGGCTGACGTGGCCGGACTGCCCGACGTGGTGCGGGAGGCGGCGGCCGCTGCCGCGGAGGAGAGGGCGCTCCCGGGCAAGTGGGTGGTGGCGAACACGCGCTCGTCCGTGGAGCCGTTCCTGACCTATTCCGAGCGGCGCGACCTGCGCGAGCGGGCATGGCGGATGTGGGTGGAGCGTGGTGACAGTGGCGGCGAGCGGGACACGAAGGGGATCGTGGCCGAGATCCTGACGCTGCGGGCCGAGCGGGCCAGGCTCCTGGGCTACCCGACGCATGCCCACTGGCGGGTCGAGGATGCCATGGCGAAGACGCCGGAGCGGGCGCTGGACCTCATGGACGCCGTCTGGCGTCCGGCGGTGGAGCGGGTCGCCGAGGAGGTGGCGGACATGGAGGCCCTGGCCCGCGAGGCCGGCGACGACACCAGGATCCGTCCCTGGGATTACCGCTACTGGGCGGAGAAGGTGCGCCTGGTGCGCTTCGACGTGGACCAGAACCGCGTCAAGGAGTACCTGCAGCTCGAGAAGCTGCGCGAAGGGATGTTCTGGGTGGCCGCCCAGCTGTTCGGCCTTCGCTTCGACGCGGTGCACGACGTCCCCGCCTACCACCCCGACGTGCGCGTCTGGCGCGTGTCGGAATCCGCGACCGGGCGGCTTGTGGGGCTCTGGTATTTCGACCCGTATGCACGTGCCGGCAAGCGATCGGGCGCGTGGATGACTGCGCTGAGGCGCCAGGAGCGCTTCCAGGGCGAGGTGGTCACGATCGTCTCCAACACGGCCAACTTCGTGAAGGGACGGCCGGGCGAGCCCGTGCTGATCTCGTGGGACGACGCCAGCACTCTCTTCCACGAGTTCGGCCACGCGCTCCACGGACTCGCCTCGGACGTGACCTATCCCACCCTCTCCGGCACCTCCGTGCCGAGGGACTACGTGGAGTTCCCGTCCCAGCTCCTCGAGCACTGGCTGTACACGCCCGAAGTGCTCCAGCGCTTCGCCCGCCACTGGAAGACGGGAGCGCCCATGCCCCAGGAGCTGGCCGATCGGCTCGATCGCTCGGCCACCTTCAACCAGGGGTTCGCGACCGTGGAGTTCCTCGGCAGCGGCCTGGTGGACATGAAGATCCACCTGGCCGAGCCGCCCATCGATCCGGCTGCGTTCGAGCGCGAAGCGCTGGCGGAGCTCGGCATGCCCGAGAGCATCGGGATGCGACACCGCATCCCCCACTTCCAGCATGCGTTCGGGAGCGACGCCTATTCCGCGGGCTACTACAGCTATCTGTGGGCCGATGTCCTCACGGCCGACGCGTTCGAAGCGTTCACCGAAGCCGGTGGCCCGTATGACACGGAAGTGGCGGGGCGTCTGCAGGAGCACGTGCTCTCCCGGGGCAACACGGTCGAGCCGGAGGAGGGCTACCGCGCTTTCCGCGGCCGCGGCCCCCGTACCGACGCGCTGATGCGGAAGCGAGGCTTCCCCGTGCCGGAGGACGCCGGGGCGCTGTAGCGTGGCTGTAGGGTGCCGGGTTCGGGAGCCCGTGTCGTGACCACGCGAGCGCCGGAACCGGTTCCGGCGCCAGCCCGGTGCGCCCGACGGCATGGCGACTGCACGGGCCGCAGGGCATGGAGACCGCATACGAGCTCGCGGACTGCCCCGCGTGTGGGGACGCGCGCGCCGTGGCGCTGGCGGACCGGGACACGGTCCGCCGCGAGATGGAAGTGCTCTGGGAATTCCACCTGCGCCGGGTCCGCCGGGGAGTGCCGCTGGAGCGGCTGAAGGACCGGGTGGTCTTCTCGCAGCCGCCCCCGCTCCGACTGGCGGGCTGTCACCAGTGCGGGACCGTGTATCGGGATCCGCGCGACCGGCCTCGCAGCGTGACCGAGCGGTACGCGCTGGAATACGAGTCCGCGGCTACGCTGGACCGGCTGATGGCGCTGCACCGCGGTGCGGAACGGCGGCGCGTCCGTCGCCTCACCGCCGTGCTCGGCCGGACCGGCCGCGGCCTGGAGGTGGGCCCGTACGCCTGCGCGTTCCTGGCCGAGGCCGCGGACGCGGGGTGGCGCTTCGAGGGCATGGACGTGAACGACGACGTGGTCGCGCACGCGCGCCGCCACGGGCTGACGGTCCGGCAGGGCACCATTCACGACGCGGACCCGACGGAGCGCTGGGACGCCGTGGCGCTCTGGACCTGCCTCGACCAGCTCCCGGATCCCCGCGCGGCGGTGCGCGCGGCCGCGGTCCGCGTGGCGCCTGGCGGCGTGTTGGCGGTTCGGGTGCCGAACGGGGCGTTCTATTCCCGACTCCGCGCTGTCGGCCGGACGCCGATCACGAGGAGGCCGGCCCGCGCCGCGCTCGCCTGGAACAACCTCCTCGGCTTCCCCTACCTCCAGGCATTCACCGTCCGGGCGCTCCACCACATGGTGGCGGCCGAGGGGCTGCGTCCCGTCCGCACTCTCGGCGATGCGCTCGTGCCGCTCTCCGACCGGTGGACCCGGACCTGGGCGGTGTGGGAGGAGCGGATGATCAAAGCGTTGCTGCGCCCGCTCCCGGCGCCGGCGTCGCCCTGGCTGGAGCTGTACGCCCGTCAGCCCACGGGGGCGTAGCGCGCGACCACCGGGAAATGGTCGCTGGTGGTGGCGCCGTAGTCGGGGATCCAGTCGTCCAGCGGCACCACCGCAGCGCTCCCCGGGACGTACCCTGCCCACGCCTCGTCCGACCAGAGCTGGTGATCGATCATGTCGGGATACCCGGTGGTGGAGCTGATTCCCGCAGCGCTGAGCGCCGCCGTGGGAACGCGCCAGCGCGTGGTGTCGGCGATGAAGGCCGCGTACGGCGAGGCGCCTCCGGCGATGGACGCGTCCACATCGTCATTGAAGTCGCCGATCACCAGCACCCGGTCGGCAGGGAAGTGTCCGTCCAGGTACGCCTTCAGCGCAGCAGCCGCCACCTGCCGGCGGTCCCGGTCCCCGGTGCCCGCGCCGGCTTTCATGTGGACCACCAGCACCACGAGCCGTTCCGTCACCCCACCCACCGTGATCCGCAGATGCGCTTCCAGCGGCGGCCGCCCCGCGAACTCCTCGTCGTGGTCCGCCAGCACCACTCGCGCGCTGTCCAGCTCCACTGCGGCCGTGCGGTAGACCAGCGCCGGCTTCTGCTCCCATCCCTCATATGCCGCCGCGCCGCCGCGCACGGACGCGTCGCTGGCCAGAACACCCGCGTAGCCCGGGAGCGAATTCACCAGGGCGCGGAACGGACCCGCCGCCACCACTTCAACCAGGCCGTACACGTCCAGGCGGAGCGCGCGCAATGTGGCCGTGACGCGCGTCAGCTGGAGCGCGTCATCCGCTGGGTCGAACTCCGGGCTGCCGAACCACTCCACGTTCCAGCACCCGATGTCCAAGGTCGCACTGTCGCCCAGCGCCGGAATCGGAAAACTGCCGCTCGTGGTGTCCGCGGGCGGATTCGGGGTCGTGTCCGCGCCCGGCGGCCCCACCGGCGCAGCCGGCGAGCCGCCGCACGCCGGCAGCGCGAGACCGAGCGCCACCACGACTGCGGCAGCCTGGCGCCGGCGTAGAAGAAGGAACAGCGTCAACATGGTGCGAAGGATAATGCCACACGCCCCCTCCGCGCTCTCCGCGTCCCCCGCTGTTCTCTCCGCGCTCTCCGCGGCTCCGCGTGAAACGCTGTCCTCCGCGCGCTCCGCGTGAAACGCTGTTCTCCGCGCGCTCCGCCGTATCGGGTTCGCGCGCTCCGCCCCGGAACGCTAGATTCCCGGGGCGAGAACGGGCACTCCGCCCACCTCCGCGACCCACCACGAGGATGCCCGTGAAGGCAGACCGGCTGGACCGCCTGCACGACACTTCGCGACTCCCGCCCCGGGACTCGCGACCGGGCATCTATGCGCCTCCGAACCGCTGAGCCTGCGGGCGCTCGCCGCCCCCGATCGTCGAGATCGCGCTGACGCGTCGCGGGCCCCGTCGCCCGCGAGTCGGGCCGGCGCGTCCCCATGCAACGCAGGCTACGGAGGACTCACATGCCGGAAATCAAAGTCCCAGCGGATCGCGTGTTCCCGATCCTCAAGAACAACATCCTGGTGGATGGCTTCCACCTGGTGATCGACCTGGAGAAGTCGCACGGCCCGGTGATCGTCGACGCGCTCGAGGGCAAGGAGTACCTGGATTGCTACGGCTATTTCGCCACCCTCCCCATCGGCCACAACCATCCGAAGATGGAGGACGAGGGCTTCCGCAAGACCCTCATGACCGCAGCGCTCTCGAATCCCGCCAACAGCGACATCTACTCGCGGCAGTACGCGGCGTTCGTGGAGATCTTCCGCGATGTCGCCGTGCCCGACGAGTTCCGCTACCTGTTCTTCGTGGCGGGCGGCGCGCTGGCGGTGGAAAACGCAATGAAGGCCGCGTTCGACTGGAAGGTGCGGAAGAACATGGCCGCGGGCAGGGACGGCGGCGGCGACAAGATCCTCCACTTCACGGGTGCGTTCCACGGCCGCAGCGGCTACACGCTCAGCGTGACGAACACGGACCCGAACAAGACGCTGTACTTCCCCAAGTTCGACTGGCCACGCGTGTCCGCGCCGTTCGTGGAGCCGGGGCTGGACGACGCGGCCATGGAGGAGCGCGAGGAGCGCACCATGCAGGAGATCGAGGACGCGTTCGAGCATGACCCGCACGGGATTGCAGCCATCCTCATCGAGCCGATCCAGGGCGAGGGCGGCGACCGCCACTTCCGACCGGACTTCTTCCGGAAGCTGCGGGACGTTGCCGACCGCCGCGAAGCGCTCCTCATCTTCGACGAGGTGCAGACGGGGTTGGGCGCCACGGGCAGCATGTGGGCCTATCAGCAGATGGGCGTCACCCCCGACATCGTCGCGTTCGGCAAGAAGACCCAGGTGTGCGGCATCATGAGCACGCGCCGCATCGACGACGTGGAGGATAACGTCTTCCACCTGTCCAGTCGCATCAACTCCACCTGGGGAGGGAACCTGGTGGACATGGTCCGCGCCGCGCGCTACCTCCAGATCATCCGGGAGGACGGGCTGGTGGAGAACGCCGCGCGCGTGGGGAAGCTCCTGCTCGACGAGCTGAAGAAGCTCGAGCAGGAATACGACGCCGTGACCAACGCTCGCGGGCGTGGGCTGTTCATCGCCTTCGACATGCCCGATGGCGCCGCTCGGAAGGCGCTCCGCATGGCCTGCTGGGAGCGCGGCCTGGCGGTGCTCCCCTCCGGGCCCCGCTCCATCCGCTTCCGCCCGCCCCTCGTCTTTTCACAGGACGATGTGGCCACGGCGGTCTCGACGCTGCGCGAGGTGCTGGCCACACAGGCCATACCGGCGTGACCCCGGCCTGAACGTGACGTGACCCGGGGCTGACTGCCCCGGCGCCGGCCCACGGCCGCTTTCACCAGGGCCCCGTCCCCACCCGGGGGGCGGGGCCTTGAGCGTATGGTTATGTTGCCGGGATGAGCATGCCATTGAGCCCGATCGACCTCACCTTGATGATCCTTGTCGCCGCACTTTCCGGCGGAATCACCGGCTACGCGCTGCGCTGGCTGCAGGACCGAAGAAGGGCGTTGCGCGCGGAAGCGCCGGCCCCCTCACTGAGGCCGGACCCACTCAGGCGCGTGATGGCGGCAGACACCCGGCTTCCCGATCGTGTGACTCGCGCAGCCGGGCCCGTGGGCGCGGGTGAGTCGGTGGAGAGCTGGGTGGGGCTTCAGCCCGCTCTCTTTTCGCCTGCGGGGAGCGGCAAGCCGCTGGTCCTGGTGGTGGACGACAGGCTGGAGCTGAGGGCGGTGCACGGCGCCTACCTGCAGAAGCACGGCTACGCAGTGCTGACCGCGGCGGATGGTGAGACGGCGCTGGAGATGGTGCGCGAGCACCACCCCGCCGTGGTGGTGCTCGATCACTCGCTCCCGCGCCGAACGGGCATCGAAGTGACGCGTCTGCTTCGGGCGAACCCGCTCACGGCGGACATACCGATCATCCTGATCAGCGCCCACAGCTATGGCGCCATCGGCAAGGCCGCCCGGGACGCGGGCGTGGCGGTGTTCCTCCCGAAGCCGGTGGACCCGAGCCGCGTGCTCCGGGAGGTGGACCGCCTGGTGGGCGCGCGTCCGCAGCACTGAGGCCGCCACCGCGGGCGTGCGTCCGCGGGAGGCGCCCCGCTACTGCCCTGCCGCGGCTTCCCCTCCGATCCACTGGCCGAGCCAGCCGTAGACCGTGTTCCACCACACGATGGCGTTGGCCGGCTTGAGCACGAAGTGGCTCTCGTCGGGGAAATAGAGCAGCCGGGCGGGGATTCCGCGGCGGCGGAGGGCCGTGAAAGTGCTGAGCCCCTGCTCCAGCGGGACGCGGTAGTCGTGGCCGCCGTGGACCACCAGCATGGGCGTCTGCCACCGATCCACGAACAGGGACGGGTTCCAGCGCCGGTACAGCTCCGGGTTCTCCCACGGCGTCCCGCCGAACTCCCACTCCGGGAACCACAGCTCCTCGGTGGAGAAGTACATGCTGCGGACATCGAACAGCCCGTCGTGGTTGATGATGGCCCGGAACCGGTTCGTGTGTCCCTCGAACCAGTTCATCATGTAGCCGCCGTAGGATGCGCCGGCGGCCGCCATGCGCGTGCTGTCCAGGTACGCGTACTTCTGGAGCGCGGCGTCGAGCCCGTCCATCAGGTCCGCGAACGCGCGGCCGCCCCAGTCGCGGCTGATCTGGTCCGTGAACTCCTGACCGTAGCCGGTGCTCCCGCGCGGATTCACACCCACCACGACATAGCCGGGCGCCGCGAACATGTTGTAGTTCCACCGATAGTGGAAATTGTCCTCCCACGCCCCCTGCGGCCCGCCGTGGACCAGGAAGACCACGGGGTACTTCTTCGACGGGTCGAACGACGGCGGCTTCAGCACGAAGCCCTGCACGGAGTCGCCGTCGGCGCCCTGGAACCAGAACGGCTCCACCGGCTGGAGCGACAGCTGCGACAGCAGCATTTCGTTCGGGTTCGCCAGGCGACGCACCGTCTTGCCGCGACCGTCGACCAGCTCGAGCACGGTGGGGAGCTCCGCTTTCTGGCGAGCCACGACGATGCGCTCACCGCCGCGCACCAGGGCGAAGCTTCCATCCATGGCGCCCTCCGTCACCGCGTGCACATTCCCGGCGTCCCGCCCGCTCACCGGCACCCGGTACACGCGCACATCCATCTCGTCCTGGGCGTTGAACCAGAGGGTGCGGGAGTCGGGGCTCCATTCGAAGGCGAGGACGGAGTGGTCGAAGTCGCCCGTGAGCGGGCGGATCTCGCCCGAGCGGCGGTCGTAGAGCGTGAGCACCGCCCGGTCCGCCTCGAAGCCGGGACGGGCCTGGGCCAGGTAGGCGATCCAGCGGCCGTCAGGGGAGTAGACCGGCGCCGCGTCGTTGCCGTCGCTCTGCGTGATCAGCTTCGGCTCGCCGCCCGCCGTGGGCACCACCCAGACGTCGTTGCCGGTGCCCACCGACGTGGGCACGTCGATGTTGCGCACGAACGCCAGCTCGCTGCCATCCGGGCTGAGCGAGTAGTCCTGGAACCCGCCCAGGCCGAGCGGCGGGGTGTCGTACGGCCCCGGCGTGATGTCGCGGGCCTCCCCCGTGGCCGGATCGGCGACGAACACGTGGCTTCGCATCTGGTCCTCCCACGTGTCCCAGTGCCGGACCATGAGCTCGTCGTAGATCTGGGCGGTGGAGCCCGCGGCCTTCAGCCGCTGCGCCCTCGCCGCCGCGGAGTCGCTGGCCGGCCAGACGTCCACGGGGAACGCCATGCGCGACCCGTCCGCCGACCACACCGGGCCGCCCGAGACGCCGCCATCCACGTGGGTCAGCTGCCGGGCCTCGCCGCCGCTCGCGGGCATGAGCCAGACCTGCGCGCCCTCGTCGTTGCGAGCGGACACGAACGCGATGGTGCGGCCGTCCGGTGACCAGGCGGGGGACGAGCTGGACGCCGTCGCGTTCGTCAGCTGCCGCGGCGCGCCGCCGGCCACGGGCACCATCCAGATGTCGGTGTGGCCCCGGTTCGCCTCCAGGTCGTAGGCGGTCACCGTGTACAGCACGTTCCGGCCGTCCGGGCCGACCATGGGGGCGCCGACGCGCTGCATGTGCCAGAGGTCCTCGGGGGTGATCGGACGCTGCGCCGCAGCCCGGGTGGCCGGCGCGGCCAGCGCGGCCAGCGCCAGCGTCGTCAGCGCCACGCGCGTCGTCAGCGCTCGTGTCAGTGTGGGGGCGAATCGCTTCAGTGCGTGCATGGCTCCTCACTTCCTCGTGTAGGCGGCGGGATCCGCCGGGGCGGTCAGCCGCCCGATGCGGCTGCGGACGTCGCGGCGGTGGTGGCGGCGATCACGGCCACCTGCACCGCCTGGATGGTGGCACGGGTGGCGTCCGCAGCGACGTTGTCCTCCACCAGCGCCCGCAATCTCACTTTCCGATCCCGGACCGCCTTGCGGCCGAACAGCGGGGCGAGGAGCCCGGACGGGTACGCGATGCCCACCAGCACGGCCGTGCGGGCGTCCACCGGGTCGTCGCTGAATACCGCCCGCCGGACCCGCTCGACCAGGCGGCGCTCCGGTGCGGGATCCAGCTCGGGGTAGACGGTGCGACGGAAGAGCAGGAGCAGGCGCTTCTCCTCCATGCGGAGGATTCCCTTGTGGACCAGGCTGCGAGCGGTCTCCCGCAGCCGGTCCCGCCGGGAGAAGCGGCTGACCCACGTAGTAGTGCTGCCCCGCCGCTTCGCGTCCCGCACCTGCCGGAGCGCCGGATCCAGCACCGGGTCGCCCACCGGCGATGCGCCCGAGGCCGCTTCCAGCAGGGGCGCGCCCCTGCGGCGCTCCACGAGACGCACCCGCTCCTCCAGGATCAGCTCGGCCAGGATCGCCCCGCCCACGCCGTAGGCGTACATGCTGGCCGCTGGTGTCCCGGTCTCGTCCTTGAGGGCGAGGAGCAGGACCTCTTCGTGGAGGCGCAGATCGTGGCCACCGGGCATGTCGGACAGGGCTGGAGGGCGTCTGGTCCGGGGCGAGCGAGGTCGTGCTCCCGGGCGTCGTCGTCAGCAGAAGATGGGCGGCCGGTGGCATGCCCACAACCGGCGCGGCGCGCCCCGCCCATCCTCTTTCGCTCCACCCCCCCGGGGCGGCCGCCGGTTCAGCCTCCGCCCACGGCGTCCAGGACATAGCCCGGCCAGACGGGTAGCGGCGCCCACGCGGCACGCGTCTGCCCGCCGCCCGCCGCCGTCCGATCCGCCTCGTAGCGATCCGTCTCGCCCCGTCGGGCGTTGATGGTGGCGGCGGCGCGGTTGTACTGCCCCATGAGGGTGGCGGGGTGGCAGACGGTGGCCACCACCGCGGCGCGGCCCAGCTCCCGCTCCACAGTGGAAGCCATGAACCAGCCCAGCGTGTAGAACGCCCCCTGGGGGAAGCCCTCGCGGTTGATGAAGCCGAAGCCGGCGCGGTTCATGGCGTCGCCCAGGAGGGTGCCGTTGTGGATGGCCATGAAGAAATCGCCCAGCGCGGCCATGTCCGTGGCCACGCTGTCCTGGCGGATCTCCCATGCCCGCCGCAGCTCCGGATCGGAGCCGCGCTGCGGGTCGGCGTCCGGAGACCCGGCGGCGGCGAGCACGGCCACGCCTTCGGAGAAGCCGCCAGTCCAGCTGTAGAGCGCCATGAACCGCTCGTCGTCGGTCTCCGGCGGCGCGGGACAGCCCGCGGCGCTGCCCACGTGGTGCAGCTCGTGGGCGAGGATGTCCTCCAGCGACTCCGGCGTCTGACCGGGATCCACGTACATGAAGATGGCCGGGTTCTCCGACCCCAGCTCGAAGATGAAGCTGTTCGTCGCCGCCCGGAGCAGCGGGTAGACGGTGCCGCGCAGCCGCGTGCCTTCCGGCAGGTAGGCCAGCGCCCGTCGTCCCGCCCGCTCCACGTCCACCCGCTTCCACACGTCCAGCGCCCCCCGCAGCGCCGTCCGGTTCGCCAGCAGCGCGCTGTCCGTGGCGAAGAAGCGGCGGTGCCCCTCGTCGGTGTAGCCGCGCTGCAGTCCCATCCGTTCGTCGATGTAGCGCTCCCGCGCCATCATGCGCGTGTACCCCTCGCTGGCGAACAGCCGCTCCCACGCCGTCTCCGGGACCGCTTCGCCCCGGGCCCGCAGGTCCAGGATCGCCAGTACGGCCTCCACCTCGTCCGTCTGGATCCGCAGATCCACGCCACCGGCCGGCTGCACCACCACCGCCGCAGGGAACGGCTCGGCGACGGCGAGCGTCGCAAGCTCCGTCGGCGAGACGGTCTGCCCGGCGGCGGCGGCCGGCCCGGCCGCGCCGAACGCGAGCACGGCGGCCAGCGTGGCGGCGAACGCCGCGGCAGTCGGCGTCGCGGAGTGCGGCATCCCGGGGCGCGAGGCGCACCCGGCGGTGGTGGTCCAGCGATGCGCTGCGGTCACGACATCCTCTCCCATGGTCTCGAGTACGCCGGAGGGGCACTCCTTCGGACACGGCGCACGCCCGGATGGTTGTGCCCGGCGGCTCTTGCCCCGGTGGGCCCGCGGGGAGATCGTAGGGGATCCCTTCACTGGAGGATCCGATCATGCGACGCCGCGTCCCCCTCTCCCTCGCCTTGAGCCTCGTCTTCGGCCTCGCCGCTGCCTGCACCCCCGCCACAGGCACGGGTGCGAGCCCGGGCGCGGGCCCGGCTCCTGGCCCGGCTCCGGCTTCCGCCGGGACCACGGTCCCGCGGGTGGCCATCTCCTACGCCGCGGCCGCGGCCGGCGGGCCTGTGGACGGGCGGCTCCTCCTCCTCTTCGGTCGCAGCGGCGAGGCCGAGCCGCGCTTCCAGGTCAGCGACGGTCCCGAAACGGGCTACGTGTTCGGCGTGGACGTGGACGGCTGGCGTGCGGGTGAGCCGGCGACGATCCCTGCGGAGTCCGATGTCGGCCGGGGCGGGAGCGCCTTCGGCTACCCCGTCGCCTCGCTGAAGGACCTCCCGCCCGGCCGCTACCGGGTGCAGGCGGTGCTGAACCGGTACCAGACGTTCCACCTGGCGGACGGCCGCGTGCTGAAGCTGCCGCCGGAGCGGGGCGAGGGGCAGCGCTGGAACGCGAAGCCGGGGAACCTGTTCAGCGAGCCCGTGTCGGTGGAGTGGAGCCCGGACGCGGCGGGCGTCCACATCGCCATGGACCGGGTGATCCCGGAGATCGAGCCGCCCGCCGACACGAAATGGGTGAAGCACGTCCGCGTCCGCAGCGAGCGGCTGAGCGCGTTCTGGGGCACGGACGTCTACCTGGGCGCGAACGTGCTGCTGCCCGCCGGGTTCGACAGCGAACCGGAGCGGCGCTACCCCGTCGCCATCTTCCACGGTCACTTCCCTTACGACTTCGGCGACTGGCGCACCTCGCCGCCGGACCCGGACGCCGGGTGCGTGTACAGCGCCCGCTTCGACTGGCCGTGCTACAACCGGACGGCGGACTCCGCGGCGTACGCCCTCTTCCAGGAGTGGACGAGTGACGCGTTCCCCCGGATGCTGGTAGTGGAAGTGCAGCACGCGAACCCGTACTACGACGACTCCTACGCGGTGAACTCGGCCAACCTCGGCCCGTATGGCGACGCCATCACGTACGAGCTCATCCCGGAAATCGAGCGGCGCTTCCGCGGGATCGGCCAGGGCTGGTCACGTTTCCTGTACGGCGGATCCACGGGCGGGTGGGAGGCCATGGCCGTGCAGGTGTTCTATCCCGACGACTACAACGGCGCGTGGATCGCGTGCCCGGACCCCATCGACTTCCGGGCGTACACCGTGGTGAACCTGTACGACGACTCGAACGCCTATCACCTCGATGACGACCCGAACCGCACGCCCCGACCCGGTCACCGGGACTGGCTGGGCCACGTCCAGTCCACGCTGGGGGAGATGAACCACCGGGAGCTGGCGCTGGGCACGCGCGGCCGCTCGGGCGACCAGTGGGACATCTGGCAGGCCGTGTACTCGCCCGCGGGCGCGGATGGCTACCCGGCCCCGATCTGGAACAAGCTCACGGGCGAGATCGACCACGATGTGGCCGCCTACTGGCGCGACCACTACGACCTGGTGCACATCCTCCGCCGCGACTGGGCGACGCTGGGACCGAAGCTCGCCGGCAAGCTCCACATCTACGTCGGCGACATGGACAACTACTACCTCAACGACGCCGTCTACCTGGCCGAGGACTTCCTGGAGTCCACCACCGACCCGTACTACGCGGGCGAAGTGGCGTACGGCGACCGTGCGGAGCACTGCTGGAACGGGGATCCGACGCGGCCGAACGCCCTGTCACGGCTGCGCTACATCCAGATGTTCGCGCCCCGGATCATGGAGCGGATCCGGGCGAGCGGCCACTGAGGGCACGGTGTGCGGGGCCGGCGCCGTCGAGGTCGGCCCCGAAAGGAGATGCGCCGGGATCCCTGCCCGGGGGGGCGCGGCGTCGCGGCGTCCCCGTCGCAGCTCATACGCCGGGCAGCTCCGCGCCCGTTTCCCTGAGCCCGTCGAGCAGCCGTTCCAGGTGCGTTTCCCGGGTGCCCGGGTTCATCAGCGTGACGCGCAGGACGCGGCGGCCTCCGAGCACGGTGGTGGTGATCCACCCCCGCCCGGATGCGTTGTAGGCTTCCCGCAGCGATCCCTGGAACTCGTCCACGCGATCGGCCTCGCCGGCCGCCTCCAGATCCCGGATCGGGGCGGGGAGGTGGCGGAAGCAGAGGATGTTCGTCGCGGGAGCATGGGCGGGCTCGAAGTCGGCGGCTTCCGACAGCTTGCGGTGCAGCACCGCCGCGTTCTCGACCGTCCGCTCCTGCAGCCGGGCGAAGTGGTCGAGCCCGTGGTGCCGGAGCGTGATCCAGAGCTTGAGGGCGTCGAAGCGCTTCGAGCACTGGAGCGTGCGCTGGCCGATGTCGCGGGAGCGCGCCTCGCCGGGGCGGGGGTGGAAGAGGTAGGGCGCGCTCTGCCGGAACGCGGCGTCGAGGTGCCGTCGGTCCCGCACCACCACGGCGCTGGCCGAGATGGGCATGAACATCATCTTGTGCGGGTCCCAGGCCACGGAATCGGCGCGCTCGATCCCTCGCAGCCGGTCGCGCAGCCGCTCGCTCGCCAGCAGCGACGCGCCATGGGCGCCGTCCACGTGGAGCCAGACGCCCGTCTCCGCCGCCACGTCGGCCACCGCCTGCAGGTCATCCACGAGGCCCGTGGCCGTGCTCCCTGCCGTGGCCACGATGGCCAGCGGGATCCGGTCGGCCGAGCGAGCGCGGGCTATGGCATCCCGCAGCGCCTCGGGGTCGAGCCGGAACTCGCGCTCCGCGACGCCCGCAACGGCCCCGGCGCCCAGTCCCATCACGCCCACCGCGCGCTCGACGGAGTAGTGCGCGTGCGCTGCGACGAAGACCACGGCCCGCCCCAGCCCTTCCCGGCCTGCCACGCCGCCTTCCCACGCCCCCGGGAACACCGCCTCCCTCGCCGCCAGCAGCCCCGTCAGGTTCGCCGCGCTCCCCCCGGAGACCAGCGTGCCGTCGCTCCCGGCAGGAAAGCCGATGAGCTCCCGCATCCACGCGATCACCCGCTGCTCCACGAACGTTCCCGTGGGCGACATCTCCCACACTGCGGTCGACTGGTTCAGCAGGCTGGCGAGCGCGTCCGCGAGCACCGCTTCCGGCAGCGGCGGCGCGACCTGGTGGCCCATGTACATGGGGTGAGCGAGATGGATCGAGTCGCCGACGATGCGCTCGAAGACATCGTCCCAAACCCCTTCGGCGGGGGCGCCCACCCGCGGCAGCACGTCCTGGAACTCGGCTTCCAGGGCGGCAGGGCCTTTCGGCGTCGACACCGGCCGCGCTTCGACTGTGTCCAGATAGTCCGCCATCCGCTCCACCAGCCGGTGACCCTGCTCCCTCAGGGCCTGCGCCCGCTCCCCGTTCTGCTCCACCACCGTCAGCCTCCCCGCGTCGTTCCTGTCTCCGTGCGCGCCCTCGCGCGATCGCCCCCCGGGCCCCGGGCCGCGCTCAATGGCGAGAGGCGGTCCGGCCGCGGCAACTTACGCCGAAAAAGGAAAGGCCGCTCCCCCGCCGTGCGGGAGAGCGGCCATCGACCTTCGGCCTGACCAGCAGGTCAGCCGGCGAATTCCGAGGGGTACCCCGGAAGGCGGTTCTGGATGTCGTCGCAGGCCCCGTCGTATCCCTCGGGGTGATACTGCAGGCACTCGGAGCACGGCTCCCACGTCTCACCCTCGGTCAGGGCCTTTTCGGCCCGCCGCCGCCAATGCTTCTCCCGCTCGGTCAACGTCGTCAGTCCCATTCCATTCCTTTCGCTTCGGATTCCAGGCTCACGTATCCTGCGTATCCCTGAGTCCCCGCAAAGGTCCGTCCACCCGGGCGCGAGTCGCTGTCAGTCTCGGACGTGCCGGAGCTTGTTGCGCAGCTCGCGCGTGATGGTGTCGGCCGAGTAGTCCGCCAGCGTGCCCAGGAGTCGGCGGTAGTCATCGACCGAGAGCGTGCTCAGCGCGCCCGCGGTTACGGCATTGGTGGGGATGATCCCGCCCGGCCGCGTGTCCGGCGTGAGCGGATCGTTGCCATGCACGCCCTCGGACCAGATCTCCCGACCCGTCCGGGCATCCAGCAGGACGGCTTCCGCGTTCACGAACAGGTAGGCCAGGTCGCCCCGCGTGTCGATCCCCAGCGACCGGATGTCGACTTCGAGCAGGAAATCGCCGTCCGCCCGCTCCTCCACGGGGCGCGCGCCCAGGTACACGGCCGCGCGCTGGAGCGTCCGGTCCGCCATCCGGTTCGCGAGGTCGATGTGGGTGGATGCGCTGTCGAGGCGGGCCCGCGCCCGGCGCGCTTCCACTTCCTCCGCGATCCGGGACCCCGCCTTCACGAGCACGCCGATACCGTCGCGGTCGCCTATCGCGTTGAGCGGGACGCCACCTGTCCGCAGGTCGGGGGCGGGCGCGGGGAAGTAGGTCACCGCCAGCGTCCGGCCGGTGAAGTCGTACTCGTCGAGGTGGTGGTGCGCGCCACACCCGGCGAGTGCGGCGGTGGCGACGAGGGCGGCGGCAGCCGCGATGGTTCGGCCTGCGGGTGTGGTCATGGCTGGTTCTCCTTGGCGCCGGCGCTCCCGGGGTGGGGCCGGGCTGGGATCGTTGGGCGCGCCCGGAAGCGCGCGCCTTCCCCGCTATGTACTTGGGGCGTGCCGCGCTGGTTCCGCCAGCCGTGATTTCGGCGCGGGGCGAGCGGCGGCGCGGGGGACGAGGCGGAGCGCGTCCGGGACTCCCCCACACCCGATGCGGCGTTTGCCCGATTGCGCATCGGCGGCGAGCGCCCGACCGTGACCGAAACCGTCCTACGGAGGCTCTCCATGCCCGTTTTCACCCTGACCGTGAACGGCGAGCGTCGCACGGTGGATGTGCCCGGCGACACGCCGCTGCTCTGGGTGCTGCGCGATGATCTCGGCCTGAAGGGAACCAAGTACTCGTGTGGCGTGGCCGTGTGCGGCGCGTGCACGGTGAACGTCGATGGCGTGGCCACCCGCTCCTGCGTCACTCCCATCACGGTGGCGGCGAACCGGGAGGTACGGACCATCGAGGGTGCGCCGGGGGATCGTGTGCTGGAGGCGTTGCAGCGCGCGTGGTTGGCGGAGGAAGTGCCGCAGTGCGGCTACTGCCAGCCCGGCATGCTGATGCAGGCTGCGTCCCTGCTGGCGCGGACTCCGGACCCGAGCGATGAAGAGATCGATCGCGGGATGGCCGGCAACCTCTGTCGCTGCGGGACCTATCTGCGCGTTCGAAAAGCGATCCGGCGTGCGGCCGAGGAGGTGAGCCATGCGTGACGAATCCCTGAATCGGCGGGACTTCCTGATCACGGCCGGAAAGGGTGGAGCGGCCCTGGTCCTCGTGATCCACTTCCCGGCGGCCGATCGGGAATGGCTCCCTGCGGGTGCGGCCGCCGGCAGTCCTGCGCCGACGGACGGGAGCGGCACGGCGTCGGAGGCGTTCAGCCCGGCCGCGTGGCTGCGGATCGACCCCGACGGGACGGTCTCGGTGGTGGTGGATGAGGCCGAGCTCGGGCAGGGGGTCACGACGACGCTCCCCATGATCGTGGCCGAGGAGCTGGACGCGGACTGGAGCCAGGTTCGTCCGCTCCCGATTCCCGCGAACCCCGCGGGGTGGGTGCGGGACATTTCCACGGGCGGGAGCACGAGCACGCGGATGGCCTGGGAGCCGCTGCGGAAGGCGGGTGCCACCGCGCGTGAGATGCTGAAGCGGGCGGCGGCGGCGCAGTGGAGCGTGATGCCGGACCAGGTCCGGACCGAGAACGGGTTCGTGGTCAACACGAAGGACGGTCGTCGGCTCGGCTATGGCGCGCTGGTGGAGCACGCGCGCGGCATGCCCGTGCCCACGGATCCGCCATTGAAGGACCCGCGGGACTTCAGGATCGTGGGCCAGGGGAAACCTCGCCTCGACGTCGCCACCAAAGTGGATGGGAGCGCCGTTTTCGGTCTCGACATCGCGCTCCCCGGCATGCTCGTGGCCACAGTGGCGCGCCCGCCGGCGTTCGGCGCCACACTCCGCCGCCACGATGACGCCGCCGCTCGCCGCGTCCCGGGAGTGGTCGACGTGGTGCAGGTGCCGCAGGGCGTGGCCGTGGTGGCGCGGAGCACGTGGGCGGCGCTGAAAGGTCGCGCTGCGCTCTCGCTGGACTGGGACACGTCGCCGGCGACGGGGCTGTCCAGCGACGCCCTGTTCTCCGATTTCGAAGCGCTCGCCGACTCCCCGGGCACGGTGGCGCGCGAGGCGGGCGATCCCGACGGCGCGCTCGCCAGCGCGGCCCGGGTGGTCGAGGCGGACTACGCCCTCCCGTTCATCGATCACGCCCCGATGGAGCCGCTGAACGCGGTGGCCCACGTCCGCGACGGGGGCGTGGAGGTGTGGGTGCCCACGCAGGTGGCCACCGCGTCGCAGCAGACCGCCGCCCGCGTCGCTGGCGTTCCGGTGGCGAACGTGGTGATGCACGTGCCGTTCATCGGCGGCGGCTTCGGTCGGCGGCTCGAGACGGACGACGTCGAGCTGGCCGTGGAGGTGGCGAAGCGGGTCGATGGGCCGGTGCAGGTGCTGTGGACGCGCGAGGACTCGATCCGCAACGGCGCGTACCGGCCGCTCACCTATCATCGGCTCCGGGGCGGCCTCGACCCGCGGGGCGAGCCGGTGGCCTGGACTCACCGGGTGGTCGGCGCCGGCCCGCGGGGTCTGGTGGTGCCCGGCCTGGAGTCCCCGCCGTACCGTCTCCCGAACTTCAGGGGCGATTTCCACATCCGGGACACCGCTATCCCCACCGGCGCATGGCGTTCCGTGACGTACACACACTTCGGGTTCGTCATCGAGAGCTTCATCGACGAGCTGGCGCACGCCGCCGGGAAGGACCCGTACCGGTTCAGGCGCGATCTCATGACCGAGCCCAGGCTCCGGGACGCCCTCGACCTCGCCGCCAGCCGGGCGGGCTGGGGCAAGGCGACGGCGGGCCGCACGCTGGGCATCGCCGCCGTCTCCTCCTTCCGCTCCCACGTCGCCGAGGTGGCCGAGATCTCCGTGGAGGACGGACAGGTCAGGGTCCACCGTGTGGTGTGCGCCGTGCATTGCGGCCAGGTCGTGAACCCCGGACCACTCCGGGAGCAGGTCGAGGGGGCGATCACCCTCGCCCTCGGCTTCACCCTGAAGCACCAGATCACTGTCCGCGATGGGGCGGTCGAGCAGGGGAACTTCACCGACTACCCGGTCCTCAGGATCGACGAGATGCCGGAAGTGGAAGTGCACGTGGTGCCGAGCGCCGATCCGCCCACCGGCATCGGTGAGCCGCCCGTGCCGCCGCTCGCCGCCGCGGTCGCCAACGCGATCTTCGCGGCCACGGCCCGGCGGCCCCGCCGCCTCCCGATCGAAGCGTAGGGCCCGCCGGTCAGAGACGGCCGACGGACGGAGGGACGGCTACGCCGCCCTTCCCGCCCGCTGTGCCCGCGCGGTGCCCCGCCTCACTCGCCCCCGGCCGCGGGCACCGGTTTCCTCACCACGCCACGGTGCTCGTGGCCCACCATGATCACCTCCACGGGGTCCTCGAAGCGGAGGTGCCGGACGCATCCCTCGGTGCCGGAATGCGCCTGGCCGGACAGCCATTCCCAGTCCACGAAGCCCTCGCCGCGATGGTCGTTGACGGTGAAGTAGCCCACGTTGCACGACGCCAGGTTCTGGAAGAAGTGGGTTCCCTGTGATGGCGTGACCCGGAGGTCGGGGAGGCCGGCTTCGATGATGGCCACGGCGCCGGAGATGTCGTCCCAGCCGACGGGGATCCCCAGCTCGGGGTGGCTGGAGCCCCAGCGGCCGACGCCGATGAGGACGTATGGAAGGCCCTTGGCCACCAGCCGGGCGTTGAGCCGGCCGACCGCGCGTGCGGTCTCCCGCGTGGCCCCGCGGTCGAAGCAGGACGGGTCGATGACCAGGAGGTCGTGGACGTTCTCGAGACGCCCGTTCCCCAGGACCCACGGGCTCTCGCACACGAGCTCTGCGGGGTCCAGGTCGCCGATCTCGAGGTCGTCGAGCTCGCGGCTTGGAGCGAGCGGCCGGAGCTGGAGGAATCCGAGCTCCTGCGGCTCGTCGCCGGCAGTGGACAGGTCCACGGCGAACTCGATCTCCACCGGGGAGCTGGTGGCCGCGGCGCCGATGTCCAGGAGCTCACCCACGATCTCCGCCAGCGGGAAGACGCGGTTCTTGAGGATGGGCGCGAACGTCACCAGACGGATGCCGTCGCGGGCGATCCCGTCGTACACCGCGTGGTTCTCGGGCGAGTACGTGGAGCCGAGGGCGCCGAGGACCCCGTGGCGCTCCGCGTCCTCCACGGTCAGCCGCTGCAGCTGGTCACGAACGGGCACCCCGTGGCCGTTCGGACTGAGCTCCAGCGCCCAGAACTCCCGCTGCGCATTCTTCAGCATGTCCTCCACGCTGGAGAACTCGACGATGTGGCGCGGGTGCGCGGGTGAGAAGCGGAGGCATGGCTCGCCTTCCACCACGGTCCGACCGAACCCCAGCGCCACCGCCACGATCCCGTCCTCGGGGTCGAGCGGGGCCGTGGGATAGAAGTTGTACGAGCGGGCGACGCCCGCGAAATCCGGATAGAACCAGTTCTCGTGGCGCCGTCCCACCACTTTCTGGATGACCACGGCCATCTGCTCCTCCTCCAGCCGGTACGGCGTGGCGCGGAGGAAGGCCTTCGTGCGCTGCGAGAACGTGGAGGCGTACACGCGCTTGATGGCGGTCACCAGCCGGTCCAGCCGGATCTCCACCTCCGGGTGGTCGTTCGGCAGCATGAGCGTCTCGAAGATCCCCGCGAACGGCTGGTGGGGAGAATCCTCGAGGAGGCTGGAGGAGCGGACGGCCAGTGGCGCGCCCATCATCGCGAGGAACTGCCCCAGCTGCGCGCGGACGCCGACAGGGAACGTGGCGTCGCTGAATCGCTGGACGATCTCCTCGTCGCTTTCGCTGCGCAGCGACAGCTCCCGCAGGTCGTTGGCCTCGAGGAACTCCTCGAACACGTCCGTTCCCAGCACTACCGCGGGTGGGACGCTGATGCGGATGCCGGGGAACCGCTCGGCGACGCGGTAACGGTCCAGCAGCCGGATGGCGAAGGCCAGTCCCCGGGCCTTGCCACCCAGCGAACCGCCGCCGATCCGGGCAATGCCCATGGTCGGATCGAACGTGGCCGGATCGAAATCCGCCACCGTGCCCCGGTTCCGTTCCCGCCGGTACTCGTCAATGGCCCGCACCAGGCTGAGCCGGACGTGCTCCAGCGATGGGAAATCGCTCACCTTGCGCCGGCGCAGCTTCTCCGCCGGCTCGAACTCGGCCCGGGCGCGCAGCCAGCTCGAGAAGTCGTTGCGGGCGCCATGAAAGGCGATGCTTTCGGCGGGCACCGTCCGCAGCTTCTCCACCAGCTCCTTGAGGTTCTTCGCCCGGTCGATCTCCTCGCCCGTGGGCATGCGGAAGACGAAGTCGCCGAAGAAGAACTCCTCGATCAGCAGGTCGCGCAGGCGCGCCAGCATGTCGGGTGAGCCCTTCTGGAGGAAGCTCGCGCCGATCTCCTGCGCGAGCCGGTGGTTGCCCGGGTGGCTGGACTGGAGCGCGATCGGGAGGTCGGGGCGCGCCTCGCGGATGCGGTTGGCGAGCAGGATGCCGGCATTCGCGTCCAGCTGCCCCTGGCGCGGATACTCGATGTCCGTGATCACGCCCAGGATGTTCTCCTGGTAGCGCGTGAACATGGACCATGCGTCTTCGAAGCGCGTCGCGAGCAGGATCTTGGGGCGGGCCCGCATCCGAAGCAGCTTCTGCGACAGGTTCAGCCCTTCGGAGATGACCCCCTGGCTGTGCTTCATGATTTCCGTGAAGATCACCGGCAGGAAGGACGAGTAGTGCCGCACGTTGTCCTCCACCACCAGCAGCACCGGGACGCCGACCCGGGAGTCGTGCTCCACGTTCAGCTTGTCCTCGATGTACTTCACGATGGCCAGCAGGATCCGGACATCGCCCTGCCAGAGGAAGCTGCGCTCGATCTCCGACATGTCGTGTCGGGCCCGGAACTCCTTCAGCTCCCGGTAGTCGTACGCCAGCAGGCAGATGGGCAGGCGGACGCCCGCGTTCCTCGCCCGCCGCGCCAGCTCCACCGCGTTCATGTCCCCGACGTCGAGCGCGGTCAGGATGAGGTCGAAGCGGTTCGGCTCGCGCGCGAGCTGCAGCGCCTCCTCACCGGTGGAGACGTGCGTCAGGCGGGGCGCCTGACTCAGGTTGACGTCCAGGAACTTGGTCAGGAGGAGCTCGTTCAGCTGCCCGTCCTCGGCCATGATGAACGATTCGTACAGGCTGGAGACGATGAGGACGTTGCGGACCTGCTCCCGCATCAGCTCCTGAAACCCGCCCGCACCGCTACCGTGCCATTCCGCGTGGTCGAACGGGATCAGGTTCGAGTTCATGCATCTCCTGGAGTCGTGCGCACAGCAGTGAGGAGGCCGGCGGGGCCCGGCTCGCGGACCCCGCCGGCATCGGTAGGTGTCGTCAGACCATCCCCTGGTCGATCATGGCGTCCGCCACCTTGAGGAACCCGGCGATGTTCGCGCCGTGGACGTAGTTGCCGGGGGCGCCGAAGCGCTCCGCGGCCGCCAGACACGTGTCGTGGATGTTCTTCATGATCAGCTGCAACCGGTGGTCCACCTCTTCCCGCGTCCAGCCGTACCGCATGCTGTTCTGCGCCATCTCCAGCCCGGACACGGCCACACCGCCCGCGTTCGCCGCCTTCCCGGGGCCGTACAGGATGCCGGCGTCGATGAACTGCTCGACGCCCGCCGGCACGGTGGGCATGTTCGCGCCCTCGGACACGACGTATACCCCGTTCTTCAGCAGGTTGGCGGCGTCCTTGCCGTTGATCTCGTTCTGCGTGGCGCTGGGGAACGCGCAATCCGCGTCGTGGTCCCACAGCGGATCGTGATCGCGCTCGGGCTCCACGGGCGTGTACACCACACCATCGAACTTCTCGGCGTACTCCTCGATGCGGCCGCGGCGCTTGTTCTTCAGGTCCATGATGAACGCGAGCTTCTCACGGTCCACCCCGGCCTCGTCATAGATGTAGCCGCTGGAATCCGAGAGCGTCACCACACGGGCGCCCAGCTCGATCAGCTTTTCGGCCGTGTACTGGGCCACGTTCCCCGAGCCGGAGACCAGGCAGGTCTTCCCTTCCAGGGTCGCGTCGCGCGTCTTCAGCATGTTGGCCGCGAAGTACACGGCGCCGTAGCCGGTGGCTTCCGGACGAATCAACGACCCGCCCCAGTTCAGACCCTTCCCCGTGAGAACGCCGGTGAACTCGTTGGCGATGCGCTTGTACTGCCCGAACAGGAAGCCCACCTCGCGGCCGCCCACCCCGATGTCGCCGGCCGGGACGTCCGTGTTCGGGCCGATGTGACGCCACAGCTCCGTCATGAAGCTCTGGCAGAAGCGCATCACCTCGTTGTCGCTCTTGCCTTTCGGGTCGAAGTCACTGCCGCCCTTGCCGCCGCCCATGGGCAGCGTCGTGAGCGCGTTCTTGAAGACCTGCTCGAAGGCGAGGAACTTCAGGATGCCCACATTCACGGACGGGTGGAAGCGGAGTCCGCCCTTGTAGGGTCCGATCGCGCTGTTCATCTCGATGCGGAATCCGCGATTGATCTGCGGCGTTCCCTCGTCGTCGATCCACGGCACCCGGAACATGATCAACCGCTCCGGCTCGATGATCCGCTCGAGGATCTTCGAAGCCTGATACTCCGGGTGCCGCTCGAGCACGAGCTCGATGGATTCCGCGACCTCCTGCACCGCCTGGTGGAATTCGGGCTGGGCCGGATCCTTCGCTTTCACATCGGCCATCAACTCGGAGATATAGTCCGACATGCGCTGGTCCTTTCAGGCCGCGGCGAGCGATGCCGCTACCATTCCTGGTTGTGGTGTGTGGGAACTGCGGGGATGCTGTGGGGGGCTCCAGGCCGGGCGCGGCGCGCCCTCGGTCCACGGCCGTCCGGGCGGACGGCGTTGGCCCTCTTCGGCCCGTCTTCCACCGCATCGTGGCGGTGGGGTGCTGCTCGTCGCATGAAAGCGTTTCGAGTCCACCGGAGTGCCCCCTCGCGCCGACGCTTCTCGCGCCCGCGAGTGGCTCACAACGTGGAGGAGGCGCCTGGCATTGGCAAGGGCCGCAGCAGTACGGCGAACACTTACCGGCTCGAGCCGCCGCCAGCCGCCGTGATCCGGGCAATGCTCAGCGTGGTGCCCTGCATGCAGACGGATGCCTCGGCGATCGACCCGGTGACCGTCACCCGGTCCCCCTCCCGATGCCCGCCCAGATCGCCGGCCAGCGTGTACAGCTTGCCCTGGTCCGTTCGGAGCGCCGGACACTCCACCCCTTCACCCGTGAGCACGCCCGTCACCGTGACTTGCGCCGGGGCGCCCGCCGCAATCACACGGAACGGATCGGACACCACTCGCCTGCCCCGGGGAGAATCGGCCACGAAGACATAGTCGCGCTCCGTGTCCGCCCATTCCGGCACGTCCACTCGCACGTCCACCTGCCCTTGCTCTCCCGCCACCGCGTGGGCGATGACTTCGTACTCGGAGTCGGGCGGCCCGAAGCCGATGTCGACCCGGGCCCCGGGCTGGAACCCCCACGCCTGCACGCGCACGCCCTCGCCGCGCGTGCCCTGCTCAGGGGAGATGTCGATGGTCAGGGGACCCGGCGCGGGGCCGCCCCCCGGCCCGGGGAGTGCCACGCCACCGTTGCACGCGGCCAGGGCCAGGGCAATGATCGGCAGCGCTCGACCGGCGGCTCCAGGGCGGAGGATGATGCGCGTCATGAATGCTCCTCGGCGGGTTGGCTCCTTCCGTGTCCGTTCCTCCTCGATGCCGCAGACCCCATGCCTGGCCCGCCATCCACGCTTACCTTGGCAGGATGCGGTTGCCGGGCAGACGAGCACACTGGAGAGGGCCATGAACCGGGATCGGATGATCGCGCGCCTGGATGCGGACGAGCCGTGGGAGTTCATCGTGGTGGGCGGCGGCGCGACGGGACTCGGCGTCGCCATCGATGCGGCATCGCGGGGATACCGCACGCTGCTGCTGGAGCAGAGCGACTTCGCGAAGGGCACATCGAGCCGGAGCACGAAGCTGGTGCACGGCGGAGTCCGCTACCTGCAGCAGGGGAACGTCGCGCTGGTCATCGAGGCTCTCAAGGAGCGCGGGCTGCTGCTGGCCAACGCGCCCCACCTGGTCCGGAACCTCTCCTTCGTGGTGCCCAACTACGAGTGGTGGGAAGGGCCGTTCTATGGCATTGGCCTGAAGATGTACGATCTCCTGGCGGGGAAGCAGGGGTTCGGCCGCTCAAGGCTGCTCTCCCGCGAGCGCACCCTCCAGCTCCTCCCCACCCTCGAGCCGGAAGGGCTGAACGGCGGCGTCATCTACTACGACGGCCAGTTCGACGACGCCCGGCTCGCCATCAACATGGCTCAGACGGCCGCCGAGCAGGGAGCCGTCCTGGTCAACTACGTCCGTGTGCTGGAGCTCCTCAAGCAGGGTGGAGAGGTGGTCGGCGTGCGGGCGCGGGACGAGGAGAGCGGGCGCGAGCACGAGCTGCGCGGCGCCGTCGTCGTCAGCGCCACCGGCGTCTGGACCGACGAGCTCCGTCGTATGGACGACCCCGCGGCGCCGCATCTCATCCGCCCGAGCCAGGGCATCCACCTGGTGCTCCCGCGGGATTTCCTCCCCGGCGAGAGCGCCATCATGGTCCCGAAGACGGACGACGGCCGCGTCCTCTTCGCCATCCCCTGGCTCGATCGCGTGGTGGTCGGCACCACCGACACGCCCGTCCCCGGGCCGTCGCTCGAGCCCAGGCCGATGGCGGAGGAGGTGGACTTCCTCCTCGAGCACGCGGGACGCTACCTCGATCGGGATCCCGAGCCCTCCGACATCCTCAGCATCTTCGCAGGCCTGCGGCCGCTCGTCGGCGCGGACGACGAGGGCTCCACCGCCTCCCTATCCCGCGACCACACCCTCCTCATCTCCGAGTCCGGCCTCGTGACCATTGCCGGCGGGAAGTGGACCACGTACCGGAAGATGGCCGAGGACACCGTCGACCAGGCCGCCACCCTCGCCGGCCTCGATGACCGCCCCTGCACCACCCGCGGACTCCGCATCCACGGCTATCACGCCCATGCCGATCGCTTCGCCGAGCTCGAGCATTACGGCTCCGACGCACCCGCGCTCCGCGAGCTCATCACCGAGAACGCCGACTGGCAGGCGCCCATCCACCCCGCCTTCGACATCCGTGCGGGCCAGGTGGTCTGGGCCGCGCGCCACGAGATGGCACGCACGGTCGAGGACGTCCTCTCCCGCCGCACTCGCGCACTCCTCCTCGACGCTCGCGCTGCCGCCGACGCCGCGCCGCGCGTCGCCGGGCTCATCGCCCGCGAGCTGGGCCGTGACGCCGCCTGGATTGACGCTCAGGTCGAGACGTTCAGGGAGCTGACCGCGGCATACCTGCCCTGACACGGCTCCCGGCCGAACGGGGTCGATAATGGGGTTTGACGGTGGTTTGACGCCCCGCCGCTATATAGATACCCGGGCCACAGTGGCCCAGGCACCGCAGCATCGGCCCACCAGGGACCCCACCTCGCCCCGCGCCGGCCTGTTCCATGAGCGTTTCTGCTCGAGGCCGGCCGGGAGCGCCCCGGTGCGCGGCTGATCGCGCGGCTGCGCGCCCATCGGTCCCGCTCTCATCCCCCGCGTGTCGTCCCGATGGGTTATGTTCCTGCCCCGACGCACACCGCAGCATAGAACGCATGGCCGACGATCCCCTGGACCTCTTTTCCACCCCCGTTCCGGAAACGCCGGAGGGGCGGCCATCCCCCGTGTCGGGTGGCGGTGCGGCCGCAGGCGGACCGGTACCGGATGTGCCGCCGACCGTGCGGCCGCTGGATGTGCTGCGTGAGGTCTTCGGCTACGACGCGTTCCGCCCCGGCCAGGAGGAAGTGATCGAGGCCGTGTTGCGCGGGCGTGACTGCATCGCCGTGATGCCCACGGGGGCGGGGAAATCGCTGACGTTCCAGGTACCGGCCCGGCTGCTACCCGGCACGGCGCTGGTGGTATCGCCGCTCATCAGCCTCATGAAGGACCAGGTGGATGCGCTTTCGGAGTGGGGGTTCCGGGCAACGGCGGTGAATTCATCCCTGTCGTGGGAGGAGCGGGTGCAACGCCTGGACGGGATCCGCCGGGGCGAGTACGAGCTGGTGTACCTGGCGCCGGAAGCGCTGGACGGCGCGCTGCGGGATGCGATACGGAGCTGGCCGGTGTCGCTGCTGGTGGTGGACGAGGCGCACTGCATCTCTCAGTGGGGGCACGACTTCCGCCCCAGCTACCGTCGTCTGCGGGGCCTCAAGGAGGAGCTCGGTGTACCCGTGCTGGCGCTCACGGCCACGGCCACTCGCCAGGTGGCGCGGGACATCCTGCGGCAGCTGGGAATGCGCAGGCCGGAGGGGTACAAGGGTTCGTTCTTCCGTCGCAACCTGCGGATCCACGTCCGGAAGAAAGGGCAGGGGGGGAACACGCGTCGCGAGATCCTGGCTCTGGTACGGGAGCGGCTCGGGCAGAGCGGGATCATCTACTGTCTGTCGCGGCGGGGCGTGGAGCAGACGGCCGAGTACCTGTCCGGGCACGGGATCCGCGCGCTTCCGTACCACGCCGGCATGACGGACGACGAGCGGGCGTCCAACCAGGAGGCGTTCCAGAAGGATGACGCCGATGTGATCGTGGCCACGATCGCGTTCGGCATGGGGATCGACAAGTCGAACGTCCGCTTCATCGTCCACCGTGACATGCCCAAGGACGTGGAGAGCTGGTACCAGGAGATCGGCCGCGCCGGGCGGGACGGACTGCGCGCCGATTGCTTCCTCTTCTACTCCTGGGCGGACGTGAAGATGCACGAGCGCTTCCTGCGCGACATCGAGGACCCGGCGCTGCGGGACGAGAAGCACCAGGCCACGGTGGAGCTGTTCCGGATGCTCGAGCGCCCGGGGTGCCGGCACCGCTCCATCGTCGCCCATTTCGAAGAGGAGATCGATGATTGCGGCGACGCTTGCGACAGCTGCCTCGGCGTATCCGTCGAGGACCTCGCCGCCGACGCCATGATGCGCCACGGGATCGAGCGACGGGGCCGCTCCGGAAGCAACCGGGCCAGGTCTGCCGGGCGACGCGGCTTCGGGAACGCCGCGCCGGCCACGGGCAGCGGGTCTACGGGCGGGCGCGCCCGGCTCCGGCGGCCCCGCACCGTGGGACGAGGCGCCGCCGCCCCGGTTCGACCCCGACGCCGATCCCCTCTTCGACCGGCTGCGCGCGCTGCGCAAGCGGCTCGCCGACGAGCGCAACGTGCCCGCCTACATCGTGTTCAACGATCGCGTCCTGCGCGCCATGGCGGATGAGCGGCCGTCCACGCCCGCCGAGCTGCTTCGCATCTCCGGCGTGGGGCCGAAGAAGCTGGAGCGCTATGGCGACCTCTTCCTGGAAGCGATCGCGGAAGCGTAGAAGGACGGGCCCTAGGCCGGTCCTACCGTCCGCCCGAGCACCACCGTGATGTTGTCGGTCCCGCCGCCGTCCAGTGCATCCTGGAGCAGCTGCTCCGCCGTGTCGCGCGATCTCCGGATCGTGGCGAGGCGCTCGGCGAGGCGGGCGTCCGGCACGTGCTTGGTCAGGCCGTCGCTGCAGAGCAGCACCACGCTCCCCCACTCGCGCGTCACCCGCGTGACCACGGGCGCGGCTTCCGCGCCACCGATGGCGCTGGACAGGACGTTCGCCCAGCGCGTGCCCTCGGCCACCGTCCGGGTGAGCGCGCCGCTGTCGACGAGCTCCTGCGCGACGGTCTGGTCCCGGCTGACCTGCGTCAGCTCACCTCCCTGGAAGATGTACGCCCGCGAGTCTCCCACCTGGAGCAGGTAGGCGTGAGGCCACAGGCCGAGGAAGAGCGTGAGCGTGGTGGCGTAGCGTCTTCGGTCCCCCTCCTTCTCGGCTTTCTCGAGCAGGCTGTCGTGGCAGCCGAGGGCTGCGTCGCTGAGGAGGCGTGAGAAGACGTCGGGGTCCTCACGCTCCTTCAGGTCGGCGTGGTGAAAGAACCGGGAGACGGAGGCGAGGAGGTCCTTCACGGCTGTCCTCGCCGCTTCGCCCCCGCCCGCCGTGCTGCCCACGCCATCGGCGACGATGGCGAGGGAAGCGAGTCGCTCCGGGTGCAGGATGCGTCGGCGGTCGCCCACGATGCTGCTGGCGTCGACGGTCACGCCACGCGCCAGCGCGCCCACGAAGAAGTGGTCCTGGTTCTCTGTCCGTACCAGGCCGGGGTGGGTGAGACCGAACGCGTCGATGTCGCGGAACTGCGGGCGGTTCTGCCGCCCGATCACCGGATCGCTCATGGCGTGCTACCCCCGGGGGGCGTGTGAACGGAGAGGGCGGTAGCGGATCTCGCCGCCGCCGCGGGGCGTGCGCGCCCGGTCACAGGTCCCGGTCCCAGTTCTGGACCCAGACCAGCTGGGCCTCGGCGTCGCCCAGCGAGATGACCAGGAAGCGCCCGTCCATTGGGTTGATGGAGTAGGACTTGTTGTTGATCCCCATGAGCATGCCGTTGGTGTTGAACAGCGTCCTGATCCCTGTGACGACGAAGGCGCCGCCGGACACCGTATAGCTCGCGGCCATCATGTCGTTGGACGTGCCCACGAAGAACAGCTCGGTGCCATCCGGGCTCCAGGCCGCCGAGTGGCCACCGCCCGCGGACACCTGCCACTTCCCGTCGGCGGCGTTCGGGAAGGGGGTGACGAAGACTTCGTCCTGCCCCGCCTCGTCGGACACGTACGCGAGCCAGCGGCTGTCGGGAGACAGGACGGGCGAGCGCTCGTTCTGCGATGTGGCGACGAGGGGGATGCCGGCGCTGTCGCCCTCGACCCGTTTCGCGTAGATGTCCCGGTTGGAGGTCGTCCCGCCCACGCGATAGACGTACCATTTTCCGTCCGGCGACATGAAGCCCTCCTCCACCTCCCGGTCGGCCACAACCACGGGCTGGGGGGCACCGGATCCCGCGGCGGACTTCTTCCAGATCTGCGTGGGAGCGCCCTGCCCGGCGAGGTTGCTGACGAAGGTCAGGGAGCGGCCGCCGTCGGCCCACCGGGGCCGCACGTTGAACGTGCCGCCGAATGTGACGCGGCTGGGCGGGGCGTCGCGGTCGAGCCGCTGGATCCAGATGTGGGAGTTGAGCCCGTCGGCCCGGCTCAGGGCGACGGTGGTCCCGTCGGGCGACAGGTCCAGCGAGTCCCACAGGCCGATGGTGAGGCCCACCTCGAGGTCCGACGCCCGCTCCCGATTCCCTTCGCGGTCGACCCACATCAATCCGCCGACGCCGCCGGCCGAAGCGCCGGTGCGGTACACCAGGGAGCCGGTCTCGGAGACGCCGTAGTGCATGACGGCCGTCGCGTCCAGGAGGATCCCCTCCGCGACCGGCACCGCCGGGCCCGAGATCTCCAGCCGCTCGAGGTCGAACGGCGCCCGCAGCAGCGTTCCTTCACGGGTGCCCCAGAGCAGGTGGCCCGCGAGGTAGCGCGGGTCGGTGCCCTGGCCGAGGTCCTTCACCTTTCCGGTGGTGAAGTCCACCACCGCCAGCGTGGCGCCGCCGGGGCCCGCGTTGCCGGCCGGGAAGCGGGTGATCACCATGGCCTCGCCGCCGGGGAGCACGTCGCCGGGACCCCAGAGCGGCGTCGGGCCCGGTGCCCCGGAAACGACGGGGGCGGGCTCGGCGTCGCCGCCCGCGGCCGACACGCGCCAGATGTCGCCGAGGCTCACGCCGTGCATGTAGTAGATCCGCCCATCCGGAGCCCAGTCCACCACGAGCACCGCGCTGTCGGCCAGCGTCCGGTTCGAGCCGCGGTCAATGTCCACCACCTTGAGCAGCCCGGACGGGTCCGCGTAGGCCACTTCCTCCCCGTCGGGCGAGAAGGCAGGAGAGAAGCTCGCTTCCGTGCCGGGGATGGGCGTCGCGTCCAGCGCGTCGGCCGGACGCACCCACAGCTGCCACGGCGCGCCCGCCGATCGGCTCGCGTACACCAGCCGGCTGCCGTCCGGTGCGAGCGTGAAGGAAGTGCCGAGCTGAGGGGTGACCATCCCCTGGGACTGGGGCAGCGAGATCGCGGCCCGGAAGACGGGCGCTTCCGGAACGGGCTGCGGGCGGAGGAACCCGATGACGCCCGCGAGCACCGCGACCACGGCCGCCAGCGCGAACGTGGTCAGCTGCCACGGTCGGGTGTTCCCCGTCCTCCCCTCGGCGGGCCGCCCGGTCCCGGCTGTGCGGTCCCCGTGGCGGAAGCCCGGGTCGTCCAGCGCCTCGGCGAAGGCGCGCGGCGACGGCATCCGGTCCGCCGGCAGCTTCTCCAGCGCCTTGGCCAGCGCCGCGTCCACGTTCTCGGGGACGGCCCGCCGCACCGCGCGCGCCCGCCGCGGCTCCTCGGTGAGGATCTTGGCCAGCACCGCCTGCGCCGTTGGGCCGGCGTGCGGCGGCTCGCCCGTCAGCATCTCGTAGAGCACGCAGCCGAGGGCGTAGACATCGCTGCGCGGGTCCAGCGACCGTTCCCCCGACGCCTGCTCCGGGCTCATGTAGTGCGGGGTGCCCAGACTCAGCCCGGTCTCCGTCAACCGACCGTCGCCCGCTTCCGACAGCGCCAGCGCGATGCCGAAGTCCGCCACCAGCGGCTCGCCTCGCCGGAGCAGGATGTTGGCCGGCTTGATGTCACGGTGGACGATCCCTTTCTGGTGGGCGAAGGCGAGGGCGCCGGCCACGTTCCGGGCGATGTCCACCGCCTCCTCGACCGGGAGCTGGTGCTCCCTGCGCAGCCGGTCCCGGAGCGAGTCGCCCTCGACGTAGGGCATGACATAGAAGAGGAAGGAGTCCGCCTCCCCCGAGTCGTAGAGCGGGAGGATGTGCGGGTCTTCCAGGTTGGCGGTGGTGCGGATCTCCGACAGGAAGCGGTCGGCGCCCACCACCGCGGCCAGCTCCGGCCTCAGCACCTTGATCGCCACCTGCCGGTCGTGCTTGACGTCGTGGGCCAGGAAGACCGTGGCCATCCCGCCCTCCCCGAGCTGGCGGTCGATCCGGTAGCGGCCTTCCAGCGCCGCGTTCAGCCGGGCGACGATGTCGCTCATGTCCCGCTCGCTCCCGCCGCCCGACGCCGCCACTCGTCCAGCCAGTTCCGCTCCCAGACCATGGTCCCGCCGCCGCTGCTGCCGAAGGAGAACATGAGGAAGCGCTGGTCGTCCGGGGTGATGTCGAACGCCGTGTAGTTCTGGTCGACGTACTGGTCGCCGATGGCGAACAGGGGCTGACGGGACACCACCGCCAGCGAGCCGCCGCGGGCTTCCACGCGCGCGGCCATCATGTGCGCGCCGTCCCGGCTGCCGATGTAGAACAGCTCCCTGCCATTGTGCGCCCAGAGCGGGCTGAAGCCGCCGCCCACCGAGACCTGCCACTTGCCGTCGGCCACGTTGGGGAAGGGGCGCACGAAGACCTCGAGCTGCCCGCTCTCGTCCGACGTGTAGGCGAGCCAGCGGCCGTCGGGGGAGAGTTGCGGCGACTTCTCGTCCGCATCCGTTGCGACCAGCGGGTGGCCTGCCGAGTCCGCGGCGGCGTCGAGGCGGCGGGCGTAGATGTCGCGCCCGACCCGGGTCCCGCCGCGGCGGTAGACGAGCCACTGGCCGTCCGGTGAGACGACGGCCTCCTCGATCTCGATGGTGTCGGCCGCGAGGGGGCGCGGGGCGCCGCTGCCATCGGCGGCCTTCGTCCAGACCTGCGTCGGCTTGCCCTCGCCGCCCAGGTCCGAGATGAACGTTACGGCCTGCCCATCGCCGGTCCAGCGGGGGCGAACGTGGAAGCTGCCGGAGAACGTGATCCGTGACGGCGGCGCGTCCCCGGCCGCGCTGCGGACCCACAGCTGGCTCCCGCCCACCGACCCGTCGGTGACCGCGATCCTGGAGCCGTCGGGCGACAGCGCGGCGCCGTTCCAGTTGCCGGCCGCCACGGGCTGGATCTTCCAGTCCGGGTCCACCAGCGTGGTGTCGCCGCCGCGGTCCACCCACTCGAGCTTCATGCCCGCGCCTCCCGCGGCGCCGAGGACGTAGACCACGTCGCCGGACTCGGAGACGGCGGCATGGGCGCCGCCCTGGCCGTCGCTGCCCACGCCTTCGGCGATGGGGATTGGCGGACCTGTGAGCTTGCCCGCCCCGGCATTCGAAGGACGCTGCCTGGAGCACGCCCTCTGGCGAGATCCAGACCAGCTGACCGCTGCGCAGATACCGGGGCGAGGCGCCGCGCGCGATCTCCCGCTGCTCGCCGGTCTCCAGGTCCACCACGGCGATGGACTGCTGCGCCCGGTTCGCGTTGATCAGGACCCGGGTCCACACGCCGTGCCTGCCGTCGGGCAGGACGTCGCCGAACGTGAAGGCGGGCGGCGTCCCCACCCCCTGGGGCGCATCGTTGGGGCTCAGCCCCGGGACCGTGTCCGGCTCCCCGCCCGCGGCCCGGACCCGATACCAGGTGTTGGATGCGGCGGCGAGGTAGTACAGGTAGCCGTCCGCGGTCCAGTCCGCGACGAGGTAGGCGTCGTCATCCAGCGTCCGGGGCGTCCCGACCCGGAGGTCGACGACCTTCAGGTCCGTACCGTCGATGAAGGCCACGGCCGAGCCGTCCGGGGAGAAGACGGGCGTGAGGGCGTTCTGGCTCCCCGGCACCGGCGTTGCCCGCAGCGCGTTCGCCCGTCGCGCCCACAGCTGCCACCCCTGTCCCGCGCCGGGTCCCATGTACACCAGCGTGGAGCCGTCCGGCGAGAGCGCGATGGGAGACCCGCCCGGCGCGTCGAGCAGACGCTGGTCGTCCGGGAACTGGATGGAAGCGATGAACCGGTCCGCGCCGCTCGCGGGCGCGCGCAGGCCGAAACCCACGAGGACGCCGATGGCCAGGGCCCCCGCGAAAGCCGCCAGGGTGACGGGTCGGGCGAGGAGCCGGCGCCCCCGCCCGCTTCCGATCGTCGCGGCCGGCTCCGCGGAAGCGTGCCGGAATGAAGGGTCGGCGAGCGCGCGGCCGAACGCGTCGGCGGAGGGGAAGCGGTCGGCCGGGAGCTTCTCCAGAGCTCGGGCCACGGCGGCGTCGACGTGGGGCGGGACGGTCCGTCGCGTATCGGAGACGCGGCGGGCTTCGCCAGTGAGGATGCGAGCCAGCACGGCCTGGGCGGTGGGGCCGCCGAACGGCGGCTCTCCCGTGAGCATCTCGTAGAGCACGCATGCCAGCGCGTAGACATCGCTGCGCTTGTCCAGCCCCTGCTCTCCCGATGCCTGCTCCGGGCTCATGTAGTGCGGTGTGCCCAGGCTGAGCCCGGTCTCCGTGATCCGGCCGCCACCCGCCTCCGCCAGCGCCAGGGCGATGCCGAAGTCCGCCACCAGCGGCTCGCCTCGTGAAATCAGGATGTTGTCGGGCTTCACGTCCCGGTGCACCACGCCCTGCTCGTGGGCGTAATGGAGCGCCGCGGCCACTTTGCGGGCGATGTCCACGGCCTCGTCCACGGAGAGCTGCTTCTCCCGGTCCAGCTTCTCGCGCAGGCTCTCTCCATCCACGAACGGCATCACGTAGAAGAGGAAAGAGTCCGCGCTGCCGGAATCGAAGAGCGGAAGGATGTGGGGGTGCTGGAGGTTGGCCGTGGTCCTGATCTCGGCCAGGAACCGGTCGGCGCCCACCACGGCGGCGAGCTCCGGCTTCAGCACCTTGAGGGCGACCCGGCGGTCGTGCTTCAGGTCCTCGGCCAGGTACACATTGGCCATGCCGCCCTCACCGAGCTCCTGCTCGATGCGGTACCGCGGCGCGAGGGCGCGGTTGAGAACGTCGATCACGTTGAGGGGCTCCGACGGAGAGACAGGGGCTGGCTATCCGACCCCAGGATACAGTGCCCGCCGTTCATTTCCAACCATGTCGTTGCGCCGCGCGGGCGGGGTGGATCGCGGAGCGGGCGGGCGCCGTGCGCCGGCAAACGCCGGGATCTGGGTCGCGCGGGGTCGCGGGACACGGGATCGTGGCAGTCCAGAGGCCGGCAGTGCATCTTGCCCTGCATGACACCCGCCATTGAAACGCTCCGGGAAGACCTCGGCACGGACTTCGACGTGGTGCGCCCGCTCGGAGAGGGGGCGTTCGCAAAGGTGTTCCTGGGCCGCGAGCGGGCGCTCGACCGCCCGGTGGCCGTGAAGGTGCTCCGCAGGTCGCTGGCGGCGGACGATACGGCGCGCCAGCGCTTCGTCCGCGAAGCGCGGCTGGCTGCCAAGATCCACCACCCCGCCGTCGTCTCCGTCTATCGGGTGGGCGAGCTGTCGGACGGACGGCCCTACCTGGTGATGGAGTACATCGACGGGCGCACGTACGCGGACATCCTGGCGGCCGGCGGCAGGCTGAGCGAGGATGAGGTCCGCGAGGTGCTGACGGAGGTGTGTGGCGCGCTGGAAGCCGCTCATGCGCTCGGGATCATCCATCGCGACGTCCGGCCGGGCAACATCATGCGCACCCGCGATGGCGGCCGCATCGTCCTGGCGGACTTCGGCGTCGCGGGGGTCCTGGAGACGGGCGGGGAAGCGGCCACGCGGCTGACGGGCGCGGGCCAGATCCTGGGGCAGGTCGGCTACGCCCCGCCCGAGCAGCTGAAGGGCGACGCGATCCAGCCCGGTTCCGACATCTACTCCCTGGCAGTGAGCGCGTATGAGCTCCTGACCGGAAACGGGCCGTATCCCGGGGCGACGCGGGTGGCCGACCAGATCCGGGCGCACCTCGCGGAGGAGCCCGCCCGTCTGCGGGCCCTGCGGGCGGACATCGGCCCGGAGATGGAGGACATCCTCCTCCGCTGCCTCCAGAAGCGACCGGAGCAGCGACCCTCGGCAGGGCTGCTGCGGGCGCGCCTCACCGGCGGCGCCGCGGCGCCGCCCCAGGGCGCCATCGGGAGCTTCCTGGCGGAGCTGAAGCGGCGGCACGTCTACAAGGTGGGCGCCGGGTACGGCGCGTTCACACTCATCGTGCTGTCGCTGGTGGATGCCGCGCTTCCCGCGCTCCCGTTCAATGTCCCGCCGTGGACGGCCGAAGTGATCGTGACCGCGACGCTGGCGGGGCTTCCCGTCGCTCTGGTGCTCGGGTGGTTCTTCGACCTCAGCGCCGGGCGGATCGAGCGCACGCGGTCGCTCTCCGACGAGCGGCCGCGTGGGCTTCGGGCGCTGCAGCTGACCGGGCTGCTGGTGATCCTGGCGGTGGCGGTGGTCCTGGCCTGGCTGAGGCTCCGCTCCTGAGCCGTCTCCGCCGCCGATAGTGGACGGGCGGTGCCGCGCGGCGCGAGACGTTCGCCGCCGCTTGTGAGGCGCGGCGGCCGGTGCCATCATACCGCCGAGCCCCCAAGACACCGCCCGACGTTCTCACAACCCCGAACGGAGAGCCCCCCAATGTCGTTGCCGCTGCCTCTTCCAGAGGCGCCGCACTCGCTGTGGCGCGAGACGTACGGATCCTATACGCCCGGAGCGCCGCTCACTGAAGACCTGGCTGTTGACGTGGCCGTCATCGGCGGCGGGTTCACGGGGCTGACCACGGCGTACGAGCTGAGGCGGGCGGACCCGGGGCTGTCGGTGGCGGTGCTGGAGGCGCGGGAGATCGGGTTCGGCTCCAGTGGTCGCAATGGCTCCTTCGCCATGACGGTGGTCGGGCTCGGCTTCTCGGCTACGGCATTGCTCAAGGGGAAGGACTATCTGCGGCGAGCGCACCGGTACATGGTGCAGGCGGTGGAGGCGCTGGACGACCTGATCCAGCGGGAGGGGCTCGACTGCGAGCGGACGCGGCCAGGGTTCCTTCGCGTGGCCACCACCCCGAGCTACCTGAAGAAGCTGAGGGGCGAGGTCGACCTCATGAACTCGCTCGGCTTCGACGACATCTACTTCCTCGACGAACGGGAGACGCGCGACCGCGTCAACTCACCCATCCATCTGGGCGCGCTCTGGGAGCCCCGCATGCTCCTGATCCACCCGCTCAAGCTGGTCCGGGCGGAAAAGGAGCTGGCGCAGCGCGTGGGCGCGCAGGTGTTCGAGAACACGCCGGTCACCCGCATCCGCCGCGGCCGGCACTTCTCGCTGGAGGTCCCCGGCGCCACGGTGACGGCGGAGAAGGTGGTGTTCGCCACCAATGCGTACGCCCACCTTCTCGCGCCCACCCGCCGGAAGCAGGTTCCGGCGTTCACGCACATGCAGTGCACAGAGCCGCTCACGCCGGAGCAGCTGGAGCCAATCGGGTGGACGGGGCGGGAGGGCGTCGAGGACGCCCGGAACCTGATTCACTTTTTCCGGCTGACTACGGACAACCGGATCGCCATTGGCGCGGGCCCCGTGGGATTCACCTGGGCGAACGACCTCGACGGCGACCGGAGCGAAGTGGCGTGGCGCGACCAGCAGGAGCACCTCCGCGTCACGTTCCCTCACCTGCGCGACATCCGCTTCACGCACCAGTGGGGCGGGCCGTTCTCCGTCACGCTCGATCTGAATCCGGCCATCGGATACCTCGGCGACGAGCGCGCGGCCTACAGCGTCGGGTGCATCGGCCACGGCGTGGCCATGACCCACCTGAACGCACAGGCGCTCCGTGACCTGGTGCTGGGGCAGAAGACCGACCTGACCCGGTCCCCCTTCGTCAATCGCAGGGTGCTCCCGTGGCCGCCGGAGCCGCTGCGCAGCCTGCTCGGGCACACGCTCCGCAGCTATCTCAGGCTCGAGGACTGGTGGAAGGAGCGCGAGCTGCGACGGGCCAGACGGCAGGTGCATGCAATGGAGCAGCCTGGCGCGGACACCCACCCGCCCGCCACCGCAGCCACCGGCCGCTGACAGCCGCCCGCCGCTCGCGCGGCCTGGATGCCGCCTACTTTCGCGTCGCGGGCGCGGCGGACTCGTCGCACGCCATGGGCGGGGGCTCGCCATCCGGCCCCACCACCGCGCGCAGCGCCCGCGCGGTCTCGGGGTGAATCCCCGTGACGTCCACGTCCAGGCCGCCGCTCCGCAGTGTGGCCAGGCTCTCGTTGAGGACGAGGGCGGCCGTGATATCCACCCGTCCGAGGTGCTCCATGTGCAGGCGGACGCGGCGCGCTTTCGGGTGATCGGCCACCATGTCGCCGATCGACGCCTTCAGCACTTCCGCCGAGCCGAACCAGAGCACGCCATGGGGCCGGAGGTTGAGGGTTTCGTCATCATCCGCCCATGCGTCCAGCCCCAGGTGCAGCTCGCGCCAGAGGTGAACGGCGCCGGCCGCCAGGATGCCGAGAATCACTGCCTGCTCGATGTGGGGCGCGAGAACGAGCGTCAGGACGAACGTGGTGGCGGCCACTGCGAACTGGGGGCGCGAAATGCGCCAGAGGCACGTCAGGGGCTGGATTCGGATCAGCCCCGAGACGGCGGCGATCACGAGCGCACCGAGTACCGCCACGGGCAGTGGGGCCAGGATCGAGGCGAAGGGGAGGAACGCCAGCACGGTCAGCCCCGTTATGGCGCCGCTCCAGCGCGTCCGCGCCCCGCCCAGGTGGGCGAGCCCACTGCGGGAGAAGGAGCCGCCCACCGGGAATCCGCCGCTCACGGCCGACGCGAGATTCGCCACGCCCTGGCTCACGAACTCGCGGTCGGGATCCCAGCGCTGCCGCTCCTTCGCCGCGTATGTCCGGGCGATGGACGCCGCTTCCGAGAACCCGGCCAGCGCGATGACCACGCCGGGAAGCAGCAGCCAGGGCGTGGATCGCCAGGGGAAGGACAGCCCGAGCGGCGGGAGTCCCTCGGGCACCGCGCCGATGGTCGGGCCGTGGTACAGGCCGCGGGCGCTGAGCCAGATCCCGCCCGCGGTCACCACCACGATCGCCGGAACCAGCGGGTGGATCCGTCGGGCCACGGCCACGATGATGATGGTGCCGGCGGCCAGCCCCAGCGCCTGCGGGTTCCACTCGGATACACGGGTCGCGGCCGCGAGCGCCGCCCCGATCCCGGCATCACTCGGCGCGAGCCCCAGCACCGACGGGATCTGGGAGAGAAGGATCAGGATCGCAGCGCCCACGGTGAACCCGCGCAGCACGGGCTCGGACATGAGGAAGACGATCCGCCCCGCGCGCAGTGCGCCGAACGCGATCCGGATCACGCCCACCGCCAGCGCCAGGAGCGCGCCGAGCCGAACGTACTCGGGCGTTCCCGGCACGGCCAGCGGCGCGAGGGCCCCCGCCGTCAGGATCGCGGTGACGGCCGAGGGCCCCGTCTGGAGCCATGGCGATGAGGCGAAGAACGCTGCCGCGAGCGGTGGCAGGGCGGCGGCGTAGAGGCCCACGTGAGCCGGCATGCCCGCCACCTGGGCATACGCCAGCGCCTGCGGGATGAGGATGAATGCCATGCTCACCCCGGCCACGGCATCGCCGGCGGGTATATTCAGCCGGCGACGCTCTCCGCTCCCGGGACTACTCCGCTCCTGGCGTGCCACTCTGGGAAGCGCCGCCCCGGATCAGCTCCAGCCGGATGTACTTCTCCACCGCGACGATGTCCCGCGGGCGCATCTCGCGCAGCCCCCAGTGCGGCATGCCGAGCGTATTGCCCACGAACACCTGCTTCTGCAGCGCCGCGGGATCGTTGGCGAAGCGCCAGCCGGGCTGCCGGAACGAGGGGGGATGGAGGGTGTCCCCGTCGATGACGCGGCCGCCGTCGCCGAGGCCCTCGGGGCCATGGCATTCGGCGCAAGCCCACTTGAAGATGTCGCGCCCGCGCGCGATGGCTTCGCTCTCGCTGGCCCACTTCACGGTATCGAACATGACGGGATTGTACGCCTGAGCCGCCGTGTCCACCTGTGCCTGCTGCGATCGCACCGGCGGGGCTTCTTCCTTTCCGCATGCAGCAATGGCGAGCGCGGCGGCAATGGCCGCCAGTGGTGCGATTCGTCGCATGGCATTCCCTCCTCTACCTCGTGAATGAACGTCTTTCCGACCCCCGGCGGGGAAAGACGCCAGAACGAACACGCGGCAGGCCCGCGAAAGCGGCCACCGACCGGGGTCGGTGGCCGCCGTTCCCGGGTCCCGCGGACTTCTCGGGCCCCGACCGGCTCGGCCCCTCTTCTACTTCGGCGACGTCCCGAGCACCGGCGCCAGCACGTCACGCAGGGTCGGGCTCCCGATCACCTGGAGCTCGTAGCGGACGCGCGTGTACGGCACCGGAATGTCCACGAGCCGCGCGAGGTTGATGGGCGTGCCGATGGCAACGGCCTCGACGCCACCTTCGGCGGCCTTGCGCAGCGTCGCCTCGAGATCCTTCACCTGCTGCTCACCGTACCCCATGGCGGGGAGCAGGGTGCCGATTCCGGGATAGCGCTGGAACGTGCTCGCGATCTCGCCCACGGCGAACGGCCGAGCGTCGACCAGCTCCGCGGCGCCGGCCTTGCGCGCGCCGATCACCGCGGCGCCGTAGGTCATCCCGCCGTGCGTCAGCGTCGGCCCGTCCTCGATGCACAGGACGCGACGTCCGCGGAGCACGTCCGGGTCGTCGAGGAAGAGAGGCGAAGCGCCTTCCAGGAGAACCGCTCCCGGATTCACCTTCCGGACGTTGTCCTCGACCTGGAGCACATCGTCCATGGACGCCGTATCAACTTTGTTCACCAGGACCGCGTCCGCCAGACGGACGTTGATCTCACCGGGATAATAGCTGAGCTCGTGCCCGGCGCGGTGCGGGTCCACGAGGGTGATGTACACGTCCGGCTTGTAGAAGGAGAAGTCGTTGTTGCCGCCATCCCAGAGGATGACGTCCGCTTCCTTCTCCGCCTCGCGCAGGATCGCCTCGTAGTCCACGCCGGCGAACACCACGCTGCCCGCCGCCATGTGCGGCTCGTACTCCTCGCGCTCCTCGATGGTGACCTCGTGCCGAACAAGGTCCTCCTCGGTCGCGAAGCGCTGGACGCGCTGCTTGACCAGGTCGCCGTACGGCATGGGGTGCCGGATCACCGCCACCTTCTTCCCCGCGTCGCGCAGCAGCCGGACCACGGCGCGGCTGGTCTGGCTCTTTCCGGCGCCCGTGCGGGATGCGCAGACGGCCACCACCGGCTTGGTGGACTTCACCATGGTGGGCTCGGCGCCCAGCATTGTGAAATCCGCGCCAGCCGTATTGACCCGGGCCGCCAGCCCCATGACGTAGGCGTAGGAGACGTCCGAGTACGCCATGATGCAGCGCTCGACATCGAGCTCGGCGATCAGCTCTTCCAGCTGGCGCTCCGGGTGGATCGGAATCCCGTTCGGGTAAAGCTCGCCCGCGAGCTCGGGCGGATAGCGGCGATCGTCGATGTGGGGGATCTGCTCGGCTGTGAATCCCACCACCTCGGTGTCGGGGTCGTTCCTGTAAAGTACGTTGAAGTTGTGGAAGTCGCGTCCGGCGGCTCCAAGAATCAATGTCCGTGTCCGGCCCATAAGAGGTACCCTCGCTTGGTTCGGTTCTGGCCGTGCTGGCAGCCTAAGCTCCCGTGCGTGCGAGCGGCAATCAGGAGGATTCACCGCGACGGGGCGGGGAAATCCCTTACCCGCCGGTAGACCGGGCCTGACTGGCACCCGATTCCCCGCGCGGGCATATTGCCGGCATGCCGACGCTCACAGCACCGATCCGTTCCTTCGCTGAGCTCCGGGCACGGGCCAGGGAATCCCGGCCCGTTTCCGTGGCGGTAGTGGCCGCTGACAGCGCGTCGGCGCTGGCCGCGGTCGGGGCGGCCGCGACGGAGGGGATCGCCTCGCCCGTCCTGGTGGGCGATGCGGATCGGATCCGCGCGGTCATCGAGGCCGGGTCGATCCGCGGGCTGGACCACGCCCGCTGGGTGAGGGCTGCAACTCCGGAGGAGGCCGCGGCCGCGGCGGTGGAGCTGGCCGTGACGCGAGAGGTGGGCATCCTGCTCAAAGGTGCGCTGCGGACGGACCAGCTCCTGAAGGCGGCGCTCCGTCGGGAGCGCGGGCTGCGGACGGGCCGACTGCTCTCCGATGTTCTCCTCTACGAGGACGCGCTCTCCGGCTCAGTGCGGCTGGTGGGGGTCACGGACGGCGGGATCACGCCCGCCCCGGATGCGGCGGCGCTGCGGGAGATCGTGGCCAACGCCGTGGCGGTGTTCCGCGCCCTCGGCTACGAGCGGCCGCGCGTGGCTCTCCTCAGCGCCACCGAAGTGGTCACCGATGCCGTCCCCTCCACCGTGCTCGCCCGCGACACCGCCGAGTGGGCTGCGCGGGCGCTGCCGAACGCCGACGTCGCCGGGCCGCTGGCCCTCGACAACGCGCTGCTCCCTTCGGCAGCCCGGGCGAAGGGGATCACGGGTCCGGTGGCGGGGGCCGCCGACATCATGGTCACCCCCGGGATCGATGCGGGGAACATCCTGGGCAAAGGGGTCAAGTACTTCGGCGGTTCGATCACGGCCCACGTGGTCACGGGCGCCGCGGTGCCGATCCTGATCCCGTCGCGCGTTGAAAGCGCGGAAGACAAGCTGCACTCCATCGCCCTGGGTGCACTGGTCGGACGGGCGGGATGAGGCGGGCATGCGAGGGAGGCGGGGACGCGTCATGGCAGCGGAGGAGTTCTTGATTCTGGCTCTCAATCCCGGGTCGACCAGCACGAAGCTGGCGGTCTTCTCCGGCGACGCGGTGGTGTTCGAGCACGCGGCCACCCACGATGACGCGGTGCTGGCGGGGTTCCGTGGGCGGCCGATCCTGGAGCAGCAGGACATGCGCCTGGATGCGGTGCGCGGGGCCCTGTCACGGCACGGCGTGGAACCTGGCGACATGGACGCGGTGGTGGGGCGGGGTGGACTGCTGCGCCCGCTGGCCAGCGGGACGTACCGCGTGACCGATGCCATGTTGGAGGACCTGCGCGCGGCGGGGCGGGGCGAGCACGCGTCCAATCTGGGCGCGTTCCTGGCTCGCCGACTGGCCGACGAGGCCGGGTGCCCGGCATTCATCGTGGACCCCGTGAGCGTGGACGAGTGGGATGACGTGGCCCGGCTTTCGGGACTGGCGGGGCTGGATCGCGTCTGCCTCTCCCACGCGCTCAACACCAAGGCCGTGGCGAAGCGCTACGCCGCCGAGGTGGGTCGTTCGTACGACGAGCTGCGCCTGGTGGTGGCCCATCTCGGGAGCGGCGTGAGCGTGTCGGCACACCGGGGCGGGCGCATGGTCGACGTGAACAACCCCCGGGAGGAAGGGCCGTTTTCCACCGAGCGGGCCGGCAGCGTGCCGGTGATGCGCCTCATGGAGCGCGCCCTGGAGGAGGATTGGACCATGGCCGAGGCGGACCGCCGGCTCTTCCGCGAGGGCGGTCTCGTGTCCTATCTCGGCACCCGGGACCTCAGGGAGGTGGAAGCGCGCATCGCCGCCGGCGACGATCATGCTCGCGTCGTTCTCCTCGCCATGTCCTACCAGATCCGCAAGGAGATCGGCGCCATGGCCGCCGCGCTCGGCGGCCGCGTCGACGCCGTTCTCCTCACTGGTGGAATGGCGCGCAGCCGGGCGCTGACGGGCGGGCTCGCGGATGCGCTGACCTGGATCGCGGACGTCCGGGTCTACCCCGGCGAAGACGAGCTGCGGGCGCTGGCCGAAGGGGCCGCGCGGGTGCTGGCCGGGATGGAGAGGGCGAGGGACTACGAGGCGCCGATCTCCAGGGTCAGAAGCTGAACGCCGCGGGGCCCACCATCCACTCGGCGCCCGTGTCGAACGCGGCTTCGTTCGCTTCCACCGTCCTCGGCGGGACCGTCCGCCGGATCGCTTCCAGCCACTGCTCCCGGGCAATGAACAGGTAGTTCGACAGCGCGCCCAGCATGATCGTGCTGGACAGCTTCTCGTTTCCCAGCTCCCTGGCCAGCGCCAGCGCCGGGAAGGTCAGCAGCGTGATGCCGCGCGCCTCCGCACTCGGCTCGAGGTCGCGGGGGTAGCCGGCGGTCTTCAGCGATTCGATGCTCGGCGCGATGCGCTGGTCGTTCACCAGCACGATCCCGCCGGGTTCCACCAGGGACAGGTGCCGCGCGGCCTCGAGGCGCTCGAAGGCCACCAGGAAGTCGGCTTCGCCCTCCGGGATGGAGGAGGACAGAACCGAGTCGCCGAAGCGCACCGTGGTCAGAACCGTTCCGCCGCGCTGCGACATGCCGTGCACTTCCGAGGTCACGACCTGGTGCCCCGCGATCGCCGCCGCCGTGGCCAGCACCCGGGTGGCGAGGACGGAGCCCTGACCGCCAACGCCCGCAAGCACGATGTTCATCACATCGCCGTGGCCGGTGGGGGGGAGGCCGCCGCTGCGGTCGGACACCCGCTCGGAGCGAGCTGCGGCGTCCGCGCCGGCTTCTTCCACGGCCGTGGCCGCGACCTGCGGGTCCCCGGATCCCGACTCCCTCGTCTTATCGCTCACGGGTCGCCCCTTTCTTCAACGGGTTGCTCGCCAGCTCGGCCGCGCGGCGGCCCGTGGCCACCGCCTGCGTCACCGTGCCGTGGCCGAACGCCGCATCACCGCACGCGAACACGCCGGGCACCGATGTGGCACCGGCGAAGTTGACGTCGATCCGGTCGCCCGCCCGGATGCCGCTCCCTGCCAGCAACGCCAGGTCGGTGTCCTCGCCCACGGCCAGGATCACCGCGTCGCAGGGCTCGACCTCCTCGCTCTCCGCCACCGGGTCCGGGCGCCGCCGACCGCTCTCGTCCGGGTCGCCCTGCGCCATGGCGATGGTTTCCAGCGACGTCAGGCGACCGCCCTCTCCCAGCGCCCGCACGGGGCTCCTCTGGAACCGGAACGTCACGCCTTCCTCCCGCGCTTCCTCCACCTCGTCGGGGATGGCCGGCATCTCGGCTTCTGTCCGCCGGTACACCACGTCCACGGTGGCACCGAGCCGGCGCGCGGCGCGCGCGCAGTCGATGGCCGTGTTCCCCCCTCCGATCACCGTGACACGGCGACCCAGCGGCACCGCCTCGCCTGCGTTGAAACGCCGCAGGAATTCCAGGCCGCCCAGCACGGACGAGCCGTACGCCTCGGCCCCTTCCAGCGGGATGGTCCGCGGCGCGTGCCGGCCCACTGCGATGATGACGGCGTCATGCTCCTCGGACAGCTCTGCCACCGTGATGTCCCGACCGATCCTGGCCGCCGTGCGGAACTCGATGCCGATAGCGGTGAACCGGCCCAGCTCTGCGTCCAGTACTTCCCGCGCCAGCCGGAACGGGGGGATCCCGCTCCGCAGCATGCCGCCCGGGGCTTCGTCGGCTTCGAACACGGTGACGCGCCACCCCTTGCGCCGGAGGTGCCACGCCGCCGACAGGCCGGCCGGCCCGGATCCGACCACCGCCACGGAGCGGCCCATCTCCTCCGCGGGGGAAAGCGCGTCGGCCGGGTAGTTCTCGATGGCCCAGTCGCCCAGGAACTGCTCCACCGCACGCACCGAAATCTTCCTGGCGCCGTCGGGGAAGCGCTCCACGAGCGACGGGTGCCGGGCCGCATAGGTAGCCGCCTGCGGGAACCCGAGGGCGTTCACGTCGTGGTCGCAGGGGTGCGGACAGACGCGCGCGGAGACGGCGGGCAGCGGGTTCGAGCGCAGCACCAGCTCGAGCGCGTCCGAGAGCCGCCCCTGGTCCACCAGCTCGAGCATGAGCGAGACGTCGATCCCCGCGTTGCAGTCGGCGCAGACCTGCTGGCACAGCGTGCAGCCGTTGCAGAGCAGGTCGTTCACCGCGAGACGCCCATCGCTCTCCTCGATGGCCGGGCACCCCAGCCGCGTGCACGCGAAGCACTCGGTGCACCGGTCCGCGTCCAGGAACACCGGATCGCCGAACGAGACCTTCTCCTTCAGCACGCACGGCTTCCCGGCCACCACCACCGAGGGCGCCTGCGTGCGGGTCGCGTCGTCCAGCGTGCGCCACGCGCCCAGGAGATCGTACGGGTCCACGCTGCGCACGTCGTCCACGCCCACCGCCCGCGCGATCCCGCCGATGTCGATGCGCGGCGCTTCGGCGTTGCCGAGCGTGTGGCCCGTGCCCGGGTGGTCCTGATGCCCCGTCATGGCCGTGGTCCGGTTGTCCAGCACCACCACCGTCCCCTTGCCCCGGTTGTAGACCACGTCCATCAGTCCCGTCACGCCCGAATGGTAGAACGTGGAGTCGCCGATCACGCTCACCACACGCTTCCCTTCATCCGGCGGCAGCACCTTCTCCATGCCATGCGCCATGCCGATGGAGGCCCCCATGTTCATGCACGCGTCCATGGCGTCCAGCGGCGCGAGCGCACCCAGCGTATAGCAGCCGATGTCGCCGCTCACGATGGCGTCCATGCGTCCCAGGGCGTGGAACACGCCACGATGGGCGCACCCGGGGCACAGCGCCGGCGGTCGCGACGGCAGCACCGGGGGCGCATCACCGACCGCACCCTTCGCGTTCGCGGCCGTCTCCTCCGCGGTGCCCTCCTCGGGAGCCCCTGCCGCGCGACGCAGGAGCCGCACGGTCAGCTCGCCGTACCGGGGCCAGGTGCGCGCTTCCAGCGCCAGCCCGAGCGCCCGGATCTGCTCCTCCAGGAACGGCTCCAGCTCCTCCACCACGTAGAGCCGCTTCCCCGCGTGCTCCTCCGCGAACCGCCGGACCGCGATCTCCGGGAGCGGATACGTCATCCCGAGGCGGAGCACCGGGGCCGCCGGGAAGGCCTCCCGGACGTACAGGTAGGGAATGCCCGCGGTGATGAAGGCGACGTCGCCGTCGCCCGGCTCCGCTTCCGCCCACCGCTCCGCTTCCGCGGCGAGCGCCGGCATCCGCTCCTCCTCGATCCAGCGGTGGCGGACGCGGCCGTGCGCCGGGAGGACCACGTTCTTCTGGCGGTCCTTGTGGTATGCCCGCAGCCCCACTGCTTCCCGCTCACCCGCCTCGACCGGGCCGGTACCGTGACTCAGGCGAGTCGTGGTCCGCAGCAGCACCGGCGTGTCGTAGCGCTCCGAGACCGCGAACGCCGCCGTGGTGAACCGACGCGCGTCCGCCGGCGTGGACGGCTCCAGCAGCGGAAGCCGGGCGTGGCGGGCGAATAGACGGTTGTCCTGCTCGTTCTGCGACGAGTGCATGCCGGGGTCGTCGGCACTCACGACCACGAGCCCGCCGTTCACACCCATGTACGCGGCCGAGAAGAGCGGGTCGGCGGCGACGTTCACGCCCACGTGCTTCATCGTGGCCAGCGCCCGCGCGCCCCCCAGCGACGCGCCCACGGCCACTTCCAGCGCCACCTTCTCGTTCGGCGACCACTCGCAGTCGACGCCATCCAGGTGCGACAGCGCTTCCAGGATCTCCGTGCTCGGCGTGCCGGGGTAGCCTGCGCCCACTCGCACCCCCGCCTCCCACGCCCCACGGGCGATGGCCTGGTTCCCCGAAAGCAGGAGGCGCCGCCCCCTGGATGCCCCGCCGGCTTCACGCACCGCCGACGCGCGCTCCTGCCTCTCTGGCCGCGCTGCGGCCCCTTTATCCATCATCCGGCTCGCTCCGGAGTTGCTGCCCGGGTGTCCCCGCCCTGCACCTGAAAAGCTACCCCGCACGCTCAGCCGTACAATCGGGGATTCACTGATTTACCTGCGCCATGTATCGGGAGTTTCCCCCCTTGACGCGTAGGGGTTTCGCCCGCGGGCACCCGCGCGCCCGCCCGCGCGAGAGCAGGGACGTCTACGTCCCCGCCACGCCACCGGCCGCTCCGCGCCGCCGCACCAGGAACCGGAGCTCCCCGGCCTGGATCACTTCAGAGCCCGACCGCAGCTCCGCCGAGAAGGCCACCACGCCCCGGTCCGCGCGGCGCGAAACCCGCTTCGATGATACCTCCAGCGCCACGTGCACCTCCGACTCCGGCACCAGCGGGGCGACGAAGTCCCAGGTCAGCCCCAGAAAGGCGATCAACGTCCCCCGCGTCAGCCCACGCCGGTTCAGCAGCCCCGTCGCGACCGCCAGCCCCAGCGCACCGTGCGCCACCCGGCCGCCGAACACCGTCTGCGCCGCGTACGCCTCGTCCAGGTGCAGCGGGTTCGCATCCCCCGACACCGCCGCGAACGCCTCCACGTCCGCCTGCGTCACCACACGGCTCTCCGTCCGGTAGGTGCGCCCCACCTCGAAGTCATCGAACGTCAGGGATTCCTCCGTCATCGTCCGCCTCCCGGATCCGCGAGGGCGCTCGGTCCGCCGATGTTCCCGGGGCCTCCGCATGAAGACCCTTGACACCGGCGTCGGGCCGGCAATGTATTGCAGCAAGACTACGATCGTTAACCATTTGTGACAAGAGATGGCCGCACGACCCCAGGACCTGGTGTTCACGCTGTTCGGCGATTTCCTGCTGCACCGGCCATCACCGGTGTGGGTGGGGAGCCTGATCGGGCTGCTGGAGCCGCTGGGGCTGAGCGAGACGAACGTGCGGACGGTGCTGTCGCGGATGGTGGGGAAGGGGTGGCTGGAAGCGGAGCGCGAGGGTCGTCGCAGCTACTATGCGCTGACGGGTCGGGGCCGACGGCTGCTGGAGGAAGGGGAGACGCGGATCTACCGGCCGCGTGGGGCGGAGGGGTGGGATGGGGAGTGGACGCTGCTGGCGTATTCGATTCCGGAGGAGCAGCGGGGGCAGCGGGACCGCCTGCGGGTTCGCCTGGAGTGGCTCGGGTTCGGGTCGCTGGGGAACGGGCTGTGGATTACGCCGCACGATGTCGTCGGCCCTGTGCGTGAGATCGCGGACGATCTGGAAGTGAGGGAGTACGTGGAGGTGTTCCGCGGACCGCACCTGGGGTTTGGCGACGCCCGTGAGCTGGTGGGCCGCTGCTGGGACCTGGCCGGGCTGAACGCGCGCTACGAGGCGTTCATAGAGCGTCATCTGGACGCGTGCGTGGCGCTGAAGGAGGAGGGTCCGGGGTCGATCGAGCCGCGGGACGCGTACGTCCGGCGCTTCCGGCTGGTGCACGAGTACCGGGAGTTCCCGCTCCAGGACCCGTTCCTCCCCGGGGCGTTGCAGCCGGAGGACTGGGCGGGGGAGTGCGCGCTGAGCCTGTTCAACTATTACCACGAGCTGTTGGCGGAGCCGGCCGACCGGTTCGTGGAGCCGCGCTTCGAAGCCGCCGGATCCGCCGTGGGTGTGGCGGGTGAGGAGCGGTCGTCCGTTTCGTGACTTTCGTTTTCCCAGGTGGCCGTCGTGCCATGGTCTGACAAGGAGCCGAGCATGCCGAAGTTTGAGCCGCGTCCCGCCGAGTCGTACGACTTCCGGGAGATCCGGTACGAGAAGGCCGACTGGGTGGCGCGCGTCACGCTGAACCGTCCCCACAACTACAACGCGTACTCCACGGAAGCGCTGCGTGAGCTGACCACCGCGTTCCATGACGCGGCGTTCGACGATGGGGTGGGGGTGGTGGTCTACACGGGCGCGGGGACGAAGGCGTTCTGCACGGGCGGCGACGTGAAGGAGTACGAGGCCGAGTACACGCAACGGCCGCGAGACTACTGGAAATACATGCGGCTGTTCCGGGAGTATATCGAAAGCATCGTTCAACTGGGGAAGCCCACGATCGCGCGCCTGAACGGCATGGCCGTCGGCGGAGGCAACGAGAGCCAGATGGCGTGCGACCTCGCCGTGATGGCCGAGCACGCCTACATCGGCCAGGTAGGGACGCGCGTCGGGAGCGTGGCGGCCGGCGGTGCCACGCAGTGGCTTCCGCTCCTGGTCGGCGACCGCCGCGCCCGCGAGATCCTCATGGTCAACGGCCGGATCCCGCCGCGGCAATGCCTGGACTGGGGGCTGGTGAACCGGGTCGTGCCGAGCGTGGTGAAGGACGGAGCGTTCATCGACGGGGCGTCGCCGGAACAGATCGCGAGGGCACAGAACGCAGAGGACGGCTACGCGATCTCGCTGGAGAAGCTGGACGAGGCGGTGGACGAGCTGGTTCAGGTGCTGCTGCAGCAGTTCCCGGAGTGCACGCGTTACACGAAGCAGCAGGTGAACTTCTGGAAGGAGCTCAGCTGGAGCCAGACCGTGGGCCATGCGGGCGACTGGCTGGCGCTCCACTACTCCTCCCTCGAGCCGTGGGAGGGAATGCGCGCTTTCGTTCAGAAGCGGAAGCCGCGCTACATGGAGCTCCGCGAGCGCGCGGCGAGCGGGGGCTCCAGCGAATTCCTGTGGGGCGCGCCGAACCGTGACTGTCCGGCGTGCGGCGCGGAAGGGATTCCAGCCGATTTCCAGTTCTGTGGCGCGTGCGGGGCCGGGCTGGGGACCGACGGAGTCGACGTGGAGACGGTCGAAACCGGGGATGCCGCGAAAGCCACGGCGGGAGGGTGAAGTGGCGTACCGGCACCTTCGCGTCGACTTCGGCACCGCAATCGCCCGCGTGGTCCTGAACCGTCCTCCGCTGAACGTCCTGACCACGGAGATGCTGGACGAGCTGGCCGGGGCAGTGGGGGTCGCAAATGCGGATCCGGCGACACGCGCAGTGGTGCTCACGGGCGAGGGCAGCGCGTTCTGCGCCGGGGTGGACGTGGCAGACCACACCACCGAGCGCGTGGGGGGGATGATCGAGTCGTTCTCCCGCGCCATCCGTGCGCTGCTGGCGGTGGACCTCCCTGTCGTGGCGGCGCTGAACGGCGCCGCGCTGGGGGGCGGCCTCGAGCTGGCGCTGGCCTGCGACGTGGTCCTGGCGCGTTCCGGCGCCAAGCTTGGCCAGCCGGAGATCCGCCTCGGCGTCTTTCCCCCGGCGGCGGCCGCGCTCCTCCCCCGCCGGGTGGGGGTGCAGCGGGCGCTGGACCTGGTGCTGACCGGCCGGACCATCCTGGCTGAGGAGGCGCAGGTGATGGGTCTGGTCACGGCCGTGCTCCCGGCGGACGCGTTCGGCGAGGCCGTGAGCGAGTACGTGGCGCCGCTCGCCGGGCTCAGTCGGCCGGTGCTGGCGCTGGCCAAGCGCGCCGTGCTCGAGGGGCTGGACCGCCCGCTGTCGGCGGCGCTGGCGGGTGCGGACGCGCTGTACCTCGACGAGCTGATGGCCCTGCACGATCCTCACGAGGGACTGGCGGCGTTCATGGAGAAGCGCGCGCCGGTCTGGAGCGACGCATAGCATGGCGACACCCAGGCGCGAGATCCCACCCCCCGAGCGGTTGCTGGACATCGATCTCTCGGACCCGCTCGACCACGTGCTGGCCCGCTGCCGCGAGGTGGTGGAGGACGTCGAGTACCCAACCGTGCGGAAGTGGCGGGAGGGTGGCGGCAAGGTGCTGGGCCATTTCCAGGTCTACTTCCCCGAAGAGCTGGCCCACGCGGCGGGGATGCTCCCGGTGAAGATCCGCGGCGGCCAGGTGGATCGCCGGGAAGCCGATTCTCGCTTCGGCTCCGCCATCTGCTCCATTCCGCGGACCACGCTCGAGCTGGCCATGAACGGGACGCTGGTGCCGGATCTGTTCGTCACCCACCCGATCTGCGACGTGGCTCGCAACCTGGCCGGGATCTGGGAGCGGAACGTGAGCACGCCCGCGCAGATCCTGTACTTCCCGCAGAACCCCAACTCCCGCTTCTCGGCCGAGTTCCTGACCGCGGAGTACCGACGCGTGCTGGTCGAGATCGAAGCGGTGGTCGGCCGCACCGTGGGCGACGACGAGATCCGCGATGCCATCGCAGTGTTCAATGAGAATCGTCGTCTGCTGCGGGAGCTCTACACCATCAAGCGGGAGGAGCCGTGGCGGTTGCCGGTGGACGAGGCGTACGCGCTGGTGGCGCTGGCGGGGCTGGTCACGCGCGAGGAGCACAATCACCTCCTGCGCGCGCTCATTCCCCGCATCCGGGAGCGTGACGCCCGCCGGCAGGACCGCATGCGCGTGGTGTTCGAGGGCGGCTTCTGCGAGCAGCCGCCGCTCGACCTGCTCCGCTCCATCGCGCAGTTCGTCTACGTGGTGGATGACGACCTCCTGATCGGCCTGCGCTGGATCACCGAGGACGTGGATCTGGCGGGGGATCCCGTGGGCAGGCTGGCGGAGGCGTACCTGGAGCGATCGTCGTACAGCCCGGTCCAGCACGACCTCCGGAAGCCGAAGGAGCAGATGCTGCTTCGCCGCATCCGCGCGGCCTCGGCGGAGGCGGCGATCGTGGCCGCGGCCAAGATGTGCGAGCCCGGCCTGGACGAGCAGGTGGCGTACTCACAGGCGCTGGACCGGGAGAAGATCCCGTACTTCGTGACGGAGTTCGAGGAGAACATGACGGCGTACGATCACCTGCAGATCCAGCTCGAGACCTTCGTCGAGAACCTGCTGTTCGAATGAGGCGGCCCATGAATCCAGTGACTTCGGAGCTCATCCACGGACGCGCCTTCCGGCACGGCAGGCAGCTGTTCGACCGGTGGTATGAGGAGCTCACGCACGCCCACTCGGCCGGGGAGCAGGCCGCGTATGTCTTCGTCATGGGGAGTCTCACGGAGATCCTGCGCACGTTCGGCCTGCACACGGTCTTCCCCGAGATCAACTCGCTCCAGACGGCGGTGAAGAAGGTCTCGGACGGGTACCTGAGCCAGGCCGAGGACGAAGGCTTCTCCCCGGACGTGTGCGGCTACGTGAAGGCCGACTATGCGCTCCAGCGCCGCAACGGCGAGCACCCGCGCGGAATGATCCCGCCACCGTCCATCGCGGTGCTGACGAACGCGTGCAACACCTACCTCAAATGGGCCGAGATCTGGGAGCGGATGTACGACGTCCCGGTCTTCACGGTGGACGTGCCGCAGTCGCGCTCGGTCCTGGACAGCGCCACGGGCGTCGGCTCGGCCGCGGACCTCTCGTACGTGGAGAACCAGCTGCGGGAGCTCATCCAGGTGCTGGAGTCGCTCACGGGCAGGCGCTTCGACATCGACCGCTTTCGCGAGGTGCTGGGCCACGCCAACGAGATGGGCCGGCACTACCGCCGCGTGCTGGCGCTGAACGCCCGCGCCCCCGCCGCGTTCGACGCGGTGCTCGAGGGCACCATGTACCTGGGTGTGGCGAACGCGCTGCGCGGCACGCAGGAGGGCGCGGACTACTTCCGCGACCTGGCCGAGGAGCTGGAGCTGCGCCTGGCCGAGGGCCGCGGGGCCCTGGGTGAGACGCCCGAGCGGCACCGCCTGATCTTCGTGGGCGTCCCCTGCTATCCGATCTTCTCGCGCTTCCACGCAATGTTCAGCGAGTGGGGCGGCGCATTCGTGAGCTCCACCTACCTGTGGTTCGCCTCCGGCGGCCTGGACCTGGATTTCGAGTATGACCTGTCGCGCCCGCTGGTGAGCCTGGCCGAAGGAGTCCTGCGCAGCGTGCGCCGGGCCACCGACGCCATGCTCTTCCAGGACCGGCTGCTCCTGGAAGCGGTGGACCGCTACGGCGCGGACGGCGTGGTCTACCACCCCGTGAAGAGCTGCCGCACGGTCTCGACGAGCCTGGCCGACAGCCGGCGGGTGCTCCTGGCCGAGCGCGATGTCCTGGCCCTCTACATCGAGAGCGACATGATGGACAAGCGCGTGGTCTCGGAAGCGCAGCTGAAGAACCGCATCGACGCGTTCTTCGAGGGGCTGGAGAGTCGCAAGCTGCGGATGAACGGCGCGATCGCCGGCAGCGGTGCCGCCGCAAGGGAGGAGGTCGCATGAGACACGCGGGCGGAGTGGATGTCGGTTCGACCCAGACCAAGGCCGTGGTGGTGGACGGCGACCGTCGCATCGTCGGGCGCAGCCTCATCGACACGGGCGCAAACGTGGTGGAGGCCGCGGAGAACGCGTTCGCGCTGGCGCTGGCCGAGGCCGGGCTCGCGCGGCGCGACGTGGACTTCGTCATCGGCACGGGGTACGGCCGCTACAAGGTGGAGTTCGGCGACACGCAGGTGACGGAGATCGTGTGCCACGCCCGCGGGGCGGCGGAGATGTTCCCCGGCACGCGGACCGTGCTGGACATGGGTGGCCAGGACACCAAGGCGATCCGGGTGCAGGCCGGCGGCCAGGTGCTGGACTTCTGCATGAACGACAAGTGCTCGGCGGGCACCGGCCGCTTCCTCCAGTCGGCGGCGGCGGCGCTGGAGCTGGACCTGGCGGACCTCGGGCCCACGGCGCTCCGGGGCCGGCGGCCGGTGCCGATCAGCACCACGTGCACCGTATTCGCGGAGTCGGAAGTGCTGTCGTGGCTGGCGCGCGGCCGGAAGCTCGAGGACATCCTGCTGGGCGTGCATCAGTCCATCGCCAAGCGCTCGTTCGGTCTCCTCAAGCGGGTGGGCGTGGAGGAGGAAGTGACCTTCACGGGCGGGGTGACGAAGAACCCGGCCATGGTGCACGTGCTGAACGAGCTGCTCGGCACGGAGATGAACGTGGGGGCCGAGTCCCACTTCATCGGCGCTCTGGGCGCGGCCCTGTTCGCGCTCGAGCGGGCGGAGGGAGCGCTCATCCCGGCGGGGGATCTCACCGGTGCGGCCGCGGACGGCGATGCGGGCCGGGGCTGCGCCACAGCGCGGGAGGTGGCATGACCTGCACGGTGGGAGTGGACGTCGGCTCGACGTACACGAAGGCCGCGATCCTGGACGAGGCCGGCCAGCTGCTGGCCCGGAGCATGGTGCCGACCGGATATCGCCTGGAAGCGGCGGCGCGCGCGGCGCTGGATTCCGCGCTGGCCGAGGCGGGCGTGACGGCCGCGGACGTGGTCTACACCGCCACCACCGGCTACGGCCGCAACCAGGTGGCGTTCCGGGACGTCCAGGCCACCGACCTGACGGCGCAGTCGTGGGGCACGCGCTGGTTCTTTCCGTCGACCCGCACGGTGCTGGACATTGGCGGGCAGACGATGAAGGCGATGCGCGTCGATGACGCGGGGAAGGTCCGCTCGTTCCGTCTGAACGACAAGTGCGCCGCGGGCACGGGCGCGTTCCTGGAGAAGACGGCCCGCTATCTCGGCTATGGCCTCGAGGAGATCGGGATGCTGGTCCAGGGCGCGCAGGCGTCGGTGCCCATCAGCGGAGTTTGCGCGGTGTTCGCCGAGTCGGAGGTGATCAATCACGTGAGCAACGGGAGCCAGCCCGGCGAGATCATGCTGGGCGCCATGGAGTCGCTCATCGAGAAGAGCGTGCGGCTCATGAAGCGCGTGCAGATGGAGCCCGAGTTCACGCTGGTGGGCGGGATCATGCGCTTTCCCACCATGGTGCGCGTCATGCGCGAGCACCTGGCGGAGGGCGTCAACGTGCCGCCCGAGCCGCTGGTCCAGTACACCGGCGCAATCGGCGCCGCGATCCTCGCACGGCGCCGGCTGGAGAAGCTCGAAGCCGAGGACGCCGAGGCCGCGGCCGCGTGAGCGCGCCGGTGCCCGCGCTCGACATCGGGCCGGCCGCCAGCGCGCGCGTCCGGGAGCGCGACGAGGTCCTGGCGCGGGCCGGCTGGACGCGACGCTTCATCGGCGCCCCGCCCCGTCTTGGGGAGATGGCGGCGCTCTACCGCTCGGTGGGTCGGGAGGTGCTGCTCGAGCCCCTGGAGGACGATGACCTGGCGCACGAGTGCGCCGGGTGCACGCTCGCCCTCTCCCTCTTTCGCGTTGTCTACACGAGGATGCCCCGATGAAGGCCGCTCTCTTCCATGGCGCCAACCGCCCGCTCACCATCGAGGACATCCCCGTGCCGGAGCCGGGCGCCGGCGAGGTGCTCGTGAAGGTGGCGGCCTGCGGGGTGTGCCACACCGACCTCCACTACCTCGACCACGGCACGCCCACCTTCAAGAATCCGCCGATGGTGCTCGGCCACGAGATCGCGGGCACGCTGGCCAGCCCCGACCCGACGGGGCGGCTGCTGGAGGGCGATCACGTGCTCCTCCCGGCGGTGCTGTCGTGCGGCCACTGCGATGCATGCCGGACGGGCCGCGAGAACATCTGCCGGAACGGGATCATGCTGGGCAACAACATCGACGGAGGGTACGCCGAGTACGTCGCCGTCCCCGCACGGGACGTGTTCCGACTCCCGGACGAGATCCCGCTCGTGGAGGGCTCCATCATCGCCGACGCCCTCACCACCCCGTTCCACGCGGTGATGAACCGCGGCCGCGTCCGGCCGGGTGACCGGGTGGTGGTGGTGGGGTGTGGCGGGGTCGGACTGAACGTCGTGCAGATGGCCGCCGTGGTGGGCGCCCGCGTCGTGGGCGTGGACGTGTCGCCCGAGAAGCTGGCGTGGGCCGAGCGCCTGGGCGCGGAGGCCACGCTGAACCCGAACAGCGTGGAGCGCCCGGACAAGGCGCTCCGCGCGCTCACGGATGGCGGCGCCGACGTGGCGTTCGAGGCCGTGGGTCGCCCCGACACGCAGGCGCTGGCCGTGGACGCGGTGAAGACCGGCGGGCGCGTGGTCTTCGTGGGCTACAGCCCGAAAGCCATGGAGCTCAACGCCGGCCGGGTCATGTTCCGGGAGCTCGAGATCGTGGGATCGCTGGGGTGCCGGCCGGTGGACTACCCGCGCGTCATCGATCTCGTGCGCCAGGGCCGTGTCAGGGTCACCGAACTGGTGAACCGCCGCTTCACCCTGGACGAGATCGACGACGCGTTCGACTTCCTGCGCAGCGGGGCATCCATCCGGAGCGTGGTGACTCCCACCTGACGGCTACGGCTTCGGAATGCCCCCCATCTCCCGGGACGGCGTGTCCTGGATCTGCCCGGTCGGCGGCGTCCGTGGTCCGGTCGCCGGCTGCGTTCCGGGTCCGACCGCTGCCCCTTCAGCCCCGGGGTTGGCCGTTCCGGTGGCGGGCGCGGTAGTGGTCTCGGCGGCCGGAGTCGCGCTGCCGTAGCGGTCCGAGCCGCCCCAGAGAATCCACGCCCCGACCCCCACTGCCACGATCACCAGGGCGATCACCACCCATCGCCAGACGTGGCGACGCGGGCGCCGCTCCATCTCGATCTCAGCCATGTCGCTCCTCCTCCGTGGTTCGGGTGCGCGGGCGGGCAGCCGGCCCATAGAATCGCTGAAGCGCGGTGGTCCGCCAGTCGGGGAGCTCGCGCGCGTCCGCCTCCTCTCGCCCGGCGCCGCCAGCGCCGGCCGTGTCGGCCATCCCGGCGCGGGCGAAGATCGCGTTCAGCTCGGGCTCGGTGCGTCGGCTCACGGGAAGACCGCCGTACTGCGGGTAATCCGCCAGGTCCCCCGCGAGGAGGCCGCCCACGATGACGCGCTTCTTGCTCCGCGCCAGCCGGATGCGGTCAACCGGGAGCAGGATGTGCCGATCCACGGGCTCCAGGTCGAGCTTCTCCTCATCCACCGCCACGTCCAGGAAGCGGGCGCGCATCTCCGACGGGTCCATGAGCAGCCCCGCGACCCGGCCGATGTGGTTCCCGTCCGCGGCCACCACGGTCCAGCCGCGCGGGTCCTCGCCCGCCACGCGGTAGTCCTTCTCCAGGTCCGCCATGCGGCGCAGGTCCAGGTTGCCATCCGGGTGGTCCTCCGGAGCGACCAGGTCGCGGTGGGCCCGGGCGGAGCTGCCGCCGTACACCGCGTCCAGGCGGCGCTCGAAGTCGGTGTCGAGCGCCTCGGGTTCCAGCGCGTACTCCGGCACCTCCTCGAGCTGCTCCTGCGTGAGCCCATCCACCCACACGGTCTTCTCTTCGGCGTCCGCGCGGGCGTGCTCCAGGGGCACGAGGATGTGCTTCTTCAGAAGCCCGAGATCCACATCGAGGTATCGGAGGGCGCCGCTCCCGTCGAGGAGCATGTCGTCGACCTTGCCCACCTTTTCGGCGTCCTCGCCCGTCCGGACGCGCCACCCGCGCACGTCCCACGCCCCGTCCGGGAACGCGTAGTCGGACACGCGCGAGATCGGTCTCAGTGCCATCGTTCCTCCTGTTCTGGTGCCGCCTGCCGGGAAAGAGGAGCAAGCCGGGTGCCACGCCGCCGGATGAGGTTGCCGGACCGGCCGTCGCCGTAGCATCATGGGATTGCCGAACCATATCCCGGGGGCCACTTCCAGCAGCGAGGCGACGATGCCGAGGACCGAATTCATCAGCGCGGGTTTCCACGTTCCGGAGCGGGTTTTCAGGAACGAAGAGCTGACGCGATGGTGGGACACGTCCGACGAGTGGATCCGGGAGCGGACGGGGATCGAGGAGCGACACTGGGTGGAGCCGGGCAAGGAGGCGGGCTCGGACCTGGCGCTCAAGGCCACGGAGCGCGCGCTGGAAGCCGCTTCCATGGACGCTTCCGAGCTCGACTGCATCGTCTACGCGACGCTCTCACCGGACTACTTCTTCCCGGGCGGCGGCGTCTTCCTGCAGCGGAAGCTGGGCGCCCGGGGCATTCCGGCCCTCGACGTGCGCAACCAGTGCAGCGGCTTCATCTACGGCCTCTCCGTGGCCGATGCGTGGATCCGCACGGGACAGTATCGCCGCATCCTGCTGGTGGGCGCGGAAGTGCATTCCACGGGCATGGATTTCGGCCCCGAGGGCCGCGACCTGAGCGTGCTTTTCGGTGATGGCGCGGGCGCCGTGATCCTGGGCCCGACCGACGATCCGGACCGGGGCATCCTCTCCACGCACCTGTGGGCGGACGGTCGGTTCGCGGAGAAGCTGTGGTGCGAGTCGGGCGCTTCCGCCCGGTTCCCGCGCATCACCCACGAAGACCTGGACGAGGGGCGGCACTACGCGCGCATGGAAGGGCGGGAAGTGTTCAAGCACGCGGTGGTGCGGATGCCGCAGTCGGTGCGAGCGGCGCTGGAGGCGAACGATCTCGCGGTGGAGGACATCGACCTCCTGATCCCGCACCAGGCGAACCAGCGGATCACCGAGGCGGTGGGGAAGGGACTGGGGATTCCGCCGGAGAAGGTGTTCAGCAACATCCAGCGCTACGGGAACACGACGGCGGGCACCATCCCCATCTGCATCGCCGAGTCGGTGCAGATGGGGCGGCTGAACCGTGGTGACCTGCTGATGCTCACCGCGTTCGGGAGCGGGTTCACCTGGGCGAGCGCGGCGATCCGCTGGTGATCCGGGAGCGGCCGGCCTCTGAAACGCGGGCTGAAGACCTGCCGGATCGTTGGCACCTTGGCGGACCCTACGGCCGCCGGGGGCGCAGCCAGATCCCGACGATCCCGCATTCGGCCCCCGCGCCGCGGTAGCGGCTGGGGATCTGGCCCACGTGGAGGTAGACCTCCACGCCTTCGACGTCTCTGGGGTCGAACACCTGAAGGGCGCGGATGTCCCACGGCGATCCGTCCACGAACAGCATCATGTCGCACGCAGCGGCCCGATTCACCATCAGGGCGCACTCACCGCGCTCGCAGTAGTAGCGGATCCCCGGAATCCCGCGGACCAGGTCCAGCATGCTCGAGGGCGAAGTCCGCTGGATGTCCTCGCGATCGACGAAGTACCCCGTCCCCTTTTCCATCCGGTCGTAGAACGCGGCCATTCCGGGGGTGGTGAAGCGACGGGCGACGGTGACCGTCAGCGGCTCCAGGACCAGCGGCTTCGGGTCCACCCGGACATCCACGAGCTGGTTCTCCGACGCACCCACCAGGAAGTCGTGGGCCAGGGCGCCGAACGAGATGTGGCTCACCACGAGCGTGCGACGCCCGATCTCCACGTCATGGAGCGCGAAGCTCCCGTCCTTCGCGCTCAGTGCCCAGCCATCCGCCTCGCGCACGCGCACCAGTGCGCCCTCCACGGGCTTACCGGAGGATGCATTGGTGATGTATCCCGGAAGGAACGGCACGGAGCGACGGTCGAGCGCGAGATCGGCGCGCAGCGGTGCATCACCGGGCGGCCCCAGCCGCACAGGGGCACTGGTCCGGTCGCGCAGGTGCGCGCGCAAAAGGAACCTGGACGCCGGGAGGCGCCCGCAGTAGCGGAATCTCCCCGTGCCGTCCGTGGTCAGCCGGATCTCCGCACGCGTCGAGTCCGGGGCGAGCCAGTACGCCACCACGTCCGCCCCCTCCACCGGCGCGGCATCGGCGGTCACCCGCCCCGCCAGGGTCGGGTCCGGGCATTGCGCGCGGGCAGCGGCGCTTCCATTGACCGCGAGGGCGGCCATCAGCACGGGGGCGGCGTAGAGGATTCGCATGGTGGGTCGACCCCGCCGCTCCGCATTCCGGCGCGCCCGGGGGACGCATGAACGCTACACGCGCCCATGCGCCCGGGTCAAGGCGGCCGAGCCGCGCTCCCCCTCAGCCGGCCCGGATCACCCGGAACCGGGCGCGCACCAGGTTGTACACTCCGTACGCCGCCAGCCCGGCGGCCACGACGCCGAGGAGCCACGGGAGGCCTGCCAGCAGGTCCAGAGCGCCATTCAGTCCCCGGGCCTGGGACGGGCTGGTCCGGACCCCGGCGATCACGAAAAAGGCGCCGATGATGCCCAGGACCACTCCGCGCGCGGCCAGGCCGAAGCGGCTGATGCGGACCACCCAGCGGCGGGCGCGGGCGGACAGTGCTCCCAGCGACAGCTGGTCGTCCAGGTCCACTCGCCAGCTGGACCACAGCTGCTGAGCTCCGTAGAGGATGATGATCACGCCGACGCCGAGCAGGATCCAGCGCCCGCCCGGGGCGGACAGGATCTCGGCCGACCAGTGCCGGGCACCGCCCCCACCGCTCCCGGACCCCGAGCTGGCGCCGCTGTCGATGGCGAGACGGGCCGCTTCGAGACCGAGCCCCGCGTAGATGGCGCCGGTGATGCCGTAGAAGGCGCGCTTTCCCGCGCTATCGTTTTCCGGGTTGGCGATCAACCGGAAAGCCTGCCAGACCACGTAGCCGAGCAGGCCGAGGGCGACCAGGCCGAGGAGCACCCGGCCCCATCCCGAGCCATCGAGCCATTCCAGCGCGCCGTGCGAGCCCGGGGCGTTCCCGCCCCCCTGCCAGGCGACCCCCACCGCCAGTGCTCCGACCAGGAGGTACACGAACCCTTTCGCGCCGTACCCGAGGCGAGCCAATCGCTCGACCCAGGGTGCCGCGGCTTCTCTGGCCTGCCGGGCCTGCGCTTCGGCGCCCCCGGGCGCAATGTCGGCGCTTCCCATGTCATGCTCCCGCTGTCGGTTCCGCCTGCGGCCACAGGCGTGGCCAGGGACGGGAAGTGGTCAGGGCAGGAACTGTTCCGCCCGCGCGTCCAGGCGCGGGCCCCATCGCCGCGGCTTCGGCGGCTCAGGAGATCCGGTCGTCGTCGTGCGGCAGCCCGGGCTCGGGGAAGTCCCTGGGTGTGGGCGGGCGCATGGAGAGGTCCAGGGCCAGCCAGATCAGGCGGGAGAGCGGGTAGAAGGCGATGGGAGCGAGAACCATGAGCGGCACGCCGATCCACGCCAGCCATTGCCATGGTACGTCCGGCCAGGTGAAGATCACGCCCAGGCCGAGGAACACCACCAGGAGAAGCTCCACGGCGATGAAGTTGAGCGTGTACGCCCCGAGGAAGAAGTCCCCCTCGCCGCGATTCAGCTTCAGCTCACACCGCGGGCATTCATGCCGCGGGTCCACCCACCCCCGGAACAGCCCTTCCGAGCCGCACAGCGGACAACGGCGCCGGAGTGCGCGGGCGAGCATCACACGGGTGGGCGGGTGGGGATACTCGTCGAGCATGGCAGGAAGATCGCAACGGGGTTCGCCCAGGGGAACCCGAGAATACGGAGGATTCATGGATCGTTCGTTGACCACGGCCGCAGCGCTCGGAGCGGTGACGGGGCTGCGGAGCATGAGCGGGCTGGCGTGGACCGCCCGGCAGCTGGCCTCGCGTCGTCGGCCACGCCGGCGCTGGACTCGCCTCGAGCGGTGGCTGGCCCGCGACACCGTCGCCACCACGCTCGCGGTTTGCGCCGCCGGGGAGCTGCTGGTGGACAAGCTTCCGGGGGTCCCCGGCCGGATCACCCCGGGCCCACTGCTCGGGCGTGCAGCCATCGGGGGCACGCTCGGGGCGCTGGCCGGGGGCGAGGAAGCGCGGGCGCTCGGCGCCGCCATTGGCTCGGGCGCTGCCGTCGCGGCCGCGTTCGCGGGCTGGGTGTTGCGCACGCGCGTCGGCGGGGTGGGCCTGAGCGGGATTACGCTGGCGCTCGTCGAAGATGCGGTGGCCCTCAGGGGCGCACGGGCGGCGAGTGCGGAACTGGCACGCTGACGCCGGACAGCAGGTCCCTCAGTGAGGGGGCCACCACCCCGAGCGTGGTACCGAGGACTGCGCCGGCCAGCGCGTCCGCGCCGTAATGGAAGCCGCCATAGACGGTGCCGAGGGCGAGAGCCGCGGCGAGGGCGGCGGCCCAGGGTGTGATCCTGGGCATCTCCCGGTGCAGCGAGACGGTGATGGCGGCGGCCAGTCCCACGTGGCTGGACGGGAATGCCGTCCCGGGGCTGGATGCCGCTTCGAGCAGCCGGTGCGCGAGTTGATAGAATAGGCCCCTGTCCAGCGGTCCCTGCGGCGCGGGGAACAGGTATCGCGGACCGAGGACCGGGAAGATCGCGAATATGGCCGAATGGATGATGAAGGCGAGGGCGAGGGTGAAGCCGACGCGTCGGAACCCCTCCAGGCGCCCGGAGAAGTAGAGGGCGAGCGGCGGCAGCGCGACGAACAGGTAATACGACAGGTAGGCGGCGTGCAGCGGCTCCGAAATCCAGGGCGACGGCCACGTCGCAGTCAGCCACTGGCTCGGCTGGGTATGGAACAGCACCTGGTCCCAATGCTCGACCACGGCATCGAAGACGAGCGGCCCGTGCAGAACGCTGGCGAGGAGCGGCGCCTCCCAGTAGAAGATCGGAGCGATGAGGAGCGGCGCCCAGTCCGCGACCGCAGCGGAAGACCGATTGCCGGTCAGGGCCGCGCCGCCCGGGAACGGACGCTCGAACAGCAGGTGTGCCAGCGCCAGGTGGAGCACCACCAGCGCCAGCCGGAGCGGATGGTTCGGACCGGGAAGCGACAGAACCACAGCCGTCGCCACCAGCCAACCGCCCACGAGCCACCGCCCGGCGCGCGAGCCGCCAGCCTCCGGGTACGGCGCCGCGCGCCCGAGACCGGGCGGCGGCGTCCGCTTCGGTCCGGCGGCGACCTCCGCCGGGCTATCGCCGGATGGCTTCGTTCGCATCCTTCTCCCGTGGGACCAGCTTCCCCGTGATCAGCTCTTCCACGATCCGGTCCGCATCGTAGACGTCGTCCAGCGCTTCGGTGATGGCGCGCACGTCCACCATGATGTTGCGGCCCCGCTGGGGCAGGTAGATGAAGTCGCGGGAGAGCCCCTCGATGTTGCGGTCGAAGTTCAGCCCCACCATCTCCACGGCCGGCGTGATCGCCGGAGAGCCCGAGTTGCCGCCGTAGGTGTCGGCGGTCGAAATGAAGTCGAGCGGCGTGTTCAGGTCCAGTCCCGCGGGCGGCGGCAGCCAGCGGGAGGGGAGGGCCCAGTCCGAGTTCTGCCCGTACGACCAGTAGTGGTCGTACATGCCGTAGAACGTGGTGTAGACCGGAGCGATCGTGCCGTTGTACTCGTAGGGCCGAACCACCCCATCGGTGATCCGGGGCGACGACGTCGCGTCCGGCGGCACGCTCGTCCCGTACACTTCGAAGCGCGCCCGCCCCAGCTCCGCGGCCAGCTCGTCCTCGCGCTCCGACACCTGGCGCCACCCCTCCTGGTATGCGTCGAAGCGGGGCAGAACCGCCATCGCGAGCTGCACCGCCGGGTCCGCGGCGGGGTCGCCCGACTCCACCAGCGTGGCCGCCGTGGCCCTGTCCGAAAGCTGGCTCCCTTCCAGGAGCGCGGTGGCGGCCTCGGCCGGCGTCAGCTCCTGGAGCGCCTGGTGCGTGAGCGGGTCATCCGCCCCGAAGTAGTGCTGGAAATCCTGGAGTCGCAGCGACAGGAGCGCGTGCTCCAACTGTGCCGGCAGGTCCTCCACTTCCAGCGCCCGCCGCTGAAGCACCGCCGCCTGCTCGCCGTTTCCCGCAGCCCGGGCCTGCAGCATCTGCGCGACGTAGAGCGCGCGCAGCAGCATGGCCGAAGAGGCGCGCGGGCTACCGAAGAGACGGAACGCGCCGTACGAAGTGGCCAGCTCCCGCTTCTCCGCCTGCAGCGCGGCGATCCGGTCCACCACGTCGCCGAACTGCCGGCTCAGCTCGGGGTCCGTCGCGATGGAATCCAGGAACCGCTCCTCGGCGAGCCGCTTCCGCGCCATGATCTCCGGCGTCCGGAGCGCATCCAGCCGGCCCGCGTACGCTTTCAGCGAGTTGCTCAGTCCGAACATGACATTGCGCAGGTCCATCGCCTCGCCCAGCCCCGGCTCGGCCTCGTAGAACGCGTGCATCGCATCCAGCCGCTCGTTCAGCGCGCGAACGGTGAACGGCGTCACCACGTCGCGGCTGAATCCCAGCTGCGCCATGGTCAGGAGCCGGCTCGTGGGCCCGGGATTGCCCACCACGAAGACCGTGCTTCCTTCCTCCACGCCGTCCAGACTCCAGCCCAGGTGCTGCTCGCTCTGGAACGGCCTGCCGTCATCGTCGTAGACGCGCAGGAACGCGAAATCGAGGGCGTAGCGCGGGTACGTGAAGTTGTCCGCGTCGCCGCCGAAGAAGCCCATCTGGAGCTCCACCGCCGCCACCAGCCGGACGTCCGTGAAGCGGCGGAACACATACGCGGAGTAGCGGCCTCCGTGATACAGCGCCCGCACTTCCACGTGCACGTCGCCGAACTCCTGCTGCAGGTCGCGCCGGACCCGGGCCACGGCCGAATCCCGGGCGGCCGCTTTCGCCTCGGTGCCTGCCGCGGCGTCCACGGCCGAAAGCACCGCGTCGCTCACGTCCCGCGCTGCGATCAGCCGGTCCGCGTAGTACCCCGGTATGCGACGTTCCTCGTCCAGCGTACGGGCGTAGAAGCCATTGTCCAGCAGCGACTCCCCATCCCGCTGGACCGACTGCAGCCGCCCGCGGACGCAGTGATGGTTCGTCGCGACGAGCCCGTTCGGGGAAACGAACGAGGCCGAGCACCCGGGGATCCGCAGCACGCTCATTCGCACGCGGTCGAACCACGCCTGGTCCGCCTGGAAGCCGTACGTCTCCGTGAAGTACTGCATGGGCGGGTATTCGTACGTCCACATCTTCCCGAAGTCGAAGCGCCCGGGGATCGTGTCGATCTCCACCGTCTGGGCGGCGGCCGGGGCCGCAAGGAGGAGCAGCGCCGGGAGCAGCAGCCGGCCTTTTGCGCGCGTAAACATGGCGTCTATCCGTTTGTCCGGGACGGGATTTCGATGGCTCGTCGCGTAGGTTGCCGACCCGGGGGCGCGCGCGCAAGGAAGTGCCGCCGGGAAGGGTGCCGCCGGTCGGTCGGGCGGTCCGTGGGGCGCTGAGGACCGCGCAGGGCCACCGGAGGCTCACATGAAGCCACGGAGCCACGAAGCCCGCACTTGCCGGCTCCCGCGCGCCGGGCCTAGTCTGAAACGGCACACCTCTCTCCCTCTAGCCGGAGTCCAGCCGTGCACCGCTCGCACCTCCGCGCGCTCATCCGGACGGCCATTGTGGGCGCCGCCACCGTCCTCGCCCCGCTGCCCGGCGCGGCCCCGGCGGCCGCGCAGGCCGGAGGCCGGCCCGGCCCGGCGTCGCCGCCCACGCTCCACGAGTACTTCGACACTGCGGGGCAGCCGCACTCGGCCGTCCTGGGTGGCGGCGTGCGGATGATCCCCATCGAGACGCCGTCGGGTACGTTCCGCGTGTGGACCAAGCGGGTGGGGAACAACCCCCGGATCAAGCTGCTGCTCCTGCACGGCGGCCCGGGGCTCACGCACGAGTACTTCGAGGGCGCCGATTCCTGGCTGCCGACGGCGGGGGTTGAATACTACTACTACGACCAGCTGGGCTCGGCGTACAGCGACCAGCCCGATGACACCACGCTCTGGAACATCCCGCGCTTCGTGGAGGAGGTGGAGCAGGTGCGGAAGGCGCTCGGTCTCGACTCCACGAACTTCTTCCTCCTGGGCCACTCCTGGGGCGGCATCCTGGCCATGGAGTACGCGCTCAAGTACCAGAAGAACCTGAAGGGGCTGATCATCTCCAACATGATGGCCAGCGCGCCGGCGTACGACCGCTACGCCCACGAGGTCCTGATGCCGGCCATGAACCAGGACACGCTCCGGCAGATCCTGGCGCTCGAGGAGTCCGGCCGGACGGACGACCCGCGCTACATGGCGCTCCTCATGCCCAGCCACTACACGAAACACGTGCTGCGCATGCCGCCCGACCAGTGGCCCGAGCCGGTGATGCGGGCCATGAGCCACCTCAACCCCGACATCTACGTGCGCATGCAGGGCCCCAGCGAGCTGGGAATCAGCGGCACGCTCGAGGACTGGGACCGCTCCGCCGACCTGCAGGACATCCGCGTCCCCACGCTCGTGATCGGCTCCCGCTACGACACCATGGACCCGGACTACATGAGGTGGATGGCGGGGCAGGTGCAGCACGGGCGGTTCCTGTACGCGCCGAACGGCAGCCACCTCGACATGTACGACGATCAGGCCACCTGGTTCACCGGCCTGATCCGGTTCCTCGAGGACGTGGACACCCGCACCGGCCCGTAAAGGCCCCTCGCGCCCCAGCCGGCGGGCGGATCGACCCTCGAAGCCGTTGCGCCAACGCCCGCCGCCGCCGAAACTGCACCCCCATGCGCCTCGCCCCCCTCGACTGGCTCATTGTCGCCCTCTACTTCGCCATCGCTCTGGCCATCGGGCTGTGGGCGGCACGGCGAGCCGGCCGCGACACCGGCGAGTTCTTCCTTTCCGGCCGCAGCATGCCGTGGTGGCTGCTCGGGACGTCCATGGTGGCCACCACGTTCTCCACGGACACGCCGAACCTGGTGACGGACATCGTCCGTCAGGGGGGCGTGTCGGGGAACTGGGTGTGGTGGGCGTTCCTGCTCACGGGGATGCTCACCGTCTTCGTCTACGCCAAGCTGTGGCGGCGCGCGGGCGTCATGACGGACCTGGAGTTCTACGAGATCCGCTACGGCGGCGCGCCCGCGGCGTTCCTGCGTGGCTTCCGCGCCCTCTACCTGGGCGTGTTCTTCAACGTGATGATCATGGCCACGGTCTCACTGGCCGCGGTGAAGATCGGGCGCGTGCTGCTGGGGGTGTCCCCGGTCATGACCCTGGTGGTGGCGGGGGGCGTGACCGTGCTGTTCAGCGCTCTGGGCGGGCTGACGGGGGTGCTGCTCACCGATTTCCTCCTGTTCATCACCGCCATGGCAGGATCGGTGGCCGCCGCCGTGGTGGCGGTGCGGCTCCCGCAGGTGGGCGGGTTGCACGGCCTGTTCGCGAACCCGGCTGTCGCCACGCGCCTGTCCATCCTCCCGGACTTCCACGATCCGACCGCGTTCGTTCCGCTGTTCGTGATCCCGCTCGCGGTGCAGTGGTGGAGCGTGTGGTATCCCGGCTCCGAGCCCGGCGGCGGTGGCTACATCGCGCAGCGGATGCTCTCCGCGCGCGATGAGACGGATGCCACGGCGGCCACGCTCTTCTTCAACGCGGCGCACTACGCGCTCCGGCCATGGCCGTGGATCCTGGTGGGGCTCGCGTCGCTGGTGGTGTTCCCGACGCTGGACTCCATCCAGCAGGCGTTCCCGGCCATCGAGCCGGGCATCCTCGGGCACGACCTGGGCTACCCGGCCATGCTCACTTTCCTGCCGGCCGGGCTCCTGGGACTCGTCGTGGCGTCGTTGGCTGCGGCGTACATGTCCACCATGTCCACGCACCTGAACTGGGGCTCCAGCTACGTCGTCAACGACTTCTGGCGCCGGTTCGTCGACCCGGAGGCGAGCGAACGGACGCTCGTGACCGTGGGTCGGGCGACGACGGTCCTCCTCATGGTCCTCGCCGCCGCACTCACGCTCTGGCTCCAGAACGCGTATCGGGCTTTCCAGATACTCCTGCAGGTGGGCGCTGGAACGGGCCTGCTCTTCATCCTCCGCTGGTTCTGGTGGCGCATCAACGCGTACGGCGAGATCACGGCCATGGTCGTGAGCTTCGCCGTCGCGCTCTGGTTCGAGATCATCCAGCCCCGGCTCATCCCCGGGCTCGTGGTCGCGCCCTCGCTCAAGCTCGTGGCGGGCGTGCTCATCACCACTGCGGCGTGGGTGCTGGTGACGTTCGCGACCCGCCCCACCGGCGACGCCACGCTGCGTCGCTTCTATCGGATCGCCCGCCCCGGCGGACCCGGGTGGCGGGCGGTGGCCGAACGCGCGGCGGCGGCCGGCGAGCCGCTCCCGGACCCGGATGGAGACTGGACCGTTCCGCGCGGCATCCTTGCCATGGTGGCTGGCTGTCTGACGGTGTACTCGGCCCTGTTCGCCGTGGGTTACTGGATCTACGGCCGTTCGGTCCCGGCTTCGGTGCTCACGCTGGTGGCGATCATGAGCGGCATAGCACTGGCCCGCATCTGGGGGTCGGTCGCGGGGCGGGGTGGACCGGAGCGATGGGGGCCGCCGCCCGGCGGGGAAGGCCCCCCGAACGGTCGGATCCCGGGGGCGGAGGACGGGTGAGCCCCATGCTGGTGGTGCTCGCCGCCGGCCGCGGAACGCGTATGCGGGAGGCCGCCGATGTCCCGCTCACGGCGGCGCAGGCCGCGGCGGCGGAACGGGGGCTGAAGACGCTGGTTCCGCTCGGCGGGAGACCGTTCCTCGCCCATGTCCTGGGCGAGGCGGTCGCCGCGGGATTCGACGAGGCGTGCCTGGTGGTCGGGCCTGATCAGCCCGGCGACGCCGACCCGGTCCGCCGGGCGGCAGAAGCTCTCCAGACGCCGCTCCGGCTCCGGTTCGCCGTGCAGGCGGAGCCGCGGGGCGGAGCGGACGCCGTGCTCGCGGCGGAGGCGGTGGTGGGCGGGGCGCCCTTCGTCGTCATCAACGCCGACAACCTCTACCCGGCCAGTGTCCTGCGCGGTCTGCGCGAGCTCGGTGGCCCGGGCCTGGCCGCATTCGACCGGGAGACTCTGGTGCGGGAATCGAACATCCCGGCCGGCCGCGTTGCGGCGTTCGCGCTCATCGAGGAGCGCGATGGCGTCCTGGTCGAGATCGTCGAGAAGCCCGGGCCGGACGTGGCAGCGCGGATGGCCGCCGCGCCGGTGAGCATGACGGCGTGGAGGTTCGACCACTCCATTTTCGACGCGTGCCGCCAGATCGGCCCTTCGCCCCGCGGAGAACTCGAGCTGCCCGACGCGGTGGCGCTCGCCATGTCTCGTGGCGCGCTGTTTCGGGTGCTCCACGTGCGCGCTGGCGTGCTGGACCTTTCCCGCCGCCAGGACATCCCCGCGCTGGAGCGCCTGCTGGCGACCGGCCCGTGAGCGCCCGCGTCATCGTGCCCGGGCGCATCGAGCTCCTCGGCAAGCACACGGACTACGCGGGCGGCCCGGCGCTGCTCGTGGCCGTGGACCGCGGATTCACCCTGGAGGCCGAGCCGGCGGATGGTCGCGCGGTCATGGTACGGGCGGAAGAGAGCGGCGAGGAAGTCCGCGTGGTCCTCGTGCGTGGCGCCGCCCCCGCCGCTGCTCGCCCGGCCGGAGCGGGGCCGGGCTGGTCCCGGTACGTGGAAGCCGTGGTGTCGGGGCTGCTCGCCGCCCTCGGCGATGCGCCGGCCGGCGGTGCCCGGCTGAGCTTCCGCTCGTCCCTTCCCCCCGCCGCCGGGCTGGGCAGCTCGAGCGCTCTCCTGACGGCGGTGTTCCTCGGCCTGGACGAAGTCTGGGCCGTTTCGGAGCGGCCGGACTTCCGCGCGGCCGTGCCGGACCGGGAAGCGCTGGCGGGGTGGCTGGCGAGCGTGGAGCGGGGCGGGGAGGTGGGCACGCGCGGCGGGAGCGAGGACCACACGGCGATCCTGTGCGCCCGGGCGGGCCATGTCGTGCGCTTCGGGCTGGCTCCCTTCCGCGGTCTGGACAGTGCGCCCGTGCCCGAAGGATGGCTGTTCGCCGTGGGGGTGAGCGGTGTCGTGGCGGACAAGGGCGGCGCCGTGCGGCAGCGGTTCAACCGCCTCAGCGACATGGCCGCCGACGCCGGGCTGGCGTGGGCGGTGGGGAGCGGTCGCGTCGACGCGGACGCGCTCCCCACGGGAACGGGCGACGGCAGCGTGCGGGTCCGGGGTGGCGGTGAGGCCGGGGCAAGGAATGCATGGTCGCTCGGAAGCGCGCTGGAAGCCGGCGAGGACGCGGCTTCCGTGCTGGAAGCGATCCGCCACGGCGCGCCCCGGCTGGGCCTCGACGAACGTCCGCTCCTCCGCCGGGCCGGGCACTTCCTGGAGGAGTGCGGACTCGTGCGGGCGGCTTTCCGGGCGCTGGAAGCCCGGGACCTGGCGGCGTTCGCGGACGCGGTCAACCACTCTGCCGTCGTGGGTGCCGAGCTCCTCGGGAACCAGGTCGCGGAGACCGTGGCGCTGACCGCACTCGCCCGCCGGATCGGCGCTCCGGCCGCATCCCCGTTCGGCGCGGGGTTCGGCGGCTCGGTCTGGGCGCTGGTCCGGGAACCGGATGCCGGCGACTTCCTCATCGAATGGGAGCGCGCATACCGCGAAGCGTTCCCGGAGCGCGGATCCGCCGCGTTCTTCGCGTCCCCCGCCTCAGCGCCGGCGCGGGTGACCGGTGCGGGAGGCGCCCGAGGGTTCCATACCTGACGGCCGGCCCCACGTGCCGCAGAGGCCCTCGCGAGCCGCACACCGCCCGCGGCCGCCGCAGGCGTGTCGCCCGGGATCAGCGCGGCAGCGTCCGGATCTCCACGCGGTCGCCGGTGAAGATCGGGATGAGCACCCGGCTGCGCCTTCCGTCCCAGCCGATCCCGGCCGGGGATGGCACGTCGTCCACCACGCGCTCCGGCGCTCCGCCGCTCTCCCGTACGCGGAACACCGCCTGCGCTTCCCAGCTCGAGATCAGGAACGAGCCGTCGTCCAGCCGGACCAATCCATCCAGCTGCCCACCCGGCAGCGTGGCCACGACCTCCGGCGCGGCGCCGCCGGCCGTGGGCACGCGACGGAGCTCGGCTGCCGCCATGGTGACGTAGAAGAGGGTGTCCGCGGCCACCGTGATGCCATTGGGGCGCGCCAGTCCCGCGCCGCTGACCACCTCACGCGGGCCCGTGGACTCCATGGCCCAGATCGCACCCGCGCCGGAGCCGGCGGAGTCCGAGCCTGCGCCGCTGTCCGACACGTAGACCGTCCCGTCGGGCCCCGCGGCCATGTCGTTCAGGAACGTCGCCCCGGGCACCGCCCGGGCGGTCAGCGGATCGCCGGTCTCGCGCTGAAACGCCCGCACCGTGTCGATGTCCGCCACGAACAGGGTGTCGCCTTTCAACACCATTCCCTTGGGCGCGTCCAGCCGCACGTCCTCCCGCGCCTGGGCGTCCACCCAGCGCAGCTCCTTCACCGTGCCGTCCGGATCCACGCGCGAGATGAACCCGTTGTCGTCGTGGTCCAGCGGCCCACCGTTCACGTTGGAGACCAGGTACACGCCGGCCTCCTCGTCGTAGAGGACGGACTCGGGCGTCTCGAACCCCACATCCTCGATGGTGATGGACTCACCGGGCGTGTCATTCGTGCTCGCACCGGCCGCGGTGTCGCTGGCGGGAGTGGCCGCCCCGCCCCCGGTGTCGCCGCCGCACGCCGCGGGGACAGCGGCCGCCAGCAGGAGGATCAGCATCGACGGGCTCCGGTTCCTGCTTCCCATGTTCGCGCTCACGGTTCGGGTCGACGGTCCGGCGCTTCACTCCGCCAGCGTGGCCCATGCAACCTGGAGGCCGGCGGCCGCCCGTTGGCCCCATGCCCGCACCGGGCGAATCTTCCCGCCGCGCCCCCACGTAGGGAGTCCCGGCAACGGCAGCCTGGCAGCTCCCTTTCTCTGCGACGTGACCCATGAACGCGCTGCGGCACGATGTGCGCTTCGCCCTCCGCATGCTGCGGAAGAATGTCGGCTTCACCGCCGCCGCCGTCCTCACCCTCGCCCTGGGCATCGGGCTGAACACCGCCGTGTTCAGCGCCATCTGGGCGCTGGTGCTCCGGCCGCTCCCCGGCGCGGAAGCCCCCGACCGCCTGGTCCAGCTCTACCGCCAGTGGGGCGACGACCTGCCCTACGGCTCCAGCTCGATCCCGCACTTCTTCAGCATCAAGGAAGAGAGCCAGGTCTTCAGCGATGTCACCGCCTGGACGTTCATCCCCATGAGCCTGAGCGCGGGCGGGGAGAACGAGCGGGTCATGGGGGCGCTGGTCTCGGCGGACTTCTTCCGGGTGTTCGGCGTCCGCCCGGCGCCCGGGCGCGGATTCCTGCCGGAGGAAGATGTCGGGGAGGGGGAGCACCCGGTCGTGGTCCTGGGGCATGGGCTCTGGCGGCGCCGCTTCGCGTCGGATCCCGGCGTGGTGGGGCGGGAGATCACGGTCAATGGCCGCGTCTACCAGGTCGTGGGCGTGGCGCCAGCCGGCTTCCGCGGCGCCATGCCCGCCATTTCGCCCGATCTCTATGCGCCGCTCATGATGCAGCCGGCGCTGATGCCGGGCACAAACGCGATCCAGAAGCGCGGCTGGAACTTCCTCACGGTGGTGGCCCGGCTGAAGCCCGGCGTCACGGTCGGCCAGACCCGGGCGGCCATGGAAACGCTCGTCGCCGGCCTCCGCGAGCGCTACCCGGACAGCTACGAGAACAACGGGATCCTGGTGGTGCCCCAGTCGGACGTGGTCATCCACCCGGGACTCGGCGACGCCCAGCGGACCATGCCCATGCTCATCATGGGCGTGGTCGCCATGCTCCTGCTGCTGGCCTGCGTCAACGTGGCCAACCTGTTCCTGGCCCGCGCCCGGGACAGGGAGCGGGAGATGGGAATCCGGCTGAGCATCGGCGCGCCCCGCGGACGGATCATTCGCCAGCTGCTCACCGAGGCGCTCCTGTTCTCCCTCATGGCCGGGTTGGCCGGCCTCGTCCTCGCGTGGATCACGGTCCGGGTGCTCAACGGCATCCGGCTGCCCACCGACTTCCCCGTGGAGTTCGGGATCACCCTGAGCGCGCCCGTGCTCCTGTTCACGCTGGCCGCGGCCGTGATCACCGGCGTGCTCTTCGGGCTCGCACCCGCCGTGGTCGCGTCGCGCCCCTCCCTGGTCACGGCCCTCAAGGGGGATGCCGGGCGACGGGGCGCCTCCCGCTCCCGGGCCACCCGCACCCTCGTGGGCATCCAGGTGGCCCTCTCGCTGGTCCTGCTCGTGAGCGCGGGTCTGTTCCTGCACAACCTCCAGCAGGCGACATCGCTGGACAAGGGATTCCAGGCCGACAACCTGCTCCTCGCGGGCATGGACCCCGGCCTCCAGGGCTACCCGCAGGCGAGGAGTGACGCGTTCTTCCACGACCTGCTCCAGCGCGTCCGGACGTGGCCCGAGGTGCAGGCGGCGGGGCTGGCGGAGGTCGTGCCCATGGGCCTCTCCTCCCAGCAGCGGGACATCGCGGTGCCGGGCTACGAGCCCGCGCCGGGCGAGTTCCTGTCCATCGATTTCAATGTGGTAAGCGACGGCTACTTCGAGGCCATGGGCATCCCGATCCTCCGGGGCCGCGGCATCGAGGCTCAGGACGACGAGGCCGCGCCCGCGGTGGTGGTGGTCAACGAGCGCTTCGCCTCCCGCTTCTGGCCGGGCGAGGACGCCGTCGGGAAACGGCTCGAGATCGGCGATCGGGGGGACCACGAGGTCGTGGGCGTCGTGCCGAACGGGAAGTACCGGCGGCTGGGGGAGGACCCGCTCTCCTACATGTACCTGGCGCTCCCGCAGTACCACGAGACCGAGCTGGTGCTGCACGTGCGAACGGCCGGACCGCCCGAGCCGCTGGCTCCACGGCTGCGGACGCTGGTCCGCGACCTCGATCCCACACTCCCGCTCTACGACGTCCGCACCATGAGCGCGCACCTCAGCTACGCGATGCTCCCCGCGCGTGTGGGCGGGATCGTCCTCGGGATCTTCGGGCTGCTGGGGCTGTTCCTGGCCGCCATCGGCATCTACGGCGTCATGGCGTACTCCGTGGCGCAGCGCACCCGGGAGATCGGGATCCGCGTTGCACTGGGCGCGGCGAGGCGGCAGGTGGTGATGCTCGTCGTCCGGCAGGGGATGACCATCGTGGCCCTGGGCGCCGTTGTGGGGCTCGCCCTGGCCATGGCGGCCGCGCGCGTGGTGGGTGGCCTCCTTTACAGCGGCTCGGGCGCCGACCCGCTGGCGTTCGCCGTGGTCGTCGCGGTCCTTCTCGGCGCCGCCGGCCTGGCCACGTGGCTGCCCGCGCGCCGCGCCGCGTCCGTGGACCCGGTCCGGGCGCTCAAGACGGAATGACGCCTCACGGCTCGATCCGGAACCCGGTGTAGAGGACCACGGCCACGGACGTGGCGAGGTTGAGGCTGGAGACGCCGGCGCGCATGGGGATGGAAACCGCGCGCCCGGCCCGCTCCAGCAGTGCGGGCGAGATGCCCGTGCGCTCCGAGCCGAACACGAGCACCGCCCGCGGCGGTAGCGGCGCCGACAGCGGCTCGCCGGCCGGATCCAGCGCCACGATTGGGCGGTCGCTGGCAGGCAGCGTGTCCACCCGTGTGACGGGCAGCGCGTACTGGAGCCCCGCGCCGCCGCGCAGCGCTGCCGGATGCCACGGGTCGTGCGTGCCGCTCACCAGCACCCCCGCCGCCCCTGCGGCCGCCGCGACCCGCACCACCGCGCCGATGTTCCCGTGGTGGGTCGGGCGATCGAGGAAGACCACGGGGGCGGGTCCGGGCGGGCCGAGCGCCGCCTCTGCGCCGACGTCGCTCCGTGCTCCCCACGTCGCGCGCTCGGCCAGCGCGATGATGCCGGTGGGGTGCGGCGATGGCGCCAGCCGACCGAACGCATCTCGATCCAGTGGTCGGGCCAGGCGACGGATCTCGTCCGCCACATCCGGAGCGAGCTCCTCTGCCAGCCGCCCCACGGCGGCCGGGTCGGGGGTCCACACCTCGAGCACGCGGGCGTGGAAGCGGAGGGCGTGCTTGAGGGCGTGGAGCCCTTCGATCACCGCGAGCCCCCGTTCGCTCCGGGCTGCGTGGAACTTCTCGGCGAGCGTGGACGGCGCGTCCAGGGGAGCCCCGCCCGCCGTCAGACGCGGTCGGCCGTGAGCAGCCGACCCTTGCGGTCCGCCGCGGCGCGCGCGGCACTCACCACCTCGATCAGCTCGCGTTCCGAGGCGAAAGTGCGCGCGAAGAGCGGGTGCCCGTCCACCGTCTCGGACTCCGGCCGCAGCAGGCTCATGCCGAGCCCCTGGATGAACGACATCCCCTCCCGACTGGCGCCCAGCGCCGCAAACCGGATCGGCGCCCGCCACGGCAGGTCCCGGTGCCAGCGCACCATGGCTTCCGCGAACAGGTGGGCACCCAGCCCGCGTCCCCGCCACGCGGTGGCCACGAGCAGGCCCGCGAAGTACCAGACAGTCCGGCCGCTGTTGCAGGCGGCCGAAAGGTCCTCCACCGTGAGGTGGTCCTCGGAGCGGGCGCCGATGAGAAAGTCCCCCGCCCGCATCCCATCCAGCGGCCAGAGCTGGATGCACCCGGTCAGCTCCGCTTCATTCCAGGCGCCCACGTAGCCACGGGGGAACGCGCGCCACATCTCTTCGTCCATCATGGTGGCACGGGGCTCGGCGCCATACGACGCTTCCGCCAGCTGCCGCACCGCGCGGAAGGAATGGCGCCTGGTGATGTAATCGAAGTCCAGCGCGTGGTTCGTCGTGGCTCTCAGCTCCCGAACGCGTACAGCGGCTCGAAGCGGGCGGTGAAATGCCGCAGGACCGGCGCCTGGCGCGTGATCCTGAACCCGCCGATGGACTCGCGGCGCCGGAACACTTCGAGGATGACCTCGATCACGTAGTCGATGTGACTCTGCGTGTAGACGCGCCGCGGGATCGTGAGCCGCACCAGCTCCATGGGTCCGGGCTCCTCCTTGCCCGTCTCCGGGTCCCGCCGCCCGAACATGACCGTCCCGATCTCCACGCCACGGATCCCGCCCGCCACGTACAACTCCGACACCAGCGCCTGCCCCGGCAGCTGGAGCGGTGCCACGTGCGGCAGGAACGCGGCCGCATCCAGGTAGACGGCGTGCCCGCCCGGAGGCTGGATGATGGGGACGCCCTCCCGGGCGATGTGCTCGCCCAGGTATCGCACGGAAGCGAGCCGGTACTCGAGGTAGTCCTCCTGCACGACTTCCTCGAGACCCACCGCGATCGCTTCCAGGTCGCGCCCGGCCAGCCCGCCGTACGTGGGGAAGCCTTCCGTCAGGATCAGCAGGTCCTTCTCCTGCTCGGCCAGACGGTCGTCGTTCGTGGCCACGAACCCGCCGATGTTGGCCAGGCCATCCTTCTTCGCGCTGAACGTGCAGCCATCGGCGTAGGAGAACATCTCCCGCGCGATCTCCTCCACGGTCCGCCCGGCCTGACCTTCCTCGTTCCTCTTGATCAGGTACGCGTTCTCCGCGAACCGGCAGGCGTCGATGTAGAAGGGGATGCCGTGCTCGCGGCACACGTCGCTGATCTCACGCATGTTCGCCAGCGACACCGGCTGCCCGCCCCCGGAATTGTTCGTCACCGTCACCATGCAGAGCGGGATCCTGTCCGCGCCCACCTCTCCGATCAGGCGACGCAGCCCGTCCACGTCCATGTCCCCCTTGAACGGCGCCGGCTCCTGCCGGTTCTTCGCCCTGGGCGTCGGCAGGTCCACCGCCTGCGCGCCTCGCGCTTCGATGTTCGCCCGCGTGGTGTCGAAATGCGTGTTGTTCGGGACCACGTCCCCGGCCTGGCACATGGTGCTGAACAGGATGCGCTCGGCCGCGCGCCCCTGGTGCGTCGGGATCAGGTGCTTGAACCCGAACAGCTCCTTCACCCGCTTCTCCAGCCTGTAGAAGGACCGGGAGCCCGCGTACGCCTCGTCGCCCCGCATGATGGCGGCCCACTGCTCCGCGCTCATTGCCGACGTGCCGCTGTCCGTCAGCAGGTCGATGAGCACCATGTCCGACTTCAGGAGGAATACGTTGTATCCCGCTTCCGCCAGCCACTCCATGCGCTCCTCGCGCGTGGTCATGCGGATCGGCTCCACTGCCTTGATCTTGAAAGGCTCGATGATGGTCTTCACGCGGTTCCTTTGCACTCCGGGTCCGTGGTTCCGACCCGGCGGATGCTGGCCGCTCGACGCTCCGCTCGCAAGTCCCGCCCCGCCGCCCGGGGCGCCGCGCTCCGCTTCCGGTGTGGGCCGGCCCGGACGTTTCCTTGACAGACCCGGTGTCCGTCCACGAACCTCCGTACCATGCCCCTCCGGTCCAGAAGTCCACGCCGGCTCATCAGCCTCATCGTGGCGGTGCTTCTCGGCACGTCGATGCTGGCCGTGCCGCTGCTGGACGTGGGGACCGAACTCCACAGGCTCGCCATTGATGCGAAGCCGACCCAGCCCGGCTGGCTGGCTCACGATCACCACCTCTGCCTCTCCTTCGGCGCTACACCCTGGGCCCCGCCCACATCCTCGCCGCCGCCGCTCGCGCAACGGATCCACGAGGCCGCGACCGTCGCGGACGCGGGCTCGCCGGCCGAGCTGCTCCTCCACCCACCGTATCGCTCCAGGGCCCCACCCACCGGCTGAAGCCCCGTCTTCGGCGCCCGTGCCACAGCAGTGGCGCGGGGATGATCACCCACATCGGCGGAGGAACCCTTGAAATGGACATCGAGGCGGCGCCCGGGCGCCGTCCACGCGCTCGTGTCGGCCGCGATCCTGGCGCTTGCGGCGCCCGCTTCGCTCGCGGCACAGCAGCCGTCGCCCCGGCCGCCAGTCGACTCCCTGCGCCGCGAGGTGGCGCGCGTCCGCGCCACCCTGGACAGCCTCACCCGCATGGTGAAGGCGCTTCAGGCCGCCGGCTCACAGGCCGCGCCAGGTCAGGCCGGCGAGACTCCCGGGGACACTCTCGCCGCGCTCCGGGCCGCGGCCGCTGCCGCGGCGGGGGGAGCGGAAGACACCACCGGCGCATCGCCCGCCCAGGAGCCCGCGCAGCCGGCGTTCGTCGGCCGTCAGCGCAACCTGCAGGCGCTCAACCCGGAGCTGACGGTCACCGGCGACCTGTTCGGCTTCATGGACTTGGATGACCCCGGCCACCAGTCGTTCGTGGCCCGTGAGATCGAGGTGGGCTTCCAGTCCAATCTCGATCCGTATGCGCTGGCCAAGGTCAATCTGAGCTTCGGCCGCCCGGCCGGCGGCCTGGCGCCGTTCGAGGATCCGAGCGCGCCGGAGGAAGGGCCCGAAGTCTCCGCGGAAGAGGCATACATCCTCTGGACGGGGCTACCCGGTGGGCTGAACGTCACGTTCGGCCGCTTCCGGCAGCGCTTCGGCCAGCTCAATCGCTGGCACCCGCACGCACTCCCCGGCCAGAGCTTCCCGCTCCCCTACGTCGCCTTCTTCGGTGAAGAAGGACTGGCGGAGACGGGGCTGTCGGTGCACTGGCTCGTGCCCGCGACCGGAGCGGGCACCTGGGAGGTGTGGACCGAATTGACGAACAGCGGGAACGAGGTGGCCTTCGGCGGCGCCAACCGCCCCGCCGCCCTCGGGCACCTGAACGCGTTCTGGGACCTGAGCCGCTCCACCTACTTTGAGCTCGGACTGACCGGCCTGGCCGGGCCCGATTGGACCGGAGAGGACGACTTCGCCACCCGCGTCGGCGGTGTGGACTTCACGCTCAGCTGGCGACCGCCCGAACGCGGCCACTACCGCGAGATCACGCTGCGCGGTGGGGCGGTGCTCGGCTCGCTGGCCACCGGAGCGACGGATGGGCCCGACCCCGGCAACGCCTGGGGCGCGTTCGCCAACGCCGAGATGCGCCTGGGACCGCGGTGGCTGGTGGGTGGACGCTGGGGCTGGACCGAGGACCCGCTCGATCCGCCACGGTCGTCATGGCTCGCCGCCCCGACGCTCACGTTCTGGCAGAGCGAGTTCGTCCGCCTGCGCGCCGAGATGGACTTCCTGCACAGGCCGGATGGCACGCTGAGGCAGCTCACGCTCCAGACCACGTTCGCCATGGGACCCCACAAGCACCAGACCTACTGAGAACCACGGAGAGCCACACATGACGATGCTGAATCTGGTGGCGGCGCTGGCCGTCACCCTGGCCACCCCGCCCCAACCACAACCACAGGGCCAGGCTCCAAAATCCACATTCGGCCCGGCCGACCATGCCCCGGCGCCGGCGGAGACGCCATTTCCGCTTCCATGCGCGACGCCAGCATGCCTCGATCGGCCGAATGCGGATTTTGGAGCCTGGCCCTTCCCTGGGCCCCTCCGCGTGGTCGCCACCCTGCCCGTCTACGCCGAGCTGGTTCGCACCATCGCCGGCGACGCCGTGGAGGTCACGGCCATTGCCGATCCGGCGGAGGACGCCCATTTCGTCCGGCCGAAGCCCAGCTACGCGCTGAGGATCCGGCAGGCGGACGCCTTCGTGACCACGGGCCTCGACCTGGAGCTCTGGGTACCCGCCCTCCTGGACAAGGCGGGGAACGCGAAAGTGAAGGAGGGAGGACAGGGGTACATCACTGCCTACCCCGGCATCGAGCTGCTCGACGTCCCCACCTCGCATGACCGCTCCCAGGGCGACATCCACATTTATGGCAACCCGCACCTGTTTACCGATCCGCTGAACGTGCTGCAGATCGCGCGGAACATCACGGCCGGGCTCAAGAACGTGGATGCGGGCGACGCGGCGATGTTCGACGCCAAGCTGGCTGCATACACCGATCGGCTCTACCGCCGGCTCTACGGCGACGCGCTGGTCGACATGCTGGGGGGCGCCACGCTGGAGCGGCTCAGCCACCAGGGGAAGCTGCTGGATTTCCTCGCGGCCCAGGACTATCAGGGCCAGCCACTCACGGCGCGGCTGGGGGGCTGGCTCGGGGCCGCCCAGCCGTTTCGCGGCAGGAAGATCGTCTGCTACCACAAGAACTGGGCGTACTTCGAGAACCGCTTCGGCGTCACCTGCGTCGACTACGTCGAAGCCAAGCCCGGAATCCCGCCCACGCCGGGACACGTGGGCGACCTCATCGACCTGATGAAGCACCAGGGCATCAATGTCCTGCTCGCAGCCAACTACTTCGATCCCGCGAAGGTGAAGGCCGTGGCCGCCCGCGCGGGCGGGACTGCCGTCATCGTCCCGCTCCAGCCGGGCGGCCCCGGCACACCCACCTATTTCGACGTGGTGGACCGCTGGGTCGGCTCCCTCGCCGCCGCGTTCGCGGGGAGCTGAGCCATGTTCTCCCTCATTCTCGCCCCCCTGGCCGTCGGACTGGTGGTCGTGGCCATGAACGCCTATTTCGGCCTCCACATCATCCGGCGCGGGGTCATATTCGTGGACCTCGCGTTCGCCCAGGTCGCCGCCGTCGGCAGCACGATCGCGCTCCTCTTCGGCGCCCACATCGGGACCCCGCTCTCCTGGGCGCTGACGTTCGCGTTCACGCTGGTGGGCGCCGCGATCTTCAGCTTCACCCGCAGCCATGAGGAAACGCTCGTCCCGCAGGAAGCCATCATCGGGATCGTCTATGTGGTGGCGTCCGCGACCGTGATCCTGCTCACCAGCTTCACGGCCGAGGGGGCGGAGCACGTGAAGGAGACGCTGACGGGCTCGCTGATCTGGGCCACGTGGGGCACCTTCGGCGTCGTCGCCGCGGCGTATGCCGCCATAGGGCTGTTTCACTTCATCACGCGCGAGAAGATGCGCGCGGTTACGTTTCATCCCGAGCGCGTATCCCGTATCCGCTTGTGGGACTTCATTTTCTATCTCACCTTCGGCATCGCCATCACCTTCTCCGTGACACTCGCCGGTGTTCTGCTCATCTTCAGCACGCTCGTGATCCCGTCGGTGATCGCGTTCACGTTCACCGGACGGTTCAACCGCGCACTCCTGATCGCGTGGGCGAGCGGGGCAGTGGCCCTCGTGGCCGGCCTCCTCGGTTCGGTGTACTGGGACGTCACCACCGGGCCGCTGCTCGTGGTTTCGTTCGGTGTCGCGCTGGTCGTGGCTTTCGTGGCCAGGCCGCTGCTCGGTGTCCGCAAGCCCGCCACCCTGAGCCACCTCCGCGAGGAGCCGGGGCCGGTGATTCATTCCAAGAACCCTGTGAGCCAGATCTGATGAAGCAGAACCGAATCCTGCGGGCGACGCTGCCCACATTCCTCGTGCTGGCGACATCGGCCGCCGCCGCACCGCTGGCGGCGCAGGCCGGTGCCGCGACGCCCGGTCACGCCGCGGCTGCCCGACCGGCCGGCACTGCGGCCGGCGCACCGAGTCCCGACACCGGCGGCCTGGTGGCCGCGTACCGCGCGTCGGCGGACCGGTTCATCGACGCCGCGCTCCGGGACAGCGCAGCGTACGAGCGGCTGGGCGAGCTGGTGGACACGTTCGGGCCCCGCCTGAGCGGGTCGCAGGCGCTCGAGGACGCCATCGACTGGGTCATGGCGCGCATGAAGGAGGACGGACTCGAGAACGTGCACGGCGAGGAAGCCATGGTGCCGCACTGGGTGCGGGGCGAGGAGTCGCTGCGCATGGTGGAGCCGCGGGATCGGGCGCTGCCCATGCTCGGCCTCGGCGGCAGCGTCGCCACGCCGGCGGGCGGGATCACGGCGCCCGTGCTCGTGGTCTCCAGCTTCGACGAGCTGCACGAGAGGGCGGCGGACGCGCGCGGGAAGATCGTCCTCTTCGACGCCCCGTTCGTCACCTACGGCCAGACCGTCCGCTACCGGAGCGATGGCGCGGTGGAGGCGGCGAAGGCGGGAGCGGTTGCGAGCCTGATCCGGTCGGTGGCGTCGTTCTCCATGGACAGCCCGCACACGGGCGCAATGCACTACGAGGACGGTGTGCCGAAGATCCCGCACGCCGCCATCGCCGTGGAGGACGCCGAGATGCTGCACCGGATGCAGGAGCGCGGCGTCACGCCCGTGCTTCGCCTGGAGATGAACGCGGAAACCCTGCCCGACGCCCCGTCCCGAAACGTGATCGCCGAGATCCGGGGCAGCGAGAAGCCCGACGAGGTGGTGGTGGTGAGCGGGCACCTGGACTCCTGGGACGTGGGCCAGGGCGCCATGGACGATGCGGGCGGCGTGGTCGCGGCCTGGCAGGCCGTGAAGCTGATGAAGGAGCTGGGCATGCGCCCCCGCCGGACCGTGCGCGTCGTCGCCTGGACGAACGAGGAGAACGGGACCCGCGGTGGCCGCGCCTACGCCGGCGACCACGCCGACCAGGCTGGCGACCACGTCCTCATGATCGAGTCCGACGAGGGTGTATTCGACCCCGAAGGGTTCGGTTTCACCGGCTCGGATTCCGCCTTCCAGGTGGTCCGGACCGTGGGCAGCCTCCTGGACCGCATCGAGGCGGGCGAGATCCGGCGCGGTGGCGGCGGCGCAGACATCGGGCCCATGATGCGACTCGGCGTGCCCGGGATGGGGCTGAACGTCGAGGGCGAGAAGTACTTCTGGTATCACCACAGCGCCGCCGACACGCTCGACAAGCTGGATCCGGCCGACCTGGCGGAGTGCGTTGCGGCCCTGGCCGTCATGAGCTACGTCATCGCCGACATGCCCGACCCGCTCCCGCGGTAGCGGAAGGGCGGAGGGGCCGGGGTCTCGCGCGGGGGGGGCGCGGCCTCGGCCCTTGCTTCAGCAGCAGCTCGCCATGAGCTTTCGCCGTCTTCAGGCGAGGCGGAAGCGGGGAGGAAGTAGCCAGTGGAAGTGACCAAGTCGCAACGGAACAGGATCCTGGCCGTGCTGTTCACGGGCGTGCTCATGGGCGCCCTGGACATCGCCATCATCGGACCAGCGCTGCCGGCCGTCCGGTCGGCGTTCGGGATCGATGAGCGGGCGGCGGCCTGGATCCTGAGCATCTACGTGCTGTTCAACCTGATCGGCACTCCGCTGATGGCCAAGCTCTCCGACCGGTACGGCCGGAGGTCGATCTACATGGCGGACGTGACCATTTTCGGAGCGGGGTCGCTGCTCGTGGCGCTGGCGCCCACGTTCGGCTGGGTGCTGACAGGACGCGCGGTTCAGGGACTCGGGGCTGGCGGTGTCTTCCCCGTGGCCAGTGCCGTCATCGGGGATGTCTTCCCCCCCGAGAAGCGCGGCTCCGCGCTGGGCCTCATCGGTGCCGTCTTCGGGCTGGCCTTCCTCCTCGGCCCGATCCTCGGTGGCGTGCTCCTCCTGCTGAGCTGGCACTGGCTGTTCCTCGTCAACCTGCCGATCGCCGTGGTGGTGGTGATCGGTGCCGCGCGCGTGCTCCCGTCCGCCGGCGCGGCCGAGCCCCGCCCGTTCGACTGGGCCGGCATGGCCGTGCTGGGCGTGATGCTCGGTGCGTTTGCCTACGCGCTCAACCGCCTGGACGCCGCGCACCTGCTCCAGAGCCTGAACCGCCCGGACGTCTGGGGGCTCCTGCTCCTGGCGCTTCTCCTCGCCCTGGTCTTCCCGGCGGTCGAGCGCCGCGCCCACGACCCGGTGCTCCGGCCCGGCCTCTTCCGCTCCCGCCAGATCGTCATCGCCAGCGGGCTCTCCCTCGGCGCGGGGCTCAGCGAGGCGTCCGTCGTGTTCGTGCCGGCGCTGCTGGTGGCGGCGTTCGGCGTGACGGTCTCGAAAGCGTCGTTCATGCTCCTGCCCATTGTCATTGCCCTCGGCCTCGGCGCGCCCGTGTTCGGCCGGATGCTCGATCGCGCCGGATCACGGGCCGTCGTGACCGTGTCCACGGCGCTGATAGGCGTGGGCATGGCGCTCGTGGGCGCGTTCACCGCCACGCTCTTCCTCTTCTATTTCGCCGGCACGCTCATCGGCCTTGGCATGGCCGGCCTGCTCGGGTCGTCTCTTCGCTATCTCATGCTCAATGAGGCGCCCGCCTCCGAACGCGGGGCGGCGCAGGGGATCCTGACGGTCTTCATCTCGGTGGGTCAGCTGGTGGGGAGCGCAGTCCTCGGGGCCATCATCGCATCGCACGGCGGCAACACCGCCAGCTACGGCGCCGCGTTCCTGCTGGTGGCCGTGGCGATGGCCGTGCTGACGCTGGCCGCGTTCGGGCTCCGGAGCCGCGCGGACGAGCGGACACACATGGAGGCGCAGGCGGCGGCGTCGGCGGCCGTTGCGCCCGAAGCCGCCGCGGGGTGACGCGGGCGGCACGGGACCGTAGCGCCCCGGCCGTTGCGCCCGAAGCCGCCGCGGGGTGACGCGGGCGGCACGGGACCGCAGCGCGCGCGCAGGCGCTATCGCACCAGCTTCCTGTACCGGATCCGGTGAGGCTGTTCGGCTTCCCCGCCCATCCGCCGCTTCCGATCCGCCTCGTACTCGCTCCACGGGCCGTCATAGAAGAACACGCGGCTGTCCCCCTCGAACGCGAGTGTGTGCGTGGAGATGCGGTCGAGGAACCAGCGGTCGTGGGAGATCACCAGCACGCACCCGGCGAAGTCGAGCAGCGCGTCCTCGAGCGCCCGCAGCGTGTCCACGTCCAGGTCGTTCGTGGGCTCGTCCAGCAGGATGACGTTGCCGCCGCTCTTCAGCAGCTTGGCCAGGTGCACGCGGTTGCGCTCGCCCCCCGAGAGCACGCCCACCTGCTTCTGCTGTTCCGCGCCCTTGAAGTTGAACCAGGAGCAGTAGGCCCGGGCGTTGACTTCCGCTCTGCCGAGCGTGACCTCGTCCCTGCCGTCACTGATCTCCTGGTAGACGGTCTTCTCCGCGTCCAGTGCGTCGCGGCTCTGGTCCACGTACGCCAGCTCCACCGTCCCGCCCACGGCCAGCTCGCCGCCGTCCGGCGCCTCCTCGCCCACGATCATCCGGAACAGCGTGGTCTTGCCCGCGCCGTTGGGCCCCACGATTCCCACGATGGCGCCGGGCGGGATGCTGAAGTCGGCGCCGTCGATGAGGAGCTTCTCGTCGTAGCCCTTGGTCAGCGCCTTCGCGGTGATGACATCGGCGCCGAGCCGCGGGCCGGCGGGGATGATGATCTCGGCGCTGCGGATCCGCTCGCGGGTGTCCTGCTGGAGCAGCGCCTCGTAGTCGTTCACGCGCGCCTTCCCCTTGGCGTGCCGCGCTTTGGGTGCCATGCGGATCCAGTCCAGCTCGTGCTGGAGCGTCTGCTGGCGCCTGCTCTCCTCCTTCTCCTGCAGACGGAGCCGCTCCTTCTTCTGCTCCAGCCAGCTGGAGTAGTTGCCCTCGTACGGGAAGCCCTGGCCGCGGTCCAGCTCCAGGATCCACTTCGCCACGTTGTCCAGGAAATAGCGGTCGTGCGTCACCGCCACGATCGTCCCCTCGAACTCCGCCAGGTGGTTCTCCAGCCACGCCACCGATTCCGCATCCAGGTGGTTCGTCGGCTCGTCCAGCAGCAGCATGTCCGCCTCCTGAAGCAGCACCCGGCACAGGGCGACCCGCCGCTTCTCACCACCGGAGAGTGTGGTCACGTCCGCATCCGCAGGGGGAAGCCGGAGCGCGTCCATGGCGATCTCGATCTTCCGGTCCAGATCCCAGAGGTTCTGGTGATCGATCTGCTCCTGCACCTTCGCCTGCTCGTCGATGAGCGCCTGCATCTCGTCATCGCTCATCGGCTCCGAGAACTTCGCGTTGATCTCGTCGAAGCGACGCAGCACGTCCCGCTGCCCGCGCACCGCCTCCTCCACGTTCCCCTTCACCGTCAGCTGCGGGTCCAGCTGCGGCTCCTGCGGGAGATAGCCGATCTTGATCCCCTTCATCGGCCACGCCTCGCCCTGGAAGTCCGTGTCCACACCCGCCATGATCCGCAGCACCGTGGACTTGCCGGACCCGTTCGGCCCCACCACCCCGATCTTCGCGCCAGGGTAGAACGACAGCCAGATCCCCTTCAGGACCTCCCGCTTGGGCGGGACCACCTTGCGGAGATCCTTCATCACGAAAATGAACTTCGACGTGTCCAGGGCCATGGGGCACACGGGGTGAGCTGGAGTGGCTGTCGAGCGCGGTCGGCCGGCGCGGCCGCCGCCCCTGCCGACGCCGACATTGCGGCGCGACGTTCGGCGGGCGGAAATGTAACCGGACCGGCCGGAGCGGCGAAGGCCCCTCCAGTGATGGGTTCGCGGAGTGGGGCGGGCCGCCCGTCAGCGTCGCCGGCCCGCGTCGCCGTCCGCGGCTGGGCCCGGTCCCACGGGGTGGCAGTCGACGCACTGCCGAGCGGCGAAATGATCGGCCCGCGAACTGTGACAGAGCAGGCAGAGCGGGCGAGTGAACGCGAGCCCCTTCACGCGCGCGGCAGCGTGACAGCCGGAGCCGCTGCATCCGGCATGGGCGGAGGCATCGTGCGCCGCTTCAGGCGGCGGGACGTGGCAGAGCCGGCACTGCGACTTCGCCTGGTGATGCCGCGCGTGGCACTGCTCGCACGCGGGCCGCCCAGCGTCGACCACCAGCGTCGCGTCCGTCCCGTGACAGTCCGTGCACGACGGCCGCACGCCTGTGCCCCGCGGGTGAATCGGGTGGGGATAGCCGGGCGATGCGGGCGGCGACCAGGACACGCGCGGCTCCAGCTGGCCGTCGTGGCAGTGGCCGCAGAGCTCTGGTGAGGGGTAGTGTGCCGATGCCTTTCCCGAGCTCATGTCGTGGCAGCCCTGGCACAGCGGGAAGAGCCCCTTGTGAGCCTCGTGCGGGAAAGCGCCCTGCGCCGCCACCGGGGCGGCCGTGGCCAGCAGGGCGGTGAACAGCCACGACGTGGGCCGGTGAAACGCGGACATGCCGCCTCCGGGTCTTGTCAGCGTGGGCGCCGTCGGGCGCCGGGGCTTCGCCGGGGCCAACTCACGGGGAGCCAGCGCTGGACGCCTGTGCAACGGGCGCGCCAGGGCCTCGCGCGATGCGCCCTCCCAAAGCGCGCCGACGCGGCCGCAGTCGCTGCCGCCGCTAGCCGCCCAGGGCGGCCAGCAGCCTGCCGTGCACGCCGCCGAACCCGCCGTTCGACATGAACAGCACGATGTCGCCCTCGCGCAGGTCCGGCTCCAGCGCCGCCACGATGGCGCCCGGGTCGGCGATGTAGCGGGCTGGCGTGCCGTCGGCGGCGATGGCGGCCACGAGCTCGTCCGGGTCCATGCCGGTGGCGGCGTCGTATCGCTCCGGGTGGAACAGCCCGCCCAGGACCACGCGGTCGGCGCTCCCCAGGGCGCGGCGGTACGGCTCCTGGAACTCGCGACGCTGCGCCGTGTAGCTGCGCGGCTCGAACACCGCCACCAGCCGCCGCTGGCCGAAGCGCTGGCGAACGGCCGCGATCGTCTCCCGGACCGCCGTGGGGTGGTGGGCGAAGTCGTCGATCACCGTGACTCCGCGGGCTTCCCCCCGTATCTCCATGCGACGCCGCACGCTCCGGAACGTCCGCAGCCCTTCCAGGATCCCCGGCCACTCCGCCCCCACGCTCACGGCCGACGCCATGGCGGCCAGCGCGTTCCGGACGTTGAACGCGCCCGTGAGCGGCGTGACCACGTCGCCCAGGCACTCGCCGTCGTGGTACACGTTGAAGATGGTCCCGTCCGGGCCGTACTCGATCCCGTCCGCGCGCCAGCGCGGGTGCTCCCGCGAAGCCTCGAACCCCTCCGGCTCCGCCGACCCGGCGGCACGCACCTCCCCCGTGCCCGGCGGCCGCCTGTCCTCCGCGCCATCGTCGCCCCGCGCCCCCGCCCCGGCCCCCGCGCCAGCCCCGGCCCCGGGGCCGCTGCCGAGACCGAAGCTCTCGACGGGCGCGAACGAGCGGCGCGCCAGCGACCGCACCACCGCGCTCTCCCACCCCGCCACCAGCGTCCCATTGCGCGGGACGAGATTGATGAAGCGGGAGAAGGCGAAGCGGTAGGCTTCGTCGTCGCGGTAGATGTCGGCATGGTCGAACTCGATGTTGGTCACCACAGCGGTGTGCGGCAGGTAGTGCCACATCTTCGGGCCCTTGTCGAAATAGGCCGTGTCGTACTCGTCCGCTTCGATCACGAAGAGGTCGGACTCTTCCGCGTCCACGAGCCGGAACGATGTCCCGAAGTTCTCCGCCACGCCGCCGATGAGGAACGACGGCTTCAGTCCCGCCGATTCCAGCAGCCACGCCAGGAGGGAGGTGGTGGTGGTCTTGCCGTGGGTCCCGGCCACGGCCAGTACGCGCCGGTCCCGGAGGAACTCCTCCTTGAGGACGCTCGCCGCCGAGGTGTAGCGGAGCCGCCGGTCCAGCACCGCTTCCAGCTCCGGGTTGCCGCGCGAGATGGCGTTCCCCACCACCACCACGTCCGGCGCCGGCGCGATGTTCCCCGCGTCGAACGCGCGGGCGTAGGTGATCCCCAGCTCATCCAGCAGCGTCGACATGGGCGGGTACACGCCCTCGTCCGAGCCCGTGACGGTGTGCCCTGCCGCGCGCAGCAGTCCCGCCAGCGAGCCCATGGCCGTTCCCGCGATCCCGATCAGGTGGTAGTGCATGGCAGCAAGATAGGGCAAGCGGCGCGCCGGTACACGTGCGGGTGCCGGTCCGTTCCTTGCGCCCCACGACGGTCATGAGCATCACGACCGTCGCCCTCCTCGGCCTCGTCGTCCTCATGGCGTTGCTGCTGGGCTTTTTCGCGCTCGCCGGCTTCTTCTACGTCATGCGCGGAAATCCGGTCGAGGGGGTGCGGGTGGTGGGCGGGGAGGAGAGCGTGCCCAACGTCTCGTCGGGGCTGTTCACCGCGCAGATGGAGCGCCACGTGAACGCGGCGCTCACGGAGGGGAACCGGCTGGACGTGCTGTTCAACGGCCAGGAGGTGTACCCGAGCCTGTGGTCCGACCTCGAGCACGCCCGCTCCGTCATCACCTGGCACGTGTTCTGGTTCAAGCCCGGCGAGCTGGCGGACCGGCTCGCTGAAATCCTCATCGGTCGCCTGCGTGAGGGCGTGCGCGTGCTGCTGCTCTATGACGCCTTCGGCTCCTGGGGCGTGGAGGACGAATACTGGGAGCGGCTCCGCAAGGCGGGCGCGGAGGTGCACGCCTTCCGCCCCTTCCGGTGGAGCACCATGTACAAGTGGCAGAAGCGCACCCACATGCGGACGGTGGTGATCGATGGGAGCGTGGGCTACACCGGGGGGTTCGCCATCCACGACGACTGGCGGGGCGACGGCCTCCACCCGCACCAGTGGCGGGACACCAGCGTCCGGATCGAGGGCCCGGCCGTGCACCAGCTGCAGGCCGCATTCGCCGGGGACTGGGCCGAGGCCACGGGCGAGCTGCTGGTGGGCGACGACCTCTTCCCGCCCGAGCCGCTGGAGCGCCACGGCCCGCACACCGCCGGTCTCATCTACGGCTCCCCATCCGTCGGGAGCACCGGCATCGAGCGCTTCTACGCCGTCACCATCGCCGGCGCCAGGGAGCGGCTGTGGGTCACCAGCGCCTACTTCGTCCCCGATGACGACTTCCGCCGCCTCCTCCTGGAAGCGGCCGCCGCCAGCGTGGACGTGCGCATCCTCACACCCGGTGCGAACACCGACAAGAAGTCCACCTGGTACGCCGCGCGGAAGCACTACGAGGAGCTGTTGGAGGGCGGTATCCGGATCTACGAGTACAGCCCCACCATGGTGCACGCCAAGACCCTCAGCGCCGACAGCGTCTGGTGCGCCATCGGCTCGGCCAATTTCGACAATCGCTCCATGTCGCTGAACGACGAGGTGGTCCTCATGATCAGCGCTCCGGAGATCGCCGGCCGCCTGGAGGAGCGGTTCCGCACCGACATCGGGCACGCCAGCGAGCTGTCCCTCGAGCAGTTCCGGCAGCGCAGCGTGCGCGAGAGGGCGAAGGAGCAGCTCTGGGCCCTCACCTCGCGGCTGCTCTAGCACCGATCCCGCCCCCGGACACGCGACGGGCGGCGGTGGAGACGCCCGTCGCCCGGGGCAGCTCCGTCAGTCGCAGCTCACGCGGATCCGGGCATCGAGCGCCACTCCGCCCTTCTCACGGACGAGGAAGGGGTTGATGTCCAGCTCCCGGACTTCCGGGTTCTCCCCCATCAGCTGCGACACCCGCTGGATCACGTCCGCGATGGCTTCCCGGTCCGAGGGCGGCTCACCGCGCATCCCCTCGAGTACTTTCACGGCGCGGATCGAGCCCACCATCTCCCGGGCGTCCACGTCCGTCAGCGGGTGGACACGGAACACCACGTCCTTGAGCGCTTCGACGTACACGCCACCCAGCCCGAACATGAGGAGCGGGCCGAACATCGGGTCGGTGGTGCCGCCCACGATGGTCTCCCTCCCCCCCGAAACGAACGGCTGGATCAGCACGCCCTCGAGCCGAGCGTCGGGGAGCGCTTCGCCGACCCGGGTCATCATGACCTCGTACGCCTGCCGCACCGCGTCGCCGGAGCGCAGGTCCACGGCAACGCCACCCACGTCGCTCTTATGCACCACGTCCGGGGACTCCACCTTCATGACGACGGGGAACCCGACCTCCTCCGCTGCCGCCGCGGCCGCATCCGCGTCGCGGACGATCCGCGACTCCAGCACCGGGATCCCGTACGCCCGGAAGACGGCCAGGGCGTCAGGGCCGGCCAGGTGATCGGTACCGCTCTCCACCGCACGTCCGATGATCGAACGGACGGCCTCCCGGTCCGCGTCCACCACACGGATCGTCCCCTCCGGCCGCTCCAGCCACTTCCGGTACCGGTACATGGCCGCCAGCGCTTTCGCCGCCGACTCGGGGAAGATGTAGCCGGGCATCCCCGCCTCGTGCAGCTCCGCCCGCCCCTGCGGCAGCCCTTCCCGCCCCATGAGCACGGCCAGCACGGGCTTCTGGTGCCCCTGCTTCGCTTCCACGATCGCGTGCGCCACCTCTTCCTGCCGCACGCCGAGCGGCGGAACGAACGCCGCGATGGCCGCGTCCACGTTCTCGTCCCGAAGCACCCGGTCCAGCACCAGGCGGTACGACTCGGGCGTGGCCGATGCGATCATGTCCACCGGGTTCCGCACGCTCGCCTCTTCCGCCAGCACCTCGCGCAGCGACGCCTGCGTCTCGTCCGAGAGCTGCACCACTTCCAGACCGCGCGACTCGCACGCGTCCGCGATGATGATCCCCGGGCCGCCCGCGTTCGTCACGATGGCGACGCGGTTCCCGGCGGGCACCGGCAGCTCGTCGAACGCCATCGCCAGGTCGAACAGCTCCTCCACCGTGTCCACCCGCATCACCCCGCACTGTGACAGCAGCGCGTCCACAGCCACGTCCGCGCCCGCAAGCGCGCCCGTGTGCGAGCTCGCCGCCCGCGCACCCACGCCCGTGCGCCCCGCCTTCACCACGATGATCGGCTTCTTCTTCGTGATCCGCCGCGCCAGGTGGGTGAACTTCTGCGGATTGCCGAAGTTCTCCAGGTACATGAGGATCACGCTCGTGCGCTCGTCGTCCGCCCAGTACTGGATCAGGTCGTTCCCGCTCACGTCCGGCTTGTTGCCGACGCTCACGAAATCGTTGATCCCGATCCCGTACTCCGACGCGTAATCCAGGATCGTCACCCCCATCGCTCCCGACTGGCTCATGAGGCTCACCGGGCCCGCCGGCGGCATCGTGGGGGCGAACGTGGCATTCATCTTCAGCTCCGGCGCCGTGCTCAGCACGCCCATGCAGTTCGGCCCCACCAGCCGCATGCCGTAGCGGCGGACCCGCTCCAGCAGCGCGGTCTCCAGCTGCGCCCCGGTTCCGCCCACTTCGCGGAACCCGGCGCTGATCACGATCAGCCCCTTGATGCCTTTCGCCCCGCACTCGTCCACCACGTCGAGGACGAACTGCTTCGGGACCACCACCATCGCCAGGTCCACGTCCCTCGGGATCGCGGCGACCGACGGATAGGAGGGGATCGAGTGGACGGACTCCGCGTTCGGATTCACGGGGTAGACCACCCCCTCGTAGCCGTGCCGGAGCAGGTTGTCCACGATCTGGTAGCCGATGGTGCCGGGCCGCCGGCTCGCCCCGATCACCGCGATGCTGCGCGGCCGGAGGATCGGATCCAGGGTACGGTTCTCGTCTTCGTACATGCGCCTGCTATCCCTTTCGCGGCTCTTCAGCCGTTCACGTCCGTATTGGTGGCCAAAGTCTGGGGGAAAGTGCCCCGTTTGGCTATCCCCGGCGTCCCCGGCACCATCCCGCCAGGATGGTCGACCATTGGGGGATCGAGACTACCCGAGTGCCGGAGGAGGCCCATGCTCAGAACGAAGCTGCCCGACAATGGAGCTGCCAGCGCCAACGAGAACGGCCGGGCAGGTCTCCCCGCCCGGCCACTCGATCCGCCCGCGTTCAGCAGGCTCGCCGCCCGCTGTCAGCAGGCTCGCCGCCCGCTGTCAGCAGGCTCGCCGCCCGCCTACCACCCGGGCGCCAGCTGGAACCCGAAGTGCCAGCCTTCCTTCGGTCGCTGGAACGGGTACGCGTAGTAGACTTCCAGGACTGCGAAGCCCAGCACGTTGAAGCGGCTCGTGATCCCCGCGCTGACCACGGGGGTCCGCTGACCGGGCGCGTCCCACTTCCAGACCGGGGTACAGCTCAGGCCCTGGCTGTCCGTGCCGCTGCCGCCCGGGCCGCACGACCCGCTGTTCCAGGCCACGCCCGCGTCCACGAACCCCGCCAGCTCGGTCGGGACGAACGGGAAGTTGATCAGCCCGAAGCCCGGGACGCCGAAGACCGGCACCCTCAGCTCCGCGCTGGCCACGGCCACCTTCGACCCGAACAGCTTTCCGAAGATCCCGCAGTTGGGATCCTCCGAGCCGTTGGCCGTCACGCATTCGCTCCGGTTGAACGAGTTGTAGTTGTAGCCCCGCACCAGCGTCTCGTATCCCAGGAACAGCTGCTGCGTGAAGAGCGGGTTCCCGCTCTCGGCGTCCGGCCCGTAGCGGCCGTAGTGCATTCCGCGAACGGCGAACGTGAACGGATAGCGCCAGAAGTAGCGCCGGTAGTCGGCCAGCGCGTTCACGACGTTCAGGTCGCCCACCATGGGCGAGACTTCGAACCGGAACCGGCCGCCCCGGACGGGGGAGGTGAAGCCGAAGTTCGACCAGTCGCCCACGTAGGCGAACGTGGCCGTCCCCATGTTGAGCGGGTGATCGAACGGCGCGGGGACCTCGTCCGTGGTCGTCTCGCTCCCCAGCTGCCGACCCGTTACCGGGTCGTAGTACACCCGCAGCGTCTCCAGCCCGAACGCGTAGCGGGCGTAGCCCGCGTTGACCTCGAACCGGCGCGTCTGCGAGCGCGGGAACTCGAACAGCGCCATGGCCTGGTCCTGGTAGATACGGAACAGCTGGAGGTCCTGCTCGAGAGCCGGCTGTCCCTTGAAGCTGGACCCGGGAGTGAACCCGTAGTAGCCCAGCCGATACGGGATGTGCCCCGCGAGCACACCCCAGTTCAGGTGGCCGGCGCGGTTCACGTACTGGGCCTGCCCGCCCACGTCCTTGAACGTGCCGTTCGCCTGCACCGCGGCCATGAGCTGCCGGTTGCCCAGCATGTCGCTCCAGTACGTGGCCACCGCTCCCTGCACCATCGTGCCGAACGGTCCGCCGAACGATGCGCCCAGCGTGGGCACGCCCACGTAGTCCAGCCCCAGCCGCGCCCCGTAATTGCTGATCGGGAACACCGTGTCCCGGGGCAGCCCGCGGAGCGGCTCGGACATGTACGACGCCACGATCCCGCGCTCCGCGGCCTCCACGGGCGGCAGGATCGCCGCCGGCTGCACGCCCGCGAAACGCGTGTGGACCGCCTCCGCGCGCGCTGCCACCTGCGCGGCGTCCATCCGGTAGACCGTGTAGTTCCCCTCGTTGAAGACGGAGAACATGATGTCGCCCGTCTGCTGCGCGATCGTCAGCGCGGGCGAGAGGTCCGTGATCCCGCTCACCCCCGTGGCGATGCGCGTGATCCGCTCGATGTCGCCCGTGGCCAGCCGCACCCGGTACACGTCCTGGAACCCGTCCGCGTCGCTGATGAAGTACAGCCAGTCACCGTTCGGGCCGAAGTGCGGGTCGATGTGCTTGCCGCCCTCGAACAGGTCCAGCATGCGCACCTGACCGGTGCCCACGTCCAGTAGGCCGATCCGCATGTTCCCGTATTCGAGCGTCTGAAGGTTCGTACCCCCTCGGTCCGTCACGAACGCCAGCGTCCGCCCGTCCGGTGACCACGACGGCTGAAGCTCCGCGTACCGATCGTCCGTCAGCTGCTCCGTATGGCCCGTCGCCACGTCCACCAGGTACAGGTTGCTGATGCCGCCCCGGTTCCCCGAAACCGCCATTGTTCGCCCGTCCGGCGACCACGCGGGCGAGTTCAGCGCGCCCACGCCCTCGATCGTGATGTGCTTCACCACCTCCCGGTCCGAAAGCCGGATCACCGCCAGCTCCTCGTTCCCCTCCGCGAACGCCGTGAACGCCATCTCGGTGCCGTCCGGCGACCACGCACCCGCCGACTCCAGGAAGCTCAGCGCGTCGAAGTGCAGGCTCGTCTCACTGTCCGCCACCTTCTTCACGACCTTCCCCGTGTGGGCATCCGCCAGGAAGAGAGAGATCTCGAACAGCGCCCGCTCACTGTAGAAGGCCACGTACTGACCATCAGGGCTCAACGCCGGGCCCACGTTCATGTCCCCGGCATTGATGTCCTTGGCCAGGATCTTCTTCGCGACTTCACCCGGCCGCTCCTTCCCTTCCATCAGCGGCAGGTAGTGCGCGCGCAGTGCCGACAGCCAGTCCTGGCTCAGCTGGTCCGACGTGGTCCGGAGCACCCGCCGCACCGCCCCACCCCACCCGTCCTGCAGCGACGCCTTGAACAGGTCCGTCACCGCGCGATCACCCCAGCGACCCCCGATGTACGCCCACAGTGCCTGACCGTACCGATACGGGAAGAAGCGCCGGTCCGATGTCAGCTGCTCGAACGACGGCAGGTCTCCACGCAGCGCCGCGTCCCGCATCCACATCGCCGTCAACGGGTCGTCCCGCCCCTTCGACAGGTACTCCGCCATCCCCTCGATCAGCCACAGCGGCAGACTCCCCATCCCCTGCTGCCCCATCGCACCCATCTTCTGCGCGATGTCGTACTGGAACGCGTGCACCAGCTCATGCCCGATCACGTGGTCGTTGTCCGCGTACACCCCCGTCAGCGGAAGCACCACCCGGTTCTTCACCGATTCCGTGAACCCCCCCGTGCCCTCACCGACCTGGCTCTCCGTCGTGTTCGTCTGCTGGAAGTCCGGGTGGTTCGCGTACAGGACGATCGGCTTCTCCCCGCTGAACTGGTGGTTGAACACCCGCGACAGCCGCGCGTACCACCGCTCCCCCATCCGCCCCGCATCCTCCACCGCTACCCGCTCCTGCGGATAGAAGTAGAAGTCGAAGTGGTCCGTGTGCATCTCCCGCCAGTCGAACTCCTCGTACTGCACCTTGTTGCGCCCGAAGTACTGCGCGCTCGCCGTCGCGGGCACCACCCCGAGCACCAGCAGCGCAGACAGCAGTACCACGCCCGCCCGCGCTCTCCGCTCGTTCACCCTCGCTTCAGCCATCCCGTCTCCTCTCGCTGCGCCCCCGCTCGGGACCGCGTGCTCCGTGCTCTCGCCCCGCCCACGCCCGCTCTCCGGTCCTGACGCCGGCCCTGGCTTCGCCCGACCGACCCCCTCTTCTCACCGCCCCCTGCCGCTGACCGCCCCCCTGCTTCTAAGAACGCGCCTGCGCGCAAAGCGTGTACCAACCGCCGCCCCCTTCACCTCCACCGTCAACCGAATCAGTACCGCCGCCCCCCCGCTTCCGTTCCCTCCCCCGAGGCCGCTTGGAATTTGCAATCCAGCATGCTTGCAATCTGCAACAGCGGCCACTAGCCTTGTCGCCATGTTCTCCACCGCCTTTCTGCGCTGGATCTACCTGGCGCGGCTGACGCTGGCGGGCGGCATTTTCGCGGCAGCGCTGCTGGTCTGGCGGCGTCCGCTGGTGGCGCCCGAGACCACGATGGTGGCCACGCTGCTGCTGGTGACGGCGCTGGGATTCACGATGGTCAGCTACTGGGAGACGCACGTGGCTGGCCGGGTCCCATCGACGAACTTCCTGTATGCGCAGGCGCTTTTCGATGTGGTGGTGGCCACGCTGGTGGTGCACCTGACGGGGCGCGGTGAAAGTGATTTCGCGCCGCTGTTCGTGCTGGTGATCGCGGAGGCGTCGGTGCTTCTGCCGGTGCGCGGCGGGTTCCTGGTGGCTGCGCTGGCGATGCTGCTGTACTTCGTGGATGCGGTGTGGGGGGGCGTGCTGTCGGTGGTTTCCGGCGGGGCGGTGCTCATGGAGCCGCTGGACCCGGGGGTGCTGACGCGGCTGGTGCTGTTCGCGCTGCTCGCGCTGGTGACGGTGTGGCTGGGCGACCGTCTGCGGCGGGCGGGAACGCGGCTGGGGACGGTGGAGTCGGAGCTGCGGCAGCTGCAGCTGGATACGGACGACATCCTGGGTGCGCTGGACACGGGGGTGGCGACGGTCGACTCGGCCGGCGCGCTGGTCTACATCAACCCGGCCGCGGAGCTCCTTCTCGGTCTTCGGGCGGGGGAGTGGCTCGGTCGTGATGCGCTGGACGCCATGGATCGTGCGGCGCCCGGACTGTCCCGTGTGGTCCGCGAGACGCTGTTGACGCGGGGGCCGGTGCACTGGTTCGAGACGCACACGCGGGCGACGCCGGAGGTCCGGGTGCTGGGTGTCCGCACGGCGGCGCTGGGGCGTGACGAGCAGCCCTGGGTGACGCTGGCGGTGCAGGACATCACGGACACGAAGCGTGCGGAGGCGGCGAGCCGCAGGGCGGAGCGGCTGGAGGCGGTGGCGGAGCTGGCGGCGTCGCTGGCGCACGAGATCAAGAACCCGCTGGCATCGATCCGGAGCGCGGTGGAGCAGCTTACGCGCAACGGCCGCGCGCTCCGGGGTGAGGACCGGAAGGTCCTGGGCGAGCTGGTGACGATGGAATCGGATCGCCTGAGTCGCCTCCTGTCCGGGTTCATCGAGTTCAGCCGCGTGGAGCTGCGCGAGCGCACGGAAGTGGACCTGGCGGCGGTGGCGAGATCGGTGGTGGACGTGGCGCGGCAGCATCCGGACGCCCGGAACGGCGCCCCCGTGGTCATCGAGGCGGGCGGCGACGCCGGGCTGGCGGGGGATGCGGACCTGCTGCACCGCGTGGTGTTCAACCTCGTGCTGAACGCGATCCAGCATTCGCCGCCGGGGGCGGAGGTGCGTGTTTCGGTCGGGCCCGCGGGCGAGCGGGACCTGCCGCCGGGCGCCGGGTTCGATGACGGGGTGAGGCTGGCGGTGAGCGACACGGGCGCCGGAATCCCCGCGGCGGCCGTGTCGCGGGTGTTCGACCCGTTCTTCACCACGCGCGAGGGTGGGAGCGGACTCGGGCTGGCGCTGGTGCACCGGGCCGTGGAAGCGCACGAGGGCATGATCCTGATCGACAGTGAGCCGGGCCAGGGGACCACGTTCACGGTCTTCCTCCCCAGGCGCGCGGGGCAGCGGGAACGATGAAGCCGAAGATCCTGGTGGTGGACGACGAGCGGTCGATCCTGAACACGCTGGAGATCCTCCTGCGCGGTGAAGGTTTCGACGTGGCGGTGACCACCAGCGCCGCGGAGGCGCTGGAGCGGTGCCCGTCCTTCGCTCCGGACCTGGTGCTCACCGACATCCGGATGCCCGGCACGAGCGGGCTTCAGCTCCTTTCCGACCTGCGGGAGCGGGATCCGGAGCTGCCGGTCATTCTCATGACCGCCCAGGCGTCACTGCAATCCGCCATCGACGCCGTGAACCAGGGGGCGTTCTACTACCTCCAGAAGCCGTTCCCGAACGCGGACCTGGTGGCGCTCTGCCGCCGCGCCACGGAGACGCGCGCGCTGAAGCGGGAGAACGTGGCGCTCCGGCGCGAGATCCAGCGTCGCGAGAGCTTCCGGGAGGGCCGGCCGGTGGGCCGCGACCGCGCTTTCCTCGACGTCCTCGATCTCGCCGAGACCGTGGCGCCCACCGATTCCACGGTCCTCATCACCGGCGAGAGCGGCACCGGAAAGGAAGTGCTGGCGCGCTACCTTCACGCCCTGTCGCAGCGCGCCGATGGCCCGTTCGTGTCGGTGAACTGCGGAGCGCTGCCGGAGAACCTGCTGGAGTCGGAGCTGTTCGGCCACGTGAAGGGCTCCTTCACGGGCGCGGTCCGGGACAACGAGGGGCTCCTCGTCTCGGCCCGGGGCGGGACATTCTTCCTCGATGAGGTGGGCGAGATGTCGGCCGCGCTCCAGGTGAAGCTGCTGCGCGCCTTGCAGGAGCGGGAGGTGGTGCCCGTGGGCTCGACGCGGCCGGTGGACATCGACGTGCGCGTCGTCGCCGCCACGAACCGGGACCTCGAGCACGAGATCCGGAGGGGCACGTTCCGGACGGACCTGTACTACCGGCTGAACGTCATCTCGCTGCACATGCCGCCGCTGCGCGAGCGGCCGGATGACGTGGTGCTGCTGGCCGAGTACTTCCTCGAGCGCACGGCGTCCAACGGCGACGCCGCGGCGCTCTCGGTCTCCGAGGATGCGAGAGACCGCCTGCGGCGCTACGACTGGCCGGGCAACGTCCGCGAGCTGGAGAACGCGCTCGAGCGCGCGGCGGTGCTCGCCCGTGGCGGCGAGATCGGCCGGGACCACCTCCCGAAACGCGTGGTGGAGCCCCCGGCCGAGAGCCTGGTCTCCGAGCGCGAGCCGACGAACCCGACACTCGAGGCCGTGGAGCGGGCCTACGTCCTCTGGGTCCTGCAGTCCGAAGGCGGCAACAAGGCCCGCGCCGCCGAAGTCCTCGGCATCGACCCGTCCACACTCTACCGGAAGCTCAACCGCTACGGAGTCACAGAATGACGGACCCGACCTCCCCGTTCCGCCTCTCCGTCATCATCCCCGTCTACAACGAGGCGGGCACCGTCGAGCAGGTGGTGCGCCGGGTGCGCGAGGTCCCCCTCGACCTGGAGATCATCACCATCGACGATGGCTCCACCGATGGCACGGGCGAGGTGCTCCGGGCGCTGGAGGCGGGCGGCCTCGTGGACGTGCTGATCCGGCACCACCCGAACCGCGGCAAGGGCGCCGCCGTACGGGCGGGGATCCAGGCCGCGTCCGGCGACGCCGTGGTGGTCCAGGATGCCGACCTCGAATACGACCCCGGCGAGCTCATTGCGCTCCTCGACCCCATCGCCCGCGACCGGGCGGATGCGGTGCTCGGCAGCCGCTTCCTCGGCGGCCCCCACCGCGTGCTCTACTTCTGGCACAGCATCGGCAACGGCCTGCTCACGCTCCTGTCCAACATGCTCACCGACCTGAACCTCACGGACATGGAGACCTGCTACAAGATGATGCGCACGGACCTGGCCAAGCGGCTCCCGCTCCGCGCCGAGCGCTTCGGCATCGAACCGGAGCTCGTCGCACGCCTCGCCCAGTCCGGCGCCCGCATCTACGAGGTCCCCATCAGCTATCACGGCCGCACCTACGCAGAGGGGAAGAAGATCGGCTGGAAGGATGGCGTGGCCGCGCTCTGGCACATCGTTCGCTTCAACGTGTTCGCCCACCGCCGCCGCCCCGCCGCATCCCGCGCCGCCGCCGATCCCGTGGGCAGCGTGGCCCGTGACGCCTGAGCGGCGACGCCATTCGGTCGTGGTGATGTGCAAGCGATTCGCAGTATGCAAGGCCGAAAAACGCCGACGACGAGCCGTTCCTGCCTCCGTCCGCCTCACGTAATCTGGTGCTGGGTAACAACTTGGTACTGCCTCGCGCCGGCCATGCTCGATGGGGCACAGGCGTTGCACTCCACTACCGCGGCACTTCGTAACCGAGTGGCCATTCCCCGGCCTGTCACACAACAAGGAGCAACGATGCTTCGGAACCGTAAGGGCTTCACCCTGATCGAGCTGCTGATCGTGGTCGTGATCATCGGCATCCTGGCGGCGATCGCGCTGCCGAAGTTCGGCAAGACGCGTGAGGCGGCGTATTTCACGACGCTCAAGTCCGACCTGAACAGCCTCCGCAGCGCCGAGGAGATGTACTATCAGACGAGCGGGTCCTACTCGTACACCAACGACACCACGGCCATCGAATTCAGCCATAGCAATGGCGTGACACTGACGATCACTCTGAAAGGCGCTGCGCCCTACCAGGCGTGGACCGCGACGGCTGAACACATGGCATTGGACGGTAAGGGTTGCGCCATTGGGTATGGCGAGTTCACCGCTGATCCGGGCCTAGAGACACCCGGCGGTACGGCCGTCGCCTATCCGACTCAGATGGGCGCGCCCGTCTGCGACGACTGACGCACTGTCAAGCAGCCGGAACGGAGGGGGTGGGGGACGTCCCCCCACCCCCTCTGTTTTGGCGCCTGTGACATGCTGATCGCTTGCGAGGTGGAATGGCGCGAGTACTTTCTCATTCGACGCGTGCGACATCCCGATGCCAAGGAGCGGGAAAGTGGCGATTATCAGGCGCCCGGGCTTCACGCTGATCGAGTTGCTGATCGTGGTGGTGATCCTCGGTATCCTGGCGACGATCGCCATCGCGAAGGTGCGGCCGGTCTCGGACCGGGCCTATCTCGCCACCATGAAGACCGACCTCCGGACGCTCTCGATCGAGGAGGAGAGCGTCAATCAGCGCACAATGCACTACGGCGACCTGGCCGATCTGGATGATTTCCGCACGACGTCGGGGGTGACGGTGCAGCTCACGCACCTGGAGCCAAGGGCGTATGCCGCCACCGCCGTGCACCGGGCGCTCCCCGGCATCACGTGCGGCGTCTTCCGCGGCACGGTGCCCGAGGGGAGCGCCGGACCGGCCACGGTGGAAGGGCGGATCACCTGCCAGTGAAGGAGGCCGGCACGTCTCGCAACAGCCTGCGCCGCGAGCTTCTCGCGGCGTTTGCCATTGTGTTCGCGGGCGCACTGGCGGTGGCGGTGATCGGTGCCGCGCTCCTGCTTCCGACGTTCGCCTCACCGCTGGAAGGGCTCCTCTATCTCTCTCTGCTGGTGGTGGCCGACCTGGCGGTCTTCTTCGTGTTCGGGCGGTGGCTCGTGCGCACGCGCGTGCTGTACCCGCTGGACCGGATGGTGGAGGAGGCGGAGGCGATCGCGGAGGGCGACTACGCGCGTCGGCTGCCGCGCAGCGACTCGGAGGAGATCGACCGTCTTTCGGACGCGCTGAACCGGATGGCGGAGCGGCTGATCAACCACCAGATGGAGCTTTCGCGCAACGTCCAGTCGCTGCAGCGGACGAACCTGGATCTGACGGCGGCGAGGGACGAGCTGATCCGGGCGGAGAAGATGGCGTCGCTGGGGCAGATGGCGGCGGGCGTGGCCCACGAGATCGGCAATCCGCTGGCCGCCATCATGGGGAACATGGACCTGCTGAAGCGACGAGTGGAGGGGCTGGAGCTGGAGCTGGTGGAAGCGTCGCTGGAGCAGGTGGTGCGCATTGATCGGATCGTTCGCGGCCTGGTCGACTACTCGCGCGCCCGGGAGCCCAAGGTCCGGCCCATCGACGTGGACGCGGTGGTGGCGAAGACGCTGGAGCTGGCCCGGTCGCAGCCCCGCCTGAATGGTGTCGAGATCATCACCTCCCTCTCCGGTGACCTGCCGGCCGTCTCCGCCGACCCGTACCAGCTCGAGCAGGTGCTGGTGAACCTGCTGCTGAACGCCGCGGACGCCATGGAGGACCGGGAGACCCGGCGCGTGCGGATCGCTTCCGTCGCCCGCCGGTACGAGGCGCCGATCTACACGCCGGCTCGGCGACGCGACGACCCGCCGGGGATCGACTACTCGCACCGCCGCCGTTACAATCGGCCGGAGCCGGTGCCCCGACTCCACCCGTTCGAGCCCGACCAGCTGATCGTGGAGCTGACGGTGGCGGACAGCGGCACCGGGATCCCGGAGAGCGTCCTGCCCCGGCTGTTCGAGCCGTTCATGACCACGAAGGAGCCCGGCAAGGGCACGGGCCTGGGGCTGGCCGTGAGCGCGCGGCTGATCGACGGGATGGACGGGACCATCCGGGCATGCAATACTGAGGAAGGCGCGGAGTTCACGATCCAGCTCCCCGCATCCGACCAGCCAGCGGAGGCCTTGGCGCCATGAAGGTGCTGATCATCGACGACGAGCCGAGTCTGCGCCAGACGGTGTCCATGATCCTGTCCGAGGAGGGATACCAGGTCCACACCGCCTCGGACGGAAAGGAAGGCCTGGAGAAGGCGCTCTCCCTCGACCCGGACACGGTCCTCACCGACGTGCGCATGCCGGGCATGCCGGGCCTCGAGTTCCTCGAGCGGTACCGGGCGGAGGGCGGGGAAGCGCTGGTCATCGTCATGACCGCCTATGGCAGCACGGAGCTGGCCGTGGAAGCCATGAAGAAGGGGGCGTACGACTACATCGCCAAGCCGTTCAGCGCGGACGAGCTGGTCCTGACGCTGAAGAAGGCGGAGGAGAGGGAGGCGCTCCGACAGGAAGTGCGTCGCCTCCGCGAGGAGGTCACCGTCGACCGCCGCTTCACCGGGATCATCGCGCGGTCGCCGGCCATGAAGAAGGCCGTCGAGACCGCGTCCAAGGTGGCGCGGTACCCGTCCACGGTGCTCGTGACCGGCGAGAGCGGGACCGGGAAGGAGCTCATCGCGCGGCTCATCCACGACGAGAGCGAGCGGTCCGGGGGCGCGTTCGTGGCCGTGAACTGCGGCGCCATCCCGGAGAACCTGCTGGAGTCCGAGCTCTTCGGGTACGTACGTGGCGCGTTCACCGGCGCGGATCGTGACCGGATGGGCCTCTTCGAGGCGGCCACCGGCGGCACGCTCTTCCTGGACGAGATCGGCGAGATGCCCGGCTCGCTCCAGGTCAAGCTGCTGCGGACGCTGCAGGAGGGCGAAGTGCGCCGGCTGGGGGAGAACCGCAACCGCAAGGTGGACGCGCGCATCGTCTCCGCCACCAATCGCAACCTCGAGGACGAGATCAAGCAGGGCAACTTCCGGAAGGACCTCTATTTCCGGATCGCCGTGGTGCCGATCCACCTCCCGCCGCTCCGCCAGCGGCCGGAGGAGATCCCGCTCATGGCCCGGCATTTCGTGGACAAGTACAACCGGGCGCTCGGGCTGGAGCTCGAGGGCGTGTCGCCCGAGGCCATGAAGCTGCTGCTGGACTACGCGTTCACCGGGAACGTCCGCGAGCTCGAGAACATCATCGAGCGCGCCCTGGTGCTGGCCGAGGGTCCGCGCATCGAAGTGAAGGATCTGCCGCACCACGTGCAGTCGCCCGTCCGCCCGCTGGATGACGTGGAGCTCGGCGATGACGAGCTCTCGGTGAAGAAGCACGGCGCGGTGCTCGAGCGTCGGCTGATCCAGAAGGCCCTCGAGCGTACGGGCGGCAACCGGACCCGCGCCGCGGATCTGCTGGAGCTCAGCTCCCGCGCCCTCCTCTACAAGATCCGCGACTACGGGCTGGAGTAGCCACCTTCCCGCTGGCGACGACGCCGGCGCGACTTCGTCCCCACGCGCCATGGCTTCGCCCCGACGCCGCTGACACCGTTGCCGCATGCGACCACGCTGCGGCTACACGTCCATCGAGCTGATCCTCGTCCTCACCCTCACGGGCGCGCTCCTCGCCATGGCGGCCCCGCGCCTGGGGCGCTGGCGCGACGCCGCCGCCGTGCATGCCGCCCGTGACGACCTGATCGGCGCCCTCGCCATTGCCCGGATCGAAGCCGTGGCGCACGGGGGCGCCTCCGTCGTGCTCGACCCCGCCGCTGGCACCGGCTGGATGGTGTTCGAGGACGGGGCCACCGGGCCCGCCCTGGACTTTCACGCACGCCACGGCGTCACCCTCGATGTGGGGTCTCCGGATCCCGTGCGGATCCGATATGACGGCCTGGGGATCGGCCGCATGGCGTCGCGGCGGGTCACGCTCCGACGGGGCGGCGCCCGCGGCGGGGCGGTGATCAGCGCCTACGGCAGAGTTCGACGATGGTGACCCGCGCGGGGCATTCCCTGGTCGAGCTGATCGTGGCGGTCACGTTCATCGGCGCTTCCTTCGCCGGGCTCGCGGCGACTGCCGTGCTGGGCGCACGCTGGACGCTGCTCGCGGGGGCGCGGGAGGAGGCGCTCGCGCTGGCCGGAGCCACGCTGGACTCTCTCCTGGGCACGCCCGGCCCGCCGGAATCCGGTGCCTTCGAACAGGCGGGTGTGCTCGTGGCCTGGACGGTCGAGCCCGCGGGGGCGGGAGCCGTGGTTCGCATCGAGGCGAGGCGCGAGGCGCCCGCGGTGTCGGCGGAGCTCGAAGGCCTGTGGACCGCCCCACGCCCGATGCTGGTGGCGCCGTGAGGGTGCGTGCGGGGGCCGCTTCCATGGCGGAGCTGGTCCTCGTCTTCTGGCTGTTCGCCTTCGTGCTGGCCGCACTCGCGCGCTTCGCCGGGGCGCAGTCCCGCCTGGCGGCGCTGCAGTCGGACGGCACACGGGCCCACGAGGTCAGCCGCATCATGGGCCTGGTGCTCTCTTCCGAGCTGCGGAGCGCGGCTCCGGCGGACGTCCGCGCGTTCGCTCCGGACTCCATTCGCGTTCGCGCGTTCCGGGGCGGGGGGCCGGCGTGCGCCGCCGGCGGGGACACGCTCGTCGTGGCGTACGCCGGTGTCCGCCTGGCGGAGCCGGCCAAGGACTCGCTGCTCCTGGTGCGCGGGGACGGAACGGAGGAGGCGGTCGACGTCGTGGCGGTCGGTCCGCCGGACCCGACGTGCGGCGAGCCGGGCACGCGCATTCGCGTCGGTCGTGCGCTGCAAACGCCCGCCGGGTTCGCCCTGGTGTTCGAAACCGGGGTCTATGATGTCACCGGTGGCGCGCTGCGGTACCGCCGCGGCGCGGGCGGGCGGCAGCCGCTCACGGAATCGCTCCTGGCCGGGGCCACGCTCGAACAGGCCGGCCCCCGGAGCTTCCGCCTCGCTGCTTCCATGGTGCAGGAGTCGCTTCCACGGCTGGATCACCCGCGGGCGCGGCTCCGAATCGCGCGCCTGAATCCGGAGACCCCGTGATCCGCGGCGGCTTCGCCCTCGTGATCTCGCTCCTCGTGTTCGTGGCGCTGGCGGGGCTCGGGGCGTCCATGCTGGCCGTGGGCGCCAGGGAGCGCACGATCGCGGCCCGGACCGCGAGCGCCGCCATGGCGCAGCGTCGCGCTGAAGATGCCGTGCGCGCCACCGTCGCGCGCTGGTCCACCCGCGATTTCGAGGGAATGCCCGTTCCGGGGGCGCGGCAGGGACCCGGCCCGGGCGCCGGGGCCCTGGTCACCGTCCGCCGGCTCGACCGAGCGCTCTTCCTGGTTCGCGCCGACACCCGCGTCGGCGGCGGCAGGGGTGCAGCGACCGGGCGAGCCGCCGCGCTCGTCCGGACCCTCGACGCTCATTCCATCATGGATGCTTTCCCCGCCGCGGTCACCACCACGGAAGGCGCCACACTGATCGACGGCGTCATCGAGGTGGCGCCCGGGTGCGGAGTGGAGGCCGGAGTCGGCGTCGCGGGGCCACTCCTGTTCCGGGGCCCTGCCGTCGAGGTGGCGGGCGAGCCGGCTCACACGGACCGGGTTCCGCAGCTGCCGGTGGTCGATCCCCTGTCTCCGCCCCTGCTCGACCAGCTCCCGCACTTCACTGCCGGTCCCGGAACCGCCGCCCCGGCTCCGTCGGCGGCGGCGGACGGCTGCATCCCGGGGCCCGGAAACTGGGGCGCCATCTCGCCTGCTCACCCCTGCTACGGTCTTCTCCCGCTCGTCGAAGGGTGGGGCCCGCTCGAGGTGTGGACCGGCGAGGGGCGGGGCATCCTGACCGTTCGCGGCGACCTCCGGCTCGGCGGCGCCGTGCGGTTCCATGGCCTGGTCCTGGTCGATGGCGCGCTCGAAGTGGCCGCCGGGGCCGTGATCCGGGGCGCGGTTCGCGCCCGGACGGTGACGCTCTCCGGGGGACGGATCTCGTTCGACCCGTGCGCCCGGGCCGAGGCGGCGTCAGCGCCTCTGCTGGACGCGGCTTTCCGCCTGCCGGGCCGCTCGTGGGTGCCGGTCTTCTGAGGGTGAAAAAAGTTCCCGGCGTGGGCAGAAAGGTCCCCTCCACGGCGCGCGCGATCGGCGGAAACCGTTGCGAGCGCACAGGATCGGGTGCCGGCATGAACTTCGTATGTTGCGGCGGTCGAACGTGGGGACCCGTCGCGAGATGTACCGCCTCAATGGGGCTGCTCTCCAGGCCGGGCTCTCGACCAACGGAGGCAGCATTGGATGTGTCATTGCACCCAGCTCAGCCAGCAGGAGCGGCGTTGCCCCGGGCCCCGGGGCCGAACGGGGTTCTCCGTCGTGGAGCTCCTGTTCGTGCTCCTCATCGCGAGCACCCTGGCGGGGATGGCCTTTCCGCGCTTCCACCAGTACATGAGCGCGCGCACGGCCGTGAACGCACGCGACGCGTTCGCCATGGCCGCCGCCCGGGCACGGGCCGCCGCCGTGCAGCGCGGGGATGCGGTGGTGCTCATGATCCGGCCGTATCGCGACTCCGTGTTCGTCATGAGCGCGGATGCGCACGACACCCTGGAGGTCCTGGACTACAAGCACGGGCTGGCGCCCGCCGATCTGCTCATGGAGTCCGGGCTGCCGGCGCCGTTCCGGATCTGCTACGTGGCCCGCGGCTTCGCCATCCCTGGCTGCGGCGATGGCAGTCGGCTGCCGGTGGATCTCGGGTTCCGGACGCAATCCGATACGCTCTGGGTCACGATCAATGCGGCGGGAAGGGTGGAGCGATGAGCGACCCGCGCTGCCGTTCCGGATTCTCCATCATCGAGCTCCTCGTGGCGCTCCTGATCCTTTCCGTCGGGATTCTCGCCATGGGCGGGTCCACGGGCTACATCATGAGCCAGATCCGCCTCTCGCAGGTCCGCACCGAGCGCATGACCGCCGTGCGGGAGGCCGCCGAGATCATCCGCGGTACCGAATGGAACGGGATCTCCGGGCTTTGCGCCGACAGCACGTTCCACATGAACGACTTCGATGTGAGCTGTTCGGTCACGTCCGCTGCCGGGAACCTGCTCCGGGTCCAGCTGGTCAGCTCCGGTCCGGGATACCAGGCCGGCCGCTTCCTCCCCGACGTGGAGGAGACCGTGGCCATAGCGATTGCACAGCCATGAACGCGCGGCGAGACGGCTTCACCCTCATCGAGATGATGATCGTGGCGGTGCTCCTCGCCGTCGTGCTCGGATCCGTGTACCAGGCCCTCAATGTCCAGGAGATGAGCTACCGCACGGGCAGCGCCGTCATCCGTGGGCAGGAGAGCATGCGCACCGCTCTCGGCATCCTGGAGTCCGAACTGCGCGAAGTGAGCACCACGCAGGCGAACATCGGTGGTGCGGACATCCGCGCGGCGGCGCCGGACTCGGTGGTGTTCCGGGCGCAGCGCAAGCTCGGATTCGTGTGCGCCACCTCGCCGGGAGACAACAAGGTGACGCTGGCCGTCATGGGCGACGCGTTCGTCGGCGGGAGCCACCCGGACAGCGTCCTCATTTTCGTCGACGGAGACAGCCTCCGCTCGGATGACGACGCCTGGATCGCGTCCAACGTCGTGGACGCCAGCTCGGACGCGAGCACAGCGTGCGCCACGCGATTCCCCGGTCTCCCGGTCCAGACGGTACACGTCGGACCTGGTGCGCTCGCCAACGTGCGGCTCTTCTCGCCCGTCCGGTCCTTCGAGTGGGTCATGTACGGGATCCGGCAGTTCGCTGCGCCCCGCGGCTGGGGACTCGGGCGGCGCTTCGCCGGCGCGGACAGCGTCGACTTCCTGGTCGGCGGCCTGGCTCCGCCCCCGGACGGGCTGCGCTTCGACTACTACGACGCGGCCGGGAACGCCACCAGTGTGCCCGACCAGATCACGCGCATGCGGATCCGCACCCAGATCCTGGGCAACGACCCGGCGGTAGACCCGCAGTCGCTGACCACCAACCTCTTCTTCCGGAGCAACTGACCGAGGCCATGCGAATCATGATGCCGGCTTCCGGATCCAGGGACGGCTTCGCCCTGCCTGTGGCGCTGCTCGCCATGATCATCATCGGCGCCATCGTGACGGGCGGCTTCTACGCGTCGTCGCAGGAGGCCCGCGTGAGCATGAGCACCGAGCTGGGGGCGCAGGCCTTCTACGTGGCCGAGTACGGGCTCGACCAGATCCTCGCGTCCGGGCGCACTGCCGATTTCAACGGTGTGGTCGCCCCCGAGGACTGGGGTGGCGCGGACGTGACCACGAGCACCGGCCAGGTTCTCGGGCATTACGACATCGAAGCGCGCAGCGTGGGCGAGCGCCTCTTCCTGGTGACGTCCACGGGCACCGTGAGCGCGGGTAGAGACAACGCCAGCCGTGAGGTCGCGAGTATCGTGCGCACGGCCAGGGCCGAGCTGCCGCGCCAGAGCGCGCTCTCGATCTTCGGCGGTCTGACCATGCACGGGAACGCCACGGAGATCGACGGCTTCGAGCAGCCGGAGCCGGGATGCCCGCCCATTGGAGCCGGTGTGCCCGGGATCACCACGAACCGACCCGACCTCATCGAGGCCACCGCGAACCTGAACGGCGATCCACCGATCCAGGAAGATCCGTCGCTCGACGTGGAGACCCTCAGCACTTTCGGCACGCTCACGCTCGCCGACCTGACGGAGATGGCCGACATCGTCTTCGAGCACGGGATTCCGGCCAGCCAGAGTCCCGACCCGAGCACCGGGGCGGCGGGCGAATGCAACACTGCCGACAGCCTCAACTGGGGAGACCCGCTCGACGGAGGCGTTTGCGGGAACCGCTTCCCGATCATCTATGCGAAGGACGATGTGAAGATCACGGGCGGTGTGGGCCAGGGTATCCTGATCGTGGATGGCGACCTCGACCTCGCCGGCAACATGCAGTTCTTCGGCGTGGTGGTGGTCACCGGGAAGCTGTGGATGGGGGGCACGGGGCAGACGGGCGGCCAGATCGTCGGCACTGCCATCGTGCACAACGGTGCGGAACTCATCGATGAGAGCACGACCGTCGGCAACTCGATGGTCCAGTACTCGAAATGCCGCGTCGACCGCGCCTTCGATGCCGCGCTGCGCATCCGGCCCCTGGCCGCCCGCTCGTGGATCGACGTGTCGGCGGCGGCGCCGGCGGCACTCGCAACAGGATTTCCGGGCGGATGAGTGCCCGGGATGGCAGGGCCGGTTCATCATTGACAGGCCAGGGTGGCGGACGTAGTCTAAAGCATTCCACCACAACGGCCTTCCCCGACAACGCGGATTCCTGATGATGGGACTGTTCGGCCGGAGCAAGGTCACAGCGGGGCTCGACATCGGGAGCGGATTCGTCAAGCTCGTGGTCGTCGATCACTCCAAGGGTGACCCCGAGATCACCAAGATCGCCACCAGCCCGCTGGTCGCGGATGCCATCGTCGAAGGCGAGGTCATGGACCCCGTCCTCGTGGCGGAGACCATCCGCTCCGTCGCCGATGCTGCCGGGCTCGGAAAGCAGCAGGTCGTCGCTGCGGTCGGTGGCCACGACGTGATCATCAAGAAGATCCAGATGGATCGCATGAACGAGGCGGAAGCCCGCGACCTCATCCGCTGGGAGGCGCACCAGCACGTCCCGTTCGACATGGAGAGCGTCCAGCTCGACTTCCAGATCCTCGATCCGGACTCCACCGATCCGCAGATGTCGGTGCTCCTGGTCGCGGCGAAGCGGGAGCTGATCGAGAATCGACTGGCGCTCCTCGCCGACGCGGGCCTTTCTCCCGCCGTCATTGACGTGGACGCCTTCGCGCTCCACAACGCATTCGAGCAGGGGTATCCGGACCGCATGAGCGGGATGGTGGCCCTGGTGAACGTGGGCCACGAAACCACAAACGTGAACATCCTCGACGACGGCGTCCCCGTCGTCGTCCGGGACATTCCCTTCGGCTCGCGCCGCATCCGCGAGTCCCTTCAGCGCGAGCGCGGCCTCACTGCCGAGCAGGCGGAGGACGTGATCCAGGGACGCGAGGATGCGGTGGATCTCGAAGCGTTCGTGACGGAGCGGGTGGACGAGCTTGCGGTGGGGATCGAGCGGGCCATCGCCTTCATCACGGCGCAGTCCGGCGGCGAGGGCGTGGCGCAGGTGTTCCTGTGCGGTGGCGGCGCCCGGGTCCCGGGCGTCGTGGCCGCGCTTGGGGAGCGACTGGGCGTTGCCACACAGCTCGCCAACCCCCTGGAGCGGGTGGCCGTTCACCCGGACGTGAACCTGGAAATCGCGGTCGACGAGGTGGCACCCATGCTGATGCTCCCGGTCGGTCTCGCGATGCGGAGGGCCTGAGCGACGCGATCATGATTGAGATCAATCTGTTCCCTGGCGCACAGAAGCAGCGGAAGAAGGCCCCTGGCCGGTTCCCGCTGAAGCTCCCGGGGTCGGCCGGCCCCTTCGACCGCATGCGCGGGTTCATTCTCGCCGCGTGGGTCATTGGACCCATCGCCATCGCATGGCTGTTCTTCAGCGTGCATGCCAGGATCGGGGATACGCAGGTGGCCCTCGACCAGGCCGTCGCGGATTCCGCGCGCTACGCCAGGGTCATCGAGACGCAGCAGCACCTGCGGGCGAGGCAGGACACGATCGCGCAGAAGCTGACCATCATTCAGGAGATCGACGCGGGCCGCTACGTCTGGCCCCACATCCTGGACGAGGTCAGCCTCGCCCTCCCGCCCTATACATGGTTGACGGGGATCTACCAGGTCGACGGGGGAACGGTGCCGTCCCTGCAGATCCAGGGCTTGACCGGCACGCTGCCCGCCCTCACGCGCTTCATGGACGCGCTCGAGGCGAGCCCATTCCTGCGCAACATCGAGCTCGTGTCCAGCGAGCAGGTGACGGTGGGCGGTCGGGGCAGCGGCAAGGTCGCGAACAATTTCTTGCTCACCGGACGGTTCGAGCAGCCGCCGACGGAGATGATCGAGACCGTGTCGCTCTTCCCGGCTTCGGCCGGCGACACGCTCACGGCAGGAATGGAGACGAGCCATGGCACTTCTGGGACTCCCTGACGATCCCGCGCAGCAGAAGCGGCTCGCGATCGGGGTGCTGCCGCTCCTCCTGCTCGGCGCGTACATGTACTTCCTCCACGGGAAGTACACCACGCAGCTCACGGACCTGCGCACTCACGTCGAGCGACTGGAGACGCAGAACGCGTCGGCCCGCGTGCGCTCGGTGCAAGGTGAGCAGCTCGAGCAGCGGCTGGCCGAGTTCGAGAAGCACATCGATCGGCTCGAGGAGCTGGTCCCGCGCAGCGAGGAAGTCTCGCAGCTGCTGAACCAGATCAACCAGTCCGCGGAGCGCGTGGGGGTGGACGTGGCCGTGTTCCGCCCGGGTCAGAGCACGCCGGGGCCGCACTACGACCGGCGCACGTTCGACCTGACCGTCTACGGCACGTATCACAACATCGGGCGGCTGCTGTCCAGCATCGGATCGCTGCCGCGGATCATCACGCCTCTCGACCTGCAGCTCATGCCGCGCAACGAAACCGATCGCTCCGGCGGGGAGCGGATCCAGGCGACGTTCGTCATCGAGACGTACGTCCTGCCGGACCACCCCGCGCCGCCGGCCGCCGCCAACGATGGAGGACCCACCGGTGCGTAACTCACGGATGCTCGTGGCCCTGGTCGCGGTCGCGGCCAGCGCGGTCGCGCCCTCGCTCCTCCGGGCCCAGGCCGCCGGCTCGAAGCCCGCGGCGCCTCAGGCCACCACGGACGCGTCGAAGCTGACCCTGGTCTATGACCGGGAGGTCTTCACGTACGACGGCCGCGGCCACCGGGATCCCTTCCACGCTCTGAGCGCGGACGATGAGGCGGGTACCCGCTTCGAGGAGCTGAGCCTGCAGGGGATCATTTACTCCACCGGCCCGGGCGGCAGTCTGGCCCTGCTGGGTGACGGGTCCGGCCGCGTGCACCGGGTGCGCGTGGGGGATGTGCTGGGCGATACGCGGGTCGTGGAGATCGGACCGCTGCGCGTGGTGTTCGCGGTGAACAGCTTCGGGAACGTGCGGCAGGAAATGCTGGAGCTCAAGAAGAGTGGAGGAGGAAGCGAGCGATGATCCCCATGATGGCGCTACGCGCCTTTCTGCTGACGGCCCTGGCGGGCGTTCACGGATTGAGCGTCGTCTCGTCCGGAGACCGGACGGACGTCCTGATCCGGACGGATGCCCACGTCACTTACCAGCACCAGATCCTGTCCGGACCGCCGCGCATCGTGGTGGACCTGATGGGCTCGGAGTTCGCGCTGCCCGGCCGACGGTTCATGGATATCGATCGCGGCGGCGTGGTCGCCCTCCGTTCGAGCCAGTTCCAGGCCGGTGTGGTGCGGGTGGTCGTGGACCTGTCCCAGGCTGTCGATTACGAGATCGACGACGATGGAGACGTCGTCCGGATCTCGTTCCCCAATCCCACCGGGCCCTTCGAGGCGTGGAGCACCGGCGCAGGCGGGGTCGCGGCCACGCAGGCGCCCCCGTCCCCGGCGCCGGAGCCCCGGCCCGCGGGGGTGACCGCGGATGCGGCCGCCGTTCGGGCCGTCGCACTCACGCGCCCGTCGATCATCGAGGCACCGGAGCCCCAGCAGCCGCGCATCACGGTGGAGTTCCGCAATACTCCGATCGTCGACGTGCTCGGCACGTTCGCGGACTTCGCGGGCCGGAGCATCGTCCCGGGCAAGGGCGTCACGAGCCAGGCGGTCACGGCCACGATCCAGGATCAGCCCTGGGATGAGGCCATGCGCGCGATCCTGGCCGGCCAGGGCCTGGTCGCCGACGAGATGTCGAGCGGCATCATCATGGTCACCTCGCTCGAGCAGCGCCGGCAGGTCGAGCAGCAGGAGGCCACCGTCACGGAAGCGTTCCCGCTCGAGTTCGTGGCCGCCGATTCCGTCGCCGGTCAGGTCAAGCAGCTCCTGGCGCAGGGCGAGAACACCACCGGCAGCGTGGCCGTCAACCGGGCCACCAATTCGCTGATCGTTTCTGCCGGCGAGTCCACGGTGAATCGGCTGCGCAAGCTCATTCCGTCGCTGGACAAGCGGACTCCGCAGGTCACCGTGCAGGTGCGGATCCTGTCGATCCGGCGCAGCGACTTCGACGGCCTCGGGATCCACTACGAGATCAAGGACACCGAGGGGAACATGGTGAACCGGCTCACGCCGGGGTGGGACGATGCGAACCTGAACGGGCGGGTGGACGACGGGGAGCAGGTCGACGCGCCTTCGGAAATGGTGACACTGACGGGCAACAGCATCGCCGCGGTGGGGAACGCCGCGGAGCGGATCCAGCAGCCCACGTTCGAGGTGCTCACGTCGCTGATCCTCGGGCGCCACGCGGTGGTGGCCTGGCTGGAAGCCGTGGAGCGCCTCGAGCTCGCGGAGCTCCAGGCGGACCCGGTGGTGACGGTGCTCGACAACCGGACCGCCAAGGTTCACGTCGGCGAGCGCACACCCATCCGCGTGGTGGACCAGGGCGCAGCTTCGGGCAACGGTCCGCAGGCCCAGGTGCGAATGGAGCAGACGGGTGTGATCATCGATGTCACCCCGCACGTGGTCGCCGACCAGGTGCTCCTGCAGATGCACGCCGAGCGCTCCAACATAGAGAGCTTCTCGTCGGACGGCGGCTATGTCTTCGGCACGTCGCAGACCGACACCCAGATCCTGCTCAACGACGGCGAGACCGCGGTCATCAGCGGACTCACCACCACGGACATGAAGACCACGCTGCAGGGGATCCCGATCCTCATGAACATTCCGGTGATCGGCGCCCTGTTCCGGAACACCTACAAGACGGCATCCAAGCAGGACCTGCTGATCATGGTCACACCCTACATTGACCGGTCCGGCGGGACGTGATCCCCGCGGCCTGTTGACGACAGGTCCACGGTTCCACATGCTCCGGAGCCCCCGCACGCGGGGGCTTCGTTGTTTTCCGGCCCCGCCGATCCGCCCGACTTTCCGGGCTCGAGCGGCGCGGGACAGGGTGTGAGCGCCGCACGGACACGAACATGCACTTCACGTACAGCACGGCTGGCGAATCCCACGGCCAGGGCCTGATCGCGCTGGTCCAGGGCGTGCCCGCGGGACTCTCGCTGGAGGCGGAGCGCGACATCGATCCCCAGCTTCGCCGCCGCCAGGGTGGCTACGGGCGGGGCGGGCGCATGGCCATCGAGCAGGATCGTGCCGAGCTCCTTGCCGGCGTCCGTCTCGGTGAGACCATTGGCGCGCCGATCGCGCTCCTGATCCGGAACCGGGACTGGGAGAACTGGCGCGTGGCCATGGGCACGGAGCCGCCGGAGCCGGGCGCGTCGGACCACGACCTTCGTCGGGTCTACCTGCCGCGTCCCGGGCACGCGGACCTGGTGGGCGTGCTCAAGTACGGGCGCGAGGACGCGCGCGACATCCTCGAGCGGGCGTCCGCGCGGGAGACCGCGGCCCGCGTCGCGGCCGGCGCGGTGGCGCGTCGGCTCCTGGGCGAGCTGGGCGTCCGCATCGGCAGTCATGTGGTGCGCCTCGGCGATGTGGAGGCCGATCCTCCCGAGCACTGGCCCGAGGATCTGAACGCCGGTGCGGACGCCTCCCCCCTCCGCACGCTGGATCCCGCGGCGGAGCGGCGCATGATCGAAGCCGTGGACGCCGCCCGCCAGGCGGGCGACACGCTCGGCGGCGAGTTCGAGGTGGTGGCGGAGGGTTTGCCGGCCGGCCTCGGCAGCTACGTCGCATGGGACCGCCGGCTCGATGGCCGCCTGGCCGGCGCGCTCATGTCCATTCCGGCCATGAAAGGCGTGGAGATCGGGCTCGGCTTCCGCGCGGCGGCTCGCAGGGGGTCGGCCGTGCACGACGAGATCCATTACGACCCCGCCTGGAGCATACGCACCACGGGTGGGTACAAGCGCCTCACGAATCGGGCTGGCGGCCTGGAGGGCGGAATGACCACGGGCGCTCCGCTCGTGGCCCGCGTCGCCATGAAGCCGCTGTCCACGCTCATGCGGCCCCTGGCGAGCGTCGACCTGCGCACCAAGAAGCCCGCCGACGCCATCCGCGAGCGGAGCGATGTGGCCGCGCTGGCCGCGGCCGGCGTGGTCGGCGAGGCCATGGTGGCCATGGTGCTGGCGGACGCCGTGCTGGAGAAGTTCGGCGGCGACTCCATGGGCGAGCTGCTGCGCAACGCCGCCGCCTACGGCGATGAGCTGGAGCGGATGGGCCGGGCCGTGGCACCGGACACCGCGGAGCAAGGGCCGTTCGAGTCGGGGGCCGGATGAGCCATGGCGGTGCCCCGCTCCCGGAGCGAATAGTGCTCGTGGGATTCATGGCCGCAGGCAAGAGCACGGTGGGGCCGCTGCTGGCCGAGCGCCTCGGCTGGTCCTTCATCGATCTGGACGTCCTGGTCACGGAGCGCGCGGGGCGGTCGCCCGCAGCCGTGATCCGCGAGAGTGGCGAGGCCGCCTTCCGGATCATGGAGCGTGAGCTGACCGGCAGCCTGGCGGGGCGTCGCTACGTGGTCATCGCTCCGGGTGGTGGCTGGGCCGCCCGCCCCGAACTGACCGCCGCCCTCGGCAGCGGCACCGTCCGGGTCTGGCTCAGGGTCACACCCGAAGAAGCGGTGCGGCGCGCGCAGGCCGATTCCGTGGATCGGCCGCTCCTCGGTGGTGCCGAAGGCCGTGTCGATCGGGCGCGCGCGCTCCTCGCGGAGCGCCAGCCGCGCTATGCCGAAGCGGAGCTGGTGGTGGACGTGGACGGGAAGGACCCGGGGGCCGTGGCGGACGAGGTCGTCCGCCGGCTCCGGGCCGGTGACCTGGAGGATGATGAGCGCTGATACCCTCGTGATCGTGGAGTCGCCAGCGAAGGCGCGCACGATCGAGAGGTACCTGGGGGCGGGATATTCGGTCAGGGCCTCGGTGGGTCATGTCCGCGACCTCCCCGAGCGCGAGCTGGGCGTGGATGTGGAGGCGGGCTTCGAGCCGCGCTATGTCACGATCCGGGGAAAGGGGAAAGTGCTGCGGGATCTCGCCCGCGCGGCCCACGGGGTCCGCCGGGTCGTGCTGGCCACGGACCCGGACCGGGAAGGCGAGGCGATCGCGTTCCACGTGGCCGAGCAGCTCGGCTTCGACCCTGGCCGCCGTGATGGGAGCTTCCAGCGAGTGCGCTTCCACGAGGTCACCAGGGACGCCGTCCGGCGGGCGCTGGCCCGGCCGGAGCCGCTCGACATGCGCAAGGTGGAGGCGCAGCAGGCCCGCCGCATCCTCGATCGCCTCGTGGGCTACCAGGTCAGCCCGCTCCTCTGGAGGCCGATCCGCCCCGGACTGAGCGCCGGCCGGGTGCAGACCGTCGCGCTCCGACTCATCGCCGAGCGCGAGGACGCGATCCGGGCATTCCGGCCGGAAGAGTACTGGTCCATCACCGCGCTGCTCCGCGCCCACGATCAGGATTTCGAGGCGAAGCTCCATCAGATCGACGGGCGGAAGTTCCGCATCCGTGACGGCGAGGAGGCGAACGAGGTCCTCCGCGGACTCGCCGGGCTCCCCTTCCTCGTGAACCATGTGAAGCGGAGGGAACGGACGAAGAGTCCGCCGCCTCCGTTCACGACATCGACGCTCCAGCAGGACGCTGCCAAGCGTCTCGGCTTCGACGCCCGTCGCACCATGCGGGTCGCGCAGGCACTGTACGAGGGTATCGAGATCGGCGGGGGTGCCACGGGACTGATCACGTACATGCGCACGGATTCCACGCGCGTGTCCGCGGCCGCGGCCGCCACCGGACGCGGCTACCTCGAGAACCGGTTCGGCGCCGCATACGTGCCGCCCGCTCCGCGGACCTGGGCGGGGAAGCAGCAGAAGGGAGCGCAGGAGGCGCACGAGGCGATCCGGCCCACCGACCCCACGCGCGCGCCGGAGGCGGTGAAGCGCTTCCTGAACCGTGACCAGTTCCGGCTCTACGAGCTGGTCTGGCTCCGCTTCATGGCGGGGCAGATGCGGGCGGCGGTCTTCGACACCACCACCGTGGACTTCGATCTCCGGGGCGACGCGCACCGCTACCTGTTCCGGGCCACGGGATCCATCATGAAGTTCGACGGCTTCACTCGCCTGTACCGGGAGGCGCGGGAGGAAGGTGAGCCCGGCACCCTGGACGATCTGTCGCCGCTCCCCGTGCTGCGCCCCGGTGACACCGTCGATCTCCGGGAGCTCCGACCCCAGCAGCATTTTACGGAGCCGCCCCCGCGATTCACGGAGGCGAGCCTGGTGAAGGAGATGGAGCGGCAGGGGATCGGCAGACCATCCACCTACGCCCAGATCATCGCCACGCTGCGGGATCGGAAGTACGTGCAGATGGACCGCAAGCGGTTCGTCCCCACACCCCTGGGTGACACGGTGGCCAAGGTCCTGGTCCGGATGTTCCCCGACCTCTTCGATGTCGCGTTCACCAGTGGCATGGAAGAGGAGCTGGACAGGATCGAGAGCGGGGACCTCGAATGGCGCGCGGTGCTGAGCGCGTTCTACGGCCCCTTCCGGCAGCAGCTCGCGCGCGGCAAACGGAATGGTGCCGAGATCGTCCGCTCCGTCATGGAGATGGAGGACGAGTCCTGCCCCGAGTGTGGCGGCCCGCTCGCGATCCGGTGGAACCGGTCCGGCCGCTTCGTCGGCTGCACCGGGTATCCGGGCTGCGCCTACACGCGCTCCATCGACGGCAACGACCGGCCGGCTCCGGAGCCCACCGGCGATGCCTGCCCCGACTGTGGCGCCCCGCTGGTGCGTCGCTCCGGTCGCTACGGACCGTTCATCGGCTGCGCCAGCCACCCGAAATGCAGCTTCACCAGGTCCCTCGCGATTCCCGGCCTGAAGTGCCCGGTCTGCGGAGAAGGGGACATCGGCGAGAAGCGGACGCGCCGCGGCAAGAGCTTCTGGGGGTGCACGCGCTACCCGGCATGCGACTGGTCGAGCTGGGATCGCCCGGTACCGGTCGCGTGTCCCGTGTGCGCGGCGCCCTACCTGGTGGAGAAGAAGACGAAGGCGAGGGGGGCGTTCTACAGGTGCATCCAGTGTCGCTCCGAGCTGGCGCCGGACACGATCGAGGCGGAGGCGGGGAAGTGAGCATGGACAGCGTCACCGTAGTCGGAGGTGGACTCGCAGGCTGTGAAGCGGCGTGGCAGCTGGCCGAGCGCGGCCACGACGTCGTGCTCCTGGAGATGCGCCCCGTGCGCTCCACGGAAGCGCACAGGACGGACGGCCTGGCGGAGCTCGTGTGTACCAACTCCTTCAAGAGCGAGGACCTGGGCAACGCGCACGGCCTGCTGAAGGCCGAGATGCGGGACCTGGGCTCCCTCCTCCTCGCCTGCGCCCGCGTGACCAGTGTCCCCGCCGGCGCTGCGCTGGCAGTCGACCGCGTCCGCTTCTCCCGGCGCATGACCATGGCCATGGAGGGACATCCCCGCATCACGGTGGAGCGCACGGAGGTCACCACGATCCCGGACGGACCTGCGGTGATCGCTACCGGTCCGCTGACCTCCGGGCCGCTGACGGGGGAGATCCAGCGGCTGCTGGGCGACACCGGGCTCGCCTTCTACGATTCCATCGCCCCCATCGTATCGTTCGACTCCGTCGACATGAGCCGGGCATGGCTCGCATCGCGGTGGGGGAAGGGCGAGGGCGACGACTACCTGAACTGTCCCATGACACGGTCGGAGTACGAAGCATTCGTCCACGAGCTCCGCGCCGCCGACGTCTATCCCGGGCACGACTGGGAGAACGTCCCGTTCTTCGAAGGGTGCCTCCCCGTGGAAGTCATGGCCGAGCGTGGCGTCGAGACGCTCCGCTTCGGTCCCATGAAGCCCATCGGGCTCCCCGACCCGCGCACCGGTCGCGATCCGTGGGCCGTGGTCCAGCTGAGGCGCGAGGACCGCACCGGGCAGATGTGGAACATCGTCGGGTTCCAGACGCGCCTCCGCACGGGCGAGCAGCGGCGCGTGTTCCGCATGATCCCGGGCCTCGAGGAGGCCGAGTTCCTCCGCACCGGCTCCATCCACCGGAACACGTACCTCAACTTCCCGGCGTGCCTCACGTTCTTCGGCTCGCCAGAACAGCGTCGCGACCTCGTATTCGCCGGGCAGCTCACGGGCGTGGAAGGGTACACGGAGTCCGCCGCGTCCGGGGTCATGGCCGGCATCAACCTGCACCGCATCGTCGCCGGGCTCGAACCGGTCGTGCCACCGCCCACCACCATGATCGGCGGGCTCTTCCGCTACCTGCGCGACGCCGATCCAGCGGACTTCCAGCCCATGAACTCCAACTTCGGGCTCCTCGATCCCCTCGAAGAACGGGTCCGCAAGAAGCGCGAGAAGCGCCAGAAGATGGTGGATCGCGCCCGCGCTGCTTTCGCGGCATGGATCCGTGACGCGGGAGTGGCGCCCGTTTCCGCGCCCGCGGAGGCCGGAGCGTGAGCGGCGGGGGCGGGCGCGCCGCCGGCGCGGACCGGGCGGTCCACGACTATCTCCGCTACCTCGAAGAAGGGCGGCAGCTCAGCCGCCACACGGTGGCCGCGTACCGCACCGATCTCCGGCAGTTCCGGGACTGGCTGGGCACGCAGCGCGACGAGTGGCGCTGGGCCGACGTCGACCGCCTCGATCTGCGCTCCTACCTCGGCCACCTCTCCCGCGCGCGGCTCGCCACCCGGAGCATCGCGCGCAAGCTTTCCGCAGTCCGCTCCTTCTTCCGCTGGCTGCACCAGGAAGGGGAGGTGGACGGCAATCCCGCGCGCACGGTGCACTCGCCCCGTCTCGAGCGGAAGCTCCCCGGCTGGCTCACGCGCGGCGATGTCGACCGGCTCTTCGTGCTTGCGGAGAACCGCGCGGCCGAGGGCACGTTCCACGGCGAGCGCGACCTCGCCATCCTCGAGACGTTCTACGCCACCGGCATGCGCGTTTCGGAGCTGCAGGGGCTCGACCGCCGGGACGTCGATCTCGTCGGCGACCAGGTCAAGGTGCGCGGCAAGGGCCGCAAGGAGCGCATCGTCCCGCTCGGCCAGTCCGCGGCCCGGGCCATCCGCCGCTACGAGCCCCGGCGCCTCGAGGCCATCCGCGCCGGCTCGCGCCCGGACCGCGACGCCCTGTTCGTGGCGGAGACCGGCCGCAGACTCACGACACGCCGGATCCAGGATATCGTCCGTGATGTCCTCGATTCGATCGCGGACGCGGGCGAGCTGTCGACGCATTCGCTCCGCCATTCCTTCGCCACGCACCTGCTGGACGCGGGCGCGGACCTGATGGCGGTGAAGGAGCTGCTCGGCCATGCGTCGCTTTCGACCACCCGCATCTACACTCATACTTCCAGGGAGCGCCTCAGGAAGGTCTATCGCGATGCCCACCCACGGGCATGATGACCGACCCCGGGCGGAACCGCCGACTGGTCAGGGGTACAGGTAAGAGATGAGCGAGTTCGAGTTCCACGCCACCACCATCGTGGCGGCGCGACACGGCGGCCGCGTCGCCCTCGGCGGCGACGGCCAGGTCACCCTGGGCGATACGGTCATGAAGGCCAGCGCCCGCAAGGTACGCAAGCTCCGCGACGGCCGGATCCTCGCCGGATTCGCCGGCTCCGTGGCCGACGCGTTCACGCTGTTCGAGAAGTTCGAGGAGAAGCTCGAGCGCTATCCCGGCAACCTCTCGCGCGCCGTGGTCGAGCTCGCCAAGGACTGGCGCACCGACCGCTACCTGCGGCGGCTGGAAGCGCTGCTCGCCGTGGCGGACGACGAGCGGCTCTTCGTCGTCAGCGGCGATGGCAACGTCATCGAGCCCGACGACGAGATCGTCGCCATCGGCAGCGGCGGCCCCTACGCGCTCGCCGCCGCCCGCGCCTTCCGCGAGCGCGACGACCTCAGCGCCGCCGACATCGTCCGTCGCTCCCTCGAGATCGCCGCGGACATCTGCATCTACACGAATCGGAACATCACCGTCCTCGAGCTGGACGGATCAACGGAATGACCCACGATACCATCACCACCGACGACAGCAGCACCGATACGCCTTCACCCAACGCCGACGGCGAGCCCGGGTCCGCCGGCGACGGCGCGCCCGACACCCCCCAGTGGCTGGACGAGCTGACGCCCCGGCAGATCGTGGCGGAGCTCGACACGTACATCGTCGGGCAGGACGCCGCCAAGAAGGCGGTGGCCATCGCCCTGCGCAACCGCTGGCGTCGCCAGCAGGCCCCGGAGGATCTCCGCGAGGAGATCATGCCGAACAACATCATCATGATCGGGCCCACGGGCGTCGGGAAGACCGAGATCGCTCGCCGGCTCGCTCGCCTGGCCGGGGCGCCCTTCGTGAAGGTGGAGGCGTCCAAGTTCACGGAGGTGGGCTACGTCGGCCGCGACGTCGAGTCGGTGATCCGCGACCTCGTGGACGTGGCCGTGAACATGGTCCGCGACGAGCGCGAGGCCGAGGTCGAGAGCCAGGCGGAGGAAGGCGTGGAGGAGCGGCTCCTCGACCTGCTGCTCCCGCCCGTCGATGAGCAGCCGACAGAGGAAGGCGACGGCGCGAGCGTCCGCGCCTTCGTGGTGGGACCTTCCGGCGCAGCGGAGGAGAAGGGGTCCGAGCGGCCCGCCGCATCCGACCGTCGCCAGCGCACCCGCGAGAAGCTGCGGACCCTCCTGCGTGACGGGAAGCTGGAAGAGCGCATGGTGGACGTCGAAGTGACCCAGTCGGCTTCCATCGATGGCATGATGCTGCCCATGGGCGGCGGCATGGACGGGATGGACTTCAACTTCAGTGAGATGCTCCAGGACATGCTCCCGAAGCGGAAGAAGCGCCGCACCGTGAGCATCGCCGAGGCCCGCCGCATCCTCGTGCAGGACGAGCTCGACCGCCTCGTCGACATGGACGAGGTCGTCAGTGATGCCCTCGACCGCACCGAGGACATGGGCATCGTCTTCCTCGACGAGATCGACAAGGTCGTCGGCCAGCGCGGCGGCGCGGGTCCCGACATCTCCCGCGAGGGCGTGCAGCGCGACCTGCTCCCCATCGTCGAGGGCAGCACCGTACAGACCAAGTACGGCATCGTGCGCACGGATCACGTCCTGTTCGTGGCTGCCGGGGCTTTCCACGTGGCCAAGCCGAGCGAGATGATCCCCGAGCTCCAGGGCCGGTTCCCGATTCGCGTCGAGCTGGCCCCCCTCACCGAGAAGGACTTCATCCGCATCCTCCAGGAGCCCAAGAACGCCCTGGTCCGCCAGTACCAGGCACTCGTCGCTTCCGAAAACGTACAGCTCGAGTTCTCCGACGACGCCATTCACGAGATCGCTCACATCGCTGCCGACGTGAACGAGCGCATGGAGAACATTGGCGCTCGCCGCCTCCACACCGTCATGACCACCCTCCTCGAGGATCTCCTCTTCGAGCTCCCCGATGGCCGCGAGGGACCCGTCCACGTCGATGCCGCCATGGTGCGCGATCGCCTCCGCAAGGTGGTCGAGGACGACGACCTCCGGCGCTACATCCTCTAGGACCGTCCCGGCGCGAACAGCCGGCCGGACGACGAGGGCGGGGAAGGCGGATCAGCCGCCTCACCCGCCCTCGCCCGCTTCGCTCGGTTGCCGCCCCACCGCCTCTGCGGCTAGTTTCACCCACCTGCAATTCTGGCGTGAACCGCATGAGGGGCGGATGACAGATAATCGACATTTTCTCGCCATTCCCGACTTCGACACCGACGGGCTCTACGGGCTCCTGGACCTCGCGCACCGGCTCAAGGCCGGGGAGGAGAAGGGGAAGCCGCTGGCGGGCAAGACACTGGGCATGATCTTCCAGAAGAGCTCCACCCGCACCCGTGTCTCCTTTGAGGCCGGGATGTACCAGCTTGGCGGCTACGCGCTCTTCCTGTCGGCGCGCGACCTGCAGCTCGGCCGCGGGGAGCCCATCAAGGACACGGCGCGCGTTCTGTCCCGGTACGTGGATGGGATCATGATTCGCACGTTCGACCAGAACGACCTGGTCGAGCTGGCGCATTACGGCAGCATCCCGATCATCAACGGGCTCACCGACCTGCTTCATCCGTGTCAGGTGATGGCCGATGTCATGACCATCCAGGAGGCGTTCGGGCGGGACCTGGCGGGGCGGAAGGTCGCCTGGATCGGAGATGGCAACAACATGGCCAATTCGTGGCTGAACGCGGCGTACCGGTTCGGTCTCGAAGTCCGGATCGCGACGCCGGAGGGGTACGAGCCGAGCCGCGAGATCTACGACCGGGCCCGCACTGCGGCCACGGTCATGCTCACGCACGATCCGATGGAAGCGGCCGAGGGCGCCGACGTGGTCACGACGGACGTCTGGGCCTCCATGGGACAGGAGGCGGAGCAGGAGAAGCGGCTCGCGGCCTTCCGCAATTTCCAGGTCAACGCCGGGGTGATGGCCGCCGCCGGCGACGACGCCATCTTCCTGCACTGCCTCCCGGCCCATCGCGGCGAGGAGGTCACCGAAGACGTCTTCGAGGGGCCGCAGTCGCGCGTGTTCGACGAGGCGGAGAACCGGCTGCACGCCCAGAAGGCGATCATGATCGAGCTCATGGGAGTCCGAAATGGCTGAAGAAGCGCTGAAGCATACACCGCTCCACGAGGAGCACGTCGCCCTCGGTGGAAAGCTGGTCCCGTTCGCGGGCTATGCGATGCCCGTTCAGTATCCCACGGGGATCGTCAGGGAGCACAACGCCGTCCGCAACGACGCGGGTCTGTTCGATGTGTCGCACATGGGCGAATTCGACATACGGGGGCCGGAAGCGGACGCGTTCGTCCGCCACATGGTGACGAACGACACGCTGCGCATGACTCCAGGACAGGCGCAGTACAACGTCATCTGCAATCCCGACGGCTTCGCGCTCGACGATTGCATCGTCTACCGGTTCCCGGACCACTGGATGGTCGTGGTCAACGCCGCCAACCTGGAGAAGGACCGCGCCTGGTTCGAGACGGCCGCCAAGGGTTACGACGTCGTGTTCAGGGATATCTCCGACCAGGTGGGGCTCATCGCCCTGCAGGGCCCCGAGGCGCAGCAGATCCTGGCGAAGCTCACCGATGCGGACCTGGACGGGATCCGTTTCTACCATTTCGGGCCCGGCTCGGTGGCGGGGAAGAACGCCATCATCAGCCGCACCGGCTACACGGGCGAGGACGGCTTCGAGCTCTACCTCGATGAGGGCGACACCGCCCACGTCTGGCGGGAGCTTCTCGCCGCCGGCGAGGAGGACGGGCTCATTCCGGCCGGGCTCGGTGCCCGGGACTCGCTGCGCCTCGAGGTGGGCTACATCCTGTACGGCAACGACCTGGACGAGCGCCGCACGCCGCTGGAGGCCGGCCTCGGCTGGGTGGTGAAGCTCGACGGGGACGACTTCATCGGCCGTGATGCCCTGAAGCAGCAGAAGGAGCAGGGGCTGACGGAGAAGCTGGTGGGATTCGTGCTCCAGGAGAAAGGCTTCCCCCGCCAGCACTACGAGGTTCGATACAACGGTGAGCCGGCCGGTGAGGTCACCAGCGGAGTACTCAGCCACTCCACTGGCAAGGGCGTGGGGATGGCGTACGTCCCCGTCGAGGCTGCCAAGCCGGGCACCCGGATCGAGATCGTGATTCGCGATCGAGCGATCCCCGCCGAGGTCGTGCGGCCGCCGTTCTACATGGAAGGGTCGGTGCGGCGCTGACGCCGGCCGCGATGGTCCCGCTCCGCCTGGCCATCCTGACGGTGTCCGACGCCGCGACCCGCGGCGATCGGGAGGATACGAGCGGAGCGGCCATCGCCCACTGGGCCGCGGAGCGCGGCCATGCGCTGGTGCGGACGGAAGTGGTCCCGGACGAGCCCGCAGTGGTGCGGGCGCACCTGGAGGCGCTGGCGGACGAAGCCCGGGTCGACCTGGTCCTGACCACGGGGGGCACCGGCTTCACGGCCCGGGATACCACGCCGGAGGCCACCCGTGCCGTCATCGAGCGCGAAGCCCCGGGGCTCGCCGAGGCCATTCGCCTCGAAGGCGCTGCACATACGCCGGCGGCGTGGCTTTCCCGCGGCCTGGCAGGGATCCGCGGCGGCACCATCATCGTCAATCTGCCGGGCAGCCCGTCAGGTGTGGGTGATGGCCTGCGCGTTCTCGACCGGATCATCGAGCACGCGGTCCAGCTCGTGCGTGGCACGGACACCCATATGCACCCGCATCATGGCTGAGCGCGTCCTGATCACCACCAACGACCTCGAGCCGGCCGTCCGGCTGCGTGACGCGTTTGCCGGGCACAAGCTGGCCGTCGAGCTCCTCACGCCCTCCGAAGAGGTCGCGGACGTGGAGGAGCCCGCGCTGCTCATCCTGACCGGTGGCCTGGACACCCGACGCGCGCGCCGCCTCGCCGCCGAGGCCGCGGCCCTCGACCGCCTCCCGGTCATTGCCCTGGCCGCATCCGAAGAGGAGGCGCCCCCGTCGCTCCGGGCCCGTCTCGGCGTGGTCGAGACCTTCCTCAAGCCGATCGATCCCGAGGAGGTGGCGCTCGCGGGAAGGCGAATGATCGAGCGTCGGCGCTTGCGGGCCCTCACGGGCATCGTGGGCCAGTCGGATGCCGTCGAGGAGGTCCTCGAACGGATCACGCAGATGGCGCCGGTGAACTCGAACGTCCTGATCACCGGAGAGAGCGGCACCGGCAAGGAGCTGGTCGCCCGCGGCATCCACGTCCTGTCCGCTCGCCGCCACCGGCCCTTCATCGCGGCCAACGTGGCCGCGCTGCCCGACACACTCCTGGAGTCGGAGCTGTTCGGCCACGAGAAGGGGGCGTTCACCGGCGCGGTGGCGCAGCGGAAAGGGTTCTTCGAGCTGGCCGACCGGGGCTCACTGTTCCTGGACGAGATCGGGGAGATGCCGCTCGCCACGCAGACCAAGCTGCTCCGCATTCTCGAGCAGCGGGAGTTCATGCGGGTGGGCGGAGAGCAGCCGATCCGCGTGGACGTGCGCGTGATCGCCGCCACGAACCAGCCGCTTCGCCATCTCGTCGAGACGGGCGGGTTCCGTCGCGACCTCTACTACCGGCTGAACGTCCTCCATATCGACCTCCCGCCGCTCCGCGAGCGCAGGGAGGACATCCCGCTCCTGGTGGACGAGTTCATCCGCGCCATGGCCAGCGAGCACGACCTGGCTCCCGTGGAGATCAGCCCGGAGGCCATGACCCTCCTCATCGAGCATGACTGGCCCGGCAACATCCGGGAGCTGCGCAACCTCATCGAGTCCGTGGTCGTCATGATGCCCGGCCGCACCATCACCCCGGCCGACATTCCACCATCGATCAAAGGTGGCGGCACGCGGCTCCTCCCCGCGCCGTCGCTGCCGCGGCCACGGGAAGGGGGCGGGCAGGAGGGCGACGACGGCACGCGCCCGGCCCTCGAATTCATCTTCCGCATGCTCCTCCAGCTCCGCATGGACGTGGAGGACCTGAAGCGCGGCTTCGATGAGTACCGCGAGCAGCACGCGCTCGACCCGGCACGCCTCGCGCTGCCGTATCCGTACCCGCGCGCCGCCGCGCCCGCAGGGCGGGACGTGTCGCCCGTGGACGACCCGGAGCTGTCGGACGACGGGAGCGAGGAGCTGGAAGACGAGCGCGTGGTGGTGTATCGTCCCGGCATGACCATGGGCGACCTGGAGCGCGAAGCGATCACCGCCGCCCTCAAGGAGACAGCCGGGAACCGCCGCGAAGCCGCCGAAAAGCTCGGGATCGGCGAGCGGACACTCTACCGGAAGATCAAGGAATACGAGATCCCCCTGTGATGGCTACCCTTCCACGTCCCGCCCTCGCTCGCGCTGCTGCACTGCTCCTGCTCGCCGCGCTCGGGTGCAACGCAGGGGGAGGGGACGGGAATACGCCCGCAGAAGGCGGTGCGCGGGATACCGCCGCCCCAGTCAACCCCGCGCCGACCCCCGACACCAGCTCCGCCGCCACGCCCTCTGCACCGCGCGACACCGGGGCCGCAGGCTCGCCAACCGCTCCGGATTCCGGCGGCGGCGCCGCACCGTCCGCCCCCGTCGCGCCTCCGCCTTCCTCGCCTGCGCCGGACACCACATTCCCGCCCGAAAGCTGGGCCGAGCGGTCCGTCAGCCGCCCCGCCCCCGCCGGTCAGGCCATCCTCACTGCCGCACGCGCCGCCCGGCACGGGCGATTCGATCGCTTCGTGCTGGAGTTCCAGGCCGGACCGCTCCCGGGCTACACCATCCATTACGCCGCGGGGCGGCCGCGCGAGTGCGGCTCCGGCGCACCTGTTGAAATGCCCGGGGCGGCCGCGCTGGTGATCGAGCTGCGCCAGGCGGCGGCGCACGATTCCACCGGGGTCGCCACCGTGAGAGACCGCGAGCGGGCGCCGCGGCTCCCCGTCATCAAGGCCGCGCGTCTGACCTGCGACTTCGAAGGCGAAGTCGCGTGGGTGCTCGGTCTGGCCGCTCGTCGACCGTTCCGCGCGTTCACCCTGGAGGACCCGGGGAGGATCGTGGTGGACGTGCTCAGGCGCTGACGCCGCGCGGCAGCTTCAGCTCAGGGGCGAGGCCGCCAGGCGCTGGCCCTCGACTCCACTCTGGTTCGCTCCTCCTCCAGACGCGGGATCACCTGCTGGTACCAGTCCTCGCTCTGCCGCAGGCCGTAGCGGAGTGTGATGGGGAGGGCGTAGTCGAACGGGGCGTCGAAGACGTAGATGGCGCTCTGCGTCGCCTGCGGCTGCAGCAGCTGCCGCCCCCAGCCGCTCGTCAGCGGCAGGATCGCCGCCGGCCGGAGCGTTCTGCCCCGGTGCGTGAGCCGGAGCTCCTCAGGGCGGTATTCCGTGTTCGGCTGCCTGCTGAAGAACGATACCAGGAAAAGGGCGGGAGCCACTCCATCCGCCGCCCTGTCGCCCTCCGCCGAGCGGCTCGAGGCCAGCGCATGCAGCCGCTCGTACGTGTCGGGCGCAGCCAGCCGGATCACCGATTCCGCCAGCGGTGTCACTTTCAGGCTGAGTGGCCCGTCAGTGAGCGACATCGAGAACTCGTCCTGCCGCAGGCTGCCGTAGCCGGGCGGTGGCAGCGCGTGGGCAGTGTCCGCCGGGACGCTGCCGATGTCGGCCGGGCGAACGGCCGGGGCGCCCGGGCGGGGCTGGGGCACAGGGGTGCATCCGAACCAGCCCACCCCGGCCACGGCGAGCAACGCGAGCCGTTCCACGCGCGCGCTCACGCGTCCGCCAGGAGGAGTCCTTCCACAGCGGCGATGAGCTCGTCGCGGCCTTCCCCGGAAACGGCCGAGAACGGGACGATCTGTTCCATGTCGAGTTGGAGCTCCGAAGAGATGGCGCGGAAGTTTTCCTTCCGCTGGCCCTGCTTGAGCTTGTCGACTTTCGTGAGGACCACCAGAACGGGCGTTGCCAGGCCGGCAAGATACTCCAGCATCTGGTGGTCGTCCCGCGTGGGGCCGTGCCGCGCGTCCACCAGCTGGACCACGCCGCGGAGATCGCCGGACCTTCCGAGATACCCTTCCACCAGCGGCTTCCACGCACCCCTGTGCTCGCGCGGTACACGGGCGTAGCCGTAGCCGGGAAGGTCCACCAGGAAGAAATCCAGCGGCTCCTCTGCGCTGGATGGCAGGGCGTCGACCTTGTAGAAGTTGACCTCCCGCGTCTTCCCGGGCGTGCCGGAGACGCGCGCCACCGGCGTGCGAGTGCGGCCGAGCAGGCGGTTGATCAGGCTGGATTTCCCCACGTTGGACCGGCCGGAGAAAGCGATCTCGGGCAGCCCGCCTTCCGGCAGAGCGGCATCCGGGCTGGCAACGGCGCCGACGAATTCCACCGACCGGATCTTCACGCTGGCGGCCTCACGCCTCCTTCTTCTTCGATTGCGGGTGCAGCACCAGGAGCGGCGGGATTCCGTCGGTCACGGACTCCGGCGTGACCACCACTTCCCGGACGTCGTCGCGCGAGGGCACCTCGAACATGATCTCGCGCATGATCTCCTCGAGCACGGCGCGCAGCCCGCGGGCGCCCGTTCCCCGCTCCAGCGCCCGCTGCGCCACCGCACGGATGCCGTCCGGATCGAAGGTGAGCCCGATCCCTTCCAGCTCGAACATCTTCTGGTACTGCTTGACCAGTGCGTTCTTCGGCTCCTGCAGGATCCGGGTCAGCGCATCTTCGTCCAGCGACGCGAGCGTCACCGTGACGGGGAGCCGCCCCACCAGCTCCGGGATGAGCCCGAAGCGCAGCAGATCGTCCGGCTCCACATCCCTGAACGGCGCCGCGGATGTCTCCTTCGATGCCTCGCCCGCCGACGCGAACCCGATCTGCCGCTTCCCCGTGCGCGCCTCGATGATCTTTTCCAGCCCGTCGAACGCGCCGCCGCAGATGAACAGGATGTTGCGCGTGTCGACCTGGATGTACTCCTGCTGCGGGTGCTTGCGACCCCCCTGCGGCGGCACCGACGCCACCGTCCCTTCCAGGATCTTCAGGAGCGCCTGCTGCACACCCTCGCCGCTCACATCCCGCGTGATGCTCGGGTTCTCCGACTTCCGCGCGATCTTGTCGATCTCGTCGACATACACGATCCCGCGCTCGCACTCCGCGATGTTGAAGTCCGCCGCCTGGAGCAATCGGACCAGGATGTTCTCCACGTCCTCGCCCACGTACCCGGCTTCCGTGAGTGTCGTGGCGTCCGCGATGGTGAACGGGACCTGGAGGATGCGCGCCAGCGTCTGGGCCAGCAGCGTCTTCCCCACGCCCGTGGGCCCCAGCAGGAGGATGTTCGATTTCTCGATCTCCACGTCATCCAGGATGCCGTGGTGGTTCACCCGCTTGTAGTGGTTGTACACGGCCACGGACAGCGACTTCTTCGCGTCTTCCTGGCCGATCACGTACTGGTCCAGCGTTGCCTTGATCTCGATGGGGGTGGGGATGCGCGGCATCGCCTCCGCCGCTTCCCGCTCCTCCTCCTCGGCCAGGATCTCGTTGCACAGCGAGACGCACTCGTTGCAGATGTAGACCGAGGGCCCCGAGATGAACTTCTTTACGGAGTCCTTCGATTTTCCGCAGAAGGAACACCGGAGGTGTTTGTCGCTCGCCATGGCTTCCCCGTAGCTCGTCAGTCGGCCGGTTGCACACCTTCTGCTACCGCCACGACCTCTTTCTGGTTCGTCACGACGTTATCGATCAGCCCGTACTCCTGCGCCTCCACGGGGCTCATGAATCGGTCGCGGTCCACATCCATCGCGATCTGCTCTTCCGTCTGCCCAGTGTGGCGGGCCAGGATCTCGTTCAGTCGCTCCCGGGCGTAGATGATCTCTCGCGCCTGGATCTCGATGTCCGCCGCCGTTCCCTGGCTGCCGCCCGACGGCTGATGGATCATGATCCGGGAGTTTGGCAGCGCGCTCCGCTTCCCCTCCGCCCCGGCCGCCAGGAGCAGCGCGCCCATGGACGCTGCCATCCCCATGCACATCGTGTTCACCGGCGCGGTCATGTACTGGATCGTGTCGTAGATCGCCAGTCCGGCGTACACCGATCCGCCCGGCGAATTGATGTACAGGAAGATGTCCCGTTCGGGGTCATCCGCCTGCAGGAACAGGAGCTGGGCGATCACCAGATTGGCGACGTCGTCGTTGATCGGCGTCCCCAGGAAGATGATCCGGTCCATGAGCAGCCGGCTGAAGATGTCATAACTGCGCTCGCCCCGGCTGGTCCGCTCGATGACGTATGGCGGATACACTGGCATCTATGCGCCGTCCCTTTCGATCGTTGATAACGATTTCAAGTAGTCGAACACCCGCTCCTCGGTCAGGTCGCGGGCGAGGGCCTCAAGGCGGCCCGAGCGCGCGAGCTGGCGCCGCACTTCCGCGGGCTCCATGTCGTTGGAGCTCGCGATCTCCTGCACCCGCGCGTCCAGGTCGTTCTGCGTCGCGCTCAGGTTCTCCAGCTCGGCGACGCGGTCCAGCACCATCATCCGGCGCACCCCGTACTCCGCAGCCGGCCGCATCTGCTGCTTTGCCTGCTCCATCTCGCCCGGGTCCGTCCCCTCCGGCGCCTGGAGCAGACCGTCGAGGTACTGGTCGATGAGAGAAGGCGGGGCCTCGAACGGGTTCGCCTCGAGCACCTGCTGCATCAGCTGGCGACGAAGGTCCCGCTCCGATTCCCGCGTGGCTTCCTGCTCCAGGTCGCTCCGGACCGTCTGCGTCAGCTCCTCCATCGTGTCGAAGCCGCCCACCTCCTTCGCGAACGCGTCATCCATCTCCGGCCGCTCGGGCCGCTCCGCCGACAGCAGCTTCAGATGGATTTCGTGCTCGTCCTTCTCTCCCTCTTCTTCGGCCCGCGGAAGCGCGATCTTGAAGTCGCCCTCGCCCCCTGCCTCCAGCGTCCGGATGGCCTGATCGATCTCTTCCAGGATCTCACCCGCGCCCAGAACCACTTCGTACTTCCGCGGCTCCGGCTCCGCCTCGCTCTCGCCCTGAAGCGGTGTGATCTCCACCTCCACGCGATCACCTTCGGCCGGCTTTCCCTCCTCCAGTCGGCTCCACGTCGCGTTCTGGTCCTGCAGCCGTGTCAGGACGCGCTGCACGTCCTCGTCCCCGACCACTACCGGCGGCTGCTTGAGGGTGAAGCCGCCGAGCCGCTCCAGCGAGATCTCGGGGCGGACCTCGAACGCCACGTCGAACGACATTTCCGAGCCGGGCTCGTACGAGACGTTCTCGACGGACGCCTGGGAGATCGGATCGAAGCCCTGCTCCTTGAGCGCTTCCTGATAGGCTTCATTGACCACACGCTCGATGGTCTGCTGGTCGATGGACGCGCTGTAGTGCCGCTCCACCACGGAGCCGGGAACCTTGCCTTTCCGGAACCCCGGAAGCCGGACCCGCTTCGCGATCTGCGTCGCCACTTCACGCCGTTCCTGGTCCACCCGCTCCGCGGGGACCGTGATTTTGAGCCGGCGCTGCCAGTCGGCCGGCTTCTCCACGTCTATTTTCACCTGTCGCTTCTTTCGTGCGTGATAGGGCTCCGATGCGAAAGGGGGGACTCGAACCCCCACGGGCGAGCCCACGAGATCCTAAATCTCGCGCGTCTACCAGTTCCGCCACTTTCGCCCCGACGAGCATGAAAATGTAACCGCGGCGGGAATGGCAATCAACCAAATCTTTCGCGGAAACACGCGCTTTCGCGCGTCGTCCGCGGTCAGGGTACCCGCACGTTGCGAATCAGCGTCCCTCCATCGCTGGCTTGCAGCAGGAGTGAAGCGATGGAGCCGGACGGCAGGGCGCGCAGCATGCGATCCGCTTCGTCGGCCGAGCTCACGCTCTCGCGATTGATCTCCCGGATCAGCAGGCCCGGCTCGATCCCCTTGCGCATGGCGGCGCTGGCCGGGGCCACCGACGAGATCAGCGCACCGCCGGCGCGCCGGAACCGCTCCTGTCTCGCCAGTGCCGCCGTGAGGTCGACCACTTCGATCCCGAGACCGGTCACGGGCGGTGGTGGGCTCGTGTGGACCACGGCCCGCGCGCCCATGCTCGCTTCCGTCAGTCGGACGGAGAAATTCCTCGCCTCGCCGTAGCGGATGACATCCACTCCCACCATCTCCCCGGGTTGGTGGGCGGCGATCAGTCGCTGGAACTGCCCGAGCCGCTCCACCGTGGTGCCGTCCACGGCCACGATGACGTCGTTCCGCCGGATTCCCGCCTCCTCGGCCGGAGACTGGTCGGCGAAGTCCTCGACCAGGACGCCGGCAATGCGAGGGAGGCCGTAGACATCGGCATCCTCCGGGGAGACGGCCTGGATGCTGATGCCCAGGAGCGGGCGACGCACGCGGCCATGCTCGAGCAGGTCGTGCATCACGCGCTTGGCCATGTTGATGGGGACCGCGAACCCGTAGCCCTCGTTGTAGCCGGAAACGCTGGCAATGGCCGTGTTGATGCCGATCACCCGACCATCGAGGTCCACCAGCGGGCCGCCGCTGTTTCCCGGGTTGATGGCTGCGTCGGTCTGGATGAAGTCTTCGATGGCGTACGCCGCCGCGGCCGCGTTCTGGTCGAACAGCTCCTGGCGGATGATGTCGAGCGGACGCCCCTTCGCGCTGATGATCCCGCCCGTGACGGTGAAGTCCAGGGTGCTGGCCTGCTGGAACCCTGGATTCCCTACGGCAAGTACCCACTCGCCGACGCGGACGGCATCCGAGTCCCCCAGCCGGGCCACCGGCAGGTCCGAGGCGTGGATGCGGATCAGCGCCACGTCCGTGGTGGGGTCGCTGCCGACCACAGTGGCATCGAACACGCGCTTGTCCGCCAGCGTCACCGTGATCCGGTTCGCGTCCCCGATCACGTGGTTGTTCGTCAGCACCAGCCCGTCCGGTGACACCAGAATGCCGGTGCCCCCCGCGATCTCAGGATAGAGCTCCGGGTCCGGATGCCCCTCGGGCAGCCGATCCAGCATGTCCCGGAGCCGGTCGCGCAGTCCCGGGTGCGCATCCTCCAGCGAGCGCTCCGCCTGGATCCGCACAACGGCCGGTGTCACGGCCGCCGCCACGTCCGCGAACGCTCGACTGAACGACCGTGCCTGTCCCGCTTCCATCGTCGACGCAGCCGCCTGTGGTCGGCTCGACGCCGGCGGCACGGGCGTCTCCGTTTCCTGCGGCAGGTCAACCAGCCGGTACGGCTCCGCCAGCGCGGGCGACGCGCTGGGCGCCACCGGCACCCGCGCACTGGAGGCGGCGCCACACAGGAAAGCCAGCGTGGTGAAGGTGAGGAGTCGGACGGTCGGGCGAGTCGGAGGCATGGGCTCTCTCAGGGGGTACACACGGAATCTACCGCAGGGAGCGGCATCGCATCAACGGGGCCAACGGAAACGCCCCGGGGCGGTCTTCCGAACCGCACCCGGGGCAAGCTTCCTGCCGCGGACCCCGAATCGCCTACTTCTCCTCGTCCACGATCTCGTAATCCGCTTCCACGACGTCCTCCTCCTCACCGGCGCCCGACGCGGGTCCGGCGGTGCCGGGCTCGGCTTCGCCTGCTCCGGCGGCGCCCGCCTCCCCCTGCTGCGCCTGGTACATCTGCTGTCCGGCGGCGCTGAACGCCTGCATCAGCTCGTCCTTGGCCCCGTTCAGCTCGGAAAGGTCGTCCTGCTTGAGCGCCTTCTTCGCGCGCTCCAGCGCCGAGTCGATGCGCTGCTTCGTCTCCGAGGGGACCTTGTCGCCCCACTCGCTCACGTCCTTCTCCACCTGGTAGACCAGGCTGTCCAGCTGATTGCGCGCTTCGACCTTCTCCTTGCGCGACTTGTCCTCGGACGCGTGCGACTCGGCGTCCTCGACCATCTTGTCGATCTCCGACTCGCTCAGGCCGCTCGACGCCTCGATCCGGATCTTCTGCTCCTTGCCCGTGGCCTTGTCCTTCGCGGCCACGTGCAGAATCCCGTTCGCGTCGATGTCGAACGTGACCTCGACCTGCGGCATGCCGCGCGGCGCCGGCGGGATGCCGGTCAGCTGGAAGCGGCCGATGGTCTTGTTGTCTCCGGCCATCGGGCGCTCGCCCTGCAGCACGTGGATCTCCACCGTGGTCTGGTTGTCCTCGGCCGTCGAGAACGTCTCCGTCTTCTTCGTGGGGATCGTGGTGTTGCGCGGGATGAGCGTGGTCATGACACCGCCCAGCGTCTCGATCCCCAGCGACAGCGGCGTGACATCCAGGAGCAGCACGTCCTTCACGTCTCCGGCCAGCACGCCGCCCTGGATCGCGGCGCCGACAGCCACGACCTCGTCCGGGTTCACGCCCTTGTGCGGGTCCTTCCCGAAGAACTCCTTCACCACTTCCTGGACCTTCGGAATGCGCGTGGAGCCGCCGACGAGGATCACCTCGTCCACGTCGCCGGGCTTCAGCCCGGCGTCCGCCAGCGCTTTCCGCATTGGCTCCTTGGTCCCCTCGATGAGGTCGTCCACCAGCTGCTCGAACTTCGCCCGCGTCAGCGTCAGGTTCAGGTGCTTCGGCCCCTCCTGCGTGGCGGTGATGAACGGGAGATTGATGTCCGTCGACAGCGTGGTCGACAGCTCCATCTTCGCCTTCTCCGCCGCTTCCTTCAGGCGCTGCAGCGCCATGGCATCCTTGGACAGGTCGATGCCCTGGTCCTTCTTGAACTCCGACACGAGCCAGTCGATCACGCGCTGGTCGAAATCGTCACCGCCAAGGTGCGTGTCCCCGTTCGTGGCCTTCACCTCGAACACACCCTCGCCCAGCTCCAGGATCGAGATGTCGTACGTGCCACCGCCCAGGTCGTAGACGGCGATCACCTCGTCCTTCTTCTTGTCCAGGCCGTACGCGAGCGCCGCCGCCGTGGGCTCGTTGATGATCCGCAGCACTTCCAGGCCGGCGATCTTGCCCGCGTCCTTCGTGGCCTGCCGCTGCGAGTCGTCGAAGTACGCCGGGACCGTGATCACGGCCTGTGTCACTTCGGTGCCCAGATAGTCCTCCGCCGTCTGCTTCATCTTCTGGAGGACCATCGCGCTGATCTCGGGCGGGGTGAACGTCTTGCCGGCGTTCGGGACGTGCACTTCCACCCGGTCCTGGGAATCGCACCGGATTTCGTACGGGACCTTCTCCCGCTCGCTCGTCACTTCACTGCACCGGCGCCCCATGAACCGCTTGATCGAGGCCACCGTGTTCTTCGGGTTCGTGATGGCCTGGCGACGCGCCACCTGCCCCACCAGCCGCTCCCCGTCCTTGGTGTGCGCGACCACGGACGGCGTGGTCCGCCCGCCTTCCGCGTTCGGGATCACGACCGGGTCGCCTCCCTCCATCACTGCCACGACCGAGTTGGTCGTCCCCAGGTCGATCCCGATCACCTTGTTCGCCATTTCTTCTCCGTTGTGTCTGTATCGGTCAGCCCATCCGAGACGCGGACGCCCCAGGAACCCGGCCGTCCGCACCCGTAGCCAGCCATGCTCGGGTGCAACGGCTATGCCGGGAAACCAGCGGTTTTTCGCGCCAGATCGGCGGGCCGGAGAGCTGCCGCTGTCAGGGTGGCAGGGATCCGGAAGACCCGACCTGCGGGATCGCGGGCAGCCCCGCGTTGACCTCGCGGGAGAGGTCCGGCTATTCTCCCGCACCCGGGGCGGCAGCCCTTTACGCTCATTCCGACAACGAAGAAGATGCCGAGGAAGGCTCCGGCTCCCCGAGCGCTCCTGATTCTCTGGGCCATGGCGGCCATGCTCGTGATGGCGGGCGTGGCGAGCCGACTGGTGGGCGCGCCGGTCCAGGCGCCGGTGCCCGGCGGCGTGATCCAGGAGGCGGGCGACAGCGCGCGGGCCACGGGTGTGGGCGGAGTGGCGGAGAGCGAGCTGCCGGCCGCCGACACCGCGGCAGCCGCAGTGGGGACTGAACCGGCGCAGGGGCCGTCGGGAATCTCGCTGTCGGGGACGCGCGAGCAGGTCCACGTGCCCCTGCACGAGCGACTGGTCTCGGTGGTGGGAATGCTGGCCCTGCTGCTGCTGGCCTGGGCGCTGAGCGTGGATCGGCGTATCATCCAGTGGCGCGTGGTGCTCTGGGGGTTGGCGCTCCAGATCCTCTTTGCGCTGTTCATCCTGAAGACGCCCGTGGGCGCCGCCATCTTCGGCACCCTCAACGACGTCGTGCTCGCGCTGCTTTCCTTCACCAACGATGGGGCCAGCTTCCTGTTCGGGAACCTGGTCCAGAACACGGTGCCGGTGACGGGCGGAGGCGCGGGCACGGTGGGGCTGGTGGCGCAGACGGGGGCGTCGTTCGCGTTCAGTGTGCTTCCCACCATCATCTTCTTCTCCTCGCTCATGACGGTGCTGTATCACATTGGCGTGATGCAGGCCGTGGTGCGGGGGATGGCGTGGGTGATGACGCGGACCATGCGGACGTCGGGCGCCGAAACGCTTTCGGCCGCCGGCAACATCTTCGTGGGCCAGACGGAGGCGCCGCTCCTGATCAAGCCGTTCATCGAGCAGATGACCCTCTCGGAGCTGATGGCGGTGATGACGGCCGGATTCGCCACGGTGGCGGGCGGCGTCATGGCGGCGTACGTCGGGATGCTGGTGAACTATTTCCCGGACATCGCCGGTCACCTCATGGCGGCGTCGGTGATGTCGGCGCCGGCGGCGCTGGTCATGGCGAAGCTCATGTTGCCGGAGCGGGAGGAGCCCGTGACGGCGTCGACGCTGCGCGTGGAGGTCGAATCGCTCGACTCGAACGTGATCGATGCGGCGGCCCGCGGCGCGGGCGATGGGCTGAGGCTGGCGCTCAACGTGGGGGCCATGCTGCTGGCGTTCATTGCGCTCATCGCCATGCTGAACGCGCTCCTCGGCTGGGCGGCCGGGTGGATCGGGCTGGAAGGGCTGCTCCATTCCTGGGGTGCCCTGGCCCAGGGACAGAACCTGACGCTGGAAGTGCTGCTCGGCTGGATCCTGGCACCGCTGGCCTGGCTCATGGGCGTTCCCTGGCACGACGCCCCCACCGTGGGCTCGCTCCTCGGGATCAAGACGGTGGCCAACGAGTTCATCGCGTACCTCCGCCTCTCCGACATCCTCTCCAGTGGTGGCGGGCTGTCGCCGCGGTCGGTGGTGATCGCCACCTATGCCCTGGCAGGGTTCGCCAACTTCAGCTCGATCGCCATCCAGATCGGCGGGATCGGCGGGATCGCCCCGTCGCGGCGGAGCGACCTGTCACGCATCGGGCTGCGGGCGATGATCGCGGGCTCCCTGGCGGCGTTCCTCACCGCGACCATCGCGGGAATCCTGGTCTAGGAGCAGGACCATGAGCACGGAAGCGGTCCGGCGGGCGGCGGAGTTCCTGGAGGCGGAGGTCGGGCGGAAGCCCCGCGTCGCCCTGATCCTGGGGAGCGGGCTCGGCGACCTCGCGGACGCCCTGGACGCGGCCACGGCGGTGGACTACGGCGACATCCCCGGCTTCGCCCGCTCGACGGTGGTCGGTCATCGGGGCAGGCTCGTGGCCGGGCGCCTGGAAGGGAAGGAGGTCCTCGCATTCCAGGGGCGGTACCACGCCTACGAGGGTCACCCGCCGGAGCAGCTCGCCCTCCCGGTTCGCACCGCGGCTGCGCTGGGCGCGCACACGCTGCTGGTCACCTGCGCGGCCGGAGGCGTCAATCGGCTGTTCGGCCCCGGCACGCTGATGCTCCTCCACGACCACCTCAACCTCATGGGCCGGAACCCGCTCGTGGGGCCGGTCCAGGACGGGGAAGCCCGATTCCCCGACCTGACCGCCGCGTACGACCCGGCGCTCCAGGAGCTGGCGCTGGACGTGGCGCGGGAATCGGACATCGCGCTGAGCCGCGGTGTGTACGCCGCCGTGCTGGGCCCCAGCTACGAGACGCCCGCGGAGATCCGCATGCTCGAACGCCTGGGCGCCGACGCTGTGGGGATGAGCACCGTTCCCGAAGTGATCACGGCGCGCGCTGGCGGCCTGCGCGTCCTCGGACTCGCGCTCATCACCAATCCGGCGGCAGGGATCTCCGGGATTCCCCTCGACCACGAGGAGGTCATCGCCGCCGGGAAGGCAGCGGCGGAGCGGTTCCAGCGGCTCGTGCGGGGAATCATCCGCAGGATCTGAAAACGTCCCGTCGGCGGCTTGCGGAGCCACTCCCCGGGGCCGACATTTGGGCGTTCCCCGGATACAATCTTCTCCAGAGCCGATGGGTCGGGCCATGGCCTCCGAACCTCGCGGAATCACATCCAAGAGCTTCCGTGCGCGCGCGCGCATTCTGTCACGGGCAGCCGCACAGGTAGCCGCGTGTCTCCTCGCCCTTCCCGCCCTCGCCGCGTGTGCCCGGGACGATGCGTCCCGGGGGGGCGGGACCGTCGTGATCGGCGCGGGGAACGACCTGGACGCGGGCAATCCGCTGCTGTCCGTCGATGCGTGGACCAACGAGGTGCACCGCTACGTCCTCTTCATGCCTCTCCTCCAGCTCGGCCCCGAGCTCGAGTACACGCCGTACCTCGCGCAGTCCTGGGAGCTGGTGGGCGACACGGCCGTGGTCTTCCACCTGCGGCACGACGTCCGCTGGCACGACGGCGCGCCGACCACAGCGGAGGACGTGCTCTTCACGTTTCAGCGGGCCACGGACCCCGCCACCGGGTTCTCGAACAGCGACTATTTCAAGGGGTGGTCGGCCGGCGAGGTGATGGATTCGTTCACGGTCCGGTTCCATCTCGAGCCGCGCCCCGACCCGCTCGCGGGCCTGCCGTTCACACCGATCGTCCCGAAGCACCTGCTGGATACGATCCCGCCGGAGCGGCTGAGACAGGCGGAATTCAATCGTCGCCCGGTGGGCAACGGGCCGTTCCGATTCGTGTCGCGCCGGATGAACGACCGCTGGGTCTTCGAGGCCAACGACGACTTTCCCGAGGCGCTCGGGGGACGTCCCCGGCTCGATCGGGTGGTCTGGCGCGTGATCCCGGAGAACTCCGCCCAGCTGACGGAGCTCCGGGTGGGGGAGGTCGACCTCATCCTGCAGCCCCGGCCGGAGCAGGTGACCGAGCTCGCCGAGCGTCCGGAGCTCAGGGCTGTGGTGAAGCCGTCCCGACAGTTCGCGTTCATCGTGTGGAATGAGCTCCGTCCCCCGCTGGACGACGCGCGGGTCCGGCGCGCCCTGGCGATGGCCGTGGACCGGGAGGCCATCCTGCAGCGGTTCCGGCAGGGCTTCGGCGAGGTGGCCGTGGCGCCGGTCCTGCCTTCCCATTGGGCGTACGACGACTCCCTGCTACCCCTGCCGTACGCGCCAGACTCCGCCCGCGCCCTGCTGGCCGCCGCCGGCATCGAGGATCGGGATGGCGACGGCATGCTCGACCGGCCGGATGGTGACGCGTTCACCATCGAGCTCGAGCTGCCCGCGGGCAGCGACTATTACCGTGACATCGCCGAAGCGGTGCGCCACGACCTAGCGGGGGTGGGCGTGCGCATGAGCACGCGGCCGACGGAGGGCACCACGCTGTTCGCGGACCTGACGTCCCCGAAGCGGAACTTCGATGCGGCTCTGCTCGGGTGGGTAGGCGACTTCCGCCTCGACCTGCACGACGTTTTCCATTCGGAGGCCGTGACCGGACCCTACCAGTTCGCGTCGTACCGCAATCCACGGCTGGACGCGCTGATGGATGCCGCGAGCGCAGAGCCGGACCGGGGACGGGCCATTCCGATGTGGCACCGGGTGCAGGGCATCCTGCTCCAGGACCAGCCGTGGACACTGCTCTTCTATCAGACGGACGCGTTCCTGGCGAGAGAGCGGGTCCATGCTCTCGACATGGACATCCGCGGCGCCCTCGTGCACGTGACCGACTGGTACGTGGGGACCAGCAGCGGGCCGGGGCGGTGAGCCACCGCCGCGCGGCGCCCGGTGGTTGCGGCTTCAGCGCCCGCGGACGGGAACGAAGTGGTTGAGGGGACCGTTGCCGGCGCCGAGGCCCGGCGCTTCGGCGATGGCCCTGTGCACGTAATCCAGCGCGCTCTCCACCGCCTCGCGGAGAGGGCGGCCCAGCGCGAGCCCCGCGGCGATCGCTGCGGAGAGCGTGCAGCCGGTCCCGTGCGTGCTCCGTGTGGCGAGCTTCGGGCGCCGCCAGCTGTGATGCCCCTCTGCATCGACCAGGATGTCCACTACTTCGCTGCCGCTCAGGTGGCCGCCTTTCACCAGAACTGCGCCGGCGCCACGCTCGACCAGCATCTCGCCGACGGCGCGCATCTCGGCTTCGCTCTCCACAGCGCGCCCCGCGAGCAGCGCGGCCTCGTCCAGATTGGGCGTGACCAAGGTGGCGAGGGGGACGAGCCGGTCCAGCACGGCGCCTTCCGCATCACGGTCGAGGAGTCGATCGCCGCTGGTCGCCACCATCACCGGATCGAGAACGTAGGCCGGCAGCGCGAGCTGCTCGATCGCCCGCGCCACGGTCTCGACCACGCCCGCCGTGGCCAGCATTCCGGTCTTGCACGCGGATGGGCGGAGGTCGCGCACCACCACTTCGATCTGCCGCCGCACCATCTCGTCGGGAACGGCATGAACGCCGTGGACCCCGAGTGTGTCCTGCACGGTGATGGCCGTCACCGCGCTGGTGCCGAAAACGCCGAACGCGTGGAAAGTCTTCAGGTCCGCCTGGATGCCGGCGCCGCCGCCGCTGTCGCTGCCGGCGATGGTGAGTGCCACTGCGAGAGGAGACATCGTCCGTCGCGTCGAGCGGTCGGGGAACGGGAGCGCCGCGGAGGGCGCGCGAGCGCGCTCAACGTAGGTGCGGGACGCGGGGTGTCGAAAGAGGGGCGGGGCCCCGCGCCGGAAGGTGCGGGGCCCCGCGGAGCGGCCGGACGGAGTGGCCTATCCGCCCTTCGTCGCCGATGGTGGCGGTGGCGGAAGCTGATGGACGCGGGCCTTGAACGCGGCGAACTCGGGCGACGTCACCTGGAGGTTGACCGTCTCGGCGGGCGGCAGCTTCTGGATCAGCTCACGGACGTGGTTGATCCGGTCCTCCGTGAGCGGGTGGGTGGAGAACCACTGCTCCAGTGTCGAGGGCTGGCTCTCCCGCTGGGCCAGCAGCTTCTGAAAGAGCGTGACCAGCCCGCCCGGGTCGATGCCCGCCCGGGGGAGGAGCACCACGGCCACGGAGTCCGCCTGGTTCTCGTCCTCCCGGCTGTGGTGCGCCAGGTACGCCTGGGCGCCCACGTTGATGGCCGCCCCCGCCACGCTGTTCGGCTCCACCCCCAGCAGCACGCTCGCCACGGTGGCGCCCACCTGCGTGGCCTGCGCCTGCTCCATGAGCTTCACGCTGTGGCGCTCTTCCACGTGGCCGATCTCGTGGGCGACCACGCCCGCCAGCTCGGACAGGTTGCTCGACTTCTCGACTACCCCGCGGTTGATGTAGACGTACCCGCCCGGGATGGCGAACGCGTTCAGCTCATCCGTGTTGACGAGATAGAACGTGTACTGTATGTCCCGGTTCCCCGGCTGGTGCTGGATGCGGTAGCCCAGCTGGTTCAGGTACCGGTGGATCTGCGGGTCGTCCACAATGGGCAGCTGCCGGTTGATCTGGGCCGCGTACTGCTGGCCCATCTGGATTTCCTGCTGCGTCGAGACTCCGCAGGCGGACAGCGCCAGCGCACTGGCCGTGAGGCCGAGTGGCAGGAATCGGCGCACGCTCGAAAAAGCGGTCATGGCGGTGATCCTCCTCGGGACTTCCTGGTTCGGAAGTGAAGCGGGGTGCAAGGCATATACCATACGAGCAGATGCTGAGCAAAAGCGAAGATCGCCTGGTGCGCTCACTGAAGCGGCGGAAGGCCCGCGAGTCCGAGGGGCTGTTCCTGGCCGAAGGTGTGCGCGTGGTGGACGAGCTGCTCGCGGCCCGGCTGCCGGCCCGGCTCGTGGTGGTTTCTCCCGCGCTCGGCGAAACGGAGCGCGGGCGCGCTCTCCGGTCCCGCCTCGCCGACGTCGCACCGGAGGCGGTGCGGGAGGTCCGGGAATCCGAGCTGCGCCAGCTCTCGGCGACGGAGGCGCCCCAGGGCGTGCTGGCGGTTGCCTCCATCCCCGCGCCCTCGCTGGAAGCCATCGAGCCCCGTGGTCCGGGATTCGTCGTGGTGCTCGATGGCGTGCAGGACCCCGGCAACGTGGGTACCCTGGCGCGCAGCGCGGCGGCATTCGGTTGCATGGCGCTGATCTGCCTCCCCGGGACCGCGGACCCGTGGAACGGAAAGGCCGTGCGCGCCGCGGCGGGCGCGCTGTTCCGTGTCCCGGTGGTGCTCTCCGATGAGGGCACCGCGTGGGACTGGCTGGACCGCCACGGCTTCGCGGCCTGGGGCGCCGACGCAGCGGGAGAGTGGGTCACCGGAGCGGTGTCGCGGCCCGGGCGGCTGGCCCTGGCAGTAGGAAACGAGGGCGCCGGCCTCGGGACCGCCGTGCGGCAGCGGTGCGCGCGGCTGGTGGCGGTGCCGATGGAGGCGGGGACGGAATCGTTGAACGTGGCGGTCGCGGCGGGAATCCTCATGTACGCGGTGACAAGGGAAGCAACATGAGCACAGCGCTTTCCACGCTCTACCTGACCCTCGTGGGCGCGGCCGTGGGGTCGTTTCTGAACGTCGCGGTCTACCGCTGGCCTGCCGGCGAGTCGGTGGTGCGGCCCCGCTCCCGCTGTCCCGGCTGCAGGACCCCCATAGCGTGGCACGACAACATCCCCGTGGTGAGCTGGATCCTCCTGCGCGGGCGGTGCCGCTCGTGCGGCGCGCCGATCTCGCTCCAGTACCCGCTGGTGGAGCTCGCCGTGGCGCTGGTCTGGCTCGGGATGGCGCTCTGGCAGGGCCCGGGGCTGGAAGCGGTGCGGGGCGCACTCCTCCTCACGCTTCTCCTGGGAATCGCCATCACGGATGGGCGGCACCGCGTCATCCCGGACCACCTCTCCCTGGGTGGCGTGGTGCTCGGCCTGGGGCTGGCGGCGTGGCCGGGCGGCTACCCGCTCAGGAATGCTCTCATCGGCGCCGTCGCGGCCTACGCGTTCATGTGGGTCGTGAAGCTGGGCGCGGAAGCGATGTTCCGGAAGCCCGCTCTCGGTGTGGGCGACATCCACATGCTGGCGATGATCGGCGCGTTCCTCGGCGTCGGCGGGGCCTTCCTGACCGTGTTCCTCGGCTCGGTGTTCGGCCTGCTGATCGGCGTTCCGCTGGCGTGGCGCAAAGGCGACCTCGAGGCGCTGGGGACCTACCTCCCGCTGGGCACCTTCCTGGCGATGGGCGGAGCGGTGACCTATGTCTGGGGTGGCTGGCTGCTGGCATGGTACATCGCCTACACACTGCCCACGTGAGTGAGACCAGCGGAAGCGACGGTCCGGAACGGCCGCTCGGCCTCAGCCTGCTCGGCTGGCTGTTCGGCTTCTGGGCGGGAGCGCTCATCCTCATCCTGCTCACGCTCGGGTTCGGAGAGGGGCCGGTCATGATGGCCGGGCGGAGCATTCGCCGGGGCGAAGCACTGACGCGCCTGGTGCCGATCCTGGCGCCGATGGCGCTGGCCGCCGCGGGGGCGGCGCTGGCGCTCGCGTTGCGGAGGCCGTGGGCCCGGGCGGCCGTGTTCCTTCCCCTCGCCCTGGCCGCCGTGGCGCCCGCATTCACGGGGGTGGCGCAGAGCGCCGGCGACCTGGCACGGCCCGTCGCCGTGACCCTCCCGTTCGCCGCCGCGCTGGCGTGGTACCTGTACGGACGCACATCGGTGGCGGAGTATTTCCGGTCGCTCGAAGAGCGGAAGCGGTCGCAGTAGACCGCCATTTCGCAGGGCGTTCAGGCGCCGAAGCGACCGGGATCGAACGCCGCCTGCGCCGGCTCCTGCCTCAGCGCCGCGCCCACGACCCGCTCCGCAGTCTCCGGGGCCAGCAGGATGCCGTTACGGAAGTGGCCGGTGGCGAATACCAGGCCGTCCACGTCCGCGTCCCGGCCGATGATGGGAAGGCCGTCATCGGTGGCGGGGCGGAGCCCCACCTGGAAGCCTTCGAGCGGCGCGTCGGCGAGCGCGGGCGCCACGCGGGCGGCCACGCGCAGCAGCCGCTCCACGGCCCCGGCCGTGACCTCCGGCACGAACCCCACCTCCTCCATGGTGGAGCCCACGAGGAGGCGACCGTCGATCCGGGGCACCAGGTACGCGCCCGGCCCCCACGTGCTCCGGCCGAGCACGGGCGGCACGGTACGGAGGACCACGATCTGCCCGCGGACCGGCCGCACGGGCAGCCGGCGGGGAAGCTGGAGCTGTCCACTCCACGCGCCAGCCGCGACCACCACCACTTCGGCGGCCACGGTTTCCCCCCGCTCCAGCCGCACACCGGTGACCCTGTGACCGGCTACGTCCACCGCAGTCACCGAAACCCCGGTTCGCGCCCGGACACCCTCGCGCACCGCGGCGATCCAGAGCGCGCGGACCAGCAGCGCGTTGTCGACGCGGAAATCGTGCTCGGTAGCCAGGGCGAGGATCGCGTCCGGCGTGATGGCGGGCTCGATGCGGCGGAGCTCCGCACCTTCCACGAGCCGGCTGTCGTGCCCCGCTTCCGCCTGCATGCGCTGGTGCCGGCGGAGTGCCGCGGCGGCCTCGTCATCGAGGGCCACGTCCAGGCGCCCGTCCCGGCGGAAGCCCACGTCCAGTCCGGACGCCGCCTGAACGTCGCGGATGAACTCGGGATACCGCTCGAGGGATTGCAGCCCGAGCTCCAGGAATGGTCCCGGCTCTTCCGCCTCTTTCAGCGGCGAGAGCATGCCGGCCGCCGCCGAGGAGGCGTGGGCTCCCGGCACGTCCCGCTCGATGAGCAGCACGTCCGCACCCGCGCGAGCGAGTCGCCACGCGGACGCGCACCCGATGATTCCGCCGCCGACCACCACCACCCGGGGCTTCGGCGCGCTCATCGCTCGGCCTCCGGCCGCGCCATGGCCAGGTAGCGCCGCGAAAGCTCGACATAATGCGACGCGCCCACCTCGATCCAGTCCGCGGACTCCCCCGCCAGCTCCTTCCGCACCGTCGCGGGCGCGCCCGCCACCACGGTTCCCGGCGGTACCGCCATCTCCGAGGGCACAACGCTGAGCGCGGCCACAAGGGCGCGCTCACCGACCACCACGTGGTGCAGCAGGACGGCGTTCATTCCGATGAGCGCACCATCCCCGATCTCGCAGCTCTCGAATACCGCGCCGTGTCCGATGGTGACATCATCCCCCACGAGCGTGGGGCCGTCGGCGCTCACGTGGAGAACGCAGTTGTCCTGAACACTGGTGCGCCGGCCGATCCTGATCCCGTGCTCCGGGTGATCGCCACGCAGGACCGCGCCGAACCAGATGCTGGATTCCTCCCCCACCTCCACATCCCCGATGAGCACGGCGGTGGGCGCAACGAAGGCCGTGGGATGGATTCGGGGCGTGTGTCCGCCGAACGGAATGATGTGCGCCATCAGCTCCCTGCCAGGATGCGGGCGAGGGCGCTGCCATCGATGTTGCCCCCGCTGATCACCACGACGGTCGGCCCTCGGAGCTCCACGGTGCCCGCCATGAGCGCGGCCACGCCGACCGCCCCGGACCCTTCCGCCACCACCCCCTCGTGCTCGTACAACGCCCGGATCGCCGGGCCTACCCGGTCCTCGGGGACGAGGTCGATGGCGTCCACCACCCGCCGCGCCCGGGCGTAGCTCTCCGGCTCGACCTCACCGGCCAGCCCATCGCACAGGGTCTCCTCCCAGGGCGTGGGGACCACCCGGCCGGCGTCGAAGGCGGCGTGCATGGCACGCGTGCGCTCCGATTGGACCCCGAGGATGCGCGTCTCCTGACCGGCCAGCGCCCGGAAGATGATGCCCAGCCCCGCGATCAGGCCGCCGCCGCCCACGGGCGCGAGAACGTCCCGGACCGCCGGCAACGCTTCCAGAATCTCGAGACCCACCGTGCCCTGCCCGGCCACGACCGCCGCGTCGGCGAAGCCGTGGATGTTTCGGGCGCCCGAATCGCGGGCGAGCCGGGCGGCGACAACAGCGGCGTCGTCGTACGTGCCGTCCACTTCACGGAGCTCGGCGCCATAGGCACGGATCCGCCGCTTCTTGGTCTCCGGGGCCGAGCCCGGCACCACCACCACGGCCCGAGCGCCGAGGAGACGGGCAGCCAGCGCCACCGCCTGGCCATGGTTGCCGGCCGAAGCCGTGAGCAGCCCACGCTGCCGGGCCTCGGTGGTCAGCGCCGCGACGGCGTTGTACGCGCCACGCAGCTTGAATGAGCCGGTTCGCTGCCAGCACTCCAGCTTGAGGTAGACGGGGTGACCGGCGACGTCGCTCAGCCACGCCGAGTGCTGGAGCGGCGTGTCGCGTGCCACACCGGCCAGACGGACGCGCGCTTCGAAGACCGCACGGGCATCGGGGTCGCCGGACACTACGCTCCCCTCCACTGCTGCCCCTCCGCGCGGTGCGGCTGCGAGTCTGCGTCGCCCTGCTCGGCTGACGGACCGGCTCCCGCAGCGTCGCCCGCAGCCGGATCGCCGGAGCCGGGGAGGCGGCTGATGCGTGCGCGCATCACCTGGGTCTCCGACGCATCCAGCACCTCGATCTCCAACCCCTGGCGCTTCAGCGTCTCTTTGGGCTGCGGCACCCGACCCAGCTCTTCCATGAGGTACCCGTTGAGGGAGCGGTGCTCCAGGAGCGGCAGCGCCGCGTTGAACAGGTGGTTGATCTCGCGCAGCTCCGTGTCGCCCTCCGCGATGATCTCGTTCCGGGAGATGCGCACGATGGAGACTTCCGTCACATCCGTCTCGTCCTCGATCTCGCCGACGAGCTCCTCGATCACGTCCTCGAGCGTCACCAGGCCATCGATCCCGCCGTACTCATCCACCACGAGCGCGAGGTGGATGCGGCGATTCTGGAAATCCCGGAGCAGCCGCGTGAGCGGGAGCGAGCCGGGAACCACCAGCGGTTGGCGTGCCAGGCTGCGCAGCGGCATCTCCTTCTGCCCCGCGACCAGCGCCTGATACGCATCGCGCAGGTACAGGACGCCGGTGACGTCATCGATGGACTCGCCGTACACGGGGACGCGGGAGAAGGGGACGCTCCCCACCTGGGGCACGATCTGCTCCAGCGTCAGGGAATCCGGCCAGGCGAAGATGTCCACGCGCGGCGTCATGATGTCCCAGACATGCGTGTCCTCGAGGCGGAACGCTCGCTCGATGATCTGACCTTCGTGCTCGTCGATCGCGCCTTCGCTCCGCCCCAGCGCGGTGAGCTGGCGGAGCTCCGACTCGGTGATCTCGGTCACCGACGTCAGACGGGGCTCCGGCAGCGAGGCCGTCATGCGTTCGAGCGGATAGAGGATCGGGCGCAGGACCCGGCTCAGGGCGAGCATCATGGGCGCGATGGCCACGGCGAAGCGCACGCCCCGGTCCGGCAGGATGCGACGGGGCCAGAGTTCGCCCACGGCCACGAGCAGCACCGAGGCCACCAGGATCCCGATCAGGCCGCCCCAGACGGGGACGAGGATGTGACCGAGGCGGAATGCCGAGGCTCCCGCCACCACGGCCGCGAAGCCGTCGCCGAAGCGGAGGAGAACCAGGAGCGCACGGGGCCGCGCCCGGATGCGCGCGAGCGCGCTCGTGCCACCCTCGACCATGCTGCGGATGCGGGCGTCGCCGAGGGAGAAGAGGGCCACCTCTGCCGCAGTCAGGAAGGCGGAGAGGGCCAGAGAGAGAACGAGAGCGGCGGCAAGACCGATCACCCGGTCCGCCTTCGGTGAGGAGGCTCCTCCGCCTTTCGACTACTTCGGTCTACGTCCATTTCCTGCCGGGCTCGATGAGCTCGTCCGCTTCGCCCGCCGCGCTGCGGCGTACGGCCTCCGTCGACATCGCCCACGTCCGCCCCTCCGGACGGGCTGGCCGCCTCCCGGACTTCCATGAGCCCCTCACGGCAGCGTGAAGGAGGTTGTCTGTTCCAGGTGCCCCTCCCGCGCCGTGAGCCACCCGCGCGCTTCGTATGCGCCGGCGCCAGCCCCGGGTTTCCAGTCCGCCTCCATCGCCCACGTCTCACCCGCCGCTAACGTGTCCTCCGCGACCACCTGCAGAAACGACATTCCATCCGACCAGCGCCACACCCGATCTCCGCCCGCCGCGTAGATGGCGAAATCGCTGCGCTGCGACGTCGGGAACACGAACGCTACCGGCCGCTTACCGGCGTTCGTCACATGGAGCACCAGGTGCACCCCGGCGGGGCGCACGTACACCTCGAGGGAGGCCGCCATCTCTTCGACTCCGGGCTCATTGCCCGTTCCTGCCACTTGCGCCTCCGGGGGAGCGCCGCAGTTCAGGATCACAAGACTCAGGAGCAGCGCGGGAACAGCGCGCATATCCCCTCCATGAACGCGGTGGGCATTGCAGGAAAGCCATGAGGGTGCAAGATAGAGACCGTGCGCGAAGGGAGTCAAACCGGGGTCGTGCCGGGGCCTGCGGCAGTGCTTGCGCATTTTTTCACAAAGCCGTAGGTTCGCGTTCGGCACGACCCGGAGAAGAGGGCGGCAGCCGTGGCGGATGGTCGTGGGGGGGGTTCGGAAGGCCAATCGTCGTCGACCGGAGTTGGCGAGTATCTGGGCTACGGTCTGACGTGGGTAGCGAGCACGCTGCTGTTCCTGTGGCTCGGCACGAAGGCCGACGACTGGCTGCATACGGAACCCTGGCTCGCGCTCCTTGGCGCATTTCTGGGAGCGGCGGCGGGGTTCTACCACATGTACCACCATCTGATCGAGGTACCTGGGCAGCGCGGCCCTGACGAGAAGCGAGGCGGGGATTGATGTTGAGCTGGTTCGCCTACGCGGCAGGGAGCGCCGTGTTGCTGGTGGGGCTGGTGATGGTGATCCTGGCGGTGGTGGGTGGGGCGGATCCGCGCGCGGTGTGGCTGGCGGCGGTGATCGCGTGGCCGGTGCAGTTGATGGCCTACGCGGCGCTACTCGCGGGACGACGTCGGGGGCACGGGTTCGTGGTGGGCTGGGCGTCGGGCATGCTGCTGCGGTTGGCGGCGGTGGGTGCCGTGGCGTTGTGGGTGACGCGGGGGACGGCGATGGACCCGGCGTCGGCGCTTCTCAGCCTCGTGGGGTTCTTGATGGTGCTGGTGCTGCTGGAGCCACTGTTTCTGCGACTTGCTGAGTGAATGGTGGGCATGATTCAACCGTTGCTGCAGGCCGCCGCCCAGGAAGCCCGGGGCGGGTTCGACATACAGGAGATGATCCTGCACCACCTGGCGGACTCGCCGGAGTGGGAAGTGGGGCCGTGGACGGTCCACCTGCCGCAGTTCGAGCCGGTCCACCTCGGGCCGCTTGTGATGGACTTCTCGATCACCAAGCACGTGCTGTTCATGATGATCGCTGCGGTCCTGGTGGCGCTGGTGCTGATCCCGGCGGCGGGGCGGGCGAAGCGCGAGCACGAGGCGGGCGCGAAGCGAGGGCCGAAGGGGCACCACAACGTGGTGGAGGTGTTCATTCTCTTCCTCCGCGATGAAGTGGCCAAGCCGAACCTGGGCCCGCACGGCGAGGCGTTCTACCCGTACATCATCTCGGTCTTTTTCTTCATCCTCTTCTGCAACCTGCTGGGCCTGCTGCCGTGGGGGGCGTCGCCCACGGGGAACATCTCGGTCACGGCCGCGCTGGCCGTGGTCACGTTCCTGACCGTGGAAGTGAGCGGTCTGCGGCAGCTGGGGCTCCAGAACTGGCTGCGCACGATCTTCTACGCCCCCGCCGGGATGAGCGGGGTCGGGAAGTACCTGATGGTGGTGATCATGACCCCCGTGGAGTTCCTGGGGAAGCTCACCAAGCCGTTCGCCCTGGCGATCCGGCTGTACGCGAACATGACCGCAGGGCACGCCGTGGTGCTCGCGCTTACGGGGCTCGCGGTCATGGCCGTGGGAGCCAGCGCGGTGTGGGTGGTGCCGGCGCCCGTTCTCATGGCCGTGGCGATCATGCTCCTGGAGATCTTCGTGGGATTCCTCCAGGCCTACATCTTCGCCATGCTGAGCGCCGTGTTCATCGGGCTGATCCGCCACGCGCATTGAAGCATTGAAGTCATTGCCGGGCGGCGTTCGGTAGCGGGAAGCAGGCGGCGGGACCATTGGCAGGTGGGCGACCGCGTCCGTCCGGAGTGACGCGGCTTCGGGAGGCCAGCGCTCCAGCGCCCCCGTCGTATGTCAGCCGGCAGGGTGCCGGTGGAGAGCCGCGGGGCCGGAGGCCCGTGAAGCGGTGACGGCCGGAGCGGGCGTCCGGGGGACGTCCGGCGTGGCCGAGGAGCGGAAGACGAAAAGGACCCCCGATCAACTGAACGGAGACAGGGATGTTCCACTTTCTTGCAGCGCTTCAGGAAGGCCTGGCGGCCGGCGGGATGACCGGCGAGGTGACCGGCTACCTGGCGAATTTCGGCAAGGCGGTCGGCGCCGGGATCACGGTGGTGGGCGCGGGCGTGGGGATTGGCTGGATCGGCAGCGGGATGACCGCCGGGATGGCGCGTCAGCCGGAGATCGCGGCCAACATCCAGACGGCGTCGATCATTCTGGCGGCACTGATCGAAGGTGTCGCGCTGTTCTCGCTGGTCATTGCGTTCCTGATCTGACATAGCCCTGCCCGGGGGTCGCCGGCCACGTCCGGCGGCCCGACGGGCGAGGTGATGGCGACAGGAACTCCGAACGCTGAACGCTGGGAACGACATGAATCTCATCTGGCTTGCGGTCCAGGGCACGGTGCACGCCGCGGAAGGGGCAGCGGAAGAGGCGCCGAACGTGTTCAACCTGAGCATGTCGACGTCATTCTGGACGCTGATCATCTTCTTCACGCTGCTGTTCGTGCTCTGGAAGTGGGCGTACCCGCCGATCCTCGGCTACGCCCAGGCGCGTGAGGACCGTATCCAGCAGAACCTGGACGAGGCGAAGGAAGCGCGAGACGAGGCGCAGGCGGCGCTGGAAGCGCAGCGTCGCGACCTGGCCAAGGCCCGCGAGGAGGCGCAGCAGATCATCGCGCAGGGAAAGCAGGACGCGGAGAAGGTGCGCCAGGAGCTGGTGTCCCGGGCCAAGGCCGACCAGGAGGAGGTCATCGCGCGGGCGCGGCGGGAGATCGAGCGCGAGCGCGAACAGGCGGTGGAGTCGCTGCGGCGCGAAGCCGTGGAGCTCTCCATTGCGGCGGCGGCCCACCTGCTCGGGCAGCGAATCGACGCGGAGGAGGATCGTCGGATCGTCACCGCGTACCTGGATCGTGCACAGGCGAGCGGCGCCCCGAAGGGCGCGGGAGTGGCTTGAGTGAGGGACACGACGATTGCCCGCAACTATGCGGGCGCGCTCCTCGAGCTCGGGAACCGCAACAACGCGGCGGAGGAGTACGCCGCAGCGTTCCACAGGCTCGCCGAGGCGCTGCGCGGGGATGCGCGCGTTCGCCGGTTCCTGGAGACGCCGGCGGTGGATGCGGGGCCGAAGCAGGCGGTGCTCGAGCGTGCGCTGCGGGGCCAGGTTCCGGACCTGTTTCTCCGGTTCGTGCTGGTGGTGGTCGCGAAGCGGCGTCAGCGGCTGCTGGCGGCGATCGAGGCGGCGTACCAGGCGCTCCTGGACGAGCAGGAGGGGCGAGTGCACTCCCAGGTCACCCTTGCGCGTGCGCCGGACGCCATGCTGGAGCGGAAGATCGCCGAGGACCTCTCCACGATGCTGGGCAAGAACGTGGTGCCCCACGTGACGGTGAATCCGGCCATCCTGGGCGGGCTCATCGTGCGCTTCGGGGACCGGTGCATGGACGGATCGCTGAGGCGGCAGCTGCTGTCGCTGAAGCGGGAGATGATGCACGCGCACCTGCCGGGACTCCCGGCGGCGTCCGCGTAACTGGAGCATTCGAGAACCGGGAACGGTAGCGGGACATGGCAACCAACGAGGGTCAGCTTCGCGCGAGCGAGATCAAGAACGTTCTGCTCCGGGAAATCGAGCAGTTCGGCCAGGAGCTGGAAGTCGAGGAGGTCGGCGAGGTCCTGGAGGTGAAGGACGGCGTCGCCCGCATCTACGGGCTCACCAACGCCATGGCGAGTGAGATGCTGGAGATCACCTCGTCGAAGACGGGCGAACCGATCTCAGCGCTCGCGCTGAACCTCGAAGAGGACAATATCGGCGCCGTCATCATGGGCGACTGGGCGATGCTGCAGGAAGGCGACGCCGTTCGCCGAACGGAGCGCGTGCTGGACATTCCCGTGGGCGATGCGTTCGTCGGCCGCGTGGTGAACCCGCTGGGGGAGCCCATGGACGGGCAGGGCGCGATCGAGACCACCGACCGTCGCCAGATCGACATTGTCGCCCCTGGCATCGTGTTGCGGCAGCCGGTGAAGGAGCCGCTCCAGACGGGGATCAAGGCCATCGACTCCATGATCCCCATTGGCCGGGGCCAGCGCGAGCTGATCATCGGCGATCGCGGTACGGGGAAGACGGCCGTCGCAGTCGATACGATCATCAACCAGAAGGACACCGACGTCATCTGCGTCTACTGCGCCATCGGGCAGCGGGCAGGGAAGGTGGCGAGCGTGGTGGAGACGCTGCGCGAGCACGGTGCCATGGACTACACGATCGTGGTGGCCGCGAACGCCAGTGACCCGGCGCCGCTGCAGTACATCGCGCCGTACTCCGCGTGCGCGCTGGCGGAGCACTTCATGTGGCAGGGGAAGCACACGCTGGTGATCTACGACGACCTGTCGAAGCAGGCGCAGTCGTACCGCCAGCTGTCGCTGGTGCTGCGCCGGCCTCCGGGCCGCGAGGCGTACCCGGGCGACGTGTTCTACCTGCACTCGCGCCTGCTGGAGCGCGCGGCCAAGCTGTCCGACGAGCAGGGCGGCGGGTCGCTCACGGCGCTGCCGATCATCGAGACGCAGGCCGGCGACGTGTCGGCGTACATCCCGACGAACGTGATCTCGATCACGGACGGTCAGATCTTCCTGATCACCGACCTCTTCTACTCCGGCGTGCGGCCGGCGGTGGACGTGGGGATCAGCGTGAGCCGCGTGGGCGGCAACGCGCAGCCGAAGGCGATGCGCCAGGTTGCGGGCCGTCTGCGGCTGGACCTGGCCCAGTACCGGGAGCTGGAGGCGTTCGCGCAGTTCGGCTCCGACCTGGATGCCGCGACGCAGCGCCAGCTGGCGCGAGGGGAGCGGACGGTGGAGATCCTGAAGCAGCCGCAGTACGCGCCGATCCCGATGGAGCACCAGGTGATGGTGATCTACGCGGTGACCAACGGCTACCTGGACGAGGTCCCGGTGGAGAGCATCCCGACCTGGGAGGAGGGCTTCCACGCCTTCATGCGGGAGCAGCGCCCGGAGGTCGGGGCATCGATCCGGGAGACGAAGGTCGTGGACGACGAGACCACCGGGAAGCTCAAGGCGGCCATCGACGAGTACAACCGCCGGTTCGCGGCGGAGCACGGCACGGGCGAAGCGACGCCGGCCGTGGAGATCGGCGCGGGCGCGCAGTAACCGAGACCGAGCGAGCTCATGGCGAAAACCCGGGAAATCAAGCGGCGGCTGCGCTCGATCGAGAAGATCCGCCAGATCACGCGCACCATGGAAATGGTGGCGACGTCGAAGCTGAAGAAGCTGGCCGATCTGGTGCAGTCCGCGCGCCCCTACTCACAGCGGCTGGAGCAGGTCATTGGCCGGCTCACCGACCCCGAGCTGCGCGAGCGCTACCCGCTCCTGCGCCAGCCGGAGGAGGTGCGCCATGCGGCGGTGATCGTGCTCACGTCCAATCGCGGCCTGGCGGGCGCGTTCAACGTGAACCTGATCCGCGAGTCCCGTGAGCTGGTGCGCCACCTCGAGGGCGACGGCGTGAGTGTGGCGCTGCACGTGGTGGGGAAGAAGGGGATCGGCTTCTTCCGCTTCCAGGGGCGGGAGATGGCCGCGGCGCGCACGGACATCCCGGACCGGCGGGAGCCCCACCACGCGGCGTCGCTTGTGGATGACCTCATGGCCGCGTTCGTGGCCGGGGAGCTGGACGCGCTCTACGTGGTGTACGCCCAGTTCCGGTCCGCGCTGTCGACGCCGCCGAAGGTGATGAAAGTGCTGCCCGTGGAGCCGCCCGCGCCGAAGGAAGCCGAAGGCCAGGGCGGAGCCTCGGCGGCCAACTACATCCTCTCGCCCGGGGCGGACGAGATCCTGAACGAGCTGCTCCCGCTCTACGTGCGCAACCGGGTCTACCGGGCGCTGGTGGAGACGGCGGCGGCGGAGCAGGGCTCGCGGCGCACGGCCATGAAGAACGCGACGGACAACGCCGGCGATATGCTGGACAACCTCCGCCGCACGTTCAATCGGGCGAGGCAGGCGCAGATCACACAGGAGATCTCGGAGATCGTAGGCGGGGCCGCCGCCCTGGAGTAGCAGGCCGCAGGCGGCAGGTAGCAGGTGGTGTGAGGGGACAGGGCGGTCCGGCGAACGAGCATGAGGGAGACATAGAATGGCGGAACACGTGGGGCGCGTCGCGCAGGTGATCGGTCCGGTGCTGGACGTGGAGTTCGACACCGAGGATCTACCAGACATCTACAACGCGCTCGAGCTCAAGTCCGACGGCGGCGACGGAGGTCAGCCCATCGACCTCGTGGCGGAGGTGCAGCAGCACATCGGCCGGAACCAGGTCCGTGCGGTGGCCATGTCCTCGACCGATGGCGTGGTACGGGGAATGGCGGTGCGGGACACCGGACAGGCGATCGCGGTGCCGGTGGGCGAGGCAGCGCTGGGTCGCATCCTGAACGTGCTCGGCAAGCCGGTGGACCAGCAGGGCGACATCCCGGATGACGTGGAGCGGTGGCCGATCCATCGCCCGGCGCCGAAGTTCACGGCGCTGGAGCCGAAGACGGAGATCTTCGAGACCGGCATCAAGGTCATCGACCTGATCGCGCCGTACGTGAAGGGCGGCAAGACGGGGCTGTTCGGCGGCGCCGGCGTGGGCAAGACCGTGATCATCATGGAGCTGATCCACAATATCGCCATGGAGCACGGCGGCCGGTCGGTGTTCGCCGGTGTGGGTGAGCGGACCCGTGAGGGGAACGATCTCTGGCTCGAGATGAAGGAGTCGGGCGTTCTCGAATCCACCGCGCTGGTCTACGGGCAGATGAACGAGCCCCCGGGCGCGCGTCTCCGTGTCGGCCTGTCCGGCCTGACCGTGGCCGAGTACTTCCGCGATGTGGAGAAGCAGGACGTGCTGCTGTTCATCGACAACATCTTCCGCTTCACGCAGGCGGGGTCGGAAGTGTCGGCGCTGCTGGGCCGCATGCCATCGGCGGTGGGCTACCAGCCCACGCTGGGCACCGAGATGGGCGAGCTCCAGGAGCGGATCACGTCGACGGCCGACGGGTCGATCACTTCGGTGCAGGCGATCTACGTCCCGGCCGACGACCTCACCGACCCGGCGCCGGCGGCGGCATTCGCCCACCTGGACGCCACGACGGTTCTGTCGCGGCAGATCTCCAGCCTCGGGATCTACCCGGCCGTGGACCCGCTGGACTCCACGTCGCGCATCATGGACCCGAAGCTCATCGGTGACCGGCACTACCGGGTGGCCAGCGAGGTTCAGCGGATCCTGCAGCGATACAAGGACCTGCAGGACATCATCGCGATCCTCGGGATGGACGAGCTCTCGGAAGAGGACAAGGTGATCGTCGGGCGCGCCCGTCGCATCCAGCGCTTCCTCTCCCAGCCGTTCCACGTGGCCGAGGCGTTCACCGGCACGCCGGGCAAGTACGTGCGGCTGGAAGAGACGATCGAGTCGTTCGAGCGCGTCGTCGCCGGCGAGTTCGACGACCTGCCCGAGCAGGCCTTCTACATGAAGGGCGGCATCGAGGAAGTGATCGAGCACGCCAAGGAGATGGAGAAGGAGGGCTGAGGTGGCACAGGCGAAACGGCTTTCGGTCGCGCTGATCACGCCGCAGTCCAACGTGTACCAGGGCGAGGCGGACATGGTGGTGGTCCCCGCGTGGGACGGGAAGCTCGGCGTCCTTCGCGGCCATGCCCCGATGATGGCGCTGCTCGGCAAGGGTGAGATGCGGGTGGTCCTGGACGGTCGCGAGCGCAGCTTCGATGTGGATGGCGGATTCCTCCAGGTCGCCGAGGATTCCGTGAGCGTGCTCAGCGAGAAGGCCGAAGAACGCTGAAGCCGGCACCGCGTGGTCACACGGCCGGGGACGCGCGCGCGTCCCCGGCCGTCGTCATCCGGCGCCCTTCTTGCACGCCGGAGGGCAGTCTGAATCGGAACCGAAGACGGAGAACGAATATGCGCAACACCTGGATCATTGCCCTGGCCTTTGCGGGGCTGACGGTCGCGACCAACGTAAGCGCCCAGTGGGATGCCCCCTCGTTCCTGGCGCCGCGGCCGGGCGAGGACCTGGGCGTGTACCTGAGCACTCAGGGCGATTTCGCCGTGGAGGGAATCTGGCGGCAGCGTGGCAGCCTCAACCTCGGCGTCCGGCTCGGATACGTGGACTCCGCAAACGGCCGCGTCCTCGTGGGTGGGGAGACGTGGGGGCCGCTCCTCAGTGCAGGGCCCAGCTTCCCGCTGGACGCGAGCTGGACGTTCGGTGTCGGTGCGCTTATCGGCGACGTGTCGGACCTCGACATCCCGGTCGGCTTGACCGTGGGCCGCACGTTCGCGGCGGACCCGATGACGATCCAGGTCTATGGCCACCCCCGGGTGGCAGTCGTGGTGAACGGTGATCCGGGTCCGGGCCAGGATGACGTGGAGCTGCAGGGGCGGTTCGATATCGGAGCGGACGCGCTGTTGAACCGGACGCTGAAGCTCAGAGTGGGCGTCACGTTCGGCCAGTCGGATGCGCTGGGTGTGGGACTCGCATGGGCCGTGGGGCGGGGGGTGGTGGTCCGCTGAGGATCGACCTCCACCTCCATTCCACCGCGTCCGACGGCGCGCTCGCCCCGGTCGCGGTCATGGAGCGGGCGCACGCGGGCGGCCTGGACCTCGTCGCCCTCGCCGATCACGACACGGTCATGGGTGTGGCCGAAGCACAGGCGGCGGCGTCGCCGGACCTGCGGGTGGTCCCCGCCATTGAGATTTCCGCGAACCATGGAGGACGGGACATCCACGTCCTCGGGTACGGCATCGCCGTGGAGCACCCCGCAATGGTGGAGCACACCCGCAGGGCGCGGGAGGGGCGGGAGGAGCGGATCCGGCAGATGCTGGAGCGGCTTTCGGGGCTCAACGTCGATGTGGCCATGGAGGCGGTCCGCGCCGAGGCCGGCCCCGAGGCCGCGATCCTGGCCCGCCCGCATCTGGCGCGGGCACTGCAATCCGCCGGTCACGTCGACTCCATCGGGGAAGCGTTCAATCGCTTCATTGGCGATGACGGCCCCGCCTATGTCCCCAACCGGCTGGTGGACGTGCCGGGCGCGATCGCGCTGATCCACGAGGCGGGTGGCGTGGCCAGCTGGGCGCACCCGTCCTTTGCCATCCTCGGCGACACGCTTCCCGCGTTCGTCGAAGCGGGGCTGGACGCCCTGGAATGCTACCGGCCCCGTCTCACGCCGGCCGAGCGCAAACGGATGGTGCGGTACGCCCGAAAGCACGGACTGCTCCGCACCGGCGGGTCCGACTGGCACGGGGACTGGCATGGGGAGCTGGGCGCGTTCGCCATGGAGCGCGACCAGGTGGCCGAGCTGCTGGAGCGGCTCGGAGTGTGAGCGACGGGCGCGCCCCCTACTCCAGCACCTGCAGCAGCGCCCCCTTCAGATACCCGGTTTCCGGGACCTGAAGCAGGACGGGATGATCGGAAGCCTGCCCCAACCATCGCACCCAGCGCACCGGTCGCCCGGTGTCCGCGGCCGCTCCATTCAGCATCTCCCGGAACGCTTCCGCGCCGATGTGATACGAGCAGCTGAACGTCAGCAGGTTGCCGCCGGGCCGCAGCAGCCGCAGCGCCCGGAGATTGATTTCCTTGTAGCCACGCAGCGCCCGGCCTGTGCTCGATCGATGCTTCGCGAACGCGGGCGGGTCCAGCACGATGGTGTCGAACCGATCGCCGGCGCCCTCCAGCTCCCGCAGCCGATCGAACGCGTTGCCTTCTTCTGTCCGGATGTTGTCGAGGCCGTTCAGGGCGGCGTTGTGGCGCGCCCGGTCCAGCGCTTCCCCCGACGAGTCCAGTGCCAGCACTTCGTGGGCGGTCCCCGCCATGTGCAGCGAGAACGAGCCGTGATAGCAGAACGCGTCCAGCGCCCGGCCGCGGGCGACGTGGCCCGCCAGCAGCCGGTTCTCCCGCTGGTCCAGGAACGCCCCCGTCTTCTGACCCGTCCAGGGCGCGGCCAGGTAGCGGACGCCGCCCTCCCGCACTTCGACCTGCTCCGGCACCTGGCCCCAGAGGAGCTCCACGCCCACGGGGAGATCCTCGAGCTGACGCACGGGCACGTCGTTCCGCGCGAGGATGCCCATCGGCGAAAGCTCCGCCCGGATCGCGTCGATCAGCTCGCCCCGGTAGGCTTCGAGCCCGGCCGAGAGCAGCTGTACGACGACGGACGATCCGAGCACGTCCACCACCAGCGACGGCAGGCCATCGGCCTCGGCGTGCACCGCGCGCCACGCGCTCGCGTCCGGCGCCCCGCGCCGGGCCACGGCCAGCCGGATGCGGCGCTCCCAGAACCCGCCATCGATGGGCTCTTCCGCCCGCGTCAACATTCGAAGCGAGATCTCCGAGGACGGGCTCCAGAGCGCCATCCCGATCGGGCGACCCCGGGTGTCCTCCACGGCAACCGCACCCGCGGACGCCGTCGGACGACGGACCACGTCGCTGCGGTAGATCCAGGGATGACCCCGGCGC
>CAVUKA010000001.1:0-962500 GCA_963741945.1 uncultured Gemmatimonadales bacterium | reverse complement strand
TGCCGCAGTGGCGGTGTCCAGCATGTACGCGACCACCGAATCCGGTGGCAAACCCGTGACGGCCGAGAGCCGGGGCGCGATCTGGCGGATACTGAATCCTTCCGGCACGGTGACGCGGGCCGTGGCCACGCGGCCCGCAGTGAGGTCGTCCAGGACGGTGCGCCACCCCACGCCCTGGCGGAACTCGTAGGTGCCGGCCTGGACCTCGCTCGCCCGGCCCGTCAGCCGGGCCCACAGCCGCAGGATCGTGGTGGAGTCGAGGATCCCGTGAGCTTCCAGCGAGTCGGCCACGGCGTTGAACGGGGCGCCCGGCGGAACCATGACGCGCCGGACGGGGCCCGTGCCCTGCTGATGGCCCCCGCACGCAGTGAGCACGAGGGCTGCGGTGAGGAGGAGCCGCTTCACGTCGAGGCGTGCGTGTCCAGGTATGCCTGAAGGATGAGCATGGCGGCCGCAGCGTCGATTCGCTCTTTCTCTTCCCGCTTCTGCCGCGGTAGCCCGAGGGAGCGGATGGCCCGCTCCGCGCGGACGGATGTCATACGCTCGTCCAGGAAATGGACGGTGAGCCCGGTGCGCTCGGCGAGAGCATCGCCGAATGCCCGGACTTCGCGGGTCCAGTCGCTGTCGTCCCCTTCGGGGGTCAGCGGGAGTCCCAGGACGATGGCGGCGACTTCGTGGTCGGCGGCGATCCGGGCGATGGGGGCTACCGGTGGGCGCTTCCCGCGACGGCGGGTGAGCGTCTCGAGTGGCTGGGCGATGGTCCCCGTGGGGTCGCTCACCGCCAGGCCGACGCGGCGCTCGCCGTAGTCGACGCCAAGGACGCGTGCCATGCGCTCAGCCAAGCTCGGCGAGGGCGACATGCAGCGGGCGGCCGCCACGGAGATCCTGGTAGAGCGCTTCGAGGGCGGGACCGCCGCCGAAGAGGAAGCGCCGGCAGCGAGGGTCGTCCTCGGGGCAGTCCACTTCGAGGACGGCGACCTCCGCGTCGGCCACGCGACCGAGCAGGTTGGCCAGGACGCCGGTCGTGAAATAGCACGACGTGCGGCCGGCCGCCGGGTCGGCCTCGAACCACTCGCGGGCGGTGAGCGCGCCGATCCCCGGATGCACGTCCTCGGCGCTGATGGAGCCCCACCCCATCTCGCGGAAGATGGCGGCCAGACGCGTCCAGAACGTGTCGCGGGGCGTGTCCCCCGGATCCTGGTCGCCGTCCAGCCGCTCGAACAGCGCGTTCCCGGCGGCGAAGCCGGCTTCCTGGAGCGCGCGCGCGGCGGTTTCGGCGCCGACCTGCGTGACCAGGGCACGCCGGAGGGCGAGGATGGAGTCGGCGGGAATCCGGATGTCGGTCATGGCGGTTCTTCTCGCGGTTGCGGCGTGATTGCTCGCGTTCATCAGGTATCGTCTGCGCGCGCGTCTGACAACTCCCTGAGGGCTTGCTCATCCAGCACGGTCACGTCCAGCTCCCGCGCGCGGTCGAGCTTCGAGCCCGGATCGTCGCCGACGACGATGTAGTCCGTGCTGCCGCTCACGCTCCCGCTGACGCGCCCGCCACGCTCCTCGATGAAGGCTTTGGCCTCCTTGCGGCTGAAGCGCGGGAGCGTCCCCGTGATCACGAACGTAAGGCCGGCGAACGGCTGGCGCTCGGCCCGCTGCACGGGCTCCGTGACGTTGAGGCCGGCGTCACGGAGCCGGTCGATGAGGGCACGGTTGCGCGGCTCCTCCAGGAAGGCGGTGAGCGCCGCGGCCGTGGTCTCGCCTATGCCGTGGATGCCGGCGATGGCTGCGGCGTCGGCGTCCAGGAGCGCGTCCATGGTGCCGAACTCGCGGGCGATCAGCTGGGCGGCGTGCGTGCCCACGTGCCGGATCCCGAGGGCGTAGAGGAGCCGCGCGAGCGGCCGTTGCCTGGCCGCTTCAATGGAGTCCAGGAGGTTTCGGGCCGAAAGGTCGCCGAACCCTTCCAGCTCCAGCAGGTCCTCGTATGCCAGCCCGTACAGGTCGGCGAAATCCTCGACCTTCCCGCTCTGCAGGAGCTGCTCGACCGTGCGTTCGCCGAGACCCCGGATGTCCATGGCATCCTGGGAAACGAAATGGACGATGCCCCAGTAGATCCGTCCCGGGCACGAGGTGTTCGGGCAGTACACCATCACTTCGTCCGGCGCGCGCTCGACGGGCGTCCCGCAGGCCGGGCAGTGGGTGGGCGGCGTGAAGGGGACTTCGGCGCCGGTGCGCTCCTCCGTGAGTGGCGCCACCACCTGGGGGATGACGTCCCCGGCCCGCTTCACGAGGACCCGGTCACCGTGCATGAGGCCCTTGCGCGCGATGTCCTCGAAGTTGTGCAGCGTTGCCAGCTTCACGGTGGCACCGCCGATCTCCACCGGCTCCAGAACGGCGAACGGGTTCAGGGAGCCCGTACGTCCCACATTGATCCGGATCTCCAGGAGGCGGGTGGTGGCGAGGTCGGGCGCGAACTTGTAGGCAATGGCCCAGCGCGGCTCGCGCTCCCCGATGATGCCGAGCTCGGGCCAGAGCCGGAGCGGCGCCACTTTCACCACGACGCCATCGATCTCGTAGTCATGCGTGGCGCGCTGCTCCTCGGCGCGGTCGGAGTAGGCGCCCACTTCCTCGATCGCTGCGCAGAATGCGTGGTGGGGATTCACGGGCACGCCCCAGGCCTGCAATGTCCTGAGCACGTCTTCCTGGGTGTCGAGCGGGAGCGAATCAGGACGGTCCGGATCGAGCTGGATCTGAAAGCCGAAGAACCGGAGGGGCCGGGCCGCAGTGATCTGGATGTCCAGCTGCCGGAGGCTGCCGGCGGCGGCGTTGCGCGGGTTGGCGAAAGTGGGCTGCCCATCGGCGGAGCGGCGCTCGTTGAGCCGCTCGAACCCGGAGAGCGTCATGTAGACCTCGCCCCGGATCTCGAAGCGGGCGGGGATCGGGACGGCGGCTTCGTCGCGGAGCCGGAGGGGGATGTCCCGGATGGTGCGAAGGTTGGCGGTGATGTTCTCGCCGATGTGGCCATTCCCCCGCGTCGCCCCGCGGACCAGTACGCCGTTCTCGTAGAGGAGCGAAACGGCAGCGCCATCGATCTTGAGCTCGGTGACGTAGCCGCCCTCCTCGACTTCCGGGACGATGCGTGCGTTGCGCTTCTGCCAGGCGCGCAGCTCGTCGCGGTCGAACGCGTTGTCGAGCGAGAACATCGGCGCCAGGTGGTGCACTTTCTCGAACTGGCCGGCCGGCTCGGCGCCCACGCGCATGGTCGGGGAGTCGGGCGTCGTGAGCTCGGGGTGCGCCGCCTCGATCTCCTTCAGCTCCCGCATCAGCCGGTCATACTCCGCGTCCGAGATACGCGGATCATCCCGGACGTAGTACCAGTGATTGGCGTCGTTGAGCGCGCGGCGAAGGGCATCCGCGCGCTTCTCCAGTTCGGCGAGTCCGGGTTCGGTCAAGAGGACGTCGGTTGGGGCCGCCGCGTGCCGCGTCAGTCTCCGGTCATGTCGGGGTGGAAGCGCGTCACTCGGTTTCGGCCTGAATGCTTCGCGGAGTATAGCGCCTGATCGGCGTAGTGGACCAGCCGTCGGGGGCTGTCGGCGTCGTGCGTCGGGTAGGTGGCCACGCCGGCGGAAATGGTCATGTGGAGGGGCTCATCCTCACCGATCTGGAACGGCCGTTCCTCCACATTGCGGCGCACGCGCTGCGCGAACGTGAGTCCCGCCTGGGCGTCGGTGCCGGGGAGGATGGCCATGAACTCCTCTCCGCCGTACCGCCCGAGCCGGTCGATCTCCCGGGCCGTGTCCCGCAGGATCTCGGACAGCTCGGCGAGCACCGCGTCGCCCGCCTGGTGGCCGTAGGTGTCGTTCACTTCCTTGAAATGATCGAGGTCGAACATCACCACGGAGATCGGCTCCCCGGTGCGGCCGGAGCGCTCGTATTCCTCCTCCAGCAGATCGTGCAGGTGTCGGTGGTTGTACAGCCCGGTGAGCCCGTCACTGATGCTGAGCTTCTCCAGCTCGCGGTTCTTCTCGGCGAGCTCGTCCTGCAGTCGCTTGATGCGCAGCATGGAGCGCACCCGCGCTTCCAGCTCCGGAAAGTTGATGGGCTTGGTCAGGTAGTCGTCAGCGCCGGCATCGAGCCCGGTGATCTTGTCTTCCGTCGAGTCCCTCGCCGTCACCACGATGATCGGGATGTAGGGCATGTCTTCGGTCGCCCGGATACGTCGCGCCACCTCGTATCCGTCCATGTCCGGCATCATGATGTCGAGCAGGATGAGGTCCGGCGCGACATCATGGACCAGCGCCAGCGCCTCGTCGCCGCGTTCGGCGAGCGCCACCTCGTAGCCACGGAAACGGAGCCGTGTCGAGATGATCTCGAGGTTGTCAGGATTGTCGTCCACGACCAGGATGAGCGCGTCGTCCTCCCGCCCGGAGCCCGGGACCCGGTTCGACGACTCGTTCGGCCGGCGATCCGGAGCGTCCGGATCCCCGTCCGGCGCAGTTCGTCGGTTCCGCTCCGTCTGATGCATAGGATGGCCGATCGACATTCGGTTGTGGAAAGCCCTCCTGCCACCCGGGCCCCCAGGGTCACCGGGCTGGCGCCCCGCAAATGCACGTCTGGTGCCAGCTTGGGACAGTCACGACAGGTTTGACGTCGACGTGAGCCGGGGCGTATCATCGAATGCGGCGAGAGGGCAGCGCCGCGGAGCAGGTGATGTGCGCCGAACTGGTGGGCCGCGCCATCGGTAATCGGGATGGCGGGCGAGGCGGACGCGGGCGGAGTGTCTGACCCGGCACAGGCGTTGCACAGACATCGCTTCGAACCAGGATTCGACTCAGGATCGTTCACTCGAGGCAGGGGAGCCATGTACTACGACGACGAATCGGGCGCGGCCGCGTTCTTTTCCGGGCTGATCGTGGGCGCGGCGATCGGCGCAGGAGTGGGTCTGCTCCTGGCGCCGCAGAGCGGCAAGCGAACGCGAAGGCGGCTGACGCGCGCTGTGGAAGGCGCGGCGGATACGGCCACGGACCGGTGGGACGATCTGAGCGACGATCTGCGCTCGGCGGTCCGCAGCAGCCGCAAGAAGCTGAGCTTCTGAGCGCATGACGGAACCCCCGTCCCGGCGCGGCTCCGCCGACATCGTCAAGGCATACCGGGCCGCGTTCCCCGACGAGCGGCTGATCGTAGTGAGCAATCGCGAGCCGTACGAGCACCGGTGGGGCGAGGACGTAGGCGAGATCCGGATCAAGCAGCCCGCGGGCGGCCTCACTTCCGCCCTGGACCCGCTGCTGCAGGCAGTGGGAGGGGTCTGGATCGCGTGGGGCAGCGGGGATGCCGATGCGGCCGTGGTGGATGAGGATGACCGGGTGCGCGTGCCGCCCGAGCAGGGGGCGTACACGCTGCGCCGCCTCTGGCTCGATCAGCACGATGTCAATCGGTACTATCTCGGGTATTCCAATCAATTCCTCTGGCCGCTCTGTCACTACCGTCCAGCGCTGACGCGCGTGCGGTCCCGGTACTGGGAGCGGTACCGTCGCGTGAACCGCCGGTTCGCCGAGGCGGTGCTCGATGAAGCGCGGGGTCAGGATTCGGTTGTCTGGTTCCAGGACTACCACCTGGCGCTCGCGCCCGCGTTCGTCCGAGCCCGCCGGCCCGACCTCTCGCTCGCCCATTTCTGGCACATCCCGTGGCCGCCGCTGGAGATCTTCGAGGTGACGCCGCAGGCAGCCGACCTCATTGGCGGGCTGCTGGCGAACGACCTGCTCGGGCTCCAGCTGCCGGCGGACCGGAGCCATTTCCTGAACTGCGCGGACGCGTTGATGGGGGCAGACGTGGACTGGGAGGCGGGGACGGCCACGTTCGAAGGCCACACGTGCCATGTGCGCAGCTTCCCGATCTCCATCGATGTGGACGCGTTCGGGCAGGACGCGCGGACCGGCGGCGCGGACGAAAGCGTGGCCGTTCTCCGGGAGCGGTACTGTCCGCCGAACGGTCAGCTGGGGATCGGCGTGGACCGGATGGACTACTCCAAGGGGCTGCCCGAGAAGCTGAAAGCGCTGGACCTTCTCTGGGAGCGTTACCCCGAGTTCAGGGGTCGCTTCACGTTCGTCCAGGTCGGGGTACCGAGTCGCACCGATATCGAAGCGTACGACGAGCTGACGCAGAAAGTGGAGCGCCTCATCTGGGAAGTGAACGACCGCTACGGCTCTTCGGACTGGCAGCCGGTCCACCTGATCAAGCAGTCGCTACCGGCAGACCGCCTGGCGGTGCTCTACCGGGCCGCGGACGTGTGCGTGGTTTCGTCACTGCGGGATGGGATGAACCTGGTGGCCAAGGAGTTCGTCGCGAGCCAGCAGGATGGGCGCGGGGTGCTCCTGCTGTCGAAGTTCGCCGGTGCGGCGGCGGAGCTGAAGGAGGCGCTGCTGGTGAACCCGTACGATCCGGAAGATTTCTCCCGCATCCTGCGGGACGCGCTCGTGATGCCGCTGGAAGAGAGGGCGAGGCGGCTGGAAGGGATGCGGGAAGGTCTGCGGTCGATCTTCGACTGGATGGCGGGGATCTTCGAGGAATGGGGCGGCATCCGGGGTGGAGCGGCGCTGCCGGACGAACTCTACCCGGCCGTGCCCGGGCCGCGCGGCGACTAGAGTGCACGCGCCGCAGGTAATCCGCCGGAAGCGAGACGGCGAGGCGCTTCCGGCGGCCGCTCTCGCTGGCTTTCTTCGCGGCTTCGAGTCGGGCGATGTGACCGACTACCAGATGGCCGCGTTTCTCATGGCCGTCCACTTCCGCGGCATGAACCGGGAGGAGCTGCGCGTCCTGGTGGATGTGATGCTCGGCTCCGGACACCGCGTGGACTTCACCGGCGTGCCTGGCCGGCGCGTGGACAAACACTCCACGGGCGGCGTCGGCGACAAGGTCTCGCTGGTGCTGGCTCCGCTTGCGGCGTCGCTGGGGATCCAGGTGCCGATGATGAGCGGGCGCGGGCTGGGCCACAGCGGCGGGACGGTGGACAAGCTGGAGTCGATCCCCGGCCTGCGGCTGGACCTCGGGCTGGACGCGTTCCGCTCCCAGGTGGCGGAGCTCGGGCTGGCGCTCATCAGCCAGACTCCCGAGATCGCGCCGCTGGACGGAAGGCTGTACCGGCTGCGGGACGTGACCGCCACGGTGGAGAGCATCCCGCTCATCGCCGCGAGCATCATGAGCAAGAAGATCGCCGAGGGAATCGACGCACTGGTGCTCGACGTCAAGGTGGGGAACGGGGCGTTCCTCCCCGAGGAGGCGCGCGCGCTCGAGCTCGCCCGCGCGATGGTGGGCATCGGCGACGAGCACGGGCGGGAGGTGGTGGCGCTATTGACTGCCATGGACCGACCGCTGGGGCGCGCGGTCGGCAACGCCCTGGAAGTCCGGGAGTCGCTCGATGCTCTCCGGGGTGGTGGGCCGGCGGACCTGCGGGAAGTGACGCTGGCCCTCACGGCCGAGATGGCGCTGTTGGCCGGGGTGGCCGAAGATCCGGCGGATGCCCGCGACCGTGCCGCTGCCGCGCTGGACGACGGGCGCGCATTCGAAATGCTGGCTCGCGTCGTGACCGCCCAGCACGGCGACGCTTCCGTCCTGGATCACCCCGATCGTCTGCCCACGGCTCCGCTGCGCAGGACTGTGACGGCCGAGCGCGGCGGTCGGGTGCTGGGCATGGACACGCGAGCGATCGGCGACGCGGCCGTGGCGCTGGGGGCGGGGCGGTCCACCATGGAGGACGAGATCGATCCGCGCGTGGGCTTCCTGCTCCACGCATTCCCGGGCGACCGCGTGGAGCCTGGCGATCCGCTGGCGGAAGTGCACGCGGCGGACGCCGCGGCGGCGGAGCATGCCGAGCGCGCGCTGCGGGCGGCCATCACGATCGGGGAGGGCGAGCCCCGAAGTCGGCCGCTGATCTCGCACCGGGTCACGGCGGCAGGCGAGGAGCGCCTGGCCGGCTGAAGCGGGGACAGGCCGCGCCTTCGCCCGCGAAGGCTCGCGAGCCAGGGTCGCGGGTTGGCGCTGCCTCTACGGCGCCGCCGTGTCCGGGACCAGCGTGTCCGCCGGAAAGCTGTCGCCCGGGAGCTGCTGCGGGAGTCCCCGAAGGGGGGCGCCGAACAGCCCGGGGGCGTGGACGTCGCAGAGCTCCGTCGGCTCGGTTCCCGGGAGGTAGACTTCCTCGAGACGGGATTCGGGCGGACACCACTCGGTCAGGAGCTTGCCCGTTCCCCTGTCGATGACCGCCGTGGTCAAGCCTTCAGGCCGGGTCCAGTCGGGCGGGATCGGCCGGCGCGGGACTTCGGCCGCGGCCAGATCCGTGCTGTCGGCGCCCTTCTGGTGGTCCTTTCCGAAGTAGATGGGCCGGATGAAGTCGGCCCACGCGGGCGCGGCGTAGCCGCCTCCGGTCGCGCTCGGGAGGATCGGCTGTGGCAGGTCGAAGCCGAACCATGCCACGGCGAGGAGGTCGGGAGTGTACCCGGCGAACCAGACATCCGAGCCGTCGTTCGTGGTGCCCGTCTTGCCCGCGACGGGGAGGGTGTCCGGGACGTTGCCCCGCCACGGGTCGCGAATGGAGCGCCCGCTGCCGGCGTCCACCACGTCCTTCATCATGTCGACCATGATGTAGGCCACCTTGGGGTCGAGGACGCGCTCGCGCTGCGGCTCGACCTGCCAGAGCATGTTCCCGTCCGCGTCCTCGACGCGGAGGATCGGGCGCGGCGTGACGCGGTCGCCGAGGTTCGCGAACGTGGTATACGCCTTGGCCACGTCGATGGGCAGGACGGTTGGCACGCCAATGGGGAGTGATGGCACGCGCGGGATGTCGGTGGAGATCCCCATGCGCTTGGCGTACTGGGCCACCGTCTCGAGGCCGACCTCCAGCCCGAGCTTCACGGCCACCACGTTCACCGAGCCACGCAGCGCGTCGCGGAGCGTCATCTCGCCCCGGAAATCGTTGGTATAGTTCCGTGGAGACCATGTGGTGCCATCGGGCATGTCCACGTTGATGGGCGCGTCCAGGATGACGTGCGACGCCGGGATCCCGCTGGCGATGGCGGCCGTGTAGACGAAGGGCTTGAACACGGAGCCGGGCTGCCGGCGAGCCTGCGTGGCCCGGTTGAACTTGGAATCGCGGAAATCGCGGCCTCCGATCATCGCCTCGACGTCCCCGTTCTTCGGGTCGAGCGCGATGAACATCCCCTGCAGGTACGGGGTGGTGCCGGAAGCCAGCTGGCCCTCGGGAACGGAGTCACCGTAGAGCGGGTGCTTGAAGCCGGGGGCGGTCTCGATCCGGTGCCACCCCTTCTGCATTGCCTCGCGCGCCTGCTCCTGCATGCCCACATCGAGCGAGGTGTAGACGCGATACCCCTTGCTGTAGATCGCCGAGCCGAAGCGGTCGTCGAGGATGCCGCGGACCCATTCGGTGAAGTACGGGGCGATGTCGCCCGCGCCGAACTCGGCCCTGGTGGTCGGCACCGGCTCCTGCTTCCACCGCGCGGCCTCGGTCTTCGTGAGGTATCCCTGCTTCGCCATGAGCGTGAGCACGAGATTGCGCCGCTCGAGCGCGCGCTCCGGGTGCTTGAGCGGATTGTAGTAGGCCGGGAGGTTGATGACGGCCGCGAGCATGGCCGCCTCCGCCGGATTCAGCTCGGAAGCACGCTTGCCGAAGTAGTTCTCGGACGCCGACTCGATGCCGTACCAGCCCTGGTCGTAGTTGACCTGGTTGATGTAGGCCTGGAGGATCTGGTCCTTGGAGTAGACCCGCTCCAGGTCCATGGCGACATGGAGCTCCTTGAGCTTGCGCCGCAGCGAGTGGTCGAAGCCCACCTCGTCGATGAACATGTGGCGGGCGAGCTGGAGCGTGATGGTGCTCCCGCCACCCGAGCCACCGAGCAGCTGATTCCTCGCCGCGCGGGCGTAGCCCCAGATGTCGAAGCCGGGGTGGTGATAGAAGCGCTTGTCCTCGATGGCGATGAACGCGTGCGGGACGTAGTCCGGGAGACTGTCGATGTCCACCGGCGTCCGGCGCTCCACGGCGAGCTCGTCGAGGACCACACCATCCTGGCTGTAGATCTTCGTGGATTGCCGCGGCTCCCAGCTGTACAGCTGCGCGATGGAGGGACAGTCGTAGCAGACGGTACGCCACGACCCGACGGCCCCGCCCGTGGCGCCGCCCACGAGCGCCAGCACGCCGAGACCGCCCACGGCGAAGAACGTGCGCTTCCATCTCCGGTTTGGCTTGCTCATTCTCGCTCCTACACCGAGCCGGCGCCCGCGTTCGCCTCCGTCAAACGCTCGCGCAGCGATTCGAGCCGACGCCGCTGCTCCGGCGTCGGCGGGTAGAGCGTGCCCGGCTGCACGCCTCCGCCTTCCATCTCCCGGAACAGCGCGCCGGCTTCGCGCCGGACGCGCGCCAGATCAGCCCGTCCGTCGGCTCCGGCCGGGCGCGCCGCGGCGGCCGCCGCGGCCTGGCGCTGGAGCTCCATGGTCCCGAGCAGAAACGCTTCCCGGGCACGGTAGTCGGCGCCGGTCAGCATGGGCATGAGAGGATCGCCACGCACCACGAGCGGGCGGCGAGCGCGACGGCCGTCCGCTTCGAGCGTGACCGCATAGCTGCCGGGGGAGACGAGCGGTCCGCGCGGACCGGTGGGGTGCGGGAGCGCCGCGTTGTCGCTCGGAGACGTGGCCGGGGTGCCCGGCTCCAGGGGCGCGTGGCGGAGGTCCCAGACCACGCGGTGGACCACGCCGGCTCCGCCGCTGACATCGAGAACGCGAACAGTGTCGTCGCCGCGGGTGATGACAAGGCGAGCGTTTTCTGCCGGGAGCGCCAGGAAATAGTCGAGGATCGCCCCGTCCGGCGGGTTCCCGCCCGCCCAGTCCGCCATCCCGCGATACGATGTGTCCTTCCAGAACTGCTTGATGGTGGCCTCGCGGACGGGGAAGAGGACGTCGTCGTCGGGCGCGGGGGCGTGGGCCACGGCCGAAGCATCGTCCAGGATCCAGATTCCGCGGCCGTGCGTGGCGGCGATCAGGTCGCCGTCCCGCGGGTGGATCAGGAGGTCGTCATAGGCCGTGGTGGGAAGGTTGGCGCCAAATCGCTGCCAGGAGCCACCCGCGTCGCTGGAAGCCCAGAGGGCGTGCTCGGTGCCGAGGAAGAGGATGTCCGGGTTGGCCGGGTGCTCCACGATCACGTTGACCGAGCCTTCCGGGTCCAGCCCGTGAGTGAGGGGCGTCCAGGTGCGGCCGAAGTCGGAAGTCCGGAAAACGTAGGGCGCGAAGTTCCCATCACGGTGCGCGTCGAAGGTGGCGTAGGCGACGCCGGGGCCGCGCCGGGATCCGATGACCCGGCTGACGTACGTCCCCTCGGGCACACCGCGGACGTTGCGGTCCACCCGCGTCCACATGTCGCCGCGATCCCGGGAGACGAGCAGGCTGCCATCGTCGACGCCAACCCAGAGGACCCGCGATTCCAGAGGCGACTCGGCGATGGTCACGATCTCGCCATAGCTGGCCGTGCCGTCGTTCTTCGAGATCGTGATGTCGGCGCCCCGTACGCCCATGAGGGTGAGGGTGTCCCGGTCGACCTGGCGCGTGAGGTCCGGCGTCCGCGCCCAGGTCAGGCCGCGGTCGTGGGAGATGAAGAGGCGGTTGCCGCCCGCGTAGAACGTGTTCGGATCGTGCCGGGAGAGGAGGCTGGGCGCCACCCAGTCGAAGCGGTACCCGGGCTCTTCCTCCGGCGGAACCGGGCGGATGTCCATGCGGTCGCCCGTGAACGCGTCGACGCGCGTGTAGCCGCCGTTCTCGTTGTTGCTGTAGATGTAGCGCCCGCTGGCGTCGGCCTGCTGGTACATGCCATCGCTGAACCCGATCTGCCGCCAGTCGCCGCCGAGAATCCCGGCCCAGTGGCGCGTGGCGCTGGGGCCCATCCACGAGTGGTTGTCCTGCAGCCCCACGTAGAGCCAGTATGGGTCCCGCATGTCGGCGCCGATGGCGTAGGCCTGCGCGACCGGGATGTTGTTCATGCGGATGTAGCTGGCGCCCCGGTCCCACGTCTCGTAAAGCCCACCGTCGCCGCCCAGGTAGTAGTGCTCCGGGTTGCGCGGGTCGATCCACATGGCGTGGTGATCGCTGTGGACGCCCACGTCGTAGGCGATGCGGCCCGACACATCCGTCCACGTGCGGCCCCCGTCCTCGCTGCGACCCGAGTAGGTGGCGAGGGTGTAGACGCGGTTGGCATCCGTCGGGTCGATGTAGATCGTGCTGTAGTACATGGGCCGGATGTCGCGGTCGCTCATCCGCGACCAGGTGGCCCCGCCGTCCTCCGTGCGGTATACGCCCCCGGCGACTGGGTGCTCCACGATGGCGTTCACGATCCCGCACAGGTCGGCCGCGGCCGCGATGCCGATCCGCCCCCGATCACCCGCCGGGAGGCCGGCCTCGATCCGCTGCCACTGGCGACCGCCGTCGGTGCTCTTCCAGATCCCGCTCCCGGGGCCGCCCCCGTTGAACCCCCAGGTGCGTCGTAGCCGCTGGTACGTGGCCGCGTACAGGGTGTTCGGGTCACAGGCGTCCATGGCCAGGTCCGTGGCGCCGGTGAGCGTGTCCACGAACAGCGTCTTCTGCCAGTGTCTCCCGCCGTCGGTCGTCATGTAGACGCCGCGGTCGGGGCCCGGCGCCCAGAGGTTGCCCTGCGCGGCGACCCAGGCCACGTCCGGGTTCGTGGGGTGCACGACGATCCTGCCGATGTGCCGCGTCTGGGCGAGCCCCAGGTGCGTCCACGTCCTGCCTGCGTCCGTGGACCGGTAGACGCCATTCCCCCACGACGTGCTTTGCCGGTTGTTCTGCTCGCCCGTCCCCGCCCAGATCACGTTCGGGTCCGACGGGGCGATGGCGAGGTCGCCGAACGTGCTGTTCGGCTGATCATCGAAGATCGGGGTCCACGTGGTGCCCTTGTTGGTCGACTTCCAGATCCCGCCCGTGGCCGCCGCGACGTACAGGGTCGACGGATCGAACGGGAGCGCTTCGATGTCGTGGATGCGCCCGCCCGTCACCGCCGGGCCGATCTCGCGGAACGCGAGCTCGCGGTAGAGGTCCGGGACGCGCGCGTGGCGGTCCGGCGCCTGGGCGGTGGAGGACGCGGGGAGAAGGAAGCTTGCGCAGGCGACGAGGGCGGCCGCGCGCGTGATGGCGACGGCAGCCCCCGCTGGGAGGGGCGGTGTTCGGGGCATGGCAGCGGCTCCGGTCTCTGTCGTGGGTCGGGGTGGGGCGGCTGGTCGCCTGGCGAATGTAGCCGTGCCGCGGGCGCCGGGCCAAACCAGTGCGGTGGCCGGCGCCGCTCAGCCGGTTTCCGGCTCGTGCGCTCCGGCTGCCGTGGCCAGGAGCCGCCCGAGCTCGCGGTGGATGGCCGGGTTCCCGGCCAGGATCGCGCCGCCGGCGCGCACGTCCGGGTCGCCGTCCACGGACGTGACCACCCCGCCCGCTTCGCGCACGATGAGGGTGCCCGCCGCGATGTCCCAGGGGGCGAGCCAGAGCTCCCAGAACCCGTCGAGCCAGCCGGTTGCCAGGTGGCACAGGTCGAGCGCGGCCGAGCCGCCTCGCCGAACGCCGGAGGTGCGCCGGATGACCGCCTTGAACTGGCGGAGGTAGGCCGGGAGGAGGTGGAGCACCTTGAAGGGGAAACCCGTGCCGACGAGCGCGCGGTCGAGGCGCTGCGTGGAAGACACCTGGATCAGCTCGCCATCGAGGCGGGCGCCATCCCCCAGCCGGGCGCTCCACTCGGCGCCCGTGGTGCCGTCGACAACGGCGCCGGCCACGATGTCGCCCCGGTGCGCCACGGCCACGGAGGCGGCGTACATGGGATAGTCGTGGAGGTAGTTGGTGGTCCCGTCCAGCGGGTCCACGATCCACAGCCACTCGGCCGTGTCGAAGCGCGCCCGGAGCGCTGCGGCATCCTCGACCGCGGCGGACTCCTCCGCCAGGATGTCGTGAGAGGGGAAGGAGGAGCGGATATGCTCCACCACCCGGGCCTCGGCCTCCCGGTCCACCCGGGTGACGAAGTCCGCCGTGCCCTTCTCCGCCCATTCGCTCGGGTCGAGCGTGCCCGCTTCGGCGACGTGCACGTCGACGGCCTTGCGGGCGGCTTCCAGGGTGACCCGCTCGAGCTCCCGTGGGTCCATGCGCGTGGCTCCGTTGGGGGATCCGGTCGTTGCTGCCGCTGGTTCGTGCGGGTATCCTTGACGGCGCGGGGCAGGCGCCAGGGCCGGCGGCGCGAAGAAGATATGGCGGGGTGGCAGGGCAGGACAGAAGCCGGCAGAGATCTTGCGCTCGGGACAGCGTTGATCCGGGAATGCAGCCAAGGAGCAGCGCCATGGCGGAGAGCGGACGAGGCGGCGAGGAGCGGAACGATGTGCTGGTGATGACGTGCCTGGAGTGCGGGCGGGATTACGAGTTCGTGGACGGGGAGTCTCCGCCACCGGACCTCACGTGCGAGAAGTGCGGGAACCAGGTCTTCCGCCGCTTCGATGCGTCCAGGGCGCCGGACGAGGTGCAGGAGGATTTCGAGGACATGACGGAGCGGGACCTGGCGACCGACGACCCGGGTGGCGATGCGACGCCGGGCGACCTCCACGACCTGAACAACCCGTAAATGGCAAGAGAACCGTTGTTCAGCGGATCCGGCGTGGCCCTGATCACGCCGTTCGACGAGGGCGGTGTGAATGCGGCGGTGCTGCGGCAGCTGGTCCGCTTCCACATGGACGAAGGCACGGACGCGCTGATCGTCTGCGGCTCGACCGGTGAAGCGGCCGTGATGACGCCGGAGGAGCAGGCACGAGCGGTGGCCGTGGTGGCGGAAGAAGTGGCGGGTCAGGTGCCGGTGATCGCCGGCTGCGGCGGGAGCGACACCGCGATGGTTTCGCGGCTGGCGGAAGGGGCGAGGAAGGCGGGCGCGGACGCGCTGCTGCTCAGCGCCCCCCCGTACAACAAGCCGCCGCAGCGTGGCCTGATCGCGCATTTCCGGGCCGTGATGAACGCGGGGGAGCTGCCCGCCATCATCTACAACGTGCCCGGGCGGACGGCGGTGCCGATCGCGCCCTCCACGGTGGCGGAGCTGGCGCAGGACGAGCGCGTGCTCGGGGTCAAGGAAGCCTCGGGCGATCTGTCGCTCATCGCGGACCTTGCCGCGCTGGTCCGGGATCGCCTCACACTGTGGAGCGGGAACGATGACCAGGTCCTGCCCGTGCTGTCCCTGGGCGGCCGGGGCGTGATCAGTGTGCTGGGGAACGTGGCGCCGGCGGACACGAGCCGGATGGTCCACGCGTACCTGGAAGGCGACACGGGCACCGCCACCGACCTCCAGCTGCGCTACCTCCCGCTCATCCGAGCGCTTTTCGCCGTCTCGAACCCGATCCCCGTCAAGACGCTCACCGGCTGGCTCGGCTTCGATGTGGGGCCGCTCCGGCTCCCTCTCGTGCCGCTGACGCAGGAAGAGCGAGACCGGCTCGTGGCCGCGGCGAGAGGTGTGGGGCTGGAGCCGCGGTCGTGAGCACGCCGCTCGACATCGTGGTCTCCGGCGCGACCGGCCGCATGGGACGGACGCTCGGCGCCCTCATCCGCGATGCGGACGACCTGCGCGGGATCGGCGGGATCGCCCCCGACGCCGACGAGCACGACTCCGTCGAGCTGGGCTACGATGCGCTCGTGTCCATGGATGACGCCGGGCCGCTCATCGAGCGGGCCGCGGCCGTGATCGACTTTTCCGCCCCCGCCTACCTGGCCACGCTGCTCCGGCGCCACGGTGGCGCGCTGGCGGGGCGCGCCCTGCTGGTGGGCACTACCGGCATCGATGATGACACCGGAGCGGCGCTCGACGGCGCAGCGGCCGCCGGCGCCGTGCTCGTGGCGGCGAATTTCAGTGTGGGCGTGAACCTCCTGCTGCGACTGGTGGAGACGGCGGCGCGCGCGCTGGGCCCGGAGGCGTACGACGTGGAAGTGGTCGAGACGCACCACCGGCGGAAGGAGGACGCGCCCAGCGGCACGGCGCTGGCCCTGGGGCGGGCGGTGGCGGCCGGCCGGGGCGGCGATCTCGAGGACGCGCGACGGGACGGGCGCAGCGGGCGGACCGGCCCGCGACCCACCGGTGAGATTGGATTCCACGCGCTGCGCGGGGGCGACGTGGCCGGCGAGCACACGGTCCACTTCATCGGCGGACACGAGCGCATCGCCCTCTCCCATGCCGCGCAGACCCGGGAGCTGTTCGCCGAGGGCGCGCTGGTCGCGGCCCGCTGGCTGGCCGGCCGCGAGCCGGGGCGCTACCTGATGGCGGACGTGCTGGGACTGACCGGCTGAGTCCGGCCGGGACCTGAGCGGGGCTCACCCGCGGCTCGCGCGGCACCGACAACGATCCCGAACACGAGCACGAGGCCGAACCCATGGACTATCAGGAGATCCGCGACCTGATCGCGAACGCGAAGAAGAGCACCCCGGTCACGGTGCACGTGCGCCACGACGGGACGCTGGAAGTGGAGCCCGGAAACGGGGTCAAGGTGTTTCCCGCAGGGACGGGGACGACGATCCTGATAGGGGAGTGGGAGTCGGTGGCACAGGTGCTGGAGCACGGCAGCGTCATGTACTACCACGTGGCGAACGACCGCCGGAACTCGGCCATCCCGCTGCTGGACCTGAAACAGGTGCCCGCCCGCATCGAGCCCGGCTGCATCATCCGGGCGGGAGCGGAGATCGGCGAGCGGGTGATCGGGATGATGGGGGCGGTGGTGAATGTCGGCGCGGTGGTCGGCGCCGGGACCATGCTGGACATGAACTGCGTGGTGGGCGCCCGCGCCCTGGTGGGTCGGGACTGTCACGTGGGTGCGGGCGCGGTCCTGGCCGGCGTGTTGGAGCCGCCGAGCGCGCAACCGGTGGTGATCGAGGACGAGGTCCTGATCGGGGCCAACGCGGTGGTGCTCGAGGGGGTGACCGTGGGCCGCGGGTCCGTGGTTGCGGCCGGCGCGGTGGTGACGCGGGACGTCCCGCCCATGACCGTGGTGGCGGGCCAGCCCGCGCGCGAGATCAAGAAGGTGGATGCGAAGACGAAGGACAAGACGAGCCTGCTGAAAGAGCTGCGGCGCCTGAACGACTGAGCCGCCCCCCTCGCCCCCGCGCGCGCGGTGCGGTAGCATAGCCCCATATTCCGAGCCCGGTGACCGGCCGGGCACGACCCTGGAGCCACGCGAAAGGATCCGATGCCGGAGCTCTCTGGAATTGCGGACCTCGGCTGGCTCCATACCGAACTCTTCGGCCGCCTCGCCCTGGCCGCGCTGCTGGGCGGGATGATCGGGCTGGAGCGGGAATGGAGCGGAAAGCCAGCCGGGTTTCGCACCAACCTCCTGATCTGCCTGGGGGCGGCGCTGGTGACCGAGCTGTCCCTCGAGGTGGCGGCGTTGGGGAACCCGGCGGGAACGGCGGATCCGGGGCGGATCGCCGCCCAGATCGTGAGCGGGATCGGATTCCTGGGGGCGGGGACGATCATCCAGTCGCGCGGTTCCGTGATAGGGCTGACCACGGCGGCCACGCTCTGGGTGGTGGCGGCCATCGGGATGGCCGTCGGCGCGGGGGCGTACGGCGATGCCGTCGTGGCCACCGCACTCGTGATCGTGGCGCTGCTGGTGCTGGCGCAGATCGAGCCAGCGCTGCGGCGGCGGGAGGAGCACGTGGTCCAGATCACCGCCGCACTGGGCACGGACGTCGTGCCGCGTGTAGAGTCGACGCTGGCCGGCTCCTTCGAGTACCATCTGTCCGAAGCTGAGCGGGGCGAGCATCACCTCACGCTGGAGTACCGCGTCATCGGCCCGGGCCGGAACGCGGCCGCCCTCGTGCAGCGCCTGCTGGAGATCGAGGGCGTCGAGCGGGTGGCGCGTCGCTGATGCCCCGCCTCGTGGTCGACCTGGCGGACGCGCGGCCGATCTTCACGCTGCCGCCCGTTCTCGTGGAGGAGCTCCGGACCGCGCTGCCAGAGGAGTGGGAGCTCGTGGTCGTGGACGCTCCCGCGGATGGCAGGGGCGATGGCGCCGATGGGGCTTCGGCCGCCTCGCTGAACGCGGTGGAGGGGGCCGAGGTCTACGTGGGCTTCGGCATCCCCGCGGCCCTCCTCCGCGCGGGTCGATCCCTGCGCTGGGTCCACAGCGCGGCGGCCGGCGTGCGCGGCTCCCTCACGCCCGAGCTGCGCGCACGGGACCTGGTATTCACCAACTCCGCGGGCATCCATGCGGTCCCCGTGGCCGAGACCGTTCTGGGATACCTGCTGTATTTCGCCCGTGGACTGGACACCGCCGTGTCGAACCAGCGGAAGCGGCGCTGGGACAAGCGCTGGTTCGACCGTGAGGCGTCGCCGGTTCGCGAGCTCGGTCGGAGCACGGTGGGGATCATTGGCTTCGGCGGGATCGGGCGCGCCGTGGCGACGCGGGCACGCGCGTTCGGAGCGAACGTCGTGGCCACGCGGCGGCATCCCGGGCGGTCCGAAGGAGTGGACGGGGTCGATGTTCTCGCGGGCGACGACGCCCTGGAGACGCTCCTCGCCCGCAGCCACTACGTGGTCCTGGCGCTGCCGGAAACCGCGGCCACGCACGGGCTCATGGATGCCGACCGGATCGCGCGCATGCGCCCTGATGCCGTGCTGGTGAACGTATCGCGGGGAGGCATCGTGGATGAGGAGGCGCTGGCGGACGCGCTGCGGGATGGCCGCCTCCGGGGGGCCGCCCTGGACGTATTCCAGCAGGAGCCGCTGCCACCCGACCACCCCCTCTGGGCCGCGCCGGGGGCCCTGGTGACACCGCACACGTCGGGCTACAGCCACGCATTCTGGGAGCGTGAGCTGGGGCTGGTCCGGGAGAACGTCGACCGCTGGGTCAGCGGACGCCCCCTGCTGAACGTGGTCGATGTGGCTGAAGGCTATTAACTTGTGTCTCATCCCCGGATCCTCTCACATCTGAAGCCATGATCGAGATCCTGAAAAGCGCCATCCGCCGTGGCGCGTCGGACATCCACATCAAGGCGGGTGACTACATCCGGGCGCGCGTGTATGGCGACCTGGTCCCGATCACGAAGCAGCAGGTCTCGCCGGCGCAGACACGCCAGCTGGCCCAGCAGCTCGTTCCCGAATGGGAGCGGGGCAACATCGACAAGCTGCGAGACTACGACTGCTCCTGGGGGGCGCCCGGCGTGGGCCGCTTCCGGGTGAACGTGCTGCGGCAGCGCGGGACGATGGGGATCATCATGCGGGTGATCCCGGTGGAGATCCCGACGATGGAGGAGCTGGCGCTCCCCGATGTCTTGTCGGACATCGCGCTGTCGAACCGGGGGATGGTGCTGGTCACGGGGATCACGGGCGCGGGGAAGAGCACGACGCTCGCGGCCATGCTGAACCACGTGAACAACCACCGATCCCACCACATCCTGACGCTGGAGGATCCCATCGAGTTCCTGCACAGGGACAACATGAGCTCCATCACGCAGCGGGAAGTGGGCACGGACACGGAGTCGTTCAACAAGGGGCTGCGGGCAGCGCTGCGCGAGGACCCTGACACGATCCTCGTGGGCGAGATGCGCGACACCGAGACCATCGACATCGCGCTGAAGGCGGCGGAAACCGGGCACCTTGTGTTTTCGACGCTGCACACGCAGAACGCGGTGAAGACGCTGACGCGCGTGGTGTCCGTGTTCCCACGCGAGGAACAGGAGATGGTGCGCGTCCGGCTGGCCGACACGATCCAGGCCGTGATCAGCCAGCGACTGCTGCCGCGCAAGGACGGGTCCGGACGGATTGCGGCGGTGGAAGTGATGATCGCCACGGCCACCATCCGGGACCTGATCCTGGATCCGCAGCGGATGGAGGAGATCACGGACCTGATTGCGGAAGGGCGCCAGCAGTACCGGTCTCAGACTTTCGACCAGCATCTCACGGAGCTGGTGGCCAAGGGCCTGGTGGACTTCGAAGTGGCCAAGCAGGCGGCCAGCAACCCATCGGACTTCGAGCTGAAGATGAGGACCCTTGCCTGAGCGAGCGGAGGAGCGGAGCCGAGGCGAAACGGACCACGGGTGGCTGTCCGGCCTGTTCGTCCCCGTGACGACGCCGTTCGACCCCGTGACGGGCGATATCGCCCCGGTGAGCTTCCGCGACAGCTTGCGCCGGTGGCTGCAGACTCCCATCGACGGATTCGTGGTCTTCGGCTCCACGGGTGAAGGGGCGTTGCTGGACGAAGACGAGATGGTGCGCCTGACGGAATACGCACGCGACGTGATTCCATCCATGCGGCCGCTCGTGGCCGGGGCGGGCGCCGAGTCGACGCGCGGAGTGGTCCGGCGAGCGAAGCGCTTCGCCGACGCCGGCGTGGACGCCGTGCTGGTGCATCCGCCGTCGTACTTCGGCGTGTCCCTGTCCGCCGCGGACCTGCGTGACCACTACACGGCCGTCGCCGACGCATCGCCGGTGCCCGTGCTGGTGTACCACATGCCGAAGTTCACCCACGTCACCCTCGATCCCGGCCTCATGGGGGAGCTCGCTCGCCACCCCAACATCGCGGGGATCAAGGATTCTTCCGGGGACCTGAAGCGCTTCGCCGAGTACACGGAGGCCTGCGACGGCTCATGCCAGCTGTTCGTGGGCAGTGGCGCGTTGCTTTACGCGGCGCTCGAAATGGGAGCCGCGGGCGGCATCGTCGCCCTCGGGCTCCTCGCTCCGGTGGAATATGGCGAGATGCTGGAGCACTTCCGGGCGGGTCGGCTGCGGGAGGCCGGCGCAATCCAGGAGCGGCTCACCCCGGCTCACCGGGACATCGTGGCGGCGTTCGGGGCCCGGGGCGTGAAGGCCGGACTGGACCTCCTCGGCTGGGAAGGCGGCCCGCCCAGGCCGCCGCTGAGCCCGCTGAGCGAGAAGCAGCGCGCCGGCGTGGCCCGGGTGATGCAGGAGGCAGGGTTGATCTGAGGTCAACCGAACGCCGGGGTCATGCCGATCGATATCCAGGAAGCCCGCGCGCAGGCCGCCGAAGTCCCGCCCACCGACCGTTCCGAGATCCGCGACCACGTGCGGGCGCTGGCTCGACCCCGCCTTTGCGGCTCGGAGGGGGCGGATGCCGTGGAGGCCGAACTCCGTGAGCGCTTCGCCGCGCTCGGGTACGAAGCGGAAACGCTCGAATTCTCCTTTTCCACGCTCCATGGCCGCTTCGGCCTGATGGCGTCCGCGGTCGCGATCGTCCTCGGCGGCGTGGCGGCCACGTGGCTCCTGCGCACCGGCCTCGCCGTGTCCGCACTCGCCGTGCTCGGCGCGACGCTCGCGCTGGCCCTCCTGCCGATCGCGCTGGGGAGTCTGGCCACGAGACGCCTCCCGTGGGCGCGCGTTCGGGGCGCCAATCTGCTCTTCCGGCGCCCCGGCCGCCGGCCGGGATGGATCCTCATGGCGCACCGCGACTCGAAAGGGCAGAGCATCCCGACGCTGGCGCGCGGCCTGGCGGCGTCCGGGGCCGTGGCGGCCTGGCTCGGACTGGTGGCGCTCGCGGCGCTGGAGCTGGTCGGCGTGGGTGGTCTCGGCGCTCCACAGATCGCGGCGGGCGGCGTGCTGGTGGCGTGCGGCATCGTGCTCGCCGGCGGTCGGGTGAGCAACAGCTCCCCGGGGGCGCTGGACAACGCTTCCGGCCTGGCCGCGCTGCTGGCTGTGGCCAAGCGGGAGGAACGGGGCGACATCGCGTTCCTGATCACCGATGCCGAGGAGATGGACCTTGCCGGTGCCCGCGACGTGGCCACCCGGCTGCCACCGGTGCAGGGCGTGATCAACGTGGACGGCCTGGACGACGAGGGCCCCTTCTACGTGGCCGAGGGATACGGCTGGGCCCGGCGGCGGGGGAGCGCGCCTCACCTGGCCGCGGCGCTCCTGACCGCGGCGAGCGCGCTGGAGCTGCCCGTGCGGCGGCAACGGCTGCCGCGCTTGCTCACCGCGGACCACGTGCCGCTCGCCGCTGCCGGCTTCCCCGCCCTCACGGTGCTGCGAGGCCGTCGCCGCTCGCTCCTGCGCGTGCATCGTCCGGGCGACTCCGCGGAGCGGCTGGACGGCCGGGGAGCGGCCGATGGCGCGACCCTGCTCGCCGCCGCGATGCGCATGCTGGCATCGGACGGGAAATCGCGTCTTGCGGGGGAGCGCGACGGCGGGCCATAGTCACCGCATGAAAACGACAAGCCGCTGCACCGTGGTCGTCGGCGCCCAGTGGGGCGACGAGGGCAAAGGGAAGATCGTGGACGTCCTGGCCGCCGAGGCGGACATCATCGCGCGCTACCAGGGCGGCGCCAACGCGGGACATACCGTGGACGTGGCCGGGGAGGAGTTCATCCTCCACCAGATCCCGTCGGGAATCCTCCATCCCACTACGCGCTGTCTGATCGGCAACGGGGTGGTCCTGGACCTGGAGCAGTTCTTCCGCGAGCTGGACGCGCTCATCGCGCGGGGCGTGGAGGTGGAGGGGAGGATAGGGATCAGCGGGCGGACGCACCTTCTGCTGGAGTATCACAAGCACCTGGACCGCGCCAACGAGAAGAGCCGGGGAACCGGGAAGATCGGGACCACGGGAAAGGGGATCGGTCCGGCGTACGAGGACAAGGTGGCGCGCCGGGGCGTGCGCGTTGGCGACCTGCGCGACGATGCCCGCGCCCGCGAGCTGGTCACGTGCGCCGCGAACGCTGCGAACGAGCGGCTCGCTGCGACCGGCGGGGAGCCCGTGGACGTGGCCGCGCTGGTGACCGGCGTCCTCGGGTTCCGGGAACGGCTGCTCCCGCTGATCACGGATGTGGGCCAGGAAATCCATGAGGCTGTGCGCGCGGGGAAGCACGTCCTCCTCGAAGGGGCGCAAGGGGCGCTGCTCGACATCGACCACGGGACGTACCCGTTCGTGACCTCGTCCAACACCACCGCAGCGGGCGCCGCCACGGGCACCGGCATCGGCCCGACCACACTCGACACGGTGCTGGGCGTGGTGAAGGCGTACACGACACGGGTGGGGAGCGGGCCGCTGCCCACGGAGATGGAGTCCGGGCTGGGCGAGCGGCTGCGCGAGATCGGTGGCGAGTACGGGGCGACGACGGGAAGACCGCGGCGGTGCGGGTGGTTCGACGCGGTCGTCGTCCGCTACGCCGCCCGCGTGAACGGCCTGACGGGTCTGGCGCTCACGAAGCTCGACGTGCTGGACACATTCGAGGAAGTGCGGGTCTGCACCGGCTACGAGATCGACGGCGAGGTGCGCCGGGACTTCCCGGACGACCTGGCTCGGCTCGAGCGAGCGCGCCCCGTGCTGGAGACGCTGCCCGGGTGGCGGACGGACACCACAGCGGTGCGCTCGGTGGACGAACTTCCGGAGGCGGCGCGGGCGTACATGCAGCGTCTGGAAGAGCTGGTGGAGGTCCCGATCGAGTTCGTATCGGTGGGAACGCAGCGCGAGCAGATCATCCGGGTGGTGCGCTAACGGCGAGGGCCCGCCGACCGTGACGGTCGGCGGGCCCGGATCCATGCGTCGCCAGGGGCTCGCGGGCGTCAGGCGTTCGGCGGCGCGTCCGGCACCGCCTTCTCACTGCCTGCACCCCCCCGACCCGATGTTTCACCGGCCGCGCGCTCTGCGGCTTCCTGCGCGGCTTCCTTAGCCGCCTCCTCCGGGAAGAGGCGCGCGTACTCCAGCCAGTGCTCCTCCCTCAGCCGCTCCACGCTCACCTTGCCGGTGAAGATCGACGTGTCGAGCGGGAAGATCTCCGGCCGGAAGATCACTCCCCACGAGTGCCAGAGGACCACCACGAGCGTGGCGAACGTGGCCTCGTAGCCGTGCATGGTGCGCATGGCCGCCATCCACTCGCCCGGGAGCAGGCGCGTGGCCACTTCCGGCCAGACCAGGGCGATCCCGGTGAACGTCATGACCAGGCCGCCCATGAGCAGGCCGCCATATTCGAACTTCTGCGCGAAGTCGAACTTCCCGACCTTCGGCCTGGGCGTGCTCTCGATGAAGTGACGGACCGTGCCGACGGCCTTGTCGAAGTCCTCGAGCGTGGGAAGCATGATCGGCATCCGGCGCTTGCGGATCGCGTTCACGATGGCGAGCCCGACGTGCACGACCAGCAGGGTCGCGAAGGAGAACCCCGCGATCCGGTGGACCAGCCGCGTAGTTCCGATTCCGCCGAAGAACCCGATGATGGCATCGGCCGTGGCCAGGTCGGGCCGGAGCTGCGGCAACCCCGTGACCACGAGTGTGATGAAGGTGGTCAACCCCAGGGCGTGTTGCAGCTGCTCCCACACCGTGAAGCGCCTGATCATCCGCGGCCGCTCGGTCTGCTTCCCCGTGAGGCGCGCCCAGATGGAGCGGACCTTCCGTGACCACGCCCGGTGGCGCTGCCCATGGAGCGCCTCGTAGAGGATGATCAGGGAGAGCCCGATCAGCATGAAGGGAATCAGGAAATAGTAGAACATGCTGACCAGCCACGTGGGCAGCTGGTTGTGCGGGCCAGGAGGCTCATGGCCGAGCCACGCGCCCGCCAGCTTCGGGCTGGCGTTCTTGTGGCAGCGCTCGCACACCTCGCTCACCACCTTCTCCTTGCTCCAGCCCACCGCGTGTGCGCCGTGGCAGTCTTCGCAGGTGAGCACGGCCACGGAGTCGGCCGACCCGGCTGCCTTCATGAAGCCGAGCGTCGTGCCGTGATAGTCGTCCTCGTACGACGTCACCACGGTCGTGGACAGTCCGTACGTCTCCGCCAGCTTCTTGTTGCTGTGGCAGCCGATGCACGTGCTCGCCGCCGCCATGCGGTTCGGCGCGCGGTTCGTCTCCCCCTCCAGCATGTCCACGTGGCACGTCAGGCAGGTGGGGACGCTCTTGTGCGAAGCGTGCGACGTCAGCCCCACGGAGTGGCCCCCCCTCAGGTATTCCTGCATGGCGTCCGGGTGGCACACCGCGCAGCGGTCCGCGATCACGGCCACCGGGAGCTCGGTGATGGGAGGGTCGTTCGCGAACGAGTGACAGTCTATGCACAGCGGCGCACCCTCTCCAACGCCCTGGTGTGTCCGGTGCGCGTCCTCGTGGCAGCTGGCACACGCCGCCGCCAGACGGACACTGTCGCGCGCCACCGGCTCGGCCGCGTCCGGGTCGTGGCACTGCACGCAGTCGACCGCGTCCCGCCCCTTCTTGGGATGCGACGGATGGACGTCCTCGTGACACGACACACACGCCGAAATCATCGGCGGGGTTTCCCCCGCGGAAACCTCGGAAACGTCGCCGGTCGCCGCTGCCGTGCGCACTTCCTCTTGCGCCGCCCGCTGCCGCGTATGGTGGACATCATGACAGTCCACGCACAGCGGTGCTCCCGCCTCGACGCCGGTGTGGAGCTTGTGCGGAGTATCGTGGCACGACGCGCACCGGGCGGAGAGACTCTTCTTCGCCCAATCCAGCCGCGGCTCGCCATGGATCACATGGCAGTCCAGGCACGTCGCGTCCCCCGCTCCGTGCCCGGTCTCGGCCGCTTCCGTCTCATGACAGCTGCGGCAGGCGTCCAGCTGCCGGGCCTTCAGCGCAGCCCGGCTCGTGGTCTGGAGCCCCATGTGGTGGCAGTCGAGGCACGACACCGAGCTCGCATGCGGGAGCGCCTGCGCCCGCAGCACCGCGTCGCTGTCGTGGCACGACGCACACGCGCCTTCCACGTACTTCTGCTGAGGCGTCTGCGCTCGGACCGCGCCGGCGCCGACCCCCTCCCCCAGGAGCATGAGGAGCAGCACTACCGCACCCCCGGCCGCCCCTCGCATGGATCCGCTCATCACCTTCTCCTCAGCTTCTCAGGCTCACGTGTTCGCTGGCTTGAACCGCTTGCTCACTGCTTCCGCCGCGACCTTGAAGAACGCCGCGAAGCCGATCACCGGCAGGAACATCACGAACGCCAGACCCAGTATCGGCGCCACCACCAGGCCGGTTAAGACCTCGCCCGTGCTGCCCATGGCACCACGCTCGGCTTCCGACGACTCCGTCAGCTCCGGCTCCGCCCGCATCGGCGACACCGCCTCGGCCTCCGCCGCGGCCGACTCCTCCTGCTCCTTCTTCAACATGGCCGCCGTGACGACGGCCGCCAGTACCTCCGGACTCACCGGCTTGTCCAGGTACTCGAACCCGCCGAGCTCCCGCACCCGACGCTTCACGTCATCGTTCCCGAAACCCGTCAACAGGATGAACGGGGTGTCCGGCGCCTCACCCTTCATCCACTCCAGCAGCTCGATCCCGCTCACAGTCGGCATCTTCAGGTCGGCAACCACCACATCCACCGGCTCACGCGCGAGCCAGTCCATGGCCACCTTCCCGTCTTCCGCCGTCGTCACGTCGAAGTCGCGCTCCGACAGGTAGCGGTTCCAGCTCGTGCGGACGGCTTCCTCGTCGTCCACCACCAGGACCTTGCCGTTCCTTCTCATCTCGCTCCTCCTTCGTTCAAGCGCGGACCGCCGCCTCAGGCGAGCCAGCCCGCACGCTCGTGAACACGCTCCAGAACCGTCGTCAGCCGCGTCAACGCTTCCTCCCGCGACTCCGACCACACCAGCTCCACTCCGCACGCGGTCAGGTACTCGGCGATCGGCAGCGGCAGCGGACCTTCCATCACCGCCACCTTCTGCATGCGCGGGTACTCCAGGTTCATCCGACCCAGCGTGGCCAGCAGCACCCCTTTCGGCGCCGCCTTGCCGTGCACCACCAGCACCGCAATCGTCGACAATGGATGCTCCCGGAGCAGCTCCTCCAGGCTCGAGTACCACACCACCGCGTGCCCGGAGCCCGACAGCCGGCCCGCCAGCGCGCCGTAGCCGCCAGCATCCGACAGCAAGACCGTGGATCCTTGTTCCCGTGCTCCCACTTCCGGCCCCTCCTTCCTCGGGCAGCCCATCTCCGTCCACTCCGGACCCGATCCCGTTCGGCCTTGTAGAGGGCAACGGTCGTGCCGCAAATGGGAATTTTATCACGATTTCCATAACACGTTGGTGCACAAAGCGTTAGCGGGTAGTGCGATCGGGCGGTGAGGGGCCTGGAAGGGGCGAGAGTGTATACAGACCGTATACACCTCACGGCCGGGGGAGGGGAGAGAATCGGGACAGGGTATCCATAATGCGTTGTGGCCTATTGACTTAGGGTGCTTCTTGGTGGGGTCACGATGGGTGTATGCGAAGGATATACACCCTCAGGAGGGGTGGATCGGAGGACGCCATGGAGCCATGGCGCCCCGTCCGAAGAGGGGGTGGAGAAGAGGCGTCAGGATGCCCCGGCGCCCTCTTGCTCCGTGTCTTCTTCCCCGGTGTCGCCGGACGGGGTGGTGATGTCGTACTTGCGCATGAGGGCGTGCAGGTTGGGGCGCTGCATGCCGGCGCGGCGGGCGGCTTCGGAGACGTTCCAGTCGGCGCCGCGGAGGGCCTTGAGGACGAACAGCTTCTCGAGGTCCTCGACGGCCTGGGCGCGGATCTCCTTCTTCCGTTCTGCGAGGGTGGCGGCGTCGTCGGGCACGTCGTCCCAGCGGGCCGCGGAGTGTTCGGCGGCGAGGGGAACGGCCTGGGGCTGGATGGTGCGTCCTTCGGAGAGCAGGACGGCGCGCTCGATGACGTTTTCGAGCTCGCGGACGTTGCCGGGCCAGTCGTGGGCTTCGAGGAGGGCCATGGCCTGGGGCGAGATGGCGTCGATCTGCTTGCCGACCTCTTCGCCGATGCGCTGGACGAAGTGGTGGGCGAGGAGCGGAATCTCTTCCTTGCGCTCGCGCAGGGGCGGGAGGCGGATGGCGAAGACGCTCAGGCGGTAGAAGAGGTCGTCGCGAAAGGAGCCGTCATCGACGAGCTCCTGGAGGTCGCGGTTGGTGGCGGCGATGACGCGGACGTCGACGGAGATGGTCCTGTCCGCGCCGACGGGTCGGATCTCGTGCTCCTGAATGAGGCGGAGGAGGCTGCCCTGCACCTTGGGGGAGATGGTGCTGATCTCGTCGAGGAAGAGCGTTCCGCCGCGCGCGGCCTCGGCGAGGCCCTTCCGGTCCCTGGCGGCACCCGTGAAGGCGCCGCGGACGTGGCCGAAGAGCTCGGACTCGAGGAGGGACTCGCTGAGCGAGGCGCAGTCGGCAACGATGAACGGCCCGTCGTTGCGACGGCTGTTGTAATGGAGCGCGCGCGCGATGACTTCCTTCCCGGTGCCGGTCTCTCCCGTGATGAGCACGGTGCTGTTGGTGGGAGCGACCTTGGCCACGAGGTCCATGACCTTGCGCATGGCGGGGGAGGAGCAGATCACGTTGCCCACGGAATAGCGGGTGTCGAGCTCGGAGCGGAGACGCCGGGTGAGATCGACGAGGTGCTTGCGCTCGAGTGCGCGGGCCGTGGTGACGATGAGAGCCGGGGGGCTGACGGGCTTCTCGAGGTAGTCGAAGGCGCCGAGCTTGGTGGCCTCGATGGCCGTCTCGATGGTGCCGTAGCCGGTAATGACGATGGCTTCGGTCTCTGGAGACAGGTCCTTGACGCGGCGCAGGAGCTCGATCCCGTCCATCTCGGGCATCTTGATGTCGAGGAGCAGGAGGTCGAACGTCTCCTTGCGGATCATGTCGAGGCCCTCGCGCGGGGAGGTGGTGGTCTTGACCACATAGCCTTCGCCGGTGAGGACGCGGCGGATGCTTTCGCAGACCACCTGCTCGTCATCCACGGCGAGCACGTGCGGGGGCTCGGTCCAGCTCACTTCGTCGGTCATGAGGTCAAGGCCATTGCAGGGTTCTCCGCCGTCGGCAAGAGGATCGTGAACTCCGTCCACGACTCGCCATCGCTGTCCACCATGATCGTACCCCGATAGCCGCGTACGATCCCGAGGGATACGGCGAGTCCGAGGCCGGAGCCCTGGCCCACCGGCTTGGTCGTGTAGAACGGATCGAAGATCTTCGAGAACTTCTCCCGCGCGATCCCGGGCCCGGTGTCCCGGACGCGAATGCGGACGGCTTCGGTGCCACCGTGGAGCGGCCAGTCCACGTTCGGGAAATCGTCGCGCCGCACGGTGTCGCCCCGGAACAGGATCTCGCCACCGTCGTCGCCCATGGCGTGGAGCGCGTTCATGATGAGGTTGACGAACACCTGCATGAGCTGCTGATCGTTCACCTCGACGGAGGGGAGGTCGGGCGACAGCTCGGTCGTCACCCGGAAGCCGCCATTCTGAAGCTCCACCTTCACCAGCTCGAGCGCCCGCTCGAGCACCGGGGCCACGGATTGGGGGTGGGTCTCCGGGTCTTCCGCCTGCTTACGCGAGTAGTCGAGGAGCTGCCGGATGATGGCCGCGCAGCGGTTCGCCTCCCGCTCGATCATGCGGAGGTCCTCCTGCGCGCCCTCGTCATCGGGCACGGCCGACTTGACCAGGTGCGAGAAGGTGATGATGGCCATGAGCGGGCTGTTCAGCTCGTGGGCGATCCCGGCCGCTACCAGGCCGACGGAGGAGAGCTTCTCCGCCTGGAGCACCTCGAACTGGGCTTCCCGGAGCTCCTGCGCTTTCGAGGAGACGCGCTCCTCGAGCGTTTCCGCCCAGTCCTCGAGGCGCTGCTTCGAGCTCGCCAGGCTCTCGATCATCTCGTTGAAGGACTCGGCCAGGATCGCGATCTCCGGTGCCGTCCCGCGGGGCACGGGGAGCGACCCCGTCTCCTCCACCATCCGCCGCGTGGCGCTCACCATCCGCTGGATCGGGCGACGCACGCTCCGGCGCACCAGGAGCACGAGGAGGAGCGTGATCACCGCGACGGCGAGGAGGGAGATCAGGAGCGCGTCGCGGGTGTCGGAGGCCAGGCGGCGCTCCACGGGCGCCATGGACATGGCCACATCCAGGACTCCGAGCACGCTCTGCTGTGCCGGCGACGCGTGGCACCCGGCTCCCTGACACCCGGGCTCGTTGCGGATCACGTGGATCGTCCCGAGCAGGCGCTCCCCATCCTGCCCCGTGAAGATGCGCCAGCGGCGGTCCGGCTCCACGGTTGCCGTCGCCTGCCCGTTGGCATGGCACGTCACGCAGGCTTCGGAGCTCCGGGGCACCACCCGCCCGACTTCGGCCGGGTCGGAAGAGTAGGAGATGCGGCCTTCACGGTTGTACAGGCGAATGCCGGCGATGCCTTCGTGCTGGCCTACCGTCTCGAGCATCTCGCGGACGCCCCCGCGGTGGTTCAGCTGCATGTCCCGGTGCACACTCAGCGCGATGGCGTCCGCCAGGCTCTCCGAGCCATGCACGACCTCCGCCCGCACCTGCTCCCGCTGACGCTGGACCAGGATGAACGAAAGGAGCCCCACGCTGACGAGCGTGAAAAAACCCGCGGTCAGGGCGATCCGCGTGCCCAGATTCTTGAAACTCACGAACCTCCAACGACAGAGGTCAGCAGGGGCTTCCCGACTGGAGGTTCATTTGTAGGGAACATCATGTCAAGGAGGAAAATCACCCGCAGCGACGTGGGGGAACGCCCCGCGCGGGCGACGAACGTCCGCGCGGTCCCGTACGGCTCGGCGAACAGCGTGACACGAAGGAACAGCTCCCCGAACAGCGTGACACGAAGGGCTCGAAGAGGCGAAGCGATCGAAGTTGCAAGGCAGATCAGATCGGGCCTTGCCAGGCGAAGCCCTTCCAGCGGAGCACGGGGGTGTTGACGGCAACGGCGGCGACGTGGCCCTCAGGGGCCGCGACCTCGGCCACTGCCCAGGTCTTCGAGTGCCGGTGCATCTCGCGCGTGAGCGGATGGATGCGTCCATTCGTGGCGTCGGGGTCCATGGCGAACGCCTTGAGGTCGATGGCGCCGAGACCGAGCCCCAACCCTTTCACGAACGCTTCCTTCATGACCCAGTGTCGCAGGAATAACCCGGCACGCTGCGCCGGCGGGCTGGCGAGAATGCGGGCCAGCTCCGGCGCAGCGAAGAAGCGACGGGCGATGGCCTCGGCATCGGGCGCGCGATCCAGGGTCTCGACGTCGACACCGACGTGCCGAGTTCGGGTCAAAGCGACAAGGACCGCATCCCCGGAATGCGAGAGATTGAATTCGACAGGACGGCAGCCGCTGGCGCGGGCAAGCCGCGGCTTTCCCCGAGCATCGTTCGCCAGCGAGATCGCGCCTGGATCGAGGGTGCCGGTGTAGCGGGCGAGAATCAGTCGCAGGAAACCATGCGCGAAGCGGAAGAGCCGGGCATCGGCTGTCCGGTGGAACAGCGTCGCGCGCCTGTGCTCGGCATGTGAAAGGAAACGGTCCAGCATTGGCTCGACCGCTGGATCGAGCCCGAGAACAGCGCGCCAGACATGAACCTCGTCGGGTTGTAGCGGGGGCGGCTCACCAGAACGCGCGATCTCACTCACGAGGGTTGGCGCCCCGGAGCGGGCGCCCTGCCTGGCGCAGCAGACGGGCGAGAAGACGACCGAAGGGCTGACTGTCCTCCGCGATCACACTCAGGTGATCGCCGTCGATCCGGAACACCTCGGCGTGATCGGCAACCCGGGCCCAGAGCCGAGCCGGTGCGGAAACGGACACGGAGTCCGTACTCTCCTGCTCGGGCGCAACGATGACGACCGGGCCAGCAAAGCGCTTGGGGACGTAGGCTTCCATGGCCAAACCGAAGTAGGCTGCTCGTTCGAGTCGCTCCACGTACGGGTGGCGAGGCCGGGACGCGTCTGCGCCGCCCGTCCATCGGCGGACCGCGTGGAAGAGACGGGTCGCGACACGGCGGGCTTCACCGACCAGCCAGGAGCTGAGAAAGACAGTTCGCCGCGGGGCGGCGAGATACGAACCTCCCCCTTCTCCCGCGCTCATCCAGCCATGCACCAGCCGCTGAGCCGATCCACGCGTCGCCCGGAAGAGGGCGCGGCGGCGTTCGGAGGTGAGGCGGGCCGCATGACCGACCTGGTCGAGGAAGGCGGCGTAGCGCGCCAGGCCGATGTTGCGACCTGGCACGTCCACCAGGACCAGCAGGTCCACGGTCTCGCCTGCCGCGACGAGTCGCTGGGCCATTTCGAACGCCACGACGCCCCCGTTGCAGTGGCCGCCCAGGCGGAAGGGGCCATGTTGGCGTACACGGCGCACGGCGGGGTAGAGGTCCTGGGCCATGGCTTCGATCGTCTCCGGCCCGCCCGGTTGGTGTGGGTGGACGATATAGACCGGCTGACTCTCATCGATCTCGGCCAACAATCTGCGAGTGTAAAGCCCCGCACCGTTGAAGTCACCATGAAAGAAGATGAAGGGGGGGACGCCAGGATCCCCTTCTCGCACCTGGACGACGGAGGAGGTGGTGGAGGTCGCCTCGCGGGCGACCACGCGGGCGAGATGAGCCACAGTGGGCTCCTCGAATAGCGCCCGAAGCTCGAGGCGCCGGCCAGTGGTACTCTCCACGCGGCGAACCATCTCCAGGGCGAGGAGCGAATTCCCCCCCAGGTCGAAGAAGCTGTCCCGAGCGCTCACGGCCTCGACACCGAGGAGAGACGCCCATATGGCGGCGATCTGGCGCTCGAGAGGATCTCCAGGTGGACGAGCTCCGCCGACCCTGACCGGGTCCGGCTCCGGGAGCGCCTGCCGATCGACTTTCCCGCTGGGCGTGAGGGGGAGCGCATCGAGGGCGACCACGGCCGTCGGAACCATGTAGGCCGGAATCTGCTCGCGGAGCTGGTCCTGCAGCGTCGAGCGGTCCACGGCGTCCTCACCGGTCACGACATAGGCGACGAGGTGGCGCCCTGCCCCCTCGCCCCGGAGCGCGACGACGGCATCCCGCACACCCGCGGAGCGGCGAAGGGCGGCCTCGACCTCGGCCAGCTCGATGCGGAACCCGCGGAGCTTCACCTGGGTGTCGAGTCGACCGCCAAACTCGAGTTCGCCATCCAGGTTCCAGCGCGCGCGGTCTCCGGTCCGGTAAAGCCGGCGGTCGGGCGCATTTGCGAACGGGTCCGGAACGAAACGGTCGGCCTCAGCCGCGGCCGCCCCGAGATAGCCGGCGGCCACGCCCACGCCGCCCACGTACAGGTCGCCCCAGAGTCCCCGTGGCTGCAGCTTTCCTCGCGCGTCCATGACCCACGCGGTGGAATTGGCGATCGGGCGCCCGATCGGCAGTGTGGCGGCACCGGGCGGTACGTGCTGGACGGCGTACCAAGTTGAAAATGTCGTGTTTTCGGTAGGCCCGTAGACGTGCAGCAGGCGCTTCGGCGGGGCGCCGCCATCCAGGACGCGCCGGGCGGCCTCCGCGTCGGCGGTCTCCCCACCGAAGAGGAGCTGGCGCAGAGATCCGAATGCAGCGGGGCGCTCCCGGCTCACCTGGTTGAAGAGCGCCGTGGTCAGAAACAGCGTTGTCACTCCTCGGTCGCGAAGGAACCCCTCGAGCTCCCGGGGCGAGAGCAGGCGGCTGTCCGGGATGGTCAGCCGGGCGCCGTTCAGCAGCGCTCCCCAGATCTCGAATGTGGCGGCATCGAAGCTGGGGGTGGAGACCTGCGCCACCACGTCATCGGTCCGGAGGTCGACATAGTCGGAGTTCCGAACCAATCGGACGATTGCCCGATGCGGTACGGCCACGCCCTTGGGCCGGCCCGTGCTGCCGGAGGTGTAGAGGACGTAGGCGAGGTCATTCGCGGTTGCGGCGACAGAAGCGGGCCGGGCCACGTCGCGGAGGCGCTGGTCGCGACCGTCGCGGGCCTCCACGATCTCGACGCCCGTCGCCCGGAGGCCGGGGGGAACCCGGCCGGACGCCACTACGTGCCGGATGCCCGCGTCCTCGATCAGGAGCGCCAGTCTCTGGCCAGGGAGTGCGGGGTCGAGCGGAACGTAGCAGGCGCCCGCCCGAAGAATGCCCAGCATGGAAACCACCAGCGGCGCGCCCGGTTCCATGAACACGCCGACCCGCTCGCCCGCCTCCACCCCCAGCGACACCAGCTGCCCGGCCAGCGCTGCGCTTCGGCCATCCAGGTCTGCGTATGTAAGTCGCTCGTGTGGGTCCTCCACGGCCACAGCGTCGGGTGTACGTGCGGCCACCGTGGTGAACAGCTCGTGCACCGTGTCGCCGGGGAACGGCCGCTCGGTCCGGTTCCAGTCGACGGCCCATTGGCGCTCCTCGTCGTCGGAGAGGTCGATATCCGCCAAGGGGCGTTCGGGATCCGCGACAGCCGCGGACACCAGCGTTTTGAAGAGCTCGAGGAGGTGCGCGGCGGTGCGGCCCTGGAAGAGGTCCGCATCGTACTCGAGACGCAGCGCAAGACCATCGGCATTGGGATTGGCCGCGAGGTACAGGTCGAACTTCGCGGTAGCCGTCTGCAGCTCCAGGTCCTCCACCTCGAGACCGTGCAGCCGGGGCGCTCGTCGACCGTCCGCTGCCAGCGCGAATGCCACCTGGATCAGAGGATTGGCGCTGCCGTCGCGCTCGACCCCACTGGCCTCCACCATGGCTTCGAGCGGCACTGCCTCATCACCGTAGACCGCCAGGGTCACGGCGCGGACACGGCGCAAGGCTTCGAGGAACGACGGCTCGCCGGAGAGGTCCACGCGAATGGGGACCGTGTTGGCGAACATGCCGACGAGCGGCTCGAGCTCCGGCCGAACGCGGCCCGCCACGGGCGTGCCGACTACGATGTCATCCTGGCCGCTGAGCCGGGAAAGCATGACGTGGAACGCAGTCAATAGTGCCACGTGGAGAGTGGTCTGCTCACTTCGCGCGAGATCGCGCAGTTCTTCCAGAACGTGGCCGTCCAGCCGCGCTCGACTCTCCCCGCCCGCGCCGCTCTGCACTCCTGTGTGCGGGCGGTCGACGGGCAGCTCCAGCGCACGCGCACCCTGAAGTCGCTTCACCCAACGCTCGAGGCCCGGTTGCAGGAGACCCTCGTGCCGATGCTGCCATTTCGCGTAGTCGGAATAGGAGACCGGGAGCGCCCGCAGGTCCGGCTCCGCACGGGCGAGGGCGGCGCCGTAGAGCGCTTCAAGCTCCGCGAAGAGGATGTCGACGGACCAGCCGTCCGCAGCGGTGTGATGAAGGCAGAGGAAGAGCACGTGCTCGCGCGCGCCCAGCCGGAAGAGATGAGCGCGAAACGGGATTTCGTCCGAGAGCTGAAACGCACGGTGCGCCTCCTCCTCCAGGCGGCGCAGCACCCGGGGTTGGGAGTCTTCAGGACCCCCCGGGACCTCTTCGACGGCGAGCTCGAACAGGTCGGCAGGCGCGACGACCTGGACGGGTCCGCTGACGCCCTCGCGGATCCATGAGCGCAGCGGCTCGTGCCGCTCCACGATCCGTCGCAAGGCGCTGCGCAGTGCTGAGGGATCAAGGTGGCCGCGGAGCTGGAACGCGAGTGGGATGTTGTACGTTGGTCTTCCCGGTGCCAGCCGATCGAGAAACCACAGACGTCGCTGCGCAAAGGAGAGCGGGGCGGGTACATCGGTCCCGGTCTCGATCGGCGGGAACAGAGCTCCCCGTTCCCGTTCTGCACGTTCCAGGAAGGCCGCCAGGCGCGCTACGGTGCGGTGCTCAAAGATCGCCCGGAGCGGCACCTCCATCCCGAGCGCCGCCTCCGCGCGGCCGACGACCAGCATGGCAGACAGCGAGTGGCCGCCGACATCGAAAAAGTCCACGTTCCGTCCGATCGGCTGCACACCGAGCACGTTCTCCCAGATCTCGCACAGCGCGCTCTCGCGGGGGCCCCGGGGTGGCTCGAACGCGGCTTCCCCAACCGGATCAGGTTCCGGAAGTGCCTTCCGGTCGACCTTGCCATTGGGCAGGAGGGGGAGCTCCGTGAGTCGCACGAAGGCCGTCGGAATCATGTACTCGGGAAGCGACCGTCGGAGGTGGTCAGCGAGAACGCGCCGGTCGAACACGCCACTGGCCGGCACCACGTAGGCCACGAGCCGGAGATCACCCACGCCATCGGGCCGCGGCACGACAACGGCGGTGCGCACGGAGGGATGCGCAGCCATTGCCACCTCGATCTCACCGGCCTCAATGCGGAACCCGCGGATCTTGACCTGGTTGTCTCGACGGCCGAGAAAGTCCAGGGCGCCATCCTCGCGTCGCCGCACGATGTCTCCCGTCCTGTACAGGCGTCCCCCCGGTCGTGCGGAGAACGGATCCGGAAGGAACCGCTCCGCGGTCAACTCCGGGCGATCATGGTAACCCCGGCCGACGCACAGGCCACCGATGTACAGCTCTCCGGGAACGCCGGCCGGCACTACAGCCATCCGCTCGTCAAGGACGTGTACATCCACGTTGTGCAGCGGGCGCCCGATCGGAACAACGGCGTCCTCCCCGGCCACCGGGTGAGTCAGGTCCTGGGCAGTTGCGAAGACCGTGGTCTCGGTAGGTCCATAGCCGTTGATGAGGGGTATGCCCGAGCCGTGGCGTCGCCACAGTTCAAGGCGGTCCGGGCGCGCGGCTTCACCCCCGATCATCACGGTTCTCACGGCGGGCGGCATCTCGACATCGCCTTCGGCCAGAGACACCACGAGTTCGTGCCAGAGGGCGGTGCTCATGGAGAGCAGCGTCACACCCTTCGCCTCGCACGCGCGCACGAACTGCGGGACGGATGTGAGCATCGAGGGAGTGCACACCACCACGGCCGCACCGGCCGTGAGGGATGTGAAGATCTCGGCCACGGACACGTCGAAATTGATTGTCGAGAACTGCAGCACGCGATCGGCCGGCGCGACGCGGAGCAGGTCACGCTCCGCCGCAGCGAGGTTCGCCACCGAGGCGTGCGTAACTTCCACTCCCTTCGGCGTCCCCGTGGAGCCGGATGTGTATATCATGTACGCCAGCGGGTCCGACGGCACGTTCCTGATGACGCTGGCAGGTGCCGCGTCGGAGCCGTCGGGCGTGGACGGGTCATCCAGACAGAGGGCGGGGATCGAATCGAGGGGGACGCGCGAGCGAAGCCGCCGCGTCGTGACGATCGCCTCCATCCCCGAGTCATGGGCAATGAAGGCCAGGCGTTCCCGCGGATAGGATGGGTCGAGGGGGACGTAGGCGCCGCCCGCCTCGAGGACCCCGAGGAGGGCGACGATCTGTCCGGGAGACCGGTCGACGAAGACCCCGACGCGCGTCTCCGGGGCGATTCCCGCGTTACGCAGGCGCGCAGCGAGGCTTGCAGCCCGCCGCCTCATCTCTCCGTACGTGAGCGTTTCCTCGTCACCGATGATGGCGCTGGCTTCCGGGTCCCGAGCGGCCTGCTCCTGCACCAGCTCGTGGATCAGGGTCGAAGGAGGAACTGGACGTCGGGGACCCCGGCCCGCTTCGATGATGCGTGAGCGCTCCGCCGGCCGAAGAAGGGGAGCCGCTGTAATGGCGGCGTCAGGGTCGGCGATCATTGCCTGGAGAACCGTTTCGAGCTGAGGGAGGAGGGTACGGGCGTACCCCGGATCGAACAGCTCCAGGCTGTACGTCAGATCGCACTCGATTGTCCCGGCCACGTGCCCGACCTCCAGGCTGAGATCAAGCAGGTGCCGGGCGTGGAAGCCAGCGCGCATCTCCACGTCCAGGCCTTCGAACTCTGCTCCCTGGTTCGGGAGAATCCGGTCGTTGAACGCCACCTGGAAGAGCGGCGTGATCCCGGCATCGCGATGTACGCGCAGGTCGGAGATTATGCGGTCGAACGGCACGGTCTGATGGTCGAAGCCCTCGAGGAGCCCGGTCCGGACCCGGTCGACCACCTGACGAAACGAAGGGTCGTCGGCAAGGTCCAACCGAGCGGGCAACATGTTGACGAAATAGCCTACGAGGTCCTCCTGCTCACTGCGGGTGCGGCCGGCGACGGGCACGCCCACGACGACGTCCCGCGCCCCGGAGTGGCGGGCCAGGAGGACCTGGAACGCGGCCAGGAGCACGGCGGACTCGGTGGCGTTCTGTCGACGGGCCATGTCATGGAGAGCGCTCTTCAGGTGGTCTGGGAGCCGGCGATGCTCCTGTGCCGCCGCATACGTCCGGTCCACCTGCCGCGGACGGGATGCAGGGAAGGTCGACTCCGGCGGAGCGCCGCGAAGGCGCCGTCGCCAGTAGTCGATGACGTCATCGAACCTGCCCGATTCCAGCCGACTCACTTCCCAGGCTGCATGGTCGCCGTACTGGATCGGGAGAGGCGGCAACGTCGCATCCCCTCGCAGCGCGCCCCCGTAGGCGCTGGCGAGATCGCGCAGGAACACTCCCATCGACCAGCCGTCGAACGCAATGTGGTGGAAGACCAGGTGAAGCAGGTGGTCCTCGGACCCGAAGCGATACAGCTTTGCCCGCAAGACTTCTCCGGCCGCAAGATCGAAGGGCCGCAGCGCATCGAGGCCGACCTGTCGCCGCCACGGCGAGCCTTCGCCCCTGGCCAGCGCTTCGGGTTGCGCCAGGGTGCCGTCCGACGGCTCGTCCGTTTGCGTTGCCGACGCGGTCACATCGACGCACGGCAATTCCACTCGTCCGGCCGCCGGGAGGACGAGCTGGCGGATCGCGCCATCGGCCAGCGTGCCGTAGCGCGTGCGCAAGATCTCGTGTCGGCGGACAACCTCGCCGAGCGCCCGCTCGAGCGCCGGGACGTCCAGAGGGCCGCGCAGTCGCACTTCCTTCGGCAGGTGATAGACCGCGCTGCCTGGCTCGAGCTGCTCAAAGAACCAGACCTGCTGTTGTCCGAAGGAGAGCGGAGCTTCGGTGGCCCCCGGCCGATGCCTGAGTGGCTCGCTGCCCGCTGAGGACGATTCGTCCGCGCGGGAACGGCGGGCGAGTAGATCGCGGGCCGCGGGTGAAAGGTGGGACAGGCTTTCCGGCGGAGGAGTGGCCATGGGCATCAGCGGGGCCGTAGACCGGAATCCGCAGTCGTCGCGGCTTCCGGGTGCATCACGCCGCCAAGGTTTTCCTGGAGGACGGCGTTGCAGTCAGCCAATCCGGGGCGGCCGGGGCCGACTTCGGGGAGACGTCCGCCATCGGCCATGAGCTGTGTCAACGCCTGGTCGATGGCGTGCTGCGCGGCGAACAGGCAAGGCGTGCTGTAGATGGCCATTTGTATTCCTGCCGAACTCAGCTCCTGAAGCGATCGCGGCTCGGCTTTGCCCCCGGCGATCTGATTGAATGCCCAAGGACGGTCCACCTTTCCGCGGAGAGTCCGGACCACGTCGAGGTCCACCCCATCCACCAGGACCGCATCCGCGCCGGCTTCGGCGAATGCCCGCACCCGCCGAAGCGCTTCCGGTGGGTCACTCGCATCGGTCCTGGCCACGATGAAGAGGTCGGAGCGGGCCTGCAGCACCCGCTCCAGCTTGGGCCGGTACTCATCCAGCTCGAGGAGCTGCTTGCCGCCGAGATGACCGCACCGGCGGGGGCGGCGCTGGTCTTCCAGGACCACACCGGACGCGCCCGCCTGTTCGAGGGTCGCAGCGACGCGTGCGGCCACCACGGGATCCCCGTAGCCGTCGTCGATGTCCACCAGAAGGTGGTGCCGGGGCAGGATCGCGCGGATCCGCTGGACCAGTGAAACCATGTCAGGCCATGCCACGAACCCCACGTCCGGTAGCCCGTAGTGGCTGGCGGCGAAGCCGAATCCGCTGAGGAAGAGGGCATCGAAATGGCGCCCGGCGAGCGACGCCGAGAAGACGTCGTAGACGCCTATGAAGGGGAGCGTCGCGCGCCCCTCCAGTCGGTTCCGCAACTCCTTGCCGGGACTCATGACTCAGCAGCCAGGAGACGCTCGATCTCCGCGGCGGTGTCGGCCACCGTGGGTGCATCGAAAAACGACAGGAGCGGCAACTCAACCCGGAGCGAGTCCCGGACCCGCGCCACGAGCTGCGTAGCCGTGACCGAATCGCCGCCGGCCGCGAAGAAGTTGTCGTAGACCCCCGGCGGGTCGCATCGCAGAATCTGCCCCCAGAGTGCCGCCAGGATCTCCTCCACGGGCGTCCGGGGCGCCACAGGGGGCGCGTCAACGGGTACGGCATCGAACGCCGGGATTCCCAATCGATCCGCCAGACCAATCCGCTGGAGCTTGCCGGTGGGGCCTTTCGGGATTTCCTTCAGGAAGAGCACGCGGCGAGGGACCTTGAAGTACGCGACGCGCGTCGCTACGAACTCCCGCAGCTCCCGCTCCGCGACGTGCGCGCCCGCACGGAGCACCACCGCCGCCGCGACGTCTTCACCCAGCTGGGGGTGACGGACGGCGAACGCCAGCGCTTGCTGCACCCCTGGGTGTCCCATCAATGCCTCATCCACTTCCACGGGCGCGATCTTCTCGCCTCCCCGATTGATGATCTCTTTCAGGCGGCCAGTCAGGAAGACGAATCCGTCGCGGTCCAGGTATCCCTGATCACCCGTCCGGAACCAGCCGTGTTCGAAGGCGGTTCGGTTCGCCTCCGGGTTATGGGCGTACCCGGCGGTCACGTTCGGGCCCCGGATCGCCACCTCGCCGGTTTGATCGGCGCCCAAGCGCTCTCCCGCCGGCCCGAGGATCGCCACGGCCGGTCCTGCGGCAGGACCGACGGACCCCGGCTTCCGCGTTCCAGGCGGCAGCGGGTTGCTCGCGATCTGGTGCGCGGCTTCGGTCATCCCGTACGCCTCCACCACCGGCACGGCGAACACGGTCTCGAGCTCCGCCAGCGTGCTGCGAGGGAGGGCGGAGGAGGACGACCGTACGAACCGGAGTCGGGCCCGATCGATCACGGCCCGGTTCGCCTGCGCCCGTGCGAGGATCGCCTGGTGCATGGTCGGCACCGCCGTGTACCACGTTGGCTCTGTTTCCTCCATCCAGGCGAAGAAGTCGGGCGCATGGAATCCCGGCGTGCAGACCACGCTGCCGCCCGCCCGTAGCGACGAGAGAGCGGCCGCGACGAGCCCATGAATGTGGAAGAGCGGCATCACATTGAGGCAGCGGTCCGCCTGGCTGAGGCGGAGGGCACTGCCGATGTGGGCGGCCGAAGCCATCAGATTGCCGTGGGAGAGTGGAACCTGCTTCGGCCGCGACGTCGTACCGGAGGTATGCAGTACAAGGGCGATATCGTGGGCGCCGGGCCCGTCGGCGGCTGCTCTCGTGGTTGCTGCTCCGTCGCCGCCGAATCGCACGAGTCCCGCCTCCATCTCTTCCGTCTCCCGCACCGCCTCCACCACCGGTATCCCCAGTCCCCGCGCAACGTCGCGCGCCGGCGAGTCCAGATCGGCGTCGATCACCAGGAGCCGGGCCGCGAGATCACCGAGAAAGAACTCGAGCTCGGGCGCCTGATACGCCGGGTTCAGAGGCGCGGCCGCACCGACCGAAGCCGCCGCCAGAAAGAGACGGGCCGACTCCGGGCCATTCGGCAGGACCAGGGCCACGGCGTCACCGCGGCCGATGCCCCTGTCCGTGAGATCGGCAGCCAGCTCGCCCACTCGTCGCTGCAGCGTCTGGTATGATACGGGCGTGCGTTGCGGCGCCAGGATTGCCGGAGCCGTGGGCGCATGTTGCGCTTGCATCGCGAGCATGGACGGCAGGGTGGTTCCTGCCGCGAGAGCGGAGCTCTCCACGCCATTGTCGACTGGAGTCATTGGGTCATGTAGGTAGATGGCGCGCACGGGACTCCAGCGCCGATCCGGGTCCGACAGGCCTCGGGCGCGCTGGAAAACGAGGACTTCCAACTCGTTTTAGAATAATGCGTGCCTGCCCACTCGTCGACACCCACGTCGACCGTTGGCGCCCCTTCGACCCTTCGTGTGCTTCGTGTCACGTCTTCACCCGAGATGGTGGCACCCCTCCTCGTCCGGACCTGGAAGCACAGCTGCATCATGAACATGGTCGAAGATGCGAGCGCGTGCGTAGCGGCCTGTCCGCACCCTCACCCCCGGCCCAGGGAGGAGAGATGAGAACCACCAGAGGGGACATTTCTATGCGTTGAACCCAGGGGACGTTTCTATCCGTCGTTGACAGCGGGAGGGCAGGGGGCTTGAGCTAGCGGGGCGGACGGCCTACCTTTATAGGCTCTTTGGCCACCGGGGGACGGGCGCGAATTGTCTGCCCATCGGTTATTCTCGCACATGGGCGCTCGGGATGTTCGACGAGCTATCTGAACGGCTAGACGGCGTACTGGGTCGGTTCCGCCAGCGCGGACTGCTCACGGAGTCCATGATCGACGAAGGGCTCCGGGAGATCCGTCGCGCGCTGCTGGAGGCGGACGTGAACTACCAGCTCGCGCGCGGGTTCCTGGACAGGGTCCGGGAGCGGGCGGTGGGCGAGCAGGTGCTGAAGTCGGTGAAGCCGGGCGAGCAGGTGGTGAAGATCGTGCACGACGAGCTCGTGGAGCTGCTCGGGCACGAGCGGGTAGGGCTGGAGGTGGCGCCGGTTCCGCCCACGGTGATCCTCCTGGTGGGGCTGCAGGGCTCGGGGAAGACGACGACCGCGGCGAAGCTGGCGCGTCGCCTGAAGCGAGAAGGGAAGAAGCCGATGCTGGCCGCGCTGGACGTGTACCGTCCGGCGGCGATCGACCAGCTGGAGACGCTGGGCGAGCAGGTGGACGTGCCGGTGTTCGCGGACCGGGCGGAGACGGACGTCGCGGCGCTGGCTTCGCGGGCGCTGGAGCGGGCGAAATCGGAGCGGATCCGGGCGCTGATCCTGGATTCGGCGGGCCGGCTGCAGATCGATGAAGCGCTGATGGAGGAGCTTCAGCGCGTGAAGGCGGCCGTGGGGCCGGCGGAAGTGCTGCTGGTGGCGGACGCCATGACGGGGCAGGAAGCGGTGAAGATCGCGGAGGGCTTCGACGGCGCGCTGGGACTGACGGGTGTGGTCCTGACGAAGATGGACGGTGATGCGCGAGGTGGCGCCGCACTGTCCATCAAGGGACTGACGGGCGTGCCCATCAAGTTCGTGGGGATCGGCGAGCGGATGGACGCGCTGGACGTGTTCGATCCGTCGCGCATGGCGGACCGGATCCTCCAGCGCGGGGATGTGGTGGGGCTGGTGGAGCGAGCGCAGCAGTCGTTCGACATGGAGGAAGCCGAGCGGCTGCAGAAGCGGGTGGCGGAGGAGGGGAAGTTCGACCTCGAGGACTTCCTCGGCGCACTTCGGCAGATGCAGAAGCTCGGCCCGCTGGAAGGGCTGCTGGGAATGCTGCCGGGCGTGAACAAGAAGATGCTGAAGAACGCCAAGGTGGACCCGCGGAAGCTGAAGCACGTCGAGGCGATCATCCTTTCGATGACGCCACAGGAGCGTGCGAAGCCGCAGATCCTGAACGGGTCGCGGCGGCTGCGGATCGCGAAGGGATCGGGGACGAAGGTGCAGGAGATCAACCAGCTCATGAAGCAGTTCCAGCAGATGCAGAAGATGATGAAGCAGATGCGGAAGATGGGACTGGGCGGAATGATGGGTGGCGGCGCGCTCGGGAAGATGGGGATGGGCGGAGGGCTGGGACTGGGCTAGCAGCGAGCCGAAGCGGAGTCGCGAATTCGGGTTCGAGTTCGGAATCGACTTCCGACAGGACGGCGAAGTACCGGGCTCAGCCCGGCGAGGAGGAATGGGCCGCAATGGTGACCGGCCCGGGTAACCGGAACAGACCGAAGACCGAGGTACAAATGTCCGTGAGGATCCGACTCCGGCGTGTAGGCCGGAAGAAGCAGCCGTACTACCGGATGGTGGTGGCGGAGAGCAGCACGCCGCGAGACGGCGTCTATCTGGAAGAAGTCGGGTTCTACAACCCGCGCACACGCCCCGCGCTTCTCCGCGTGGATCTGGGGAAGGTGGACGAGTGGCTGGGCAAGGGTGCGGAGATCACGGACAGCGCCGCGTCGCTGGTGCGGAAGGCCCGGAAGGGCGGCGATTCGGATGTGCGCTTCGTCGTCCCCGGCGAAGCCGCGCCGGTGCTGAAGACAGCGACCAAGCCCGAGCGGCGTCCGACCTCGAAGGCCGTGACCGACGAGACGGAAGCGGCTCCGGAAGCGGCTCCGAAGGGCGGCGCCACGGACCCGTTGGAAGCGGCCGCGCCGGAAGCCGACGAGGCGGAGCCGGCGGAGACCACGGCGGGTGGCGAGACGAAAGCCGCCGTAGAGGCCGAGGCGCCCAAGGTGGCGGAAGCCGCGACCGCGGAGCAGGCGCTGCCGGAGGTGGAAGCCGCCGCGGAAGCCCCCGTGGCCGAGCAGGAGGCGTCGACCGAGTCCTCGGCCGAAGCTGAAGCCGCGGCCGGGACCGAAGCTGAGCCTGAGGCCGAGGCATCGACCGAGGCCGAGCCCGAGACCGAGACCGAGACCGAGGAGAAGTAGCGCGCGGTGGGCGACGATCCGAAGTACCTGGTCGTCGGCCATGTGAGCAAAGCTCACGGCACGCGGGGCGAAGTCCAGATCTGGCTGCTCACGGACCGGCCGGCCGAGGTGTTCGCACCGGGTGCGCGGGTGCTGCTGGGAGACAGGGAGGGTGGACTCGGGGCGGCGCCGGACGCGCTGGAAGTAGAGGCCAGTCGGCCATACAAGGGCGGCGTGCTGGTGATGCTTGAAGGGGTGGCGGACCGGAATGCGGCGGAAGCCATCGCCGGGCGCTACCTGCTGGTTCCGGCGGAGGAAGTGGCCGGGCTGGAGGAGGGGGAGGTCTTCTACCACCAGCTCCTCGGCCTCCGCGTCGAGACGGTGGATGGTGAGGAAGTGGGTCGGGTGCGGGAAGTATTCGAGACGGAGCCGCACCACCTGCTGGAAGTGAAGGGGGCGGGCCGGGTGCACCTGGTGCCGTTCGCGAGCCGGGTCGTGAAGGAAGTGGACCTGGAGGGTGGGCGCGTGGTGATCGATCCGCCGGAGGGTCTGCTGGACCTCTGAGGGCGTTGATCGGCGGGCGAGGAGAGGTCGTGGCGATGGGACGGCAGCGGGGCTTGCCGCCCATCCGGAAGGAGGGGTGGATGCGCATCAACATTGTGACCATCTTTCCAGACTTCTTCCGTGAGCCGCTCGCGCTGAGCATCCCCGGGCGCGCCGCGGCAGCGGGGCTGGTGGAGTACCGCGTGGTGGACCTGCGCGACTTCACGCATGACCGGCACCGGACGGTGGACGACACGCCGTACGGTGGCGGCACGGGGATGGTGATGAAGCCCGAGCCGTTCTTCGAGGCGGTGGAGTCACTGGGCGGCGGCGGTGGCACCGGGAGGCCGGACGGCCCGATCGTGCTGCTGAGCGCCCGTGGGCGCCGGTTCGGACACCGGCATGCCGTCAGGCTGGCGGTCCAGCGCGAGCTGACGCTACTGTGTGGTCACTACAAGGACGTGGACCACCGGGTCGCGGAAAGCCTGGCGACGGAGGAGTTGTCGCTGGGCGATTTCGTCGTCAGTGGCGGTGAAGTGGCGGCGCTGGCGGTGACGGACGCAGTGGTCCGGTTGCTGCCGGGCGCGCTGGGAACGCACGAGTCAGCGGCGTCGGACAGCTTTTACGACGATGAGATGCTGAGTCCGCCGTCGTACACGAGGCCGGCGGAGTATCGGGGCCTGACGGTCCCTGAAGTGCTGCTGTCGGGGGACCACGCCCGTATCGAGGCGTGGCGGCGCGAGCGGGCGGAGGAGCTGACGCGGGAGCGTCGGCCGGATCTATGGGAGTCACGGGAGCGAGGCTAGCGATATGGACATAATGAGGCAGATCGAGCAGGAGCAGCTGCAGGACGGGCTCCCTGATTTCGCGCCCGGAGACACAGTCCGGGTGAACGTGCGCGTACGCGAGGGTGAGAAAGAGCGCGTGCAGGCGTTCGAGGGCGTGTGCATTGGCCGGCAGGGTGGCGGTGTGAACGAGACGTTCACCGTCCGGAAAGTGAGCGCCGGAATCGGGGTCGAGCGCGTATTCCCGCTCCACTCCCCGATGCTGGACTCGATCAAGGTGGTGCGGCGCGGCCGCGTTCGGCGGGCCAAACTCTACTACCTGCGCGCTCGCCGCGGGAAGGCGGCGAGGATCCGGGAGAAGCAGCAGCGCTGACGGTCGGTCGCCGATGGCTGGAGGCGGCCCGGGGAACAGGCGGCGAAGGCGGGGCGCTCCACTGGCGCTCGAGCGGGAGCTGTGGGCCGACGGGGTCACCCGTATCGCGGGCATCGACGAGGCCGGCCGCGGCCCTCTGGCCGGCCCGGTCGTGGCGGCGGCGGTGATGTTCCGGCCCGAAGTCCGCGTGCCGGGCGTGACGGACTCGAAGCTGCTGAGCGTGAAGGTCCGCGAAGAGCTCGTCGTCGAAATCCGGCGGCGGGCTCTCTGCATTGGTGTCGGGGCAGCGAGCCCTCGCGAGGTGGACCGGCTGAACATCCTGAGGGCGACGCACCTGGCCATGCGCCGGGCGCTGGCGCGGCTGAGCGAGCGGCCGGAGCACGTCCTCGTGGATGGCCTCCCCGCGGAGCTGGGGTGCGAGCACACGGCCGTGGTGGGCGGCGATGTGAAGTCCTACACGATCGCGTGCGCGTCCATCGTTGCCAAGACCACCCGTGACCGGCTGATGAAGCGGCTCGCGCCGCGCTACCCGGGCTTCGGCTGGGAGACGAATGTGGGCTACGGCACGGCGGAGCACGTAACCGCGCTCGGGGCGCTCGGCCCGACGCCGCACCACCGCCGGTCGTTCGTCCCCGTCCAGCTCTCGCTCGGACTCAACTGAAGGAGCGCCATGCATACCGAGCATCTGCAGAACGTCCACCCGGTGCGCGTGCTCGCCGGCTGGCTGGTCTCCATCGCCGTCACGGCCGTGGTGGTGTTCGGTCTCATCTTCCTCGGACTGATGGGCGTCGAGCCGGGCCGTGATTCCGCCTGGGCCATCGCCGCCGTGGTGGTCGGCTTCCTGGTCGGAGGGTGGTTCACCGGCTACCGGACCGTGGAGGCGCCGATCCTCCATGGCGTGGCGCTGGGTCTGACCTCACTCGTGGCGTGGGTGCTCGTCAACCTGGTCGTCGCGCTCGGCTTCGGGTGGAGCCAGTGGACCGGCCTGAGCCCCAACGGGACCGTGATCGTGGTCCTCGCGCTCATGGCCGCGTCCGTGGTGGGTTGCCTCCTCGGCACCCAGCGGGCCCGGGACAGCGCCGCCCACCTGGCCAGCCCGGGGACCGGTGTCCGCGACCGGGGCAGCGAATAGCGTCCCGCCGACCGGCGGGATGCGGGTGGCGAGGCGGAGCGGAAGCGCCGCATTGATACCGTGAGGGGGACGGGCTTAGTTTGCGCGCGAGGGCCGGTAGCTCAGCTGGCAGAGCAGTGGACTTTTAATCCAACGGTCGTGGGTTCGAGCCCCACCCGGCCCATATCCTACGACAATCGTGCGTGAGGTGGATTCCTCGCTACGGAAGCGCGCGGTCCGGCTCCGGCGCGGGTCGGAGCGGCTGAACGGCGGCGTCCATGGCGGGAACGCGGGTCCGGGTCGTGCGGGATTTCACCGCGTGCACTTTGGGACGATCCCCGACTGGCCCGTATACCGGGGCTGTCCTACCTTCTGTGACCTATGACTCGGCTTGGAGCACTTCTAACGAAGCTCGTCGCGCGTCTGCGCGCTCTCCCCACCGGGGTGCAGGTGGTGGGTGGTGTGGTTGTCCTGGCGGCACTGGCCGTAGGCTCGGTCTTCATGTACCGGACCTACAACTACGTGCAGCACGACAACCAGTTCTGCCTGCAATGCCACCTCATGCAGGATCCGTATCAGCGATTCGCGAAGAGTGCGCACCGGGGGCTCGGGTGCAAGGCCTGTCATCACCCGAACATCGTCCAGCGCAGCGAGATGGGGCTCAAGCAGATCGTCGAGCAGCCGAAGGAGCTGACGGCGCACGCGAGCGTGCCCAACTCGGCGTGCGCAGAGTGCCACATCAAGGGCAACCCCGAAGAGTGGCGGCAGGTCGCGAACACGGCCGGGCACCGGATCCACATGCAGTCGGACGACCCGTCGCTGCAGGGTCTGAAATGCGTGGAGTGCCATTCCTCGGGGCTGCACGAGTTCACTCCCACGGACCAGACGTGCGGGCAGGCCGGGTGTCACGAGAACACCCGGATCCGGCTCGGGAAGATGGGCAATCTCACGATCCACTGCGCCACGTGTCACGACTTCACGGTGCAGGTGGGGCAGGAGGCCACGCCGGCCCAGCTGGCCAGCGCGATCCGGCCGGACGCGAGCGAGTGCCTGTCCTGCCATCAGATGCGGGCGCTGGTCAAGGATTTCCCGGCGGATGAGCCGCACAACGCGAAATGCGGTGCGTGCCACGATCCGCACCGGCAGACCACGCCGCAGCAGGCGGTGCAATCGTGTTCCCAGGGCGGCTGTCATTCCCAGCCGGATACGCTGACGCCGTACCACCGTGGGCTGGACCCGGGCGTGCTGGAGAACTGCATCAACTGCCACAAGGCGCACGAGTTCCGGATCCATGCCACCGGCCACGACTGTCTGGAGTGTCACCAGGACATCTACCAGACGGATGCGCCGCCTCCGGTACGGCCGCTGTCCATGATCCGTCGCAGCGGCCCGATCCAGGTTGCCTCCGCCGGTCCGCTCGATCCCGGCATCGTCCGGCTGGCTCTCGCCGCTCACGGCGAGGAGGCGGCCCCGGCCGACGCGGATCCGGCGCGTCTCGGCCGAGCTGGCGCCGCCGCAGGACACAGTGACGTTTCACCACGCGCAGCACCGGGGAGTGGATTGTACGGCGTGTCACTCCATGCAGCGCGAGCACGGGGCGCTGACGGTCACGAGCATCCAGGACTGCCGGTCGTGCCACCACACGCTGCCCGTAGCCTCGAGCTGCACGCGGTGTCATGGTCAGCGGACCGTACGATCGCTCACGGTTCGCGTGCGTCGGACCATGGACATCACCATCGGAACGCTGAACCGGCCCGTGCGGACGCTGCCGTTCCAGCACCGGGTCCACGAGGGCCTGGCGTGCACGAACTGTCACACCGGCGGCACCGCCCTGAGTGCCGCGGACGTCGACTGCTCGAAGTGCCACACGGCGCACCATCAGCCGCAGCGCAACTGCATGGCGTGCCATCCGCAGCCGAAGCCGCAGGCGCACAATACGCAGGTCCACCTCGGGTGCGCCGGCTCCGGGTGCCACCAGGCTGCGCCACCGAGCGTGGCCTCGGTGCCGCGGACGCGCACCTTCTGCCTGGTCTGCCATCAGGGCATGGTCAACCACAATCCCGGCGAGAACTGCGAGGCATGCCACGTGCTGCCTCGCCCTCGGGCCACGGCCGCCCGGCCGGAGCCCGGCGCCGGCACTCAGCTCGCGGAGGGGAAATGAAGCGCAGCGTCGCCTGCATCGGCTTTCTCGCCGTTCTCACGCTCAGCGCGTGCGGCGGTTCCGCGGACGACCAGGAGACCGGGAGCATCAGCGCCGAAGAGGTGAAGAGCGAGCGCGCGAACCTGCCTGCTGGTGTGTCGGCCGCCCTGGACAGCGGCAATGCCGCGTACCGCGCCAACAACTACGAGGCCGCGCTCGCGCAGTACCGGCAGGCCGTCGAGCTTCAGCCCGACCTCGCTGCCGCCTGGTTCGGCATCTACATGGCCGAGCTCGCGCTCGGCAACACCGCCGGCGCCGACTCCGCCATGAGCGTGGCCCAGCAGCTGGCGCCCGGCGCAAGCCTGATCCATCCCGATCGGTCGCCGGAGCGATGATCCGCTCGTCAGCCCTCCTCTCCATCGCCCTCGCCGCGACGCTCGTGCTCTCCGCGTGCGGAGACCACAAGTTCTCGCCGCCCTCCGAAGAGTCCCGCATCGAGGCCGCCGACAGCGCATACACGCCGGCGATGTTCGACACTCTCGAATGGGCATCCGACCGCCAGCGCGTGGACGCCGGCAACATGGTCTTCGCGCAGATATGTCGCCGCTGCCACGGCCCCGTCGGCCGGGGCGACACCGACTATGACCGCGAGTATGACCTCCACCCCCCGTCTCTGGTGGACCCCGGGTTCCGGTTCGACAGCATCGCGGAGCTGCGCCGCGTGATCTTCACCGGGCACAGAGGCGGAATGCCGGGCTGGGGCATCTCGCGCCTCACCCCCCGCCAAGTCGATGCGGCCGCCTTCTACATCCTGCATCAGCTCCGCCCCGAGATCCTCTCCGACAGCACCAGGCTCCCCGGACCGCTCGAAACGAGTCCGTGAGCCGCTGAGCCCGTCCAGGGCGCGCACCCGGGCCACCGACCGGGCCTGCGCTCCCTGGCGCCCCGACCGTGTGGTCGGGAAGCATCGAACGTCCCCCCTTCCATATCCAGGCCGCGCGCGCCGTCCCGCACCGCGCGACCCACCCACGTCGGACCGCCCATCGGTGTCGAACGGGCGCGCGTTAACGCGCGCCGAACCGCGCGATATCGCGCGATCCGGGCTCGCACCGACCCTGGACGATCCCGGCACGAAATGCCATAAGCCATTGGTAGCAAAGGAAATACGTCGTCCAAATCCGGAGTGGTCCCGGACTTGACTTAGGAAAGGTCGGAAGCAACGGCCCGGAGCACCGGGCCTCGATCTGGGAGGCGAGGATGACGACGACGACGATGGAAGGCACGAGCCAGGGAGCGAGCCCGCTGGGGCGGGGCATCGGTCCGGTTGGCAAAATAGCGGTGAGCTGGGCGGCGGCGGGGGGCGTGCTGACGGGTGGCTTCCTGGTGGCGGCGATGACGCTGGCAGGGAAGCTGAGCGGGCATGCGCTGCTTCTGACGTGCAGCGGTCTGTTCGTGGTGGGTGCGGGGCTCGGGTTCGCGCACGGGGCGGTGCTGGGATGGATGGGCCGCCCGGAGGGCGTGAATCGGCGTGCGGCACTGGGGCAGCTTGGGCTAGCTGCGGTGTACGCGGTTCCGGCGCTCCTGGTGTCGTGGCTGCTGGCGGGGTGGATCGGGATGACGTCAGTCGCGTTGTACACGGGGAAGATGGCCCCGCTGATCGGGTGTGGGGTGGCGTGGCTGGTCGGGATCGGGATGGTGGTGCTGGGGATCGAGCAGGGGTGGACCGGGATCCGGGGTGCATACGCCTCATGGTCGAACGCGCGGGCCGGCACGCTGATCGTTGCGGCGCTGTTCGGTGGCCTGCTGGCGCTGTTCCTGGCGGAGCGGCCTGAGCTCTGGGGCGTGCACCTGCGCGTGACGCCGGTGGGCGCGGTGCTGCTGGCGGTGACCGCAACGCTGTGGCTGGCGGGTCCGCTGGTCACGGTGTCGCTGATCCTGCTGGAGCGGCTGCCCGTGCAGGCCCCCAGCGTGGCGTTCGGTGGCACGCGGAGCGCGGCCGTGAGCATCGCAGTGGCCGTCCTGGTGGGCGTGGGCATGGCACTGATCGCGCTTCCCTTCTACCAGGGCGCCTATGTGCTCCCGGCCAGCAGCCTCTCCGGCGTGCTGACCACCGCGCTCCTGGACGAGGTCCTGCTGCGGCTCTTCCTGGTCACGGCCGTCACCTGGCTGCTCCTCCGCGAGCTCCACATGAGCGGCGGCCGCGCGGCCGCCCTGGCCGTGGGCGTCGGTGCCCTCGCCCAGGTCCTGATCTACCTGCCCGGCGTGATGGCGATCGGGTTCCCGAGCGCTTCCATGACCGCCGGCTTCGTCCTGGCGACGGTGGCCGTGCCCGCCCTCGCCTTCGGATTCCTCTTCTGGCGACGCGGTTTCGGCTCCGCGCTCGTGGCCCATGCCACCGCCCTCGCCGCGCTCCTGATCATCGGCTGAGCGTGCCTGCAGCGTCGCAGTCGATGCCGACCAGATGCGGGACGGCCGGACCCTCACGGGCCGGCCGTCCCGGCGTCGTGGCCGTGGTAGTGTCGGGGAATCCCCCGCGATTTTCCGCGTAGTTTGCCCCCTACCGGAGTGCGCGGAACCGCGCAGGTTACAGGCGACACATTGCGCGAAGTCGCGCGCAAGGACACGGGCGTCGGAGGTCGGGTGATTCGGTGGATCGAGCGACTGCGGAGGCAGCCGCTGCGGACCAAGCTGGTGCTGACGACGGTGGGAACGGCGGTGGTGGTGTTCGGCGCCGGGTCACCGCTGACGTTCCGGTACTGGCGCGAGCAGTCGGAGGCCGCGGCAGAGCAGCAGGCGCTGCTGGCCGGGGCTTCGGTGCGTTCGGCGGTGGAGGCGGCGATGTCGGCGGGGGAGCCGACGCGGGCGCGGTCGGCGTTGCGGGAGCTGGCGCAGCTGGAATCGATCACGGCGGCGCGGGTCTACGGGACGTCGGGGACGGTGCTGGTATCGACGGACGTGCTGGAGGAGGGAACGAAGCGGCCGGGGGTGTGGGTGCCGTCGCCGGTGGAGCTACCGGCGCGTGGCACGGCGCGGCGGACGCAGTCGGGGGACGCGGTGAACGCGTTTCTTCCGATCAAGTCGGGGGGTGCGGCGGTGCTGGAGGTGGACTTCTCGCTGGCGCCCCTGGAGGCGGCGATGGACCGGGCGGCGAAGCTCGGGCTGCTGCTGCTGATCGGGAGTGTTGCGGCGGTGATCCTGATCGTGGCGACGATGCTGGAGCGGGAGGTGATGACGCCGATGGAGCGGGTGGCGGGGATCCTGTCGTCGGAGCCGGGACTGGGTTCGGCGGAGCTGGATCGGATCGAGGCGTCGGTGGTGGACCTGGTGCGCAAGGAGCGGGAATCGGCTGCGAAGGCGGCGGAGCAGGAGGAGCGTCTGGCCAGCCAGGCGGGGTTCGCGCAGGTGGGCGAGATGGCGGCGGAGATGGCGCACGAGTTCAAGCGTCCGCTGGCGTCGATCCGGTCGGCGGTCGGTCTGCTGGAGCAGGAGTACGAGCTGAACGACCAGGCGCAAACGCTCCTGGGCGCGGTGGACGCGCAGCTGGAGAAGCTGGCGGAGACGATGCAGGACCTGTTCACGCTGGCGAAGCCGATGGAGCTGTTGACCGACGAGTACGAGGTGGCGGAAGCCGTGGACAGCGCGATGGTGCAGCTGGCGGGGCTGACGGACACGTCGGGGCGACGGGTGGACCGGCAATACGACCCGGCCACACCGCGGGTGCGCGGTGACCAGCATCGTCTGGAGCAGGCAGTCCTCAACCTGCTCCTGAACGCGATGGAAGCGATGGAGTCGGGCGGCGTTCTCACGGTGGTGGTGCGGCCGGAGGGTGGGCGTGCGGCGATCGAGGTCCGGGACACCGGGCCGGGGATCGCGGCGGAGGAGACGGAGAAAGTGATTCTGCCGTTCTACTCGACGAAGCCCGGCGGGACGGGTCTGGGGCTTCCGCTGGTGGCCCGGGTGGTGGCCGCGCACGAGGGGACACTGGAGATCGAGAGCGCGCAGGGGAAGGGCACGACCGTACGCATCACGCTGCCGGCAGTGGGGAGCGCCAGGGAGGAGGCGACGGACGTCGCCAGCGGCATCGCCCGAGCCGGGGGAGGGGACCAGTGGCCAACGCGCGAATCCTGATCCTGGAGGATGACGATCTGCTCCGGCAGGTGACGGCGGAGCGGCTGGAGCGGGAGGGGTACGCCGTGGTGACGGCGTCCAGGCTGGCGGAAGTGGGGCCGATGCTGGAGAAGCACACGCCCGACCTGGCGCTGCTGGACATCAAGCTGCCGGACGGCGAGAGCACCGGTCTCCTCGAGGATCTGGTGGCCACGGGCGAGACGGTGTGCGTAGTGATGACGGCGCACGGCACGGTGCAATCGGCCGTGCGGGCGCTGCGCGCGGGGGCGGTGGACTACCTGGAGAAGCCGTTCTCCTTCGACCGTCTGAGCGCGACGATCAGCGGCGCCCTGGAGCGTACGCGGCTGCAGCGGGAGGTGCGGGCGCTGCGGGAGCAGGCAGGGCTGGGCGAGGACGTGGTGGGGAGCAGCCCGGCGATGCGGGAAGTGTTCGACCTGGTGAAGCGGGTCGCGCCGGCGGAGGGGACCACTGTGCTGCTGGAAGGGGAGACGGGGACGGGGAAGGGGATGCTGGCGCAGGCGATCCATCATTCGAGTCCGCGCTCCGACGGTCCCTTCATCAACGTGACCTGCTCCGCGCTGGCGGAAACGGTCATGGAGTCGGAGCTGTTCGGTCACGAGAAGGGAGCCTTCACGGACGCCCGCACGATGAAGCGGGGGCTGGTGGAGCTGGCGGATGGCGGCACGCTGTTCCTGGATGAGATCGGAGAGCTGGGGCTCCGGCTCCAGGGGAAGCTGCTGCGCTTCATCGAGGAGAAGCGGTTCCGGCGAGTGGGCGGGACCAAGGACCTGGTGGTGGACGCGCGCCTCATCGCCGCCACGAATCGCGACCTGGCGGCGGAAGTGGAGAAAGAGGAGTTCCGGGAGGACCTGTACTACCGGCTCCGCGTCTTTCCGATCCGGCTGCCTCTGCTCCGGGAGCGTACTTCGGACATCCCGGCCCTCGTCCTGACGTTCATAGAGGAGTTCAACCGCCAGCTGGGCCGGAAGATCCGGGACGTCTCCCCGGAGGCGATGGAGCTGCTGAAGGGCTACCGCTGGCCCGGCAACGTGCGTGAGCTGCGGAATGTGATCGAGCGCACGGTCCTCCTGGCCGATGGGTCGGTGCTGAAGCCGGAGATGCTGCCACCGGAGGTGCGTGGTGAAGGGCGGCGGGGCCGGGGGGCGCTGGATCTGGGGCCGGAGGGTCTCGATGTGGAAGAGCTGGAAAAGGAGCTTCTGACCAAGGCGCTCCGCCGTGCGGAAGGGAACAAGACGGAAGCGGGGCGGCTTCTCGGGATGAGTCGTCACCAGGTTCGGAATCGACTGAAGAAATACGGAATGGACGAATGAGACACCGACTCGCGATGGGGCTGTCGGTGCTGGTGGCCGCGGCCCTCTGGGCGTCGCCCGGCTCCGCGCAGCAGGCGCTTACGTGCACCCAGTGCCACGGTGAGCTGGAGCTGCTGAGACAGCACACGCGCAGTCTCGCTGATGCGCGGGCGCTCCTCGTCCCGGACTCGCTGCTGGACGGCACCGCCCACGCCGGGTTCTCGTGCTCGCGGTGCCACACGGGGTTCGACCGGTTCCCGCACCCGGCGGAGGCGGCGTCGCAGACATGCGCCTCGTGTCACGAGGACGTGGCTTCGACGTGGCGGGAGGGGGCGCATGCAGCCGGCGACGGGCGGACGGGCGTGGACTGCAGGCAGTGCCACACCACGCACCAGGTGGCGCGGCCGGCCGCACTGGAGATGGGCGGTGACGCCATGCCAGCAATGGTCGACCGGTGCATCGCCTGCCACGAGACGCAGCGCCTGGGCGATGATGATCCACACGCGGGCGAAGCGCCCTGCTACGCCTGCCATGCGCCGCACGCGGCGATGCCGCCGGACCGTCCCGAGTCGAGGCTGAGCCCGGCGTCGCAGCCGCGTACGTGCGGTGCGTGCCACGACTCCATCGCGAGCGCGTGGCAGACTGACGTCCATGGGCTGGCGCTGAAGGCGGCGACCGCCGGCGGCGGGGTGGAGCTGAGCAACGTCGAGGTGCCCACGTGCACGGCGTGCCATGGCGCCCACCCGACGGCGGGTCCGTCAGGGCCGCACGCGGCGGAGCTGACCGTCCAGGCGTGCGCGCGCTGCCACGAGGAGTACGCGGAGTCGTTCGCGGACTCATACCATGGGCAGGCGACGACGCTGGGCTCGACCGCCACGGCCACCTGCGCCGACTGTCACGGCGCGCATCAGATTCACGGCGCGGACAATCCGCAGTCGACGGTGGCGCCCGGGAACCTGGTGTCCACGTGCAGGACGTGTCACCCGGATGCGACGGCGTCGTTCGCGAAATTCGACCCGCACGCGAATCCGCACGAGAAGAGCCGCAATCCGCTGCTGTACTGGGCGTACAAGTTCATGACGTGGCTCCTGGTCGGGACCATGGCCATGTTCGGGCTGCACACGCTGCTCTGGCTCCTGCGCATCGCCATTGACACGGCGCGGGGGAAGAGCGGTCACGGATACCGCCTGCCGAACCGGGATGTGGCGCTCGATGCGGCGCAGCGCGGGCGGGGGCGCTACGTGTGGCGATTCCGGCTGTACCACCGGCTGACGCACGCCGCGGTGATCATCTCCTTCTTCCTGCTCGTGTTCACCGGGATGCCACTGCGCTTCAGCTGCGCGCCGTGGTCCGCGGGCCTGATGCACCTGTTCGGCGGCGTGCACATGGCCGGGCTGCTGCACCGCGTCGGCGCGACGATCACGTTCGGCTATTTCGCCGCGCACCTGTTCTACCTGATCCGCGCACTGATCCGGGCACCGGATCGGCGCCGGCTACTGTGGGGTCCCGACTCGATCGTGCCGCACCCGCAGGACATCACGGACTTCACGAACCAGTTCCGCTGGTTCCTGGGGCTGGGACCGCGGCCCAGGTTCGCGCGCTACAGCTACATGGAGAAGTTCGACTACTTCGCCGTGTTCTGGGGCGTGGCGATCATCGGCGGCACGGGGCTCATGCTCTGGTTGCCGGAGCTGTTCGCCGGGTTCGTCCCCGGCTGGTTCTTCAACGTGGCCACGGTGGTGCACGGCGACGAGGCCATGCTCGCCACCCTGTTCATCTTCACCATCCACTTCTTCAACGTCCACTTGCGGCCGGAGAAGTTCCCCCTGGATGCGGTGATGTTCACGGGCCGCGCGACGGTGGAGTACATGGAGGAGGAGCACCCGCGCATCCTGGGCCACATCGAGGCGCGCAGCGCCGGAGCGATGACGGCGGACCAGGAGCAGGATGCCCCCGCGCCGCCGCCGAACCGGCGGCAGACGCTGGTGGCCGCCATCCTCGGGTTCCTCGCTCTCGGACTGGGTCTCTTGCTGATCGGGATGATGACATGGGTAAGCTTCTGCTGACGCTGATGCTGGCGTTGGCTGCCGCCCTGGCCGGCTGCGAGCCGGCCGGGCCGGGGGCATCGCGAGGGAACGCCGCCGACACGGGGGTCGTGGCCGCAGCGCCGGCCGCTTCGGCCCAGCGCGCGGATCCGCACGCGGACCTCGCATGCCGCGCGTGCCACCAGGGCCCGGCAGGGGAGCGGGGTCGCGCCACCGTTCCGTCATCGTCGTGCCAGGCTTCCGGCTGCCACGAAGCCGGCGGTCCGCCGGAAGTCCGGTTGGCCACGGTGGAGTTCCGCCACCGGAACCACGGCGAGGGTGGACCGGTCGAGGCCACGTGCGCGGGGTGCCACACGCACGACGCGGGCGGCGAGCCGCTGGAGCCGTCGGTGGATGCGTGCACCCTCTGTCATCTGTCGCAGGTGTCCAGCCGCGCCCCGGAGGATTGCCGCGTGTGCCATCAGCGGCCCAACCACTCCCGCTTCACCAGCCAGGGCGTGGTGGTGTCGCATTCGGAGCTGCCGTGGATGGAGATCGGATGCGTGCGATGCCACTACGACGTCTCGGAGGCGAATACGGACGTGGCGAGCGCGCGCTGCCGGGAGTGCCATACCGACATTGCCGCGCTGAACCAGAAAGCCGTGGGGCGTGATCTCCATCCGCTGCACAGTGGTGTGACCTGCAATTCCTGCCACGAGAAGCACATGCATCGGGTGGCGGCGATGAGCTCGGCAGTGGACCTGATCTGCTCGGATTGTCACACGTCCGAGCACGGCGTGAAGCTGAATGGCCCCGGGCAGTGGCCGGAGAGCAGTGTGTGCTCGGCGTGCCACCAGGGCGTGCACGCGGCGCAGCAGCAGCTGATCCTGGGCGTCTCTCCGGAAGGGGATGTGGTGCCCAGCGCGAAGTTTCTGGCGGGCGTGACGTGTCGGTCCTGTCACATCCCGACGGCAGCCGACTCGGTGGGTCCGTACCGGGGCGAGGCGCAGGCGTGCGCCCTGTGCCACGAGAAGGAGTATACGCAGGTGCTCGGCTGGTGGACGAGCGGCGTCGAGTCCCGGCTCGGCGCGGCGCAGCGGTATCTGCGGCAAGCCGAGCAGGCGCTGCCGGATCCGCCGGACAGCGCCCGGGCGCTGCTGGCCACCGCGCGGGCGGATGTGGACCTGGTCGCCCGCGCGGGCGGTGAGCACAACCTGGAGTTGAGCGACCGTCTCGTCCGCAACGCCGTGGCCAGGGCGCAGGAGGCATACGCCGTGTCCGGAAGGACGCCGCCCTCACCGCCCGCCATGGGGCCGGTGCCGCACGTGGGCCTCTGCTCCTACTGCCACTACAGCACGTCGCAGCCACTGGACATCCGGTCGATGCCCGACGCGTTCCATCAGCGGGTGCTCCGGCGCGGGCGGTAGAATGCAGCAGGGGCCGGACGGGTCGAGGGCGACGGCGTGGCCGGCGCCCTCGACCCGTTTTCAGGCGGTGCCGGTCCAGCCTCGGGCGTCCCGCGTTCCGGTGCAGGGGGCGCGCCGCATGCGTATGGTGGAGCGCGGGATCCGACCGGTGGACCGGAACGCGAGAGGAGAGAGGATGCGACTGGCATTCCTGGGGATGGGCAGCATGGGTGCACCGATGGCGCGCAACCTGGTGGCGAAGGGGCACGCCGTAACGGTATGGAATCGGACGCGGTCGAAGGCGGAGGCGATGGAAGGCGCCACCGTCGCCGCATCGCCCGAGGAAGCGGCGCGGCAGGCGGAGCTGGCGATCACGATGCTCTCGGACGACGAGGCAGTGGAGCGGGTGGCGTTCGGCAGCGATGGTCTGCTGGCCGGGCTCCCGGCGGGGGCGATCCACGCGTCCATGAGCACGATCAGCCCCGGCCTGTCTCGACGGCTCGCCGACGCGCACGCGGAGCGGGAGCAGCGCTACATCGCCGCCCCGGTATTCGGCCGCCCCGAGGCGGCGGAGGCGGCCAAGCTGTGGGTGATCGCGGGCGGCGGTGAGGATGTCCGGTCGGCGTGCGCGCCCGCGTTCGACGCGTTGGGTCAGGGAGTGGTGGCGGCCGGGGAGCAGCCGGAGCAGGCCAACGTGGTGAAGCTGGCCGGGAACTTCCTGCTGGCGTCCGCCATCGAGGCCATGGCGGAAGCGTTCACGTTCGTGCGCAGCTACGACATCGATACGGGCGAGTTCCTCCGCACGGTGGCAACGCGCCTGTTCCGCTCGCCGATCTACGAGAATTACGGCGGGCTCATCGAGGCGCAGCGCTACGAACCGGCGGGCTTCAAGCTCCGGCATGGGCTGAAGGACGTGCGCTACGCGCTGGGGGCCGCGGATGAGACCGAAGTGCCGCTCCCACTTGCCAGTCTCCTGCGCGACCGCTTCCTCTCGGCCGCCGCGCGCGGCTGGGGCGAGATCGACTGGGCGGGTCTGGGCCGCGTGGCGGCCGTGGATGCGGGCGAGTGAGCGCGCGGGCGGGCGTCGTCGCGCTTGCGGCGCTGTGGGGTGCGCGTTAGCGTGCGCTCCGGTCCCACCGCCCGGCCCCACTGAACCAGCGAGACGCAAGCCGTTTGAAAATGGACGCGACCCGGGAGTCCGACCTGGAGCCGCACCTCGTCGACGAGAATGCACGGGAGGCTGAAGAGCTCCGCGTGGTGCAGGAGCGGCTGGAGCGCTCCGCCTCGCTCCTCAAGGCGGCGCTCGACTCCACCACCGATGGCGTTCTGGTGGTGGACCGGGATAGCCGCATCATCAGCTACAACGGTCGCTTCGTGGAGATCTGGGGCGTCCCCGAGGAAGTGCTCGCGGCGGCCGATGACGAGCTGGCGCTCCAGTACGTGGTGGAGAAGCTGGAGGACCCGACCACATTCAGGGACCGGGTGCGTGCCCTCTACGAGGACCCCGAGCGGACCGGACACGATGTCCTCCGTTTCCGGGATGGACGGGTCATCGAGCGGTTCTCCCGACCGCAGCGGATCGGGGCGCGGGTGGTGGGTCGCGTCTGGAGCTTCCGTGATGTCACCGAGCAGAAGCGGATGCAGGAGGCGCTCATCGCCAGCGAGCGCCGGTATCGCCGGCTGTTCGAGGAATCCCGGCACGCGCTCTACATCACCACCCGGAGCGGCGACTTCGTCGACCTGAATCGCTCCATGCTGGACCTGTTCGGCTACAGCCGCCGCGAGCTCCTGCGGCTGAACGCCAGCGCGCTCTACGTCGATCCTGCCGACCGCGAGCATTTCCAGCGCGCGATCGAGGAGAACGGCTCGGTCCGGAACTACGAAGTCCGGCTCACGGACCGGGACGGTCACGTCCTGGACTGCCTGATCACCGCCACGGCCCACCGGGCCGCGGGCGGCGAGACCGTCGGCTACGAGGGGATCATCGAGGACATCACGGAGCGGAAGCGGTCGACGGCCGCCCTGCGCGAGAGCGAGGAGTACTTCCGCGCGCTGATCGAGAACGCCCTCGATACCATCACCATCCTGTCCGCCGATGGCACCATCGCGTACGAGAGTCCATCCGTGGGCCGGGTCCTCGGCTTCACCCCCGAGGAAATGGTCGGCACGTCCGTGTTCGACTACATCCATCCGGAAGACCTGGCGCGCGTGAAGGAGGTCTTCGCCGTGGCGGAGGGGCAGCCCGGGATGATCTCTCGGCTCGAACTGCGTTTCAGGGACCGGGAAGGGGGCTGGCGCACGCTGGAAGCCGTCGGGCGCAACCTGCTGCACCACGCATCCGTGAACGGCGTGGTGGTGAACGCGAGGGATGTGACGCAGCGGAAGGAGGTGGAGGACCGGCTGCTCCACGACGCTCTGCACGACCTCCTCACCGGGCTTCCCAACCGGGCGCTCTTCATGGACCGCCTGAACCAGTTCGTGAAGCGGGGGCGGCGGGTGGACACGCCCGGGTTTGCCGTGCTCTTCCTGGATGTGGATCGGTTCAAGGTGGTGAACGACAGCCTCGGGCACGGCGTGGGGGACCAGCTGCTGGTGGAGATCGGGCGGCGCCTGGAAGGCTGCCTCCGGCCCGGCGACACGGTCGCGCGCGTGGGCGGCGACGAGTTCGCGCTCCTGCTGGACGGCGTGAGCGACGTGGAGGAGGCCACTGCGGTGGCGGACCGGATCCACGAGGCCGTGCGGCTTCCCTTCAGCATCGCCCGGCGCGACGTCTATGCCACCATCAGCGCCGGCATCGCGGTCAGCTCGGAGGAGTACCGCAAGGCCGAGGACATCCTGCGCGACGCGGACATTGCCATGTACCGCGCGAAGAACGCGGGGCGGGCGCGGAGTGAAGTGTTCGATCGGGCCATGCACGACCAGGCAGTGGCCGTCATGGAGCTGGAGACGGCGCTCCGCCGTGCGGTGGAGCGGCAGGAGTTCACGCTCCACTATCAACCCATCGTGTCGCTGAGTGATGGGTCGCTGCTGGGCCACGAGGCGCTGCTGCGCTGGGAGCATCCGGAGCGCGGTCTGCTTCGCCCGGACGAGTTCCTGGACGTGGCCGAGGAGACGGGGCTCATCGTCCCGATCAGCTGGTGGACGCTGCGCGAGGCCACGCGCCGGGCCCGGGAGTGGTGGATCGCCGACGACCGGGGTCCCTACGTGGCCGTGAACCTGTCGGCCACCCAGCTGTCGCAACGCGACATGATCGATCAGCTCCGGGGCGCGCTGGACGAGACGGGCGCCCCCCCGGAATCGCTGCGGCTGGAGCTGACGGAGAACGTGCTGATGGAGCAGGCCGAGACGAGCATTCACATGATGGAGGTGCTGCGCGAACTGGGCGTCCGCCTCATGATCGACGACTTCGGCATCGGCTACTCGTCGCTGAGCTACCTCCACCGCTTCGCGGCCCATACCCTGAAGATCGACGGCTCCTTCATCCGCGCGATCGGGGCGAACGGCGAGAACAGCGAGATCGTCCGTACCATCGTGGCGCTCGCCGACGAGCTGGAGATGGAAGTCGTGGCGGAGGGCGTCGAGACCCGCGAGCAGTTCAGGATGGCCCGCATCCTCGGATGCAAGTCGGCCCAGGGCTATCAGTTGGCCCGGCCGATGCCCGGCGACGTCGCGGCTGCCGCCCGGTTTCGCGTATGGGAGCTGCCCTGAATCCGCGGAGGCGGGGCCGCGCGCGGCCACACGCGGCACTCCGCTTCGCTCTCAAGGTGGGGCTCCTCGCGCTCGTCCTGGCGTTCGCCATCTGGGTCAACCTGTATGCCGCCCAGCACGACTTCGTTCGCGAAGGCGCCCGGCATTTCGGGTACACGGGCGTGGTCGCGGCCGCCGCCATCAGTGGCTTCAACCTCGTGGTGCCGGTGCCGCTCATTGCCTTTCTCCCGTTCTTCATGGACGTGGGGCTCCAGCCCGTGCCGACGGTGGCGCTCATCGCAGTCGGAATGACGCTCGGGGACCTCTTCGGCTACCTGATCGGCCACGCCGCACGGGATGTCTTCTCGCCGCGGCTGCACGGAAGGCTGATGCAGCTGGAGCGGCTGCGGCGTCGCCGGCCGTGGCTGCCCTTCCTCCTCATGTTCCTCTACGCCGCGCTCATTCCGGCGCCCAACGAGATCCTGGTGATCCCACTCGCATTCCTGGGCTTTCCGCTGCTCGGCATCTTCTCGGCCGTTCTGGCCGGGAACGTCATCTTCAACACGCTCGTGGGGCTGGGCCTGGTGAACGCTTTCGCAATCATGTGAACGCTCGCCCGCGGCACGATGCCGGGGGCGATCAACAGGGAGAGAGGCATGGACGAAATGATCAGGAGTGTGGTGCTGGGCGCCACGCTCGCCCTGGGGTTGTCCGCGTGCGCCGCCGACGTGCGTGAGCCCGCGGACCTGGCGCTGGTGAACGGTCGCGTGGTCACGGTGGACTCGGCCCAGCCCACGGCGGAAGCGGTCGCGGTGAGAGGGGGCCGCATCCTGGCCGTGGGGAGCGACGCCGACATCCGTCGCTACATCGGCCCGGACACGCGGGTGCTGGACCTGGGTGGAAGCTTTGTCATGCCCGCGTTCATCGAGGGGCACGGGCACTTCATGGGACTGGGCGAAGCGCAGCTCGAGCTCGACCTGACGACCGCTCGGAGCTGGGACGACATTGTCGCCATGGTCGGGAGGGCCGCATCCGAGGCCACGCCCGGCGAATGGATACTGGGTCGTGGGTGGCACCAGGAAAAGTGGGACAGCGTTCCCGCCGACGCCGTGGAAGGGGTACCCACCCACGCCGCGCTGAGCACTGTGTCTCCCCTGAACCCGGTGATCCTGGAGCACGCCAGCGGCCACGCTTCGCTGGTGAACGCCCGCGCCATGGCGCTGGCCGGGATCACCCGCGCGACGCGCGCCCCCGAGGGGGGCGAGATTCTCACCGACGCTCTTGGCGAGCCCACGGGCCTGTTGCGGGAGAATGCGCAGCGCATGGTCTCGTCTGCCCTGTCCGAGTCCAGGGAGGGGATGAGCGAGGAAGAGAAGTGGGAGCACTTCCAGCGCGTGGTCCGGCTGGCGGCGACCGAAGCGCTGTCCAGAGGAATCACCACCTTCCACGACGCCGGGGCGTCATTCCGGGTGATCGACGGCTACCGGCGCATGGCGGAAGCCGGCACCCTGCCCATCCGCCTGTACGTCATGGTGCGCGGCGAGAGCAACCAGACCATGGCGGAACACCTGTCCGAGTACCGCATGATCGGCGTGGGCAACAACCACCTGACGGTGCGCTCCATCAAGCGGCAGATCGACGGTGCACTGGGCTCCCACGGCGCGTGGATGCTGGCCCCGTACACCGACATGCCGTCCAGCACCGGGCTGGTCCTGGAGCCCGTGGAAGAAGTGAAGGAAGCGGCCGAGATCGCCATCGCCAACGACTTCCAGGTCAACACCCACGCCATCGGTGACCGTGCCAACCGCGAAGTTCTCGATATCTACGAAACGGTGATGGCGGAGCATCCGGACAGGACCGGCCTGCGCTGGCGCATCGAGCACGCCCAGCACCTCGATCCCGCCGACATCCCGCGTTTCGCCAGCCTGGGCGTGATCGCGGCCATGCAGGGCGTCCACGCCACATCCGATTTCCCCTGGGTGCCCAAGCGCATCGGCGACGAGCGGGCGCACACCGGCGCCTACCGCTGGCAGGAGCTGTGGAAGACCGGCGCCGTGGTGACCAACGGGACCGACACCCCGGTGGAGGACGTGAATCCGCTCAACAGCTACTGGGCTTCGGTCTCCCGCACCCTCCCTGACGGAACCCCCTTCGACCCGGACCAGCGCCTCACTCGCGAGCAGGCACTCCGCTCCTATACCATCAACAACGCCTACGCGGCGTTCGAAGAGGACCTGAAGGGCTCCATCACGCCCGGCAAGCTGGCGGACATCACCGTCCTGTCGAAGGACATCACCACCGTACCGGAAACGGAGATCCGCGAAGCCCGGGTCCTCTACACGATTCTCGGTGGGGACGTGGTGTACGATGCTGCGAGCACCGGGGCCACGGGCGAGGCGTCGGGCGGAGCGTAGGAGAAGACCCCACACGCGTCTCGGTCCTCGCCTGACAGACGGTAATCGGACCTCCATGTAGATTATGGCATTGCCAGCGGCCGCGGGTGGCTCCCGCGGCCGCGCGCGTAATGCCAAGAGAGGACCATGGACGAGGGGCAACTGCGACAGGAACGGGAGCACGTGAGCGGGCTGCTGGGGCGGCTGCTCGCGATCCCGCTCTTCTACAAGATCCTGGCCGCGAATGCGTTCATCGTGCTCCTCTTCTCCCTCCTGGCCACGCTGCTCGCCGTGGAGCTGGGCCGTGCGGGGGCGGCGCTGGGCCCGCTGGTGGCGCTGGCCGTGGGGGGCGCGATCGTCAGCATCGCCGTGAACGGCGTGATCATCCAGATCGCGCTGGAGCCACTCCGACTGCTGCGTCGGACTGCGGACCGGGTGCAGGCGGGGGAGCTGGACGCGCGCGTCCCCACGTCGCCGCTGGCGGATCGGGAAATGGAGCGGCTGACGGAGGCGACGAACGCCATGCTGGACCGGCTCTCGGATTACCGTTGCCGGCTGCGGGACGTGGCGGCGCGGGCGCTGAACGCGGCGGAGGAGGAGCGTCGCCGCATCTCGCTCGAGCTGCACGACGACGCGTCGCAGCGCCTGGCCGCGATCCTCATGCGACTGCGCCTGGCGCGAAGCGTGGCGGATGCGGAGGCGAAGGAGGCCGTGCTGGAGGAAGTGCGGCGGGAGCTGGCGGAGGCGGCGGACGGGCTTCGGCGCTACGCCCAGGGGCTTCGCCCCCCCGCGCTGGACGAGCTGGGGCTTGGCGCGGCCATCGAGTCGCACGTCCGACACGTCTCGGAATCCGCGCTGGTACGGATGGACGTGCGCACGGAAGGCGTGGGGCGGCTGGAGTCGCCCGAAGCCGAGCTGGCGCTCTACCGGATCGTGCAGGAGGCCATCACGAACGCGCTGCGCCACAGCCGCGCCACCCGGATCCGCGTGACGGTGGAGCGCGTGGCCGAAATGGCGGTGGCAACGGTGTGGGACAACGGGGTGGGCTTCGACCTGGAAGCGCAGCTGGTCAGCCACGACGACCAGCACGGGCTCGGGCTATTCGGGATGCGGGAGCGGGCCAGCTACGTGGGGGGGCGCGTGGAAATCACGAGCGTGCGGGGGGAAGGGACTACCGTGCGTGCCATCGTGCCCGCCGAGGGCGCCGCCGCGGCCACGGCCGCCGACCTGCCCCGACAGGGAGAGACCGCCGCGTTCTGAGGCGGCTGCCGCGCACCGGAGCCGCGGGTCACCCGCCGGACCGGCCTACTGCTCTGCCCGAAGAAGTCCCGTCTGCAGCGCGAACCGGACGAGCTCCGACCTGTGCCGCAGCTGGAGCTTGTCCATGATGCGGCTCCGGTACGTGTCCACCGTCTTCGGGCTGATGAACAGCTTCTCGCCGATCTCGCTCGAGCTGAAGCCTTCTGCGGTCATGGCCAGAACATCCCGCTCCCGCTCGGTCAGCTTGCTCAGCGGGCCCCGCATCTCGTCCGCGTCCGCATCCTTGTAGCGCTCGAGCAACAGCTTCGCCGCGCTCGGGTAGAGGAAGACCTCGTCGCGCGCCACCGTCCGGATCGCGTGCGTCAGGTCCTCGTCCGCGCTCGTCTTCCGCACGAACCCGCTCCCGCCTGCGTCCAGGACCGGCAACAGGAACTCTTCTTCCGCGTGCATCGTCAGCACGAGGACCTTCGTTCCCGTGTCCATGGCCGCGATCCGGCGCGTCGCCTCCATCCCACCCATCCCCGGCATGGACAGGTCCATCACCACGATGTCGGGCGTCAGCTCCTTCACCTTCTTGATCGCTTCTTCGCCCGTCTCGGCTTCTCCGACGACCTGGAGGTCCGGCTCGGCGTCCAGCAGCGCCCTCAATCCCGCCCGCAGGACCCCGTGATCGTCGGCCAAGAGAATCCGTATCGTCTTCGGCATCGTCGCCTTTCCCCCGTGCGTTGCTGTGACGTCAGGAAAATCTAGCACGCGAGCGGCGCGTGGGTTAGTCGGGGCACCAACGGGGCCCAGCGTGGGGCAATCCCCCACCGATCCGACGCAATCGCTCTGACGCGTCGAACCGCTCTATACCTGACTGACGCGGTGGACGCAAGGGAATAGTGTAGTGCAGTTGCAGCGAATCCACCACCACGCGGGAGGGACGCATGAAGGTGAACGAGGGACGCATCGATCGGGTTGCTCGTCTCGTGCTCGCCATGGTGGCCGTGGCGCTTCCGCTGAGTGGGACGGTGGGTGGTGCGTGGGCGGTGCTGCTGTACGTGGTGGCGGCGGTGCTGTTGGTGACAGCGGTTGTGGGGTATTGCCCGCTGTACGGTGTGCTGGGCTGGAGGACAGGAGGGAAGGTGACGCCGGGCGCCTGACGAGGGGCGGCGGCGCGATCGTGGGGGAGATCCCGCGTCAAGCGCCTTCCGGGTGGAGGGGCACGGTGAACGCGAAGCGTGAGCCGTGCCCCTCCTCGCTTTCGACGAAAATCCTGCCGCCGTGTGCCTCGGCGAGTCCTTTGGCGATGGCGAGGCCGAGGCCGAGGCCGTGGCTGCCGTGCTGCCGAGCCTGCCAGAAGCGGTCGAAGACGCAGGGGAGGTCGGCCGCGGGGATGCCGGGGCCGGTGTCCTGAACGGAGAAGACCGCCTCATCCTCGGTGGCTTCGACGGTGATGGTGATGGTGCCGCCGGCGGGGGTGAACTTGAGGGCGTTCCCGACGAGGTTGGAGAAGACCTGCTGGATGCGGTCGGCGTCGACGCGGACGGTCTGGGCAGCATCGACGCCACCTTCATGCGCGAGGTGCACGCCCTGGTCCTCGGCCACGGGGCCGAGCGTCCGCACCACCTCATCCATGAGCTGCTGGACGCTTTCGGGCCTGATGATGAGGCGAAGGCGGCCCGCCTCGAGGCGCCGGACTTCGAGCAGGTCTCCGATGAGGCGGTAGGCCTGGACTGCGGCGGCGCGGATGGATTCGACCTGTGCGTGGGCCGCGTCGATTTCCCGGGCGTCCAGGACGCGATCGAGGACGCGGGCGGCCACGCGGATGGCCGTGAGGGGGTTCCCCAGGTCGTGGGACACCACGCCGAGCACCTCGTCGCGAGCGGCTACGGCGTCACGGGCTTCACGGTAGAGGCGGGCGTTGTCTACGGCCATGGCGGCGCGGCGCGCGAGGTCGGCGGCGAGCAGGGCGTCATCGGGGTCGAAGCGCCGTTCGGGCCTGGCGGAAGCGAGCGAGAACGTGCCGAGGATCCGACCGCGAGCGGTGAGGGGGACCACGAGGAGCGAGTGGAGCCCGAGGGATTGGAGGGCCTGATAGTGCTCGTCGTCGTGGGCGACGGCGCGGAGGAACGCGTCGCTGGCCTCTTCGATGATCTCGGGCTCGCCCGTATCCAGCACGGTGAGGGCGGGGTGGTGGCGCTCGCGGGTCGGCGGGTGGGCGAGGAGGATGCGCGCGTCCGCTTCCCGATCGGGGTCGGCGTGCGCGGCCTCGACGCGGACCAGCTCGCCGTCTTCCAGGAGGTCGACCACGCACCAGTCGGCCAGGTGCGGGAGCCCCACGCGGGCGAGACGCGCGAGCGTGTCCTTGTAGTCGAGCGACAGGGCCAGCGCCTCGCTCGCGTCCGCCAGGAAGCGCTGACGCTCCTCCGCCCGCTTGCGCTCCGTGATGTCGCGGAGCACCACGGTAAAGATCACCGCGTCGGGCGTGGCCAGGCGGGAGATGGAAGCCTCCGCGGGAAACTCCGTGCCGTCGCGGCGCAGCCCCGAGATCTCGCGCCGCTCGCCCATCCGGCGGGCGGCCGTGGCGCTGGCGGCGAAGCTGCGCATGTGGTTCGCGTGGTGCGAGCGAAAACGCTCGGGGAGGAGGATCGCCAGCGGCTTGCCGATGACCTCGCCGCGCGGGTAGCCGAAGATCTCCTCGGCGCCGCTGTTGAAGAGGAGGATGCGCTGACCCTCATCGACGGTGATGATCGCGTCGGCGGCGATCTCGATGATGCGCTCGAACGCCTCACGCGGGATGACGCCCCGTCCGCTGGACGGCGCGTCATCCTGGCGCGCGGGGCGCAGCCCGCGGGTCAGTCTCGACAGGATGCTCACGTTGCAGGTCGGGGGTATTTGCCGGAGCTTTGCCGGAAACATATCCAACCACGGGGAGCGGGTAAACCGTGGGAGGCCGGGGGCGGGGGGTTGCCCGCGGTGCCGGGAACGGGCATCGTCGAAGCCGCAGGCGGCTCGGGACCGGGAGCGAGGAGCCGGTCGCACTCCGCCGCCGGGAGAATGTGGTGCCGATGAAGCCGAAAGATGATGTTGCCCGGAAAGTCCACGAGCTGCGGGCGTTCGCCCGGGGCGCGGCGGTGGTGCCGATCCTGGTGCAGGACGATCCGGATCCGGACGGGATGGCGAGCGCGCTGGGGCTGCGCACGCTCCTGCACCGGCGTGAAGAAGAGAGCCCGCTGATCAGCCTGGGCGAGGTGACCCGCGCCGAGAACCAGCGGATGACGGAGCTGCTGGACCTCCGCGTGGTACGGGTGACGGACGCGGAGCTGAACGGCTTCAAGCGGGTGATCACGGCGGACACGCAGCCGGGCGCTTCGGCCACGCGTCCGCGCTTCGCGGTCATCGACCACCACCCGGCGCGCGAAGGCTACACGGCCGACTTCCTCGACATCCGCCCCGACATGGGAGCAGTGTCCACCATGGTGACGCAGTATCTCCGGGTGGGAGACGTGCGCCGGATCACGCCTCGACTGGCGACCGCGCTGCTGTACGGGATCCGGACCGACACGGAAGTGTTGCGCCGGGGCACGACCGGCGCCGATGTGGAAGCGTACGCGTTCCTGCAGGGAGTGGCGGACCAGGAGCTGCTCCGAAAGATCGGGCGGCCCGCGTTCTCCGAGGACGGCGTGCGTGCCACGGGGCAGGCGCTGGCCGGGCTCCGCAAGCAGGGCGACGTCGCCGTCGCCTACGTCGGGCGCCTCGACGCCCGCGCTGCCCACGTCCTGCCGAACCTGGCCGACTTCTGCCTCACCATCGAGGGCGTTTCCTGGTCCGCCGCGGCCGGCGTCGTCGGGGACGAGATCGTTCTGAACATCCGACGCGTGGGGGCCGGGTTGGGGGCGGGCGACCTGGCGCGGGCGCTGGCGGAGCAGGAGGGGCGGGGCGGGGGCCACCGCTCGATGGCACGCGTGACGCTGGATCGCGCCGGGAAGCCCGCCATGTCGGACACACCCGGGGACCCGGAGGCCACCGAGTGGATGCTGGCCCGGATCACCGACGCGGTGGAAGCGCTCCGGGGCGTGCGCGCGGGCTGACCCTCCCGATCCTCGGCCTCTCAGACCAGCCCCACCAGCCCGTTCAGCAGCCGGACGAAGCGCACGGCCTCCACCGCTGTACGCAGCGACGGGGCGTGGCGCTGGCCGAAAGAGTGGGAGAAGAGCGACGTGATCCCGCCACCGGTCAGGCGATCGGGCGGTAGCGCTCGCCGCAGCCGCACCATCTCCGTCCACGGGATCAACCGGTCGTCGCGGCCGTGGGCAAGGAAGACCGGCACCGGGACGCTGGAAAGCCAGGGACCGGGGTCCAGGATCGGCTCCGCGGCGAGCGCGGCGTCGGCCAGCCGGTCGACCAGCGTGGCGACCCGGGTCCGCTGGTCGGGCGACAGCGTCGCACCCGCGGGTACGGCGAGCAGATCGAACAGCTCCCGGGCTTCCGGCGTGAGACCCGCGCGGGCGGCCGCCTTCCGCTGGTCCAGCTGCGGGTCCCATGCCATGATCCCCAGCCGGCCGGCCTCCCGCGCCAGCGCCAGCAGCGCCGCCGGAAGGGCGACGTCGTCCCGGTGCTCCGGAAGGAGCGGCAGGTAGTTGCCCGCGAGGATCCAGCGGCCGTACGGGTCGGGCTCCACGTGATGACGCGTGCCGTCCAGCTCGTGCTCGCCCAGGAACATGAAGCGTGCGACGCGCCGTATGTCGGCGTACCCGCCCCAGGCCGCCACGCCGGCGATCCTGTCCCGAAGCACAGGCTCCGTGGCCGCGATCAGGGCCTGCGTTGCGCCGAACGAAAATCCCATCACGCCGATGCGGCCGGGCTCCGTGAGGCCGCGCCCGTCCAGCTCCAGCACCGCGGCACGGATGGTATCCACGGTCCTGCGCGGCGCCACGTGGAGCGCCCGCCATTCGGGGAGGTCGGGCACGAGGACCACGGCGCCGGATGCCGCGAGGCTGCGCGCGAAGCGCCGAAGTGAGGGGTGCGCCCGCCCGTGGTAGGTGAGGCCGTGCAGCGTCATCCAGCCTGGAAGAGGCCGCCCGCCCCGGCCGCGCCGACGCGGCCGGTACAGCGTGGCCGGGAGCATCTCATCCCCCCGCCGATACGTGGTCTCCTCCTCGAGAATCGCGCCTGGACGCGGCAGGAGGAACTGCCGGAGGAAGCGGGCCGTGGAGGGCATGGGGCGGAGCCTCGGGGGCTAGTACCGCGCCAGCTCCCGGATCGCCGTCAGCACCTTCTCCGCATCCGGGAGGATCGCCGCTTCGAGCTGCGGCGCGTACGCCACCCACGTGTCCAGGCTGGCGACCCGCTTCACGGGGCCGTCCAGCCATTCGAACAGGTCACTGGCGATTCGGGCGCTGATCTCGCTCCCGATGCCCCAGCTCAGGCTGTCTTCGTGGGCGACGATGACCTTGTTGGTCTTCTTCACGCTGGCGGCGATGGTCTCCATGTCCAGCGGGTTCAGGCTGCGCAGGTCGATGACCTCCGTGCTGATCCCGTCCTGGTCCTGCGCCATTCTCGCCGCGTCGAGCGACCGCTTCACCACGGCGCCGCACGTCACCACGGTCAGGTCCGTCCCCTCGCGCACCACCTTCGCCTTGCCGAAGGGGATCATGAAGTCAGGGCCCGGATAGGGGCTCTTGTTGTAGACCTGGCGGTACAGGTGCTTGTGCTCCAGGAACATGACCGGGTCCTCGGAGCGGATGGCGGTGCGCAGCAGACCGGCGGCATCGAGCGCCGTCGATGGCAGGACCACGCGCAGCCCGGGCGTATGGGTGAACAGCGTCTCGCCCGTCTGACTGTGGTAGATGGCGCCACCCTTGAGGTATCCGCCGTACGTGACCCGCACCACCACGGGCGCGGCCCAGGTGCCACCAGAGCGGTAGCGCATGGTGGCCAGCTCGTTGCGCAGCTGCTGGAACGCCGGCCAGATGTAGTCGAAGAACTGGATCTCCACCACCGGCTTTAGCCCGCGCAGCGCCATGCCGATGGCGCGGCCCACGATATTGGCCTCGGCCAGCGGAGAGTTGAAGACGCGGGTGCCGCCGAACCTCTGCTGGAGCCCCCACGTCACCTTGAAGACGCCGCCCTTGCCCTTGCACTCGCCGAGCACTTCCTCCCGGCTGGCATCGGCCACGTCCTCGCCGAACAGAACGATCCGCGGGTCCCGCTCCATCTCGTCGCGGAGGCATGAATTGAGGAGGTCCACCATGGTGGTCTCGTCCCCCTCGAACGCCGGCGTATCCTCCGTGTCGAACTCGGACGACGTCGGGTCCGCTTCCTCCGAGTAGAGGAACTTCATCGCCGTCTCCGGCGCCGGCTGCGGCTGCTCCAGCGCCCGGTCGGCGGCCTCGTTCACCTCGTCGCGGACTTCCTGTTCGAGCGTGTCCAGCGCCTCCGCCGCTGCAATGCCCTCGTCCTCCAGGTACGCCCGGAACGTGACCAGCGGGTCCCTCGCCGCTTCCGACTCACGCTCCTTCGCCGTCTTGTACATCCGCTCGTCATCGGACATCGAGTGGGAGTACGGCCGGATCACGTGAGCGTGGAGCAGCGCCGGACCCTTCCGCTTGCGGCAGTGCTCCACCGCCCTGCGAGACGCTTCCAGGCTCTGCAGGAGGTCCGTGCCATCGTACTCCTCGATGAACAGGTCCGGGAACCCGCTGACCACCTTGCTGATCTTGCCGCCCGCCGTGTTCACTTCCACCGGCACCGAGATGGCGTAGCCGTTGTCCTCGACAAGGAAGACGACGGGGAGCTTCAGGTTCGACGCGGTGTTCAGCGCCTCCCAGAACTCACCCTCCGACGTCTGTCCCTCGCCCGTCGTGCAGAGGACCACCTCGTCGTCCTCGAACGACTCGATCCTCTCACGCATGTCCTCGAGCAGCCCCGCGCGCCATGCGCCTTCCGCCGTGCCCGCCGCCTGCAGGTACTGCGTCCCCGTGGGCGAGGACGTGCTGACGATCCGCAGCTCCCGATGCCCCCAGTGCGACGGCATCTGCCGTCCGCCACTCGCCGGGTCCACCTCCGCCCCCACCGCCTGGAGCAGCTGCTCGTACGGCGTCACACCGAGCGCCTGGCTGAGGGCACGGTCCCGGTAATACAGGTACGACCAGTCCTTGCCCGGACGGAGGTGGTGGGCCACTGCCACCTGCGCCGCCTCGTGGCCCGCGCCGGAGATCTGGAAGAAGATCTTGTTCTGCCGCTTCAGACCGATCTCCTTGTCATCGGTCCTTCGCGCCGCGACCATCGTCCGGTACAGCGCCAGAAGCGTCGACGCATCCAGTCCGCTCCGGCGGCCGTTTCCGGACGACTTCCGCGTCGCCCCCGTTCCGCCGGACTTCCCCTGTTTCGGCTTGGCTTCTCTGGAGGCCATGCTCATCCCGTTTGAGTGGACAGACCGGAAAAGATAACCATTCTCGCCTGACGACCGCTACCGTCCGCCGGGCTGGAGCTGGCTCTGTTGGCGGGAGTTGTTGGTCCCCGCGGACCATGCGCGCGTCCCGGAACGAAACCACAACTCCCGCGAACAGAACCCGACGGCGGCGGCGCCGCCTGCCATCTCCCTCGACCGGAATCGTATGTTCGAGTATCTTCGTTCCTGGGTTCCCTCCCCGGATCACCTCACAAACGGACTGTGGAAACCAAGACGCTCGCAAGCCTGCTGGGCCTTACTCTGGGGCGACCCCGCGTGTTGGTGGGTCTGGCGCGCGCCGGCTGGCGGTTCCGCGCCCGGGGCTGGTGGCGTCGTTTCCCATTCCTGCCGCTGCCGCCGCGGGAATACGTGTCCTGGCGCCTGCACACTGCGTACGGCGAGGAGGGTCGCTCTCCGACGGTCGGGGAGCTCGCGCGGTACGTGAGCTGGGCCAACCGGATGCACCGCACGCGGCGAAGGGAGGTGCGGGCGAAATGAAGCGATTGGTTCTGGTAATCCTCTTCCTCGGCCTTGCCACCGTGACGGTGCCGCCGCTTCGGCAGCGGGTGGATCCGCATCTCGATGTCTTTCGTCTCTGGCTGGGGGCGAAGCTCGAGGGTCCCATGTCGCCGATCCTGGATCCGTATCGTGAGATCCAGGCCAAGACGCAGCTGGGGCATTTCGTGTCCCGCCTGACGGGGGATCGGAACCGGGGTCGTCCTCCGCCGGAGGCGCGTGATTTCGCGAACTACCTGGTCGTCCGGAAGCTGAGCGAGGACGGGCTGGATCCCTGGGGTGTGCCGTACACCGTGCAGCAGCGTCGGGACAGCCTTTATCTGATCTCGGCCGGGCGTGACGCCGCGTACGGGACCGCGGACGATATCCGCGACTCGATGCGCTACGCGCCGTCGCGTTCCTTCCGCAGCGGCCTGCGCAGGCGGTAGCCGGTGTTCCGAGTCGGTCTGACGGGGAACGTGGCGAGCGGGAAGTCCAGCGTCGCCCGGGCGTGGACGAAGCTCGGCGCGGCGGTGATCGACGCGGACGCGCTGGCCCGTCGGGCGGTGGAGCCGGGGTCCGCCGGACTGGAGCGGGTACGAGAGTCGTTCGGCGACGAGGTCGTCCGGGACGGTCAGCTGGACCGGGCGGCGCTGCGCCGCCGCGTGTTCGCCGACGATTCGGCGAGGCGGCGGCTGGAGGCGATCGTCCACCCCGAAGTGCAGCGGCTGCGCGAGGCCGAGGAGGCGCGGCTCGCGGAGGAGGGGTGGGAGATCGTGGTGCACGACATTCCGCTCCTCTTCGAGCTCGATCTCGCGGACGCGTTCGACATGGTGGTTCTGGTGGACGCGCCAGCGGAGGTGCGGGCGAACCGGCTGGCGCGGGACCGCGGGCTCACCGCCGAGGAGATCCGCGGGGTGATGCGGTCCCAGATGCCGGTGGCCGGGAAGCGGGGCCGTGCGGACGTGCTCATCCGGAACGACGGCTCGCGGGAGGAGCTCGAGAAAGCCGCGGCGGCGGCGTGGCGCGAGATCCGGCGCAGGGCGGGCGCCCGGGAATCGTCCTCCGCGGGACGGGTGCGGGTGGACATGCACGTGCACACGCGCCTCTCGTTCGACTGCCGGAGCCACCCGGACGCGGTGGTGGAGCGTGCGGTTGAGGCCGGTCTCGGGCGGGTCTGCATCACGGACCACAACGAGATCGAAGCCGCGCTCGACCTGTGCGCCCGCTACCCGGACCGGGTGATCCCGGGCGAGGAGGTGAAGACGGCGGAGGGCGTGGATGTGGTGGGGCTCTATCTTTCCGAGTGGATTCCGAAGGGAACGGGGGCCGTGGAGACGTGCGAGCGGATCCACGAGCAGGGTGGCCTGGTCTACGTGCCGCACCCGTTCGCGGGCGGCAAGGGCGGAAGCGGAAAGATCCTCCCGCTCATCGAGGACCGGGTGGACATCGTGGAAGCGTTCAACGCGCGGCTGCACGACCCGTCGCTCAACGACCGGGCCCGGGACTGGGCCCGGGCCCGGGGGCTGCCCACTGGTGGCGGATCGGACGCGCATACCCTTCGCGAGATCGGGCGCGCGTACGTGGAGGTCCCGGCGTTCGACAACAATGCTCCCTCCTTCCTCGAGGCGCTCGCGCAGGGAACAGTGAGCGGCCGGGAATCGTCCCGCCTGGTCCATCTGGCCTCCACCGTGGCCAAGGTCCTGCCCTGACCCGCCTTGCCGGCGACCCCGGGCTTCCGGTAGAGTTGCCACGTGACTGAGCCAAATGCGGCGGAAACGCCGATCGAAGAGATCCTCGCCATCCCGACCGGTCGACGGGCGGCGCTGCTGGAGCTGATCCCGGTGCTGGACGCCGCGAATCACCTCGTCCTCACGACGCACGTCAACGCCGATGGCGACGGCGCCGGCTCCGAAGCCGCGCTCGCCGCATGGCTGCTGGCGCGCGGGAAGCACGTCGCCATCGCCAATCCCACGGCGTTCCCCGAGCGCTTCACGTACATGCTCTCCGATGGCGTCGAGGTGCTGTCGCCCGGTACCGCTCTCGACGCGCGCGTGCGTGACGCGGACCTGCTGGTGGTGCTGGACACGGGCGAGGCGGGGCGGATCGGGAGGGTGGCCAAAGGGGTGCGCGAAGATGCCGTGGTCGTGATCGATCATCATCCGGCCGGGGAGGATTCCATCCCCGGCCCCGGCGTGCGGGACCCCTCCGCCTGCGCCACCGGCGAGCTGGTGTACGACCTGTTCGTGACCGCCGGAACGCGCGACTGGAGTCAGCCGATGCTGGAAGGCCTCTACGCGGCCATCGAGACGGACACGGGCTCCTTCCGTTTCGCCAACACCACCGCCCGCACCCATGGCGTCGCCGCCGACCTCGTGCGACGCGGGATCGATCCCGAGCGGGTTTACCGAAGGCTCCACGCCACCGTACCCCTCGAGCGCATCCGCATGCTGCGCATCGCGCTGGAGCACCTGGACACGGACAACGAGCTGCCCATCACCTGGATCAGCATCCCCCGGGAGGTCACGCACGGGATGGGCGCCACCGCCGACGACCTCGACGGGGTCGCGGAGTACGCCCGCAACATCGAGGGGACCGAAGTGGCCCTGATGTTCAGGGAGACGCTCGATGGCGCCACGAAGATCTCTTTCCGCTCGAACGGCGAAGTGGACGTGAACGCCATCGCCCGGGAGTTCGGGGGGGGCGGGCACGTCAAGGCCGCCGGCGCACTGGTGGGCGGGCCGATGGAGGCCACACGACCTCGCGTCCTCGAAGCCACCAGGAAAGCCGTTCGCGAAACGTTCGACATCGCGCGTCGGGCGGGATGACCGCGCGGGCGTCCGATCCCCCGGTGCCGGAACACGCGCCCGACGATCCGGGCGAGCGCCTCGCCCGCATCCTCTCGGAGCAGGGGTTCGCGCAGGCGCCCCAGGGCGACACGCCCGACAGCACCGATCCCGGCCATCGGCCCGACCCGCTCCTCGACCCCTTCGCGGGCCCGGCGCAGGACCGGTCCTCCGAGGATCGGGCCGGGAGGCCCGCCCGGGATGCGGCAGCGAGCGATGGGTCCGGCGGAGAACGCGGCGGAACCGGACAGGGCGACGCTGCAGATCGCAGCCTGCCCGACACCCCCCTCTTCCGGCTCCTGACCACCATTGAAGTCGACATCGGCGTCGAGGACATCGACCGCGTCTGGCTCTTCCCCCCACGTCGCCTCCTGACCGGGGAGACGGCCATCGTGGTCGTCGCCGCCTTCACGGAGCCTGGAAGCGAACGACGCCGCGTTCTGGCCGCCCACTATACCGCCCCGAAAGAGGGGCCCGCCCCCCGCATCCGCCTGGACGAGTACGGCTCCGCACCCGCAGAGCGCCTCGGGCGGATGGTGGAAGAGGTGGTCGAGCGGCTCAAAGAACAGCCCGGGTCCTCTCCGCGCACCGTCCGCATCGATGGCGAGACCACCCGCTGGAACCGGATGCTCCACGAGCTCGCCGAGCATCACCTCGAAGAGACGCTGGCGGAGGACCGCCGGCGAAAGCCATGAGGGCGCGCCGTGCGGCGGGTGCTGGAGGCGCGCGGCCGTGCGATTGCGCAACGGGGGCGGGTCCGCTATCGATAATGAGTATTGATTACGGGAAGGAGCCGCCATGAGCTATGTGCATCTGTTCCGACGCTACCTGAAAGAGCAGGGGCTACCAGTCACGCAGCAGCGGGAGGCAGTGGCGGAGGTGGTGTTCTCGACGGAGGGGCACCTGTCGGTGGAGGAGATCGAGGCGCGGCTGCGGGAGCGGGGGGAGAAGACGGGAAAGGCGACGGTGTACCGGACGATGGAGATGCTGGTGAAGAGCGGGCTGGTGGCGGAGCGTGATTTCGGGGAGGGATTCAAGCGCTACGAGCACCTGTTCGGCCAGACGCCGGTGCACGGTCACCTGATCTGCGAGGAGTGCGGGGAAGTGACGGAGATCGAGGGGGAGGAGCTGAAGCGGGTGCAGGACCGTGTGGCTCGGGAAGCGGGGTTCACACCGTCGCGGTACCGGGTGGAGATCTACGGTCTGTGCGGGAAGTGCCGGTCGGCCGGGAAGCAGCTGGAGTGGAAGGGATTGAGCTGCCCGATCGAGACGATGTGACGAGAGGAGGCGGCGCTCCGCGGCTCTTCCGCGGGGCGCCTTCTCCGGGCGGGCATGGGTGCTCGCCGCGGGAAGTCTCCTGGCTTCCTGCTTGCGTGCGTGGGTCCCCGCACTAGCTTCCCCCGGACCGATTTCCCGATATTGAGCCAGGGGCCCCCAAGAAGAAGGAATCAATGGCCATTCAGACGCAGCAATTCGTGCCCACCAAGGCGTTCATGACCACGGGTGTGGGGTACGCCAAGGAGAAGCTGACGAGCTTCGAGGAAGCGCTCCGGGACGCGGGGATCGCGAGCTACAACCTGGTGCGCGTATCGAGCATCTTCCCGCCGCGGTGCGAGATCGTGCCGAAGGATGAGGGCATACGGCTGTTGCGTCCGGGCCAGGTCCTGTTCTGCGTACTGGCGGAGATGGCCACGAACGAGCCGGGCCGCCGGATCGCGTCGTCCATCGGGCTGGCGCTGCCGAAGGACCGGGACCACTACGGGTACATCTCGGAAGTGCACATGAACGGGCGCACGAAGGAGCAGGCGGGGGAGTACGCGGAGGATCTGGCGGCATCCATGCTGGCCACGGTGCTGGGCGAGGATTTCGATCCGGACGCGGCGTGGGATGCGCGCAAGGAGCAGTGGATGCTGGGCGGGAAGATCGTGCACACGCAGAATTTCGCGGCGTTCGCCCAGGGTCCGGACGATGGCCACTGGGTGACGACGGTGGCGAGCGCGGTCTTCTGCGGCTGACGCGGTGCCGAACCAGAGAGACGCAGGGGCTCCCGGTCGGGGGCCCCTCGTGCATTCGGAACCATGGGGTGGGGGCGTCATGAAACTGCCGGAATCGCTGCGCGGACAGGAGTGGGAGCTGCCGCACAACTTCCTGGGGCTGGACGAGGGAGCGAGCGACTTCGAGCGCGCGCGCGCCGTGATCTTCCCGGTCCCGTACGAGTCCACGACCAGCTATGGCGGCGGAACGGCCGGCGGCCCGGGCGCCATTCTGGAAGCGTCGCGCTACATCGAGCTGTACGATCAGGAGCTGGACGCGGAGCCATACGAGATGGGGATCGCCACGCTGCCGCAGCTCCAGCTCACGGGCGGGGGTGCGGAGGGGGCGATCGGCGAGCTCCGCGAGGTCTATGATCGCCTCCTGGACGCGGGCGACGAGCGGTTCATCATCCTGCTGGGGGGTGAGCACAGCGTCTCGAGCGCGCCGATCTCCGCGTGGGCCGACCGGCTTTCGGCGCAGGGTCGCCGCCTGAGCGTGCTGCAGTTCGACGCGCACACGGACCTGCGGCCGGAGTACGAGGGCACGCCGTACAGCCACGCCTCGGTGATGCACCGGGTGCACGAGGACGTGGACCTGGTGGCCGTCGGGATCCGGGCGCTGACGGCCGATGAGGCGAAGCTGGTGAAGGAGCGGGACAACCTGCACGTCTTCTACGCCGACGAGATCCACGACTCCGAAGAGTGGATGGACCGCGTGCTCGGGCTGCTCGGCCCGGACGTCTACATCAGCTTCGACGTGGACGCGTTCGATCCCGCGCTGGTGCCTTCGACGGGCACCCCGGAGCCGGGCGGCCTCACGTGGTACCCGGTGCTCAAGCTCCTCCGGCGGGTGTTCGAAGCGACGACGGTGCACGCCGCCGACGTGGTCGAGCTGGCCCCGATCCCGGGGCTGCACGCGCCCGACTTCCTGGTGGCCAAGCTGGTGTACAAGAATGATCGGGTACCGGGGGATGCGCTGAGCCGCGTCCGTCCGCGGCTCCTCCTCAGCGGGCCGGCACCTCGCCCCGGGACCTGTCCACGTCCGCGCTCCCGGGCTCCCGGAGCGGATAGCGGGCCAGGATCGGGTGCAGGTCGAGCGGGTCCCGGATCGGGTACGTGGACGGGACGAGCCCGGGCGCACTGAGGAAGAACGGCCAGAACTGGCGTCCTCCGAGGGCGCCGTGCGCACCCACCTGATCGTCGAAGCAGACCTGCAGGTCCTGCTCGGGGTCGTACGCGCCGAAAAGCACGAGGTCGCCGGCGTTGCGGAGCCGCACCAGGTGGAGGATGGCCCGGCGCTCGCGCTCCGATGGCGCGTAGGTGGCCAGCGGGTCGTCGCCCGCCAGGATTTCCACTTCTCCGCCCGCGGTCACGAGCGCGCGGCCGGCCTCGCTCTCGGCGTGGACGCCGTCCAGCATGCGGGTGAGCACCACGCCGATCCCGCTGTGCGCCACCAGGAAGTAGTAGAGAGCGCGGCGGTCCGGGTCGCCGCGGATCTCATCGAACGTCAGCGCCCGTGTGGGATCGGTCCAGTACACGTGGGCGAGGGAGGAGGAGTAGGTGAGCACGAGCCGGTGCTCCTCGAGGGGGCGGACCACTTCGGCGGTGAGGGGGAAAACCCCGTAGTGCTTCCGGATCCAGTGCGTGATGCTGCGGCTGACGGAGCGGGTGGGCATGCTGGCCCCGGCGGCCACGCCTTCGAGCTCGCTGACCAGGAACTCCACGGCCTCGCGGGGCGGCCCGTACTCGCCCGTCCCGGCCATGGTCAGCACGCCCTCCTCGACGGCCCTCAGCACCGTATCGCCCAGCGTCTCGCCGTACCGGACACGGTAGGGCACGGCCGGCGTCTGGCCGTGGTCGCTGAGAATGTAGACGTCGTAGGCCCGGCCGGGGATGCGGTTGATGAGCCTGAAGATCTCCTTGATGCGGCGGTCCAGCGCGCGGAGGCTCTTGTACGCGGTGGGGGAGGACGGACCGAAGTGGTGGGCGAACTCGTCGTATGCGTTGTACGTGCTGTAGATCGCCGGCACGCCCGTGTAGATGTCGAGCATGATCGACAGAGTCTGGAGCTCCCGGAGGACGACGTTCGTGCCGATGTGGAGGAAAGGGAGGTACCACCAGTACCAGGTGGCCTGTCCGCGGAACTGGCTGATCAGCCGGTCCCGCTCCTCGCGCAGGTACTCGACCATGGCCACGAGCACCATCCGCACCGTTCGGACCGGATGCAGCAGGAGCAGGAGGAGGGCCCGTCGCCCGCCCAGGTTCGCCAGGAAAGTCCGGCGGTTGCGATCCGACAGTGTCCAGACCGCCCGGTCCGCCCCGCCGTCGTACAGGTTGACGTAGCTCGATCCGCCGTCCAGCACGCCATGGTCCGGGAGCCGGTCGCGTATGTGCTGCATGGACGACGGCTGGGAGCCGATGATGACCCGGCGCTCGGACTTCTCGTAGAACCGGAAGGCCGGGATCCCTTCCTTGGTGCCGTGGAAGATGGCCGCCTGAGCCGCGGGCGTGGCGCTCGGCAGCCCCGCCGGGTAGCGGCGGACGTCCCAGCCGTCGCGCTCGATGAGCCGCCGGATGAACGGCATGTGCCCCTGGGCCAGCGCGCGCTCGAGGTCCTCGTGCGCCAGCGCGTCGATCTGTATGGCGACGAACCCGCGCTCAGGGTGCGGAGCGCGTGCTCGTCGCTCACGCCTCTCGCGGGCGAACGGCAGGTACTTGATGCGGTAGTATGCGAGGTAGAAGCGGCGACGGAGGCGCGCCATCCAGCCCGCCTCCGGGTCGTTCCACCGCCGGCCGCTCATCGGCGCAATAGCGTCGGGAGCTCCCGGAGCAGGTCCGCTGGGGGCACGGGCTTGGCCATGTAACGATCGCACCCGGCGTCCATGCACGCCCGGCGCTCTCGCTCGCCCACCCGCCCGGTCAGCGCGATCACCGGCGTGGTCATGAGCTCCGGGTCCTGGCGCATGGCCCGGACCACGTCGAGGCCGGGAGCATCGGGAAGCCCGAGGTCCAGCACGACAACGGCGGGGAGCCGATCCCGAACGAGGCGGAGCGCATCCGCCGCGCGGCCGGCCTCCAGCACCTGGTAGCCGGCGTCCTCCAGGAGGAGCTTGAAGGCATCGCGGAGGAGGTCGTCATCCTCCACGATCAGGATGGTGGGGTCGAAATCCGACATTGCTGGCAAGATATCCTTCATGCCGGAGACGCGGCAAGCGTGCCCGCCTCGGACTCGTCGTCGCCGCCCTCCAGGTCCTCTTCCAGGAGCTGGCGGCGGAGCAGCGTGGCATACACGCCGCCGGCGCGGATCAGCTCTTCGTGGCTGCCGCGCTCCGCGATCCGGCCGTTGTCCAGGACGAGGATGAGGTCGGCGTCCATGACGGCGGTGACACGGTGACTGATGATGAGCGAAGTGCGCCGGGCGAGGACGTCCTTGAGGCCGCGGAGGATGCGTCGCTCGGTCTGTGTGTCCACGGCGGACAGGGCGTCATCGAGGATGAGGATTCGGGGGTCGCGGGCCAGGGCGCGGGCGAGGGTGGCGCGCTGCCGCTGTCCGCCGGAGAGGTTGACGCCGCGCTCGCCGAGGCGCGTCTCGTAGCCGTGGGGGAACCCGGCGATGGCCTCGTCCAGCTGGGCGATGGCCGCGGCCGCGCGCACGGGGGCCATGACGTCGTCGAACCGTTCGCGGTCGATGCCGAGGGCGATGTTGTCGGCGATGGTCTCGCTGAACAGGAACGCGTCCTGGGGCACCAGGCCGATGGCCGCGCGCACCGTCTCGATGGGGAGCTCCGGGAGCGGCTGCCCATCCAGCAGGACCGTCCCCTCCGTCGGGTCGAACAGCCGGGCCATGAGGGCCACCACGGTGGACTTCCCCGACCCGGTGGGACCGACGAGCGCGGCCGTGGAGCCCGCCGGGATGGAGAACGAGACGCCGCTCAGCACGTCCCGCTCGGTCCCCGGGTAGCGGAAGCGGACGTCACGGAACTCGATGGCGCCGCGAACGTTGCGGGCGCCGTCGCCCGCTTCTGCCGTGTCGCCGCCCACCAGGCCGGCCACGGGAGCGATCTCGGGATCGGACTCGAGCACGGCAAGGACGCGGTTGAGGGAAGCGGCGCCGCGCTGGTACAGGTTCACGACCCAGCCGAGCGCGATCATGGGCCAGATCATCATGGTGAGATAGAACCCGAACGCGACGAAGTCCCCGATGGTGATGGTCCCGGCGGTGACCAGTCGTCCGCCGACGTACAGCACCACGAGCATGCCCAGCCCCGCCATGAAGGAGAGCGAGGGATAGAATGCTCCGGTGGAGACCACCAGGTCCATGTTGCGGCGCAGGTACTCCTCGTTGAGCGACCGGAATTCCTGCTCCTGCTCCGTCTCCCGCGTGTAGGCGCGAACGATGCGTGCGCCGGCCAGGTTCTCCTGCACCATCGTGGTGAGGGTGCCGAGGTGCGCCTGGATCGACTCGTACTTCCCGTGGATCAGCTTGCCGAAGTACAGGGTCACGGGCGGGAGCGCCACCATGGGCACGAGGGCCAGGCCCGTCAGGACCGGGCTGACGGAGAGCATGAAGCCCAGCGCCAGCGCGCCCAGCACCACGGTGTTGACGCTGTACATCACCGCGGGGCCGACGGCCATGCGCACGCTCAGGATGTCGTTCGTGGCCCGGCTCATCAGGTCGCCCGTGCGCCAGCGCGCGTAGAAAGTGGCGTCGAGGCGCATGAGATGGCGGAAGAAGCGGTCGCGCAGGTCCGTCTCGATGCGACGCGAGTAGCCGTTCAGCAGCTCGCGCATCCCGTAGCGCGCGGCGCCGCCGACCACGGCCACGCCCACGATCAGCCCGGCGTAGCGGAGAAGGACGTCCATCGAGGGCGAGCCCGTCTCGATGATGTCGATGGCCTTCCCCACGAGGCGCGGCGCCAGGATGGCGAACACATTGGCCACGACCACGAGGAGGAGGCCGACTGCGTACCCGCGCCGGTACGGTCGGATGAACGGATAGAGTTGCTTGAGCAGCCGCACGGTCCCGTGTCGAAGCAAGGCCGCATGCCCGCACGATGGCTGGCCTGCGGCCTTTCAGTGGCATATCCTTTGCCCAACAGTAACTGGATATTCGCACCCGTTCAAGCGGCAAAACGACCGGAAGGTGGACTATGCGACGCGGCCGAATTCTGACCACCATGGCATTCCTGCTCCCGTTGCTGGCCGGGCCGCTGGCGTGCGGGGACAACAACGACCGGCAGGCCCTCCAGCAGGACGAGCTGGATCGCGACCTCAATGTGGCCCTTGGCGGGGACAGCGCGGCGGCCACTTTCGAGGACACCGCCGTGGCGCCCAGCGAGACCCCCGCCGCACGGCCGCAGCCGCAGCGCCAGCCGGCGACGGAGCGTCCCCGGACCACGCAGCCCCGGGCCCCCTCGCCGCAGCCGCAGCCGGCGCCGCAGCCCAGGACGGTCACGCTCTCCGTTCCCGTCGGGACCACGTTCGCCGTGAGCATGAATGACGAGCTGTCCACGAAGACGTCCCACGCGGGCGACTCGTTCACGGCCACGCTCAGTGCGCCCATCGTAGATGCCAGTGGCATGGTGATCATTCCGGCCGGGGCCACGGTCCGCGGGCGCGTGACGGCCGTCTCGCCGTCGGACCGCGTGGGGCAGACGGCGGCGATGAAGCTCGCGTTCGAAGCAATCTCGTTCGGCGGCGAGAGCTACCCGCTGCAGGGATCGGTGGAGAGCGCCGACGTGCAGCGGAGCAACCGCACCAGCACCGCGGAGACGGCCGGCAAGGTGGCGGCGGGCGCGGCCGCCGGTGCGATCCTGGGCCAGGTGCTCGGGAAGAACACGTCGTCCACGCTGAAGGGGGCGGCCATTGGGGCCGCGGCCGGAACGGCCATCGCCATGGGCACGGCCGATGTGGACGCCGTGCTGCCGCGCGGCGCCCGCGTGGTGGTGCGGGTCGACCAGCCGATCACCGTCACGAAGACCGTGAGTCGGTGACGCGCGCGGCGATGAGGCCGCCGCTCCGCAGGCCCGGGTACGCCGGCGTCCGGACCCCTGGTCGCCGCCGGGCGGGGCCCGCCCCGGACCGGCCGAGCCGCGGCTGCCGCGCTGCGTGAGCGACGCCATCGCCGGCGCGCCCGCCTCCGACCCGGCATTCGACCGGGCCACGGCGCTCCGGGGCACCCGCACGGCCGAGACGGGGCTGCGAGTGCTCACGGTCCACGGGACGCGCGCCCTCCTCAGGAACGGAGAGGCCGTGCTCCTCGCGGATGAGGAGATCCCCGCCGCTCCGCCTGCGGGGCCGCGGAACGTCCGTCCGCCTGCCCTGGTGTTCCTCGGCGAGCGCAATGGCGTTCGCTACGCGGCCCGCGCCGCGGCGGACGACGCCGAAGCCCGGGTGCTCGAGGAGACGACGGGTGGGCGGTTCGAGGGGCTGCGCACGGTTTCGGCGGAGCTGGAGCCGGAGATGGTCGCACTGTTCGCGTACGCCGCGGCCGTTCACGCGTGGCACCGTCGCGCTCGCTTCTGCGGCTCGTGCGGCGCGCCCACGCGCTCGGAGCTGGCGGGCCACCGGCGCGTGTGCACGTCGGAGGCGTGCGGGGAGGTCTACTTCCCGCGCACCGATCCCGCCATCATCACCCTCCCGCGGGCGGGCCACCGCTCACTCCTGCTGCACCAGCCGGCGTGGCCGGAGGGGCGCTTCTCCACACTGGCGGGCTTCGTGGAGCCGGGCGAGACGCTGGAGGCGGCGGTGGCCCGGGAAGTGGCCGAGGAGGTGGGGCTCCGCGTCGCCCGCACCACCTACGCCGCTTCTCAGCCGTGGCCGTTCCCCCATGCCCTCATGGTCGGCTTCCGGACGGAGGTGGAGGCGGGGGAAGTGCGGCTCGGCGACGAGATCTCCGACGCCCGCTGGTTCACCCGCCCCGAGCTGCGCGCGGCACTGGCTGCCGGCGACATCACGATCCCGCCTCCCCATGCCCTCTCCCGGATGCTCATCGACGAGTGGCTGGCGGGGGAGTGAGCGGACTGGTGTAGGGCTTGCGGCGCCCGTGGGCACGGATCCGATCCGAGCCCACGAACCGGGAGACATACGATGGTGGAAACCGCAGGGAAGGAATTCTCCTCCGACATGGCCGAGTGCATCGATGCGTGCACGCGCTGCCACCAGGTCTGCCTCACCGCCTCCGGGCACGCGCTCCGCCACGGGGGACAGGAGAACACCAATCACCTCATCCGCGTCCTTTCGGACTGCGTCGAGTCCTGTCAGACGGCTGCCAACTTCATGCTGCGCGGCTCGCCCAACCACCCGAAGACATGCGGCCTGTGCGCGGACATCTGCCGCGAGGTGGTGGACAACTGCCGTGACTTCGACGACCCGGTCATGAAGCGCGTGGCCGAGGTGGCCACCCGCTGCGCCAGCGCCTGCGAGCGGATGGCCGGTTAGAGAGCCGCCGGGATTCGCAGCACCCCGCGGCTCGAACCGTCCCCGGGCCAGCCGCTACTCGCCGGCCGTTCCGAGCGCGCCGAGCGCCGCGGCCGCGCACCCGGCCAGGACGGCGGCGCCGAGGGGGAGGCTGTCCTCGTCGAGGTCCATGGTGGCGCTGTGGAGCTGGCGGGGGCCATCGAGCGGGGCGGCGCCGAGCCAGAGGAGGGCGCCGGGCGCCTCGCGGAGGAGGATCGCGAAGTCCTCGGTGCCCATCATGGGTGAGGCTTCCCAGACGGCGTCGGGGCCGAGGATCTCACGGACGGCCTCACGGGCGAGAGCGGTCATGGTGGGCTCGTTGAGGGTGGGCGGGTAGCCGTCGCGGATCTCCAGCTCGTGGGCGCCGCCCATGGTGTCGGCCACGGCGAGGGCCCGCTCGAGGGCGGTCCGCAGACGCCGTCGTACCTCCGGGTCGAAGTACCGGAGGGTCCCATCCATGGATACGCGGTCCGCGATGACGTTCTCGGCCGTCCCGCCGCGAAGCGTCCCGATGGTCAGGACGCCGGACTGCACCGGCGCGATGGAGCGGGCGACGCCGTTCTGGGCCGCGAGCACCGCGTGCGCGGCCAGCACGATGGCGTCCACGCCCTCGTCGGGGCGAGCGCCGTGGCTGGCGGTGCCCAGGACGTGGGCGGTGAACGTGTCGCTGCCGGCCATGATGGCGCCCTCGCGCAGGAACACCTTCCCCGCAGAGAGGTGCGGGGCCACGTGCAGCGCGAACACGGCGCTCACGTCGTCCATGGCGCCGGCGGCGACCAGGTGCGCGGCGCCGCTCCGGTTCCTGCTGTCGGCCTTCTCCTCGGCCGCCTGGAAGAGGAGGCGGACCGTGCCGGCCGGCAGCTCGCCGGCTTCCCGTGCGTCGGCGAGCAGCCGCGCGGCGCCAATGAGCATGGCGGTGTGGGCGTCGTGGCCGCACGCGTGCATGATGCCCGGCCGGGTCGAGCGGTAGTCGGCGTCGTTCCGCTCCTCGATCGGCAGCGCGTCCATGTCGGCGCGCAGCGCCACCACGGGGCCACCGCTCCCGAGATCCGCCACCACACCGGTGCCGCCCACGCCTCGCCGGGTCGAGAATCCGGCCGCGGCCACGGCGTCCGCGGCCACGCGCGCAGTCCGGTTCTCCCGGAAGGACAGCTCGGGATGACGATGGATGTCGCGGCGGAGCGCCGTCAGTTCGGCGTGGATGCTGCGGGCGTGGCGGAGGAAGTCTCGCATGGGCGTGGGGCCAGAGATACCTTTCAGACCGGCCGAATGTACCGGAACGACGCGGAACCCAGCAACCGTACCGAGCCAGCCGCGGCAGCCGAAGGCCGGCTGAGCGAGCAGGGAGCTCGGCTGACCGAGCAGCGGAATCCCCGCAGCGCGCGCATTGACGCGCTCTCCACGCTCGAGATCGTGGACCTGATCAACGCCGAGGACCGGATGGTGGCCCAGGCGGTGGCGGAGGAGCGGCGTGAGATCGCCCGGTGCATTGAGCTGGTGGTGGAATGCTTCAGGGCCGGAGGTCGCCTGATCTACGTGGGCGCAGGGACGTCCGGACGGCTCGGGATCCTGGATGCGGCGGAAATGCCGCCGACCTACGGGACGGACCCGTCCATGGTTCAGGGCGTCATCGCGGGCGGCCGCGACGCTGTGTTCCGCGCGCGGGAAGGCGCGGAGGACGACGAGTCGGCGGGCGCGGCAACCATGGACGAGCGAGAGGTCGGCGCCAGCGATTTCGTGCTGGGGATCGCCAGCTCTGGAGCGACGCTCTTCGTGCATGGCGCACTGGGGCGGGCCCGGGAGCGGGGGGCGCGCACGGGATTCCTGCTGTGCACGTATCCCACCGCTGCGCTGACGGATGCGCACGACGTGGTGATCGCACCACTGGTGGGCCCGGAAGTCATCACCGGCTCCACGCGCATGAAGGCGGGCACCGCCACGAAGATGGTGCTCAACACCATCAGCACCGCGGCCATGGTGAAGCTGGGCAAGGTGTACGGGAACCTCATGGTGGACCTCCAGGTCACGTGCCAGAAGCTCCGGGACCGGGGCGAGCGGATCCTGATGGAAACGCTGCAGCTCGACCGTGCGGCCGCGGAGCGGCTGCTGGACGCGGCCGATGGCCACGTGAAGACGGCCATCGTCATGGGCTGCCTCGACCTGGAGGTCGGCGAGGCGAAGCGCCGCCTGGAGGAAGTGGGCGGCGTGATCACGCGCGTCACCGGCGACCGCTGCCGCCCGCCGCGGCCATGAGCCCGACCACCGGGGGGGGCGAAGCGCGGGGTGAACCGCGATGGGGAGGTGCCATGAAGGTGGTGGGGCTCATGTCCGGGACGTCGCTGGACGGGATCGATGCGGCGCTGGTGGAGCTGGAGGACGGGGCCGGCGACGACATCTCCTGCCGCCTCATCGCCTTCGAGACCTACCCGTTCACGCCCGCGCGCCGGGATGAGATCCACGCCGCCATGGGGGCGGGCGGAAACGCGGCCGCCCTGGCGCGGCTTCACGCTCGCCTGGGCGAGTGGTTCGCGGACGCCGTGGTCGCAGTCTGCCGGGCGGCGGGTGTCCCCCTCGGCGAGATCGACGTCGTGGGCTCCCACGGCCAGACCATCTGGCACGATCCGCCGCGCGACGGCCGACGAGGTGCCACGCTGCAGCTCGGCTGCCCGGCGACCATCGCGGAGCGGATGGGCGTGGACGTGGTGAGCGATTTCCGTAGCCGGGACATGGCTGCCGGCGGAGAGGGCGCGCCGCTGGTCCCGTGGGTGGACCGCCTCCTCTTCACCGGGGACCGGCCCCGGGTCCTGCAGAATGTCGGCGGAATGGCCAACCTGACGCGGCTGCCGCCCCGGGGCGATGATGGCCCTCTGGTGGCGTTCGACACGGGTCCCGGCAACGCGCTGATCGACGCGGCCGTGGCGCTGGCGACGGACGGCCGGGAAGCGTTCGACCGCGATGGCGAGTGGGCCCGCGCCGGAACAGTGGACGCGACGCTCCTCGAGCAGCTGCTCGCCGACCCGTACTTCCAGCGGCCGCCGCCCAAGTCGACGGGGCGGGAGCGGTTCGGGCGACCGTACGTGGAGCGGCTGGCGGGCGCCAACGGGCCGAAGGGGCGGGGGGAGTGGGCGGACCTCGTCGCCACCCTCACCGCCCTCACGGCCCGGAGCATCGCGGTCGCCGTGCGCCGCTGGGCGGATCCCGGCGCGGATGGGGAGATGATCGTCACGGGCGGCGGCAGCCGAAACGGCGCGCTCATGGACATGCTCCGGCGGGAGCTCGATCCGCTTCCGGTCCGTGAGGGGGTCGCGCTGGGAATCCCGCCGGAAGCGAAGGAGGCCGTGGCGTTCGCGGTGCTGGCGTGGGCGCACCTCGCCGGGCGTCCCGCGAGCGTGCCGGAAGTGACCGGGGCGACGGGCGCGAGGGTGCTGGGGTCGTTGACGCCGGGCGGCCGAGGCGGGCACGGCGCGAAAGGCCATGGGCACGGGCGCCTCGTACAAGGGTGGACAGGACGGGTCTGAACGGGGAGGGGAGAGGATGAGAGACACGGCGCGGCTACTGTTCCCGGCGATCCGCTGGAATGTGGAGAGCGGGTCGTTCGGAGACTACGACGAGCCCGTGGACCGGGCACTGGGTCTGGGAGTGGGCGGCTTCATCATCTTCGGCGGGACGGCCGGGGCGGTGCGGGAGCTGACGGCGGAGCTCCGGGAGCGGAGCTCGCATCCACTGCTGGTCGGGGCCGACCTGGAGCGCGGTGCGGGCCAGCAGTTCGCGGGCGCCACATCGCTGCCGCCGGCGGCGGCGCTGGCGGGGATCGGGGACCTGGACCTGACGCGCCGGGCGGGTGAGCTGACGGCGCGGGAAGCTCTGGCCATGGGCGTGAACTGGGTCTATGCCCCCGTGGCCGACCTGGACGTGGAGCCGGAGAACCCGATCGTGGGGAGCCGTGCGTTCGGAGATGATCCGGAGACCGCGTCGCGGCAGGTCCGGGCGTGGATCGAGGGGTGTCGCGACGGCGGCGCGCTGGCGTGCGCGAAGCATTTCCCGGGGCATGGGCGGACCACGGCGGACTCGCACCTCGCGCTGCCGCGGGTGGAAGCGGACGCGGCCACGCTGGAGGCGGCCGACCTGGCGCCGTTCCGCGCGGCGATCGAGGCCGGCGTCGAATCCGTGATGACGGCCCACGTGTCGTACCCGGCGCTGGACGCCAGCGGCGCGCCGGCCACGCTGTCGCGGCCGATCCTCACGGGACTCCTGCGGGAGCGCATGGGGTTCGACGGCCTGATCGTGACGGACGCGCTGATCATGGAAGGGGTACTGGGCGGGGCCAGCGATGCACGCGCGGCGGAGGCCGACGCGGCCGTGCGGGCGCTGAACGCCGGCTGCGACGTGCTCCTCTACCCGCGCGACGTGGAAGCGCTGGCGGCAGCGCTGGACCGGGCGAGGGGCGACGCGGTCCCGGAGGAGCGGATCGGCGAGGCTGTCGCCCGGGTCCGCGCCGAGGCGGAGCGGGCGGCGGGGCGTACCGACGACCGGACCTCGGAGACGGACCCCACCCGCCTGTGGGGTCGTGCCGGCGACGCCGAGTGGGCCCGCACCCTGGCCGCGCGTTCCGTCCGTCCCGTGCGCGGTCAGCCGTCGTGCCCGCCGGCGGTGGAGCTACTGGTGGTGGACGACGACGTGGGCGGCCCATTCCCCGTGAGCGCCCCTCGCGGCGAGCTCGCCGCCGCGCTGACCGCAGCGGGCATCGATGTCCGGGGCGTGGACCGACCCACCGGGTCGCGGCCCGTGCTGGTGGCGCTGTTCGCCGACATCCGCGGCTTCAAGGGTCGACCCGGACTGAGCGCAGCGGCCGTGGACACGGTGTCGTCGGCGATCGCGTCACCCATGGGGGCCACGGTGGCGCTTTTCGGGCCGCCGCGCGTGGCGGAGGAGACGCCGGGTGCGAACATCCTCCTGGCGTGGGGCGGAGAGCCGATCATGCAGCGTGCGGCCGCGGACTGGCTGACGCGGCCTCAGTCCTCCTCGTCCTCGTCGCCATCTTTGCGCCCGTCGCGATAGAACAGGCCCAGACCGAAGCCGAAGGCCACTCGCGAGAGCGTGCCCGCGTCCTCATCGACGGGGGTGGCCAGCGCCTGTAGCGGGAACCGGATGCCGGGGGTGTCGCGGGCCAGCCCCACCAGCCCGCCGCGAGGGGCGGCGGCCAGCTCGAGGGCGGCGAACACCATGCCCCGGAAGAGCGGGGGCCCCGGGATGCGCGGATAGAGGAGCGACGCGTACCCGGCGGCGACGGCGATGCCGGCCGTGACGCGAGCCAGGAGCTCCTCGGGGTCGCGGGCGAACGGCCTCCCGCCGGATGCGCCGCGGCCCTCGAGCGTCCGACCCACGGCGTCGGCGAGCGCCGTGGCGGCCACGCCGGCAAAGACCACGCGGGGCCAGGACACGGCGCGGGGGCGGAGGACACGGGCAGCGATCCACGCGGCGGCGGCGCCGGCGAGTGCGCCCTCCATGGCTTCGGCGCTGGAGCCGGTGTCGTCCTCGAAGGCGTCCCGGTCGAGGTCGTGGACCTGACCCGCCTCCGTGTCGTACACTGCGGCGGCCGGAGCATCAGCGGCACCGCCCTTGCCTCGGAGCTGCGACTCGAGTGCGCCGATGCTCTGGCCCAGCTGATAGAAGAAGTCGCCTAGCACGGTACCTCCTGGATGAGTGCGCTCCGGAATGGTGAGTCGCCGGCGGCGCGGGTGCAACCGGCATGCCGGAAGGGAGATGGATGGGGACTGTCGATTTCGCCATAGTCGGGGCCTACCTGCTCATGACCATGGTCCTGGGAATCTACCTGGCTCGCCGGGCGTCCGGGAGCATGGTGGACTTCTTCGTGGGTGGCCGCTCGCTGCCGTGGTGGCTCGCCGGCACATCCATGGCCGCCACCACGTTCTCCATCGACACGCCCCTCTACGTGGCCGGCGTGGTGGGCAACCGCGGGGTGGCGGGGAACTGGGAATGGTGGGGGTACGCCATCGCCCACGTCATCCTCATCTACATTTTCGCCCGGCTCTGGCGCCGCGCCGAGATCGTCACGGACAACGAGCTGACGGAGCTCCGCTACGGCGGGCGCCCCGCGGCGACGCTCCGAGCCGTGAAGGGGTTCCTGTTCGCGGTGGTGATCGGGAGCATCGGGATCGGCTACGCCATGCTGGCCATGGTGAAAGTGGTGGACGCGCTCCAGGTCTTCCCGAGCCTGGGGCTGGACCCGGGCGAGAGCGGAAAGCTGTGGAGCGTGGTGGCCGTGAGCGTGTTCGTGCTGGCCTACGCCGGCGTCTCCGGCCTCTGGGGCGTGGCCGCCACGGATTTCTTCCAGTTCTTTCTCGGCCTCCTCGGCGCCATCATCGTGGCCGTCGTTGCCGTGGCGCACGTGGGCGGGCTGCGGGAAGTGGTGACGGGGGCCCAGCGCCTGACGGACTTCGACGTCCTGAGCTTCACCCCCGTCCATTTCGGCGGCGCCACGCTGCTGGGGTGGTCGAAAACGGCCGGGATCAGCTTCCTCACCTTCTTCAGCTACGTGGCCGTGCTCTGGTGGGCGTTCCGTCGCAGCGATGGTGGCGGCGAGTTCATCCAGCGGCTGAGCGCAGTGAAGACCGAGCACGAAGCCGAGCGGGCGTCGTGGTTCTTCAACATCATGAACTACGTGGTCCGGACCTGGCCGTGGGTGCTGGTGGCCATCGTGGCGCTCGTCATCTATCCGCCGCTCACGCACGACCAGTGCGCGTCTCTTTCCGCGGCCGGGATCGGCGACCCCGGGTGCGACCGCGAGCTCGGCTACCCGAAGCTCATGCTCGACTTCCTCCCGACGGGTGTGCTGGGGCTGGTCGTCGCGTCGCTGGTCGCGGCGTTCATGTCCACGGTGTCCACGCTCATCAACTGGAGCGCCAGCTACATCACCAACGACCTCTACGCCCGTTTCGTCCGGCCGGAGGCGGGGCAGAAGGAGCTGGTGCTGTTCGCCCGCGTGGCCAGTGTGGGCGTCACAGTACTGGGAGCCACGGCGGCATTCTACTCCACGTCCGTGGCGACCGTCTATCGCCTGATCCTGGCCGTGGGCACCGGTCCCGGCCTGGTGCTGATCCTCCGCTGGTACTGGTGGCGGATCAATGCCTGGGCCGAGCTCTCGGCCATGGTGGGCGGCTTCGTGGTGGGGCTGCTCACGTCCATCGACAACCCCGTCTTCAGCCTCCGCATCGACGACTTCGGCATCCGTCTCATGGTCACCGCCGGCATCACGCTCCTCCTCTGGATCCCCATCATGTTCCTCACCCGTCCGGAGAAGCCGGAGATCCTGGACCGGTTCTACACCCGCATCCGCCCCGGCGGACCCGGCTGGCGCGTGGTGCAGGAGCGCACGGGGATCCAGCCGGCGCAGAACCTGGGGAGGGACATCCTTCGCGTGATCGCCGGGCTCATGATCCTGTTCGGACTCATGTTCGGCATTGGTGGCCTGGTCTTCCTGCGCTGGACCGTCGCCGGCTTCAACTTCGCCACCGCGCTCGTCGGCTTCATCTGGCTCCGCCGCATGGGATCGCCGCAAATCGCGCCGCCCACGCCGGAGCCGCCCACGCACCCTGGCCCCCAGCCCCGCCCCGCCACATGACGGCAAAGAGCACGACCATGCCGACCCACTCCGCCGGTCTCCGGGCCCGCCGCATGCCGGGACGCGCCATCGCCCTCACCCTCGCCACGCTCGCCGGGCCCACGGCCGCCCTTGCCGGCTGCGCCACTGCCCCCACGCCCGCCCCCGCGACGGAGGCCGCGCCCCTGCCCGGGCCGCACGCCCCCACGCCCGCGCTGCCGCCGATCCCGGAAGTGAACGGTCCGCTCGACCTCCAGGTCCGGTTCCCGCCCGATTCGGCGCACCTGGCCACCCGCGGCCGCAGCTTCATCTTCGGCTCCACGGGGAACGGCCGCGCGCAGCTCACGATCGACGACCGCCCCGTGGACGTGGCCCCGAATGGCGCGTTCCTGGCCTACGTCCCGGTACCCGTGGCGGACTCGACCTACCACCTCCGCGCGACACTGGGCGACGAGACCCGCACGCTCGATGTGCCGGTCTTCCCGCCGCCGCCGCCCCCGGTGGCAGGGGGCGCCACCGCGATCCTGGACGGCTCCTCGTACCCGTCCGGCGCCTGGGTGGCGCTCACGGGCGAGCGCGTGGAGGTGGGGTTCAGGGGCACGGCCGGCGGACAGGCGTGGCTGCTCCTTCCCGACAGCGTCCGGCTGCCGCTCATCGAGGAGGCGCAATCCGCTGCGGCGTCCGTGACCGAGTTCGGCGTGCGGCCCGGCGCCGGAGCGGAAGCGGCCGCAGCGCCGGAACCCGCGTCGGGGCTGGCGTGGTACCGTGGATTCTTCGCCGCCCGTCGCCTGGTGAGTCCGGATCGTGACGTCCCGTGGCCCGCGCTGGCGGAGCGCCCCCGGCCCGCACCGGACGACGGCGCCGACGCACGCCCCGCGGTGCTCGTGCTTGCGGTCCGGGGCGACACCGTGCGCCGCCCGCTCCGGCTCAACCTGGTGTTGCAGGACCCCGCGCGTCCGCGGGTGGGCCGGGCGCTGGACGCCGACACGCCGGAACGCAACGGGGACCAACGCATCGTCGCGCGCCCCGGCCCCGGCAGCGGCCCGTACGCGTACACGTGGCGGAACGGCACGGAGCTGGAGCTCACGGGAGAGCGGAACGGGATCTACCGCGTCCGGCTCACGGATGACCTGAGCGCCTGGACGCCGTCCGGCGCCGTGACGCTGCTCGCGCCCGGGACCCCGCCGCCCACCTCGCGCGTGGCCGTGGTGCGCATGGACCCGCAGCCCGGCTGGATCGACGTGCACGTGGCCATGGATCGCCGCCTCCCCTACGACGTCACGGAAGGCCACCGGTCTCTCTCCCTGCGCGTCTTCGGCGCCACCAGCCGGGTGAACTTTCTCCAGTACGGTCGCATCGACCCGTACGTCCTCCGCGGCGAATGGCGCCAGCCGTCCGATCGGCTTTTCCGCCTCGACCTCCAGCTCTCCACCATCCCGTGGGGCTACGAGACCTTCTGGGGCCCGGGCGGCGACCTGGTGCTGCGCCTGAAGCGCCCGCCGGTACTCGACCCGGACAACCCGCTGGCCGGCCTCGTGGTGGGCGTGGATGCCGGCCACGGCGGCGCCGATCGGCGGACCATGGGGCCCACCGGGCTCACCGAGGCCGACGCGAACCTCGGCATTGCGCTGGCACTCCGGGACGCGCTCCTGGCGCGCGGCGCCCGCGTGGTCATGACGCGCACCACGGACACGACCCTCTCGCTCGTTCAGCGCACGGCGCTCGCCCGCGCCGAGGACGTGGACGTGTGGATCAGCGTGCACAACAATGCGTTCCCGGAAGGGGTGAACCCGTTCGAGAACAACGGGACCAGCGTCTATTACAACCATGCCAGCTCCGCGCTGCTGGCGCGTGATGTCCAGCGGGCGCTGCTCGCCGAGCTCGGGCTGCGCGACCTGGGCTACGGCCGCGCCGACCTGCACCAGCCGCGCTTCACCTGGGCCCCCGCCATCCTCACCGAGAACATGTTCATGATGATCCCCGCCCAGGAGGCCGCGCTGAAGCGGGAGGATGTCCGCCGCCGCATCGCCGAAGCCCACGTGCGCGGGCTGGTAGACTGGCTCCGGAGCCTGCCCCGATGAGCCGCCGCGCCGCCCACCCGCTGGTCTCCGCGCTCGTCGCCCTCGCCGCCTTCGTCGCCCTCGTCGCCCTCGTCGCCCTCGTCGCCGCCCCCGCCCCCGCCGCGGCTCAGGATCCGCCGCCCGATGGCGCGTGGCGCACTTTCGACACCGAGCACTTCCGCGTCACGTTCCAGCCGCGCCTGGAGCCGCTGGCGCGCGAGGCGGGGGCGGTGGCGGAGCGAGCCTACGTGGTGCTGGGCCGCGAGCTGACGGCGCCGCCCGCGAGCAAGATCGACGTGGTGGTCACGGACTTCGCGGACTACACGAACGGGTTCGCGACGCCGTACGCATCGAACCGGATCGTGGTGTACGCGCGGCCGGCCATCGGCATGCCCGGGCTCGACTGGGCGCGGGACTGGATGGAGCTGGTGGTGTCCCACGAGCTGGTGCACATCTTCCAGCTGGACCGGACGGGCCCCGTGGGAAGCCGGCTTCGCGCCGTGTTCGGCCGCGTCCCCGTGATGTGGCCGCTGTTCCCGGAGCTGGGCACGCCCGGGTGGAATACGGAAGGGCTGGCCACGTTCTACGAGTCCCGCCTCACCGGGGCGGGGCGGGTCCTCGGCAGCTACCACGACATGGTGGTGCGCACGGCCGCGCTGGAGGACCGGGTCCCGCGTCTGGACGATGTCAGCGCGCCCAGCCCGGCCTGGCCGGCGGGGAATCGCAGCTACATCTACGGCGGCGAGCTCATGCAGTGGATCGCCGACCGGTACGGGATCGATGCGCATCACGAGCTGATCCAGGCGGCGACGGGGGCGGTCCTGCCCACGTTCGTCTTCTTCGACCGGATCGCCAGCAGGGCGCTCGGCGAGTCCTTCGACGAGATCTATGGTGCGTGGCGCGACCAGGTCACGGCCGACGCCCGCGCACTGGCGGACAGCCTCCGGGGCGAAGGGATCACGCACACGGACACGCTCGTTCGCCGCGGACCCTACGCAGTGGCGCCGCGCGTCTCTCCCGATGGCGGGCGGCTGGCGTACGCGACGGACGATTTTCGCTCCGACCCCGCCACGCGGGTCCTCGACCTGGCCACGGACCGCCGCAGCACGCTCTCGCGCCGCAATCAGTTCGGTGGCATCCTCGGGCCCGCCAGCTGGCTCCCCGACGGAGCCGGACTGGTGGTGGCGCAGCTGGATTACCGCGACCCGTACCGGATCTACAGCGACCTGTGGCGCGTCGACAGCGCTGGCGACCAGCGCCGCCTCACGAGCGGGGAGCGGCTGGCCAGCCCCGACGTCGCTCCCGGCGGGCGGCGGATCGCCGCGATCCAGGACCATGACGGCGGGCTCCGGCTGGTGGTGCACGACAATGGCACCGGGGCCACCCGCGTCCTTGCCGATGCCTCGCCCGGGCAGGCGTTCGACACGCCACGATGGAGCCCGGACGGCCGCAGCATCGCGGTCGCGCGGCACATCCGCGGCCAGGAGGACCTGGTCGTGGTGGACGTCGCCAGCGGCCGCATCGCGCCCATCACCGCCGACGATGCCCTCGACCGGTCGCCGGCCTGGACGCCGGACGGGCGCTGGTTGCTCTGGTCCTCCGACCGGACCGGGATCAGCGACATCTACGCCGTCCGCTGGGATGCCGCCGCCCTCGCCGCGGTCGGGCCCGTGCGCCGGGTCACGCGCGTGCTCACGGGCGCGTTCGACCCCGAGGTCTCCCCGGATGGCCGCTCCCTCTACCTTTCCGTCTACCACCACGATGGCTGGCACATCGAGCGCACCGCCCTGGACACTGCCGCCTGGGAGCCGGCTCCCCCGCCGACGCAGCGGTACCGACCCGGGCTGCTCCCGCCGCCCCAGTCGCCGGCTCAGGCCGTTGAGACGGGCGAGGCCGGGGCATCGCCGGGTGGCGCGGCCGCCACGACCCCGGCGCCGGAAGCGGCGCCGTCGCACCCGTACTCCCCCTGGCCCACGGTGCGTCCGTACTACTGGGTCCCTTCGTTCGCCACCCTGAGCCCGTCGTACGGCAAAGGGCTGGCGTTCTTCGGGGTGGCGACCCAGGGATGGGACCTGCTCGCCCGCCACGTCTGGTCGGCGTGGCTCGCCCGAGATTTCGATACGGGCCGGATGCTCGGCAGCGCCGGGTGGACCTTCCGCGGATTCGGCGTGCCCACCGTCACGCTCAGCGCCTCGCGCGACTGGTCATCCGCGGGGACGCTGTACCTGAACGAGTCGCCGCTGGACGCGGTCCTCCTGCGCGAGGACCGCGTGGCCGCGGGAGCGCTCTTCCTGCGACGCCACTGGCGCCGCAGCACGTGGCTCAGCGCCGCTGCCGACATGGTGGCGCAGGAGTACCAGGCCCGGGACCTGCGCGCGCTCGATGACAGCCTCCCGGCGCTCCGCACGCGCGCCGGCATCGCTGCCGGGCCCGGCCTCTCCACCGCCCGCGCCTTCCCCATGTCCATCAGCCTCGAGGATGGCGTGTCGCTGTCCGGGACCGTCGGTCGGTGGTGGCTCACCGACTCCGGCGAGAAGGCGTACGACCAACTCCGGGGTCGCGCCGCCGGCTATCTCGCGCTGCCCCTCGGCGGCTTCGCCCACCACGTCCTGGCCGCACGCGTGGCCGGACTCCTGCGTTCCGGGGATCACGCCCTCCCCGCAGGGATCGGCGGCTACGGCGCCGTCGACAATCTCGCCGACGTGCTCAGCGCCTCGACTTCCACCGGCGAATTCCCCGTGCGCGGCTGGGGCACCGACGCCCGTACGGGCACGCGCGCCTGGACCGCCTCCGCCGAGTACCGGTTCCCGATCCACATGCGAGATGCGCCCCCGGCCGTCTGGGGGCTCACCCTCACGTCCATCGCCGGCGCGCTCTTCGCCGATGCCGGCGACGCCTGGTGCCCCGCGGGCTCGGCCGCCCACTTCTGCTCCACCCCCGACCGGACCCCCCTCGCCGCTGTCGGTGCCGAGATCGCCCTCGACCTCGGCCTCCTCCACGGCTCTCCCGCGCGGGTACGGGCCGGCTACGCCCAGCCCCTCGGTCCCCTCGCGCCAGGCGGCTCCTTCTACGTCGCGCTCGGCCCCAGCTTCTGACCGGCGATCCCCGGCCGTCTGCTATGGCCTCCCACCGGAGGCCAGCCTCTCCAGCGGGCTCGCCGGAGCCTGCCGCAGGCACGATTCGTGTAACGTTATACCGTTGCAAGTCAAGGACTTATGTTTCCATAGACAACCGGAAAGGTCTCCATGAAGCGCCCAGACCAGTACCAGCTCGATCCCAGTGAAACGGGGGCCACGGACTACAAGTCCAGGCGCCAGTCGGAGGAAGCCAACCGCCGTGAGTCGCCCGACGGGCTCCCGGCAAACCAGCAGACCACACAGACGCCCAATGAGGCCATGGAAGCCTCCCGCCAGGCGTCGCAGAAAGGTCGCGAGCAAGAGCTGGAGCGCGCCCGGCGCGCCCACGATCGTGAGGGCGGCGAGGGTCGCGATCGAGAGGAGGACGAGGCCCACACCCGCGAAGTGCGCGCCGATGCCGAGCGCCGCCGCGACATCGAGGAGCCCGTGTCGCCCGAAGAAGTCGAGCGTCGACAGAAGGCCCACCCGCGCGACCGCGACCAGGTGAAGGAGCGCCAGCGCCGGGACCGCGAGGAGATGGGCCGCAAGCCCATGGAGGCCAGCGAGCGGGAGCAGCAGGATGAGGTCGTACGGAGGCGCGAGCGGGAAGCCCGGGAGAACGAACCCGACCTCTAGCCCTGCGTCGCCCGTCCTCGATCGCTCGCCGGACCCGTGACCCGCGCCGGGCCCGCCGCCTGCCGGATCTGCCCGGCGCGGCCGGGTCGCCGGCCGGCGCCGGGTTCCCGTCCCTTCCTCCACATCCTGGTGGAATCCACGGGTGTTGAATCTGTTGAAAACCCGCGCAAATCCATGGAAATCAGCGCCCTCTCCGGTGTATAAGAGTGTGCACAAACGGACGCTTGACAACCACAACATATGGTGGCATACTGGAATCCCCGCACAACATGTGGGGCATTCCACGGCGCCGAGGAGCCCCGGCGCTACTCCTGCTGGAAGCGGTGGCCGAGCATCGGGGCCACTCTCTTGGACATACAGAGTTTTCCACGCAGCCGCACGCAAATGTCACAGAGGACATCATGACGCAGCAGCCCGCCCACTCTCCGAACCCCGCCGATGTCCTGCCGGAGGACCTGCCGTCGGCGGACCTGAGCGAGAATGCCCGGATCATCATGGCGAAGCGCTACCTCAAGAAGAACGAGGAAGGTGAGCCGATCGAGGAGCCGGAGCAGATGTTCTGGCGCGTGGCGCGCACGGTGGCGGAGGCGGATCGGGCCTACGGCGCGAGCAATGGCGCGATCGACGCGCTGGCGCGCGAATTCTACCGGCTCATGGCCACGCGTCTGTTCGAGCCGAACTCGCCCACGCTGATGAACGCGGGTCGTCCGCTGGGTCAGCTGAGCGCGTGCTTCGTGCTTCCGGTGTCGGACTCGCTGTCGAACGGCAAGGACGGGATCTACGACACGCTGCGGGCGATGGCGCTGGTGCACCAGAGCGGGGGCGGGACGGGGTTCGCGTTCAGCCGCCTGCGTCCGAAGAACGACGTGGTGAAGTCGACCATGGGGGTGGCGAGCGGCCCGGTGAGCTTCATGAAGCTGTACGACGGCTCGACGGAAGTGGTGAAGCAGGGAGGCACGCGGCGGGGGGCGAACATGGGGATCCTGCGCGTGGACCACCCGGACATCCGGGAGTTCATCACGTGCAAGAGCGACGTGACGCAGGTGACGAACTTCAACATCAGCGTGGCCATCACGGACGCCTTCATGGAGGCGGTGAAGGCGGGTGAGCGGTACGAGCTGAAGAGCCCGCGCAGCGGCGAGGTGGTGGGGACGGAGGACGCGAACGAGATCTTCGACCTGATCATCCACGGGGCGTGGGCCACGGGGGAGCCGGGCGTCTTCTTCATCGACGAGGCGAACCGGTACAACCCGGTGCCGGAGCTGGGCAGCTACGAGGCGACGAACCCGTGCGGCGAGCAGCCGCTGCTGGCGTACGACGTGTGCAACCTCGGAAGCGTGAACGTGGGGATGTTCGCGCGCACGGATGCCCCCGCGGATGCCTCCATGGACGAGCGCATCGACTGGGAAGCGTTCCGCAACACCGTCCACCTGGCCACGCACTTCCTGGACAACGTCATCGACGCGAACAACTACCCGCTCGCCGAGATCGACGCGCTGGCGAAGAAGATCCGTCGCATCGGCCTCGGCATCATGGGGTGGGCCGACCTGCTCATCCGCGTGGGTGTTCCCTACGACAGCGACGAGGCCATCGCCCTGGCCCGCACGGTCATGGGCTTCGTGGAGGAGGAGGCGAGGAACGCGTCGGAGAGGCTGGCGGAGACGCGCGGCACGTTCCCGGCGTGGAAGAAGAGCATCTGGGGGCCGGACAGGACGGCGGCGAGGGTGGACGGGGAGCGCGTTCGGCCGATGCGGAAGCTGCGCAACTCCAACATCACCACAGTGGCCCCCACGGGCACGATCTCCATCTTCGCCGATTGCTCCGGCGGGATCGAGCCGCTCTTCGCCGTGGCGTTCATGCGCAACCAGGCGGGCGCGCTCATGCCGGACGTGAACCGGGACTTCGTCCGCATGGCGAAATCGGACGGCTGGTACAGCGACGAGCTCATGGAGCGCATTGCCGAGGAGGGGCACATCCACTTCGACGATGTCCCGGCCGACGTCCAGCGCCTCTTCGTCACTTCGCACGACGTCACGCCCGACTGGCACATCCGGATGCAGGCGGCCTTCCAGGAGCGTACGGACAGCGCCATCAGCAAGACGTGCAACTTCCCGCAGGATGCCACGGAAGACGACGTGCGGGAGATCTACCTCAAGGCGCACGCGCTGCGGTGCAAGGGCGTGACCGTCTACCGGGACGGCTCCCGTCCCATGCAGGTGCTGAGCACGGGGAAGACGGGGAAGGAAGCGGCGGCCGCGGGCGCGGGCGGGCCGAAGTCGCAGAAGACCGCCGACCTCGAGGCGGCGCTGGCGGACGCGCGCGAGGAGAACCACCGGCTGAACCAGGAGATGGACGCAGTGCGGGCGAGGCTGCAGGAGCTGGAGATCAAGCACCAGAAGCGGTTGCACAAGCGCAAGCGGCCCGACGTGCTCACGGGCACCACGCGCAAGATGCGGAGCCCGCTGGGCGACATGTACGTCACGGTCAACGAGGACGAGGACGGGAAGCCGTTCGAAGTCTTCACGACGCTGGGCAAGGCCGGCGGCGCGGCCATGGCCGACGCCGAGGCCATCGGCCGGCTCATCTCGCTGGCGCTGCGCAGCGGGATCCCGATGCTGGACGTGATCAATCAGCTGCGCGGCATCTCCTGTGACCGCGCGGTGGGCATCGGGCCGAACAAGGTGCTCAGCGTCCCCGACGCCATCGGGCAGGTGCTCCAGGCCCACATGATGGAGAAGGAGGGGATCCAGGAGGAGCTCCCGATCGGGACCGCGGGCGCGCGGAAGAACCCCGTGATCGCGCCCAGGGTGGCGCCGCCCGCGGCCACGCAGTCGCAGCTCCAGGCCAATCTGGACTATTACGACCCGGGCGACTCCTTCCTCGGCACCTGCCCCGAGTGCAGCTCCGACCTCCAGTTCGCGGAGGGGTGCGTGAAGTGCCTGAGCTGCGGCTACTCCGAGTGCGGGTGAGCGGTTCGCGGTAGCGGGTGGTCGGGTCGGCGGGTGGTGGTGTTGGCGGGTGGTGGCGCAGTGCACAGCGATGGTCGCCGCCTGACGCCGGGCTGGTGACCGGATGAGGACGCCGGGCGCAGTGACGAGGCTGCCCCGGCGTCGCTCGCAGGTCGCCGGATCGAAGCGCCACCCGGCCCTCGCGCCCGTATCCAACCCTTGAGCGATTCGTAGTGTCTATGGAAGTGACAACGCTCACTTCCGACAGGAGACCGTCCGCGATGCGGCCAGCCGCGCTGAAGTACCCGTTCCTCCTCCTCGCCCTGGTTCCGGGCGCCGTCCATGCCCAGGCCGCGCCCGACCGGGTGGAGGCCGTGGCCTGCGACTCCGGACACGACGACCGCGACCGGTACTGCGAGATCCGCGAGTACACGCTCCCCGCGCTGTCCTCCATCTCGGTGGACGCCGGGCCGAACGGCGGGATCCGCGTCGAGGGGTGGGACCGCGACGAGATCCGGCTGCGCGCCCGGGTGGGCGCCCGCGACCGCCGCGACGACCCGCGCGACCTGGCCCGGGAGATCCGGATCATGACGGGCGAGGTGATCCGCGCGGACGGCCCGCCCATGCGCGGGAGCGGCCGCGGCTGGTGGGTCAGCTACGACCTCATGGTGCCCCGGGCCACCGCGCTGCGGCTCGCGGCCCGGAACGGCGGCATCGCGCTCGAGCGCCTTGCCGGCGACGTCGATGCCCGCACCACGAACGGCGGCCTCACCGTGGTGGGCGGCAGCGGCCGCATCCACGGCGAGACCGTGAACGGCGGCGTCCGGGTGGAGCTCACGGGCGACGCCTGGCAGGGCGAGGGCGTCGACCTCCGCACCACGAACGGCGGCGTTCGCATCGCCGTCCCCGATGGCTACTCCGCCGAGCTGGAGACGGGCACCGTCAACGGATCGATGCGTCTCGACTTCCCGGTCACGGTGCAGGGGCGGGTCCACCGCCGCATCCGCACCGAGCTGGGCAACGGCGGACCGCTCATCCGCGCCATCACCACGAACGGCGGCGTGACCGTGACCCGCGGCTGACGCGGTCGCGGGGCGCAGGCGCTCCGCAGTTCTGCCGATGGCGATTGCCCGAGTGGCGCGGACGGGTGGGGGCGGGGGCCGACATGGCCCCCGTCGTGCATCCGGTGGGCGGGCGCCCTGACCCGTGGCCGGAGACACCCCCCTGAAACGATTCCCGAATCCCCTCGTCCTGCTCTTCGCGGGCGTCGTGCTGGCCGCAGTCCTCACGTGGGTGCTGCCGGCCGGCGCGTACGACCGGCAGCCCGACCCGGCGACGGGGCGCGAGGTGGTGGTGAGCGGCAGCTACCACCGCGTGGCCTCCAGCCCCGTGGGGCCGTTCGAGACCATCGTCGCCCTGCCGCGCGGGATGGAGGACGCGGGCGAAGTCATCTTCCTGGTCTTCCTGGTGGGCGGCGCGTTCACCGTCATCGACCGGACGGGCGCGCTCCACGGCGGCTTCGACCGGCTGGTCCGCGTCCTGGGACGCCACGAGCTGCTCATCATCCCCATCGCGTGCTTCGCCTTCGGCACCGCCGGGGCGCTGGAGAACATGCAGGAGGAGTTCATCGCGCTGGTGCCCGTGCTCCTCCTCCTCACCCACCGCCTCGGCTTCGACACCGTGGTGGCCGTGGCCATCTCCCTCGGCGCCGCCGCCGTGGGCGCGGCGTTCAGCCCCATCAACCCGTTCCAGGTGGGGATCGCCCAGAAGATCGCCGGCGTGCCGCTCCTCGAGCACGCCGGGTTCCGGACCGCCTTCGTAGTGGTGGCCCTCGCGCTCTACAGCTGGGGCACCGCCCGCTACGCCCGGCGAACCCGCACCGCGCCGCAGCCGACCCCGCCCGGCGTCGCCCCGCTGCAGGCCCCGCAGCCGGCCCGGCCCGGCGTCACCCCGGAGCTGGCGTCGCCCGGCGTCGCTCCGCAGCCCGATATCCGGATGACCGGTGCCCACGCCCTGATCCTGGCGCTGGCCGTGGCGGCGTTCGGCGTGTACGTGATCGGCGTCATGCGGCTGGACTGGGGCTTCAACGAGATGTCCGCGCTCTTCCTCCTCCTGGGTGTGGTGGCCGGGCTGGTGGGCCGGCTCGGCGTGGGCGGGACGGCGGACGCGTTCATCGACGGATTCCGCGCCATGGCGTTCGCCGCCATCCTCATCGGCTTCGCCCGCGCCATTTTCGTCGTGCTGGACGACGGCCACGTCATCGACACCATCGTCCACGGCCTCTTTCAGCCGATCCAGGGGCTCCCGCCCGCGCTCGCCGCCATCGGCATGGTGGGCGTCCACACCGCCATCCACGTCCCCGTCCCCAGCGTGAGCGGCCAGGCCGTCCTCACCATGCCGATCCTCGCCCCCCTCGCCGACCTCCTCGGCCTCTCCCGCGATGTCGGCATCCTCGCCTACCAGTACGGCGCCGGGCTGTGCGACATGATCACCCCCACCAACGGCGCGCTCATGGCCGTCATCGCCGCCGCCGGCGTCCGTTACGACCGCTGGCTCGCCTTCGCGCTCCGCATGTGGGCCATGCTCGTCGCCCTGGGGATCGTGTCCATCCTGGTCGGGATCTGGATCGGGATGTAGGCACGGCGGGCGACCAAGCCGAGCCCGCGCACGGAGGGGCCGAGCCGCGGCCGCCGAGAGCAGAATGGCCGATCCGGCCATTCCCATGCCCCGGTGGCCGGTTCAGACTCGGTCATGGCGACCTCTGTTTGGCTCATGGACGCGGAAACGCGGATCGAAGTCCGGTTCCCCTATGACGCGGGGCTGGTCGGGCACGTCCGCTCGATCCCAGGCCGGCACTGGGACCCCGGCCGATCGGCGTGGCTGCTGCCGCGCACCGAGGAGGCGCTGAACGCGCTGCTCCGGGCGCCCGACGCGAGCTTCCGCGTCGACCCCGGTCTCATGCACCTGGTCCGCGTCCCGTTTCGCCGGGCGAACGGCACCGATCCGGCGGCGGCGCTCCTCCAGCGCCTCTCGGAAGAGCTCCGGCTCCAGGGCTACGGCCCCCGTACGCGGACGAACTACGTCGGCCACGTCCGTCGGTTCTTCGAAGCTTTCCCGAAGGCCGCGACCGAGCTGTCGACGGAGCACGTCCGCGCTCACCTGCTCCGGCTCGAGGCCGACGACCGGTCGACCTCCTACCAGCACCAGGCGATCAGCGCCATCCGGCTCCTGGCGCGGCTCGTCGGCCGCCCGCTCGCGCTGGACCCGATCCGCCGCCCGAAGCGGGAGCGCCAGCTCCCCGCCGTCCTCTCCCGCGACGAAGTGCGCCGCATCCTCGACGCCCCCGCCAACCCGACGCACCGTCTGGCCCTGATACTGGCGTACTCCGCCGGCCTCCGCGTCAGCGAGGTGGTACGCCTCAGGGTCGGCGACGTGGATTCCGGACGAGGGCTGGTCCGTGTCCGCGCAGGGAAGGGGAGGAAGGACCGCTACACGCTGCTGGCCGATGCCGCGGCCGCCGCCCTCGAGCCCGTCGTTGCCCGCCTCCACGCCGACGACTGGATCTTCCCCGGGGGCCGGCCCGGCCGCCATCTGACCACGCGGTCCGTGCAGAAGATCTTCGAGCGCGCCCTGGCCCGGTCCGGCGTACGCAAGCACGCCACCGTGCACACCCTCCGCCACAGCTTCGCCACCCACCTCCTGGAGGCCGGCGTCAACCTCCGCCACATCCAGGAGCTCCTCGGCCACACGAGCCCCCGCACCACCCAGATCTATACCCACGTCAGCCGCGGCGACCTGACCCGGATCGTGAACCCGCTGGACGCAGCGTGAGGGGGAAGCGGCCGTCGGCCGCTCGAATCAGCCCCGTGCAAACGGCCGTGCGGAGCCCCTGTACAAGGTCATTGCTTCTGAACAAGAATGGCCCCAAATAGAGATGATTCGGGTCAGGCGGCCGGGGTGGGTGGCTCCGACAACTGATAAGGACCTTTCCCGAACGACCGGCGCAAACATCCGGCCCGCCGACATCCTACCGAACACGAGTTCGGGAACGCAGTATAACGCAGTAGTTATACGCAATGGCCTGACATGCTTCTGCTGGAGGAAAGAGCTTGATTCAGCCACGTCGGGCGGATCGTGTGAAGACAGACCACGACCATTTTCAGGTGCAGATCTATCTCGAGGACATCGAGCCCCGGATCTGGCGGCGTGTACTGCTCCCGAAACGGACGACCCTGCACGAATTGCATCGAATCATCCAGTTGTTGTTCGACTGGTACGACTACCATCTCTACAGCTTCCAGGTCGGTGAGGAACACTACGAGGCACCGGATGACGAGGCCGAGGGCTTGGATTCGACCAAGGCGCGTCTCGACCGGTTGGGCCTCGGCCCTGGTGATCGGCTGGAGTACGTGTACGACTGGGGAGATGAGTGGCGGCACGTTGTAGAAATCGAGGAGCCGGAGGGCAATCCGGACCTCGACTGGCTGCCCATGGTCGTCGCGGGGGCTCGTCGGGGCCCTCCAGAGGATTGCGGTGGACCCCACGCCTATACCGAAATGCTAGCAGCACTCGGGACTCCAATCGGTGAGCTCGAAGAGTGGGTGCGGGAGAAGATCGAATGGCTCGGAGACGGATTCGATCCCGAAGAGTTCAGCCTCGCCCAGGCTGGTCATGACCTGATGCTCGTATCGGCGTGGGGCACGCTCAAACGGAAGCGCTGAGGAGTCGGTCGGGCCAGGGCCCAGCGCGGGCACTGCGTATAACACTAGGTTGGCGCCTGCGCTCGCGTTGCTCGCTCCGGAGTACCGCCGCGGCCCGTGTGCTGATGCTGGAAGGGCTGCTTGGATTCAGAGATCGAAGAGCGCTGGAGGTTCGGCGCGGCGGTCGCCAACCATTGAACGTTATCTGAAACCCCTCAGGAAAGCGGATGGCTGAAACTGACGGTGGGGAGATCTGGTTCCTGAATCGTGGCCTCGTCGTGCTGCGGCCGAAGCAGCCATTCGTCGACTGGGTGCGGGAGGCGGACCCGGGACCGGGACCGCCGGTGAGTGAGGAAGTCGCGGAGAAGGCCGTGGAGGCGTTCCTGATCCCGCAGTTCGACATGACGCCGGATTCGGAAGCCTGGATCCGGGACAACTTCGATCTGATGTTCGAGATCGCTCTCGACAGCTGGTATACAGATCCGGCGCTATGGCCGAAGAAACGGGACTGGAAGACGTTCAACCGCTGGTTCGAAGTGGAGTTTATTGACGTGGCTTGGGATCTGGTGAACCAGCCACTTTCCAGTGAGCCCCCGCAGGTCCGAGCTGATCCGACGGGTGGGAACGGGGCTTCAGATAACAAACGGTGAGCGCCTTCGCTCCCTTCGGTCGCTTCGGAGTACCCCGCGGACAGGTGCTGGCGCTGCTCAAAGGATGTCGGGAAGTTTCGAAGGAGGCGGCGCCAGGTGAGGTCGTGGTAGCGGGGTCGCTCACCTGGAAACGTTATCTGACATGCGCTTCGGCTTCGCGGTAGTTTCGAAGATGCCGGAGATCTCGTTAGAGGCGGAGGTGTATTGCCAAAGGTTTCGGAGTTCTTCGGCATCTCGATCTACATGTACTTCCGCGACCACGCGCCGCCGCATTTCCATGCGCGGTACGGCGGAGCGGAAGCTCTGGTGAGGATTGAGGATCTGTCGGTGTTGGAAGGGAGTTTGCCGCCGAGAGCCTTGGGTCTGGTGATGGAATGGGCCAGTTTGCACCAGAGGGAGTTGGCGGAGGCGTGGAGGCGAGCGCAGGCGCACGAGGCGCCCGGGAAGATCGATCCTCTGAACTGAGGGCGAAAATGCTGTATCGAATCGAGCAGGCGAAGACGCGGCCGAACTACCGGCTTTGGATCCGGTTCTCCGATGGCACTGAAGGGGAGGTGGACCTTTCGGGACTCGTCGGCAAGGGCGTGTTCGCGGCTTGGCGGGATCAGAGCGTCTTCAATTCGGTGAGCGTCGATCCGGAGAGTGGTACCGTCACTTGGCCAGGTGATATCGATCTCGCTCCAGACGCGCTCTACAAAGATGTCTCCTCGGTGCCCACGCCATAGTCACCCTCGAGGGCGCGCACGTCAGATAACAAACGGTTGGCGCCTACGCGGCCTTCGGCCGCTCCGGAGAACCCGCCGCCGGCCGCACTGGAGCTAGTGACGAGGTCGGAGTTTGGGAGGCGGTGGCGCGCTTGAGATTGTGGCGCGGCGGGTCGCCAACCTGGAAACGTTATCCGAAACCCCTGCACACGCGTTGGAGTGCGATGAATCAAGTTCTTCTAACTAGTCGAAAGAACGAGATTTTCGAGGTAGTCGAAGGGGCGGGGCTCGACCCGGCCCGACTCGAGTGGATGGAGGTCGCCAGTCTCCACGGTTCAGAACAGAGGGTGTCCCGCTTGGTGCTGAAAACGGACCCGGACTTCTACTTCCAGTTTGACTACCTCCGGGGCCAAGATTGGGCTCGATTCTGCCCCGGCGAGAAGTGTGAGTTCCCGAAATTCTGTCGCTGATTCTCTCCAAACTATGTCGCAGTTGAGGGCATCCACAGCGTAGAATGCCGCCGTTCCGAGGGCTCAGGGCTCTGAGAATCGGAGGGCGGGGAGGATGCTCAGGATGATTGATCGACATGCAGTCCATGCTCTGCTGAAGGCGGGGGAAGAGAAGAAGCAGATTGCGGAGCAGTTCGGCGTCACCGTGCGGACGATCCAGCGGATCGCCAAAGAGCCGCTGGTAGAGGACGGGGATGACGTGGCGGAGCGGCGGCGCCGTGGTGTGGGCCGACCGCCAGTGAGGTCAGCGGTGAAGCAGCGGCTGGTGGATCTGATCGCGGAGGATCCGGAAGCTCCACCGCTGGAGTACCTTCGCTTGCTTCGTGACGAAGGAGTTCAGCTCGCCGAGAGCACCTTCTATCGGGTGTTTCGGCTGGAGAAGGGGAAGCTGCCGGCGGAGCTGATGGTGCGGTTCGAGGGGGTAGCGGGGGAGTTCGCCCAGTTCGACTTCGGGCAGGCCGACGTCCGGCTGCTGGACGGGCGGAAGAAGCGGGTCCACTTCGCGGCCTTCCGGCTAAAGTACTCGCGGTGGGTGTGGGTGGTGATCGTGCCGGACGAGCGGATCGAATCGCTGGTGCGCGCGCTGCTCGCGGCCTTCGAGCACTCGGGGGGCGTGCCGCTCCGGGTAGTTTTCGACAATCCGAAGACCGTGGTGGTGGGCCGGGACGGCGACCGGCCGATCTGGAACTCGACCCTGGCGCAGGTGGCCATCGACTACGGCTTCACCATCGAGCTGTGCGCGGTGCGGAGTCCCGAGCAGAAGGGTTCGGTGGAGAATCTTGTGGGCTGGGTGAAGCGGAGCTTCTTCCGAGCCCGCCGCTTCGCCGATCTCGATCACGACCTCCCCCGTCAGCTCCTTGAGTGGCTGCTGGGGGTGAATGAGGAGCGGCCGTCCCGCGCCACGAAGGAGATCCCAAAGCTCCGGCTCGTGACCGAACAGGCCCGCATGAAGCCGCTGGCCATTGCGCCCACAGAATACGGGCTGCGCTACGCCGTGCATGTGGGTCCCACGGCCCTCGTGGATTTCCAGGGAGTCCGCTACGCTATGCCGGCGGGGGCGTGCGGGATTCCGGCCACGCTGCACCTGTACCCGGACCGGGTCCGGATCGTCACGACCGGTGCCCGCTTCGAGGCCACCCACCCACGCTTTCCCAAAGTGGGGACTACCAGCTACCTGCCCGGCCAGAGGGCGGAGCAGCTGGCGGCCGTGGCCGGCGCCCGGAAGCGCCTCTACTTCATGCGGGAGCGGATCCTGGAGCTGGGGCCCATCGGTGAGGGCTACCTGACCGAACTCATCCACTCTCGTCCTTACACCTGGAAAGGAGACGTCGAGCGGCTCTTCGCCCTGCTGGAGGAGGTGGGCCAGGAGCGTTTCCTCCGGCTGCTCCAGCGAGCGCTCTTTCAGCGCCTGATCGGGGCGGAGTACGTGATGGGACTCGTGGCGAAGGAGGCGGCCTCATGATCAGCACTCCCGTGCCGCTGGACGATCTGGATGCGATGCTCCACCGTCTTCACCTGCCCACGGTCCGACGCCTCTATCCGGACCTGGTGATCCGGGCCGAGGACGAGGGCATGAGCTACCGCACGTTTCTCGAGCTACTCTGCGCCGAGGAGATCGCCCACCGGGCGCAGACTCGGATCACCCGATACGTCCGCAAAGCGAAGTTTCCCTTCCTCCGCACCATCGAGGAATTCGACTTCACCTTCCAGACCAGCGTCCGCCTTCAGATGCTCGGCACGCTGCTGGGGCCGGAGCTCGTGAGCGAGGGGCGGTCCGCGATCTTCACGGGGCCGCCCGGTCGGGGAAAGACGCATATGGGCGTGGCCATCGCCTATCGGGCCATCCAGAACGGCTTCGACGCCCGCTTCACCACCGCAGACGAGCTGATCGGCGCCCTCTCGAAGGCAGCCGCGGAGGGACGGCTGGAAGAAGCCCTCGAGCCCTACGTCCATCCGCACGTGCTGGTGATCGACGAACTCGGTTATCAGAGCTACGCTGCCGATGCCGCCAACGTACTCTACCGGGTGGTCAACGATCGCTACCTGAAGCACCGGCCCATGATCGTGACCACCAACAAACCCCTGGCCGCCCTCGGTCAGGTGCTGCATGATGCCGATCTCGCGGAAGCGATTCTGGATCGGCTCCTGGAGCGCGGTACCCACTTCGTGCTCCGCGGCCGCTCCTACCGCACCCGCCACCATAAGCAGGAGGAGGCCCCTGACTCTGAAGCCGCTTAGCTCACGCCCTTGCCGCGACAAAGTTTAGAGAGAAACCGCGACATAGTTTAGAGGACCCACAAGAAGAAGCGGATCGAAGAAGTGTACAATGGAACTTGGGAGGGGCAGAAGCAGTTGTGCTGGAATTGGGCCGACCGCCTCAAGCTTGAATTGGAAAGCCGCGATCTCTGGACGGAGCTGGCCAGATACCAAGAATCCTTCACGCTCTCGCCGAGAGAGGAGATTGAGGACACTCCGATTTCTGCTGAGGAAGCTGACGAAATCCGCAACTCAATTGAAGAACTTGAGGCCAAACTGTTTGAAAGTTACTCGTTAGGCGAGGAGCAACAGAAGTTCATCAGTGGGAGGTTAGACTACCTTGCAGAAACAGCCAGGCGCCAAGGCAAGTTTACCTGGGTCCATACCGCCATCGGAGTACTCGTTACGATCGCTTGGTCGATATCGCCCGATGACCTTGGGTATTACTGGCGTCTGGTGCAATCGGCTTTCCGTCCTTTCATGCGCCTAGTCGGGGCGCCTTGAAGAGGGGTCATCGCCGTGGGGCTTCGGATAACAAACGGTTGGCGCCTCCGCTCGCTGCGCGAGCTCCGGAGAACCCGCCGCAGCCGTGATGAAGCTGGTGAGATTGTTGTTGTTTCGAAGGCGTTCGAGCGCTGGAGGCTGTGGCGCGGCGGGTCGCCAACCTGGAAACGTTAACCCCCATGTTCCACTCGGCGTTTCTGTAGCAGATTAGGAGCAAGGGACTTCAGGGAAGGAGCTTGCGGATGTCGAGTGTACCAATCGAGGAACTGCTCAAGCTGTCGGTCGCTGAGCGGATTCAGTTGGTGGAGGACCTGTGGGACAGCATCGCTACGGACGCGGACGCCTATCCATTAACTGAGGCCCAGAAGGCGGAACTGGACCGTAGGCTGGCAGAACATGAAGCGGACCCGGATTCTGCTATTCCCTGGGAGGAAGTCCGGGAGCGGTTGTACAAGAAGTACGGGTGAGCCGCCGCTTCGTTGTTCGCCCTGCGGCCGACGCCGAACTCGAGGAAGCCGCAGCGTGGTATTCGGAGCGTTCCTTGGGCTTGGGAGCGGAATTCGTCCGCGTCATCGATGCGGCTTTCTCAGCGATCCAGCGGAATCCTCTCCGATTTCCCATTCTGTATCGGGATGTCCGGAGGGCCGTTGTTCGGCGATTCCCATATGCCATTCTCTTCAGAGTGAGCGCGGAAGAGATCGTGGTACTCTCCGTTTTCCATTCCCGCCGCGATCCGAAGCGTTGGCAGGCCCGGAGGTGACGTCCGCCAGGCTGTGGGCAGAACACGGCGGTTAACAAACGGTTGGCGCCTGCGCGGCCTGCGGCCGCTCCGGAGAACCCGCCGCGACCGTGTTGAAGCTGGTGAGGCTGCCGCTGTTTCGAAGGTGATCGCGTGCTAGAGGTATCGGCGCGGCGGGTCGCCAACCTGGAGACGTTAGCCGCAAGCGCCTCCAAGACGGAGACAGCGAAATCAATTTGATTTTGATCACGTTCTCGAGCAGGCGGGCCCCGCCGAGGCGAGCCACCTCGGGTCCGGCAGTTCTTTCGACACTCGGAACTGCTTCGCCGGGCACGCGAACACGCGGACGGAGAGGCGGCTGATGGAGGCGCAGCGGATAACAGACGGCTAGCGCCTCCGCTCCCTTCGGTCGCTGCGGAGTACCCGGCCCGCAATGTTGCGCCGTTCGGTGGGCGCGTGTGGATTCGAAACTCGCCGCGGCCCTGCAGTTCATGGTGGGCCGGGTCGGTAGCCTGGAAACGTTATGCGGCATCCGCTTCAGAGCTACAGGCGCTTCAAGAGTTGGTCATAGTCGGCGTGTGAGCCGATCCAGAACCAGATCCAGTCATCGTCGGCGCGGCGGGCCAAGGCTCTGTAGTGGAGCGATATGCGGGCTGAGAAGATCGGCTCGGTCGCGTGAACCTGCTTGAACTGCAGGCTCGGATGAGCCGGATTGGCGGAGAAGAGGTCGAAGGCCTCGCGAGCCCGCTCCTGGACGTCGGTAGGAAGTGAGGAATAGGCCTTCCGAAAAGATGAAGTGGTGCGGGAGGTCAAAGCTTGGACGGGTCGAGGTTTTCCGTCTCACCTCGTGCGTCTTCGGCGAGGGCTTCGTTCGCGAGCTTCGCCAAGTCGTCCTGGGAGTTTTCAAAGGTCCGATCCCAGTTTCGATCGGACTCGAGCTCCTCCAGGAGTAGAGCGGCGATGGCGTCCTGCTGCTCGCTGGGGAGTTTGGACGCTTCGTCGAAAGCCTTCTTGAGTAGTTCGGTCATGAGATCCTCCTTGGCCGGATGATACCCAGGAGGGGATCGGCAGTTCAAGAGCGAGAGGCGGTTTGCGGAGCGAAAGGCCTGGATTTGCGGACACCGCCTGACACCATTAACAAGTCCTTCGTCAAGGAGCACGATGATCCTCTGCGGAATCAGAGATTCTGATTCGCTTTTCGATCGTGCGACGCTTCTCGATTCCGCGAGCGACGGCAGGTCTGGCCGGGCCGGAGTGGGTATCGAATCGGACGTGGAGTGGCGTCCAAACACCATTTCGGGCTCACCGCTGCTCATTTCAGCGGTCGCTCTGCGGAGCGGTCCCAGATACGTCCGGCGGCTCGACGTCGGTCTTCCCAATCAAACGGGGCGGTACTCGGCGAAAGCCGATCCAGTTAGCTGCCCGGGCTTGACCGACGTGGCCACTCCTGCTTTTTCCGCCGCTGGAGCGGGATGCCTTTGAAGCGATGGTTGAAGTCCTCCCGCTTCGAGAGGACATGGTAGACGATACGAGCGAGTTCCTTCGCGACGAGAGCCCGGCCACAGCCCGGTTCTTTTTCCGCGCCTTCCGTTCGTACCAGCTCCGGATCTCGGGGTTGTACTGGATCGCGCGGACCGCGGCGTTCGAGAAGACGATCTTCAGGTATTTGTTGCCGTCCCTGGAGTGCCGGTGCCGGTCCTTGCCTCCAGGCGCCGACCTTGCCGATCCCGGGGATCGCAAGCAGCCGCTGGACATCGGGGTCAGGCACCAGGTGCGGGTGGAGGCTCTTCTCGAGTCGGCGGACGTGCTCCCGGAGAAGCTCCCTCTGCTCGCGGTGGCAGGCGGCCTGGAGCTGGGCCATGGGCGGCAGGTCCGCGACACTGCGAACGTTGTGCTTCTCGGGGAGCCGGTGAATGCTGTTTCGAGTCCCGACCTCTTTCTGGATCAGGCGGAGCCGGGTCCGCATCACGTCGCGGAGCGGTCGGAGCTCAGCGGAGATCATGTGGGCCTCCAGCAGGTCCCGGATCCAGTACCAGCTGCTGGTGGCTTCGACTGTGGCTCGGTGCGGCGGGAGCTGCGCGAAGTAGCGGGCGATGGCCGCCCGACGGGTTCGGAGCTCCGCTTCGGCCACGACTTCGCCGTCGGCGTCCACCGTGGCCAGAACGCAGGTGCGCTTATGCAGATCGATCCCCGTGTGCAGCATGGTGCGCCGCTGGATGCTTGGGCGCGGCGGGTCGCCAACCTGGGAATGTTAGCCGAAATAATCCTGCGCCTGCGGTCGCTTTGATGCGGTGGTGGGCCAGGCGAGGAGGAGAGGCGGTGGATTCGATCGGCGCTGAGAAGAGAGAGGGGAGAGCATGGATGCGATCTTCGTCGTGATCCGGACTCTGACCTGGGGATCGCTGTTTGTGGCTCTGTTCTTGGTCTTTCTTCCGGCTCGAGTGCTGAGCTGGGCGGGGATCACGCCGCCGGATGCCATAGGCATAGCCGAATCAGTGGGGATCATGATCTTGATTGCAGGAGCGGTGGTTGCCGTGTGGTGCGTGCTGGCGTTTACGTTCGTAGGGCGGGGGACGCCTGCGCCCTTTGATTCTCCTCGTCAACTGGTGGTGTCGGGACCGTATCGGTGGGTGCGCAATCCCATGTACCTGGGTGCGGTAGTGGCTCTCTTCGGGGCAGCGCTGGTCTACAGGTCGGTCGCCCTGGCAGCGTATGCGCTGCTGTTCCTTGGGGTTGCCCATGTGTTCGTCCGCGCCTATGAGGAGCCGACGCTGGAGCGGACGTTTGGCGGCGAATACGAGGCCTATCGAGCCCGTGTGAAGCGGTGGTTGCCCCGGTGGCGAATAGCAGGGTAGAGAACGAGCGGACAATATTTCCGTGGGCGGGAGAGGTGCTGGCGAGGATAGGCGACGGTGTCACCATCGGTTGTAAGCTGGACAGCAGCAACGGTTTGAAAATGGACACTCCCGTCGGAGGGTGAGGTCGAGGTTCGGAGCGCCGCAGGCGCGGGCGGCCCCGTCAGAAGGGTGCCGGGGTTGGAGGCACACGTGGGATTCCGTCAAACCGGGGAGGACCCTATGACTTGGCGGGCAGCACGCAGGCTATGGGTTATGGGTATTCTGCTTTCTGCGTTGCCGGAAGCGGCCGCGTGTCAGCACATCCTGGTCGTCTACCACAGCGAGACGGGGCACACGGAACGAATGGCCGAAGCCGTCGCAGCCGGAGCCCGCGGTATCGCGGGGGCCGATGTACGGCTGTTATCCGTTGATAGCGCCTCGCGGGTCGACGTGCTATGGGCTGACGCTCTGATCGTCGGCAGCCCCGTCCACGCGGCCAACATCGCTGCCCCGATTGTGGAGTTTCTGGGATCGCTTCCGTTCAACGGCGAGATGCGGGACAAGGTTGGGGCGGCGTTTGTCACGGCGGGAGGAATCTCTGCGGGCGAAGAGACCGTCCAACTCGCCATCCTCCGGGCGATGCTGATCTATAACATGCTCGTCGTTGGCGGGCCGACCTGGACGGAGGCATTCGGTGCATCCGCCGTCACCGTCGAGCCCCCGTTCGGGGACACGGCCGTGGCCGCGTCGATCGAGTCAATCTTCATGGCGAAAGGTCGGAAATTGGGGGCGCGGGTGGCGGAGGTTGTCAAGGTCCAGCGGAATTGCGGGGGAACGTAGGGTCCATGCATGCGGCCCCCTCGTTGGCGGAGAGGGTGAGGGGAGCGCTGGCAGTGATCAGGGAAACAAGGCGACGCACGTCGGAGAACAAACAGGGGCTTCCCCCTCCATTGTATCAAAGGGGCTGAACCCGGGATGCAGAGTGGGTTCTGGCCGTTCGGAACCCTCCAGAATGGGGCAGGGTTGCTGAACTACCGCTGGCAAGGAGGAGCCCCGCGGCCGTTGCCGAGACACTCGCGTCGATGATGGGGCAGCTGCCATTGCCGACCACAGAGTCAAGGTGATAGTCGGGGCGGTCGAAAGGCCCGCCGCGGCCGTGTTGGAGCTGGTGACGGAAGTGCAGGTTCGAAGGTGGTCTCGCGCTGAAGGTCCCGGCGTGGCGGGTCGCCAACCTGGAAACGTCGTCTCAAATCCGCTTCTGGCGGCGGCCAAGCGCTTGAGGCGATCGGCGCTCGTGGTCGCAAGCCGTTGAAACGTCATGAAGTGAAGGCATCCGAACAGTCACAGGAGGCTCCGTGAATCACCGGCGGTTGTTTTTGGCGATCGAAGTCAATCTGATCCTGTGGATCGTCGCGGGGTTCCGGACGGAATGGGATTCCGTTGTGGTCATCGGGTTGATCCTCTCGGCTGTGGTGCAGCACTGGGCGTACTACTCCCTTGTCCGCCGGAATCAGGAGGAATGATGGGTGGTTTTCAAAGCGTCTGGTTCGCTCTGACCCTGGTAGTGGGGCTCCTGTTCTGGGGATTCCTGCTCTGGATGGCGTGGCTGCTGGTCAGCTCGGTCAAGGGAATGCACGCGGAGCTGCTGCGGATCCGGGAGCTGCTGGAGGTTTCAGCAAGACTGAAGACATAGCCGTCCGGACGAGATTGGCGTCATGAGCAACAGGAATATCCGTCCCAGTGGGCTACGATCGTATCCGTCGCGGCACTCACGTAAACCGGTTTCCGGAAAACCCGGCGCGGTTCAATCCGGAGCGGGAGGTGGAAGCGGTGCTGACATGAGTCCGGCGTCGTGACGGCGATCCAGACCCGGGAGCGCCAGCCTCATTCGCTGCTGGTGGTGGCGGCGTGGTCATTGACGAACTGCTTGTAGTTCTGGAAGCGTTCGCGGATGCGGGAGACGTACGTGACGGGCTCGATGCCGCGGCAGAAGCCGTACCGGACGACCGGGTCGCGGTAGACTTCCTTGCGGGACTTCTGGAGTAGCCAGTAGGCGACATCATCCCACAGGTCGGGATCATCGCCGTTCTTCCGCGCGAGGCGGCGGGCGTCGTCGACGTGGCCAGCGCCGGCGTTGTAGCTGGCGAGGACGAAGGAGAGGCGCTGGTCGGGATCGGAGATGTCCTTCCTCCATCGCCGATCGAGCTTCTCGAGGTAGCGGACTGCGCCCTGGACGTTCTGGCGTGGGTCTGTCGGGTCGGCGACACCGACCTCGCGGGCAGTGGCGGGCATGAGCTGGAGGATACCGATGGCGCCGGCCCAGGAGCGGACGTGGGGCTGGAACCTGGATTCCTGGAACGCCTGTGCGGCGAGGAGGCGCCAGTCCCAGCCGATCCCTGGGGCGGCCGCCTGGAAGAGGGAGTCGAACTGACTGAGTCGTCCGGTCTCTGACGTGAGATACGCGCTCCGTACGCGCTCGTCGTACCCCTGCCGGTCGCGGAAGTAAGTCCGGTATCGTTCGTCAATGGTGCCGTCCGCGTTGGCCCGGGCGATCCAGCGGTCGAGGGCCTGGCGGAGTCGTGGCGCATTGCGGCGGATGGCCCAGACCACGGGGTGGGTGGGGCCGACGACGGGCTGTACGAGGAGGTTGGTGTAGTAGCTCTCGCGGAGCCTGGCCACGTTCTCGGGGGCGACGGTGAGGCGGATCTCGCCGCGCGCGAGCCGGCGGAAGAGGGTCTCGTAGCTGGCGCTGTCCATGACGACGACAGTGATGTCCTCGTCCAGGCTGTCGGCGAGCTCGACGAGGCGATCCTCGTAGAAGGCGCGGCCGGGGATGGTGACCTCACGCCCGGCGAGATCAGCAGGGCGGCGGACGAGACGGGCCTCGATGCGCAGGGGGCGTGTCGGGGCCACGGCCGAGTCTCGCGGCTGGAGGATGGTGTCCACGGCCTCCGGCGCATTCACGCTTCCGGCGGGGGCGGAGCGTTGGACGGTGGCGGGGCGGGTGGTATAGAGGGCGCGGGTGTAGGCCACATTGGGGCTGTCGCTCGGGGTGGGGACCACGCGGGCGGCCACCACATCGCCGTCGCCTGCGTTCAACTGCTCGTAGAGCCTGGCGGGGTCGCGGACGAGCTCAGTGCGGAACTCGAGGTCGCTGTCCCTGGCGAACTGGCGGAGGAGGTCGTACTCGAAGCCCATGGGCTCGCCGCGATAGATGAAGTAGCCGGTGGAATTGAAAGTCACGAGGGCCACGAGCGTGTCGCGCTGCTGGATGGCCGCGAGGTCCCGCTCGATGGGCTGGTCGGGGTGGTCGCCGCCGCAGGCCGCGAGGAAGAGGGTGGCGGCAAGGGCGGGGAGAAGGCGCGGCCGGCGGTGGTCGAGGATGAGACGGGCCATGGGATCCGGGGTGTGGTGGCGTAGTCGGGCTCGTGCTCGACAAGGGCAGCAGGTTGCATTCCTGAGCTGGATGGTATCGCGCGTTGGGCGGGACGTGCCCCGGCCCGATCTCCCGGGGGCCGGGTCGTCGCGCGTGTGGAACGGGCGGTCGGCCGAGCGGAACGGGCGGTCGGCCGAGCTCCGCCGGCGGCGGGCCACTCTTCCGAGGGGTGCCGGGAGTACGAAACCGTTGACTCCGCCCCCTGGCGAGCCACAATCTCCGCCAGCCTCTACACGCGAACCCCGGACCTGACATGCCTCCCCTCATCGACCGGATCGTGGCGCTGCCTCCCCTCGCCGGGATCCCGCGCGAGCAGCTCCAGTGGCTCCTCGACCATGGCGAAATCCACCGCGGCCAGGACGGAGCCGTATACCACGGGGCGAGCGACGAGGTCCTGATGGGCCTCTTCCTGCTGGTTTCGGGGCGCTTCTCCATCCGGGTGAGCCAGGGCGGGGTGGAGCGGGAAGTGAGGGAGGTGACGCCCGGACGCGTGACGGGATACCTGCCGTACTCGAGGATGACCAACCCCCGGGGCTACGTGGTGGCGGATGGCCCGGTGGAGTTCGTGTTCATCCGGGTCGAGGACCTCCCGGCCATGACCCGGGCGTGCTACGACTTCACGGCGATGTGCGTGCACGAGATGCTGGACCGGGCGCGGGTGTTCAAGTCCGACGACAAGCGGCAGGAGAAGATGGCGGCGCTCGGTCGTCTGTCCGCCGGGCTGGCCCACGAGCTGAACAACCCCGCTTCCGCGGCCGCACGCGCGGCAAGGGAGCTGAACGGGATGCGGGGCGAGCTGGTCGCGGCCGCTCGCGGGCTGGGCGAAGCCGGGCTGGAAGCAGCGTCGCTGCGGGCGCTGGAGTCGTTGCAGTCGAGGGAATCGGCGGCGGGGGAGCCGGCAGGGGAGGCGTTGTCGCCGATGGAGCGTGCGGAGCTCGAGGACCAGCTCGCGGCCTGGCTGGGCGCGCGGGGCGTCGATCCCGGACTCGCGTATCCGCTCGCGGAGCGCGGCTTCAGGGTGGTAGACCTCGAAGCGCTGGCGCCGGCCGTCGACTCCACTCAACTGGGCCCGGTCCTTCGGTACCTGGCCGCCGACTGCGAAATGCGTGCGCTCACGGCCGACATCGTGTCGGCGGCCGAGCGGATCCACTCGCTGGTGGCGGCCGTGAAGAAGCACACGCACATGGACCGTGGCCCGGCGGTCGAGCCGATCCGGGTGGGGGAGCACCTGGCGGACACGGTGACGCTCATGCACTCGAAAGCTTCGCTCAAGGGCGCCACGCTGGAGCTTACCGTGGCGCCGGACCTGCCGGCGGTGGACGGGTCGGTGTCCGAGCTGAACCAGGTGTGGATGCACCTCGTGGACAACGCCATTGACGCGGTGGCGGAGTCGGGCTGGATCGCGATCGACGCGAGAGCGGAGGACGGGCGTGTCGTGGTCCGGGTCATCGATGATGGACCCGGCATCCCGGAGGAGTGGCAGGAGCGGGTATTCGATCCGTTCTTCACCACGAAGGAGGTGGGGGAGGGCCGTGGCCTCGGGCTCGACATCGTGCGGACGGTGACGGCGAGTCATCACGGCACCGTGGCGCTGACCTCGACCCCGGGACACACCGAGTTCCGCGTAACGCTCCCGGGAGCGGAAACGGCGGACCCGGGGGCGCCCGCCCACGATGCCCGGAGGCCCGCCCGCGCAATGGCGGCGCTGTTCGCGGTGCTGCTCGCCGGCGGCGCCGCCCCGCCGCACGTCATGGCGGCGTCGCAGCCGGTCGGGACGCACTCGGCCGGGCCGGTGGACGAGCGGGCGGGGTGCTGCGCGCTCGTCAGCGCGCGACCCGGCTCGCCGGCGCCGGAGTCGACGCTGCCCGCGTCGCTGCCCGCCCCATCGTCGCCCCGGTGGGCCGTCGAGGCCGAGGGCGGACCCGTCTGGCAGAGCTACAACGACGTGGAGATCCCGAACGACGGCACCGCCACGCGCTTCTCGCTCTCCGACCTGGCCGGCGCGGGGCCGTGGGCGGCCGGGCGGCTGTACGTGACCTGGAACCCGGAGGGGCGGCATGGGCTGCGGCTGCTCGTCGCCCCGCTGACGATCCGGGCCACGGGGGTGCCGGGGTCACCGATCTCGTTCGCGGGCGAGGACTACGCGGCGGGTGTGCCGACGGAGGCGAGATACACGTTCAACTCCTACCGGCTGACGTACCGCTATCGCTTCCACGAGGGCGCGCGGACGCGGGCGTGGGTCGGGTTCACCGCGAAAGTCCGGGACGCCGTGATCGCGCTGGAGCAGGGGCAGACGACGAGCCGGAAGACCGACGTCGGCTTCGTCCCACTGCTCCACCTGGCCGGCGACTGGCGCTTCGCGCCGCGCTGGGCGGCGGGTGTGGACATCGACGCGCTCGCGGGCGGCCCCGGGCGCGCCGAGGACGCGGCAGTGAAAGTCGGCTACGACCTGTCGGACCGGTGGAGCCTCCGCGCGGGGTATCGCATGGTGGAGGGCGGCGCGGACGTGGAGCAGGTATACACATTCGCGTGGCTGCACTATGCGGTGGCGTCTGTGGCCGTGAGCTTCTGATGCCGGCGCGGGACGTGCGGTCGACGGGCCTGTCGGAACGGCACCTGGACTCCTGAGATTCGCGACATGTACCGACACACGCAGACCGGGAACTACCTCGTGGCCGCGATCCTGACCGGCCTCGGAGGCATGCTCCTCGCCCTCTTCCTCGCGCCGATGGAGGATGCCGACAAAGCCGTTCGGTGGGCCGCGCTGCCGGGGGTCGTGCTGCTGGGCGGCGCCGCCGTGGTCTTCCGATCGCTGACCATAACGGTTCAGTCGGGCGTGCTCGGCTGGCAGTTCGGCCCTGGCGTGTTCGGCCGTTCGGTACCGGTGTCGGAGATCGAGGCGGTCGAGCCCACGCGCACCTCCCTGCTCAGCGGCTGGGGGATCCACTGGACGCGGCGGGGCTGGCTCTACAACGTCAGCGGCCTGGACGCTGTGCACGTCCGCATGAAGAATGGCAAGTCCTTCCTCCTGGGCACCGACCAGCCGGGTCGGCTGGCGCGCGCCATCGAGGACAGCATGGTGGTGGCCGGGGGCTGAGGCCCACCGCCCGCCGTGACCCGGGGCGTGGCGGGTCGGGGCCGCGTGCCGTAGCTTGGCCGCCCATGTTGTCGGAGATCCTGGTCTACCTGCGCCTCGGGCTCGAGCACATCCTCGACCCCCGGGGCTACGACCACATCCTCTTCCTGGTTGCGCTGACTGCCATCTACGCCCCCCGGGAATGGCTGCGGGTGCTCGTGCTGGTCACCGCGTTCACGGTGGGCCACACCGTGACGCTGGTGCTGGCGACGCTGGACCTGGTCCGCGTCCCGTCCCAGCTGGTGGAGCTCCTGATCGCGCTGACCATCCTGGCGACGGCAATCCTCAACGCCGCCGAGCTGGGCTGGACGGCCCGGCACCCGCCGCACAGGCGGACGAGCGATTTCGCCGTTGCGGTCGAGCGCCGCGGCGCAGGCGGCGGCCGCCCCGCCGGCAGCACGCTGGAGCCGCCCAACGCCCGCGTCGCCAAGTACGGCCTCGCCCTCTGCTTCGGCCTCATCCACGGGCTGGGGTTCTCCAACTTCCTGCGCGCCGCGTTGGGCGCGGAGGCGTCCATCGCCCTCCCGCTGCTGTCGTTCAACGTGGGACTGGAGCTGGGTCAGATTGCCATCGTGGTGACGATCATGGCGGCCGCCGGCCTGGCGACCGGCGCGCTCCGGCTCCCGCGCCGCGGCTGGACGCTGCTGCTCTCGGGGGGAGCGGGTGCGGTGGCGCTCATGCTGGTGGTGCAACGGCTGCCGGGATAGCCGTGCGCGCACCGGGCCGCCTGTCCCTGCCCCGGCGCCCCCGGCCCGGTGCAACGAAACCTTGCCGGAAGCCGTCTTGTACCACAGGTATACCGCACCCGTTGGCCACAGCCCCATCGCACTTTCATCGGAAGAAACAGAGCCCATGCCTTCATTGTTGACGCGCGCCCTCGGCCGCGCCGCCGTCCTGCTCGTCGCCCTGGTCCTGGCGTCGCCCGCCCGGGCCCACGCCCAGCACTGGCTCCATGACGACGGGAGCAAAACGAACCAGTCCATGTTCCGGCCCGTGGAGCAGTGGCCGGACCCGAACGAGTACCGGAACGCCGCGGGTGCGCCCGGCCACGCGTACTGGCAGCAGAAGGCCGACTACGTCATCAAGGCGACGCTGGACACGGTCCGTCAGGCCCTCACCGGCACGGAGCGGATCACGTACCACAACAACTCGCCGGACGCGCTTCCGTTTCTCTGGCTCCAGCTCGACCAGAACGTGCGCTCGATCGAGCACAGCCGGACGTACCAGATGCAGGGGGCGCTGCCGGAGAAGGTGAGCGCGGCGTTCCGTCGCTTCGTGGGGATGGAGCCGTTCGACGGCGGGGACCGGATCGAGCGGGTGCAGGTGGTGAGGTCCGACGGCCGGCTGGTGGACGCGCCGCACCGGATCAACAACACGATCATGCGTGTCGACCTCCCCGCGGCGGTGGAGCCGGGCGGCCAGGTCCAGCTGGAGATCGACTGGAGCTACGCCGTCCCGGACCGGGGCCGGGGCGGGAAGGAGCTGGTGAGCGACGGGTGGATCTACGAGATGTCGCAGTGGTTCCCGCGCATGTCCGTCTACGACGATGTGAACGGCTGGCAGACCGAGCAGTTCCTCGGTCGCGGCGAGTTCTACCTCAATTTCGGCGACTACGACGTCGAGATCACGGTGCCGTGGAACCACATGGTCGACGCCACCGGGCTGCTTCAGAACCCGGAAGACGTGCTGACGGCCACGCAGCGGCAGCGGCTGGAGCGCGCGTACACGAGCGAGACGCCCGTCTTCATCCGCACTGCCGACGATGTGGACGACCCATCCAGCCGGCCCGTGCAGAAGGGGATGCTGACCTGGCACTTCAGGGCCCAGAACGTCCGTGACTTCGCCTGGGTCAGCTCGAAGACGTACGTGTGGGACGCGGCCGGCTTCCGCTACGCGGATGACGCCGACCGCCTCATCCGGGTCCATTCCCTGTACCCGCGGGACGCCATGCCGCTGTGGGACAAGGTCAGCACGCGGGCCACGCTCCAGACGCTGAAGACGTACGGCCGCATGGCGTTCGAGTTCCCGTACCCGAAGGCCGTGAACGCCAACGGGCCCGCGGGCGGGATGGAGTACCCGATGATCGCGTTCTGCGGCGCGCGGCCGCAGCCCGATGGCACGTACTCGGATCGTACCGAGCAGGCGCTCATCGGCGTGACCGTGCACGAGGTGGGGCACAACTGGTTCCCGATGATCGTGGCGAGCGACGAGCGGAAGTGGACGTGGATGGACGAGGGGCTGAACACGTTCCTCCAGTACTACGGCGAGCAGGACTACGCGAAGACGTACTGCGGGAAGGAGTGGACGCAGAACGAGAGCTGCACGTTCCCGAGCCAGCGCGGCCCGGCGCCGGGGATCGTCGCCTACATGAGGGACCCGGACCAGGAGCCGATCATGACCGAGTCCGACCTCATCGCGAAGGACTTCGGCAACAACGGCTACTCGAAGCCGGCCACGGGGCTGCACATGCTGCGCGAGACCATCCTGGGCAACCAGGCGTTCGACCAGGCGTTCAGCGGCTACGCCAAGGCGTGGGAGTTCAAGCACCCGCAGCCGGCGGACTTCTTCCGCTCCATGGACGAGGGCGCGGGGGAGAACATGGCGTGGTTCTGGCGCGGCTGGTTCTACACCACGCACGCGAACGACCAGGCCATCAAGAGCGTCACGGCGCAGGACGCGAAGGAGCTGCTGGGCGACGATGCCACGTCCGCGCACTACTACCGCGTGACGGTGGAGAACAAGGGCGGCCTGGTCATGCCGCTCCAGATCGAGGCCACGTACACGGACGGCACCAGCGACCGCTTCGACCTCCCCGTGGACGTGTGGCGCGGCAACGAGCTGGAGTTCACCCGGGGCTTCTTCAGCGACAAGGACCTGGTGAGCGTCACGCTCGATCCCGACGAGGCGTTCGCGGACATCGACCGGGACAACAACACGTGGGTGGCGAAGAGCGTGGAGGGGCATGCGGAGACGCGCTGACCGGGGCGGCCGCTTCGGGGCGTGGGTCGTGCTCGTGCTCGGGACTCCGCTGCTTGCCGCGGCAGGCCGGTCCGTTCCGGCGCCGGCCGAGCCCGTGAACGGTTCCCGCCACGAAGCGGCCGCGGCGCCCATCGCGGCGGCCCACGACCTCCACATCGCCTACGCCGACATGGCGATCGAGGGCGACGTGGTGGCGGGGCGGATCCGCATGTTCAAGAACGACCTGGAGAAGGCGCTCGGGCCGCTCGTGAACGCCGATGCCATGACCCTGGAAGCGGGGCCCGAAGCCGACGCGATGGTGCTCCGTTATGTGCGGGCGCACCTGGAGGTCCGGGTTCCCGGGGCCAGCGCGGCGGCACCGGCCGTGGTGCTGGAGCCGCGACTGCTACAGAGCGGTGAGGACGAGCTGGACCGGGAGCCGGTGTGGTGGGTGATCGTGGAGTATCGTGCTCCGCGGGAAGTGGGGGAGCTGCACGTGCGCAACACCCTGCTCTTCGATCGGTTCAAGGACCAGCGCAACATCATGAAGTTCGTGCGTTTCCCGGAAGAGAAGCAGAAGACGTTCTACTTCGCGCCGGGCGAGGAGAACGCGGTGGTGGAGCAGGGATAGCCGTGCAGCGCCCGCTTCGGAGCCGCCTGTATCCGCTCGCGCTCCTCCCCCTGGCTGCGGCCTGCGCCCACCACGCCCCGCCGCCTGCGCGCGTGGAGCCGGCGCCGCTGCAGGCGCGCTACCCCGTGGTGCCGCTGCCCCGGAGCGTGCTTCCCCTGGATGGCGTGTTCCGGCTGGACGCGGGCACGCGCATCGTCCTGATGGCCGGCGGGGACGCAGCGCTGCGGCAGATCGCCGAGCTGTTCAGCGCGCCGGTCCGTGCGGCGACCGGTCTTCCGCTCCCGGTGGTGGTCGCCGCCAGTGCCGCGGATGGCGACGCGGCGGATGCCATCTCGCTGACGCTGGAGCCGGGTGCGGAGTGGCCGTCGCCGGAGGCGTACCGGCTCGAGGTCGGCGCGTCCGGTGTCGCACTGACGGCCCCCACGCCCGCCGGGCTGTTCCATGGCACGCAGACGCTGCGGCAGCTGCTGCCGGTGTCGGCGGAGCGGGTCGTGGAGCGGGACCCCGGGGCGTGGACGATCCCGGCCGGAGTGATCGAGGACGCCCCGCGCTTTCCCTACCGCGGCATGCACCTGGACGTAGCGCGGCACCTCTTCCCGGTGCCATTCATCAAGCGGTACATCGACCTGCTGGCGCTCTACAAGTTCAACACGTTCCACTGGCATCTCACCGACGACCAGGGGTGGCGTGTCGAGATCGAGAAGTACCCGCGGCTCACCCGGGTGGGGGCGTGGCGGGCCGAGACGCAGGTGGGCCGGGACGCGGACCCGTTCGTGGGAGACGGAACGCGCTACGGCGGCTACTACACGCGGGCGCAGGTCCGGGACATCGTCGCGTACGCGGCGGCGCGCTACATCACGATCATCCCCGAGATCGAGATGCCCGGACACGCGCTGGCTGCGCTGGCGGCGTACCCGGAGCTGGGCTGCGGGCCCGGGCCGTACGCGGTAGCCACGCAATGGGGCGTCTTCGAGGACATCTACTGCCCGAAGGAAGCCACGTTCACCTTCCTGGAGAACGTGCTGCTGGAGGTCATGGACCTGTTCCCGGGCGAGTACATCCACATCGGGGGCGACGAGGCACCGAAAACCGCGTGGGAGGGCAGCGACACGGCCCAGGCGGTGATCCGGCGCGAGGGGCTGGCGGACGAGACGGAGCTGCAGAGCTGGTTCATCCGCCGCATCGAGGGCTTCCTGGGCGCGCACGGGCGCAAGCTCATCGGGTGGGACGAGATCCTGGAGGGCGGGCTGGCCCCGGAAGCCACGGTCATGTCGTGGCGGGGCATGCGGGGCGGGATCGAGGCGGCACTGGCCGGTCACGACGTCATCATGACGCCCACCAGCCACCTCTACTTCGATTATTACCAGGGCGACCCCGTCACCGAGCCGCTGGCGATCGGCGGATTCACGCCACTGCGAAAAGTGTACGCCTTCGAGCCGGTGCCGCCGACACTGGGCGCGGACGCCGCGCGGCACGTGCTGGGCGCGCAGGGGAATCTCTGGACGGAGTACATCACCACGCCCGCCCATGCGGAGTACATGGCCGTGCCCCGGATGCTGGCGCTCTCCGAAGTGGTATGGTCCCCGGCGTCGTCTCGCGACTGGCGCGGTTTCTCGACCCGGCTGCGGGCGCAGCTGAAACGGCTGGATGCGCTGGGCGTGAACTACCGCGCGCCGGGGGCCGACGACGCGGCCGCATTCATCCCGCCCGAGGAGTGAGGCGGGGGCCAGGATCCGGCGGAGGCCGCCCGATGGCACCCGATGGCAACAATGGTGCGCTCGCGGGTATCCGGCCCGGAGCGGGCTGCCACCGGGGCCCCGCACGTCCTTTTTCACGATCCGACGCATGAAGCGCTTCCAACTGCCTCTCCTGATCGCTGTGGCCCTCGCCGGCTGCACCCCCTCCTCGCCCCCCGCCGCGCCCGTGCCGGAGGCCGGACCCCGTGCGGCCACCGCGCCCGGAGCACCGGCGGAGACGGCGGCGGCCGCCGCGGAAGCCCCGGCCGCCGCCCCGGCGCCGCCGAGCGCGGATGCCCCGGCGTTGGCGACCGCTCCCGCCCACTGGTGGCTTGCCGATGCGGACGCCGCATCGCCCGGGGCGGGCGTGGAAGCGGCGTATAGGGCGCTGGCCGGCAGGGCGCCGAAGCGGACCGTGGTCGTCGGCGTCATCGATTCCGGTGTGGACACCGCGCACGTGGACCTGCACGCGAACCTGTGGGCGAACCCGGGCGAAGTGGCGGGGAACGGCGTGGACGATGACGGGAACGGGTACGTGGACGACGTCCGCGGGTGGAACTTCATCGGCGGCGCGGACGGCCGGGACGTGGACGACGACACCTACGAGGTGACGCGGCTGTACGCCACGTGCCAGGCGCAGCCTTCCGGCGCCGGAGCGGTAGTGGCCGGGAGCGTCCCGTGTGCCCGCATCGACTCGGCGTTCACGGCGCAGCGCAGCGACACCGAGCAGCAGCTGATGCAGGTGCAGCAGATGGCAGCGGCGGTGGATCGGGCTGTCGGCACTCTGCGGAGCCAGCTCGGGCGCGACAGCCTGACCGTCGATGCGGTCCGGAGCGTGGTGCCGATGCGCTCGGACGTGCGGCAGGCCCAGATGATCTACCTGCAGCTGGCCTCCGCCGGGATCACGCCCGCCATGATCGCCGACGAGCAGGCGCGGCTCGAGACCGCGCTGGAGCGCTCGCTCAACCCGGATTTCGATCCGCGCCCCATCGTGGGCGACGACTATGCCGACCTCACGCAGCGTGAGTACGGCAACGCCGACGTGGTCGGCCCCGACCCGGGCCACGGCACGGGCGTGGCCGGCATCATCGCGGCAGTGCGCGGCAACGGCATCGGCCAGGACGGCGTGGCGCCGAGCGCCCGTATCATGGTGGTGCGAACGGTGCCCGATGGCGACGAGCGGGACAAGGACGTGGCGAACGCCATACGCTACGCCGTGGACAATGGCGCGGACATCATCAACATGAGCTTCGGCAAAGGCTATTCGCCCGGGAAGTCGGCGGTGGACGCGGCGGTGAAGTACGCGGAGTCGAAGGGCGTGCTCCTGGTCCATGCGGCCGGGAACGACGGACAGGACCTTGCGGTGGCGGGGAACTATCCGAATCGCGACTACGCCAATGGCGGAGAGGCGTCGAACTGGATCGAGGTCGGCGCCTCGGACTGGCAGGGCGGGGAAGCGCTCGCGGCGCCGTTCAGCAACTACGGCCAGAAGCAGGTCGACGTGTTCGCGCCCGGCGTGGCGATCACCACCACCGCGCCCGGCAACGACTACCAGACGGGCGACGGCACCAGCTTCGCCGCGCCGGTGGTCACGGGCGTGGCCGCGCTGATCATGGCGTACTATCCGGAGCTCACGGCCGCGCAGGTCCGCCAGGTGATCCTGGACTCCGCCCGGCCGTACAGGGAGGCGATCGTGGCCGTCCCCGGCTCACCGGGCCAGCGGCTCCCGTTTGGACAGCTCTCCGTCAGCGGCGGCGTGGTGGACGCCCGCGCCGCGCTGGAGCGGGCGGCGGCGGTGGCGGCGGGAGGCGGTTGACCCCGGCGGGTGGCGGAGCTGGCGGCCGGCGGCGGTTGACCCGCGGCGCGCGCCGGACGATCGTAGGGGTGCCCCCCCCGCGACGATCGTCCGGCGACCCGCCGACCCGACGCAGCGCAGAGGCAGCCACATGTCGAAGCCGAGCCGGCGTCAGATGCGTCGGCGGCCGGGAGGCGGACCGGCCGCTGAGCGGCTCTGGTCGGGGCGGTCAGCGCGGACCTTTCCCAATGACGCCGTCCACACCCCCGGGCCCGCAGGCGAGCGCCAGCACCAGGCGCGCCAGCACCTGCTCGGGGCGACGGGTGAGCTGCTTCCACGTCACCCGCATGACGCGCCAGCCGGCCGCGATGAGCACCCCGTCGCGCTGCCGATCCCTCTCGAACGCGGGCGCCCGGCCGTGGAACTCGAAGCCGTCCACCTCCACCACCAGCCGGTACGCCCTCCAGGCGAAATCGACCTCGTAGCCATTGACCCGCACGTTCGTCGAGGGCCGAGGGAGACTGGCCTCTCGGACCAGATCGAGAAGGAGCGCTTCCGCCTCGGACCGCGTCAGCCGCAGCTCCTCGGCACCGCGCAGGAGCGCCCGGATGAGCTGGTTGCCGGCGCGTCTCGGATACCGGGTGAGCAGCTTCTCGAGGTCTCGCTGCTCGAGCAGACCGCGCCGGTCCGCGCGGGAGAGGGCCCGCTCGAGATCGTGCGCCGTAAGGCACGACGCGAGGTCGAAGAGCGTGCGAGCCGGCGTCGTCACCGGTAGCCCCTCACGTTTCGTGACTTCATCGACTTCGAGGCGACGGACCCTGTGGATCCGGATCCCGGCTCCGCTCCCCTCGCCCGGCCGCGGAGCACTCCGGCCCATGGCGGCAGGGGCGCCGGCGCGCGCACCAGAGCCTCGCCTATTGGCGCGGATTCGCACGTCTGTGGTCGTGCTGACGACCGTCGGTTCGGCTTCCCGCGATCCAGCCTCCTGCAGGAGGAAATCCCAGAGCTGCCCCGCCGTCTGGTGGCTCAGCGCTGCTCCGGGGCCGCAGCGAAGGACAGCGGCCATCTCCGTGTGCCAGGGGGCCAGGACCGGCGCAACGCCGTAAACGCCAGTGTGAAGACGGACCAGCCGCCCCGTGCGCAGGCGCTGGTCGATCCTGTGCCCGGAGACACCGGCGTCCATCAGCTGCCGGCGTGCCACCACGCCGTGCTGCCGGGACGCGATCCCGCGGATCACACCGTCCGCATCGAGGCGCTGCTGCCTCGGAACGCTGAGGGCCATCGATTATTTCCCCCGAGTCACGCCCGCCGGGACGCCGCGGCGTTTTTTGGTGGATACCACGGATGATTCACCGCCCGTCCACGTGTCCGCCACGCATGCGCACTTCTCGGCGGATATGACGATTCCTCAACCATGCGTGATCCCGCGCCCGACGTGTGGGTGATCTCCCGCGCACCCCGTCACGGTGCGGTCGACTCCGGGGCATGGCCATGGCCGTTCGAGACGGAGTCGCCCAGCACGAGGGCGACGAGGGCGACGAGGGCGACGAGGGCGACGAGGGCGACGAGGGCGACGAGGGCGACGAGGGCGACGAGGGCGACGAGGGCGACGAGGGCGACGAGGGCGACGAGGGCGACGAGGGCGACGAGGGCGACGAGGGCGACGAGGGCGACGAGGGCGACGAGGGCGACGAGGGCGACGAGGGCGACGAGGGCGACGAGGGCGACGAGGGCGACGAGGGCGACGAGGGCGACGCCCGGCCAACCCCGGTCGTCAGCGGCCTTTCACGCGCACGAGATACGCGCCGCTGCCCACGTCCACGGCCCAGTCGTCGACGCGCCGGGCGAGCCAGCCGTTCAGGGCGTCGCGGACCACGCCCTGGAGGATGGGCGGCCCGGGCGAGCCGAGCCCTCGGCCCGTGATCACCCGCACCACCTCGCCGGGCGCCGTGGCGGCCATGCGCTCGAGGAACATCTGAAGCCGCCGCTCGGCCTCGTCCGCGCCCAGTCCGTGGAGGTCCAGCTCCTCGGCGACGATGGCGGAGTGCAGCGTGCGAGGGGTGGCGGGCTCCGGCGCCGCCCCCTCCTCCGCCCGCTTCTTCTTCCGCTTCCCCTTCTTGCTCATTTTCCGCTCCCGGAGCCCCCGTCCCGTTCGGGCGCCCACGCAGTCCGCCCCGGCCGACCGGTCACGTTGCCCGGTGTCCCTCCGCGCTCTTCGCGCCTCCGCGTGACAGTGTTCCTCCGCGCTCTTCGCGCCTCCGCGTGACGGTGTTCCTCCGCGCTCTTCGCGCCTCCGCGTGACGGTGTTCCTCCGCGCTCTTCGCGCCTCCCCGGCGGCTACCGGAGCCGGTAGATCAGCAGCGCCGCGCGCTCCGCGGACTTGGCGAGGGACGTGAGGTCCACGTCCTCGTCGGGCGTGTGCGCGCCCTCGCCTTCGACGCCGAGCCCGCCCAGGGCGCCGAGGGCCACGTGGCCGGCGGCGAAGGAGAGGTCGGACGCGCCGCGTCCGCCCGGGTCGAACTCCACCACCGGTCCCTCGCCCAGGTCGCGGCTGGCCCGATCGAAGAGCGCCAGCAGCTCCCGGTTTCCGGCGGTGGGCGGCATGCCGGGGTAGCCGTCGGAGAACGTGATGGTGGCGGTGGTCTCCGGCAGGTGCCGGGCGACGATGGCTTCCATGCGACGCCGGGCGCTGGCGAGCTGCTCGTCGCTTATGGTCCGGATCCCCCCGTGTACCACCACGCGCTGCGGCACGATGTTGGTCTTGGACGACGCGCTGCCACGCACGGTCTCGGGGTGGTATTCCACATCCGTGCCGCCCACGATCACGGCGGGGTTGAACGTCAGGTACTGCTCGCCCTTCAGCTCGGTGTAGAACGTGTCCAGGATGCGGGCGGCCTCGAACACCGCGCCCGCGCCGGTGCCTGGGGAGAAGATGCCGGAGGAGTGGGCGGTGTTCCCGCCGACTTCCAGCAGCCAGGTGGTGGAGCCGCGGCGGGCCGTGCTGGCGTAGTCGTGCTCGTCGCCGGCGATGGCGGTCTCGAACTCCAGCGCCACGTCGCTGGAGTCGGCGAGCGCCACCAGCGGCGCCCTCGCGCTCGCCAGCGGCTCACCGGGGGACTCCTCGTCGCCGGTGAAGATGACGCGGATGGTGCGGCCTTCGAGCGCGCCCGCGGCGTGGAGCGCCCGGAGCGCCATGAGAATGGCCGTGTTGCCGCCCTTCATGTCGTTGACGCCCGGACCCCGGGCCGTCATCCCGTCGCGCTCGAACCACCCCTCGCCCTCGAGCGCCGTGTCCAGGTGGCCGATGAGGAGGACGCGCTTGCCGACGGGCCCGGTGCGCTCGGCGACGAGGTGGCCGGCGCGCCCGGTGTCGCCTCCCGGGATCCAGCGCACGTCGAATCCGAGCTCCTCGAGCACCGGCGTCATCATCCCGGCCAGGCGACGGATGCCGGCGGTGTCCTGCGTCCCGCTTCCGATCCGGACCTGGCGGGCGAGCAGGTCGATGCCGTCCTCCTCATGGTCGTGGATGTAGGTGGAGATCTGCCGCTCCGTGGCATCGAGCTGCGCGGAGAGCGGGGCGAGCGGGGCGGCGGCGGCGAGGGTGCCGAGCGCGAGGGCGAACACTGCGAGTGGTCTGTGCATGCGGGGAGTGTCGGGCGGGCGGGCGGACCGCGCAACCGGGGCGGGCCATCGGCGGTTGGGCGTCTGGCGCTGAATCCTCGTCGGCGCTGGCCGCGTAGGGAGCGCCGGGTGAACGGGGCAACCGCAACGGAGGAAGGGCCGTGGGCATTCGCGCGAGCTATTTGATGACGGGCGGGATCATGACGCTGCTGGGCCTGGCGCTGGCCCGCTTCCTTACCGGGCTGCTGGGCCCGCTGGCCGTGTCCGCGGTGGCGTTCCTGATCGGCGCGGTGGCGTTCCTGCTGAAGGCCGCGCTGGTGCTGATGGCGGTCTTGCTCGTGGTCTTCCTGGTGCGTCGGCGTCGGCGTCGCCGCGCGGCCGCGGAAGGCTGAGCGGCCCCCGCACGCTCCCGGGCGCCAGGCCGGCGGTCGCGGATGGAGCAGGGCCGCTCGCACGGTGCGCGGAACGCACGGACGGCGGCGGGAGCGATTATATTCCGGCCATGCCTGCCTGCACACACCTGGATTCCATTCGCGATGTCACGCCCAGCGGCGCCGGCTGCAAGGAGTGCCTCGAGACCGGGGACAGCTGGGTCCACCTCCGCCTCTGTCTGACGTGCGGCCACGTGGGATGCTGCGACTCGTCGAAGAACCGGCACGCGCGCAAGCACGCCCACGACGCCGGGCACCCGATCATCCGGAGCTTCGAGCCGGGCGAGTCCTGGCGCTGGTGCTACGTGGACGGCACCCAAGTCTGAGCCCCGCCGCCGCGCCACGCCGCCGCGCCCCGCGCCCCCGCGCCCGCGCCGCGCCCGCCGTCCTACTTCTTCCGCTTCGGCTTCCCCTTCCGCCCGGCCCGTCCGCCCACGGTGTCGGCCATGGCCTCGAACGCGTCCCGCTGACGGTGGAGCTGCCACCAGAAGAAGAGCACCACCCCGGCCAGCACTTCCACGATGACGGCGGCCACGATGGACCAGAGGAAGAGCAGCCCGCCCACGACCGCCAGCGCGATGGCGCCGCCCAGGAACCCGAACCGCCACCGCCGCAGCATCCGGTGCGACTCCTCCGGCGTGCGCTCGGCGAACATCTCGATGAGCTTTTCCTGCGTGGCGCTCACTTCCCCGAACTGCTGCTTCGCCCGCTGCTTCTTCAGCTGCGGCGGCTCCTTCCCCGGCCGGAATCCCCGGATCTGCTGCTGCGGCCCCTGTCCTCTGCGACGCGACATCTCAGATGCTCCTCTGACTTCGTTTCCCCGCTGGTGTGCCGATCAACCTACGGACAACGCGTACCCCAGCAAGAGCCTGGGGATCGGCCGGGCCGACCCCGGGCCACGCTCCTCGCCGGCGGCCTGGCGCGGCGCGCCCGTGGACGGCACCTTGGCCACGAAGGGCGCGCGGACCTCCGGCGGCGGGAGAGATGGACATGGGCGTTGTTCTGGACGAGGACCGGCGGAAGCGGATGCTGACGGGGCTCCAGGGGGTGTACCTGGAGGAGTTCGACGAGGAGCTGAGCGCGTTTCGGGCGGAGCGCCTGCTGGACTTCTTCCTGGAGGCGGTGGGGCCGCAGGTCTACAACCAGGCCGTTCAGGACGCCCGGGCGTGGATGCAGGCAAAGCTGGACGACCTGGATGGCGAGGTGTACGTTCCCGCGCGGCCGCTGTAGCAGCGAGAAGGTCCAATTGAGGAGTGGTGCCGTGATGAAGACGAGCCGGAGACCGGGTGCTGTTCGCGCTGCTGTGGCCGCCGTTCTGGCCGTGGGCGCGGTGGCGGCGTGCGCGCACCGGCAGCCGGTGCCGGAAGTCCGGAACGGCGCCAGCCCGGCCGAGATGCGCATGCGGCGAATCATGGGGGCCGACACGCAGGAAGTGCGCGTCCGGTCCGTTCCGCTGGACAGCGTCACGCTCTCAGTGCCGTGGGATGCGCCCGCGGAAGGGCCCGGCGAGTGCGGTGAGCCGGTGAAGATCGGCGCGCAGCGGGTGCTCCGGCTCCGCTGGGCCGCCGGTGACGGGCGGGCGCGACGCTCCGTCGCCGTGACGCTGGATTCGGCTGGTGAAGTGGTGGCGTACAGCGACGGCCGCGGATCGGCCATGTACCGCCAGCCACCGGACCCGTCCGCGCCCGGGACCACCATCGCGCTGGGGTTCGAGCGCAGGAGCGCCCTCGTCATGAACCGCGGTGGCGCCGGTCCCGAAAACTACGTGGTCCCCTTCCCGGACGCGCTGCGCTCTCCGCTGCTCGACCGCCCGCGCGATCGGATCCGCGAGATCCTCCGCCGCTGCCGGGGCGAGGCCGGCAACTGAACGCGAGCGCCGAACGGGGGCGCCCCCTGCGGCGTCACTCCTCGGGCTCGTGAGCCTGGCCTCCCTCCAGCCCCACCACCTCCCCTTCGAGGCCCATGCTTTCGAGACGGTCGACGCGCGCGTCGACCACCAGGAAGGTGGTGATGAGGATGAGGAAGAGGTCGACGAGGAAGACGCCGGTGCCCAGGAACGTGAGCCAGCCGCCGTCGCCGAACCAGATGACCGCCGCGGCGCCGATTCCTATGGAGAACGTGATGAGCACGGACAGGCGCGAGCGAAGGCTGGCCCTGGGGAAATGACCCCAGTGGCGTTCGGGGAGGAGAAGCCCTTCCTTCCTCAGCTCTTCCAGCGGCATCAGCGCCCCCTCTCGGGCTCGGAGTCGGGCCCGGTCACTTCGGGCGTGTCGTGTGCCGGGGGAGTGGCCGCCTCCGCCGACGGGTCGTCCGATGCCGCCGCGCCCCCGGCCGCCGCCGCCGCGCCCCCGGCCGCCGCGTCGTCCACGGGGGCATCACCGGGAGCGGCCTCCTCCTTGGTCTCGGCCGGCGCCTGGGCCTGGTCACGGAAGAACTCGAAGAACGACTGGACCTGGAAGTGCAGTCCACCGGTGCGCCGCTTCACCGCCACGGTGGGGCAGTGGGCGCTGCGGGCGAGCGTCCACGTGACCTTCCCGAGGACGTGCCGGCCGCCGATGCCGCCGGGGCCCGCGCCGAGGATGAGGAGGTCGTAGCCCTGGCTCATGGCGCGGATCCGGTCCACGGGGGCGTTGGAGTACTCGGGCCGGAAGTGCACCGTCAGCCCGTCCAGCCGCACCGGGTCCTCCCACGCATCGATCTCGACGCCCGCGGCCTCTCCCACGGCCTGCGCCATCTCCATGACGCGCTCGTCCACTTCCGCCCGTTCGGTGTTCTCCGGGAAGACGGTGACCACGTCGATCAGGTCGGCGTCCACGGCTCGCGCGAGGCCGTACCCCACGGCGAACGCCACCTGGGCCTGGAGCGGGTTCGAGGCGGGGAAGAGCACGCGCCGCACCGGTCGATCCACGTTCTGCATCACCACGAAGTTCGAGTTCGCCTCGCGCAGGATGGCATCCAGGTTGCTTCCCAGGACGCGGTTCCGCCCGTGCGTGTGGCCGCGCCAGCCGAGGACGCAGAAGTCCGCGCGCCGGGCCTCGATGGTGCGGATGATGGCCGTGGCCGGACGGTGGGCGAGGCGGACGACGAGCTCCACCTCCACGTCCAGCTCGCGGAGCATCCGGGCCACGCCTCGCACTTCCTCGCGTCCCTCCTCCACCAGCCGCAGCCCCGCGGAGATCGGCAGCTGCTCGGGCACGGTGACCACGTGGAGCAGGAGGACGTGGCGGTCGAGGGAGCGGGCGATGCCGGCGGCGGTGCGCACCAGCGCGTCCACGCCGTAGGGCCGGGCGATGGGGAGGACCACCGGGGGCTTTCCCGAGCCTTCCAGAACGGTCCGCTCCGCAACGACCACGGGCACGGGCTCGAGCTCCCGCGCCCGTCGTCTGGAGTACAGGAAGTAGACCATTCCGCCGGCGGCGAGCCAGCCCACGACGGTGAGGAGCACACCCGTGCTGAAGTGGAGCATCTGACTGGCGATGAGGGCCTGGATCGCGATAGCCAGGATCGGCACGGCCGGGAAGAACGGCGTGACGTAGCCGTACGCCATCTTGTCGCCGTACCGCCAGCGGATGAACAGCGACGAGGCGTTCACCATGAAGAACAGGAGCAGGAACATCAGCGACGCCGAGGCCGCCACGCCCTCCAGCGGGAGCGCCACGAGCATGAAGATGATCAGCGCGCCCGTGCCCGCCAGCGCCAGGTGCGGCGTTCGCCGCTCCGGGTGGATGCGGGAGAAGAAGTCGGGAAGGAACCGGTCCCGGCCCATGGCGAAGCTGACACGGGTGGCGGAGAACGTCGTCGCGTTCAGCGCGCTCATGGTGGAGAGCAGGCCGCCCAGGAGGATGACGATGTTGCCGTACGGCATGACCTGCGCGGCGGCGCGGGCCAGTCCGAGCTCCTTCACCTTCCCGAGCCACTGCCAGGTGGACGGCTCGCCGGGCGGCGGTTCGATGGCGCCGAGCAGCGCGATGCTCACCAGCAGGTACGTGGGGATGACGATGATCATGGCCGTGATCACCGCTTTCGGAATCGTCCGCTTCGGGTCCTTGACCTCTTCTCCCGCCTGGACGATCACCTCGAAGCCCTCGAATGCCACGTACGTGATCCCCATGGCCAGGAACACGCCGGCCAGACCGTTCGGCGCGAACGGCTGGAACGCCGCGAGCCGCTCCGGATTGCGCAGCAGCACCAGGAGCCCGCCACCGACGAAGAGGAAGATGACCAGGACCTTCGCCATGGTCACGAACCGCCCCGCCGCCCCCGTCTCGCTCGCGCCGCGGAAGTTGATGAAGAAGAAGAGGAGCGCGATGGCCACGCCGAAGCCGAGCTCCGGCACGTTGTGCGGGAGCCCGGCCATGAATCCCGCCGTGGCGACATCGAAGCCGCCCACGCGCAGGATTTCCACCAGGAAGCTGCCGAACCCCAGGGCGTACAGGCTCCCGGCCACGGCGTGGGCGAACCAGCTCATCCAGCCCGCGAGGAAGCTGAACGGTCCGGGCAGCGCCTGCCGGATGAAGACGTAGCTGCCGCCCGCCGACGGCATGGCGCTGCCCAGCTCGGCATAGACCAGCGCCGTGAGCAGCGCGACAATGCCGTTCAGCACGAACGCCAGCAGCAGGGCCGGCCCGGCCCGCCCCGCGGCCGATCCCACCAGCACGAAGATGCCCGCCCCGATCATGGCGCCCACGCCGATGAGCGTGACGTCCCAGAAGCCCAGGTCCCGCGTCAGCTCGACCGACCCGGGCGTGCCGGAGCCGCGACCGTGCGGGGCGTCCCCCGCCTGCGCGCCGGCGTCACGGCCGCCGCCCTGGCTGCCGCCCGCCCTCACGCCCACAGCTCCACGGCCGCGAACGCGTCCACGTCCACCAGCCCGCGGTCCGTGATCTTCAGTGACGGGATGACCTCCAGCCCCAGGAACGACATGGCCATGAACGGGTCGTGCAGGGGTGAGCCGAGGGAGCGGACGGCCGCGATCACCGCGTCCAGACCGTCCCGCACGGCCTCCACCGGCTCCAGCGACATCAGGCCCCCGACCGGCAGTGGCAGCGCGGCCATCAGCATGCCGTCCCGGGCGACGGCGAGGCCGCCGCCCGCTTCCGCCACTTCCCTTGCCGCCATCAGCATGTCCTCGTCCGTAGCCCCGATCACGATGATGTTGTGGTGGTCGTGCGCCACTGTGCCCGCCATGGCTCCTTCGCGCAGCCCCATTCCCGACACCAGCCCGAGCCCGACCCTGCCGCTGCCCGTGTGTCGCTCGATGACCGCGATCTTCAGAAGGTCACGCCCGGGGTCGGCGACCACCCGGCCGTCCACCACCGTCGGCGCTACAGCCTCCGAGCCCGTGATCAGCTGGTCCGGCACCATCCGGATGACCCGGGTGCGCCCGGCTCGCGCCGGGATTTCCAGACCGAGGCTGCCCCAGTCGACGCGCATCGAAGGGGAGGGCGGCGGCGGGGGCGCAGGCACGTCGGCGGTCATCTCGCCGTCGCGGGCCACCAGTCTTCCGGCGGAATAAACGGCCGCGGCGCGGAAGTCGTCCAGGTCAGGGGCCAGGACCAGGTCGGCCCGCCGACCGGGAGCGATCGCCCCGCGATCCGCCAGGCCGAAGAACTCGGCCGGGTTTAGCGTCGCAAGGCGAACGGCTTCGACCGGAGCCAAGCCCTCCGCCACTGCCATCCGGACCATGGCGTCGATGCCGCCCTCGTCCAGGAGATCGCCCGGATGCCGATCATCGGTGCAGAACGCGGCACGCCGGCGGTTGGCGGGCGTGAGCGCCGGAAGCAGCGCCCGGAGATTCCGGGCGTTCGTCGCCTGCCGAAGGAAGACCCGCAGACCGCGCCGCAGCTTCTCCGTGGCTTCCTGCGCCGTGGTGCACTCGTGGTCCGAGCCCGGCCCCGCCGCCACGTAGGCGTTGAGCTCCTGCCCCGTCACGCCCGGGGCGTGGCCGTCGATGGGCCGGCCGGCGAACGCCTCCAGCTTCGCCATCACGGCGGGATCGCCCCCGATCGCGCCGGGGAAGTTCATGAGCTCCGCCAGCCCCAGGACACGCGGGTGGTCCAGCCCGGCCAGCGCGGCGGCATCGAGATCCGCGCCCGCGGTGGCCAGCGGCGTGGCGGGCACGCACGAGCTCGCCATCACGAACACCGACAGCGGCAGCCCCTCGCTCGCCGCCAGCATCCACCGGATCCCGTCCAGCCCGTGGACGTTCGCGATCTCGTGAGGATCCGTCACCACCGTGGTGGTGCCCCGGGGGAGCACGGCCCGCGCGAACTCCGGCGGCGCAACCATGCTGGACTCGATGTGGACGTGGGCGTCGATCAGCCCGGGGACCAGAAAGGCACCGCCCGCGTCCACGGTGTCGCTGCCGTGGTAGCCGGTGCCCAGACCCGCCACCAGACCCTCCGCCACCGCCACGTCCACCTCCTCCACCTCGCCCGTGAACACGTTCACCACGCGCGCGTTCGTGAAGAGGAGGTCGGCAGGCTGATCGCCGCGAGCCACGGCGAGAAGGTGCGCTCGGTCCATGCATCGGCTCCATCGGGCGGGTCGAGGATCGAGTCGGGTCTGCAAGCCTACAGCATGGGGCGCCGTCGCGCGAGGGGGGAGGCGCGGAGAGCCGCGGAGGGCACGAAGAACCGCGGAGGGCACGCGGAACTGCGGGGGGCACGAAGAACCGCGGAGGGCACGCGAAGGCGCGGAGAACGCGGAGGGCACCATCGTGGGAGGTTCGTCACAGGCGGGGATCCTGATACGTTGGTCGGGCGGCGGGACGAGCCGCCGCGACGTTCACAGCGACGATGCAGAACGATGAAGCATAGATGCAAGACTGCCCTTCCGCGCCCGCGCGGCCCGTTTTCCCTCCCCCTCCTTCTCCTCCTCCTCCTTTCCGCCTGCGCGCAGGGTGCGGCCCCGCCGGATGGCCAGGGCAGCCCGGCCAGCGCGCAGTTCCGGGGCGGGGCGAGCCACACGGGCGCCTACGACGGCGGGGACTTCCGCGCCCTCCGGCGCGTGGAGTGGAGCGCGTGCACGGGTGGGGCGGTGCGCGGCTCGGTGGCGGTGGTAGGTGACGCGGCGTACGTGGCCGGCGGGGATGGATGGCTGCGGGCGCTGGACCTGGCCACGGGGGAGACCCGCTGGCGTGCCGAGCTCGGGGTGCCCAGCGCGTCCTCGCCCGCCGTGGCAGCCGGCATCGTGGTGGCGACCGCCCGCGATGGCCGGGTCCACGCGGTGCGCGCCTCCGACGGCGGCGAGGTGTGGACGCTGAACGAGGGTCCCGAGCTGCCGCTCCCCTGGGGGCGAGAAGGGTGGGACTACTTCACGGCGTCGCCCGCGGTGGCGAACGGTCAGGTCGTGCTCGCGGGGCGGGACGGCGTTCTGCGACGCGTCCGCCTGAGCGATGGTGAGATCCTGCGCACGACCGATCTGGGCGCCCGCCTCCGCTCTTCGCCGGCGCTGGCGCAGGGGCGGGCGTTCGTCGGCGGCGCGGATGGGGTGGTCTACGCCATCGACCTCACCACTGACAGCGTGGTCTGGAGATCCCCGACGGAGGGCGCCTCTCTCAACTCGGCGGCGTTCGGCTTCGATCGCCGCACGGTCCAGGCGTCGCCTGCCGTGGTGGACGGGCGCGTCTACGTGGGCGGTCGCGATGGCCGCCTCTACGCCCTCGATGCGGCCACGGGAGAACGGGTCTGGGTGGCCGACTACGCCCCGTCCTGGGTGGTCTCCTCGCCCGCAGTGGGCGGCGGCGCGGTCTATACCGGCACGTCCGACGCCCACGTGGTCGAAGCGCTGGACGCGGACACCGGCGCCCGCAGGTGGCGCGTGGACATGGGGACGCGCGTGCTCGGCTCGCCATCGCTGGCAGGCGATGTGCTGCTCGTGCCCGGAAACGACGGCGTGCTCACCGCCCTCGACGCCGTGTCCGGGGAGACGCTCTGGCGCTACACCGCGGGCGACATGATCCAGTCGTCGCCCGTGGTGGCCGGCGACCTCGTGCTGTTCGGTGACGACGCCGGGATCGTCCACGCGCTCCGTGCCGGCGAGCCGTCGCCGGGGGCCGCGAGCGCGCCCGCGTCCGGAACGCCTCATCTGGCGGTGTTCTACGACAGCGCGCTCGCCGGCTTCGCGGCCACGCCCGGCGCCGCCCGCCTGGCCGATGACCTGGCCCGCGCCGGCTACGAACGGCTCGACGCGGCCGCGCTGGAGCGGTACCTCACCGGGCGGCTGCGCGACCACGCGCCCGGCGTGGTCGTGTTCGCCCTCGACCACGTACCATCCGCCGTGGCCCCGACCGGCGACTCAGCGGGACTGCTGCGCCGCTGGCTGGACGCAGGCGGGAAAGTGGTCTGGACGGGGATCCCGCCGCTTGCGCTGGTGCGGGATTCGACGGGCCGGCCCAGGGCCTTCGAGCCGGCCCGGGCCGCCGCGCTCACCGGCATCGACCTGGCGACGGCCGGCGCCAGCGACTACGCCGCCACTCCGACGCCGGCCGGGAAGGCGTGGGGGCTGGCGCGGGTCCACCTGGCCGCGTTCTCCCCCGACTCCGTCGGCGAAGCCACGGTGCTGGCCCGTAACGAGCTGGGGCGGCCGGCGGCGTTCGTCCGGTCGTTCGGCGGCGCCGAGGGCACCGGCTTCGTCTACCTCTGGGGGCGGGGCTACCGCCCGGACATGGTCGCCGAGATCCGTCACGTGGCCGAGCGGGGTGTCCTCACCCGCCCGGGAGCCACGCGCCTGCTGGGGGGCTGCCCCGCCCGCTGAAGGCGGGCTGCGCTCGGCATCGTGGTGACAGTGGCGCGGACCACGATTCCGCTGCGGGAGAATCCCGCGGCCACCAGTGTGGTGACGCCCGTCGAGCTGGGCGGTATGCAGCGCCCGGCGAACGCAACTTCGACCGGGCCACCGCCCGCGTGGGGCTCTCGTACTCGCCGTCGCCCACGCTGAGCTTCTACGCGAACTGGGGACAGGGCTTCCTGCCGCCCGCCACGGAGGAGCTGGCCAACAACCCGGCGGCGGCCGGAGGCTTCAACGAATCACTGGAGCCCGCCACGTCGCGCGGGGAGGAAGTCGGAGCGCGCGGGGTGGTGGGTCGGCAGTTCCGTTTCGACGTCGCATTCTTCCACCTGGAGACGGACGGCGACTTCGACCGCTACCGGGTGCCGCCCCGCCCGCTGGAGACATTCTATCGGAACGGCGGCAACACCCGCCGGTTCGGCGTCGAGCTCTACGGGAGCTGGAACCCGGTGGCGCCGGCACGGTTCGAGGCGGCGTACACGTGGTCGCACTTCGTCTTCCGCTTGTCCACCAGCTTCGGGGTCACCATGCCGTGAGCCCCGGATGCCGGGGGGGCGGGTTTCACCTGCGCGCCGGAGCGTGCCCCTGCGCCGCCACGAAGGCGTGGAGGCGCTCGATGGGGGGCGTTTCGGCGGCGTACTCCCCCGCTCCCGACCCCGGTCTGCGGGGGCCGGGAGCCGCCGGGTACAGTCTCGCGCCGCCCGGTACCGCCGGGGTAGCGTGGCTCGGCCTATGTCGTGATGGCCGTGAGCACGTGCTCCACCTCAGCCCGCAGCGCGGCCGCAGCTTCGGAAGTGATCTTCCCGTTCCTCTCGAACACCCGCAGGAGGTTCAGGAAGGTGTCGAGGCGCTGGGCCGCCAGCTCGGGCCGGCCCCGCTCGAGCTGCATGAGCGCCTGTTCGAGCTCCTGGCTGAGCGCGTTCTCGGCCGGGAGGTCGATGGCGCCGTCGGCGACGAACCCGCCGAAGGCTGCCGACAGGCCATCCAGCCCACTCTCGATCTGCGCCTCCAGCTCGTCGGGGAGCAGCGACAGCAGGTCGTAGCCAGTGGCCGCTTCGATCTGGTCCACCTCCACCCGGTAGCTCTCCCAGTCACCCTTGATGCCGTCCACCGTACCATCCACGCCCGGCTCCAGGCGGTTCGGCGTCATGATGGCGGTGACCTCGAGGTCGTCGAGGGAGTGGACGTCGGCCAGCGTCTCGTCGCGACCGAGGAACACGGCCACCTTCCACGTCCAGCTGGGGATGGCCACCTTCCCCTCGTCCTTCAGGGTGGGCGCATCGGGCGTCCATACGCCGCCGGCGATGACGTACACCTCCTCGCCCGCGAACGCGCGCCCGTTGATGTAGTACTCGAAGTCGCCCCACGGCCCCGTGTTGTTGGCCGCCGCCTGCGGGATGATGTTCGTGGTCAGGTACGTGGAGGCGTTGTCGGGCAGCGTGACCGTGCGGTCGAACGACTGCACCAGGTGGCCGCGGCTGTAGCCGCTCCCCGTGTAGTCGAAGTTGATCACGTGCGGCGCCGATGCCGGCAGCGCGGGGTCGGGCGTGTAACAGTCGCAGCGGGCCACGTCGCCGATGTGGGACTCGTCCAGGTCGTAGCTCACCCAGTTGGCCGCGCCGCGGAGCGGGTTGTAGTCCACCGCGTACTCGTCCCTCTGGAGCAGGATGTCGTCACTCGGGTCGGCGTCGGTGGGCGTGCCGAACTCCAGGTGGTCCTGGTAGGCGACGCCGCTGGCCACGTCCGGTACCACTTCGACGGCGACCGTGGTGCTCACCGACGGATCCCCGGTCACCGCCGCCTCCAGCGTGGCGGTGCCCACGCCTTCCGCCGTCAGGTTGCCATACCGGTCCGAGGTCACGACGCCCGCGTCGGAGGACGTGAACGTCACCGTCGCGCCGTCCACCGCGTCGTGGTAGTCATCGAAGACCGTGACGTAGAGGGCGCGGTTGTAACCCACCGGGAGCGTCACGTACGACGCGCTGAGCGACACCGCCGTCGGCTCGCCGTGCGCGCCGGGATTCCACGGCGCGATCTGGCCCGCCACGGCGGTGGCCGGGTCGAAGGTGAGGGTGCCGGGCGTGTCACCGCTGGGCGGCGTGAAGATGCCGCTGATCCAGCCGTCTCCGGTGCGGACGGCGTGCCCGGTGGTGAAGCCCTGGTCGTCCAGCCCGACGCGGGCGTCGCAGTAAGTGGGTTGGGCGCCGAGATACTGGATGAGCGAGACGCAGTCGAGCAGCTCCGTCCACGGCATGGCGTCGAGCGTGCCGTCGTCGTCCGTGTCGAGGTCCTGCCCGTTCGTGCCGGTGAAGCCCACCACCAGCAGGTACGTGGGGTTCCCGCCGTTCTCGAAGTTCAACGACGTGGTGAGGTCCGCGGTGCCGAGGCTGAAGCTGCTCTCGGCGGCGACGAACGCCCCTTCCGACGACAGCGTGTAGGCGCCGATGTCGGTGACGTTCTCGATCACGCCATCCCCACCGGAGCCGTCGCCGATGACCACCAGACTCACGCCGCCCATGGTGGTGCCGGCGGCACCGCCCACCTCGAAGTACTCGTCGGTGTCGGAGTCCGGCTGGTCCGCTCGGATCTCGCTCAGGAAGAGCGGGCCGGAGGGCGAGTCGCCGTTGTCGCCGCCGCCCGCGGCCTCGCAGCCGAACGTGGACGCCGCCGGACCGTACCAGTCCTGGTCCGCGCCATCGCGCTGGAGCGACTCCGTGTCCGGCGTGGACGAGCTCTCGGCCACGCCCATGTCCATGGACGTCATCCCGGCGGCCGGCCCGTCCGTCGCGTCGAACGTTGCCTCGTAGGAGAAGAACTCGACGACGGTCCCCTCCGCGTCCACGAGGGCGAGACCGTCCGGACCGTTCTGGATGCCGGAGTGCGTGAACGCCAGGCCGCCGTGCGGCCGGCACGTGGCGGGGATGACGCCCGAAAGCGGCACGGTCCCGTACACGACTCCGCCGTTCCCGTTGTACAGCACCACCGACCAGCCGGCCAGGTCGGTGCCGGCCGGACCGGCCACCTCGAACGCCTCGTTCGCGTCCGTTCCGGTGTTGTCGTAGTGCAGCTCGCTCAGGTAGGCCGCGGCGCCCCCGCCGCCCCCGCCGCCCTGGCCGGCGTTGCATTCCCCGAACGACGAGACCGCCGCTGGCCGCCAGGCGTCGTCCAGGCGCTGGAGCGACTGGCCGATCTCGGTGGACGAGCCCTCGGCCACGCCGATGTCCGTGCCCGTCAGCCCGTCGGCCGGGCCGCCCACGGCCGTGAACTGGCCCTCGTACGAGAGGAATTCGACGACTGTGCCCGTGGCGTCCACGAGCGCCAGCCCGTCCGGACTGCCGTTCTGGATGCCGTTGGACGGGTAGTCGAGCACCAAGACGCCCTCGGAGCCACATGTCGCGGGAAGCGACCCGGACAGACCCCGGGTGTCGTATGCCTCGCTGGTGGACCCGTTGTACAGGACCACGCTCCAGCCGGTCAGGTCGGTTCCCGCCGGTCCGGTGATCTCGATGGCCTCACCGGTGTCGGTGCCAGCGTTGTCGTAGTGCAGCTCCGTGAACCGGACGCCGCTGGAAGGCGCGAGATCGTGGGAAGGTGCTTCGGCGCGAAGGGGAAGCGCGGTTTCGGTCGGTCCTCCGTCGCATCCTGCGGCGAGCACTGCGGTCATGTACAGGGCGAGAACAGCTTGGGGGGTGCGGCTCATTCCGGGATCTGCTCCGGCTGCGGGGGATGGCTTTTGACGGGTTTCGATCAAGATAGGCGGGGGGTGGCGGTGGTGTACAGGAAACCCCGCTCTCCGTTCCCTACCGCACGGTGAGGTGAGGCAATGCTCGTCCGCTTCTCCCGGAGGGCCCCATGAACCCGGGGCTCCTCCATCTACTTCGCGTGCTGCACGTCGTGGGCGGCGCGTTCTGGTATGGCTCCTCCCTGATGATGACCTTCTTCGTCGGTCCGAGCGTGGCGAGCGCGGGTCCCGGTGGGGGCCGGGTCATGGCCCATCTGATCAACGTCTGGAAGATCCACGTGTGGATCGGGGTCGCGTCGGGCGCCACGCTCGTGAGCGGGATCTGGCTGTACGGCTGGCACTCGGGCGATTTCAGCTGCGGCTCGGGCGCCGGATGCGGACCAGCTCCCTGGCCGCCGCCGCGCTCCTCACGCTGGCGATCCCGGGGATGGCGGTGGGCCGGTAGGTCTGACCGCCCCCCGGGGATCTCCCGGTGCTGCGCGGCAGATCAGCTCCCGGGGCCGTCCTCCTCCGAGGCATGGTGCTCCGGGAGCTCCGGCGTGATCGCCGGCAGCTTCCCGGCCATGCGGGCGTTGAACGCGGCCACTGTGGTTTCCATCAGCGCGTGGTAAGCCTTTGTGGCGGACGCGAGCTCCTCCTCCAGCGAGCGGAGCCACGCCATCTGCGCGACCGTGGGCCTGTGGTCGGCGCCGCCCTGCACGTCCCCGCCGCCGGAGCCCAGGTCCGCGGACAGCCAGACGTACTGGAGGTAGAGCCGGTTCTGCTCCACGTACCACTTGTCGTCGGAGTTCAGCTCCTCGCGGGTGAGGAAGCGGAGCTCCATGTCCATCATGGCGCTGTCGAGCGCGGCCAGCGGCTCGGCCAGCGTCGGCTCGCCCGCGTGCTCGCGCGAGAGATCCTCGATCTGCTTGCGCATGACCTCGAGGCGGTTCGTCATGGCGACGACGGAATCGATGCCGGCCCGGACCCGGAGCTGCGCGGCCGTGGAGGCGGCCAGCTCGGCGTCGCTCGCCGGAATCGACGGGTCCTTCACCACTTCCACCGGCTGCGTGAGCGTGTGCCCGGCCAGCGTGACCCGCACGGCGTAGCGGCCGGGCGCGGCGATCGGCCCCTGCCGCTGGGCGGCCTCGGTCCCCCAATGGATGATCGGGCGAATCTCCTTCCCCTTGAAGCGCGCCCCCTCCCAGATGTGCGGGTTGAGCGGGGCGAGCGTGCGCAGCTCCGGCTGCTTCGGGCCGTTGTAGCGCAGGTCCCACGTCACCGAGTTCAGTCCCGCCCGGGGCGCCGCTTCCATGGTGCGGATGACCGCGCCGCTCCCGTCCAGGATCTCGAACGTGGCCGTGGTGTCCGGCATCTGCGCCACACGGTACAGGATCTCGGCGCGGCCGCTGCGGGGGTGGCGGACGGCGGGGCGGGGCCGATAAAGGTAGGCGTCGGCGCCGGCTGGGACCTCGTCGTCCTGCTCCAGCCGCGTGATGTCGCGCAGCACCCAGAGCCCACGACCGTACGTCGACACGACGACGTCGTGGGAGCGCGGCGCGACCGCGATCCAGCTCACGGGCGCGGCCGGCAGCCCGCCCTGGAGCCGCGTCCACTTCGCGCCGTCGTCCATGGAGTAGTAGAAGCCGTGGCCGGTGCCGGCGAAGAGCATACCCTCCCGGTTCGGGTTCTCCGCCACCGCCATGACATAGTCGAGGGGATGACCGTGGGGGAGCTCGTCGCTGATCTTCGTCCACGTTCTCCCGTAATCGGCGGTCCTGTAGACGTACGGGTCGCGGTCGTCCATGAGGTGGTAGTCCACCGTCACGTACGCGGTGCCCGCGTGGAAGTGCGACGGCTCGATCCGGCGGATCGTGCCCCACTCCGGCAGTCCACGCACGTTCGCGTTCAGGTTCGCCCACGTCTTCCCGCCGTTGCGGGTGATCCACATCAGCCCGTCGTTGGTGCCCGCCCAGATCAGGCCTCGCTCCAGCGGCGAGGGCGCGATGGCGAACACCACCTCGCCGTAGTACTGCCCGAGATTGTCGCCCGTGGCGTGCGCCGGCTCCTCGCCCGGGATCCCGCCGGAGAACGCGATGCGCGACCGGTCCTGGGTGGAGAGGTCCGGGCTGATCACGTCCCAGCTCTGCCCCCGGCTGCGCGTGCGGAAGATCACCTGACAGCCGTAGTAGACCGTTTCCGGGTCGAACGGGTCGATGGCGAGGGGCGGCGTCCAGTGGCAGCGGTACTTCAGCGCGTCCGGGGGCGAATCGAGCGTGTGCATCCCGGGGCTGACACCGCGGGCGAGCCCGAGGTCGGCGTCGTAGCGGGTGACCGTGTTCGCGTAACAGGTGGCCCAGACGACGTCCGGGTTCGTGGGGTCCGGGATGGTGAAGCCGGACTCGCACCCGCCGAGCGGGCCTTCCCAGCGTGCAGGCGGTGGACCTCCGTAGCCCCACGTGTTCTCGCCTCCCTCGCCGGAGCTCCGGCGTGTGGGATTGGCGTCCGGCGGCGCGTAGGAGGGGACGTTGTCGACGGCGACGGGGGTGTTGCTGGGCCCGCGCATGGAACCGTTGTCCTGGCGGTTGCTGTACACCCAGTAGGGCGTGCGGCCGTCCACGGCCACGTGGTACATCTGGCCGATGGGAAGGCGGATCGGCTGGAAGCTCCGGCCGTGGTCCCGGGTCACGCCGGCGCCACCATCGCCGGTGACGATCCAGTGGTCCGCGTCGAGCATGTCCCACCAGATGTCGTGACAGTCGCCGCACCCGCCCGCCTCGTCGGGGAAGGTCAGGCCGCCATCGGTGGAGCGGTGGGAGCTGCTGTTCATCACCACCACTTCGTCCGCGTCCACCGGATTGACGCCGAGCCGGATGTAGTAGCCGCCGCGGCCGATGAGCGTGCGGTCCCAGCTGACCACTTTCCAGCGCTGTCCGCTGTCATCCGAGCGCCAGAGCGACCCCTGCGACCCCGTCTGGATCAGCGCGTAGACCCGGTCGGGCCGCGAGGGTGCGACGGCGACGTCGACCTTGCCCACCGGCGGCTGCGGGAGCCCGGGATCCTCGATACGGGTCCAGTGGTCGCCACCATCCCGCGTCGTGTAGAGGCCGCTCCCGGGACCGCCACTGTGCATGACCCACGTGTGCATGACAACGTCCCAGGTGCCCGCGAACAGGACGTCAGGGCGCGTCGGGTCCATGGCCAGCCCCGAGCAGCCGGTGTTCTCGTCCACGAACAGGACGCGGCTCCAGTGCTCGCCGCCATCGGTGGTGCGGAAGACGCCGCGCTCCTGCTGCGGTCCCGTGGCGCGCCCCAGCGCGCACACGTACACCGTTCGGGGATCCGCGGGATGGATCACGATGCGGCCGATCCGCCCGGTGGCCTCCAGCCCCATGTGTCGCCACGTCCTGCCCGCGTCCGTCGAGCGATAGACGCCATCGCCCATGATGTCCGCGTCGCGGATCGCCCACGCCTCACCCGTCCCGGCCCACACCACGGCCGGGTCGCTCGGCGCCACGGCCAGCGCGCCGATGGCCTGCACCGGCTGGTCGTCGAACACCGGCTCGAAGGTCTCGCCGCCGTCCACTGTCTTCCAGACCCCGCCAGAAGCCGCCCCCAGGTAGAACGTGGACGGCCGCCCCGGCACTCCAGCGACCGCCGCGATCCGCCCGGCGCTCTCCGGCCCCAGGTAATCGAAATGGAGCTGGGCCGGCTGGCTCACCTGCGGTCCGCCGCGATCGCCACGCCGCTGCGCAGCCGCGGCCGTCGGGCCGGCGGCAAGGAGGGGAAGTGCGAGAAGAAGCGCGAGCGCCGCGCCCCGGGGTACGCGCGTCAGTGGCCGCATGCTGGCTCCTGCATTGGAGATGGTGGAACGGGATGGTGCGACTCCGGCCGGTCCGGACATGCTACCGCGTCACAGGAGAGGGGACAACCGAGGGGCAGGAGAGGGCGCGGCGCTCGGCATTGCGGGCGGCCGTGACCGGGCGTCGGGCGGACGGTGGAAGGCCCGTCCCAGACCCGTCTCGACGCAGCGATGCTGGCAAGCTGTTTGCACCTATCTCACGTGATCACAACGGGTTGCGGAGATATGGTCCGCGCCCGGACTACCGTGCGCAGCAGGAGGAGCACCATGGCGGGCGAACGATACATGACCACCGATCACGAGCGGATCCGGAAGTGGGTGGAAGAACGGGATGGGACCCCTTCCACCGTCCGCTCGACGCATACTGAGGATGACCCGGGGCTGATCCGACTGGACTTCCCGGACTACTCCGGCGAAAGATCGCTCGAGGCGATCTCGTGGGATGAGTGGTTCGACAAGTTCGACGAGAAGAACCTGGTGCTGCTGTACCAGGAGACCCTCGCCGCCGGCGGTCCGAGCAACTTCAACAAGCTGATCAGCCGGGAGACCGCCGAGGAGAATGACAGCGCCCGGTGGGTGGACGGCGAAACCCGTCGGAGCGCGCCGCGGGCGTCAGGCCGCGCGTCGGGCGGCCGCCGGTCGGACCGAGGCGATGGTGAGACGAAGCGGGTGAACCTGAACACGGCGACGGCCGAGGAGCTGGACAGCGTGTTCGGGATCGGCCCCGCCACGGCAGAGAAGATCGTGCGCTACCGGGACCAGGAGCTGGGCGGCGAATTCCACAGCGAGCATGACATCACCCACATCCCGGGGATCGGGGACAAGACGGCGGAGTCGATCCTCAGAAGCGCCCGTGTGCGCTGAGGAGGCGAACGGGAGCGAGCAGCCCGGCCGAAGCCGCACTCCGAGGGCGTCGCCCGTCCCCTACTCGCTCCGCTCACCGGGCGTTGCCATGCCCTGAAGCACGCGCCATCTTCCGCCCGCGAGCACGGCCGACCGAAGCCCCCGGCCAGGCGCGAACGCGGCGGCATCCCGAACCGGGGTGCGGCCGCCTGCAACCATGGGGGAGGTCGGCTCGATGAGCACGCGGGAACTCGGCATCAACAGCAAGCTGGTCCATGGGACGTACCACCCGGACGCCACGGGCGCGGTGAACGTCCCCATCTATCAGAGCTCCACCTTCGCCTTCCGGGACGCCGTCCACGGTGCTGCGCTGTTCGCGGGTGAAGAGGACGGCTTCATCTACACGCGCCTGGGCAATCCCACAACCCGGGCGCTGGAAGAGAGCGTCGCCGAGCTGGAGGGCGGCGTTGGCGGGATCGCCACGGCGTCCGGCATGGCGGCCGTCAGCACGGTCTACATGGCGCTGCTGGGCCAGGGCGCGCACCTGGTGAGCACGGCCTCGGTGTACGGCCCGAGCCGGGTTGTCGTGGACAAGCATTTCTCCCGCTTTGGCGTGGTCGCCTCCTACGTGGACACGTCGGAGCTGGAGAACCTGCGCGCGGCGATGCGCCCGGAAACCCGGCTGGTGTACGTGGAGTCTCCCTCGAATCCGGCCATGCACGTGACCGACATCGCCGGCGCGGCGGAGATCGCGCACGAGCACGGCGCGCTTCTGGCCGTGGACAACACGTTTGCCAGCCCGTACCTGCAGCAGCCGCTCGCGCTCGGCGCGGACATCGCGCTCCATTCCGTGACCAAGTTCATCAATGGCCACGCCGATGTCGTGGGCGGGATCCTGGTGGCCAGGGAGAAGGATATCCTGGCCAGGCTGCGTGAAGTCATGACGAGCCTGGGCGGGAACATGGACCCCCACCAGGCGTTCCTGGTGCTGCGTGGGCTGAAGACGTTGGGGATCCGCGTCGAGCGGGCACAGCAGGGGGCAATGGAGATCGCGCGCTGGCTGGAAGCGCATCCCAAAGTCGAGTGGGTGCGCTACATCGGCCTTCCCTCTCACCCGCAGCACGAGCTGGCGAAGCGCCAGATGAGCGGCTTCGGGTCCATGATCGCGTTCGAAGTGAAGGGTGGGCTCGATGCCGGCCGGCGGTTGATGGATCATGTGGAACTGGCGACGCTGGCCGTTTCCCTCGGCGGCGTGGAAACGCTCATCGAGCACCCGGCTTCCATGACGCACGCTTCCATGTCGCCGGATGCCCGCGCCGCGGCCGGCTTCACGGACGGGCTGGTGCGCTACGCGGTGGGGATCGAGGACGCGGCGGACCTGATCGCGGACCTGGAGCAGGCGCTGGCGGCCGTGTAGGCGAGCGCACCCCCATGTGGCACCCTCCTTGCCCCTGCCCGGGGGAAAGGAGGGATTCCAAATGGCTACAGCGCTTTATGTCATAGGCTTCATCGTCCTGATCGGCGGGCTCGCCTGGGCCGCCGCCATGGTGGGCGTGCCCAATGTCTGGATCACCATCGGCGTGATCGTGGTGGCAGGTCTCGCCATCATCGGGATCGCCGGGAACATGCGCCGATCTCCGCCGCCGGGGCGCCTCGAATGAGAACGGGCGTGCGTCGGCCGCGACCGGGGGCGTAGAAACGCCGCCAGTGCCCGGGGGGCGTCGTCTGAATTCCGAACGTGAGGAGCCGCGATGAGGCGAATGGCGACAGGGGCAATGGCGCTGCTGGCGTGGACGGCCACGCACGCGGCGGCGCAGGCGGAGGAGCGGTCGGCATTCGTGCTCCAGCTGGGGAGCGACACGTTCGCGGTGGAGAACGTGACGCGGGGGGCCCGGCGCCTGGAAAGCGAGCTGACCGGGCGTGCCTTCGGCCGGCTGATCCTCCAGGCGGATGAAGGGCCCGGTGCCACGATCGCGACGCTGGCGCTGCGGGCGTGGCGGCCTGGCGCGTCGCCCGACTCCGCTCCGGGCCAAGCCGCCCGCATCGCGATGCAGGGCGACACGGCGGTGGTCACGTTCTCCGTCCCCGCCGACGCGCCGACACAGCGTCTGGGCACCCGCCCGGGTGCCATTCCGTTCCTGAACCCTTCTTTCGCCCTGATGGAACAGGCGGTGCGCCGCGCCCGAGCTCTGGGCGGCGACACGGTCCAGGTGCCGCTCTTCATGGTGCAGGGCGGCCAGACGGCCCCGGCGACGGTGGCATGGCGCGGGGCCGACTCCGCCACGCTGACTCTCGGGACCACGGCCATCCGCGTGGCCGTCTCTCCCGAGGGGCGCATCCTCGGCGGCCGGGTGCCATCGCAGAACCTGACGATCACGCGCGTCGAGGGCTCGCACGTGGGCCCCATCACCGTGGCGCCGCCCGACTACTCCTCGCCGGCCGGGGCGCCCTACTCCGCCGAGGACGTGCGCGTGCCCACGCCCGGCGGGTTCGAGCTGGCGGGGACGCTGACGCGGCCGGAGCGGCAGGGGCCGTCCCCGGCCGTGGTGCTCATCACCGGCTCGGGATCCCAGGATCGCGACGAGGCGATTCCCCTCATCCCCGGGTACCGCCCGTTCCGGGATATCGCGGACACGCTCTCGCGGCGGGGTATCGCCGTGCTCCGCCTCGATGACCGCGGCTACGGCGCGTCAGGCGGCGATGCCGCCGCGGCCACCAGCGTCGATTTCGCCGGCGACATCGCCGCCGCCGTCCGCTGGCTGGGCGACCAGCCAGGGATCGATGCCCACCGGTTGGGGCTCGTCGGGCACAGTGAAGGCGCCCTGATCGGTCCGATGGTCGCGGCCAGCGACACCGGGCTGGCGGCGCTGGTCCTGATCGCGGGCCCGGCGCAGACGGGCCGGGAGATCATCCGATACCAGCAGCACTGGTCGATCGAGCACAACGGGGCCATCGCTCCCGCCGAGCGGGACTCCGTCATGGCAGCCGCGGAGCAACAGCTGGAGGAAGCGGCCGCGAGGCAGCCATGGCTCGCATTCTTCCTGGATTACGACCCGCTCCGCACCGCGCGCGAGGTGAGCGACGTGCCGGTGCTCATTCTCCAGGGCGGAACGGACCGGCAGATCACGCCAGAGCAGGCGGACACGCTGGCGGCGGCGTTCCGGGCGGGCGGGAACGATGATGTGACGGTGCGGGTGTTCCCCGGACTGAACCACCTGATGCTGCCGGATCCGAGCGGTGATCCGGCCGGCTACGCCACGCTGATCAACCGGCACGTGAGCCGAGAGATGCTTGGCACGATGGCGGACTGGCTGGCGGAGCGGCTGGGGGGGAAGTAGCGGGGGGGCGGGCGGGGCGAGGCGGCCACCAACAACTCCCGCAAACAGAGCGCGCGGACGAGAACGAAAGCCGGGGCCCCGGTTGCAACCGGGGCCCCGGCGCGCGCGTAAGTGCCTTCTACGCGAACCTCGTGGGCAACGTCCAGAGCGGTGGCCCCGGCCCGCGCGTCAGTGCACTCCGGCCGAAGCGGTGTTCGCTTCCAGACCGCGTGCCTCGAGCAGCGGCTCGATGCTCGGGTCCCGTCCCCGGAACGCCCGGTACATGGCTCCCGCCTCTTCCGTTCCGCCCTTCGAAAGGACCATGTCACGGTAGCGCTGCCCGTTGGCGCGGGTCATGCCACCGTGCTCCTGGAACCAGGCGAATGCGTCGTGGTCCAGCACCTCGGCCCAGATGTACGCGTAATAACCGGCCGCGTAACCGCCCTCCCAGATGTGGGCGAAGTACGTCGTCCGGTAGCGTGGCGGCACCTGGGGCACGTCGAACCCGGCGTCGGCCAGCGCCTTCGCTTCGAAGGCGTCCACATCCTGTCGGGGAGCATCCGCCGGCAGCGTGTGCCACGCCATGTCGAGGAGCGCAGCCGCCAGGTACTCCGTGGTGGCGAAGCCCTGATTGAACGTGCCCGCCTTCTTGATCTTGGCCACCAGCGCCTGCGGCATGGGCTCGCCCGTCCGGTAGTGCCGCGCGTAGTGCGCAAACACGTCCGGGTCCATGGCCCATTTCTCGTTGAACTGGGACGGGAACTCCACGAAGTCGCGGGGGACGCTGGTCCCGGACAGCTTCGGATAGGTCACGTTCGAGAACATTCCGTGGAGCGCGTGACCGAATTCGTGAAACATTGTGGTCACGTCGTCGTAGCTCAGCAGCGCCGGCTGTCCCGCCGCGGGCCTGGCGAAATTCGCCACGTTGAAGACCACCGGCTTCGTTCCCATCAGTCCCGACTGGTCCACGAACGTGTCCATCCACGCCCCGCCACTCTTGTTGTCGCGCTTGAAGTAGTCGCAATAGAAGAGCGCGAGCGGCGAGCCGTCGGCGTCATTGACCTGGAAGACCCGGACGTCGGGGGCGTAGACCGGAATGTCGTGCCGCTCCTGGAACGTGATGCCGTAGAGCTTGTTGGCGGCGTAGAAGACGCCATCCTCCAGGACTCGGTTCAGCTCGAAGTACGGCTTGATCTGGGACTCATCCAGGTCGTACTTCGCCTTCCGGACCTGCTCCGAGTAGTACTGCCAGTCCCACGGCTGGAGCTGGAAATCGCCACCCTGCTGATCGATGAGCGCCTGCATGTCCGCCGCTTCGGCCCTCGCCTTCGCCGTGGCCGCGGGGACCAGCCGCTTCATCAGCCCGATGGCCGCCTCCGGCGTCCCCGCCATCTGCGGCTCGAGCGCGTACGCGGCGTAGTCCGGGTAGCCGAGGAGCTTCGCGCGCAACGCCCGCTCCTGCGCCAGCCGCTGGATGAGCGAGCGCGTGTCGTTTGCGTCACCGTGCTCCGCCCGCCGGGTCGACGCCTCGAACAGCTGCTGCCGCACGGACCGATCCGTGAGGGACGCCTGGGCGGGCTGCTGGGTGGTGTTCTGCAGCGGCAGGACCCAGGCCCCATCCAGACCCCGCTGCTCGGCCGCGCTGGCGGCTGCCGCGATCTCGGCATCGCTCAGGCCGGCGAGCATCTCCCTGTCGCGGACCACCAGCGCCGCGGCCTTGGTGCCGGCGAGGAGGCGGTTCTGGAACTCCGTGGACAGCGTCGACTCTTCCTGGTTGAGCGCGCGCAGCGTGTCCTTCTGCATCTCCGTCAGGAGCGCGCCCGAGCGGACGAAGTCGCTGTAATACTCGTCGACCACGCGCTTCTGCTCGGCATTCAGCCCGATGGAATCCCGCTGGTCGTGGAGCGTGCGGATGCGGTCGAACAGCTTCGCGTTCAGGTAGATGGCGTCGCTGTGGGCGGCCAACCTGGGCGCGACTTCGGTCAGCACGGCCTGGAGCGTGTCATCGGTGTTCGCCGAGGTGATGGAGAAGAACACTTTCGACACGCGATTCAGCAGGGCGCCCGAGCGCTCGAGTGCCACGATCGTATTGTCGAACGTCGGCGCGTCAGCCTGGGCCGCGATCGCTTCCACCTCCGCCAGGTGCTGCGCCATTCCCCGCTCCAGCGCCGGCATGTAGTCGGTGTCGCGGATACGGTCGAAAGGCGGAGCCTGGAACGGCAGCGGGCTCGGTTCGAAGAACGGGTTTTCCCGCGCCGCCTCGGCAGAGGGCGTGTGCGAGGCGACAGGGGCCTGTGGGGGGGTCGTGGGCGGAGCGGCGTGGGCACACGCCCCCGCCAGCAGCACCAATGGGATCGACAGCAATCTGGTTCGCGACATGTAATGCATCCTCGGGAGCTGGGCGCGCCGGCGTCCGGCGCGTACGACATCGCTCCGCGACCGGGGCCGCGGCACGGGGTTCGTACTCTAGTGCACGCCGGAGGGTTCCGCACGCCCAGCCCCTGGACTCTCACAGCGCCACCGAGCACCTTTGTCGGATGGAGCGCTCAGGGGGCGGCGATCTGGTGGGCACGGTCTGGCGCCGGGAAGAAAAGGCGGCGAGCAGCTTCGACTGTCCACGCTGCGGGGCGCCGCGCGGCTGCTCGCGGGTCATACTCCAGCGTCACCTCACCGCGCTCGGGCGACCGCTGTTCCGCTTCGGACGACCCGCGCTCTTCAATGCGTGCGACGAATGTGGCCACGCCTTCGCCGCCGCCGACTCCCGGCGCATCGCCCCCGTTCTGGCCGAGGACGAAGTGGCTCTCGTTTCCGTGATGGCGGCCGTCATGCTGTCCGACGCGGCCGTACGGGAATCGGAGCGGGAGGTGGCCGGGTCCGTGCTCCGCTGGTACACGGGGAAGCCGCTGGGCGACATGGAAGTCGCTGAGCTCCTGACGCATGCTCGCGCCGAGTGGGGTGAGCCGATACCGCGACTGGCGCGGCTCGCCCTCCTGGTCCCCATGCGCATGCGGCGTAGCCTGGTATCGGCCGCGTACCTCGTCTGCACCGCGGATGGCGACCTCCACCCGCAGGAGAGCAGGCTGCTCGATCGGGCGGGCGAGGCGCTGGACCTCGGGCCGCGTGAAGTCCGCCGCGCCATCGAGGAGGCCCGGACCGCGCAGCGCTCGGGCCGGCTGCCCCGCCCGGGCCCCTGATCGCGCCGTTCAGGCTGAATGGCTCTCCGGACCGCCGGTGGGGAGCCGGTCCAGCGCATTCCGGACGGCGGCCGCGAGCGACTCGGGGGTGAACGGCTTCCCGATGAAGTCCGCGTCCTCGAGCAACGCCCGGGGGTCCGCCTCGTCGAACGTGTAGCCGCTCATGAGCAGCACCCGGATCTCGGGCCGTCGCGCGCGGAGGCGGCGCGCCACCTCGGGGCCACGCATGCCGGGCATCACGGTGTCCGTGAGCAGGAGGTGGATGGCGCCGCCGTACTCGGCGGCCCGCGTCTCCGCGTCGGCCCCGTCCGAAGCTTCCAGGACCGTGTAGCCGAGGCGACTCAGCACGCGCCGGACCACGGAGCGAACCGACGCCTCGTCCTCCACCACGAGCACCACCTCATTCCCCGGTCGTGGCACCCCGTTCCCGCTCGCCGGCTCCGCCAGGGGAGCGCCGGGCGCCATGTCAGCTTCGAGGGCGGGGAAATGGAGCGTGAACGTCGTGCCGCGCTCCTCCTCGCTGCGGAAGCTGATCCAGCCCCCGTTCTCCTGCACCATGCCGTAAACCGTGGCGAGCCCGAGGCCGGTGCCCTTACCCGTTTCCTTGGTCGTGAAGAACGGCTCGAACACGTGCTGCTGGACATCGGGGCTCATCCCCGTACCCGTGTCCGTCACCGTGATCCGCACGAAGGATTCCGCCGATGCAGCCTCGTCCGACCGGCCGAATCCTGCCGCTTCCACCGGCTCGCTGGCCTCTGCGCGGTCGGTTCGGGTCAGGCCGATCCGAAGCGCGCCGCCGCCGGGCATGGCGTCGCGCGCATTGATGGCCAGGTTGATGAGGATCTGCTCCATCTGGCCCCGGTCGGCCCGCACCAGGCAGGGGTGCGTGCACAGCTCGACCTCCAGGCGGACTTCCTCGCTGAGCAGTCCCCGCAGCATGCGTTTCAGACCACCCACGACATCGTTCAGGTCCACCACTTCCGGGCTGGTCCCGCCCCGGCGGCTGAAATGGAGCAGCTGGCGGATCACGCCGGCGGCGCGGTCGGCCGCCATGACGATCTCCTCGATGTCATCCCGCTGCGGCTGCGACGCGTCCAGCTGATCGAGCACGAGGCGGGCGTGGCCGTGGATGGCCGTGAGCACGTTGTTGAAGTCGTGGGCCAGGCCGCCAGCCAGACGCCCGACCGCGTCCATTTTCTGCGCCTGCTCGAACTTCTTCTGCAGGAGCCGGTTCTCCGTCACATCCTCCTTCACGGCGACGAAGTGGGTGACCTCACCGGACGGAGCCAGCACCCCGGAGATCGCCGCCACCTCCCAGAAGATGTCGCCGTCCTTGCGGCGGTTCTGGATCTCGCCCCGCCACTCGCGGCCTGCCATGATCGTTTCCCAGAGGCCCCGGTAGAACGTCACGTCGTGCTTGCCAGACTGCAGCAGCCGGGGATTCCTGCCGATCACTTCATCCGGCGCGTAGCCGCTCACGGCCGTGAACTTCGGGTTCACGTATACGATGTCCCCGGCCATGTCCGTGATGATGATCGAAGCCGGGCTCTGGTCCACGGCACGCGACAGCAGGCGCAGAAGCTCCTCGGCCCTGCGTCGCTCGAGCTCGGTCGTCACCATCCGGCCTGCCACCCGCAGCGTCTGAAGGTCGTCGGCGGCCCAGGCGCGTGGCTCCCGCGCGTAGAGCGCGATGAACGCCAGCGAGAGGTCCTTCCCCGCCAGCGGCAGGGCGAAGACGCTTCGGAAGCCCCGGCGCTTCAGGAACTCCCGGTCCGCACGGGCGCTTTCGGGCAGCGCGTCCGCATCCTCGATCCGAAGCTCGTCGCCACGCCCGAGGCGATCCACCAGCCACCCTCCCGGGAGCAGGGGCGCTGGCGACGCGCCGTCGGGGATCGTCATCCCGGCCGCCCGCCACTCGAAGGCGTGCTCGACTTTCGGTTGCTCCCGCTCCATCAGGAAGAGGGCGGCCGCGTCCGTCCCGAGCAGCCGTCCCAGCTCCGCCGTGACACGGTCGGGGGCATCGCGGACGCCCGCCGCCAGCAGGGAGGAGATCCTGGCGAGGCCGGCCTCCACCTCCAGGCGGCGGCGCAGCTTCATCAGCGTGTCGTGCCGCTCCGTGACGTCCCGCGCGAGGCCCTGGAGCGCGACCGGGCCGGGGGCCGCGGCCGGGTCGGGCGATCCGTAAACGGGGCGCTCCACGATCTCGAGCACCACCGTACGCCCTGTGGTGTGAGAAACGGCAAGCCGGTAGCTCGGAAGCCGGTCGCCGCCCTGCAGCCCCCGCCGCCTCAGCTCCGCACTGCCTTCGTCCTCGTCCGACAGCAGGCCGTCGAACGAGCTGCCGAGGAGTGCGGCCGGATCATACCCGAGCACGCCCGATACGGATGGCGAGATGTACCTGAACCGCCCTTCCGCGTCCTGCTCATAGAAGAACACCTCTTCGCTCCGCTCCACCATGCGGCGGAATCGCTCTTCCGTTTCGCGGTGCTCGGCCAGCTCGCTCGCCCTGATCCGCGCATACCCGCGCCTCGCCACCAAGAACACAAGCCCGGCGGACAGCAGCACGAACACGAGCCCTTTCACCGTCTGCAGTGTGGCGGGGTCGTAGCCCGGGATCACCACCGTCTCCACGACCCGGTCGGAGAGAAGGATCCAGAGCACTCCGAAAAGGGCGAACAGGCCGGCCACCCGGAGCGCGGACTGCTCCGCGGCACCGAAGTGCGCGCGTATGGCGCGAGCAAGGGCGTGCCATCGCTGGCGCGTGGGGGGAGTGAGCATATGAAGCCCTGAATGTCCACATTCCGGCCGCGCACCGCAACCGTGGGCGGGGGCGGGGGCTCGGCGCACGAGCCCGCCCGTCAGCCGATGCCGCGGCGTCAGCGTTCGCCGGTCACCCGGCGCAGCGGGCGCTACGACGCGGTGAGCGAGCGGAGCACGTCGGCGAGCTCGGTGGTGAGGCGGTCGGCGTCTGCCTCGGAGAAGGGGAGTGGGGGCTTGATCTTGATCACGTTGGCGTCCGGCCCATCGGTGCTGAGGAGGAGATGGCGGTCGCGCATGGACTCCACGACGTCGCCGGCGAGGCGTGTGGCGGGCTCGCGGCTGACGGGATCGACGACGAGCTCGATGCCGAGGAAGAGCCCGCGTCCCCGGACATGGCCAATGGCGGGGAATCCGGCCGCGAGCTGGCGGAGCCCGGCGAGGAGGCGGTCTCCGACGTCGCGTGCGTGCTGCTGGAGTCCCTCGTCGCGGATGACGTCCAGGACGGCCAGTCCGACGGCGCAGCTGACGGGATTGCCGCCGAACGTGTTGAAGTACTCCATCCCATTCGCGAAAGCGTCGGCAATGGCCGGCGTGGTCACGATGGCGCCGAGGGGGTGTCCGTTGCCGATGGGCTTGCCGAGCGTGACGATGTCCGGGATCACATCGTCGCCCTGGGTCTGAAAGCCCCAGAAGTGGCTGCCGACGCGGCCGAACCCCACCTGGACCTCATCGGCGACGCACACGCCGCCCGCGTCACGGACTGCGGCGTAAGCGGCGGAGAGGAAGCCGGGCGGGAACTCGACCTGTCCGCCGCAGCTGGCCAGTGATTCGGCGAAGAACGCGGCGACGCCCCCGTTCTCGCGGGCGCGGTCCACGGCTGCGGCGAGGTCGGCGGCGTAGCGCTGCCCCAGCTCCCGCTCGGGCGCCCGGAATCGGCCGCGGTAGGGGTCGGGGAGCGGTGCGACGTGGACCCAGGCGGGCGCGCCCGCCCCGCCCGGGCCATTGAACTTGTAGGGGCTGAGGTCGATGGCGGCGTTGGTGTTGCCGTGGTACGCGGAGTCGAGGACCACGGCGTCGCGGCGCCCGGTGTACGCGCGGGAGAGACGCAACGCCAGCTCGTTCGCCTCACTGCCGGAATTGACGAGGAAGCAGACGGAGAGTGGATCCGGAAGTGTGGCCGTGAGCCGCTCGGCGATAGCGGACGAGCGCGGGATGGAGGTAGCGGGTGTTCGTGTTCAGGATCGCGGCCTGGGTGGAGAGTGCGTCCACCACGCGAGGGTGGCAGTGACCGACGTGGGCCACGTTGTTGACGCAGTCGAGGTATTCGCCGCCCCCATTGTCGTAGAGGTGCTGCATCCAGCCGCGTACGATGTGCAGCGGCCGTCGGTAGGAGACGCTCAGCGACGGCCCGATGTGCCGGCTCCGGCGCTCCATGATCTCGGGGGTGGTCAGCTGGCCTGCGCTCTCCACGATCCGCTCCGTCGCATCTTCGGGGTCGATGTCATCCATGGCCCGCAGCAGCGTCCACGCCGCAGACTCGCTCACGGACAGGTACGCGTCGCCCGGTCGCTGCTCCCGCTGGATGGCTGCAATCGTCACCGACATGGCCAGCCGGAGCCCCGCCAGGGCCCACACCGCCTCCAGCTCCGCGCGGTCGAGCGGGTGGGCGGCCTGGTAGCCGGCCACCACGGCGGCCGCGGCGGCGACCGGGTCGTCCTGGCCCATCATGGCGTACGCGGCGGCCACGGCGGGCTCCGCCGCCAGCCAGGAGTGGACGGCGTCGCCGAAGTCCAGGAGCCCGGTCACGCGGTGGGGGTGGCCATCCTCGGCAAGGATGTTCCAGTCGTTGCCATCCCCGTGGATCAGGCCGCGGCGCAGGCGAGGCTCGCGAGCGGCGAGGACGCGGTCGGCCAGGGCCACGCGGCGCTGGACGGGGCCGCGGCGATCCTCGGGGAGCGCCGACACGTGGCGCTCGAGCAGGTGCTTCCCGCTGCGTACGTCCCAGTAGAAGTCCCGGTGCAGCGCGGGGAGGTCGATCCCGGTCAGCGCCCGATCGAGGGCGCCGAGCAGCCGACCCAGGTCGCGGAGCAGCGCGGGAGGGCGGGCGGGTAGCCGCGCCAGCGGGATGCCGGGGACCCACCGGACCAGGCGAGCGAGATGGCGGGCGTCGCCCGTGTCGACGGTCTCGATCTCGCGGCCGGCGAGGGAGGGGAGGGGTGCGGGGAAGCTGAAGGCGCGAACGCGATCGGCCGCGCGCTTCACCATCGCGTTCTGCGCTTCCAGCAATGCCGGATCCTCGTGCAGGCGCGACACCTTGAGAACGCGGCGGGCGCCGTCCGGGCGCGTCAGCAGGAAGTTGCGGTCGCGCTCGCTCGGCAGCTCCGTGACATCGCCGTGCTCGCCCCACAGCTCGCGGGCGGCGCGGGCGGCGTCATCGACGGCAATGCGCGGGGTGCGCGCAGCGAGGCTGAGGGCGTCCATGCGGGAAGTCTACGGCCGGGACGGGCGCTGCGCGACGGCCGGGGAGCGTGGCGGGTCATGGCCCCGGCCGCCGACGATCGGCCCGGACCGGAGGGCTGCTACTCCCCGGCGCCACCCGCGGCGACGGAGCGAAAGGCGTCGCGCTGGGAGTCCAGGATCGGCTGTCGTCCGAGAAAGCCGGCATCGAGCTGGTGCCAGTGTTCGATCTGCGCCTCGCCCAGCTTCCAGCAGAGCAGCACGGGTCGGCCGCCGTACAGGCTGAGCCAGTCCACCAGCCCCTCGCGGAACCCCTTGAACTGGCAGCCGACGCGGTGGAGCTCCTGGACCAGGCCGTCCAGCGACTCCGCCCGGGCGGCCACCTCCGCCTTCACGTCGCGCGCACGCTTCCCTTCACGGGCCTCGGCGGGCAGTGCTTTCAGCCACGTGAGCAGGGGCTCCACCTGCTCGTACTCCTCCACGATGTCTTCCACCACGCTGCGCACGTAGGGCAGCGTTCGGTTCGCCTCCTCCAGCGAGAAGAAGCGGACGTCCGGAAATCCTTCGGGTATCTCCACGGCGCCCCCGGCCCGGTTGAACTGGCGTTTCCAACATACTACCCCGGCCAGGTCCGTGCCGTCGGCGCATCACCGGTGATAATTGGCCAGCGGGAGGAACGGGAAGCGATCCTTGTTGCGGGCGATGTTCACGAGCCCGATCTGAAGCCCATGCAGCTCGTCCGTGATGTTCACGATGCCGATGGCCAGCCCGTGCTGCGCACCGCGAATGTCGTTGTAGGCGCTCACCACCGCGCCGTGCAGCTCTCCCCCCTCGATGAGCCGGAAGTACGCGGGGGCGAGCACCACGCCGCGGACCGACTCGCCCCCCGCGCCCACGCCGGCGATCACCAGCCCCGTGATTTCCGGCGCGCCCACGGCCAGCCCGGCCACCGCCAGGCCGCGCAGCTCACCCCCGGCACCCACGCCGAGACCCGCCACCGAAAGGCCGACCAGGTCGCCTCCCGCGCCAATGCCGCCGAGCGAAAACGCGATGCCGCGAAGCGATCCGCCCGCCCCCACGCCCGCCCCGCCCAGCGCCAGCCCGGTCAGGTCTCCGCCCGCGCCGACCCCGATCCCGCCCGCGGCCAGCCCTCGCACGTCGCCCCCCGCACCGGCGCCAATGCCGCCCGCGAGGATACCCTGCACGTTTCCGCCCGCGCCCACGCCGACGCCGCCCAGGCCGATACCGTCCAGATTTCCGCCGGTACCCGCGCCCACGCCACCCACCAACAGACCGGTAACGCTTTCGCCTGCGCCCACGCCCACGCCGCCCACGGCGATCCCCTGGAGCGCACCCCCGGTGCCCGCGCCGATGCCGCCCACCAGAATCCCGGTCACGTCCCCGCCCGCACCCACACCCGCGCCCGCGGCCAGGATCCCTTTCGCGCTGCCACCGGTGCCGGCGCCGATCCCGCTCAGCACCACGCCCTGGATCTCCTCCCCTGCTCCCATTCCAATCATCGCGAGCGCCAGGCCATGAAACGCTTCGAAGGCGGCCACGCCGGCCCCCAGCGCGACGCCCTCGATCTCCCCGGCACCCGTCAGCGGGAGCCCGAGCGCAAGCCCCTGGACCCTGCCGGTGACGTCTTCGCGGGGAGCCCAGATCGTGGCGTTGATGCCCCGGACCTGCTCGAAGCGGTAGTCGTCGCGGAAGTTCAGGCGAAGACCGTCGACGCGGGGGACCGGGCCGATGCCGAGTCCCACATCACCCGCGGTGAGCTTCAACCCCTGCGCGGCCACCGGAGGGACCGGGAGAATGGCCAGCAGGATGGGGAGCGAAAGGCATACGGGGCAGAAACGGCGCATTGCGGCAGACATGAACGGCTCCGGGCACGGGGGTACGGGACGGCTGCACCGCCGTCGTGGAGCAGTACGGCGCGGGCGTGCGCCTGGTTTCGGCCGTGGCGGCCCGGACGAGGACGGGCCTGTCCGCCCCTCCACGCCAAAGGGGCAGGACTGGCCCCGCCGTTGCAGAGGAGTGGTGCCGAGAGGTGCGCAATGGACGGATTCTACACGGAGCGGGAGGAGCTCTTCCACAGCGTCACGCACGGTGCGGGGGCGCTGATCGCGGCGGTGGGCGCCGGCTACCTGGTGGGCGAGGCGGTGAGCCGGGGAGACGGGTGGCGGCTGCTGGCGTACACCGTGTACGGGGCCACGCTGGTGCTGCTCTACACGGCGTCCACGCTCTATCATGCCGCGCGGTCGCGCGGTCTGAAGCAGGCGCTCCGTGTGCTGGACCACTCGGCCATCTACCTGCTGATCGCGGGGTCGTACACGCCCTTCCTGCTGCTGCGGCTGCGGCGGCCCTGGGGTTGGACGCTGCTGGTGGCGATGTGGGGGATGGCTGCGGCGGGCATCGTCTTCAAGCTGAACTTCCTGGACCGCTTCCCGCGCTTCTCGACGGTGATGTACCTGGGAATGGCGTGGCTGGGGCTGCTGGTGGGGCTGCCGCTGATCCACCAGCTGGCGCCAGCGACGCTGGCGTGGCTGGTGGCGGGGGGCGTGATCTACACGGCCGGTACGCTCCTGTACCACCTGGATGGGATTCGGTACGCGCACGTGATCTGGCACCTCTTCGTGCTCGGCGGGAGCGTCTGTCACTTCGTCGCCATTGCCCGGCTGTAGTCCCGATCGGGTGGCGTTAGCTTCCTTGGGGCGGGCGAAGTCCGGGACCGGAGGCGAGCGTGAAGCAGCGGAAGATCTGGCGGGGGATGCTGGCGGCGGCGGTGGCCGGCGTGGTGGAAGCGGCGGGTCTGGGCGCGCTGCGCCCCGATCCCCGGCGGCCGCTGCGCGTGGTCTGGCTCGACGACCGTGAGCCCGCCGATCCGCTGGCGGGGACGGGCATCTGGTTCCTGGACCCGATCGGCGATCCCCGGCCCGAGCCCACGGACCTTCGGCGGCCATCCCGCCCGCCGCTCCGGCTGGCCCGGCTGCTCCCGCTTTCGTTCACGCGGCGGCCGGGACCGGGCTACGGCTGATCGGACTCTTCCAGCCGCTTCTCCACGTCCTCCCATTCCACCATGAGCGCTTCCACCCGGGAGCCGACAGCCTCGCGCTCCTCCTCGAGCGCCCGCACCTCATCGACTCGATCCGCGGAGTACAGGCCGGGATCGGTGAACGCGCGCTCGATCTCGGCCAGGCGAGTCTCCGCGGCGTGGATCCGCTCCGTGATCTCGTCGCGGCGCAGCTTCAGCTTGAACGGGTTCAGCGGCAGCGGCGGGGGGCTCGCGGCGTCGCCCCGGCGGTCTCTGGACGTGCGGGCCGATGGCGACTGCCGCGCGCCGTTCTCGCCCGCGGCTTTCCCGGCCTTCTCCTTCCGCTTTCCCGAGCGCGCCTGCTCCAGGACGGCATCGGCGTCCAGGTGGTCATCGCCGAGGGCGTGGACGTACTCCTCGTACGTGCCGCGATAGTCCCGGATGCCGTCGCGGGAGATCTCGACGATCCGGTCGGCGAGCTGGCTCACGAACCAGCGGTCGTGAGAGACGAGGATCAGGGTGCCATCGAACTCGCGCAGGCCGTCCACGAGCGCCTCGATGGATTCCATGTCCAGGTGATTGGTCGGCTCATCGAGGACGAGGACGTTGGGGCGGGCGAGGGCCAGGCGGCAGAAGGCGAGGCGGGCGGCCTCGCCGCCGGAGAGCGCCGACAGACGCTTCTCCGCCTCGTCGCCAGAGAACAGGACCATGCCCATGGCGCCGCGCAGATAGCTCGTGGTGAGCCCCGGTGCGTGGTGCGCGATCCACTGCTGTGCCGTGATGGCTTCCTCGCCCAGTTGCTCGTGGTGGTCCTGCGCGAAATAGCCCGGCTGCGTGGCATAGCCCCACTCGACTTCCCCCGCGTCCGGCTCGAGCTCGCCCACCAGGATCTTCAGGAGCGTGGACTTGCCGATGCCGTTCGGCCCGATGATGGCCAGCCGGTCGCCTCGTCGGACCTGGAGGTCGACACCGTGGAGCACCCGGTTCTCGCCATACGACTTCTCGACCCCCGTGGCCTCCAGGACCTCGCGCCCGGGCGGGCGGCGAGGGTGGAAACGGAATGTCGGGTAACGGCGCGACGAGGGCGCGAGCGGCTCCAGCTCTCCGGCCTTCTTCTCGATGAGCCTCAGCTTGCTCTGGGCCTGTCGGGCCTTGCTCGCCTTGGCGCGGAACCGGTCCGCGAAGAGCTGGTGGTGCGCGATCTCCTTCTCCCTCGACTCGATCTCCTTCTCCCGCCGCTCCCGCTCGTCCCGCTTCGCTTCGATGAAGTCGCTGTAATTGCCCCGATAGAGCGTGACCGTACGATAGTCCACGTCCAGGATCTGGCTGACCACATTGTCGAGGAAGCGGTGGTCGTGGGAGATCACCAGCGCGGGCCCGGAGAAATCGCGGAGGAACTTCTCGAGCCAGCGGATCGAGACGATGTCCAGGTGGTTGGTGGGCTCATCGAGCAGCAGCGCGTCCGGCTTTCCCGCCAGCGCCTGGGCGAGGAGCACGCGCAGCTTGAAACCGCCCGAGAGCGTGGAGAGCGGACGACGATGGACTTCCGCTGGAATGCCGAGACCCTCCAGGATCTCCGCTGCCCTGGCCTCGGCGGCGTAGCCATCGTGCCGCTCGATGGTCTCCTCGAGCCGGCCGTACCGCCCCGCGTCGAAGTCCTCGGACGCGCGGGCGAGCAGCCGCTCCTTCTCCACGATGGCGCTCCACAGCTCCGCGTTGCCGCGCATGGCCACGGCCAGGATCTCCTCGTCCTCGTACAGGAACTGGTCCTGTCGGAGGACGCCGAGGTTCGCGCGTGACGGGATGGCGACGGAACCCGACGACGGATCCTCGTCGCCCGCGAGGATCCGCAGCAGCGTGGTCTTGCCGGAGCCGTTGGCGCCCACCAGCCCGTACCGCTCCCCGGGGTTCAGCTGGAAGCTGGCCCCCTCGAAGAGCGTCTGCGCGCCGAAGGACTTGGACAGGTTCGATACGGAGATCATGGCGGCGGGAATCTAGCAGGAAGGGGGGATCGGGTGCAGGGCCGATCCGCGGTTCGACCGGCAGGCTCGCGGCGGGATTGGTATTTGCCCATCGTATTCTGCCGTGGGCGTGCGTGGAGCACGGCCGACGGAGATCCAATGGGAGGGACAGGATGGGAGTACTCGAAGTGCCGACGCCGATGGCCGACCTCATCGCCTACCAGGAGGGCTCGGTGGTGAGCCGGAAGCTGGTGGCGGAGAAGGGTGGCAACACAACGGCGTTCGCGTTTGCGGAGGGTGAGGAGCTCAGCGAGCACACCACCCCGTTCGCGGCGTTGCTGCACGTGATCGACGGTGAGGCGAACATCCGGATCGGCGAGGACTGGTTCGAGGTGGCGGCGGGCGAGGGGATCATCCTGCCCGCACATCGTCCGCACGCGGTCAGGGCGGAGAAGCGGTTCAAGATGCTGCTCACCATGGTGCGGTAGCAGCGGGAGGGGTGCGGAATGGGAAGAGGACCAGGCGGGAAGCGGCGGCGGCCGGGGCGCGCGGTACCGGAACGGGCGAAGCCGGCTTGCGAGGGGCGGCCGCCGCGGCAGTCGGTGCCGCCGGCCGGGCCACCGCGCCGGACGCGGCCAGCCTCGCCGGCGCCGCCGCGACGGGGCGGGTGAGGACGGGCGGCATGGGTCGGGGCGCGGCTTACGCGCCTAGTCCGCCAGCTCCCGGGCCCAGGCCCTGAACGCCATCTCGGCGTAGCGCGGGGAGAACATGTGCCACGACCCGAGCGACGCCGGGATCGTATAATCGGCCGCGGCCTGTTCTACGGGGAGGCCGGCGTCGACGGCACGGCGGGCTGCGGTCTCGACATGGTCCAGCAGGGCGATGTAGCGGTCGAGATCTGCGGGCGTGCCCAGCGTCCCGTGGCCGGAGACGTAGGTCTCGGCGTTCTGCGCGCGCAACGCCCGCACGTTGCGGGAGAGCAGGGAGGGGATGGCGTCCACGTAGTTCGGGAACATGCCGATCCAGACCAGGTCTCCCGTGAAGATCACGGGGGCGTCGCCGAGCTCGACCACCAGATCGCTGGGCGTGTGCCCCGCGCGCCCCACGAGCCGGACGTGCCGGCCGCCCAGGTCGAGCTCGACGGGATCGCCCTGATCCGGGATCAGGTGGTCGGGGAGCAGCACCGGCGGAGCGGCCCTGGCGCCATCGCGCAGCTCGGCCTCGTGCCGGGCCGTCAGGCGGCGAGTGGTCTCGGTCGCGAGCATCGTGGGCGGCGCGCCGTCGCGGACGTAGCCCACGGTGCCGCCCGTATGATCGGCGTGGTAATGTGTCAGCACGACATGCGTGGGGGGACGGCCGACCAGCCGCTCAGCTTCCGCCGCGAGCCACGTGGCGCCGGCGGGCGAGGCGAACCCCTCGATCGCGAGCACCGCGTCCTTGCCGGCGACCAGCCCGCCGTTGCACACCGTGCGCCGGGCTTCGGGGCCGGACGCCAGCGGCGTCGAGATCACTGCCCAGGCGTCTTCGGCGACGGGGACGAGACTGCCCCACGGCTCGGGCGCGAGCGCCGGGGGACGGTGGCCGGCGGCGCGGCGCCCGCGGCTGGTGCTGGCGCCCAGTAGCGGCGCGGACAGCAGGCCGGCGCCGGTCAGTGTCGCCGCCGCGCCAGCAGCCGCCCGCACAAACGCGCGGCGGCCCAGATCACTGGGGTTCTGTTCGCGGGAATTGTTGGCGGCGCCCCCTGCGCCTTCGCCGTCGCCCGCCTGCCCCATTCTCCCATCGCTCATGTGCTCTCTCCGCTCGACTGTGGTGCCGCTCAATATCGGCCACCGGTCGCGGCAGCGCGACGGTCGGTCCCGGCCGCGACCGCCGGGGCTCGGCTCCTCGCGCGCCTGCCTATCGCTCGAGTGGCTCGCGGGCGCCGAGGACACGGAGGTTGCGGGCGAAGCGAACCACGAGCATGAGGAACATCACGCCAACGCCGGCGCTGACCACGGGGTCGGCGACGGGCTGGATCGCGGTCGCCGACAGGCCGTTGAGCACGGCGAAGTAGAGCGCGGTGTTCACGACGGCCAGCACGATGCGTCCCTCCGTGGGTCCGAAGATGCCGTACGAGATGTTGAACACTCCGTAGACGGCGGACTCCAGGTAGACGTTGATGGAGAGCATCAGATAGACGATCACCACCAGGAGTGAGACCCAGAGCGAGACGAACGGGGAGAAGCCGATGCCGCCGGCAATGAGGGCGGTGGTGAGCGCATCGACGGCGTGGTCGATGTAGTAGCCGTACTTGGGGCGCTCGCAATGGCGGACCCGGGCGACGGTGCCATCCAGACTGTCGCCGAACCAGTTGACCACCAGCATCCCCGTGGCGAGCCAGAGCCAGCCGGGGCCGCGCCCGGACAGGGCGTACCCGGCGGCGACGCCGACGGCGCCAAACACGCCGATGATCGTGAGGTGGTCCGAAGTGAGCCACGGCGGGAGACGGCGAGCCATGGCGACGAGCACCCGCCGTTCCGGCCCGGCCAGCAGAAACGTCATCTCCCGCCGGGCCTTCTCGCCGGCTGGTTCCGCGCTCAAGGCCACCTCCCCGATGTTCGACTGGGCATTGGCGAGAGCCTAGCCGACGCCGCGACGAGGCGCCAGTCTTGCGCGCGTCCCGCGGACGGCGAGGCGCATTGACAGGCGTGCGCTCGCCTGCTCTTCATGACTGTCCTGATCCTGCCGCCCTGGAGCGCCGCCCGTGAGAGCTCGTTGGCCTGCTGTCGCTGTCGCCCCCCTTCTCGCCGTGCTGACCGCCGCGGAAGGCGGCGTGAGCGCCCAGGAGCCGGCTCCGCCCGCGTACGACATGGGGGAGATCGTCGCCAGCGTGGATCGGCCGGTCTCGGAAGCGGCCGCCACCGTGCGCGTCATCACGGCTCAGGAGATTGAGGCGATCGGCGCCCGCACGCTGGACGAGGCGCTGGTGCTGGTGCCGGGGATGAACATCCGCACGGGCGGCCAGGGTGTGCCGCGGGTGGACCTGCGGGGGCTTCGCTCGAGGCACGTTCTGTTACTGCTGAACGGGATTCCGCTGAACTCGACCTACGACGGCCAGTTCGACCCGGCGTTCATTCCGGCGGAAGAGATCGCGCGCATCAAGGTGACCACGGGCACCGGGTCCGTGCTGTACGGCGAAGGGGGTCTGGCGGGCACGATCAACATCATCACGCGCTCCGGTGGCCGTGGCTTCTCCGGTGAAGCCAGGGGCGAAGTGCGAGACGTGCGCGGCCGGCTGGCTTCCATGCGTGCGGGCGGAGGGGGCGGCGCGGTGTCGGCGTTCGTTTCGGGGAGCGCATCGTCGGTCGACGGCTTCCCATCCGTGGTCGGCTCTCCGACGGTCGGGCCGGCGGGGAGCGCGGCGGAGCGGGCGAACAGCGACAGAGAGCGGGTGTCGGGAATGGTGCTGGTCACGGCGTCGCCGCGGAGCGACCTGGACCTGGGACTCACGGCCGGACTCGGGCACGGCGGGTACGGGATCCCGCCAGGCGTGGTGACGGACCGCTCCGACCCGTTCGCCCGGAATCCCACGTTCGAGCGGGTCGAAGGGCGTGATGACGGGTTCGCCCAGCTCGCCGCGTCGCTGGGCGCGGCCGCCGGGCCGCGGCTGCGCTCGTGGGCGTACCTTAATGGGCTGGCGCTGCACGAGGCGCGCTACGACGACTCCACGTACAGCGCCATGTCGGACGTGAACGCGCGCGGGACCTACGACTCGCGGTCGCGGACGCGGCTGACGGGAGTGGGGGTCCAGGCCGTCACGGCCAGCGGGGCTATCGGACGACTCGCTCTGGCGCTGTCCGCCGAGCGAGACGCGTGGAGCGTGGACCTCCGCGTGCGGGATGTTGCGGTCGGCTCGGGACGGGACCGGGCCTGGGATGTGCGCGGCTACACCGACGAGCGGGCGCTCGCCCGCTATGGCATGGCGCTGGAGTACCAGCTGCGCCCCACTGCGAGGGTGGGGCTCGTCGCCGGGTACATGCATCACTGGATGCGGCGCGACGCTGCGGCCGATACCATCGCCGGCGAGAAGCGGATGTCCGGCGCGGACGGGTACATGGGCGCGCTCAGCTTCGATGCCTCCCGGCGCACGCGGCTGCGCGTCGCCGCCGCCCGGAAGTTCCGGTTCCCCACCATCCGCCAGCTCTACGACGAGGAGGCGGGGAACGCGTCGCTGACGACGGAGCGCGCGGAGGTGGTGGAAGCGGGGGCGAGGCACGAGATGGAGGCGGGGGCCGTGGACGTGACCCTCTTCCGCATGACGGTCCGCGACTATATCGAGCGGCCGTCCCGCGACGAGCCGTTCGCCAACTTCCAGCGCTACCGGTTCACGGGCGTGGAGCTGTCGGCGGAGGCAAGGCCGGTGGACGCGCTGGTCGTCCGCGGCGGCTACACGTTCATGGACGCGGTGGACCTGTCGGCCGGTGCGGAGCGGCAGGAGCTGCAGTACCGTCCAAGCCACCGGGCGACGCTCGAGACGCGCTACACGTTCCCGTTCGGACTGAAGGCCACCGCGACAGGGCTGCACGTGGCCGGGCAGTATTACTATTCGCGTCAGGAGCCGGTCGAGAAGGGGAAGTTGCCGGACTACACCATCATCGGCGTGCAGCTGGCGCAGAACCTGCCCGGGACGCGGGCGGAGGTCTACGCGGGCGCCGACAACCTGTTCGACGTCGCGTACGAGGAGGAATACGGCTCGCCCCAGGCGACCCGCACGCTCTTCCTCGGCGCGCGGCTGGGCTGGTGAGAACGGAGAAGCGATGCCGTACGTCTTGACCGTCGATGACGCGTTGCGCGGACAGTCCCGCGTCCCGACGCTCGCGGGGGGCGCTCGTGTGCGGGCCGTCGAGCTCACCGCGCTCGTGGGCCTCGGGATCATCGCGGCGGCGTTGACCATGTTCGTGGATCTCGGGCTCCGGATTCCCGGACACCACATTGTCTTCGCCGTTTTCCCGATGGCCTTCGGCTTCGCCCTCGTCCCGCGACGGGCGGCGGGCACGGCCATGGGGATGGGGGCCGCCGCCGGGCTCGCCGGCTTCGGTCTCATGGGCTTTGCGTTCCCCGGACCGGGCGCCCTCACGAGCCTGCTGGCCACGGGACCGCTGCTCGACCTCGCCCTCCGGTACGGACGACACGGTGCCCGCCTCCACCTGGCCTTCCTTCTCGGCGGTGGGGCCGCCAACACGCTCGCGTTCCTGGTGCGGGCGGTGACCAAGGCGGTCGGGGTGGGCGGGCTGGCCGGCCCCCGCCCCTTCACGCTCTGGCTTTCCCAGGCGGTCTGGACCTATGCTGCCGCCGGGCTGGTTGCCGGCGGGATCAGTGCGCTCGCCTGGTTCCAGCTCCGCGACCCCCCGGGCGGCAGGCGTCCGCCCCCGAGCCCCTGACACGGAGAGCATCGCCATGGAGCTGCGCGGCGTCCACCACCTCACGGCCATCACCGCAGACGTCCGGGAGAACTATCGCTTCTACACGCGAGTCCTCGGCCTCCGCCTGGTGAAGCGGAGCGTGAATCAGGACGACGTGTCCGCCTACCACCTCTTCTACGCCGACGGCCGTGGGAATCCCGGTACGGACATCACCTTCTTCGACTGGCCGGTGCCCCGGGAGCGCCGCGGCACGCGCAGCCTCGTCCGAACGCACATGCGGGTGGACGGCGCCGAATCGCTCGAGTGGTGGCTCGAGCACCTGGACCGCAGCGGTGTGATCCACGGCGACATCGTGGAGCGGGACGGCCGCGCGACCATGGACTTCGACGACCCCGAAGGGCAGCGGCTCTCGCTGGTGGACGACGGCGGCGCCGGCGATGCGCCCGCGTACTGGGACGGCTGCCCGGTGCCCGCGGAGCACCAGATCCGGGGGCTCGGGCCGATCGTCATGAGCGCGCCAACGCTCCAGCCCACCAATGTCCTGCTGACGCAGGTGCTCGGCATGGAGCTGGCGCGGGATTACGCGGACGAGATCCATGGACCCGCCGGCGTCCACGTGTTTCGGATGGGCGCCGACGGCCCGCAGGGCGAGCTCCACGTGGCCGTCCAGCCCGACCTCCCCCCGTCCCGGCAAGGCGCGGGCGGCGTGCACCACGTGGCGTTCCGCACCCCGGACACGCAGGAGTACGAGCAGTGGGTCGGGCGGTTGGGGGAGATGGGCGTTCCCAACTCCGGGCCCGTGGACCGTTTCTGGTTCCGCAGCCTGTATTTTCGTGAGCCCAACGGCGTCCTCTTCGAGATCGCGACGGACGGCCCCGGCTTCGCCGTGGACGAGAGCCCTGATACGCTGGGCGAGAAGGTCGTGCTTCCGCCTTTCCTCGAGCCACGACGGGAGGCGATCCTCGCAGGGCTCAAACCCATTGATTAGCCGGAAGCTGATCATCGGGCTCGACGACACCGACATCATCGGGGCGCCGGGGACAAACCAGCTGGCGCGCAGCATTGCCGAGACTCTGCCGGCGGGGTTCGAAGCCGACATCGTCCTCCGCCACCAGCTGCTCAAGGATCCACGCATCCCCTTCACCAGCCAGAACGGGGCAGCGTCCATCGACGTGACCGCGACGGGGGAGCACCGTCGGACGCTGGAGGCCCCACTGCCGGCCGTGCTCATGGAGTTCCTCCGGAACGCCATCCGGGAGTTCGCGCCTGAGGGCAGCGATCCGGGGGTGGTGGTGGCCCCCGTCGAGCTCTGTTCGCGGGAGTTGTTGGCTGCGCCGCCCGATCCCGCCCCGCCGGTCCCCTGTCCGCTCGTCGCGTTCGGTCGCCGCTGCCAACGCGAGCCGGTCCCCCAGGCTGAAGCCCGCCGCCTGGCCCGACAGCTCGGGCTCGAGCTGGAAGGGCTCGGCGGCACCGAGGATGGCGTCATCGGTGCGCTCGCCGCCGCCGGGCTCCGCCTCACTGGCGACGATGGGCGCGTCGTCCATCGTCGCGGCTGGCCCTGGCCGGACCCGTTCGGCGGTCTCCACACGGTGGCCGAGATCCGGGCCCGCGGCGTCGACGAGGTCCGGGTCCTTGCGACGGGGGCAGCGGTGCGTCGCGGCGTCGTCCAGCTGGGGAATCGGCTTCGGCCGGCGTTCCGGGGTGGGCGCGTGGTCCTCCTCGTCGCCCCCGCCACTGCCGGCCCAGCCGAGTGGGTGGGCTTGAAGCTGCCGTGACCGACGGCGTCGGGCGTCGTATGTTGCGGCCGTGATTGCCGAAACCGACGGTGAGGGGGCCGTGGCCGAGACGAATTCTGATCGATTCCTGATCGCGTTCGCACAGGCGGAAGACGCGTTGAAGCGGATGCTGGGGACGTCGTCCAAGGACTCGTTCCGCTGGATGGTGAGGCAGGCGGCGAAACGCAACGTCGTCGTGCGGGCGGTCGAAGAGGACCTGCTGGAGTTCGCCGACCTGCGGAACGCCATCGTCCACGACAGGGGCGGCGGGTACGTGATCGCGGAGCCGCACGGTGCGACGGTGGAGCGGCTCGACGCCATCGTCGCCCTGCTCGTCCACCCCCCTCGGATCGACGAGGCCATGTCCCGACCGGTGGTGACCTGCTCGGCGGAGGACCCGATCGGGGAAGCCGCGGAGCGGATGGTGAAGGGCGGGTTCACGCGACTGCCCGTGTACGCCGGCGACGAGCTGATCGGCCTGCTCACCGCCCATGCCATTGCGCGCTGGATCGCCACGAAGCTGGCCGGGCCGCTTGACACCCTTCACGAGGAGCCCGTGCGGGAGGTCCTGGAGTTCGGGAACGGGGTGAAGCGCTTCGACCTCGTGTCGCGCGACCGCCTGGTGGCGGACGTGGTGCGACTGTTCACGGAAGCGCCGGCGCGCGGCCGGCGGCTGGAGGCGGTGCTCGTCACGTCCACCGGCGCGTCATCGGAGAAACTGCTGGGAATCGTGACGGTGCAGGATCTGCCGCGGCTTTACGGAGCGGTGGCGCCGTGAGGGGGTGATGGGTGGCCCAACAACTCCCGCGAACAGCGCCCCGCCGCCGGCCGTGTCCGACCTCGGAGCGCGCGTGTCCAACAACTCCCGCGAACAGAGCGCCGGGCGCGCGCCCCGGTCTACCCGTTGTAGATGAGCCCGCCACGCCCGGCATAGAGCTGCAGGACCGCGCGGGCTTCCTCGCGCAGAACGTGCGGCATCATCTCGACGCCTCGCTCCTCCACGTAGCGGATGGACTCCGGAAAGACCGGGCCCTCGTCGAACTGGATCCGGAGGGCATCTTCACGCCCCGCGCCCCAAACCAGCCTCCGCACGCCGCTCCACAGAACGGCGCCCAGGCACATGGCGCATGGGGCGCACGAGGACACCAGCTCGTGCGCCGGCAGGCCCTCTGCCGCAAGCGTGAACACACCAAGGCGCTGCTGCGCGAACATGAGGGCCGTCATCTCGGCGTGGAGCGCGGAGTTCCTCAGTCGCTCGACGCTGTTCAACCCCACACTGACCAGCCGACCCGTGTCTCGTTCGAATACGGCTGCCGCGAACGGGCCTCCCTCGCGGCGGAGCACGTTCTCACGCGACAGCTCGATCACCAGGCGCATGCGGTCCTCGACAGACTCGAGGACGCCCGCCGCCGGCATGGCTTCGTGCACCCACTCGGGGAGCCAGACCTCGATCCCGCGAGTCGGGACCGATCGCCCTTTCGTGTCGTCCATCCCACCTCCTGCTGATGCGAAGCCGTCGAGCGCGGGAGGGCGCCCGGCCGCCGCCCACCGGACGCCCCCTTCCGCGTCGCGTCGATGTTAGCGTTCCGCGCCGATCTCGTACCCGGCCGGTGGCTCGGCCCCGAGCAGGTTCCGGACGAAGTAGTCCCAACGTCGCCGGATCATGTACGGCGTCATGGCGAACCCGTGTCGCTGGTCCGGGAAGATGATCAGGTCGAAGTCCTTGTTGGCGTCGATCAGCGCCTGGACCACGAGCAGGGTGTTGAAGTACGGCACGTTGTCGTCCACGGCGCCATGGGCCAGCAACAGCTTCCCCTTCAGGTTGCCCGCGAGGCGCTGGTTCGCCTGGTTGTCGTAGGTCGTCGTGCCATCGCCGAGGTCGCGAAGCAGCCCCTGCCACTTCTCCCCCCAGTCGTCCTCATACACCCGGTTGTCGTGATTTCCTGCCTCGCTGACTGCCACCTTGTAGAAGTCCGGGTACCGGAGGATGGCATTGGTGGATGCGAACCCGCCGCCCGAGTGTCCCCAGATGCCGACGCGATCCAGGTCCATCCACGGGTAGCGCTCGGCCAGCTGCTCAATCCCCGCGATCTGGTCCGGGAGCCCGTTGTCACCCATGTCGCCGTAGTAGGTGGCCTGGAACGACTGCGTGCGCATCGGCCCCCCCATGGCGTTCAGCGCCACCACGACGAATCCGAGCTCCGCCAGCGACTGGTGATCGCGGCGCGCGGCGCTCCACCCCCACGTACTCACGCTCCCGCTCTGCGGGCCAGGGTACACGTAGTTGATCACAGGGTACTTCTTCGAGGGATCGAAGCGCGTGGGCCGGAACAGCAGGCCGTACAGGTCTGTCTTCCCATCCCTGGCTTTCACGGTGAACGGCATCGGAGGTTGCCAGCCGGCGGCGAGGAGGCGAGAGACGTCAGCCTTCTCCAGCCGGGCGACGATGCGGCCGTCGCGCGTGTCGCGCAGCACGGTAGCGGGCGGCTCCGTGGGGGTCGAATAGCTGTCCACGAACCAGCGGCCGTCCGGCGACAGGGAGATCTCGTGATTCGCGCTCTCGGCGGTGAGCAGGGTTGGCGCCCCGCCGTCGAGGCTGACGCGGTAGAAATCGGTGAAGTACGGGTTTCCGTCCCGAGCGCCGTCGGCCACGAACCAGAGGGTGCGCGTATCGGGATCCACGCGCAGCACGTCCAGAACATTGTAGTGACCGGGGCCGATCGCGTGCTTCAGATCGCCGGAGTCCAGGTCGTACAGGTAGAGCTTGCCCCAATCGTCGCGCCGCGAGTACCAGATCACCTCGTGGCTGTCGGGAAGGAGCCGCCAGTTCCAGCGGTCGTAGCCGGTCTCGAGGAATGTCGGCGAGGTTTCTTCCAGGACGGTCCGGACATTGCCGGTGACGGCGTCGGCCACCCTCAGCGTGGCTCGCTTGTGGTCGCGGGAGGTGGAGACGAACGCCACGCGCCGGCCATCCGGCGTCCACTCCAGGTCCGCGAAGGTGCCATTGCAGTACACGTGGTCGCATACCGAGGAGCGGTGTGGGTCGGGGGGCATCTTGAAGCGGACCACGGAAGGCGACGCGGGGTTCGAAACGTCCACCACCAGCCGCTCGATGCGGAAGATCACCGTGTCTTCGGGCAGGGGATAGCGCCACGAGTCCACCACCGGATGTCCTGCGCGGGTGTGCGCCACGACCATGCGGCCCACGCCACGGGCGTCGTGGCGGAATGTCGCGATGCGACGGGAGTCCGGCGACCAGCGGAGCACCGGGCGGTCGCTCCGCACCCAGCCGGCGTTGTTGGTGGCGTAGCCGTACCCGTCCTCGCCGTTCGTGGTCAGCGGGTAATCGCGCTGGGTGGCGAGGTCGCGGAGCCACAGGTCGTGATCCTGCAGGAACGCGGCCCACTTCCCATCCGGCGACACCACCGCGTTCCGGAGCCATGCCCTGCCGTCGTCCGACGCCGCCCATCCTGTGTCCGCCGGTGCGAGCGCCCGAGCGCGGGAATCATCGGCGCTCAGGCGCTCGACGTCACCCGTGGACGGTGTCACCACCACGACCTGCTCGCCGGATGGCGTGGGGTGCCGATACCAGACGCGGCCATCGGGAAGCCACGTAGGTGAGACGCGCGTCCCGAAAACGCTGTCCTGGAGGTTCCCCGGCAGGAACTGCTCGGCCCGTGCGTAATCGGCCCGGGTCAGCGAATCCGGGGCGTACACGTTCGAGCGGGCAGGGACGGGCGAGCTCATGGCTGCCGGAGCGCGTACGGCTCCGCCGCCGCACGCCGTTAAGGCCGCGGCGCCGGCCAGCGCCGCGAAGGTGACGAGACGGTGTCGCATGATTCCTCTCGAAAAGTCTCGGATCGTTCAGTTGGAGCGTGGAAGATGCGGGCAGGGGAGATCGGCGGCAAACGCCTCGGGATCCCGCGGCTCTCCCCCGCCGGTCTGGCGTGGGGCCGTTGCGACCGGGTCCACTCGGCTTCATTTTCGGCCCCCGATGGGACGCCGAGTGAACGAAAGGCGCCGGATGAATGAAGAGGTGACGGTCTGGCCGGAGGCGACAGAGCGACTGCGCGGGGATCCCGGATTCGGTCCGCTGGTGGAGCGGGTGGGACCGGTTCGGCTGCGGCCGCCCAGGGGTGACGCGTTCCAGTCGCTGTCGGCGGCGATCGTGTATCAGCAGTTGGCTGGCGCGGCCGCGCGCACCGTCCACGGCCGCTTCGTCTCGGCGCTCGACGGCGACGTTTCGCCGGAGTCCGTGCTGGGCGCGGGCGACGGAGTGCTGCGCGCCGCCGGACTGTCCGGGGCGAAAGCCGCGGCGATCCAGGACCTGGCCGCCCGGTCGCTTTCCGGCGACGTACCGCTCGGTGACCTGGACGATCTCACGGACGCTGAAGTGGTCGCCAGGCTTACGCGTGTTCGCGGCATTGGGCCATGGACCGCCCAGATGTACCTGCTATTCGATCTCCGGCGCCCGGACGTATGGCCCGTGGGCGATCTGGGTGTGCGTGCCGGGATGGCCCGCGTGCTGGGGCTGGAAGCGCCGCCGGCGCCGAAAGAGATGGAATGGATCGGGGTCGGCTATCGGCCGTGGAGGAGCGCCGTCGCCTGGTACTGCTGGCGCGCGGTCGACATCATCACGCCGGAAGTTGCCTGAGCCGCCGTCGTCAGGGGCGAGTCTGGCCCCCGAGGCTCGGGGGCCCGTGACTCCGGTCAGCTGAGGTAGCTCTCGATCCGCTTCTTGGCCTCCTCCAGGTCGGCCACCCGATCGCCGCGCTTGCTGCCATCCTTCATGCGGAAGCTCGTCACGTTCGTGCCGGGGACCTCTACGATCCGGGCGACCTCCTCACCATCCTGCCTGGCAATGACCACGCGCTCGTTCTCGCGTTCGTACTCGATCTCCGCCATCGTTCGGTTTCTCCTCCGAGCGTTGGGATATCGCCGCGCCTGCCAGCTCGGCGACCAGACGCGGGCCCCCGGCGATCCGCCCCGGGCACTCATGATATCGCACCCTAAGCCCAGCGGAGGTGGAGGCCAACCCCTCGATTCACTGGGGTTCTGTTGGCGGGAGTTGTTGGGGCAGTGGGGCAGCGTCGGCGATCAGCCCCATGGGGTTCTGTTCGCGGGAATTGTGGGGTGCGCGGCCTGGACCCCGACGCTGGCGGCCGATCCAACCTGCTGGCGTGCCTGGCGGGCGACCTGAACCCCTCTGGCCGCCCTCCAATCCTCGGATCCGGCATCCGCCGCCGAGGACCCTGCCGGCAGGTCAGGGGAAGCGGCCGGAGGACAGGATGAGCGCCGCCGGGACCGGGTCGCCGGCTTCAACGAGCGGACCGTCGACGAGCCTGAACCACCCGAGGTAGTGATCGAGGTAGCGCGTCGCGACCCCGTGAAATGGCCGCATCCACCGTTTCAGGCGGGAGGTGTAGACCCGGAGCGGCTCGAGGGATGGGGCGGTGGCGCGATCGAGCTTGCGTCGCCAGCGCCAGGGCAATCCCGTGAGCCGGGCGATGCGGGCGCCGTCCCCGAACGGTCCGCACTCGGTGAGCAGCGTAGTACCCGGCGCAACGCGCGGGATCACGAGCTCCAGCACCGTGGTCCGCCCCGGCCGCCGCGCTCCAACGTGCCGCCCAACGGCGCGCCCCTGGCTGTCGTTGGCCAGGAGCACGTATGTGCGCGGCTCGCCGCCGCTCCAGAAAGGTGGCGCCCGCCGCCTCGCCGGGCGATCGAGCCTTCGGCTGCCCTTCTCGGAGAACGTGAACCAGGCATCGCCCCAATCCACGAACCCGGAGAGCGGATAATGCTCGCTGGCGACGACGGGGCCGAGGAGGCGGTGTCGCCAGCGAAACGATGTCGTCGGGTCGATGCCCAGGAGGCTGGCTGTGCGACGGACGGTCAGTCCCATGCCGAACACAGCGCAGAAGGGGAGCCAGCGGTCCAGGCGTTTCAGGTGTTGGAGCGGCGTGCCGGTGAAGTCGCTGAATGTGCGGCCGCATGCGACACAGCGAAAGCGACGACGTCCGCGGAATCCGCCCCACCCGTATACGCGGATCCCGCCGCAGCGGGGGCAGGGCCGTCGATGGCCGAAGGCGGTCCGGCGAAACTCATTGAACGGGAATGGGATCGACTGCAGCCGCAGCTGCGGGAAGAGATCGCAGCGCGGCCGATTGACAGCGCGGTGCGGCGTTGGCACCAACGGCGGCATTGGTGCGCATCGTCGGATCGTGCCTGGCTCGGCACGGATGCTCCGTGAGGAAAGGGGTGGGCGGTGCGCCATGGGGAGCACTGTGCCTCGCCGCGCCGGGCACTTCCATGGCTAGGGGGGACATTCTCCTCCGTGCTGCGAGCGTGGGGCGGCAGACCGCGTCGTGTGATCCCAACAATGCCCGCCAACAGAACCCCACCGCACAGGCTCATGGGAGATCATCGGAAGAGGGGTCCAACAACTCCTGCAAACAGAACCCGACAGCCTGGTGGCCTCCGGAGAGCGCGACAGCGCGGCCGCTCGCCCGGGGGCTGTGCTTGCACCCTCGTCGTCCTTCGTACCGACAGACCGCACCGGACTTTGTCGGCCACACTTGGCCTCGCCGGCCGCACCGTGCCTCGCCGGCCGCACCCGGCCGCTCCTGCGATGCGCTGGGGGCCGATCATCGCCGCGGAACGTCCGGTATCGGGGGCGTCGCTCCCGGCCGTCAGCCTCGCGTTCGCAACTCGCTCGCGTTGAGGAGGCCGGAAGCGACTTCGGGTATGATGCCGAGCTCCCGGTAGATGGGACGGACATGGTCCCGCAGCGCGGCGCGTTGTCGGGCGAACCAGGCTGCGGCGGCGATGCAGCCGAGGCCTCCGAGTGCCACGGTGGGCGGTGCGCCAAAGCGCGTCGCGAGCCAGCCGGCCGCGAGAGAGCCTATCGTCCCCATGCCCATGAATGCCATGGTGTAAAGGCTCATGACGCGGCCGCGGAGAGCGGGCGGCACCACAGTCTGGAGGACGGTGTTGGTGGACGCGGACATGACCATCATTCCGCCGCCCGTGACCACGAGGAGCGCCATGGACAGCGGGAGCGCGCGACTGGCAGAAAAGCAGACCAGCCCCACACCGAACACGGCTGCGGCGACGGTGATGACGAGGCTCAAGCCGCGCACGCTGGGCCGCGTCGCCAGCCAGAGCGCGCCGATGAGCGCCCCCAGCCCCGCGCCGGACATGAGCAACCCGAGGGTGCGTGCACCGCCGCCGAGCACAGTGTCGGCGAAAACGGGGAGCAGTACCACGTACGGCATACCCACGAGCGCCACGGCGCCGAGATGTAGGAGCAACGCCCGTATGGGCTGGAACTCGGCGGCGTAGCCGAAGCCCTCGCGCAGGCGCTCCAGCACGCTCCCCGTGGCGGCCCCCGGCACCAGCGGGGGCAGCCGCATGGCGGCGAGGCTCGCGATCACGGCCACATAGCTGACCGCATTGATCGCGAAGACCGGACCTTCCCCCAGCTCGGCGATGAGGAAGCCGCCAAGCGATGGACCGATCAGGCGGGTCGCATTGAACAGGGAGGAGTTCAGCGCGATGGCATTGGCGAGGTCTTCGCGGTCGCCTTCGACGAGGTCGACGAACAGCGCCTGGCGCGCCGGTATGTCCACGCCCGTGACCACGCCGAGCAATGCTGCCAGCGCCACGATGTGCCAGACCTGGACCCAGCCGCCGAGGACCAGGACCGTAATGGCCACGGCCTGCACCATTCCGAGGCTCTGCGTGGTCATCACGATGCGGTGACGGTTCCACCGGTCCGCCAGCACCCCGGCCAGCGGGGCAATGACGAACCCGGGCAACTGGCCCGCGAACGCCACCAGCCCGAGGAAGAAGGCGGAGCCGGTCAGCCGATAGACCAGCCAGCTCAACGCCAGCTGCTGCATCCACGTCCCCGTCAGGGAGATGGCCTGACCGACGAACAGCAGCCTGTAGTTTCGTCGCCGGAGCGCGCGGAAGGCGCGGCCAAGGGAGGTGCGGATCCGATTCGGCATGGGGCGGGATTCTAGCCAGCCGACCGGGCCGCGGCGAGCACCATCACCGAGGGCGGGGCCCCGGCGCTCCCACCGCATCCGGCTCCCATGGGCGGGCAGAACAGACGTCGCTCACGGGCACACGCATCCCCTGCGCGTGCCCGTGAGGAAAGCGGAAGCGGATGAAGTGGCCTGCCGACGTCGGAGGCAGGCCCGGGGCTGTAAGCTTAGCCCTCTTCCACTCGGACGACGTTCTCTGCCCGCGGACCCTTCGGATCCTGCACCAGCTCGTACTCGACCCGCTCGCCCTGCGCGAGGGACTTGAAGCCGCTTCCCTCGATGCTGGAGTGGTGAACGAAGACGTCCTTGCCGCCCTTGTCGGGCTGGATGAAGCCGTAACCCTTGTCGTCCATGAATCGCACGACTGTACCGGTCTCTCGCGCCATGATTTGCTCTGTACCTGTGGGCTGTGGGTGAACTGTCGCGGGGAAGCGTCGCAAGGATCGTGCTTCGCGCGGCGACCCCGGAGCCGTTCCCCGGGTCCCGCGATCGGCGCATCCAGCGTAGTCCAGCACGGGCGTGGCCGCAAGCCGCTCGTGGTGGCGGCGCAGGAAAGCGGAGTCGAGTGGGGCGGCGTCGGCCTTGAACGGCGGCCCGCAGTGCGCCACCATACTGTATGCTATTGATACCGATGGAGTGGAGCCGGCGACGGCTTCGGCGCGCGGCCAGTCTTCGCGCGCCGTTGGCGACGATGGTGCTGGTCCTGCCGGCACTGGCGAGCGCGTGCGGGGGTGGGCCGCGGCCGGAACAGGAGCCGGTACCGGCGAGCTTTGCTGTTCCGGGTGTGACAGGACGTCGCTGTGATCACGTGGGCCGGCGTGGTGAAGTGCCCGCGCTGACCGACCTGGCGCGAGCGGGGACGGCCGGGAACATCGCGCTCTGGGCCCGCGGCGCCGCCGATGCGCCCGGAGATACGGTGCTGCTGTCGTTGCGGTACGCGGACGATGGCCGGCTGGACTGGGTCCGGGTCCTGTCCAGCACCATGGCGCCGGTCCAGACGGCGGAGCTGGTGCACCTGCTGCAGGAGTCGCTGGTCGAGGACTGGCGCGGGGGCTCGGGCGTGCAGCTGCGGCTGGTGGCCGGGCGCCTGGATGCCGTGCTGCCGTCGGTGGTCTGCGACGCGTACCCGTTGCGCCGCCTCCCGGGAATTCGCCTCCCGATGCTGACCAGCCGGGAATACGTGGAGTACCTGGAGAACCGGGGGCGCCGCTTCGATGTGCTCATCAGCCTGGACGAGCAGGGCCGTGTCATGGACGTGCAGCTGCCGCACCCCACGGGGTATCACACCATCGACCAGTACCTGATCGAATTTCCGCGCGACTGGGAGTACGCACCCCGCCTCCACGACGGCATCCCCGTGTCGAGCACGCTGCGCCTGAGCGTCCGGGTCGGCGGCCACTGATGGCTTGATCTCGAGCTTCGTTTCCGCGACCATCCGGGGCTATGACGCCAGCTCTCGAGAAGCAGGTCGCGCGACGTCGCACGTTCGCCATCATCAGCCATCCGGATGCGGGGAAGACCACGCTCACGGAGAAGCTGCTGCTGTACGGCGGCGCCATCCACCTGGCCGGGTCCGTGAAGGCCAGGCGTGCGGCCCGTCACGCCACGAGCGACTGGATGGAGCTGGAGAAGGAGCGCGGGATCAGCGTGACGTCCAGCGTGCTCCAGTTCGACTACCAGGGCTTCCGCATCAACCTGCTGGACACGCCCGGGCACCAGGACTTCTCCGAGGACACGTATCGCACCCTGGTGGCGGCGGACAGCGCCATCATGCTGCTGGACAACCGGCGCGGCGTCGAGGAGCAGACGCGCAAGCTGTTCGATGTCTGCAAGCTGCGCAGGATCCCCATCTTCACCTTCGTCAACAAGTGTGACCGGGCGGGGGAGAACCCGCTCCAGCTGATCGACGACGTGGAGGCGGAGCTCGGGATCCGTTGCTATCCGGTCACCTGGCCGATCACGCGCGGCAACGACTTCCTGGGCGTCTACGACCGGATGGAGGACGTGGTCCGGCTGTTCGAGAGCGGCGGTGACCACGGCGCCCGCCAGGCTCAGGTTCTGGAGGGCGGCCTCGACGATCCGGCGGTCCTCGAGCGGGTCGGCGAGGACGTGCTCGCCCGTGTCCGCGAGGAGCTGGAGCTCATTGATCTGGCCGGCGCGTCGTTCGACCCGGACGCCGTCCGCTCGGGCGCGCTGTCGCCCACCTTCTTCGGAAGTGCGCTGACCAATTTCGGCGTCGAGCCGCTGCTCCGGCACTTCCTGGAGTTCTCGCCGCCGCCGGCGCCGCGTGAAGTGGAGGATGGGCAGGAGATCGGCCCCGGGCACGACGGCTTCACCGGCTTCGTGTTCAAGATCCAGGCGAACATGGACCCGAAGCACCGGGACCGGATCGCGTTCGTCCGGATCTGCAGCGGCCGGTTCGAACCGGGCATGCAGGTGAAGAACACGCGCAGCGGCGACACCGTCCGTCTCGCTTCACCCCAGCAGTTCATGGCGCAGGATCGGAAAGCGGTGGAAGAGGCGTGGCCGGGCGACGTGGTGGGGATCCACGACCGGGGCGCCCTCCGGATCGGGGACACCCTCTCCACGAACGGCGACATCCGCTTCACCGGCATTCCCCGCTTCAGTCCTGAGCACTTTGCCCGCATCCGCGTGGCGGACCCGCTGCGGCGGAAGCAGCTGGACACGGGGCTGCGGCAGCTGAGCGAAGAGGGAGCGGCGCAGGTGTTCTACGAGGACATCCAGGCGGGCCACACCCCCATCGTCGGCGCCGTCGGGCTGCTCCAGTTCGATGTCCTGCTCCACCGGTTGCTGCACGAGTACGGCGCGGAGGCGAGACTGGAGCGGCTGGGCTATCAGCTCGCGCGCTGGGTGGAAGGGCCGGAACCGGACATCCGCCGCGTGGGCCGCGGCGAGGGCCGCTTGCTGGTCTTCGATGCGAAGGAGCGGCCGCTCATCCTCTTCTCGAACCGCTGGTCCCTCCAGCACGTCGAGGAACACGAGGAGAAGCTGACGTTCCACGCGTTCGCGCCCTGAGCGCGGCTGCCGGCGGGTGGCGGTCTGCGCCGGCCGCTTCCCGCATTTCAACCCCGGCGCCTTCCCGCCCCCCGGACGCTCTCCCCGCCGGCCGCGCCGGGCTCGCCCATCGGTGCGGCGCCCCCCTATATTCCGGACCATGGAAGGTCGACACCTGCTGAAGAGCTTGAAGGACGACGGCTGGTACCTGGGCGACACCGAAGGCGCCTGCCGCCAGTACGTCCATGGGGACAGGCCCGGCGTGGTCACCGTCTGGGTGGGGCACACCCACGAGCTGGGCCCGCAGGCGGCCGATGCCGCCCGCTCGCGCGCGGCCGGGGCGGCGCCTCCGGTGGACCCGGACGCGGAGGCCGCACCTGTTCTCGAAGCGACGCGGACCGGTTTTTCGGCACACGCCGACGGCTTCCCCGGCTGCGTGGCGACAGGTGAGACGGAAGCGGAGGCGCGCGAGCGGTTCGAAGCTGCGCTGTCGCTGCACCGCAACGGGCTCCGCGCCCGGTGAGGATCATTGCCGGGAAGTGGGCGGGGACGGACCTCACGTCCCCGGCCGGACGGGTCCGTCCGACGGCGGAAGCGGTGCGCGACCGGTGGGTCGAGCTGCTGCAGCCGGACCTGGCGGGCGCCCGTGTGCTGGAGCTCTACGCCGGGACGGGGGCCGTCGGGCTCGAGGCGCTTTCGCGCGGCGCCGCGTCGGTGGACTTCGTCGAGAACAATCCCTCGACGCTGCACGCGCTGAAGGCGAACGTCGCCGCGCTGCGCGCGAAATCGCGGGCGCGGGTGTTCAAGCGCGATGCCCTCCGATTCGCGTTCATGCTTTCTCCCCACGCCTACGAGCTGGTGCTGGCCGACCCGCCGTACGGCTCCCGCCAGACGGACCGGCTGGTGGAGCGCTGGATCGATGTCCCATTCGCGACCGTGCTGGCCGTGGAGCACGCCGCCGACCATCATCTGCCCGGCTCCGCCGAGCGGCACCGTGTGGGCGACGCGACCATCAGCGTGTACCGGCTGGGTGACGCGCGTTTAACGGCTGGCGGATGAGCACGGACGTGGAAGCGGAGGGAGCCATGTGGATCGCATACACGCGCGCGGTGAGCCCGCGCCTCGCCGAGTGCGAGCTGACGCACCTGCCCCGCGAGCCGATCGACCTCGAGGTCGCCCGCGCCCAGCACGCGACGTACGAACGGGCGCTGCGCGATCTCGGCTGTGAAGTGCGGCGGCTGCCGGATGCGCCGGATCACCCCGACAGCGTGTTCGTCGAGGATGTGGCCGTGGTGGTGGACGAGGTGGCCGTCGTGACCCGGCCGGGCGCCCTTTCGCGGAGGGGGGAGGTCACAGGAGTGGCGGAGGCGCTGGCGCGCCACCGCACCGTTCGCCACATCGAGGCCCCCGGGCGTGTCGATGGCGGTGACGTGCTGGTGGTCGGAAACCTCGTGTTCGTGGGGGCGTCGGAGCGGACCGACCTGGAGGGCGCGCGCCAGCTCCAGGAGACGCTGGAGCCGTTCGGGTACCAGGTGAGGCGCGTCCCGGTGCGCGGCTGCCTGCACCTGAAGTCTGCCGTCTCGGTCGCCGCGGACGACATGGTGGTGCTGAACCCCGACTGGGTGGATCGTCGCACGTTCCGCGACCTGCGCGTTGTAGAGGTGGCCGCGGGGGAGCCCGTCGCCGCCAACGTGCTGCGCGTGGGCGACGCCGTGCTCCTGGCCGCAGGCCATCCGCGGACCGCGGACCGGATTGCCGCGGCGGGCGTTTCCAGGCAGGTTTCAGTGGATGTATCGGAACTCGAGAAAGCGGAGGCGGGTGTGACGTGCTGCAGTCTCGTCTTCCGCGCGGAGGCGGAAGCATGAAGCGGACTCTCGTGCTGGCGATGGCCCTCGTGCTGGGGGCCGGCGTGACCGCGTGCAGGGACACAACGGGCCCGCAACGGGACCCGACGCCGAAACCGGACCAGGATCCCGGGGGCGGGAAGGCGCCGCTGGCGGTGCTCCTGGTGCTGACGCCCCCCGTCGCCTGAGCTGATGGTGCGGCGATGAAGGCGACGGCGGAAGTACAGGTGATCCCCATCGGGGCGGGCGTGTCGGTGCGCGCCGAAGTGAAGCGGGCCCACCAGATCCTCGCCGGATCCGGGGTGCACGTCGAGCTGCACGCGAACGGCACCAACATGGAAGGCGAGCTCGGCGACATCCTGGCAGCGATCCAGCGGGTTCACGAGACGCTGCACGCGGAAGGGACCGCGCGTATCGCCACGTTCGTGAAGCTGGGCACGCGCACGGACAAGGAGCCGTCGCTTGGTGGGAAGCTGTTCTAGCGCGAACCGCGGACGCGGGAGAGCGGAAGCCGCAGCGCCGGAGGAAACGTGATCGGATTCATGATGTTCGTTTTTACGATCGTGGCCGGCGTCCTCGTGCTCGTGCGGGGGCTCCAGTGGATCGGTCGGGACCACCGGACGCTGGAGAGCCGACGGGAGCCCTCGCTGCCGGCCGTGGACATGGAGCGGATCGAAACCGCGCTCACGCGCCTCGAGGCGCGCCTCGACGACCTGCAGGACCAGCAACGTTTCCTCGAGCGGCTGGTGGCGCGGCGGCAGGAAGAGAGGACGCTCCCGCCCGGCTCCGGTGACCCGGAGCCCGGGAGTGGCGCGCGCGAGCGGAAACCCGGCTCGTCGTCCGACAGCATCCTGTTCGACATCGGCGACTAAGGGCGGCCGGACGGCCGCCGCCGCAGAGCGGAGGGACGTGTGGCTGGGGAGCCGAAGCGGCTGACGACGGAAAGCGGACTGGCCGAGGCGCTGCGCGAGCCGCTGGCGCTCATCTACAAGCACAGCCCACTGTGCGGCGTCTCCTCCATGGCTCGCCGCGAAGTCCTGGCGTTCGCCGCAGCACACCCGGACGTGCCGATCTACGAAGTGGATGTGGTTCGCGATCGACCGCTGTCGCGAGCCGTCGAGCGGGAACTCGGCGTCCGCCACGCGTCGCCGCAGGCGCTGTTGCTGCGCTCAGGCGCCGTGGTGTGGCACGGATCGCACCACGCGGTCTCCCGCTCGGCGCTCGAGCGCGAGGCTGGCGCATAGCGCGAGCGGCCACCCGCCCTCCCCCTCGCCGACTTCCCCGCGCCGCCCGGCCCCGCGCCGCCCGGCCCCGCGCCGCCCGGCCCCGCGCCGCCCGGCCCCGCGCCGCCCGGCCCCGCGCCGCCCGCCCCCCCGCCGCCCGGCTCCGCGCCGCCCGGCCCCGCCGCAGCGGGCGGTCAGTCTCCGGCCCGAGCGGGGACTGGCCCGGTCCTTCCCACCACCGGCGCGTAGGACAGCCACGGCCGCGGGTGGATGATGGCCTCGAGCGCGGTGGTTCCCGAAGCGGCCACGTCCGGCGGGGCCTGGGTGAACACCTCGTCGTAGGGTGCGGAGTCCCATTTCCGCGCGTACACGGTCTCCCCGGTCGCGGCGCCGATCGGCTGTAGATCCCGCGCAACGAGCTGCAGGGGGAAGCCCGAGGCCACCCAGCGCCGCCCGTCGATCACGATGGGGGGAACCGGCGTTCGCGGCGGAGCGTGGACCGCCGCCATCAGCTGCGACTGCGGCCGCGTGGCGGCTTCCTCCACGGGGATGTTGACGTCCAGACCAACGTCCTTGCACGCCGACAGCGTGAGTGCGGCCGCGCAGGCGATGACGAGGGCGGGTGTACGCTTCATGCTGTTCCTTGCAGAAGTCTTGCGTGGGGCGGAACCGGCGCGTCCGGGCCCACTGGCGGCAGGAAAAGATGAGCGGGCGGGGTGCCGCGCGCCACCCCGCTGCCTGGACGAGCGAGGCGTCGGCCGCCAGACTGTGGGGCGGCCGGCGCAGGACGGTCGATGAATGGGACTGGCCGGTGTGGAGTGGCCGTGGTGGCGCGGCCTCAGTGGGGTGGTCGTGGTCCGGCGGTCGACGTCGTAAGGATGATGGAAGCGGAACAAGGAGACAGTCTCAATGCGGATCGTAATCGACCCCGTCCCGCTCGTGGTCGGGATCTACGCCCAGGTGGGCGGGCTAATGAACCGGGCGGTGTCCCGGGCGGAGGACAGCGACCCGCGTGAGCTGGGGCAGCGCTTCGGCGCGCGCAGGGGCGAGGGCGCGGATGTGGACGTGAAGCGCCTGGTGAAGGCGGTGCACGCCGAGGTGAAGACGTCGGACAAGCTGCTGAAGAAAACGAACGACGTATGGAAGCTCTCGGCGGACGCGGACCAGGTGGAGCTCGTCGTCCACCGGCGCGGCGAGGCGGAGGACCCTCGGTCGTACGTGCTGCTTCGGCCGGATGACGTGCGCGAGCTGCTGGTGTCGATCCAGGCCGCGGCGGAAGGTGCCGGCGAGGACGGAGACACGGTGGCGCGACTCGGCGAGGCCGCGGAAGCGGTGACGGGCCGCCCGAGCGACTACTACACGTTCGGCTTCGACCCGTGGCGTGGCGGCGGGGGCGCGCTGCCGATGCCGTAGCGGGTGGGCGGGCGGCCAGCCAACAACTCCCGCAAACAGAACCCGACAGGCAGGCGACCCGGGCCCCTCCGGCCCTGGCGGCTCAGCCCTCCAGCTCGGGCTCGCCCTCCTCGTCGAACATGGGGCTGAGCTCGCGCCAGATGTCCTCGACCTGGTTGCGCAGCGTCCGCACGCGTTCTTCCTCTGCAGGCGAATGCTGGAGGTGGTAGCGCGCGGCGCTGAGGGCGGCGTAGGCGCGCCACAGGGCCGCGGAAGCGGGCGTGCGGTCGCGGCCGCCGCGCTTCTCGTTCCGGATGTGCGAGATGACCCATTCCGACAGCTCGTCATCCAGCATGTAGACGTCGCCATCTTCCTTGGCTTCATTCTCCACGAACTTCTGCAGCTTCCGTTTGAAGCTCTTCGGCACACCCGCGACCAGGTAGACCGAGATGTCGCCGCGCTCGACAATATCCGCGCCCATGAGGCCTCCGCGTTCTAGTTCTCTCTCGTTCCGTTCCCGTGCAGCTCTTCCAGGAGGGCGCCCCCGAGGGCTTCCACCTGCCATTCTCGCATGCCGTCGACTCCCGCGAGCGCCTCGAGGGAGCCAGGCCGCGTCCGTGCCACCGCTTCGAGCTGTGAGCGGGGCATGAGGAAACCCCGGTCGAGCCCCAGTCGCTGGGCCTGCTGGTCCCGCGCCTTCTTCAGCCGGTCCACCTCCCGTTCGAACTCCGGATCCCGCGGGGGTCGCCGCGGGGGTCGCGGCCGCTCCGGGAGCTCGGAGTCCGGGAGAGCCCGGGCGCGCTCGACGGCGGCCACGAGGGCGTCGCCGTACCGGCGGGCGTTCCCCGCCGAGAGCCGCTGCACGTCGTCGAGCTCCTGCGTGCGGTGGGGCATGCTCCGGGCCACCTCCACCAGGGCCTCGTTGTTGAGGACGCGGAAGGGGGCCACGTCGCGCTCCTCCGCCACCTGTTCGCGCCACGCGTACAGCTCCCGCAGCGCGGCCAGGCCGCGGCCGTCGAGGTCGCGCGTGCCCTTGATGCGCAGGAACGCCGGGTCGGCATCGTCGGGCGGTTCCCAGCGCGTCTTCTCGGTGATGCGGAACTCCTCCTCGGCCCAGGCCAGTCGTCCCATCTCCTCCAGGCGGGACCGGAGCACGTCCCGGAGCTGGGGGAGGTAGCGCGTGTCCATGGCGGCGTATTCCAGCATGTCCTCCGGGAGCGGACGTCGGGCCCAGTCGGCGCGCTGGTACTTCTTTTCCAGCGCGATCCCGAGCTCGTCTTCCAGCAGGCTGGCGAGCCCGAACGATCGCTCGCCCACGAAACGCGCGGCGATCTTGGTGTCGAACAGGCCGGCGACATGCATGCCGAAGTCGCGGTCCAGCAGTCGGAGGTCGTAGTCGGCGTCGTGGAACAGGATCTCCACGGCCGGGTCCTCGAAGACGTCGGCCAGCGGGTTCAGTGACCCGAGTGCCACCGTGTCCACGAGCCACGTCTCGTGGCGCGTGGACAGCTGCACGAGGCACAGCGAGTCGAGGTAACGGTGGTACCCGGCTGCTTCCGTGTCCGCGGCGACGAGCGGCTCGCCCGCCAGGCGGTCCGCCAGGGTTTCCAGCTCGCGTATGTTTCCGATCAGCTGCATTCGGGCCGGTGGTGGTGCAAGGAGTCTGCCTGTTTGCGCGCGCCGGGCGGCGCTGGTACGATTTCGCCCGAGATCGCGCCGCTCCCGCGCAGGGACGCGACAAGGTACGGTCTGACGCCCCGGTTTTCCACCGCGCGCGGTCCGGCGCTCCCCGAACGATCGGTCACGGCCATGGCGACGGACTCCAAACCCATGCTCCTGATCCGGGCCTCCCGCGTCCACGCGGCCCCGGGCACCGATGCGGCTCCCGCCGGCGCCGTGCTGGTGCGCGATGGTCGTGTTCTGGCCGTGGGCGATGGCCACCAGCTGGAGGCGATGGCCGGCGATGCCCGGCGCCTGGATCTTCCGAACCTCACGATCACGCCGGGGCTCACGGACGCACACGTCCACCTGGTGGAATGGGCGCTGTCGCTTCTCGCCGTGGATCTCACGATCACCACGTCGCCCGAGCAAGCCGCCACACGCGTGGCCGAGCACGCGCTCGCCGGGGGGCAGGGACGCACCGGCGACGCTTCGGGCTGGGTGGTCGGCCGGGGCTGGGATCCGCACCGCTGGAAGGCGCCGCCGCACCGCCGTCACCTCGATGCGGCGCTCCCCGGCCGCCCGGTGCTGCTGCACAGCCACGACATGCACTCGGTCTGGGCCAGCAGCGCGGCGCTTCGCCTGGCCGGCATCGATCGCGATACGCCATCCCCCGCCGGCGGTCGCATCGTGAGGGACGCCAGTGGCGAGCCGACGGGCGTCCTGCGCGACAACGCCGTCCCGCTTCTCACGGCCGCCGCGCCCGCGGCAACCGAACGGGAGCGGCGCGACGCGCTTCTGGCGGGCCAGGCCGCGCTGCACCGCCTGGGTGTCACGGGCGTGCATACGGTGGAACCGGATTCGCTGGGGCTGCTGGAAATGGCACGCGCCTCCGACGAGCTCCGCCTGCGCGTCCTCCAGCACCTGCCACTGGCGAAGCTGGACGAGGCCATCCGCCTGGGCCTGCGCAGCGGCTTCGGCGGTGACTGGCTGCGGGTCGGCGGGATCAAGATGTTCCTGGACGGCGCGCTCGGCTCCCGGACCGCGTGGATGCGTGCTCCGTACGAGGGCACCGATGACGACCGGGGCGTCTCCACGCTCCCGCCCGACGAGTTCCGCGCCGCCGTGCGCCGGGGCTCGGCGGCGGGCCTGGCCATGACCGTCCACGCCATCGGCGACGCCGCCAACGACCTGGTGCTGGACGTGCTGCACGCCGAGGGCGGCTCCCTCACCGGGCCGGTGCCGCACCGGATCGAGCACGCCCAGTTGATCCGCCGCGACCATCTGGGATCGGCGCCACACCCGACGCTGCGCAGCGCGATCTGCTCCGTCCAGCCGTCGCATTCTGATGACCGACTGGCGGGCGGCCGACCGTCACTGGGGGGACCGGGCGCGCGACGCGTACCCCTTCCGCTCGCTGGAAGCGGCCGGCGCCACGCTGGCGCTGGGATCGGATGCGCCGGTGGAGCCCCCCGATCCCCGTCACGGGCTCTACGCCGCAGTGACCCGGCGCGATCTGGCGGGCGAGCCGGCCGACGGGTGGCACCCGGACGAGCGAATCCCGGCCGTTCGGGCGCTGGCCGGCTACACCGCCGGCGCGGCCCGTGCAGCGGGAGATGGCCGCCAGGGGCGGCTCGCCCCGGGGACGTTCGCCGACTTCGTCGCCTGGGACGGTGACCCCCTGGGCATGGCGCCGGAGGCGCTGCTGGAGATGCGGGCGGTGGTCACGGTGGTCGGCGGCGAGGTCGTGTGGGGGGACGGATGACGGAAGCACTCAGGACGAAGGTCGTGGCCACGGTGGGGCCGGCCACGTCGTCGCGGGACGGGATCGAGGCCATTTGCCGGGCAGGCGTGAACGTGATCCGGATCAACATGGCCCATGGCACCCATGACGAGCACCGGCGCGTGATCGGCTGGGTCCGCGAGCTGGCCGCGCGGATGGACGTCCCGATCGCGGTGCTGGCCGACCTGGCGGGTCCCAAGATCCGGGTCGGCGCCATGCGCGCGGCCGTCACCCTGGAGGAAGGGCACACGGTCGTGCTCGCTCCGGAGGCCGGAGCGACGGGCGACGAGATCCCCACCACCTACCCGGAGCTGGCCGACGACCTGGGCCCCGGCGACCACGTCCTCCTGGACGACGGCAAGCTGGAGCTGAGCGTCGTCGCGAGCGAGGCGCCCCGCGTCCGGGCCACCGTGCTCCGGGGCGGGCTGCTCCTGCCGAACAAGGGCATCAATCTCCCGGGCGTCCGCGTGAGCACGCCGGCGCTGACGGCCAAGGATCGCACGGACCTGGCCATGGCGGTGGAGGCCGGCGTCGACTTCATCGGGCTCTCGTTCGTGCAGCGGCCAACGGACCTGGACGAGCTCCGCTCCCTGATCCCGGACGACATCCTGATCGTGGCGAAGATCGAGAAGGACGTGGCCCTCGAGCACCTGGACGAGATCCTGGAGCGGACGGACGCGGTCATGGTTGCGCGGGGCGACCTGGGCGTGGAGCTCCCGTTCGAGCAGGTGCCCGTCGCGCAGAAACGCATCATCCAGTCGGCCAACCTGCACGCGCGGCCGGTGATCACCGCCACACAGATGCTGGAATCCATGATGGAGAACGAGCGGCCCACGCGGGCCGAAGCCAGCGACGTGGCGAACGCGCTCTTCGATGGCACCGATGCGGTGATGCTTTCCGGCGAGACGGCCATGGGGAAGCACCCGGTCCTGGCCGTGGAGGCCATGGTGCGGATCGCTCGCGCCATCGAGAGAACGCCGGCGTTCGCCGAAGGTCCCAAGTACGACATGCCCACGTCGGACCACCTCCGCTCCGGCGCCACGCCCACGGAGCACGCCATTGCCGCCGCCACCGTCGAAGCGGTGCGACTCCTCGGCGCGCCCATCATCGTGACGCTCACCCGCAGCGGCTTCACGTCGCGGCTGGTGTCCAGCTACCGTCCGCCCGTGCCCGTGATCGGGGTGTGCAACAACCTGAAGGTGTACCGGCAGCTCGGGCTGGTCTGGGGCGTGCGCCCCGTGCTCTGCCGGATCGAAGGCGAGCCCAATTACGACGAGATCTTCGCCTGCGCCCGGCAGGCCATCCTCGCCATGGGCCTCGCCTCGCCGGGCGATCGCGTCCCCGTCACCGCCGGCGTCCCCTTCTTCATGACCGTCGGATCCACGAACCTCCTTCGCATCGAGGCGCTGTGAAGCTGACGTTCCTGGGCACGGGCACATCCTTCGGGATCCCGGTCATCGGCTGCCGCTGCCCCACGTGCACGTCCGACGACCCGCGAGACCACCGCACGCGCCACGCCGTCCTGGTGCACGACGAGCGCGGAACCGTGCTGGTGGATACGCCGGTGGAGCTCCGGCTCCAGCTCACCGGCGCCGGCGTCGGCGCCATCGACGCCGTCTGGATCACGCATTGCCACGCCGACCACATCCACGGCGTGGATGACCTGCGGGCGATCTCGGCGCACCGCCGCCGTCGCCTGGACGTGTTCGCCGGCGCCGAGTGCCGCCACCTGCTGGAGCAGCGCTTCGGCTACATCTTCAGCGACTTCCGACCCCCATCCGGCACCACCAAACCGGAGCTGCGGCTCCGCTCCTTCGACGCCCTCGACCACGTGGCGGTCGGCCCGTTCGATTTCCGCGCCCTCCCCGTCGAGCACGGCCCCATGACCGTGTTCGGCTTCCGCGTGGGCGGCCTCGGCTACATCACGGACGCCAAGACGCTCGGACCGGGCACGCGCGAGGCCCTCGAGGGCGTCCACACCCTCGTCCTGAACGCCCTCTGGTTCGGCAACCCGCACCCCACGCACCTGAACGTGGAAGAGGCCGTGGAGCTCGCCCACGAAATCGGCGCCGAGCGGACGTATCTCACCCACATGACCCACCGCGTTCGCCACGCCGAGCTGGAGCGCGGCCTCCCCGACGACGTGCGCCCCGCCTACGACGGGCTCACCGTCGAGTTCCCCGGCTGAGCCGGGCCGGCGACTTGCGGGGAGACTTCGTGCTCCCGCGGGACTCTCTCCAGCTGGAGAGATCCCGGCCTGGTGATCGGCGGCGCACGGAGTGTTGGGACAGTGGCTTGCGGGACAGATCGCTCGCGCGGTCTCGCCACCTGGAGAGAGGTTGTCGGGCGAGGTGTGCGGGGGTCGGTGCGTCGCTCGGTGCGCTCGGGCTGGTTCCTCATCGGCGAACGGAATACTCTACGGACATGACTGATCACACGAGGGTGTCGCTGGATTACGGGAACATGATGTCGCCCCGCCTGGGTGGCCACGGACTCTCCCCCGAAGCGCTGGGCGAGGCGGGCGAGCGGTTCCGGGAGGCGCACGCGGACGTGGAGCGACGCCGGTCGTCGGGCGAGCTTGGCTTCTTCGAGCTGCCGGGCCAGGCGGCGCTGGCGTCGGAGATCCAGGTGTACGCGGACCGCGTGGGCGGCTTCTCCGAAAACGTGGTCGTGCTGGGGATCGGCGGCTCGGCCCTGGGCTCGACGGCGCTCCTGCACGCGCTGCACGGGCCGGACTGGAACGATCGGGACGACGAAGGGCGTGACCACCTTCCGCGCCTGTACGTGCTGGACAACGTCGACCCGGAGACCGTGGGGCCGCTGCTGGACCGCCTAGACCTGGGGCGGACGCTGTTCGACGTGGTGAGCAAGTCCGGCACGACGGCCGAGACCATGTCCCAGTACCTGGTGGTCCGGGACCGTCTTGCTCCGCTGCTCACGGACGAGGGCGCCATCGGGCGCCATTTCGTCTTCACCACGGACCCGGAGAAGGGCGTGCTCCGCACCATCGCGCGCCACGAGGGCGTGCCCACGTTCGCGGTGCCGCCGAACGTGGGTGGCCGCTTCAGCGTCCTGTCGGCGGTGGGGCTGCTCCCTGCGGCGCTCGTCGGGATCGATGTCGACGGGCTCCTGGCCGGGGCGGCCGCCATGGCGGAGCGGTGCCGGACCGACCGCCTGGGGCAGAACCCGGCGGGGCTGTTCGCCACGCTCCAGTGGCTGGCGGACACGGAGGCGGACGCGGGCATCCACGTCATGATGCCGTACAGCGACCGCCTGTATTCCGTGGGCGACTGGTTCCGGCAGCTGTGGGCGGAGAGCCTGGGCAAGCGCCAGAGCCGCTCGGGCGAGGACGTCTTCACGGGGCCGACGCCGGTGAAAGCGCTCGGTGCCACGGACCAGCACTCGCAGGTGCAGCTCTACATGGAGGGGCCGTTCGACAAGACCATCACCTTCCTGGCGGTGGGCGAGCGCGCCCGCGATGTGGAGATCCCGTCTCTGTACGGCGACGTCCCCGCCCTCGGCTACCTCGGCGGCCACACGCTGGGCGGCCTGCTGGACGCGGAGCGGCGAGCCACGGCCGCGGCGCTGGCGGAGCGGGGTCGCATGAACATGACGCTCACGGTGCCGCGCCTCGATGCGCATTCCATTGGCGAGCTGCTCATGATGCTCGAGATCGCAACGGTCTACGCCGGTGCGCTCTACGGGATCGACCCGCTCAACCAGCCGGGCGTGGAGCTCGGGAAAACGCTGACGTACGGGCAGATGGGGCGCCCCGGCGTCGAGCCGGCGGAGATCCCCGACCCTGATCCCCGCTGGATCGTCGGCTGAGCCGCATGCCCGCGTACGTCGATCGCTGCCGGTCGGGAGTGTGTGAGGGGGTGCATGGCTGAACGGGAGTGGCTGGAGCTGCGCAGCAACCGCATGGACCTGGTCTCCCGCTGGGCGGATGACCTCGCCCATGAGATCAAGAACCCGCTCCACGCCATGGTCATCAACCTCGAGCTGGTGAAGCGACGCGCCGGCGATCACGACACCGAGGCGGTGGTGCGGCGCGCGGCCGCGGTGGAGTCGGAGCTGCACCGCGTCCATGCCCTGATCGAATCGCTGCTGCGCCTGGTGCGCCCCTGGCCCCAGCGCGAGGCGACGGACCCGGACCGCGTGTTCGAGGAGCTGCTCCCCGTTCTGGGCGCCCGCACCCGGATCCGGAAGCTGGACTATCAGCACCGCCCCGGCCGCGGCGGGCTCGTCGGCATGGGGGGGGAGGACCTGGCGCTGGTCGTGCTGAACCTGGTGGACAACGCCATCGACGCCGCCGCAGAGGGCGGCCGCGTCACCACGGAGATCCGGCGCACGCCGAAGGGCGTGATGCTCATCATCACGGATGACGGCCCCGGCATCTCCGCCGAGCTGGCCAGGGAGGTCCCCGATCGAGCCGCGGCCGCGCGCGAAGGGCGCGCGGGCCTGGGACTTGCCATATGCCATCGCCTGGTCCGGAGCGCGGGTGGGACGCTCCGTCTGGAGGCCGGCCCCGGCGGGGAAGGCACCGTCGCCTCCGTCCTGCTGCCCCGCACCGGATCTGCTTGACCCTTTGTCTCGCCCGCGGGTAATTTGACCGGCACCATTGACCGGCACCAGCGTGCTTTCTCGTGATCCGAACACAAGGAATAGCAAGGATATGGCCGGATCGAAGGTCCTGATCGCGGATGACGAGAAGAACGTGGCCGAGGGTCTCCAGATGATCCTGTCCGAGGAAGGCTACGACGCCGACATGGCCACGGACGGGGAGGAGGCGTGGAAGAAGGTCCAGTCCAATGATTTCGGACTGGTCCTCGCCGACCTCAAGATGCCGAAGCTGAACGGGCTGGAGCTGTTCGCCAGGATGCGGGACTCGGGGATCGACAGCGAGTTCATCATGATCACCGGCGACGCATCCGTGGACTCGGCCGTGGAAGCCATGCGCAACGGCGCCTACGATTACCTGACGAAGCCGCTGGACCTGGAGCGGCTGAAGGCGCTGATCCCGAAAGCGCTGGAGAAGTACACGGTCCGAAACGCGAACCTGGATCTCCAGAAGAAGCTCGAGAGCCTCACGAAGTACGAGGACATGATCGGGCAGTCGGAGGAGATGCGGGAGATCTTCACGATCATCGAGGCCGTGGCGCCGTCCAATGTCAGCGTCCTCATCATCGGGGAGAGCGGGACCGGGAAGGAGCTGGTCGCCCGGGCCATGCACCGGAAGTCGGCGCGCAGCAAGGGGCCGTTCATCGCCCTGAACTGCGGCGCGTTCCCCCGTGAGATCCTGGAGAACGAGCTGTTCGGCCACGAGAAGGGGGCGTTCACGGGCGCCACCAACGAGAAGCCGGGCTCGTTCGAGCTGGCCGATGGCGGCACGCTGTTCCTGGACGAGGTGGCGGAGATGGAGCCGGACGTCCAGGTGAAGTTCCTGCGCGCGCTGGAGCAGCGGATGTTCCGTCGCCTGGGTGGCAAGAAGGAGATCACGGTGGACATCCGGGTGATCGCGGCCACCAACAAGGACGTGGAGAAGGCGCTGGAGGACGGGGACTTGCGCGAAGACCTCTATCACCGCCTGGCCGTGATCCCCATGACCCTGCCCCCGCTGCGTGACCGCGGCGGCGACCTGAAGCTGCTCGCGCAGGAGTTCCTGCAGCGCTACGGTGAGGAGCACGGGAAGGAGATCACCGGCTTCTCCGAGGGGGCGCTGGAGTACATTCAGACCTACTCGTGGCCCGGGAACGTCCGCGAGCTGAAGAACGCCGTCGAGCGGGCGGTGATCCTGGCGAAGACGAGCCGGATCGAAGTGGAGGACCTCCGTCCCCGCCAGACGGCGCTGGCGGAGCGAGAGGCGCGCGTGCCCGTGGGCTCGAGCCTGGAGGAGACCGAGCGCATCATGATGCTCAAGACCCTCGCCTTCACCGACGGCGACGTGAAGAAGGCGGCGAGCATCCTCGGCTGTACGCAGAAGAAGCTCAAGGAGACCGTGGCGGCCGCCGTGAAGTAGGGCGCGCCGCGGCGTCAAGCAACGGACAGGAGGAACCATGGCCGAGCACGACGAGGGCTACATCATCATCGAGCGCAGAAGCGGCAGCTTCGGCACGTTCGTCTGGGGACTGCTCCTCGGCGCCGGCGCCGCGCTGCTGTTCGCGCCGAAGTCCGGCCGCGAGACGCGCCGCGAGCTGGGTGACGGCATGAACCGGATGCGGGGCGAGCTGGAAGGGCGGATCCGGGAGGTCCAGGACACTGTCTCGGAAACGGTGGACGACGTCCGCCGGCAGTTCGAGGACGGGCTGGACGATGCCCGGCAGGCGGTGGACGCCGGCCGCGTGGCCGCGCGCAAGTCACGGGAGGACATGGAGCGACGACTCCGGGAGTCCACGGCCGCGTTCCGCTCCGGCTACGAGGCGGCCCGCTCCACGCCGCGTTCGCCCGCCGAGGAGCTCGCCGCCGAGCCCGAGTTCCCGGCCGAGGAACCGGCCGCACCGGACGAGACCTCCGGAGCGTGATTCGGTGACGGATGAACGATTCCGCCGGGCGCGCAGGTGCCCAGGAGGGGACTGACCCGCCGGACACCGCGCGGGCCGAATCGCACGCCATCGACGGGTCGGACGCGAACCGCCCCACCCGGTCCCGCATCTCCGCAGAGAGCCTCGGCGTCGAGCCGCCCCCTCCGCCGCCGCCCCGGCGGGCGCCCGAGCCGTGGTCCGCGCGCTTCGGCCACGCCACGGGCGAGCTGTTCCGGGGCGTGTGGCACAAGGGCGAGGAGGACAACATCTTCTTCCTCGCGGGCGCCATTGCCTTCAACGTCCTGGTGGCGTTCCTCCCGCTGGTCATTGCGGTGGTCGGGATCGCCGGCACCGTGCTCCGCTTCCAGGGTGCGAATGCCGAGCAGACGCTGCTGAACTATCTCAGCCGGATCATCCCCGCCGCGGTCAATATCAACGTCCAGCAGACGCTGAACGGTCTGGCCGCGAACGGGACGGGGATCCTGAGCGTCGGTACGCTCTTCTTCCTCTGGGTGGCCACCCGTCTGGTCGGCACGCTGCGGACGGTGCTGCGCGAGATCTTCGACATCGCCGAGGGGCGCAACATCATCTCGGGCAAGATCTTCGACATCAGAGATGGTGTTCGCGGCCGGGACATTGTTCGCCCTCAACGTCTCCCTCACGCTCGGCCTCCGGCTCGGCGCCGAGTTCGTCTCCGGCGTGCTGCGCATCGATTCATCCGCCAGCCCGCTGGTGACCGTCGCACGACAATGGTGGCCGCAGCTCGTTGCGCTCCTCACCATCTGGTTCATGTTCTTCCTGGTCTACCGCTATCTCCCGCCCAGGCGGATCCGCTGGACCACTGCCGTGATCGCCGCGACGTTCACCGGCGTGATCGGCGAAGCGCTCAAGTACGCCTTCAGCTGGTATGTCACGAACCTCGCCAATTACCGCTCCGCATGGGGCAACATCGCCACCTTCATCATCCTCGTGCTCTGGATCTATTACAGTGCCGTCGTCTTCATCCTGGGCGGGGAAGTGGCGCAGGTGGTCGCGATGCGGCGAACGCGTCGACGGCAGAAGGAGCGACTCGGGTGAGCGGCCGGGGCGTCGCCAGACCCCCGCTCGTCCTCGTTTCCGCATCCCGCTAGATTAGCCGCATGTCGAGCGGACGGCCGGACGGGAAGAAAGTGGTGGTGCGCAACAAGAAGGCGCGCCACGAATTCGAGATCCTCGAGACGTTCGAGGCCGGCCTCGTGCTGCACGGCCCCGAAGTGAAATCCATCCGGGGCGGGAAGGCCAGCCTGTCGGAAGCGTTCGCGCGCGTGGATGGCGGCGAGGTCTGGCTGCACGGCATGCACGTGACGCCCTACGACCCGGCGTCGCGCTGGAACGCGGACCCGACGCGCCCCCGAAAGCTGCTGCTTCGCGCGCCGGAGATCCGTCGCCTGGTGGGCGCCGTCCAGGAGAAGGGGCTCGCGCTCGTCCCGCTGGAGCTCTATTTCCGCCGGGGCTACGCCAAGATCGAGCTCGCGCTGGCCCGCGGGAAGAAGCTGCACGACAAGCGCGAGACCCTGAAGCGGCGCACCCACGAGCGGGAGATGGAACGGGAGCTGGGGCGATACTGATGCGACGGCGATGGAGGTCGGCGCTGCTGCCCGTCCTGCTGTTCGCCGCGCCCGCGGCCGCGCAGACGCTGCCTCCGGCGCTCGAAGTCACGGGTGTCGGCGATCCCGTCACTGCGTCCGTGGCCATGCACCGGGGCTACCCGGCCTACCCTTCCTGGGTGCTGCGCGCCCTCGGCGCCGTCGTGGGCGACACGCCCGATGGCGCACGCGTGGTCTTCGACGCGGACACGCTCCTCTTCCATACGGGGTCGCCGTTCTTCACGTCGGGGGGCAGGCCGTGGCAGCTGGTCGACCCGGCGTACCGCGAGGGCGGCGTCTTCTACCTGCCACACCAGCTCTTCGCCGAGTGGCTTCCGAAGCACCACGGCGACCTGGTCGCATACGACGCCGGGCACCTCCGCCTCACGCGCGGTGACCGCGCGGCCGCCGCGAAGCCGTCGTCGCCCGCGGCCACCGCCTCGCCGCCCGCGCTGGGGCGGCCGGCGCCGTCGCCCCTGGTGGTGATCGACCCCGGACACGGCGGCCACGACCCGGGGGCGATAGGCCCGAGCGGGGTGAAGGAGAAGGACGTGGTGCTCCAGGTCTCGAAGCGGCTGGCGAAAGAGCTGACCGCGCGGGGCTACGAGGTCCGGCTGACGCGGACCACGGACACGCTCATCCCACTGGCGCAGCGCCCGCACCTGGCCAACCAGTGGCGCGGGGACCGTCCGGGGCTGTTCATCTCCATCCACGCCAACAATTTCCGGGACCGGCGAGTGAAGGGGTTCGAGACTTTCTTCCTGTCCACCGCCCGGACCGAGGACGAGCGCCGGGTGGCGGAGATGGAGAACGCGGCCATCGCGTACGAGTCGCCGGGGCGCACCGTCACGGACACCGACGACCTCTCGCTCATCCTCAGCAACCTGCGGAACGACTTCTACATCCGCGCGTCGCACACGCTGTCCGGTCTGGTGCAGCGGGAGTTCGCGCCCTTCCACGAAGGGGCCGACCGCGGGGTGAAGCAGGCAGGCTTCCGGGTCCTCGTGGGCGCGTTCATGCCCGCGGTGCTGGTGGAGCTCGCGTTCATCTCGAACCCGGCCGAGGAGCGCCTGCTCGGCTCTGGCGCCTTCCAGCTCAAGCTGGCCGGCGGGGTTGCGGACGCGGTGGACGATTTCTTCCGCGAGTACGACGGTCTCTGGACGGGCGCCGGCCGGTGATGGCGCCGTGAAGCTCGACCAGGAGGTCTTCGGCGCGCGCTTCCAGAATCCAATCCTCCTCGCGGGCGGTACCGCGGGCTACGGCCGGGAGCTCGATCGGCTGCTGAATCTGGACGCGCTCGGTGGGCTGGTCACCAAGGCGGTCACGCCGGAGCCGCGGCGGGGGAACCCGCCGCTCCGGGCGGCGGAGTACTGGGCCGGGATGCTCAACTCCATTGGCCTGGCGAACGTGGGGCTGGACGCGTTCCGGGCGGAGAAGCTGCCGTGGCTCCGCGACCGGCTCCGCTCCGCGCAGGTGCTGGTGAACGTTGCCGGCGCCGTGGTCGACGACTACGTGGCCGTCGTGGACGGGCTGGACGGCGAGGACGGGTTCCTCGGATACGAGCTGAACGTCTCCTGCCCGAACGTGAAGGAGGGGGGCGCCGCGTTCTGCGCGCGCAACGACCTCCTGCACGAGGTGGTGGCGGCCGTTCGGACGAGGACCCGGCGCCCGCTCGTCGTGAAGCTGGCGCCGAACCTGCCGGACATCGGCGGAACCGCCGAGGCGGCCGTGGCCGCCGGCGCCGACGGACTGACGCTCATCAACACCTTCCCGGGGCTGCTCTTCGATCTGGACACGCGCCGCTCGGTCCTGGGCGCCGGGACGGGGGGCGTGAGCGGGCCGGGGATCCTGCCCATGGGTGTCCACGCCGTCTGGGCCGTACGCCAGCGCGTGGGTGTCCCCATCATCGGGGTGGGTGGTATCCGGACGGGGGAGGACGCGGTACAGTACCTGCTCGCGGGGGCATCCCTCGTCGCGATCGGAACCGCTACATTCGCGGACCCGCGTGCAGCGGAACGGGTATTGAAAGAACTGCGGCAGTACGGCCGCAGAAACGGCATCTCCCACGTCCAGGCCCTCGTCGGGACCGGGCGTCTGGACGATAAACGAGACGATCGATGAAGAGCCTGATCATTGCCCTGGACCTGCCGACCGCCGACGAGGCGCTCGGGCTCGTGGCACGCCTCGGTGAGACCTCCGACTACTACAAGGTGGGCGTACAGCTCTTCACGCGCGAAGGGCCGGCGCTCGTCCAGGAGCTCAAGGACCGGGGCAAGCGGGTGTTCCTCGACCTCAAGTATCACGACATCCCGCACACCGTGGCCCGGGCCACCGCAGCCGCGCGGGAGCTGGGCGTGGACATGCTCACCCTGCACGCGTCCGGCGGCCGCGCCATGATGGAAGCCGCGCGGGAGGTGGTGGACGCCGACGACGAGGACAGCCCCCTTCTCCTCGGCGTCACCCTGCTCACGTCCGTCACCGCCGCGGACGTGGAGGAAGTCTGGGGCAAGGAGCTGCGGTCGCTCCGCGACGATGTGGGCCGCCTCGCCGGCCTCGCTGCCGAAGTCGGCCTCGATGGCGTGGTTTCCTCCGCGCTCGAAGTCGAGGCGCTCAAGCGAAAGCACGGCGCCGGCTTCGTCGTCGTCACCCCCGGCATCCGCCTGGCCGGCGAAGTCGTCGGCGACCAGGTGCGCATCGCCACGCCCGCGGAAGCCGAGAAGGCGGGCAGCGACTACCTCGTGGTCGGACGTCCGGTCTACGAGGCCGATGATCCGGCCGGCGTGGTGGAGCAGATCATGGCCGAAGTGGCCGCGGCCGGGGAAAGCGGCGCCGCCTCGTGACCCGGGCGCTGGTCGCCGCGCTGATGCTCGCCGCATCTCCCGCGGCGCTACTGGCTCAGGACCCCCTCGGGCCGATGCTCCAGCGCGTGTCGTCGCTCTGGGAGCACGGGAACGCGGCCGCTCTGGCCGAGTACGGCGCCAGCGGCGGCATCGAGGTGGAGATCGAGGGAGAGCCGATGGGGCTGATCGCCGGCCGGAAGCTCTCTGCGGCGCTGCGCGGCGTGTTCGCGAACCGCGAGACGGTGGCCGTGATCCCCGGGATGAGCGAGCGGGTGGCCGGCGTGGATGACCGCGCGTTCGCGGAGCTCCGCTGGGAGCTGCGGCCCGCCGGCGGCGTGGCCACGGAGCGCCACACGGTCTTCCTCGGCCTGGTGCGCGAGGAGAGCGGCTGGCGCGTTTCGCAGATCCGGATCCTGAGGTAGATGCCGGCACTCCTGGGCAGCCTCCTGGCCATTCAGCAGCAGCCGACCCGTGATACGGGCGGCATGGCCAGGAACGTGGAACAGATCGTGGACACCGTGGCGGGGCGGTTCGAAGCGGCCCGGGCGCAGGGCCTCTCGGCGCTCGTCAACTGGCCGGTTTTCGTCGCCGACCTGATCCGGATCGCCGTCATCATCCTGCTGGCCCTCGTGGCTTACCGGCTGCTGAAGGTGTTCACGAACCGGCTGCAGCGGGAGGTGGACGACCCCGACCTGGTGCGCCGGCGGCTGCGCGAGCAGCGCGCGCAGACCATGGCGAGCCTGCTGAACAATGTCGGGCTCATCGCCATCGCCACGCTCGCCGCCCTCATGATCCTGGGCACATTCATCGAGATCGGGCCGCTGCTGGCCGGCGTGGGCGTGCTCGGGCTGGCCTTCTCCTTCGGCGCCCAGACGCTGGTGAAGGACCTGATTGCCGGCGGCTTCATGCTCGTGGAGGGGCAGTTCGCCGTCGGCGACGTGGTGCGCGTGGGACAGACATCCGGGCTCGTGGAGAAGATGACGCTCCGGACCATGGTCCTGCGCGACATCAATGGCGTGGTCCACGTCATCCCGAACGGGTCGGTGGACGTGCTGAGCAACATGACCAAGAACTGGTCCCGGGCGGTGCTGGAGATCGGCGTCGCCTACAAGGAGGACGTGGATCGGGTCATGGAGATCATGCGCGACGAGGCCCTCCAGCTGGCCGAGGATCCCGACTGGAAGCCGCTCATCGTGGAGGAGCCCACCGTCCCGGGCGTGGAGCGCTTCGATGACTCCGCCGTGGTGATCCGCGTCATGTTCAAGACGCTCCCGCTCAAGCAGTGGGACGTGGCCCGCCAGTACCGCCGCAGGATCAAGAAGCGGCTGGACGCCGAGGGGATCGAGATCCCGTTCCCCCACCGGACGCTTTACTGGGGCACCGACGGGGAGCAGAACCCGGGTCTCGCCCGCGCCGCTGCGGAGAGGGACGACAGCTGACGCCACCGGAACACACGGATCCGATGTCCTTGCGGTTCTACAACACCCTGACCCGCGCGGTCGAGCCGTTCGAGCCGCTCCACCCGGGGCGGGTCGGCCTGTACGCGTGCGGCCCCACCGTCTACCAGCTCCCGCACGTGGGGAACTACCGCACCTTCCTCTTCGACGACCTGCTCCACCGCTACCTGGAGTGGAAGGGCTATGACGTCCGCTTCGTCATGAACCTGACCGACGTGGACGACAAGATCATCGCCAACGCCCTCGCCGCCGGCGTCCCCATCGCCGAGTACACTGCCCCGTTCGTCGATGGCTTCATGGCGGAGCTCGACCGCCTCGGCGTGCGCCCGGCCGACCTCTATCCCCGGGCGACCGACAGCCTCGACGCCATGCGCGGGCTGGTGGACCGGCTGGTGGAGAACGGCCACGCCTACCGCGCCGAGGACGGCTCCGTCTATTACGACATCTCCTCCTTCGATGGCTACGGCAAGCTATCGCGCATCCCCCTCGATGAAGTCCGCCAGGGCGAGCGCGTGGCCAGCGACGAGTACGAGAAGGCCGACGCCCGCGATTTCGCGCTCTGGAAGGCCGCGAAGGATGCGGACCGGGAGGTCGGCGCCGCGTGGGCGTCGCCCTGGGGCGAGGGTCGCCCGGGGTGGCACCTGGAGTGCTCTGCCATGAGCATGGCCCACCTGGGCGAGACGTTCGACATCCACACGGGCGGCGAGGACCTGGTCTTTCCCCATCACGAGGACGAGATCGCCCAGTCCGAGGGCGCCACCGGGCAGCCGTTCGTCCGCTACTGGCTTCACGCCCGGCACCTCATGATGGACACCGAGAAGATGTCGAAGTCGCTCGGCAACGTCGTGCGCGTTTCCGACATCCTCGACGCCGGCTACCCCGCCGTGGCGCTCCGCTACCTCCTCCTCTCCGCCCACTACCGCAAGGAGCTCCGCTTCTCCTACAGCGCCCTCGACGACGCTCGCGCCGCTACCCGGCGGATCCTGGATTTCCGGGATCGGCTGGCGCAGGCGTCCGCCGCGGCGGAGGGCCATGGCGACGCGGCCGCTCGCCAGGAGAGCGGCACGAGCGCGGACGGCGGACTCCCCGCCCTGGCCGACGCCGCGCTGGCCGACTTCGAGGCCGCCCTCGACGACGACCTGAACACGCCCGCCGCCCTCGCCGCACTGTTCACGTTCATCCGCCAGGTCAATGCCGCGCTCGACGGCGCGGGGGCCGTTCCGCACGCAGCGCTGGAGCGGGTCCGGTCCGCGCTGTCCTCCATCGACGACGTGCTCGGCCTGGTCGAGCTCGCCGACCGGCGGGAGGGGCCGGATCCCGAGCTGGTGTCGTGGATCGAGGAGAAGATCGCCGACCGCCAGCAGGCCCGGCAGGACCGGGACTTCGCCCGCGCCGACGCCATCCGCGACGAGATCGCGGAGCGCGGCGTCATCCTGGAAGACACGCCGCAGGGGGCGCGCTGGAAGCTGGCGGAGTAGCAACGGCTGAGTAGCAACGGCAGGGCCAGGCTCCACAATCCACATGTGGCCACTTCCGCTATGGTGATGCCCCAGGTCGTCGCCTATTCCTGCCCGCATGCCACGCGCGCACCGATCGTACATGCCCGGGGCGGTATTCCACCTGACCACCCGGACCCAGGGCCATAGGGCCTTCTTCACACCTCCGCTTCGGTCCGCCATCGCCGGCTATATCGCGGAGGCACTGGAACATGGCGATGCCCAGCTCCTCGCGTGGGCGATCATGCCGAACCACCTGCACCTGGTCCTGCGACAGCGCGAGCTGCCTCACGACCGCCTAATGCAGCCTCTGTTGACGCGCGTGGCGAAGCTCGTGCAGCGCGTGCATCGGGTCGAGGGTCATGTGTTCGAGCGGCGGTATCGGGACCGGCACTGCCAGGACCCCGATTACATCCGCACCGCCATCGTGTATACGAACCTCAATCCAGTACGCGCGGGTCTTGTCGGCGAACCCGAGCTCTATCGCTGGACTTCCCACGCCATGTACACGAAAGGCAAAGCTTGGCCCCTTTCCATCGCCCGCGTATGTCGGCCCGAGATCGGGCTCATGCTCTTCGCGGAAAAGGAAGGGCTCGCGATCGAGCAGATGCGGAAGACGTACAGCCGCTGGGTGGCGTGGCAGATTGAAAAGGACCGAGCGGACGCTTCTGATGCCAAGGGCGAGGACATGGACCCAGATGGGTATTGCCTGGAAGAACGCCCGCGGGTGCTCGCCGGCGACGCTTACTGGTCCAGGACGTTCGTTCCGCTGTTTGGTTGTCCCAGGGCTAACGCGTCTCGGGGCGGAAATGCTCCCCGCCAGGACCTCACCGAGATCGCGAACCGGACGCTGGCACAACTTTCTCCTCGCGTTTCCGTCGAGCAGCTCAGGTCCGCGTCCAAAGCGCGCCCGGTGGTTCGCGCCCGCCGGGCAGTCGTCCAGCGGATGGGCGACGCGGGATACACCGGTCGTGCGATCGCGCACTACCTGCACATCAGCCCGCAATGTGTTTCGAATATCTTCCGGAGCGGGAAGAGGCCTTTCGCGGAATGAAGGTGGAACGCATCGAACCAGCCAGAATGTGGATTTTGGAGCCTGGCCCTGCAGCTCACGGCGTTACCGCGCCGGGATCCTTGACTCCGCGAGATCGCGGCTGCATGGTTCACGCGTCGGCTTGCGGCGGAGCCGACGGCGCGCACGGGAACCTCGCAGCCTGGCCCGGCCCGGCTCCGTTCCGCGCGCGCTTTCCTTGTGCCCCTACGCCGCGCGAAGCGCCCGCGCCCGCTCCTGGCGCGCGGGCGGACCCGAGACTCTCCCGGAGGTTGGCATGAAGCCCCTCGCCCATCGGTTCGGCGCCGCACTCGCCGTCGGACTCCTGCTCGTCGCCGGAACCCTGAACGCCCAGGCGGCGGCGTCGCCCGCAGCCGTGCTCCACGAGCTCACCATCACGGCGCGCGACTTCGCCTATGACATGCCCGAGTCCGTGCCCGCCGGCCCCACGCGGGTCCGGCTCGTCAATCAGGGACCGGAGTTCCACCACGCCATTTTCCTGAGGATCGCTGACGGCCACAGCTACGACGAGTTCATGCAGGCGATGCAGGCCGCGGGAGCGCCCCCGTCCTGGGCCGAGATCGTCGGCGGGCCCAACACGCCCGGCGCGCCCGACCGGCCCGTGGTGGACTACATGGACCTGAAGGCGGGGCAGTACGCCGTTCTCTGCATGATCCCGTCGGCCGTCGACGGGAAGCCGCACGTCGCCCATGGGATGGTGCGCCCGCTCACCGTGACGGCCGGGACGTCCGCTGCAACGGCGCCGCTCCCGGAAGCGGACGCGACCATGACGCTCAAGGACTACGGCTACGACCTCGACCACCCGCTCACTGCCGGGCACCACATCGTCCGCGTGACGAACGCCGCGGCCCAGCCACACGAAGTGGTGCTGGTCAAGCTGAACGAAGGGAAAGTGGCCGCCGACGTCGTCGCCTGGGAGATGGGTGGGCGGCAGGGACCCGCCCCCGGCACGGTGATCACCGGCGTCGCCCCGCTCGGCCCGGGCGAGGCGAACCTGCTCGAGGTCGACCTGGAGCCGGGCGACTACGGCCTGCTCTGCTTCTTCCCTGACGCGAAGGACGGCAAGCCGCACGTCATGCATGGCATGGTGCGCCAGATCCGGGTCGAGTAAGGCCGCAAGCCGGGTGGGGGACTCGAACCCCCGACCTGCTGATTACAAATCAGCTGCTCTGCCAACTGAGCTAACCCGGCGACGGGGAGGAATCTCGATTCGGGTGGCCGTCGGGTCAACCGGGGATCGCCGGCCGCGCGCGCGGCGAACGGGCGGGATCAGGGCGACAGGCCGATCCGCCGGTCCATCAGGCTGGCCGCGCGCTGCGCAACCGAGCGGACCTGCGGCTGCAGCACGGGGTCCGCCTCCGCCCAGAGCTCCGTGAACGCGTCGTAGTAGCGGACCGCCGTGGGCGCGTCCCCGGCGTCCTCCGCCAGCTCGCCGATCCGGCGGTAGACGGGGGCGAGAGGGAAGAGGATGCCCCCGGCGGTGGGGAAAGCGCCGTCGCGCTCGATTCGCGTCGCCTCGATGTACTGCGAGAGGGCGGAGTCGGGGCGCTGGAGGGCGTCGAAGGAAAGGGCGCGGATGAGGTGATCCGCCAGGACGTGGTTGCCGAAGTTGCTGCGGATGGCGTCGTCGTCCCGGAGGAGGGCACTCGCCGCGTCGCCCCGCTCGAGGGCGCGCACGGCCAGGAGGCGGCGGCTCCACGCACCGCTGCGGAGCAGGACCGTGAATGACGGGTCCGCGTCCCAGCGCCCCGTGTCCTCTCCCTCCACCGCGCACGCCGGCACTCCGTCACTGCGGCCGAGCTCGGCGGCGGCCGCGCACACCAGGAAGCGGCTCAGGTGCATGGGCGCCCGCGCGATGCCCGTGTCGGGGAGGGCGACCCGGGCGCGCTGCAGGAGGCCCGCCACGCGCTCGGGCTGCCCCGTCAGCTCTGCGATGTGGGCGAGCCCCGCCACGGCGACGGCGCGATCCCACGGGTGCGTGCGGCCGGTGTCCGCGAGGACCTGCTGCAGCCCCCGCGCGGCGGCCGCGAGCTTCCCGCGGGCCAGATCGACGTAGGGACAGGCATCGTTCGTCGCGGTCGTCGCGCAGTAGGCCGCGGCGCGCTGCCAGTCGCGGCGCAGGAGGTGGTGGAGGAGTTCGGTGGCCGGGTCGAGCTCGATCCCGGCGCGGCGGCCTACCATGGTGCGGACGCGGAACAGGCTGTCGGCGAGGGCGGTGCGGCCCAGCGCCGCCGCGGCCATGCCGCCGCGCGCCAGGGACAGATCCGCGCCGATCCCGCTGGGGCTGGTCCGGAGGTGCTGGAGCGAGAGGTCCAGCGCCCGTTGCCAGTCGCCTCGCCAGAGCGCGATGTCCTCGAGGAACGGTATGGAGGCGTCAGCGGACATCGGGTCCGCGGCCAGCGCGTCCTTCGCCGCCGTCTCCGCGGCGTCCAGATCCGAGGCGACGTAGCGGTCGTAGAGCGCTTCCATCCCGCGGCGGCCGACCCGCGGCAGCTCTTCCCGCAGCGCGTACGCCCGCAGCATGTGCGGCATGACCCGGTCGAAGCGGCCCAGCCGCTGGTAGTGGATGGCCAGCATGAAATGGGCGAAGGCGAAGTCCGGCTCGATCCGGATCGCTTCCAGCAGCGGCTCGTCGCCATGCTCGGCGTCGCGCCAGTACCGGGCGTCGGAGATGTAGCGGCCGGCCGCCCGCAGCGCTTCGACGCGCGCGCTCGTGGTCGGGGGTAGAGGCGGGCTGCTCCGGATGCTCGACCGCGACTCGCCCAGCCGCTCCCGCATCTCCCGCGACAGCGCCGTAACCGCCCGCGAAAGATCGTCGAACGACGCCACCGTGCTCGCGTGGATCCGCTCCTGGCACTCCGGACCCGTCAGCACCGAAGCGGAGAGCACGTAGTCCCTGCCCACCGGCAGGACCCGCCCGGCCAGGACGCCGGCGGCGCCCTCCCGCTCGGCGATCTGGCACGCCAGCGGCGCGTCGATGCGGGTGTCCGGTGCGAGCCGCATGCGCTCGAGCACCGTCTGCAGCGCGCTCCGCGTGAATGCGCCGAGCCCGCCCACCACGCTCGCGTACCCCGCCGAGCTCAGGTCCTGGATCAGCAGCGTCTGGAACGCGAGCGCCAGCGCCGTGTCCGCGCCCGGCATGTCGAAGTCCGCCACCAGCAGCCAGTCGCCGCGGGCCAGGGGCGATGCGGCCCGGCCGTTCGCTTCCACCGTGATGCCGGACGACAGGAGGCTGGCGCGGAGCACGCCCCAGCCGACCAGGAGAAGGATGGCGGTGGCCACGCCGCCGATGACGAGACGATCACGGAAGCGGAAGGTGCGGCCCCGGTCCGGGAGCCGAGGCGGTGGGCTCGCGGCGGCCGACCCGGCCCCTGGATCTGGTGCGGGCGCGGCCGGCGCGGCGACGGTGGCCTGGGGCCGGTGGTGTCCGGCGTCGGTTTCCCCGAGCGGCGGCACACGATCCGGCGGGCCGTCTCTCGGCGGGTCGCCCGGTGCATCCCGGAGCGTGCTCACCAGCGCCACGAACTCGGGCGACGGCTCCATGTCCAGCTCGCGAGCCAGCTCTCGGACCCAGGCCTCGTACACCGCGAGGGCGCCCACCCGGTCTCCGGCGGCCGCGACGGCGCGCACCAGCTCACCCGCCACGGCCTCGCTCTCGGGCGCCAGGCTCAGCGCGCGCCCGGCCGTCTGCGCCGCCTCTCTCGGCCGGCCTTCCTCCAGCTGTGCGTGCGCAAGCCGCCGTGCGGCACCCGCGGCCGCGGAGCGGAGGCGGTCTCGCTCCGTGGCCGCCCACGCCTCGAACCCGTCCGCGCCGCTCGCGTGGAACCCGGAAAGGAACGGACCCTTGTAGAGATCGAGGGCCGTGGCGTAGTCGCCAGCAGTGAGGGCCGCGTCGAAATCCAGGACATCGCAAGCGACGGTGTCCGGGGGCACCCCTACCTCGTCCTTGCCCCTGGTCTCCACGATCGCCGTGCCCGCAGCCCGGCGCAGCCGGGTGAGCGCCTGGCTGAGCGCGCTGCGCGCGTGCTCGTCGTCGGCGTCCGGCCAGAACATGGCGCAGAGCGTGTCGCGACGGACGTATCCGCGGGGACGTGCCACGAGGAGATAGATGAGAAGGGCCATGCTCCTCGGCTGAGCGAGGAGCATCCCGACACTGGACCCGGCCGACTTGCGGAAGTCCAGCACGCCGAGCGTGCGCAGGTGTAGCACGGTATCGTGCCCCGGTACGACCGCGCGGCTTCAGGCCAGGGGGTGCCGCGCGGGTCTGTCGTCACGTTACCGTCGGCGGGGGATGAAAGCAACGGGATCGGGGCGCACGCCCCCCCGATCCCGCCACGAGAACGGGTCGATGCAAAGTGCGGCCGGGCCTCATGGCGGGCCGGGTCACCGGCCCGCCATGAGGGTGAACGGGTCAGTCGACCGGAGGCTCCTCCGCCGTGCAGGCCGTCAGCTCCATGAGCGGCGTGGGCTCGGACTTCTTCGTCTCCCCACCCCACAGCCGGTATGACACGTTCCCGCTCTCGCCCTTCAGGTTCACCCCTAAGGTGCCGGTAACGGTCGGCGTGATCTCCTTGGTGACATCCAGGCCGTTATCGAGCTCGATCATGGTCACGCCGGGATCCGCGTTCTCCCACGCGATCTTGACCTGCAGCATGTTGCTGCGCGGCTGGATCCTGTACGTGCAGCTGCTGGAGAACTCGGTGACCGGCGCCTCGACGATCTGGAAGCTGTACGGATTACCGTCCGCCGCCAGGTAGTTCGTGCCCTCCGCCACATGCGCCGTGAGCGTGCAGGTCCCGGCGGCGACGAAGCTGACGTAGCCGGTGGACGTGTTCACGCTGCAGATGGTCTCGGTGGTCGAGGTCACCGAGGTCGCTCCGTCGCCGTCTGCCTCGACGGTGGGCAGGAACTGGCCACCCACCGTGCCGCTAGCGGGCCAGTTCAATACGGCCAGGTCGGGCGTGCCCTGGTTGATGGTGTACGTCCCGGCCACGTAGCTGAAGCTGTAGTTGGCCGAGGTGAGGCCGCTCGGCGTGATGGAGTACGTGCCCGCGTTCGTGGGCGGCGTCGTCGAGGAGCCGTAGCTCGTCGTGCCGGTCCCGGTGAACTCGTACGCCAGGGTGCCGCTCAGCGAACCTGCGCCTCCGGGATCACGAAGCCGCTGTAGCCCACGCTGAACGTCGGGGTAGCGTCGAGGTAGGTGATGGTCGCGTCGTTGGCGGTCACCGTTAGCGCCGCCTTCGCGATCTGGAAGCTCTGCGAGAGCGGACCCGCGGCGGTGTAGACGCCGGCCGCCGCCAGCGACGCTTCGATCATGCAGTACGCGTCGCCGACTGCCGCGCCGGTGATCGTCACCTGGCCCGCGGAGGTCACCGAGCAACCGGCGCTGCTGTTGCCCACGGCGAACGTGATAGCGCCATTGCTATTGGTGCTGTTCGCGTAGCTCGCCACGCTGAACGGCCCGTCCCCGTATGTATTCGACAGAGCGGGGAGGACGAAGGTGAAGTTCGGCGTGATCGGCGTCGGCGGCGACACCGTGAAGCCCTGCGGCGCGCCGTCGGCCGCGAGCCAGTTCGTTCCTGCGGCCACGTGCGCCACCAGAGTGCACGTGCCGGCGGCGATGTAGCTAACGACACCGCCGCTCACGGTGCAGACGCCGGTCGTGCTCGAGGTCGTGGACTTCGTCCCGTCACTCGGAGACGTGTACGTCGGCGTGAAGGTCTCGCCGACCGTGGCGCTCGATGGCACGTTGTTGATGCTGACCGTGGTGGACGCCTTCGTGATGTTGAAGCTCTGCGTGAGCGGCCCCGCGGCCGCGTAGGTCCCATCCGCCGCCAGCGACGCTGTGATCACACAGGATGCGGGATCCACCGCCGCCCCGGTGATCGTCACCTCGCCCGCGGAGGTCACCGAGCAACCGGCGCTGCTCGCGCCCAGCGCGAACGTGATCGCCCCGGTACTGTTGGTGCTGCTCGCGAAGCCCGCCACACTGAACGCCGCGTCACCGTACGTCTTCGCCGGCAGCGTCGAGAGGTTGAAGGTGAAGTTCGGGGCGATCGGCGCGGCCGGGGACACCACGAAGCTCTGGGGACCGCCGTCGGCCGAGGTGAAGTTGGGGCCCTCCGCCACGTGCGCCACGAGGGTGCAGGTCCCGGCGGCGATGTAGCTCACATCAACGCCGCTCGCCGTGCAGACGGTCAGAGTGCTCGACGTCACCGATGTCGCCCCGTCTCCGTCCGTCTCGACCGTCGCCGGGAACCCGCCGCCGACCTGAGCACCCAACGGCAGTACTTGGATCACGACCTGCACGGGCGCCGCCTTCGCGATCTGGAAGCTCTGCGAGAGCGGACCCGCGGCGGTGTAGACGCCGGCCGCCGCCAGCGACGCTTCGATCATGCAGTACGCGTCGCCGACTGCCGCGCCGGTGATCGTCACCTGGCCCGCGGAGGTCACCGAGCAACCGGCGCTGCTGTTGCCCACGGCGAACGTGATAGCGCCATTGCTATTGGTGCTGTTCGCGTAGCTCGCCACGCTGAACGGCCCGTCCCCGTATGTATTCGACAGAGCGGGGAGGACGAAGGTGAAGTTCGGCGTGATCGGCGTCGGCGGCGACACCGTGAAGCCCTGCGGCGCGCCGTCGGCCGCGAGCCAGTTCGTTCCTGCGGCCACGTGCGCCACCAGAGTGCACGTGCCGGCGGCGATGTAGCTAACGACACCGCCGCTCACGGTGCAGACGCCGGTCGTGCTCGAGGTCGTGGACTTCGTCCCGTCACTCGGAGACGTGTACGTCGGCGTGAAGGTCTCGCCGACCGTGGCGCTCGATGGCACGTTGTTGATGCTGACCGTGGTGGACGCTTTCGCGATGTTGAAGCTCTGCGAGAGCGGCCCCGCGGCCGCGTAGGTCGCATCCGCCGCCAGCGACGCTGCGATCACACAGGATGCCGGATCCACGGCCGCCCCGTTGATCGTCACCTCGCCCGCGGAGGTCACCGAGCAACCGGCGCTGCCCTCGCCCAGCGCGAACGTGATGGCACCGCCGCTGTTGGTGCTGCTCGCGTAGTCCGCCACGCTGAACGCCGCGTCGCCGTACGTCTTCGCTGGCAGCGTCGAGAGATTGAAGGTGAAGTCCGGTGTGGGGAGGCCCACCGTCTCGTACGCGCCGATGTCGCACGCATCACCCTGTGGCCGGCTCACGCCGCGCTGGTCGGTGTCGACGGTGCTACCACAGCCGATGGTGCCAGAGGGTATCTGGTCGATCGCCGCGCTCTCCGTGGCGAGGGCGTGGGTCCACGTGAAGCCGCCGTTGTCGGCCAACGGCCCGAGCCCCGGGTCAACGCCGACGATGTTCCCGTTGGCGCCGTCGGTGAACGAATGACCCGACGCGCTCTCGATCAACGTGTAGGTAGCCGTGACGCGCCCACTGGGATCCCCAAGGTCTGGTTTCGCATTCAAACCCGAAGTAACGCAGGTATTGTCCGCCAGGAGGGCCGCCGAGAGCACGGTCGCGCCCCCTTCAGCGTATACGCCACCCCCCGTGTACCCGGAATTCCCCGCCACCGTGCTGAATTCTACGTTCAGCGTCCCGTCTGAGATGTAAACTCCACCACCGAGCCACGAGCCGCTGTTCCCGCTCACGGTGGAATTCCGCACCGTCGCCACGCCATTCAAGACGCGGATTCCGCCTCCGCCATGCGCACTGTTCCCGCTGATGGCGCTGTTCTCCACCGTCAAGGCCCCAACGCCGAAGGCGATCCCACCGCCATCCTGCATCCCGGCATCTCCGGAAAACGAGTTGCCCGTGATCGTGCTGTTCCGCACGGTGACGGTCGCTTGGAAGACGTTGATGCCTGCCCCGAAGAGGGAGCCGGTACCCGTAACGGTGTTGTCTCTGACGACCACGCTGTCCAGGAGCGCGGTGGCGTAGCTGATGTTCATTCCACCACCGCTAACGTTCGTTGCACGCCCGTCGCGTACAGTCATCCCGTGCAACTCGACGGCAATCGCCTCGGAAAAGTTGTAGATCTCGAACACTCGATAGGAATTCTGACCCCGCAGAGAAAGGCTCTCGGCCCCGGGTCCGCGGATGATCAGCGATTTGTTGATGATCAGCGTCGACGCAAGATCGATGTCACCGGTGACGGCGAACGTGATGGTGGCGCCGCTGCTGGCGTACGAGATCGCCTCGCGCAGCGTGCAGTCGCCCGTGTCGCAGGATCCGTCGGAGTGGTCCGCGCGCGTGTTCACCACGGGCGCGCCGGGATCCTGGGCCATGATCACCACCTTCTCGTACGCCCCCACGTCGCAGGCGGTGCCCTGCGGCCGCGTGATCCCACGCTGGTCGGTGCTGACGGCCGCACCCGTGTGGTCCGTGCAGCTGGCGGCGGGGATCTGGTCGAGCGCCGGGCTGCCTGGGAGCAGCGCGTACGTCGCCGTCGATCCGCCGTCCACGGTCAGCTCGCCCAGGCTGGCGCTGGCGACCCCCGTCTGGTCTCCGGTGGAGATGAAATTGGCCGTGAAATTCACGTTGGCGCCGGCCGCTCCGACGAGATTGTAGCCCAGGCTCGAGAAGCCGCTGGAGCTGCTCGCCGCCACGTCGTTCGCCGTGCTGCCGTCCGAGAGCGTGTTGCCCCAGATGATGCTGCCCTTCACGTAGGTCTGCGTCGACCCGCTCTGGGTGGAGTAGATCCCCCCGCCCCCGACCGCCGCGGAGTTGCCCCCGCGGTTCCCGGTGATCGTGCTGAGGATGATGCGCGCGTCGCTCGAGGCGATCTTGATCCCGCCACCATAGCTCGCGGCCTGGTTCCCGGTCACGGTGCTGTTCACCATCGTCAACGTGCCGGCATCGATGGAGAGCCCGGCGCCTGTTGTGGTCGCCGTGTTGTCGCTGATCGTGCTGTTCGTGACGATGAGCGTCCCTCTGTTCTCGATCCCCGCACCGAGCAACGCCTGGTTACCTGCTATGGTGCTGTTCGCGACGGTGAGGACGGCTCCGGCCTGGTTGTTGATCCCACCGGCACCGAGGCTCCCACCCTGATTGACGGCAATCTCGCTGTTCGTGACCGTCAGCGTCCCCCGGTTTTCGATCCCGCCCCCGGAAGTGGTGGCGGTGTTCCCGGTGACAGAGCAGTGATCGAGCGTGAGGGTCGCCCCGGTTCCGACGAAGACGCCGCCGCCATAAACGTGGTAGCCGTGGGTGATGCCGAGTCCCGAGATCCAAACCGTCCCCGCCCCTATGCTGAACACCTGGGCATATGTCGGGGAGCCGGGCGCTCTGATGATCACCTTGTTCGAACCCGGGCCGGTGATGGTGAGGTTCTTGGCGATCGCCAGGGCGCCCGAAGCCACGTCCAGGTCGAGTATCTTCGACCCCGTGTCCGTCAGGGCGGGATCGAACGTGATCTCCGCGCCCGCGGACGCGAAGGCGATCGCCTCCCGCAGCGTGCACTCGGTGTCATCGCACGTCCCATCGCCGGGATCCGCGACGCTGTTCACCACCGGTGCGCTGGCGACCTGCATGGCCGGACCGTCGGGTCCCAGCAGGCTGGTCGGATCCCGGTCCTGGCATGCCAGGGCCAGGGTAGTCAGAAGAAGCACTCCGACCCGTGCGGGGCGGAGCAGAGAAGTCTTTCCAGCCATGAGGACCTCCGGGGTCGCAGGCGCGCACCTTCGCGTGCCGCAGGGTGTCGGTTCCGTGCGCGGGGTCATGCCCGCACATGGAATCTGAGCCGCGACCCTGACCGCACCCTGACCGCACCCTGACCACACCCTGACCTGCCGGGGAGTGGATGGCTCCGGAAGTCCTCGATTTCGGCCGAATCGGCCAGAAATCCTGACCGGATCCTGACATCGGGAGTGAACCGAACCCTTCGGACCGCTTGTTCCACCTGGACCCCGCCGCCCGCCGTCGTTCTGCTCCTTGCGTGCGGGCATGTGCGCACCTCCCGTCCGCATGCTAGCCTCGCCGCGGCGAGGTGCTCAATAGCGGAATCGGGCGCATTGCGCCGGGGCGACGAACCCGGGGCGATCGGCTCCGGGCGGCTCACCGGCGACGTCAGCCCCGTCGCCTCAGGCGGGCGCCTTCTCCTTTGCGATCTCCCGTTCCCGCAGCTCCCGTCGCAGGATCTTCATCATGGAGCTCTTGGGGAGCTCGTCCAGGAACTCGATGGAGCGTGGCACCTTGAAGGGTGCGAGCTGCTCGCGGCAGTAGGCGAGGATGGCCTCCTCGGTGGCGTCGTGCCCGGGCTTGAGGACCACGAACGACTTCACCGTCTCGCCTCGCCGCGGGTCGGGGACTCCGATGGTGGCGGCCTCGAGCACGGCGGGGTGGGCGTAGAGCACCTGGTCGACCTCGTCGGGATAGACGTTGTAGCCGGAAGCGTCGATCATGTCCTTCTTGCGGCCGACGATGAACGTGTAGCCGTCGTCGTCGACGCGGGCGAGGTCGCCGGTGAAGAGCCAGCCGTCGCGGAGCGTGGCGGCGGTTTCATCGGGGCGGTTCCAGTAGCCGACCATGACCTGCGGGCCGCGCAGGCAGAGCTCCCCTTCCTCGCCCAGCGGCAGCTCCGTCTCGCCGGTCTCCACGTCCACGACCTTCATGTTCGTGTTCGCCACCGGGATGCCCACGGAGCCGACCTTCCGGAGCCCGTAGAGCGGGTTGACGTGGGTGACGGGCGATGTCTCGGTGAGGCCGAAGCCCTCGGTGATCTTCCCGCCCGTCAGCTCCTCGAAGCGCTGGAGCACCTCCACGGGGAGCGGCGCGGAGCCGGAGAAGCACCCCTTGATGCTGGAGAGGTCGAGCTTCTCGATGCCCGGGTACTCGTTGATGGCGAGGAAGAGCGCGGGCACGGCCGGGAAGATGGTGACCCTGTAGCGGGTGATGCTCTTCACCAGGTCCTTGATGTCGCGCGGGTTGGGGGCGAGCACGATGTGGGCGCCGTGCACCACGGGCCAGAGCATGGACACGGTCATGCCGAACACGTGGAAGTACGGCAGGCACGCCAGCAGCGTCTCGCCGCCGGCTTCGAGCGACGGGAACCAGGCGCGGCACTGCTGCGCGTTCGCCGACAGGTTGCCGTGCGTGAGCATGGCGCCTTTCGACACGCCCGTGGTCCCGCCCGTGTACTGGAGCACGGCCACGTGGTCCAGCGGAATGTCCACCGTGGGCGGCGACGGCGGATTGCCGGCGACGACGTCCTTGAAGAAGTGGACACCCTCCTCCTTCGGCACCTTCACGTACTGCCCGGTCTTCTTCAGCTTCAGCGGCGCGAGCAGGTTGAGCGGGAAGGGGAGGTAGTCGGGGATCGAGGTGACGATGACGTGGCGGACTCCCGTCTTCTCGCGGATCCCGCGGAGCCGGTTCCACCACAGGTAGTCGAGGGTGACCACCACGCTCACGCCCGCGTCGTTGAACTGGTGCTCGACTTCCCGCTCGACGTAGAGGGGGTTGGTGTTCACCACCTGCGCGCCGAGGCGCAGCGTGGCGAAATAGGCGATGACCATCTGCGGCAGGTTGGGGAGCCAGAGGGCGACGCGGCTGTCCTTCTTCACGCCGAGAGCGGCCAGTCCGGTGGCGAAGCGGTCCACCTGGTCCTTCAGCTGCGACCACGTGAGCGTTTTCCCCTTGAGCGTCACCGCGGGCCTGGCGCCCCAGCGTTCCGCGGACGCGTCCAGGTAGTCCACCACCGTCTTCGCTTCCAGCTGAAGCTGGGGCGGTACTTCCGGCTCGTAGTGCTCGATCCAGATCGGTTCCATGGTCGCCTCACCGCCAGATGTGAAGGAGCCGCTCGCTCAGCCGCAGCTCGATGAGTCCCCGGGCCGCCAGAGACAGCAGGTCGTGCAGGGGGCCGCGGCCGACTCCGGCCCCCGGTTCCGCGACATCGGGCGGGAGCTCCACCAGCACCCGCAGCTGACCGCCCTCCTCCAGCTCCACTGCGCCACCGTGCGCTTCCACGATGCGCCGGATCGGCTGGTTGCCAGCCAGGACATCCCCGCGGAAACGGCGGATCCCGCGCTCCAGCGCCGCCGCGGCCAGCCGTTCCAGCAGCAGCGTGCCTAGGCCCTGGCCCTGCGCCGCGTCGATGACCGTGACCGCCGCTTCCGCCACTTCCGCATCCTCGGGCGTGCGGATGAACCGGGCCACGCCCAGCCCCTCGATCTCCCGACCATCATCGTCCAGGCGGGCCGCGCCCACGGCGAAGTGGTCGTCCCCGCCGATCCGGGTGAGCGCCGCGACTTCGTTGTCCGACAGCGCTGATTTCGGAGTGAAGAACCGGCTGTAGCGCGACGCGGGCGAGAGCTGGGAGAAGCCCGTCCGGAGCAGGTCGGCGTCGCCCGGGCGCAGCGGGCGCACGCGCACGCGCGTGCCATCACCGAACCGCGCTTCCTCGGCGTAGTCCGGGTGGAAGATCGGCCGGCTCGCCGTCGCACTGCCGCGCTTCATGGGCATGTCCCCCTACACCGCCGCCACCGCCGCCCGCACCCGCTCCGCCGTCATGGGCAGCGTGGTCAGCCTGGCCCCGGTGGCATCGTGGATGGCGCTGGCGATCACCGCGCCCACCACCGGGATGGCGGGCTCGCCGCCGCCCTGGGGCGAGAGGTCCGGGTTGTCGATGAGGATCACCTCGATCCCGGGAACCCAGGAGAAGCGCGGGAGGTGGTAGGTGCCGAAGTTGCGGTCGAGCACCGCGCCGCCGCGGAAGCGGACCTCCTCGGCGAGGGCGTAGCCGAGGCCCATGGTGAGGCAGCTCTCGACCTGCATCGTCGCGCCCTCCGGGTTGATCACTTCGCCCATGTCCTGCGCGGCGACGATCCGCTCCACGCGCACGCGCCCGCTGTCCCGGTCCACGGCCACGTTCGCGATCGCGGCCACCCACGTCCCCACTTCCAGCCCCACGGCCACGCCCACGCCGCGGCCGGAGGGCGCGGGGGCGAAGTCGCCGCCGAAGCGATCGGCGGCCGCGCGCAGCGTCCGGACGGCGCGGGGATCGGCCAGGTGGTCGAGGCGGAAGCTCACCGGGTCGCGGCCGGCCAGCGCGGCCAGCGCGTCGATCTGACTCTCCGCGGCGAACGTGTTGGTGTTGGCGCCGGGAGCGCGCCACGGCCCCACCGCCAGCGGCTGCCCTTCTCCCTGTCGCTGCCACCCGCCCGCGGACGTCACTCGCGCGTGCGGGAAGCGGTACGCCGGCTCCGCGCCGCCGTCGCCCGCGTAGAGGGTGTCGAGCTCCCAGAGGACCGGGCGCCCGGCGTCGTCGAGGGCCGCGGCGGTCTTCACCACGGCGGCCGGGCGGAAGCGGTCGTAGAAGAACTCCTCGCCGCGGGACCACATGACCTGCACCGGGCGCCCGGCCAGCTGCGCGAGCCGGGCCGCCTCCACGGCCTGCTGGTTGTAGGTCTTTCCGCCGAACCCGCCGCCCACGAACGGCGTGATGACCCGCACCGTCCCGGGCGACACCCCCAGCGCCTTCGCCACCTGGTCGCGGCAGGGGAAGGGGGTCTGCGTGGAGGCCCACACGGTCACGCCATCCCCGTCCACGCGGGCCAGCGCGGTGTGCGGCTCCATGGGCGCGTGGGCCACGTAGTGGTTGTAGTATGTGTTTCCCACGCGACGCGTCCCCAGCCGCCGACCCTCGTCGACGTTTCCGGCCTCCGCCACCACCCTCGGCGGGGGCGCGGACGCGACGAGGTGGTTGAAGATGGACGCGTTGTCCACCGTCGCCTCCGGCTCCTCCCATTTCGCCGCGATCCGGTCGGCCAGCGCCATGGCCACGTCCGGCGCCGGGTGGAGCACGGCGACGAGATCGCCGTCGCGGACCACCCGGGCGTCCTCCATGAGCCCGGCCCGGCCGGTGTCCACGTCCACCAGCCGCGCGCCGTGGGCAGGCGGGCGGAGGATGCTGGCGTAGAGCATGTCGGGGAGGCGGATGTCGCCCGCGTACAGGGCGTCGCCCGTGACCTTGTCCCGGCCGTCCACACGATGTTCGGCGACGCCGCACACCGTATGCTCTGCCAGCGGCTCCAGGGGCGCGTCGACGCCCGCGCTGCCGGCTTCCTCCGCGGCGGCCGCGCCCGCCCGCCGCTCCAGCTGCCGCCCCTGTACCAGCTCGGCGTAGGCCACGGACGTGCCGGGATCCCGCGCGTCGAAGACCCGCGCGTCGCGCGTGTCGAGCCGGGCGATGGGAGCGCCCAGGCGCTCGCTCGCCAGCTCCAGCAGCGCGGACCTGGCTTCCGCCCCGGCGTGGCGGAGCGGCGGGCCGAAGAAGCGGGTGGTCATGGAGCCGAACGTCCCCATGTCCCACGGGCAGAGGTCCGTGTCGCCCAGGACGGCGTCGATGGCGGAGAGCGGGACATCCAGCTCCTCGGCCAGCATCTGCGACAGCGACGTGTTCACGCCCTGCCCCATTTCGATCTTCCCGGTGAACAGCGAGACCCGCCCGTCCGCGTGGATCCGGAGATAGGCGTTGAGGTCGGTGGGATAGCCGCGCCGCTGGTCTTCGGGGAGGGCGGCCAGCAGCCCCGAGACATCCACGGTGAAGAGCACGGTCAGGCCGCCGCCCACCGTCAGGACGAACTGTCTACGGTCCATGGTGCTCACGGGGCGCCCCCCTTCATGGACCGGGCGGCGGTGTGGACGGCTTCAAGCACGCGGACGTGGGTGCCGCACCGGCACAGGTGGGGCTCGAGACCGGAGCGGATCTGGGCTTCGGTGGGATCGCCGTTCTGCCGCAGGAGCGCCACCGCGCCGAGGATCATGCCCGGCGTGCAGTAGCCGCACTGGAGCGCGTCGTGGTCCACGAACGCCTGCTGGACCGGGTGGAGCTCGCCGTCCGGGCCGGCCAGCCCCTCGATCGTCACGACTTCGGCGCCATCCACGCCGCTGATGGGGAGGATGCAGGAGCGCGCTGCGCTCCCGTTCACGAGGACCGTGCACGCGCCGCAGTAGCTCTCACCGCAGCCGTACTTGGTCCCGGTCAGCCCGAGCTCCGTGCGGAGGACCCAGAGCAGGCGGCGACCCGGGTCCGCGTCCACTTCGGTGGGGCGGCCGTTGAGGGTGAAGCGGATGCTGCGCCGCATGGCCAGACTCCAGTCCGGAGGGGTGATGCCTGTGGCATTGCCGGAGGTCCGAGGGGCGCGGTCCCGGATCAAGAATGCGGGCGGGGCATGGGACGGCACAAGGGTCGGGCGCGGCCGGGCGCGGTCGGACGCGGGAGGGCTGGGTGACCGCCTGTTGTGTGAAGGCTCGCCGGAAGCCATACGTAGAGCCACTGTCCCCGGAGAGGGCAAACCGCCGTCACTCGAGCAAGGAGCCCGCGATCATGGAGTCCGCCGAAGCGCTGGGCCGGACCGCCGATTACCCGGTGGCCGTGAACGTCCCGGCCGCACTCGAGGGTCGGAACCGCCTGACCACCGCCTTCCGCTTCTTCCTCGCCCTGCCGCACCTGATCCTCGTGGGCGGACCCGTGGGGGTGATCCTGGCCGCAGACTGGGGGAGCGAGTCGGGCGCGCACATCGGCTACGGCTCCGGCGGCGTGCTGGGGCTGGTGGCGACGCTGGTGGCCGTCGTCGCATGGTTCGCCATCGTCCTGGTCGGCACGTTCCCCGCGAGCCTGCGCCCGTTCACGGCGCTCTACCTCCGCTGGCGCGTGCGGGCCATCGCCTACATGACACTGCTCCGCGACGAGTACCCGCCGTTCGGCGATGGCCCGTACCCGGCCCAGCTGGAGCTGGCGTGGCCGGAGGGAGCCAGAAACCGCCTGACCGTGTTCCTCCGCTTCTTCCTCGCGCTGCCGCACATGTTCCTGCTCTGGCTGCTCAGCCTCGCATGGGCGTTCACCACGGCCGTGGCCTGGGCGGCCATCCTCCTCACCGGTCGCTATCCCGAGCCGCTGTACGGCTTCGCCCTCGGCGTGTTCGCGTGGAGCGTTCGAGTCGAGGCGTACATGCTCCTGGTCCGCGACGAGTACCCGCCCTTCACGCTGCGGGCATGAGCGACGGGTGACCCGCGTGGAGCGGATCGTTCTCCTCATGGGCGTGGCGGGATCGGGAAAGACCACCGTGGGCAGGGCGCTGGCGGAATGCCTGGGGTGGGACTTCGTGGAAGGCGACGCGCTCCACCCGCCCGCGAACGTCGAGCGCATGGCCAGAGGCGAGCCGCTCACGGATCGCGACCGTGCTCCCTGGCTCGCCGCCCTCCGGGAGGCCATCACCGATCACCTCGACGCCGACCGGCCGGCCGTCGTGGTCGCGTCCGCGCTGAAGCGCCGTTACCGGCAGGCGCTGATGGGCGACGACCCCCGCGTCCTCCTGGTCTTCCTTGAAATCTCGCCCCCGCTGGCCGCGCGCCGCCTCGCCAGCCGGGGCGGCCACTTCTTCGGGCCCGCGCTCGCGGCGTCCCAGTTCGCGGCGCTCGAGCCGCCCGCCGGCGCGCTCACCCTCCCGGCCGATGCGCCGGTTCCCGAGCTGGTGGAGCGCGTCCGCCGCCGGCTCGACGCCTGAGCCCTCGCCGCGCGCTCGTCCTCGCCGCCCCGGCCGCGCGCTCGTCCTCGCCGCCCGGGCCTCGCCCCGGCCTCGCCGCCACGGCCACGCCAGGCCGGCCGCGTGATTGCCTTCGACCCGCCGCCCGGCCACTATTGCGGCTCACCGGGGAGGACCCATGCGCGACGCGCTGACAACGGGCCGGGCCCGCAGGCGTCGGATGGTCGGGCGCGTGCTCACGCTGAGCGTCATTACCGCCGTGGCCTTCCTCGTGGTGCGGATCCCCGGCGACGCCGGCCCGGCGGGGACGACGATGCGCCTCGGCTACCTGCTCATCGCCTCCTACCTCGCGGGGCGCGTGGTGCGCGGCCTGGCCCTGCCGCAGATCACCGGGTACATCCTGGTCGGCATCGTGGTCGGTCCACAGGTGACCGGAATCCTCGACCACGCCTCCATCGGGCGCCTGGACATCCTGAACGAGATCGCGCTCAGCCTGATCGCGCTCTCGGCGGGCGGGGAGCTGAGAATGCGCACCGTCCGGAAGCGGTTGCGCAGCATCGTCCTGATCACGGTGTCGCAGCTGCTCATCGTATTCTCCGTCACGGCGGTGACCGTGCTCCTCGGGCGAGGACTGTTCGACTTCCTCGCGGGGCAGCAGCCGAGGGTCGCGCTGGCCGCGGCGCTGCTCTTCGGACTGGTGGCCGTGGCGAAGTCGCCGGCCACGACCATCGCGGTCATCACCGAGGAGAAGGCGCGCGGCGCCATGACCGACGTGGTGCTCGGGGTGACCGTCATCAAGGACGTGATCATCCTGATGCTCACGGCGCTGCTGATCCCGCTGGCGGTGGTCGTCGCGCGCCCGGGAAGCCACTTCGATGTGCACGCGCTCGAGGCCGTGATGTTCACCATCACCCTCTCCCTCGCCCTCGGCGTGCTCTTCGGCTTCACCATCAGTCTCCTGCTGCGTGGCGCGCCCCAGCACCAGGTCCCGCTCGTCCTCGCCGCCGGCTTCCTCTCCGTCCATCTCGCCGAAGCCGCGGGACTCGAGTTCATCCTCCTGTCCATGGCCGCCGGCTTCACCGTGCAGAACTTCTCCGCCGAAGGCGCCCGCCTGCTGGCCGCGCTGGAGAAGAACTCCCTGCCGATCTATGCCCTCTTCTTCGCCCTCGCCGGCGCAATGCTCGATCTCGCCGCACTGACCCACGTGTGGAAGATCGCGCTCGTGCTGCTGCTGGCGCGCGGCTTCAGCCTCTGGATCAGCACGGCCGCCGGCGCGAAACTGGCCGGGGCCGGGCCCGCCATCGAGCGACACGCGTGGACGGGGTTCATCGCCATGGCCGGCGTGACGCTCGGGATCGCCAACATCATCCGCGAGCGGTTTCCCCAGTTCGGCCCGGCCATGGCCACCATCATCGTGGCGGTCATCGCGGTGAACCAGCTCATCGGACCGCCGCTGTTCCGCAACGCGCTGGTGCGGGCGGGGGAGGCGGGGCGGGCGGGAGGGGGCGGTCGCGTGACCGCGGACGCGCCTTCCGCGACCTGACAGGCCACCATGGCGGCGACGGGCGAAACCCGTTCGTCTGAGGCGCCCTCGCGATATGCGTGGCGCTGTCGGGCGTGGCCGTCCACCTGGGAGCGGTACGGCTCTTCCATCGCTGAATCACCGAACCCGACACGGGAGAGACAATGGCGGAATTTGATGGACGCGTGGGAATGGTGACCGGCGCGGCATCGGGGATCGGTCTGGCCACGGCGAAGCTGTATGCGACGATGGGCGCCTCCGTAGTCCTGTCCGACGTGGACGAGGAAGCCGGGGAGGCGGCAGCGCAGGGGATCGAGGAGGAAGGGGGCGAGGCTGCTTTCGTCCGCGCGGATGTCTCCGATCCCGAGGCGTGCGAAGCACTGGTCGCAGCCACAGTCGAGCGGTACGGTCGGCTCGACTTCGCGTGCAACAACGCCGGGATCGGCGGCGATCAGGCACCGACGGCCGACTACCCGCTGAAAGCCTGGCGCCGGGTCATTGAAATCAATCTTTCCGGGCCGTTCTACTGCATGAGGGCCGAGATCCCGCGGATGCTCGAGAACGGGGGCGGATGCATCGTGAACATGGCATCCATCCTGGGAAGGGTCGGATTCGCCGGCGCCCCCGCGTACGTGGCCGCGAAACACGGGTTGGTGGGGCTGACCCAGAACACCGCGCTGGAATACGCGCAGCAGGGTCTCCGCGTCAACGCCATCGGGCCGGGCTTCATCTCCACGCCCATGATCTCGGAGATGGAGGCGGATCCGACCATGGACGAGAAGCTCATCGCCCTCCACCCGATGGGCCGGCTCGGCAAGCCCGGCGAGGTGGCCGAGCTGGTGGCGTTCCTCAGCTCGGATCGGGCATCGTTCATCACCGGCGCGTACTACCCCGTGGATGGCGGATACCTCGCGCGCTGACGAGCGACCCGGAGCGCGCCAGCAGTAGGGCGCCCCAACGGTCCTCCGGGCGGCGGGACCGAGCCCAACCGGAGCCCGGCAGGAGAATGGCACGTCAGTGGAAGCGCCCAAGGCGAGCCTGCTACGGGCTCGTCCGCTTCCTGTCCTCCTGCTCGGCACTCTCTCGCTCCTTCACTGCCTCGTGCTCGGCTACGGCCTCCCGGTGCGCCCGATCGCCCTTCGCGCCCATTCGCCGTTCTGCTTCTCCACCCGACGTCGAGACGGGTCCAGTGATCCAGGGCCCAGCTGACGGCCGCGGACATCCACCTGTCCACCCACCGGCTGGACGCGAAGAGAATGAGGATGGCTACCCCGCCCACCAGGATCAGCAGCCTGATCCAGCCTTCGGTCCCCCCGTTCCGGACATCCACGAACCCGAGGATCAGTGGGCTGGCGGCCGTCACGATCCCCACGTTCCCCAGCAGCATCAGCGTCGCGATGATCCGCCGGCGCACGGGGTGGCCGACCACGCTCTCGGCCTCGCGGGTGGTGAAGCCGACGCCCGTGAAGGCGGAGCGCGCCTGGAAAGCTGCGGACTGACGGGAGAGCCCGGTGTGGGTGAGCGCGACCGTCGCCACCCGCGTGACGAGGATCGACAGCCCCAGGATGACGAGAACGGAGAGAACGCCGAGCATGACAGCCTCTTCAGGGTGACCGTTGAGGGAGTCGGGAGCAGCACGGCGACTGTCGGATCATACTGCACCGGGACTTCGCCGTCGTGCGTTGAGCCTGGGTTGGCTTCAGCGGCCGGTTGTCACGATCAGCTCAACGCGCCGGTTCTGGGACCGGCCGGCCGCCGTCGCGTTGTCGGCGATCGGGCGGCTCTCTCCGTATGCCCTTACCGCAAGCCGTGCCCCGTCCACCCCCAGCGCAAGGAGGCCGTCGCGCACGCTCTCCGCCCGCTCCCGCGAGAGTCTTTCGTTCAGTGCCGCCGGACCCCGGGAATCCGTGTGGCCCTCGACGGACACGCGCGCGTCCGGGTGCCGGACCAGCAGGTCGGCCACCCGGCGCAGCGCGGCGCGAGCCGCCTCGGACAGGCCGCCGCTGCCGGTCGGGAACGTCTCCCCGCCGCCGAGAACCACCGCGATGCCGCTGTCCGTCCGTCTGACGTCCGAGACCGCCGCCGCGCCCTGCAGCGCCGACAGATCACGACGGAGTGCCGCTGCGGCCGCTTCCGCCGTCGGCTCCGCACCGGCCTCCGGCGCCGGCTGTGCCCCGGTCGGGGGAACCGCGGCCGGCCGCTCCTCCGGCTCCGCGCGGTCGGGTGCGTGCACAGGCCCGGCCTCGACCGGCGGCGGGGCCTGAAGATTCCGACGGCTGGACCCGACGATGCACCGTGTCCTCCGCCACGCCCTCCGGCCGGGGCGTCGGCGCCTCGGCGGCACGCCTGAACGATGGCGCGGGCGTGCTCACACCTACCATCAAACGCGTGTCATCGAACAGGTCGAGTCCCTCGAGGGTGCCGAATAGACGGTACCGGCTCACCGGGTACGTGACTCCCGCCAGGACGTTGGGGAACAACAGCTCCAACCTGCCGCGCTGAACCACACCCAGCCCCGCACCTAGCCATGGCCGCACACCGCGGACCCGCACCGGGATCGGGTATTCCAGATGACCGTTCAGGCTCCAGGTGAAGGGATCCGTGACGCCGAACGTGAGCTCCGGAACGACCCGGATCGGCCCGCCGAACGCGGATCCGATATCGGTCTTCACGCCGAGCAGGAGCTGATTCGGATCGTTGAGAGTGGCACCGACCTGCGGCGCGATCCGCTGAACGCCGATCGGACCGCCCTGGAGCACGCCCAAGGGACGTCGGCTCTGCATGACCGCTGCGCCCTGGGCCTGCGGTGCCACCTCCACCCGGACCGCCGGCGGCTCCGCCCGCTCGGTGCTCGGCTCCGTCCGCTGGGTGCTCGGCTCCGTCCGCTCGGTACGCCCGATGTCCCGCACCTGGCGCTCGAGCGTTTCCAGCCGATCGAGGATTCGGGACTCCAGAAGCTGCATCCGGTCGGCGCCCACTTCGCCTGGCAGCTCGGGAGTCCGGGCCGGGGCCCGCGGGCCAACTTCGGCCTGCAGCCTGGTGAGGAGCGCCAGGATCGAGTCCGTCCGCTCCACCGCCGCGCCTGCCGGCGCGGCCTCGAGTGCCGCGAGCCGTGCGCGCTCCTCATCGAGCAGCCGGGTCAGCGCCTGCAGCCGGGCGTCCACCAGGGAGTCCGCCCCCCGGCGCGCGCCGGTCGGTCCAATCTGCGGATCCGTGACCGCCGCCGTCTCGCCGAACCGGATGTAGATGACCCCGTTCTCCAGCACCGGCAGCTGGATCATCTGGCCCTTCGCCGCCGGGGACGGCACCGTGTCGGCGCCGGCTTCCATGACCGGGGGCGACGGCCCGGTGGCCGGTGCCGCCGCGGTATCCACCGTCGCCGCCGGCCGCCGGGGCATGGCTTCCTCCCTGCGGATCTCACGTCGGAGGTCATCCACCTCCATCCGGAGCGCCTTCACCTGCCCGACCAGGTCAGACTCGGCCGTGGTGGTGTCCGCCGGGCTCACCGCCGCCATGGCGGGCCGTTCCGGCGTCTCCGCGGCAATCGGGCGCTTCGCCGTGCCAGCTCTGCCGCCGAGCGAGATGCGGATCCCGCCCGTGTACATCCAGCTGTGGTACAGCTGATCCGGAGCCGTGGTCGCTTCGGGATCCGAGCGGGTCAGCAGGAAGTCCCGCGCAGCGACGTCCAGCCGGATCCGCTCCGTCAGGTTCACTCCCACACCGCCGCCGAGGATGGCGTTCCACTTCCGGTCCTGGTCGAAGCCGGCCGATGCGGCAACCGAATCGGGGAAATGGACCCGGCCGCCTCCGAGCACCAGGTACGGCGTCAGCGCCGCGTCGCTCCGGCTGAGATTGAAGCGACCCTCGGCGCCATAGCCCATGTAGCTGGTGAAGTCGCTCAGGTCGTTCTCGACACTGCCGAAATAATACCCTTGCACCCCGACCCACGGCCCGAAATCGAACCCCAGCCGGACCCCGGCCATGGGGAGATCTTCGATGCCCATGGCATTGTCCCAGCGCACGACGCCACCGACCAGCTCAAGCGGCGATGTCACACCGTGGAGACCACCCGTGAACGCCCGGTCCGTCTCCGGCTGGCGGGCCTCGCCACCGAGGCGGAAATCGACGCCCGCCCCGATGGAGAGGTTGTGGAACGTCTTCGTCTTCCCGTTCTCGATCGCCCCCGGCTCGACGAGCGGCGAGCTCGATGACGCCCGGAACAGCACGTCCTGCGCGAACACGTGCGTGTGGATCCGCTCGAACAGCCGGAGCCGGATCCCCGCCGCACCGGTCGCAGTCAGGAGTTCCGCCGCTGTCCCCCCATCCGGGAGCTCGAAATCGCTGATGCCCGCGCCCAGCCGCAGGAATGGCATCAGGCGCCTGTCCGCGAACGTGAATGCCACGTCTCCGCCGTACCGCCGCGCCCGCTCGAGCTTGCCGAACTGGGAATGCTCCACGTTGTCGCCCTGCAGGTAGTAGCCCTGGAGCGCCACGTACTCACCGAAGCTCAGGGTGGCACCACCCCCGTAGTACCACGAATCCACCAGCGCCAGATCCCTGTGCCAGTAGATTCGCTCCGCCGTCGGCGCAACACCGAGACCGATCCCTTCGCCCATCTGCGCGGCCACCGGGGACGCGAGCAGTGAAAGCACCGCCAGTGCCACCAGGAGGGCCCGGTGCGTCCGGCCACAAGACCCACCTCTCCTGCTATGCCGGTGTACGTACACCGTCTCCTCCCGATGCTGTGCGTGCGTGGAAGCTGGATTCACGGGAACTCGATATCCTGCGGTTATGCGGATACGTCTCGACGCACGAAGCGTGCGCGGCTCCTTCACACCCGCCCCGCATGCGCCGCCGCTATGATAGCGCCGAGCGCGAGCATGCCGCAGAGAATGGCCTTCAGACCGTGCGCGGGTCCCATGGAGTCTCCCGGTGCGAGCTGATGGTCGGGTTGGCGTGCCAGAACCTGTGCCGGCCCGGGTCGAGCGGCCAGACTTCGCGGACACGAAGCGACATGCGGAAGGGATCGACCGCGGGCTTGCGCCGGGGACGGGATGCAGCGACCGTAATGCGGGCGTGGACGACGGTCTGGTGACAGACACGGTGACATGCATCAGGTGTCTCAAGTCCGCGCGCCGCAATACGATTCGGCTGGTCGCGGGAGTAGCTCAGTTGGCTAGAGCATCAGCCTTCCAAGCTGAGGGTCGCGGGTTCGAGTCCCGTCTCCCGCTCTGAAGGAAGCCGAAGCCCCGGGGTCGCTGCGCGATGCCGGGGCTTCGGCTACAATGACCCCCTGTTCCACGGTCGATGGGTGGCGATGGACTTCCAGGGTGATGCGCCGGTCCCGGGGACGGCTGGCGCCGGCAGGGCGGACGACGAGCCGGACGCAGCGCTGTGCGCCTGCGCCCACCCGCTGCTGGAGGGCGTCCGCTGTCAGCGGATGCGTGGGCATCCGGGGCGGCATGGCGCGCTGGTGGACAGCTCATCGGCGGAGATCACGCTGTCGTGGAGCGACGACGACCCCGCCGACCTGGACTGACGCCCCCACCGCCCTCCTCGCCCTGCCCCTCATTTCTCCGGGCAGAGCGCGTGCTTCAGCGTCACGGTCCGGGTGGCGGGCGAGCCCGGCAGGGCGCCGGGCGGAAGCGCATCGCCCACGGGCCGCGCGCTCCCGATCAGCTCCTGTCCTTCCGGGGCGACGTGGACCACGATCCCGCCACCGCCGGGATAGCCGATCTCCAGGGAGTCTGAATCGGCCACGAGCCAGTAGCCGAACGGGAAGTCCTGATCGCCGCCCGGCGCGAGCGTGGTGGCGAGCTTCGGGTTGCGCGGCGCCATGGCGGGCCAGCCTTCCAGCGGCCGATCGGTGAGGCGCACGCCCCAGGGAAGTCCCAGGGAGTCCGCCGCGGGCGTCCGCTCGAAATAATAGCAGCCCGCGATCTCCTGGGCGGACAGCTTCGTTTCGGCGCTGGCGCACGCCCCGAGCAGGGCGACGGACGCCACGGCAAGCCCCGCGGCTCCGGCGGCTGCCCGCATGGGTCGTCTCATGGTCTGCCTTCCTTCGTGGCGTTCATCGCAGGTGGATGGTCTCCACGCGTCCGTCCTTCCCGAGCACCAGCACGGGGCCGGTGTAGAGCAGGTCACGGCCCAGGTCCGGCCGCTCCCGCGCGGCCTCGCTCTGCACGCCGGCGGCCAGGCTGTACGGATCCGCCGCGCCCAGGTTCACCTGGTATCCCAGGTCCGCGAACGATGCGATGGTCATCTTGCTCAACGGCTCCGGTACGCCCGTCTGCTCCGCGTAGCCGGTCATGATCTCGCGATCGAACACGGCTTCGCTCCAGTGGGCGTCGCGCGTTCCCTCTCCGCCCGTCGTCTCCAGCGGGATGTTCCCCGTCCGGCCCAGGGCATGGTACTGCGCCACCGCTTCCGCCCCGGTGTACGTGGGCACGGGGCCGCCCGCCCCGTTGATCAGGTTCAGGCGACTCCACAGTGTGCCGAACCCGAGAATGTGGCCGATCTCGTGGAAGATGATGTCCGTGAGCGTGTTCGTCCCCACCAGCGGCTGGAGGTCGGCGACGTCGAGCGTCAGGATCCCGACCACGGGCAGGCTGCTTCCGCCCCGCAGCGCGCACGGACCGGCCTGTCCCAGCACCTGACCCGCGCCGTCGATCGGGGCGATGTTGATCAGCACCATCACGTCCTCCACCGTGGTGCCGTTCGCAGCGTCGCCGAACCCGCCGCAGTAGTTCGGGTCGAAGAAGCCCGCGGGCACCGTGTCGTTCGGGACGTCGCCCGTGATGGCCTCCTCCCATCGCGCCACCGCCGAATCCACGTGCGGCTGGATGTTGGCCGGGATCGGGACCACGGGGAAGGGCGTGATGTCGTAGCGGTCCGGGTGGTTGGGCACCACGGCAATGTCGAACGTGGACTCCCCGGCCTCCCCGCCGCTCGCCGCCCGCACCGTGAACGTGGCCGTGTCCGGGGCCGCCGGCGTGCCGTGGATCATGCCGTCTGGCGTCAGCGTCAGTCCCGCAGGGAGCGACCCGGCGACTACCGACCACGTGAAGCCGCTTCCGATCCCTCCCGACGCGTGCAGCTGCGCCTCATAGCGACCGCTCGCCACGACTGGCGGCAGCACCAGCGTCGTCACAGCCACCGGGGCGGGCTGCGCCAGCACCTGGATGACGTACCCGCGATGCGCCAGCTGCTCGTCACCGCTCTCGAGCTCCACCGTGAACACCGCCGTCTGCGCGGTCTGGGGCGTCCCCGAGATGATGGCGCCGTGCGGCTCCGGCGTGGGTGATTCGCCCGTGTTCAGCGCCAGCCCGGCCGGCAGCGAGCCCGCGCTCACGCGCCAGGAGTACGACCCGTCCCCACCGTCCCCGTGGATCGCCACCGAGTACGGATACCCCACCACCGCGAACGGCAGGGAGTCCGTGGTGATCGCCAGCTCCGCGAACGTGCGCGCGGGCAGCGATGTCTTGAAATCCGAGCAGAGCGTTCCGTTGCACGCCTGCACACGGTAGCGGTACTGCGTGTCGGCGGTGAGCAGGGTGTCCACGTACGTGCGGACATCCCCCCCACCGTGTCCACCGGGACGAATGCGAGCGCGTTCCGCGACCGCTGCAGAATGAAGGCGTCCGCGTTCTCGCCGCCGGGGAGCGTCCAGCTCACGGTCATGGAGGTCATCGAGACCGGCGTAGCCGTCACTTCGCTCGGGGCGGGCGGCACCACCGGCGGCGCGGTCCCGTTGTCGCATGCACCCGCCAGCCCCACTCCGAGCAGCACCACCCCCGTCCACCGGATGGGCGAGCCCGCGCGCACTCGTTTTCTCATTCAACACCCATTCAGCACCGTCCCAGGTCCGTTCCACCAGGCCGCCATAGCAAGTCGGGTTCCACTCTGAACGTACACCGCCGCCCCCGACCGTGCTCCCTTTGCCGGACCCTCTTCGAACCGGGAGCGCCGCGCCTCGATGCGTGGTGTTGACACCCCCGAAACCCACTTGTATACTACCGATCTGTCTTCACGACCGGGGTCCGCCCCGGCCCGCTGTCGCCGGTGCTCCGGTGCACGGCTCGACGGACGCGCTGCACGGCCTCGTGCCAGAGCGCGTCCGTGCCGCGACAGGCAGCCATGGAGACAGGGCTCCCCGGCACCAGCCGGGGCGCCGGGCGCGCAAACGCTCGTGTAGCTCAGTGGTAGAGCGCTTCCTTGGTAAGGAAGAGGTCGCGGGTTCAATCCCCGCCGCGAGCTCGTTGTTCGCGACCAGAAGCCAGCCGGCGATGGCCAGGGCGGGCCGACGCGGGCTGCTGGTTGCATTGGGCTGAAGCGATAGTGAACCGACACCACCTCGAGGGTTAGCGATGGGCAAGGCGAAGTTCGAGCGGACGAAGCCGCACGTGAACGTGGGAACGATCGGGCACGTGGATCACGGGAAGACCACGCTGACGGCCGCGATCACGGAAGTGCAGGCGGAGAAGGGGCTGGCGGAATACGTCTCGTTCGACAACATCGACAAGGCGCCGGAAGAGCGGGAGCGCGGGATCACGATCGCGACGGCGCACGTGGAGTACCAGACGGAGCACCGGCACTACGCGCACGTGGACTGTCCGGGACACGCCGACTACGTGAAGAACATGATCACGGGGGCGGCGCAGATGGACGGAGCGATCCTGGTGGTGAGCGCGGCGGACGGGCCGATGCCGCAGACGCGGGAGCACATTCTGCTGGCGCGGCAGGTGAACGTGCCGTACGTGGTGGTCTACCTGAACAAGGTGGACATGGTGGATGACGAGGAGCTGATCGAGCTGGTGGAGCTGGAGGTTCGGGAGCTTCTGAGCGAGTACGATTTTCCGGGGGACGACACGCCGGTGATCCGGGGCTCTGCGCTGAAGGCGCTGGAGAACCCGACGAGCGAGTGGGCGAAGTCGATCGACGAGCTGATGGAGGCGATCGACAGCTGGATCCCGGAGCCGGAGCGGGACACGGACAAGCCGTTCCTGATGCCGGTGGAGGACGTGTTCAGCATCACGGGGCGGGGGACGGTGGCGACGGGGCGGATCGAGCGCGGGAAGATCAAGGTGGGCGAGGAAGTGGAGCTGGTGGGTCTCGGGGCGGCGAAGAAGACGGTGGTGACCGGGGTGGAGATGTTCCGGAAGCTGCTGGACGAGGGCGTGGCGGGAGACAACGTGGGGCTGCTGCTGCGGGGCGTGGGGAAGGACGAGATCGAGCGGGGGATGGTGCTGGCGAAGCCGGGATCGATCACGCCGCACACGAAGTTCAAGGCGGAAGTGTACGTGCTCACGAAGGAAGAGGGTGGGCGCCACACGCCGTTCTTCAACGGGTACCGTCCGCAGTTCTATTTCCGGACCACGGACGTGACGGGCTCGGCGCAGCTGCCCGAGGGCGTGGAGATGGTGATGCCCGGGGACAATGTGCAGATGGAGGTGGAGCTGATCATCCCCATCGCCATGGAGACGGAGCTGCGCTTCGCGATTCGCGAGGGCGGCCGCACGGTGGGCGCCGGCGTCGTCACCGAAGTCATCGAGTAGACGGGGTCAGGGCGCGCGGGCGTGCGCGCGTGCGAGGCGGTGGTGCCCTGCACGCGCGCACGTCGAGCGCGGCCGACCGGAACATTCGGGAGGGGCGGGAGTAGACTAGAGGCTCCGCCCGAGAATTTGCGACGAAGGTAGAGGCAGAATGCCGCGCGACAAGATCATCCTCGCCTGCACAAAGTGCGAGGAGCGGAACTATCACACGAAGAAGAACAAGCGGCTCCACCCCGAGCGGCAGGAGACGAAGAAGTACTGCCCGCGGTGCGACGCCCACACCGTTCACAAGGAAACGAAATAGCCATGGCTTCAATGGCCGGCGTTCGTCGTTTCTTTGATGAGACGGTGGACGAGATGAAGAAGGTGACGTGGCCGGACGTGCCGCAGCTGCGGAACTCCACGTTCGTCGTGCTCGTGTTCGTGGTGATCGTCTCCGCCATCATCTGGGTGATGGACGTGGCGGCGCGCGGTGTACTGCAAGCGATCCTGAGCGTGTTCGCGGGGTGAGATGAGCGACGAGGCGCGCTGGTACGCCATCCAGACCTACTCGGGCCACGAGAACAAGGTCAAGAAGCTGATCGACATCCGCATCGCCGAGGAGGCGGGTGAGGCGCCGGAGGACAAGGCGATCCAGGAGGCGCTGGTCCCGACCCAGGAAGTGGCGGAGATCCGCAACGGCAAGCGCGTCCAGGTGACGCGGCGCCTCTACCCCGGGTACGTGCTGGTCAAGATGCTGTACAACCAGCGCACCATGCACGTGATCAACAACATCCAGGGCGTGATCAAGTTCGTGGGCGGCGGTGCGGAGCCGCAGCCGCTGCGCGAAGACGAGATGCGGAAGATCCTGGGTGCGGAGCCGGAGGTGGCGGAGGAGGAGCAGCGCGAGCAGGTGCCCTTCCACGCGGAGCAGGTGGTGGAAGTCACGGATGGGCCGTTCAAGGACTTCAGCGGCACGGTCCAGGAAGTCTACCACGACAAGGGCAAGGTGAAGGTGGAAGTGAGCCTCTTCGGGCGCCCCACCTCGGTCGAGCTCGATTATACGCAGCTGAAGGGATACTAGGGCTCCGGACGCGCGGCGTCCGGAGGCAGGCAGGAGAGGACGGCCGTGGGAGCTTCGCGCTCCCGGGCGCAACCACGGCCGAGACATCCACGGGAGCGAGGCGGAACATGGCCAAGAAGCAGATCGGATTCATAAAGCTGCAGATTCCAGGGGCGCAGGCGAATCCTGCGCCGCCCGTGGGGCCCGCCCTGGGCCAGCACGGTGTGAACATCATGGAGTTCTGCAAGCAGTTCAACGCCCGCACGCAGCAGCAGGCCGGGACCGTCATTCCCGTGGAGATCACGGTGTTCGCGGACCGGTCGTTCAGCTTCATCACGAAGACCCCGCCCGCGGCGTTCCTGCTCCGGCAGGCAGCGAAAGTGGCGAAGGGTTCGGCGGTCCCGCAGCGGGACAAGGTGGGGCTGGTGAAGCGATCGCAGGTGCGGGAGATCGCCACGCTGAAGATGCCGGACCTGAACGCGGCGAGCGTGGAGAGCGCGATGCGGATGATCGAGGGAACCGCACGTTCCATGGGCCTGACGGTGGTGGACTGATGCCAAAGCATGGGAAGCAGTATCGGCGCGCGGCATCGCTCCTGCCGAAGGGGATCAAGTTCGAGGAGCCGGCGCGAGCGCTGGAGCTGGTGAAGGAGAACGCGTTCGCGAAGTTCGACGAGACCGTGGAGGTCTCGGTGCGCCTGGGTGTGGATCCGCGGCACGCGGACCAGATCGTCCGGGGCACGGTGGTGCTCCCGCACGGCACGGGCAAGACCGTGCGCGTGCTGGTTCTGGCGGAGGGCGCGCAGGCGGAGGCCGCGAACGCGGCGGGCGCGGACTACGTCGGGATGGAGCACGTCGAGCGGATCAAGGAGGGCTGGCTCGACTTCGACGTGGTGGTCGCGGCGCCGAACGTGATGGGGCAGGTGGGGCAGCTGGGCCGGGTGCTCGGGCCGCGTGGTCTGATGCCGACGCCGAAGGCGGGCACGGTGACCATGGACGTGGGGAAGGCGGTCCGTGAGATCAAGGCGGGGAAGATCGAGTTTCGCGTGGACCGGACCGGCAACGTCCACATCCCGATCGGGAAGGTGTCGTTCAGCATCGAGCAGCTGGCGGAGAACATGGGCGCGGTCATGGACGTGATCCAGCGCGCGAAGCCGGCAGCGGCGAAGGGCGCCTACGTCCGCAGCGTGACCGTCTCGAGCACCATGGGGCCGGGCGTGGGAATCGACCCGAACCTCTATCGGCGGGTGGCGGCATGAGCAGCGCAACGGAACGGAAGCAGGCGGTGGTGGAGGAGCTGGCCGGCAAGCTGGACGCGGCCAAGGCCTTCTACCTGACAGACTTCACGGGGCTCAACGTCAAGAAGATGACGACGCTCCGCGCCCGCATGCGGGCGGAGGGCGTGGAGTACCTCGTGGTGAAGAATACGTTGGCGCTGCGGGCCCTGGCGGGGCTCGAGGTGCCGGACATCGCGGAGTTCTTCCAGGGCCCGACGGGCGTGGTGATCGGCGTCGAGGACGCCGTGGTCGCGGCGCGGGTGCTGAACGACTTCGCGAAGGAGAACGACGATCGCCCGTCCGTGAAGGTCGGCGTGGTCGAACGGCAGCGGGTGAGCGCCGAGCAGGTGGGGCGTCTGGCCAAGCTGCCGCCGCGGGATGTGCTCCTGGCGGAACTGGCGGGCGCCATGCAGGCCCCGCTGTCACAGCTCGTCTTCCTCATGCAGGGGAAGTTGAGCGAAATGGTGGGTCTGCTCGAGGCGCTACGCGCCGAGCGGGAAGGCGCTTAACCTAGGAACGGGAAGAAGGAACATGGCCAACAAGGAAGAGCTGCTCGACGCCATCGGCAACATGACCGTCATGGAGCTGGCGGAGTTCGTCGACGCGTTCAAGGAGAAGTTCGGCGTGACCGCCATGATGGCGGCGCCGGCGGCGGCCCCCGCCGGGGCTCCGGCGGAGGTGGCCGAGGAGAAGGACGAGTTCGACGTCGTCCTGAAGGAGATCGGCGGGAAGAAGATCCAGGTGATCAAGGTGGTCCGTGAGGTCACGAGCCTGGGACTGAAGGAAGCCAAGGATCTGGTGGACGGCGCGCCGAGCACGGTGAAGGAAGCCGTCTCGAAGGACGAGGCCGAGCAGATCAAGGCGAAGCTGGAGGAGCAGGGCGCCACGGTCGAGTTGAAGTAGGCCGGCCTGCAAGTTCCCGGGCGGATCGGGTGGTGGCCGACGCCGCTCGATCCGCCTTCGCGGGACGACGCACGGCACCGGTCCTTCGGCTGCGAACGAGGCATTAATGCTCTTGGGTTCGAACAAACCTACAATTCTGGTCCGACCAAGCGACCCCGCCCCCCTGAAGGGGTGGCCGGGGCTTTCTGCGCTTGGGCACCGGACCGCGAGTGCTTGAGGAGGGGTCCGTCTTGGCTACCAGGATGAACGGAAAGCTCCCGGTCGTCAGCTTCGAGAAGCTGGCACGGCCGATGGCCATGCCCAACCTGCTGGATGTGCAGGTGAAGGCGTTCGAGTCGCTGCTACAGCCCGATGTCTCTGCGGATGACCGCAAGGACGTGGGGCTCGAGCGCGTCTTCAGTGAGATCTTCCCGATCACGGATGTGAACGACAAGCTCTCGCTGGAGTTCGTGGCCTACAGCCTGGGTGAGCCGAAGTACACGGTCGAGGAGTGCATCGAGCGGGACATGACGTACTCCGCCCCGTTGAAGGCTACGCTCCGGCTCGTGGTGTGGGAGGAGGTGGAAGCGGGCGAGGAGCCGCGGCCGCAGGACATCATCGAGAAGGAAGTCTACCTGGGCGAGCTTCCGCTGCTGACGGAGCTCGGCACCTTCATCATCAACGGCGCCGAGCGGGTCATCGTCAGTCAGCTGCACCGCTCCCCCGGCGTGGTGTTCGAGGAGACGATCCACCCGAACGGGTCGCGGCTGTTCAGTTCGCGCATCATCCCGTTCCGGGGCTCGTGGGTCGAGTTCACCATCGACATCCACGACGTGATCTACGTCCATATCGACAAGAAGAAGAAGTTCCCGGCCACGGCGCTGCTGCGGGCGTTCGGCTATGGCGAGGACGAGGATGTCCTGCGTCTGTTCATGAAGACGAAGGAGATCGAGCTCAGCGTCTACACGGACGAGGGGAGCCGGCGCGAGGTGGTGGGCGCGCTGCTGGCCGAGGAAGTGGTGGACCCGGACTCGGGCGAAGTGCTGGGCGACATCGCCGAAGAGCTGACCGAGGAGCTGCTGGACCGGCTCCAGCGCGCGGAGATCGGGAAGGCGGTGATCTTCACGTCGGGGCAGCGGGGAACCAGCCGCGGGGAGAGCCCGCTGCTGAAGAACACGCTGCGCAAGGACCCGACGAACGACGAGGAGAGCGCGCTCACGGCCATCTACTCCCTGCTGCGGCCGGGCGACCCGCCGAACATGGAGACGGCGCGGGAAGCGATCGAGCGGATCTTCTTCAACCCCAAGCGCTACGACCTGGGGCGGGTGGGCCGCTACAAGATCAACCAGCGGCTGAAGCTGAACCTCCCGCGCAACCACACGGTCCTCACGCAGGAGGACTTCATCGCGATCATCCGCTACCTCATCGAGCTGACGGAGGGGCGGGGATACATCGACGACATCGACCACCTGGGCAATCGTCGGGTGCGCACGGTGGGCGAGCTGATCGCGAATCAGTTCTCGGTGGGGCTGAGCCGGATGGCGAGGCTGGTGAAGGAGCGGATGAGCATCACCACGGACGTCGAGAAGATCAACATCGACGACCTGGTGAACGCCCGCACCGTGAGCGCCGTGATCCAGGCGTTCTTCGGGTCGAGCCAGCTCAGCCAGTTCATGGACCAGACCAATCCACTGGCCGAGATGACGCACAAGCGGCGTCTGTCGGCGCTGGGGCCGGGAGGCCTGACGCGGGAGCGCGCCGGCTTCGAAGTTCGCGACGTGCACTATTCGCACTACGGCCGGATGTGTCCGATCGAGACGCCCGAGGGTCCGAATATCGGGCTGATCACGAGCATGACCACGTTCGCGCGCATCAACGAGCTCGGGTTCGTGGAAACGCCGTACCGGAAAGTGACCGACGGGAAGGTCACGGACGAGATCGAGTGGCTGGATGCGCTGGCGGAGGAGGACTCGAAGATCGCGCAGGCCAACGCGCCGCTCACCGAGGATGGCACGTTCGCCAACGAGTTCGTGCTCTGCCGCTGGCGGGATGACTACCCGCTGCTGAAGCCGGACGACATCGACTACATGGACGTGGCGCCGGACCAGCTGGTCTCGGTGGCCGCGGCGCTGATCCCGTTCCTCGAGCACGACGACGCGAACCGCGCGCTCATGGGCTCGAACATGCAGCGGCAGGCCGTGCCGCTCCTCTTCCCGAAGACCCCGCTGGTGGGGACCGGGCTGGAGGAGAAGGTCGCGCGGGACTCGGGCGCCGTGATCCTGGCCAGGCGGGGCGGCCACGTGGTGGAAGTGACCGCCGACCACATCATCATCGACACGGGTGCCGTGAAGCCGGGCTCGAGCGACGAGCCGCTGGCGAAGCTGGCGCAGTTCGACCGCTACAGGCTGAAGAAGTTCTGGCGCACGAACCAGGACACGGCCATCAACCAGCGCCCGCTGGTGCACAAGGGGCAGGTGGTGGATGCCGGCCACATCATCGCGGATGGCCCGAGCACGGACCACGGCGAGCTGGCGCTGGGCCAGAACGTGGTGGTGGCGTTCATGCCCTGGTACGGGCACAACTTCGAGGACGCCATCGTCATCAGCGAGAAGCTGGTGAAGGACGACGTCTACACGTCCATCCACATCCAGGAGCTGGAGCTCCAGGTGCGGGACACGAAGCGCGGGATGGAGGAGATCACGCGCGAGATCCCGAACGTGGCCGAGGAGAGCCTGGTCAACCTGGATGAGCGCGGGATCGTTCGCATCGGGGCGCGCGTGAAGTCGGGCGACATCCTGGTGGGCAAGATCACGCCGAAGGGGGAGACCGAGCTGTCGCCGGAGGAGAAGCTGCTCACGGCGATCTTCGGCGAGAAGGCGAAGGACGTGAAGGACAGCTCGCTGAAGGTCTCGCCGGGAATGACCGGGGACGTCATCGACGTCAAGATCTTCAGCCGCCGCATCGACGACCCGCTGCTGGAGAAGGAGCGGGGTGAGCGGATCGGTCAGCTGCGCACGTTCGAGCGCGAGGAAGTCCAGCGGATCGCGGAAGCGCGCGACGAGGAGCTGCGCGAGCTGCTGAAGGGGAACACCGTCGCCCTGATGCTGAAGAAGGGGACGGTGGAGCCGCTGCTGGATGAAGGCACGAAGCTGCTGGTGCAGGTGCTGGACGACGTCGACTTCAACCAGGTCGACATGACCACGTTGAAAGTCCAGAACAAGAGCGCGAACGAGCGGATCCGGCGGCTGATCGATGCGGCGAAGAGCCGGATCGAGAAAGTGCGGGAGAAGACCGAGGAGCAGATCGACAAGGTCTTCCAGCCGGACGAGCTGTCGCCGGGCGTGGTGCAGCTGGTGAAGGTGTACCTGGCCGAGAAGCGCAAGATCAGCGTGGGCGACAAGATGGCCGGGCGGCACGGGAACAAGGGGATCATCGCCCGGATCGTGCCGGAGGAGGACATGCCGTTCATGCCCGACGGCCGGCCCGTGGAGATCGTGCTGAACCCGCTGGGCGTGCCGAGCCGGATGAACGTGGGGCAGATCCTGGAGACGCACCTCGGGTGGGTGTGCGAGCTGCTGGGGTTCGAAGCGAAGACGCCCGTGTTCCAGGGCGCAACGGAAGATGAGATCGGCGCGCTGCTGAAGCTGGCCGGGGTGCTCTGGGCGCACGACACGCTCGGCGTGAAGGGCGCGGAGCCGCCGGCGTTCGGGCAGGACGAGGCGCTGGCGCTGGTGCAGGCCATCCAGGCGTCGCCGCGCTCCGAGGGCCTGGCCATTGCGTCGAACGGCCACGACCCGAACGAGATCGGGCTCGGCCAGCCGCTGGATGCGTTCGCGCAGGGCGCGCCGAAGCCGGTGGCAGCCAAGCTGAACGAGTTCAAGGACTATCTGACGGCCGCGGCCACGGAGCTGGCGGAGCGCAAGGGAGAGAAGCTGGCGGACGCGTTCCCGGCCGTGCACGCGCTGTCGCGCAAGCGGACCAGCCTGGACGGGCTGGACGCGGCGGCCAGGGAAATGGTGATCCGTGCCGGCATGCTGCCGGCGGGGAAGATCTGGCTGCGCGACGGCCGCAGTGGTCACACGTTCGAGCACCCGGTCACGGTGGGCTCGATCTACATGCTGAAGCTCAGCCACCTCGTGGACGACAAGATCCACGCGCGCAGCATCGGCCCGTACTCGCTGGTGACGCAGCAGCCGCTGGCGGGTAAGGCGCAGTTCGGTGGGCAGCGCTTCGGGGAGATGGAAGTGTGGGCGCTCGAGGCGTACGGCGCCGCGCACACGCTGCAGGAGATGCTCACCGTGAAGTCCGACGACGTGTCGGGCCGGTCGAGGGTCTACGAGGCGATCGTCAAGGGAGAGAATCTGCCGGAGCCGGGGATTCCGGAGTCCTTCAACGTGCTCGTGAAGGAGCTCCAGTCGCTCGGGCTGTCGGTCACGCTGGGCCGCGAAGAGTAAAAGGGGGAAGACTGAATGATCGATTTTCCGCGTTCTCGGGATCCGCGGTCGAGTGACTTCGACTTCATCCAGATCAAGATCGCCTCACCCGAGGAGATCCGGAGCTGGTCGTACGGTGAGGTGACCAAGCCCGAGACCATCAACTACCGGTCGTTCAAGCCGGAGCGGGATGGGCTGTTCTGCGAACGCATCTTCGGGCCGGTGAAGGACTGGGAGTGCCACTGCGGGAAGTTCAAGCGGATCCGCTTCCGCGGCCACGTGTGCGACAAGTGCGGCGTGGAAGTGACGCTGTCGAAGGTGCGGCGCGAGCGCATGGGCCACATCGAGCTGGCCGTGCCCGTGGTCCACATCTGGTTCTTCAAGACGCTCCCGAGCCAGCTGGGCTACCTGCTGGGCATGACGCTGCGGGATCTCGAGAAGGTGATCTACTACGCCAGCTACGTGGTCACGCATCCAGGGCGGCAGGACGTGAAGTACCTGCAGCTGCTGGACGAGGACGAGTACTACGACCTGCGCGTGAAGGCGCGGGAAGAGGAGGACTCCGAGTTCAAGTCGGAGATCGGCGCGGAAGCCATCCGTACGCTGCTGAAGAAGCTGGATGACCCCACGCGCCATGTCGATGACATGAACGCCGACGGTCGCGGGCTGGACCGCCTGTCCGACTGGCTCCGCACCGAGGTGGCCACGGAGACGAGCCAGCACCGGAAGAAGCAGAAGCTCAAGCGCCTGAAGGTTGTGGACGCCATTCGCAACTCCGGCGCGACGCCCGAGCTGCGGAACCGGCCGGAGTGGATGATCATGGACGTGGTGCCGGTCATCCCGCCGGACCTGCGTCCGCTCGTGCCGCTGGATGGCGGCCGCTTCGCCACCAGCGACCTGAACGACCTGTACCGGCGCGTCATCAACCGGAACAACCGGCTGAAGAAGCTCATGGACATGCGCGCTCCGGAGGTGATCCTCCGGAACGAGAAGCGGATGCTCCAGGAAGCCGTGGACGCGCTGTTCGACAACGGGCGCCGGAGCAAGGCGATCCGCGGTCGCGGGAAGCGCCCGCTGAAGTCGCTGTCGGACATGCTGAAGGGGAAGCAGGGTCGCTTCCGTCAGAACCTGCTGGGCAAGCGCGTGGACTACTCGGGCCGCTCGGTGATCGTGGTGGGCCCGGAGCTGAAGCTGCACCAGTGCGGTCTGCCGAAGGCGATGGCGGTGGAGCTGTTCAAGCCGTTCATCATCCGCGAGCTGGAGAAGCACGGCGAGGCGGAGACGGTGAAGCGGGCCAAGAAGATCGTGGAGCGCGACGACCCGAAGGTCTACGAGGTCCTGGAAGAGATCATCAAGGACCACCCGGTGCTGCTGAACCGGGCGCCCACGCTGCACCGCCTGGGGATCCAGGCGTTCGAGCCGGTGCTGGTGGAAGGGAAGGCCATCCGCATCCACCCGCTCGTGTGCGCGGCGTTCAACGCCGACTTCGACGGCGACCAGATGGCGGTGCACCTCCCGCTGAGCTTCGAGGCGCAACTGGAAGCGCGAGTGCTGATGCTTTCCAGCAACAACATCCTGATGCCGTCGAGCGGACGTCCGATCGCCAGCCCGACGCAGGACATGGTCATCGGGTCGTACTACCTGACCAAGCCGCCCATCGAGATCGCGGACGCGGAAGCGGAGCTCTCGCAGCCGAACGTCAGCAAGGAGCGGCGGGACAAGGCGCAGAAGGTGCTGGACAAGCTGTACGACGATGCGCCGCGGTTCGGCCGCTTCGCGGAGGCGGACGCCGGCCTGGCGCTCGGCCAGGTGATGTTCCACACGCCCTGCTGGTTCTGGGTGGACCGCCGCTCGCCGGACGAGGAGATGGACGACGAGGAGGCGAAGAAGGGGAAGTGGGTTCGCACCACGGTCGGCCGCGTGATCTTCAACTCCGTGGTGCCGGAGGCCATGGGCTTCTGGAACCAGACCATGGGGAAGCGGGAGCTGGGCGAGATCATCGCGCAGGCGTACCGTGACGTGGGCCTCGGGCCGACAGTGGAGTTCCTGGACGCGCTCAAGGAGTTCGGGTTCCGCTACTCCACGATGGGCGGCATCTCCGTGGGCCTCATCGACCTCCAGATCCCGCAGGAGAAGGAGGAGATCCTCGCCGACGCCGATGAAGAGGTGGCGCGCTTCACGCGGGCATACCAGAACGGCGTGATCAGCAACGGCGAGCGGTACAACAAGGTGATCGACACCTGGACGCACGCCAACAACGACGTGGCCGACGCCATGGTGCGGCGGCTGGAGCGGGCGAACGAAGGGTTCAACCCGGTGTTCATGATGATGAACTCCGGCGCCCGTGGTAACCGCGACCAGATGCGCCAGCTGGCGGGCATGCGCGGCCTGATGGCGAAGCCGCAGAAGAAGCTCACCGGCGGGATCGGCGAGATCATCGAGAGCCCGATCAAGTCAAACTTCCGCGAGGGACTCACGGTGCTGGAGTACTTCATCTCCACGCACGGCGCGCGGAAGGGGCTGGCGGACACGGCGCTGAAGACGGCCGACGCCGGCTATCTCACGCGTCGCCTGGTGGACGTGGCGCAGGATGTCACGATCACCGAGGAGGACTGCGGCACGGTGCTGGGCATCGAGATGACCGCGCTGAAGGAGGGCGAGGACATCATCGAGCCGCTCAGGGACCGCATCGCCGGGAACGTGGCCCTGGAGGACATTGTCGACCCGATCGATGGGGAGGAAGTGGTCCGGGCCGGCGAGCTCATCGACGAGGACGCCGCCGACGCCATCGAGGACGCAGGCATCCAGAGCGTGCGCATCCGGAGCGTGCTCACCTGCGAGTCGCGCCGCGGGGTGTGCCGCCAGTGCTACGGCCGCAACCTGGCCACCATGAAGATGGTGGACCTGGGCGAGGCCGTGGGCATCCTGGCCGCGCAGAGCATTGGCGAGCCGGGGACGCAGCTGACGCTGCGGACGTTCCACATCGGCGGGACGGCGTCGCGCATCGCCGCGCAGACGCAGCGGAAGTCGAAAGTGGACGGCGCCGTGGAGTTCGAGCGGGTCACGTACGTGACCACGCCCGAAGGGCAGTACGTGGTGACGAGCCGCGAGGGCGAGATCGTCATGAAGACGCGCGAGGGAGTCACGCGCAGCCGTCTGACCGTCCCGTACGGCGCCACGCTGGCGGTGGAGTCGGGCGACGATGTCGAGGCGGGCGACATGCTGTTCAGCTGGGATCCCTACTCGGAGCCCATCGTCGCCGACCAGAAGGGGAAGGTGAAGTTCGTGGACATCGTCGACGACGTCACCGTCCGCGAGGAGCTGGACGAGTCCACGGGCCGCCGGCAGCTGGTGATCATCGAGGACCGCGAGAAGAAGCTGCACCCCACGATCTCCATCACGGACTCGAAGGGGAACAAGCTGCGCGAGTTCATCGTCCCGGTGGGCGCGCAGCTCACCGTGCGTGATGGCGAGGCCGTGGAGCCGGGCGCCACGCTCGCGAAGATCAGCCGCGAAGTCTACAAGACCCGCGACATCACGGGCGGGCTGCCGCGCGTGGCCGAGCTGTTCGAGGCGCGCCGTCCGAAGGACCCCGCCGTCATCACGGAGGTGGATGGCAGCATCCGCTTCGGCGACATCAAGCGCGGGAAGCGCGAGGTGTTCGTCGCGCCGGAGTCCGGCGACGAGCGGGTGTACGACGTGCCCGTGGGCAAGCACCTGCGCGTGCACGAGGGCGACCACGTGCGCGCCGGGGACCGCCTCAGCGAGGGTCCGGTCAACCCGCACGACATCCTGAAGATCAAGGGGCCGCGGGCGGTGCAGGAGTACCTGCTCAACGAGGTGCAGGAGGTCTACCGGCTCCAGGGCGTGAAGATCAACGACAAGCACATCGGGGCGATCGTCCGTCAGATGCTGCAGAAGGTCAAGATCACCGACCCGGGCGAAACGGAGTACCTCGAGGGCGAGCACGTGGACCGTGGCGCTTTCCGCGAGACCAACCAGCGCATGATCGCGAAGGGCGGCACCCCCGCCCGGAGCGAGCCGCTGCTGCTCGGGATCACGAAGGCGAGCCTCACCACCGAGTCGTTCATCAGCGCGGCCTCCTTCCAGGAGACCACCCGCGTGCTGACCGACGCGGCCGTGCGCGGCGCACGTGACGACCTCATCGGGCTCAAGGAGAACATCATCATCGGGCACCTGATCCCGGCCGGTACGGGGATCTATCGGTATCACGACATCGAGTTCCTCATCGATGAGCCCATGGGTCGCGACGAGGCCGATATCCTGGAGAGGGAGACCGACCCGTTCGCCCAGCTCCGTCGGTCCGCCGAGCTGGAGGGCGCGGAAGTCGGCTAACGGACGGGAAGGACGCGGAGACGCGGGGGAACCCGCCCGGGCCGGCTCGCCGGCCCGGGCGGGTTCCCCGTTCCTTCGCGTGACACGCGTCCGGCGCCGTGGTGAAGGCGCCGCCGGGGCCCGGCACACAGCGGATGCAGTGCCCGCGCAATAGCCCCGGCACATATTGACCCACCCCCTCGCGATGTGGAGCTGGTGTGTTTTGGGGTGGTGGGGCGGGAGCGGTTCTGGACGGTGTGGGATCAGCTGTTTGACAGCGGGGGTGTTCGAACGCCGAAGCGCCGCAGGCGCGGGAGGCGACGCTTTGTGAGGGAGTTGCCGGAGGACCCGATCCAGATGTAAAAAACGGGTTCACAAGGCCTGCCCGAGTTAGCGCTCGGTGTAGGTCGCTGTCCCAACCGACAGCGGAGGCCTCATGAACCCGCCCAGTTACCGTAGCAGCCTGCGAGGAAAAGTGGAAGCAAGTCGTTGGGAGTTCCGTCTGGACCTGGTGCGATATGCGCAGGAGCACGGGATCCGAGCGGCCGCCCGAGATTTCCGGTGCAGCCGAAACACCGTCCGGAAGTGGAAGCGAGGATTCGAGGCCGAAGGAGCGAGAGGGCTCAAGGATGGGAGCCGAGCTCCGCACCGGATTCCGCACAAGACATCGACGGCCGAAGAGGAGAAGGTCGTGGCAGCGCGAGAGGCGGTACCCTGCTTCGGCCCGGAGCGGCTGAAGGATCTGTTTGAGCTCACGCCCGGAGTCAGTGCGATCGGCCGGATCCTTCGAGAGCGGCGGCTGACGCGGCGGCAGCGCAAGAAGCGGGAGAAGCAGGCGGATCTTCGGGCGGTGAAAGCGCAGTACAAGGCGCTCACGCACCTGCAGATGGACGTGAAGTATCTGTGGGACATCCCGAACTACTGGGCGCAGATGGAGGCGCTGGGGCTGCCGAAGTACGAGTACACGATCCGGGACACGAAGAGCGGCGCGCTCTTTCTGGGCTTCGGTCATCAGCTCACGACCACGTACGCTTCGCTGCTGATGAAGCGGTGCCTGAACCACCTGGAGCACTACGGGATCGACCCTGCTCTGGTGACGGTCCAGACGGATCGGGGCAGTGAATTCAGCGGTGGCCAGCGGAAGAAGCGAGACTTTGGCTTCGTCCATACGGTCCGGAAGACCTGCGGCGCCCGCCATCTCTACACGCCGCCGCGGTGGCCGAATGCCAATGCCGACGTGGAGTCACTGCACCGGCTGATCGAGGACGAACTGTTCGACCTGGAGCATTACGAAGACCTGGAGGATTTCCTCCGGAAGGGTACGATCTATCAGCACTACTTCAACTTTGCCCGGCCCAACGGCTACAAAGGCAAACGAACACCCTGGGAGATCGTGCGGAACGACCACCCCGAAATTCGACCGGAGGCCCTCGCTCTTCCGCCGGTACTGCTCGAGGCTGAGTACCAGCGCGAGCAGGTGGGTCAGGATGTGCCCGAGCTTGCCGCGAATGCAGTGCCCGGGTGTTGACACCTCCACAACCCCCCCTTACCTTTCCAAGTCTGTCCGGCCTGCGATTGAGGCGGACGTGGCGGGGGCCCCGGCTCCCGCGCTTTTTATCGGAGTCGAGTGGCGGGGAAAACGGAAGCGAATGCCGACGATCAATCAGCTCGTGCGCAAGGGTCGCAAAGAGGTGGGGAAGGCCGACAAGGCGCCCGCGCTTCAGGGGAACCCGCAGCGGCGTGGCGTGTGCACCCGGGTGTACACCACGACGCCCAAGAAGCCGAACTCCGCGCTGCGGAAAGTGGCGCGTGTGCGGCTCACGAACGGGTACGAGGTTACGGCGTACATCCCGGGTGAGGGTCACAACCTCCAGGAGCACTCGATCGTGCTGATCCGGGGTGGGCGTGTGAAGGACCTTCCGGGCGTGCGCTATCACGTGATCCGCGGCACGCTGGACGCGAGCGGAGTGCAGGACCGGCGACAGAGCCGGTCGAAGTACGGCGCGAAGAGGCCGAGGTAAGATGAGCCGACGTACGAGCGCGGTCAGGCGGGTTGTCCCGGCGGATCCGAAGTACGGGTCCGATGTGGTGACGAAGTTCATCAACAACCTGATGGTGGACGGGAAGAAGTCCATTGCAGAGGGCATCTTCTACGAGGCCATGCGGGTGATCGAGGAGAAGACCGGACAGCCGGCCTTCAAGGTGTTCGATCAGGGGCTGACCAACGTGAAGCCGGCGGTGGAAGTGAAGAGCCGCCGCGTGGGTGGCGCGACGTACCAGGTGCCGGTGGAGGTGCGGCCGGAGCGTCGCACGGCGCTGGCCATGCGCTGGCTGATCCAGTACAGCCGTCAGCGGACGGAGCGGACCATGGCGGAGCGCCTGGCCGCGGAGCTGCTGTCGGCGAGCCGGAACGAGGGGAGTGCGGTCAAGCGGAAGGACGACACGCACCGTATGGCGGAAGCGAACAAGGCGTTCGCGCACTACCGCTGGTAGAACGAGGAGTCGGTTCTCGGATCGAAGGTCTCCCGGAGCGGTGAGGCGGCGGTCGGAGAGGGACAATCTGGAAGGGTCGCAACCTCGGTGGACGTAGCGAGGCGATGCGGCGAACGCGGGCGGGCCTGGCAGTATGGCCTTGCCCGCGGACTGCTGAAATCCGGGGACCAGAACATCGGGAGATCGAGTTTTAGAGCATGCCAAGGCTGACACCGCTACCGAAGCTTCGGAACATCGGCATCATGGCCCACATCGATGCCGGTAAGACGACGACGACGGAGCGCATCCTGTTCTACACGGGCCGCGTGCACCGCATGGGCGAAGTGCACGAGGGTGCCGCGACCATGGACTGGATGGAGCAGGAGCAGGAGCGCGGAATCACGATCACGTCGGCCGCGACCACGGCGCACTGGATGCGGCTGGGCGACGAGTACCGGATCAACATCATCGACACTCCCGGGCACGTGGACTTCACCATCGAGGTGGAGCGAAGCCTGCGGGTGCTGGACGGCGCAGTAGCCGTGTTCTGCGCCGTGGGCGGCGTCGAGCCGCAGTCGGAGACGGTGTGGCGCCAGGCGGACCGCTACGGTGTGCCGCGGATCGCGTTCGTGAACAAGATGGACCGCGTGGGCGCGGACTTCATGAACGTGGTCGGGATGATCAAGGAGCGGCTGGGGGCGCGCGCGTTCCCGGTCCAGATCCCGCTGGGCGAGGGCGAGATGTTCACGGGGCTCGTGGACATCATCGGCCGCAAGGAGCTGGTCTTCGATGACGAGACGCTGGGGGCGAAGTGGGAAGAAGGCCCCGTCCCGGAGTCGCTGAAGGAGCAGGTCGAGACGCTGCGCCACGAGCTGATCGAGGCGGCGCTCGAGTTCGATGACGAGCTCATGGAGAAGTACCTCGAGGGCGCGGAGCTGACCGAGGCGGAGATCCGGCGGGCGGTGCGGCGGGCGACGATCGCCAACGGGATCGTGCCGGTCCTGTGCGGCTCGGCGTTCAAGAACAAGGGTGTGCAGCACCTGCTGGACGCGGTGGTGGACTACCTGCCGTCGCCGCTGGAAGTGCCGCCGATCAAGGGGCACCTCCCGCACCACGACGAGACGTTCGACACGCGGGAGCCGGACGACGACGCCCCGTTCGCCGCGCTGGCGTTCAAGATCATGACGGACCCGTACGTGGGGAAGCTGACGTTCTTCCGGGTCTACTCGGGGTCGCTGCCGGCGGGGTCGTACGTCTACAACTCGTCGCAGGACAAGCGCGAGCGTGTGGGCCGCCTGCTGCAGATGCACGCGAACCACCGGGAGGAGCGCGACGAGGTGTTCGCCGGCGACATCGCGGCGGCGATCGGGGTGAAGAACGTGCGGACCGGGGACACGCTGTGCGACCCGGACCACGAGATCATCCTGGAGGCGATGAAGTTCCCGGAGCCCGTCATCGACCTGGCGATCGAGCCGAAGACGAAGGCGGACCAGGACAAGCTGGGGCAGGGGCTGCAGAAGCTGGCGGAGGAGGACCCGTCGTTCCGGGTGCACACCGACGAAGAGACGGGGCAGACGATCATCTCCGGGATGGGCGAGCTGCACCTGGAGATCATCGTGGACCGGCTGCGCCGGGAGTTCAAGGTGGACGCGAACATCGGGCGTCCGCAGGTGGCCTACCGGGAGACGATCCGCAAGAACGCGCAGAAGGTGGAGGCCAAGTTCGTGCGGCAGACGGGCGGCCGCGGCCAGTACGGCCACGTGGTGATCAACATCGCGCCGAGCGAGCCGGGCGCCGGGTTCGTGTTCGAGGACAAGATCGTGGGTGGCACGATCCCGCGTGAGTACATCGGGCCGGTGGAGCAGGGGATGAAGGAGGCCATGGTCAACGGTGTGCTGGCCGGCTACCCCCTGATCGACATCAAGGTGGAGCTGGTGGACGGGTCGTACCACGACGTGGACTCCAGCGAGATGGCGTTCAAGATCGCCGGCTCCATGGCGTTGAAGGAGGGCGTCAGGCGGGCGGGCGCCGTCCTGCTCGAGCCGGTCATGGACGTGGAGGTGGTGACGCCCGGTGAGTACATGGGCGACGTGATGGGCGATCTCTCGAGCCGACGCGGAAAGATCGGCGGCATGACGCAGCGGGCGCAGGCCCAGGTCATTGGCGCCAGCGTGCCGTTGGCCGAGATGTTCGGCTACTCCACCACGCTGCGCTCCATCACGCAGGGGCGGGCGGTGTCGTCGATGCAGTTCTCCCGGTACGAGGAAGTGCCGAAGTCGAAGGCCGACGAGATCATCTCCCAGGTCAACGGATAAGCGAGGGGAAGAGCGATGGGCAAGGCGAAGTTCGAGCGGACGAAGCCGCACGTGAACGTGGGAACGATCGGGCACGTGGATCACGGGAAGACCACGCTGACGGCCGCGATCACGGAAGTGCAGGCGGAGAAGGGGCTGGCGGAATACGTCTCGTTCGACAACATCGACAAGGCGCCGGAAGAGCGGGAGCGCGGGATCACGATCGCGACGGCGCACGTGGAGTACCAGACGGAGCACCGGCACTACGCGCACGTGGACTGTCCGGGACACGCCGACTACGTGAAGAACATGATCACGGGGGCGGCGCAGATGGACGGAGCGATCCTGGTGGTGAGCGCGGCGGACGGGCCGATGCCGCAGACGCGGGAGCACATTCTGCTGGCGCGGCAGGTGAACGTGCCGTACGTGGTGGTCTACCTGAACAAGGTGGACATGGTGGATGACGAGGAGCTGATCGAACTGGTGGAGCTGGAGGTTCGGGAGCTTCTGAGCGAGTACGATTTTCCGGGGGACGACACGCCGGTGATCCGGGGCTCTGCGCTGAAGGCGCTGGAGAACCCGACGAGCGAGTGGGCGAAGTCGATCGACGAGCTGATGGAGGCGATCGACAGCTGGATCCCGGAGCCGGAGCGGGACACGGACAAGCCGTTCCTGATGCCGGTGGAGGACGTGTTCAGCATCACGGGGCGGGGGACGGTGGCGACGGGGCGGATCGAGCGCGGGAAGATCAAGGTGGGCGAGGAAGTGGAGCTGGTGGGTCTCGGGGCGGCGAAGAAGACGGTGGTGACCGGGGTGGAGATGTTCCGGAAGCTGCTGGACGAGGGCGTGGCGGGAGACAACGTGGGGCTGCTGCTGCGGGGTGTGGGGAAGGACGAGATCGAGCGGGGGATGGTGCTGGCGAAGCCGGGATCGATCACGCCGCACACGAAGTTCAAGGCGGAAGTGTACGTGCTCACGAAGGAAGAGGGTGGGCGCCACACGCCGTTCTTCAACGGGTACCGTCCGCAGTTCTATTTCCGGACCACGGACGTGACGGGCTCGGCGCAGCTGCCCGAGGGCGTGGAGATGGTGATGCCCGGGGACAACGTGCAGATGGAGGTGGAGCTGATCATCCCCATCGCCATGGAGACGGAGCTGCGCTTCGCGATTCGCGAGGGCGGCCGCACGGTGGGCGCCGGCGTCGTCACCGAAGTCATCGAGTAAGGGCGGAGAACGCAATGGCCCAGGACAAGATCCGGATCAGGCTGAAGGCGTTCGATCACGCGGTGATCGATCAGACGGCGTCGGATATCGTTCGTACGGCGGAGAAGACGGGTGCGCGCGTGAGCGGGCCGATCCCGCTGCCGACCCGTATCCAGCGCTGGACGGTGCTGCGCTCGCCGCACATCGACAAGAAGAGCCGCGAGCAGTTCGAGCAGCGGACGCACAAGCGTGTCATCGACATTTTCGACTCCCGACCCCAGACGATCGACGCGCTGACCAAGCTGGATCTTCCGGCGGGCGTGGACGTCGAAATCAAGGTGGACTGAGGTCATGGCTGGATTGATTGGTCGCAAGCTGGGCATGACCCAGCTGTTCGACGAGGAAGGCGCGGCGATCCCGGTTACGGTGATCCAGGCGGGTCCCTGCCCGGTCGTCCAGGTGAAGACCGAGGCGACGGATGGCTACGAAGCGATCCAGCTCGGGTTCGAGTCGCGCAAGGAGAAGCACTCCACCAGGGCGACGCGGGCGCATGCCGCGACGGCCGGGCTGGACGCGGCACCGGTGGTGCTGCGCGAGTTCCGGGTGGAGGACGCCAGCGGCTACGAGGCCGGTCAGGAAATGACGGTCGAGCAGTTCGAGGTGGGGCAGCGGGTCAAGGTGACCGGGACCACGAAGGGTCGCGGCTTCCAGGGCGTGGTCAAGCGGCACGGCTTCGGTGGCCGTCCCGGCGGCCACGGCCACCCGATGTCGCGCAACCCGGGCTCCATCGGGCCAGGGACGAATCCGTCGCGCGTCATCAAGGGGAAGAAGCTGCCCGGTCAGATGGGCAACGCGCGGCACACCATCCGGAACCTGCGGGTGGAGCGCGTGGACGCGGAACGCAACCTGATCTTTCTGCGCGGTTCGGTGCCGGGGGCGAAGAACGCCACGGTGCTGATCCGTGTGCAGTAAGCGGGACGGGAGCAAACGAGGATGAAGGCACCGATCATCACCATCGAGGGCGCGCGCGAGGGCGAGCGGGATCTTCCCGAATCGCTGTTCGACGGCGTGGTCCACGAGCCGGCGATGTGGCAGGCGGTGAAGGCGTATCTGGCCAATCAGCGCCAGGCCACCGCGTCCACCAAGACCCGCGCGGCCGTGAGCGGCGGGAACCACAAGCCGTGGCGCCAGAAGGGCACCGGCCGAGCTCGCCAGGGGAGCATTCGCGCGGCCCAGTGGCGCGGCGGCGGCAACGTGTTCGGCCCACGGCCCGGGCGGAACTACAAGGAGACCGTGCCGAAGAAGCTGAAGTGGCTGGCGCGGCGCTCCGCGTTCAACGCGCGGGCACTGGATGGACGGCTGCTCGTGGTCCAGGCGCTGGACCTGGACGCACCGAAGACGAAAGTCATCGTCGGCATGCTCGGCGGCGCCGAGATCCTGGGCAACGTCCTGCTCCTGACGGACGGCCACAAGCCCACGATCTGGAAGTCCGTGCGCAATCTCCAGGGGGTGCAGGTGGCTCCGTTCGGCGAGGAGACCACCTACGACGTGCTCTGGGCCGACACGGTGATCATCGAGGATGGGGCGCTGGAGCGCGCCGGGGAGGTGGCCCATGCGTGAGGCCCGCGACGTGATCATCCGCCCGGTCGTGACAGAGCGCAGCACCATCATGGCCGATGAGCAGGATGCGTTCACCTTCATCGTGGCCACGGATGCGAACAAGATCGACATCCGCCACGCCGTCGAGCAGCTGTTCGATGTGAAAGTGAAGTCCGTGCGCACCATGCGGTATCGGGGCAAGACGCGGCGCGTCGGCCGGAACGTGGGCCGCCGGGCCGGCTTCAAGAAGGCGATCGTGAAGCTCGCCGAGGGCGAGCGCATCGACGTGTACGAGGGGATCTGATGCCGATCAAGAAGTTCAAGGCGATCACGCCCGGCACACGCTTCCGGTCCGTCACCGCCACCGGCGACGTGATCACCCGGAGCGAGCCCGAGCGGTCGCTGACGGAGCCCGTGCGCAAGAAGGGCGGGCGCAACCATCACGGCCATATCACCATGCGCCGGCGGGGCGGGGGCCACAAGCGCCGCTACCGCAAGATCGACTTCAAGCGGGACAAGCACGGGGTGCCCGGGCGCGTGGCGGAGATCGAGTACGATCCGAACCGCACGGCGCACATCGCGCTGATCCACTACGCGGATGGCGAGAAGCGCTACATCCTGCACCCGACGGGGCTGGAGCAGGGTGCGACCATCGTGAGCGGGCCGGGCTCGGACCCGCGCCTGGGGAACGCGCTGCCGCTGGGCGAGATCCCGCTGGGCAGCACGGTCCACTGCGTGGAGATGAAGCCGGGCAAGGGCGCGCAGATGGTGCGCAGTGCCGGCTCGGGCGCGCAGGTCATGGCGAAGGAGGGCGAGTTCGTCACGCTGCGGCTGCCATCGACGGAAGTGCGGATGGTGCGTCGCAGCTGCATCGCCACGATCGGACAGGTGGGGAACACCGACCACGAGCTCCAGGTGCTGGGGAAGGCGGGGGCGTCGCGCTGGCGGGGCAGGCGGCCGAAGGTGCGGGGTGTGGCGATGAACCCGGTGGACCACCCGCTGGGCGGGGGCGAGGGTCGCTCGAGCGGCGGTCGTCCGCCGACGTCGCCGTGGGGGAAGCCGGAAGGGAAGAAGACGCGGAAGCCGAAGAAGGACTCCGGCAAGTACATTGTGCGCGGTCGCAAGCGCGGGAAGTCGACGAAGTAAGGAGAGCCATGTCGCGTTCGATCAAGAAGGGCCCGTATATCGATGACAAGCTTCTCCTGAAGATCGAGAAGATGAACTCGCGCAACCAGAAGCGTGTGCTGAAGACGTGGGCGCGGGCGTCCACGATCTCGCCGGAGTTCGTGGGGCACACGCTGGCGGTGCACAACGGGAACAAGTTCATCCCGGTCTACATCACGGAGAACATGGTCGGACACAAGCTCGGCGAGTTCGCGCCGACCCGGCTGTTCCGCGGTCATGGCGGGAAGCTGGCCGACAAGCGGTCGAGGATGTGATGGAAGCGAAGGCGATTTCCCGGGATATCCGGCAGAGCCCGCAGAAGATGCGGCTGGTGGTGGACCTGATCCGCGGCCGCAGCGTGAACGACGCGTACGCAATGCTTCAGTTCACGAAGAAGCGGGCGGCGACGGCGATCGACAAGACGCTGCGCAGCGCAGTGGCGAACGCGCGGCACAAGGCGGAGGTGGCGGGCGAGCTCGTGGACGTGGACGAGTTGTACGTGAAAGAGGCGTTCGTGGACGAGGGGCCATACTACAAGCGGTGGAGAGCGGCGGCCATGGGGCGGCCGGCGCCGATCCGACGGCCTACCGCGCACGTGACCGTCGTCGTGGACACGAAGGAGTAAGGATGGGTCAGAAGACACACCCCCGGGGCTTCCGCCTCGGCGTGATCAAGCCGTGGAAGAGCCGCTGGTACGCGGAACGGAATTTTGGCGCGCTGCTGCGGGAAGACGAGACGATCCGCAAGTACCTTCACCGCCGACTGGCGCACGCGGCCGTGTCGGAAGTGGAGATCGAGCGGAAGCCGCAGAAGATCGTGGTGACGGTGCACACGGCCCGGCCCGGCGTGGTGATCGGCAAGCAGGGCAGCGAGGTGGACAAGCTGCGCGACGAGCTGGCGCACCTGACCAAGAGCGAGGTCTCCATCAACGTGGAGGAGATCAAGCGGCCGGAGATCGACGCCCAGCTGGTGGCGGACAACGTGGCGCACCAGCTGACGCAGCGGATCAGCTTCCGCCGGGCCATGAAGCGGGCGGTGCAGAGCGCCATGCGGAGCGGCGCGGAGGGGATCAAGATCCAGTGCGGCGGCCGTCTGGGCGGGGCCGAGATCGCGCGCTCGGAGGGGTATCACGAGGGGCGCGTGCCGCTGCACACGCTCCGGGCCGACATCGACTACGCCCAGTCGACGGCGAAGACAACGTACGGGACCATCGGCGTGAAGGTCTGGATCTTCAAGGGTGAAGTGATGGAGACGCCGCGTGGTCGCACGTATTCGACGGCTTGAGGAAGGGCTGAGGTAGCGAGATGCTGGCGCCGAAGAGAGTCAAGTACCGGAAGCAGATGAAGGGCCGGACGCGCGGGATGGCCCACCGCGGGAACACGGTCGCGTTCGGCGACTATGGCCTGCAGACCCTGGAGCCCGGCTGGGTGACGAACCGGCAGATCGAGGCGGCCCGTGTGGCGATGACGCGCCACATCAAGCGGGGCGGCAAGGTCTGGATCCGCATCTTCCCCGACAAGCCGGTGACGAAGAAGCCGGCGGAGACGCGGATGGGGAAGGGGAAGGGGAACCCGGAGTACTGGGTGGCGGTGGTGAAGCCGGGGCGGATGATGTTCGAGCTGGAGGGTGTGCCGGAGACCGTGGCGCGCCGCGCGTTCGAGCTGGCCGCGGCCAAGCTGCCCGTGAAGAGCCGGTTCGTGATCCGCGCGCAACACGGAGGTGAAGGGTGAGGCCGGAAGAGCTCCGGGATCTGGCGGATCCCGATATCGAGCAGAAGATCGCGGAAGCCCAGGAGGAGCTGTTCCGCCTGCGCTTCCGCAGTGCCACGCAGCTGCTGGAGAATCCGATGCTCGTGCGCACGCTCCGGCGGGACATCGCGCGCATGAAAACGATCCTGCGGGAGCGCGAGCTCGAGCAGGCGGGGGGCTGAGATGGCGGAGAACATTCGCAACAACCGGAAGACCCGGATCGGGGTGGTGGTCAGCGACCGGATGGACAAGACGGTCGTGGTGGCCGTGGAGCGTCGCAGCGCGCACCCGATCTACGGGAAGCAGGTCCTGAGGACGAAGAAGTTCAAAGCCCACGACGAGGCCAACGAGACCCGCATGGGGGACAGGGTGCGGATCATGGAGACGCGGCCGCTCTCGAAGACCAAGCGCTGGCGGGTGGTCGAGATCCTGATGCGGGCGGAGTGAGGCGACGATGATCCAGCAGGAATCGATGGTCCGGATCGCCGACAACAGCGGCGCCAAGCAGGCGAAGTGCATTCGCGTGCTCGGCGGCTCGCGTCGGCGTTACGCCCGCGTGGGCGATATCATCGTGGTGGCCGTCAAGGACGCGCTCCCCGATGGCACGGTGAAGAAGGGGGAAGTGGCGAAGGCAGTGGTGGTGCGAACGGCTAAGGAGACGCGTCGCAAGGATGGCAGCTACATCCGATTCGACGACAACGCGGCCGTGATCATCAACGACGCCGGTGAGCCGCGCGCGACCCGCATCTTCGGGCCCGTGGGCCGGGAGCTGCGCGAGAAGCGCTTCATGAAGATCGTTTCGCTGGCGCCGGAGGTGATCTGATGCCGCGTTTCATGCCAGGAATGCACCGGGCGACCGGGGGCAGGAAGCAGGCGGGGAAGATGAGCGTCCGGCGGGGCGATCGGGTGAAGGTGATCCGGGGCAACTTCGCCGGGACGGAGGGAACCGTGCTTCGGGTGCTGCCGAAGGAGGCCCGTGTGGTGGTGGAGGGCGTGAACCTGCGCAAGCACCACACGCGTCCCACGGACCAGAACCCGGAGGGCGGGATCATGGAGTACGAGGAGCCGATCCACGCGTCCAACGTGATGCTCATCGACCCGAGCACGGGCGAGCCCACGCGCGTTCGCTACCGCGTGGAGGATGACGGGACGAAGGAGCGGATCTCGGCGAAGAGCGGGAATCCGATCCCGAAGGCGCAGGACTGAGGAGAGCTCGAGAGAGATGAAGCCGAGACTGCAGCAGCATTACGACGAGCGGGTCACCCCGCGGCTCATGGACCAGTTCGAGTTCGAGAACCAGTACCGCGTCCCCCGACTCGAGAAGATCGTGGTCAATGTGGGAATGGGGGAGGCGGTCAGGAACCCGAAGCTGCTCGACGCCGTGGTGGACGAGCTGGGCATGATCACCGGGCAGAAGCCCGTGATCACGAAGGCGCGCAAGTCCATCTCGAATTTCGGGCTGCGCGAGAACATGCCCGTCGGGGCCAAGGTGACGCTGCGGGGCCAGCGGATGTACGAGTTCCTGGACCGGCTGGTCAATGTGGCCATGCCCCGGATCCGGGACTTCCGCGGCCTGCCCACCCGCGCCTTCGATGGCCGCGGGAACTACACACTGGGCGTGAAGGAGCAGCTCATTTTCCCCGAGATCGAGTACGACAAGGTGGACAACGTGCACGGCATGGATATCGTGCTGGTCACCACCACCGACAAGGATGACGAGGCGTTCGCGCTCCTGCGCGAGATGGGACTGCCCTTCCGGGGCGAGACGCCGATCGTGGTCGGGGGCGAAGAAATCGCCGGCCCGGCGGAGGAATAGGGGAGCGCATGGCACGCAAGTCACAGATCGAAAAGCAGCGGGACCCGAAGAAGCTCAAGTACGCGGTGCGCCAGAACAACCGGTGCAACCGGTGCGGGCGGGGTCGGGCCTACTACCGGAAGTTCGGCGTGTGCCGGATCTGCTTCCGCGAGATGGCCCTGAAGGGCGAGATCCCGGGCGTCCGCAAGGCCAGCTGGTGAGCGGGATTCGAAGGTCGAACTTCGAATTTCGAACTTCTACAAGTCCGGCACCGAAGGGATGGCCGGATACTATAGGAGCAGGTGAACTGAAATGATGACCGACCCTATCGCCGACATGCTGTCGCGGGTCCGCAACGCGTCGCGTGCGGGCCACCGGCGCGTGGACATGCCGGTGTCGAAGCTGAAGGCGGAGATCGCCCGGATCCTCCAGGAGAACGCCTTCATCCACGACTTCAAGGTCCTGGATGACGGGCGCCACGGGGTGCTGCGGCTGTATCTCAAGTACCACGACGGCAAGCCGGTGATCCGCGACATCCAGCGGATGTCGAGGCCGGGCCGTCGCCACTACGCTGGAGTCGCCTCTCTGCCCCGGATCCGGAGCGGACTGGGGATGGCCATCGTCTCCACGTCGCGCGGCGTCATGACCGACCGCGAGGCGCGTGCGCAGAACGTCGGCGGCGAGATCCTCGCCGCGATCTGGTAGGGGGGGACGATGTCGAGAATCGGGAAGGCGCCGATCGAGATCCCGGCGGGCGTGGCCGTCACAGTGGACGGGAGTGCCGTTCGGGTGACAGGTCCGAAGGGCGAGCTGGAGCAGCGGATCCGCCCCGAAGTGGGCGTGAGCGTGGAGGACGGGCAGGTGGTGGTGACGCGGGCGGCCGAGTCGAAGCAACACCGCGCGTATCACGGCCTCACGCGTGCGCTGCTGGCGAACATGGTGGAAGGCGTGACGGACGGGTTCCGCAAGGGGCTGGAGATCGTGGGTGTGGGCTATCGCGCGGACAAGCGCGGGGACACGCTGGTTCTGACCGTAGGGTACTCGCACGAAGTGAAGTACCCGGAGCCGGAAGGGATCTCCATCACCACGCCGAACCAGACGACGATCGTGGTGGAAGGGATCGACAAGCAGAAGGTCGGCCAGGTCGCGGCGGAGCTGCGGGCCGTGCGGCCGCCCGAGCCCTACAAGGGCAAGGGCATCCGCTACCAGGGTGAACAGGTCCGCCGCAAGGCGGGCAAGACGGGCGCATAGAGGTCAGCCATGGCGGGTAGAATGAAGACGAGCCGGCGAGAGACGCAGCGACTGCGTCGCCATCAGCGGGTCCGCCGCAAGGTGGAAGGCACCGCGGAGCGGCCGCGCCTGGTGGTTCACCGGTCGCTGAAGCACATGCACGGGCAGCTGGTGGACGACCTGAGCGGGAGGGTGCTGCTGGGGGTGTCGACCACGGGGCCCGAGCTGCGGGCGCTGCGAGACGAGGACGAAACGGACAAGACGAAGTTGAGCCGCGAGGCGGGGAAGCGGATCGCGACCCTGGCGAAGGAAGCGGGGATCGAGTCAGTGGTGTTCGATCGCGGCGGCTACCTCTATCACGGCCGCGTGGCGGCCTTCGCAGAGGGCGCCCGCGAAGGCGGCCTGAAGTTCTAAGGAGACGCGAGGATGGCGAGAGACAACCGAGGAGGCGGTCGCCGGGGCCGGCAGGAGTCGGATCTCACGGAGACTGTGATCCACATCAACCGCGTCGCGAAGGTCGTGAAGGGCGGCCGTCGCTTCTCGTTCAGCGCGCTGGTGGCGGTGGGCGACAAGAACGGGAAAGTGGGCATCGCGCTGGGCAAGGCCAATGAAGTGGCCGAGGCCATCCGCAAGGGGATGGACCAGGCGCGCAAGGCCATGGTGAAGGTGCCCATGATCGAGGGCACGGTCCCCCACGAGATCGTGGGCCGGGTCGGCGCGGCCCGGGTGCTGCTCAAGCCGGCGGGCCCCGGTACGGGCGTGATCGCCGGTGGCGCCGTGCGCGCGGTCCTGGAAGCGGCCGGGTACACGGACGTGCTGACGAAGAGCCTGGGCTCGAACAACGCGGTGAACACCGCGCGCGCCACCATGCAGGGGCTGGACGACATGGTGACGGCCGAGCAGGTGGCGGGCGAGCGCGGCGTGCCGGTCACGGACCTGGAGGTGCGGCATGGCTAGCGGGAGGAGCGGCGGCAAGCTGCGGATCACGCAGGTCCGGAGCCGGAACGGCCGGCCGGCGAAGCACCGCGCCACGCTGGAGGCGCTGGGACTGCGGCGACACCAGCAGACAGTGGTGAAGGAAGACAACGAGGCGATCCGGGGGATGATCTTCCAGGTCCGCCACCTGGTCGAGGTCGAAGCGCTGCAAGGCGAGGAGTAGGGGATCGATGTCGGATCTGAACAATCTGCGGAGGCCGAAAGGCGCGCACCGTTCCCGCAAGCGTCTCGGGCGGGGCCCGGGGTCGGGGACGGGCAAGACGTCCGGCAAGGGGCACAAGGGCCAGAAGGCGAGGACCGGGCATCACGGCATGCCGGCCTGGTTCGAGGGTGGCCAGATGCCGCTGCAGCGGCGCATCCCGAAGCGCGGCTTCACGAGCCACAAGGAGAACGCGTTCGAGATCGTGAACGTGCAGGACCTCGGCCGGATCGAGGCCGAGACCGTCACGCCCGCGATCCTGCACGAGCATGGCCTCGTGGACCTGGGCAGGGGCCGGCCGGTGAAGGTGCTCGGCAAGGGCGAGCTGGACCGGAAGGTCACTGTGAAGGCCCACGCGATCAGCGCCGGCGCCCGGAAGAAGATCGAAGACGCGGGCGGCAGCGTCGAGCTCCTGGAGGAATAGCGGGATGGCCAATCCGATCCCGAACCTGTGGCGGATCCCGGAGCTCAAGAACAAGATCCTGTTCACGCTCGGGGCGCTGCTGGTCTATCGCTTCGGCGCGCACATCACGTCGCCGGGCATCGACGTTCGGGCCCTGGAAGCCCAGCTGGGCCAGCTCCAGGGGACGCTCTTCGGTGTCTACGACATGTTCGTGGGCGGTGCGCTCCGGCGCGCCACGATCTTCGCGCTGGGGATCATGCCGTTCATCTCCGCGAGCATCATGTTCCAGCTGCTCGCGGCCGTCTTCCCCACCATCGAGAAGATGCAGAAGGAGGGGGAAGAAGGGCGCAAGAAGCTGACGCAATGGACGCGCTACGCCACGGTGGTGCTGGCCGCGGCCCAGGGCTACGGCTACTCGGTCTTCATCCACAGCATCCCGGGCGCAGTCACGACGTCGGGCTGGGCGTTCATGATCAGCACCACGCTGGTGCTGACCACGGGCGCCATCTTCGTGATGTGGCTCGGCGAGATGATCACCGAGCAGGGGATCGGCAACGGCGCGTCGCTTCTGATCTTCTTCTCGATCATCGATGGGTTCCCGAGCGCCACGGTGCGGACGTGGGATGCCGTGGTCTCCGGCGTGATCAGCCCGATCATGCTGATCGTGCTGCTGGCGATGATGGTCGCCATCGTGGCCGCCGTGGTGGCCATGACCATGGCCGCGCGGAAGCTGCCCGTGCAGATCCCTCGCAAGGTCATGGGCCGCGGGCGCGTGCGCGAAGGGCAGAAGAGCTTCATCCCGCTGCGCATCAACTCCGCGGGCGTGATGCCGATCATTTTCGCCCAGTCCATCATCATCGTGCCCGGCACGGTGGCGGCGTTCAGCAACATCGGCTGGCTGCGCAGTCTTTCGCAGACGTTCCAGCCGGGCAGTCCCGTGTACTACGTTTCGTACGGGCTGCTCATCCTGTTCTTCACCTACTTCTACACGTCCATCATCTTCAATCCGGTGGACCTGGCGGAGAACCTCAAGAAGCAGGGTGCGTTCATCCCGGGCGTGAAGCCGGGCGCGCGCACGGCGGAGTATATCGATCACGTACTCAGCCGGATCACGCTCCCGGGCGCGATCTACCTGGCGCTGATCGCGATGATCCCGTTCTGGATCTTCGACCTGTTCAACATTCAACTCTTCTATTTCGGCGGCACGTCCCTCCTCATCGTGGTGGGCGTCGGGCTGGATACGGTTCAGCAGATGCAGCAGCACCTGCTGCTCCGTCACTACGAAGGGTTCATGAAGAAGGGGCGCGTCCGGTTCCGTGGGCGTCAACGCTACATGGGGTAGAGACATGCGTCTGATCCTTCTCGGTGCGCCCGGTGTCGGTAAAGGCACCCAGGGCGACTTGCTGGCAAAGCGGCACAACCTGACTCAGATCTCCACCGGGGACCTGCTGCGCGACGCGGTTCGGCGCGGCACGGACCTCGGCAAGGAAGCGAAGAAGTACATGGACGCGGGCGAGCTGGTGCCCGATGACGTCATCCTCGGCCTGGTCAAGGAAGTCATCGCGGCCGCCCGGGACGGCTTCATCCTGGACGGCTTCCCGCGCAACGTGGAGCAGGCGGAGCGCCTGGACGTCATGATGGACGAGATGGCGCTGGCGCTGGACGTGGTGGTGGTGCTCGAGGCCCCGGACGATGTCCTGGTCAAGCGCATCAGCGGCCGGCGCTCCTGTCCCGAGTGCAAGGCGGTCCACAACATCTACTTCGACCCACCGTCGAAGGAAGGTATCTGCGACCGCTGCGGCGCCGCGCTCGTGCAGCGGGCGGACGACAACGAGCAGACCGTGGCCAACCGGCTGGCGGTCTATCGTCGTCAGACCCGGCCCGTGATCGACCACTATCGCGATCGCGGCGTCGCGATCGAGGTCGTGGACGGGCAGAAGCCCGTCGACGACGTCCAGGACGCCATAGAGGCCGTCCTCACGGTGGCATGACCAGGCTGAAGAAGCCGGAAGAGATCGAAGCCATCGCGCGGGCCGGACGCATCATCGCCGAGCTGTTCGAGATGCTGCCTGAGCACGTGCAGCCGGGCGTGAGCACGGCCGACATCGACGCGTTGTCGGAGGAGTTCATCCGGGGGCACGATGGCGCCGAGCCCGCGTTCAAGGGTCTCTACGGCTTCCCGGCGAGCGTGTGCGCGTCCGTGAACCACGAGGTGGTCCACGGCATTCCGAGCCCGTACCGCCGCCTGAACGACGGCGACATCATCAGCGTGGACGTGGGTGTGAAGCTCGACGGCTGGTTCGCCGACTCCGCCCGGACGTTCCCCGTGGGTACGATCGACGAAGAGACGCGCCGGCTGCTGGACGTCACGCAGGAGGCACTCGCCCTGGGCATTGCCGAGGCGAGGCCGGACAACCGGCTCGGCGACATCGGCCACGTCATCCAGAAGAAGGCGGAGGGCGCGGGGTACGGGGTCGTGCGTGAGCTCGTGGGCCACGGCATTGGCCGCGAGCCGCACGAGGACCCGCAGGTGCCCAACTTCGGCACCGCGGGGCGGGGCGCCAGGCTCGAGGTGGGACTCGTGATCGCCATCGAGCCCATGGTCAATCTCGGCACGGCCAGTGTGCGCACGCTGCCGGACCGCTGGACCGTGGTCACCACGGACCAGCGCCGGAGCGCGCACTTCGAGCATACTGTCGCCGTGACGAAGGATGGGCCGAGGATCCTGACGGCGTAGTCGGTCGGCCGCGTGGCTGCGGCCCCCGCTGAGCGACGTCCGGTGAGCGGGAGGCGGGACGACGGGCGCGGCGGTGGGCGGGGGTTGTTGGGTGGAGAAGTGAACGCTATACTTCAAAGCTGTCGAATAAACGAAGGGGTGTCCGCATGAAGGTGCGAACCAGCGTGAAGCCGATCTGCGAGCACTGCCGGGTCATCCGGCGGCGCGGCGTGGTCCGGATCATTTGCAAGAAGAACCCGCGGCACAAGCAGCGGCAGGGGTAGGCGACTATGGCACGGATCGCAGGAGTCGATCTTCCGCGTAACAAGCGGATCGAAGTGGCGCTCACGTACATCTATGGCGTGGGCGACTCGACGGCGAGGAAGATTCTCGACAAGACGGCAGTGGACCCGGATCGTCGCGTGCAGGACCTGAGCGACGAGGAGGTCAACCGGCTGCGGCGGATGATCGAGAGCCAGTACAAGGTGGAGGGCGCGCTGCGGAGCGAAGTGTCGATGAACATCAAGCGATTGATGGACATCGGCTGCTACCGTGGGCTGCGACACCGCCGGGGCCTGCCCGTGCGCGGTCAGCGGACGCACACGAACGCGCGGACGCACAAGGGTCAGCGTCGGGCGATCGCGGGCAAGAAGCGGGTGGCGCGGAAGTAGGGCGGAACGGCAGGAGCGCGCGGCCTGCGGCCCGCGGACACACTGGGACAGCTGAGACTGAAAGCGGAACATGGCGCAACCGAAGAAGGGCCGGACGAAGCGGGCGAAGAAGCAGGTCGAGTCCGAGGGAATGGCCTACATCAAGGCCACGTTCAACAACACGCTCATCACGATCACGAACATGAACGGTGATGTGGTGACGTGGGGTAGCGCGGGCAAGGCCGGGTTCAAGGGCTCGAAGAAATCGACGCCGTTCGCGGCGACCGTGTCGGCGGAGCAGGTGGGCCGCGAGGCGTTCAACCTGGGCGTGCGCCGGGTGCACGTGCGTCTGCAGGGTCCCGGCAGCGGCCGGGAGTCGGCGATCCAGGCGCTGAGCGCGGCGGGGCTGCAGGTGCGGTCGATCCGCGACATCACGCCGATCCCGCACAACGGGTGCAGGCCTCCGAAGAAGCGCAGGGTGTAGGGCCGTCGCCACCGGCGACGGCGAACGACGGGCAGCATGGGGGCGTAAACCGCCGAGCCGTCCAGGCGGGAAGAAGCCGCGGAACAGAACGGGAACAGGAGCGAGACGGTCGAATGGGTCGTTATACAGGACCGGTGTGCAAGCTGTGCCGGCGGGAGGGCGGGAAGCTCTTCCTCAAGGGCACGAAGTGCTTTACGGAGAAGTGCCCGGTGGAGCGGCGGAGCTACCCGCCCGGGCAGCACGGCGTGGCGCAGGCGCGTCGTCGCAAGACGAGCGACTACGCGCTTCAGCTTCGTGAGAAGCAGAAGGTGAAGCGGATCTACGGCGTGGGCGAGCGGTATTTCCGCAACCTGTTCAAGCGTGCGGCGACGCAGACGGGGCTGACGGGCGAGAACCTGCTGGTGGGGCTGGAGCAGCGCCTGGACAACGTCGTCTACCGGCTCGGGTTCGCCGGGAGCCGGGCGCAGTCGAGGCAGCTGGTGCGGCACCGGCACGTGGAAGTGAACGGCCGGCCGGTGGACGTGCCGAGCTACCAGGTGCAGGCGGGGGACGAAGTGCGGCTGAAGGCTGGATCCCGTGATCTGGTGCCGGTGCAGGTGGCACTGGAATCGAAGACGCGGCCGGACACAGTGAGCTGGCTGGCGCTGGACGAGGGGACGCGGACGGGCCGGATGCTGGAGCGTCCGACGCGTGCGGAGATCCCGCTGCCGGTCCAGGAGCAGCTGATCGTGGAGCTCTACTCGAAGTAAACGAGGAACCAGGGCAACGGGGCCCGGGCACCGGCGGTGTCCGGGCCCCGTTGGCCGGGGCTGACTGCAAGGAGGAGATGTGGAGCTAGATCTCACGGGACTGGTGCTGCCGCAGCGGGTGGAAGTCAGTGACCGCTCCGAGGATGGGAAGATGGCGCAGTTCATCATGGCGCCGCTGGAGCGCGGGTTCGGCCAGACGCTGGGGAACTCGGTGCGCCGGATCCTTCTCTCGTCGCTGCCGGGCGCGGCCGTGTGGGCGTTCCGGATGGACGGGGTGGTGCACGAGCACCAGACGGTGTCGGGCGTGGCGGAGGACGTGCACCAGATCATCCAGAACCTGAAGACGCTGGTGCTGAAGCTGGATCCGGACGTGGAGGAGGCGCGGCTCGAGCTGCGCGCGTCGGCCGCGGGTCCGGTGCTGGCCGGGGCGATCGAGCCGCCGTCGTCGGTGGAGATCCTGGAGCCGGAGCACCACCTGTTCACACTGCAGGAGGACAAGGAGATCCACCTGGAACTGTACGTGAACAAGGGTCGCGGCTTCGTGGCGGCGGACAGTCACGAGGCGCCGAAGGGGAGCCCGGTGGACCTGGTGCGGATCGACTCGATCTACAACCCGGTGCTGCGGGCGAACTTCACCGTGGAAGAGACGCGCGTGGGCCAGCGCACGGACTTCGACCGCCTGACGCTGCACATCGAGACGAACGGCAGCGTGGCGCCGGAGGACGCAGTGGCGTACGCGGCGGGGCTGGGGCGTCGTCACCTGGAGTACATGCTGAAGTTCTCGGATGCCGGTGAGACGGAGCCGCCGGTGCCGGGGGCCGTGCCGGTGCCAAAGGCGCTGCGCGACCTGTTCGAGCGGCCGATCGAGGATCTGGCGGAGCTGAGCGTGCGGAGCGTGAACTCGCTCAAGAAGGAGAACATCATCACGCTGGGCGACCTGGTCCGTCGGACGGAGGACCAGATGCTGGACATCGACAACTTCGGTGTGAAGTCGCTGGAGGAGATCCGACAGTTCCTGGCGCAGCACAACCTCCGTTTCGGGATGCAGCTGGAGGAGGGGGAGGACGGGGACCTCTACCTGGTGGACGAGAACGTGGAGTCCACCGGCGAGGCGGCGGTGGCCGAGGAGGAGGCGTAAGGAGCAGCAATGAGACATCGCAAGAAGGGGCGCCACCTGAACCGTACCGCGGAGCACCGACGGATGATGCTCCGCAACATGGCGACGTCGCTGTTCAAGCACGGTCGCGTCGAGACCACGGTGGCGAAAGCGAAGGAATTGCGCCAGTTTGCCGAGCCGCTCATCACGAAGGCGAAGCGGGGCGACCTGCACGCGCGCCGGGTGGTGGCCCGGAAGATCCATGACAGTGAAGCACTGAGCCGGCTGTTCGAGGAGATCGGCCCGCGATACGCGGAGCGGCCCGGCGGGTACACGCGGGTCGTGAAGATAGGTCATCGCGCTGGTGATGCGGCCGACGTGGCGATCATCGAACTGGTGGAGTAGACGACCATGGCGGAGAAGGCGAAGGGGCCCGGGGGTTCGCTGACGTGGGTGTGGATGATCCTGGCGCTCGTCGTCGTCGGCGGGTTCCTGGCCTGGCTGGGGACCACGAGCGAGCCGACGTCGGTGCCGGTGGTGGAGGCGGACAGCGCCGCCGCGGGTGAGGGTGGCGGCGTCGCGTTCACGGAAGTGCCGAAGGACTCGCTGAGGACGAACAAGGCCAGGTACCTGGGTCAGACGATCCGCGTCGCGGCCGTCCAGATCACGGGGTCGCTGGGCCCGAACATCTACTGGGGCGAGCTGGGCAGCCAGTCCAGCCAGGTGCCGATCCTGGTGCGGCTGGACTCGACCGCCGCGGCGGCGACGCAGGTGCAGCCCGGGGCGAGCTACACGATGACGGGGACCATGGAGGCGATGTCGGACTCCGTCTCCGGGGCCTGGGCGGAGCAGGGCGAGTTCACGGGCGAGGGCGAGCGGGTGCAGGCGGACTTCGCCGACTACTACCTGCAGGTGAGCAACATTCAGCCGTCGCGGCCCGCCTCGGGTGGCGCGGCCTCGGCCTCGCAGGGCGAGAGCTGAGGGGCGAGAAGGAGCGATATAGAATGGCGCGCGAGTGCTATGTGTGCGGGAAGAAACCGATCTACGGCAACAACGTGAGCCACGCGAACAACAAGACGCGTCGGCGCTGGCTGCCGAACCTGCAGCGGGTGAGGATCCAGACCGAGGAAGGCCCACAGCGGGTGCGCGTGTGCACGCGCTGCATCTCGGCCGGAAAGATCCGCAAGGCCGGCTGAGCCGGGCGCGCGGTGGAGCATCACGTCCCCGGTGCCCGTGAGGGTACCGGGGATTTTCGTTAAACTTGGGAGCCCGCGCGCCGATCGGCATCGGGCTCCGGGACCCCGTCGAAAGAAGCCGCAATGGAGAACGCCGACACCGGCGCGCACGCCGCCCCACCGACCCTCTCGTCCCACGGCCGGGAGCTGATCCGCCGACTGGAAGCCCGCGAAGCGCGCTTCGGCGTCATCGGGCTGGGCTACGTGGGCCTGCCGCTCTCCGTCGCAATAGCGGATCGCGGCTATCCCGTCCTCGGCTACGACATCGCGCCCCGCGTGGTCGAAGTGCTGAATGCCGGGTCGTCACACGTTGAGGACGTGCCGCCGCACGTGGTGATGGAGATGCGGGAGAAGGGTCTGTTCGAGGCGACCACGGACGCATCCCGGCTCTCCGAGTGCGACATCGTCTCCATCGCCGTCCCCACGCCGCTGTCGAAGACGCGCGACCCGGACGTGAGCTACATCATGTCGGCGGCCAGGGCGGTATGCGGCGCGCTGCGACCCGGTCAGCTCGTGATCCTGGAATCGACCACGTACCCGGGCACCACCCGGGAGGTTCTGCTCCCCATGATGGAGGAGATGGGGCTCAAGGTGGGCGAGGACGTCTTCCTCTGCTTCAGTCCCGAGCGCGTGGACCCGGGTAACCGGGTGTGGCAGGTGCCGAACACGCCGAAAGTCATCGGCGGCATCACGCCTGCCTGCACCTACCTGGGCGTGAAGGCGTACGGCTCCGTGCTGGACACCATCGTCCCCGTGACGTCCACGGAGGCGGCGGAGCTGACGAAGCTGATGGAGAACACGTTCCGGGCCATCAACATCGCCCTGGCCAACGAGATGGCGCAGGTGGCCGACCGGCTCGACGTGGACGTGTGGGAAGTCATCGAGGCCGCCGCCACCAAGCCGTTCGGCTTCATGAAGTTCACGCCCGGCCCCGGGATCGGCGGGCACTGCATCCCCCTCGACCCGCAGTACCTGTCGTGGAAGATGAAGACGCTGAACTACCGCACCCGCATGATCGAGGCGGCCAGCGAGATCAACGCCGAGATGCCGGAGTTCGTGGTGCAGAAGGTGCGCGCCGCGCTCAACGAACACCGAAAGCCCGTGCTCGGGAGCCGGGTCCTGATCCTCGGCGTCTCCTACAAGAAGGACATCGGCGACGTGCGGGAGAGCCCCGCCATCGATGTCATGGAGATGCTCGAGCTGGAGGGAGCCGAGATCCGCTACCACGACCCCTTCGTCCCGGAGCTGCGAGAGGACGGCACGGTCCGCACCGGCGTTGCATGCACCGATGAGGAGCTCGAGGAGGCGGACGCCGTGGTCATCATCACGGACCACTCCACGCTCGACTACGGTCGCGTGGTGGCGAAATCGAAGCTCGTGGTGGACACACGCAACGCCACCGCAGCGTTCGGAGCCGACAACGTGGTCCGCCTGAGCGGGCCGCACGCGGTCCCGCCGAGGCGGGGCGGCAAGCGGTTGGAGGCGAAGATGCTCGCGCCGGCGGGCGCCGGTGGCCGGAAATCCGGTACCGGGAAGGAGTAGCGGAGAGCCGAGGGCGCTGCACCCGGGCCGTCAACTCCTACTCGAGGACCCGGGCCGTGGCGCCCTTCTCCTCCACCAGCGCGCGGAAGTGGGGGATGGTGTGGCGAAGGCCTTCGGCGAGGTCCACCCTCGGCTCCCAGCCGAGCCGCGCCCGGGCGAGGGTGATGTCGGGGCGCCGGACGGCCGGATCGTCCTCGGGGAGGGGAAGGTGCTCGATGGTGGAAGAGCTGCCGGTCAGCGCGATCACCTTCTCGGCCAGCTCCATGATCGTGAACTCACCGGGATTGCCGATATTGACGGGCCCGGTCTCGTCGGACATGAAGAGCCGGTAGATGCCGTCGACTTCGTCGTCGACATAGCAGAATGAGCGGGTCTGGGAGCCATCGCCGTAGACGGTGAGCGGCTCACCGCGGAGCGCCTGTACGATGAAGTTCGAGACGACCCGCCCATCGCCCGGCCGCATGCGGGGGCCGTAAGTGTTGAAGATGCGGATGATGCGGGTGTCGATGCCGTGGAACCGGTGGTAGGCCATGGTCATGGCCTCGGCGAAGCGCTTGGCCTCATCGTACACGCCGCGGGGCCCGATCGGGTTCACGTTGCCCCAGTAGGCCTCGGTCTGGGGGTGGAGCTTGGGGTCGCCGTAGACCTCGGAGGTGGAGGCGAGGAGATAGCGGGCATTCTTGGCCTTGGCCAGGCCGAGCGTCTTGTGCGTGCCCAGGCTGCCCACTTTCAGTGTGGGGATCGGCATCTCCAGATAGTCCACCGGGCTGGCCGGGCTGGCGAAGTGGAGCACCCCGTCCAGCTCGCCGGTCACGTGGATGTAGTCCACCACGTTGTACTCGACGAATGAGAAGTGTGGGTGCCCGAACAGGTGGCCGATGTTGTCGGGATGGCCCGTGATGAAATTGTCCATCCCGATGACCACGTGGCCTTCGGCGATGAACCGGTCGGAGAGGTGGGAGCCGAGGAAGCCGGCGGCCCCGGTGATCAGTACGCGCATGGCTGGTTATCCGTGTTTCAAGGTCGTGGGGGTGGAGAGACGAAGAGGGTGAAGGGCAGGAAGGACGGCGTGACACGAAGCGGTCGAAGGTTCGAAGGGCACGAAGGGGCGGGGGTCGCCCGCGGAAGGCCGGCTCCCCCGGCGCTCTCCGCGACTCCGCGGGAGACGCCGTTCTTCGACCCCTCCGGAGCTTCGTGTCCTTCGTGTCACGCGTTTCTCCGCGTCTCCGCCGTCCTCCGTGGCCTTCCAGCTCACGAGCCGAGCCCCACACGGGACTCGCGGTGCTCCTTCAGCCACGCCACGAACCGCGGGATCCCTTCCTCCACGGTCATGGAGGGGGTGTAGCCGAGCAGCTTCCGGGCCTTGCTCACGTCGGCGAACGTACGACGGACGTCGCCGGGCTGCATGGGGAGGTGCTCGATCCTGGGCTCCACGCCCACGGCCGCGGCGATGAGCTCGATGAGCCGGCGCAGCTCGGTGGTGCGGCTCTCGCCGAGGTTGATGATCTCGAACTCCCCCGGGTTTGAGCGTGTGCGCGCCATGGCCGCGACCACGCCAGCCAGGATGTCGTCGGCCCAGGTGTAGTCGCGTTCGGTGGTGCCATCGCCGAACACGGGGATGGTCTCGCCGCGCAACATGCGGGTGGCGAACTTGCGGATGGCGAGGTCGGGGCGCTGGCGCGGGCCGTAGACGGTGAAGAAGCGGAGCGAGAGGACGCCGATCCCGTGCAGGTGGTGGTATGCGTGGCAGAGCAGCTCGCCCGCTCGCTTGGTGGCGGCGTATGGCGAGATCGGGCGCTCGACGGGGTCGTCCTCGGAGAACGGGACCTTCTCGTTGTTGCCGTAGACGGAGGAGGAGCCGCCGAAGAGCAGGCGTGAGGCGCCGCGGCGCCGCATGAGCTCGAGGATGGCCTGCGTGGCGGTGAGGTTCGCCCGAGCGTAGGCCATGGGGTCGGCGATGGAAGGACGCACCCCCGCTTTCGCCGCCAGGTGGATGACCACGTCCACCTCCTCGTCCGCCAGCGCGGCATCGAGCGCGTCCAGCTCCGCGCAGTCCTGCTCGAGCAGCGTGAACGCGGGGTGCGCCAGCGCCCGGTGGAGGTTCTCGCGCTTTTCGGCGGGCGAGTAGAACGGGTCGAAGTTGTCCACGCCGATGACGCGGTGCCCCTGGTCGAGGAGGCGCTCGGTGAGAAGGCTGCCGATGAAGCCGGCTGCTCCTGTCACGAGGACGTGTTCGGGCATTAGAATCACCCCGGACCGGGTTTTCGATGTTGCTCCTGTCCCGAACGGGTGATGACCGGGTCCGGGAAGGGTGACAACGTGGTGCCACGGCGAGCAACCAGTCAAATGCATACATGGATGTCCAACCATACGAGGTGCCGGTGAGCGTTCCATTGCTGGACCTGCAGGCGCAGTACGAGACGATTTCAGGGGAGCTGGACGCGGCGGTCGCGAGCGTGGTCCGGTCCCAGCGCTTCATCCTGGGCGAGCCGGTGGAGCGGTTGGAGGCGGAGCTGGCCGCACGGCTCGGCGTGCCCCACGCCGTGGGCTGCGCCAGCGGCACGGACGCCATCCTGCTCGCGCTGAAGGGGCTACAGCTCGAGCAGGGCGACGAGGTGGTGGTCCCGGCGTTCACGTTCTTCGCCACTGCGGGCGCGGTCTGGAACGCCGGGCTGCGCCCCGTTTTTGCCGACATCGACGCGGCCACGTTCAACATCACCGCGGAAACTCTCGAGGCGGCGCTGACGCCGCGCACGCGCGCAGTCGTCGTGGTGCACCTGTTCGGCCAGATGGCCGTGATGCCGCCGATCCTGGCGCTGGCGGAGCGGCGCGGGCTGGCCGTGATCGAGGACGCGGCCCAGTCGATCGACGCGGCGCAGGAGATCGATGGCTCGTGGCGCGCGGCGGGCTCCCTCGGCACGGCGGGGGCGTTCTCGTTCTTCCCCACGAAGAACCTGGGCGGGTTCGGCGACGGCGGGCTCATGAGCACGCGGGATGACGTGCTGGCGGACCGGCTCCGGAAGCTCCGGGTCCACGGAGGTCGCCAGAATGTATCACCACGAGATGGTCGGCACGAACTCGCGCCTGGACGCGCTCCAGGCGGCGGTGCTGCGGGTCAAGCTGCCGTACCTTGAGGGCTGGACGGAGGCGCGGCGCGCCCACGCCGCCCGTTACGACGCCGCGTTCGAGGGCGCGGCCGGCATCCACCCGCCCGTGGCGCTGCCGGGCAACCGGCACGTCTACAACCAGTACACGATCCGCTGCGACGACCGGGACGCAGTGAAGGCATCGCTGGATGCGAACGGGATCGGCGCGGGCATCTACTACCCCGTCCCGCTGCACCTCCAGGAGTGCTTCCGGGGGCTGGGCTACGGCCGTGGCGACTTCCCCGTCTCGGAGCGGGCGTGCGAGCAGGTACTTTCCTTGCCTGTGTACCCCGAGCTGACGGCATCGCAGCAGGACGAGGTGATCGAGTCGGTGGCCGGGGCTTAACGCGACGAGCGAGGAAAGAGCATGCATGTATCGGTTATCGGGACTGGCTACGTGGGTCTCGTGGTGGGCGCGGGGCTGGCGGAGATGGGGAACGACGTGATCTGTGCGGACATCGACGAGCGGAAGATCGCGATGCTGAGCGCGGGCGAGATCCCGATCTACGAGCCGGGGCTCGAGTCCATGGTGAGTCGCAACCTGGAGGAAGGGCGGCTCACGTTCACCACGGACCTGCCACACGCGGTGCGGGAATCGGACATCATCTTCATCGCGGTGGGCACGCCCGAGGGGGAGGACGGGAGCGCGGACCTGCAGCACGTTCTGGCCGTGGCCCGGGAGATCGGGCGGCACATGAACGCGGAGAAGGTGGTGATCACGAAGAGCACCGTGCCGGTGGGCACGGCGGCCCGGGTGCGCGCGGCCATCGAGGCGGAGACGGAGCACCGGGCGCACGTGTGCTCGAATCCGGAGTTCCTGAAGGAGGGTGCCGCGGTCGACGACTTCATGAAGCCGGACCGGGTGGTGATCGGCGTGGACTCGGAGGAGGCGAGGTCGGCCCTGGAAGAGCTCTACGGTCCGTTCGTGCGGACGGGGAACCCGCTCATCTTCATGGACATCGCGTCGGCCGAGATCACGAAATACGCGGCCAACGCCATGCTCGCCACGCGCATCTCCTTCATGAACATGGTCTCCCGGCTGTGCGCCGCCGTGGGCGCCGACGTGGACAAGGTGCGCCAGGGCGTGGGCACCGATGATCGCATCGGCTCCTCCTTCCTGTTCGCCGGCGTGGGGTACGGCGGCAGCTGCTTCCCGAAGGACGTGAAAGCGCTCATCCGGACCATGCAGGAACAGGGAGTGGACTCCGCGATCCTGGACGCGGTGGAAGCGCTCAATGCGGGGCAGAAGCGCCTGATCCTGGACGCCATCACCGAGCGCTTCGGCAGCGACCTGTCCGGCCGCACGGTGGCCGTGTGGGGGCTGGCATTCAAGCCGGGCACCGACGACATGCGGGAAGCCACGTCGGTGGTCGTGATCGAGGGCCTGCTCCAGCGCGGCGCCCGCGTCCAGGCCCATGACCCCGTGGCCATGGACAACGCCCGCCGCTGGTTCGGGGACCGCGTCCTGTTCACGCAGAGCAACTACGACGCGCTGCACGAGGCCGACGCGTTGGTCATCCTCACCGAGTGGCAGCCGTACCGCCGCCCCGATTTCGAGCGGATGCGGAACCTGCTCACGTCCGCGGTCATCTTCGATGGCCGTAACCTGTTCAACCCGGACAAGATGAAAGGCCTTGGCTTCGAGTACTGGAGCGTCGGCCGACAGCCGGTGGGCCGCACGGATCGGAAGGTCCCCGCCTGACGCGGGCGGCCCGGCGTTGATGGCCCCGGTGGGAACGACTACGTTGCAGCCATGAGCAACGGGCCGAATCCGCTGATCCAGCGGGCCAGGCGCGCCATCGAGCGGCGCGACTACGTGGCCGCGCTGGCGGACCTCCGCGAAGTGGTGGACAGCCATCCGCAGTTCGCGGACGTCCACCAGATGCTGGGGCTGTGCCTGAGCATGATGGGCGAGCCGGAGGAGGCGCTGGCGGAGTTCGACCGGGCGCTGGCGGCCAACCCCTACTACGTGGAAGCGCACCTGAACCGCGCCATCACGCTCAACGACCTGGGCCGCTTCGATGACGCCAGCGAAGCGTTCAGCCTGGCCGCCGATGCCGAAGCCCGCGCGGCCGGCCGCTTCCCCGGCTCCGTTTCCGCGCGCATCGCCAATGCCCATGCCGCCGTCGGCGACCTCTACCGCGCCGCCCACGCCCCCGCGGAAGCCGCGGCGGAGTACCGCCTGGCCCTGGCGCTGAGGCCGGAGTTCCCGGACATCCGGAACAAGCTGGCCGACGCGCTGCTGGACCTGGGCGCGGCGGAGGAGGCCAGGGTCGAGCTCGAGCGCACGCTGCGGGCCCGCCCCGACTACTTCCCGGCCCGCCTCAACCTGGGACTCGCGCTGCTGCGAATGGGGGATGGCGATGGCGCGCGCGCCGCGTGGGAGGAGTGCCACGCGCTGCACCCCGACAACCCGCAGCTGCGGGCCTACTTCCAGCTGCTGGAGGACGCGGGCGACGCCGGGGCCGCCACGGACCCGGCCGCGACCGATTCGGACGCCGTCGCGCGCCCGGACCCGGAGCGTTCCACGGAGGAGCATGCGGGCGGCGCGGGCTGAGCTCCGGAGACGGTGAAGCGCATGGCCTGGACGTTCGCTGATCCCGCCCGGCGTTGGGCGCTGGCCGCGCTCCTGCTCGTCCTCGCCCCCGTCGTCGCCTGCGGCGACAACGAGAGCGCGCTCGCCCGGGGCGACCGCCTGTGGGCCGACTCCAGCTTCGACGCGGCACTGACCGAGTACCGCCTGGCCGTGGCGCAGCACGGGGACGCGGAGTCGCGCCTGCGACTGGCGCACGCGTACGCCCGGACCGGTCGCCTGGACGCGGCGAAAGCGGTGTATGATGACCTGATCGCATCGCACCCGGAGCTGGCCGCCCAGGCCGCGTACGACTACCTGGCGCTGGCGCGGCGGGCGCTCCGCCGCCAGGACGAGTTCGGCGCCGCGTCGGCCGTGGATGCGGCACTGGCGGTCGACTCGTCGCTGAGCCTTGCCGGCGCGGCGCTCCCCGTGGCGCGCTATTACCGGGACCGGAGCGATCCCGAGCGCGCGCTGGACTACTACGCGCGCGCCCTGACCACGCTCCCGCCCGACTCCTCGCCGCCGGTGCTGTTCGAGATCGGGCTGATCGAGGAGAACCGGAACCGGTGCGACGTGGCGCTGGACTACTACCGGGCGTTCCGGATGCAGGCGGAGCAGGAGCGGAATCCGGCATGGCGCTCGCGGCTGGGCGAAGCACGCTGGCACACGGGGAACTGCTCGTTCCGGCTGGCGCAGCAGGCGCGCGAAGCCGGCGACGTGGACGCGGCGCTGAAGCACCTGGATACGATGATCGGGCTCGGCGAGCCGGAGAACCTGCTGGACCAGGCGTGGTTCGAGAGAGGCGAGATGCTGTACGCCACCGGCAAGTTCGACGAGGCGCTGGCGTCGTATCGGAAAGTCCTGGAGCGGAGCCCGTCGCGCACGGGTCAGCTCGTGCAGCGGGCGCAGGACCGGATCGACGCCATCCGCTTCGGTCCCGCGCCGCTGGACACCGTCCCCCCCACGCGCCCGTAGCATGGCCACGGCGGATTTCCTCGTCATCGGCGGGGGGATCGTCGGCGTCACCGTGGCCATGGAGGCGGCCCGCCGCTACCCCGGCCGCCGCGTGGTTCTGCTGGAGAAGGAGGACGACGTCGCCCGTCACGCCAGCGGCCGCAACAGCGGCGTGCTGCACGCCGGCCTCTACTACCCGGCCGGGTCGCTGAAAGCCCGCTTCGCCCGCGAGGGCAACCGTCGCATGACCGAGTACTGCGGCGAGCGCGGGCTGCCCATCAACCGGTGCGGCAAGCTGGTCGTGGCCCGGAGCGACGCCGAACAGGCGGGACTCGACGAGCTGCTCCGCCGCGGCCGCGGCAACGGCGTGGAGCTGGAGGAAGTGGACGAGGCGCAGGCCCGGGAGCTGGACCCCGCCGCGCGCGTCCGCGACCGCGCCCTCTTCTCACCCAATACCGCGTCCGTGGACCCGGGCGCCGTGGTGCGCGCCCTGGCCGATGACGCCCGCGCCCTCGGCGTGGAAGTGCGCCGTGGCGAGCCGGTCGTCGATGGCAATGCCGGGCGTGGCGGCGCCGCCGGCGGGGAGACGCACCGGGGGGCGGACAGCGGTGTCGTCGTCAGGACGGAGCGGGAGACGTGGTCGGCGGGGTACGTGGTGAACGCCGCGGGGGCGTACGCGGACCGCGTCGCCGGCTGGTTCGGGTTCGGGGCGGGCTACCGCATTCTGCCGTTCAAGGGACGGTACCTGCGGGCGGAGTCGCCGGTGCAGATCCGCCGCCACATCTACCCTGTGCCGGACCTGCGCTACCCGTTCCTGGGCGTGCACTTCACCGTGGCGGTGAACGGCGACGTCTGGATCGGCCCCACGGCCACCCCCGTGCTGGGGAAGGAGCAGTACGATTTCAGGCACCTGCCGCCCGGCGAGGCGGTGCAGAACGCGCGGCGTCTGGGCTTTCTCCTCCTTTCCCGCCATAATTCAGGGCTGCGCCGCCTTGCGGTGAAGGAGATCCGGCGGCATTCTCGCCGGGCGCTGGTGGCGGAGGCGGGCACGCTGGCGCGGGGGTTGCCCCCGGCGCGTCGCTGGGCGCCACTGCGGCCCGGGATCCGGGCGCAGCTGGTGGACACGCGGACGTGGAGCCTGGTGGACGACTTCGTGTACCAAGCGGATGACCGCTCGCTGCACGTGCTCAACGCGGTCTCGCCCGGGTTCACGTGCGCGTTCCCCCTGGCGGAGCACCTGCTGGACATCATCGACCGGAAGCGGGATACGTGACGAGAAGCTCAGGGTTGAAGGGGATGAGGCCTGTGGCCGTGGCGCTCCTGGCGCTGGTCGCCACGGTGGGCGGCGCGTGCGGGCCCAAGGCGCCGCCGATCACGCAGATGACGCCCGAGGACCTGTGGCTGAAGGGCGTGGACGCGTACAACGCGGAGCACTGGGACAAGGCGATCCAGTACTTCGGCCGCTACACCACCGTGGGCGGCACGGACCCGCGGGTGCACCAGGCGCGGTACTACGTGGGGCAGGCGTACTTCCAGGACCACCAGTACGTCAGCGCGGCGGGCGAGTTCACGCGCCTGGCCGCCGACCTGGGCCGCACCGACCTGGCCGACGACGCCCGCTTCATGGCGTGCCGCGCCTATGAGGAGCTGTCGCCCGACCCGCAGCTGGACCAGGAGTACACGCGCGCCGCCATCGACCACTGCCAGGCGCTGCTCAGCTACTTCCCCGACAGCAGCCACGCCGACGAGGCACGCCGGATCATCGCGGAGATGCGCGAGAAGCTGGCGACGAAGCTGTTCGAGGGCGGTGACTGGTACTACCGCCGTCGCGCCTACGACAGCGCCATCATCTACTTCGAGGCCGTGGCCGAGCAGTACCCGCAGACGGAGCACGCGCCGAAGGCGCTCGGTCGGCTCGCCAAGATCTACGAGATCCTGGAGTACAGCGACGAGCGGGCGGACGTGCTGCAGAAGCTGCGGACGCAGTACCCGGAGAGCGCGGAGGCGAAGGAGCTGGGAGGATCGAAGTAGGGGGAAGCGCGCGCAATTCGAACGGCGTGACACGAAGGGCTCGAAGGGGGGGCACGAAGGGGTCGAAGGAAATTCCATTTTCTTTCTACGGTGACCCGCCGGCCGTGATGGCCGGCTCGCGCGTTACGCCCCCTTCGCGTTCTTCGTGCCCCCTTCGAGCCCTTCGTGTCACGGTGTCCGCCTTCGAACCTTCACAACCTGGAAACGCCGATGGGTCACACGATGCTGGTGCTGGGGGCGGGCGGTCAGCTGGGCACCGAGGTGGTGCGCGCGGCGGAAGCGGCGGGGTGGGCGGTGGCCGGCCTGACGCGCGACGACCTGGACCTGTTCGACACCGCCTCGGTCCGGGACGTCCTCGAGCGGCTCGAGTTCTCCGCGTGCGTCAACAGCGCGGCGTACACGGGCGTGGACGCGGCGGAGTCGGACGCGGAGGCGGCCTTCCGGGTGAACGCGTACGCGGTCGAGCAGGTGGCGAAAGCGTGCGCGACGCGCGGCGCCCGGCTGGTGCAGGTGAGCACCGACTACGTCTTCGACGGCGAAAGCGAGGGGCCGTACCTGCCCGACGACCCGCCGGCGCCGATCAACGTCTACGGCGCGTCGAAGCTCGCCGGCGAGGCGCTGGCGCGACGGGCGCACCCCGACGGCACGCTGGTGGTCCGGACGTCGTCCGTGTTCGGCGTCGCCGGCGCCCGGGATGGCGGTGGCAACTTCGTCGAGACCATGCTCCGGCTCGGCCGTGAGCGGGACCGGCTGCAAGTGGTCAGCGACACCGTCATGGCCCCGACCTACGCCCCGGACCTCGCCGCCGCCATCGTCGCCCTTCTGGACGACGACGCCCCCGCCGACACCTGGCACGCCACCAACGAGGGCAGCGCCAGCTGGTACCAGTTCGCCGTGGAGATCGTCGCGCGGGCGGGGATCGAAGCGGAAGTGCAGCCGGTCACAAGCGACCGCTATCCCGCCACCGCCCGCCGCCCCCGCTTCAGCGTGCTGCACACCGGCCGGACCAGCGACCGCATCGGGCCGCTGCCGTCGTGGCGCGACGGGCTCGCGCGGTACCTGGCGGAGCGCGAGGAAACGGCGGGGACGTAGGGTGGGGGGGCGACGGACGGCGCCCGGACGCGTCCGCCGCCCGCCCCTTCCGGATGCGCCCGCCGCCGCCCCGCCTTGACAGCGCGCCCCGTCCACGCGTACCCGTACGCCCACCATGAACGACCCTGGGAGAGACCCCGTGACTGCCCCCGACCGCCGCACGATCCTCGTCACCGGCGGGGCCGGCTTCATCGGCTCGGCGGTGGTCCGGATGCTGGTCCGGAGTACGCCGCACCGGGTGGTGAACCTCGACGCGCTCACGTACGCGGCGAACCTGGACTCGCTCCGGGAGGTCGAGGGCGCCCCCGGCGTGCCCGCGGACGGCTCGGGCGAGGTCTCGGGCGAGGGCGGCGAGGCCCGCTACGTCTTCGAGCGCGCCGACATCCGGGACCGCCACGCGGTGAGGGCGGTGTTCGACCGCCACCGTCCCGATGCGGTGCTGCACCTGGCCGCGGAGTCGCACGTGGACCGGTCCATCGACGCGCCGGGGGCGTTCGTGGAGACCAACGTGGTCGGGACGTACGTGCTGCTGGAAGAGGCGCGTCGCCACTGGCTGCGGCTGGACCACGCACGCCGGGCGGCGTTCCGGTTCGTGCACGTGTCCACGGACGAGGTGTTCGGGTCGCTGGGGGCGCACGGCCGGTTCACGGAGAACACGCCGTACGACCCGAGCTCCCCGTACTCCGCCAGCAAGGCCGGCTCCGACCACCTGGCGCGGGCGTGGCACCGGACGTTCGGCCTGCCCACCGTCGTCACGAACTGCTCCAACAACTACGGCCCGTACCAGTTCCCCGAGAAGCTGATCCCGCTCATGATCCTGCACGCGCTGGAGGGGCGGGCGCTGCCCGTGTACGGGCGGGGCGAGAACGTGCGCGACTGGCTGCACGTGGATGACCACGCCCGCGGCCTCCTGCTCGCGCTGGAGCGCGGCGAGCCCGGGGCCACGTACCTGTTCGGCGGCCACGGGGAGCGGCGCAACCTCGAGGTGGTGGAGCGCATCTGCGACGTCGTCGACGACCTCGCCGGGCCGCTCTCGCTCGAAGAGGGCGACGAGGGCGACGAGGGCGACGGGGGCGACGGGGGCGACGGGGGCGACGAGGGCGACGAGGGGCGACGAGGGCGACGGGGGCGATGGGTCGCGGCGTCGCCTGATCCGGTTCGTGGAGGACCGGCCGGGACACGACCTCCGCTACGCCATCGACCCGGCGCGGGCGGAGCGGGAGCTGGGATGGCGGCCGGAGCGGAGCTTCGAGGAGGGGCTGCGGGAGACCGTGGCGTGGTACGCGGAGAACCGCTGGTGGTGGGAGCGGATCCGGTCGGGGGCGTACCGGGGCGAGCGGCTGGGGCTGGACACGGACGCGGACACGGACGCGGGCACGGACGCGGGCACGGACGCGGGCACGGACACGGGCACGGGCACGGACGCGGACACGGACGCGGGCACGGACGCGGGCACGGACGCGGACACGGACACGGGCACGGACGCGGACGCGGACACGGACACGGACACGGGCACGGACGCGGGCACGGACACGGGCACGGACACGGACACGGACGCGGGCACGGACGCGGACACGGACGCGGACGCGGACACGGACATGGGCACGGACATGGAGGGAACGGCCGGACACGCCAGACGGAGCACGGACGGGGACACGGAATGGGGCAGGGGGAGGAAAGGTAATGGGGCGTAAGGGGATCATACTGGCGGGGGGCGCGGGCACGCGGCTGTACCCGATCACGCGGGTGGTGAGCAAGCAGCTGCTCCCGGTGTTCGACAAGCCGATGATCTATTACCCGCTGAGCACGCTCATGCTGGCGGGGATCCGCGACATCCTGGTGATCTCCACGCCGGAGGACCTGCCGCGCTTCCGGCAGCTGCTCGGCGATGGCGACGACTGGGGGCTCTCCTTCTCCTACGCCGAGCAGCCCTCGCCCGAGGGGCTGGCGCAGGCGTTCACCATCGGGCGCGACTTCATCGGAAGCGACCCGGTGGCGCTGGTCCTGGGCGACAACATCTTCTACGGCCATGGGCTGAGCCGGCTCTTGCGCGACGCGGGCGCGCGGACGGAGGGCGCCACCATCTTCGGCTACTACGTGCAGGACCCGGAGCGCTACGGGGTGGCGGAGCTGGGCGACGAAGGCGATGTGGTGGGGATCGAGGAGAAGCCGGCGTCGCCGCGCTCGAACTACGCGGTGACGGGGCTCTACTTCTACGACAACCGGGTGGTGGAGATCGCGGCCGGGCTGGAGAAGTCGGCGCGCGGGGAGTACGAGATCACGGACGTGAACCTGGCGTACCTGCGCGGCCGCTCGCTGCGCATGGACGTGCTGGGTCGCGGCTTCGCGTGGCTGGACACGGGGACGCACGCGTCGCTGCACGACGCGTCGTCGTTCATGCAGACCATCGAGGCCCGGCAGGGGCTGAAAGTGGCGGTGCCGGAAGAGATCGCATACCGGATGGGGTGGATCGACGATCGTCGCCTGCGAGAGCTGGCGGAGCCGCTCCGGAAGAGCGGCTACGGAAGCTACCTGCTGAACATCCTCGAGCGGCCGGCCCGATGGACGTGATCGACCTGGCCCTCGACGGGGTGAAGCTCATCCGGCCCCGCGTCTTCCGTGACGACCGCGGCCACTTCCTGGAGACCTGGCGACGCGACCGCTACGCCGACAACGGCATCCCCGGCGACTTCGTCCAGGACAACGTCGCGTTCTCCCGGGCCGGCGTGCTGCGCGGGCTGCACTACCAGTGGCCCCGGCCACAGGGAAAGCTGGTCATGGCGGTGCACGGCGAAGTGTTCGACGTGGCCGTGGACATCCGGCGCGGCTCCCCCACGTTCGCCCGCTGGGTCGGACAGCTCCTGAGCGCGGAGAACGGCCAGCAGCTGTGGATCCCCGAAGGCTTCGCCCACGGCTACGTGGTCACGTCGGACACGGATGCGGTGGTGGCGTACAAGTGCACGCGGGCGTACGCGCCGGAGCACGACCGCGCCATCCGCTGGGACGACCCGGACATCGGGATCGGCTGGCCGGTGACGCGGCCCGTGTTGTCGGAGAAGGACGCGGCGGCGGCACGGCTCGCGGATGTGGCGGAGGAGGAGCTGCCGGCGGTGGAGTAGGGCGGGCGGACGGGGGGGCCGGGGTGGCGCGGCGGCCAGGGACGTCGCGGTCGTCGCCAGGCGGCCCGGTGGTCGCAATCAACTCGACCTCTCGCGTTTCGTATCCGGCGGCGATGTCGGATTGGTGGCGGAATTCGCAGTCAAGTCGACCGTGCCCGGCCGGCGTGGACGAGGGGATGTCGAGTTTGCTGTGGGTCGCGCTGTCAACTCGACATCGGCCCGGTCGAGGGAGCTCGACAGGTCGAGTTGATCGAGCGGCGCCGGCCTCGGAGCGGAAGGGCGCGCGGTGCCGGCCTCGGGACGGAAGGGCGCGCGGCGGCAGGACCGAAATGGAAGCCGGCGGGGCGGCCCCGGTACCCCGGAACCGCCCCGCCGGCCGTTTCATCGAACCCCCGGGGAGAGAGAGGGGGGCGGCCTACTTTTCCTTCTTGTCGTTCCCGCTGTCGTGATCGAAGACCACCGTGGCCGTCGTCTGCGCACTGCCGAAGCAGTTCGTGGCCGTGAGGGTGACCAGGTACGAATGCCCATCGGCATCGCCGCCAAGCTTGTAGGCCGGGAGCGGGATCGTCTGCGACCAGGCCGTCCCGGTCAGAGACTCCACGTCCGTATCGACCATGTCGGCGGCCGTGTACGACGGGTGGTCGGTGGACAGGTACTCGTCGTCCACGGCGTACGTCAGCGACGTCGTGACGCCCGAGTCGTCGCCCTTCCAGTCCACCGTCCCCGAAAAGACTACATCGAAGATGCTGTTCTGGTTCAGGTTGTTATCCGAACGCTGGATGTCGTACGGGAACGCGGCGGGCGAGGCCACCGTGAGGGCCGGCGCCACCGTGGCGGCGCAGATCGTCGGCTCGGTGCCGTCGACCGCCACGCACGCCGTGTACTGGCTCGAGTTCGTGCCGGGGCCGCCCTCGGCCAGCGCGCGCACTTTCACGCACCAGTCGTTCTGCGACCATGGGAGCTCGAACGCCGCGGACGTGGCCGGCGTCTCCACCTTCTGAGTTCCGCCGGCGCCCTGGATCACGAGCTCGTACGACGCGGCGCCTTCCACGCCGCCCCAGGTGGCCGTGCACCAGCCTTCGTCCTGCCCGTTCGCCGGGCACTCCAACGTCGGGCCCGTGGGCGTGTCCAGCTTGCCAGTGCCCCCGGCGTCCAGGCTGGCCCCGGCGGGCGCCATCATGACGTTCGGCGCCGTGGTCGTCTCCCCGCAGGCCGCCGCCAGCGCGACGATCAGGGGGAGTACCGCTGCTACTCTTCTCATACGTGCCTCTCTCCCAGAAGCGGTTCATGCCGGCTCGGTGCTGGCAATCGCCCTCTTCGGTAGCCGGGCGGTCTCGGGGAGACCCGCGGCTTTGCGGACCGACCTCGCGGCCGGGGTGCCCTTTTCGGGAGGGGGTGCGGCCTGATGCGGCCGCCACGCGGATCCAGAGGTGCGCGAAACGGGCCCGTCCGGGTTAGAAGCGGCATCAGGCGTCAAAGGGTGGTCGTGCAACAGGTTACGGCCGTGCGACGAACGGCCCCGTCCTCCACGGGTCCATTGGCGATGTCGCGCCGCGGGGCTTCGCCTGCGCCGAAACGCGCCAGCAGCGCGTCGTGGGGGGTGCCCCCTTTGACAACGGCCGCTCTTCATCTAGCTTTACGGCTCGCAGGAGGGGCGGGCGCCGCCCGCCCCGTGATCTCGGCTCTGAACCACAGATCCGCCGCAACGCGGCGGCCGCGAACCCCCGGGCTGTATCGGAAGTGCCCTGTGTGACCGATGGGCCGGAGGTGTATAGGTGGCCAGCTGGTACGCGTGCCATACCCGGGCGAGGAGCGAAAAGAAGGCCGCTTCGCTGCTGAGGCGGAAAGGCTTCCCCACGTATCTCCCCATGGTCCCGACCGAGCGTCAGTGGAGCGACCGGAAGAAGGTCGTGGAATGGCCCGTGTTCCCCAGCTATGTCTTCTGCCGGTTCGAGCGCGAGGAGCTGATCCCCGTGGTCCGCACCCCGGGCGTAGCCGATGTCGTCCGACACGCCGGTGAGCCGGCCGCGATCCGCGACGAGGAGATCGAGAACGTCCGCCGCTTCGTCGAGGCGCTCGCGGCCTCCGGGCTCCGACCCAATCCCGCGCCCGATTTCCGCACCGGGCAAACGGTGCGGGTGGTCAGCGGCCCCTTCCGCGGCGTGCGCGGGCGGGTCCGGGAGATCCGCGGCAGGCGCCGCCTCCTCGTGGGAATCGACCGCATCGGCCAGGCCCTCGAAGTCGATGTCTCTGCAGACGCTGTTTCTCCATTGAAGTAGGCCGTACACCCAAGATCCACAGATCGTAGCGCGCGGGAGCGCGCGGGCATCCGCCGCGCCTCGCCGCCGATCACCGGGATATGACAGAATCTGATGCAGGATCTGCCCATACTACGCCGTGAGCCGCGGCCCGCCCTCCCAGCAGGGATGGCCCGGGCCGTTGTCGGCGCGTGTGCCGTGGCGCTGGGCGCGGCGCTGCTCCCGGCGGGGGCGGCGGCGCAGCAGGGCGCCCCCGCGGACGTACCCGTGTTCGCGTCGCCATTCCTGTCGGTGGACCACTGGGCGGCGGAGGCGCTGCGCCGGCTGCGGGCGCTGGGCGCGCTGCCGGCGGGCGTGGACCCGGCCACGGGGTCGCTGACTCGGCGGACGGCCACGCTGTCGTTCGCTGCGGCCGCCGCCGGCGACGATCCCGAGGCCGCGCGTCTGGGCGCCGCGTACCTCGACCTCCTGAGCGGAGAGTTCCCGGCGACGATGGCGGCCCTGGAGCCCCGGGCCGCCCGGACCGTCGCGCTGCTGGCCGCGAGCGTGATCGGCGGGGCCGACGCCCGGAATGGGGCGGTGAGCACGGGGGCGTACACGGCGGACGGGTGGCGCAGCCCGCTGCGGCTTGCCGACCGCGCGGAGGCCACAGTCGCGGGCGACGCTGCCGCGGCCGTCTTTCCGCACCTGTCCATCTCCGCGGCCGCGCGCTGGACGCCCGGGGCGCTGGCGCTGGAGAGCGGGGAAGCGCAGGTGGTCGTGGGGCCCGTGGCTATGTGGGCCGGGCGCCGCGCCACCGGGTACCGCGCGGAGGAAGCGGGCGGCGTGGTGCTGTCCGGGACCGTCGCGTTCGATGGTGGAGGCGTGTTCCTGCCGGATCCGGTGCGGCTGCCCTGGGTTTTCGGAGCCCTCGGGCCGGTGACGTTCGAGAGCACGCTCTCCCGCCTCGACAGGAACGGCGACATCCGCCACCCGTGGCTGTGGACCGCCCGCGGCACGGTCCACCCGCACCCGCGCGTTTCCATCGGGGTGACCCGGGGCATGTTCATTGGGGGGGAAGAGAACGAGCCGCTGACGCTGCGCGGCCTGGCCTACGCACTTTTCGGAAAGCAGGAGGAAGCGTTCAACGCCCTGGCCAACTCGGTGGTGGCCGTCGACGTGGCGTATCGAACCGCCTCGCCCGTCCCCCTGTCGCTCTACTTCGACTGGGGCGCGGAGGACAGCGCGGGCGCGTGGTTCCGCTCCCCCGGCCAGGTCTTCGGGTTCTTCCTCCCCGCGCTTCCCGGCGCGCCCCTCGCCTACGCCGGCGTTGAGCGCGCCCGCTTCATTGGTGGGCGCAACTGGTACCGGCACAGCAGCTTCCACGACGGCTGGGCCAGCCATGGCGTGCTCCTGGGGCATCCGCTGGGCGGAGAGGGGACCGAGTGGCGGGCGTACGCGGGCGCCGCGGCGCTGGACGCGCGCCTGCGCGTGCGGGGCGCGGCGTTCGTGCGCGAGCGCGGCGCGGAAAACGTCTACGCGCCAGAGCGCCAGGGGGGAAGCCACGGCGGTGATGCCCGCGTGCAGTGGCGCTCTCTGGATCACCTCGAGCTCTCCGGGACGGTGGATTTCGAATGGGGGGACGGCTGGTCCTGCGCCACCGCGTCGATCGGTGGCCATCTCCTTTTCGCGCCGTCCGTTCCAGCGCCGCCGGGTGCCTCGCCATGACGGCATGTCCGCGGTGCTTTGACGCCTGTTTGACGCTTTTCGGGCGCGCCCCCGCCGCTCCGCTGCAGCTTCTCCCGCGTTCGCCCGTCCGCACCATCCCGAAGCCGAAAGACCGATGAGCCTACCGCTGCTGGCCGCGCTGGTTGCGGCCGCCGCCACCGCGGCGGCCACCCCCCTCGTAATCCGGTTCGCCCGGGCGCGGGCGCTGTTCTGCATGCCGGGCGAACGGCGGATCCACACGCGCCCGGTGCCGCGGGTGGGCGGGGTGGCCGTTGTGATCGGGGTCTTCGCCGCGCTCGTGGCGGCCGCGGCCGCGGCCGGTCCTCTGCTTTCGTCCGGGGCCGCGTGGACGCCACCGGCGCGGGTGCTGGCGGGCCTCGCGGTGGGTGGTGTGATCGTGTTCGGCGCCGGGCTCGTGGACGACCTCCGGGGCCTTCGTCCGCTGGTGAAGCTGGTGGCGCAGGTGACGGCGGCGGTGGTGGTGTACGGGCTCGGCTTCCAGATCGAGCATCTGAGCCTCGGCGGCGGGGAGCTGCTGGTGCCGTGGGTGTCGCTGCCGCTGACCGTGCTCTGGGTGGTGGGCGTGACGAACGCGTACAACCTGGTGGACGGGATGGACGGGCTGGCCACCGGGCTGGGGCTGGTGGCGTTCGGGGCGACGATCGCCGCGGCCGCCGCGCTGGGCAACGCCGACGTCGTGCTCGTGGCGGCCGTCCTGTTCGGCGCGCTGGCCGGGTTCCTGCCGTGGAATTTCAACCCCGCCCGCATCTTCCTGGGCGATTCGGGCAGCCTGTTCATTGGCTTCAGCCTGGCGGTGCTGTCCGTGCACGGGTCGACGAAGAGCTCGACGGCAGTCCTCGTGGCCGTCCCCCTCTTCGCCCTCGCCATACCGTTGCTGGACACCGCCGTGGCGATGGCGCGCCGCTGGCTGCGCGGCCTCCCGCTCTCGCAGGCGGACGCGCGCCATATCCACCACCGCCTCCTGGCGCTGGGGATGCGCCACCGCGATGCCGTCCTCGTGCTGTACACGGCGGCCGCCCTGTTCGCCGGACTCGGGATCCTGCTGGCGTTCGCCCCGCCCCCCGAGCTCCGCCTCATCGCCGTGGCGGCGGGCCTGGCGTCCATTGGCGTCGTGGTCGCAGGAATGCGCGGGCTGGGCTACGACGAGTTCATGCTGGCCGGGAAGGTGCTCGCTTCCGGACCGCTCCGCGCGCGGCGGGTCATCCGTGACAAGCTTGCGGCGCGCGACCTGGCCGGCGTTCTCGTGGCCGCCCGGGACCGCGAGGAGATCCAGGCGGCGCTCGCCGACGCCGCCCCGATTTTCGGTCTCCTCCACATGGAAGTGACCGCGGAGAGTGCCCACGGGGGACCACGCGCGCCGGCGGGAACGGTGTGGAAGCTGGACTTCCCGCTCTGCGAGTCCCAGTGCCCCTTCGACCCCCTGGTGCTGCGCCTCCGCGCGCCAATTTCCGATGGCATGCACCCGCGGAGCACCGAGCGCGTGGCGCACATTCTCGGTGATGCGCTGCGGCAGCGTATGGACCTGCTGACCGCCCCGTGCGGGGGTCTCTGCGGTCAGGAACCGGTGCAGCCGGACGAGCGGGCATCCGCCGTGCTCAGCGCATGACCGACCGCGTGAACGGAGGCGAAGCGCTGCGGGCCCTGGTGGTGGCCGGCGCGCGGCCCAACTTCATGAAGGTCGCTCCGATCCTCCGGGCGCTCCGCCTCGCCGGGCACGAGGGTGTGCTGGTCCACACGGGGCAGCACTACGACGCCCGCATGTCTGACGCCTTCTTCCGCGACCTGGAGCTCCCGGAGCCCGACCACCACCTGGGCGTGGGCTCCGGGACGCACGCGGTGCAGACGGCGCGGGTCATGGAGGCGTTCGAGCCCGTGCTCCGGGACGTCCGCCCCGACTGGGTGGTGGTGGTGGGCGACGTGAACAGCACCCTCGCCTGCGCGCTGGTGGCCGCCAAGCTGAAGCAGGAGCTGGGGTGCCGCGTGGCCCACGTGGAGGCGGGGCTGCGCAGCGGCGACTGGCGCATGCCGGAGGAGGTCAACCGGGTGCTCACGGACCGCCTGTCGCGACCTGCTGCTCACCCCGAGCCGCGACGCGGAGCCCAACCTGCTCGCCGAGGGGATCGCGCGGGAGCGGATCGCGTTCGTGGGCAACGTCATGATCGACACGCTCCTGCACCAGCTCCCCCACGCCCGCGCGCTGGACGTGCCCGGCCGGCTCGGGCTGGAGCGGGGCACCTACGCGGTCGCCACCGCTGCACCGCCCGTCCAACGTGGACGACCCGGAGTCGCTCCGGACGGTGCTGCGGGCGCTGGCCCGAGTGCACGAGCAGATGCCCGTGCTCTTCCCGATCCACCCGCGGACGCGAAAGAACGCGGAGCGTTCGGGCTCGACGGGCTGCTGGGGCGGCTCCGGGTGGTGGAGCCGCTGGGCTACCGCGAGATGCTCTCCGCTCATCGACGGCGCGGCCGTCGTGCTGACCGACTCCGGCGGGCTGCAGGAGGAGACCACCGCGCTGGGCGTCCCCTGCGTGACGCTCCGGGAGCAGACGGAGCGCCCGATCACGATCAAGGAGGGAACGAACCGGCTGGCGCCCTGGCCGCTCACGGTGGGCGGCGTCGTGGCCGCGGCACTGGAAGGGGCGGGCGGGGCAGAATGCCGACCGGGGCGCCGCCCGAAAGGGTGGGACGGGGCCGCCGCAGTCCGGATCGTGGAGCGGCTCGCCGCGGCAACCGTGTCCCGGCGCGACCACGAGGCGGCGATTCCGGCAGCCTCTTCATCGGCTTCAGCCTGGCGGTGCTCTCCGTCCACGGCTCCATGAAGAGCTCCACCGCCGTGCTCGTGGCCGTCCCGCTGTTCGCCCTGGCCATCCCGCTCCTGGACACGGGCGTCGCCATGGGCCGCCGATGGCTGCTCGGCCTTCCCATGTCCCGCGCGGACGCGCGCCACATCCACCACCAGCTCGTGGCCCGCGGGTTCACCCACCGCGACGCCGTGCTCGTCCTGTACGTGTTCGCCGCCGCGTTCGCCGGCCTCGGCATCCTCCTGGGCTTCTCCCCGCCGCGGGAGCTCTCGCTCATCGCCGGCCTCGGCGGCATCGCTTCCATCGCCGTGGTCGTCGCCGGCATGCGCGGCCTCGGCTACGACGAGTTCCTGCTGGCCGGCAAGGTGGTGGCGTCCGGGCCGCGACGGGCGAGGGCGGTGATTCGCGACAAGATCGCGGCCCACGACCTGGCCCGCGTGCTCCAGGTGGCGCCGGACCTCGAGCGGGTCCAGGCGGTCCTCGCCGATGCCGCGCCCGGCTTCGGGCTCGTGCACATGGAGGTCACCACGGCGGCCGCCGCCAGCGACGACGTGTTCGGCGCCCCCGGGACCGTGTGGAAGCTGGACTTCCCCTCTGCGACCGCGCCTGCCCAGGCGACCCGCTGGTGCTCCGCCTCCGCGTTCCCATTGGCGACGGGCTGCACCCGAACAGCACCGAGCGCATCGCCCACATCCTGGCGGCCGCGCTGCGGGAGCGGATGGACCTGCTGAGCGCGCGGTGCGGGGAACTGTGCGGGCGCAACGCCGAGTCGGGAGAGCGGCGCTCGGTCGTCCTCAGCGCCTGAGCGCTGCACACGCACCAACCACGACCGGAACACCCATTTTCAATGCAGAACGACAATCCGGGCGCTAACTGGTGCTCGATTTCCTGGTCCCGCGACGCCACGGCGCTGTGCGGTCGCGTACAAGAAGTACCGCGAGCCCGGCGCGAGTTAGGCCCTCGACGTCAACGCAGAAGTGCGGCGGGCCTGGCCGTGGCGCACCGCCATCCGCCGCGTGACCGGGGCACCCCGTAATAGTGCTTGGGGTCCGCGGCGGAAATTATACCGACTGAAGCCAAACCAAGTTCGTGACGAGATGCGGCGCTTGACAGTGCTCACAAACAGACCAGCGTTGTCGGAAAGCGCACCCTCCTCCTGGGAATGGTGGCCTTTGGTGCAGCGAAGGCGGTGGGCGTTTGGCTAATCGCTCGTTCGTTCGGCCCCGCTGTTCAGGGCGCGTTCGGCTTGGCGATCGCGTACATGGGTTTGGTCGGTGCTGTCTTTTCCTTCGGCTTCGAGTACTCAAACGCCCACGTTGTGGGACGCAACCCAGCCTCCGCAGGCGCTGTGGCGTTCAACAGCCTGTTGCTGAGCACCCTCGCCTTAATGATAGGACCGATCACGGCCTTTGGCTTCAGCGTGGCTTTCCCGCAGGTCCTCATGGGCGTTTCTCCATTTCTGGCCATGGCAATTCTGGCCTTCTGCGGCAGCGTGTTCGTTTTTGCGCAATTGCTGCGCTCTATCGCTCAAGGGTCACAACGGTTCCGCCTGATTAGCGCCATTCAGGCGCTTTGGGGGGGGCTATGGCTTCTAGGGGCCGCAGTGGCCACACAGTATTCCTATGAAATGCTGCTTCTGGTGTGGACAGCGATCATAGGCGTGACGGCATTCACATACGCTATTTTCCTTCGCCCTGTGCCTCTTCGTTGGGATCGGGCGGTATTCCGTCTGCAAATGAGGTTCGGACTTCGAAGTCTAGGCGGGAGTATAGCACGGGCGCTGAATCTCCGCTATACGTTGTATGTAGTGGCGGCGATGCTGCAGCCTGCAAATGTGGGTGTTTACTCTGTGTTGTTGGCGCTTTCAGAGGCTTTCCTCTATGTACCGAACGCGCTGAGCCAAGTGGTGTTGGGAAGATCGGCCGCGCCAGCTGCGACTTCTTCAGGTGACCGCCATGCATACTATGCCGTGGTCCTCATTGGAGTTGGGGCGATAGTCGTGGCAGCGGGGGCAGGGAGGCTACTACTTAGCACTGTGTTCGGGCCCGAATACGCCGCCGGAGCGTCGGCGCTCGTCATAATGATGTTCGCGGTATCGGTTCAGGCGGTGGGATTGGTACGGGTACACCGGTACTACGGCGAGGGTGATGCTGCGCCCGGCACGCGGGCACAGGTGTTCGGGTTGGCTGGATTAGTCGTTTCAGCTCCCTTCCTGGTCGCCCACTTCGGTGTCGCAGGCGCGGCACTGGGGTCGCTCATCGGGCAGATAATGTTCACGGCGGCACTTTTCGTACGCCCTCCCTCTCTACGTCAACTAAGATCCCGAGTCTCTGGTGCGCCCGCCGCAGCCCAGCAATTACCAGACTACAATGAATGAAGCCCAATCGAAGCATCTCGCCTTCAATTCGTTAGACCTGGCTGTACTGCTGTGCTGTTCTGGTCTACTGACCATTGCGGCGGCCACGGCACGCATACCGCTTACGATGTTAGTTGTGCTCATCCTGGGCGCCTACGAGACGTGGCGGACGCGAACGCACAATCTCGGATACTTCAGCCCGTACACACTTCTGGTCGTCAGCGCCGTCATATACACGGTTCCATTCACTCTGACCTACGTATCTGGTGCTTTGGTGGACACTGTTCGAACTCGCGGACTGCTGTCTGGACCAATGCAGATTGCGATTTGGCTCCACGGGGTAGCGCTAGTTTCGTTCGTATGGGGGCAAAGGCTATCGGGGGGACATAGGGGAGCCGAAAGTAGGCGCTTCAGGGCGCTGTGGTTTCGGGTCCCAGTCAGAATCGTCGGAGCCACACTGGTGCTACTCGGATCCGGACTACTAGCGCTACTGCTCATCCGGCTCGGTGGGATTGAGGCAGTTGGTGCTAAGAGCTACGCTGCCCGATACCTCCAGTTGCGGGGGCTCGGACCAGCATTGGAAGGGCTCAGTCTTGTGGGCGCTGGTGGTTTGATGGTGGTCTGGAGCCTTGGATCTGGAACGATTGGCTGGAAACTCCGAGTTGCTGCCTTACTATTACTCGCGTTGTTCTTCGGGTGGACGCTGCTTTTTCAAAAGCGCGGCCCTGCTGTCGCGATGGTGATCTCGGTACTAGTCGTTCTCCAGAGTCTAGGCAAGCGCCTAGGAGGGATGCGGGTCGCGTTCGTTGCTGCTGCTCTCCTCGGGGGAAGCGTCGCGCTCGGGATCTCCAGAGGCGGGAGCGATGTTGACTGGCGCCGAACTCTCCTGTGGAGATCTTATGCGCCCGGAAACGGTGAGCTGACCGCTTCGGTTTTGACAACCTACGACATTATCGACGCAGTGCCCCGACAGATCCCGTTTCAACTCGGTGCTACCTATCTCAAAGCCTTGCCCTTGCTGATCCCTCGGCGTTTGTGGGACAATCGGCCGCTGAGCGCCAGTGAATGGTATGTTCATGAGATGTACCGCTCAGTATGGAACGCCGGCGGCGGGTTCGCCTTTTCACCAGTGGCCGAGGCTTATTTCAACTTTGGTTTTTCAGGCGTAGTGCTTTCTTTCTTGATCATAGGGCTCTTGGTCGGGTGGCTTCAATCAACTCTAGACCGCGACCTCTCTTCCGCAGGGGCAATCGTTCTCGTGTACGCTCTGGCCGCGCCTGAGCTACTATTTTTCTTCAGAACTGACGCTGGGGGCTTCTGCAAGGATCTCTTGCTGAAGGCGGTCGTTCCTATTTTGATCGCGCATTTGAGCGTCCGTCTGATCACGAGTGCCGTTCGCCGAGCACCAACGCATTTTTCCTCGGGCATGTCCCAGACAGAAGGACCCTTGGAGGCCTCGTGAGGTGGAACGAGCTGGCTTCAATCTCCCCGACGCCGGATGCGTAAGGACCTGCTGATCATTGGACCGTCGGCCTCTTCTAAGGCCGCCGCCGGAGGCGTCGTGACGCACATGCGGGCGGTGGTGGTGCTAACGCATTTTGCAGATCCCGATACCTTTGATCCTGGAACAGTTAATGGATCCACCGATCGGTGGTGGATCTGGCGCATGTTCCGGGTTGTGCGGCGCTTGTGGCGCTTGCGCAAGCTCGTTCGTCAGGAGCCGTACCGGCGCGTATTCGTCAATGCCACAATTTCTCCTGGAACGTTTCTGAAGCTGCTTTTGATCTTGCTTAGTTTCCCCGCGAAGTATGGAGGAAAGATCTCTATCTTCTTCCACGGTGGTCGGTTTGAGGAGTTGAGCTATCTGAAGTCCAGACTCGCCCGCTCGGCGGCGGGACTGGTCTTCCGGCGTGTCACCACCGCATACTTTCTAACTGAAGAGCAACGAACCACCTTTGACGTTCTATTCCCCAGCGTGTGGTCGGCCGAATACCAGAATTTTTCTCCCATGGATAGCGTTCCAACGCGGTCGATTCAGAACCCTGGCAAATTTGCCGCTCTGCACCTGCTTTTCGTCGGACAGGTGCGCCGCGAAAAGGGTGTATTCGAGTTGCTGGAAGCGGTTTTGAAGCTGCGGCGGAGTGGCTGCCGTTGTCTTCTCACGATCGTGGGGGATGGTCCGCAACTGTCCGAATTGAAGACGCTGGCGGATTCCTCAGACGGCGAGATAGAGTTCGCCGGCCCCGTCCGCTCAGGCAAACTCGACGCGTTCTATTTGGCTGCGGATGTTTTGGTTTTGCCTAGCTATTCCGAAGCCATGCCCTATGTGATGATCGAGGCGATGCGAGCAGGTCTTCCTGTGGTTGCGACGACAGTTGGGGCACTCGATCGCTTCATTGTTGATGGTAAGTCCGGATATCGCATTATTCCCGGAGACGTTCCGTCCCTGATTGAAGCGATTCAAACGCTCGACGCAAACAGGGACCTTCTCCGAGCAATCGGGCACCACAACCAGGAGGTCTTCCGATCTCGACTGAGCAGATCGGCGGGAGAGGCGTTCTATAGAGAGGTTGTAGCAGTTTGAACACAGGCTCGAAGGCCATCCGGCGGTTACCCGGTTCTTCTTCCATTGAGGCAATACCTATCGTGAGTAGATCGAGGAGACGAGGCATTGACCGCCTGGTACAACGATTCTATCCGAATTACACCGACGAATCGCAGCGCCTCGACAGCACTATTCGAGAGTATTTACGCTCCGATGCTCGCATACTGGATATCGGGTGCGGAGGCGGAAGACTCTATCCTCGGGACTATCGGGGTGCTCAGCGGCGCGTAATTGGGGTGGACCTAGACGCCGCCATCACACACAACCAGATCTTGGACGACCGGGTACTCGGCTCGATTAACGAGCTTCCGTTCGCCGATGGTTCCTTTGATTTGGTGTTTTCTCGCTATGTATTCGAGCACTTGCGGGCGCCTGACGTGGCTCTGCGCGAAGTCGCTCGGATAATGAAGATCCGTGGGGTTATGATCGTCTTGACCCCCAACCGCTGGCATTATGTGGCATTACTGGCGCGTGCGACGCCCAATTCTCTTCACAAATATTTGAACATGCGTCTGCGAGGGCGTGCAACAGACGGCACGTTCCCTACGGCGTATCGAGCCAATAGCCGCCGGACGCTGGCGCGCCTCGCCCGCTCCGCAGGGCTCGTTGAGGAGCGCCTGGAGATGATCGAGACCAAGCCGAACTACCTGATGTGGTCGCGCCCGGCTTTCCTCGCGGGGGTGTTGTACGAGCGTCTCGTGAACTCTTACGAAATATTGAGCGGTTTTCGAGTGAATATACTGGCCGTTTACCGCAAAGTCCGCCGGCACGAAGGCTGACTCCGGTGGGGGTTCTCTGGTACAGCATCCTCGCCCTTCGAACTGGGAGTTACCTTCGTCCGGGCCAGGTACTGGGGCGAGTACTGCGGCCGCTCCGGCGAACACGACCCGGGTTGAATGGAAAAGCCCACAGTTCGTTACCAAGGGCGCACGCACCGCTAGATGTGCCTGCCTGCCTCGGCATGGCCTCGCGGGGGCACGCGGTGGTCGAAGGCCGGTTCGCGTTCCTCAATCATGAGGAGACCTTCGGCGAGCTCGACTGGTCGCGGCGCCACGTCAGCCACCTGTGGAGCTACAACCTCCACTACTTCGACTACGCCCTGGACCTCGCGCGGGCGTTCGGGGCCACGGGCGAGGAGCGCTACGTCCGGCGCTTCGAGGAGCTGGCGCTGGGGTGGGTGCGGGGGACGGACCCGGGGCGCGGGGACGGGTGGGAGCCGTACGCCATCCCGCTGCGCGTGGTCAACTGGATCTACGCGCTGCTCCTGCTGGGGGACGCGGTCCGGCCGGAGGCCCGGAAGGAGCTGGAAGGGAGCCTGGCGGCGCAGCTGCCGTTCCTGGAGCGTCGCCTGGAGTACCACATCCTGGCCAACCACCTCCAGAAGAACTTCAAGGCGCTGGCCGTGGGCGGGCTGTTCTTCCAGGGGCCGGCGGCGGAGCGGTGGCTGCGGAAGGGGGAGCGGGGGTCGTGGCGGGAGCTGTTCGAGCAGGTGCTGCCGGACGGCGCGCAGTACGAGCGCTCGCCCATGTACCACGCCATTGCCACGGCGGACTACCTGGAGCTGATCTCCCTGTTCCGCCAGGCGGGGCGGCCGGTGCCGCCGGAAGCCGCCGTGCGCGTGGAGGCCATGGTGGACGCCATGGGCATCCTGACCCGGCCGGACGGGTCGCTCCACCTGTTCAACGACGCAGCCAACGGGATCGCCCCGGAGCGGGCGGACGTGGACGCGCTGGCCAGGGCCGTGCTGGGGCGTGGCGTGCCGTCGCCCGAGGGGCTGGTGGCGCTGCCGGACGCGGGCTACTGGGGGGTGGTGGACGCGGCCGCGGGGACGCGGCTGCTGGTGGACGCGGGCGACCCCGGGCCGCGCTACCAGCCGGGCCACGCCCACTGCGACCTGCTGAGCTTCGAGCTGGACCTGGCCGGGCGACGGTTCGCGGTGGACGCCGGCGTCCACGGCTACGACGGCGACCCGTACCGCGAGTACGTCCGGAGCACCCGGGCCCACAATACCGTGATGATCGGGGACCGTGAACAGGCCGAAGTCTGGGCGACGTTCCGCATGGCGCGCCGGCCCCGGAAGATCACCGGCCGGGCGGTCCTCGACGGCGCGGAGCTCCGCTTCGAGGGGAGCTACCGGCCGTACCACCACCGGCGGGCCACGCACGTGCGTCGCATTGAGGGGCGGGCCGGGCGCTGGCGCGTCACGGACCGGGTGGACGGCGCCCCGGGCGCGCGACTGAAGTCGTTCCTCCACCTCCACCCCGACTGGACGGTGGAGCGGGCGGGCGGCCGGCTGTTGGCGCGGACCCGGGACGCCGTGGGCGCCGGTGGGAGCGGCGCGGCCGTCGTCGCGATCCAGCCGTTCGGGATGGACGCGCTCCGGATCGTGGAGGGTGAGATGGACCCCGTGCAGGGGTGGCACTGCCCGGAGTTCGGGAAGGCGCTCCCCTCGCCCGCGCTGGAGCTGACCGTGGAGCGGAACGACGGCCGGGAGGCCGGCTGGGAGATCGAGCTGCTGGAGCGGAATGACGGATAGCGGGACGGACGGCGGCCGGCCTCTTCGCATTGGCTACATCAACCAGGACTTCCCCCCCGAAGTGGGGGCGGGCCCCGCGAGGGTGCTGGAGCTGTCGCGGCACTGGACGGCGGCCGGGGCGGACGTGACGGTGGTCACGGGGATGCCGTGGCGTCGCATGCCGGGGCGGCCCGACGGCGAGGTCCACCCGGACTACCGGGGGCGCCGCTTCATGGAGGAGCGCGTGGACGGCATCCGCGTCCTCCGCTCCTGGGTGTGGACGAGCCCGGACCGCGGCTTCGCCCACACGGTGGCCAACAACGTGTCGTTCATGGTCACGGGGGCGCTCCACGCCCTGCGCCGCGCCGGCCCGCTGGACGTGGTGATCGCCAGCTCGCCGCCATTCCTGGCCCACGTGGCGGGAGACGCCGTGCGTCGCCTGAAGCGGGCGCCGCTGGTGCTGGAGATCCGGGACCTGTGGCCGGACTACATGGTGGAGATGGGCGTGCTCCGGAACCGCGCGGGGCAGCGCGCGCTGTTCGGGCTCGAGCGCTACCTGCTCCGGCGGGCGAGCCGCGCGATCGTCGTCACGGAGTCGTTCCGGCGGCGGGTGGCGGACAAGGGTTTCCCCGCCGAGCGCATTGACGTGATCCCGAACGGCGTGGGCATGGACGCGTACTACCGCGACCCGGACGCGCCGCCGCCGCTGCCGGAGCTGGCCCGGACCAGCGGCGGGTTCGTGGTGGGCTACCTGGGCAACTTCGGCGCGGGGCAGGAAATCCGCACCGTCGTGGAAGCGGCCGCGCGGCTGAAGGAGCGGGCGCCCGACGTGCGCTTCGTGCTGGTGGGGGATGGCAAGGAGAAGTCGCTGGTGGAGGCGAGGGCCGCGGAGCTGCGGCTGCCGAACCTGAGCATCCACCCGCCGATCGAGAAGGAGCGCACGCGGGCGTTCTACAACGCGTGCGACCTCTGCCTTGTCCCCCTCGCCCCCGTCCCCATCTTCACCGAGACGGTGCCGTCGAAGATCTTCGAGGTGCTGGCCTGCCAGCGGCCGCTGCTGGCCAGCGTGGCCGGCGAGGCGGCGAGGATCGTGGAGGAGAGCGGCGCGGGGCTGGTCAGCCCGCCGGGCGACGCGGACGCGATGGCCGAAGGGATTCTGCGCCTGCGCGGGAGGGCGCCCGCCGAACGCGCGGCAGACGGCGAGCGTGGGCGGGGCTACGTCGCCCGGCACTACAGCCGCGAAGCGCTGGCCGCCCGCTACCTGGAGATCCTCCAGTCCGTGGTACCACGAGCCGATTGACGCCATTAACTTAGTGGACTGTTTGAACCTGTGAGAACGATCGAGTCGCCGATGACCTGGCGTATCCTGCTGCTGGCCCCGTTCCTCCTCGCCCCCGCGCTCGCGGCGGCGCAGGATCTCCCCACCACCAACCCGGACCCGGTGCTGCACGCGGGCGACGCGGTGCGCATCACGGTGTGGCGGAACGAGGAGCTGAGCGGCGAATTCGACATTGCCGAGGATGGCACGATCCGCCACCCGCTGTACCGGGGTGTTCATGTGGCCGGACTGACGGCCGACTCGGCGGAGGTGAAGATCGGGCGCTTTCTCTCCCGCTACGAGTCTTCACCGAGCTTCGTGATCGAGCCGCTGTTCCGGGTGGCGGTGGGGGGCGAGGTGCGGCTGCCGAACCTGTACCCCCTCACGCCCGAGACCACGCTGGGTGAAGCGGTGGCGAAGGCTGGCGGGGCGACGGACCAGGGCCGCATGGACAGGGTGATCCTGTTCCGCGATGGTCAGCAATTCAAGATCGATCTGACGAAGCCGGAGGCCGGGGTGGCGGCGTTGAAAGTCCGCTCCGGCGACCAGATCATTGTGAGTCGGCGCCGGAACTGGCTCCGTGACTACTTCGCGCCGGTGGCGAGCATTCTGGGCGCCACGGCCATGATCATCAACTACGCGACGCGATGACCGACGGACGGAACCTTCCCTCGCCGCCGCACGACGGCGGCCCGGTAGCGCCCCGGGGCAACGGCGCGTTCGGGTCTCCTGGCCGGCCGCGCGCGCCTGAGCGGGCGGCGGACGAGATCGAGCTGCGGGAGGTGTTCGAGATCCTGCGGCGTCACGCCTGGCTGGTGGCGGGCGCGATGGTGTTGTGCGTGGCTGGGGCGTTCGCGTTCATCCGACTCCAGCACCCCGAGTACCGCGCCCAGGCGACGATCCGGGTGGTGGACGCGCGGAAGGCCATGACCGCGGGGCTGGAAGCGCCGGGGCTGGACCAGCTGGTGGGCCGGACCACGGACCCGCTGCTGTCGCAGATCCAGGTGTTGCGCAGCCGGCGGGTGGCGGGCGTGGTGGTGGACCGGGAGGGGCTGCGGCTGGCGCCGGAATCGCCGGCGTTCCCGCGGGACCTGGTGCGGGGCGTGGTGGTGGAGGACCCGTCGCGGACGGACACGCTGAAGGTGCGCTTCGAGGACACCGGCTTCCAGGTGGAGGGTGCGGTGAGTCCCACGGCGTACGGCGGGCGGGCGGAAGCTGACGGGTTCGCGTTCGCCATCGCCGCAGATCCGGACATGGACGAGGCCACGTTCGTGCTTCGTTCCCGGCCCGCGGCGATCGACGCGCTCCAGGAGCAGCTCACGGCGTCGGCCCGGGACCAGACGGACGTTGTGGACGTGACGTACGTGGGGCACGACCCGCACCTGGCGCGGCGCGTGGTGAACTCGGTGGTGGAGGCGTACCAGGAGGAGGACCGGCGGTCGGCGCAGGACGAGGCGCGGCGTCGCCGGGTGTTCATCGAGGAGCAGCTGGCGGGGACGGACTCGCTGCTCACGGCCACGCACGGGCAGCTGAGCGCGTTCCGGAGCAGCAAGGAAATGTACAGCTCGGACGCGCGGCTGTCCGCGGAGCAGGCGGGGATGATGGAGCTGGACGTGCGGCGCGAGGAGCTGGCGGCCCAGCGCCGCATGTACGACCGGCTGCTGGTATCGGCAAGGAAGGCGGAAGGCCGCGCGCCCCAGCGGGAGGCGCTGCGGGCGCTCGTGTCGGTGCCGGAGATGGCGCAGAACCCGGTGATCGCGTCGCTCTACCAGAAGCTGGCGGCGTACGGCGCGGCCCGGGACTCCGTGACGGAAGGGGAGTGGGGGTCGGCGCATACGAACCCGGACGTGACGGCGCTGGACTCGCTGATCCAGCGGACGGAGGGTGACCTGCTGGACGCGGCGGGGAGCCACGTGGCGTCGCTGGCGGCGAGGGTGCAGGCGCTGGACGAGTTGAAGGCGAGGAACGCGGCCACCATGCGGCGCCTGCCGGCGACGGAGTCGGAAGAGGCGAGGCTGGTGCAGCGCTTCGAGACCATCAAGAACATGGCAGACCAGCTGCGCGAGGAGTACCAGAAGGCGCAGATCTCCGAGGCCGTGGAGGCTGGTCAGGTGGAGATCCTGGACGCCGCGCCGCTGCCGGACGAGCCCATCGGCACGGGTACGCCGCTGAAGCTGGCGCTGGCGGCGATGCTGGGGCTGATGCTGGGCTCCGGCGGCGCGTTCCTGCGCGAGCACATGGATACCGCCATCCGTCGCAAGGACGACATCGAGCGCGTGCTCGGCCTCACGCCCCTGGGCGTCGTGCCGCGTCTGCACACGGGCAACGGAAACGGCCGGCGGATCGCCGGGCGGCGGGTGCCGGCGCTGGGGAAAGGCCAGCGCGTTCCGGTACCGGCCGGGGCGAACGGGAATGGGAAGGTCGCGGCGGGTGGCGGCGGAGGTGCGGGCGGCGAGGGCTCCGGGCGAGCCATCGGGTCGTCGACGCGGGAGCTGGTGGTGCTCCACGACGCGCGCTCGTCGGGGGCGGAGGCGTACCGTACGCTGCGGACAAACCTGCTCTTCTCGCAGCTGGGCGAGGAGCTGCGGATCATCGTGGTGACGAGCTCCGGGGAAGCGGAAGGGAAGACCACGGCGGCGTCAAACCTGGCCACCACGTTCGCACAGCAGGGCGTGCGGGTGCTGGTGGTGGACGCGGACCTGAGGAAGGCCAGGCTGCACCGGGTGTTCGGCGCGACCAGGGAGCCGGGGCTCACGGAGCTGCTCATGGGGCGCGCGGGCGCCGAGGACGCGGTGCGGGCCACCGAGGTGGACGGGCTGTTCGTCCTGCCCTCCGGCGCGCTCCCGCCGAACCCGTCGGAAGTGCTGGGGAGCGCGCGCATGCGGGAGCTGGTGGAGAAGCTGCGCGAGAACTTCGAGCTCATCATCTTCGACACCCCGCCGCTCCTGGCCGCGGGCGACGCCGCGATCCTGGGCGCGCGTGCGGATGGCGTGGTGATGGTGGTGCGGGCAGGGCAGACGGACCAGGGGGCGGCCCGCGAGGCGGTGCGGCAGCTGGACAACGTGAGGGCCCGGATCCTGGGGGCGGTGCTGAACGACCCGGACGCCACGGTGCCGAAGTACGGCGGGTACTACCAGTACGCGTACTACGGGGAGTAGCGGGAAGGGACAGGATCGTGTAGGGCGGGAAAGCGAGCAGGTGACGCGGGAGAGGCCCGGGCGCGGAGGATGGCGGCCGGGCTTTTCTTGTGCGGGTGTGTTCGGGGGCGGGGAGAATCTCCACGCCGTCGCCCAACCCGTTCAGATAGCGGACGAGGCGCTCCTGCGAGAAGCCGTCCAGGCGGCCGCTCACGAGCTTCGACACCGTTCCTTGATCCACGCCCATGTCCGGACACCATGTTCCTGGGTGAGACCTCTGCGCCGAAACGTGTCGGCGATGGATTCAGCCACCCTTGGCGATTGATATGAGGGGCGGAGGGGCGGCCGGGTCGGGTCGGCGTCCACGTCGGGCGCGAGGGCAAGCGCCACGGCCGACGTGCCACGCTCCATTGTCGTTCTTCGAGGTCTTCGACCCTTCGAGCCCTTCGTGTCACGGAGTTGGAGGCGGGCGGGGAGGCTCACCGGCCCGGGTGGGCAGCCGGGCCGGTGAGGGGAGGCGTCAGAAGGTCACGGTCTTTTGGGCCGAGCAGACGGTGGTGCTGCCAACCTCGCAGACCTTGTAGGCGTAGCTGCCGCCGGTCTTGCCGATGTTGTCGGTGTACGCACCGTCGTTCTTGGTGGTCGTGCGGAGCGAGCCGTCGCGGTAGACGTCGACGCTGGAGCCGGTGGCGCCGGACCAGGAGAGGTCGGCGTAGAAGCGGTCGCGGACCGTACGGCCGGCCACGTCCAGCGTGATGTCGGCCGTCGGCGGAGGCGGCGGCGGCGGGGCCGTGGCGAAGCGGCTGAAGACCAGGTGGTTGTAGGTGGACCGGGCGTTCGTGACGATGCCCTTGGTGGCGGCGTCGAAGATGGCGTCGCGGACCTGGGCGGGCGAGGCGTCCGGGTTGGCGTCCAGGTAGAGGGCGGCGATCCCGGCCACGTGGGGCGAGGCCATGGAGGTCCCGCTCATGGTGGCCGCGGCCGTGGTGCTCGTGAAGTAGTCCGAGGTGATGGAGGAGCCGGGGGCGAAGAAGTCCACGCAGGCGCCGTAGTTCGAGTACGACGCGCGGGCGTCGCTGGACGTGGTCGCCCCGACGGTCATGGCGTCTGGGCGCGGACGCGGGCGAGAAGCGGCAGGCGTCGCGGTTGCTGTTGCCCGCGGCCACGGCGTAGGCCACGCCCTTCGCGATCGAGCTCTGGACGGCGTTGTTCAGGCTGACGCTCAGGCCGCCGCCCAGCGACATGTTGGCGACGGCGGGCGTGGCATGGTGCGCTGTGACCCAGTCGACGCCGGCGATCACGCCCGACGTGGTGCCGCTGCCGCTGCAGTCGAGGACGCGGACAGCCACGAGCTGCACCTTCTTCGCCACACCGTACGTCGTCCCGCCGATGGTCCCGGCCACGTGGGTGCCGTGGCCGGCGCAGTCTGTGGCCACGGCGTCGTTGTCGACGAAGTCCCAGCCGCTGGTCACGCGGCCGGTGAAGTCGTTGTGCGCCAGCAGGATGCCGGTGTCGATGACGTAGGCGGTGACGCCGGCGCCGTCGGTCTCGTAGGTGTAGGAGCCGTCCAGCGGCAGGTCGCGCTGATCGATGCGGTCGAGGCCCCAGCTGGGTGTGGGGGTCTGCGTGCCGGAGGCGTCGGCGGTGACCACCTGGTCGGGCTCGATGAGCTCGACGTTCGGGTTGCGGCGGATGCCGTCCAGCGCTTGCGCGGGCAGCTTCGCCGCGAAGCCCTGGAGGGCGCTGGAGTAGGTGAAGAGCATGCGGCCGCCCGCGGCGTTCACGAGCCCGCGGGCCACGCCGGCGGGATTGGCCGTGCCAGGGCGGAAGACCACGATGTACTGGTCCGGAACGGTCTGACCCTGCTCGGCCGGCACGACAGAGACGTCGGGCGAGGCGGGGGAAGCGGGGGAAATGGCGACGGGATCCCCGTCGGTGCACGCGGCCAGGGCCGCGGCCGTGAAGACACACGCAATTGCACGTCGCATGCGCGCCCCTCCGTTGAAAGGAAGTGCCGGTAGTCGTGATCGGGGACGCCGGGAGGTGGAAGAACGGTATGGCGGCGCCTGAGCCGGTGTCAATGGGGATCAGGAGGCGGAGAGCGCGTACGAACGGCCGGCGCCGGAGACGAGTCGGAGCCACGGACACGAGGGGGGAGGGGGGTGGGGGAGGGGGCGAGCCCCTCCCCGGGTGGGTCGATGGGGTGAGACGAAGGGGCGGAGACTCCCGGCGGGGCCGGGACGAGGCCTCCGCGGCGGGTCCGATGCTACATCCCGGCCTGCCAGCGCTCGGCGAGCTGGGCGACCATGTGATTGACGGCGGCGTCGGTGGCCTCGCCGATGGCGGTCTCCTTGACGTTGCTCGTGCCGCTGCCGAGGGCGACGCCGCCCGCGAGCCCCGCGCCGGCGAGGGCGAAGCCGCCGCCCTTCGTCGAAAGCCCCTCGCCCGTCACACTGGCCACGATCTCGCCCGTGGACGTGTCGACGAGACGACCGGTGATGACGACGTGGGTCTTCTGGCTCTTCTTGCCGATGCCGCCCACGCCCGGGATGCCGAGGCCGCCGAGGGCGAGGCCCTTGGTGTTCTCCTCGAAGCCGAGCTTCGTGATGGCGCCGGTGAGCATGTACTGCGCGCCCAGGAGCTTGGCCTGCTTCACGAGCTCCGACTGCCCGGCGTCCGCCCGCTCCGACGACGCCAGGTTCTGCTCCTGGAGAACCTCGTCGAGCTGCGACCGCTCCAGGATCCGGAACTGGCCGGCCTCCAGCAGCTTCTGGATGGCGAGCTGGGCGATGCCCACGCCATGTTGTTCTCGGAGCGCTCCTGACCGGTCCCGGTGCCCGGGGAGGCTCCCGCACGCGCTCAGGAGCGCTGTCGCGGCCAGAAGGGAAAGTGAAGCTCGGTACATCGTTGTCGCTCTCCTAGAAGATGTTGCTGCTGATGGACCGCGCCGCGTCATCACGGCCGGCCTCGCCGGGGCATCGCGGCCCGTCGACCGCCCCCGGCAGGAGAGAGGATGGCGGCGCCCGCTGACGGCGCCGTTATCCGCGGATAAGAGCCGTCCCAAGTGCCACGCGCGCATGTGTTTGCGCGGACCAGCGCGAGCGCCGTCCCGCGCCCCGCGGCGGGAACATCTGAATCGTTCGCCTGGACGTTCGGTGGATTCCGGCCTACCTTCTTGGCATTCCGGCACAGGGCCCCCTGCGGGGGAGCCCGACACATCCCTTCCGGTGCGCGCGCGACCCTCGAACCCCAGTCGCGCGGCGCCGACGCGTCCGTCCAGGGCGCGGTCGAGGGAGCATGGAAGCAGCCCCTGATCCAGGGGCCACCCACGGACCAATGCGGTTGGAAGCGCGGCGATCAGTCATGGCCAGGCGAAACGACGGGGAGCCGGGATACCGGCTAAGGGCGAGGGCGGCGAGGGCGGCGAGGGCGGCGTCGATCGTCCATTCGTTGCCGCCGGGCGGGGCGTTTGTACGATCGACGGCGGTATATGCCGTTGAACGCACTTCGATCTGCGCGGCGCGATTTCACTGGAGGCTGGACGGCTCCATGTGCCGGCGAACGACCAAACCGGTCGTGCCGTGTCATCTCTTGGGCGATCCACGGCTCCGGGGGTCCAGCCACGGGCGCGCGCCGCGGCGGAGCGGAGGGGTGGCGGGGCTACTGCTCGGCGAGGGCGGGGTCGGGGATGGTGCCGAACCAGGCGACGGCGTAGTGGTCTGAGACGGCGACGCCGAGGGCGCGCCAGCGGGCGTGCGACCACGGGCCGCGGCTCAGGATCACGGCCCGGTGCGCGCGGTTCGACATCCAGAGCTCGAAGGCGCGGGAGGCGCTGATGCCGGGGAGCCGCCACGCGGCGATCTCGTAGCCGTTGCCCGTGTACACGCCGCCGGTGATCTGCGCGGGCTTGTCCCACATGGCCGGCGCACGGCTGCCGTCGTCGGTATAGCAGGCGGCGGTCCAGCGGCCGCGGTCGGACCAGCTGTGCAGGTTGCACGAGCCATGGTCCGCGCCGTTCTGCTCCAGGTCTCCCACGTGCGCCAGCGCGACGGCCGTGAGCGATGGCGACACCGGGATCGGCGGCAGCCCGTGCCGCGCGCGGTACGCGTTGATCAGCGCCGCCAGCGAGCTCGTGTCGACGGCCGCCGCCTCGGCGGCCACGAGGGTGGCGCGGGCCGGCGCGGGCGCGGCCGGGAGCGCCTGCGCAGCCGCCGCCGCGAAGGGGGAGGCGAGCCATCCGAGAACGGCCGCGGCCATCAGGGTCGTGCGCACCACCGCCGGGACTGGGAGCACGTCGTCTATTCCGACTGTCGGCTGACTGAAGGGAAGCGGGCGGAATGATTACGCATTCCGGCGGAATATGCCAGGGTACTGTTGCGCGGTGGACGGTGGGCGCCTGTGTCGTCGCGGAAATTCTCTCCAGGTGGAGCGAGCGTCGGTAGGCGTGGTGGCGGATTCGTGTGCTTCGCCCGCTCCGCGTTCCTCGGGTGCCGGGGGTGGCGGGGGGCGGGGGGCGGGAGTACGCTTACAGGTTCGGACCGATCCCGATCGGCATGGGTACCAGAGCGATTGTGGGCGGAATGGGCGGGACAGGCAGGCGCGGACGCGCGAGCACACACGAGGATTGATGGCTTTAAAGGAAATCGTCGAGAAGATCTTCGGCTCACGGTATGCCCGGGAGGCGAAGAAGCTCCGGCCGGTGGTCGACGAGATCAACGTGATCGCGGATCGGCTGCAGTCGCTGACGGAGGAGGAGCTCCAGGGTCAGACGGAGAAGTTCCGGGGGATCCTGGCGGAGCGGACGAAGGGGCTGAAGGACGAGCTGGAGAAGCTTCGGGAGACGAAGCGGCACGCGGAGGAGGCGGACGAGCGGGAGCGTCTCACGCGGGAGATCAACGGTCTCGAGGACGAGTTGAAGCAGGCGCTCGAGGACGTGCTGGAGGAGCTGCTGCCGGAAGCGTTCGCGACGGTGAAGGAGGCCACGCGTCGCCTGCAGGGCCGTGAGATCGAGTTCACGGGGACGAAGGCCACGTGGGACATGGTGCCGTACGACGTGCAGCTGATCGGGGCGATCGCGCTGCACCGGGGCGAAGTGGCGGAGATGGCGACGGGGGAGGGGAAGACGCTCGTCGCCACCATGCCGCTGTACCTGAACGCGCTGGCCGGGCGGGGCGCGCACCTGGTGACGGTGAACACGTACCTGGCCCAGCGCGACGCCGAGTGGATGGGGACGGTCTACAACTATCTCGGGCTCACCGTGGATGTCATCGATCTCCACGAGCCGGGGACGCCGGAGCGGCGGGCGGCCTACCACGCGGACATCACGTACGGCACGAACAACGAGTTCGGCTTCGACTACCTGCGCGACAACATGGTGCACGCGCTGGAGCAGCGGGTGCAGCGGCAGCACGCGTACGCGATCATCGACGAAGTGGACTCGATCCTGATCGACGAGGCCCGGACGCCTCTGATCATCAGCGGGCCGGTGGCGCAGGAGCAGAGCGAGGTCTACGCCCGCTACAACCCGATGGTGAACGCGCTGCACCGGAAGCAGACGCGGGTCGTGAGCGAGCTGATCGCGGAAGCGGAGAAGGCGATCGCGGACGGGGACATGGAGTCGGCCGGTGAGAAGCTGCTGGCGGCGAAGCGGGGCACGCCGAAGAACAAGCGGCTGCTGAAGCTGTTCGCGGACGACCCGGGCCTGCAGAAGCTGGTGCAGCAGACGGAAGCGGCGTTCATGCGGGAGAAGACGCTGCACGAGGTGGACGAGCTGATGTACTACGCCATGGACGAGAAGGGGCACAACGTGCACCTCTCGGACAAGGGTCTGGACGAGCTGAGCCCGAACGATCCGGACGCGTTCCTGGTGCCGGACATCAGCGTCGAGATCGGGCGGGTGGAGAAGGACGAGGAGCTGGGCGTCGACGAGAAGCGGGAGCGGATCGAGGCGCTGGAGAAGGAGTTCGCGGACAAGAGCCAGAAGATCCACGCGTTGCACCAGCTGCTGAAGGCGTACACGCTCTTCAACAAGGACGAGCAGTACATCATCGAGGGCGGGCAGGTCATCATCGTCGACGAGTTCACCGGCCGGAAGATGGCGGGGCGTCGGTGGAGTGACGGTCTGCACCAGGCGGTGGAAGCGAAGGAGAGCGTGAGTGTGCAGGGGGAGACGCAGACCCTGGCCACGATCACGATCCAGAACTACTTCCGGATGTACGACAAGCTGGCCGGCATGACCGGCACGGCGGAGACGGAAGAGGGCGAGTTCCACCAGATCTACAAGCTGGACGTGATGGTCATCCCGACCAACCGTCCGGTGATCCGCGACGACCGCCACGACCTGATCTACAAGACCATCCGGGAGAAGTACAACGCTCTGATGGACGAGATCGACCGGCTCCACAAGCTGGAGCTGCCGGTGCTCGTGGGCACGGTGAACGTGGACGTGTCCGAGACGTTGAGCCGGATGCTGAAGCGGCGGGGGATCCCGCACAACGTGCTGAACGCGAAGTACCACGAGCAGGAGGCGCGGATCGTCGCCGAGGCGGGGCAGCCGGGGACGGTGACGATCGCCACGAACATGGCCGGCCGCGGGACGGACATCAAGCTGGGCCAGGGCGTGACGGATTCGCGCACGGTGGGGTGGGCGAAGGCGCAGGGGCTGGACCCGTCCGAGCTGGTGCCGACGGACCCGAACCGGTGGTTCGACATCGAGAAGGTGGGCGACGAGCGGGAGCTGGAGATGGGGGGTCTCCACATCCTGGGCTCGAGCCGGCACGAGTCGCGGCGGATCGACCGGCAGCTGCGCGGCCGCGCGGGCCGGCAGGGCGACCCCGGGGCGAGCCAGTTCTTCCTGTCGCTCGAGGACGACCTGATGCGGCTCTTCATGTCCGACCGCGTGGCCGGGATCATGGAGAAGCTGGGGCTGCAGGAGGGCGAGGTCATCACGCACGGGATGGTGACCAAGTCCATCGAGCGGGCGCAGCGCCGGGTCGAGATGCAGAACTTCGAGGCGCGGAAGCGGCTGCTGGATTACGACGATGTGATGAACCAGCAGCGGGAGGTGATCTACGACCTGCGGCTGTTCGCGCTCGAGGGCGGGGAAGACCTGAAGGGCGAGGTCCGGGACATGACCGAGACGGCCGTGCGGGAGAACGTCGCCGAGTTCACCGCATCGGACCATCGGCCGGAGGAGTGGGACCTGGCCGGGCTGCGCCAGCGGCTGGCGCTGGAGAATTTCCTCATCGTCCCGGAGCTGCCGCACGAGAACGGGCCGGAGCACGGCTTCGGCTCGCAGGATGACGTGGAGGAGCTGGTCCTGGGGAAGACCCGGGAGGCGATGAAGAGCAAGTTCCGGGAGTTCGGCGAGCACGAGGAGCGGATCCTCTCCTGGATCCTGCTGAGCGTGATCGACGAACAGTGGCGCGACCACCTGTACGACCTGGATCACCTGAAGGCCAGCATCGGCTTCCGCGGCTGGGGCCAGAAGGACCCGCTCATCGAGTACAAGCAGGAAGCGTACGAGATGTTCGTCGGCCTCATGACGGACATTCGCAAGAAGGTGAGCGGGCTGGTCTTCCGCGCGCAGCTGGCGCCGCGGCCGATGCCGCAGATGCAGCCGCCGCGGAAGCTCACCCTGTCCGGCCCCGGCGACACGCCCACCGGCCGCCAGGGCACGGGCATCGGCGTCGGCGACGGTCAGGTCACCACGGGCGCGGGCCGCGGCGCCGGCTTCGCCGGGGGGGCCACGGGCCAGGACGCCGGCCAGCGCCGGAGCGGGCTGGCGGCCGGCGGGCTCGCCGGCGCCGGTGGGGCGGCCGACCCGTACGCGCCCGTGCGGGGCGCGGCGGCCGACGCGCTGCGCGGCACCAGCACCAACCGCGGCGACGGCGAAGCGCAGAAGCAGGAGCCGGTGACCGTGGGGGACAAAGTCGGTCGAAACGACCCGTGCCCGTGCGGGAGCGGGAAGAAGTACAAGAAGTGCCACGGGGCGTGAAGACGCGGCAATGAGGATCGGCGTGTTCGGCGGCACGTTCGACCCGCCGCACCTGGGGCACCTCGTGGCGGCGCAGGAGATCCACTGGCAGCTGGAGCTGGACCGGCTGCTGCTGGTGCCCGCGGCGGTGCCGCCGCACAAGCGGGACCGCGAAGTTTCGGCCGGAGCCGTGCGGCTGGAGATGCTGCGCGCGGCTGCGGGCGACGACCCGCGCTTCGAAGTCAGCGACGCCGAGCTGCGCCGCGGCGGCGCTTCGTACAGCGTCGATACGCTGCGCGCCCTGCACGATGCGTACGGCGGCCCACCACCCGCCGCGGGGATCGAGCTGTTCCTGGCCATGGGCGCCGACCAGGCGGCCGAGTTCGACACGTGGCGCGAGCCCGACGCCATCGCCGAGCTGGCCGCGCTCGCGCTCTTCGCCCGCGAGGGGCAGGCGGTGCCGGAGCTGCCCGGCCGGCGCGTGGCGCACGTGACGGTCCCCACCCTGGAGATCTCCTCCACCGACATCCGCCGTCGCGTCCGCGCCGGCGAGCCGATCCGCTACCTGGTCCCGGAGGCCGTGGAGGCCATCATCGAGCGCGAGGGTCTGTACCGGGCGTAGGGCGTCGTCGCAGAAAGTCTCTCCACCTGGAGAGATCCCGGCTGGTCGCGATCGTCGTAAGTCCCTTGCCGGCAATCACGTACGGACTCCAACGCGCGTGTCGGGTCTCTCCAGGTGGAGAGATTTTCACGTACGCTCCAGGTGGAGAGATTTTCGCGGATGGTCCTCCAGGTCGGCGGCGTCGGCCGGGAGACGGCCGATTCCGCCATGGATGCGCCGCGTCGCCGGTGTCACGATGCGTGCGGCGAGCGGCGCTCCCGCCGCGGGCGGCAGGGTCGCTACTTCACGATCCAGGCGGTTCCGCCCACCACCAGGACGACGAAGGCGGCGGCGATCTTGACGAAGGCGGCGAGGCCGCGTGCGAGGACCACGCCCCAGCCCACGCGGGAGGCGGCGGCGATGTCGCGGGACTCGTGGATGGTGACGGCGGCTGCGCCGAGGAAGGAGCCGAGGACGCCGGCAATGACGGGGCCGATGACGGGGATGGGGACGCCGATGAAGACGCCGGCGGTGCCGCCCACGATGGCGCCCCAGAACGCGGCGGGTGAGCCGCCGTAGCGGGTGCTCATGGCGCGAACGATGAAGAACTCGAGGAGCTCGGCCAGGGCGGCGATGCCGAGAACGACGAGCGCCGCGGGCCAGCCAACCGCGCCGACCACGCCGCCGACGCCCACGATCCCGACCATGAGCCACAGCCCGGGCCAGCCGAGGGGGATGAGGAAGATGCAGAGGAACATCAGCGCGGTGGCGGCGATGCCTGCGATGCTCATGGGGGCCTCCCCGTGGCGGTGATCCGCGAGTGGCCGGCCCGGGAGCGACCCCGGGAGCGGCTGCGGTCGGCGGGGCCGGGTGCATTATCCGTGCGCGAGCTGCTGGCGATCCTGGTGGGGAGTGGCGCGGGGGGTGGCAGCACGGCCGTGGACGTGGCGGCGGAGCTGGTGCATGTGGCGGACGGCTCTCTGCGTCGCCTGGCGTCGCTGTCACCGGCGTCGCTGCAGCGGGTACCGGGGGTGGGCGAAGCGGTGTGGGCGAGGGTGGCGGCGGCGCTGGAGCTGGGGCGTCGTCTGGCGCAGGAGGGGCCGGCGGAGCGGGGTCGGATCGGCGGGCCGCGGGACGCGTACGAGCTGTGCGCGCCCACCATGCGCGACCTGCCGCACGAGGAGTTCCGGGTGCTGCTGCTGAACACGCAGCACGCGGTGGTGCGGGAAGTGACCGTTTCGCGCGGCGTGCTGGACGGCTCCGTGGTTCACCCGCGTGAAGTCTTCCGCGAGGCGATCACGGAGAGCGCGGCGGCGGTGCTGCTGGTGCACAACCACCCGTCGGGCGACCCGGCGCCTTCAGCGGAGGACCGGCAAGTGACGACGCAGCTTGCAGAGGCGGGGCGGGTGGTCGGCATCCCGGTCCTGGATCACGTGGTGATCGGGGACGGGCGGTACGTGTCGTTCGTGGAGGCGGGGTTGCTGGGGGCCGTCGGATAGGGCGTGGACAGGCACGGGTTCGTGGCCCGATCGGGATCGAGCGGCCGACGCGCGATCGATGCTCCCGCCCGCACCCGGCCGCTGGCGGCCCGCGTAGTGCATGCCTAGCTTCTCAGCAGTGCCGCGAACCGGCTTCGGGGTGCGGTGTAGGAAGTGGAGCATCGCCGGCGTGGCCGGCAGCCGGAGCATCACCAGTCCGGAGGACCATGAACCCCACGGCAGCAGCGGAGAGCCGACGCACGCCCGGGAGTGGAGAGGGTGGCGACGCGGGCGACGGGCGGGGCGGAGCCGCGTCCGCGGATGGTCGCGACCGTGCGGCCCGGATCGCGGAGGCGCTGGAGCGGCTTCCGCAGCGGCTGCGCGACGCCGTGGAGCCGTTCCGCGACCGGCTGGACATCCCGATGGTGGCGGCGGCGTACGCGTTCGCGGAGGACGCGCACCGGGGCCAGAAGCGGGCGAGCGGGGAGTCGTTCATCGTCCACACCACGGAGGTGGCGCGCCTCCTGGCGGAGCTGCACCTGGACACCGTGTCGGTGGTGGCGGGGCTGATCCACGACACGGTGGAGGACACGCCGCGCACGCTGGACGACGTGCGCGAGCAGTTCGGCGACGAGATCGCGCGCGTGGTGGACGGGGTGACGAAGATCGGGAAAGTGGAGTTCCGGTCGTCGACGGAGCAGCAGGTGGAGAACTACCGCAAGCTGCTGCTCAGCATGGCGAGCGACGCGCGGGTGATCCTGATCAAGCTGGTGGACCGGCTGCACAACATGCGCACGCTGGACCACCTGCGGCCGGACAAGCGGCACCGCATCGCGCTGGAGACGCGGGAGATCTACGCCCCGCTGGCCCATCGGCTGGGAATGGCGCAGATCAAGTGGGAGCTGGAAGACCTGTCGTTCAAGCACCTGGAGACGGACGCGTACCGTGACCTGGTGAAGAGGGTGAAGGACCGGCGGGCGGAGCGCGAGCAGTGGGTGGAGGGGCTGCGTCGCCCGCTGGAGGACGAGCTGCGCAAGGCGGGGATCCCGTGCGAGGTGTACGGCCGTCCGAAGCACCTCTGGTCGATCCACCGGAAGATGGAGCACCGGGACCGGCCGTACGAGGAGATCTACGACCTCATGGCGATCCGGGTGATCACGGACAGCGTGGCGAACTGCTACCACGCGCTGGGGATCATCCACAACCAGTGGACACCGCTGCAGGAGCGCTTCCACGACTACATCGCCACCCCCAAGTCGAACATGTACCGGTCGCTCCACACCACGATCTTCGGACCGGGCGGTCGGCTGTACGAGATCCAGATCCGCACCACCGAGATGCACCGCACCGCGGAATACGGGATCGCGGCGCACTGGAAGTACAAGGAGGGGCGGGCTACGCCCACCGAAGGCGACGAGGTGGACGACACCCTCACCTGGTTCCGCCAGGTGCTGGAGTGGCAGCAGGACACGCGGGAGCCGGAGGAATTCATGGAGTTCCTCCGCATCGACCTGTTCCAGGACGAGATCTTCGTGTTCACGCCGAAAGGCGACGTGAAGCAGCTGCCGAAGGGCGCCACGCCCATCGACTTCGCCTTCGCCGTGCACACGGAAGTGGGGCTGCGCTGCTCGGGCTCGCGGGTCAACGGGCGGATCACGCCGCTCAGCCGGGAGCTGAAGAACGGCGATACCGTGGAAATCATGACGGACGAGCGGCAGCGTCCGTCGCGGGACTGGCTGGGCTTCGTCAAGACGGCGCGGGCGAGACAGAAGATCCGGCAGTGGATCCGCCAGGAGGAGTTCGACAGCTCGCTCAAGCTGGGACGCGAGATCCTGGACCGTGAGCTGAAGAAGCGGCGAACGGGGAAGCCGGACGACGACATGCGGACAGGCACCGCGGACGCCCTCGGCCTCCCCACGTTCGATCACGTGCTGGCGGGGCTGGGACGCGGCGACGTGGGGCTGAGCGCGATCCTGAAGGAGCTGTTCCCGGAAACCGACGTGAGCGCGCCGGAGCGGCCACCGAACGCCTTCGAGCGGCTGGTGGACCGCGTGCGCGGCGCCAGCAACGCCGTCCGCATCCAGGGGCTGGAGAACCTGATGGTGCGCTACTCCCAGTGCTGTCAGCCGGTCCCCGGCGACAACGTGATCGGCTACATCACGCGCGGGCGCGGCATCAGCATCCACCGCAAGGACTGCCCCAACGTCCTCAACCTGTCCGAGCACCCCGAGCGGCGCGTCGAGATCGAGTGGAAAGCGGAGGCGGGCGACCGCTTCTTCGTCCGCCTGATCGTGGAGGGCGACGACCGCCGCGGCCTCCTGGGCGACATCGCCACCGCGGTCACCAACACGGCCACCAACATCTCCAGCGCCGAAATCCACGGCGTGGAGGGCGGCATGAACGGGTCGTTCGTCGTCGAGGTCGAGAACCTCGCCCACCTGAAGAAGGTCGTGCGCGCCATCCGCAGCGTGAAGGGCGTGTTGAGCGTCGAGCGGCGTGAGCATTTCGCGGAGAGCGATCTCGAGGCGTAGGCGACCGCCTTTCCCACTGGGCCGGCCACCGAGCGCGCGAAACCGCACGCATGAGCGCGCGATATCGCGCGTTTTCTCGTTCCAAGGGGGGCGGGGCAGGGCGGGTGAAGGGGCGATACATCCTGTCATTGCAAGGGGTTTGAGGGATCCGCGGGATCGTGGCACTGGCCGTGCCCTTGTAGGAGGGTGACGGCGACCAGGGCAGGGCGCCACGAACCGGGAGGGACAGGATGAGCGCACGCAATCAGGAACGGCAGACGCCGATCGCGATGGACCTGGGGAGCAGCGGGCGACTCGTCCTGGCGGGCACGGTATCGACGGGACTTCTTCTGGGCGGCTTCGTGATCGGGGCGATGGGGCTGCTCGGGCGGACGAGCGGACACGCGCTGCTTCCGACGAGCCTGGGGGTCTTCCTTGCCGGCGCGGTGATCGGCTTCATCGTGAGCGCGGCGTTCGGGATGCTGGGCCGGGACGAGGGAGTGGACCACCGGCGGGCGTTCCGGCAGGTGTGCATGGGGGCACTGTTCGCGGTGCCGGCCACGCTGGCGGCCGGTGTCCTGGCCGGGTGGATCGGGATCGCCATGATCTCCGGCTACGTGGGCGGAATCATCCCGCTGGCGAGCTCGGGGCTGGCGGCGCTGGTGGCGCTGGGGATCTTCGCCCTCTCCATCGGGGTGACCGTGGATTGCGGCCGGAACCTGATGGGGCGGATCAGGCCGCACTGACCGACTCGCCGCTCGCCCTCCGGGAACGGGAACGGGCCCGGGCCATCACGGCCCGGGCCCGTTCGCCTGAACGGCCCGGTGGTGTACCGTCGCGCGCGCGCGCTACGGGGCGAACGCGGCCACCAGCACGTCCGCCACTTCGGGGCGCGTGAATTCCCTGGGCGGGCGCTCGCCACGGGCCAGCATCTCGCGGACTTTCGTGCCGGAGAGGAACACGTGGGCGTCGCTGCCGTGCGGGCAGGTCTTGCGCGAGACCATCTGCTGACAGCGCGTGCAGTACATGGCGTGCTCGAACTTGAGCGGCTGGATGCCGAGCTTCTGCATGTCGACGCGGTCGAAGATGTGCTGGGCGTCGTACGTGCCGTAGTAGTCGCCCACGCCGGCGTGGTCGCGGCCGACGATGAAGTGGGTGCAGCCGTAGTTGCGCCGCATGATGGCGTGGAAGATGGCCTCGCGCGGTCCCGCGTATCGCATGGCGGCGGGGAGGACGCCGAGGACCACGCGGTCGGCCGGGTAGTAGTGCTCGAGGATGACGTCGTAGCAGCGCATGCGGACGTCGGCCGGGATGTCGTCCTGCTTCGTGTCGCCGACCAGCGGGTGGAGGAGGAGCCCGTCCACCATTTCCAGCGCGGACTTCTGCAGGTACTCGTGCGCCCGGTGCACGGGGTTGCGGGTCTGGAACGCCACCACGGTGTTCCAGCCGCGGCGTTCGAACTCGGCGCGCGTGGCGGCGGGCGTGAGGTTCCGGTCGGGGAAGCCGGTGATGTCGCGCGCGTAGACGTACTCGATGGGGCCGGCCACCAGGTGATCGCCGCGCTGGTCCAGGCGGGCGACGCCGGGGTGGTCGCGGTCGGTGGTGCCGTAGACCGCCCGGGCCTCGCGCTCGCGGTCCCAGCCGAACACTTCCTCCACGCGCATGAGCGCGGCGACGTCGCCATCGGGGGCGACGAGGGCGATCTCGTCTCCGGGGCCAAAGCCGGCGACGTCGTGCACGGGGAGGGTGACGGGGATGGACCAGGGGAGCCCGCCGGCCAGCGTCATCTCGTCGAGGACGCGCTCGTAGTCGCCGCTCCCCATGAACCCGGTGAGAGGGCTGAAGCCGCCCACGGCGATGAGATAGAGGTCGGACAGGGCCACGGGAGAGAGGGGCACGCGGGGGAGTGCGTCGGCGCGCGCGCGGGCGTCGGCCGCCTCGTCGCCAGAAAGGGTGCGATCGACGAGGTGGCCTCCGTACGGTGCTATGGTCATGGGCTTCGCGTTCGGGTCGGGGTCCTGAGAGCGGTCGAAGGTAACGGAGGGGCTCGTGAGGCTCAACGGCGTCGCTGCGGCACGGGTGGCGCGGCCGGCAGGCGGCGGAGCTACGGCAGATAGAGCGCGGACACGACCCAGACCACCATGACCACGACCACGGCGGTGAGCGGCGCGCCGAGGCGGGCGTAGTCGGAGAAGCGGTAGCCGCCGGCGCCGTAGACCATGGTGTTGGTCTGGTAGCCGACGGGGGTGAGGAAGGAGGCGGAGGCGGCCAGGGCAATGGCCACGGCGAAGCCGCGCGGGTCGGCGCCCACGTCCAGGGCCGTGCTGAACGCGATGGGGAAGAGGAGAACGGCGGCGGCGTTGTTGGTGACGAGTTCGGTCAGCAGCACCGTGGCCAGGACCACGCCGAGGAGCGCGCCGACGGGGCCGAGGGCGCCGAAGCCGGACACGAGGGCGTGGGCGGCCAGGCCGGCGAGGCCGGAGGACTCCATGGCGGCGGCCAGGCCGAACGCGGCGGCAATGACGAAAATCACATCCAGGTCAACGGCCGCACGCGCTTCGCCGGGCGTGAGGACGCGCAGCGCCAGGAGCGCGAGCGCGCCCAGGAGCGCGGCATTGAGCACGGGCATGACACCGGTGGCGGCGGCGAGGACGATGCCGATGCCGATGCCGCCGACCACCCACGCCTGGCGGCTCGTGATGGGGGGCGAGCCGCCGAGGCGAGAGACCAGGAGGAAATCGGAGCGGTCGCGCCAGCGGTCACGGAAGCCGGGGTCGGCGAGAACGACGAGCGTGTCGCCCACCTTGAGCGGGACGCGGCCGAGCTTGTCGCGCACGCGCTGGCCGGCGCGGTGAATGGCGAGGACGGCGGACTGGTAGCGGCCGCGGAACTCGGCCTCCTTCAGCGTCCGTCCCACCAGCGGCGACGCCTCGCCCAGGACCACTTCGAAGAACGTGTGGTCGGGGGCGTCGAAAAGCTGCAGGTGGTCCTGCTCGGACGAGACGAGGCCGCGACTGCGCTGCAGGTCCACGACGTCGTCCGCGCGGCCGATGAACGTGAGCTGGTCGCCGCCGTGGAGCACCGTCTGGGGCGTGACCGGGGAAATGAGGTCGCGGGCGCGGCGGACTTCCACCAGGAACAGCCCGCGCAAGTTGCGCAGCCCGGCGGCCTCCACGGTGCGGCCATCAATGGCACCGCCGTGGACCACGTCCATGTTCACGGCGAACTCGCGCAGCTCCTCGGTGGCCTGGGCCAGCGGCGAGCGGCGGGGTGGGAGGAGGCGTGGGGCGAGGAGCACGATGAGGCCGAGTCCGACGAGCGCCACGGGGAGGCCGATGGGCGTGAGCTCGAACATGCCCAGGGGCGGCCGGCCGCGGGCCACCAGAAGGCCGGACACCACCAGGTTCGTGGACGTGCCGATGAGCGTCACCATTCCGCCCAGGATCGATGCGAAGGAGAGGGGCATGAGGTAGCGCGACGGGGACTCGCCGTTGCGCTCCGCCCAGCCGGCGATCTGGGGCGCGAACATCGCGACCAGCGGCGTGTTGTTCAGGAACGCCGACGCGCCCGCAGCCGGTGCGACGATGCGCGTCAGAACGCGGCGGCGCCCCGCCGGCGCGCCGAGGACGGCGTTCACCAGCGGCTGGAGCGCGCCCGTCTTCTCCACGGCCGCGGCCAGCACGAAAAGCGCGGCCACAGTGATGGGCGCGGGGTTGGCGAAGCCGCTGAACGCCTGTGCGGGCGTGATGACGCCCGCGACGAGGAGCGCCACCACGCCGCCGAGGAGCGTGAGGGATGGCGCGAAGAGGTCGCGGGCCAGGACCACGACCACGACCGCCACCACGGCCAGCGTGAGCCAGGCGTCGCCGGTCATGAGGAGCGCCGCGCTCAGCCGGCCGCGGGCTCGGGCTCCGGGACGAGGTAGCCGTTGGACTCCAGGAAGTCCACGATCTGCTGGACGCAGTCCTCGACATCACGGTCCGACGTCTGGACCAGCACTTCCGGCGATGCGGGCTCCTCGTACGGGGCCGAAATGCCGGTGAACTCGAGGATCTCGCCCGCACGCGCCTTCCGGTACAGCCCCTTCGGGTCCCGCTCCTCGCACACTTCCAGTGGCGCTTCCACGTAGATCTCGATGAAGTCGCCGCGGGCCATGATCGCCCGCACGTTGTCCCGGTCCTCCCGGTACGGTGAGATGAACGCGGTCAGCACCACGGTCCCGGAATCGGTGAACAGCTTCGCCACCTCGCCGATCCGGCGGATGTTCTCCGTGCGGTCGGCCGGGCTGAAGCCGAGGTCGCGGTTCAGGCCGTGACGCACGTTGTCGCCATCGAGCACGTACGTGCGGCAGCCGCGGCGGAACAGGCGCTCCTCCAGCGCCGTGGCCAGGGTGCTCTTGCCGGAGCCACTGAGGCCCGTGAACCAGAGCGTCACGCCCCGATGCCCCTGCGCGTCCTCACGCTCGTCGCGCGTGATCTTCGTCTTCGTCCAGTAGATGTTCTTCGACTTCGGCATGCCCCGGAGAGGTTCAGTGATTCAGCTCTTCGCCGATCGGTAGATCGGCTCCACCACGGCCAGCACCCGCTCGTGCACACCGGGTGCCGTGGCCACAATGCCATCGGGCTGGTGCGTGTCCGGCTTGTTGTACGCCAGCGGCCGGCCGAGGCAGTCGGTCACGCGGCCGCCCGCTTCCCGCAGGATGACTTCCGGCGCGCACGTGTCCCACTCCTTCAGGTAGGGGACCGGGTGGACGTACACGTCGCGCGCACCCTCGGCGATGAGCGCGCACTTCACACCCACGGACCCGCTGGGCGCAACGTCGTCCACGCCCAGACGCTCGCGGATCTGCTCCACCACGGGGTCCGCGTGCGAGCGCGAGCCCACCATGCGGAGCTTCGACGGGTCCGCCGCGTCGCGCGCCAGCGGGCGACGGTCGGCGCCTCGCTCCACCCAGGCGCCCGCGCCCACGGCCGCCGCGAAGAGCGCATCGCCGTCCGGCTGGTACACCACCCCGAGGACGGCCGCACCGCCCACGGCCAGCCCGATCATGATGGCGAACTCGCCATTCTGCGCCAGGAACTCCTTCGTCCCGTCCAGCGGATCCACGATCCACACGCGCTCCGACTCCAGGCGGGAGCGGTCGTCCCGCGATTCCTCCGAGAGGATCGGGTCGCCCGGGAACGCGGCACGCAGCCCGGCCACGATGACGCCGTTCGCGGCGTGGTCGGCGGCCGTCACGGGCGAGCCGCCCGGCTTCTCGCGGGCCTCCACGTCGCCATACAGGGCCATGGCGGCCGCGCCGGCGCTACGGGCCAGGCGCGCAGCGACACTGAGCTCGCGGGAAAGGTCGGTCATACGGGGCAGCGGTGGGGAGGCTCGGGTGCGCGCGGTGAACGGGGCGAAGGATAGTCGAACGGGCGGTGTGCGGGCAAGACGGTGACGGAGAGCACCGAGGGGGGCGGAGGACGGCGTGACACGAAGAGCTCGAAGAACGGGGAGGGCACGAAGGACGGCGGGTTCACGCGAAGACGCGAAGAACGCGGCGGGGGGCGGAGGACGGCTGGGGGGAGAACGGGCGGAGCGCTGGGGCGACCGATTCTGGGTCCCCCGCCGGCGTTTCGTGCGTGGTCGATCCCGATATCCCGGCCAGGTCTCCGCTGATGGCCATGGCCGCGGCCGGGCGCCCCTGCGCTCACACCCGATTCGAATCCCTCGCGCACGGTAACGCACGGGACGGACCACGCCGATAGCAATGCGGGACGATCTGGAGGCGCGGCGGTGAGGAAGGGCGGACGTTCGTCGGGCTTCGACGCGTCGTGCACTTCGTGTCCGTCAGGGTGTTCCGGGGCCTGGAAGGCGCGCCCCTAGAACCCGCGGGTTGCTTCGGTGTATCTTCGCCCATCATGAGCACATTCGAACTCGAGCTCCCGTTCCCGCTCCAGGGCGATCAGCCGCGTGCGGTGGCGGAGTTGACGGAAGGGCTGCGGCGGGGCGATCCGTTCCAGACGCTGCTGGGCGTGACGGGGTCGGGGAAGACGGTGACCATGGCGAACGTGATCGCCAACCACGGTCGCCCGACGCTGGTGATGAGCCACAACAAGACGCTGGCGGCGCAGCTGTACGGGGAGCTGAAGCAGTTCTTCCCGAGGAACGCGGTGGAGTTCTTCATCAGCTACTACGACTACTACCAGCCGGAGGCGTACGTCGCTTCGAGCGACACGTACATCGAGAAGGACGCGAGCATCAACGAGGACATCGAGCGGCTGCGTCTGCGGGCGACGAGCGCGCTGATGGAGCGGGACGACGTGGTCATCGTCGCCAGCGTGAGCAGCATCTACGGGCTGGGCGACCCGCGACAGTACCGGGAGCTCATGCTGATGATGGAGGTGGGGCAGGAGATCGGGCGGCGTGAGATCCTGGAGGGGCTGGTCCGGATCCAGTACGCGCGCAACGACTTCGAGTTCACGCGCGGCGTGTTCCGGGTGCGGGGCGACGTGGTGGAGATCTACCCGGCGTACGAGGAGCAGGCGGTCCGGATCGAGCTGTGGGGCGACGAGGTGGAGCGGATCACGCGCTTCGACCCGCTCACGGGCGAGACGATCACGCGCATGGAGCGGGCGGCCATCTACCCGGCCACGCACTTCGTCACGGACCGGAGCCGGATCGTGCGGGCGGTGGACCTGATCGGCGTGGAGCTGGAGGCGCGGCTGCTGGAGCTGCGCGCGGCGGGGAAGCTGCTGGAAGCGCAGCGGCTGGAGCAGCGGACGCATTTCGACATGGAGATGATGCTCGAGATCGGGACGTGTCCGGGAATCGAGAACTACTCGCGCCATCTCACGGGCCGGTCGGCGGGCGAGCGCCCGGCGTGCCTGTACGACTACTTCCCGGACGACTTCCTGGTGATCCTGGACGAGAGCCACCAGAGCCTGCCGCAGATCCGGGGCATGTACAATGGCGACCGCGCGCGGAAGACGACGCTGGTGGACTACGGTTTCCGGCTGCCCAGCGCCCTGGACAACCGCCCGCTCCGCTTCGATGAGTGGGAGAGCCTCCTGGACAGGATCATCTACGTCAGCGCCACGCCGGGCGACTACGAGCTGGAGAAGAGCGGCGGGGTGGTGGTGGAGCAGCTGATCCGCCCCACCGGGCTGGTGGACCCGGCCATCGACGTGCGCCCGGTGAAAGGCCAGATCGACGACCTCCTGGCGGAGATCCGGGAGCGGGAAGCGAAAGGCGAACGGGTGCTGGTCACCACGCTGACCAAGCGGATGGCGGAAGACCTGACCGACTACCTCCAGCAGGTGGGCGTGCGCGTCCGCTACATGCACGCGGACATCGATGCCATCGAGCGCATGGAGATCCTGCGCGACCTGCGGCTGGGACGGTTCGACGTGCTGGTGGGGATCAACCTGCTGCGGGAGGGGCTGGACCTGCCGGAAGTGAGCCTCGTCGCCATCCTGGACGCGGACAAGGAGGGCTTCCTCCGCGACGCTCGCTCGCTCATCCAGACGGTCGGCCGCGCGGCCCGGCACGTGGAGGGCCGCGCCATCATGTACGCGGACCGGGTCACCCGGTCCATGGAAGAGGCGATCGGGGAAACGGACCGCCGCCGGGCCGTGCAGGTGGCGTACAACGAGGAGCACGGGATCACGCCGCAGAGCATCGTGAAGAGCATCGAGCAGATGATCCTGAGCACGCGCGTGGCCGACGCGCGCGCGGAACGGCTGGCGAAAGTGGCCGAGCCGAAGCCGAGCTACGCGGACGAGGTGGACCTGGAGCAGTGGGCGAAGATCCTGGAAGAGCAGATGAAGCAGGCGGCGGCCGCCATGGATTTCGAACGGGCGGCGCAGCTGAGGGACGAGCTGTACGAGGTCAAGGCGAAGCTGGGGGTGTGAACTGCGTGCTGCCTGGGTGTGAACTGCGTGTCCGTGGTCCGTCTGGCGTGACCGGGTCCGGGGGTTCGGTGCTCGGATCTCAGAGACCCGGCTCATGTCTTTGCGGTCATCGGACGGGAACTGCCGGACACGCCAGACGGAGCACGGACACGGACACGAAACGGCCGGGGCAGACACGGACACGAAACGGCCGGGGCACGGAACACGGACACGAAACGGCCGGAGCACGGGACACGGACACGAAAACGGCCGGGGCACGGGGCGTCAATCCTGTCGCTTTTCCCAGGTCATGATCAGGCGGGTGAGCATGGAGACGATCCGGTGCAGGAGCGTGAGGGCTTCCTGGGCGAGGTGCGTGTCGGCGCAGCCGAGTCGCCGGATCTCGTCCACGGCGGCGGCACACTCGTTGGCGGAGCCGCGCGCGGTGCGGTAGCGCTCCACCTTGCCGCCGGGGCGTCGGCGGCCTGAGCCCTCGGCGATGTTGAGACGGATGGATCGTTCAGAGCGGCCGGCCTGGCTGCGGAGGTCGCCGTAGCCGGGCGGCAGCGTAGCCACGAGCTCGGCAATGAGCGGCCTGAGCTCCAGTGCCCGCTGGTACACATCCAGCTTCTCGAACTCGAAGACTGTCCCGGGTTCCTGCATCGCGGCCACTCCGTTGACGGACCGGAGTTCAATCTGAGCCCCAGACGGCGCGTGCTCCATGGCCGTGAGGGTCGAACGGGGGGCGGATCGGGACGGGCCGGGTGCGGGATCGCGTACGTGCTCCCTGTTTGTGAACTGCGTGTCCGTGGTCCGTCTGGCGTGACCGGGTCCGGGGGTTCGGTGCTCGGACGGCAGAGAGCCGGCTCGTGTTCTTGCGGTCATCGGATGGGAACTGCCGGACACGCCAGACGGAGCACGGGGCGCGGACACGAAACGGCCGGGGCACGGGGCACGGACACGAAAACGGCCGGAGTACGGACACGAAAACGGCCGGAGTACGGACACGAAAACGGCCGGAGCACGGACACGAAAACGGCCGGGGCACGGGACACGGACACGAAAACGGCCGGAGCACGGACACGAAAACGGCCGGAGCGCGGGGGCGCGGACACGGAGAGGCCGCGACGCGGCTCAGCCGCCGGCGACGACCTCCCTCCAGCGCGGGTGGCGCCGGAGATTGGTCCACCAGCCCTGCTCCCCGAAGTCGGTGCCGGGGTTGGCGGCGGCGTACTGCTTCAGGAGGTCGATGGCGCGGTCGTCATCGCCGAGCTGGGTCCACACCTCACCTTCCACGAGCAGCAGGTCGCGGGTGGGGTCCACGGCCTCGGTGATGCCCCGGTGGGCGCGGGCGAGGACGGCACGGGCGCTGTCGGGCAGCTCGGCGCGGGCGAGGACGCCGGCGATGGCCAGGCGCGCGCGGGCGATCTCCCAGTCGCGCTGGTTCACGGGGGCGAGGGAGTCGAGGGCGGCCAGGAGGTCCCAGGCGGTGGGGACGTCGGGCTCCACGGCGTCGGTGTTCATGGCGAGGAGCTGGCAGGCGACGAACCGGTAGTTGCCCGGGAAGCGCTCGCGCCCGGTGTCGCACCAGCGGGCCATCTCCCGGTACTGCCCGAGGTTGAGCGACGCGCTGGCGATGCGCCAGATCACGAGGTCGGCATCGGCCAGGTAGGCGTCCTCCTCGTAGGCCTTGCGCCCGGCCAGGACGGCGGCGGTGAGGTCCGGGGCGTTCAGGTAGAGGTGGCTGAGGCAGGCGTACGCGCTGGCCAGGCGATCGTCGATGTCCACGGCGCGCTCCAGGTCCGCGCGGGCGCTGCGGAACAGCGCGTCGCTCTCGTCGCGCTCGGGGATCACGCCCATGAGCCAGTGCCAGTACTTCAGCGTGCCGCGCACTTCCAGCGCGCGGGCGTCGTTGGGGTCGAGGTCGAGTGCGGCCTGGACGCGCTCGAGGCCGCGGTCCCCCCACGCCACCATGTCGTCCAGGTCGGTGCCGAGGCGGGAGCGGCGGAAGGCGATGTGCCCGCGCAGCACCGCCGTCTCCGGCCACGTGGGGTCGAGCAGCTGAGCCTGCACGAGGAGCGAGTCGGCGCGGTCGAACGCGGTGGCCATGGCCCCGGCGTCGCCCTCGAGCAGGGCGTCCTCCGCCTGCTTCCGCTCGAACTCCGCGCGCTGGTACAGCGTCCACGCGGCCAGGCTCTCCGTCTGCCGCTTGGTGTGCCGCAGCTGCACCTGGTGGCCGAGCAGCCCGCGCAGCAGCCTCGCCGTCTCCTCCGCCACCGCATCCCTCGCCGCCAGCAGCTCGGCGGCCGGCCGCTCCAGCACCGCGCGGTCGAACTCCACGCCGCTCTGGCCGTCCACCAGCCGGACGACGACGCGCACGTCGTCGCCCACCTTCTCCACCGCGCCGTCCACCACCGTCCCCGCCTTCAGCGCACGCCCGACGCTGTCCAGCGGCACACGGGCCTCGCGGTACGGCGCTACGGCGTTGCGGGAGAGCACGTCCAGACCGGAGACCTCCGAGAGCTCGTCGATGAGCGACTCCGTCAGCCCATCGGCCACCGGGCGCAGCTCACCGGCGGCCGACAGGTCGACGAAGTAGGGGACGGCGACGCGGCCCAGGTCCAGCGCCGACGCTTCCGCGGCCGCGAGCGCCCGACGCTGCGACCAGTAGTCGTACGCGGACGAGCCGCTGAACCCGAGCACCGCCAGCGCCACCACCGCGATGGTGACGATCTCCTGCACCGGCGCCTTCTGCTTCCCCTTCTCCCCGTGGTACCACCCCACCAGGACCGCCACCACGATCCCGGCCGCAAACCAGGCCAGGGCGATCGTGTAGACCACCCGCGGCAGCACCTCGCGGTCCACGAGCTGGTCGAACACCTCCAGGCCGATCCAGCCGGCCGCCAGGTACGCCGCCACGATCTGGAACAGCCGCCGTTCCCGTATCCGCGCGAAGAGGCCCATGGTGGTCCCGGGGTGAAGGGGAAGCCGGTTCTAGATGGTCATTGCAGCCCTGTTGGCGTGGGCATCCAGTCCGTGGGACGCGGGAGGACTGCCTCGTCTGTCACCAGCACCCAGGACTCCGGCCCGACAACGAAGCTGGCCTCCCCACTCAGCACCTGGTCCCAGTTCGTGAGGTCGGGCACCTGGAACGCCCAGATCTCGCGGCCGGCGCCCTGGATGTACGCGAACGCGATCCAGGTGCCGTCCGGGGAGATCACGGGGTCGGAGACCTCGACGGACGTGTCGGAGGCAGGCGTGAGCGGCGTGTGAGACCCGTCCGAAACATCCATCGCGTAGAGGTGGAAGTTCGCCTCGTACACGATGTGGCCGTCTCCAAGCCAGGCGAGCGACCTGGGTGCATAGGCGCCGACTGTGTATTCGTGCTTCGCCTCGAATTCCGTGTTGAAGTGCTCGAGGACCACAATCATCCAGGCCCCGCCGCAGTTGGTCGCATATGCCAGAGCGGACCCGTCCAGCGACCACGCGGGGCTCTCGCTGGTGCAGGGGTCGGTGGTGGCCTCGGCTCCGTCGGTGACCTGAAGCGTCGCGCCCCCGGACAGCGCAACCGTGTAGATGTCGAAGTTCATCGGCGATGCGATGGAATGTGGCGTGGCAAAGGCGACGACGGTTCCGGTGGTATTCAGGTCGGGCTCAATTTGGAGCGGGAGCCCTGTAGTGATGACGTCGCTGGCAACGCTCGTTGTCAGGTTCAGCACGCGCAGCTTTGCCGACGGCTCCGAGCCGGCCAGGTATGGTGTGTGAGCGCTCCAGGCGAGCGAGCCGTTCGACACCACTCCGTCACGATCGTCCGTGTCGTCGCCTACCAGCACCTCGGCCGTTCCGCCCGACGTGAGGGCGAACAGGTCCACGCTGCCGCCGTTGTCCGGGTTCTCCGCCTCGAAGATGATCGTTCCGGGCAGCTCGGACGGGATCGTGTATGGCGTCAGGAAGAAGTCGCTGAAGTCATTCGCCATGCCGCCGATGACTCGGGTGGTGCGCTGCGCGTACGCGGGCGGGACCAGCCAGTCGAAGGCGAGGCGGAGGGTGGAGCGGAACGAGGTCAGCGAACCGACCGCCGCCGGCGCGCAGCTGAGCAGGTCCGTGGCATCCATGGGCTCGAGGAAGTCCACCGACCAGCCCTCGCCGCTGTAATAGTCCGCCTTGCCGATCTGCAGGCTCTCCGGGCTGTCGTTCAGGAGCGCGCTGTAGTCGCAGATCCCCACGAGGACCGGGTTGTTGAACGCCTCCGGCTCCGGGAAGAGGAGGTAGCGGTAGCAGTCCCACTGGGCGAGATCGGCGTCGTAGTAGCAGGTGTAGCCGTCGTCGATCTCGTCGTCGGTGAGGCGCTGGTCGATGACGAGGGTGTACTCCTCGCCTTCTCCCAGAGGAGGCAGGTCCTCCGTCCCGAAACGCACGCCGGTGGTGTTGAAGCCGGCGCGGGGGTCGAAGAGGAAGAAGTCGCCGCCCGTTTCGGGGTCCACCTGTTCCACGGCACAGTTGGTCGCACAGAGCTCGGGGTCGGGATAGCCGTCGTCGCCGTAGGACGCGAAGAGGGCGTTGGCCACACCATAGTCGTATGCCGCGAGGTCGATGCGGAACTTGACGGGGAGCATGCGGCCGTCCTTGAGGCCGATCATGTCGTCGCTGGACAGGTTCTTGATGTCCTTGCCGGACTCGGCCAGCTGGAAGTCGGCGTGACCGAGCTCGATCGTTCCGGCGTCGCCATCGATCGTGACCACGATTCGATAGGTGTACTGCGGTCCGTCCGCCACCGAAGTCCGAAGCGTGTAGGTGCCGAACGCCGCTTTCGTGTCGAACTGGAGGTGGTACTGGCCGTCCTGGACCAGGACGCCGTCGCCGAGGGTGAAGGTGGCGATGGGATCCGGCGCGCCGGTGCACGTCGCGCCAACCCCGGATGCCGAGTGGCAGACGACGGTCACGACCGGGCTCGCGGCCGGGTCGAAGGTGCCGAAGGAAGCTGACGGGTCGCCGGAGACGATCGGCGCGAGCCAGAAGAAGTGGGGGTTGCCGGTCACGCCGCCATCCTGGTGCAGCGCGTCGGTGATGCCGGCGCTGGCGCCGTCGGGGTAGAGCGTGGGTTCTGGGCCGGTGGTATCGGAACAGGCGAGGCCGAGTCCCAGAGATGCTATCAGCACGGGGAGAAGGCTGGATCGTCGCATCGGGGGTTCTTCCTTGTGAAGGTGGTCCGGGCGTTGGTGTGGTTGCATCCGTTGGTCGTCGGTTTCTCCAGAGCTGTCCGGGCGGGCCCGGCGGCCGCCGCCGCCGGGCCCGCCCGTCGTCAGATCTCCGTCCCGTCGCTGATCCAGGGGCTCTGGGTCACGGCGAGCTCGAGGACGTAGTCGCCATCGCCGTCGGTGAAGCGCTGGCGGAAGCGGGCCTCGCCGGCGCCGGTGGTGACGGCGTGCTCGAGGACGCTGCGGCCGAGGATGAACGTGTGGTCGGCGATGTAGTCCTCGTTGAGGAAGGTGCCGAGCCAGGTGATGAGGGAGCCGGCGCCGGCGACGATGGCGATGGGGGCGCTGGCGCGGCGTAGGGCGGCCAGGTAACGGGCGGTGGCGCCGTAGACGCCCTGGACGACGGCGTCCATCTCCTCGAGGGTGCCGCCGACGTGCTCCCAGAGGGAGACGACGACGGCGAGGGTGGAAGGGAGCTCCATGGGCGCGCCGCCGGGGCCCCAGATACGGCCTTCGGCGGGGGTGAACCTGCGGAACTCGCCGGTGTCCACGTCGGGGAAGACGCGGCTGCGGGCGGTGGACGGGTGATTCCCGCCGATGTCCAGGGCGCCGAACACCCAGTACGGCTCGTCGGCGCCGGCCAGGTCCCAGCCGGTCTCGTCGTCGCATTTGAAGCAGGTGGCCTTCACGCCGCACTTCATGGTGGGGCGGGAGCGGCGGCCGTGGTCGGCGGCGACAGTGAGGCCGCAGCCGTATGCGGCGAGGAGCGAGGGCGGGAGCGCGGGACGGTCGGCGAGGGTGAGCCGGTCGTCGAGGATCGCCGCGGCGTCCACCACCACCGTGTTCTCCTTCGCCAGCAGCTCGTGCTGGATGCCCGCGAGCCAGGCCGCCATCTCCTTGTAGGTGAGCGCGCCATCCGACGTGAGGCCCGCGAACTCGCCGGGGAAGAACATGCTCCGGACGTCCCGGTCCATCTCCGCGAACAGCCGACCCTGGTCCTTCAGCTTCGCCTCGCCCAGCCCGCTCTCCAGCAGGGCGGTCACGATCACTTCCTCCGCCTGCGACAGCGGCGCGCCGATGCGAAGCTTGTCGCACGCGTGCAGCGTCAGCGCGAGCAGCCAGTTCCGCTCCCGGTTGGCCGTCAGCTTCTGGTGCAGAATGTGACCCCGACCGGTGTCGGCCGCGAGGTCGCTCAGGATCCGGTCCGAGGGCTGGAACACGTGACGGCCGAGAAAGCCGGACAGTCTGGTCACGACAGCCTCCTGATCTGTGGATGGGAGGTCACGGACTGGTTCCGGGGGTGTTCCGCGCCCGCGGCGTCCCCCGGAACGGCTGGAATGGACGCAATCTAGAACGGGTGCGTCACACGACCGTCCCGCGGCCGGCGGGTGGTGTTTCGTTGCGGGAGATCTCTCCGGGTGGAGAGTGTTGCGGACGAGCGGCGGGGGCTATGCGGGGATGTCGTGGAAGAGGGAGTCGACGAGGTCGGCGAACCAGGGGTGGGTGTGGAGGGAGCGGGTGAAGGGCCAGGGGAGGAGGAAGGCGACGAGGCCGTCGCGCTGATCGAGGGCGTTCTGGAGGGCGACGCGGGCGAGGTCGGGCTCGTCGCGGCCGGCGTGGATCATGGCGAGGGCGAAGTGGGGGATGTAGTGGCCGCGGTCGGCGGCGTTGCGGAGGCGTTGGAGGATGCGGAGGCTGCCGTCGTCGTCGCCGGCGCGGGCGAGGACGTGACCGAGGGAGCCGAGGATGAGGGGGTTGACGGGGGAGGCATCGAGGGCGCGGCGGAGGTGCCCGACGGCCTCGGCGGGGTTGCCCTGGAGCTCGCGGACCATGCCGAGCTGCCAGAGGGCCTGGGGCGCGTCGGGGTCGAGCTCGAGGGTGTCCCAGACGTGGCGCTCGGCGCGGTCGATGTCGCCGGCGCCGATGTGGACCCAGGCCTCGCCGGTGCCGATGGGGATGGAGACGGGGTCGAGGAGGCGGGCGTGGCGGATGGAGGCGCGGGCCTCGTCGTGCTGCTGGAGGCTGGCGTGGACCAGCCCGAGGGCCCAGTGCGGGAAGGGCAGGTGCGGCGCGATGTCGCGCGCGTGATGGAGGCGGTCGAGCGCTTCGCCGACGCGTCGGTCGTAGACGTGGGCCTTCATGCCGAGGGCCATGTGGGCGTCGGGGAGGTCGGGCTCGAGCTCGAGGGCGTGCCGGGCCGAGGCTTCCGCGCGGGGGAAGGCGACGTCCGGCGGGAGGTGGCCGAAATGGCCGAGGGTGCAGTACGCCAGCGCGACGCCCGCGTGGGCCGGGGCGGAGTCGGGGTCGAGAGCGGCGGCGCGGCTGAAGTGGGCGAGGGCGCGTTCAACGGACTCGACGCGCCAGCGCCGGAAATGGAAGAGCCCGCGCCGCACTTCCTCGCCCGCGGTGAGGGGGCCGGGCGCCTTGCCCCGCCCGCGCGCGCCGCCGCGGGAGCGGCCCGCGCCGGGGTCGCCGGGGAAGAGGCCGGCGCCGGGCTCGGGCGGGATCGGCTCGACATCGAGGGAGAGCCCCAGGTCGCCTTCCACGCGACGACGGAGGCGCTCCCGCTCCGCCAGCGCGCGCCCGCGCTCGCCCACTTCCAGGAGCAGCGCCACCAGCCGCTCGCTGTGCGGCTCGCTGAACGCGTCGATCTCGATCGCCCGCGCCAGCCAGCGCGCCTCCGCCTTCGGGTCGGCCTCGGCCCTGGCTTCGTCCGCCAGGCGGTCGGCGGCGTCCAGCGCCGCCCGCTCGTAGCGCTGCCGCTGCTCGTCCGTCCAGCGCTCGAACTCCGGCGACTCCGACAGGTGGAACCCCTCGAGGAACGGACCGGTGTAATATTCCACGACGCCGGCAAGGCGGCCGCGCGCCAGCGCCTCCTCCAGCGCCGCCGTGTCGGCCCAGCAGCCAGCGGGAGAAAGGCAGATCGTCTCCTCCGTGTCGCACGCCAGCACGCCGTCGCCCGCCAGGTGACGGACACGCGTGAGGAGCTGGCGCAGGGCGTGCCGCGCGTGCTGCCGGTCCCGCTCGGGCCAGAGGAGCGCCGTGATGAGCTCGCGGCGCCGCGGCGCCCCCGGCCGTGACGTGGCCAGATACGCCAGCAGCGCCATGATCTTCGCGCTGCCCAGGATGCCCGGGACCTCCCGGGCGCCATCGGCCAGGACCCGCGGCGAGCCCAGCAGGTGGAGGTCGAGCTTCGCCATGATGCGGCCGCCTCTCCCGGGAGGGGACCACGCGCCCCGCACGGAATGGGCGGGGCCACCGGGGTCGTGTGACGCTTGTGTGACGCTGGTTGACAGTCAACCTGCGCAACGAAATGGGCGAGCGCAACGGTCACGCGGCGGTGCGGAGGTGGCGAGGGCGCGGGGGCGGGGTGGGGAGTATGTTGGGGGAGGGCGTTGAGGGAACGGAGAAGGGGAGAGAGGGGCGTGTCGATGGCGGAGGTGAGGGAGACGGTGGACCAGGAGGCGCTGGAGGGGTGGGGGCGTCGGATCGGGGAGCTGGCGGTGCGGGGCTCGCTGCGGCTGCCGCTGGTGGTGGCGCTGCGGGGTCCGCTGGGTTCGGGGAAGTCGGTGCTGGCGCGGGCGGTGGCGCGGGGGGCGGGGGTGCATCAGGCGATGCCGTCGCCGACGTACAACCTGGTGTTCACGTACGAGGGGGAGCGTGGCGTGCGGGTGCACCACCTGGACCTGTACCGTCTGGAGGATGCGGACGACGTGTGGGAGCTGGGCTGGCGGGAGCTGGGGGAGGGAGAGGAGATCGTGCTGATCGAGTGGCCGGAGCGGGCGGAGGCGCTGCTGGTGCCGGACCGGTGGGAGGTGAGGCTGTCGTTCGTCGAGGGGGGGTCCGATCCGGACACGGGCGGTGCCGGCGATGATGCGGACCGGGACGGCCGCCGCGGCGCTCCACCGCGCGTGAACGCGGGGGCGAGCCATCTGCGGCGGGTGACAATGGACCGGCTGGGGAGCGCGCCGGAGTTGATCGGACCGGGCGGATCGGCGGAGGACGGGCGATGATCCGGGTGGCGGTGGAAACGGCCACGGCGCTGGGGAGCGTGGCGGTGGCGCGGGACGACCGGGTGCTGGCGGAAGTGGGGGTGGGCGTGCAGTCGAGGCACGCGGAGAAGGTGCTGCCGGCGCTGGAGGCGGCGCTGGCGCTTGCGGGCGTGAAGCGCACGGCCATCGGGGAGGTGGTGGTGGGGGCGGGGCCGGGGTCGTTCACGGGGGTGCGGGTGGCGGGGGCGACGGCCAAGGGGCTGGCGACGGCGCTGGACGTCCCGCTCGTCGCCTATTCGACGCTGCTGGTGGTGGCGGCGGGCGTGCCGTGGGACGGACCGGTGTGCGCGCTGCTGGACGCGCGGCGGGGGGAGTGCTACGGCGGCGCCTGGCGTGTGGACGCGGAGCGGCTGGAGACGCTGGTGGCGCCGTCGGTGGACCGGGCGGAAGCGTTCGCGGGTGTGGGGGACGCGCTCTACGCGGGCGACGGGGCGGTGAAGTACGCGGGAGCGCTACGCGCGGCGGGCGCGCGCGTGGGTACGGCGCCGGCGCCCCCGCGGGCGTCGACGCTGCTGTGGCTGGCGGCGAGGCACCGGGTGGCGGGGGAGGTGGCGGACGGGAGCGCGTGGGAGCCGGCGTACGTGCGTGCGTCGAGCGCGGAGCGGGGGGTCAGAGGCTAGATGGCGAGCGTCGGAGAGGTGACCGTCCGTCCGATGACGGAGCGGGACCTGGGGGGCGTGCTGTCCATCGAGCGGGCATCGTTCCCGGTGCCGTGGACCATGGGGACGTTCCTGTCGCTGCTGCGGCGATCGGACGCGCACCTGTTCGTGGCCGAGCTCGGGGACGAGGTGGTGGGGTACGCGGCGCTGTGGGTGGTGCTGGACCAGGCTGAGCTGGGCGACATCGCGGTGGCGGAGGAGCACCGGCGGCGTGGGGTGGGGGAGCGGCTGCTCGGCGCGGTGTTCGAGTGCGTGACGGAGCGGGGGGTGCGGGAGCTGTTCCTGGAGGTGCGCGTGTCCAACGAATCGGCGCGGAGACTCTACGCGCGCCACGGCTTCCAGGAGGTGGGGCGGCGGCGAAACTACTACTCGCGGCCGCGGGAGGACGCGCTGGTGCTGAAGCGGCGGATGGACGCGAAGGGCTAGCAGCGCGGGGCGCGGATGGAGGCGCTGCGCGTCGAGGTGGCGCCGTGTCAACGCGTTATCCGCTCCACGGCGTGCGCAGTCGTGCGCGTTGACACCGCATCATCGGCCGCCTAGCTTTGCCGTGTTCTCCCTACCGCAGCGGCTGCCGCCCGGGGTGATCCGGTCGAAACCGAATCCCGGGATGCATCCGCGCGGCCCGCACGCGAAGAGGACCCGCTCTGGAAGGAGGGCCACCATGAAACTGGTGACCGTGAGCCTCGTCGGGCTGCTGGTCGCGCTCCCGTTGCAGGCGCAGGAACCGTTGGGGGAGCCGGCACAGCCGGACACAGTGAAGACGTGGCAGGCGCAGGAGCCGGTGGACCACGTGGTGAAGAGGGGGGACACCCTCTGGGACCTCGCGGGGTTCTACTTCCACGACCCGTTCCAGTGGCCGACCATCTACAAGGCCAACACGGGAGTGGTGGAGGACCCGCACTGGATCTATCCACGCGAAGTGCTGATCATCCCGGGGCTTTTCCATGCCGTGGCGCGCGACGCCACGGCGGCGGCGGTGCGGCCGGAAGCGCTGCCACGGGAGCGGCCGCTCCGCAGCGTGTTCTACCAGGCGTCCGCGCAGTCGCCGGGCTCGTCCCGGCCGACGGTGCTGAGCGATCCCACGATGCCGCTGCTGCCGGTGACGCCGGCGGAATTCGCGACGGCGCCGTTCGTGGCGGACCCGGCCGCGCTGGGCGCCTATGGCCAGGTGGTCCGGCCGCAGCGGCAGATGGGCGATGCGAGCGGGATCATCTCCACCGCGCACCCGAAGGACCTGCTGTTCGTGTCGTACGCATCGTCGACGCGCCCGCGCGTGGGCGACCGGCTGCTGGTGGTGTCGGTGGGCGAGCGGGTCCTGGGCGGCCGAGCGATCATCCCGACGGGCATGGTGGACGTCCTGGAGCTGGATGACGAAGTGATGCAGGCGCGCCTGAACGGCCAGTTCGCGCCGGTGGAGCGGGGTCAGCTGGTGATCCCTCTCGAGATGTTCCCGGACTTCCAGGCGGAGGCGTCGGCGCCGGTGGAGGGGGGCGGCGACCTGGAGGGTCGCCTGGTGCGGTTCGTGGACCGGCAGGTGCTCTACGGTCCGACGGACCAGGGCTTCATCGACCTGGGCGGCCGGGACGGCGTGCAGGTGGGCGACGAGTTCATCGCGTACCTGCCCGAGCGCGCCTCGCGGGAGGGGGGAGTGGCGGCCTGGGGCCAGGACCGCGAGCAGCTGCCGGCGGAGACGGTGGGCGTGCTGCGGGTGGTGCACGTATCGGATGCCTCCGCCACGGTGAAAGTGGACCGGGTGCTGGTGCCGGAGCTGGAGGACGGGATCCGGGTCCGTCGGGTCCGGAAGATGCCATGAGGAACTGAGTGACCCGAGCGGGTTGCGCGGCGGCCGCCGCTGCCGGGAGGCGGTGGGCCGCCGTCGTACATCCGAGGCCGAAGAGGCGGCACGGTGCCCGTGGAGAGCGGAGCCGGGCCGCCGTCGTACATCTGCGGGAGGGGCTGGATGGGGCGTAACGTGCTGGTGACGGGCGGAGCGGGGTTCATCGGGAGCCACGTGGCGGACGCGTTCCTGTCGGAAGGCGACCGGGTCTGGATCGTCGACGACCTGTCGAGCGGGCGGGAGTCGAACCTGCCGGCAGGCGCGGAGTTCCACCACATGGGGATCGGGAACTCCGGGGTGGGCGAGCTGTTCGACCGTGTCCGGTTCGACGTGGTGAGCCACCACGCGGCGCAGATCGACGTGCGGGTGAGCGTGGCGGATCCTCGCCGGGACGCGCGCACGAACATCGACGGGCTGCTGAACGTGCTGGAAGGCGCACGGCGCCACCACGCCCGCGTGGTCTACATCAGCTCGGGCGGCGTGGTCTACGGGGAGCCGGAGGAGCGGCCCACGCCGGAGGCCGCGCCGAAGCTGCCGGCGTCGCCGTACGGCGTTACGAAGCTGGCCGGGGAGCACTACCTGTACTACTACGCCCGGGTGCACGGGCTGGAGTACGTGGCGCTTCGCTACTCCAACGTCTACGGTCCGCGCCAGGACCCGCACGGCGAGGCGGGCGTGGTGGCGATCTTCGGTCAGCGCATCCTGGCCGGGCGCCCGCTCACGGTCTACGGGGACGGTGAGCAGACGCGCGACTACGTGTACGTGGGCGACGTGGTCGCGGCCAACCTGCTGGCGGCCAGCCTGCCGCTCGGGCCGGCGGGAACGAACGTCGACGAGCGCGCCTACAACGTGGGGACCGGCGTCGAGACATCGGTGAACGCGCTGGCGGCGGAAGTGATGGCCGCGGCGGGCGGCGAAGTGGCGGTGGAGCACGCGGCCGCGCGGCCGGGGGAGCTGCTGCACTCGTCGCTGAATGCGTCGAAGCTGCGGGCGACCGGGTGGCAGCCGCGGACGGAGCTGCGCGACGGACTGCGTCGCACGCTGGAATACATCGAACGGGAGACGGTGGGGCGGTGAACCTGATCGCGCAGGCGAGGCCCGGGATGGAAGGGCCGATGGAGATGATCCTCGGCGGGACGATCTCGACGCAGATCATCCTGGCGGTGCTGGCGGTGTTCTCCCTGGCCAGCTGGGCCATCATGCTGTGGAAGTGGGGGCAGTTCCGGAAGCTGCGGCGTCAGGGCGTGCGGTTTCTGGCGGTGATCGAGAAGACGCGGCGCCTGCGCGATGCGTACCGGACACTGACGCGGCTGCCGGAGTCGCCGTACACGAGCGTGTTCCAGCACGGGCTGACGTTCTTCGAGGAGCTGCGACCGGGGGCGCTGTCGGCCGAGCCGACGGAGAGCGAGGGTCTGAGCGAGGCGCAGCTCCAGGCGCTCTGGCTGGTGCTGGAGAAGAGCCAGGCGGACGAGCGGGCGGCGCTGAGCGCCGGGCTGCCGTGGCTGGCGGTGGTCGGGACGGTGTCGCCGCTGCTGGGGCTCCTGGGCACGGTGATCGGGGTGATGAACGCGTTCCTGGGGATCAGCGCCGCCGGGAGCGCCAACATTGGGGCCGTGGCGCCGGGCGTGGCGGAAGCGCTGGTGACGACCGTGGCCGGGCTGACCGTGGCCATCCCGGCCATGATCGGGTACAACCTGTTCGCCAGCCGGCTGAACGCGTTCGGTGGGGAGCTCGAGGGGTTCGCCTCGGAGTTCATCGGTACGCTGGCGAAGGAGCGATTGCTGTGACGGCAGTGTCCGGCCGCCACGCGGTCTCGCAGCGACGCGCCAGGCGCGCCGGAGATGTGCCCTGATGTGGAAGAAGTCGAATGGCCGCAACGCGCTGCCGCTCACGGCGGACATCAACGTCACGAGCCTGGTGGACGTGGCGTTCACGCTGCTGGTGATCTTCATCATCACGGCGCCGATCCTCCAGGGCGGCGTGGAGCTGGAGCTGCCGCGGGCGGAGGCGGGGCCGATCACGCAGAGCGAGGGCGTGATCGTGAGCATGGCGGCGGACGGGACGATCTACCTGGACGACGCGCCGATGTCGTCGCGGGAGGAGTTCCTGCAGTTCTTTCCGCAGTACATGCAGGACAACGCGGGGGAGCCGGTGTTCGTGCGGGCAGACCGGAGCGTGGCGTACGGCTCGGTGATGGAGCTGTTCACGCTGCTCCAGCAGCTGGATGTGGCGGAAGTGAACCTGGTGCTGGAGAGCCCGCCGCGGGAGCGGCGCGGACGGGAGTGACCATGGCGGGACGGGTGCGGTGAGCGATCGTCGCCCGGGTGCGAAGCCGGTGGGGATTTCGGTGCTGCTGCACGTGGCAGTTCTGGTGCCGGTGCTCGTCGCCACGCACCTGCCCGAGCCGATCGAGTTCGAGACGGTGAAGATCCACCTGGTGGCTGCGCCGCCCGCGGCCGCGCAGGCGCCCGCGCTGGTGGAGACCGACCCGCAGCCGGCGGTGGAGGAAGCACCGCCGGAAGTGAAGCCGAAGCCGGTGGAGAAAGCGGTGGAAGAGCCGGCGAAGAAGCCACCGGAGCCGAAGCCGGAGCCAAAACCGAAGCCGAAGCCGGAGCCGGAGACGGAGAAGCGGCCGGAGGCGCCGAAGCCGAAGCCGGAGCCGGAGGAGAAGGCGGAGACCGGCGGCGACGGGATCAACATCGCGACGGAGGGGAAGGACTTCCCCTTCCCGGACTACCTGGAGAATGTGATCATCCAGATCCACCGCTACCTGCGGTGGAACGACGCGACCGAACCGCAGATGCTGATCTACTTCGAGATCACGTCCGATGGCTCGGTGCGGAACGTCCGGCCGCTGCGGCGGTCGGGGAACCCGGTATTCGATTTCCGGGTCATGGGGGCCATCGAGGCGGCGGCGAACCGGAAGGCGTTCGGTCCGCTCCCGGACGGGTATGCGGCGGACGTGCTGCCGATCCAGCTGGAAGTCGCGCCGGCTCGCTGAAGCCCGGACACTTGAGAGTCACGGACACGAACAGGGGATCGATGGAGCGATACAGGTCGGCCGCGCGGTGGGGCTGGGAACGGGCGGGGCTGGTGGGACTGACGGTGGGCCTGCTGGCGCTCGCGATGGCGCCGGTGGGCGCGCGGGGGCAGCGGCCGGACACGGCCATGCCGAAAGGGGTCCAGCTGAAGCTGACCTACGAAACGCGCTACCGTCCCAGGCTCGCGGTGCCGGCGTTCACCGGGGCGGACGCGGTCGCGGTCGCGGAGGACGTGCACCGGATCGTGGAGCGGGACCTGGACTACTCGGATCGCTTCCAGATGATGTTCACGATCCCGGAGCGGCTGCAGGAGAACCCGGGGAACTACGGTGCGTGGAACTCGCTCAACGTGGTGTACCTGGTGACCGGGTCGATCGAGCGGGGCGAGGGGGGTGTCTGGGGGCTGCGGCTGGCACTGCACGACGTCGTCTACGGCGCCGTGAAGGAGCTCCGGCTCTTCCAGCTCCCGCCCGTGGATGACCCGGGCTTCCGCATGGCGGTGCACGCGGTGAGCGACGAGGTGGTGCGCTGGGCCACGGGCGAGGCGGGGATGGCGGCGAGCCGCATCGCCCTCACCTACCAGCTGCGCGACCAGACCTATGAGCTGCTGCTGGTGGACTCGGACGGCGAGAACGTGCAGCGGCTGCAGTCCGCGTCCATGCTGTACTCCCCCGCCTGGTCGCCGGACGGGAGCCGACTGGCGTACAGCGCGGGCGACTACACGGGGCGCTACCGGATCGTGGAGCGGAACCTGACGACCGGGGCCACGCGCACCATCACGGAGCGAGGCAACCTGGCGCAGACGCCGTCGTACTCGCCGGACGGGACGCACCTGGCCATGGCGCTCTGGCTGGACCGTGGCATGGAGATCCAGGACTACGACCTCCAGCGCAACTGCTGCCTGCGGCGGCTGAGCCGGCGCTCGAGCATCGACATGCACCCGTCGTACTCGCCGGACGGGCGGCAGATGGTCTTCCAGAGCGACCGCCTCGGCGCCCCGCACATCTTCACCATGCCCGCGGACGGCGGCGATGCCGTGCTGATCACGCCGTTCGAGCGTGGCGGGCCGGGCTTCTACACCTCGGCCGAATGGTCGCCGAAGAACTCACAGCTGGTCTTCCAGGGTCGCTCCCGGGGCGGGGTGAACCAGGTCATGGTGGCGGACGCGCGGCGCCCGGGCGGACCGGTGCAGCAGATCACGAGCGAAGGCAGGAGCGAGGATCCGAGCTGGGCGCCGGACGGGCGGCACATCGTCTTCAGCGGGGTGCGCGAAGACGGCATGGGCTTGTATGTTATCGATCTTACCACGGGGCGGATCCGGCCCCTGGTGACGGGAGGACGGTATCGGATGCCGTCATGGTCTCCGGTACTGCGGCAAGCTTCCGCGCTCACGGCCGGGCAATGAGCGCGGATGGACCGACAACACACCCGGGTGGAACCCGAGAGGAGAGGCATGCGATGAGGCACCGTCTTACGATTGCGGTTACGCTGTCCGCGCTGGTGCTGGGCGGGGTGGCGACGGGCTGTTCGAAGAAGGGACCGGAGGGGCCGACGCCGGAGGAGATCGCGCGGCAGGACAGCATTGCGGCTGCGCAGCGCGCGCAGGCGAGAGCCGACAGCATCGAGGCGGCGCGTCGGGCAGCCGAGGAGGCCGCGGCGGCGGAGCGGGCGCGTATGGAGCGGGCGACCGCGGCCGCGCGCGACATCCTGCAGCAGCCGATCCATTTCGACTACGACAAGTCGACGATCCGCTCGGACGCGGAGCAGACGCTGATGCAGAAGCTGGCAGTGCTGCGCGCGAACCCGGACGTGCGGCTGCGGATCGCGGGGCACACGGACGAGCGCGGGTCGATCGAGTACAACCTGGCACTGGGGCAGCGTCGCGCGGAAGCGGCCAAGGACTTCCTGGTGGGCTACGGGATCGATGCGAGCCGGCTTGAGACAGCGAGCTTCGGCGAGGACCGGCCGGTGGCGAACGGGTCCAACGAACAGGCGTGGGCGCAGAACCGGCGTGACGAGTTCACGATCATTGCTGGCGGCGACCAGAATGAGCGCTCCGGGTACGTGACGAGCATGAAGTCCTTCAGTGCGGTGGGTGGGCGCGGCAGGGTCCGCGCCCACCTCCGTCTCCTCGCCCGGGCCGCACCGGTGCTGGCGCTGGCCGCCGCGGCCACGGGGTGCGCCACGAAGCGGGACGTGCGCGACATCCGCACGGACATGGCCAGCCTGCAGGCGCGCAACGATTCCATCTTCCGGCTGCTCCAGATGCAGAACCGGGAGATCCTGGATTCGCTCACGATGACGACGCAGCGGCTGCTGAACGTCCGGGGTGAGCTGGGGAACCAGCTTCAGGGGCTGACCGGCCAGCTGGAACAGGTGGGCGAGCTCACGAGCCAGGTGCAGATCCGGCTCAACCAGCTCGACCAGCAGCTCACGTCCGCCGTGAACCAGGTGGGGCAGGCGGGACTCGGCGGCGAAGGCGCGGAAGGCGCCGGAGGCGGGACGCGTGAGCCGGGCGCCGGTGCGATGACCCCCGCGGACATGGCCCGGCAGTTCTACGAGATCGGACTGGAGCAGATCGACCGCGGGAACGCGAAGACGGCCCGAAACGCGTTCCAGATGGTGGTGGACAGCTTCCCGTCCGATGCGGTGGCGCCCGATGCGCAGCGGCAGATCGGGGAGACGTACGTGATGGAGAAGGAGTACGACCAGGCGCAGAAGGCGTTCGAGCGCGTGGTCGAGCGCTACCAGAGCTCGGATGCGGCGCCGCGGGCGCTGTACCGCGCGGGCGTGATCGCGCAGGAGCGGGGCAACACGGAGCGCGCGCGGCAGTATTTCCAGCGGGTGATCTCCGGGTACCCCAACTCCGATTCGCGGAGACTGGCGGAGGACGCGCTCAGCAGGATGTAAGGTAGCGAAGGGGGCGGAGGGCGCGAAGGAACGGCGTGACACGAAGAGGTCGAAGGTAGCGAAGGGCGCGAAGGAACTGCGGGTCACGCGAAGACGCGAAGATCGCGGAGGAACTGCGGGGTTTTGGGGGGCGGGTCAGGGGTGGCGGGCGAGGGAGGTTCCGGGGCGGCGCGGCCGCGGGGGCGAGACAAAGGGCGTCGCCGGGAGACGGGCGGGGCCGGCAGCGGCGGCTCCGCCGACGCACCCGCCGCGGCGCTCCGCGTTCTTCGCGGCTTCGCGTGAGATGAAGTTGGTGTTCTTCGCGTGATGGAACAGGGGTGCGGGGCGGGGCGTAGGAAGCGGGGAAAAAGCACGGGAGCGGGATGAGCCAGAACGAGGACGCCCGGCGGAGTCGCTCTCCCGCCGGGCGTCGTCGTCAAGGAAGCGAGCGGTGGTCATGCGGTGCCCATACTGCCACGAGACGGAGGACCGGGTGGTCGACTCCCGAACGAGCCGGGAGGGTCGTGCCATCCGTCGTCGTCGTGAGTGCCTGGGGTGCGGCCGACGCTTCACCACGTACGAGGTGGTGGAGGAGCGGGCGGTGCAGGTGATCAAGCAGGATGGAACGGTGGAAGGCTTCGACCGGGAGAAGCTGCTGCGCTCGATCCGGCTGCCGTGCGTGAAGCGGCCGGTGACGGAGGCGAAGGTGGCGGAGATGGTGGACGCCATCGAGGACGAGCTGGGTGGTCGGGACCAGGTGGAGAGCGGGGAGCTCGGGGAGATGGTGATGGCGCAGCTGCGGGAGGAGGACTACGTCGCGTACGTACGCTTCGCCTCGGTCTACCGCAACTTCCAGGACATCGACGAGTTCGTGGAGGAGCTGGAGGACCTGAACGAGTCGCGGGCGCGGCTGGAGCGTCAGAAGACGCAGGAGGAGCTGCCGCTCTGAGTGACGCGCATTTCCGGTTCGTTCAGCGGCCCGGCGTCTCGGACGAGATGCCGTTCCTGGAGCACCTGGAGGAGCTGCGCTGGCGGATCCTCTGGAGCCTGATTGCCATTGCCGTGTGCACGGTGGCCGGGTGGTTCCTGGTGACGCGGCTGGACGTGCTGGGGCTGCTGATCCGGCCCATGCGGCCGCTGCTGAACAACGGGAAGCTGGCGTACCTGTCGCCGGCGGACCCGTTCATGGTCACGCTCAAGCTCACACTGGCGGTGGGCGTGGTGCTGGCGTCGCCGGCCGTGGTCTACCAGCTGTGGATCTTCCTGGCCCCGGCGCTGCATCCGCACGAGAAGCGCGCGCTGATCCCGGCGTTCGTCATGGGGTTCTTCCTCTTCGTGGGCGGGATGGCGCTGGCGTACTTCGTGGCGCTTCCGCTCATGTTCCAGTTCTTCGCGGGGTTCCAGCAGGAGAGCCTGGAGCAGAACATCACCATCGGGCCGTACATGAACGTGGTGGTGCGCACGGTGATGGCGTTCGGCGCGGTGTTCGAGCTGCCGGTGGTGATCCTCGTGCTGTCGGTGCTGGGGCTGGTCCACTCGAGCATGCTCCGGCGGGGGCGGCGATGGGCCATCGTCCTCATCACGGTGGTGGCGAGCGTGGTCACTCCGGGCGACGTCATCGTCCTCACACTGTTCATGATGATCCCGCTCATCCTCCTCTACGAGCTGGGCATCATCATGGCCCGGATGGTGGAGCGCCGCCGCGCGAAGCGGCGGGCGCGCGAGGAGGCGGAGCGTGAAGAGGACGAGGAGGAGACGTGGGCCGGCGCGTGAGCGGGCGGTCGGGTGACCACGGCGGGCCCGGGCGGAGGGCCGGCGGCGGCCGCGCCGTCCTGACCGGGCTGCTGCTGGGCGCAGTCGTCGCGCTGGTCACCCCTTCGTCGCTCCTCGCCCAGGAGCCTGGTGCCGGGGAGCCCGCGGCGCAGCGGCCGGACACGGCCGCGACCGACACGGTGTTGACGGTGCGGGAGCGGGCGCTCGCGCGGCTGCGGGCGATCCCCGCGTCGCCGATCCAGCCGCCGGACACGATGGGAGCGGACACGCTGGGGGCGGACACGGTGCCCGTGGTTCCGGCGTCGGCGGTGGGCGAGGCGGTGGACTCGGTGGGCGGGGACACGGTCGTCGTATTCCCGACCGAGCCGGAGCCGGTGAACGGTGTGGTCCCGGCGGACTCGGTGCTGGCGGCGCTGGCGGCGCTGAACGGGTACGTCACCACGGAGTATTCGGGCGAGTCGGCGGTCTTCCAGGCGGACAGCAACCGGCTGCGGCTGAAGGGGAAGTCGAAGGTGGCGCGGGAGGGGAATTCGCTGTCGACGGACTCGCTGCTCGTGTACGCGGGGAACACGGGGATCGTGTGCGGCTACGGGCAGCCGGTGCTCCAGGGTGAGGGCGAGGCGGAGCCGGTGGAGAGCCGGCAGGTGTGCTACGACATCAACCGCAGCGTCGGGATGGCCTCGGGGGCGACGACGAAGTTCGAGCAGGGCGCCACGTGGTACGTCCGGGGCGCGCAGAACCGGGTGTACGTGCTGACGGGGGGGAAGGAGAAGAAGCTCTACGGCGAGAAGGCGCAGTTCACGTCGTGTGACCTGCCGGATCCGCACTACAGCTTCCAGGCACGCTCGCTGAAGATGGTGCAGGACCAGGTCATGGTGGCGAGGAGCGTCACGCTGAAGTTCGAGGATGTCCCCGTGTTCTGGCTGCCGTGGATGGTGCAGAGCATGAAGCGGGACCGGCGGAGCGGGCTGCTCATGCCGCAGTTCGGCGTGAACGACATCGTGCGCAACGGCCAGGGCTACAACCGTCGCATCTCGAACCTCGGGTTCTACTGGGCGATCAACGACTACATGAGCGCCCAGACCACGTTCGACTGGTTCGCGAACAACTACACGGCGCTGACGGGGGGGCTGAGCTACCGGGTGCTGCGCCAGTTCCTGGACGGCTCGGTGCAGGCGAAGGAGTTCTGGCGGCAGGGGGAGACGGGCGGGGGCGGTCGGGAGTTCACGCTGCACACGAACAACAGCTGGCAGCCGGACGAGCGGACGAACGTGACCGTGGCGGGCGACTACGCCAGCAGCACGCAGTTCGTGCGGCAGAACTCTTTCGACCCGACGGAGCTGAACCGGCAGATCCGCTTCAACGCGGGGGTGCGGCGCAACTTCTCCTGGGGCTCCAGCTCGTTCGGCTACCAGAACACGAAGGACCTGAACACGGAGAAGCAGACCACGACACTGCCGTCGTTCTCGGTCTCGGTGAACCCGAAAACGCTGTACAGCAACAGTGATGGCACACTGAGCCTGTCGTGGAACGGGAGCGCGAGCGCGAACCGGCAGCTGGTGAACGTGTCGGAGGCGACGCTTCCCGGGGCGACCATCCGGGACCAGGAGACCGTGACGGCGCAGGCCAGCCAGAGCTTCTCCTTCGGCAACCTGTCGCTGCAGCAGAGCATGAACTACCAGGACGCGGCCCTGGGGATGAAGCCGCCCGTGTTCACTGAAACGGACACGCTCGGCAACCCGGCCGACACGCTGCCGGCCTTCTCCTCACAGCGGCTGCAGTGGCAGACCAGCCTGGGGTACCAGCAGAAGCTGTGGACGGGGACGCAGATCACGCCGTCGCTCGCCATCTCCGGCGAGCAGGTGCGCGACACGCTGACCGCCGGCGGGTACGTTTCGCGACCGCTCCAGCTCTCCACCGGGGCGACGCTGCGAACCGACCTCTACGGCTTCTGGCCCGGCTTCGCCGGCTTCAGCCGGATCCGCCACAAGGTCTCCCCGTCGCTGAGCTGGCAGTACCGGCCGGCGCCGAGCTCGTCGCCGCTCCAGGACTCCGTTTTCGGGCTGGTCAGCCTGCGGGAGGCGAACACCCTCACGCTGGCGTTCAACCAGACGTTCGAAGCCAAGATCGCCGGGAGCGACACGCTGGCCGCCGACACGGCCGTCGTCGACAGCACGGGCGCGCCGGGTGAGCCGCGGCGGCTGCCCACGGCGCAGAAGGTCATGCTCCTGGCGCTCAACACCACGGGCCCGTTCACCTACGATTTCGTGGCCGCGCGGGAGGGTCGACACGCTTTCACCACGGACCAGATCAGCAACTCCCTCCATTCCGACCTGCTCAAGAACCTCACGGTCAGCTTCACGCACGACCTGTTCGAGGACGGGCCGACGCCCGAGGGCGGCGGCGAACCGGCGCGGAAGTTCAGTCCGTTCATGACGGCCATGAATGCGTCGTTCTCCATCGACAACACCTTCTGGCTGTTCAAGCTGCTCGGCCTCTCGGGCGGCAGCGCCGCGGCCGCGGCGGCCAGGCCGGACACCACCGCCCAGGGGGCCGTGGGGGCGGAGGAGGTGCCCTCAGGGGCGGAGGACCTGGGGAGCGGATCGGGCGCCATCATGCCGGGCGGCGCCCAGCGGGGCACGGGCGCGTTCCCCGGTGGGGCGGTGGGGACGTGGCGGGCGCAGCTCAATTACTCCCTCACCCGGGCCCGCCCCGACGCCTTGGGCGTGGGCCGCGAAAGCCGGATGCTGCAGGGGAACGTCTCGTTCAAGCCCACGGAGCACTGGAGCGTGAGCTGGCGGACCAGCTACTCCTTCACCGAGCACGCGTTCGCCGACCATATCCTCACCCTCACCCGCGACCTGCACCGGTGGCGCGCCAACTTCGACTTCACCAAGGCGCAGAACGGCAACTTCGCCATGACCTTCCGCGTGCAGCTGATCGACAACCCCGACCTGAAGGTCGACTACAACCAGCACACGGACATCACGCAGCAGACGCAGCAGCCCCGCAACCGGTAGCGCGCCGGGGGCGGACGCGAGGCGGCTGGCCGGGGGCGGGGGGGCGCCCTTACCTTGGCGGGCCATGGAAACACTAGAATTGCACGGCGACGCGCTGCGGCTCGAGGAGCTCGAGCGGGTGGCGCGCGGAGACCCAACGGAAGTCCGCCTCTCCTCCACGGCCCGGAACCGGATCGAGGCGGCGCGGGAGGTGGTGGAGCGGGCGCTGTCGGAGAAGCGGGTCGTCTACGGGCTGAACACTGGATTCGGCGCGCTGGCGGAAGTGGTGATCCCGCCGGACCGGATCGAGGAGCTTCAGGAGAACCTGATCCGTAGCCATGCGGCCGGGGTGGGGCCGCCGCTCCCGGAGGCGGAGGTCCGGGCGATCATGCTGCTGCGGGCGAACGTGCTCGCGCTGGGGCATTCCGGCGTCCGGGAGGTGGTGGTCCAGCGCATCCTCGACCTGCTGAACGCCCGCATCCACCCGGTGGTCCCGAGCCGGGGGAGCGTGGGGGCGTCGGGAGACCTGGCGCCGCTGTCGCACATCGCGCTGGCGCTGATGGGGGAGGGTGAGGTGGTGGTGGAAGGGGAGCGGCTGGGCGCCGCGGCGGCGCTGGCCGGGGCGGGGATCGAGCCGCTCCGGCTCCAGGCGAAGGAAGGGCTGGCGCTGAACAACGGCACGCAGGCGATGACGGGGATCGGGGCGCTGGCGCTGCTCGCGGCGGAGCGGGCGGTGGAGGTCGCGGAAGTGGCGGGCGCCATGAGCCTGGAAGCGATGAAGGGGACGCCCACGCCGTTCGACGAAGCGATCCAGCGGGCGCGTCCGCAGCCGGGACAGGCCGAGAGCGCCGCGAGGCTGCGAGGGCTGCTTCGTGACTCGGAAGTCCGTGAGTCGCACCGCGAGAACGATCCGCGCGTGCAGGACGCGTATTCGCTGCGCTGCATGCCGCAGGTGCACGGGGCGGCGAGGCAGGCGTTCGCGTACGCGCGGCAGGTGCTGGAAGTGGAAGCGAACAGCGCGACGGACAACCCGCTGATCTTCCCCGGGGACGGGCGTATCCTGAGCGGAGGCAACTTCCACGGCCAGCCGGTGGCGCAGGTGATGGACCTGGTGGCGATCGCGTGCGCGGACCTGGCATCCATCAGCGAGCGTCGCCTGGCCAGGCTGGTGGACCCGCACCTGTCGGGGCTGCCGGCGTTCCTGGTGAAGGAGCCGGGGACGAACTCCGGGTTCATGATGCCGCAGATCGTGGCCGCCAGTCTGGTGAGCGAGATGAAGCAGCTGGCGATGCCGGCGTCGGTGGACTCGATCCCCACGGATGCGGACAAGGAGGACCACGTCTCCATGGGGATGACGGCAGCGCGCCAGGCCCGCGATGCGGTGAATCTGCTGGAAACGGTGCTGGCGCTGGAGCTCCTGGCGGCAGCGCAGGGGCTGGAATTCCTGAAACCGCTGCGTCCGGGTGCAGGGGTGGACGCTGCGTACCGGAAACTGCGCGAGCGGGTGGCGCCGCTGGAGCGGGACCGTGTGATGGGGCCGGACATTGAAGCGGCGGAAGCGCTGGTGCGGAGTGGTGAGCTGGTGGGCTTGTGGGAGTGAGAAGACAACCGATGAAGCTCTTCGTCAACGCGGCCCAGGTGGTGACCTGCCGGGCGGCTGAAGAGGCGGAAGTGCTGACGGGGGGGGCCGTCGCCGTGGACGGGGGCGGGATCGTGGCGGTGGGGCCGGAACGCGAGCTGGTGATGTCGCACCCCGGGGCGGAGCGGGTGGACTGCGCCGGCGGCGTGCTGACGCCGGGGCTGGTGGACTCCCACAGCCACGCCGTGTTCGGCCGGTGGCGGGCGGATGAGTACGGGCTACGGTCGCGGGGCGTGCCGTACATGGAGATCGCGCGGCGGGGAGGCGGGATCAACGCTTCGGTGCGTGACCTGCGCGAGCGCAGCGAGGACGAGCTGGTGGCGCTGACGCGCGAGCGGCTCCGGGACGTGCTGTCGCTGGGAACCACCACGCTGGAAGTGAAGAGCGGCTATGGCCTCACGGTGGAGGACGAGCTGAAGATGCTGCGCGTCATCCGCCGGCTGGGCGACGAGGGGCCGCTGGAGCTCGTCGCCACGTTCCTGGGCGGGCACGAGACGCCGCCGGAGTACCAGGGCCGCGCGGACGACTACGTGAAGCTGGTGAGCACGGAGATGATCCCGGAAGTGGCCCGGGCGGGGCTGGCGCGCTTCTGCGACGTGTTCATGGAGCCCGGCGTGTTCGACGCGCGCCAGAGCCGGCGGATCCTGGAGGCCGGCCTGGAGCACGGGCTGATCCCGAAAGTCCACGCTGACGAGCTGGAAGCTTCGGGGGGCGCCGAGCTGGCCGTTGAGCTGGGCGCCGCGTCGGCCGACCACCTGGGGTGCGTGAGCGACGCCGGGATCGAGGCGCTGGCCGGTTCGGACACGGTCGCCACGCTCCTCCCCGCCACCCTCTTCTTTCTCGGGAGGTCGGCATACGCGCCCGCGCGGAAGCTGCTGGACGCGGGCGCGACGGTCGCGCTGGCGACGGACTTCAATCCCGGGTCGTCGGCGTCGCCCAGCCTGCCGCTGGTCACCACCGTCGCCTGCTCGCAGATGGGGATGGACCCGCTGGAAGCGCTGGTGGCGGCCACGCGTGGGGGCGCCCGGGCGCTCCGGCTGCCGGCCGGAGCCGGCACGCTGACGCCCGGAGCACCCGCCGACCTGGTGGTGTGGGGGGCGGGCGACTACCGGGAGATCCCGTACCGGTACGGAATCCGGCTCGCGCGGCGAGTGTGGAAAACCGGTCGGGAAGTGGCCTGAGCGCTTGTTCCGCACAGCGTGCGGGAGTATCTTCGGTGCCATGACGAAGCGGCTGTCCGACACGGTCCAGTGCGCACGCGAGGGCCGGAGCCGGCAGCAGCGCAGCGCTCGCTCGACTCCTCCCACATCCCTCGGGAGTCCCGATCGCGGCGACGCGCCACCGGCCGGACCGCGGGAGGCCGGGGTCCGGAGGGGCAGCCACCGGGCTGCGGCCGGTGGCGCCGGCGCGGGCGGCGCAAATGACCTGGCGGTCGCCGGAGGCCGCTGGCGTTTGGGTGCATCGCACGATCGAGACTGAATGACATCAGTCGCCAAGCTGAAAGAGCGCGCTCGGAAGCTCGAGCAGAAGGAAGACTGGAAGGCCGCCATTGAGGCCTACCGGAAAGCGCTCGATTCCGAGGAGCGGACGGATGACGCGGAAGTGGAGCTCCCGCTCTACAACCGTGTGGGCGACCTGTACCTCCGGCTCGGGCAGACCGACGAGGCGGTGACCTACTACGAGGCTGCCGCGGACAAGTACGCGGAGTCCGGCTTCTACAACAACGCCATAGCCCTCTGCAACAAGGCGCTCCGCCATCGGCCGGATCGCGCCCACATCTACCTGAAGCTGAGTCGCCTCGCCGCCGAGCAGGGGTTCCTCCCCGACGCCCGCCGCTGGATCCTGGAGTACGCAGAGCGGCAGATGCGCGGGGGCAACCACGAGGCCGCGTTCCACGGGATCGAGGAATACGCCGACGACGCCGACGACCCGGAGGCGAGGCAGGTCCTGGCCCGTCACCTTGCCGGCCATGGCCGGCAGAACGATGCGCTCAACCAGCTGCGGAAGGCCCACGCCACCTGGTCGGCCCGCGGGGACGCGTCGGCCGCTGAGCGCGTGCTGGAAGAAGCCCGCTCGATCCATCCGTCCATAGAGCTCGGCGTGAACGGCGCGGCCCCGTCCGGGGAATCGGCCCGGGCCGATGCCCTGGATCGCCCCTTCCGCCCGGGCGCCCCGGTGGCCGGTGGGCTCGACGGGCTGGAGACGCACCGGGTGGGGCACGAGGCGGAGTCGCAGGAGCCGGAGCCGGAAGGGCTGGCGGGGCTCGAGCCCACCGGCCGCGGCGATGCGGTGGAAGAAGAGGAAGCGGAGCCCGAGCCGCTCCCGCTCCTGGACACCGGCTGGGACGCGGTCCCGGCTCCGGAGGAGGACGCTCCGGAGGAGGACGCTTTTTCCGATGGGGAAGCGGCGGAATCCCTGGCGGAGCTCGACGCTGCGCCGGACCGGGAAGAGGAACCGCTGCCGCCGCTGGACGCGGAGGCCGCGGCCCCGCCGGAGGCGAAGCCGGATACCGAGGGAGCGCGCGAAGGCGGCATCGCTCCCGGTCGGAAGTGGCCGGACGACGAGCTGGCCGCGGAGCCGTCCGCCGACCGCGGCTGGCCGGAAGAGGACGCGGGGGAGGACGCGGCGGTCGATGAGTCGCGCCGGGCGAAGAAGCCGTGGGCGAGGACGTCGGTGGGGGACGACGCGGGCGAGGCCGGTGTCGGCGCAGGGGCGGGGCGGTCCAGCGGGCCCGATGAAGACGAGGAGGAGCTGCTCGACGTCGGGATGCTGGATCTGAGCTTCGGCCAGGTGACCGCGGGGAGCGAGCCGCCGCCGGACTGGGACGTGGAGGTGGACGAGGAAGCGGTGCTCGGGCGCGCGCGCGAGCTCGTGAGCCGCGGCCTGTCGACCGAGGCGATGCGCGAGCTCAATATCCTGATGGAGGGGGAGCCGGGCCCCGACATGATCCGGGCGGCGCTCCAGGTGGTCACGGAGATCTCCCGCCGGGACCCGAGCGAGATGGCGGCGCGGAGGCGGCGAGTCGAGCTTGCGTCGATGCTGGACCACGCCGCGCTCACGGCGGCCGCGCTCGAGGACCTGGCCGATGCGCTGTCGCGTGAGGGCTCCGGCGCGGAAGCGCAGGCCATCTACAGGCGGGTGCTGGAGCTGGATCCGGCGAACGAGGCGGCGAGAAACGCGCTCCGATCCGGGGACGCGAGCGACGAGCGGACGGAAGCGGCCTCGGCGGTGACGGAGCCGGATGCGCGTTCCGCTGCACCGTCGTCGCCGGAAGCGGAGCCGGATGCGCGTTCCGCTGCACCGTCGTCGCCGGAGGCGGAGCCGGATGCGCGTCCGGGTGCATCGTCGCGGGAGCGTAGCAGCGCAGACGATCATTACGACCTGGGGCTGGCGTTCAAGGAGATGGGGCTGGTGGACCAGGCGGTGGCGGAATTCCAGGCGGCGCTCGGAGAAGGCGAGGAGCGACTGAAGGTGTATGAAGAGCTGGGTCAGTGCTACATGCTGAAGCGCGAGTTCGATCGGGCGCTCGACGTCCTGCGGCGTGCCCTGGAGCTCCCGAGCCGGGACGAGCGCGAGCTGCTGGGCGTATACTACCACCTGGGGCGGTGTCACGAAGAGCTGAACCAGCGCGCCGAGGCGCGCGACGCCTATCGCAGGATCCTCCACATCGACGATGGGTTCGCCGACGTCCCCGACCGCGTGGCGCGGCTGTGAACGGGGAAGCGGTGATGGCCGACAGCGTGCGGCCGCGACTCGCGGACATCCAGGCGCCGGTGGCGTCGGCGCTGGACACGGTGGGCGACGAGATCCGTCGCATCATCCTGTCCGACTTCTCCCCGGTCCAGGAAGTCAGCGATTATCTCGCGCTGGCGCGCGGGAAGCTGTTCCGGCCGACGCTCCTGCTGCTGGCCAACCGCGTGGGCGATGGCGGCTACGAGCGGGCGCCCACGCTCGGCGCGATCGTGGAGCTGGTGCATCTGGCCACGCTCGTCCACGATGACGCGGTGGACCACTCGGTCCTGCGCCGTGGCATGCCCACGGTGAACGCGCTCTGGAATCACCAGTCGGCCATCATCATGGGCGACTATCTCTACAGTCGCGCGATGAGCCATCTCGCGGGCTTCGAGCGCACCGACCTCATCGTGGTGCTGGCGAATGCGGCCAACGAGATGAGCGTGGGCGAGATGCGCCAGCTGGCGTCCGCTGACGCCCTCGGCTTCAGCGATGAGGACTACTTCCGGCTCATCCGCTCCAAGACCGCGTCGCTCATGTCCGCCGCGTGCGAGATGGGAGCCATGACGGGCGACGATCGGTATCGCGAGCCACTGGCCCGGTATGGCCATTTCGTCGGCATGGCCTTCCAGATCGCCGACGACCTGCTCGACTACACGGCCACCGAGGAGGCTACGGGAAAGCCTTCGGGCCACGACCTGCGCGAGCACAAGATGACGCTCCCGCTCATCGCCGCCATGCGCGAGATGGATCGCGCCGCGCGCCGCGACGTGGAGGCGTTCTTCGCCGAGCCGGTCCCCGACGATGATGGCATCCGGCGCGTCACCGAGCTCACCCGACAGCACGGCGGGCTGGAAGTGGCGCGGGTCTGCGCCGACGACTATGGCGCCCGCGCGGCCGAAGCGCTGCGGGATCTTCCGGAGTCCGACATCACCGCAGCGCTCCAGGCCGCCATCACGTACGTTGTCGAGCGCAGAAGGTAGCGCGGTCAGGGCCGGCGGAATGGCGCGACGATCCGGGGACGTGTTCACGCATTGAGGCGCGAGAAAGAGGGCATGATGCTGGGTGGAGCTCGACGGCGGGCCATACCCCGTCTGGTGTGGGCGGTGCTCATTGGCCTGTTCCTCGGGGCGCTGTTCACGAAGCTGGCGATCCGCTACCTTCCGGACAGCGCCGGGCGGGAATTCCTCACGACGTCCGTGTCGGCTTCCCTGGGCCCCCTGGGAATCGACCTCGTGGCGATCGCCCTGGTGATTGGCCCCCTGGTGCTGAATGTGAACGCATTGAGTGTGATCGGTGTACTGATCGTCTGGCTGGTGATGCGTTCGTGGTGGTTCTAGCAGAAAGGTGAGTAGCCATGCCCTTCGGCGGTAGCGTCGGCATCTGGGAAGTGATCCTGATCCTGGCCGTCCTCCTCCTGGTCTTCGGAGCCCGCAGGCTCCCCGAGATCGGTGGGGCGCTCGGGAAGGGGATCCGGGAGTTCAAGAGCTCCGTTCGGGACATCGAGGGCGAGTTCAACCGCTCGGCCATGAACACCAACCGCGAGCTGCCGCGCTCCGAAGCGCCGCGCAAGCCCGAGGAGCCCGCGCAGCCCCGCGAGGCCGAGGCCGTCAAGACCGACCCCGGCCAGACCAAGACCGAGTAGGCACTCCCCACCGGGGGGACCGGCGGGCGCCGAGCGCCCGATGGGGCGGCGACCGCCTCGCCGCCTGCCGAGAACGATCAAGCCCTCCGGGGCGGCTCAGCCGCCCCGGAGGGCTTCCGTTCGTCCTGGAGCTCGCGGAGCGCGGAAGGGCGTGACGGCGCGGGGCCAGCCTCATGCCCGCCCGCCATCGGCCCGTCGGCCCGCGCCCGCCGGTCAGGCGGCGGCGTCGGGGGCGTTCAGCACCTTCTGGCGGTTGTCCACCACGGAGGCGTTGTCGCGCAGGGCGCTGAGGAACTCATCGAGGCGCTGACTGCGGATGCTGCTCACGACCTGCTGTCGCTGCTGAGGCAGCTGCTGCTGCCACGCCTCGCGGTCGGCGGCGGTGCGGTCGGTCACCTGGATGATGTAGAACGCCTGGTCGGTCTCGAGGAGCCCGCTGGTCTCGCCCCTGGCCAGGCCGAACGCCGCGCCGATGACGGCATTGGCGGAGCCGATCCCGGGGACGTAGTCCACGCGGGTGAAGGGCCCGGCAGTGCGCACCTCGGCGTTGACGGTGCTAGCCGCCTCGTCCAGGGAGGCGCCGGCGGTGAGGCGATCGACCACCTGCCGGCCGATGTCGCGGGTGCGTTCATGGCGCCGCTCGCGAATGAGGATGCCGCGGATGCTCGGTGTGGCCTCCTCGAGGGTGAGCGGACGCGCTTCCTGGCGCTGCTCCAGCTCCATGATGAAGAACCGGCTCTGGTTCTCGAAGATGGGGCTGATGTCGCCTGTGGCGGGCTGGTCTTCGAACGCCCAGTTGACGCCCTCGCTGACATCGCCGATGCCGGGGAGGGTGGGGAGGACGGGAGTCAGCTCGGTGGTGCGGACCTGTAGCCCGAGCTCCTGGGCGGCGTTGTCGAGGGACATGCGGCCCGCCAGGGACTCGAGGGAGTCGACGCGGGCGAGGAGCGAGTCCTCGCTCTCGGCCGTGCGCTCGATCGAGATCAGGATGTGGGCCACCTCGGCCGAGTCTGCGTTGCGGCTCGCCACCCGGATCAGGTGGAAGCCGAACGGCGTGAGGACGGGCTGCGTGATCTGGCCGATCGGGGCGCTCCAGGCCGCTTCCTCGAACTGCGGCACCGTCTGCCCCTTGCGGATGGTGCCGAGCTCGCCGCCCTGGGCGGCGGAGCCCTGGTCCTGGCTCTCGCGGCCTGCCACCGTGGCGAAATCGGCTCCGTCCACGATCTCCTGCCGGACCTCGCGCGCGTGCTCGAGCGCGGCGGCCGTATCGGCCGGCGTGGGCGCCTTGCTGATGGACGTGACCTTGACCTGCGCCCGTGCGGGCCGCTCGAAATCGGAGCGGTGCTGGGCATAGTAGCTGGCCACATCGGCGTCGTCGACCGTGACGTCCCCGGCCGGTACCAGCGCCTGCGGGTCGAGGGCGATGTAGCGGATGGAGGCCGTCTCGTGCTCCTCGCGGTAGCGACGCCACAGCTCGCCGTCGGTCACCACCACGGAGGTCGTGATCTCCTGGAACAGCTTGCTGCGCGGGATCACGCGCCGGTAGTACGACTCGAGATCACGCAGCAGCTGCGGGTCCGCCTGGCCGGAGCCGAGGAAGCGGTGATACTTCTCGATGTCGAACTGCCCGTTGGTCTGGAAGACCTCGGCATTGTAGAAGTCGGGCGGGGGCGCGTAGCGGGCGGCCTCGCGCACCTCGCGGTCCGTGACCGAGATCCCGCGGCGGTGCAGCTCGTGGGCGATCAGCCGGTCCATCACGATCTGGTTCCACGCCTGGTCCTCCAGGCGCTTGTTCTCCGCCGACGTGATGGGTGCCTTCTCCTGCTGCTGGCGCTGATCGTACAGAGTCCGGTACGCCTGGTTGAACTCCGCATACGTGATGGCTTCGCCATCCACCTCGCCCAGGTCCCCCTGGGAGTTGGCGCTGCGACCGCTCACGTCCATCCCCCACTGGAAGACCATGAGACCCACGAAGGCCAATGCTGTGATCAGCATGATCCACTTCGTGTTGTCCCGCATCTGCTTCATGACCATACGACGAGGACTCCTCTACTGAGCCAGACTGTTACGGCACAAGCATGCCAAGATACGACCGCGGCCCCCACCCTTCAACTGTCCGGGTGGCGGAGCCATGGCCATTTAACCCCGTTCGGCTCCTCAGGGTTCACGTTGACATGGCCAAGCGGCGCCCTCTATCTTGGTCACCTCACCCGAGTCCAATGCCTGCCGCGTCCCTCAGGAGCCGTTGATGTCCGACGCGCATCACGACGAGATCGCAAAACTCGAAGCCCTCTATGCCGAGCATCCGGAGGGCCGGATCTTCACGCACCTTGCCGAAGCCTACCGGAAGGATGGTCGGCTGGCCCAGGCCCGCTCCGTCCTCGAGGAAGGGCTGGAGCGCCACCCGGGCTACGCCAGTGCCCACGTGGTCCTGGGCCGCGTCCTGATGGACGAGGATCGGGGCGACGCGGCGGATTCCGCGTTCCGGCGCGTGCTCGAGCTGGATTCCCACAACCTCGTGGCGCTGCGCGCCCTCGGGGAGCTGGCCCGGCACCGCGGGGACTACGCCGGCGCGCGGAAGTTCTACGTGCGGCTGCTGGAGGTCGAGCCCGCCGACCGCGATGCGCGGGAGCTGCTCGACTCCCTGGCCGCCGAGGAGGAGGAATCGCCGGGCGCCGAAACGGTGCCGGAAGCCACGCCTTTCGAGGAGCAGGCGTGGTCGTTCAGCGAGGGCTCTCCGGGGGAGGAGCCGGAGCCGGCAGGCGACGCCGGGACACCGGACGCCGCGGCGGCCGATGAGCACGTGGGCCAGGCCGGCTCCGACCGCCCGGGCGAAGCCGCGGCGCTGACCGGGCTCGAACGGCTCGAGGAGCCGGCGGCGGGAGCGGAGGGGGAAGCGGACGAGGAGCCCCAGCGGCTGGAGGGGCTCGAAGCCGAGGACGGACTCACGGCGGAGGACGCCCGCGCCGGGGGGGATTTCCCCGAGCTGGACATCGAGGGCATGCGCTTCGATGGCACCGGTACGAGCCTGGGCGACGACACCCTCGATACCCGCCTGACGCCGGCCGAGGAGCCGGAAGCCGACGGGGAGCGGGAAGCCGCCGAAGAGTTGGAAGCCGCCGCGGAGTGGGAACCGGACCGGGAGTGGGAACCGGCCGAAGAAGCGGAAGCCGCCGAAGAGCCGGACGTCGTTGAGGAACGCGGCGCAGCCGAAGCGCGGGCACTGGTCGAAGAGCGGGACATCGCGGAAGAGCCGGAATCCGCCGAAGAGCCGGAATCCGCGGAAGAGCCGGACACCGCCGAAGAGCCGGCAGCGCGGCCGCGGTCGGCGTCGCCCGGGGTGATGACGGAAACGATCGCCGAGGTGTACGCGCGCCAGGGACTCTACGACCGGGCGGCGGAAGTGTACCGAGAGCTGGTGCGCTCGCGTCCGGCGGAGGAGCGGCTCCGGGAGCGGCTGCAGGAGATGGAGCGGCTGGGCGAGGAGGCGGGGGAGGCGCGGCGGGAGCCGGAGCCGTGGTCGCCGTGGTCGCGGGAGCCGGATGCCGATTCGGAGGCGCCGGCGGAGCGAAGCGGAGCCGGGGCGGCGGGAGAAGCGGACGTGGAGGACGCGTCCGTGTGGGTGGGGGCCGAGTGGGGGGAGAGCCGGTCCGAGTCGCCGTACTCGTGGGGCGAGGAGGCGGAGGAAGCGGATGCGTCGCCGCCGATCCGGAGCTACGTTCGGTCGCTGCTGGAGTGGGCGCCCGCCGGTGCCAGTGGCGGGGAAACGGCAGGTGGGGGAGGCGAGCGCGGGGGCGAAGGCGACGACATGGAAGACGCGGGCATCGATGCCGATGAGGAGCAGACGGGCAGCGCCGGCGCGGAGGCGGCGGAGAGTGGCGCGCCTTCGGACGACGAGGGGCTGGCCACGTTCCGGGCATGGCTGGAGAGCTTGAAGCAGTGAGGCTCGAGGTCCTGCACGGGCCGAACCTGAACCTGCTGGGGCGCCGTGAGCCCGGCGTCTACGGCCGGCGGACGCTGGACGAGATCGATGCGGCGATCCGCGAGGAGGCGGAGCGCCTGGGCGTGGAAGTCGAGACGTATCAGTCGAACCACGAGGGCACGCTGATCGACCGGATCCAGGCGTCGGTGGCGGACGGCTTCGTGGTGAATGCGGGCGGGTACAGTCACACCAGCGTGGCCCTGCGGGATGCGCTGGCGGGGGTGGCCCGCCCGTTCGTGGAGGTGCACATGAGCAACGTGCACGCGCGGGAGTCGTTCCGCCGGGAGTCGATGCTGGCGCCGGCGGCGCTGGGGGTGGTGACCGGATTCGGCGCGGACAGCTACACGCTCGCGCTGCGCGGGCTGGTCGGTCACCTTCGGAACTCGAGAGGGGAGTGAGACGTGGCGAGAGCACGAGCAGCGGCGGCCAAGCCGGACGCGGGTGAGGAGCAGCATGGGGAGGAAGCCCCGGGCGCTCCGGCCCCGGCGCCAACGGCGGCGGCAGCGACGCAGCCAATGGTGGATCTCGAATTCGTGAAAGGGCTGATCGAGGCCGTGGACGCGAGCGGCATCGACTCGCTGGAGATCACGCGGGCGGGGACGCGGGTGAAAATCTCGAAGACGCCGCCCAGCGCGCCTCCCGGAGCCACGTACTTCTCGCCGCCGCCGCCACCCGCGCCCGCGCCACCGGCCCCGAACCCGGCGCCCGCCGTGGACGAGGCGGTGGGCGGGCCCACCGCAGAGCGGGGTGGCTCCGCGGCGGCGCAGGCCGAGGCGAGTGAAGGCGCTGCGGCGGAGAGCGGTCTGTCGGACGTACCGTCGCCGATGGTGGGGACCTTCTACCGGGCGCCGGCGCCGGACGCGCCGCCGTACGTGGAGGTGGGATCGCGCGTGAGCAAGGGGCAGACGCTCTGCATTCTCGAAGCGATGAAGCTGATGAACGAGCTGGAAGCCGAGGTGGAAGGGGTGGTCCGGGAGATCCTGGTGGACAACGCCGAGCCGGTGGAGTACGGCCAGGTGCTGTTCCGGATCGACCCGAAGGGTTGACGGGGGCGGATGTTCCGTAAAGTGCTGGTCGCGAACCGCGGCGAGATCGCGCTGCGGGTGATCCGGGCCTGTCAGGAGATGGGCATCCGGACGGTGGCGGTGTACAGCGAGGCCGACCGGGAGTCGCTGCACGTGCGCTTCGCGGACGAGGACGTGTGCATCGGTCCGCCGCCCGCCCGCGAGAGCTACCTGAAGATCCCGCGCATCATGGCGGCGGCGGAGGTGACGGGCGCCGACGCCATTCACCCGGGGTACGGGTTCCTGGCGGAGAACGCCGACTTCGCGGAGATCTGCGAGCGGAGCGACATCGCCTTCATCGGCCCCACGGCGGACCAGATCCGCCTCATGGGCGACAAGGCGATGGCCCGGAACACCATGATGCGGGAGAACGTCCCGGTGGTCCCCGGCAGTGATGGGGCGGTGGAGGACCCGGACGAGGCGTTGAAAGCGGCCCGGAAGCTGGGCTTCCCGGTGCTGATCAAGGCGGCGGCGGGCGGGGGCGGGAAGGGGATGCGGGTGGCGCCGGACGAGGGGACGTTCGCGAAATCGCTGCAGGCGGCGCAGAACGAAGCGGGCGCAGCGTTCGGGGACAGCAGGGTCTACCTGGAGAAGTACCTGGAGCGGCCCCGCCACGTGGAGATCCAGGTGTTCGGCGACACGCATGGCCGCGTGGTGCACCTGGGCGAGCGCGAATGCTCGATCCAGCGGCGGCATCAGAAGCTGATGGAGGAGTCCCCGTCGCCCGCGGTGTCGCCCAAGCTGCGCGCCAAGATGGGCGCGGCCGCGGTGCGCGCCGCGAAGGCCATCAACTACCGCGGCGCGGGCACGATCGAGTTCCTCCTCGACCAGGACGGCAGCTTCTATTTCATGGAGATGAACACCCGGATCCAGGTGGAGCATCCCGTGACCGAGATGGTGACGGGGTACGACCTGGTGAAGGAGCAGATCCGGATCGCCGCGGGCGAGAAGCTGTCGGTCCCGGTGCGGGGCCCGCTGGTGCTGAACGGCCACGCGCTGGAGTGCCGGATCAACGCGGAGGACCCGGCGAAGAACTTCCAGCCGAGCCCGGGCCAGATCACGATCTGGCACGCACCGGGCGGCCCCGGCGTGCGGGTGGACTCGCATGCGTACCAGGGATACCACGTGCCTCCGTACTACGACTCCCTGCTGGCGAAAGTGATCGTCCATGGGAAGGACCGGCAGGAGTCCATCGTGCGCATGCGTCTCGCGCTGGAATCGCTCATCGTCGAGGGTGTGAAGACCACGATCCCGTTCCTGCTGGAGCTGCTGGAGGACCCGGCCGTGGTGGCCGGCAAGATGGACACGCGCTACCTCGAGCGACGGATGGTGGCGGAAGCGGGGGCCGGCGGCGCGTGAGGGTCGACGTCTTCTTCACGCCGGGTGAGCTTGCGGGCGTCGAGCTGCCGGACCGGATCGTGGTGGTGGACCTGCTCCGGGCCACCAGCACGATCGTCGAAGCGCTGGCCAACGGCGCGAAAGCCGTATTCCCCGTGGAGACCGCCGATGCCGCGGCCCGCCTGGCCCAGAACCTCGGGCGCGACGCGGTGCTGCTGTGCGGCGAGCGGAAGGCGCTGCCGATCGAGGGGTTCGACCTCGGGAACGCGCCGCCGGAGTTCACGCCCGAGCGCGTCGCCGACCTGTCGCTGGTCATGACCACCACGAACGGGACCCGGGCGTTCCTTTCGCTGGTCGAGCGACGGGGCGGCGCGGTGGACACGGAGTCCACGGCCGTCCTGGCGGGCGCGTTCCTGAACCTCGGGGCCGTGACGCGGCGCCTGTCCGATGGCGCCGCGGCGACCGTGGTCTGTGCCGGCCGCGAAGGTCGGTTCGCGCTGGAGGACGCGGTGTGCGCGGGCGCCATCGTGGAAGGGGTGGCCGCGCTGACGGGCGAGCCGGACATGAACGACGGCGCCCTGGCGGCCAGGGGGCTGGCCGCGCGGCACATGGACGAGCTGCCGCTGATGCTGGAACGCACGGCCGCTGGACGCCATCTTGTGGAGGTCGGCCGTGGCGCCGACCTGGAGTTCTGCGCGCGGGTGGACAGGACCGGCGTCATCCCGCGATTCCGCGACCGGAAGATCACGCTGGAGTAGCATGGCGTCCAAGAGCGATGGCGGGCTGCTTACGGAGGCGCAGCGGCGCGACCTCCTGGGGCTCGGGCTGGCCCTGCTGGCGCTGTTCGCGGGGCTCAGCCTCATCCCCACGTCGGTGGTGGGCGACGCGTCGTGGGCTCCGGCCGAGAACTTCATGGGCGTGCTCGGGTCCGGCTTCCGGGCCGGCGGGCTGGCCGTCCTCGGCGTGGGCGTCTACCTGGTCCCGCTCATCCCGGCCCTGGGCGCCCTGGCGGCATTCGGCTTCCGCGCCGGCACCGCGCTGCGCTGGGGGATCCTCGTGGTGGTGGTCACGCTGCTCCTCCCCGTGGCCGTGGCCGTGCTCACGCTCGGCCGCGATGACGTGCTCGCGCTGGCCGGGATCTGGGGCGTGTTCATGGGCGCCCCGCTCCTCTCCGCCCTGGGCGCCGTGGGCGCCGTGCTCCTGCTCTCCTTCCTGGCCGCGGCCGCCAGTGTGGCCACCATCGGATGGAACCCGGCGCGCTCCGCCGTGGGCGGCGCGTCGGCGGGGGCGCGCGTGCTGCGCGGTGCGGCTTCGTCGCTGGATTCGGCGAAAGTGGCGGGGCCGTTCCGCCGCACGCTCGACTGGCTCGGCATTGGCGGCGACGAGGGCGACGAGGGCGACGTGGGCGACGGGGTGCCCGCGGGCCACGACGCGGCCGTTTCATCACCGGCGGAGCAGCTGACTGCGGCATCGCCCGCGGCGGCCGCGGACGATGCGGCGGTCCCGGGGCGGAAGGGCGGGGATCGGGGCAAGAGGCGGAAGGATCCGCCCACCGCGGACGGGGAGGCCCACGGGTTCCGGGGTCCCATGACCGCGGGGCCGGCCGGCTCCTCGCCGCCCGTCCCGCTGCTGGAAGAGAAGCCCGCGCGCGACCCCGTGCTGACGGAGCGGGAGCTGGACCGCCTGGCCACGGTGCTGCTGGAGACACTGAAGACGTTCAAGGTCCAGGGCCAGATCGTGGGGCGCACCACCGGCCCCGTGGTGACGCAGTACGAGTTCGCGCCTGCGCCGGGGATCAAGGTGAGCCGGGTGGAAGCGCTGGACGCGGACCTGGCGCTGGCGCTGAAGGCGCCGAGCGTGCGGATCGTGGCGCCGATCCCGGGAAAGGCGGCCGTGGGGGTGGAAGTGCCGAACCCCGAGCCGGAAGTGGTCTTCCTGCGGGAGATCGTGGATGCGCCCGCGTTCCACCGCAGCCGGGGGCAGCTCCCGCTGGCGCTCGGGAAGGACCTGGAGGGCCGGCCGCACGTGGCCGACCTGACCAAGATGCCCCACCTGCTCATCGCCGGGGCGACCGGCTCCGGCAAGAGCGTGTGCATCAACACCATCATCACCAGCCTGGTGTTCCGGCACACGCCCGAAACGCTGCGGCTGCTGCTGGTGGACCCGAAGATGGTCGAGCTGAGCGTCTACGGCGATCTGCCGCACCTGCGCCACCCCGTCGTGACGGACCCGGAGGACGCCGCCCTCGCGCTGCGCTGGGCGGTGTACGAGATGGAGCGCCGCTACGAGCTCCTGTCCCAGAACAGCGTGCGCTCGATCAAGGAGTTCAACGACCGGGTCCGGGAGGGAAAGACGCTCCGCCGCGCGGAGCCCGTGGGCCGCGAGGGCGACCCGGACCGCTGGATCTACAGCGACGGCCCACTCCCGTACGTCGTGGTGATCGTGGACGAGCTGGCGGACCTCATGATGACCGTCCAGTCGGAAGTCGAGCGGCCTCTGGCGCAGCTGGCACAGAAGGCCCGCGCCATCGGCATCCACCTCATCGTGGCCACGCAGCGGCCGAGCGTGAACGTGATCACCGGTCTCATCAAGGCCAACTTCCCCTGCCGGATCGCCTTCCGCGTGAGCTCGAAGGTGGACTCGCGCACCATCATCGACCAGAACGGCGCCGACGCCCTCCTGGGCAACGGCGACATGCTCTTCCTGCCCCCCGGCACGTCCGACCCCGTGCGCATCCAGGGCGCGTTCATCTCCACGGCCGAGACCGAGCGGCTCATGGCCTGGTACCGGGACCGTGAGATCGAGGACCGGCGGGCCACCCGCCGCGAGCGCGATATCCTGGAAGTGGTACGCGAAAAGGAGCACGAGGCCGCCGGGAACGTCATCGACGACGCGCTGGAGGACCGGGACGACCTCTTCCGCCAGGCCGCCGAGGTCTGCATCCAGCACGAGCAGGGCTCCACCTCGCTGCTCCAGCGACGGCTCCGTATCGGCTACGGCCGCGCCGCCCGGATCGTCGATCAGCTCGAGCACGCCGGCGTGCTCGGCCCGCCCGACGGCTCCAAGCCCCGAGAGGTCCTCATCGGCCTCGCCGGACTCGACCTCCTGATGGCCGGCCAATCCGATGACCCGCAGCACCCCGTCCCCGCCGGAGACCCCGACGCCGACGACGATCCGCAGGCCTGACGCCCGGGCGACGGCTCCGCCCCCGGTCTGTCGAGGCGAGGGGGTGTCCTTGGCGGAACTCTCTCCACGTGGAGAGAACCAGCGCCGTCGTATTGTTCGTAACCGGTTATGCCGCAGCACGTTACAAAATTATCTCGCCCGTGGATGTCTCCAGGTGGAGAGACTTTCGGGGAGAGGGGGATCGAAGGGGCATGGCGGGCGGCGCGGCCGCCGGGGCGAGCGTCGCGGGGGATCGCCGGAACGGGGGATGGGGCGGGAGGGTACGTCGGTGCGGAATCCAATGGCGAAGTGGACACCGAAAACGGGCGGGTAAACCGCATGAATGCAAGATGGAGCGCGCCGTCGTGGGTGGCGGTGCTGGCGGCCGCACTGGTGGTGGGAGCGGGCGCGTGCGGCGCCGAGGCGCCCGAATCGGGCGCGAACCGGGCTGGGGCCCGGAGTGCGGATCGGGCCGGCGACGACGCCGCGGCAATGGCCGTCTCTCCCGCCCCGCCCTCGGCGACGTCGCCACCGGCTCCGGCCGAGCGGCTCGCGGCGAGCTCACCCGCCGAGGCGACCGAGACGGCCGCGGCGCCCGAGGCGAGTTCACCGAGCGAGCGGGCCGCGGCGAGCCCGCAATCCGGGCCGTCGCCAGCCGGGCCGTCGCCAGCCGGGACGTCGCCGGCGGAGCCGCCGGCCGACAGCACGGCGGCCATCCTTCGTGCCACGGCGAGCCGCTATGAGCGGGTCACATCGATGCAGTCGGATTTCGTCCAGGTGCTGGAGAACACGCTGCTGGGGCAGACCACGCGGTCCCGGGGGACGATGTACCAGAAGGAGCCGGGGTATTTCCTGATGCGGTTCAGCGAGCCGGAGGGGGATCGGATCGTGAGCGACGGCCGGTATTTCTGGCTGTACTTCCCCAGCACCGACCCGAAGCAGGTGATCCGCACGCCGCGGGGGACTCAGGGGCTGGATCTGCGTTCGCAGTTCATGGGTGACCCGGTGCAGCGGTTCGCCGCGACGTACGAGGGGCGGGCGCAGGTGGACGGCCGGAGCGCCGACGTTGTGACGCTGGTGCCGCGCGCGGAGTCCGGGTACCAGCGGCTCAAGGTATGGATCGACAGGGGGGACCACCTGGTCCGCCGGTTCGAGCTGACGGAGGGGAACGGCGTGGTGCGCCACTTCGACCTGAGCGGCCTGGTGATCAACCCGTCGCTCCCGGACCGCCTCTTCCAGTTCTCGCCTCCCGCCGGCGCGCAGGTGATCGAGCGTGGCTGAGCGGAAGTCGCTGCCGGTCCTGCCGTCGCACGAGGGGGAGCAAGGTGGCGGCCCCGACGGGCTGTCGGCGGCGCTGGAAGCGGCGGGCGTGGCCGCGGGCACGCGCGTGGCGATGGTCACGCTCGGGTGCGACAAGAACACGGTGGACAGCGAGCGGATGCTGAGCCGGCTGGTGGGCGCCGGAGTGGAGATCGCGGCGTCGCCCGAGGAAGCGGACGTGGTGGTGGTGAACACGTGCGGTTTCATCGAGATGGCGAAGCAGGAGTCCATCGACGCGCTGCTGGAGTCCGCGCGGCTGAAGGAGTCGGGGCGGGTGCGGGCGGTGGTCGGCATGGGGTGCCTGGTGCAGCGCTACAAGCCGGAGCTGGAGGCGGAGATCCCGGAAGTGGACCTCTTCCTGGGGTTGAGTGAGGCGGACCGGCTGGTGCCGGAGCTGGCCAGCCGCGGCTTCATCGATGTGGACGGCCCACTCATGGCGCGGCCGCTCCGGGTGTTGAGCTCGAGCGATGCCGGCGTCCATTCGGCGCACCTGAAGATCAGCGAGGGGTGCGACCACACGTGCGCGTTCTGCGCCATCCCGCTCATGCGCGGGAAGTTCCGCTCCACGCCGCTGGACGTGCTGGTGCGGGAAGCGCAGGCGCTGGAAGCCCGCGGCGCCGTGGAGCTCAACATCGTGAGCCAGGACACCACCTGGTACGGCCGCGACTGGGCCCGTGCGCTGGCCCGGGGCGAGGCCGCGCCCGTGCACGGCGGGGAGGGCGATGAAGAGGGGTGGTTCCTCGGCCGTCCGTTCGAAGGCATGGCCAACGCCCGGCTGGGCGAGCGGCTGTCCGGACGCGACGCTGACGGTCCCGTGCGCCCGGGGCCGACGTCGCTCAAAGGCGTCACGCGCACGGGCGCGCTCCCGCTCCTGCTGGAGACGCTGCTGGCCGAGACGGACGTTCCGTGGTACCGGCTCTTCTACATGTACCCGTCGGGGATCACGCCGGAGCTGGTGTCGCTCATGGCGCGCGAGCCGCGGATCCTGCCGTACCTGGACATGCCGATCCAGCACGGGTCCGACGCCGTGCTGGCGCGCATGAGGCGCCCCGAGCGGCGGGCGACGATCCTCGAGCGCGTCCGCTGGTTGCGCGACGCCATCCCCGATCTCGCGCTGCGGACCACCGTGATCGTCGGCTTCCCCGGCGAGACCGAAGACGATTTCGACGCGCTGCTTTCGCTGCTGGAGGAGGTGGGCTTCGACCACGTGGGCGCGTTCGCCTACTCGGAGGAGGAGGACACGGCCGCCGCAGCCATGGAGGACCTGGTTCCAATGGCCGTGCGCCGGGAGCGGCTGGAGCGGCTGCTGGACGCCCAGCGCGCGATCTCGCTGGAGCGGAACGAGGCGCGCGTGGGCCAGCGGACGCGGGTGCTCGTGGATGCCGTGGACGTGGATGGCGCCGTGGCCCGGGCGCCATGGCAGGCGCCGGAAGTGGACGGGGTGGTCCTGCTCGAGGTCGCCGCCGGGCTCCGGCCGGGCGACATGGTGGACGTGGAGATCACGGGCGCCGAGGAGTACGACCTGAGCGCGCGACGGGTGTGAGCGGGGGCCGGCGCGCGGTACGCGGCCATTCCGTGGTCCGGGTGCTGGCACTCGGCGGCGTGCTGGCGGCGTGCACCGTGGCCGGCCCCCGCCCGGAGCGGGCCGGTGGCGCCGGGCCGGTGCGGCTGCCCCCCGGGATCGAGGCGGGCAAGGAGCCGGCGGTGCGCGTGGGCGTGGTGGTGGCCGCCGACTCGGTGGTGCTCGGGGGCACGGGCGCGCTCGAGCTGGTGGACCAGGCGGGCGTGGTTCGCGCCCGCGGCGAAGCGGGCACCACCTGGATCGTTCGAACGGGTGCCGGCGGCGTCGATGTCTACGGGCCGGTGCCCGCGGCCGGGCCGACGGTCGGTGCCGCGGCTGCCGTCGTCCTTCGTGGTGCCGCGACGGTGGTCGCGCGCCCGGCGAGCGGCGGGCGCGTCACGCTGGGCGGGCGCTCCTACCGGGGATCCATGCTCGTGTACGCCGGCGTCACCGGCGTCACCGTGGCGAACGCGCTGGACCTGGAATCGTACCTCATGGGCGTGGTTCCGCTGGAGATCGGCGCGGGCCGCCCTCCGGAGGAGCTGGAAGCGGTGAAAGCGCAGGCGGTGGCGGCGAGGACGTACGCGGTCCGGCAGATGGGCCGGCGCTCGGAGCTCGGCTTCGACTTCTACGGCACCGTGCAGGACCAGGCGTACGGCGGCGAGTCGGCGGAGGACCCCGTGGCCACGGCGGCGGTGCGGGAGACGCGTGGGGAAGTGGTGGTCTACCAGGGCGAGCCGATCGAGGCGTACTACCATTCCACGTGCGGTGGTCGCACCGCTGCGCTGGACGAAGTCTGGCAGGGCGAGCCGCGGCCATACCTCCGCTCCGTCTCGGACTGGCGGCCGGATGGCGGATGGTACTGCGAAAGCTCGAGCCGCTTCCGCTGGACCGAGGAGTGGGACGCCGCGGGGCTGGCCGCCGACCTCACGGCCGGGCTCCGGGGCGCCGGGCGGACCGATGGCACCGTCACGCGCGTCGATGACATCGAGGTGATGCGGCGCACCCCGTCGGGGCGCGTGGGGGAGCTGCGGATCCGGACGAACCTGGGCGAGACCGTGGTCCACGGCGACTCGGTGCGCTGGATCCTGCGGCCGTCGCCCGGCCGGATCCTGAACAGCGCGGCCATCGAGCTGGAGCCGGAGGGGCTGGGCTCCGTGACGCATCTGACCGTGCGCGGCGCCGGCTGGGGCCACGGGATCGGAATGTGCCAGGTCGGTGCGCTGGGACGCGCCCGGGCCGGGCAGTCCTATCGCGAGATACTCGGGACATACTATCCTGGGACCCGAATCACCCGACTCTATCCATGAGCGCCATGCGACGGACCATCTTCGCCCTGCTCCTGCTCGCGGCTGCCTCCCCCGCCGCCGCGCAGACCCTGGCCGACTACGACTACGAGAACCTGACCCTGCGCGGCGCCGGCGCCGCGCTGGGGTACATGTGGTCGAACAAGGTCACGAACACCAACGTCTACAGCTTCCGCCTCGACCTCGGCTATCTCGGACCCGGGATCCGCATCGTGCCGTCGCTCAGCTTCTGGAAGTCGGAGTTCACACAGAAGGAGCTGGACGCGCTGGCGGAGCAGATCAACCGCCAGGGCACGTCGTTCGTGAACGCGCAGGACCTGTCACCTCTCGACTGGAGCGATCTCTCGCTCTCCGTTGATGGCCACTTCGTCCTGAAGACGCCCGCGGCGCTGCTCACGTACGTGGGCGCCGGCTTCGGGCTGCACGCGTTGAACGGACAGGGCGCGGCCATCGACAACACGTTCGTCGAGGACCTGCTGGACTCGGTCGCCGCGGCGATGTCGGTGCTCGGCGGGCTGGAGTTCGTGCCGAGCTCACGCGTGCGGGTGTACGGGGAAGGCCGCTACACCATCATGAACAGCATCCAGTATCTCTCCGCGGCGGGGGGCATCCAGCTCATGTTCCCGCAGCGTCCGCAGCCGGGAGAGGGTGCGGTTCAGCCCGCTCCGGCGCCGGGAGGTCAGCCGTGAGCGACGGCCGCGCGCTGCGCGTGGGCGTGGTGGGCACGGGGGCCATCGCCCAGATCGTGCACCTGCCGCTGCTGAAGAAGCTGGAGGACGTCACCGTGGAGGCGCTCTGCGACCTGGACCACGCCAAGGCCCAGGCGCTGGCCGATCGGCTGGGGGTGCCGCGCGTTTTCAGGAAGCCGGAACAGCTGTTCGCGTGCGACGAGGTGGACGCCGTGGTCATCTGCTCGCCCACCCGCCGGCACGAGGAGCACGCGGTGGCGGCGCTGGCGGCCGGGAAGCACGTCCTGGTGGAGCGGCCGCTGGCGCTGACCGGGAAGCAGGCGCAGGCCGTGGTGCGGGCGGCGGAGCGGGCGGACCGGGTACTCGTCGCCGCGTTCAACAACCGCTACCGCCCGGAAGTCCGTGGGCTGCGCTCGTTCATCCGTGCCGGTGAGCTGGGCGACATCTTCAGCGTGCACGGGACCTGGTTCAACCGGAAAGTGCGGCCGAAGCGGCCCACGTGGCGGCACCGGAAGGATCTGGCGGGGGGCGGCGCGTTCATGGACCTGGGCGTCCAGGTGCTGGACCTGTGCATGTGGCTGCTCGACTACCCGGGCGTGGAGCGGGTCTTCTCGCACATGCACCCGGCCGAAGGGCTGGACGTGGAGGACTCGGCCTCGGCGCTCATGCAGCTCGATACGGGCGCGACGCTCTCGGTGCAGGTGACCTGGAGCATGCTCGGAGAGCGGGACCGCCACCACGTCCGCGTGTTCGGCAGCGCGGGCACGGCCACCACCTACCCGCTCAAGGTGTACAAGGAGGTCGAGCACGTGACGCTCGATGTCACGCCCCAGATCGCGCCCGGGAGCGAGAACTCCTACACGGCTTCCTACCGCGAGGAGCTGCGCGCCTTCGCGGCCGCCGCCCTCGGGCGCGCCGAGCGGCCGCCGCTCCCGCGCGAGCAGGTCGATCTCATGCGCGCGGTGAACGCGGTCTACGCCTCCGCGGAGAAGGGGAGGGAAGTGCGGCTTTGAAGCTGCTGCCCGCCCGGGGCGAGCGCGCGCTCCCTCTCCTCTCGGGCGCCCTCCTCGCCCTGTCGTACCCTCCGCTCCGGATGGTGGTCGCGCCATTCATCGGGCTGGTCCCCCTCCTCCTCTTCATCGCCGAACGCCCCGGCGGGGCCGAAGGCCGGTGGGCGGCCACACGCGCCGGGCTGCTGACCGGCGTCGTCTATTTCGGGCTCCAGCTGTACTGGCTCGCCGTGGCGCTCATCTACTACTCGAAGCTGGCCATCCCCGCGTACGTGGGCACCGTGCTCGTGCTCGCCGGCTTCACGGGCGCGTTCGCTTGGGCCGTCCATTACGCCCGCGAGCGGCTCGGCCTGCCGCTGGCGCTCGGCGCCACCCTGTTCTGGCCCGCACTCGAATGGATGCAGGGGCACCTTGGCGACCTCTCCTTCCCCTGGCTCGGTCTCGGCACCGCGCTGGCCTACCTCCCCCGCCTCGCCGGCGCCGCCGACCTCGTGGGCGCCCGCGGCCTCACGGTCTGGCTCGCCGCCATCAACGGCATGGTCGCCACGCTCGTTCTCCGGTATCGCGGCGGCCGCCCCACGCGCGCTCTCGTCCTCGGCCTCGCCGCGCTCGTCGGCGCGCCCGTCGCCTACGGCAGCTGGCGCGTGGCCACGCTGGACATGCGGCCGGTCGCGCGCGTGGCCGTGGTGCAGCCGGATATCCCGGAAGACGTGAAGATGGACCCGGCCGTGGCGCTCGATACTTCCATGGCCATGCTCACCCGGCTCACCCTGGCCGTGGCAGACTCCGGCGTCGATCTGGTGGTGTGGCCGGAAGTGGCCGTGCCCGACTTCGTGCTCGAGCGCCCCGGACTCCTGCGGGCCGTGGAGCGGCTGAGCGCGCGTGTGGACGCCCCGATCGTGGTGGGGACGTACGGCTTCGATCGGGACAGCGGCAACGGGCGGCGGGGCGTGGTCTACAACTCCGCCATCGTGGTGCGCTCCACGGGCGAGAGCGGTCCGCGCTATGACAAGCAGTTCCTGGTCCCGTTCGTCGAGCGCGTGCCCTTCATCGACCCGACCTGGCTGGAGGGCGTGGTCGGCAGCGTCCAGTACTTCGGCGGACTCGGCCGGGGCCACGGCGCGCCCACCTTCGACGTGGCCGACCGTTTCCGCTTCGGCGTCATGATCTGCTACGAGTCCATTTTCGCGCCCCTCTCCCGCCGCTATCGGCAGGAGGGTGCGTCCTTCCTCGTCAACGTCACCAACGACGCTTGGTACGGCCGCGAGCCGTGGTACGCCCGCACGACCGCGCTCTGGCAGCACCCCGCCCACCTGAGCATGCGCGCCATCGAGACGCGAACAGGCGTCGCGCGCGCCGCGAACACCGGCATCTCCATGTTCATCGACCCCCTCGGCCGAAGCTACGGGCGCACCCGCCTCTTCGAGCCGGCCGTGCGCGTCGGGACCGTGTACACCACCGACGCGGTCACCCTCTTCGTCCGCTGGGGAGACTGGCTGGCCACACTGGCCACCATCATGGCGCTGGCGGTGATCGTGGCAGCGCGGCTGGGGCTCGGGACCGTCGCCGGGCCACGACGGGGGCGGAACGGCAGGACGCGGGGCCGGTAGGAGGCAGGCGGGCAGCGGGCGGTTCGGGGGGTGGCGTCGAAAAAAGGGTGGCGCTATCATTATCGGCTGGCAAACAAAGGAACGGAGCAGCGACAATGAAGCAGGGAATCCACCCGGAATACAAGCAGGCGACGGTGCACTGCGCGTGCGGCAATACGTTCGAGACGCGGAGCACCAAGGAGGACATCCACCTGGACGTGTGCTCGGTCTGCCACCCGTTCTTCACGGGGAAGCAGCGGTTGATGGACACGGCCGGACGGGTGGAGCGGTTCCGTCGCAAGTGGGGTGGTGGCGAAGCGTCGAAGGGTACGAAAGCGCAGGGCACGGGCGCGGAGTCCATGGACGACGAGGCCAAGCAGACCGCGGCGGCGGACGCCACGGCGGAAGCGAAGCCGGAAGGTGGCGCGGAGGCCGAGGCGGTCTGACGCCCCGGCCCGGAGCGCCCCCGGAGCTTCGGCACGCGGGGATGGGAAGTTCACGAGGAGCCGGGCGAGTCCCGGCTCTTTTCGCATGAGTGTATGTCACTGGAAACGCGGCTGGAACAGGCGGAAGAGCGGCACCGTGAGCTGACGGTGCGGCTGGCGGACCCGGACGTGCTCGGGGACCCGCAGCGCCTGCGCGAGGTGGCGCAGGCGCAGGCGGACCTGACGCCGGTGGCGGAGGTGGCGGAGGAGCTGCGCCGGGTACGGAAGCAGCTGGGGGAAGCGCGGGAGCTGGCGTCGTCGCCGGACGAGGAGATGGCGGAGCTGGCGGCAGCGGAAGCCTCGGCGCTGGAGGAGCGGGAGGAAGCGCTCGTCGACCGGGCGACTCGCCTGCTCGTGCCGAAGGACCCGCTGGCGGATCGTGCGGCGGTGGTGGAGGTGCGCGCGGGCACGGGTGGCGATGAGGCCGCGCTGTTTGCGGGGGACCTGGTGCGCATGTACCTGCGCTACGCGGAGACGCGCGGGTGGCGGGCGGAGACGGTGAGCGTGAGCGAAGGTGAGGTGGGCGGCTACCGCGAGGCCGTCTTCATCGTGCGGGGGAAGGACGCGTACGGCGATCTGCGCAGCGAGTCCGGCGTGCACCGCGTGCAGCGGGTGCCGGAGACGGAGAGCCAGGGTCGGATCCACACGTCGGCAGCCACGGTGGCCGTGCTGCCGGAGGCGGAAGATGTCGACATTGACATTCGCGATGAGGAGCTGCGGGTCGACGTGTTCCGGTCGTCGGGCCCGGGCGGCCAGAGCGTGAACACCACGGACTCGGCCGTGCGGATCACGCACATCCCCACCGGCCTGGTGGTGACCTGTCAGGACGAGAAGTCACAGCACAAGAACAAGGCGAAAGCGCTGAAAGTGCTGCGCAGCCGCCTGCTCGACGCGAAGATCGCGGCGCAGGAGGCGGAGCGCTCGCGGGACCGGAAGATGCAGGTGGGAACAGGGGATCGGTCGGCGAAGATCCGGACGTACAACTTCCCGCAGGGCCGTGTGACCGACCATCGCATCAACCTGACGCTCTACAAGCTCTCCGATGTGCTGGATGGGGACCTCGACGCGGTCATCGATGCGCTCCGGTTCGCGCGCGAGGAGGAGCGGCTGAGGGGCGACGCGGTGGCGTGAGCGACGCTCGCCCGCGCCCGCTCGACCTGGCCCGTCTCGCCGCCGGGCACCTCACCGATCGCGGCGTCGAGGACGGCCGGCTCGATGCGGAGCTGCTCCTCGCCCACGTGCTGCGGGTCCGACGCCTGGACCTGTACCTGCAGTTCGAGCGCCCGCTGGAGCCCGCGGAGGTGGCCGCGTACCGGGAGGTGGTTCGCCGTCGCGGGAACCGTGAGCCGCTCCAGTACATCACCGGGGAGTCGGCGTTCCGGGAGCTGACGCTGGCGGTGGACCCGCGGGTGCTGATCCCGCGGCCGGAGACGGAGGCGCTGGTGGGCGCGGTGGCGCGCTTCGTGGCCGGCACCGGTGCGGCGGGGGCGAGTCGAGCGCTGGACATCGGTACCGGGTCAGGAGCGATCATTCTCAGCCTGCTGGCGGAGGGGCTGGTGGAGCGGGGCGTGGCCACGGACGTCGCGGAGGGGGCGCTCGCGGTGGCGGCCGCGAACGCGGCGCGGGTGGGCGTCGCGCCGCGGGTCGAGTTCCGGCGGGGCCCGCTCTGGGAGCCGATTGGACCCGGGGAGAGGTTCGAGGTTATTGTGAGCAATCCCCCGTACGTGAGCGAGGGAGAGCGGTCGTCGCTCATGCCGGAAGTGCGCGAGCACGAGCCGGCGGAAGCGCTGTTCGCGGGCGACGACGGCCTCGTAGTGGTGCGGGGGATCGTGGCGGGAGCCGCGGGGCACCTGGTGTCCGGCGGCCTTCTCGCACTGGAGCTGGGGCTCGGTCAGGCGGCCAGGGTGGCCGGCTGGCTCCGGGAGGCGGGATTCCCGGACCCGGCAATCGAGACGGACCTGACGGGCCGCGAGCGCTTCGTGCTGGCGGCGGCGGACTAGACGACGAGGGGAAGGCGAGGGAACGCATGCACGAAGGGATGCTCGAGAAGGCGAAGGACGTGGGTCGGCTGCTGGGCCAGACGGACGAGTACAAGGCGCTGCAGCGGGCGCGGCAACGCCTGAATGAGGATCGTGAGGCGGTGGAGCTGCTGAACCGGCTGTCGCAGCTGGAGCGGGAGATCACGGGCGCTCTGCAGCAGGGGCAGCAGCCCACGGAGGAGACGCAGCAGGAGTACGAGAAGCTTGCGTCCGACCTGCAGTCCGGCGCCATCTACCAGGGTCTGGTGGCGGCGCAGTCGAATTTCGACAAGCTGCTGCAGAAGGTGAACGAGCAGATCGGCGAGGGCATTGAAGCGGGGTCGAAGTCCAGCATCATCATGCCTTCCTGACCACGTCCCATGCAGCTCGAGTCCCTGAGGGAGGGCGTCTACCGGATCCTGCATCCGCTCACCCGTTGGCTGGCGGACCGGCGGGTCCATCCGAACCTGCTCACCACGCTGGGATTCCTGGTGACCATGAGCTCGGCCGCCGCATTCGACCTGCACAGGGTGCGCACGGGCGGGCTGCTGGTCCTGCTGGGCGGGTTCTTCGACATCCTGGACGGCCGCGTCGCGCGGCTGACGGGGCTGGGCAGCAAGTTCGGCGCATTCTACGACTCGACGCTGGACCGGGTGAGCGAGATCGCTGTCTACCTGGGGCTCCTTTCCCTTTACAACGACTACCGGCTCGAGCTGGGCGACGTGGGGATGATCTACCTGATCATGCTCGCCATGGCCGGGTCGCTCATGGTGAGCTACACGCGGGCGCGGGCGGAAGCGCTCGGGCTGGACTGCCGCGTGGGCCTCATGCCCCGCGCCGAGCGCGTGGTGCTCATCGGCGCCGCGTCGCTCTTCTTCGGCACTGCCTGGCAGGGACTGGTGTTGAAGGGCGTCATCCTGGTGCTCGCAATCCTCACGAACATCACGGCGTTCCAGCGTATCGTGTGGGTGTATCAGCACGCCCGCGGCGTGCCGCTGGAGCCGTCGTCGCAACCCAAAGAACGAGAGACCGAACGTTGACTGCACCGAAGGATATCCGACCTGCCGAGGGGAAGCTCGGCGTACTGCTCCCCGGGCTCGGGGCCGTGGCCACCACGTTCATCGCCGGCGTGGAGTCCGTGCGCCGGGGGCTGGCGGAGCCGATCGGCTCCGTGACCCAGATGCAGACCATCCGGCTGGGGAAGAGGACCGAGGTCCGCACGCCGAAAGTGAAGGACTTCGTGCCGCTGGCACAGCTGGACCAGCTGGTGTTCGGCGCATGGGACCCGATCGCGGACGATGCGTACCGGAGCGCGCGAGCGGCGAGGGTGCTGGAGGAGCGGGACATCGAGGCCGTGGGCGATTTCCTCAGGACGGTCAAGCCGATGCCCGCGGTGTTCGACAAGGCGTACGTGAAGCGGCTCGACGGCCCGAACGTCAAGACGGCGGCGACCAAGCTGGAGCTGGGCGAGCAGCTGCGCGCGGACATCCGCCGCTTCAAGGAGGAGAACGGCTGTGACCGCCTGGTCATGATCTGGTGCGGCTCCACGGAGATCTTCCTGAAGGCCGGCGCCGCGCACGAGAGCATCGAGTCGTTCGAACAGGCGATGCGGGACAACGACGCCGCCATCGCGCCATCCATGATCTACGCCTGGGCCGCACTGAAGGAGGGCGTGCCGTACGCCAACGGCGCGCCCAACCTGAGCGGCGACGTGCCCGCGCTCATGGCGCTGGCTGAGGAGAACGGGGTGCCCGTGGCCGGGAAGGACTTCAAGACCGGTCAGACGCTGATGAAGACCATCATCGCCCCCGGTCTCAAGGCGAGGATGCTGGGGCTGAGCGGCTGGTTCAGCACGAACATCCTGGGCAACCGCGACGGCGAGGTGCTGGACGACCCGGAATCGTTCAAGACGAAGGAGGAGTCGAAGCTCAGCGTCCTGGAGCACATCCTCCAGCCGGACATGTACCCGGAGCTGTACAAGGACTTCTACCACAAAGTCCGGATCAACTACTACCCTCCGCGCGGCGACAACAAGGAGGGGTGGGACAACCTGGACATCTTCGGGTGGCTCGGCTACCCGATGCAGATCAAGATCGACTTCCTCTGTCGCGACTCCATCCTGGCCGCGCCCATCGTACTGGACCTGGCGCTCTTCATGGACCTGGCGGGGCGCGCCGGGATGAGCGGGATCCAGGAGTGGCTGTCGTTCTTCTTCAAGAGCCCGATGCACGCGCCCGAGCTCTACCCCGAGCACGATCTGTTCATCCAGCACATGAAGCTGAAGAACACGTTGCGGCACCTCATGGGCGAGGAGCAGATCACGCACCTCGGGATCGAGTACTACGAGTAGGCATCGGGGCATTTCCGGACATGGGGTGGCCGACAGGGGCGGGCGCCCTGGAGCGGCGAGTCGCACGAAGCCACGAAGGCACGGAGGGCCAGCGCGTGCGGGGCAGAGGCATCTTCATAGCGATCGAGGGTCCTGAAGGCGCGGGCAAGACCACGCAGGTGGGTCTGCTGGCGCAGTGGCTCCAGGCGCGCGGGTTCGAGCCGCTGCTCACGCGGGAGCCGGGGGGCACGGGCGTGGCGGAGTCGGCCAGGGAGATCCTGCTGCATTCCGACGCGCTGTCGGCGAGGACGGAGCTGCTGCTGATGCTGGCGGCGAGGTCGTCGCTGGTCGCGGAAGTGATCCGGCCGGCGCTGACGGCGGGGCGGGTCGTCGTCACGGACCGGTTCGCGCTTTCGACGCTGGCGTACCAGGGGTACGGGCGGGAGCTGCCACTGGAGGAAGTGGTGGCGATGAACGCGTTCGCCACGGGGGGTCTGGAGCCGGATCTCACGGTGCTGCTGGACGTGGACGCGGCCACGGGCGTGGCGAGGCGGGCGTGGCGCGGGGGGGGCGAGGACCGGATCGAGCGGGCGGGTGATGTTTTCCATGACCGGGTGGTGGAGGCATACCGCTTGCTTGCGCGCCGTGACGAGAGGATCGAGCGGGTGGACGGGTCGGCGCCTGCGGCAGCGGTGCACGGGGCCGTGGTCTCGCTCCTGACCGCGCGCTTCCCGGAAACCTTCGCGGCAGGCGGGGGTTAAGAACCGGGTCGTGCGGCACAAGGCGGATGCTTCGGAGGACGGATGAAGATGAAGCGCTCATTGGTGGCGCCGGTGGTGGTGGCCGTGATCGGCCTGACCACGGGCGGGTGGCTCCTGCAGAAGGGGGCGGACCCGGACCAGAACGTGTATTTCCAGGCCCGTCTCCTCGGGCAGGTGGTGGACTACGTGTCCAAGCACTTCGTGGAGGAGAAGGACCCGGACCAGCTCTACCACATGGCGATCGACGGCATGATGGAGGAGCTGGGGGATCCGCACTCGGTGTTCATGACGCCGGAGGACTATGCCGACCTGCGGATGCAGACGCACGGCGAGTACGGCGGACTGGGGATCGAGATCGACATCCGCGACCACTGGCTCACGGTCATCTCGCCGCTCCCCAACTCCCCGGCCGAGCGGGTGGGTCTTCAGGCGGGGGACCGGATCGTCAAGGTGGAGGGAGAGAGCACGAAGGGGTGGACCACGGACAAGGCGGTGTCGGTGCTCCGGGGCCCGAAGGGCTCCACCGTCCACATCACCGTGGCGCGGATGGGGATCGATGAGCCGATCCCGTTCGAGATCACGCGCGACGCCATCGAGATCACGGCGGTCCCCGAGTCGTACATGCTGGACCCGCAGACGGGGTACGTGGAGCTGACCGTGTTCAGCGAGACGGCCACGGACAGCCTGCGCAACGCCATCAGCCGCCTGCGCGCGAAGGGGGCCCGATCGATCGTGCTGGACATGCGCCGCAACAGTGGCGGTCTGCTCGACCAGGGGATCGGCGTGGCGGACCTGTTCCTGCCGCAGCGGCAGCTGGTACTCGAGACGCGGGGGCGCACGCCGGACCAGAACCACGTGTTCCACGCCGCGCACCCGGACCAGTTCGAGGGGCTGAAGATGGCCGTGCTCATCGGGATGCGGAGCGCGTCGGCCACGGAGATCGTCGCCGGCGCGCTGCAGGACCACGATCGTGCGCTGCTGGTGGGGACCACGAGCTTCGGGAAGGGGTCGGTCCAGACGCTGTACAACCTTCCGGGCGACAACATCCTGAAGCTGACCACGGCCCGGTGGTACACGCCATCCGGGCGCAGCATCCAGAAGCCGTACGGCATCGGGAGCACGCCGCTGGCGGAAGCGGGCACGGCGCAGGAGGATGACCGGGCGCCGGCGGGCGCGGCCCGCTCCACCGACGAGAAGTCGGAAGCCGACGTGCCCATGTTCCACACCGATGACGGGCGGAAAGTGCTCGGCGGCGGCGGGATCACGCCGGACCTGGTGGTGATGGACACGCTGACGCGTGGCGAGCAGGCGCTTGTGGAAGCGCTGAACGGGAAGGTGAACGATTTCAACAACGCGCTCTATGCCTACGCGGTGGACTATGCGCACGCGCACCCGGATCTGAAGCCCGGCTTCCCCGTGACGCCGGCGATGCTCACCGGGTTCTACGAAGCGATGAAGAAGCACGGTGTGGACGTGGAGCGGAGCGTGTTCGACCAGGCCACCCCGCTCATCTCCCACCGTCTGGCGAACGAAGTGAGCGTGAACAGGTTCGGCCGGGAGGAAGGCTGGAAGCGGCTGATGGCGGACGATCCGCAGGTGGCCGCGGCGGTGGACCTGCTGCACGCGGCGAACAGCACGGCGGATCTGTTCACGCTGCTGCCGGGCTACGCGCAGCGGAACCACCTGACGCTCGGCACGGAGGCCACGCCCGCATCGGATCCGCACGCAGGCATGCGCTGACGCGGCCTTGAGCCTCCCGGTCTGGCTGACGCTGGCCGCCGCGGGACTGGCGGTCGGGTTCGTATCGGGGCTGGTCGGAATCGGAGGAGGGGTGCTCACGGTGCCCCTCCTCTATTTCGTCTATGGTCACCCGGGCTGGAGTGGCACGGCCGTGGCGCCGGAGCTCCAGGCCGTCGTGGCCCATGCCACGAGCCTGCTCGTCATCGTGCCGACCGCGCTCGTGGGGACGTGGACGTACCAGCGGAGGCGGGCCGTGGCGTGGAGTGCGGCGCTCCCCATCGCCGTCGTGTCCATCGGCGCCGCGCTGGCCGCGAGCCGGGTCGCGCCGCTGCTCCCCCAGGAGGCGCTCAAGCTCGCGTTCGCCGCGGTGCTCCTCGTATCCGGCGTGCGTCTGCTGCGTCGCTCCCCGACGGCTCCGGACGGGGCCGGCGCTCCTGGGGGCGACGGGCCGCCCCGGCCGCTGCTGGCCGCGCTGGGTGGCGTGGGCGTGGGCGTCCTCTCGGCGCTGCTGGGCGTGGGCGGGGGGATCGTCGCCATCCCCGTGCTGGTCTACCTCATGCGCCTCGATCTTCCGCGCGTGGCGGCCACGTCCATGGCGGTGATCCTCTTCACCGCGGCGGCGGGGGTGGTCGGGTACGCGACGGCGGATGTCGGCTCCGCGGCCCTCCCGTCCGCCACGCTGGGGTACGTGGACTGGGGCGCCGCACTTCCGATCCTGGTGGGGTCCGTCGCGGCTGTCGGGGCGGGCGCCGTGGTGAACGAGAAGCTGGGGACGAACGCGCTGCGGATCGTGTTCGGGCTCGTCTTCCTGGTGGTGGGCGGTGAGCTGGCCGTGCGGAGCGCGGCGGCGCTGCTGCGGCTGCCCTGAGGGGCAAAGCCGAGATGGTGCGCCCCGGGCCGGCGGGTGTGGCTGGATTTGCCCGCCGCTCGTTGGCCGGGTGACGTCGCCCGGGTATATTGCGGCGCATGACCGAGAAGTGGGCGGGCGCGGGCGTACCCGAACGCACCCGGGCAGGGCTGGCGCCCGCGCCCGGGTTCGTTCTGCTCGTGGCCGTGCTGGCCATGAGCTGGGGTGGTCCGCTGGTTCGTTACACCACGGCACCGCCGCTGGCGGTAGCGGCGTGGCGCGTATCGTTCTCCGTTCTCTTCATCGCCCTGGTGGTGCTGGTCCGCGACCGGGGTCGCGCCATCCGCGCCCTCGCGTGGCGGGACTGGCTGGCGGGTGGCGCGGCGGGGGTGCTGCTGGCCGCGCACTTCTGGAGCTGGATCGCGTCGCTCGGCTACACCACGGTGGCGAGCTCGGTGGTGCTCGTGAACACACAGCCGGTGTTCGTGGCACTGCTGAGCGTGCTCTTCCTGGGCGAGCGGCCGGTGAGGCGACAGTGGGTCGGGATCGCCGTGGCGGTGGCGGGCGCCGCCGTGATCGGCTGGGGCGACTTCGCCGGCGGGCCGGAGCCGCTGACCGGGGACCTGCTGGCGGTGGCCGGCGCGGTGTTCGTGTCGGCGTACTACGTGATCGGTCGGCGGCTGCGGCAGCGGCTGGACCTGTGGAGCTACATCGGCGTGGTCTACGGCGCGGCCGCGCTGGTCCTGATGACCGCTGTCGTGGCGCACACGGGCGTTCAGGTGACGGGCTATCGGACGCGTGACTGGGCCGTGTTTCTGGCGCTGGCGGCCGGTCCCATGATGATCGGGCATACGGGGGCGAATTACGCGCTGCGCTACGTGCGCGCCTACGTGGCGAACCTGGCGCTGCTCGGAGAGCCGATCGGCGCCACGCTGCTGGCGTGGTGGCTGCCGGGGATCGGCGAGCGGCCGAGCGCACAGCTCGTGGTGGGCGGCGCGCTGGTGCTGGTAGGGATCGGGCTGGGGGTGGGGCGACGCATGCGGGCAGGCGATGGACCCGATGCGCCATGGCCGGAGGGAGCGGACGGGAGCACTATGGGAGGAGGAAATGGATGAGCGCACCCGGGTGCTGGCCCGGCTCGCGGCGTCGCTGACGTCATCGGAGGTGGCACAGGCCGAGGCGATGGACGCGGCGCACCGGGTCGACGGGAGCGCGGCTGAGGAAGTGCTGCTTCAGAGCTACCTCTTCCTCGGCTACCCCGCGGCGCTGAACGCGCTGGGATTGTGGCGACGCCGTACCGGTCGTCCGCCGCCCGCGCCGACGCCGGCGGCGGCGCCGGGGGAGTGGGAAGCGCGGGGCGAGCGCGTGTGCCGGGCGGTCTACGGCCACCAGTACGAAGCGCTGCGCGAAGTCATGGCGGGCGTCCACCCGGACCTGGACCGGTGGGCGGTCGCGGAGGGATACGGCAAGGTGCTGGGCCGGCCGGGGCTCGAGCTGCGGGTCCGGGAGCTGTGCATCGCCATGCTGCTCAGCGGGACGGAGGCCCGGCGTCAGCTGCATTCGCATCTGCGCGGGTGCCTGAACGTGGGCGTGCCGCCCGCGGAGCTGGAAGCCGCGCTGGACGCTATCGCCGACATCATTGGCGACGAGCGGGCGCGGGAGGCGGTGCGGGTGTGGGAACGCGTGTACGCACGCTGGAACCGAATGCAGGAGGAGTGAGTGCTGTTCGTCGATCAGGTCACGATCCATGTCTATGGCGGCCCCGGCGGCGCCGGTGCGGAAGCGTTCCGGCGGGAAACGTTCGTGCCCCGTGGCGGGCCGTCGGGCGGCGATGGCGGCCACGGCGGCGACGTGATCCTGCGCGCGGACGCGCAGCTGAGCACACTGCTGGACTACCGCTACCGGGAGCACCACAAGGCGGACCGGGGGCAGCACGGCCAGGGCAAGAACCGGACGGGGCGGAGCGGCGAGGACCTCTACCTTCGCGTCCCGCCGGGCACGTACGTCACGGATGCCGACACCGACGAGCGGCTGGGCGAGCTGCTGGAGGATGGTGACGAGCTGGTCGTGGCCCGCGGCGGTCGGGGCGGCCGGGGGAACGCGGCGTTCGCGTCGCCCACGAACCGGGCCCCGCGGGAGTGGGAGCCCGGGGAGCCGGGTGAGGAGCGGCGGATCCGGCTGGAGCTGAAGCTCATTGCCGATGTGGGACTGGTGGGCTTGCCGAACGCAGGGAAGTCCACGCTCCTGTCGCGCGTGTCGGCGGCGCGTCCGAAAGTGGCCGATTACCCGTTCACCACGCTGCAGCCCAACCTCGGCGTGGTGGAGCTGCCGGGTGCCGGCCGCTCGTTCGTGCTGGCGGACATCCCCGGCATCATCGAAGGGGCGCACGAAGGGAAGGGGCTCGGGCTGCAGTTCCTCCGCCACATCGAGCGGACGCGTTGCCTGGCGTTCCTCGTCCCCGCCGACAGCGAGGATCCCGCCGAGGAGCTGGCGACGCTCCGGGCCGAACTGGCCGCGTACTCGGAGACGCTGGCGGAGAAGCCGGCGTGCATGGTGCTGACCAAGGCGGACCTGCTCGGCCCCGACCAGCGGCCGGAGGTGGTGGTGCCCGAAGGGATGTGGGGCGGCTACGTGGTTTCGGCCGTGACGGGCGAGGGCGTGGACGAGTGGAAGGAAGGCGTATGGCGGCAGCTCCGCTCACGCGTGGAGGGTGCGGCGGAGGACGAGCCGGAGCCGTGGCGGCCCTGAGGCCCGTGCGTCCGGGGGAGCTGGAGCTCCGGGCGCTCCTGGAAGCGCTGGCGCTCACGGGGGTGGGGAGCGGCCGGTTGCGGGCGTGGTCGAAGGAGGTGCCGGGCGACCGGAAGGCGCGGGCCGCAGCGGCGGCGCAGATCACTGCGTCGCTGGAGGCCGCCCGAGGCGCCACGGACGCGGAGCGCGCGGCAGTGTTCGAGCGCCTGGCGGCGGACGTGCGGCGCCGGACCACGCCGGGGGAGCGGGCGCGCGCGGCGGGGTGGGCGGCCCGCTCCCTGGGTGCGATCCGGGCGCTGGGCATGCACGTCCTCACGCCGCGAATGCCCGAGTATCCGCGGGCGCTCGTCGAGCTCGATGCGCCGCCCTACCCCCTGTTCGCGCTGGGGCGGCTCGAGCTGCTGGACGGCCCCCTGGTGGCCATCGTGGGGACGCGCTCGTGTACGAGGACGGGGCTGGAAGCGGCCGCGCGGATCGCGACGGGGATCGCTGCGTCGGGCGTGTGCGTGATCAGCGGGCTGGCCCGCGGCATCGACGGGGCGGCGCACCGTGCGGCCGGACCCGCGCGGACGGTGGGGGTCGTGGGGTCGGGGCTGGACGTGGCGTATCCCCGGGAGAACGCCGATCTCCAGCAGGCGATCGCCCGTGAGGGCCTTCTCCTCTCCGAGCAGCTGCCGGGCACCCCGGCGGCCGCCCACAATTTTCCCCGCCGGAACCGCATCCTGGCCGCGCTGGCCCGGGGCGTGGTCGTGGTGGAAGCGCCCGCGAGCAGTGGCGCGCTCATCACGGTCGGGATCGCCGCGAACCTGGGGCGCGAGGTCTACGCGGTGCCCGGAGCGGTGGACAGCCGCGCCAGCGAGGGCACGAACGCGCTGATCCGCGATGGCGTGAAGCTCGTGACGAGCGCCGCCGAGGTGCTCTCGCTTCTGGGCCTTCCGCTCCCTCCGCCGGGCGCGGACGTGGACGTGGCGCCGCCGGGTCTCTCCGGGCTGGGGCTCGCGCTCTGGCGGAGAATGGCGTCCGGGCCGCGACACGTGGACGAGCTGACCGCCGAGCTGGGGCTGGAGGTGGGGCAGGGACTGGCTTCGCTTCTGGCGCTCGAGATCCAGGGGCACGCGCGACAGCTCCCCGGGCTCCGCTTCACCCGCGCCTGAACCGCCGGCCGGGCCGCGGGTATCCAGTGTCGTGACACCGGAATACCTCTACGTCCACGCTCCGTTCTGCGCCCGTCGGTGCAGCTACTGCGACTTCGCCGTGACCGTGGCGAGGAAGCCGCCGGTCTCCGCATGGGCGGAAGCGATCTCCGCGGAGCTGGCCCTGGTCGCGGCCGCCCGCGGCTGGGCCGATCCGCTGCGCCTGCGCACGCTCTATCTCGGGGGCGGAACGCCGTCGCTGCTGGGAGAAGGCGGGTTCGGGCGGCTGCTGGACGGAGTGGGCGAGCGCGTCGTGCTCGAGCCGGGGGCGGAAGTCACGGCCGAAGCGAACCCGGAAAGCTTCACGCCCGGGCTGGCCCGGGACTGGGTGGCCGCCGGGGTGAACCGGGTGAGCTTCGGGGCGCAGACGTTCCACGGGCCGACGCTGCGGTGGATGGGGCGGCTGCACGGACCGGACGGCCCCGGCCGCGCGGTCCGTGTTGCCCGGGACGCGGGGGTGGAGAACATCGGGCTGGACCTGATCTTCGGGTTGCCGGAACGCCTGGGTCGCGATCTCGGCGCGGACATCGATGCGATCCTCGCCCTGGAGCCGGAGCACATCTCCGTGTACGGCCTGACCGTGGAGCCCACCACCCCGCTGGGTCGGTGGGTGCGGGAGGGGCGCGAGAGCGCGCCCGACCCGGACCGGTACGGGGACGAGTACCTGGACGTGGCCCGGCGGATCAGCGCGGCCGGGTACGAGCACTACGAGGTGTCGAATTTCGCGCGGCCGGGGCGGTGGTCGCGCCACAATTCCGCGTACTGGCGCGGCTCGGCATACCTGGGGCTGGGCAATGGCGCGCACTCTTTCGTGGGCGCGCGGCGCTGGTGGAACCAGAGGGACTGGAACGCGTACCGACAGGCGGTGGCTGAAGGGCGGTCGCCCATGGCGGGCGAGGAGGCCATCGGACCGGCGGAGGCGCGGCTGGAATCGATCTGGCTGGGGCTCCGGACGCGTGAGGGGCTCGCGGCCGAGGCTCTGGGCACGGACCAGTCCGCGCGCGTGGCGGAGTGGGAGGCGCGCGGCTGGGCGGAGCGGAGCGACGGAAGGGTGCGGCTGACGGTGCAGGGATGGCTGCTGCTGGACCGGCTCGCGGTGGAGCTGGACGGGGTGGCCGCATGAGCCGCGGGGGCACGTCGCTTGAGATCGGACGTCGGTGGCGTCATAGTAGGGGGCGGTGACGATCCAATGATCCAAACGATCTGGCGATGAGTGGAGCAGCGCTCACTGAACGGGAACAGCGCGTCCTGGATGCAGTCATCCGGACGTACGTGGAGACGGCCGAGCCGGCGGGGAGCCGGACGGTAGCCAAGCGCTTCCATCTGGGCATCTCGCCGGCCACGGTGCGCAACACCATGGCCGACCTGGAGGACAAGGGATTCCTGTTCCACCCCCACACGTCGGCCGGCCGGATCCCCACGGACCAGGCGTACCGCTTCTACGTGGACACGCTGATGCGGCCGAAGCGGTTCAGCCCCGCCCAGACACGGAAGCTCCGCGAGGAGCTGGAGGGTGGAGTGCTGGGGCCGCTGGAGCGGCTCGTGCGCCGCGCCACGCAGGTCATGGGGCTGCTGACCGGCGAGCTGGGTCTGGCCATCGCGCCCTCCGTCGACGAAGTGGTGCTGGAGCGGCTGGAGCTGGTGGCGCTGTCGGCCGAGAAGGTGCTCCTGGTCCTGACGCTGCGAAACGGCATCGTGCGAACGGTGTACGTGGACCTGCCGCTGTCGGTGCCGCGGGAGACGCTGCTGTCACTGACCGTGGTGCTGAACGAGCGGCTGGCCGGCCAGACGATGGCGGCCATCCGCGCCACGCTGCCCGACCGCCTGCGCGATGCGGCGCCCGCGGCGGACGCTCCGGCGACGGAGCTGCTGAACATCTTCCTGCAGTCCGGGGAGGAGTTCTTCGACCTGTCGGGCGAGGAAGTGCACCTCGGTTACACGAGCGTGCTGGCGAGCCAGCCGGAGTTCGAGTCGGGGCGGGAGCTGCGGGAGCTGATTCAACTGACGGAGCAGCGGGACCTTCTGGGCCGGGTGCTGGCGTCGCGGGACCACGAGCGGCGGCTGCAGATCAGCATCGGCACGGAGAACCAGCTGCCGGAGTTGAGCGGGTTCACCCTGGTGACCTGCGAGTACCAGGTGGGCGAGCTGATCGGGGTGATCGGAGTGATCGGCCCGACGCGGATGCCGTATGACAAGGTGGTCACCATCGTGGACAACACGAGCCGGATCGTTTCGGAGCTGTACAGCCCGGCGGTGGACCGGGATCCGCCGGACATGACGAACTGAACGCAACGGGATGCGAGACTACTACGAGATTCTGGGAGTGGACCGGGGTGCCGACGGGGATGCCATCAAGAAGGCGTACCGGAAGCTCGCCCTGAAGTACCACCCCGACCGCAACGGCGGGGAGAAAGAGGCGGAAGAGAAGTTCAAGGAGGCCACCGAGGCCTACGAGGTCCTGCGCGACGCGCAGAAGCGGGCCACGTATGACCGCTTCGGCCACGCGGGGCTGAAGGGTGGTGGTGGCGGCGCTGGCTTCACCGGCTTCGACTTCGCCGACGCGCTGAACGTCTTCATGCGGGACTTCGGCGCGTTCGGGCTGGAGGACCTGTTCGGCGGTGGGCGCCGCAGCGGCCGCCGTGGCGGCCCGCAGAAGGGCCCGGACGCCCGCATCCGGCTGCCGATCACGCTGGCGGACGTGGCCGAGGGCGTGAAGAAGACGCTGAAGGTCCAGGTCCTGGACGCGTGCGAGGTGTGCGGCGGCACGGGCGCCGAGGGCGGGGCCGAGCCGGTGACCTGCCAGACGTGTGGCGGCGCCGGCGAAGTGCGCCGGGTCCAGCGGTCCATGCTCGGGCAGCTCATGAGCGTGACGCCGTGTCCCACGTGTGGCGGCGAGGGGCGTGTGGTGGAGCAGCCGTGCGGGGCGTGCGGCGGTCAGGGCGTGAGCCGGGGCGAGACCACGCTCGAAGTGGACGTTCCTGCGGGCGTCTCCAGCGGCGACTACATCACGCTGCGCGGGAAGGGGAGCGCGGGCCGGCGGAATGGCCCCCGGGGCGATGTCTACGTGGTGATCGAGGTGGAGGAGGACCACCGTTTCGCTCGGGAGGGCGCGGACCTGTACTACGAGCTCCCGGTGACGTATGCGCAGGCCGTGCTGGGAGACCGCGTGGAAGTGCCCACGGTGCTGGGGTCCACGGAGATCCACATTCCCGGGGGCACCCAGTCCGGCACCATGATCCGGGTACGTGGCGAGGGACTGCCGCGGCTGCAGGCGGCCGGGCATGGAGACCTGCTGGTGCGGATCGTGGTCTGGATCCCGAAGGACCCGGGAGCGGAGGAGGAGAAGCTCATCCGTGAGCTTCGGAGCGTGGAGTCCGCGGCCCCCGAATCGGTCGAGAAGCCGGGGGAGGCGGGCGGGTTCTGGAGCCGGGTGCGCCAGGCGTTCACTGCCTGATGCCGGACCGCTGGCTGGTCCTGACCGTTCGGGTCCCTTCGGTGGAGCTGGTGGACGAGCTCGCCGGGGGGCTCGTCGCATTGGGGGGAAGCGCGGTGGAGCAGGAGCTGGACCTCCTCACCACCTACGTCCCGGAGCCCGAGGATGTGGACGGGTTCCTTTCCGGCGCCGCGGATCACGTCCGCGCCCTTGCGGGGACCGAGCTGGAGATGCTCTGGCGCTGGCAGGACGACGAGGACTGGAGCCGGCGCTGGAAGGAGGGGCTCGCCCCGCGCCGCGTGGGCGACCGGATCACCGTGACGCAGCCGTGGAACCCCGTGGCCGCGGAAGGAGCGGGCATCGTCATCGTGGTCGACCCCGCGTCGGCCTTCGGGACGGGGGAGCACGCCAGCACCCGGGGAGCGCTGCGCCTGCTGGAGAGCGCCGTGGCTGCCGGAGACCGCGTGCTGGACGTGGGCGCAGGCACGGGCATCCTCTCCATCGCCGCCGTCCGCCTGGGCGCGCAGCGGGTGCTCGCCGTGGAATCCGATGCGGGCTCGCTGGGAACGGCCCAGGAGAACCTGGAGCGCAACGGCGTGGCCGGCGACATCGACCTGGTGCACGCGGCGGTGGACGACGCCTACCTGGCTGCGCATCGGGGCGACGGCTTCCACGTCATCGCCGCGAACGTGCTCAGCGGGGTCCTCGTCCCCCTCCTGCCGTCGTTCCGGGATGCACTGGCGCCGGGCGGCCGGCTGATTCTGGCCGGGATCCTGGAGTCCGAGGCGGCCGGTGTCCGCGCGGCCGCGGCGGAAGCGGCGCTGGACGTGGTCCGGGAAGACGTGGAGGGGGAGTGGTGGTCGGCGCTGCTGAAGGCAGCGCAGTGATGGCCGGCGCCAGCGCGCCGTAGCTGCGCGCTCCGGCCGCGGCCAGGCCGAAGGACGGGTGAGCCGCAAGCACGTCCCGGATGGTGGTGCGCAGGAGCGCGGGGATGTCGGCCGGGGCGGCGCCGCCACGAGCCGCGGCATCGTGACCGGTGCCGTCGCGAGCCGCTGCACGAGGGCGGGTGTCGTCGAGCTGGTAGGCCGCGTCGGGCGCGGCGACGATCAGCGCGGCCGACCGGAACCCGGCGGCCTCCAGCGCCGCGTCGTAGACCCGCCGGTTCTCGCCGTCGAGCTGGAGGAGGGGAGGCGGAGCGAGCACGAGGAAGCGCGGATCGCCGCGGAGCCGCTGCTCGAGGTCGGTCATCTCGGCCCGGCCGGTGCGGCCGAGGCGGCGAGCGAGGTCCGGTAGCGGCGTGGCGGGGTGGGGCGCCGCGAAGATCTCGCGGGCGGCGTCGTCGAGCAGGGAATCGTTCATGGTGGCCCTCCGGGTGCCGGGGCTCCCATGATGAAGGGGAGCCCGGGGCGCTGGAATGGCTGGACGCGTCGAGCACCGAGAGGAGTGGGACAGAATGGATGGCACATTGAAGGAGCGGCTGCGTGCCGACCTGAACGAGGCGCGGCGCTCGCAGGACCGGCCGAGGATCCTGTTGCTGACCACCACGCTGTCCGAGGTCCGCAATCGGGAGATCGAGCTGGGCCGCGACCTGGCCGATGAGGACGTCATCGAGGTCGTGGCGCGGGCCATCAAGCAGCGCAGGGAGTCGGCGGCGCAGATGCGGTCGGCGGAGCGGGACGCGCTGGCGGAGAAGGAGGAGCACGAGGCCACCATGCTGCGCGCGTACATGCCCGCGCGGCTGTCGGAAGCGGAAGTGCGCGCAATGGTGCGCGAGCTGATCGAGGGTGGGGCGACGGAGCTGGGCGCGGTGATGGGGGCGCTCATGCCCCGTATCAAGGGCCGCTTCGATGGCAAGGAAGCGAGTCGGATCGTGCGCGAGGAGCTTTGAACCGACACGCCTTCCGCGTTCTGCAGCTCCCCGCCGCACTGGACATCGTGGCGCGCCGGGCCACCAGCGACCTGGGGGCGGAGGCCGTACGCGCCCTCGAGCCCACGGACGCCCGGGCATGGGTGGAGGCGGAGCTGGGGCGTGTGCACGCCATGATGTCGTTCGTCCAGCGCACGGAGGGGTGGGCCGTGCCCGGGATCCCCGACCTGCGCCAGGAGCTGATCCGCCTGTCCAAGCGCGGCTCCGTCTGGGAGGGTCGGACGCTGCTCGAGTGCGTCCGCCTCATGCGCGCCAGCCGGCAGACGCGCCAGGCGCTGGGGCGGCACACGGAGGAGCTGCCGGCACTGCGTGACCTGCGGGAACGGATGGCGGACCTGGAGGGGGAGGCCCGAGTCGTCGACCGCGCCATCGACGACGCGGGCGACGTCCGCGACGACGCCTCGCCCGTCCTCGCCCGCACCCGCCGTGAGCTGCGCGCGCAGCGGAGCAGCATCGTCGCGCGCCTCGAGCGGTTCGCGGCCGGACTGCCGGAGTCGTACCGCGTCGAGGATGCTTCCGTCACCGTGCGGGAAGGCCGCTACGTGGTCCCCGTCCGGCGAGAGGGGCGCGCGCGCGTGGGCGGCATCGTTCACGACGAGTCCGCCACGGGGAGCACGCTCTTCATCGAGCCGCCAATGGCGCTGGAGCTGATGAACCGCGTGCGCGAGCTGGAGCTGGCGGAAGCGCGCGAAGTGCAGCGGATCCTGGAAGAGCTGACCGAGGGGCTCCGCCCCCACGCCGGCGCGCTGCGGGACAGCCTCGACGCCCTCGTCGCTTTCGACTCCCTGTTCGCCCGCGCCCGGTACGCGCTGGAGCACGCGGCGGAACCGCCCGAGCTGTCCGATGACGCGGAAGCGTACGAAGTGGTGGCGGCCCGCCACCCGCTGCTGGCGGAGTCGGACCGGAACGTGGTGCCGTTCGATCTCCGGCTCGACCCGGGGGAGCGCACGCTCGTGGTCTCGGGGCCGAACACGGGCGGGAAGACAGTGCTGCTGAAGGGCATCGGCCTGCTCAGCCTGATGGCGCAGGCGGGCATTGTGCCCCCGGTGGCGAAAGGGACGCGGCTGCCCGTCTTCGGCGACGTTTTCGCCGACATCGGCGACGAGCAGTCCATCGAGGCCAGCCTCTCCACGTTCTCCGCCCACCTCTCCAATCTGCGGGAGATCGTGGCCGAGGCCACGCACCGATCCCTGGTCCTGATCGACGAGATCGGGAGCGGCACCGACCCGCAGGAAGGCGCAGCGCTCGCCCGCGCCATCCTGGTGGAGCTGACGCGGCGAGGGACCATGACCGTGGCCACGTCGCACCTTGGGCAGCTCAAGGTGCTGGCGGGCGAGGAAACGGGCGTGGTCAATGCGTCGCTCCAGTTCGATGCCGAGAGGCTGGAGCCCACGTACCGTCTGCTCAAGGGGATCCCCGGCCGCAGCTACGGGCTGGCCATCGCTCGCCGGCTCGGGTTCCGTGACTCGCTGCTCGGGCGGGCGGAAGCGCTCCTGCCGCGCGGGGAGCGCGACGTCACGCAGCTGCTCGCGGAACTGGAGACCAAGGAGGGCGAGCTGGCCGAGGCCGTGGCCAGCGCCGAGCGGGAGCGGGCGGAGGCGGAGGCGGCCCGATCGGACGCCGACACGCTCCGCGAGGAGATGGAAGCCCGCGCCCGCGAGGTCCGGCGGCGTGAGGCGGACGCGGAGCGGCGCGCCCGACAGCAGGCGCGCGACCTCCTGATGAACGCCCGGCAGGAGGTCGAGGCCGCCGTGGAGGAGCTGCGCCGCGCCGTGGAAGCGGGGGCGGACCGCGAAGCGTTCGAGGAGGCCGCCACCGCGGCGCGCCGGCGCGTGGAGCAGGCGGCGACCCGACAGGCGGAGAAGGCGCCGGCGAAGCGCCCGCGGCGGGAGGGCGGTGGGGGCGGTGCGGGCGGTGACCCGGAGCTGGCCGAAGCGCTCGAGCCCGGCGACCCGGTCCGGATCGCGGCCACCGGTGCCACGGGGACGGTGCTGGAAGTCCGGGACGGACGCGCCACCGTGGAAACGGGCGGCCTGCGGGTCGACCTGCGGATCACGGACCTCGAGCCGGCTCCGGAGTCGGGGCGGCAGCCCGGGTCGGCGCAGCGGTCCGGATCGGGCAGAGGCTCACGGAAGCGCCCGGCCGCTGGATCGGCCCCATCGGCGCGGGGTGGCGCGTGGAGTGGTCCGACAGTGAACGCGTCGCCGGAAGTCCACCTGCTGGGGCTGCGGGCGGAGGAAGTGGCGGGGACGCTCCAGCCAGCGCTGGACGCGGCCATCCAGGCGGGGCTGCCGAGCCTCCGGATCGTGCACGGGAAGGGCACCGGCGTGCTGCGCCAGGTCGTCGCCGAGCTGCTGGCCACCGACCCCCGGGTGGCGTCCTACCGCGCCGGCGGGATCGGCGAGGGCGGGAGCGGCGTCACCGTGGCGGAGCTGGAATGATCCCCGACCAGGTGGTGGAAGAGGTCCGCGATCGCGCGGACATCGTCGAAGTGATCGGCGAGTACGTCTCGCTGAAGCGGGCGGGAAAGGACTTCAAGGCGCTCTGCCCGTTCCACAACGAGAAGACGCCGTCGTTCTACGTGGTGCCGGCCAAGGGATTCTACAAGTGCTTCGGCTGCGGCGAGGCCGGGGATGTCTTCTCCTTCCTCATGAAGCACGCCGGGCTGAGCTTCAACGAGGCGGTGGAGAAGCTGGCCGCGCGGGAGGGCGTGGAGATCCCGCGCACCGAGAGCCGAACCGAGGACGACCCGCTCCGGATGTACCGGGAAGTGGTGGCCTACGCCGCGGACTTCTACCGGCGTCAGCTCGAAGACGAGCACGTCGGCGAGAAGGCAAGGCGGTACCTGGAGCAGCGGGGGATCGGCACGGAAGCGGCCGAGCGGTTCCTGCTCGGCTACGCGCCCGATGACTGGCGCGCCCTCCGTGAAGCGGCGTCGCATCACGGCTTCGACGACGAGCTGCTGGAGACCGCCGGGCTGGTGAAGCGGAGCGAGCGGAGCCCCGAGCCGTACGACCGCCTGCGCGATCGTCTCATCTTCCCCATCACCGATGTGCGCGGCCGCGTGATCGCGTTCGGCGGCCGCGTCCTGGGCGGTGATGCGCCGGGACCGAAGTACCTGAACTCACCCGAGACGCCGTTGTATCACAAGGGGCGTGAGCTGTACGGCGTCTACTGGTCGAAATCCGCGATCCGGCGGGAGTCGGCGGCACTGGTCGTGGAAGGATACATGGACTACGTTTCGCTGGCTGTGCGGGGAGTTGAGAACGTGCTGGCCACGCTGGGCACGGCCATGACGCCGGAGCAGGCGCAGCTGGTCACCCGCTACGCCAGCCAGGTGCTGATGCTGTACGACAGCGACCCGGCCGGCCTCCGGGCCACGTTCCGGGCGGGCGACGAGGTGCTGCGCGCCGGCGGCCACCCGATGGTGGTGACGCTGCCGCCCGGCGAGGACCCGGACTCCGTGGTCCGGCAGGGTGGCGCGGCGGCGCTCGCGCCGTTCGTGGACGGCGCCGTGGACCTGCTGGAGCGGAAGTTCCAGATCCTGGAGGAGCGGGGCTACTTCGAGGACGTGGACGGCGTCCGGAAAGCGCTGGACGGACTTCTGCCCACGCTGCGGGCCGCCCGGGATGCGACGCTGCGCGACATCTACCTGGACCGGGTGGAGAAGCGGACCGGGGTGCGCAGGGAGACGCTGGAGCGGGAGATCCACGCCACCTCCCCGTCGCCGCGGCGGGCGGCGGCGCAGCGAGCGGAGACGCGGGCGCCGGCCCCCGTCCGCGATGGGGCGGAACGGCTGCTGCTGCAGCTGCTGGTCAGGGATCCGCAGCGACTGGAGCAGGTGGTGGACGTGCTGACGGCGGACGTGTTCCGGAGTGCGGTGAACCGCGAGCTGTTCGAGGCGCTGCTCCGGAACGCGGCTGCCGGCAAGCGGGATCTGTCGGAGCTCACGGCGAGCGGGGAAGCGCGGTCTCTGCTGGACCGGCTGCTGGCGGACCGAACGGAGTGGACGGATCCGGACCAGGCGTTCGGGGATGCGGTCGAGGAGCTGCTGCTGCTGCCGCAGCTGCGCCGGCTGGAAGAGCTGCAGGAGCGGATCACGCGGGCGGACGGAGAGGAGCAGGGGGCGTTGCTGGCGGAGAAGGCCGCGCTGAAGAAGAAGCTGAGCGAGAAGGCGGCCGAGATCCGGTCCCTGGGCGCGAAATCGTCGAACCGCTGGCGGCGGGGCGGCTGACGGTCCGGAACGCGGTCATACACGAAAGAGGAGGAGAATGGAGGAGACGTACCGGGCACTGCTGGAGTTGCAGGAGCTGGACCTCAAGATGGAGGAAGCGCGCGAGCAGGTGCAGCGCTTCGAGCCCGAGCTGGAGGCGCTGGAGGCGCCAGTGGTGGCGGCGGAGCAGGAAGTGGCGTCGTTGCGGAAGCGGCTGGACGACCTGAAGGCGGAGGCGAGGCGGCTGGAGCGTGGTGCGGAGGACAAGGACGCCCAGCTGAAGAAGTACGAGAGCCACCTGGATCGGGTGCGCAACGCGCGGGAAGAGGCCGCGGCCAGGGCGGAGCTGGACCTGATCCGTGGAGCGATCGAAGCGGACGAGAACGACGCCCTGAACGCGATGGACCAGGTGCGGCGCACGGAGCTGAAGCTGGACGAGCTGGAGAAGAAGCTGGACGCGACGCGTGCGGAGGCCGCGCCTCGTCGCCAGGAGCTGCTGGAAGGCCGGGACGCGGCCCGGGAGCAGCTCGAGGTGCTGGAGCAGCAGCGTGAGAACAAGCTGCTTCGCATGAACGGCAACGTCGCCCGCCTGTACGAGCGGATCCGCGGTGGCAAGACCACGGTGGCGCTGGCGCGGCTGACGCCCGATGGTGCGTGCGGCCACTGCTTCAGCCTCGTCCCACTGCAGGAGCGGAACGAGATTCGGCGCGCCGAGACGCTCCACCGCTGCGAGGCGTGCGGCGTGATCCTTTACGCCGAGGACTGATCCCCCGGATGGCCGGCGAGCACCGGCCCTTTCGCCCATGACCACGGTCCCGTCGCTCGCCCGTCGCTGGCGCCTGGACGGTGCCCCGGCCGCTGGCGCCGCGGTCGCCGCCACCCGCCTCGCCGCGGATCTCCACCTGCCCGAGCCCCTGTGCCGCCTCCTGGTGGCGCGCGGCCATGCCGACCCCGCGGCCGCACGGGCCTTCCTCCGCCCCTCCCTCGACGAGCTCCACGACCCCGCCACGCTGGTGGACGTGGCCGCGGCAGTCCAGCGGATCCGCGACGCCATCGACCGCCACGAGACGATCCTGGTTCACGGCGATTACGATGTCGACGGCATGTGCGCCGCGGCGCTGTACACGCAGGTGCTCCGGCGTCTCGGCGCGCGTGTGGTCCCCTTCGTTCCGCACCGGACCCGGGACGGCTACGACCTCGGCCCGGCGGGGGTGCGGCGGGCGGTTGAATCCGACGCGCGGCTGATCCTGACGGGCGACTGCGGGACCGTGGCGCACGATGCGGTGGAAGCGGCGGGGCGGGCGGGGATGGACGTGATCGTCACGGACCATCACACGCCGGCTGAGACATTGCCGGCGGCCGTGGCGGTGGTGAACCCGCGGCGCGCGGATTCGGAATACGCGAACCCGCACCTGTCCGGCACGGGGGTGGCCTTCAAGGTGGGGCTGGCTCTGGCGCGGACGTACGGCGTTCCCGACCCTGAAATCCATCATTTCCTCGACCTGGTGGCGCTGGCCACGGTGGCGGACGTGATGCCGCTGACGGGGGAGAACCGTGTGATGACGCGGTTCGGGCTGCGGGTTCTGGAACAGACGCGGAGCCCGGGTCTGCGAGCGCTGGTGGAGGTGGCGGGGCTGCGGGAGAGAGCGCTCACGGCGGGGCACCTGAGTCACGGGCTGGGTCCCCGCCTGAACGCGATCGGGCGGCTCGAGGATGCGGCCACGGGACTGGAGCTGCTCCTCTCGGACGGGAGCGGCGCGGGCAGGCTGGCGGAGGCGCTGGAGTCGGCCAACGCGCGCCGGCAGTCCATGGACAGGGCCCTGGTCGCACAGGCGCGGGAGCGGCTGGACGGGCTCTACGATCCCGACCGCGACCGGTCCATCGTGCTGGATGGCGGCGGCTGGCACGCGGGCGTGATCGGCATCGTGGCATCGAGGCTGGTGGAGCTCTATCACCGGCCGACGATCCTGATTGCCGTTCCCGGCGACGGCGGCCTCGCCCGGGGGAGCGCGCGCTCCATCCCCGGCTTCCACCTTCTGGACGCCGTGCGGTCGTGCGGTGAGCACCTGGAGCGGTTCGGCGGGCACGCGGCCGCGGCCGGCTTCGACATCCGGCCGGAGCGGATCGGCGCCTTCCGGGAGGCGTTCGAGGCGGAATGCCGGCGGCGCCTGCCCGACGCGCCCGTGCCGGAGCTGCGAGTGGACCTGGAGCTCCGACTGTCGGATGTCACACCCGAGCTGGTCCGTTACCTGGCTCACGCGGGGCCGTTCGGCGCGGGCAACCCGACCCCCGTGTTCGCGTTCCGCGGGATCAGGGCGGCGGACGTGAAGGCGGTGGGGGCGGAAGGGCTGCACCTCAAGCTCCGTCTTGTGGACGGGTCCGCGGCGCTGGCCGGCATCGCCTTCCGGATGGCGGCCAGCCACGGCCCGCTGGCGGCATCCGGCGAGCCGATGGATGTGGCGGCGCAGCTCCAGGAGGACAGCTGGAACGGGCGGCGGCGGCTGCAGGCACGCGTGGTCGACCTCAGGCCCGCCGGCTGATGCGCATCATCGCGGGGCGCTGGCGTGGCCACCCCATCCAGGCGCCGCCGGGCGACCGGACGCGCCCCACCCGGGACCGGGTACGGGAGGCGTGGATGAACATGGTCCAGCCGGTCCTTGCCGATGCCCGCGTGCTCGACCTGTTCGCCGGCTCTGGCGGACTGGGGCTGGAAGCGCTCTCGCGCGGGGCTCGCTCCGCCACTTTCGTCGAGAGGTCCGGGCCCGCGCTCCGAACGCTGCGCGCCAACATCGCGAAGCTGGACGCCGGGGCCATGACGGACGTGGTGCGCGGCGATGCCATCGGGTTCGCGGAGCGACTGGAGGCGGGCGCGTTCGACATCGTGCTGGCCGACCCGCCGTACGGCTCCGGTGAGGCCCGCGCCCTCGCCGACCTTTTCCTGCGACGCCCGTTCGCGGACTTTCTATGGATCGAGCACGGCGTGGCCGACCCGCTCCCGGACGACGGGAACGCGGACACGCGGCGCTACGGCGATACCCTGATCACCCGTTACCGAGCCGGCGAATGAGCGACTCCACTGGTTGCGCCACGGCCATCTATCCGGGCTCCTTCGACCCGATCACCCACGGGCACGCGGACATCGTGCGCAGGAGCCTTCGCTTCTGCAACCGGGTGATCGTGGCGGTGGGGCACCGGGCCACGCAGCCCAAGACGGGGCTGTTCACCGTTGATGAGCGCGTGGCGCTCATCAACGAGGTCTTCGCAGACGAGACGCGTGTGGAGACGGCCGCGTTCAGCGGCCTGCTGGTGGACTTCGCCAGGGAACGGGGCGTGAGCCTCATCGTGCGCGGCCTTCGGGCCGTGTCCGATTTCGAGTACGAGTTCCAGATGGCGTTGATGAACCGGGACCTGGATCCCGAGATCGAAACCCTGTTCCTGGCCCCCGACGCCCGCTACTCCTTTCTGTCCGCCTCGCTGGTGCGCGAGATCGCCAGCCTGGGCGGGGATGTGAGTCAGTTCGTGGCCCCGGTGGTCCGGGAGCGCCTGATAGAGAAGCTGAGATCGCAATGAGCGGATTCCTGGATAGAATCGCGGAGCGGGCGAAGGCGGCCGACCGCCGCATCGTCCTGCCGGAAGGTCATGATCCCCGGACGCTGGAAGCGGCCATCGAGCTGCGCGCGCAGGAGCGCGTACGGCCGATCATCCTCGGCCCGCTCGAGCAGATGCGGCGGGGCCTGTCCGAGCGGGGTGCGGACCCGGATGCTTTCGAGCTTCGTGACCCGGGCGCGGACGCGCGCTACCCCGCCTACGTGGAGCGGCTGATGGAGCTGCGGAAGGACCGCGGCCTGACGGAGGCCGACGCGCTGCAATGGGCGCGGGACCCGCTGATCTTCGGAGCCATGATGGTGCGGGAAGGGGAGGCGGACGGCTCCGTCGCCGGCGCCGACCACCCCACGGGCGACGTGATCCGGGCCGCCATCCGCTGCGTTGGCCTGCGGCCGGGCATCTCCATCGTCTCGTCCACGTTCTACATGGTCTGCCGCCCGTTCCGAAAGGATGCGACGGAGGAAGTGGTGCTCTCCTTCACCGACGGCGCCGTGGTGCCTGACCCCGACGCCCGTCAGCTCGCGGACATCGCGCGGGCGTCGGTGGAAGCGAGGCGGAAGATCGTGGGGGACGAGCCCATCGTCGCATTCCTCTCGTTTTCCACCCGCGGCAGCGCCGAGCACGCGCGGGTCGACAAGGTGCGCGAGGCGTTCGCGCTCTTCCGGGAAGCGGAGCCGGACGTGCTGGCGGACGGCGAGCTGCAGGTGGACGCGGCGCTGATCCCGGCCATTGCGGCCGGCAAGGCGCCGGACTCGCCCGTGGCCGGGAGAGCCAACGTGCTGGTGTTCCCGGACCTGGATGCCGGGAACATGGCCTACAAGCTGGTACAGCGGCTGGCTGGCGCGGAGGCGATCGGCCCCGTGCTCCAGGGGCTCGCGAAGCCGTGCAACGACCTCTCGCGAGGGGCGTCCGCAGGTGACATCGTGGCCGTGGCCGGGATCACGGCGTTGCAGGCCTCCGGCTGAGAAGGCACTTTTCTTGCCCCACCCGGGGGCCGTTCCGAAACGCACCAAAACGGAGGGAGCATGGGCTTCGAGGTGACCAGGCAGGACGATGTGACCGTCCTGGATGTGGAGGGACAGCTGATCGTCGGAAACCGACAGGAGCTGAAGCAGAAGGTGCTGGACGAGCTCGAGGAGGGAGAGCGGAAGTTCCTGATCGATTTCGACCGCACCGGCTACATCGACTCCTCGGGGCTGGGTGTCCTCGTGAGCCTGTCGAAGAAGATCCGCGAGCAGGGTGGCGAGCTCCGGCTGGCCAACCTCAACGAGGATCTCCGGACGCTGTTCGAGCTGACGAAGCTGGACACGCTGTTCCACATCACGAACAGCCGCGAGGAAGCGCTCGAATCGTTCTGACCTACCTCGCCGTCGGGACGCCGGTTATCCTATGGATGCGGTTTCCCCGACTTGCGGCGCACACGAGGTGGGCGGATGGATGACCGACACATCCTCGAGCTCCCGAACGACCTGGGGGCGATCGAGCGAAGCATAGAGTACCTGCTCGATCGCTGCCGGGCCGCCGGCTTCGACGAATCGAGGTTGCGGCTGAATCTCCGGGTCGGCGTGACCGAGGCGCTGGCCAACGCCATGCTGTACGGCAACTCGCGGGACCCCGCGAAGCGGGTGGTCCTGGAGTGCTGGTGCACCGAGCGCGTGGTGCGCGTCCGCGTCACCGACGAGGGCACCGGCTTCGACCCGGAAACGCTCCCGGACCCCACCCTCCCTCACAACCGGATGCGCGCCCGTGGGCGGGGCGTCTTCCTCATACGGCAGCTCATGGACCGTGTCGAGTTCAACGATCAGGGCAATTCCATCGAGATGGTGCTCGAAGCCGACCCGGTGGGGCCCGAGCAGGAGCTGCGCGCGTGACCGGGACCCTGCGGGCCGACGCCCGCCGGCTCCCGGCCGCCACGTTCGACCTGCTCGATCGCTACGCGCGCGGGCACCCCCGTACGGTCGCCCGGTTGTGGCGGCTCGATGCTGGCGAATGGCTCCGCGTCTATCCCGAGGGCGAGGGCGAGGGGACGCAGCTCGCGCCTTCCACCGCCACGCGCACGCCGCTGCGCGTGGACGGGCGGGACTACGAGCTGGAGGTGGTCGGGCCCGGCGCCGAGGGGGACGTGGATTTCGTGCTCGCGGCGCTGGAGCAGAGCCTGAACCAGGAAGCGGAGGCCCGCTCGGCCGCCCGTGAGCTGAGCGACCGCTACGAGGAGATCAACCTCCTGTACACCATCTCCGAGATCCTGGCCTCCTTCCTGTCCATGCAGGAAGCGACCACGCGCATCCTGGAGGAGGTGGCGGACGTCATGGGCGCCCGCCGGGCAGCGCTCTGGGTAGTGGACCGCGGCCATACGCGCCTCACGCTCACGGCCGCGGTGGGCGACGAGGGGATGAAGGGCCCCATCGACATCAACGACAAGCGCTCCGTGACTGCCCGCGTGTTCCGCGAGCGGCAGTCGATCAACCTGGAACGGGGTGACCGCCTTCCGCGTGGCACCATGCGCGAGCCGCGGCCCCATGGCGAGGAGCCGTACCTGTCGGTGCCGGTGAACTTCACGCCGCCCGACGGCGGGAGCCGCACCCTGGGCGTGGTGACGCTCGTCGGCCGCCGCACGGATGTCCGCTTCAGCGCGGGCGACCTCCGGCTGCTCACCGCCATCGCCAGCCAGGTGGGCGCCGCGCTGGAGACGCAGCGGATCGTGCGCGAGAGCCTGCGTCGCGAGCGCTTCGAGCGGGAGCTCGAGCTGGCCCACGACCTCCAGCTCAAGCTGCTCCCCGATGCGCACCAGTTCGCGAAGACGGCCCGCGTGGCGGCGCGCTGCGCACCGGCGGAATCCGTGGGCGGCGACCTGTACCACCTGTTCGAGATGTCCGGCGGGCGCCTGGGCGTCGTCATCGGGGATGTGTCCAGCCACGGGTTCTCCGCCGCGCTCATCATGGCGCTGACCATGAGCGCCATCGCCATTTACGCCCAGGAGTCCAGCACGCCAGGCGAAGCGCTGCGCCGGGTCCACCAGGCGCTGATCGATGAGCTGGAGACCACGGAGATGTACCTCACCATCCTCTTCGCAGTGGTCGATCCAGGGCGCGGAGAGGTGGTGTTCAGCAACGCCGGGCACCCGCATGCGTTCGTGGTCCGGGGCGACGGCAGCGTGAAGCGCCTCGGGGCCACCAGTCCACCGCTGGGCACGTCCACGCTGCCGGAGTACGGCGAGGACCGACTGCCGTGGAACGGGGATGACATGCTGGTCCTGTTCACGGACGGGCTGTCCGACGCGTTCTCGGGGGAGTCCGGGATCAGTGGTGAGCAGGCGCTCCTCGCGGAAGTGGTCGGGCTGCGACGCCTCGAGCCCGAGGAGATCCTCGACAAGGTGTTCGAGCGGGCCACGGGCGGTCGGGTCGACATCCCGCCCGACGACCGGACCGCGGTGCTGGTCCGGAGCTGACGCGCCCGTGCGCGCCAAGAAGTCCCTGGGACAGAACTTCCTGGTCGATCCCAACCTCCAGCAGAAGATCGTGGCCGCGCTCGATCCGGGTCCGGACGACCTGGTGGTGGAGATCGGCCCGGGGCGGGGTGCGCTCACGGAGCGCCTGGTCCCCGCCGCAGGACGCGTGGTGGCCGTGGAGCTGGACGACGAGCTGGCCGCGGGGCTCGCGGCGCAGTATCACGACGATCCCGGCGTCACCATCGTTCACCGCGACGTCCTGGAATGGGACCCGCGGCCGGTGGTCGACGCCGCGCCGTACAAGGTGGTCGGGAACATCCCGTACAACATCACGTCCCCCATCCTCTTCCGGATCCTGGAATGGAAACCCCGGCCGGAGCGGATCGTCCTCATGGTGCAGAAGGAAGTGGCGGATCGGATCGTGGCCGCTCCGGGGACGCGGGCGTACGGCGCATTGAGCGTGGGGGTCCGCGCGCAGACGGAGGTGGAGCGTCTGTTCGGCGTGGGCCGCGGCGCCTTCCGGCCCGTGCCGAACGTGGACTCCACCGTCCTCCGGCTCTGGCCTCGCGAGGAGCCCGCGGCGGTCGGGCAGGGTGGCGCGTTGCGTTCGCTGACGCGCGCCGCGTTCGGGCTGCGTCGCAAGCAGCTGCAGAAGATCCTGCGCACTGCCCGGGGCTACGAGATGGACGCGGCAGCCGCCGAGGCGGTGCTGCGGGAAGTGGGCGTGGAGCCGGAGACGCGACCGGAAGGGCTGTCGCCCGAGCGGTTCGTCGAGCTCGCGGCCCTGCTCGGGCGCAGGGGCTATCCCCGCGGTGACGCGTGAGCGCGTGAGCGCGGATCGTCCGACGGGGCCGAAGTCGCCGTCCACGGGGCAGGAGAGCGGGGGCGTGCTGCGCGCCCTGGGGCTGCACCGGCGGGAGCTGCGCAGCTGGGCCATGTACGACTGGGCGAACTCCGCGTTCGCCACCACCGTCATGGCCGCAGTGCTGCCGATCTACTACCTGCAGGTGGCCGGCAACACGCTGCCGGGAGTCGTGGCGGCGGCCTACTGGGCCTACACGGCCGCCACGGCGCTGGCCATCATCGCGCTGATCTCCCCCGTCCTCGGCGCCATGGCCGACTACATGGGCGCGAAGAAGCGGTTCCTGGCCGGCTTCATGCTCCTGGGCGTGGTCGCCACGTTCGGGCTCGCGTTCGTGGGTCCGGGGCAGTGGGTGCGCGCCTCGACGCTCTACATCTTCGGGAACATCGGGTTCACCGGCTCCATTGTCTTCTACGACTCCCTCCTCCCGCACATCGCGTCCGACCGGGAGATGGATCGGGTCACCACCGGCGGCTGGGCCATGGGCTACGTGGGCGGCGGGCTGCTGCTGGTCCTGAACGCCGTCATGCTCACCCACCCGGAGCTGTTCGGCCTCGCCGATGCCGCCGCCGCATCCCGCGCCGCGTTCGCGACCGTGGCGGCGTGGTGGCTCCTCTTCTCCATCCCCGTGCTGCGGAACGTGCCCGAGCCACCCCGGCGGGTCGAGCCCGGGGAGGTCGGGCGTGCCGGGGCGCGGCCCAACCCGGTGCGGATCGGCTTCCGCCGGCTGACGGAGACCGTGGGCGAGCTGCGGCAGTACCGGCAGCTGGCGCTGCTCCTCGTCGCCTTCTTCTTCTACAGTGACGGGATCGGCACCATCATCAAGATGGCCACCGCATACGGCAGTCAGATCGGCCTGCCCAACGGCGCCCTCATCGGCGCGCTCCTCCTGGTCCAGTTCGTGGGCGTCCCGTTCACGTTCGCGTTCGGCGCCCTGGCCGATCGCATCGGCACCAAGAACGGGATCATTCTGGCCCTTGCCGTCTACACCGGAATCTCCATCTTCGGCTATTTCGTCACCAAGACCTGGCACTTCTTCGCGCTCGCCTTCGCCGTGGGCATGGTGCAGGGGGGTGCCCAGTCGCTCAGCCGCGGACTCTTCGCCTCCATGATCCCCAGAGCCAAGTCTTCCGAGTTCTTCGCCTTCTTCAGCGTCTTCGACAAGATGGCGGGGATCCTCGGGCCCGTGATCTGGGGCGTGGCCACCCAGCTCACCGGCTCCTCTCGCGTCGGCATCCTCTCCATCATCGGCCTGTTCATCGTCGGGATCGTCCTGCTCCGGCGCGTGGACGTTGACGAGGGACGGCGCGTGGCTCGCGCCGAGGACGCCGCCATGACCGACCCGGCCACGGCCGCCGCCACGTGAGCACCCGGCCATGACGTTCCTCTCCCTCCTGGCCCTCGCCGCCGCCCTCGCCCTCGCCGCGCTCGCCGCCACCGCCGCTCTCACACGCGAACGGCGGCGCGCACGACTGCGCGAGGTCGAGCTGCGGGACGCACTCCGCCGCTCCAGCGATGCCGCACGGGCCGCCGACTTCCGGGACGCCTTCTTCGACATGGTCAGCCACGAGCTCCGCTCGCCCCTCTCCGCCATCCTCGGGTTCCAGGAGCTGCTCCAGGATGGCGCCTACGGCGACATCGACGACGAGGCCGCCGACGCAGTGGAGCGGATCGGCCGCTCCGCCCTCCACCTGCTCCACCTCATCGACGGCGTGGTCCTCCTGTCGCGCCTCCGCACCGGCGATGTCCCGGTCCAGCGCGCCCCCGTCCACCTCGGCGGCCTCCTCGCTCCCGTCGCCGACGCGTTCCGAACCCAGGCCTCCGAACGCGGCGTGGAGGCCCTCGTCCGCATGCCGGATCGGCTCCCCACAGTCCTCTCCGACAGCGACCACCTCGTGCGCGCGCTCGACCTCCTCGTTACCTCCGTCGTCAAGCACCCCGCCGGGAGCACGCTCGAGCTCGACGTGGAGCCGCACGACGACGGCGCAACGCTCCACATTCGCGGCACCGCGATCGACATGGCGCAGCACGCCGATCCCGAGCTCCGCACGGGGCTCCGCCTCGCCATCGCTGCCCGAGTCGCCACCCTCCTCGACGGCGAGCTCGCCCTCTCGCCGCCCTATGGGCCCGTGGTCGAATCGCTCGCCTTCCGCATCCGCGGGGCACTGCCCCCGTCCGATGGTGCTTTTGACGCGGTTTCCCGGCGTGGGTAGGTTGTTTGTGAACGAATTCACATGCCCCACGGGTTTGATCCTCCATAATGAAAAAGGCATCGGAGCCGACCATCGCTCGGCTTTCTCTCTACCTGCGTCTGCTGACGGAAATGGGCGAGGCGGGGGTCGGGACGGTCTCGAGCGAGGAGCTGGCGCGTCGGAGTGGGACGTCGGCGGCGCAGGTGCGCAAGGACCTGTCGCTGTTCGGTACGTTCGGCAAGCGTGGACTGGGCTACGGGGTGACCGACCTGGAGCAGCACCTGCGGTCGATCCTGGGGCTGGAGCGGCGGTGGGGGGTGGCACTGGTGGGCGCCGGGCGGATCGGTGCTGCGCTGCTGGGCTACGAGAACTTCCGGCACCAGGGCTTCGACTTCCGTGCGGTGTTCGATACGGACCCTTCCAAGGTGGGACAGCGCTGGAACGGGCTGGTGGTGGAGCCGGATTCCGAGCTGGAGCGGGTGCTGTCGGACCGTGAAATCGAGATCGCGGTGGTGGCGGTCCCGGCCCGGAACGCGCAGGGTGTAGTGGACCGGCTGGTGGGCTGCGGGGTGCGCGGGATCCTGAATTTCGCGCCCACGCGGCTGGAAGTGCCGGAGGGAGTGTGGGTGAAGACGGTGGACATGACGGTGGAAATGGAGGGGCTGTCGTATGCGTTGACGCAGGGGGGCGCAGAAGACGGGTAGGGCGGGCAGGCGGGCGGTGTCGTGGGGGAGGCCTCGGGGGCAAGGAGCGGTCTGTGGCGGAACGGCGGGTTCGTGTAACGAGCGAGATCGGGGCATTGCGGCGGGTGATCTGTCACACGCCAGGCCCCGAGCTGGTGGCGGTGACGCCCACCACGAAGGAAGACTTCCTGTACGACGACATCATCGACCTGGAAGCGGCGGTGCGGGAGCACAAGCGCTTCAAGGCGGTGCTGTCGCGCTTCGCCGACGTGTACGAGGTGCGGGACCTCCTGAGCGACATCATCGAAGTGCCGGACGCGCGCTCGTTCCTGATCGAGCGGGTGATGGACGTGGCGCGCTCGGAGCCACTGGGCGCGTTCCTCCAGGAGCTTCCGGGGGAGGAGCTGGTGAGCATGTTCGTGGAGGGGCGGGCCGTGGAGCCGGGGCCCCTGGCGAGGATGCTGAACGCGGACATGTACGCGCTCCCTCCGCTGCCGAACCTGTTCTACACGCGGGACGCTTCGATGGTGGTGGGGGAAGGGGTGATCATCGGGTCCATGCGCTACACCGTGCGCTGGACGGAAGAGATCCTGATGAAGTCCCTGTTCACTTTCCACCCGGAGCTGCAGAACGCCGGCCTGATCTACGACGGCAGTGAAGAGCGGCGGGTGGGATACACGCTGGAGGGGGGTGACGTGCACGTGCTGAGGCACGACACGGTGCTGATGGGGCTGTCGCAGCGCTCGAGCGCCGGTGCGTTCGATGCCATCGTGGACCAGTTGACGGACAACTTCGGCATCGAGCACATCATCGTGGTCGTGCTCCCCACGGATCGGGCCATGATCCACCTGGACATGGTGTTCACCATGGTCGATCGTGAGCACGCGGTCATCTTCCCGCCCGCGTTCGTCGGGCCGGACCGCTTCGCCGTGCTCTACTACCGCAAGGGGCACCCGGCGGGAATGCGGGAGATGCCCAACCTCTTCGCCGCGCTGCGGGAGGTGGACGTACCGCTGGAGCCGATCTTCTGTGGCGGTGAGCGGCGGGCGTTCCAGGAGCGCGAGCAGTGGTCGAGTGGGTGCAACTTCGTCGCGGTGCGGCCGGGTGTGGTGCTCGGCTACTCGCGCAACGAGCGGACGTTCGAGGAGATGGAGCGGCGGGCGGGGTACCGGATCGTGGACGGGATGGACTTCCTCACGGGGGACGTGGATCTGGAAGACGACGAGCGGGTGGCCCTCACGTTCGAGGGCGCGGAGCTGGTGCGCGGGGGCGGCGGCTCCCGTTGCATGACCATGCCCGTGGAGCGGGACGACGCCTGGTGAGCCGGGCGATCACGGCCTTTCCACCGCCGGAGCCGTCGGCCGGCCGCTCCGGGGACCCCCGGCTCCACACACTCTCCTACGTGGTGGTGGACTGTGAGACCACCGGCGGGTCCCCGGGGCGGGGACACCGCGTGACCGAGGTCGCCGCCATCCGGGTGGACCGCCACGGCCGGGTGGTGGATGCGTTCGAGACCATGGTGAATCCGCTGCGGCCGATCCCCCGCAGCATCACCCGTCTCACCGGCATCACGGACGACATGGTGGCTGATGCCCCGATCTTCCTGGACGTCGCGCCCCGCCTGCAGCAGCTCTTCGCCGGGGCCGTGTTCGTGGCCCACAACGCGCCGTTCGACCTGCGCTTCATCGAGATGGAGATGAAGCGCGGAGACTTCGCGGCACCGAAGGGGCGGGTGCTCTGTACGGTGCGGCTGGCCAGGAAGATGCTGCCGGATCTGCGCAGTCGCTCGCTGGACGCCCTCATCCACCATTACGGCCTCGCGTGCGAGAGCCGCCACCGCGCCTATGACGACGCGCTGGCCACGGTCGAGGTGCTGGTCCGGCTGCTGGACCGGGTCCAGGAGCAGGGCGTGGACACGTGGAGCGAGCTCGATGATCTGCTGACCCGGAAGAAGCCGCGCGCCAGGCGCTCGGCGCTTCCCACATCCATGGAGTACCCGGAATGGGCGTGATCCCCGACATCCCGAAGAACGCGGCGGAAATGCCGCTCGTTCGCACCACACGCGTGGGCGACATCACCGTCCACGCGCTGGAAGCAGGGCTCCAGCGGCTGGATGGCGGCGCCATGTTCGGCGTGGTGCCGAAGCCGCTGTGGGAGCGGCGCATCCCCGCCGACGAGAGGAACCGCATCCCGCTGGCGCTGCGCTGCCTCCTGATCGAGGCGCCGGACGCGCTGGTGCTGGTGGATACCGGGATCGGCAACAAGGATGACGAGAAGTTCCGGGAAATCTACGGCGTGGATAATGGTGGCACGCCCACCCGCCTCGAGGACGCCATCCGCGCGGCCGGGCACTCGCCCGCGGACGTGGACATCGTCCTCAACACGCACCTCCATTTCGACCACGCTGGTGGCGACGCGCTGCGGGAGCCGGACGGCCGCATCCGCCCGGCGTTCCCCGCTGCCACCTACGTGGTGCAGGAGAAGGAGCTGTCGTTCGCGGGCCGGCAGAACGAGCGCATCCGCGCGAGCTACACGGAGCAGAACTACGAGCCGATCACGGAGGCGGGGCTGTGGAGGCTCGTCGACGGGGAGGCGGACGTCGTGGAAGGCGTCAGCGTCCTGCCCACGCCCGGCCACACGCCGCACCATCACTCCATCATCATCCGCTCGGCCGGCGAGACCGGCTGCTTCCTCGCCGACCTGGTCCCCACCTCCGCCCACCTCCCCCTCCCCTGGATCATGGGCTACGACCTCGAGCCGCTGGTCACGCTCGAGACCAAGCGCGATCTCCTCGATCGCGCCACCCGCGAGGAATGGCTGCTCTTCTTCCAGCACGACCCGGCCATCCCCTGGGGGCGGCTCGACCCCACGGCCAAACGGCCCACACTGATGTAGGCGACGGAGGTCGGGAGGTCGGAGGTCGGAGGTCGGAGGTCGGAGGTCGGAGGTCGGAGGTCGGAGGTCGGAGGTCGGAGGTCGGAGGTCGGAGGTCGGAGGTCGGAGGTCGGAGGTCCCGAGGGCACGGTCGAGTTGGTGGCGGAATCCGCCAACGAGGTGACAAACACACTTCCGCGGCCCCTCGACTGGTCGAGTTGACGTCGGTTTCACCGCGCGGACAGAACCGCTCACCGGCCGCCGAGCCGACCGCTTCGCCCCTCGCCCGGGCCCGACCGGCGCGACTCACCGGGGGCGTCCACCGCTACGCCCTTCGCCCGGGCCCGACCGGCGCGGCTCGGCGGCTCGCTCCCGCCTCGGCCGGCCGCAGCCATCAGCGGCCATCAACTCGACCTCCCGCGCGCGTCGGCGGCGCCTTCTGTCAATTCCAGTGCGGAAAACGCACTGAAGTCGACGGGGCGGCCCCGGCGGGGAACGGCTCCATATCGAGTTAGTGGCGGAAAGACGAGTGAACTCGACCCGTGCCCTCTCTCGCGCTGTTGACTAGTCGACCCGACTTCGTTTTCAGCCGCGCGGCCCGAGCACGCCCGGTGCGGGGGGCGGCCGCCGCCGTCGGCGGCCCGGGCAGGCCTCGCGGGGAGGGGGATCGCGAGATCCCCGGCGCGATCGCGGCGGGGGACTTCCTGATTGGCCCGCGGCGCCCGCCAGCACTATAATACCGCGGCTCTCGGCCCCGCCCCGGCGGGGCGCCACCCCACGACGAATGCAGGAGAAGGATAGATGTCGGATCCAGCACGGACCGCCGTTCTCGTTTCGGGGGCTCGCACCCCCATCGGCCGCTTCCTGGGCGGCCTCGCGTCGCTGAAAGCCACGGACCTGGGCGGCATCGCCATCAAGGCGGCGCTGGAGCGGTCGGGGGCGAACCCCGAGGACATCGAGGACGTGATCCTGGGGAACGTGGTCTCGGCCGGGCTCGGCCAGGCGCCGGCGCGCCAGGCGGCGCTGGCGGGCGGCGTGCCGGACAGCGTGGGGGCCATGGCGGTGAGCCGGGTCTGCGGCTCGGGGCTGCAGGCGGTGATGCTGGCGGCACAGGCGATCAAGGCCGGGGACGCGCGCGTCATGGTGGCAGGCGGGATGGAGTCCATGTCGAACGCGCCGTACTACCTGTTCGGTCACCGGGGCGGCGTGAAGTTCGGCAACCAGGAGTTGCTGGACGGCCTGATCTATGACGGTCTGTGGTGCGCGTTCGGCCAGTGCCACATGGGCGGCCACGCGGAGTACACGGCGGACAAGGCGGGGATCACGCGGGAAGAGGCGGACGAGTTCTCGCTCGAGTCGCATCAGAAGGCGGTGGCCGCGCAGGACGAGGGGAAGTTCAAGGACGAGATCGTCCCCGTGGAGATCGCCGGACGGAAGGGGACCACGGTGGTGGACGCGGACGAGTCGCCGCGGCGGGACACGTCGCTGGAAGCGCTGGCGAAGCTGAAGCCGGCGTTCACGAGGGACATGCCGGAGCACATCACGAACCCGGTGGTGACGGCGGGGAACGCGCCCGGCCTGAACGACGGCGCGGCTGCCGTGGTGGTGACCAGCGAGGAGTACGCCCGGGCGAACGGGCTGGAGATCCTGGCCCGGGTGAACGCGTACTCGAGTGGAGCGGTCACGCCGCAGGAGCTTTTCTTCGCGCCCGTCCGGGCGGTGAAGCGGGTCATGGAGAAGGACGGCCGCTCCATCGGCGACTACGACCTGATCGAGGCGAACGAGGCGTTCGCCGTCCAGGCGCTGGCCGACGGCAAGGAGCTGGGCTGGGACTGGGACCGCGTGAACGTTCACGGCGGTGCGGTGGCCATGGGGCACCCCATTGGCGCGTCGGGCACCCGGATCCTCGTCACCCTGCTGAACGCCATGAAGCAGCGCGGCGCCGGGACCGGCCTCGCCACGCTCTGTCTCGGCGGCGGCGACGCCGTCGCCATGTCCGTGGAAAGGGTTTGACATGAACGAGATGATCCTGCGCGTCCGGGCCGCGGCGACCACCGAAATCGTTTCCAGCCGGGGCGCGCGCCGCGCGCTCGCCGTGGGGGCGTTCGCCCTCGCCACGGCGCTGGGTGCGCAGGTGGAGGTGCTGATTGGCCCCGTGCCGCTGACGCTCCAGACGCTCTTCGTGGTCCTGGCGGGCGTCATGCTCGGGGCGAGGCTCGGCGCCGCGTCCCAGCTCGCGTACCTGGCTGCCGGCATGGCCGGGCTGCCGGTCTTCGCCGCTGGCGCCATGGGTCCCGCGTGGCTCCTGGGCCCAACGGGCGGCTATCTGCTGGCGTTCCCGGTGGCCGCGTTCGTGGCGGGCACCGTGGCCGGGCCGTCGCGCCGCAGCGTGATGGGCGGTGTGCGGCTGCTGGCGGGGCTGCTGGCCGGATCCATGGTGGTGCTGGCCGGCGGCTTCGGCCAGCTCGCCGCGCTCACCGGCGACCCGGTCCGGGCCGCTGCGGTGGGCGTAGCGCCCTTCCTTCTGGGCGACCTCGCGAAGGTCGCGCTCGCGTGGTTGATCGCGTGGCGCGCGCGCGGTCGAACCCTCGGGCTTCTCTGACCCGGGGGTTTTTCGTTGGCGGCCGGGGAAGGGCCCCGATGGCTCGTCGAGGACGGGATGCTGCGGACGCCCTGGCGTGTCCTCGCCTTCCTGGTACTCTTCATGGCATTCGTGCGCCTGGAGGCGCTGTTCCTCCCGGCGGTCTCGCCCGTGACGTCGACCGGCGGAGTACGGGCGGGAATCGTCACACAGGCGGCGTTGGTGCTGGTGGCGGCGTTCGCCGCGGCGTGGCCGCTCCTGCGCTGGGTGGACCGTCGCCCCTGGGCGTGGCTGGGGGTGGCCGTGGACGAGCGTCTGCCGCGTCGCCTGGGCATCGGGCTCCTGCTGGGGGCGGCGCCACTGGCCGCCGTGGTGGCCGTGCTCGCCGCCGCCGGGGCGTTTCGCTACACGGCGCAGCCGGGCACACCGGGCGAGTGGCTCGGCACCGCGGCAGTGGGGCTGGCGTGGCTGGCGCTGCCGGCCGCGTCCGAGGAGGCGCTGTTCCGGGGCTATCCCCTGCGGACGATGGCCGAGAGTGCCGGCCCGGTGCCGGCCACGCTCGTCATGAGCGTGCTGTTCGCGCTGGCGCACATGGGGAACCCGAACGTGGACATCTTCGGGCTGGTGAACATCTTCCTTGCCGGCGTGCTCCTGTCCGCGGCCGTGTTGTGGACGGGGAGCCTCTGGCTCGCGTTCGCCATCCATCTGGGCTGGAACTGGGCGATCGCCGCGCTGCTGGACCTGCCGGTGAGCGGGCTGGCGACGCTGGACGCCCCCTACTATGACGCCCGCGCGGTGGGCCCGGCGTGGCTCACGGGCGGTGCGTTCGGGCCGGAGGGCGGGTTGGCGGCAACCGTCGCCATCCTCCTCGCCCTCGGCCTGCTGCGAGTCTACGCGCGTCGCGGCGACGGCGCCGCGGTGCCTGAGAACGGGAGGTAGCAACCATGGCCGAGATCGATAAGGTCGGTGTCGTCGGCGGCGGGACGATGGGCAACGGCATCGCCCACGTCTTCGCGCAGCACGGTCATCCGGTGGTCCTGCTGGAGGTGGACCAGGGCCGGGTGGACGCGGCGCTGGGCATGATCCGCAAGAACCTGGAGCGACAGGCGAAGAAGGGCGCGATCGAGGAAGGCGCCATCGGAGAGACGCTGGGCCGCATTCAGGGAGCCACCGAGCTCGAGGCCGTGAAGGGCGCGGGCCTCGTGGTCGAGGCGGTGCCCGAGAAGCTCGAGCTCAAGGGCGACATCCTCCGTCGCCTCGACCCGCTCGTGGGCGACGGCATCCTGGCTTCCAACACGTCGTCCATCTCCATCACCGCGCTGGCCGCGCTCACGTCCAGGCCGGAGCGCGTGATCGGGATGCACTTCATGAACCCGGTCCCGGTGATGAAGCTGGTGGAGGTGATCCGCGGGCTGCAGACCAGCGACGAGACCACGAAGACCGTCATGGACCTGGCCACGGCCCTGGAGAAGACGCCCGTGGAGGTCAACGATTTCCCCGGCTTCGTATCGAACCGGGTGCTCATGCCCATGATCAACGAGGCCGTGTTCGCCCTCATGGAGGGCGTGGCGGAGGCCGAGGCGATCGACACCGTCATGAAGCTGGGAATGAACCACCCCATGGGGCCGCTGGCGCTGGCCGACCTCATCGGGCTGGACACGTGCCTGAACATCCTCGAGGTCCTGCACCGTGACCTGGGCGATGACCGCTACCGCCCCTGCCCGCTGCTCCGCAAGTACGTGGATGCCGGCTGGCACGGGAGGAAGAGCGGACGGGGGTTCTACGGCTACAGCTGAGGCAGGCGGCCGGACGGGCGGGGCGGGGACCGGGCAGGGAAACGGGAGCGAAGAGAGCCATGACCGAGCTGACAGCCGAGATCCGGGAGCTGGCGAGGCAGTTCGCCGAGAGCGAGCTCCGGCCCCACGTCGAGGCGTGGGACAGGGAGGCGCGCCTCGACCCGGCCGTGCTGACGCAGCTCGGTGAGCTCGGCTTCTTCGGAATGCTGGCGCCGGAGGAGCACGGGGGCATGGGGTTCGACGTGCCCACGTACCTGGCGGCGCTGGAGACGCTGTCGTGGGGCGAGCCGGCCATCGGGTTGACGCTGTCCATCCACAGCGCGTTCGCCGTCACGCTGCTGGTGCGCCACGGCACGGACGCGCAGAAAGCGGAATGGCTGCCGTCGCTGGCGTCGGGCGAGCGCGTGGGGTGCTTCGCGCTGTCGGAGGAGGACGCGGGCTCGGACGCTGCGGCCGTCGCCGCCCGGGCCGAGCGGGACGGCGATGGCTGGGTGCTGAACGGAGAGAAGAAGTGGGTGACGAACGGCGGTCTGGCCGGCCTCGCGGTGGTCGTGGCGAGGACGGGCGGCGAGGGGCCGGGCGGGCTGAGCGCGTTCGTCGTCCCGACGGATACGGAAGGCTGGAAGGTGGGGAAGCGGGAGACCACCATGGGGCTGCGGGCGGTGGAGGTGGTCACCGTCGAGCTTCGGGACCTCCGGCTGCCGGAGGGCGCGCTGCTGGGTGAGGAGGGCGCGGGCTTCCGGCTGGCGATGGAGGGGCTGGACCTGGGTCGTCTGGGCATTGCCGCTCAGGCGGTGGGGATCGGACAGGCCGGGCTGGACCACGCGCTGGCGTACGCCGGCGAGCGGGAGCAGTTCGGCCGCCCGCTCCGCGAGTTCGAGGCGATCCAGTTCAAGCTGGCGGACATGTCCACGCGCGTGGAAGCCGCCAGGGCGCTGCTCGAGCGAGCCGCGCAGGAGGAGGCCACGCGCTGGTCAGCCATGGCGAAGCTGTTCTCGAGTGAGACGGCCATGGCAGTGGCCACGGAGGCGGTGCAGATCTTCGGCGGGTACGGCTACATGCGGGACTATCCCGTGGAGAAGCTGATGCGGGATGCGAAGGCCACGGAGATCTACGAGGGCACTAACGAGATCCAGCGCGTGGTGATCGCGCGGGAGCTATACCGGAGGAGATGATGGAAATTTTCGAGAAGATGAAGACGCACGAGCACGAGCAGGTGGTGTTCTGCTACGACCCGGTCTCCGGCTACAAGGGGATCATCGCCATTCACAACACCACGCTCGGGCCGGCGCTCGGTGGCACCCGTTTCTGGAATTACAAGACGGACCAGGAAGCCATCACCGACGTGCTCCGGCTCTCGCGCGGCATGACCTACAAGTCGGCGGCCGCGGGGTTGAACCTGGGCGGCGGGAAGTCCGTGATCATCGGCGACCCGAAGATGAAGCGCCGCGAGATGATCTTCCGTGCCCACGGCCGGTTCGTGGAGAGCCTGAAGGGGCGCTACATCACGGCGGAGGATGTGGGCACCAGCGTGGAGGACATGGACTACGTCCACATGGAGACCGAGTACGTGACCGGGCTGGCCGGCCGCTCCGGCGACCCGTCGCCGGTCACGGCCTACGGCACGTACATGGGGATCAAGGCGGCGGCCAAGGTCAAGTTCGGCCGGGACGACCTCGAGGGCGTGACCGTGGCCGTCCAGGGCGTGGGCCACGTGGGCTACTACCTGTGCAAGGACCTGGCGGCCGAGGGCGCACAGCTGGTCGTCACGGACATCGATGCCGACCGCGTCAAGCGCGTGGTGGACGAGTTCGGCGCGAAAGCGGTGACCTCGGAGGAGATCTACAGCGTGGGGGCGCAGGTCTTCGCCCCGTGCGCCCTGGGCGCCGTGGTCAACGATGAGACGCTGCCGCAGTTCAAGTTCGACATCATCGCCGGCGCGGCCAACAACCAGCTGGCGGAGGAGCGGCACGGGCAGCAGCTCATGGAGAAGGACATCCTGTACGCGCCGGACTACGTGATCAACGCGGGTGGCGTGATCAACGTCTACGGCGAGCTGAACGGCTGGACGGCGGAGCGGTCGCGTCGCAAGGCCGGGGAGATCTACAACACCCTCGAGGAGCTGTTCGAGCTGGCGAAGGACGAGGGGATCCCCACGAGCGAGGCCGCGGACCGGCTGGCGGAGCGCCGGATCCAGCAGGTGGCGGGCATCCAGCGGACCTGGCTGTAACGGAGCACTCCATGGATGCACTGAGAGCGGCAGACCCGGAGATCTTCGGCACCGTAGCGGATGAGGCGCGTCGTCAGGACGAGACGCTGGAGCTCATCGCCAGCGAGAACTTCACGTCCCCGGCCGTGCTGGAGGCGATGGGGTCGGTGCTGACCAACAAGTACGCCGAAGGCTACCCGGGTCGCCGCTACTATGGCGGCTGCGAGGTGGTGGACGAGACCGAGAGACTGGCCATCCAGCGGTGTGAGGCGCTTTTCGGCGCGGAGCACGCGAACGTCCAGCCGCACTCGGGGTCCCAGGCGAACATGGCGGCGTACATGACGCTCATGAAGCCTGGCGACACCCTGCTGGGCATGAACCTGAGCCATGGGGGCCACCTCACCCATGGCTCGCCCGTCAACTTCAGCGGACAGCTGTACAACGTGGTGGCGTACGGCGTGGACGAGGCGTCGGGGCGGATCGACTACGACCAGGTGCGCGAGCTGGCGCTGGAGCACCGGCCCCGTCTCATCGTGGCGGGCGCCAGCGCATACCCGCGGACCATCGACTTCGAGACGTTCGGCCGCATCGCGAGGGAAGTGGACGCGGCGCTGGTCGTGGACATGGCGCACATCGCCGGCCTCATCGCCGGTGGGGCGCACCCCAGCCCGGTGCCCCACGCCGACATGGTCACGTCCACCACCCACAAGACGCTGCGCGGCCCGCGCGGAGGCTTCGTGCTCACGAAGGAAGAGCACGGGAAGGCGCTGGACAAGACGGTCTTCCCGGGGATGCAGGGAGGTCCCCTGATGCACGTTATCGCCGCCAAGGCGGTGGCGTTCCACGAGGCCGCGGCGCCGGAGTTCCGCGCGTACGTGGCCCGGGTGGTGGCCAACGCGCGGGCGCTGGGCGAGGCGTTGATGGGCCGCGGCTACACGCTGGTGAGCGGCGGCACGGACAACCACCTGCTGCTGCTCGACCTCAGCGACCGCGAGCTGACGGGGAAGGAGGCGGAAGCGGCGCTCGAGGCCGCGCGCATCACCACGAACAAGAACACGGTGCCGGGCGAGAAGCGCTCCCCGTTCGTGACGTCGGGGGTGCGCATCGGCACGGCCGCGCTGACCACGCGCGGAATCGATGAGGAAGGCATGCGGCGCATCGGCGGCTGGATGGCCGATGTGCTGGATGCTCCCGGGAGTGAGAGCGTGCGCGAGCGCGTCCGGCGCGGGGTCCGCGAGCTCACGAACGCGCACCCGCTCTACCCGGAATGGCGGGAAGCGAGATTCGATGTCGCGGTTCCGCCCCCCCTGCCGTGAGGCGGGGGCGGGCGAATCCGTTGCGTGTCATGAGGGTCCGCCGCACATTTCTGTGGTGGCTTGATTTTCGGGATGTGGCATGAACGAGAGCATGGTCTTCGCCGATGAAGTGCTGGACGCCCTCCGGGAGCGGCACCCCCGCTACCACGAGACGGCCTACCTCTTCATCCTGGCAGCCCTTCATCACGTCCTCGAGCAGCTCTCCGAGCCGCGGCACATCAGCGGGCGGGAGCTGGCCGACGGGGTGCGTGACCTGGCCCTTCATCGGTACGGGCCCATGGCCCGCACCGTCCTTCAGCACTGGGGCATCGAGCGCACCGCGGACATGGGCGAGATCGTGTTCGCCCTGGTCGAAGCGGGCATCCTGCTGAAGCAGGACGAGGACTCACCCGGAGACTTCGAGGCGCTCTACGACTTCGAGGACGCGTTCGAGGCCGACTACCCCTGGGGCGCGAACATCTGACGCCGCCGGACGCGGCCGAACCACGGAAACACGCGGGAGGGGATGATGATGAGCGAAGCGCAATGGCCGGCGTGCCAGAAGTGCGGGGAGGGCCGCATGCTTCCGCTGTCCGACTACGGGCGCGATGGCGCGCCGATCCGCTACAAGGCGTGGGTCTGCTCCAACCCCGAATGTGGCTTCAACATCCGGATCGACAACGGCGAGATCAGCTTCGGCCGCACCATCGGCCCGAGCTACAAGTAACCCCGCCCCGATCATGATCGGCGTCTACGGACGCGAGGACGTGCCGCTCCTCACGGCCGAGGAAGCCGCGGCGCTGGACCGACGCGCCCAGGATGGCGGCATTCCCGAGCGCGCGCTCATGGAGAACGCCGGGCGGGCCCTGGCCCAGGTGGTCCAGCGCCTCTACCCCGACGGCAATGTTCTGGCCGTGGTCGGGAGCGGCAACAACGGCGGGGATGCCCTCGTCGCCCTGCGCTCCCTGTGCGAGTGGGGGCGCGACGTCGCCTACATCCCGGCCGGCTCCCACGATCCCGACGTACGGCTCCTTGCCGGCGTCGCCGTCCGCCGCATCGGCATCGACGACGCCCCCGCCGCCCTCGCGCGCGCCGGCGTGATCCTCGATGGCATTCTCGGGACCGGCGCGTCCGGCGCGCCCCGTGAGCCCGCGGCCACGCTGGTCAGGCAGATGAACGGCAGCGGTCGGGACATCGTGGCGCTGGATATCCCCACGGGCGTCGACCCCACGACTGGACAGGTGCCGGGAGAGGTGGTGCGCGCGGCCGTCACCGTGCAGTTCGGGTGGCCGAAGACGGGCGCCATGTTCCAGCCGGGACGCGCCTGCTGCGGGCGCATCATGGCCGTGGAGATCGGGTTCCCGCCGCTCCACCCGGAAGAGCCGGGGGCGCGCGTCATCACGCCGGACTGGGGGCGCGCGCGTCTGCCGTACCGCCCGCCGGACGCCCACAAGAACTCGGTGGGCCGGGTGCTGATCGTGGCCGGCCGCAAGGGGATGGGGGGTGCGCCCACCATCGCGGCGCGCTCGGCCATGCGCGCGGGGGCCGGCTACGTCCGCGTGGCCTCCGCGGAGGCCAATCGCGTCATCATCCAGTCACGGGCGCCCGAAACGCTGTTCGTGGACCGGGAGGACCGGGATGCGGTGGCCGGCGCGCTGGAGCAGAGCGACGCGGTGCTCATCGGCCCCGCGCTGGGGACCGGCGAGGACGGGCAGGCGCTGCTGGACCTGGTGCTCGATGGCATCGGGGACCGCGGCTGCATCCTCGACGCCGACGCTCTCACGATCCTGGCGGGCCGCGAGCGCGGGCTGGGCGCGCTGCAGGGGCGCAGGATCCTCGCCACACCGCATCCCGGCGAGATGAGCCGGCTGACGGGACGCCCCGTGGCGGAGATCCGCCGGGACCCGATCGGGCAGGCCCGGTTCCTTGCCCAGGCCACGGGCGTCACCATCCTTCTCAAGGGCGCGCCGTCGGTGGTCGCGGAACCCGACCGGCCCGTGCTCGTTTCCACGATCGGCTCCTCCGACCTGGCCACTGCGGCCATGGGCGACCAGCTGGGCGCCGAGGCCGCCGCATTCCTCGCCGGCGGCGCGACGCCCGCGGAAGCGGCCGCGCTCGGGCTCCTCTACGGCGGCCGCGCCGCCGTGCTCGCGGCCCGGGGCCGATCCCTCGTTCCCGATGACGTGTGCGACGCCATCCACCTCGCGTTCGACGACCCCGGGCCCGCCGCCCCGCCGCTGGACCTCCCCTTCGTCGTTTTCGATCAGCCGGCGCCATGGTGACACGGCTCGGCCCCGGTGCCGAGTTCGACCTGATCCGACGGTTCCTCGAGCGGGCGCCCGCCACTGGCCGCGGGGTGGTGGTGGGGCCGGGCGACGACTGCGCGGTGGTCACGGGCGACGGGATCGCCGTGAGCGCAGACCTGTCCATCGAGGACATCCATTTCCGGCGGGCCTGGCTCCCGGGCCAGGACCTCGGATACCACGCGGCCGCGGGCGCGCTCAGCGACCTGGCCGCCATGGCCGCCCGGCCCATCGGGCTCCTCGCCTCTCTCGCTCTTGGCCCCGGCGACGAGCGGGCCATGGGCGATTCGGTCATGGAAGGCATCTCGGCCGCCGCCGCGGACGCGGGCGCCGCAGTTCTCGGTGGCGATGTCACGCGCTCGCCGGGACCGCTGATCATGGACATCATCGTTCTGGGCGAAGCGCCTCGACCCATCCTCCGCTCCGGCGCACGCCCGGGCGATGAGCTCTGGGTCACCGGCGAGCTGGGTGGGGCGGCCGCCGCCGTTGCGGCATGGCTGCGGAACGAGCAGCCGGAAGAGGCCGCGCGCCTGGCCTACGCCCGCCCCCGCCCGCGCACGCGCGAAGCGCTGTGGCTCGCGGAGCGTGGCGTGCCCACGGCCATGGTGGACCTCTCCGATGGGGTGGCCGGGGATGCCGGGCATATCGCGGCGGCCAGTGGGGTGCGCGTGACGGTCCGCCTGGCGGAGCTGCCGGTGGCCGGCCCTGCGCTCGCGGCACCGCCGCCATCCTCGCCCGATGGGGCCGTGGGCGGAGCCGGCGTCGCGGAGGCCGTCCGGCTCGCCGCCGCGGGCGGGGAGGACTACGAGCTCTGCTTCACGGCGTCGCCCGGCGCCGCGGGCGCTGTGGCTGGAGCCTTCGCCGCGGAGTTCGGGGTCCGGGTGACGCGCATAGGGGACGTTTCCCGGGGCGGCGAGTCGCCGGAGGCGGTGCTCCTGGACGGTGCGGGGAAGCCGGTGGCGCTGCCGGGATTCCAGCACTGGGGGCGCGGGTGATCCGTACGGTCTGGGTGGGACTGGTGGCGACGGCGGCGACGTTCTTCTACGGCCCGGCCATGATCCTGGGCGCTCTTTTCGGTGTGCGCAGTCCGCGGTTCTACGACTGGGGCGGACAGGGGTGGTCGCGGACGATCCTGCGGGCCAGCGGGTGCACGGTCCGGGTGGAGGGACTCGAGAACATCCGCCCGGATGAGCCACAGGTCCTCGTGGGCAACCACCAGTCCTGGTTCGATGTCTTCGCCGTGGCGGCCAACCTGCCGAAGAGCTTCCACTTCGTGGCCAAGAAGGAGCTGGAGAACGTCTTCCTCTTCGGCCGCGCCTGGAAGGCCGCGGGGCACATCTCCGTCGACCGCTCCGACCATGCGTCCGCCATCGCGTCGCTGGAGGAGGCGGGGAAGCAGCTCCGGGCCGAGCGCAGCGCCGTGGTCATGTTCGCCGAAGGGACCCGCTCGCCCACCGACGCGATGCTGCCGTTCAAGAAGGGCGCGTTCATGCTCGCGCTCCACAGCGGCGTGCCCATCGTCCCTTTCGCCGTGGCCGGTTCACGGCGCATCCTTCCCAAGGGTTCCTGGCGAGTGCGTCCGGGGCCGATTATCGTACGCTTCGGGCCGCCCATTCCCGCCGCAGCGCTGGGTCAGGGAGAGCGTGACGCTCTCCTGCAGCACGTGCGCTACGAGGTCCGGCGCATGCGCGATGATGCGCGCCGCGAGCTCGGTCCGGGGCGGCTCGAGAATCCCGATCCTGAACCCGGAGAGCATTGAGCGTAATGTCCGCCATAACGAAAGTCCTCGCCCGCGAGATCCTCGACTCCCGGGGCAACCCCACCGTGGAGGCCGATGTCGTGCTGGAGAGCGGCGTGCGCGGCCGCGCGGCCGTCCCCAGTGGTGCGTCCACCGGTGAGCTGGAAGCCCTCGAGCTGCGGGATGGCGGCGCGCGCTACGGCGGGAAGGGCGTGCGCGAGGCGGTCGCCAACGTGACCGGCCCCATCGCCGAGCGGGTGACGGGGATGGACGTCCTCGACCAGGCGGCGCTGGACCGGGCCATGATCGACCTGGACGGCACGCCCAACAAGGCGTCGCTCGGGGCCAACGCCATCCTCTCCGTCTCCATGGCCGCCGCCCGGGCCGCGGCCGCCGAGAAGGGCGAGCCGCTCTACCACTACCTCGGCGGGGAGGACGCCGCGCTGCTGCCGGTGCCGCTCATGAACATCCTGAACGGCGGCGCGCACGCCGCCAACAACGTGGACATCCAGGAGTTCATGATCGCTCCCGTGGGCGCCGACTCCTTCCCGGAAGCGCTTCGCATGGGCGCGGAAGTCTTCCACACGCTCAAGAACGTGCTGACCGGGCAGGGGAAGAGCACATCCGTGGGCGACGAGGGCGGCTTCGCCCCCGACCTGGGCACCAACGAGGAGGCGGTCGAAGTCATTCTCGCCGCCATCGAGAAGGCCGGCTACCACGCGGGCGACGACATCGTCCTCGCCCTCGATCCGGCCGCCAGCGAGTTCTATCGCGAGGGCGAGTACGTTTTCCACAAGTCTTCCGGCGAGCGGCGGAGCAGTGAAGCGATGGTGGAGTACTGGCGCGACTGGGTGGACCGCTACCCGATCCGCTCCATCGAGGACGGGCTCGCCGAAAACGACTGGGATGGCTGGAAAAGTCTCACGGCCGCGCTGGGCGACCGCATCCAGCTCGTGGGCGACGACATCTTCGTCACCAACCCGGCGATCCTCCGGCGGGGGATCGAGGAGAAGGCGGGCAACGCCATCCTCATCAAGGTCAACCAGATCGGCACGCTCACCGAGACGCTCGAGGCCATCGACATGGCCCGCAGCGCCGGCTTCCGCTACGTCATCAGCCACCGCTCCGGTGAGACCGAGGACACGTTCATCGCCGACCTGGCCGTCGCCACCGGCAGCGGCCAGATCAAGACCGGCAGTGCCAGCCGCACCGATCGCCTGGCCAAGTACAACCGCCTGCTCCGCATCGCCGAGGAGCTCGGCGACCGCGCCCACTATGCCGGCAGGGACGCGCTCGGATGAAAAAGGCCGCCGCCTACGCCGTCCTCCTGGTCACTGCGTACTTCTTCTTCTTCGGGGGCGACTACAGCTTTCTCGACCTCTGGCGTCTGAAGAAGCAGCACGAGCAGGAGCTGGTTCAGCTCCAGGCCGTGCGCGCCCGGGTGGCCGAGCTCGAGCAGAAGGCCGACTCCCTCACCCACGACTCCGCTACCCTGGAGCGGCTGGCGCGCGAGCAGTACGGGCTCATCAAGGAAGGGGAGCGGCTCTACCGGTTCGCGGAGCCGGACAGCGCGAAGAGGGACGATACGCCGTAGGCGGCACTGCCGCTCGCTCCGACCATGCGGTTTCGAGCCGAACGAGACAGGGACGCCGGGGCGTCTTCGCCTCTGCTCACCGGCTGCCCGTGGGCGCCCGCGGGATCTCGAACCAGAAGCAGGCGCCCTCGCCCGGCGCGGTCTCGACCCCGATGGTGCCCGCGTGCGCTTCCACCACCGCTTTGGCAATGGCCAGGCCAAGGCCGGCACCGCCGGCCTTCGAGGATGCGCCCTGCCAGAACCGGTCGAAGACGAGGGGCGCGTCGCCGGGGTGGATTCCGGGCCCCGCGTCACGGACCTCGAACCGGATCGCTCCGTCGGCGGCGAAGGCAGCCACATCCACGGCCGCTCCCGGTGGTGAATGTCGTATCGCGTTGTCGACCATGTTGTCCAGCACCTGGAGCAGGCGCGCCCGATCGCCCGAGATCTGAGGAAGTGGTGGCTGCTGCGGCGTCGCATTGCGTACCGGGATGCCGGCCTCGGCCGCTGCCGCCGCGGCCAGGGCGAGAGCGTCATCCACGAGCGCGGCCGGTTCCAGCGCTTCCGTCCGGAGCGTCACCGCGCCGCCGCGGAAACGCGAAACGTCGAGCAGGTCCTCGATCAGGCGAAGCGCCTGCGCTATGGCGTTCCGGATGATCTTCGCCTGAACCGCCTTCTTTTCCGGGGTCAGGAAATCGTCGAGGAGCAGCGCCGAAGCCATCCCGACCGTGCTCAGCGGGTTGCGGAGGTCGTGGGAAACGGTGGCCAGCACCGCTTCCCGGTCCTTGACTGCCTCGGTGGCCTCGTCCAGCAGTCGCGCGTTGTCCAGGACCAGCGACGCCCGGTCCACGAGATCCTGCGCGAAGGCGAGGTCGTCGGGGTCGAACCCGGTTTCCGGGCGAGTGGAGAGTATGCTGATGGCCCCGAACGCGCGCCCGCGCGCGACGAGTGGGAGAACCATGGCGGAGACCGGCCGCAGCGCGCGCGCGGCCTCGATGTGGGCCTCGTCGTCCATCGCCTCGGTCAGCAGCAGCTCCGTGACCACCGGGATGAGGACGGGCTCGCGCGTCTGTATGGCGCGGGCGATGCGGCCGCTGCTCTCGGGCGCCCATCCCGCCAGGGCGCTGGCTCGCGCCTGCTGGTCGGGATCCCGGTGCCGGACCGCGCCCCGGCGGATCTCGCCGTCATCGTCCACGAGGTCGACCACGCAGACGTCGTAGAGGTCCTCGGTCAGGACACGCGCCAGCGCGTCGGCGCGGTCGCGCATGGTCACGGGGTCGCTCATCACCGCGCTCAAGCGTGCGAGGTGGCGCTGGCGGTACTCGCTCTCCCGGATGGCACGTTCCGCGGCTTTCCTGGCCGTCACCTCTTCGGCCACCACGATGATGCCGGTGACTTCTCCGTCCAGACCGGTCAGCGGAAACCAGTGCTCGAGCCACGTGCGTTGCACCCCCGGCTGCGCCGGCGTCTCACCGCTGATCTCGTTGTCGATCACCGGCTCGCCCGTCGCCAGCACCCTGCGCAGCGTGGCTTCCGCCTCCCTGGCCAGACCGGGAACGATCTCGTGCACGCTGCGGCCGATGTGCGCCGCCGCAGGTACGCCGTTGATCTCGGCCATGTGCTTGTTGATGCGCACGTACCGCAGATCCCGATCGAGAACGCAGAGGCCCACGGTCGCGTGGTGGTAGATCGATTCGATCTCGGCCAGCTGGTCGTTGATGACCCTTTCCGACTCCTTCTTCTCCGTCAGGTCGACGTTTACCGCCACGCCGCCGATGATCTCGCCGCTCGCTCCGCGGATCGGGACGGCAAAGTTCAGGATGTACTTCTCCTCGCCCGACCGCCTACGGATCCGCACCTCTTCCGGCCCCGAGCTCACACCGGTGGTCACGGCGCGCGGCAGCCCCCACGCCTCGAGCGCCACGGGAGAGCCGTCCGGCCACCATGCACCGAACTCGGCCGCATGCTCCAGAAGCTCCCCGATGCGCCGCACGCCCCAGATGGCACAAGCCGCATCGTTCCCGTGCACCAGCTCCCCGTCCGCGCCTGAGATCCACACGCCCACCGGCAGAACGTCGATCACCGTGCTCAGCCGGCTCCGCTCCAGGTCGGCCTCTTCCCGCGATCTCCTGGCCGCGGCGAGGAGATCCTCCCGCTCACGCAGCAGCCGCTCGGCCTCCCGCCGGGCACGCTGCTCCCGCTCCAGCAGGTGATCCCGCTCCCGCTCCACGCCACGGAGCTCCGTCATGTCCACGAATGAGCCGATCAGGCGCACGGGCTGCCCGGCCTCGTCCCGGGCGATGTAGGCACGGTCCAGGATGTCCGACCACCCGCCGTCGTTCCGGCGGAACCGGTACTCGCCGCTCCACCGGGCAGCCCCGGATGCCATGGCGTGCTCGAGGCTGGTCCAGATGCGCTCGAGGTCGGCCGGGTGGACCTGCGCCCGCCACCACTCCAGCGCATCCTCCCCCGGCGCCGGCGGCTCCAGCCCCAGGACGCGGTTCAGCGCATCGCTCCAGCTGGCGCCACCGGTCCGGAGGTCGCAGTCCCAGACCACGTCATTGGTCGCCTTCGCCACCATCTCGAAACGCTCCCGGAACTCCAACAGCTCGCGCTGCCGCCGGTGGCGCTCGGCGACGTCCCGCCAGATCGCGGCGATCTCATCGCCGAGTGGCACCAGCCTGACGTCGAAGATGAGCGGCGGGGCGCCGCCTCTGCGAGGGTACTCGTAATCCTCGAGCAGCCGTGGCTCTCCCGTCTCACAGACGCGGGCTAGGTGCTCGAGGAGGCCCGGCCCCGCGGGCGACGACGGCAGCGTACCGATCCGTGCGCCGACCTGCGACAGCGCCGGGATCCCGGCCCCGGCCGCGGCCTCGTTCGCGAAGACCAGTTCGAAATCCTCGATCGCGCCGCTCGCATCATGCAGTGGTTGGTAGATCGCCAGCGGGTCCGGCATCCGGGATGCGACCTGACTGAGCCGGTCCTCGCTCAGCGCATGGGTCGTAAGGGGGTTGCAATCCACCACGGGGCTCCTCTCGGCAGGGGGACCTCACGGGAGCGCGCACGATTGACCCGCGCTGACCCGCGCAGGCGGGCAGCGCGGAAGCAGATGTCTATTCTGCGCATTTGTGTTCCAGAAAGCCAGAGGGTTCCACGACCGGCTCCGCGGGGCGCCGGAGGATGGGCGCGTCGGTGGTTGACAACCCCCGTCGTTCGGGTACCTTTTCGTGTCTGTGGCGGCAGGGTAGCTCAATCGGTAGAGCAGCGGAATCATAATCCGTGTGTTGGGGGTTCGAGTCCCCCCCCTGCTACTCGACCGAACGGCTGGATGTGCAAGCGCCCCAAGAGGGATCCCCCCTGGGGCGCTTGTCATTGTGGCACGAAACTCGGCTGTTCTGCGGCGAGAGGGTGGTCCGTGCCGGTGCTGGCGCATTAGTTTGCACGCCTGTTCACTCCCAGCATAGCTCACGTGCCTAACCGAATACGGACGGTCATCAGGGGAACCGGCCACTACCTCCCGACGCGGAGGGTGGAAAACCGGGCGTTCGTCGACAACCCGTTCTACCTGGACTACGGCCGGCCCGTCGACCCGGGGGAGAACGAGCGGGTGCTCGACAAGTTCCACCAGATCACGGGCATCTCTGCGCGCCGCTGGGTCACCGGTGACCTGGTGGCTTCCGACATGGGCGCCATGGCCGCGAAGGCGGCGGTGGCGGACGCGGGGATCGACCCGGAGACGCTGGACTACATCATTGTCGCCCACAATTTCGGCGACGTGGCCGCGGACAACCCTCGCCTCGACTTCTGCCCGACGCTGGCCGCGCGGATCAAGGAGCGGCTGGCCATCGCCAACCCGTGGTGCGTGGCCTACGACCTGCCTTTCGGCTGCCCGGGCTGGCTCCAGGGGCTGATCCAGGCCGACCAGCTCGTGCGCGTGGGCGACGCCCGGCGCGCGCTGGTCGTGGGCACCGAGACCCTGTCCCGGGTCAGCGACCCCGCCGACCGCGACAGCATGCTGTACGCCGATGGCGCCGGCGCCGCGGTGGTCGAGGCGGTGGAGTCCGGGGAACCGGTGGGCGTCCTGAGCCACCTCACGCGCTCCGACACGCTGGAGCACGCGCGACTCTTGCGCATGGGCCCGTCATATGATCCGGACGAGGATCCGGAGCGGCTGTTCCTGAAGATGAACGGGCGCCGGCTGTACCAGTACGCGCTGCAGACGGTCCCGGGCGTGGTGGAGGAGAGCCTGAAGCGGGCGGGGCTGACGCTGGGCGATGTGTCCAAGGTCCTGATCCATCAGGCCAACGAGAAGATGGACGAGGCCATTCTGCGGCGCCTGTTCGAGCGCTGCGGCATCGACGAGATCCCCGACGACATCATGCCCATGACCATCTCGTGGCTGGGCAACAGCTCCGTGGCCACGCTGCCCACCATGCTCGACCTGGTCCGCCGCGGCGAGCTGGACGGGCATCGCCTCGGGGCGGGGGACCTGGTGGTCTTCGCTTCCGTGGGTGCGGGCATGAACGTCAACGCCGTGGTCTACCGCAACCCCTGAGGCGGAGCGACGGCGGAGAGCCACGATCGGGGGGCTACTCCCCCAGCGCGGGCGCCGGATGCTTGGCGCCCGACCGCAGCGGCGGCGCCGTTTGCCGGGCCCCCGCCGCGGCGGCCCCCGCCGTCGTGTGCCGGCGGTCCCGGTGCGCCAGCAGGCGGAGCCCCACGGCCACCACGAACAGCGTGCCGCCCTCGTGGGCGATGACGCCCAGCGGCAGCGGGATCTGGCCGAAGAGGGCGAGCGTGCCCACGCCCCCGATGATGGATAGCGCGAAGGTCAGGTTGAAACGGATCGTGCGGGCGGCCCGGCGCGCCAGCTCCACGGCGTTCCGGAGGCGGAGCAGGTCGCCGTCGAGGAGCACCACGTCGGCGCTCTCGATGGAGACGTCGGAGCCGGCGCCCATGGCCACGCCCAGGTGGGCGGCGGCCAGGGCAGGGGCGTCGTTGATGCCGTCGCCGACCATCACCGTGGGCGCCGCCCGCTCCAGCTCCGAGACGGCGGTCAGCTTGTCTTCCGGCAGGAGCTCGGCGCGGATCTCGTCGATCCCCACCTCCCGGGCGATTCGCCGGGCCACGACCTCGCGGTCACCCGTCAGCATGACCACGCGGTGACCGGTGGCGCGCAGCGCCGCCACCGTCTCCCGCGCCTCCTCCCGCACCCGGTCCGCCGCGGTCAGGATCGCCACCGGGCGACCCCCGCGGCCCAGGAGGACCGTGGTGAAGCCCTCCTCCTCGAGCGCCGTGAGCCGCCGCTCCAGCTTCGCGTCGATCGTCACACCGCGGCTTTCGGCCAGGCGACGCGTGCCCGCCCAGACTTCCTCGCCGTTCGACACCCCGACCACGCCCTGGCCCGGCACGGCCCGCACACCCGTGAGCTCCGGCACGGGACCCCGCCACGCGCGCACAATGGCACGGGCAATGGGATGCTCGCTGTGGCGCTCCAGCCCCGCGGCCAGTGCGCGGAGCCCCGCCTCATCGCCGTCCAGGGGGATCACCCGCTCCAGCCACATCTTCCCCTCAGTCAGCGTTCCCGTCTTGTCGAACGCCACGATCTCCGCCGCCGCCAGCGCCTCCAGCGCCGCGCCGCTCTTGAAGAGCGCCCCGGAGCGCGCGCCCGCGGCCATGGCCGACAGCACGGCGGCCGGTGTGCTGATCACCACCGCGCACGGCGACGCCACAACCAGGAACGTCATGGCCCGGTACCACGCCTGAGCGGTGCCCAGATCGCCCAGCAGGTGGAACCCCGCGAAGACCACGGGCACGGACAGCAGCACGAGAATCGTGTACGGACCCTCGAACCGCTCGGCGAACCGCTCCGTCGGACCTTTCGCCGCCTGCGCCTGCTCCACCAGCCGCACCAGCTTCGCCAGCGTGCTCTCGCTCGCCGCGCGCTCCACCCTCGCCCGCACCACACCGGTCCCGTTCAGTGTCCCGCTCAGCAGCGCCGACCCCGGCTCCTTGTCGATCGGCACCGACTCTCCCGTCAGCGCGCTCTCGTCCACCGATGTGTGACCCTCCAACAGCCGGGCGTCCGCCGGGATCCGCTCGCCGGGACGGACCCGGACCTCATCCCCGGCCCGGAGGTCCTCCAGCGCCACCCACTCCTCGCTGCCGTCCGACGAGACTCGCCGAGCACCCTCCGGGTTGAGCGCCATGAGCGCTTCGATGGCCCCCTTCGTCCGACCCAGCGCCCAGTCCTGGAGCGTGTTCGAGAGGCTGAAGAGGAAGAGCAGGATGGCGCCGTCCGCCGCCTGGCCCACGCTCGCGGCACCCAGCGCCGCCACCACCATCAGCAGGTCCACGTCCAGCTTCCGCTCCGCCACCAGCGCACGCACCGCCTCCCTCGCCGCCGGGATCCCCCCGGCGAGAAGCGAAAGCGCGAAGAACCCCCAGCGCACGGCGCCGCCCGTGAGCAGCCCGAGGAGCAGCCCCGCCAGCGTCAGCCCCGTCAGCACCGCGCCGCGGGCGACGGCGCCGCGCGGCCACGAGCTGTCTGTTCCCAGGTCCTCGGTCCGTGTGCCGTCCGCTGCGGGCATGATGGGTGTACCCTCCGGGTCGTTTTCCGCGATCAATAATTATTATTGTGACCCGTGCAAGAGGTGTGCTCATCAGCGGCGGATGCCGAGCAGCGTATCCAGGCGCGCCTGGACGCGGGCGGGCGTGGTGCGGTAGAGGGTCACGGAGCAGGGAGGCTGGAGCCTGGGGCCGCGGCAGGTGACCGCGGCGGCGCGGGTGCTGTCGTGGTCCAGCCAGAGGGTGTGATACCCCTCGGCCGGGGCGGGGCGGGGCGGCCAGGGCCGGTCGCGCCACGCGGGCCTGCCGAAGCCGCGGACGAAGCGCCGCATGGCGCGTGCGGGATGATCGGCCGGGAGGTCGTTGCGGAGCGTGATGAGGAGGGCGGCGTCGCCGCGGACGAGGATTCCGACCTCACCCTCGGCGGACGGACCAGTGCAGGTGGCCTCGCTCGGCCGCGTCCCTGTGAGCCGGCACGTGAAGCCGCCGCGGCGCTGCGCTTCGTCCATGACTTCCGCCTGCGACATGCCGAGCCGGAACCCTGCGAGGTCGCGGGGCGGTGAGCCGCCGCAGCCGGCGGCGAGGAAGAGCAGGAGCGCTGCGGTGCCCGGGCGCGTCGGGGCGGAGCGGAGCACGCGCGTCAGTCCGGGTCGGCCGACCGCCGCTCGCCGCTGCGGCGCTTCAGCCCGGTGCGGCGATCGTCTCCGGTGCGCCGATCCGGCGGGCCGGTGTCGCTGTCCTGGACGGCCGCCAGCCAGAGGATGAAGGTGGACCCTTCGCCCTCGGTGCTTTCCACCGTGACGTCGCCGCCCATCATGCGAGCGAGCCGGCGACTGATGGCGAGCCCGAGACCGGTGCCCTCGTGGGTGCGCGTGTAGATGTTCCCTTCCTGCTGCACGAACGGCTGGAAGATCCGCTCGAAGGCGCCGGGTGGAATGCCGATCCCCGTGTCGCGCACTTCCAGGCCGATCCATGGTCCTTCATGGGCGGCATGGAGGACCGCGGGGCGGCGGGCGCGCACGAGGGTGCGCAGGTGGATGGTCCCCCGCTCCGTGAACTTGGACGCGTTGGAAAGGAGGTTCACGAGCACTTGCCGGACTCGGTCCTCGTCCCCCCACACCTGCACGCTGGCGTGCAGGACATTGTCGCCCTGGAGGCTCAGCCCCTTCGCTTTCACGAGCGGCTCGATGACGGCCAGCGCCTGCTGGATGGCGGCGTGGGCGAGGACGGGCTGGATCCGGATGGACAGCTCGCCGGACTCGATCTTCGCGAGGTCGAGGACATCGTTGATGAGCGTGAGGAGGTGGGACCCGTTGGCGGCAATGCGCTGGAGGTACTCGGCCTGGGGCGGGGGCATCTCTCCGAGCACCCCGTCCCGGAGCAGGTTGGTATAGCCGAGGATGGCGTTCAGCGGTGTCCGGATCTCGTGGCTCATGACGGCGAGGAACTGGCTCTTGGCGCGGTTGGCCAGCTCGGCGGCCTGCTGCTGGCGGTCGCGCTCCGCCTCGGCCTTCTTCCTCGCCGCGATGTTGCGGATCACGCCGGTGCGCGACACCGGGCGCCCGCTCTCGTCCCGCTGGACGGTGAAGTAGTCGGCCACCCAGTGATACCGGTGGTCGTCGCCGAAGAAGCGGTATTCAATGCGCCCTTCTCCCGTGGCGATGGCCGTCTCCATGGCGTCCACCACCCGGCTGCGGTCATCGGGGTGGAGCCTCAGGACCACTTTCTCCATGGGCATCCGCATGAGCGTTTCGGCTTCTACGCCGAGCACCCCGTGCGTGGCCGGGCCCAGGTAGTCGTACGACTCGGATTCGAAGTTGCGACGATACGCGGCGTCCACGGAGTTCTCCAGGACGGCACGGAGCCGATCTTCGGCCATCCGCCGCTCCTCCGATTCGCGGTGCAGCGCGTCATTGGCTTCGCGCAGGCGAACGATGGCGTTCTGCTGCGCCTTGATCAGAGACCGGATCTCCCGCGGGGCTCTCGATCGGACAGCCTCGGTCACGTCTTCGATCCGGTGGATGACGCGCAGGACGCTCCCGTCCGTGTCCAGGACCGGAGTGTTGAGAACCGCCCACCATCGGGCCTCGGCCTCCTCATCCCCGGTCTCCGGCGCGTGAAGGCTGTACTTCTGCACCGGCATGGCGTCCGGCCGTTTCGTACGCACGACCGTCCGGAGGGAGCGGAGCAGGCTCGTCGCCCCGGTGGCGTCGGGATCCGATGCGTCGTCCGGGAAGACGTGGAACAGGGGCTCTCCGAGGATCTGCTCGCGGCGTTTCGCCGTGGCCCTCAGGTAGGCGTCGTTGACCGCCTCGATGGTGAACTCGGGCGGGCTGATCACTGCGTAGGGGGTGGGCGTGGCCTCGAAGAGCGCCCGGAAGTCGAGGGCTCCGATCCCGTGCTCTTTCAGATGATCGTCCCGCATGCGCCCTCCTGCCGCGGCTCCTGCGGCGGCTCCTGCGGCTCCAGTGGCGCTCGTGGGCGCGCGAGAATCGGACCAGCGCGCCGCTGAGCGGCCGCGGAGCGCGGTGGCGGAGGGGGCGCGGCCCCCTCCGCCCGGGGGGAGGGTACGGGCTCGGGTCGGTCCTAGTCGTTGACCTGCAGCTCGGCCACCACGCCCGCGTGGTCGGAGGGCCAGAGGCCGCTGGCCGTCTTGTCCGTCGCCTGGTTCCCGACCACGTGGACGGCGACCGCGTCGACGCCAGCGGTGAAGAGGACCAGGTCGATGCGCTCGTACAGGGACTGACTCTGGCTCAGCAGCTCCGGCTGGCAACAGGTGAGCCCCGCGCCGGAGCTCCCGGACGCCGTCCACGCGTCCGTGAACATGCCCGTGAGATCGTTGTACGGGGCGGTGCCCGGGGCGGAATTGAAGTCACCCACCACGATGAGCGGCGACTGACCGGAAAAGTGCTGCATCAGCTCGGCCGCCTGTGCCTGCTGGACCAGGGTCAGCTGCCCGCCCGCGCTCACTTCGAGGTGCGTGCTGGCGAAGGTGAAGTCGACATCCTCGAGGCGGGCGTCCACCCATGCGTAGCCGCGCTGGAACCAGACGGTGTCACCGGGCGCCAGCTCGAACGGAACGCGCGTCTGGTACTGCGCCGATCCCGGGTTGCTCGTCTGGACGTCGGACCTGGCCAGGATGACGTCATGGTCGGTCATCCGGATGTCGAAGAACTCCGTCGCGCTCTTCGCGGCCGGGAGCTCCACGTCCGCGTTCTCCACTTCGCTGGCCACCTGGTAGTTCAGACCGCGCGCGGTGAGGGAGTCCATGAGCACGGCCAGGAAGTCCAGGTACACGGTGGTGGCGTTCGGCCCCGTCGTGCCGGTGACGTAGTCGCTCGGGTCCTGGATCCGGAACGTTTCGACCTCCTGGAGCCCGATGAGGTCCGGGTTGGCGGCCGCGATCTCCGCCGCGAGCGCGCCCGCGCGCGCCGGGAAATCGTTGGCCTTGACGGTGGCGAAGATCTGGGCGGCCAGCGCCGGGACCTGCGTGGGGGAGGTCGCCTCGGTCAGCTTGAAGATGTCGCCACCGAGATAGAGGTTCTGGGTCATCACCTTCACGTCGGCCGTGGCCGACGCGCCGGTGGGGTTGCTGTCGCCGCACGCGCTGGTCAGGGCTGCCGCGGCGAGCACGAGGGCGAGGGGTGCGGTCGAGCGGATGCGTGGCAATCTCGGGAAACGCGCCATGAATCGATGCTCCGGTGGGGGAATGCGGCGCCCGCACCGGTGCGGTGGTGCGGGCGAACGATCGGTAACCTATACGGCTGCACGACGCGGGCCGTCAACCGGCCGGCCTCGCGGATCGTCCCCCATGCGGCGGTGGGCGGGCCCTCCCGGCGGCGGCCGCCGGGCCGCACGTCCGCTCTTACGCCGGCACGCCCGTCAGCTGGGTGGTGCAGTGGCCGCAGCGCGTGGCCTCGGGAGGGATCTCGAACCGGCATTGCGGGCAGAGCCGCGCTTCCGGCTGTGGGCCGGGGGCTTCTTCCTTCTCGCCGCGCTCCATGAAGCGGTTGTAGTTGCGCACCAGCATGAAGACGGCGAACGCCACGATGAGGAAGCTGATGGTGTTGTTCAGAAAGAGGCCGTAGTTGATGGTCGCGGCCCCCGCATCCTTCGCCTCGGCCAGCGACGCGTAGCTCCCCCCGGAGAGATTGATGTAGAGGTTGGCGAAGTCGACACCGCCCGTGAGCCTGCCGATGGGCGGCATGATGATGTCGTCGACCAGCGACTTCACCACGGTGGTGAACGCGGCGCCGATGATGATCCCCACGGCCATGTCCAGGACGTTGCCGCGGGCCACGAACTTTCGGAATTCACTCAGCATCGAGGTGTCTCCGGGGAGAGGGGAGGGAGCCGCGCGAGGCGGTGGGTCCGGCCCCAATGATGCCTCCCGGGGACCCCGCCTCGCAATGCCGGCGTTCCGCCTCTCCGCTGCCGGCCCGCCGTTCCCCGGCCTGCGGCTAGCCGCCCAGCGCGATCTCCGCCGCGGCGGCGATGAGCTCAGGCGCGATGTCCGCGACTGCCAGCGCGCCCTCACCCGGGTGCCCGGCGGCTGTCTCCGCGAGCGCGGTCTCGAGCCCCTGGCGGATGGTGGGCCGATCGTCGCCCGTGACCCGCCGGAGGAACGGACCGGGCTCGATCTGGAAGCGGGCCATGTCGCGGAGCGCCTGGGTGAACAGGACGTTGTGGGGGCCCTCCCAGGTTTCCATGATCACGCTGTCCCTGTAGAGGCGGGGGAGCGGCGAGAACGCCTCCTCGATGCCATTGCCGGCCAGGAGCATCATGGCGTCGTGCAGCAGCGTGGTGGCGCGCCGCGTGAGCACGGGTTTGGCCAGACTCAGGAGGATCCGGAAATCCGCCGCGTCCGCAGCCCGGTATCCGCTCGTTTCCGCGGCCTCCCAGCGCCGCACCAGATCGAACGCGGCGCCGAGCGCGTCGGCGCGTGCCCGCGTGATCTGGTCCAGGGTGCGCGCCACGAGCGGGTACTGGGCGATGGGCCGCCCGAACGCCTGGCGGAAGCCCGTGTAGGCGCGCGTGACCCGCTCGGCTCGCCGCAGCGCAGCGGCCGCGAACAGAACGCACGCCACCCGGGACGGGGTCAGCACGTAGCGCAGCAGGTTGGGCACGCCGCGCTCGAGGGGCCCCACCGGCCATGCCAGCGCGCCGTGGAACGTGACTTCGGCCGTGGCCAGCTCCCGGGTCCCGAGCTTCTCCTTCAGGCGGTCGATGTCGTAGCCGTTGCGCGCACCGCCGGCCAGCCGGGCGTCGCCCCCGGCGTCGGGGCGCGGCCCCGGGTCCTCCTCCCCGGCGAGCGCCGGGACGAGGAATAGGGAGACGGGAGCGTCGGCGAGGGCCTCGGGCGGGATGCCGCCCTCGTCGTCCGCGTCCGCTCCGTCCCGTTCCAGCGCGCGCGCCGTCACCAGGAACCAGTCGGCGTTGATGTTGGAGCAGAACCATTTCTGGCCGCGGATCCGGTACGCATCGCCGTCGGGTACCGCCACCGCCTCGTTGGCGGGAATGTCCGAGCCCCCCTGGATCTCCGTGACGAACTGAGCCCCGTGGACGTAGCGCTCCGCCGTGGACGCCCGCACCGCGGCCGCCACGCGGGCGTGGACCGGCCGGTCCCCGACGGCGTCGAGGGCGCGGACCAGGCCGTCCGTGCACGCCAGCGAGCACGCCACCCCGGCCTCACCGTTCTGCGCCAGGAGGTAGATCATGGCATAGTGAACGAACGGATCGCCGTGGACCGCGCCGAGCCCGGCGTCGCCCTCGGCGACCGCCAGCGCTTCCACCGTGGAGCCCGGGAGCTCGATGGCGTCCACGCGCCGATCCCAGCCATCCAGGCGACGCAACCGCGGCGCGTTCGCCGGCCGCGCCGACTCCTCCGCCAGCGCGCGCAGCCGGCCGGCCGCGACCGGGCCGAAGGCGGCGATACGGTCCCGGCCCGCGCCGCCGGCGTAGCGGTCGAGGAGCTGCTGGAGGAGGCGGTCGTCGGCGAACCAGTCGCTGGAAAGCGCGTCGAGATAGGCTCCGAAGCCGTAGCTGGGCGAGGGCATGGGCGCTCCGTGTCTGGAGGAAGGCGGCTCCAGCACGATGCGCGATGCGAGAGCGGCGCACCAGCAGGTGGCTGGTGCGCCGCTCTTCGGACCCTCGCGGGCCGGGATACAGGGGGTGGCGGTCGCGGCCGTCAAGCCGCGCCAGGCGCCGGCCCGCTCAGAAGTCCCTGAGTCTCGACTCGGAGTCGATCTCCTCGAAGGGGATCAGCGCCTCCGGTGCCACCGGTCGCGAGGCGATGCGGCTCGTGCCGGTGTGACCGTTCCCCGTGGCTTTCGCCGCGGCTCGACCGCTGCCAGCGCCATTCGCGGCGCGCCGATTGCCGCTGCCGCCGTTGCCCGAGCCGTTGCCACCGCTGCCCTTGTGCGGGGAGGCCGAGCGGGTTGCCGGGGCGTGCGCGGCCGCAGGCCTGCGCAGCGCGCCACCGTTCGTGTTCGCGTTCGAGAGCGTGAAGGCGGCGACGAGCTCGGACATGCGCTGCGCCTGACCGCTGAGCTCCTCGGCGGCGCTGGCGCTCTCCTCGCTGCTGGCGGCGGAGCGCTGTGTCACCGCGTTCATCTCCTCCACCGCCTCGTTGATCTGCCCCACGCCGTCCGTCTGCTGCTCGCTGGCCGCGGCGATCTCGGCCATGACTTCCCGGACGCGGGAGACGCCGCCGCGGATCTCCTCGAGCTTGCCCACCACCTCGCCCTGCACGGCCACGCCCTCCTCGGAGCTCTCCACGCTCTCCTCGATCAGGCGCGCCGTCTCCTTGGCCGCCTCGGCGCTGCGCATGGCCAGGTTGCGCACTTCCTCCGCCACCACGGCGAAGCCCTTCCCGGCCTCACCCGCCCGCGCCGCTTCCACCGCAGCGTTCAGCGCCAGCAGGTTGGTCTGGAAGGCGATCTCGTCGATGGTCTTCACGATCCGGCCCGTGGCATCACTGGACTCCTTGATCCGGTGCACCGTGGCGCTCAGCCGCTGCATGGCTTCCGCGCCGCCGTCCGTGCTGGAGCCGGCGGCCTCCGCCAGCCCCCGCGCCTCGCGGGCGTTGCCCGTGTTCTGCGTGGCCATGGACGCGAGTTCCTGCAGCGAGCTGGCGACTTCCTCCAGCGAGGAGGCCTGCTCGCTGGCTCCCTCGGCCAGGTTCTGGCTCCCGCCCGCGATCTCGTCCGCCGCCGATGCCACCTGCCCGGCCGTGGCGGCCACCTCGGAAAGCGCGTTCTCGAGATTGTCCAGCGCACTGTTGAGGGAGGTCTTGATCCGCGCGTAGTCGCCCTTGTAGTCGCCCGTCATGCGGGTGGTCAGATCGCGCTCGGCCACGCGGCCCAGGACATCGGCGGCTTCGCCAATCGGTTCCGCCATGGCGTCGAGGGTGGCGTTGAAGCCGTCCACCACGTCGCGGTAGCCGCCCTCGAGCGCGCCTGCGTCGGCGCGCTGATCGAGGCGGCCGGCGAGGGCGGCATCGACCAGGCTCTGGGACTCACCGACGAGCGTGCGCAGGGAGTCGCGAAGTCCGAAGAGGGCAGGCGAGATCTCGTCGCGCTCGTCCTTGCGGATCAGCTCCGTGGTGGTGTCGCCGCGGCTGAGCCGGTTCAGGACTCCGACCACGTGCTCCTGGAGGTCGGAGGCAAACTGATTCATGCTGCCGATCAGCTGCCCCAGCTCGTCGGCGCGGTCCATGTCCGCGCGCTCGCTCAGGTGCCCGCTGCCGACCTCGCCCATCAGCCACACGGCCTTTCCCAGCCCATTGCGAATGCTGCGCGTCAGCAGGACGCCGATGAGGATACCGACCACGGTCGCCGTCACGACGAGCAGGATCAGGGCTAGGCGGCTGTGCTCGTAGGTGCTGGTGGTGACCTCGGAGGCCCGCTGAGCGTTCCCCTCCTTCACGGTCGAGAGCTGTGAGAGCAGCGAATCTGCCCGGTCGGACAGCTTCAGGGCAGGGCCCATGACCAGCTTGACGGAAGGACGCTCGGCCGGGAGCGGCTCCCGCACCGCCAGACCGATTGCTTCCTCGTTGAGCCGGTCGTAGTCTGCCCAGACCTGATTGAGGTCCGACAGGAGCCGTTTCGCGTCGGCGGTGTAGATCAGCGGCGTTGCCTTCTCGATGTCGGCCTTGAGGTTGGCCCGGAAATGCTCGACCTCCTGCCGTTGCGCCGTCTGGTCGTCGGTGGTGGACGAGAGGAGCAGCTCGCGAGTGGCGCGGCCCAGACCCACCAGGTCGATGTTGGCGGCCATGATGTACGAGAGCCCCAGGAGCTCCTGTTCGTACATCTCGTCGGCCATGTCATTGACTTTGCTGGTGCTGCGAATCCCGACGGCTCCGACCGCCACCACCAGTGCGGCGACAGTGAGGAAGCCGGCGATCAGTTTGGTGCCGACCTTAAGGTTGTTGAACCACAGCATGTTGTTCGCTCCTTTTCGCATCATATCCAGCCCGGGAGGTCCACCAGGCGCATCCTAACGCCGCCGTCGTCAGTGTTTCAGTTATCGGCGGAAGGAGGATTTACTTGATCATCACGATGCGGAGAGTGGTGGCCGTCACGCCGCGGGAGCCGGTCCTCAGGTGCTGGAGGTCGGGCCTTATCTCGAGCCAGGGCGCGACACGGAGGCCGTAGTAGGCTTCGAATGCCTGCTCCGTGCCGCCATCTGGAAGCAGCACGCCCGTGTAGCCGAAGCCGGCTTCGTCGTCGGGGCGCTTCTTGAACGGGGCCCGTGCCACCATGCCCGAGGCGAGATGAAGCCGGGCATCCGCCCCACCGTGGTCGGCTCTGCCGGCAAGCGCGAAGGCGACCAGGCGCACCCGGGGCGAGCCGTCGTCCATTGCCAGTGAACGCTGACCGAGGACATACCAGCCGCCGCTGCCTCCCGCGCGCCAGACTCCCAAGGCGGTGCGGCCGACGGCGCCCGGGTCAGCCTGGTGGATGGCCGCCTCCGCGACATAGAAGGGGCCATCACCGTCAGACGGAGAGCCGTAGTCCGCGGCGGCATACGCTCCCACCGCCAAGCTCAGGGGAAAAGCGGGTTGCACGAAGACGTTCACACTGGGAGCGGGGCTCGGATATGTGGGTGCGCGGGAAAAGGTGGGGCTGAGCCCGAACGCGGCGTTCAGGAACCCCGCGGCGGCGTTCACGGCAGCGAACTCCGTGGCCGCATCCACGCGGCCCACCTTCCAGCGCAGCCGCTCGCCCATGAGCCGCTGTTCGTACCAGAGCTCGCCCGGGCCCGTGAACGGGGTGGCGTCGATGTTGGAGAACGCCTGCACTCCGCCCACGGCATCGGATCCGTTGGCGCCGAGGAGGAACAGTCCCTGTGCGAAGAACGTCGCTCCGGGGATTCCGAGGAGCGAACTGAAATCCAGGGACACCCCCACGTCCGTGATTCCACGGATCGCGCGGCCGGCGCTGCGACCGTCGTCGAATACGGACGCATCGACGGTCTGGGCCGCCATGATCTCGACGCCATGGGAGTCAAGGGGACCTTGCGCCGTCGCGGGGGCGGCGACGACCAGTGCCATCGCCACCCCCCGCAGACGCGGTGCCCAGTGGTCGAGCACTTTTAGAACTCCGCTGGAACCATCGGGTCCTCATCCGCCGCAATCAACGCGGCCGGATCGAAGCGCTGCCGGACGTTCCCCGTGTGCGGCGTCGGCGACCCGCGCCCTTCCCAGCTGGTGGGGCGGACCGGCTTCGGCCGTCGATCGGATCCGGGCGCGCCGCGACCCATGGCGCCGGATAGCGTGAAGGCGGCGACGAGCTCCGACATGCGCTGCGCCTGACCGCTGAGCTCCTCGGCGGCGCTGGCGCTCTCCTCGCTGCTGGCGGCGGAGCGCTGTGTGACCGCGTTCATCTCCTCCACCGCCTCGTTGATCTGCCCCACGCCGTCCGTCTGCTGCTCGCTGGCCGCGGCGATCTCGGCCATGACTTCCCGGACCCGGGAGACGCCGCCGCGGATCTCCTCGAGCTTGCCCACCACCTCGCCCTGCACGGCCACGCCCTCCTCGGAGCTCTCCACGCTCTCCTCGATGAGGCGCGCCGTCTCCTTGGCCGCTTCCGCGCTGCGCATGGCCAGGTTGCGCACTTCCTCCGCCACCACGGCGAAGCCCTTCCCGGCCTCGCCCGCCCGCGCCGCTTCCACCGCAGCGTTCAGCGCCAGCAGGTTGGTCTGGAAGGCGATCTCGTCGATGGTCTTCACGATCCGGCCCGTGGCATCACTGGACTCCTTGATCCGGTGCACCGTGGCGCTCAGCCGCTGCATGGCTTCCGCGCCGCCGTCCGTGCTGGAGCCGGCGGCCTCCGCCAGCCCCCGCGCCTCGCGGGCGTTGCCCGTGTTCTGCGTGGCCATGGACGCGAGCTCCTGCAGCGAGCTGGCGACTTCCTCCAGCGAGGAGGCCTGCTCGCTGGCTCCCTCGGCCAGGTTCTGGCTCCCGCCCGCGATCTCGTCCGCCGCCGATGCCACCTGCCCGGCCGTGGCGGCCACCTCGGAAAGCGCGTTCTCGAGATTGTCCAGCGCCGTGTTCAGCGACTCCTTGATCCGCGCGTGGTCACCCTTGTAGTCGCCGCGGACACGCGCCGTCAGGTCGCGCTCCGCCATCCGCTCCAGCACTTCCGACGCTTCGTTGATGGGCTCCAGAACTGCGTCCAGCAGCTCGTTCACCCCGCCTACCAGCTCGTGGTACGCGCCATCGAACGCCGCCGCATCCGCGCGCTGGTCCAGCTGGCCCGCTTCAGCCGCTTTCACCAGGTCGCGCGTCTCCGCAAGCAGCTTCTGCAGCACCTTCTGCGCGCGCTGGAACGACTCGATCGTGGCGACGGACCGCCGGATGATCCCGTCGACGGTGCCGGCGAGGCGCCCCACTTCCTCGTTCGTGTCCAGCTCGAGGAGCGGGGTGCCGTAGTCGATCTCGTAATCCAGGTCGCCGGCCCCCATTGCATCGGCGCCATTCCCGAGGTTGGCGATGCACCGGTTCTGCAACTCGGTGGCGCGCTCCGCCACGAGGGCGAGGCGGCTGGTGATCCAACGCGCCATGAACACGGCGATCCCGATCCCCAGGAGCAGGCCGAGGAGCATCGCGCCGTACAGGATCAGCCGCGTCCGCTCGTAGAGCCCCGTGTTCGCATCCGCCACCACTCCCGCCTGCTGGACGCGCTGCGCGGACAGCGCGTTCAGCGCGTCCTGGTACTGCTTGCCCAGCGGCTTCAGCTTGCCCATTAGCATCGCCCGGGCCTCCACATTGCGGTTCGCCTCGGCCAGCGCGTTGGTCTCCTGCGCCGGCGCCAGGAACGCCTCGCGCGCCTCCACCAGACGCTGGAACGCTGCGCGGCCGACGTCGGTCGTGATGGTCTTCTCGTACTGCGACTGAAGTTCGTTGACCCGGCCGGACAGCGCCGCCATCTCCGACTTCGATCTGCTGTTCCTGCCTCGCGTCGTCCGTCAGCATTAGGTCCCGCTGCAGCATCTGGTACTCCTGCAGCTTGGTGGCCCATTCGCCGACGTACGACAGGGGGAGCGTCTGCTCCTGAAAGAGCGCAGTGTCCGCCCTCATCGAGGCTGTGCAGGCTTCGAACGCCCGCCATTCCGGTCCCGATCAGCAGGGCCAACACGGCCCCGAACCCGAGCATCAACTTCCGGGAGAGCGAGAGGTTATTGAACCACGTCATGGGTGCTCCAGCAGTTGGGCCGCCGGGGGTCGGGACGGCCGTCCACGATTCGACCATTCTTATCGGGCTGTTATCGGAGCGGCCGCACCGGTTCTTCAGCGCATGGAGCAAGAGAGAGGAGCGGCCGGGCGAAGGAGGAGGCGGGACGGCCGCCCGGGGGAGAGAGCCCGGGCGGCCGCTCGGTCAGAAGCTCTTCAGGCGGGAGTCCGAGTCGAAGTCGTCGAAGGGGATCAGCTGCCTCCGGGGCGCGACGCGAGGCGCCGGCCGTGGCGTGACCGTTCCTGGTCGACCCGTGGCCGTTGCTCCCCTTCCGGCGCCCGTTCCCGCTGCTTGGTGGCGCTGTTGCTCGTCCGCGCCATAGCCGAGCCCGACGGGCGCGGCGGCCCGACTCGTGGAGCGCGCGGCGCCCGCGCCAACGCCCGTGTTGAGGCGGAAGGCGGCGACGAGCTCGGACATGCGCTGCGCCTGACCGCTGAGCTCCTCGGCGGCGCTGGCGCTCTCCTCGCTGCTGGCGGCGGAGCGCTGTGTGACCGCGTTCATCTCCTCCACCGCCTCGTTGATCTGCCCCACGCCGTCCGTCTGCTGCTCGCTGGCCGCGGCGATCTCGGCCATGACTTCCCGGACCCGGGAGACGCCGCCGCGGATCTCCTCGAGCTTGCCCACCACCTCGCCCTGCACGGCCACGCCCTCCTCGGAGCTCTCCACGCTCTCCTCGATCAGGCGCGCCGTCTCCTTGGCCGCTTCCGCGCTGCGCATGGCCAGGTTGCGCACTTCCTCCGCCACCACGGCGAAGCCCTTCCCGGCCTCGCCCGCCCGCGCCGCTTCCACCGCAGCGTTCAGCGCCAGCAGGTTGGTCTGGAAGGCGATCTCGTCGATGGTCTTCACGATCCGGCCCGTGGCATCACTGGACTCCTTGATCCGGTGCACCGTGGCGCTCAGCCGCTGCATGGCTTCCGCGCCGCCGTCCGTGCTGGAGCCGGCGGCCTCCGCCAGCCCCCGCGCCTCGCGGGCGTTGCCCGTGTTCTGCGTGGCCATGGACGCGAGCTCCTGCAGCGAGCTGGCGACTTCCTCCAGCGAGGAGGCCTGCTCGCTGGCTCCCTCGGCCAGGTTCTGGCTCCCGCCCGCGATCTCGTCCGCCGCCGATGCCACCTGCCCGGCCGTGGCGGCCACCTCGGAGAGCGCGTTCTCGAGATTGTCCAGCGCACTGTTGAGGGAGGTCTTGATCCGCGCGTAGTCGCCCTTGTAGTCGCCCGTCATGCGGGTGGTCAGATCGCGCTCGGCCACGCGGCCCAGGACATCGGCGGCTTCGCCAATCGGTTCCGCCATGGCGTCGAGGGTGGCGTTGAAGCCGTCCACCACGTCGCGGTAGCCGCCCTCGAGGCGCCTGCGTCGGCGCGCTGATCGAGGCGGCCGGCGAGGGCGGCTTCGACCAGGCTCTGGGACTTCACCGACGAGCGTGCGCAGGGAGTCACGGAGCCCGCAGAGAGCACGGCGAGATCTCGTCGCGCTCGTCCTTGCTGCACCAGCTCCGGGTGGTGTCGCCGCGGCTGAGCCGGTTCAGGGCTCCGACCACGTGCTCCTGCAGGTCGGCGGCAATCTGATTCATGCTGGCCGTCAGCTGCCCAGCTCGTCGCCGCGGTCCATTCCGCGCGCTCGCTCAGGTGCCCCCTGCCGATCTGGTCCATGAGCCAGTTCACCCGCTTCAGGGCGTCCGTGATGCTGCGGGTGATCAGGAAGGCCATGACGATCCCGAGGAGTGAGCGCCACGAACCCGAGCAGGATGAGGAAGAGCCGGCTGCGCTGGTACAGCGCCGTGGTCAGGTCGGAATAGTCCGCCGCGTTCTGCTCCTTGGAGAGGGACAGCTTCGTCAGCAGCGTGTCGACCAGGTCCGACTTCTCCAGCGCGGCCCCCATGGCCAGATCCACCGACTTGCGCTGGTTGTGGAGCTCCTCCGACGTGGCGAGCTCGACACTGCCTGGTTTTCCCGATCGTATTCCTCCCATGCCCGTTCGAATTGCGATCAGGGCTTCTTCCCCTCGTCGCTGTACGATGAGCAGCGTGGCCCTCGCCAGTTCGCTCGAGCGAAGCGCGGAACTCATGTACTCGGCTGCTCCAGCGTCTTCGCTCCTCCGCACTCGACGCCAGCATGAGGCCTCGCGTGGCGCGCCCCAGCCCCACAAGGTCGATGTTCGCTTCCTTCAAGTACGAGATCCCGAGCAGCTCCTGCTCGTAGATGTTGTCCGCCATGGCGTTCAGCTGCGCCATGCTGCGGATCCCAACGATCCCACAGCCAGCACCAGCAGCGACACCGTCATGAACCCGGCGATCAGCTTAGTGCCCAGCTTCCGGTTGTTGAACCAGCGCATTGCTTCTCCTCCGCTCTTCGCGATGAAAGCGACCTTCCCGCTTGCGGGCCGGCTTCGCTCATCGCCGACCATGACCCGCTGTATCGGAATGGTCTCCCGAAATTTTTACGAGCGACCTGCAGCGTCCTCCGGTGTTCCCACGGTCTGCGGCGGGCTGGCCGGAGCAGGCGGGAGTCGCCGCCGGCTCAAGTCCGGGCCAGCGCCGGCCGATATCGTGAGCGGGGCCGGAGCCGTGGAACCGAGGACGCGAAAGGGCGACGTGAAGGGGAGCGATGAGGAGCGGGCGGTGCTCGGAGGCTGGCGAGCCAGTCGCTCGCGGGGCTGTATGCCGTGCGTGGCGAACGGGTCACGTACGTGAATGCCCGCCTGGCGGAAATGGTCGGTCGCAGTCGCGAGGAGATCATGCGGCCCGGTGGCCTGAAGGGCGTCGTCTACCCGGAAGATTGGGAGATGGTGAGGTCCGCGCTCCATTCTCGCCTCGATGGCGAAGTCGACACGCTTGAAATACACGTTCCGGGCGGTGCACCGGGAAGGCACGATCGTTCACTTGCTGGCGCACGGCACGCGGGCGCTCGTGGACGGCGACCCGGTGGTGGTGGGGATCGCGCTGGATGTGACCCAGCAGCGGCGTGGGGAGGAGGGGCTGCGGCGAACGAAGCACCAGTACGAGGCGCTTCTGGACAGCATCCCGGACATGGCGTGGCTGAAGGACACGGAGTCACGGCTCCTGGCGTGCAACGAGGCCACCCTCCACTTCCTGGATCGGCCGCGTGAGGAGGTGCTGGGGCGACGGAACAGTGATCTCTTCCCCCCGGAGCTGGCGGCGTCCTACGACGAGGCGGATGCCCGGGCGCTGCGCGAGGGGAGGCCGATCTCCCTCGAGACCACCGCGACCAAGTCCGACGGCCGCCTGCGGACGCTGGAAACCACCAAGGTCCCGTTCCGGGACGGGAGCGGCGCGTGGGCGGGGACGGCGGGGATCGCGCGGGACGTGACCGAGCGGCGGGCGCTGGAGGCACGCCTTCAGCACGCGCAGCGCATGGAGGCGGTAGGCCGGCTCGCGGGCGGTGTGGCCCACGACTTCAACAATCTCCTGACCGCAATGCACGGCCACACGCGCCTGGCGCTGGAGGACTGTCCGGCGGAGCACCCGGTGCGCGAGCACCTGCGGGAGATCCGGCGCTCGGCGGACCGGGCGGCGGCGTTGACGCGCCAGCTCCTCGCCTTCAGTCGCAAGCAGGTGCTTCGGACGGTCCCGGTGGACCTGAACGCGCTGGTGCGGGATCTGGAAAAGCTGCTGCGTCGCCTGATCGGAGAGGACGTGGAGGTGGTGACGAATCTGGATCCCGGGTTGCCGATGGTGAAGGTCGACCCCGGTCAGATCGAGCAGGTGCTCGTCAATCTGGCCGTGAACGCGCGGGACGCCATGCCCTCGGGCGGCCGTCTGACCATCACCACGGCGCCAGCGCTGCTGACGCAGGCGGAAGTCACGGAGACCGGTGTGCCTTCGCGTGGCGCTTACGCCCGCCTGTCGGTGGCGGATACAGGAACCGGGATTCCGCCCGAGGTCCTCCCCCGCATCTTCGAGCCGTTCTTCACGACGAAGGAACAGGGGAAGGGGACGGGGCTGGGCCTGGCGACGGCGTTCGGCACGATCCACCAGTCCGGGGGCCACATCTCCGCGGAGAGCGAGCCGGGGGTCGGTACGGTGTTCCACGTGCTGTTGCCGCGCACACTGGAAGCAGCAGCGCCGGAGCCGGTCCTGCCACGGGCGCAGACAGCGGAGGCAGCGAGTGCTTCGGGGACCGTTCTGGTGGTGGAGGACGAGGCGCCGATCCGGAAACTGATCTCCCGGGTGCTCGGCCGCCGCGGCTACCGGGTGCTGACCGCGGCCACGGGGGAGGAAGCGCTCGAGCTGATGGAGCGCGAGACCGAAGCGCCGGTGCTCGTGGTCACGGACGTGGTGATGCCGGGAATGGATGGGCTGGAAATGGGGCATCGGCTCCGCCGCCGCCGCCCGGGCGTCCCGCTCCTCCTCATGTCCGGCTATGCCCAGGAAGCGCTGGAGGGCGAGCTGCCCGGGTTCGACTGCGCCTTCCTCCCGAAGCCGTTCACCCCCGCGGACCTCCTGGACGCGGTGCAAACGCTGATCGGCTAAAGTCCGGGCCCGCCGGTGCCGATAACCCTCCGTCGAGGCGCCGGCTTCTTCATCGGCCGGCCAAGGCTATCGCCACGGAGGCCCGCATGGGACGGACAGGTCGGTTGCTGGTCATCGCCCTAACCCTGGCCGCGCCTGCGGCCGCCTCGGCCCAGGCAGAAAGCCGCGCCGCGGAGCTGCAGGCCCGGCGGGCTGAGCGCGCGGCCGAGCGTCGCCCCGGGGGATCCATGATCGACCCGCGCATCTCGTACGCCGCGCCCGGAGGCTGGCCGTGTCCGCTGATCGGGCTCTACGGCGTTCAGGACGATCCCTGCCCCGGCTACCCGGGCCAGGGCTATGCGGGCGACGACTACCGTGGCGCCGGTCATCCCGGCCAGGGGTATCCCGGCCAGGGCTATGGTCCTCCCGGCTACATCGGGCGCGGTTCCCCGATCGTGGCGTTCGGCTATCCCGACCCGTACCGGGACTGGGCCTCTATCTGGGGACGCGGCTGGCTGGATGCCACCCCCGTTCCGCCTTACCACCGGTTCCAGTACCGCTTCTTTCCCGAGACCCTCCCGGACCCGACGCGGCAGGGCTACCCCGGCTTCGCCGCTGGCTCGCCAGCCATCCCCCTGGTGCCACTCCCAGCGGCGCCCGCCCTGCCCGCCCGGGCCACTCGCGCCGCGTGCGCGGTTATCCGGATCGAGCGGGTCGATGGGGAGACAGACGGCGTGACCGTCGCGCTGCCGCTCATGGGGGCCCTCACGCCGGACGCGCTGGAATCGGTGATCCGGGACCGGCTGCGGCGCGGGGGCGGCGTAGCCGTCCGGGGTGCGGATGGGTACGTCTTCCGCTTTCCCGTACCGGAGACGATCCGCGATCTGTCGGTGGGCGGCTGCTGATGCCGGTGCCGCGTCGATGGGGCGCGGCCGTCACTAAGGTTTTTGGGAGGGCCGTTCGATAATGCCTTCCGTATCGCCAACGCACCGGGTGAAGCGAGGCAGGCATGGGCAGAACCGAACGGAATCTGACGCGGCTGAGAGTCGAACTGGGCGCCGCCCCGACGGCGGGGCAGCTTCAGGGGACGGCTCCGAAGCTCCGGGCAATCGCCGATGCGGTGCCGCAGGCGGACCAGGCCGCGGCGCCGCTCCTCCGCGACCTGGCCATGTGGGCCGCGGGCGTCCGGGACGGCGATGACGTGGACCGGTTCACCAGCGCCCTGGACGCCCTGATCGACTATGCCGGCGGTCGCGATCACCCGGATCGCGCCGGGATCCTCGGCGCCGTCATGGAGATGGTGGCCTCGTCCGCCGAGCCTGAGCCCACTGTGGAGCCGGCCGCGAGTCGGTGTGATGGTCTCCCCGCCACCTTCGTCGGGGATCTTCCGCCGCGGTCGACACTGGATGATGCCGCTCTCCTGCTGGTGCAGCTCGAGCCCGGCGACAGTTACGGCGTCCGGAGTCTCCTGGAGATCCTCGAGGGGTTGGCCGACGACGCTGGTTCCGCCCGGGGCACCCGGGAAGCCTTGAGCGCGGCCGCGGGTCTGCTGAGCGCCGGCCCGGTCACGGCCGAGACCCTGGACACGGTCGGTCGGGCCCTGGAGCGGCTTTCGGAAGGCGACACCGGGGCTCCCGGAGGACCGGCCGCTTCAGCGGCTTCATCGACCCTCGACCCCGAAGAGCCCCATCGGCCGGCTGCGGAAGCGGATACGGCTACCGTTCCCGGGCCCTGGACTCCCGGCCCCGACGCGGACGTGGAGCTCCTGACGGAGTTCCTCGCGGAGAGCCGTGACCTGCTGGCATCGGCGGAGGAGGCGCTGCTCGCGCTGGAGGCGGACCCCGGCGACAGCGAAGCCATCAACGTGGTGTTCCGGGCGTTCCACACCATCAAGGGCACCTCGGCCTTCCTCGGGGTGGAGCAGTCGTCCGTGGTCTGCCACCATGCCGAGTCGCTGTTCTCGCGCGTCCGCGACGGGGACGTGAGCTTCGATCGCGCGGTGGCGGACGTGTCGCTGCGCGCCGTGGATGTCCTCTCGGCCGTCCTGGCCAGCGCGGGCGAAGCGCTGGACGGAGGGACGCCGACCGCCGTGCCCGGCATCGCCGCCCTGGTGGAGGCTCTGCAGGCAGGCGGCCGAGGCACGCGCGCGTCCGGAGAACGCCGCGCCGAAGCGGATCCCCCTGCGGCCGCCCGTGCCGACGCCGCGGCGGAGCCGCTGTCGGGTGACGTTCCTGACCCGTCCGTGGACGATGCCGCGGCGGCGGGCGCGGGGGCGTCCATGACACCCCGGGCCCGCGGCCGCGAGACGGGCGCCGGGTCGCCGGACGCGTCGGTGCGCGTGCGCACGGACCGGCTGGACCGGCTGGTGGACATGGTGGGAGAGCTGGTGATCGCGCAGTCCATGATCGCGCAGGATGGCGTGGTCCATGACGGCACGCAGCATGAGCTGGCCAAGAAGGTAGGCCACGCCGGCAAGATCGTGCGGGAGCTCCAGGACCTGAGCATGGCGCTCCGGATGGTGCCCCTGCGCGCCACGTTCTCCAAGCTCCAGCGCCTCGTGCGGGATCTCGCGCGGAAGAGCGGCAAGCGTGTCCAGCTCATGACGGAGGGGGAGGACACGGAGATCGATCGCACCATGGTCGACGTCCTGGGCGACCCGCTGGTTCACATGATCCGGAACGCCGTGGACCACGGGATCGAAGCTCCGGCCGACCGGGTGTCCGCGGGCAAGCCGGAGGTCGGCACGCTCTGGGTCCGGTCCTATCATGCCGGCGGCAACGTCGTCGTCGAGCTGGAGGACGATGGTCGGGGCATGAACCGCGCCCGGATCGTGGAGAAGGCGCTGGAGCGGGGTCTGATCCGGTCGTCGGAAGGCCTGAGCGACGGCGAGGTGTGGAAGCTGGTGTTCGAACCCGGGTTCTCCACGGCGGCGCGCGTGACGGAGGTCTCGGGTCGTGGCGTGGGCATGGACGTGGTCCGGCGCAACATCGAGACGCTCCGCGGCCGCGTGGAAGTGGAGTCCACGGAGGGCGCCGGCACGAAAATCACGCTCCGCCTCCCGCTCACGCTCGCGATCACGGAAGGGATGCTGATGCGGGTGGGCCGGGAGCGCTACATCCTCCCCACGCTCAGCATCGAGCGCAATGTCCGGCCGACGGCCGACATGCTTTCGACGGTCACGGGGCGGGGCGAGATGCTCATGCTGAGAGACGAGCTGGTTCCGGTGGTGCGCCTGCACGCGCTCTTCGGAGTGGAATCGGCGCGGCACGCGCTCCACGACGGCCTGCTCGTGGTGATCGGCGCCGCGGAGCGCCGCTGCGCGCTGTTCGTGGACGAGCTCCTGGGGCAGCAGCAGGTGGTGGTGAAGAGCCTGGGTGAAGGGCTGGGCAAAGTGGAGGGCGTCACCGGCGGAGCCGTTCTGGGAGACGGCACGGTGGGGCTGATCCTCGACCCGGTGGAGCTGGTCAATCTGGCGCGGCGCGGGGCGATCCCGGCGCGCGCCGCGTGAGCACGACTCGAGTGATGGGGGATATCATGCAGCAGGTGGAGAGCGCGGCCACGGCCGTGGGAGGCAAGTTCCTGACCTTCTTCCTCGGCGAGGAGGAGTACGGGCTGGAAATCCTGAAGGTGCAGGAGATCATCGGCCTGATGTCCATCACCAGGGTGCCGCGCACGCCGGATTTCGTGCGCGGGGTGATCAACCTGCGCGGGAAGGTGATCCCGATCGTGGACCTGCGGAAGAAGTTCCGCATGGAGCCCGTGGAAGACACCGACCAGACGTGCATCATCGTGGTGCAGACGCACGGGCTGCAGTTCGGCGTGGTGGTGGATCGGGTCTCCGAGGTGGTGGACCTGGAGGACGCCGACATCGAGGAAGCGCCGGAGTTCGGGGCCGAGATCGACACGGACTATATCCTCGGCATGGGGAAGACGGGGAGCCGGGTTCGCATCCTGGTGGACATCGACCGTGTCCTCTCCAGGGAAGAGCTCGCGACGCTCACCTGACGGGAGTCTGGATCGTGGGGACCGTCGGGACGGCGGGCGCAGAGGAGCTGGAGCAGGTCAACCTCGAGCTCCGCGCCCGCGTCCGGGAGCTGGCTGCGACGCAGGCTCTGCTCCGGCGGGGTGAGGAGTACTTCCGCGCGCTGATCGAGAACGGCTCCGAGGTCCTGGCCGTGCTCCGACCGGACGGCCGGGTCCGCTACCACAGCCCTTCCGCGCAGCGGGTCCTGGGCTACGATGCGAGCTCCACTGGCGAGCGCGGGTTCGCCAGCCTGTTGCACGAGGCCGATGTCCCCCGCGCCGTGGAGACGTTCACGCAGTTGCTGGGGTGCCCGGGTCGCACGGCCCGGATCGTCCTCCGGATGCGCCATGCGGATGGCGGCCATCGGCACATGGAGGCAGTGCTGCGCAATCTCGTGACGCATCCGGCCGTGGGTGGGGTGGTCGTGGTGGCCCGCGACGTGACCGACCGGGTGGAGTTCGAGCGAACGCTCCGGGAGAAGGACGCGCAGCTCCGCCACTCGCAGAAGATGGAGGCGGTGGGCCGGCTGGCCGGCGGGCTGGCCCACGACTTCAACAACATTCTCACCGTGATCGGCGGCCACGCGGAGTACCTGGCGAAGGCGCTCCCCGGGGAGGGCAGCCTGGGCTCCGACGTGGACGGGATCCTGGACGCCGTGGAGCGCGCGGCGCGGCTCACGCGCCAGCTCCTGACGTTCAGCCGCTGCGACATGGCCAGCCCCCGGCTGCTCAGTCTGACGGAGTGCGTGGTCCGTATGCAGGAGATGGCCCGGCGGCTGCTCCCCCGGACCGTCCGCCTGACGGCGCGACTCGAGAGCGGCCGGTGGCACGTGCGCGCCGATCCCGGTCACCTGGAGCAGGTGGTCATGAACCTCCTGGTCAATGCCCGCGACGCCGTGGGCGAGCGTGGGGATATCACGGTCGCCACGCACGAGATCGTGCTCGACACCCCGCTCCCCAATCCGTTCGGCGAGATCCCGCCCGGCCGCTACGTGGTCCTTTCGGTAGGCGACACCGGCTGTGGCATGGAGCCGGACACCCTGGACCACATCTTCGATCCGTTCTTCAGCACGAAAGGGGCGGCCGGGACGGGACTGGGTCTGAGCACCGTCTTCGGGATCGTGCAGGATGCGGGCGGCTTCATCACCGTGGATACCCGGCCGGGCGCCGGCTCCCGCTTCCGCTGCTTCCTCCCGGCCTTCGAGCCGGGGCCGCCCGAGGCGGCGAGCGAGGGCGAGGACCTGGCCGACGCCGTGGCGACGGGCGAGACGATCCTGTACGTGGAGGATGAGGACCCGCTGCGGGCGCTGACCACGCGGGCGCTGCGGGAGAGCGGCTACCAGGTGCTCGCGGCGGCCGCGGGGGAGGATGCCCTGGATCTGGCCGCGCTGTATGCCGATGCCATCGACCTGCTGCTCTCCGATGTGGTCATGCCCGGAATGACGGGGCCCGACCTGCACGCCCGGCTGGAGGAAACCCGCGGGCGAGTGCCGGCCCTCTTCCTGTCGGGCTATCCGGGTGAGGAGCTGGTTCGTCACGGCCTTCGCGACGCGCCGCTGCTGCGAAAACCCTACGCCGGTCGGGAGCTGCTGCGGGCCGTGCGGCGAACGCTGGACGACGGCTGAGCCGGCTCAGCCCCGCGTCGCCTGCCCCGGCGCGGGCCCCACGGCGAAGCCGACGCCGCGCTCCGTGCGGATCCGGACTGCGGCCCGGTGGCGGTTCAGCTTGCGCCTGAGATGCGAGACGTGGACATCGATGACGTTGGTGCCCGGGTCGAAGTCCATCCGCCACACGCTCTCCAGCAGCTCCTCGCGCGGGACCACCCGGTTGGGCCGGCGCAGCAGGTACTCCAGAAGGTCGAACTCCCTGGGCGTGAGCGTGACCGGCTCCCCGTTGACCCGGACCCCGTGCGACGCGCGCTCCACCCGGACCCCTTGGAACTCGAGCGGGGTCAGACTCCCATCGCCCCGCCGCCGGAGGAGCGCCCGCACCCGCGCTTTCAGCTCGGCTATGGAGAACGGCTTCCCCAGGTGATCGTCCGCCCCCGCGTCGAGCGCTTCCACCACTTCCGACTCCCTGCGCCGGACCGTGAGCAGAAGCACGAGCACGGCGCGGTTCCGTGCACGCAGATGCCGGAGGATGTCGAGTCCGCTCCCATCGGGCAGCACGATGTCGAGGATGGCCAGGTCGTAGTCCTGTTCCGCGAGCTCCCGCTCCGCCTCCGCCATGGAGTGTGCGGTGCCGGCATGGATCCCCTCCTCCTCCAGCGCCCGCTGGACGAGGAGCGCGATGGCGCGGTCGTCGTCCACAACGAGCACGCGAACGTCCCTCATCCATCACCTCCATGCGTGGTCGTGTTCCCCGTTCAGAGTATCGGGGCGGCCGGACGAAACCTGAGGCGGGGCGAAAGCCGTTCTTAACGCGTTCTTAACGTCGCGCCCCGCCCGAGGGCCGAACTTCACATGGAGGGGGACGCGGGGACGGACGAACGTCGGGGACGGGGGAGGGGGTGCCACGCCATGAAAAGCCGGTACCTGGTGGTTACGCTCGGACACGTCGAGCTGGCGCTGCCGCTGAGCAACGTCCGCGGCATCCGCGCCGGCGGGCCGGGGCTCGCGGCCGATCGGCCGTCAGGGTGGGGCGCAGGAGAGGGTGGCGCGGGGATGCCGACGATCGATCTCGCGCTGGCGCTCCGTCTGCCGCGCGCTCATGACGCGGGCGCCGGCCCGCTGGTAATCGTGGAGCACGGGGGGCGGCGGGCGGGGCTCGCGGTGGATCGCGCGGTGGAAGTGGTCGCCGCGGAGCCGGCTCCGCCGGCGGAGTGGCCCCACGCGGCCGCGCGCCCGGCGGCCGCGTTCGTCGTCGAATGTGTGCGCCAGGGCGATCGGGTGTTCTCGGTGGTGGATGTCGCGGCGCTGCTGGACTCCGGTCCGCGCGGCCGCGGGTGACCGGCTAAAGTCTGGCGCGGCCGCGTCCGAGAATTCGTCCTGAGACCAGGGGTTCGCCCGGCGTACCGGAGGAGATGCATGCTTGGTTACCCGTCGCTGGATCTGTCGCCCGCCCTGTTCGAGCGGATCAGCGACACGATGCGGGACGTGGCCGGGATCCGGCTGCCAGCGGGGAAGGAGACGCTGGTGAAGTCGCGGCTATCGAAGCGGCTGCGGCTGCTCGGGCTCGATGGATTCCCCGCCTACCTGGAGCGGGTCGAGCAGGACGAGACGGGGGAGGAGCTCCGGGCGATGATCGATGCCCTGACCACGAACAAGACCAGCTTCTTTCGTGAGTCCGCCCACTACGATCACCTGCTGGCCTCCGCGCTGCCGGAGCTGGCCGGGCGCGGGCGCGTCCGTATCTGGAGCGCAGGCTGTTCCACGGGCGAGGAGCCGTACACGCTGGCCATGCTCCTGCGGGAGCACCTCGGCGAGCCGGTGCTGCGCGATGCCAGGATCCTGGCCACGGACATCTCCGGGCGGGCGCTCCAGCTGGCCATGCGCGGCGAGTATTCCGCCGGTGTCATGGGCGATGTCCCCGGACCGCTCCTCGACCGCTATTTCGAGCGCACCGCCGCCGGGCTGTACGCGGCCCGCGACGCGCTCCGCTCCCTGGTGACGTTCGCGCGCCTGAACCTGGTGGCCGCGTGGCCGATGAAGGGGCCGTTCGACGTCATCTTCTGCCGGAACGTCATGATCTATTTCGATCGGGAAGTGCGCGAGCGCCTGGTCGCGCGCTTCCACGGGATGCTCCGTGATGGGGGGCTCCTCTACGTAGGCCATTCCGAGAGCCTGACGGGCCTGAGCCATCCGTTCGCCTACGTGCGGCCGGCGGTCTACCGCCGATGATCGCCACGCGAGTGGTGGTCGGCATTGCCGACATGGCCGTGGGGTCCGCGGGGGACCTGCTGGTCACGCACGCGCTCGGCAGCTGTCTCGGCATTGTCGCCCACGACCCGCAGGCCCGCGTGGGGGGCATGCTGCACGTGATGATGCCAACCTCCGCGATCAACGAGGAGAAGGCCAGGGAAAAGCCCGCCATGTTCGTGGACACCGGCGTACCAGAGCTCTTCCTGGCCTGCTACCGGGCGGGCGCGCGCAAGGAGCGGATGATCGTGAAGGTGGCGGGTGGCGCATCGCGGGCCCAGGACGGCGAGCCGGACTCCTTCCAGATCGGCAGGCGCAACATGACAATGCTGCGAAAGCTCCTGTGGAAGAACGGCGTCCTGATCCGGGCCCAGGACGTGGGCGGGAACGGGAGCCGGGACCTGATCTACGATGTTGGCACGGGCGAAGTCTCCGTGCGATCGGGCGGGAAAACGTGGGCAATCTAGGAAGGTCGCTATGGGACTGAACGTCCTGGTGGTAGACGATAGCGCCGTGATGCGCCAGCTGATCTGCAGGACGCTGCGGCTGACCGGGCTGGCGCTGGAGCGTGTGGAACAGGCGCCCGATGGCGAAGCGGCACTGGGGGCGCTCGGCCGGTCGTCGTTCGACCTGGCGCTCGTGGACATCAACATGCCCGTCATGGATGGCGAGGAGCTGATCGACCGCATGCGCGCCGATCCGAAGCTCCGTGAGATCCCGGTCCTGGTGGTTTCCACCGAGAGCGGGCAGACGCGCCTCGCGCGGCTCACGCCGAAAGTCGAGGGGTTCGTCCACAAGCCGTTCACGCCCGAGCTGCTGTGCGAGCAGATCAGCCTCATGGTGGAGGCGCCCCATGGAGCATGACCTGACGGAGCTCCTGGTCTTGGCGGCCGAGGCCGCGTTCGAGCAGCTCGGCTTCCTCTTCCCCGACTTCGATGACGAAGACGACGACCTGCCCGGCCGCGATCGCGGCGTCCCCGGCGACCATACCGATGCCGATGCCGGTGGCAGCGGAGGGAGCCCCGGGATGATGGGGATGATCGTCGCCTACTCGGGACCTTCGGACGGCGCGCTGCTCGTGCGCGCCGAGCCCGCGCTGGCCGCGACCCTCGCCGGCAACATGCTGGCCGCGGACGCGCCGCCGTCTGCGGCGTTGCAGGAGGACGCGCTGGGAGAGATCGCGAACGTCATCTGCGGCAACGTGCTGCCGGTGGTGGACGCGGCGGCCGTGTTCCGCCTCGAGCGACCGCGCCGGGTGGACGGGCCTGCACCGGCGGAGACGGTGCGGGCCGCGGCGTCGCTCCGTTTCGAAGGCGGCCGCGCGGACGTGGCGCTGGTGGACCGGCCGGGATGATCCGCGTCCTGGTGGTGGACGATTCCGCCGTTGTGCGGAAGCTCCTGGCCCGCGAGCTCGACGCGTATCCGGACATCACGGTGGTGGGCACGGCCGTGGATCCCTACGTGGCCCGGGAGCGGATCGCGCGGCTGGAGCCGGACGTGGTGACCCTGGACATCGAGATGCCGCGCATGGATGGCCTCTCGTTCCTGGAAGCGCTCATGAAGCACCACCCGCTCCCGGTAGTAGTGGTGAGCTCGGTGACGCCGGAGAACGGTGCGCAGGCGCTGCGCGCCCTGGCGCTGGGCGCGGTCGAGGTCATCCCGAAGCCGGGGTCCAGCTTCACGGTCCCGGACGTGGGCAGTCGGCTCGTGGGCGCCATCCGCACGGCCGCTCGCTCGCGGCCGCGGGCGGCGGGCGGGGGGGCTCCCCGGATGCGCTGCGCGGTCGGGCTCACGACCACGCACAAGGTGATCGCCATCGGCGCGTCCACGGGCGGGACACAGGCGATCGAGAGCGTGCTGCGGGAGTTCCCGCCCGATGCGCCCGGGACCGTGATCTGCCAGCACATGCCGGCAGCGTTCACGGGCCCGTTCGCCGCCCGGTTGAACGCGGGGTCCGCAGTGGAGGTGCGCGAAGCCCGCGATGGCGACGCCGTGATCCCGGGGCTGTGCCTCCTCGCGCCGGGTGATCGTCACATGCTGCTCCAGCGCAGCGGCGCCCGGTACGTGGTACGGGTGAAGAACGGACCCCCGGTTCACCACCAGCGGCCCAGCGTGGACGTGCTGTTCGAATCGGTGGCGCGTGCGGCCGGGGCAAACGCGGTGGGCGCGATCCTCACGGGAATGGGGGCGGACGGCGCGGCCGGTCTGCTGGCCATGCGGCAGGCCGGGGCTGCCACGGTGGCGCAGGACGAGCCCTCGTGCGTGGTCTTCGGCATGCCGAAGGAAGCGATCCGCCTCGGGGCCGCCGAGCGCGTGGTGCCCCTCGACCGAGTGGCGCGGACGGTGTTCGACCTTCTGGACGTCGCCGCCCGCGCCTGACCCGAGGCGATCGGTTCAGCCCGCCGGCTCCAGCTGCACGGCCCTGCGCACTCCCAGGTCACCATTCCGAAGCACCAGCTGTCTGCCGATTCCCCCGGACAGGTTGATGGCCAGCGGCCCCTGCAGGTTCGCCGTGCACGGAACGTCCGCGCCGGCCGAGAGCGTCACGATGGTGAAGATCGCGATATCGGCGTGGGACGCGGCGCTCAGCCCGGCCACATTGCTGGCCGGGATCTCCACGGCGTAGTCGGGAAAGTGGAGGAACGGATCGAGCACGAGGAAGACCAGCGACGCGTGCTCGGTCGACTGGAGCCAGTACAGGCCGTCGCGCGCGGCGGCCACCAGCACGAACCGACGCGCGTCGGGGAACCCGAGCACCCCATCCGGGAAGTCCAGGACATGGTCGGCGGACACTGTGAGGGGTCCGAGCACTTCGGATTCCACTCGAACTCCAGGCACGGCTTCGTTGCGCAGCGCGGCGGCGTTCATCGCAGGTAGTCGGTGAGGGTGGTGGAAAGGATCTTCGACGTGGCCAGCAGGGCGGACTGATAGGCGATCTGACGGCTCACCAGGTCCGAAACGGCCTGCTCCATGTCCGCATCCTCGAGATCGGACCGCAGCGTGGTCAGGTTCAGGTCCAGCGCTTCCACGTTCGCGCGCGCCACGTCCAGGCGGTTCATGCGAGCGCCCACTTCCGACAGCTTCACCTGCACTCCCGAGAACGCGCCGTCCAGCGCGGTCATGGCGTCCGCGATCCCCTCCTGCGACTCCTGCCCCAGCGCGCCTGACAGCTGCTCCAGCGCCGCGAACACCCCCGTGTCCAGGAACGCCTCCTTGCCGTCGTGGTTCGTGGCGAACCAGTTCGACCCGCCGATGTCCACCTTGTGGTCGCCCGAAGGATTCGCCCCCGCCGCCACCGAGCCGTCCGCGGCGAACGGGGGACGGTCGGCCGTGGCACCGCCGAACAGGTAGCCGCCCGCGAACCGGGCGTTCCCCTGCTCGATCGCAGCGGACAGCAGCCCTTCCACCTCGGAGCGGGCCGAGGCCATTGCGCTCGCGTCCGCGCTCACCGACAGGCTCCCCGTCGCCAGCTCCTTCGCCCGCGTCAGCAGGTTCGTGAGCTGGTCCAGGCTCTGTTCCTCCGCCGACAGCCGACTGTCCGCCGAGTCGATGTTGCGCGCGAACTGATCCAGCGCCCGCAGCCCTCGCGCCGACCGCAGAATGCCCGCGGCGGCCACCGGGTCGTCCGACGGCTTCTGCAGCCGCCGCCCCGTGGCCACGCGCTGCTGCGCCTCCGCCATCCCCGCCATTCCATCGCGGAGCGCGGCCAGCGTCTGCTGCTGGATGGCGTTGCTCGTGATCCTCACCGTGATTCCTTCCCCCGGGGTACAGCCGGCTCGCGGCCCCGGTTAGCTTGTGAATCGTTGCTCACGGTCCGAGTCCTGAAATTCCCCACGCCGGCGATGGGACTTCTCCCCATGGCACCGCGGGGTCGTGCGACTCAGTTTGCTCGCGCAGGACATTATCGACCGGACACTGTTGAACTTTAGCGAACGGCGACGCTGCCGAATGGCCACCATCCTCTGCGTGGATGACGATCCCGCCGTCCTCAAGACCTACGAGAAGATCCTGGATCGGAGCGATCACCGCGTGATCGGCGTGAACAACGCCGCCGCGGGGTTGACGGTCCTTGCGCGCGGGGACGTGGACCTGGTGATCAGTGATCACCTGATGCCGGAGATGACCGGGCTCGAGCTCGTTACGCGTCTCCGTCGCGACGGTCTGGAACTGCCGGTGATCCTGGTGACCGGTCATGGCAGCATTGACAACGCCGTATCGGCGATGAAGGCCGGAGCCACGGACTACATCACGAAGCCGATCGACATCCGTGAGCTGGAGATCGCCACGGAGCAGGCGCTGGAGCTGGGGCGGCTGAAGCAGGAGAATCGCCGCCTGAAGGAGGAGGTCCAGGAGCTCCGTCGTGAGCGCACCATCGTGGGGGAGAGCGCGGCGCTGAAGCGGGTGCTCTCGCTGGTGCGCGCGGTGGCGAGCACCCGCTCCACCATCCTGATCGAGGGCGAGTCGGGAACGGGGAAGGAGCTGGTGGCGCGGGCCATCCACAACTCGGGGGACCGCTCCGAGCGCTCCTTCATCTCGGTGAACTGCGCTGCGCTCCCGGAAACGCTCATCGAGAGCACGCTGTTCGGTCACGAGAAGGGGGCGTTCACCGGGGCCACGCGCCAGGTCAAAGGCGCGTTCGAGCGGGCGGATGGCGGCACGCTGCTGCTGGACGAGGTCTCGGAGATGCGGCTGGATCTGCAGGCCAAGCTGCTGCGGGTGATCCAGGAGCGGGAGTTCGAGCGCGTGGGTGGGAGCGCGCCCGTGCGCGTGGACGTGCGCCTGCTGGCCACCACGAACCGTGATCTCAAGGAAGCCGTCAAGGAGGGGGACTTCCGCGAGGACCTCTACTACCGCCTCGCCGTCGTTCCCATCACGGTGCCGCCACTGCGCGAGCGGAAGGAGGACATCCCCGCGCTCGTGGATCGGTTCCTCCGGGAGTCGGCGCGGGACACAGGCCGGCCCGTGGAACGGATCACACCGCAGGCGATGGATCGTCTCATGGATCATGATTGGCCGGGCAACGTTCGCGAGCTGCTGCACGCCATCGAGCGGGCGGTGGTGCTGTCCACCAGCCCGGTGATCGGGCCGGAGGCGTTCTCCCTGGGCGGTGGCCCGTCCCGGATGGAGCCCCAGGTGGACACGCTGAACCTTCAGGAGATGGAGGGAGTGCTCATCGAGCGGGCGCTGGAGCGTACCGGGAACAACCGCACGCGCGCGGCCGGCCTCCTGGGGATCAGTGTCCGCACGCTCCGCAACAAACTGAACGGCTGACCCGGGCCGCCGGCCCACTTCCGCGGCGCTTCCGCCCCGCGGGATCGACATCCACCGGCAAAGCTGTCCCCCCCGGGCGGCACATCCTACCGGGCGCCGCAGTCCCATACGACCCCCCGTGTGCCCGCCACCCTCCTGATCGCCGGACCCGTCCCGACCCCGAAAGTCCGCGCCGTTGCGCGCCATCCGCCGCATCGAAGCTCGCGCTTCACCGCCCGGCCCGGGATTGGAACGGGCATTGCCTGCCTCGCCGCCGACCACACGACACGAATGCAGCGGTGATGAGGCCAATGCTGAAGAGGATCTTCGGAGCCGGGACCACGCCCGCCATGCTGCGGCAGGGCCTCACGGAGAGCAGCCGCAACGTCCGGCAGGTGGCCGCACGCGTGGCGAACGCTTCCAGCGGCAGCTTCGCCAGCGACCTCCAGGCCGCGCAGGGCGGCGGCGTGGATGTCGAGCGAGAGATGGTGACACTGGCGGACGAGCAGCTCCGCTATGAAGCGGCCGGCCGGTTGCTCCAGCGCGTTTACGCGCAGATCCGCGCCAGCGTGAGAGAGCGCTGATGCCGTTCGCGGGCGGGTTGGGCGGTGGGGCGCGTCGGCTGTTCCGCGGACTGGACATCGCGGCCAGCGGCCTGAGCGCGCAGCGGCGCCGCATTGAAGTGGTGGCGGAGAACATCGCGAATGCCGAGACCACGCGCACATCCGCGGGCGGACCGTACCGCCGCCGATCCGTGGACCTGGCGCCAGGCGAGCCCGCCCCGTCCGTACCCGCACGTGCCATCGTCGCCGGCGAGCTCCCGTCCGGCCCGGTGCCCGGGGAGCTCCCGACGGGGCAGTCGCCCGAGACGGGGGTCGTGGTCACCGGCATCGCAGAGGACGCGTCCGAGGGTCCCATGGTCTACGACCCGTCGCACCCGGATGCCGACGCCAACGGCTACGTGCACTACCCGAACGTCCGCATCACCGACGAGCTGGTCACGATGATGGAGGCGCGCCGGCTGTACGAGGCCAATGCCACGGTCTTCGACGCGGTGAAGAGCATGCTGCGCCGGGCCACGGAAATCTAGGAGGAAGCGCATGAGCACACAGGGAGTGGGACCGGCGGGACTTCCGCCCTGGCTGAGGGGCCCGGTCGGACCGGCGAGGGACACGCCGCGGCAGACGGGCGGTGCCGGTGATGTCCGCACGGGCGGAGCGACGCCCCGACCCTCGCCGCCCGCGGCCGATGCTGCGCTTTCTCCAGCGAGTCTGGCCTCGCCCCCGGACGGGGTGGACCCGGAGCTCTGGAGCCTGCTGACCACGGAAGAGCGGGCCCATTTCGGCCGCTTCGCCGACATGGGCGGCGTCACCTACGGCCCAGGGGCGAGCCGCCCCTCGCGGCCGGCGGTCCAGGGCCGACGCCTGGACCTGAAGATCTGAGCCATGGCCATCCAGGGAATTGGCAGCGCCGCCATCCAGAAGCTCGACACGGGCGCGCGCCCGGTCCGGGTCGGCGGCGGGAACGAGTCGTTCGGTGACGTGCTGAAGAACGCGCTCGGAGAAGTGTCGCAGCTCCAGGACAACGCGCGTGACGCCATTGGCTCGTTCCTCCGCGGCGAGCCGGTGGAGCTGCACGACGTCATGGCGGCCACGGAGGAAGCGGGCATAGCGCTGGACATGCTCATCGAGATCCGCAACAAGCTCACCGACGCCTACCGGTCGGTGATCAACATGCAGGGGTAGCGAACCGTGCCCGACGTGCTGCAGAGCGTGCTGGATCGCCTCACGGCGGTGTTCGGGCGACGGGGGCTGGTGGCCGCCGTCGGCATCCTCGCGGTCGTGGTCCTCCTCCTCGTCGCCCGGTGGGGGGGCGGCCCCGCCTGGGCTCCCGTCCTGGGGAACGTCCCGCTCGAGCAGATGGGTCCGCTCACGCACGCGCTGGATGAAGCCAAGATCACGTACCGGCTGACGGCCGGCGGCTCCCGTGTGGAAGTGGCGGAGCAGGACCTGGCGCGGGCCCGTGTGGAGCTGGCCTCGCGGGGGCTCCCGGGTGATGCCGGGCACGGCTTCGAGCTGTTCGACCAGCCCGCCTGGGGCATGACCGACTTCACGCAGCAGATCAACTACCGGCGGGCGCTGGAAGGCGAGCTCGAGCGCACCATCGGGGAGATGGATGGCGTCGAGGGTGCGCGCGTGCACCTCGCGCTCCACCAGGGCTCGGTTCTGCGTCGCTCCGACCGGCCGACGGAGGCCTCCGTGGTCGTGCGCATGCGCTCCGTGGCCCGCCCCACGGCGGCGCTCGTCGAGGGGATCACGTTCCTGGTGGCCGGGAGTGTGGACGAGCTGACGAGCGAACACGTCACGGTGCTGGACCAGGGCGGCCGGCTCCTCTCCCGATCCGTGGAGAACGACCCCGAGTTCGCGCTCTCCTCCCGTCAGCTGGAGCTCCGGAGTCGGATGGAGGCGTACCTGGAGGAGAAGGCGGAAGCGCTCGTGACCGACGTGGTGGGGAGCGGGAACGTGCGGGTGCAGGTCACGGCCGACCTGAACCTGGATCGCGTCGATCGCACCATCCAGGCCGTCAACCCGGACCAGTCGCTCGTCACCCGTGAGGAGCGCACGGAGATCACGCCCGGTCCCACGGACGTAGGGGCGGGATCCGTGGCGTACAAGACGGACTACGACGCCACCCGGAGCGTGGAGCGGCACACGTCGACCGGGGGAGAGATCAAGCGCCTTTCGGTGGCGGTGCTCGTCAATGGCACCAGCACTGCCGGCGACGGCGCCGCTTCATCTCCCGGCGAGCCCGAGCTCGCGCGTCTCGAGTCCCTGGTCGCGGCGGCCGTGGGGCTGGACCGCTCCCGTGGCGATGTCATCACGGTCGTGGGGATCCCGTTCGACGATGATCCGCCGATGCTTCCCCCCGCGCGGACCGGTCCCGGCGTCTGGGACCTGGTGCAGATGCTCCAGCGGCCTCTGCTCACGGTGCTGGCGCTCGCGGCCGTTCTGTTCCTCGGACTGCGGGCGATCCGGGCCGTGGCGCCGCAGGGACGGATGCAGCAGCAGCTGGCCGGCGCCCCGCCCGCCAGCAGCCTCCCGTCCGGAGCATCGCCCGAACTGGCGGCGAAGCAGGGTGGCGCCACGGTGGCGGAGAAGGGCGCTCAGCTGCGGAAGCAGCTCAGCCCGGCGCAGGCGCAGCGGATGCAGGAAGTGACGAGCGGGGTCATGGAGCGGCCGGACATGGCCGCGCGGGTGGTCGAAGCGTGGCTGAAGGGATGACGGCATGGCGCTGACCACCCGTTCCCAGAACCTGCAGCTGGATCAGCTGTCCGGCCGTGAGAAGGTGGCCGTGCTGATCATGGCCCTCGGCCCCCAGGCGGCCGCGAGCCTCACGCGCTCCATGTCGCCGGAGGACCTGGAGGCGGTGTCGCTCGAGATCGCCCGCATGGACAGCGTCCACCCGGAGCTGGCCGAAGCGATCCTGGAGGAGTGGTACGAGACCGAGCGGGCGGCCGCATCGCTGGCCACGGGCGGTGTGGCCGTGGCCAGGGAGATCCTCGAGACCGCGCTCGGCCCCGACCGCGCCCACACCGTGCTCCAGCGGATCGAGACCCAGCTCAAGGACCAGAGCGGTCTGTACGACCTGCGAAAGGTGGACCCGCAGCAGCTCGCCAGCGTGCTGCGCAGCGAGCACCCCCAGACCATCGCCCTGGTCCTCGCCCACCTGGACACCCATCAGACCGCGGACGTCCTGCGCGATCTGGACCCGGCCACGGGCGCGGACGTGGTCTATCGCATGGCGAAGATGGAGAAGGTGCTGCCGGAAGTCCTGGAAGTGATCAAGACCTCCGTGGGCGGAACGTCCGAGCTCTCGCTGTCCCAGGACCTGCGGGCGGCGGGCGGCCCGCAGGCGGTGGCGCAGGTGATGAACCTGCTCGCGGGCACGTTCGAGAAGGAGCTGATGCAGCGCCTGAGCGAGCGCGACAGCGAGCTGGGAGACGAGATCAAGAACCTGATGTTCGTCTTCGAGGACATGGTCAAGCTGGATCCCAAGGCCATCCAGCGGCTGCTCCGGGACATCGATTCCAAGACGCTCGCCATGGCCCTCAAGGCGGCCACCGACGAGCTGCGCACCAAGATCACCGAGACCATGTCCCAGCGCGCCGTGGCTGCGGTCAGGGAGGAAATGGAGTTCCTCGGGCCTGTGCGCCTGAGCGACGTGGAGACCGCCCAGGGCGAGATCGTCAAGATCGCCCGTGCCCTCGAGGAGGCCGGCGAGATCGTCATCGCCGGAGGGGAAGAGGATGTCCTCGTCCAATAGGCGCCGCGCCCGGGGCGCACTGAGAGACGTCGGCCGCGGCGGCGTGGCAGAATGGGAGCCGGACCTGCTCGCGCGTCAGGATCCCGCCGCGAGCGGGGACGCGGGCACCTCGGTCCTGGACCCGGACGTGGCTTCCGAGCCCGACCCGCGGCTGGCGGCCGAGGCGCGCGAGAGGCTGCGCTCGGAGGAGCGTGCGCGCGAGCTGGATGACGCATATGCCCGCGGCTTCGACGCGGGCCGTGCACAGGGCGAGGCGGCGGAAGGGGGCCGGCTGGATTCGGCGATCCGGGCGGTGGCCGCGGCTGCGGCGGAGTTCGAGGAGCGACAGCCCGGCTGGCTGCGGAAGCTGGACGAGAACCTCGTCGCCCTCGCCATCGCCATCGCCCGGGAAGTAGCCGGCCGCGAACTGAGGGGCTCGGCCGACGACATCCGTGCCCTGGTTCACCAGGCCATGGAGGAGTTCCCGCTGCGCTCCGCCCTCCGCGTGCGGCTGAACCCCGTGGACCTGTCCGCCATCTCGTCGCCGCGTGGCGGTGAGGGATTGCCCGCCGGGTACGACGTGCGCTGGATCCCGGACCCCGCCATCGCGCCGGGCGGCTGTTTCGTCGAGGGCCCGAACTCCCTCGTGGACGGCCGCGTCGACAAGGCGTTGGAACGGATCTACGACCGGCTGATCCATGGTTGACGCGCTGATCCGGAGAGTGGAGGGCACGCCCCGGCTGGCGCGCTACGGCCGCGTGAACCGCGTGGTCGGCCTCGTCATCGAGGCGTCGGGGCTCGACTGCGGCCTCGGCGAGCTCTGCCGCGTCCAGGCGCTCACGGGCGACCACTCGCTCCTGGCCGAAGTGGCCGGCTTCCACGAGCGCGGCGTCCTCCTGCTCCCCCTCGGCGAGATGGGCGGCGTACACCCGGGCAGCGCCGTCCAGCCCCTCGGCCGCTCCTTCGGCGCCGATGTCGGACCCGGCCTCCTCGGCCGGATCCTCAACGGCACGGGCCAGCCCATCGACGGGAAGGGCCCGCTCGGTGCTACCACCCGCGTGCCTCTCGTCGCTTCGCCGCCCAGTCCGCTCGACCGGCAGACCATCACCGAGCCACTCCCCACCGGTGTCCGCGCCATCGACGGCATGGTCACCCTCGCCCAGGGGCAGCGCGTGGGGATCTTCGCCGGGAGCGGCGTGGGAAAGAGTACGCTCCTGGGCATGATCGCCCGGTATGCTTCGGCCGATGTCAACGTCATCGCGCTCCTCGGCGAGCGCGGCCGCGAGGTGCAGGACTTCATCACCAACTCGCTGGGGCCCGAGGGGCTGGCCCGCTCCGTGGTGGTGGTGGCCACGGGCGACGAGGCTGCTCTGGTGCGCGCACGGGGCGCCCTCGTCGCCACGTCCATTGCCGAGTATTTCCGCGACCAGGGCAAGCGCGTGCTTCTCATGCTCGACTCCATCACGCGCGTGGCCATGGCGTGGCGCGAGATCGGCCTGGCCGTCGGCGAACCGCCCACCACCAAGGGATACCCGCCTTCCGTTTTCGCCGCCCTCCCGCGGCTCCTCGAGCGCGCGGGGAACGGACCGAAGGGCGGGATCACGGGCATCTATACCGTGCTCGTGGAGGGCGACGACTTCAACGAACCCGTGGCGGACGCAGCGCGCTCGATCCTGGATGGCCACATCGTCCTCACCCGGGCCCTGGCCTCCGCCGGTCACTTTCCCGCCATCGACCTCCTCGACAGCGTCAGCCGCGTCCGGGATGCCGTGGTGGACGCGGAGCACCGGGAAGCGGCCGACCGGCTGCTCCGGCGGATGGCCGACTACCACGAGCGCGAGGACCTGATCGCAGTCGGCGCGTACCAGCCCGGCTCCGACCCCGCGCTCGATGCCGCCATTGCCATTCGTGACCCGCTGAACGGATTCCTGCGCCAGCGAGCCACGGACGCCACTTCGCTCTCAGACACACGGCACCGGCTCCTCGAGCTGGCCGGTATGAAGGAGCCCACCGGATGAACGCGTTTCGCTTCGGACTGCAGAAAGTGCTCGAGCTGCGGGAGCAGGAAGAGCAGGACCACGCCCGCGTGCTCGCTGACGCGGAAGCGCGGGCGGCGGCCGCGCGGCGCCAGCTGGCCGAGCTCAGTCAGATCCACGATGAGGAGGCGGCAAAGCTGATGCGTGCCCACAGTGAAGGCCGCGCCGTGGGCCAGCTGCGGAATCTCCAGGCGGTGATCCAGCACATCGCGCAGCAGGTCGATCTGGCCACGCGCGCCATGCACGATGCCGCCCAGAGCGTGGAGCAGTGCCGTGCGGAGCTGACGACGGCCATGATCCAGCGCCGCGTCCTCGATCAGCTGCGGGACCGGAAGCTCGTCTCCTGGCGGCAGGACGTTCTCTCCGAGGAGCGGAAGCAGATGGATGAGCTGGCCATGTCCCGCTTCCAGCGGCGGCCGTCCGACCGCGCGCGGGAGGCGTCGTGAAGCGCCTGATCCTCCCGATCGTCGGTCTGCTCCTCGGCCTCGCTGGGGGGACCGCGTGGACCGTGACCACCCGGCCGCCTGCCGACGCCGTCCTGGCGACGGATTCCGTGCCGGCGGACGTCGTGGCGACGGATTCCGGGCGGGCGGACGCCATGGCGACGGATTCCGGGCGGGCGGACGCCATGGCGGCGGACTCGCCGCCACCGGACACGGTGCGCCCGGAGGCCGGGGCGGCGGCCTCCGTCGCGCCGGTGGACCCGAACCTCGCTGCTGCGGCCGGCACCGACACGGTCCCGGCTCGCGGGCCCGCGGCGAAGGAGGGCGAGGTGGGGGCGCAGGAGCCCATGGCGTCGGCGCCGCACGATTCGGCGGGCGATGAAGGGGTTTCGGAATCCAGGCCGGCGGCCGCCGACTCCCGCGGCGTGAAGCCCGCGTCGCCTGATGCTGCCGGCCTTGCCTCCGCCGCGTCCAGTGCTCCCGCCCACGTGCACTCGGAGGCGGGCGCGATCCAGCTGGCGAAGATCTTCTCGGCCATGCAGCCGGGTGACGCGGCACGGGTCCTGGCGGAGATGGCGGACGACGAGATCGAGCGGATCCTGGCCCACGTCGCCGCCCGCCAGGCGGCGGCTATCCTGAGCAGCCTCGAGCCTGCGCGCGCGGCGACGCTGAGCCGCGGCGTGCTCGGCCAGGCAGGCGCACCGTGATCCAGCAGATCCTGGCCGCGCTCGGCGCGGCACCCGCCATCCCGGCGGACGGCCGGGCGTCCCGCGCACCGGCCGGCGCATTCGACGAAGCGTTGGCCCGGGCACTGGCCGGCCTCGATCCGGCGGCGCCGCCGGCCGTGTCGCCGGCCGCGAGCTCCGAGGCGGCCCTGGCGGCAGGCGCAGCGCCGGCCGCGAGCTCCGAGGCGGCCCTGGCGGCAGGCGCAACGCCGGCCACGAGCTCCAGGCCGGGCTTGATGGCAGGCGGAAACCCGGCCGCGGCGAAAGCCGGGGGGGCGTCCGGCCCCGCCGCCACGCTGCTCGCGGCGGATGCCGACCTGTCCCGCGTCGATCCCGAGCTTCGGCTGCGGATCGGACGCGTGATCCAGCGCATGCGCCGCCACGGCCACGCTGTCAAGGTGGTCGAGGGACTCCGCTCGGCGGCACGGCAGGACTACCTGTTCGCCCAGGGTCGCACGCGCCCCGGCCCGGTTGTGACGTGGACGCGCGATTCGGCGCACGAGGCGGGCCGCGCCGTCGACCTCCAGGTGGACGGCAGCTATGACGACTCCGCCGCGTACGCCACACTGCAGAAAGTGGCGCGAGAGGAAGGGCTCATCACGCTCGGGCCTGCGGATCCCGGACACGTGGAGCTGCCACCGGGCGTCGGCACCCGCTCGCCTCTCCCGCTGGACGCTGGAACCGCCGGGTCGGGAGGGAGCGTGGTCCACGAACGCGGATCCCGGTCCACCGCTGGCCCCGAACGAGGTCGCCGACCGGGAAGGGTGGCAGCGGACCCCAGCGAGAGCCACGGCACGTCGATGCCCGCCGGCCCCGCGCAGCCCCCGGCACCGGCCGCGGTCGCGGCCGTGGCTACGCGCCCGGCACCCGCAATGACGTCAGCGCCAGCGACACCGGCGTCGGCCGCAACGCCGGCGGCGCCGGCGGCGCCCGCAGCGCCCGCAGCGCCCGCGGCGCCCGCAGCGCCCGCAGCGCCCGCGGCGCCCGCGGCGCCCGCAGCGCCCGCGGCGCCCGCGGCGCCCGCAGCGCCCGCGGCGCCCGCAGCGCCCGCGATGTTCTCAGCAGCCGCCGCAGCAGTAGCTCCGGCGCGGTCGGGGAGCGCGACGCCGGCCATGGTCGCACCGGCGCCGAATGCGGCCCCGGCCATGCCTGCGGCAGTCGCCACGAGCGGGTCCGACCGGGCGGGGCACCCTGCGGCGGGCCAGGCCGCACCCGGGGCTGGCACGCCGGAGCGCCGGGCCATGCCGGGGCCGTTCGCACCGGACCGGGGCATGCCGCGGTCCGCGTCCGACTTTCTCTCCAGGGCCGCGCCCCGGGGATCCGATCTGCCGAAGATCATGACGCCCATCGACCCGGCCGCCGTGCTGCCAGCGCCGTTGTCGGGGCGGTCCCGGCGCGTTCCGACCGCATCCGCCGCGGCCGGCGTTCCGGCAGCCGTCGAGGAGGGGCGTGGCCAGCGAGCGCCGCGCCGCGATGCCGGGCGCCGCGAGCCGGAGCCGGAGAAGTCCGACCCGGGACGCGAGTCCCGCGCTGGCGAGGACGTCCGGCAGCCAGCGTCGTCGTCGCGAGGCGACGTCGGAGCGGCCGCACGGCCGGTGGCGAGCCCGATGAAGCCGGGGGCCGTGGATCGGGCCACCCCTGCCGATCGCGTGGCCGCAGTCGACGCCATCCGTGAGCAGGAGGCGCTCCGCTCCGTGCATACCGTCTCGCTGCGCGTGGGTGAGGACGGAGACGCGGCCCGTGTCCGCGTCGACCTCCGGGATGGTGCGGTGCGCGCCACGGTGGACACGGACGGCCGCCGGCTCGGGGAGCTCCTGACGCGGGATCTCCCGGACCTCGGCCGCGCAATGCAGCGCCAGGGCCTTCACCCGGAAGCGCTGCTCGTCCACGGCCCTTCCTCGGCTGTCGCGTCCGCGCCTGGCTCCGGGCGGTCGCCGGATGGCGGTCAGGGACACGATTCGGACGGGCATCCCCACGGCGCCCATGACCAGGGCTCCGGCCGCCGCGCCCATGGCGACGACCGGCAGCACAACGGGCGGGATCGCAAACAGGAGGACAGAGGATGATCAACGGAACGCAGGCGAGCGGCGCAAGCGGCACCGGTGGTGCTCTTTCGGCCGCCATGGCAGGGCCCGGTGGCGCGATGGGAAAGGAGGAGTTCCTGCAGCTCCTCGTCGCCCAGCTCACGCATCAGGATCCGATGAACCCCATGCAGGGTCAGGACCTGGCGGTGCAGCTCGCACAGTTCAGCAGCGTGGAGCAGCTGATCGGTGTGAACGATCAGCTCTCGGCCCAGTCCAGCTACTCGGCGGCGCTCGCCCAGGCCATGAACAGCAGCGCCGCGGTGGGGGCGCTCGGCCATTCCGTGATCGCCTCCGGTGACCAGGTCGCGCTCGCCGGTGGCTCGGCGTCCATCCTCGCGGACGTCGGCGGCGCCGGCGGCACCGCCACTGTCCGACTGTACGACCAGAACGACGAGCTGGTCAGGGAGATCGAGCTGGGCTCCGTGGCCGGCGGGCGGCAGACGCTGCAGCTGGACGGCCTCGACGATGTGCCCGATGGCACGTACCGCTGCGAGCTGGATGTGAAGGACGGGGAAGCCAACGAGGTCTCGTCGACGACCCTCGTCTCGGGAACGGTTTCCGGCGTGAAGTACGGCATGAACGGCCCGGTCCTGGTGATCGGCGCCATGGAGATTCCACTCGGCGCGGTCCTCGAGATCAGCGCCAACTGAACAAGGAAGAAGGTCCTACCATGATGCGATCTCTGTTCGCGGGCGTTTCCGGCCTGCGCAACCACCAGGTCCGGATGGACGTGATCGGCAACAACATCGCCAACGTCAACACCGTGGCGTTCAAGTCCTCCCGCGTCACGTTCGAGGAGGCGTTCGCCCAGATGGTGCAGGGCGCCAGTCGCCCGGCAGGCAACGCGTCCAACGTCAGCGGCGGAACCAACCCGATCCAGGTCGGACTCGGCATGAACATCGGCAGCATCGACATCCTCTTCACCCAGGGGAACCTCGAGAACACCGGCGTCACCACCGACCTCGCCATCCAGGGGGACAGCTTCTTCGTGGTGTCCAACGGACAGAAGAACTGCTACACCCGCTCCGGCAACTTCCAGCTCGACGCCACCGGCCGCCTCGTGGCGTCCACCAACGGCTATGTCGTCCAGGGCCGCACCCTCGACGCCGATGGCAAGCTCAGCCAGAACATCGGCGACATCGTCCTCCCCTACGGCCAGAAATCGCCCGCCCGAGCTACCAGCCTCGTCTCCATTGGCGGGAACCTCGACGCCGAGGCCGCCACGGACGAAGCGCGCCAGACCAGCATGGTCATCTACGACGACCGCGGCAGCGAGATCACCCTCACCGTCAACTTCACCCGCGCCGACGACGCCTCGGTCGGTGGGGAGACGGCCAACGTCTGGAGCTACGAAGTGTCCGCCGTGGATGCCGATGGCAACGCCATCGATGTCACGGACGGAAGCACCGGTGTGGTCGGCTTCAACGACCTCGGCCAGCTCATCGACGTGGCCGACACCACAGCCAACATGGTGGCCATCGACCCGAACAATCCGGACACCGGCGAGGCCCTGTTCACGCTGGACGGTCTCACCGAACCCATCACCCTGGATTTCGGTGAGGGCGGCAGCATTTCCGGACTGTCCCAGTTCGCCGGCGCCTCCACTGCCGTGGCCCGCGAGCAGGATGGCTACACCATGGGTCAGCTCGAGCGCATCGGCATCGACCAGACGGGCACCATCACCGGCGCCTTCACCAATGGTGTCAATCTCACGCTCGGCCAGCTCGTGCTCGCCGACTTCAACAACCCCAGCGGCCTCATCCGATCCGGCGACAACATGTACGACATCAGCGCCAACTCCGGCGCCGCGGTGCTCGGGTTCGCCGCAGAAGGGAGCCAGTCCGTCATCATGTCCGGCGCCCTCGAGATGTCCAATGTGGACCTGGCCCAGGAGTTCACCAGCATGATCACCGCCCAGCGCGGCTTCCAGTCCAATGCGCGCGTGATCACCACCTCCGACGAGATGCTCCAGGAGCTCGTCAACCTGAAGCGCTAGTCGCACGGGTCGGGCGGCTCTCCCGGAGTCGCCCGGCCACCTCCCCCGGCAATCCTCTCCGCCCATGGGCCGGCAGATGCTGCCGCCGCCCCTCACACCCCCCGCCCGCGCGCCCCGAACCGCGCCCGGATCGATTCCGCAAGGTACTGTGGCGCAATGGGTTGCACGTTTACCGCCCGGCCCGTCGCCGTGGTACGGCTGTTGCCCTCCCCCGTCGCTGTCCCGAGACGCGGAACCCACAACCGAACAGTCATGGCGGACGACGAAGTCCAGAACGAAGCGGAGGCATCCGGCCCCGACGGCGAGGGGCGGGGCCGTCTCACGGCGATCCTGATGCTGGTGGGCGCGCTCCTGGCGGGCGCGGCCGGAGGCGCCCTGCTGGTGGGCCCCCTGGTGGTGCACCGGATGAGCGAGCCGGCGGAGGAGCCGGCGGCCAAAGGGCACGGGGAGGCCGAAGTGTCGACCGCGTTCCGGGTGGACAACATGGTGTTGAACCCCGCGCAGACGGCGGGAACCCGGTTTCTGCTCACCTCGGTGGTGGCGGAGCTGGACGATCCCGAGGCCGTGGCGTCGCTGGAGGCGAAGGAAGCGGAAGTGCGGGACCGCTTGATGGCGCTGCTGGGCTCCCGGACGGTGGACCAGCTGACGGACGTGGGTCAGCGGGACGAGCTGAAAGGGGAGGTCGCCCGTGCGCTGGAGGGGATCGTCGCACCGGCGAAGGTGACCGCGGTCTTCTTTCCCACGTTCGTGATCCAGTAGCCATGAGCAACCAGGCGCTGTCACAGGACGAGATCGATGCGCTGTTCACCGGCGGTGGGTCGGCAGCGGGCGATGGGCCGCCGCGAGGATCCCGCGCTCCGGAAGTCCGGCTGTACGACTTCCGGCGACCGAGCCGGGTGTCGAAGGACCGCCAGCGGACGCTCGAAGCGATGTACGGCCTGCTGGCCAAGTCGCTGGAGGGGTGGCTGGCCGGGCGGGTGCGGGCGCAGGTGGAGGTGGACCTGGCCAGCGTGGAGCAGCTCACGTTCGGCGAGTTCGTGCTGGCGCTCCCGAGCCCGTGCACGTCCTTCGTCTTCCACATCGGCAAGCCCGGCGGTGCGCAGGCCGTGCTGGACATGGGGCGCGACTTCGCGTTCTACGCGGTAGAGCGTTTTCTGGGGAGCGCGGCGGAGCGGATGCACGTGCCCGAGCGTGCGCTGACGGTTCTCGAGCGTCGAGTGATCCGGATCGTGGGCGAGCGCGTCGCCAGCCTGGTGCAGGAGATCTGGGGGGAGCACGTCGATCTCGGGCTCACGTTGGCCCGGTTCGAGTCGCTGCCGGACATGCTGCAGGCGGCGAACCGGGAGGACCCGGTGCTCATGGCCAACCTGACGGTGCGGTTCCGCGGTCAGGAGAGCCCGATCCTCATCTGTCTCCCGTTCACGGTGCTGGATGGCTTCTTCGCGACCAGCGCGGGCACGCGCGTGCGCACCATGGGGATGACCCCGGCGGCCGCGCGGGGGGATCGCGAGGGTCTCGAATGGGCGCTGCGCCGCGCTTCCGTTCCCGTCTCCGTCCGGCTACCCCGCTTCGAGCTGACGCTCCGGGAAGTGGCCGACCTGCGCCCGGGCGGCACGCTGCTCACCGGACTGGGCCGGGACACGCCCGTGGACGTGCTCATCGGGGCGACGCGCAGGTTCACGGGTCTGATCGGGACGATGGAGGGGGGATTGGCCGTGCAGATCGAGGAACACGTGATGGAGGAGGAGGCCGGGAATGGCTGAGCAGGACGCAGAAACGGGGCTGTCGATGGAAGAGGCGGCGGTGGCCGAGTTCGGCGAGCTGAGCGGAAGCGGCGACGCTGGCGTCGAAGCCGCGCTGTCCACGCTCTATGATCTGGCGATGCCCGTCTCCATCGAGCTGGGCCGGACCCGGATGACGGTGCAGGAGCTCCTGTCGCTGGGCCGCGGCTCGGTGATCCAGCTCGACCGTCTCGCGGGCGAGCCCATGGATGTGTACGTGGGCGACCGCCGATTCGCCGAGGGCGAGGTAGTGGTGATCGGCGAGCAGTTCGGGATCCGCATCACGCGCGTCCTGAACCACGATCAACGGGGCGGGGCGCAGGCGTGAGCGTGCTCGGCGTGTTCTGGGTGTTCGGCGCGCTCTGCCTCGTGCTGGCCGCCATTGCCTTCGGCACGAGGCTGCTCCAGCGCTTCGCCCCGCCGTCCGCCGGGACGCTTCCCATGCGCGTGCTCGGGCGCGTGGCCCTCGGCCCGCGCCAGGGCCTCGCCACCATCCGCGTGGCCGACCGCGTCCTCGTGGTCAGCGTGGGCGATGGCGGCGTTCGCATGCTCACCGAGCTGGACGCCATCCCGGACACCGACGCCCGGGCTCCCGATGTCACGGAGCGGACGGGCGTTGCAGGCGACACCGGGCGGCGCATCCCGTTCCGAGCGGCTCTCGTCCGCACCCTTGCCGACCGTCCGGCGCTCGCCCCGCTGCTCCGGCGGCTCGGCGTCCTGGTCGCCGTGGTCATCGCGCTCGCCGCAACGGGGATCGCGGTGCCGTCGCCGGCCGCGGCACAGGCGGCATCGCCCGCTGCCGTCATCCCCGTCCCGGCGGCCGGTCCGACAGGCGCGGCGGCCGGAGTCCAGGCGGGAGCGGCCGCGCGCGGCGAGGATGCGCTCACCGCGCTCGGGCAGGCGCTCCCTCGCATGGATGTCCGCGTCGGGGACGACGATGGGCTGCACCTCTCGGGCACGGTGGGCACGGTCCTGGTCATCGGCCTGCTCACGCTCCTGCCCACGCTCCTGCTCCTCATGACCAGCTTCACGCGCGTGCTGGTCGTCCTCCATTTCCTCCGCCAGGCGCTGGGGACGCAGACCGCGCCGCCGGCGCAGATGGTGGCGGCGCTGGCGCTGCTGATCACGGCGTTCGTCATGGCGCCCACGCTGCGCCGGGTGAACGAAGTCGCGCTCTCTCCATGGATGGAGGGTCAGATGGATGAGGCGGCGATGATGAAAGCGGGCGTGGTGCCGTTCCGCGACTTCATGGCCGCGCACGTGCGGGAGTCCGACCTGGCCACGTTCGTGGACCTGTCCGCCGGCCCGGTGCCCGAGACCATCGACGATGTCCCGCTGATCACGCTCACGAGCGCGTTCGCCATCAGCGAGCTGCGCACGGCGTTCATGATCGGCTTCGTCCTCTTCCTCCCGTTCCTGGTCATCGACCTGGTGGTGGCGTCGGTGCTCATGAGCCTGGGGATGTTCATGCTCCCGCCGGTCATGGTCTCGCTGCCGTTCAAGCTGCTCCTGTTCGTGCTCGTGGACGGCTGGGCGCTCGTGGTGCACTCCCTCGTGGCGAGCTTCGGCTGAGGCGGCGCGCGTGCCCATGAACCTGGTCCTCGACCTGACCCGCGACGCGCTGTTCCACGCGCTGCTGCTCTCCGCTCCACTCCTGGGCGTGGCGCTCATCGTGGGGCTGCTGGTGGCCGTGGTGCAGGCCGTGACGCAGATCCAGGAGCAGACGCTCAGCTTCGTGCCCAAGCTCATCGCCGTGGGGATCACGTTCCTCATCCTGCTCTCCTGGATGCTGACCACGGCCGTGGCCTACACGCGGCAGCTCCTGCTGGGGATACCGGGGATCATCTCGTGAGCCCGCTCACCCTGGGCCTCGGCGGCGCCGCCCTCGTGGCCATGCGGGTCACCGGCCTGGTGCTGATCGCGCCCGTGTTCAGCGCGCGCACGATCCCCGGCGCCGTTCGCGTGGGTCTCGTGCTGGCGCTGACGGTGCTGCTGCTCCCCCACGCCCGGCCGCAGGAAGCGGGGCCTGGCGCCATGGCCGCGGAGCTGCTGCTGGGCGTGGTGATCGGGCTGGGGGCCGCCGTGGTGGTGGCCGCGGCGGAGTTCGCGGGTGACCTCCTGGCGACACAGATCGGCCTCTCCGGAGCCAGCACCCTCGATCCGCTGAACCAGAGCACCATGCCGGTGCTGGGGCAGTTCACGCAGCTGTTCATGGTCATGATCCTGCTGGCGATGGACGGACACCTCCTGATGCTCCGGGCCCTGGCCGGCAGCTTCGATGTCGTGCAGGCCGGCGCGGGCGTCGACCTCCAGGCCGGGCTCCCCGCCGTGCTCGGTGTCGGCAGCGTTCTGTTCGCGCGCGGCCTCCAGTTCGCCGCGCCCGTGATCGCGGCCGTGACCATCGGCAACGCCGGGCTCGGGATCCTCGCCCGCGCGGTGCCGCAGCTGAACGTCCTCATGGTGGCCTTCCCGATCCAGATCGCCATCGGGCTGACCACGCTGGCGCTGGCACTGCCGTTCATCGCCACCGCGCAGCTCGGCTGGGCGACGAGCTTCGATTCGTGGGTCGGCGCGGCGCTGGTCGCGCTGTCGGGAGGGCACTGAAGCGTGGCCGACTCGCAGTCGTTCCAGGAGAGGACCGAGGCGCCGACACCCCGCCGGCGTGAGCAGGCCCGCGAGGAAGGGCAGGTCCCGCGCAGTCCGGAGCTGACCACTGCCGTCATGCTGCTGGCGGCCGCAGGCGCGGTGTCCATGGGTGGTCCCCGGCTCGGGCGGGCCCTGACCGCGATGCTCGGTCGCCTCCTGGCCGCGTCCGCCTCGCCACCGCAGACGATTGGAGGCGCCCGCTACCTCGTGGCCGACGTGGCCGTGCAGGTGGGCGCGGCACTCACGCCGATCCTGCTCGCCCTCGCTGTCGCGGCGCTGACGATCAGCGCGGCCCAGGCGCGGGGAATCCTCACCACGAAGCCGCTGGCGCCAAAGCTGGAACGCGTTTCACCGCTCGCCAATGCGAAGCGGCTCTTCGGCGTACGCCCGCTGGCCGACCTGCTCAAGTCGCTGCTGAAGCTGGGGGTCATCGGGGCCGTGCTCTACCCGCTCATCTCCCGCGCGTTGCAGGCCGCCGCGGACCTCTCGCTCCGGCCGCCCGCGGCCCTGGGCGCCGAGCTGCAGCAGCGCGTGGTCCGCCTCCTCCTCTCGGCGGGGATGGCGTACCTGGCCGTGGCGCTGGCGGACTACCTCTACCAGGTCTGGCAGCACGAGCGGCAGCTGAAGATGAGCCGCGAGGATGTGAAGCGGGAGCACAAGGAGCAGGAAGGGGACGTCATGATCAAGGCGCGGCGCCGCAGCATGGGGCGGCAGCGCGCGCGCCAACGGATGTTCAAGGATGTGCCCGACGCCGATGTGGTGGTGACCAACCCCACGCATGTGGCCGTGGCCATCCGCTACCGACCCGCCATCGCCCCCGCGCCGATCATCGTGGCCATGGGGCAGCGCAAGGTGGCCGAGCGCATCAAGGCCATGGCTCTCGATGCCGGCGTTCCGGTGATCGAGAACAGGCCGCTGGCCCGGGCGCTCCTGGCCACGGGCCGCGTGGGTGAGCCGATCCCGACGCAGCTGTACGTCGCGGTGGCGGAAGTGCTCGCGTTCGTGATCCGCCGCCGCCGCTCCCTGGGCCTGGACGAGGTGGTGTCGTGAGTGTGGCTGCGGGCGTGCTCGGCCGGCCCATGACCCGGTGGCGGAGCGTGGCGGAAGCCGGCGTCGTCATCGGCATCGTGGGCGTGGTCACGCTCCTCGTGATCCCGCTCCCATCGCCGCTCCTGGACCTGCTCCTGGCCACCAGCATCGCCAGCTCGCTGGTGGTGCTGCTGGTGGCGCTCAACACCACCGACCCGCTGGAGTTCAGCGTCTTCCCCACGCTCCTCCTCCTCATGACGCTCTACCGCCTCGCACTCAATGTCAGCAGCACGCGGCTGATCCTGGGGCAGGGGAGTGCCGGAAAGGTCATCGAGGCGTTCGGCGCGTTCGTCGTGGGCGGCAACTACGCCGTGGGGATCGTGGTCTTCCTGATCCTCGTCGCCATCAACTTCATCGTCATCACCAAGGGCGCGGGGCGCGTGGCGGAAGTGGCCGCGCGCTTCACGCTGGACGCCATGCCCGGGCGCCAGATGAGCATCGATGCGGACCTCTCCGCCGGTCTCATCGACGACGACCAGGCCCGCGCCGCCCGCGAGAAGATCACGCGCGAGGCCGACTTCTACGGCGCCATGGACGGCGCCGCCAAGTTCGTGCGCGGCGATGCCGTGGCCGGCCTCCTGATCACCGCCATCAACATCGTGGGCGGCCTCTTCGTGGGCGTGGTCCAGCGCGGAATGCCGGCGGCGGCCGCCCTCTCCCAGTACACGCTCCTGACCGTGGGCGATGGGCTCGTGACACAGATCCCCGCGCTGGTGGTGAGCACGGCCGCCGGGATCATGGTCACCCACTCGGCCGGGGAGTCCAGAGTGGGTGGCGCGCTGCTGGAGCAGCTCGGACGACACCCACGGCCGCTCTGGGTCGCGTCCGGCTTCATGGTGGCGCTCGGCCTCGTGCCCGGCCTCCCCGCCATCCCCTTCATCGCCCTCGCCGCCGGCGCCGCCGCCATGGCACGGTCCCTCACTCGCCGCGAGAAGGAAGAGGCGGCCATGGCGCTGGCGGAAGTGCACCGCGCCGAAACTGCGCCACCGCCGCCCGACGACCCGATGCAGGACCTCCTGCAGGTGGACCCGGTGGAGCTCCAGCTCGGGTACGGTCTGATCCCGCTGGTGGACCAGGAGCAGGGCGGCGACCTGCTGGAGCGGATCCGGCTGCTCCGGAAGCAGGCGGCACAGCAGCTCGGAGTGCTGATCCCGCCCATCCGCATCCGCGACGACGCCCGCCTGGACGCGTCCGAATACGTGGTCCGCATCCGCGGGACGGAAGTGGCGCGCTGGCAGATCGTGCTGCGGCACATGCTGGCGCTGGACGCCGGTGGCGTGCTCGACCCGGTGGAGGGGATCGCGACGCGCGATCCGAGCTTCGGCATGCCCGCCCGGTGGATCACGCCGTCGCTCCGCACGGAGGCGGAAGCCAGCGGATACGTGGTGGTGGAGCCCCCCACCGTGGTGGCCACCCACCTCATGGAAACGCTCAAGGCCAACGGTGCCGAGCTCCTCGGCCGGCAGGACGTGCGCGAGATGCTGGACCGTCTCAAGGAGACTCACCCCGCCCTGCTGGACGATGTGGTGCCCGGGAAGGTGGGGCTCGGCGTCGTCCACCGCGTGCTGCAGCGGCTGCTGAGGGAGCGGATCCCGATCCGCGACCTGGTGACGGTGCTCGAGACCGTGGCGGATGCCGCCGACCGCACGCAGGACCCCGAGGCGCTCACCGAAACGGTGCGCGGCGCCCTGACCCACGTGATCGGCCAGATGTTCGCCGACGAGAACGGCGAAGTGAAAGGGATCGGCATCGGTCCGCGGCTGGAGGCCGCGCTCATGACCTTCTTCTCGCCGCGGCAGGGCCGGAGCGAGGCCATGCTTCGACCGGACACCCTCACGGCCGTGCTGCGTCGCATCGATCAGCTGACCACGCGCCACGCGGTGGATGGCGCGCTGCCGCCGGTCGTCACGCCGCCCGGACTCCGCGTGGGCGTGCGTCGCCTGCTCGAGCCGGTGCTCCCGGCCGTCCCCGTGCTCTCGCTGTCCGAGCTGCCGGCCACCGTGACCCTGACCACCATAGCCCTTTGGGAGATGCCCGAAGATGCTTAGCACGTTTTCCGGTCCCGACATGACCGCCGCGCTGGACGCGGTACGCGATCGGCTCGGCGATGACGCCATGATCGTCCACGTGGTCCGGCGGGTGGTGGACGGCCGTGAGCAGGTGGACGTCGTCGCGGCGCCCGCCTGTGAGATGGAGCCGCTCGCGACCCGGCTGCGCCACGACCCTCGACCCGCTGCGCCGGGCCCCGGCGAGCGGCCTCGCGTGGTCGGGCTCGTCGGCCCCACGGGTGCCGGCAAGACCACGACGGCCGCCAAGCTGGCGCTGCACCCGGAGGCGTTCGGTGGTCGGAGCGTGGGCTTCCTCAGCCTCGACACCTACCGTGTGGCCGCGCTCGAGCAGCTCCAGACCTACGCCGACATCATGGGCGCCCCCTTCGAGGCCGCCTACGGCCCCGATGATGTGGCGCCCGCCATGGCAGCCCTCCGGGCATGCGACGTGATCCTCGTGGACGCCCCGGGGCGGAGCCCGTCCAACGATGGCTTCGTCGAGTGGCGGCTCTCGCTCAGGCAGACGCGCCCCGACGAGCTGCACCTCGTGCTTCCGGCCACCATCCGCCCGAGCGTGGCCGCCGCACACTGGGCCGCGTACGCAGGCGCCGGCGTCACGCACCTCCTGGTCACCAAGCTCGACGAGCTGCCGGATCCGGCCGACGCCTACGACCTCGTCCGCGCCGTGGAGCTGCCGCTCCGCTGGGTCGCCGATGGACAGGACGTGCCCGGCAACCTTCGCCGCGGCGGCGCCGGCGTGTTCACCGCCGCGGCCGAAGCCGTCGAGCGCTCCCGCGCGCGGATGGCCGGATGAGCTCGCTCACCCGCGACGCACGGCACCGCACGGCCCGCTCCTCCGGCTCGCCCGCCGACGCCATCGTGGTGGCGGCAGGGAAGGGGGGCGTGGGCACGTCCACCGTCGCACTGCTCCTCGCCCTCGCACAGCTCCAGGACGGCCCCGTCACGCTGGTCGATGCCCATGACGGCCTCGCCGGCGTCGATCGCATCCTGCGGCGCGACGGCGGGAACGACGACGACCCGGTCGACGCGGCTGTCGACGCCCCCGTCCCGCTCCCCCGCCGGGTCGAGCTCTCGCCCGAACTCTTCCTCGTGCACGCCGGCGGACTGGGAGATCCCGCCGCCAGTCCGGCCGCGCGGAGATCGGCGCTCCGTCGGGCCGCACGCGGTGCGGGCGGACGGATCATTGTGGACGCCGGCGCGGCGCCCCTCACGGTCCTGCACGCCATGCGCGATTTCGGCGGGCCGCTCGTCACCGTGCTCGGCACGGACCCGGTTTCGGGTCCGGCGGCGTACGCGCTCGCCAAGCTCATCTGGCACCACCACCCGGAAGCGGATGTCGGTGCGCTGGTCAACCGCGCGGATGAGACGGAGGCGCGCTTCGCCTGGGATGCCGTCCGCCTCGCCGCCACCCGCTTCCTCGATCGACGCGTCGAATGGCTCGGCTGCCTTCCCGACGTGCCCGATCTCGTGGAGCTGCCGCTCGATGCCTGGTTCCACCTCGACGAGCACCAGCCGACCCTGAGCCTCGCCGCCGCCGCTGCCGTCTCGAGGCTGCCGTCGCGCGGGCACACTCCCGATCCAACTCTCACACTCCTGAGATAGCCATGAACGATGCCAATCTCTGGGATGCGTTCCGGAACGCCGACGACGAAGGCGCTCGACAGGAGCTCCTGAACCACCACCTCCCGCTGGTCCGCTACGTGGCCCGGGAGATCTGGAACCGCATCCACGGGAAGCTGGACCGCGACGACCTCGTGAGCGCTGGCACGCTCGGACTCATGGACGCGCTGGCGTCGTTCGAGCCCGAGCGCGGGCTGGCGTTCAGCACGTTCGCCACGCCACGGATCCGCGGCGCGATCCTCGACCACATCCGGCAGTGGGACCACGTCCCGCGCTCCCTGCGGCGGAAGCAGCGGGCCATCGACGAGGCGCGGGACACCCTCTCCGCGCGCCTGGCCCGGCCCCCGTCCCGGACCGAAGTGGCGGAGTTCCTCGACCTCGACGTGGAGACGCTCGCCCGCTGGGAGTCCGATGCCAGCGACGCGGTCAGCATCGCCCTCGATGCACCACTGGCGGGAGAGGGAAAGCAGATCACCGCCGCCGAGATCGTTCCTGGCCAGGGCGCCGAGGAGATCCAGGGTGTCCTCATCCGCGAGGACGAGACCAGCGCCGTGCGGGAGGCCCTCGCCCGCCTGCCCGAGCGGGATCGCCTCGTCATGACGCTCTACTACTACGAGGAGCTGAAGATGCACCAGATCGCCGACATCCTCGGCGTCACCGAGTCCCGGATCTCGCAGATCCGATCCAAGGTCCTGAAGACTCTCCGCTCCGAGGTCGCGCACCTCCGCGAGGTGCCCGTATGAAGCTCCGGCCCACGCTCGGCTTCCTCGCCGCCGGCGCTGCGGGCGTGGCCGCCACGCGCGTCAACTGGCCATCGGCGGCCCGCTTCCACGAGGCCGGGCGACGATTCGCGGCCGACACCGTCATGGGCACGCACGCCCTCCGCTACGAGATGGCGGGCTGGATCGAATGGCTGGGCCACCACGCGCCCGACCCGCTGCGGAGCCCCCACCTGACCCCGCGGGTCGAAGTGCTGGCGCTCGGGTTCGGCTTCGCCCTCGCCCTCGCCTGCGTCGGGGCCGTGGTCGATCTCCGCCAGCGCCGCCGCACCGCCGCCAGGCAGGGATCGGCACAGCGCCCCGCCACCGCCGCCTCGGCGGAGGGACGCACCCTCCGGCTGGACCGCGCCGCCGCACTCGTCCGCGGGGGGAGGGCGGCCCTCGAAGTGGCCCGCGAGACTCGCCTCTCCCGCGACGCGGCCGAGCTGCTCGTGTTCCTCTCCCGCGCCCCGGACGCGATTGCCGGGACCGGCATGACCTTCCGCCCGGCGGTTCAATCGCCGAGGCCGCTGCGGAACCGGTGGATCGGACGTAAACCGTTGTGATGCATACGATTGCTGGATTCCATGCCGATCGCGTGGCGCGGCACGGGCGTTGCCCTTCGCCGCGCACAGACAACGGGGGGAGGAGAAATGGGAATTGATCCGCTGCGGGCCGCGGCCCGGGCGCTCACGTACTGGGAGCGCCGGCAGGAGATCGCGTCCAACAACGTGGCCAACACGGAGACGCCCGGCTTCAAGCGGCAGCGCGTATTCGCGGAACTGCTGGACGGGGAGCCCGTTGTGGGTGTCACGGACGACCTGAGCCCGGGACTGGTGCGGGACACGGGGCGACCGCTGGACGTGGCGCTTTCCGGTGATGGGTTCCTGGTGGTGGATGGCCCGGGCGGGGAGATGCTGCGGCGGGGCGGGTCGCTGTCGCTGGACGCCTCAGGCGTGCTGGTGGACGGCGGCGGCCGTCCCGTGCTGTCGGAGGATGGCGTGGTGGTGCTCCCGCCCGGGGACGTGAGCATCGACCGGTCGGGGGTGGTGAGCGTGAACGGGGATGAAGTGGCGCGCCTGCGCGTGGAGACGGCGCAGCCAGCTGCACTGCGCCGGGTGGAAGCAGGTCTGTGGACCGCTACGGCCACGGCGCGCGTCCGGGACGAGGGGCGCATGCTTCGCCAGGGCGCGCTGGAAGAGAGCAACTACGACGCGCTCCAGGGGCTGGTGGAGATGGTGGAAGTGCAGCGCGGATACGCGTCGGTGCAGAAGACGGTGACCACGCTGGACGACGTGCTGGGGATCGCGGCGAACCGGCTGGGCCGGTTGGGCTGACCCGAGGAACGGAGGAGACCGAGATGGCGGACCCATCGATTCGCACGGCGGCCACGGGCATGGCCGCGCAGCAGCGCCGGGTGGAAGTGATCGCGAACAACCTGGCGAACGTGAACACCACGGCGTTCAAGAGAAGCCGGGCTCATTTCGAAGATCTCCTGTACCAGACGGTGCAGGGGCCGGGCGTGGGTGGAGCCGGCTACGGCACCACCAACCCGGTGCAGGTGGGTCGGGGCACTCGCCTGGCGGCGGTCCAGCGCGTGGGCGAGCAGGGCCCGCTGGAGGAGACCGGTCGGCCGCTGGACGCGGCCATCGAGGGGGAAGGGATGTTCCGGGTCCAGCTGCCGGACGGGAGCGTGGCGTACACGCGCGACGGGAGCTTCACCGTTTCGGCGGACGGGACGCTGACCACGCACGGCGGTTATCAGCTCCTGCCAGGGATCGTGATTCCCCAGGACGCCACGGGGCTGACCGTCGAGCGCGGGGGCGTGGTGACGGCGCAGATGCAGTCGGCCACGGACGTGGTCGAGCTCGGGCGGCTGGAGCTCGCCCGCTTCGCCAACGAGCCCGGGCTGGAGGCCATGGGTGAGAACCTGTACGTGGAGACGCCCGCTTCGGGGCCGCCCACGCTCGGCTACGCGCAGGAGAGCGGGTTCGGCCGCGTGGTGCAGGGCTCTCTCGAGGCGAGCAACGTCGAGATCGTCACGGAGATGGTCGACATGATCGCCGCGCTGAGAGCGTACGAGATCAACTCCCAGGCGGTGAAGACGAGCGAGGAGATGGCGCAGTCCGCCACGAACATGGTCCGATGAGCGTGCGCCCACCGCTCCTGCCGCGCTGGATCGCGCTCGTCGTGTTCGCGGCGGCGCCGCTCGCTTCGGCCGCGCGGGCGCAGGAGCCGGCGAGCGCCGCGCCGGCGGGTGCCGACCGGAGCGCCCGCACCTCCGTCGCCACGGAGCTGGCCGCGCGGTGGGGCGTGGGGGCGGAGCAGGTCGTGCTCGACTGGGGTGCTGCCGGACCACGGCCTGGCCGCCTCGTCCGCCTCCTCGGCAACGGGGCGGCGGGCGCGTACGTGGCCGAGCTGGAGGCCGGGGGTGATGTGGTGCGCAGGCGCGTCCGCGCCGGCGTGCGGCTGGCCCTCCCCATCGCCGCGCGGGAGCTGGCGCGCGGGACGGTGCTGACGGAGGCGGACATCGCGCGGGTGGACACGGTTGCGTGGGGAGCGCCCCGCGGGCTGGAGCCCGCCCGGCCGGGCTGGGTGGTCCGGCGACGGATGGGCGCCGGAGTCCTCCTGGCCCCCCCGGCCGTCGCGCCGCCGCTGGCGGTGAGCGCGGGGGATCCGGTCACCCTGGTCTGGCGTGGTGGCAGGGTCGAGCTGAAAGCCCGCGGGGTCGCCGCCGGGAGCGCGCCGACCGGAGGGCGAGTGGCGGTACGCACCGCTTCCGGGCGTCGCATCTGGGGCGTGGCGGACGGCCCGGGGACGGTCCGCATCGATGGAGGAGCCAGGTGATGAGAGTTGAATCGGGAAACGAACGTGCGGCGCGCGGGCGCCGGTCGGGCCGGGGTGCCGCGGCCGCCCGGGTCATGGCCCTCCTCCTTGCCGCGGCCGCCCCGCTGGCCGCGCAGGGCGCCCAGCCCTCGCCCGGCGAGGCGGCCTCGCCCGGCGAGGCGGACAGCACGAGCGCGGCCGCACCCGCCCGCGCGGCGTCGGCGGCCATTCCGCGCTCCTGGACCAGCGATCGCCGGGAGTTCCGCGTGGGCGACATCATCTCCGTGCTCCTGGACGAGTACACCATGGCGTCGGCGAACAAGAACGAGATGGCGGAGCAGCGTCGGGGCCGCAGCCTGGGGGCCAGCGGGTCGGTGGATGGAACGAGCCTCGGCACCGGCTCGCTGGACACGAACTCGGGGAGCAGCTCCACCGACCGCGGCGCCGCCACGCGCCAGAACCGCCTTACGGGCGAGATGACCGTGCGCGTGGTGGAGGTGGACGCGGCGGGGCTGCTGCGGATCGAGGGGACGAAGAGCGTGAAGGTGGACAGGACGGCGCAGCAGCTGCACCTGACCGGCTGGCTCCGCCCCGAGGACATCCCGGCCCACAACACCATCGAGTCCTGGCGCATCGCCGACGTGCAGCTCGAGTACGAGTCCACGGGCCGTGACCTCTCCAGTCCGCACTCCAGCATGATCGGTCGCCTCCTCGGATGGCTCTGGCCATGATGCGCCCGCCATTCCGGATACGCCGCCACCGGGCTGACCGCCCCGCCAGCCTCGTCTTCCTGGCCCGGCTCGCCATCCCCGCCAGTCTCGGCCTCGCCATGGCCGTACTGTCGGCCGCCGCGGGCGGAGCGCTGGCGCTGTCTCCGGTGGCCGCGGCCGCGCAGGAGGCGCGGGTGAAGGACCTGGTCACGGTGGAGCGGGACGTGCCCCGTCGCCTGATGGGCTACGGAATCATGGTCGGGCTCGACGGCACGGGCGACCGCGCAATGGGCACCGTGGGCAGCCCGCAGACGGTTCGCAGCGTGGCCAACCTGCTGCGCCGCTTCGGCGTCGAGGTGCCGGCCGAAGTCCTGCGGACGCGCAATGTGGCCGCGGTGCTGGTCACGGCGGAAGTCTCCCCGTACCTGCACGCGGGGGGGCATTTCGACGTGAGCGTCGCCTCTCTGGGCGATGCCCTGTCGCTCCGTGGCGGTGTGCTCTGGTCGACCCCGCTCATGGCCGGGCCCGGCGACCCGCCGGTGGCTACGGCCCAGGGCGCCGTGGTCCTCAGCCAGGGCGCCGCCGTGCGCAACCAGTACCACGTCGAGACTTCCGGCGCGATCCCGTCCGGCGGGCTCCTCCAGGTGGAGTCCGGCGTGCCGTCGTTCGCGGGGCCCACGCGGCTGCTCCTGCGCAGCCCCGACATCGCCACGGCCGTGCGCGTGGCCGCAGTGGTCAACCAGGATGCGGGCTCCGAGCTGGCGACGGTGGAGGACCCGGGCTCCGTCCTCCTCCAGCCGCCCCGGGACCAGCCGCTCGCGACCTTCCTCGGACGCGTGGGCGAGCTCCGCGTGGCGCCCGACCGCGCGGCGCGCGTGATCATCGACGCCCGCGACGGCACCGTGGTGGCCGGGGCCGGGATCACGCTCGGCCCCGCCGTGGTGAGCCATGGCACGCTCACGTTGGCCATTGGCTCGGCCGATACTACGGACTCGCCGGGCAGCGTGCGCGTCCCGCCCGGCACGTCGGTGCAGGACGTGGCCATCGCGCTCCACGCCGTCGCGGCTACGCCCGCGGCCATTGCCGCCATCTTCCGGTCGCTGCAGGCCGTGGGCTCGCTCACGGCCGACGTGGAGGTCCGGTGAGCGCGGGAGTGCCGGAGGTGACCGGGAGCCCTGCGCCGGGCCCCGGCTCGGAGCGGTTCCGGCTCCATGCGGCGACGGTGGATTTCGAGGCGGTCTTCATCCAGGAGATGCTGAAGGTGATGCGATCGACGGTGCCCGAGGGCGGGCTGCTGGACGGCGGCCGGGGCGAGGAGATGTTCACCGCGATGCTGGACGAGCACGTGTCCCGGGTCGCCGCCGAGCGAGGCCGGCACAGTCTGGCCGACACACTGTACCGCCGGTTCGTGGACCGGGTGCGCCAGTGAGCGTCGCCCAGGCGTCCGGGCCCCCGCTGCGGACGCGCACCGTCGACGCGCTCGTCGACTGCCTCGGCTCCGAAGCCCGGCTGCTCGACCAGCTCGGTGGCATCCTGCGCGACCAGCGCGAGGGGGTGGCCGGCTCCGACGTCTCCCGCGTCGACCGCTCCGTCCACGCGGCGCACCGCGTCCTCCAGACGCTGGCGGAAGCCAGGCGTCGCCGGTACGCCCTCGTCCACGTGCTGACCACCCGCTCCGACATCCCGGTGGCCGGGCTCTCCGATGCCCTCGGCCTCGAGGCCACACCGGCGCTCCGCGACGGCCAGGCGGCCGTGGAAGCCCGCGCGCGCACGCTCTCGCGGGAAGTGTCGCTCAACCGCGCGGTGCTCACCGCGGCCATCCAGACGGGCAACGAGTATGTCCGCCAGCTGGTGGCCCCGGCGGCCGCCACCTACGGCGAGAACGGCCAGTGGACCCGGGGCGCGGATGCGCCCGCGCTCCTGAACCGGAAGGTCTGAATGTCCACCATCAGCGGCATCCTCTCGGCAGCGGCCCGCGCGCTCGTGACGCAGCAGAAGGTGATGCAGGTCACGGCCAACAACATCAACAACGCGGCCAGCGAAGGGTATTCACGCCAGCGCGCCACGCTCGCGGCGGCCCCGCCGCTCGTCACGGCCGATGGCGTCATCGGGATGGGTGTCCAGATCACTGACATCAATCGCGTCCGCGACCCGCTCCTCGACGCCACCTGGCGACGCCAGAACGGCACCGCCGGGTTCTTCGCCGAGCGCTCGCAACAGCTGGGTCGCCTGGAGCAGGTGTTCGGTGAGCCCTCCGACAATGGCCTCCTCGCCACCATGGACCAGTTCTGGAACGCGTGGAGCGACCTGGCCGCCGACCCGCTCAGCGACGCCGCTCGCTCCGTCCTCGCCGAGCGCGGAAGCCAGGTCGCCGATCGCTTCGCCCAGCTCTCCGATGGCATGGCCGAGCTGGACACCGCCGGCTCCGAGCGCCTGGACAGCCTGGTCGACCGCGTCAACGACCTCGCCGATCACGTGGCCGAGCTCAACGGCCGCATCCTCGCCCAGGAGGCGGGCGGCGGGCACGCCGCGGACCTCCGCGACGCGCGCGATGTCGCCCTCGATGAGCTGTCGGGGCTGGTCGGCGGCCAGGTGGTGGAGCGGGCGAACGGGAGCGTGGGCGTCTACGTGGACGGCCAGGCGCTGGTGGATGGGACCGTTTCCAGGCAGATCGAGCCGGCCCACGTGGACGGCGCGGGGATCGTCCTCCAGTTCTCCGGCAGTCAGCAGCGGATCCGGCAGCCGTCGGGGAGGGTGGGTGCGCTCATCGACGTCCTCGACCACGACCTGGCGGACGCGCGGGCCGCCATCAACGACCTCGCCCGCGACTTCGTCCAGGCCGTCAACGACATCCACGAGCAGGGCGTCGGCCCGGCCGGCGAGTCGGGCATCGATTTCTTCAAGCCGTTCGCCACGGCGGACCCCGGCATGATCGACACGGCCGCGGGCCACATCCAGCTGTCGGACGCCGTGGGCAGCGGGCGCGACGGAAAGCCGGGCACGGCGTTCATCGCCGCGGGCAATGGTGCGGCCGATCCGACGAGTGCCACGGGCTGGTCGTACCTCGCCGGGAACAACACCATCGCGCTCGCCATCGAGGCGCTGCGCGATGGCGGGCTGGGTGAAGCGTACACGTCGCTGGTGGCGGGAACCGGCGCGACCGCCGCGGCGGCCACGTCGTCCGCGAGCGTGCATGACACGCTGGTCCGCCAGGTCGGGGAGCAGCGCGAGTCGGTGAGCGGCGTTTCACTCGACGAGGAGCTCACGGCCATGATCAGCCAGCAGGCGGCCTACGGTGCCGCCGCGCGCGTGGTGTCCCGGGTGGACGAGATGCTGCAGACCCTCCTGAACATGGCCTGACGCGTGCTGATCCTCTCCCGCCGCCCCGGCGATGCCATCCTCATCGATGGCGGCATCCGCGTGGTGGTCCTGGCCAGCGACCGCGGGACGGTGCGTCTCGGTATCGAGGCGCCCGACCACGTGGGCATCGTGCGGGAGGAGATCGTGCTCGAAGTGGCCGAGGAGAACCGGCGCGCCACCGATGGCGACACCGCCCGCGCCTGGGCCGCCCGCCTGCCGCTGAAGCAGGGCTGAGTCCTCCGTCCGCCCGCTAAGGTTCCGGGTCCCATCGCCGATAATGCCCGACGGGTAGCACGGAAACGTCGCTTAACCGGGCGCGCCTTTGTTCATCATCATCGGGTTCGCTGTCGTCTTCGGCAGCATTGTGGTGGGTTTCACCCTCGAGGGCGGGCGCATTGCCGTCCTGGTCCAGGTCGCCGAGCTCATCATCATCGGCGGCGCCGGCGTTGGTGCGCTGCTCGTGGGCAACGGGCCGGCCGGCCTGGTGCGGATCTTCAAGGAGACGCTGGGTCTGCTCAAGCCGAGCCCCTACACGCGCGAGGCGTACTCCGAACTGCTGCGGGTCCTCTACGACCTGTTCTACGCGGCCAAGCGCGACGGCCTGGTGGGGATCGAGCAGCACATCGAGGATCCGTCCGCGAGCGAGCTGTTTTCCAAGTATCCCACGCTGCAGGCCCACCAGCACGCCATCGGCTTCCTCTCCGACACCATGAAGGTGCTCCTCACCGGCGCCGTGGCGGACCACCACCTGGCGGAGATCCTGGACCTGGACCTCGAGCGGCAGCACGAGGCGGCGCTCCGGCCCTCGGATGCCCTGGCGAACCTCGGCGACTCCATGCCCGGCTTCGGCATTGTCGCCGCCGTCCTCGGCGTCATTGTCACCATGGGGAAGATCGGCGGCGCCGCCGCGGAAGTGGGGCACAGCGTGGCCGCGGCGCTCGTCGGCACGTTCCTCGGGATCCTGCTCGCCTACGGCATTTTCCAGCCGCTGGCCACTGCCATGGCCGCGCGGGTGCGCGCGGAGGAGTCGTACATGGGGGTGATCCGCACCGCACTCCTGAGCTTCTCGCGCGGCGATCCGCCCATCACCTCCGTGGAGTTCGCGCGCCGCAACATCGAGCCGGACGACCGGCCGTCGTTCACGGAGCTGGAGGACATGACCAGGAGGAAGGGCTGACATGAGCGCCAGCCATCAGCAGCCGCCCCCCACCGTGATCCGGGTGGTGAAGAAGGTGAAAGGCCATGGAGGCCACCACGGCGGGTCGTGGAAAGTGGCGTATGCCGATTTCGTCACGGCCATGATGGCGTTCTTCCTGGTCATGTGGATCATGGGCATGGAGCAGAACGTCAAGGACATGGTGCAGGGGTACTTCAACAACCCGATCGGCTTCCGAAAGGCGCAGTCGGCCGGACGCAATATCCTGTCGGTGGCCAATGCGCCCACCAACATGAACGTCGATCGGCTCGTGCTGATGTCGAAGGAGGCCCAGGTCCGGAAGTTCGAGGCGGCCCGCGATGCCATCCGGAAGAAGCTCGACGGCACCCCCGAGCTCCAGGACCTCTCCCGCCAGATCGACATCCTCATCACCGACGAGGGGCTCCGCATCGAGATGGTCGAGAACGCCGAGGGCGAGACCTTCTTCCCCTTTGGCTCGGCCCGGCTCAATCCCGCGGCCGTGCGCATCCTGGACCTCATGGCCCCCGAGCTCGACCAGCTCGGGAACGGCATCATCATCGAGGGCCACACCGACGCCGTCCCGTACAGCCGGAAGAACTACACCAACTGGGATCTCTCCTCCGACCGCGCCCAGGCGGCCCGACGCGAGCTCGAAAGCGCTGGCTACCGCGCTTCGAAAGTCCTCGAAGTGCGTGGCTACGCCGACCGCAACCTGCGCGTCCCCGACCGGCCCACGGACCCCAGGAACCGTCGCACCACGCTCCTCCTGCCGTTCCGCACCGACACTCTCCCCTCCGTGGAGATCGGCTGGGAAAGCTCCGTCGGCGCTCCCGTGACCACCACCATCGGACCCAGCTCATGAGCACGAACGCCGCGGAAACCCGACAGATCTACCTGGCACGGCAGCCGATCTTCGACCGCACCAGCCAGGTCCACGGCTACGAGATCCTGTACCGCGGCACCCGCACCGCCGACCACGCCGACGGGCCCGCCGAGGTCATGGGGCCCAGCGTAATGGTGGACTCGCTGCTCGGAATGGGGCTCCGCGATGTCACCGGGGACCGACCCGCGTTCGTCAACGTCGATCGCGACATGATCCTCGACGGCTGTCTCGAGCTCTTCGACCGCCAGCAGGTGGTCATCGAGATCCTCGAGACCGTCCCGCTCGAGAACGCCGTCCTGGCCGCCATCGAGCGCCTCGCCGATGCCGGCTACCGCATTGCCCTCGACAATTTCGAGTACCGCCCCGAGGCCGAGCCGCTCCTCCTGCTCGCTTCCGTCATCCGCCTCGACGTGCTCCAGCACACCCCGCAAGGACTCGCCGCGCTCGTCGCACGCGTCCGCCCCTACGGCGCCGAGCTCCTGGCCGAGAAGATCGAAGACGCCGAGACCTACCAGCGTTGCCTCGACCTCGGCTTCGGGCTGTTCCAGGGCTACCACTTCAGCCGACCCCAGACGCTCGCCCGGAAGGACCTCTCCATCGAGCAGCTCAACGTCAGCCGGCTGCTCAAAGTGGTGGACGACCCCGACACCTCCGACAGCGCGCTGGAAGACATCTTCCGCGGCGACATCTCCCTCTCCTACAAGCTGCTGCGCATGGTCAACTCCGCAGCCATGGGCGGCCGAGGCATCTCCTCCATCGGCCACGCGCTCCGGCTGCTCGGGCGGAAATCGCTCTACCGCTGGCTCGCCCTCATGCTCGCCTCCGGCGGCTCCAGCAGCGGCCCGCGGGGCGAGCTCGTCCACAGCGCCCTGCTCCGCGCCCGCATGTGCGAGCGCATCGCCTACGACATCGGCCACACCGGCGAGGCCGCCGCGCTCTACCTGGCCGGCATGTTCTCCCGGCTGGACGCGCTCCTCGACGCCCCCATGGCCGACCTCCTCGACCGCCTCGACCTCCGACCCGAGGTCTACCAGGCCCTCGCCCGCAGGGCCGGTCCCCTCGCCCCCATCCTCTCCCTCGTCGAAGCCTACGAGGCCGGCCGATGGCTCGAGGTCCCCGCCCTCGTCAAGACCGCCCGCGCCACCAACGTCAACCTCCGCGACGCTTACCTCGACGCCCTCCAGGACGCGGATCGCTACCTGGCCGCGCTCACCGGCGAGGGGGCGGGGAAGGGGTAGGGAAGGGGTAGGGAAGGGGTAGGGCGAAGGACCGGACGGACCGGGGCCGCACAGACCGCCGGAGCCGTTCGATCAACCCGCCGCGAGTCAGAACGGGTGGTCGATGGGCAGGAGGATGCCGGCGTCGGGAAGGGCGTGGAGCACCACCCACGCCCGCGCGAACGGGCTGTCGAACGCGAAGCCGGAGCGGCTTTCGGCCGTCCGCAGCAGACCGCGCTTGGCAACGCCCAGCGCCGCGTTCCTCGCCGTCCCGCCGTAGCCGAGCCCGAAGCGCCGAACCGTGGCCGCGGTGGACAGGCCGTCGTGGTCCCATGCCACCGCACGCAGCACGTTCTGCTGGTGCTCCGAAAGGTTGTCCCACACCACCCGCATCCGGTCATCCTCCTCCGCCACCACCCGCTCCAGCCCCGCCCGCGCCAGCGCCGCGGGATCGCAGTCTGGCCCGGCCGCTGAACCCCCCGCGCCGCCCGCGCGAGCCCCGCCCCACGACCGCGCCGCCTCGTAGCTCGCCCGCCCCAGCCGCACCACGTCCCTCGTCCTCGGCCCCGCCACCGTCACTGCCCGCGCGCCCAGACCGGGGCACGGGAGACCCGCGCCGGACAGCCGGTCATCCACCCACGTCGCGAAATGCCCGGCGTCCATGGGCCCGAAATGCAGCGGGTCGAACATCTCGTAAAACGCCCGCCCGCTCCCCAGCATCGACCGGATCAGCGACGCGTCCGACCCCGCCAGCACGTACCCGATCCCACGATGGTGCTGGATCGCCCCACGCAGCCGCCACTCCGCGTCCTCGCCGCCGAACCGGTGGATCTCCTGGAACTCGTCCAGGATCACCCCCAGCTTCGCGTCACGCGACTCCGCCACCGCTTCCAGCGCGTCCAGCACCGCCACGAACGAGTCGTACTGCTCCCCCATCTCCCGCGACCGCAGCCCCGCTTCAAGCGACGGGATCACTACCCCCGTCGCCGGATCCGTCACCAGCTCCAGCCGCACCCGCAGACGACCCGCCACGTCGCTCACGAAGTCACCCCAGCTCCGACCCGGGCCGCGCGACGCCGCGGCCAGCACACGGTTCGCCATGTCCGTCGGCGACGACACCGTCGACAGGTCCGCGAACACCACCCGCCCACCCGCCCGCTCCACCGCCAGCCGCGCCACGTGCAGCGCCGACGTCTTCCCCATCCGACGCTCCCCGTACACCAGCAGCTTCGCCGGCGCCCGCTCCAGCGCCTCCCGGATCCGCCCCACCTCCTCCGCACGGTCCGTGAAGAACGGCGGCTCCACCACCCCACCGATCCGGAACGGGTTCTCGCGTAGTATTTTCATGCTACAATGCTATAGCACGAACATACAAAGTGCAATCGTGCTGCGCACCGCCCCTGCGAGGCCGCAGGGCGAGCCCCTCTGCGATGCCGCAAGCCCCAGCCCCTCCCCGCCTCCCCCCGTGTCCGTCACCCGTGCTCCGTCTGGCGCGCCCGGCCTTTCCCGTAGGCAACGCCGACCCGCACGCCGATGCCGATGACGCAGAGCCGCCCGCGACTGCGACCCCGCCGCCAGAGGGTGCCCGGCCGCACAACGAGCCCCGTCCGCTCAAGTCCCCGGGCCCTCCGCCGATAACCACACTCAGCCGGTCGGAAATGGCCGGACGGATGGAAAAGAGGAGCAAGGACGCTCCGAGTTCACTCTCAAGGGATGGAGAAACAACCATGCGGATCAACACCAACGTCTCGGCCCTCAACACCCAGCGGATCCTGGGGCAGACGGACAAGATCGTAGCGCGTCAGATCGGGCGCCTTTCGTCGGGTCTCCGGATCAACAAGGCATCGGATGACGCCGCGGGCCTGGGGATCGCCAACAAGCTGCACGCGGACATTCGCTCGCTCCAGCAGGCCTCGCGGAACGCCGAGCAGGCCAACTCGATGCTCCAGGTGATGGAAGGCGCGACGACGCAGATGACGAGCATCCTCCAGCGGATGAAGGAGCTGGCCACGCAGTCGAACTCCGCGAGCTCGGGCGCCGACGGCGGGGCGAGCAAGACGCAGCTGAACGCCGAGTTCACGTCGCTGAAGAACGAGCTCGACCGCATCGTGAGCACGACCACGTTCAACGGCCAGACGCTGCTGGCGGGCGGCTTCGGCGCCGCCGTCGATACGGACGCGGCGAACAGCACGGTCCTGGCCGCGAGCACCACGGTATACGGTGCCAGCATCAACGGCACGGCGGCCGGCACCTACGCCGTGGACAACTCCGTTGCCGGCGAGATCACCGTCTCCAAGGGAACCGCCAGCCAGACGATCGCAGTCGGCTCGGACGGCGCGCAGTCCGTGGAATTCTCCACCTTCGGGATCACGCTGGACCTCACGGCCGACTATACGGCGGCCGGGAATGCGGCGGATGGTGACCTGGTCGTCTCCGCCACTGCGAGCGGTGACTTCATGGTCAGCTCCAGCGGTCAGTATAGCGGCGACGACCTGGTGTCCGTGACGGCGATCGACGTCGACTCCACCACTCTGGGCATCAATGGGGACGACATCAGCACGACTGCGGGCGCGCGCACGGCGCTCACGAACCTCGACACGGCGATCGAAACGCTGAACACCGCAGTGGGCACGATCGGCGCTTCGCAGAACCGGATCGACTACGCGCTCCAGAACGTGCAGGCCACGATCGAGAACACGGCGGCTGCCGAGTCCACCATCCGGGACGCCGACATGGCGCAGGAGATGACGGAGCTCAGCCGCGCTCAGATCCTCCAGCAGGCCGGTACCGCCATGCTGGCGCAGGCCAACCAGGCGCCGCAGGCGGTCCTGCAGCTCCTGCGGTAGGAAGGAAACGAAGCTCCGCGCGAGCGGAGTCTCGCCCCCCGGCGTCTGGTCACCCCCTGGCGCCGGGGGGCTTCTTTGTCCCCGGGCAACGGCGTGACACGAAGAGCTCGAAGCATCGAAGCCCACGAAGCGCGCTGCCGGCGAGGCGCCCTCCCCGCCGCCAGAAGCGTCACAAGCAGAATGCATGCCCCGGGGACCGAGACTCCGCCCCCGATCCCAGCGCTCCCCGCCGAACCCCCTCCGCGTTCTCCGCGCCTTCGCGTGACCCGCCGTTCGCCGTTCTTCGCGCCCTTCGTGGCCTTCCTTCGCGCCCTTCGTGTCAAAGCCGTTCTCTTCGCCCCTCCCACCCGTGCTCAAGTTCGCGACCTCGCCTGCCGATACCCACAACCCAGCAGCATCCACACGAACGCGTACGCGAGGAACTTCATGGACCCGGTCGCAAGCTTCAGCGGATTGGCCAGCGGGGTGCAGTGGCAGGACCTGATCGACCAGATCATCCAGGTCGAGTCCCGGCCGCAGCAGATCCTGCAGCAGCGCATCACCGCCACGCAGACGCGCTCGGCCGCGTGGCTGGATTTCAGGACGAAGCTCGGCACGTTCCAGAAGGCCGCCGCGGCGCTGGCGGAGGACACCGCGCTCGACGTCTTCTCGACGGCCGTGAGCGGCAGCGGCTTCACCGCGTCCGCGAGCTCCGAGGCATCGCCCGGCTCGTACGCCATCGATGTCCGGCGGCTGGCCACGGCGGAGAAGCTGGGCAGCGACGTCTTCGCCGACTCCACCGCCGCGCTGGGGAAGACGGGCGAGTTCTGGATCAACGGCGTGCGCGTGGCCGTGGACGCGTCGGACGGCCTTTCCGACGTCGCGTACAGCATCAACGCGGCGAACACCGGGACGGGCGCCACGCACGTGTCCGCCTCGGTGGTGCGCTCGGGCGCCGGCTACCAGCTGGTGCTGACCAGCCAGCGGACGGGCGCGGAGGGGATCGACCTGGTGGACGGCTACCCCGGGCCGCTCGACTTCCTCGGCTTCACCGATGGCAGCGCGTCCATCAAGCATGCGACGACGGCCGGGGCCACGAGCGACGACTTCGCCACCCGCTCCACGGGCGTGGCCACGCTCCTGGGGATGACGGGCGGCGCGTCGTCGGACGTGACCATCGCCGGGCAGACGTTCACCCTCGACCTGTCCGCGGGCCTCGACCAGCTGGCGGCGGACATCAACGCCGGCGTGGGCCGCGACGTGGCCGCCGTGGTGAGCGACACCGTGGATGGCGAGACTGTGTACCGCCTCGACCTCGAGGGCACCACGGACTTCGCGGACGTGGGGGGTGGCGTGGCGCTGCGGGCGCTGGGCGTGCTGGAGGGCGGCCGCGGCGCCGTTGCGCAGACGGTCACGTCCGGAGCGGCGCTCGCGGTCAGCGGGGGCGCGGCCGCCACGGCGGGCACGGACCTCACCGCCCTCTTCATCGGAGGGAGCGCCACTGCCACGCAGCCCGGCGACACGTTCACGGTCGCGGGCACGAAGCCCGACGGGAGCGCGTTCACGCTCGACCTCGAGGTGGTGGCGAGCGGCGGCGCGCCCACCCGCGCGGGCTACACCGGCGTGACCACGCTCGACGACGTCCTGACCCGGCTGAACGGCGCGGGCGGGTTCGACGGCGCCGCCACCGCCGACGTCGCGGGCGGGCGGATCGTCGTCACGGACGCGGCCACGGGCGCCAGCCGGCTCGGGCTCTCCATCGTGGCGCACAACGAGGGCGGCGGCGCGCTCGACTTCGGCGCGTTCGGCACCACGGCCGTGGGTCGCGCGCGCGAGATCGTGAGCGGTCAGGATGCCGAAGTGGTGGTGGACGGCGCGTACGCCACCAGCGCCACGAACCGGCTGGCCGACACCATTCCGGGCGTCTCCGTCAGCCTCACCTCCGTCGGCGCCGGCACCATAACGGTCTCCCGGGATGCTGACGCAGTGGTGAAGGATGTGAAAGCGATGGTGGACGGCTACAACGCCGTCGCCGGGTTCGTGACCGCCCAGTTCACCGGCGGCGAGGGGTCGAACAAGCCGCTCTCCGGGGACAGCACGCTCCGCTCCATGCGCGGGCGCCTGCTCTCGGCCATGCAGACGGTGCTTCACACGGGCGTGGCCGGGAGCTGGAGCCGCCTCGGCGATCTCGGCATCGCCGTGCAGAAGGACGGGACGTTCGCGTTCGACGAGGCCAGGCTGCGCGGCGCGCTGGAGACCGATCCCCAGGCCCTGTCGCGCCTTTTCGGCGACTATGGCGCCGCCACGGGCGCGGGGCTGAGCTACATCACGGCCGGGGAGGCCACCGCGAGCGGAACGTACGCAGTGGCCATGACGGCGCCGGCCACGGTGGCCACGCTCGCCGGAACAGTGGACCTGGCCGCGAACGGCTATACCGGCACGGCGGACACCCTGACCATCACGGACCTCGGCTCCGGCAAGGACTACAGCATCGACCTGGTCAGCGGCGAGACGGGGGCGCAGCTCCTGAGCGCGCTCCAGACCGAGCTGGCGACCGCGCGCGTCCACACCATCACCTCCAGCACCCCCCTCGCCGCCGATGCCGGCGGGACGCCCGCCAGCGCGGACACCACCTGGGGCCAGCTCTTCCAGGGCGGCGCCGACGCCGGCGTGCACGATGGTGACAGCATCACCATCAGCGGCCGGCGCGCGGACGGGGCGTCGTTCTATCAGACGCTCGCCATCGCCGATGCCGCCACGCAGACACTGGGCGAGCTGCGCGACACCATGCAGAACCTGGTGGGCAGCGATGCCATCGTGGAGATCGATGCCGGCGGGAAGTTCGCGGTCACGGCCGGCGCCACCGGCTCGAGCCTGCTGGAGCTGACGCTCAGCTCGGACAACGCGGGCGGCGGCTCGCTCCAGCTTGGCACCACGGTGGCGACGGAAGGCCGGCCGGCCGCGGGCATCACCGCCGCCCTCGACCCGACCACCGGCGCCCTCGTGCTGACCCATGGCGCCTACGGCTCCAACGCGGGCTTCAGCTTCGCGCTCACCGACCCGACCAACGAGGGCGCGCTGGGCCTGGGCGCCAGCGCAACCGAGCAGCGGGGCTCCGACATCGTGGGCACCATCGGCGGAGTGGTCGCCACCGGCTCCGGCTGGACGCTCACGGGCGCGGCCGGAACGGACACCGACGGCCTCATGGTGAAGCTGGACGGTGCGTTCGCTGGCGGCTCGATCACCTTCAGCCGCGGCGTGGCGTCCACCCTGGACCGCGCGCTCTCGTCGCTGCTGGACACCGGTGATGGCTCGATCCAGTCCATCATCGATCGGCTGGACGAGAACGTGACGCGCATGAGCGACCGCATCGACGACATGGATGCCCGGCTCGAGCGGCGCCGTCAGGACCTCGTCCGGCGCTTCACGGCCATGGAGCAGGCCCTCGCCCTCGCCCAGTCGCAGTCCTCCTGGCTGGCGGGGCAGATCACCCGCCTCTCAAGTAATCAGGGGTCGTGACGATAACCACCTGAAGGCGCGACTTCGGAGCGGAGCGGAGCATGTACACAGGTCGCCGGTCGGCGTACCAGGAGAACGGGGTCCTCTCGGCCCCGCAGGAGCGGCTCGTGCCCCTCCTCTATGAAGGGCTGCTCAAGAACCTCGCACGCGCGCGCAAGCAGGTCGATGCCAGCGACATCGAGGGAAAGAGCGATAGCCTGCAGAAAGCCAGCGCCATCGTCTACGAGCTGCTCGGGTCGCTCGATTTCGATGCGGGCGGCGAGCTGGCGTCGCGGCTGGCGGGATTGTACGGCTTCTTCGCCCGGGAGATCGCCGACATCGGTCGCACGCTCGACCGCGCGCGCCTGGACGGGCTGATCGCGATGGTCGAGGGCCTCCACGAGGCGTGGGACCAGGCGGCGCGCCAGGTCCTCTCGGAGCGGGGAAAGGCATGATCCACGGCGCGCAGAACGGGCGCTCGGGAAGCCGTGCCGATGCTTCGTCCGCTCCGGCCGGTGCGGCGCGACCGGACGCCCGCGATGTGGCAGCCCGGCGTCTCGACGCCTGCGGCCGCTACGCGCGCATCCTGGTCGATCAGCTGAGCGCGCTGGACGAGGAGGCGCCGGACCTGGATCGGTTCCACGCCCTCGCCCAGGAGCGGACGGCAGTCGCCCGCGAGATCGACGGCCTCGCCGTCCCGCCCGCCGGCGACCCCGAGCTGGACGATGTGGTAGCGCGCATGCGGGCGCGCCTGGCCGAGTGCTGGCGCACCGACCAGGCCCTGCTCAGCCGGCTCGCGCACTTGCGCGACGACACCGGCCGTGCGCTCCGCGGGCTCGAGAGCAGGAAGGCGGCCAGGGACACGTATGCCCTGACGGGCGGGGAGGATGCCGCTCACCTGGACGTGAAGCTCTGATGCGCAGGCTAAAGTATTCGGCGGGGCTGCCGATAACCCCGGCAACCAGCAGGAGAGAGCCATGATCGGACCCATAGACAAGCCATCGATTCGCCTCGACCGCGCCGAGCCGGCCGAGCGCCCCGCGCCGCCGGAGAAGGTGGGCGAGGATGCTCCGGGCACCACCGCCCGGCCACGTGCCGACCGCGTCGAGATCTCGCAGGAGGGACGGCAGGCCGTGGCGCACCTGGACCAGGTGCCCGGTCTCGATCCGGAGCGCGTCGCCCGGATCCGCCAGCGCATCGCCGACGGCTCCTACGACGCGCCCGAGGTCCTGGACACGGTGGCCCGCCGCATGCTCCGGCGCGGCGACGTCTGACGCGGAGACGAGATCCATGAAGTTCCTGATTGTCGACGACTCGGCCACCATGCGGCGCATCGTGGCCAACTCCCTCGGGCGGATCGGCTATGGCCAGTTCGCGGAGGCCGGGGACGGCGTCGAGGCGCTCCAGGCGTTCGATGCCTCCATCGACTTCGTCATCACCGACTGGAACATGCCCAACATGGGCGGCCTGGACCTGGTGAAGGCGCTCCGCGCCCGACCGGACGGTGCCGCCGTCCCGATCCTGATGGTCACCACCCGGAGCATCCGGGAGGACATCGTCGCCGCGGCGCAGGCCGGGGTGAACAACTACGTGGTCAAGCCGTTCACGCCCGAGGTCCTGAAGCAGAAGATCGACCAGGTCCTGGGCGCGCTGAGCGGAGCGGCCGCGTGAGCGATGGAGGCAACGTGGCCGGACTCTCACGCGAGCTCCTTCAGGATTCCGAGGTGACGCTGCGCCTCGTGGATGACCTGGTGGAAGACCTCGCCATCGAGCAGGACGGCGACGATGGCGTCAACGCCGGCGTGCTGGGGCTGATCGAGCAGCTCGCCGACCGTCGCGCGGGCAGCCGCGGCGTGGACACGCTCCTGCTGCGCATGTATGCGGAGCTGCAGCGGATCCTGTACAACGTCCGTCGCAGCCGCGGTCTGCTGGAGGAGGCCACCCTCACCAACCTCGAGAACACGAACGCCAAGCTGCTCGAGGTAAGCTCCACCACGGAGTTCGCGGCCGTCAACATGCTCGACGGCGTCGACCGGGCGCTGGCCATTGTCGACCGCGTCCAGCAGGAGCCGGGAGACGCGGCCGCGTTCGACGCGCTCCGCGACGAGCTGCACGCCCTCGTCACCGCGCTCCAGTTCCAGGACATCATCTCCCAGCAGCTCGACCACGCGTCCACCATCATTGCCGAGATGGAGGGGCAGCTGCGGCGAGTCACGCGGCTCTTCGCCGAATCCGTCCTCATCGGTCCGGACGAGGATGGCGACCCGCCCGCGTTCCCGGTCGGCGCCTTCGACCCCGCGGCCACCGTGGACAACGCCGCCACCCGCCAGGCCCTGGCCGACGACATCTTCGGCGGCTGACCCCGCCCGCCGCGAGGCCGCCGAGCCCGCGACCCCACCCTCTTTGCCCCGGGGGCGACAGCCGCCTATCCTATCCCCGGAACGTGACCCGCATCAGTGAGCCTCATGGAACAGCCTTCCCGCGCCGCCCTCGAGCGGGGGCGTGAGTATCTCAGCCGGCGACGACAGCGCCTCGCGCGGCTGCTGCAGCGGCCGCTCCACACCCCCGCGCCGTCCGGCGGGCTCCCCGAAGACCGCAGGCGGTTCCTCCTCGAGGAAGCGGAGGAGCTGTTCTGGAACGAGCTCTCGTGGGAGCAGGTGACGGAGGAGGAGGGGCTCGCGGACAGCGGGCTCGTCGAGTTCACCTTCCCCGGCTTCCTCGCGTTCATCGAGGGGCTCCTGCTTCGCGAGGTCAGGCCCGATTCCGGCGCCCCCGCGCACCCTCGCCCGGAAGTGGTGGAGGACATCCTCATCTTCCTGGCCGTTCGCTGCTGCGAGGTCGACCCGGACAGCGACCCGGACGCGGCCATGGAGCGGCAGGTCGCCACCCGGCTCATCGACCTCGTCCTCTACCGCCAGCATGGCATCGACGTGGAGGAGGTCGAGCGGCTCGAGCGGCAGGGGCCGTCCCGGAACCGGGACCGGGGATGAGCCCCGGGCGTGGATACGCGGCGCTCGCCGGCGGACCGCTCCTCGTTGGACACCGGGGCGCCGCCGGTCTCGCCCCGGAGAACACGCTCGCTTCCTTCCTCGAGGCGGTGGAGCAGTGGAGCGTGGACATGATCGAGACGGATGTTCACGCCAGCGCCGATGGCGAGTGCGTGATCATCCACGACCCCACCGTGGACCGCACCAGCGATGGCACGGGGCCCGTGGCCGACATGACGCTCGAACAGCTTCGGGATCTCGATTTCGGCTACCGCTTCACGGACGCCCGTGGCGCGCACCCGTTCCAGGGGCAGGGGATCGGCATCGCCACGCTCGCCGAGGCGCTCGAAAGCTTTCCCGACACCCGCTTCACCCTGGAAGTGAAAGCGTGCGCCGCCCAGGCGCCCATGTTCGAAACCATTCGCCGGATGGGCGCCACGGACCGCGTGGTCGCAGCCGGCATGGAGGACGGGGAGCGGACGCTGTTCGGCGACTTCACCGGCGCGCGCAGCGGTTCCACGAGCGACGCGCGCGCGTTCATGATCCTGCACCGGATCCGCCTGGCAAGGCTCTGGCGCCCCACGTGCGAGGTCTTCCAGGTGCCCGAGACGCACGGCCCGCTGCGCGTGGTCACGCCCCGGTTCGTGCAGGATGCCGCACGCCACGGTGTCCCGGTCCACGTGTGGACCGTCGACGACCCGGCCGACATGGCCCGCCTCCTGGACTGGGGCGTCGACGGCATCATCACGGATCGCCCCGACCTCGGCCGCCGCGTCTTCGATGAGCGCGTCGAGCCGCCACTGCACCGCTCCCGTCCCTGACGTGGCCCGGGCGCAGGACTCGCCGCTCCCGCCGCGACTGCGCCGCCACCTCGCCGCCTCCGGGCTGGTCCGACCGGGCGACGCCGTGGCCGTGGCCCTCTCCGGCGGCCTCGACTCCGTGGCCCTGCTCCACCTGCTCCGCTTCCCGCTCGCCGATCTCGCCCTCGACCTCTCCGCCGCCCACCTGGACCACGCCATGCGCCCCCGCAGCGCGCACGACGCGCTCTGGGTCCGGGGTCTCTGCATCGCGTGGGGGATCCCCCTCGTGTGCCAGCGCGCGGACCCGCCACCCGCGTCCGAAGCGGACGCCCGCAGTGTCCGTTACGCGTTCCTCGATCGCGCGGCCCCGCCAGGGGCGCGCATCGCCACCGCCCACCACCTGGACGACCAGGCCGAGACGGTCCTCTTCCGCATCACCCGCGGCACCGGGACCCCGGGGCTGCGTGGCATCGCGCCCCGCCGTGGCCGGCTCGTGCGGCCGCTCCTGCCGTTCACGCGCGCCGAGCTGACGCGCTACGCCCGCGACGCCGGCCTGCGCTGGCGCGACGACCCCACCAACTTCGACCTCTCGTTCGCCCGCAATCGGATCCGCCATTCCGTGCTTCCGGCGCTCGAGCGCGCGCGCCCGGATGCCGCCCGGGCGCTGGCCGCGCTGGCCGCTTCGGCGCGCCGCGACGAGGCCGCGTGGGAGCACGCCCTCGGGCGGCTCGAAAGGGACGTCGTCCTTGCCCGGGATGACGAGGCGCTCGTGCTTGCCCGTGATGTTCTCCGCGCCTATCATCCGCACCTGCGGGCCCGGATGCTCCGCGATCTGCTCCGCCGCTTTGGGACCACGCCCGGTCGGGCAGGAACCCAGGCGGCGTTGGAGTTTATCATGACCGGTCGCAGTGGCCACGGCGTGGACCTGTCCGCGGACGCGAGGCTGGAGCGGGCGTTCGACCGGATCGTCGTCCGCAGGGTCTCGCGGGGCGCAGTGGAGGATCGGCCGCTGGAGATCGCAGACCGCGGGCCGGGAGAAGGACGGGCCGTGGTGGGTGGACGGACCCTGGCCGTCCGATGGTCGCCCGCTGCTGCGATGCCGGACCGGCCGCCCGCGGGCGACGATCGGCAGGCCACGATCACCGCGTCGCGATTCCCGCTCTCGCTGCGCGGCTGGCGGACCGGGGATCGGATTCGATTGCAGTACGGCAGTAAGAAGCTGAAGAAGCTGTTCGGCGAGCATCGCCTCGACTGCCGCGAGCGTCAGCGCGCACCGGTGCTCGTGGATGCGAGCGGGACGGTGCTCTGGGTGGTCGGTGTCGCGCGCGCGAGCGATGTCGCCGGCGGCGAGGGTGGACTCGAGATCGTGGTGGAGGATGCCGGACAGCATTGATAGTTTCGCCAGGACGGGCGGGGCGGCCCTCGAGCGCCTCATCTACACGCCGGAGCAGATCGCCGATCGCGTGGCGGAGATGGGCGCCGAGATCGGTCTCTCGTATCCGGGGCAGGAGCCGGTGCTCGTGCTCGGGCTCCTGAAGGGATCGTTCATCTTCATGGCGGACCTCGTGCGCGAGATCCGCCGGCCCGTCACGCTCGATTTCCTCGTGGCGTCCAGCTACGGCGCGGGCACCACGACGAGTGGGGATGTGCGGCTGCTCTATGATCCGGAGAACACGGTCGAGGGTAAGCACGTGATCCTGGTGGAAGACATCGTGGATAGCGGCAACACAATGAATCGCCTCATCCCGATGCTGGAGGCGCGGGGGCCGCGCTCCCTCGAGATCTGTGCGCTGTTGCACAAGCACGTGGCGGAGAACCTCGTGAAGGAGCCCCGATGGGTGGGCTTTCACGCCCCCACGGAGTTCCTCATCGGGTACGGGCTCGATCACAGCGAGAACTTCAGGAACCTGCCGTTCATCGCGAGCCTGAAAGCACCGAAGTAGCAGGAGTCGATGGCCAAGAATCCAACGCCGGAAAACGGCGGCAAGAACCAGAACGTGGGCCGATGGACGAAGAACTCCCGGACGTTGTCGTTCTGGGTGCTGTTCGTGCTCGTCTCCATCCTCCTCGTGCAGCTGTTCAGCCCGCGTCAGAACGACACGACCGAGCTGAGCTACACGGAGGTCAAGACGCAGCTCGCGAAGGGCAATATCCAGTCGGTCACCATCATCGAGGGGAACACCACGCGGGTGGAGGGGAAGCTGAAATCGCCCCTGACCACGAAGCGCGGCGAGACCGACCAGTTCGTCATGACCATGCCCGCGGGCGCGAGCGAGGGCTTCGTCCAGGCGCTGGAGGCGGCCGGTGTGGACATCAAGGGGCAGGAGGCACGCCAGAACTGGTGGGCCCTGGTCCTCGGCGCGCTCCCGTGGCTCCTGATCCTCGGCATCTGGATCTTCATGCTCCGCCAGATGCAGTCGGGCGGCTCGAAGGCGTTCCAGTTCGGGAAGTCCAAAGCCAAGATCCTGTCCGGCGACACGCCCCACGTCACGTTCTCGGACGTGGCTGGGGCCGATGAGGCCAAGGAGGAGCTCCAGGAGATCATCGAGTTCCTCAAGGACCCGCAGCGGTTCACCCGCCTCGGCGGGCGCCTGCCCAAGGGTGCCCTCCTCGTGGGCCCTCCGGGGACGGGGAAGACGCTGCTGGCTCGCGCTGTGGCGGGGGAGGCGGGTCGCCCGTTCTTCTCCATGTCCGGCTCCGACTTCGTGGAAATGTTCGTCGGTGTCGGCGCCTCCCGTGTTCGCGACCTGTTCGAGCAGGGGAAGGCCAACGCGCCGTGCATCATCTTCATCGACGAGATCGACGCCGTGGGCCGACATCGCGGCGCCGGCCTGGGGGGTGGCCATGACGAGCGGGAGCAGACGCTGAACCAGCTGCTGGTGGAAATGGACGGCTTCGAGTCCAACGAGGGCGTGATCCTCATCGCGGCCACGAACCGCCCCGACGTGCTGGACCCCGCGCTGCTGCGACCGGGTCGCTTCGACCGCCAGATCGTGGTGGACCCGCCGGACGTGAAGGGGCGCGAGGGGATCCTGCGCGTGCATCTGCGGAAGCTCCCGCTTGCCGATGACGTGGTGGTGGAGCGCCTGGCCAAGGGTACGCCCGGGATGAGCGGTGCCGACCTGGCCAACATGGTGAACGAGGCGGCGCTTCTCGCGGCCCGGCGAGGCCGCGAGAAAGTGGGCATGAACGATCTGGAGTCGGCCAAGGACAAGGTCATGCTCGGCGCGGAGCGGAAGAGCCTCGTGCTCTCCGAGTCCGAGCGGAAGCTTACGGCGTACCACGAGGCGGGTCACGCGGTGATCGCCCTGCGCGTCCCCGGGCTCGACCCGCTCCACAAGGTCACCATCGTGCCGCGCGGGCGAGCGCTCGGCGTGACCGCATCCCTGCCCGAGGAGGACCGCCACTCCTACTCCCGGGACTACCTCCTGGCGCAGCTGGTCATGCTGTTCGGCGGACGGGCGGCCGAGGAGATGATTTTCGGGGCCGAGAAGATCACCACCGGCGCCGGCAACGACATCGAACGGGCCACGACCATGGCCCGACGCATGATCACGCAGTTCGGAATGAGCGACAGCGTCGGCCCCATGGCCGTGGGTGACTCCGACCACGAAGTCTTCCTGGGTCGTGAGCTGGTCCAGCGACGCGAAGTCTCCGAGGAGACCGCCCGGCTCGTGGACCACGAGGTCAAGCGCTTCCTCGATGAGGCGTACCAGCGGGCGGGCACCACGCTGCGCGAAAACCGGGACCTCCTGGAGTCCGTGGCCGAAGCGCTGCTCGAGCGCGAGACCATCGATCGGGACGAGATCGCGGCGCTGGAGGCGGGCAAGCCGCTTCCAGCCGTCAAGGAGGAGAAGCACCCCGCCTCGCTCGCCGCACCCGCCTCCCTGGCGGGGGACCGCACCGGCGTGCCGCCGACGTCCACGGAGCCGCCGATCGGTGTGCCCGCGGAGGGAGAAGTGCCCGCAGGGAAGGAAGCACCCGCGGGTGAGGAAGCGCCCGCGTTGGAGGCCGACGCCTCCTGAGGCAAGCATGGGGAGCGACGCCGCAGGGACCGATGTCGAGCTCCTCGGAGGGTCAGCGGGGGCCGTTTCCGCATCCGGAGCCGGTCGCCGCTCGTCCATCTGGCGCCTGGCCGACCGCGCCATCCCGCTGGACCGGCCCCGCGTCATGGGGATCCTGAATCTCACCCCCGACTCCTTCTGGGGCGGCGGCCGCTCTCGCTCTCCCGGTGACGCCCTGCGCCGGGCGGAGCGCATGATCGAGGAGGGGGCCGACATCCTGGACGTCGGCGGCGAGTCCACGCGCCCCGGGGCGGTGCCGGTGTCCGCGCACGAGGAGCGCGCGCGCACCCTGCCCGTGATCGACGTGCTGGTGCGGGAGCATCCGGACGTCCCCGTCTCCATCGACACCGTGAAGGCCGAGGTGGCCCGGGCCGCCCTCGATGCTGGCGCCGCCATCGTCAACGATGTCTCCGCGCTGCGCCTCGACCCGGCCATGGCCGTCACGTGCGCGGAGGCGCGCGCGGGCGTGGTACTCATGCACTCGCGCGGCGGCGTGGCCGACATGGCTCGCTACCACCTGGCGGAGTACGGCCCCGACCCGACGGACGACGTGGCGCTGGAGCTCAGGGCCGCGGTCCGCCATGCCGTCGGCGCCGGCATCGCCGGGGAAGCCATCGTGCTCGACCCGGGGCTGGGCTTCGCCAAGCGCACGGAGCACACCGTGGCCGTCCTGCGTGGGCTTCCCCGCCTGGCGACGCTCGGGTTCCCGCTCCTCGTCGGCCCATCGCGCAAGCGCTTCGTGGGCGAGCTGGCCGGCGGGCTGCCCGTCGAGGAGCGGGTGCCGGGGACTGTCGCCGCCTGCGTCGTCGCGTGGATCGGCGGCGCCCGCATTTTTCGCGTCCACGATGTTGCGCCGGTGCGCCGCGCCCTGGCCGTGGCGGAGGCGGTGACCCCATGAGCGGCTGGTTCGACGCGATTGCACGCTATGGGTTCCTGCTCCCGCGTGCCGCGGACGCGATCCAGATCGTCATCGTCGCCATCGGCATCTACTACATCCTCCGGCTGCTGGCGCGCACCCGGGCCATGCAGATGCTGTTCGGGCTCCTCCTCCTCGCCGCCATCTTCTTCGCCTCCCGGTTCCTCGGCCTGGACCTGATCAACCGGATCCTCGAGGTGGCGTTCCAGTACGGGGTGATCGCCGCACTCATCGTGTTCCAGCCCGAGCTCCGCAGCGCGCTCGCGCGGCTCGGCCAGAGCCGCATGCTCCGCCTCTTCAACAAGATGGAGGAGAGCGCGGTGGTCGAGGAGCTCGTGGAGGGAGTCGAGCGGCTCTCCCGCGCCAAGATCGGCGGCATCATCGCCATCCAGCGCGACGTCGGCCTCGACGAGTACGCCGACACCGGCACCCGCATCCAGGCGCGCGTCTCCTCCGACATCATCGTCAGCATCTTCGCCCCCTACGGTCCGCTCCACGATGGCGCGCTGCTGGTCAGCGGCGACACGATCATCGCCGCCGGCGTGATCCTCCCGCTCACGCAGTTCCCCGTGGCCGACAAGAGCCTGGGCACCCGCCACCGCGCGGCCATCGGTCTCTCCGAGGAAACGGATGCCCTGGTGGTGGTGGTGAGCGAGGAGACATTGCAGGTTTCCATGGCCCAGCGAGGCCGACTGGAGCGCAATGTTTCACCCGAGCGGCTGCGCGCGGCCCTCATCGGCGTGGCGGGCACACGGGCGATCGCGGAGTGATGGCGCGTTGACACCTTTTCGGGGTATCCCTACATTGCCCCGGATTGAGGGTAAACTCTGGACTTCCTTCATCTTCTCCGCGTTGCGGAGCACGTACGGCAGAAGAGTGAAATGAACCAACAGGTCGCGCAGAGTGCTGCACAGGAAGGGTTCAACCTGATGAACCTTTTCGCGGACGGCGGGCCGATGATGTACCCGCTCATCATCTGCTCACTGCTCGCGGTGGGTGTGATCATCGCCAAGGCATGGACCCTATGGGTGGCACACCGGGAGTCGAAGGGGCTGCTCGAGTCGGTCGACAAGCTCGGGCGGGAAGGCCGCATCGATGAGGCCCTGCGCCTCGCCGAGGAACGGCCGGGTCCCGTCGCCGCCATCCTCTACGCCGGGCTCCGCAGGGTGCGCGAGCACACGGCCACGGGCGCGGGCGTGGAGAAGGCGGTTCAGACCACGGGCGCCATCGAGCTCGGATTCCTCGAGCGCGGGCTGGTGGTCCTGGCCACCGTCGCCAACGTGGCTCCGCTCCTGGGCTTCCTCGGCACCGTGGCGGGCATGATCTCCGCTTTCGGCGCCATCGCCCAGGCCGGGCAGGTGGACGCGGCCCTGGTCGCCGGCGGGATCAAGGTGGCGCTGATCACCACCGCCACCGGCCTGATCATCGCCGTTCCGGTGAACATCGGGTACAACTACTTCGTGACACGCATCGACAAGCTGATCGTGGACATGGAGGAGGGGACGGGCGCCGTGCTGCGCATGGTGTGGCGCATGGAGTCCGAGGGCCGGCTCGCGCCGGCCGGCGTGGGGGGAACCACTCCCGCGTCGCCGGTTACCAAGATGCCAGGCACGGCGAAGTCCATTCACGATGCGGAGGCGAAGGAACGGCCGTACACGGACCCGGTCCAGCGTCCGCCGGAAGACACGCAGATCGACTGAGGCGTACGAAGCAATGGCGATCCTGAAGAAGAAGTCACGGGCGTCGGGTGATATCCCGACGTCCTCCATGGCGGACATCGCGTTCCTGCTCCTCATTTTCTTTCTCGTCACCACGATTTTCGACGAGGAGAAGGGGCTGAGCATCGTGCTGCCCGAGACCGGCCAGGAAGCGGCCGTTTCGTCGAAGAACCTGATCTTCTTCACCATCCAGGCGAACGGCGTCGTGGAGGTGAAGCGCGGCGAGAGCCCGCAGATCCAGCCCGTCCCGTCCGCGGACGTCGGCGGGATCTGGCGCACGGAAGTGGCGCAGAACCCGAATCTCATTGCGGCGGTGAAGACGGCACCGACGGCGCCGTACCGCTACATGATCGATGTGCTCGATCAGCTCCAGAGTGCCGGGGCCGAGCGCGTGAACCTCGGAATCGTGGAGTAGCAGCGCAATGATCACGGGCGGAGGATTCGAACGGAAGTCGAAGGCGTCGAGCGAGATCCCCTCCTCGTCCCTCGCCGATATGGCGTTCCTGCTCCTCATCTTCTTCATGGTGAGCACCACCTTCCCGGCGGAAAAGCCGCGGAAGATGCCGTGGCCGGAAGCCCAGGCCACCGAGAAGCTGGACGAGCAGCGCAAGAACATCCTGCACATGTTCGTGACGCAGGATGGCGAGATCTTCATCAACGATCACCTGGTCCCGATCGACCGGGTCTCCAACGTGGTGGCCCCGCTGTACGTGGCGAACCGTGAGCTGCTGGTCGAGCTTCGCGCGGATCGGAACACTCCGTACGCTACGATTTATAACATACAGCAGGAGCTCCAGGAGGCTGGCGCGTTGCGCCTGACCTTCTACACGGACCTGGAGGAACGCATCACGAGGGAGCGGAGGTAGGCATGGCCGACAAGAACGCGGCCGTCCACGAAACGGCCAATGACCGTTTCAAGCGCGGATTCACGGACTGGTTCTGGGTCGCGCTGATCCTGGCCACGGTGGTGCATGCGGCGATCTTCCTCGCTTCGCCCACCTTCGGTACACAGGACGTGAGCTTCCAGTCCGACCAGATCGAGTCGGTCGAGCTCCCGGACGAGATCGAGATCCCGCCGCCACCGCAGGCGATCGCTCGGCCGGCCACGCCCGTGATCGCGGCGGCGGATGTCAACGAGGATGTCACGATCGCCCCGACTACGTTCGAGGAGAACCCGATCGAGAACCTCCCGCCGCCCCCGAGCGAGTCGAACGAGGAGGACCTGGCGGCGGCGCCGGTGTTCACGCCGATGACGGTGCGTCCGAACCTGAAGAACGGCACGGAGGTGCAGCAGGCGCTCATGCGCTACTACCCGCCGCTCCTCCGGGACGCGGGGATCGGCGGCACGGTCAACATGTGGTTCTTCATTGATGAGAACGGCCGCGTCCAGAAGACGCAGATCAACAAGACCAGCGGCTACGACGCGTTCGACGAGGCCGCGAAGAAGGTGGCGGACCTGATGGAGTTCACGCCCGCCTACAACCGGGACAAGAAGGTGCCCGTCTGGGTGGCGCTGAACATCACGTTCGAAGTGCAGTAGCCGCCGTTCCGAAGACGGACAGGGTGTGCGGGGCCGGCCCGACGGGTCGGCCCCGCTTCCTTTGGGACGCGGAAGTCCGCATGGCGTTGATCTTTGGACCGCCCTCGCGTACCATTTCGCCGGCATGTGGGACGAACGGCTGAAGGAGACGGTGCCTGAGGTCCGCGAGCGGATTCGCGCGGCCATGGAGCGGGTGGGGCGGCGGGACGACGTCGGGCTCGTGGCGGTCACGAAGGGGCACGAGCCGGAAGCGGCGGCCGCGGCCGTGCGCGCCGGCCTTCGCATGCTCGGTGAAAACCGGGTCCAGGAGCTGGAGCAGAAAGTCGCCTTCGTGGGACGAGACGCCGCGGAATGGCACCTGATCGGGCATCTCCAGAGGAACAAGTCCCGGAGCGCCATTCCCCTGTTCGACCGCATCCACTCGGTGGACTCCCTCCGACTCGCGCGCACGCTCGATGGTGAAGGCGGGCGCGCGGGGACGGTGGTGCGTGGACTGCTCCAGGTGAACGTTTCGGGCGAGGACAGCAAGGGCGGGTTCGACCGCGAGGCGGCGCTGGAGGCGCTGGAGCCGCTGTCGGGGCTCCGTAACCTCCATCTGGACGGGCTCATGACCATGGCGCCCTGGACCGGGGACGAAACGGTCCTTCACGACACGTTCCGCCGTGCCCGCGATCTGCTGGAGGCGTGCCGCCGCCAGGCGCCGGAAGTGATCCGGGGCGGGGAGCTGTCCATGGGCATGAGCAACGACTTCGAGATCGCGATCGAGGAGGGCGCCACGTTGGTGCGGCTCGGTACGGTCCTGTTTGGAGAGAGGGGACAGCCATGATCGATCTCACGCCACTCGAGGTCCGCCACAAGAAGGGTGATTTCCGGCGCGCGTTCCGGGGCTATGATGCCGAGCTCGTCAACGACTTCCTCGACCTGGCCGCGGACCGCATGGAGGAGCTCGTCAAGGAGAACATGGCGCTCTCCGAGTCGCTGGAGCGGACCGGGGCGGAGCTCGCGGCCTTCCGGGAGAAGGAGCGCATGCTCTCGGATGCGCTGCTCGCCGCCGAGCGGCTGCGCGGGGAGGCGCGCTCGAACGCGGACCGGGAAGCGGAGCTCATCGTCCGGGAAGCGCGGGCCGCGGCGGAGGCGGCCCGGCAGGAGTCGGCGCGCAAGCTGGCGGCGGAGGAGGATGCGCTGCGCCAGGTCCGGGCGCGGCGCGCCCAGCTCGTGAGGTCGTTCCACAACCTGCTGGAGCGGGGGCTGTCGGAGCTGAACGTGATCGAGGACGCCCTCGAGCTGCGGTTCGAGGAGAGGGAGCCGCTGATGCTCTCCGGTGGCCCATTGTCCGACGAGGAGGGTGGGGGATCGCCGGACGCGACAGCGCCGTCGTCGCCGGAGGCGGAGGTGCCGGACGGGGGGGCGGCTGACGGGGCGATGGCGGACGAAGCCGATGTGGCGGCGTCCTCCGGCGAGGGGGCGGGGGAGGAAGGCGAGGCCAGCCGCGAGGTTGGAGAGGCGGACGGCGGGGACGACTGGCTGTCGTCGCTGGTGGAGGAGCAGCGGACCGAATGAGATACCCGGAATACCCGGACCAGCTCAAGGCGCTGGAGGAGGAGATCCTCGAGCGCTGGCGTGAAGAGGACCTGTTCTCGAAGACGCTGGCGGCCACGGCGGACGGCGAGCCGTTCGTGTTCTACGAAGGCCCGCCCACGGCGAACGGCCGTCCGGGGATCCATCACGTGTTCGCGCGCACGCTGAAGGACCTGGTTTGCCGCTACCAGACCATGCGCGGCCGGCACGTCTCGCGGAAGGCCGGGTGGGACACCCACGGCCTTCCGGTGGAGATCGAGGCGGAAAAGGCGCTGGGCATCAGCGGCAAGCGGCAGATCGAGGAGATGGGCGTCGCCCGCTTCAACGAGGTGTGCCGCGAGAGCGTGTTCACGTACAAGGAGGAGTGGGAGCGGCTGAGCGAGCGCATGGGGTACTGGCTCGACTACTCCGATCCGTACGTCACATTCCACCCGGAGTACGTGGAGACGGTCTGGTGGCTCCTGCGCCAGCTCGCCGACCGCGACCTGATCTATCACGGCTACCGCAGTGTGCCCTACTGTCCGCGCTGCGGCACCGCGCTCAGCTCCCACGAGGTGGCCCAGGGGTACCGTGAGGTCGAGGACCCGTCCGTCCATTTCCTCTGCCGCATCGTCGAGGAGGACGGGAAGCCCGGCGACCGCGCGTTCCTGGTCTGGACCACCACGCCCTGGACCATACCGTCCAACGTGGGGCTGGCCGTCAATCCGGAGCTCGTGTACGCCGAGATCGAGCATGATGGCCGCGGCCTCATCGTGGCGGAGTCGCTGGTGAAGACCCTGTTCGGCGACGACGCCACAGTCCGCCGCCGCTACGAGGCCCGCGACCTCCTCGGACTCCGCTACCGCCGGCCGCTCGACCTCGTGCCCGTGTCCGACGCACAGGCCGCGGCCGCATGGCGCGTTGTCCCCGCACACTTCGTCAGCGCCGAGGAGGGGACCGGGATCGTCCACATCGCGCCGGCCTTCGGCGCGGACGACTACGCTGCCGGCCAGGAGCACGGCCTGCCGCTGCTCCGGCCCGTGGACGACGCGGGGCGCTTCCTCCCCGAAGTGGGGCTGGTGGGCGGCGAGTTCGTGAAGGATGCCGACGCCCCCCTCCTCGACGAGCTCCGCGCTCGCGGCGCCCTCTGGAAGTCGGGCACGATGACGCACTCCTATCCCCACTGCTGGCGCTGCGACAGTCCGCTCATCTACATGGCCCGGGACTCCTGGTACATCCGCACGACCGCCGTGAAGGAGCGGATGCTGGAGAACAACCGGCAGGTGAGCTGGAACCCGCCGGAGATCGGCACGGGCCGGTTCGGCGAATGGCTGGAGGGGAACGTGGACTGGGCGCTCTCACGCGAGCGCTACTGGGGCACGCCCCTCCCCATCTGGGTCTGCGAGGATGACGTCGAGCACCGGGAGGTGATCGGCTCCTTCGCCGAGCTGGCGGAGCACGCCGGTGACCTGGGCGACGACTTCGATCCGCACAAGCCGTGGATCGATGAGCTGACGTGGCCGTGCCCGTTCTGCGAGGGCACCATGCGGCGCACGCCGGAGGTCATCGACACGTGGTTCGACTCCGGCTCCATGCCGTTCGCCCAGTGGCACTACCCGTTCGAGAACGAGGACGTCTGGGCGCGCCATTTCCCGGCCGACTTCATTGCCGAGGGGCTCGACCAGACGCGCGGCTGGTTCTACTCCCTCATGGCCATCGCCACCATGCTCGGCCACGGGCCCGTCTATCGGAACGTGCTGGTGAATGGGCTGCTGCTGGACCGCGATGGCCAGAAGATGTCCAAGTCGCGCGGCAACACCGTCAGTCCCTGGGACGCCATCGACCGCTTCGGTGTGGACGCCATCCGGTGGTATCTGGTCACCGTCAGCCAGCCGTGGACGCCCAAGCGCTGGGACGAGGAGGCGCTCGGCGAAACCGTTCGGCGCACGTTCGACACGCTCGCCAACACGTACCGGTTCTTCGCCCTCTACGCCAACCTGGAGGACTGGAGCCCCGCCGGGCGACCGGCCGCGCCCGGCGACCGGCCGGTGATCGACCGCTGGCTCCTCTCCCGACAGGCCGGCCTGGTGGCGGATGTCCGCACCGCGCTCGACGACTACGACCTCACGCGGGCCGCCCGCCGCATCGCCGACTTCGTGGTCGACGACCTCTCGAACTGGTACGTCCGGCGCAACCGATCCCGCTTCTGGGGCTCCGCGGACACGGCGGACACCCACGTCGCCTTCCAGACGCTATGGGAGGCGCTCGTCACCGTGTCGAGGCTCATGGCGCCGTTCACGCCGTTCCTGGCCGACTGGCTCCACCGGGCCATTGGCCTCGAGAGCGTCCACCTCGCGCCATTCCCGGAGCCGCACCCGCAGCTCCGCGACGAAGCGCTGGAAGGCGACATGGAGACCGTGCGCGCCCTCTCCAGCCTGGGTCGCGCTGCCCGCGACGCCGTGCGCATCCGCGTGCGCCAGCCGCTGGCCACGCTCCACGCCGTCGCGCCCGGGAGGGCGGCGCTCCCCGACGAGCTGATGGAGGTCCTGAAGGACGAGATCAACGTCAAGGAAGTCCGCTTCCTCTCCGGCGCCGATGACCTCGTCACACTGCAGGCGCGGCCGGATTTCCGCACGCTCGGTCAGCGCTTCGGCAGCCGCACCCAGGAGGCCGCGGCCGCCATCCGGGCGCTTTCGGGCACCACGCTCGCCCGCTTCGAGGATGGCGGCGAGGTCGTGATCGACGTGGCCGGCGAGTCGCACCGCTTGCAGCCGGACGAGGTGGAAGTGGTCCGCGTCGCCCGCGGAGAGCTGGCGGTCGAGAGCGCCGATGGCTTCACTGTGGGTCTGGATCCGTCGATCTCCGAGCCGCTCCGGCTGGAGGGTCTGGCGCGCGAGCTGGTGAACCGCACCCAGCGGCTGCGGCGCGACAGCGGGCTGGACGTGAGCGACCGGATCCGGCTCTGGATCACGGGGGACGGCGACATCGCCCGTGCCATTGCGGCCCATGCCGGGTACATCAGGGGCGAGACCCTCGCCGTGGAGCTGATCGTGGATGCCCCGCCCCCGGACGTGGACGGCGAGCGTCAGGTGGACCTCGACGGCATCGGCGCGAGGCTTGCGCTGAAGCGCGCGGGAGCCGGCTGATGCCACTGTCGCACGACAGGCGTGAAGCGCTGCGGCGGCTCCTGGAGCGGGAGCGCGCCAAGCTCGTCCGGCGCCTGCATCGCTTCGGCCAGGAGATGGACGACCGCGCCGTGTCCGGGTTTTCCCAGCACATGGCCGAGGCGGCGTCGGCGCTCACCGAGCGCGAGAACGCGTTCCTCATGGCCAGCGAGGAGGGGCGGCGGCTCGTGGAGGTGGACCGGGCGCTCGACCGGCTGCTGCACGAGCCCGAGGACTATGGCGCGTGCCGCAGGTGCAAGGAGGACATCGGGTTCGAGCGCCTCGAGGCGCTGCCGCACACCGATCTGTGCATCCAGTGCAAACGGGAGGAGGAGTCGGGAAGTGGACGCCGTGGGTGACATGGAGATGAACGTCGAGAGCGAGGGGCGTTCCTGGACGGCCGGGAAGGTGCGGATGTTCGTGGGCGTCACCCTCCTGGTGGTGCTCCTGGACGTCACCACCAAGCTGATGGTCCAGGCCTACATGCCGCTCTACGACCAGGTCGACGTCGTGGGTTCCTACCTTCGGCTCACCTACATCCAGAACCCGGGCGCGGCCTTCGGCATCCATCTCGGCGCCTACTCCCGACCCGTCTTCCTCGTCCTCTCCCTCATCGCCCTCGCCGCCCTCGCCGCCATGTACTGGGCCACCCCCGCCCGCGACCGCATACGCCTCGCCGCCATCGCCCTCATCTGCGGAGGCGCAGTCGGCAACCTCATCGATCGCGTCCGCTCCCATGCCGGTGTCGTGGATTTCCTCGATGTCGGAGTGGGCGACCTCCGCTGGCCCGTGTTCAATGTGGCCGACATTGCCGTGACCACGGGCGCCATCTTCCTCGCGCTCTCCCTCTGGCAGGAAGAACAGCGCCCGCGCAGACGTCGGGAGGGCGGTGGCTGACCGCCGTCGTCTCGAGATTCCGGAAGCCGCGGAGGGGGAGCGGCTCGACGCCTGGCTGGCCGGGCGTCTGGCGGAGCTTTCGCGCAGTCGCATCGCCCAGCTGATCGGGGAAGGGCAGGTGCTGCTAAACGGGGAGGTCCCGCGGAAGAGCGAGCGCGTGACGGCAGGCGACGTGGTGGAGCTCACCATCCCGCCGCCCGAGCCGTCCGGGATGGAGCCGGAGGACATCCCGCTGGACATCGTGTTCGAGGACCGGGACCTGCTGGTGGTGAACAAGCCGGCGGGGCTGGTGGTGCACCCGGCGCCGGGGCATCGGGGCGGGACGCTGGTGAACGCGCTGCTGCACCACGTCCAGGACCTGTCGGGGATCGGCGGGGTCAAGCGGCCGGGCATCGTGCACCGCCTGGACATGGACACGTCCGGCCTCCTGATCGTGGCCAAGCACGACCGGGCGCACCGCCGCCTGGCCGCGGCACTCAAGCGCCGCGATATCCATCGGAGCTACCTGACGGTGGTCTGGGGGCACCTGGAGGACGACCGGCAGACCGTGGATGCGCCGGTGGGCCGGTCCACGCGGGACCGCAAACGCCTCACGGTCACGCAGGCGGGCCGGCACGCCGTGACGCACTTCGAGCGCGTGGAGCGCTGGGTGGCCGCAGACGTGCTGCGGGCGAGGCTGGAGACGGGGCGGACGCACCAGATCCGCGTCCACCTCGCCCACATCGGTCACCCCGTCGTGGCCGATCCGCTGTACGGCGGCGGAGGCGCCCGTCGGATCAGTGGCCAGGGCCTGCCCTGGGCCCGCGAGCTGGAGCGGCGGGTGCCGCGGCAATTCCTGCACGCGGAGCGCCTCGTGTTCGACCACCCGCGCACCCACGAGCGCATGGACCTGCGCGCGCCTCTTCCGCCGGATCTGGCGGCGGCGGCCGAATGGGCGCGCGGTTCGAGTGGGGGCTGATTCACCGGCGGACCCGGGACGACCGGATGAGCGACCGAGACGTGGAGCGCTGGAGTCGGGAAGTGGCCCGGGACCCCGGGGCTCGCTGCTTCGTATCGCTCGCCCGCGCGTTCCGGCGAAACGGCCGCGCTGACGCAGCGCGCGACGTGGTACGGCGCGGCCTGGAGCGCCACCCGGACCACGTCGAGGCCCGCGAGCTCCTCGCCCTGCTCCACCTCGAGGCCGGCGACCACGCCCGCGCGGGCGATGAATGGTCCGCCCTCCTGTCCCTCGACCCGACCAGCTTCGCCGCGCACCGCGGGCTCGGCTTCCTGGCCCTCGAGGAGCGGCGCTTCGAAGACGCCCGGCCCCACCTCGTGGCGGCGGCCGACGCCAGGCCCGGCGACCCCGCGGTGCGGCAGGCGCTGCAGGTGCTCACGGAGCGGCAGGGCGCCGGGGCGACGGCGCAGCCGGACCGCTCGTCCGGCCCCGCGATCGACCCCGAGCGCGTCTTCGAGCCGCTGACTGCGGAAGCGCCGTTCCTCGGCGCGCTGGTGCTCGACCGCAACGGGCTGGTGCTGGCGGGCGCGGTCCCCACGGCAGCGGGCGACCCGCAGCTGATCAGCGCGTTCGCCACTTCGGTCGTGGCGGAAGCGAGCCGCACGGCGGAGCTGACGGGCATGGGACCGTGGACCGGCGCCCTCGTTGACTGCGACCGGGCGCGCGCCCACGTGGCACCTCACGGCCGGGACCGCGCGCTGATCGTCCTCACGCGGCCAGGCACCCCGGAAGGGTGGGTCGTGCGCACCGCGGACCGGGCGCAACGCCTGGCCCGCGCCCTCACCGCGGACGGCGCGTGAGCGCCCCGGCGCGGGGCGTCGCGCGTCGCCTCGGTCGCCTCCCAGGCGTCCGGGCGGCCCTCGTGGTCGACGCGGCGACGGGGACGCCCGTGGCCTCCGAGGTGCTGGCGGGCGTGCCCGAGGACGCACTGGCGGCGCTGGCGGCATCGCTCCTCAGCCGCACGTCCGACGCGGCCGACGCGGCCGGGATCGGGCGCGCCCGCGTGGTGCAGCTCGAGTCCGCGGGTGGGATGCTCCTGGTGGCCGCGGCGGGCGCGCTGGTGGTTGTGGTGGCCACCGAGGCCGGCGCGGGAGTGGGAATGGCGCGCAGCCACGCGCTCCACGCTGCCCGGGAGCTGTCTGCGTGAGGGCGCCCGGACTCGACGCACTCGGGCGCCAGCTGCGCAGAGACCTGCGGGAGTTCGCGCGGGAGGCCCGCGTCCGCACGGCCATGCTCGTGAACCGCAGCGGGCAGGTTCTGGCGTACCACGGCTTCGACCGCGGCCTCGACCTCGCCGCCGTGGCCTCCCTCGCCGCTTCCGCCCACTCCTCCGCGCGCGCTCTCGCGGAGCTGACGGGCGGGGCCGGCTGGACGCACATCCATCACGTGGGCGAGACCAGAGAGCTCTTCTTCGCCCCCCTGGAAGTGGCCGGTGCGCCGCTCGTGCTGGTGGCCGTCTTTGATCGGGGCTCCACGCTCGGGCTGGTCCGGCTCTTCGCCGAGCGCTTCATCGAGGCGGCGGAGCGGATGCGGCCCTCGAGCGGGACCCTGCGCGCGTCCGACGCCGCCTCCTTCGAGAGCGACCTCGAGGCGGCGCTGCGCCGCGTGTTCCCGGAGGCGCGCACGTGACCGCGCGCGAGCATCGGGGCGCACGGCCCCCCCTCGGGGATCGACCGACCCTGTCGTTCCCGGGCGATGTCGCGGCCGGGGAGGGCCGTCGGGAAGTGGTCCTCTGGAGCCTCGCCGGCGCGCTGCTGGCCGCCCCCGTAGCCAGCGTCCGGGAGGTTGCCCCCACAGGCGACGACGGCCGCGCCCGGACGCGCTCCGGGGAGATGGAGATCACGCCGCTGCCCGGCCTCGATCCCCCGGGTACGGCGCCCAGGGCCGTGGTCGTGGACGCGGGTGGGCTCGTTCTGGCGCTGGCGGCCGAAGTGGTGGAGGGCGTCGTCATCGTCGACGACGGCGCAGTGACGAGGCCGCCCCGGTGGCTCACGGGGCTGAATCCGCGGCACGTCCGGGGCCTCGTCAGCCTCGGCCCCCGTGTCGCGGCACTGCTCCGCCTGGACGCCATCGCGGCGCCGGAGTGAACGCGATCCCGTTCCTCCTCGGGGCATTTCTCCTGGCGCAGCAGGTCCTGCTCTCGTCTCCGGTCCGGCTCCACTACGAGCCGCGGCAGAGCGCTCTGGCCCGCAGGATAGCCGAGCACGTCGCCGCCGCTCCCCCGCTTCCGGCGCTCCCGCCCCACATCCTCGACAGCGCCGGCGTCGACGTCTACCTGGCCTCGGATCGCGCTGCCTGGGATTCCCTCACCGGCGGCCGCGTCCCGGAGTGGGGCGCTGGCGTGGCCGAGCCGGACGCGGGCGTGATCGTGCTGCCCACGTTCGACTGGGAGCGTACGCCGCCGTACACGATCTACCGCACCCTTCGCCACGAGCTCGCCCACGTGGCGCTCCAGCGCTTCCTGGGCCCCGCCCGCGTGCCACGCTGGGTCACGGAGGGGTACGCGCAATGGGCGGCGGGGGAGTGGAGCGCCGATGCGGCGTGGCGCCTCCGCGTCGCATTCCTGACGCGTCGCGCGCCGCCGCTGGACTCGCTGACGCTGGAATGGCCCGTGGCCGAGGAGGACGCCCGGATCGCCTACCTGCTCGCGGCCAGCGCCATCGGATACCTCGTGCAGGAGAGCGGAGAGCGCGGCCTCGCCATTTTTCTGCGCCGATGGCGCCAGGACGTGGACTTCAATCGCGCGTTCCGCTCCACGTATGGGCTGACGCTGGGGCAGTTCGAAGAACACTGGCGCGCATACGTCAAGCGCACCTACGGATGGCCGCTCATCCTCACGCATTCCCTCGTCTTCTGGTTGTTCGTGGCGCTGCTCCTGCTGCTGGTCGGACGCCGGCGCCGGCGCCGGGATCGGGCGAAGCTCGCGCGCCTGAGGGCCACCGAGCCGCCCGACGATCCGGCCTACTGGGACTCCCCCGGTTGACCACGCTCCGGGTCCGACTACATTTGCGCCATGGCCCAGAGCAAACGATCGACACCGCAGAACCGGCCGCCGTCGCTACGGTGGACCCCCGTGAACTACGCCCTGATCGGGTCCGGCCTGCTGTCCATCGGCGTGGGTTTCCTGCTGCTCTCCCAGGCGTCGACGGTGGCCGCGCCGCTCCTCCTCGCACTCGGTTACGTGGTGCTCATCCCGCTCGGCATCATCCGCTGAGCGCTCCGGCAGCTCCACAGGCTGCCCCACAGCGACGCGCGAGCACGAGCATTGCAGTCACCCTTCGCGCAACCGCGGCTTCGGCCGTACCCCCACCAAGTCTGTCCTTCTGGAGGTCATTGATGGCCACGCGCTTCCTCATCGCGGACGACGAAAGCCTGCACAACCTCACGCTCCGCCACCAGCTCGAGGCCCTCGGCCACCGCGTCGTGGCCACCGCCGCCGATGGTGGCGAGGCCGTCACGCTGGCCGCCGAGCACCACCCCGACATGGCCATCCTGGACATCCGGATGCCCGGGAAGACGGGGCCGGAAGCCGCCCGCGAGATCTGGGAGCAGCACCGGATGCCCATTCTCCTGCTTTCCGCGTACAGCGACAGCCGCACGGTCGAGGAGGCCACGGCCGCGCCCGTTTTCCACTACCTGGTGAAGCCCGTGGAACCCGCCAGCCTCGCCCCGGCCCTGGCCGTGGCCCGTGCCCGCTTCGACGACTGGCAACGGGTTCAGGAGGAGAGAGACGCGCTGGCCCGGAAGCTCGAGGAGCGGCGCATCATCTCGCGCGCCAAGGCGATCCTGATGGAAACCCGCTCCATGTCCGAAGCGGAGGCGTACCGGACGCTCCAGAAGACCAGTCAGAACCGGAACATGCGCATGTTGGACCTGGCCAAGAAGATCATCTTTGCTTCGCGCGTCCTGAACGATTCCGACCGGGAAGGCCGCTGAGATGACCGCGGGCGGCCGCCGCTCACCGCGGCCGCCGCCCGCTCCACCCCTCTTCCATCTACGGCCGGGCCACGAGCACCACGTCGGCGCGGCCATCCCCGTTCAGGTCGGTCAGCTCCGCCACCGGCGTGTTCCCGGCCCGCACCTGCAGCACCAGAGATTGCGCTCCTTCTCTCAGCCAGCGCCCCTGCAGCGGGGCACGGGCGCCCAGCCGTCGCTGCTCGTTCTGCAGCCGACCGAGGATCACGCTCCCCAGCACGTCCCTCAGTCCGCCCTGGCCCAGCACGCTCCCGCTTCGGACGCGCGTGCTCGGCCCGCCGAGGATCACGCCGCCCCAGCCACGGTCCTCCCGCCATACCCCGTTCAGCAGCCCGCCTCCGCCCAGCCCGAATCCCTTGTCCACGCACCACTGCCGACCCTTGGTCGGGTGACCGACTCCGTTCCGGCAGAACGCCGGCCCGCGCCCGGCCGCCTGTGACCGCCCGCGTCCGGCCGGATCCCGGTCACGGCCGTCGCGCGACTTCCCCCGTTCCCCGCCGCTGCGGCCGAAGATGATGTCGCCGACGGTGCGGCCGGAGGAGCGCGCAGCGCCGTCCTTGTCGTCGCCCCGCCTGCCGCTTCGCGTCGGGTCCAGCACCACGGAGCCGGGCCCGCGCCCCGTCACGCCCAGTGCATCGCCCAGCGCCCACGACCACCAGCTGCCGTTCGCCTGCTGTGCGGACACCGGGCCGGCACCGCCGAGCATGAGGGCGAACGCCATCCCCGCTGCCATCCACTTCGCTTGCTTCATTGCTGCTTCCCTCGTTCGAGCTCCTCTCCCCGATCACCGTCGTGTGTAGGGGCATGTCCCGTTCCCGCCGCGGGCCGCGCGCCGCGGATCGGCAGGACGCGTTGCAATGCCTGGCCTCCTGGCCTTCCTGCGGTGCTCGCCGTCGATCGCAGGGACGTGAACTGTGTCCCAATCCGTGGACACCAGCGCCCCCTCACGGGGGACAGGGCTGGCGGGGCGGGGGAGGAGGGTGGACGATCGTCCGTTGCCCGGCTACCATCCCTTGCGCGGGCGCGTAGCTCAGCTGGTCCAGAGCGTCTGGTTTACACCCAGAAGGCCACAGGTTCGAATCCTGTCGCGCCCATCGACCGGCCCCGCCCGGGAGTCGAGCGGGGAGCCGCAGCGAGCGATCACGCGCTGCGGCGGATCGCCTCGATGAGCTCGCCCTTGTTCATGGAGCTGCGGCCGCTGATCTCGAGCCGCTGGGCTCGCTCGTACAGCTCGGCCTTCGTCAACTCCGCCAGCCTGCCGCGCCCGTCACCGCCGCGCCCGCCACCGCCGCCGCCGGTTGCGGTGCGGCTCCGGCCGGCGGCCGAGCGCGCGGTCGACGGCTCGGCGCCGCGCAGGCTCCGCTTGAGGACCTCCATGAGGTCGATGACATCGGCGCCCTCGTCCTCGTCCGGCTCGTAGGCGGCAAGCGGAGCGGACACGACGTCCTGCCCCGTCTTCCGCTTGCGTTCCACGAGCGCCAGCAGGCGGTCCGAGTAGTTGTCGTGAAGCTCGCCGGTGTCCAGGCTCTTCCGCGTCAGCTTCTTCATCGCCGCGCGCACTTCGTCCACGCGCTTCGATTCCAGGGATGGCCTGTCCGGGAGCCCGATGGCGTCCACGTCCCGGATCTCGTCGTGGAAGCGCAGCGTCTCCGCCCGCAGGATTCCGCGCTCCGCCAGGATGGCGACGAGGTACTCCCTGGTGCGCATGACGAACGTGGCGATCCCGGCCCGGCCAGTTCGCTCCATGACCGCCGCCAGCAGCCGGTACGCTTTCGTGGACTGGCCTGCGGGCGCCAGGAAGTAGGCGCGCTCGAAGAACTTGGGGTCGAGGTCGTCGCGCGGGACGAACTGGCGCAGGTCGATGTCGCGGCTCTTCTCCGGCTCCAGCGCTTCCAGCTCCTCGTCGGTGACCACCACGTACTCGTCCTTCTCGACCTCGTAGCCACGGACGATCCGGTCCCGCGAGACTTCCTCGTCCGTCTCGGGATCGTAGTAGCGGCGGACGAGGGGCGTGCCATCGGGGGCGAGCATGCGCAGCGAGACGTGACGCGAGCGGTTGGCGCTGAAGAGGTTCACGGGGATGCTCACGAGCCCGAAGCTCAGGGTGCCCGACCAGATCGATCGGGCGCTGACCGCGGCGTCAATGGCGTCAGGCACTCTTCCGCTCCTTCCGCGCCGCGGCGATGCTGGCTTCCAGCGTGGCCCCCAGGTCCCCGGCCGCGCGCCGGCGCGACGGCTGGCGGAACTCCACCGTCTTCCCCTCCGCCTTCGCTTCCACCAGCTCGAGCACCCGGCCCCGGTACTCGTCGCTGAACGCTTCCGGATCGAAGTCATCCTCAAGGGCGGAGACCAGCTGCTCCGCCATGTCCAGCTCACGGGCGTCCGGCTCCCGGCCGCGCGGGGGCTCGAGCGCGGACACCGGGATCACTTCGCCCTCGTGCCGCAGCGTGATGAGCATCAGGTGGCCGTTCTCGACCCGCAGGGCGCCCACGTACTCCTTCTTCCGCATGGTCCAGCGTGCCACGCCCTCCCGCTGCCCCGCCTCCATGGCTTCGGCCAGGGCGAAATACGCCTCCGCGGAATCATCGGGGCCGAGGTGGTACGGGCGGTCGTACCACTGGTGGTTGATCAGCTCCGGGGCGACGAGGCGCGTGATCTCGATGTCGCGGGACGGCTCGGGCTCCACTTCCGCCACCTCGTCATCGCTCAGGACCACGAACACGCCCTCCTCCACTTCGCGCCCCCAGCGCACCTCCTCGTACGGCACCACGTCGCCCGTAGCCGGATTGACCATCCGCTGCTTCACCGGCCGGAGCGTCGCCGCGCTCAGGAGCCGGAAGTGCACGCTCCGGTCCTCCACCGCCGAGTACAGCTTCACCGGGACGGCCACGCCACCGAGCCGGATCACGCCCTTCCAGATCGCGCGCGCCATGCTAGCGCTCCTCCCGCGCACACGCGGGGCAGAACGCCTCGTGTGTGTCCCGCACCAGCAGCACGCACACGGCGCAGACTTCGCGGTCGCACCCCACGCAGTGGTACACGATCTCCCGCGTGTGGCCCTGTCCGCAGAAGCCGCAACGCCCGCGCTCCACGTGGCGCCAGGTCCGGGTGCCACCGCTCACAGCCATGATCAGATGAACTGGGCGGCTTCCGTGGACTCGGCCATTGACCCCGTGGTCGCCTCGCCGTGCGAGAGCGTGTTCAGGACCAGGTCGAAGTAGTTCCCGCCCACCTCCCGCTGGTGCTTCGCCGCCGTGTAGCCGTGCTCTTCGAGCTGGAACTCCCGCTCCTGCACCTGGACGTACGCGGCCATTTCACTCGCCTCGTACTCCCGGGCCAGCTCGAAGGCGCCCAGGTTGATCAGGTGCCATCCCGCCAGCGTGATGAACTGATAGCGGTATCCCATGGCGCCCAGCTCCGTCTGGAACCGCGCGATCTCGGAGTCGGTCAGGTTCCGCTTCCAGTTGAACGATGGCGAGCAGTTGTACGCCAGCGGCTTGCCCGGGAAATCCTCGTGCACCGCGTCAGCGAACGCTTTCGCTTCCTCCAGGCTGGGCGTTTTCGTCTCGCACCAGAGGACGTCCGCCAGCGGGGCATACGCCCTGGCGCGCGCTATGGCTGATTGCAGCCCCGGCCGCACGCGGAAGTACCCTTCCGGCGTGCGCTCGCCCGTGAGGAACTCGCGGTCCCGCTCGTCCACGTCGCTGGTCAGCAGCGTGGCCGCTTCGGCATCCGTCCGGGCGAAGATGACCGTCGGCACATCGAGGACGTCCGATGCCAGCCGCGCGGCGCTCAGTACCCGCTCGAACTGCGACGTGGGAACCAGCACCTTCCCGCCCATGTGCCCGCACTTCTTCTCCGCCGCCAGCTGGTCCTCGAAGTGGATGCCGGAGGCCCCCGCCTCGATGTAGGCGCGGGCCAGCTCGTGGGCGTGGAGCGGACCTCCGAAACCGGCCTCCGCGTCGGCGACGATGGGCGCCATCCATTCCGTCCGGACCTCACCCTCGTTCTCGCTCCACTCGATCTGGTCGGCCCGCTTCAGCGCGTTGTTGATCCGCCGCACCAGCGTGGGGCCACTGTTGCTGGGATACAGGCTCTGGTCCGGATAGGTCTGCAGCGAGAGGTTCATGTCTCCGGCCACCTGCCAGCCGCTCAGGTAGATGGACTTGAGCCCCGCCCGCACCATCTGCACGGCCTGGTTCCCCGTCAGCGCACCGAACGTGCGGATCGGCTCGTCCGCGCCGTCGATCAGGTCCCACAGCCGCTCGGCGCCCAGCCGCGCCAGCGTCTGGTCCTCGCGCACCGAACCCCGCAGGCGCACCACGTCCCTGGCCTCGTACGGCCGCTCGATCCCGCCGTAGCGCGACCCGGACCACCGCTGCTCGAGCTGCTCGATCTGCCCGGCGAAGTCCGTTTTCGCCCGGTCCTCCGATTCGGGAACGGTCCGCTCCGGTCTGCCGTCCCCCCACTTGCTCCGGTTCCGCATGTGGCTCGCCTCCTTCTCAGTCGAGTCGCTCGTAACCGGGCAGCGTCAGGAACCCGGTGAATTCGTCGTCCAGGACGAGCGCGTCCAGCAGATCCGCCGCCTCGTCCAGGTGGCCGTTGTCCTTCCCGGCGTCCCGCAGGCTCCGGAGCTCCTGCTCCCGGACCTCCCGGTACACCCCGTCCGTCATGCGGCTGCCATCCGCCAGCGCCGCGCCACTGTGCAGCCACTGCCACAGCTGCGAGCGCGAGATCTCCGCCGTTGCCGCGTCCTCCATCAGGTTGTTGATTGCCGCGGCGCCCCAGCCGCCCAGCCAGGCATCCATGTACTGAAGGGCCACGCTCACGTTCTGCTCGATCCCCGCGCGCGTGATCTCGCCCGGCGTTTCAGGGATCGACAGCAGCCCCGCCGCGCCCACTTCCACGTCCTCCCGCAGCCGGTCCTTCTGGTTCGGCCGGCCGTCCAGCACTTCCCCGAACGCCTCCCGCGCGACCGGCTCCAGACCGGGATGGGCGATCCATGTGCCGTCGAAGCCGTCCCGGCTCTCCCGTACCTTGTCCTGGCGCACTTCCTGGAACGCGCGACGGTTCACCTCCTCGTCGCGGCTCGGAATGAACGCCGCCATCCCGCCCATGGCATGCGCACCGCGGCGATGACAGGTGCGCACGAGGAGATCCGTATACGCCCGCATGAAGGGCACGGTCATGGTGACCTGCCCCCGGTCCGGGAGCACGAAGTCGTCACGGTGCCGGAACTTCTTGATCGCGCTGAAGATGTAGTCCCATCGACCCGCGTTGAGGCCGGCCATGTGCTCCCGCAGCTCGTACAGGATCTCGTCCATCTCGAACGCCGCCAGGATGTTCTCCACCAGCACGGTCGCGCGGATCGACCCGCGCGGCACGTCCAGCGACTCCTGCGCGAAGAGGAAGACATCGTTCCACAGCCTGGCCTCCAGGTGGTTCTCGAGCTTCGGCAGGTAGAAGTACGGTCCGCTGCCCCGCTCCAGGAGCGCTTCGGCGTTGTGGAAGAAGTAGAGCCCGAAATCGAACAGACTCGCCGAGATCGGCGTACCATCCACCTCCACGTGCTTCTCCGGAAGGTGCCAGCCGCGCGGGCGGACGAGCAGCGTGGCCACCTCGTCGTTCAGCTCGTACCGCTTCCCGTCCGGGTTCTCGAACTCGATGGTGCCGCGGACCGCATCCTGGCAGTTGGCCTGCCCCGCCACCACGTTGCCCCACGTGGGGCTCAGCGCGTCCTCGAAGTCCGCCATGAACACGTCGGCGCCCGAGTTCAGGGCGTTGATCATCATCTTGCGGTCCACCGGGCCCGTGATCTCCACCACCCGCTTCTCCAGGTCGGCCGGCGTGTCGGCCACCCGCCAGTCCGACTCCCGCACCTCGCGCGTTTCCTCCAGGAAGTCCGGCATCTCGCCCTCCACGAGCCGGGCCTGCCGCTCCTGTCGCCGCTTCAGTAGACTTCGACGCCGGTCATCGAACCGCTCGTGCAGCGCTGCCACGAACGACAGCGCTTCGGGCGTGAGCACCCGCTCCGCTTCCGGGTGTGTCTCGCCATGGATTTTCACGCGTTGTCTCGTGGTGGCCTCGGCCATGCTCGCTCCGTGGTGGCTCGGGTAGCTGCAGTCGATCCCGTGTGTGGATCGGTCGGGACCGGTCCAGGACCGCCAGCGGTACCCCGGTTGTCCCGCATTGAAGACGCCTTCCGGGGCTGCACCGATTGTGCCATCCGGGGGTATGGATCAGGCCACGGCGCCAGCCACGCTGGAATCACTCCGGACAATGCAAGTGAGGTGGGATGAATCTGGTAGCATTCAGGGGCCGGCTGCTGGCCCTGGTCATGGCTTCGACGCTCGCAGCCGGCGCGGGGGGGTGCGCTCCACTGACGCCGTTCGGGCGCGCCGCACCCGACCCGGCGGGGTGGGTGGAGGACGATGCGGCGGCGGCCTCGCCGCGGGAAGCCCCCCCGGCGACGAAGGCCGATTCCGCCGTGTGGCATGCGGCGCTCCATGCGGATGGCGAGCGGATCGTCGTCTCGCGGGAGCAGAAGCGGCTCTGGCTGCTGGAGGGCGACAGCGTGCTGTTCACGGCCGCCGTGGCCGTGGGTCGGGACACCGTCTTCCATTACGGCGGGCGCGCGTACGACTTCAGTACTCCGGTGGGGAAGCGGGTGGTGCAGGACAAGGAGGAGATGCCCGACTGGGTTCCGCCGGACTGGCACTACTACGAGCTCGCGGTGGCGCGCGGGCTGAAGCCGGTCCACCTGTCGAGAGGGGACCGGATCCGGCTCTCGGACTCGACGTTCATCGAGGTCCGGGGCAGTGAGGTGGGACGGATCAACCGCTTCGGGAACTGGTGGGCGTTCACGCCCGGCGCGGAGATCGAGTTCGACGGCAAGATCTTCATCCCGCCGCTCGGCTCGCCGCAGCGGCGGATCCCGAAGATCCTGGGGACGCGGCGCCTGATCCTGGGCGACGGGTACCTGATCCATGGCACGCCCGAAGTGGAGACCATCGGAACCGAAGCCAGCCACGGCTGCGTTCGGCTGCGGAACCCGGACGTGGAGCGGCTGTACGGACTGGTGGCCGTGGGAACGCCCGTCTACATCTACTAGGAGCACGCGCCAGCGAGGAGAGAACCCCCGATGCTCATAGGCAAGCCAGGCCGCATCCCGTCGTCCGAGATCACGCCGGAATCGCTGTACGTCCGGAGACGGGAGTTCATCGGAGCGGGCGTGAAGACGCTCGCCGCCGCAGCGGTGGCGCCTTCCGCGGTGGTGGCCGCCTGCGAGCGCGCCGCCGGTGTCCCGGCGAAGGAAGATCCGACGCCGTACGAGCTGGTGACCACGTACAACAACTTCTACGAGTTCGGTCCGTCCAAGGACGACCCGTCGAAGCTGGCGCACCTGTTCCATCCGCGGCCGTGGACCGTGAAGGTGGACGGGCTCGTGAATCGCCCCGGCGATTACGCGCTCGAGGACTTCCTCGAGCCGTTCGCCATGGAGGACCGGATCTACCGGCTTCGCTGCGTGGAAGCCTGGTCCATGGTGATTCCGTGGCGGGGCATCCCGCTGAGCGCGGTTCTGGAGCGCGCGGATCCCCGCCCGGGCGCGAAGTTCGTGGAGTTCACGACGGTGTATCGGCCGTCGGAGCTGCCCGGCCAGCGGCGTCCGATCCTGGACTGGCCGTACGTGGAGGGGCTCCGGCTGGACGAGGCGATGCACCCGCTCACGATTCTCGCCACCGGCCTGTACGGCAAGGACCTGCCGAACCAGGATGGCGCGCCGCTGCGACTGGTGGTGCCGTGGAAGTACGGCTTCAAGAGCATCAAGTCCATTGTCCGGATCCGGCTGGTGGAGGACATGCCGCTGAACACGTGGCAGCAGATGCAGCCGAACGAGTACGGATTCTACGCGAACGTGAACCCGGATGTGGACCACCCGCGCTGGAGCCAGGCCCGGGAGCGGCGGATCGGCGAGCTGCGCAAGCGCCCCACGCTCCCGTTCAACGGCTACGGCGACCAGGTGGCGAGTCTGTACAGCGGAATGGACCTGCGGCGGTGGTTCTGAGCTCCGGGCCGCCCGGCGGCTGCCGCGACGCGCGCTCTGGTGGCCGGCGAGTCCGGTGAGTGGTCGTCGCCGGCTGCTGGCGATGAAGGCGGGCGTCTGGGCGCTCGGTCTCTATCCGCTCGCCCGCGTGGCGTGGTGGCTGCGCGACGGGCTGATCGGGCTCGGCGCCAACCCCGTGGAGAAGCTGCTGAACCACTTCGGCTGGTGGACCCTCGTGCTGCTGCTCGTCACTCTCGCCGTGACACCCGCGCGCCGGATCACCGGCCGGAACGAGCTCGTCAAACTGCGCCGCCCGCTCGGCCTGTTCGCCTTCTTCTACGCCACGGTCCATCTCGCGATCTATCTGGGCCTGGACCAGCTGTTCACGTGGAGCTTCATCGTCGACGACGTCACGAAGCGCCCGTTCATCACCGTCGGCGCCGCGGCGTGGCTCCTCCTCCTGTCGCTCGCGGTGACCAGCACGCGAGGCTGGATCCGCCGCCTCGGGCGACGATGGACCACGCTCCACAGGGCCATCTACCTTGCCGCGGGGCTCGGCGTCATCCACTTCTACTGGCGGGTCAAGGCCGACACGCGCGCGCCGCTCATCTTTGCCGCCGTGCTCGTGGCGCTGCTGGCGCTGCGGATGCGGTGGACTGCCAGGCGGCCGCGCGCGCAACGCGGGAGGCTGGATGCGGGCCATGGTTCTGGAGGAGGGGAGCGGAGGGCTACGGCTGGAGGACCGGCCGCGGCCCCGAGCGGGCGCGGGTGAGCTGAGGTTGCGGGTCCGGGCGTGCGGCGTCTGCCGCACGGACCTGCACATCCTGGACGAGGAGCTGTCCGATCCGTCCTATCCGATCACTCCGGGCCACCAGGTGGTGGCCGAGGTGCTCGAAGTGGGCGACGGGGTCACCGCCTTCATGCCGGGGGACCGCGTGGGCGTCCCGTGGCTGGGGTGGAGCTGCGGCGAGTGCGAGCACTGCCGCAACGGCGAGGAGAACCTGTGCGAGAGGGCCGAGTTCACGGGCTATGATCGGCCGGGCGGCTTCGCCGATGAAATGGTGGCCGATGCCCGCTACGCGTTCCCGATCCCGGAAGGGCTGCAGGACATCCAGGCGGCGCCGCTGCTGTGCGGCGGCCTCATCGGCTATCGCGCCTACCGGATCGCCCTGGCCACGGCCGGCCGCGTGGAGCGACTCGGCCTTTACGGATTCGGCGCGGCCGCCCACATCCTCGCCCAGGTGGCGCTCCACGAGGACCGCGAGGTCTTCGCCTTCACCCGCCCCGGAGACGACGAGGGGCAGCGCTTCGCCCGTTCCCTGGGCGCGGCGTGGGCCGGTGGATCCGACGCCTCCCCGCCCGCGCCCCTGGATGCCGCCATCCTCTTCGCCCCCGTCGGTGCCCTCGTCCCGGCCGCCCTCGCGGCCGTGCGCAGCGGTGGCGCGGTGGTATGCGGCGGGATCCACATGAGCGACATCCCATCGTTTCCCTACCGCTTGCTCTGGGGTGAGCGCGTGCTCCGCTCCGTGGCGAACCTGACCCGGCGCGATGCCGAAGAGTTCCTCCCTCTGGCCGCGGCCGTGCCCGTGCGCACGCACGTGACCACGTATCCGCTCGAGGAGGCCTGCCGCGCGCTGGACGACCTGCGGCACGGAAGCTTCGAGGGTGCCGCCGTGCTGGACGTGGACGCCGGACGGGATGCCCGCCACGCGGAAGGGGAGCCCTCCTGAGATGCGAGAGAGGGTCGGGACCCCGCAGCCCCGACCCTCCCTGCCACGCAACTTCGCGATCGCTGTCCCGCTCGCCCCCTCAGTGCAGGGCGGAGATCACCGGAACCATCAGGGCGGCCACCGTGCCCAGGCAGGCCACCACGGCTGCGGTAACGCCGGCTGCGATCTTGAGGATGTCGTTTCTGGTCATCTTCTTCATCCCGTACCTTTCCTTTCGGCAGGGCTCGGGTCTCGGTTGTCTGGGCTCCCTTACGAGGGGCGGCCCCATTGGGTTTCACGCTTCTGTCCGTATTGGATGGAGACGCCGGGGAAATGGTTGCGTCGGGGACGGGTGGGCGGGTGAAACTCGGGACCGGCGGGGGGCGTAAGGGAGACAGCAACCCGAGCCGCGAGGAAGGACCATGGAAGAGATGATCCCGATTGTCATGTTTCTCTGCATAGCCGGCGTGATGATCTTTCGACCGATGACCAAACGTCTTGGCCTTCTGCTGGAGGCGCTGGCGAAGGAGCGGACGAGCGTGGCGCAGCCGGCGCCGCAGCGGCTGGACGAGGCCCAGATGGAGCGCATCGCCACCGCCCTCGATCGCCTCAACACGCGCATGGACCTGATGGACGACCGTATCGGCTTCGTGGAGCGGCTCGTCGAGAACCGCCCCCGTCAGCGCCTCACCGGCTGAGCTCGTGTGCGGCCGCTTCTCCCTGGGCGTCGACACTGACCGGCTCGTGGCCGAGTTCGGGATCGGCGCCGCCTCGTTCGACCACCAGCCGCGCTACAACATCGCCCCCGGCCAGCCGGTGCCCACCGTCATCCACGATGGCGACGGGCTCCGCCTTGGGGCGCTGCAGTGGGGGCTCGTCCCCACCTGGGCCGCGAAACGCTCCTCGCTACGCCCGCTCATCAACGCGCGCGCCGAGACCGTGGCGGACAAGCCTGCCTTCCGGGACGCCTTTCGCCGACGTCGCTGCTGGGTCCTCGCCGACGGCTTCTACGAGTGGCAGAAGGGGACGGGCTCCCGGAAGATCCCGTTCCACTTCCGGCACCCGGACGGCGCGCCCTTCGCCATGGCCGGCCTGTGGGAGCGCGCTCAGACCGCCGACGGTGAGCTCCTCACCTGTACCATCCTGACCACCGCCGCGAGCGAGGCCGTCCGCCCCGTTCACGAACGGATGCCCCTGATCCTGGAGCCCGGACGTCGCGAGGATTGGCTTGACCCCGATGCCGACCCCGACGCGCTCCACCGCCTCCTCGCACCCTCGCGGGAGCCGCTGCAGCGACACCGGGTTTCGGATCGCGTCAACTCCACCCGACACGACGATCCCACCTGCCGCGCTCCGCTTTAGCCCGGAATCACAGAGCCCCCGCCCCCGCGGACCCTGCGCCAGCGCTGGCTGAAACAAACCTTCTGGCGCCGTGTAGCTAGCCTTCGGTGGTTGGCGGCGTGGCCGCTCTCTTGCCGTAACGCTCGTGGCCGAGCGTAGCGGATGCTTGCACCGGGCGTATTGCGCGCCTACAATGCCCGTTTGCCTCGCTAGGCCTACCGACGCTCAGGCGTCGCACGAACCTTCCGCATGACCGCGGGGGTAACAATGTGGAGAGCGGCACCGGAGCGGCCCGTGTCGCGTATGATGGACTTCCAGAGCGGAGACCCTGGAAAATGAAGCGATTGATCGAGCGGAAGTTGTGGCTGGCGGCGCTGTTACCGGTGCTGGCCACGGGTGTACTGGCCACGCAGGGATCGGCGCAGTCCGACACCGGCGAGCGGATCAGCATCATGGTGCCGAACCTCGCGCCCATGAACGGGGCAGATAAGAAGTTCGGCGAGAAGGTGGCGAGTGAGCTCCGGGACCGGATCGGTGAGCTCCACACGCACAAGACGGTGAGTGAGAAGGATCTCAAGAACGCCCGCAAGAAGTACGACCTCTCCGATGAGGACCTGTACAACTGCATCAAGTCGCGTCAGCTGGCGATGCAGCAGTCGTGGGGGCTCGTGCTCTGCGGCTCCTACGAGCCGGCCGGGGGCGACCAGGTCAAGGTGACCGCGCAGTTCGTGGGCGCCACCAACGGTGAGGCGTTCGACGTGCCGGACTTCACCGTGAGCGATCGCGAGCCGAAGCAGGCCGCGCAGCAGATCCTGCAGACGTTCGACAAGTGGCAGACGCAGCTGCGGCACACCGTGTTCTGTCAGCAGTACATGGACAGCCAGAACTGGGAGTCTGCGCTGGAGAACTGCAACAAGGCGCTGGAGATCAACCCGAACTCACAGGGCGCTCTTTACAAGAAGGGCTACATCCTGTGGAAGATGGGGAATCGCGACGAGGCGCTGCAGGCGCTCAAGCAGGATCTCGAGCTCGATCCTATCAATCAGGACGCGCTCAAGCTGGCCGGCATCGTGGCCACGGAGATGGGGCAGCAGCAGGAGGCCCGTGGCTTCTTCGACCGCTACATGGAGCTGAATCCGGGTGACATCCAGGTGCGGCTCAGCATCGCCACCGACATTGCCAACGCCGGTGACTATGAGACCGCGCTGCACTACGCGGAGCAGGGTCTCCAGTCGGACACGACGGAGAACATGACCCTCATCACCTACATCGGCCATTTCGCCGCCAACGCCGCGGCGCAGGCCGAGCAGGTGGAGAACCCGGACAGTGCGAAGATCGACAGCCTGTATCGCACCGCCGCCAATTCGTACGAGAAGGTGTTCGACAAGGAGGGTGCCGAGACGGACCCCCTGGTCCTGGAGCGCCTGATCATCGCGAAGTACAAGCTCGGCCAGACCGATCAGGCCATTGCCCTGGGCAAGCGCGCCAGCGAGGCGGCGCCCGACAACCCTCGCATCTGGGATGCGTACTCCCGCGCTCTCGAGGATGCGGGCCGGACCGATGACGCCCTGGCCGCTCTCCAGAAGGCCGAGCAGATCGAAGGGCCTTCGCCCACCTACTCGCAGCGGAAGGCCTTGCTCTGGCTGAGGGCTGGCCAGGAGAACAAGGCGGTGGCAGCGCTCCAGTCCGCCGTGCAGAGCGGCGACATCAAGCCGGAAGACGCATTCCGGATGATCTTCGCCAACGCCTACAATCAGAAGTTCCAGAAGGGCCAGCTTGATGCGGCCTATTCCCTCCTGGACGCGGCGGGTCCGCTGGCCCAGACCGAGGAGGACAAGCTCACCCGCAACTTCTGGAGGGGGTACATCCTCTACCAGCAGGGACAGCAGGTAGGAAAGCCGATGAACGCCGAGGCCGCCAAGAAGGCGAAGCCGCTCTTCGAGCGCGCGCTCCAGCTCTTCCAGGCCGCGCGGGGCTACGAGAAGATTCACGCTTCTGCCGACGTGCCGAAGCTGATCGACGCCACGCAGCGGTTCATCGAGATCCAGGACGCTCTGATCAAGCGCGGCAAGTAGACCGGCGCGGGGCCGCTCACGCGACGCCGGCGGGGCTTCACGCTCCGCCGGCGTTCGTGCGTCAGGGCGTCATCAGCCGGATCGCCCGCGGCTCCACGCCGTAGTCGAAGCGCCGGCCTCGCAGCGGCTCGCCATCCGCGTTCACCGACAGCTCCTCGTCGCTTTCCACGCGCAGCTGACGGGTCCGGAAATACAGAATGTCCGGGCGGTCCAGGTGGGTGCCCGCCCGCAGGTCCGGCAGCAGCGCGAGGAAGTCCAGCCGCGGCATCCCCGGCACCACCAGCACGTCCAGCAGCCCGTCCGCCAGCTCCGCGCGCGGCGTCAACATCGTCCCGCCCCCCGTCTGCTTCCCGTTCCCCACCGCGAACAGCAGAACCTCACCCGCGTGTGCCTCTCCTTCCGCCGACTCCAGACGGACCGTGGCCGGCCGCAGGTCCGAGAACTGCCTCGCGCCCGTGATCACGTACGCCCAGGGGCCAAGCAGCCGCTTCGTTTCCGATCCCGTCTCCTCCGTGGCCGCGGCGCCGAAGCCGCCCGTCGAGACGTTCACGAAATAGCGCGCATTCACACGCCCCACGTCCACCTCGCGCGGACTCCCACGCAGCGCCACCTCCAGCGCCCCCTCCAGATCCGCCGGGATCCCCACGCTCCCAGCGAAGTCGTTCGCCGTTCCCGTGGGCACCAGCCCCACTCGCCCCGGCCACCCCTCCACTTCCAGCAGCCCGTTCACGACTTCGTTCACCGTACCATCCCCACCGGCCGCAATCACCAGGTCCGCACCCGCACGCGCGGCCGCACGCGACAGGCGCACACCATCCCCATCCTCGAACGTCAGGCGCGGCCACACTTCGTGCCCTGATGCGCGCATCGTCGAAACCGCGGCGCGCAGCTCCTCCAACGCCGACATCCCCTCCCGGGGCCGCACGATGAGCCCGATTCTCACCCCGCCCTCCTCTCGCTCTCGCTCGCTCTTCCCGCTCCCGCTGGGCCGCCATCCACCCGTGGCAGCAAGCGGCAGGCCGGGGTGGATCGCTGTCTCACGGGCGCGCGTGGTGGCGCATGAAACCACAGGGTTGACACCAGGTGGGGCAGATTCCTAGGTTGGTGGGGACGAGTGGGGAGAAGTGGGGACAGGGGCCACGACGACACGAAGGGACCGGGCGTGTCGACTTTCCTGGGCAGCTACACGTACGCGCTGGACGAGAAGGGGCGGGTGAGCCTGCCGGCCCCGTTTCGGCGGGAGGCGGAGGATCAGCATTTCGTGCTGCTCCAGGTCTATCGCCCGTCGCTCGCGCTGTACCCGGAAACCGCGTGGCGGGGGGTGGAAGAGCGTTTGCGGGGACTGCTTCGGAACGACCCGGACGCGCGGATGTGGGTGCTCCGGATGATGTCGAACGCAGTGCCGGTATCGCCGGACACGCAGGGTCGAATCCTGATCCCTGCAAAGCTGCAGGAGGCGGCCAACCTGTCGGGGCAGGTTCTCATGGTGGGGGCAATCGACAAGGTGGAGCTGTGGAACCCGCCGGACTTCGAGGTCGCGGTGCAGTCGAAGGAAGAGAAGTTCGAGCGGTACGCACCGCAGATCTTCCGCTGAGGCGGTCGGTGCGGATCGACCGGGGTGCGGCATGAGCGAGCGCTATCACACCCCGGTGCTCGTGGACGAAGTGATCAAGTGGCTGGATCCCGTGCGCGGGGGCCTGTTCCTGGATGGTACGCTGGGCGGGGGCGGTCACGCGGTGGCGATCCTGGAGGCGGGAGGGGAGGCGCGGGTGCTCGGAGTGGATCGGGATCCGGAAGCGATCGATGCGGCGCGCGCACGGCTGTCGGCGTTCGGAGTCCGGTTCGAGGCGGAGCGGGGGAACTACGCGGACGTGGCGGAGCGCCTCGAGTCGCAGCTGGCGGGAGCGCTGCTCGACCTGGGCGTTTCGTCGCATCAGATCGACGCGCTGGAGCGGGGCTTCAGCTTCCGGGAGGGCAGTCCGCTGGACATGCGGATGGCGGGTGACGCGGCGGGGGAGGCGACGGCGGCGGAGATCCTGAACACGTACGAGGAAGCAATGCTCGTGGAGCTGTTGCGCGACTACGGCGAGGAGCCGAGGGCGAGGTCGATCGCCCGCCGCATCGTGGCCCGCCGGGCGGAATCGCCGTTCACCACCAGCGACGATCTGAACCGGGTCCTGGAAGAGGCGTACGGCCCGCGGCTGAAGCCGCAGGACCGCGCGCGGGTGTTCCAGGCGCTGCGGATCGAGGTGAACGCGGAGCTGTCCGCGCTGGACCGTGGGCTGGACGCGCTGCGGGAGGCGTTGTCGCCTGCCGGGGTCATGGTCGTGATCTCCTACCATTCGCTGGAGGACCGCCGGGTGAAGAACGCGTTCCGGGAGTGGAGTCGCGCGTGCATCTGCCCGCCGGAGCTGCCGGTCTGCCAGTGCCGCGGCCGTCCGCTCGGGGAGACGCTGACACGCAAGGTGGTGCGGCCGACGGCGAGTGAAGTGGAAATGAACCCGCGATCCCGGAGCGCTCGGCTGCGGGCGTGGAGGAAAGCCGCATGAGCAAGAGGGAGCGGGGGAAGAAGGGGCCGCCGGTGATCCGTGCGGCGCTGCTGTTCGGGCTGCTGCTTGCGTCGCTGACCCTGGTGGTTTGGCGGCAGAGTCGTGCGCTGTCGATGCTGCGCGAAGTGGAGGCAGTGCGCCAGTCGCGGGTGCTGGAGGAGGCGAGGCGCGCTTCCCTGGATCGCCAGGTGAGCCACCTCGAGAGCCGGGGGCGGGTGTCGGAGGCGGTGTCCGCGCGATTCGGCATGCGTCTGCCCACGGGCCAGGAGATCGTGATCCTGTCGCTTCGTGAGCCTGCGGGGCCGGCGTTGGCGGTGGGGCGGGCCGGGGCGAAGGGGGGCGGCGCCGGGTGACGCAGCACGGGGCGCTTCACGTTCGGCGTCGCCGGCTGCTGCTGGCGGTCCTGGTCGGCGGGGCGGTGGTGCTCCTGGGCCGGGGCTTCCAGGTGCAGGTGCTGGAAGCGGCGGAGTGGCAGGGGCGGGCCGTGCGCCAGCAGCGGGACAGGGTCCCCCTGCCGGCTGAGCGCGGCACGATCTACGACCGCACCGGCGTACCGCTCGCGGCCACGCGGGAGATGGTGCGCGTGTCGGTGGCTCCGCGAGAGGTGGTGGACCGGGCCGGGACGGCGGAGGCTCTGCGCAAGGAGCTCGGACTCGATCGGGCGGGCGTGCGTCGGGCGCTGGACCGGAGCCGCCGCTGGGTGGTGATCCCCGGGCTGTACGAGCCGCCCGCCCGCGAAACGCTGGAGCCGCTCCGCGGCGTGTACCTGGAGCGGGTGCTCCAGCGGTTCCGTCCGCACGGCGAAGTGGCGCTTGAGCTGCTGGGCCGCACCACGGCCGAGGGCCGGCCACTGGGCGGTCTGGAGCTGGAGCTGGACTCGCTGCTGCGGGGCGAGGATGGATTCGCGGTGGTGCGGCGGGACGCGCGCGGGGAGCCGATCCCGGGCGCGCTCGTGCCCGTCCGCAAGCCGCGTCCGGGTCGGAGCGTCTATCTGACGCTGGACGTCGGGCTCCAGGAGATCGCCGAAGGCGCGCTGGACGAGGCACTGGCGGAGAACGACGCCACGGGCGGGGACCTGATGTTCGTGGATCCGCGAACCGGGGAGGTGCTGGCCGCGGCGAGTCGTCGTCCGGATGGGAGCCGGGTGTGGAGGGGCGTGACGGACCCGTACGAGCCCGGGTCGACCATGAAGCCGTTCGTCATGTCGGCGCTGCTGGACCGGGACCGTGTGGCGCTGACGGACTCCGTCTTCGCGGAGAACGGCAGCTACCGCCTGGGCGCGCGGACGATCTCCGACGTGGAGAACCTCGGCTGGCTCACGGCGGCGGAAGTCCTGCAGCACTCGTCGAACATCGGGATGTCCAAACTGTCGGCGCGGCTCCAGGCGGACGAGCAGTACGCCACCCTGCGGGACTTCGGGTTCGGCACTCCCACGGGGATCCTCTACCCGTCGGAGTCCGGCGGCCGTCTGGAGCGGCCGGAGCGGTGGAGCGCGTACACGCAGGCCAGCATGGCCATGGGGTACGAGATCTCGGTCACGCCGCTCCAGATGACCATGGCGTACGGGGCGATCGCGAACGGTGGCCGGCTCCTGGAGCCGCGGCTGGTCCGCGAGATCCGCGACGAGGCCGGGAAGGTCCTGCTCCGAACCGAGCCGCGCGAGCTGCGTCGCGTGATCCGGGCGGAAACGGCGGAGAAGGTCGCTGGGGTGCTGGCGGACGTGGTGGAGGGCGGCACGGGCCGACGTGCCGGCCTCGGCGACTTCCACGTGGCGGGGAAGACGGGGACGGCGAGGGTGTTCGAGAACGGGCGCTACCATCGCGACGAGTTCACGGCCTCGTTCGCGGGCTTCTTCCCCGCGCAGGACCCGCAGCTGGTCTTCCTCGTGAAGCTGGACCGGGGCAGCCATTACGGCGGTGCCGTGGCCGCTCCCGTCACGCGCTCGACGCTGGCCGCCGCGCTGGCGGCGCGCACCTCGCCGCTGAACCGGGCGGCAATGATATCGACAGTCCCGGACCCGGGCGGGACCGTGCCGACGCCCGTGGCCTGGAGCGGCGGGTGGCCGGCGGCCGCGTCCGGACCGTTCGTCTTCCGGATGGACGCCGGGCCGCCGCGGCGCGCGCCGGAGCCGAGCGCGCTGAGAGTACCGGATGTCAGGGGCGAGAACGCCCGGGACGCGGCGGCGCGCCTGCACGCGGCGGGGTTCCGGGTGGCGCTGCTGGGAGCCGGTCGGGTCCTGAAGACGGCGCCGGCACCCGGATCGGCGGTGGGGCGAGGAGGCATTGTGCGCCTGACGCTGGGCGGGACGCGGTGATGGAGCTGCGCGCCCCGTCGCCGATCCGGTTGGCCCGGGTGGTGGCGCGCCTGGAGGCCGAGGGACTCGTGCGGGCAGCGCCCACGGTCGACCCGCAGCTGGAGGGCGTGACCGCGGACAGCCGGGTCCTGCTTCCCGGCGACCTCTTCTGCGCGTGGGCGGGAACGGGCACGGACGCGCACCGCTTCGTCGCGCAGGCGGCGGCCATGGGCGCGGCGGCCGCGATCGTGGAGCGGCGCGCGGAAGCAGAGCTGCCGCAGGTGGTGGTTACGAATGGTCGTCACGCGGCCGCGGTGGCGGCGGACGAAGTGATGGCGCGGCCGACCACGGAGCTGGTCCTGGCGGGCGTCACGGGAACGAACGGAAAGACCACCACGGTCTGGATCCTCCGGCACGTGCTCTCCGCGCGGTTTGCCACGGGCTCTCTGGGCACGGTGGGCGCGGTGCTCGAGGCCGGGGTCCCGCTGCCGGGCGGGGAGGGACTGACCACGCCCGGGCCCGTGGAGATGGCCAAGTCGATGCGCCGGTTCGCGGACCATGGGACGGAAGCCGTGGCCATGGAAGTGTCCTCTCACGCGCTGGACCAGTGCCGCGTCCAGGCTCTGCGGTTCCAGGCCGTGGTGTTCACGAACCTCACGCGCGACCACCTGGATTACCACGGCTCGCTGGAGCGGTATCGGGCCACGAAGCGGGAGTTCGTGGAACTGGTGGCCGCGGACGGCGTCGCGGTGATCAACGCCGATGACCCCGCGTGGGATGGGCTGGAGAGGCGCGCCCCCCGCGCGCTCCGGTACGCCATCGAGGGTGGTCGCGGCGAGGCTGACGCGGACGTGGTGGCCAGGGACGTGGACCTGGGGGTGCACGGCGCGCGGTTCCTCCTCGACACGCCGCGGGGCCGGACCCGCGTGGAGCTGCCCCTGCTCGGGGCGTACAACGTGCAGAATGCGCTGGCCGCGGCCGCCGCCGCGCTCGGGCTCGGACTCGAGCTGGAGGAAGTGGCGCGATCGCTGTCGAGCGCACCGCAGGTGCCGGGCCGGCTGGAGCGGGTGGCTGACCGCCCCTGCCGGGTGGTCACGGACTACGCGCACACGCCCGACGCGCTGGAGAGGGTACTCGGCGCGCTCGAGTCGCTGGGCGCCGGGCGAGTCATCCTGGTGTTCGGTGCCGGTGGCGATCGGGACCGCGGCAAGCGGTCGACGATGGGTGAAGTGGCATCGCGCCTGGCTGATGTGGTGATCGTGACCTCGGACAATCCCAGGACGGAAGACCCCGACGCCATCATCGACGAGATCATGGCCGGGATCGAGCGGGAGGACGTGATCCGGATCACCGACCGCCGGCTGGCCATTGCCCGTGCGCTGGAGCTGGCGCGCCCGGAGGACGTGATCGTCCTCGCCGGGAAGGGTCACGAGACGTACCAGGTGGTGGGAACGCGCAGCCTTCCTTTCGACGAGCGCCGGATCGTCGCCGAATGGAACGCGCGGGAAGGCAGGGCGGAATGAGTCGCTGGACGGAGCACGAAGTCATGGCCGCGCTGCGGCTCGCGGTGCCGACGGATGTCGGCAACGGGGGGCGTCCTTCCTTCTCGGAGTTCGCGGGCGTGAGCACCGATACGCGCTCCATCGAATCCGGCGACCTGTTCGTGGCGCTGCACGGAGACAACTTCGACGGCCACGACTTCCTGGCCCGTGCCGCCCAGAGCGGTGCCGTGGCGGCGGTGGTGGACAAGGTGCCGCCGGACGCGCCACCGCTCCGCTACTATCGCGTCCCCGACACGCTCACGGCCCTGGGCCGTCTCGGGTTGTTCCGGCGCCGGAAGCTGGGCGCCCACGTGGTGGCCATCACGGGGACGAATGGCAAGACGACGACGAAGGAGATGACTCGGGCGATCCTGGCCACGCGCTTCGCCACGCATGCCACCGAGGCCAACCTGAACAACCTGGTCGGCGCGCCGTTGACCCTGCTGGCGGCGCCGGAGTCGACCGAGGCGCTGGTCGTGGAGATCGGAACCAACGCCCCGGGCGAGATCGCGCGGTTGGCGGAGATGGTGGAGCCCGATGTGGCCGTGATCACTGCCGTCGCCGAAGGCCACCTGGAAGGGTTCGGCACCGTCGAGGGCGTGCTCCGCGAAAAGACGTCGCTGCTCTCGCGCCTGCGGCCGGACGGTGTGGCGATCGTGGCGGACGAGCCGCCCTCGCTCCCGGAACGGGCGCGCTCGCTCGCGCGGCGGGTCCGCGTGGCAGGCTGGACGCGTCGCGCGGACGCCGACCTGTTCGCCAGGGAGCTGGGGATCGACGAGGACGGTCGGGTCCATTTCACCTGGCAGCGGCGGAAGGTCCGCCTCCCATTCGGCGGCCGCGCGCATGCCCGAAATGCGCTGCTCGCTCTCGGCGTGGGATTGCAGTGGGGCGTGGACATCGATGCGGCGCTGGACGCGCTGGCGAGCATGCCCGCGCCGAAGATGCGCGGCGAGGTGCGACGGATGGGGAAGCTGACGGTCCTGGCGGACTGCTACAACGCGAATCCCGGCAGTCTTGCGGCCGCTCTCGATACGCTCGTGAACATGCCCCGCGCGGGTGGCCGTGTGGTGGTCGTGGGCTCCATGCTGGAGCTCGGCGCCCGGAGCGAGGCGCTGCATCAGGAGTCCGCCCGCCGGCTGGCCGAGGCGGACGTGGACCTCATTGTCGCAACGGGACTCTTCGTCCCCGCGTTCCGCTCCGTGGGCGTCGATGCCGGAGACAGGGTCGTCCTCGCCGATGATCTCGACGCCGCGGCCACGGTGTTGTCCGAACGGCTGACGGGGGATGAAGTGGTGCTGCTGAAGGGGTCGCGTGGCGTTGCGCTGGAGCGCCTGCTCCCGCGGTTGGAGGCGGACTTCGGCGACACCGCGGAACACGGGGGCTGACGCGATGCTCTACCACTTCCTCGCGCCGCTCGCTGAGCACCACATCGTGTTCAACCTGTTCCGGTACATCACCTTCCGGGCTGCCGGCTCCATGGTCACGGCCCTGGTCCTGTCGTTCCTCCTCGGCCCCTGGATCATCCGCCGGCTGCGCTCCCTGCGCGTGGGGCAGGTCGTGCGTGAGGAAGGGCCGTCGGAGCACCTGGCGAAGGCGGGGACGCCCACCATGGGGGGCGTGCTGATCCTGACCGCGACCACCGTCTCCACCTTGCTCTGGGCCAATCTCACGTCCTGGAACGTGATCCTCTGCCTGGTGGCCCTGCTGTGGACGGGCGCTCTGGGCTTCCTGGACGACTATCTGAAGGTGGTCCGGCGCCGAACGGAAGGCCTGGTCGCCAAATACAAGCTGGTGGGGCAGGGGATGATCGGTCTCCTCCTCGCCCTCGCCCTGCTGTTCCTCCCCGTGCTCCGCAACCCGACGTGGACCATGGTGCCTTTCCTCGCCAACTGGCACCTGGCGTTCCTCCCCCTGGCCTTCGTCCCCTGGGTGATGCTCGTCCTCGCCGGCAGCTCCAACGCAGTCAACCTGAGTGATGGCCTCGACGGGCTCGCGGCCGGCCTGGCCGCCATCGCCGCTGCCACCTTCGCGGTCTTCGCCTACGTCATCGGGCGCGTGGACACCTCCCGGTACCTGGGCCTCATGTACATCCCGGGCGCTGGCGAGCTCGCGATCTTCTGCGTAGCCCTCGCAGGGGCCGCCCTGGGCTTCCTCTGGTTCAACGCCCACCCTGCCGAGGTCTTCATGGGCGACACCGGCTCCCTCGCCCTCGGGGGCGGGATCGGGGCCGCGGCCATCCTGCTCAAGATGGAGCTGCTGCTCGTGCTGGTGGGTGGGGTGTTCGTGCTGGAAGCGCTCAGCGTCATCGGCCAGGTGGGCTACTTCAAGTACAGCGTCCGGCGCTATGGCCAGGGACGCCGCCTCCTGCGCATGGCCCCGCTTCACCACCATTTCGAACAGCGCGGGTGGGCGGAGAGCAAAGTGATCATCCGTTTCTGGATCCTCGGGATCCTGTTCGCGCTCATGGCGTTCAGCACGCTGAAGATCCGATGAGCGCGCCCGCGACGGTTGGAATCCTCGGGCTGGCCCGCAGCGGACGTGCGGCGGCGAAGCTCGCGCTCGCGTCCGGTCTCTCCGTGTACGCGTCCGACGCCGGTGACACGCCCGAGCTCGGTGACGCGGCGGCCGAGATCCGTCGCCTGGGCGGCGAGGCGGAGACGGGCGGGCACAGCATGGATTCGCTGGCCGCGTGCGATCTGCTGGTGGTCAGCCCCGGGATCCCGAGCACGGCTCCCGTCCTGACTGCTCCGGAGCTGCGCGACGTGCCGTGGACGAGCGAGCTCGAGTTCGCGTTCCGGCATCTCCGGGCGCCGGTGGTGGCGGTGACGGGAACGAACGGAAAGAGCACGGTGACGGCGTGGATCGCGCATCTGCTCCAGGCCGCCGGTCTGGATGCTCCGGCGGCCGGGAACATCGGGCTGCCGCTGAGCGAAGTGGCGCTGAGGGACCATCGCCCGGACTGGGTGGTGGTGGAAGCGAGCTCATACCAGCTCGGCCGGATCGAGACGTTCGAGGCGCGCGTGGGCGTGCTGACGAACCTGGCCCCGGACCACCTGGACCGGTACCCCGACGTGGCCAGCTACTACGCGGACAAGGCCCACCTCTTCGACAATGCCGGTCCGGAGAGCACCTGGGTGCTGAACGGTGAGGATCCTGAGGTCCTCGCGCTGCCGGGGGGTGCGCCCGGCCGCAGACTGCTGTTCCGGGTGGAGTCCGAGCCGTTCCGGGACGAGGATGGGGCGTGGCTGGGGGGGGATGGCCGCCTGATGCTGCGAGTGGCGGGGAAGGAGCAGACCCTCGTCCGCGAGGACGAGTTGAGGCTGCTGGGAGGTCACAATCGCGCCAACGCTCTGGCCGCCGCCCTCGCGGCGCACGCGGTCACCGGGGACGTGATTGCCCTGCGCGATGGTCTTCGCTCCTTCCCCCCGCTGCGGCACCGCCTCGAGCCGGTGGGCGAAGTGGACGGCGTGCTGTGGGTCAACGATTCCAAGGCGACGAACGTGGCGTCCGCGAAAGTCGCCATTGAAGCGATGGACCGGCCGACCGTGGTGCTGCTCGGAGGTCGGGCGAAGGGGGAGTCGTACGCGCCGCTGAGGGAGCCGCTGTCCCGGCGCGCGCGGGGCGTGGTGGCGTTCGGCGAGGCTGCGGATCGGATCATCGCGGATCTGGGCGGGGGTGTGGACGTGCACAGGGCCGATGGCCCGTTCCGCGCCGTCGTCGGCCTGGCCTCCCGGCTGGCCGAGCGCGGCGACGCGGTGCTGCTTTCGCCGGCGTGCGCCAGCTTCGACATGTTCCGCGACTATGAGGACCGCGGGCTCCAGTTCGGTGCGCTCGTGGAGGAGCTGCGCAGCGGCGAGGTGGCGCGTGGCTAGGCTCATGAGTGCGGGAGCCCTGGGTGTGGCCGCGGGCGGCCGCGGGGTGAGTCGGACGGGCTCGCGGCTTACCGCACCGCAGCGGGCGGTCCAGGACCCCAGCAGGCTGGGACGCGGGTGGGAGTCGGGTGCGATCCTGCTCATCACGATCCTGCTCGTCTCCGTGGGACTGATCATGGTCTACAGCGCCAGCGCCGTCATGGCGCAGGCGCGCGGGCTCCCGCCGCACTACTACCTGTTGCGCCAGATGTCGGGAGCGGTGGTCGGGATGGCGGCACTGGCGCTGGCGGCGCAGCTGGATTATCGCCGGCTGCGGGGCCTTGCCTGGCCGCTGCTGGGGCTGGTGATCCTGATGCTCCTGGTCATGGTGGTGCCCGGTACGGAATCGCTGGCCCCGCGGGCGAACGGCGCGCGACGCTGGCTTCTGGTGGGGCCCGTCGGCATCCAGCCCTCCGAGCTGGCGAAGCTCGTTCTCATCATCTGGACGGCGGCGCTGGTGGTGAAGAAGCAGGACCGGCTGCGCAGCCTGAGCAGGGGGTTGGCGCCGCTTCTGCTGATCTGGGGCGTGGTGGTGGGGCTGATCCTGCTCCAGCCCGACCTTTCCACCGCCGCGCTCACCCTGATGCTGGCCTGCCTGGTGGCGTATGCAGGCGGTGCGCGCCCCGGCCACTTCGTTGTGGTGGGTGCCGCGGCGCTCCCGCTGGTGTGGTCGCAGGTGGCGCACGTGGGCTACCGCGTGGCGCGGGTGAAAGCGTTCCTGGACCCGCACGGCGACGTGTCGAACCTGAGCTACCAGATCCACCAGTCGCTGATCGCGCTGGGGAGCGGCGGCCTGCTGGGGCGCGGGTTCGGCCGCGGGATGCAGAAGTTCGGCTTCCTCCCGGAGCCGCACAACGATTTCATCCTGGCCATGACGGGCGAGGAGTGGGGCTACCTCGGGGTGGCGGGGCTGGTGTTGCTGTTCGTCGCGTTCGCACTCATCGGCTACCGCATTGCCCGGGGCGCGTCCGACCTGTTCGGCTTCCTGCTGGCGCTGGGAGTCACGAACCTGATCGTGATCCAGGGCTTCATGCACATGGCCGTGAATCTGGCGCTCGTTCCGCCCACGGGCGTGACGCTGCCGTTCCTCTCGTATGGCCGCTCCAGCCTCATCGTGAGCCTGACCGCGGTGGGGATCCTCATCAGCATCGCCCGCGTCAGCGACCGCCGCGACCGTGCGCTGGCCCGGGCGCGAGGGGGGAGCCGGTGAGCGCCCGGATCCTGTTCGCGGGCGGCGGCACGGGCGGCCACCTGTATCCGGCGCTGAACATTGCCGCGGCGGTCCGCGCTCTCCGCCCGGAGGCGGCCACCCTGTTCGTGGGAGCGCGCCGCGGGGTGGAATCGCGCGTTCTTCCGGCCCGAGGGGTGCCGCACCGTCTGCTTCCGTTCGAGCCGATCCGCCGGGAGCGGCCGTGGCGGAACTGGCGGCTCCTGCCGTCGATGCTCGGCAGCGTTCTGGGGCTGGCGCGGCTCACGGCCACGTTCCGGCCGCAGCTCGTGGTGGGCACGGGCGGCTACGCCAGCGGTCCCGCGTGCGCGTGGGCGCTCCTGACCGGGGTTCCCATCGCGCTCCAGGAGCAGAACTCCTATCCGGGACTCACGACGCGGTTGCTCAGCCGCTACGCCCGGCAGGTCCACCTCGGATTCCCGGAGGCGGCGGACCGGCTGCGCCCGGGGCGGCGCACGGAAGTGCACGAGCACGGCAACCCGATCCAGGTGCCGGATCTCGGCATCGACCGCGCGGAGGCCCGGTCCGCGTTCGACCTTTCGCCGGACGCCATGGTGCTCCTGGTCGTGGGCGGGAGCCAGGGAGCCAGGGCCGTGAACGAAGCCCTGCTGGCGGCGCTGGACAGTGTGGCCGCGGGGACGCTGCAGCGCCCGCCGTCGCTGGAGATCCTGTGGGCGACGGGGCCGGCGCACATCGAAGGCGTGCGCGACCGGGTCACCGCGCTCGGGCAGGAGAGCTGGGTCCGTACGCTCGGCTACATCGACGACATGGCGAAGGCGCTGGCCGCCGCCGACCTCGCCATTTCGCGGGCGGGCGCCATGGCCACCGCCGAATTGCTGGCCTGGGGGATCCCGGCGATCCTGGTGCCGCTGCCCACGGCCGCCGCCGACCACCAGACGCACAACGCGCGGGCGCTGGACGCGTTCGGCGCTGCCCGGGCGCTCCCCGAGTTCCGCGCCACGCCGGAGCGGCTCTGGGCCGCCGTCTCGGAGATGGCGGGCGACGAGGGGCTGCGTGCGCGAATGACGAGGCGAGCGCGCCAGCGGGCGCGGCCGGACGCGGCCGCGGAGATCGCGGCGGACCTGCTGCGGATCGTGGAGGGCTCGTGAGCGCGACGCCCTTCCTCACGGCCTCCAGGGCGGCGGAGCTGGACCTGCTCGGCCTGGCCCGCCGGGCGCCGATCCATTTCATGGGCGTGTGCGGTGCCGGGATGGCGTCGCTCGCCGAATACGTGCTGCGCTCCGGTGGCAAGGCCACGGGGTGCGACGCGCGTCCGGCCGGGATCCCGCCGGCGCTCCGGTCCCTGGGGCTTGCCGTCGTCGAGGGGCACGACCCCGCGCACGTGGAGGGCGCGGCGGCGCTCGTGACCACCGCGGCGGTGCCCGCCGAGCACGAGGAGCTGGCGGCCGCGGCGGAACGGGGGATCCCCGTGCTCAAGCGGGCGGCCGCCCTGGGCGCGCTGGTGAACCGTGGCAGGGTGGTGGCCGTGGCAGGGACGCACGGGAAGACCACCACCACGGCCATGATCGCTACGCTGCTCGAAGAAGCGGGCATGGACCCCACGGCGTTCGTCGGTGGAAGGCTCCCCGGCTGGGGTGGCGGGCTCCGCGCGGGCGGACCCCTCTTCGTGGTCGAGGCGGATGAGTACGACCGCTCCTTCCTTTCGCTCCGTCCGGATGTGGCGGTGGTCACCACCATCGAGCCGGACCACATGGAGATCTACGGGGACCTGGACGCGCTCCATGACGCGTTCCTGGCGTTTCTCGAGCCCGTCCCCGACACCGGCCTGATCGCGCTTTGCACGGACGACCCCGGCGTCGCCGCACTGGCGGAGCGCCTTCCCGCGGAGCGAGTCCTGACGTTCGGTCTCGGCCCGGGGGCGATGCTGAGCGCGGACCGGCTGGAGCTGGTTGGCGGCACCACGCACTTCCATGTGACCCGCTCGGGCCGGTCCGAGGGCGACTTCACCGTGGCCGCTCCCGGGGCTCACAACATCCGGAACGCTCTCGGCGCGCTCGCCGCGGCGCAGCACCTCGGTGCGGATCCCGAGCTGGTCCGCCGTGGCCTGGCGCACTTCGCCGGCGTGGAGCGTCGCTTCGAGCGGCTGACGGACGCCGGCGGTGTGACGGTCATCGACGATTACGCGCATCACCCAACGGAAGTGGCGGCGACGATGTCGGCCGCGCGCGCGCGCTTCGGCGGTCGGCGGCTGGTGGCAGTGTTCCAGCCACACCTCTACAGCCGGACGCGCGAACACTGGCGGGCATTCGGCAGCGCACTTGCGGCCGCGGACGAGGTCTGGGTCACGGACGTGTACCCGGCCCGGGAGTCGCCGATCGAAGGGGTCACGGGTGAGCTGGTGGCCACGGCGGCGCGGCAGGCGGGCGTCGGGGCGACGACGTACCGGCCGGAGATCACCGGGCTCGAGGACGCGCTGGCGCAGGCGCTGGCCGCCGGTGATGTCTGCCTGCTCATGGGCGCCGGCGACATCACGGACCACGCCCACGCGCTGGCCCGTCGGCTGGAGGAGGCCGGGACATGAGGATCCGTGCGGCGGCGCGGCAATTCGCGCGCTTCGGCGTCGTGGCGGCCGGGCTCGCTCTCGCCGGCGCACTGGCGTGGCTGGCTCCGCGGGGTCTGCGGCACGTGGGCGCGTTCCGGGTGGAGCGTGTGGAGGTGGCCGGTACGCGATACGTGGAGCCGTACGCAGTGGTGCGGGCGTCCGGGATCGACAGCGCCTCCAGCGTCTTCGATGACGCCGACGCGTGGCGCGCGGGCATGCTGCGACTCCCCATGGTGCGCGACGCCCGGACGCACCGCCGGCTGCCGGGAACCGTGGTGCTGGAGGTCAGGGAAGTGGAACCGGTGGCCCTCGTGGCCGCGGACGACCTGAAAGCCGTGGACGCGGGGGGCCGGATCCTGGCCATGGACCCGGTGCGCTCGGCCGTGGACCTGCCGATCCTGCTCGGCGTGTCGGTCGCGCACGACAGTCTGGCCGGCCCTCAGGCCGCGGCGGCGATCGCGGCGCTCCACTGGGTCGAGCAGCGGGCGCCGGAGTTCGCCGAACGCATCTCCATGATCGAGGTACTGCCCGGCGCGCTGCGGGTCCTGTTCCGCGGCGAGCGGGCCGAGGCGCTGCTCCCGCTGGTCCCCAGCGAGGCCCAGCTCAACCAGCTGCGCCTGGCCTACGCCGATCTCGCCGCGCGGGGCGACCTCGGTGGTGTGCGCCGGATCGACGTCCGGTTCCGCGACCAGGTAGTGGTTTCGTTCCTCTCCACACCCATGAGCTGAAGATGAGCACGTTCGTTGTCGCCGGTCTGGATATCGGCTCCACCAAGACCTGCGCGGTGCTGCTGGAAGTCAGCGTCGAGGAGGAGCGTGCCCCGGTGCACCGGATCCTGGGCGTCGGGCAGTCGCGCACCGGCGGCATCCGTCGCGACGTGGTCACGGATCTGGAGGAGACCACGGAATCGGTGCGCACGGCCATGAAGGAGGCCGAGCTCATGGCCGGCGTGCGCGCCGATCGCGTCTTCGTCGGGATCGCGGGCAACCACATTGACGCCAATGTCTCCACGGGCGTGGTGGCGGTGGGGGGCGGCGAGATCGGGCCGGGGGACGTGGAGCGGGTACACGAAGTGGCCCGGGCGGTGGTGGTGCCGAGCGACCGTGAGGTGCTGCACGTGCTGCCGCAGGAGTACCGCGTGGATGGGCAGGCGGAGATCCGGGACCCGGTGGGGATGGCCGGCACCCGGCTCGAAGCCGAAGTCTACATCATCACGTGCAGCGGCACGGCCACCGCGAACCTGCGCAAGGCGGTCAGCCGAGCCGGCTACAAGGTGGAGGCGTTCGTCCACGAGCCCCTGGCGGATGCACGGGCGGTGCTGGCGGAGGACGAGCGTGAAGTGGGCGTGGCGCTGGTCGACCTGGGCGCGGGCACCACCGAGCTGGCCGTGTTCCGGGACAGCAAGACCGAGCACCTGGCCACGATCCCCTGGGGCAGCGCCGCGATCACCAACGACCTGGTGAAGGGTCTCTCGATCCCGTTCGCGGAGGCGGAGCGGGCGAAGGAGCAGCACGGCGTCGCTTCCGCACAGATGGTGGACCCGCGCGAGACCGTGGATCTGCCGGGACCGAACCCGGGGACGCGCCGCGAGATCGCCCGCGAGCTCATCGCCCACATCATCGAGCAGCGTCTCGACGAGATCCTGGAGCTCGTCTCCACCGAGCTGGAGCGGGCGGGCCAGGCGGAAGAGCTGGGCGCCGGCGTGGTGCTGACGGGTGGCGGGTCAGAGCTGCTCGGCGCCGTGGACCTGGCGCATCACGTGTTCGGCATGCCCGCGAGGGTGGGCGTGCCGGGGGCCGGGCTGGGCGGCCTGGCGGACGCCGTGCGCAAGCAGCGTTTCGCCACGGCCACCGGACTCGCGCTGTTCGGCGCCGAGTCGCGTCTGGCCACAGGCGGCGGAATGCCCGGCGTGGTGGGCCAGGTGTTCGCCTGGCTGCGGGAATTCTTCTGATTGCACGAGCGCGGGTGGCGCCTGCGGTGCCGCGGCTGGAAACGATGAGGGCGGAGGCCTTCAGCGGGATAGATGGGTGGGGCGCCTGCCGGCGTCGCCGCCCGGAGAGCTGGCGTGAGGACGGGAATGAGTGTTCACGAGGAGTGACGGGCGATGCGGCCCCGCTCCCCACGGACCCAAGGGAGGGTTGACGATGATGATCTTCGAGTTCGAGGAAGCCGCTGCTCGGAACGCGCACATGAAGGTCGTGGGGGTCGGCGGTGGCGGCGGCAACGCCGTGAACCGCATGATCGACGAGGACCTGGAGGGCGTGGACTTCATCAGCGTCAACACGGACGCGCAGGCGCTGAAGCATTCGAAGTCGCAGCTGAAGATCCAGATCGGAAAGAAGCTGACGCGCGGACTGGGCGCCGGCGCGCGCCCCGAGATCGGGCGGCAGGCGATGGAGGAAAGCCGCGACGAGGTGCGCCGCGTCCTGGAGAGCGCGGACCTGGTGTTCGTGACGGCAGGGATGGGCGGCGGCACCGGGACGGGCGCCGCGCCGATCATTGCGGAGATGGCGCGGGAGATGGGCGCGCTCACGATCGGCGTGGTCACGCGCCCGTTCCTCTTCGAGGGCAAGAAGCGGATGCGCCAGGCGGAGCAGGGGCTGGCCGAGCTGCGGCGCACCGCGGATACCGTGATCGTCGTGCCCAACGAGCGCCTGCTGAGCGTAGTGGGGAAGGGGACGTCCTTCCGCGACGCGCTGAAGAAGGCGGACGAAGTGCTGCTGCACGCCACGCGCGGGATCAGCGACCTCATCCACGTCACGGGTGAAGTGAACGTGGACTTCGCCGACGTGCGGACGGTCATGGCCAGCCGAGGGCCGGCGCTCATGGGCACGGGGTACGGGCAGGGAGAGAACCGCGCGGTGGATGCCGCCCAGGAGGCGATCTCCAGTCCGCTGCTGGACAACGTGTCCATCAACGGAGCGCAGGGCGTGCTCATCAACATCACCGGCGGAATGGACCTGACCATCGACGAGGTGACGACCATCGCCTCGATCATCCAGGAGGGCGCGGGCGAGGAAGCGGAGATCATCTTCGGAGCGGTGCACGCGCCGGAGCTGGAGGGTGAAGTCCGGGTCACCGTCATCGCCACCGGGCTGGTGACGGAGGAAGAGCGTGTCAACGGGGTGATCCGGCCCGCTTTCGGGCGTGAGCGTCAGATGGCCGCCGCCGGCGGCGTCACCGCCTACGCCAGCGGCGCATACGCGGCCGTGGGTGGCGGTTATGCGACGCACGATGGCCCGGTTGCCTCGACGGGTGGCTACGGCCGCGAAGCACGCGAGCCGCGCCACGCCCCGGAGCCGCGGGAGAGCCGAACTCAGCACGAACGGCCGGTGTCCCCGCCGTCGCCTCCCCGCAGCGGATCGGTCGACAGCAGCTATGCAGAAGCGCTGCCGTTCCCACGTCCGCCGGAGCGCCCCCTTGCGAAACACGAGCTATCGGACCTAGACATTCCGACATTCATTCGTCGCCAGATGGACTAGATCGCGGGGATCGCGAGGTATTGATGAAGATACGGATCCGAGTGATTCTGCTCGGGCTGCTGGGGCTTCTGGGCGCCGGGTTCGTGGTTGTGCGCCCTTCCCCCGCGGTCGATCCCGCGTTCACGGCGCCGTTGCTGCCGGTCATGGACGCGCCGGCGGCGGAAGTGCTGGCCAGACAGGTGGTCCAGCGAGGCGAGACGCTGTCGGAGGTTTTCGGGCGCTCAGGGCTGTCCGCGGACCTGGCCGAGCTGCTCCTGGCCGTGCGGGAGCAGATGGACCCGCGGCGAGTGCGGGTGAACACCCCCGTGGTGGTGCACCGCTCGGCCGATGACCAGACGCCGAGGGCGGTAGATGTCTGGCTGAACGCCGACAGCACCGTGCGTCTGGAGCGGAGCGCCCTGGGATGGACGGGGCGGCTCCTGCTGACGCCCGTCACCGTGGACACCGTGGCGATCGCGGGCGTCCTGGGCGACGGCGGCAGCATCTACTCGGAGATCGTGAACAATCCCGGGCTCGATCTACCGCTGAAGGAACGGGAGGGGATGGTCTGGAGCCTGGCCCATATCTACGGCTGGGAAATCGATTTCGCGCACGACATGCAACCCGGCGACGCTTTCCGCGTGGTGTTCGAGAGGGAGGCGCGTCCTGATGGCACCTCCCGCGCCTCGCGGGTGCTGATCGCCGACATCCAGAGCCACGATCGTGATCTGGAGGCGATCCACTTCGATCCCCGTGGCGACGGCGGTGACTACTTCCGGCCCGATGGCCGGTCGCTTCGGCTCGCCTTTCTCCGGTATCCGGTGGACTTCCCCCGCATCACGTCGAATTTCTCCCGGAACCGCTACCATCCCGTCCTCAAGCGGAGCCGCCCCCATCTGGGCACCGATTTCGGTGCGGCACGCGGCACGCCCGTGAAGAGCACGGCCGATGGGACGGTGGTCTGGGCGGCGTGGGACGGCGGCTACGGAAACCTGGTGCGGATCAATCATGGCAACGGCTATGAGACGCGCTACGGGCACATGAGTCGCTTCGCCAAGGGCATCCGGAAGGGGGCGCACGTGAAACAGGGGCAGGTGATCGGCTACGCCGGCGCCACCGGCCTCGCCACCGGCCCGCACGTCCATTACGAGATGCGCCTGTCCGGAAACCCCACCGACCCGCGCAAGGTGCGACTGCCGTCGGCGCCGCCAGTGGCCAGGGAATACAGGGCGGCCTTCGACACCCTTGTCGCGGACCGCATGCGGGTCCTGGCCGCCCTTTCCGGGCCAGCCCCGGAGGGGACCAAGCTGGCTGCCGACACCGCATCGCCGGGCTCGCCTTCAGCCAACTGAGCTTCCCGGCCGTTCACTCCTCGCAGCTCCGACGACGCCCCCTGGCGTGCGGCGTCGCTCGCTCGCACGTTCCCGTCCCGGATGGCCCTGGACCGCACGGCCTGGATGCTGTACGCCTTCCCAGGGGTGCACGCGCAGCCGCGGCCGTGCGTGGCGCCGGTCATGCTGTCGAGTGCAGAGCGGGTGCTGCATTGGCGCTGGGGCCTGCACGGACATGGAGATGGGGAGAACCGAAGGGGAGGTACGTGGCGAAGTCCAGGTTGTTCAGAACGGGTGAAGAGAAGAAGTCGCTGTGGCAGCGCGTGAAGGAGATCGCGCTGACAGATGTGGGCGTGGTGATGCGCGGCGGGCTGGATCACGACGCACTGGAGCGACTGGAAGACCTTCTGCTGGCGAGCGATTTCGGGGTGAAGGCCACGGTGCGGCTGGTGGACCACGTCGAGGACCTGACGCGCACTGGAAAGGTGACAACGGAGGCCGAGTTCCGGCACGCGGTGGAAGCGGAGATCCAGCGGATCCTGGACTCCGGCCAGACGGACCGCTCGCTGCGGCTCCCGGCCGCGGGTGAGCTGGCGGTGGTGCTGGTGGTGGGTGTGAACGGCGTGGGCAAGACCACGAGCATCGGGAAGCTCGCCCAGCGCCTGGCGCGGGACCGGCGCCGGGTGCTGCTCGCCGCCGGGGACACGTTCCGCGCGGGGGCGATCGACCAGCTCCGGATCTGGGCGGAGCGCACCGGCTCCGAGTTCGTCGGGGCACGGCCGGGCGCGGATCCCGCCTCGGTGGCCTTCGACGCCGTGGACGCCGCCCGCAGCCGGGGCTGCGACACGGTCATCGTGGATACGGCCGGGCGGCTGCACACACAGGGAGACCTGATGCAGGAGCTGTCGAAGGTCGGGCGCGTGCTGGCCCGGAAGGTGGAGGGCGCGCCGCACGAGACGCTGCTGGTGCTCGATGCCACTGTGGGGCAGAACGCGATCCGCCAGGCGGAGGAGTTCAGCCGCTCGCTCGAGCTAAGCGGATTGATCCTGGCGAAGCTGGACAGCACGGCCAAGGGCGGGGTGGTCGTGGCGCTGAAGGAGCAGTTCGACCTCCCGGTGAAGCTCGTGGGAACGGGGGAGGACGCAGGCGACCTGGAGTCCTTCGATCCCCGGGCGTTCAGCCGGCAGGTGCTGGAAACGTAGGAGGCCCTCCGTCCGCCACGCCGGACTCGCCGGCCCACAGAGACACCGGGGCACCGTGACCACTGCGAACGCATTCATGCTGGATCGGCCGGCGCAATACCTCAAGGGCGTCGGCCCCCGCCGCGCGGAGCAGCTGGACCGCCTCGGCATTCGCACGGCCCGCGACCTGCTCTACCACGTCCCCCGGCGCTATGAGGACGCCAGCACCGTGGCGTCCATCGGGTCGCTGGAAGTGGGGATGGACGCCACGGTGATCGGGGAAGTGGTGAGCAAGGGCGTGCTCCCCACGCGGAAGGGACTGCGAATCTTCCAGGCCGTGCTCCGGGATCCGTCCGGCCTGATCGAATGCTCCTGGCCGGGTCAGCCGTTCCTCGACCGCAGCATCCACAAGGGCGACCGCCTGCTGGTCACCGGCCCCGTGCGGTTCTTCCACGGCCGCCAGATGCAGCCGCGCGAGTACGTCACACTGGATCGCGAAGACACGCCCGAAGGGGGACGCGTGCTCCCGATCTACCCGAGTACGGAGGGGCTGTCGCAGCGCATGCTGCGCAACATCATCGACGCGAACCTGGACCGCCTGCTCCCCGCGCTGGAGGACCCGTTCGATGCCCGCTGGCTGAAGGAGCGCGGCCTCCCCGGCCTGGCCACGGCCCTCGTCACGCTGCACCGCCCCGCGTCCCTCGACGCGGCCGAGCGGGCGCGCCGACGCATGGCCTACGAGGAGCTGTTCTTCCTCCAGCTCCTGCACGCCCGCTCCCACCACGCGGCCACCCGCGAGCGCCCCGGCATCGCCTTCGCGCGCACGGACCGCTTGATCCGCCCGCTGTACGACCACCTGCCGTTCCAGCTGACGGAGGCCCAGAAGCGCGCCATCCGCGAGATCCTGGGCGACATGACCGCGCCGCGTCGCATGAACCGGATGCTCCAGGGCGACGTCGGGGCGGGGAAGACCGTCGTCGCCCTGTTCGCCATGCTCCTGGCCGCGGAGTCAGAGCACCAGGCCGCGCTCATGGCACCCACCGAGCTGCTGGCCGAGCAGCACCATTCCACGCTGCGGGCGCTGACCACATCGCTCGGGGTCGACGTCGTGCTGCTCACGGGGTCCGTGAAGGGGAAGGCCCGGCAGCACGCGCTGCAGGGGATGGAGAGCGGCCGCGCGGCCCTGGTTGTCGGGACCCACGCCCTGATCCAGGAGGGTGCGAGGTTCCGCCGCCTCGGGCTCGTGGTGGTGGACGAACAGCATCGGTTCGGCGTGCGCCAGCGGAAAGCGCTGGCGGAGCAGGGACAGGACCCGGACGTCCTGGTCATGTCCGCCACGCCGATCCCGCGCAGCCTGGCGCTCACGCTCTACGGCGACCTGGACGTGAGCCTCCTGGATGAGAAGCCGGCGGGGCGCCGTCCGATCCGCACGGCGCTGCGCCCCGAATCGGCGCGCGCGAACGTGATGGAGTTCATACGGGAGCAGGTCGAAGCCGGCCGCCAGGCGTACGTGGTCTATCCCCTGGTGGAGGAGTCGGAGAAGATCGATCTCAAGGCCGCCACGGCCGAGTACGAGCGGCTGAGCGCGGAAGTGTTCCCGGACCTTTCCGTCGGGCTGTTGCACGGCCAGATGAAAGCGGACGAGAAGGACGCCATGATGCGGCGGTTCCTGGCCGGCGAAATCCATGTCCTGGTCGCCACCACGGTGGTGGAAGTGGGGATCGATGTCCCCAACGCCACGGTGATGGTGGTCGAGCACGCGGAGCGGTTCGGCCTCAGCCAGCTCCATCAGCTCCGTGGCCGCGTGGGGCGCGATGCGAGCCAGTCCTACTGCGTCCTCATGGGGTCCGGCAGTCCCGAGACCATGGAGCGGCTCCGCATCCTGGAGCGGAGCGACGACGGGTTCGAGATCGCACGGGCGGACCTCCGGCTGCGCGGCATGGGCGACCTGTTCGGCGCCCGCCAGCACGGGCTCCCCGACTTCCACTTCTTCGACATCGAGCGAGACGAGGACCTGCTGGTGCGGGCCAGGGAAGATGCCCGCGGCAGCGTGGCCGCGGATCCGGAGCTGCGGCGCAACCCATTGCTGCGCGAAACGCTGGAGCGCACGTACGGCGAGCGCGCGGCCATGTACGAGGTGGGATAAACCCCGCGCGAATTGATTTCCCGCGGGCCACCCCGGTACCGCGGCGTCCGTGCGGGCAGCCGAAGGCCCCGGCGAGCATGCTCGCCGGGGCCTCCATTCCATCGCGCGGGCGGTGCGGGGCTCAGAAGGGCGAGCGGGCCAGCATCTCGTCCACCTTCTGCTTCCCTTCCGGCGTCCACGCCGGGCGCTCCGGGTCCTGGGCGATGTGGGCGGCCAGCAGGAAGCCGAGCCGGGTCACGCGAGCGGCCTTGTCGTTGTCGATGGAGGCCGGATCGTCGCTCGGCTTGTGGTAGTCGGGGTGCTCGCCCGTGGTGAAGAACACCGCCGGCACGCCCTCCTTGATGAACGCCAGCTGATCACTCCGGAAGAAGAACATCTCCTCCGGCTTCGGATCCAGGATCACGTTCAGCCCCAGCTCCGGGTGATGGCCGGTGATCTCGGCCAGCACGTCGGCCAGCGAGGAGTACTCCTGGCCGATACCGATCACCGTGTCCCGGGCATTCCGGCCGATCATGTCCATGTTGACGTCGGCCACCACGGAATCCATGGGGACCGTCGGGTTCTTGGCGAACGCCATCGACCCGAGCAGCCCCTTCTCCTCCCCGCTCACCGCCAGGAACAGCACCGAGCGGGCGGGCGCCTTCGGCAGAGACGCGAACGCTTCCGCGATCTCCAGGACCGCGGCCGTCCCGGAAGCGTCGTCATCCGCCCCGTTGTAGATGGAGTCTCCCGCCTCGTTCGGCGAGCCCACGCCCACATGGTCGAAATGGGCGGAGATCACCACGTACGTCCCCGCCAGCGCCGGATCCGAGCCGGGCAGCACCGCCACCACATTCGGCGGCCGGTGCGTGGTCTCGCTCTGCGCCGACCGGATCTCGAGGACCGCGTTTCCCATGGCCGCAGGCACGCCGGCCGTCCGGACGGCATCGATATCGACACCCGCCGCGGCAAACAGCCTTCGGGCCGCCTCTTCCGTGATCCCCACGATCGGGAACGGCGCTCGCTGCTGCGCCGTCATGGAAGCCAGCATGGCCACCTGGTCCGCCTGGAACGCCGGGTCCAGGATGGCGATCATGCCCGCCGCCCCCGACGTCATCGTGGCCTGGAGCGCGGACATCAGCTTCTGCTGCCATGCCTGCCCGAGCTCCGCCACCGGGTGGTCGAAGACGATGATCCCGCCGCGGGCTTCCGCAGGTATCTGCACGCCCGCTCCTGCCACGCCAGCGTAGTAGGGGCTCCCTTCCCGCGCCGCCTGCGGAGATGGGACCAGGAAGTAGTCCTTCCCGTATTCCAGGCCGCTGGATGCGCCTCCCTGCACCGACACCGACGTCGCCGCCGGCTCGAGCTTGGACACCTTGTAGTCGTACCGCTGGATGTACGTCCCGTCATCACCCGCGGGCTTCAGCCCGAGCGAGCGGAATTCGTTCGACAGGTACACGGCCGCCTTCTCCAGCTCAGGACTCGGCGTGTCCCGGCCTCGCATGGAGTCGTCCGCCAGCGCCCCGATCCGCGCGCCCATGTCGGCCGCCGTGATCGTCGTCACCGCCTGGTGCATCGCGGCTTCAGGGGACACCGCCTCCGGCCCTGGCGCTTCGGGGGTGCTCCCGCCGGCGCACGCGCCGAGCGCGGGAATGAGCAGCAGCAGTCCGGTCCTTCGCGTGGGACCGGCCATCCGGTTCTTCATCATGGTTCACTTTTCCGTTCGATGGGCGCCGAAGCCGGGCTCCGGCGGGGATGACGGGACTCTACGACATCATCACGCCATGGACAACGGTACGTGCGTGAGGTGAGGATGTTTCATGACGGAAAAGGATGAGGCACGGGCGAAACCAGGGGCGCCCGGCCGCCGTAGGGCGCGGGGGGTGAACATCACTTGCGCGGCGGACAGGCTCCGATGATCGAATGGCGGAGGGAGCTGGGGCAGGCGGCACGATCGCTCAGGAAGACACCGGGGCTGACGGCCACGGCGGTGCTGTCACTTGCGGTGGCGAGCGGGGTGGTCACCACGGTGTTCAGTGTGCTGAACGCCATGGCGCTGCGGGACCTGGTGGGAGTGGTTGAGCAGGACCGAGTGGTCTCGCTGGGGATGGCGCTGGAAGGCGGGTCGTTTCCGGGGTTGTTCGGCCTGTCCGACGTGGCGGTGGTCGGGGATCGGGGCGACCTGTTCGCGTCCGTGACGGCGGCGGGCCCGACGGAGGTCTCGGTGGAGACGTCGGGGGACCCGTTCGTGGCGACGGCCGAAGTGGTGGTACCGAACTACTTCGAAACGCTGGGCACGCGGCCGGCGGCCGGTCGATTCTTCGTATCCGAGGAGGGCGAGCCCGGGGCGGCCACGGCGGTGGTGTCGTGGCGGTTCTGGCAGGAGCAGCTGGGTGGGGAGGCCGCCGTGGGGCGGCTCATCCGGGTGAACGGTCGGGCTGTGAGCGTGGTGGGTGTTGCGCCCGAGGCGTTCACGGGCATGACGCCCGGGGATGTCCTGGAAGGGGAGCGTGGCAGCCCGTCCGTGTGGCTGCCCATGGGTACGGCCGCGTGGGCGCGCCCGAGCTGGGCTCGGGGCGGGGAAGCCGTGGGGGAGGCCCGCTGGCTGAGGGTGGCGGCCAGGCTGGCGCCGGGTGTGACGCGGGAGCGACTCGGTGCGGCGCTGCCGGTGTTGGCGGCGGCGCTGGAGCGCGGCTCACCCGAGGCGAGGCGCGGAGCCAGGCTCTTCCGTGGCGATCTCGTCTTCGGCCCGGGCGCAGGCGACTGGCGGCCGGCGGTGACGATCGCCGCGTTCCTCATCGTGCCGCTCCTGGTGCTGATCATGGCGGCGGCGAACGCGGCGAGCGCGATGCTGGCGCGAACGGCCGATCGAACGCGGGAGATGGCGGTGCGCGCGGCCCTGGGAGCGCGCGCGTCCATGCTGCGGCGGCGGGTTCTGCTGGAGAGCGTGCTGATGGCGCTGGCGGCGGGGGCGCTGGGGCTGATCATGGCGTTCTGGTCACGCCAGCTGGCGGCGGCTTTCTCCATCCGCCTGGTGTCGGACGTTCCACTGGACTATCGCGTGTTCGGGTTCGCGCTCGCCGCAGCCGTGGGGGTGGGCCTTCTGGCGGGCGCGGTCCCGGCGCTCCGGGCCGCGCGCGCCGGTGCCGCCGGGGCGCTGGCGGCGGCGGGCCGGAGCACGGATGGAGTGGACGCGGTCCGGCTCCGGAACGGTCTGGTGGCCGTGCAGGTGGCCGTCTCCGTGCTCCTGCTGGTCGGATCAGGGCTGTTCGTCCGCAGCGTGGGGAGGGGCATGTCCCTGGCCAGCGGTGTGGACGAGGACGGACTGGTCCTGTTCACGCTGGACCCCTCCGTCCTGGGCTACGACGCCGGCCGCAGCCGCGCTCTCCTTACCGACCTGCTGGCCGCCACGCGCAGCCTGCCGGATGTGCGTGAGGCGGGCTTCTCGGAGCTTCCGCTCCTGGAAGGATTCCCGTCCGCGCGCGCATCGGCTGGCGGCGGGGAGATGGAGCGCGCCGCGCCGGTGTCCGTTGCCCACGTGGGAGCCCGCTGGTTCGGCGCCGCGGGTGTGCCCGTCCTGTCGGGCAGCGTCGGCGCCCAGCCCGGCGCCTGGCGCGGCGACGCGGTGGCATTGAGCCGGACCGCCGCCGACCGCTATTTCCCGGGTGGGGCTCCGCTGGGCCAAACGCTCCGCGTGCGAGAGGGCGCGGTGGAGCGCACCATTCGCGTGACGGCGGTGGTGGAGGATGTGCGGCCCCGGCTTCAGGATGCGCCGGCCCCGGTGCTGTATCTGCCGTTCGATGGTCGGACGTCTTCCGCGGCCACGCTCTATGTCCGCGCGGGAGGCAGCCCGGAGTCGGCCGTGCGCGCGGTTCGGGACGTGGTGCGCCAGCTCGATCCCGCGCTCCCGCTGCAGCGGGTGGAAACGGCGTCGCAGGTGCGTCGGCGCCAGCTGCTGAACTGGTCGCTCCTGGCCCGGGCCATGGCGGGCCTGGGCGGAATCGCGCTGGTTCTGGCGCTCACGGGTCTCTATGGCGTCGTGTCGTACTCCGTGGCGCGCCGCACGCGGGAGATCGGCGTGCGTGTGGCGCTGGGCGCGGACCGGGCCGCCGTGCTGCGCATGGTGGCGCGGCAGGCGCTCGGCCCTGTGGTGGTGGGTCTGTGCGTCGGGGGTGCAGCCGCGGCGGCGGGCGCGGTAGTGGTGCGCTCGCTCTTTTTCGGTCTCTCGCCCGTGGACCCGCTCACGTACGGGGCGACGGCCGTGCTCCTGCTGCTGGTCTCGCTGGCGGCCGTAGCCCCGCCAGCCCACCGCGCGGCATCGGTGGACCCGGCGCGGGCGCTCGTGGACTGACGCGGCGGGGCCGGAGAAGGCTGCTTCCGGCGCCCGCGCTACGGTGCGAGGCGCCGGAAGCGGATCCCGCGCACGCGCCCCGCGTCCATTTCGAACCCGGCGGGAGCGTCCTGCTGCCGGAAGAAGCGGAGCACCAGCGGGCCGCGCCGGAACGCGTCTGGTGCGGTGGCCGCGAGCGGGCCATCGAGCTCGTTGCCGACCTCGAGGATGAGCTCGCCGCGGGCCACCCGGATGCGATAGTCGGCGCCCAGCTCGTCCGAGTGGTAGACGCCGGCGTAGGCTGCAAGGGTCTCCAGCGGCAGCTCCATGGTGTCGGCGGCCAGGGCGCCGCTCCGGCCGTTCCTCTCCGCCGTCCGGGGCTCCGGCGGGCGCATGCGGTCCGCGAGCGCCGCCTCGCCCACGCGCAGGCTGCGCTCCATCGGGTCGGCGTCCGCGCGGTTGCAGAGCGTGTACACGGCGACGCCCTCTTCGGGGTAGCGCAGCGATGCGGCGCGGAAGCCCACGAACGCGCCGCCGTGGGAGACGGTGTGAAGGCCGCGCTGGCTCCCGTGCTCCAGCCCGAGGGCGTAGTCCAGTGTGTCGCCGGAGCTGAGCACGCCGCGGCGGACCATTTCCGCTGCGAACGACGGCCCGCCCGCCGCCGCGCCCGCGTCGAGGTTGCGGTCCCACGCCAGGAGATCGCTGATGGAGGTGAAGATCCCTCCGTCGCCCACCATGGGCAGTGTGGTCATGCTGATGCGGAAGCCCCCCTCGTCCGCGGGGGCGTAGCCGATGGCCCGGTCGGGCACGATGGAAGCGGGGTCGTCCTGGTAGCGGGTGTGCCGCATGTCCAGCGGCGAGAACAGCCGCCGGCGGGCGAACTCCGCCAGCGTCTCACCCGTGACCCGCTTCACCAGCTGCGAGAGGAGGAAATAGCCCGAGTTGCTGTAGAGGTGCTCGGAGCCGGGCTCGAAGTTGGGCGCGCTCTGGCGAGCGAGCATGGCCATGACATTGGCGTCCGAGTACCAGTCCTGCTCGCGGTACCCCGCCAGGGTCATGAGCGTGAGATAGTCCCGTACGCCGCTGGTATGATTGAGGAGGGACCGGACCGTGAAGCGCGGGCCGAAGTCCGGCAGCTCGGGCAGGTACTCGCGCAGCGGGTGGTCCAGCGAGAGCTCGCCGTCCTGGGCGAGCAGCACGGTGGCGGCCGCGGTGAACTGCTTCGACACGGAGCCGATCCGGAAGACCGACCGGGGCGACAGGGGAATGCCGTGCTCAAGATCGGCCATGCCGTAGCCGCGGGCGAACGCCAGGGCGCCGTTCTCGATCAACCCCACCGCGCAGCCCGGGGCCCGCGGGGAGTCGTAATCGGCGAAGATGGCGTCGATGGTGGCCCCGAGGCGCGCGGCCCCGCCGAGATCGGCTCCCGGCGCCGCCGCAGCCATGCCCGAGCCGGGCGCGGTCCCGACGGCCGCTGCGCTCCCCGGCCGCCGGATCACACGACCGGGGCGGGCGTCCGTGGTGGCACCCTGTGCGTAGACTTCGCGGCCGGCGACCCAGACCCGCGTTACGCCTCCGCTGACGGCGTGCGGGTCCGCGGGCGTGGCGCGGTCCTGGATGGTGGCCGGGTCGAAGAGGACCAGGTCCGCCGCCGCCCCCGGCCGGATCACGCCCCGGTCCGCGATTCCGACGTGCTCCGCGGAGAGCCCGGTCATCTTGTGGACGGCCTCTTCGAGCGTGAGCGTCCCGTTTCGGACCATGGGGCCCAGCACACGGGTGAACGTGCCGAAGCCACGGGGGTGGGCTCCATCCAGCCCGCCATCGGAGCCGACATTCGCGTGGCGCCACTGTAGCAGGCGGGCGACGTCGTGGTCGTCCATGCTGGTGGCGATTATGCTCTCGCTGCCGTGCTCGCGCTCGACGCGCTCGATCAGCGCCATGTAGGTGGTGACCGGGTCCTCGCTCCTGGATGCGGCGATGTCGGCCAGCGTCCGACCCTCGTACGCGGGCTCAGGCTCATAGCGCGCGATCAGCATCCCTTCGGGCGGGACGAGCTCGTCCAGGGCGAATGTGGCAGCGTCACGGTCGGTGAAATCGCGATCGGGGAAGAGCACGGTCATGGTGGACTGCCAGTACGTGTACGGGTACACGTCGGCCGTCACATCCACGCCCTCGGCGCGCGCCGAATCCAGCCGCGCCAGCAGCTCGTCCGCCCGCCCCCAGAGTGACTTCATGGCGAGCTTCATGTGCGAGACCTGCACGGGGATGTGCGCTTCACGCCCGATCCGGATCAGCTCGTCCACGGCTTCGAACAGGCGACGATCCTCGCTCCGCATGTGGCTGATGTAGCGCCCCCCGGCCGCGCCGGCCTCGCGGGCGAGGGACACCACCTCACGGGTGCTGGAGTAGATCCCCGGGTCGTATTCGAGACCGGTGGAGAGTCCCAGTGCGCCGGCGGCCATCTCGCGGCGCAGCAACACGCGCATGGAGTCCACTTCCGCGGGCGAGGCCTGTCGGCGAAAATCGTCGTCCATGACCTGCTCGCGGAGCGTGCCATGGCCGGTGTACGCGGCCACGTTGATTGCGACGCCCGTCCGCTCCACGTCATCGAAGAAGTCCGTCAGCGGGTAGGGCGAGCTGCCGTCCTGCCCCACCACGACCGTGGTCACCCCCTGGCTCACCGCGCCCAGCGCGTCGGGGAGCCGGCGCAGGGCGCCATTGGCGTGGCTGTGCGTATCGATGAAGCCGGGAGCCAGCACGAGGCCGGACCCGTCCACCACCACCTCGCCCGGTCCGGGCGTCAGCTCACCGATGTCCGTGATCCGGTCGCCGCGCACCCGTACCGCGGACAGCATCGCGGGCGCTCCGGTACCGTCCACCACGCGCGCCCCGACCACCACGAAGCCGCCGGCCGCGGGTGCGGGCGAGGCGGGGGGAGCCGCGTGACCACAGGCGGCGGTGATGAGTGCAACGACGAGAAGGGCGGGGGACGGTGGGGTGCGTCCGCGCAACCGCATGGCTGATCTCCGGGTCTGGGGGGAACGCCGATCAGGATAGGCGCGAGTCCCCCGGAGCGCCACTCAGAACGGCGTCGGAACGGAGATGGCCAGGCCGACGCCCCCTTCGCCCGGCTGCAGGACCACGGGGGAGAAGCGAACGTGATCGGCCTCGCGGCGGGCGATCACCACCCGCGCGATGCCGTAGCCCCAGAAGGCGCCGATCCAGGAGTCGGAGGCCCAGTGGTTGGACTCGATCACGCGATGAACGATCATGGTCCCGACCAGGCCGGACAGCACGACCGAGGCGGGCCACCAGTCGATGTGGTGGGCGAGCACGGTGGCGAGCGCGGCGAGGTTGGCCACGTGCCCGGATGGGAAGGAAAGCCCGCCGCCGAAATGGAACGCGTAGGCGCCCTGGCCGACCTCCGGCCGCTCCCGCCCCACGGCCTTCCCGATCACCCGCCGGCCCACGGTGGAGATGATGTTCGTGATCATCAGCTCCTCGAAAATGTGGCGCATGGTGGCGTCGTGCCAGACGCCATCCACGACGTAGCCGGCGAGCGTTCCCGCCGCGTAGTACTTGTTCATCCGGCCCTGCAGCCCGAACGGCTCCACGGCGTCGGCCACATTGTACATGCCCCGGTACAGCGGGTCGTCCGCATGCGCCTGGACGTGCTCCCAGATCGGCTCGTCGTAGGCGAACAGCGCCGCGCCCACCAGCACCACCCCGCCCGTGAGCATGAGGTCGTTCCGGTCCATGTGAAACGGCGCACGGGCCACCGCCCAGGTATCGCTGGCGGTTGCCCGCGCGAAGTACGAGACCACGCCCCATGGCGTGAACTCCGGCCCGCGATCGGCAGGAGCCGGCGCCGCGGGCGCCTGCGCGCGGAGGGGAGGAGCGAGCAGCAGGGCCAGGAGGAGTCCGGGCAGGGCGGCGCGGGCTATGGGCGGTGCGGGGGCAGTGCGGCGGCGAATCGGTCTCTCTCCAGGTCAGCGGAGTGTTCGGCCGGAGGAAGAGGCAACCCCCGTGCCGCAGGGGGAGTCGACGGCGGTGCCGCCACGGTCCCGCGTTGACGCGGACGGATTTCACCAGCCATCTTCCGCCTCCGACACGAACGAAGGTCTGGGGGAGCCATGGCAGAGATGGTGGAGGTGCGGGAGCTCGGGGGCCACGAGGGCGAGACCGTGGAGGTCGCGGGGTGGGTGGAGACCACGCGCTCGCACGGGAAGATCGGGTTCGTCGTGGTGCGGGACGGCACGGGCGTGGTGCAGTGCGTGGTCGCCAGGAAGGAAGTGGACGAAGCCACCTGGGCGCGCTTCGGCACCCTGACGCAGGAGTCCAGCATCCGGGTGACCGGCTCCGTGCGCGCGGACGAGCGGGCCCCTGGCGGGTACGAGTTGACACTGAGCGCGCTGGAGCTGGTGTCCGAAACCATCGGCGAGTACCCGATCCAGCCCAAGGAGCACGGAGTCGAATTCCTCCTCGATCACCGGCACCTCTGGCTCCGATCGACGCAGCAGCGTGCCGGGCTGCGCGTCCGCGACGAGGTCGAGAAAGGGATCCACGACTTCTTCTACGACCGGGGGTTCGTCCGCATCGACACACCGATCCTCTCCGGCGCCATTGGCGAGAGCGCGGGCACGCTCTTCGAAACCGACTATTTCGGCGACAAGGCCTTCCTCGCCCAGACCGGCCAGCTCTACGCGGAGGCCGCGGCCGCGGCGTTCCGGAAGGTCTACTGCTTCGGCCCGACGTTCCGCGCGGAGAAATCCAAGACGCGGCGCCACCTGACCGAGTTCTGGATGTGCGAGCCGGAAGTGGCGTTCGCCGATTCCGACGACAACATGCGGCTCCAGGAGGAATTCGTCTCCTACCTGGTGCAGCGGGCGGTGGAGAACTGTGCGGAGGAGCTGGAAACCCTCGAGCGCGATGTGAAGAGGCTCGAGAACGTGAAGCCGCCGTTCCCGCGCGTGAGCTACACCGAGGCCGTGGAGTTCCTCGATCGCGAAGGTCACGCGATCGAATGGGGCGACGATCTGGGCGCTCCCCACGAGGCGGCCATCAGCGAGCAGCATGACCGCCCCGTCTTCGTCTACAACTATCCGAAACAGGCGAAGGCGTTCTACATGAAGGAGAACCCGGCCGATCCGCGCACCGTCCTGTGCGACGACCTGCTCGCCCCGGAGGGCTATGGCGAGATCATTGGCGGCAGCCAGCGCGAGGACGATTACGAGAAGCTGCTCGGGCGCATTCGCGAGCAGAAGCTCCCCGAAGAGGCGTACGGCTGGTACCTGGACCTGCGGAAGTACGGTGGATTCCCCCACTCGGGCTTCGGGCTGGGGCTCGAGCGGACGGTGGCGTACATCACGGGGCGCAGACACATCCGGGAGCTGATCCCGTTCCCGAGGCTGATCAACCGGCTCTATCCGTAGGCCCGGACTGGCGGCCTCGCACCGGGACTAGCTTCCGGACTTCCCCGCTTCTCCGGCCTTGATCTCGTCCCAGAGAGCGTCGAGCGCCGGCAGACCGGCGGTGCGCAGCTCGACACCCCGCTCCGACGCCAGGCGCTCGAGTGCCTCGAACCTGCGCGTGAATTTGGCGTTCGCAGAGTGCAGCGCCGTCAGCGCGTGCGATCCGGCCAGACGGGTCAGGTTGACCACTGCGAACAGCAGGTCGCCCAGCTCCTCTTCCAGCGCCGCCCGCTCCGGAGACTCGCCGTCCGCGGCCGAGTGCGCGTCCGTCGTGGTCCCCCGGCCCGGCTCCGACGCAGGCGCGGTGCGCAGCGCCGCCATCGCTTCCCGGACCTCCTCCAGCTCTTCCGCCACTTTCTCGAACGCGCCGGTGGCATCGGCCCAGTCGAAGCCCACGGCGGCCACGCGGTCCTGGATCCGGTGGGCCTTGCTGAGCGGATCCAGCCCCCGGGCCACCCCGTGCAGAAGGCTGGCATCGGCCTCCCGCTCCCTGGCCTTCAGCGTTTCCCACTCCTCCTTCTCGCCGAGCCCGAAGAGGTGAGGGTGGCGACGTCGCATCTTCTCGATCACCGTCTCGGCCACGGCATCGGCATCGAACGCGTGGCGCTCGTCGGCGAGCACGAGCTGGAAGGCGAGGTTGAGGAGGAGGTCGCCCAGTTCGGCGCGGAGCGCGTCATCATCACCATCGGTGATGGCGTCGGCGCACTCGTGGGCCTCTTCCAGGAGATAGGGGATGAGAGAGCGCGGCGTCTGCGCGGCATCCCACGGGCAGCGGGCCCGGAGGAACCGGACCAGATCCGTGACGCGTTCGAGCGCGTCCGATTGCTTGGGCTTCACGGCGCGCCTATACTATTCATTCTTTGCGTGTTATGGCAATCGGTGAAGCGCGCGCATGGATCGAGGTGGATCTCGACGCCGTGCGCGCAAACTATGATACGATCCGGCGCTCCACGGGGTACGGCACGGCCGTGATCCCGATGGTGAAAGCGGACGCGTACGGACTGGGTGCCCGGGGCGTGGTCCGCACGCTGGACCCCTTGGAGCCGTGGGGCTTCGGCGTGGCCACGGCGTCGGAGGGAGAAGCGCTGCGATCGTATGGCATCACGCGACCGGTCCTGGTTGTGGGCCCGATGTCGCCGCAGGCCGTGGACGTGGCGGCGGCCCATCGGCTGACGGCGTCCATTTCGTCGGTGGATGGGCTGGATGCGTGGGCGGCGGCGGCGGAGCGGGCGGGTGGCGAGCCGCTGGATTTCCATGTCGAGGTGGACACGGGAATGGGTCGGAGCGGATTCGACTGGCGCGAAGTGGGGCAGTGGGCGCCGGCGGTGCTCCGACGGATGGGCCGGGCCGTTCGGTGGACGGGGTGCTTCACTCATTTCCACAGTGCGGACGCGCCGAATCCGCGAGCGAGCGCGACGCAGTGGGAACGTTTTCGTGACGCGCTCGTAGAACTCCCGGTCCCCGCGTCCGATCTCCTGGTGCACGCGGCGAACAGCGCTGCGGCGCTGCGCTGGCCGGAGTACCGGGCGGACGCGGTCCGCCCCGGGATCTTTCTGTACGGCGGGCATCCGGCGCCGCGGGTGGCGGACGTGCCGCCACCGCGCGCGGTTGCGTCGGTGCGGGCGCGCCTGGTGCTGGTCCGGGATGTGCCGCCGGGCACCACGGTCGGGTACCGGGCCACACACGTGGCCCGCGGGCCGGAGCGCTGGGGCACGGTGGGGATCGGATACGGCGATGGCCTGCCGCGGTCGCTGGGGAACCGGGGGACCGCTCTGGTGCGGGGACGGCCGGTGCCGATGGTGGGGCGGGTGAGCATGGATCTGACCACGATCCGCCTCGACGGTGTGGAAGGGGCGGCGGTCGGGGATGTGGTGACGTTCATCGGCGAGGATGGCGGAGCGCGGGTGAGTGTCGACGGAGTGGCGGCGCTGGCGGGTACGATCGGGTACGAGATCCTGACGGGGCTGGGGACGCGGTTGCCGAGGGTGGAACGGAGCGCATGAGACGGAGCTCGAGAGAGGATAGATGCGGCGGATAGCCATCACGGTGCTGGGCCTCGCGACGATCGTGAGCCTGGCCAGCTGTGCCGACGAGAGCCCCACCACGGTGGGTGTCGGTCTGGTCGGGCAGCACGCAGAGACATTCGACGTGGTCCTCGACCCGACGGAGTTCCTCCTCGCGGACACCACGTATGACAGCCTGGGCTCGTTGAACCGGGCGAGCTTCCGGATGGTGGCGCACGACTATGACGGCGTCCTGGACGCCCACACCCTCTTCCAGGTGCGGCGCCCGCGCAACGTGAGCTACACGGACAGCGGCAACGTCGCGCATACGGACAGCTTCCCCACGCTGGGTGGCGCGACGCTGACGGTGATCGTGGACACGATGGCGAGCACGCCCGGACCCGTGGCGCTGCAGGTGGTGGACCTCACCCAGGACTGGGACCCGTCGACCGTGAGCTGGGAGCTGCGCTACGACACGGCGTCGCTGTCCGAGCCGTGGACCACACCCGGCGGAACGCCCGGGCCGGTGCTGGCGGAGACCACCTGGGAGTCGGGGGACACGCTGCGCATCCAGCTGGACTCCGCTGCCGCTTCCGTCTGGTCCGATACGGCGGCAGGGGACATGGGGGGCATGCTGCGCGCCGCGTCGCCGGACGCCCGCATCTTCATCCGCTCCATGACGCTGACGTTCGACGTGCTGCCCGCGTTCCGTGACACGGTTCTGACGGGGGGCGGCATTGGCGGCCAGACCGTGGTGGCCTCGCCGGAGCCCCCGGCGCCCGGTCCGGCTGAAATGCGCGTCGGTGGCCTGCCCAGCTGGCGGTCGCTGCTCCATTTCCGGCCGCTGTTCGATCTGCCGGTGCCGTGCTCCGCCACCGCCACCACCTGCACGCTGCCCCTCTCGGAGGTGAAGATCAACGCGGCCGTCCTGCAGCTGCAACCGGTGCCCGTGGGGGCCTGGCTCCTGGAGCGCCCGATGCTCGCCCAGAGCAGCTCGGTCCTGGGTGCCCCCGGCGTGCCGATCACGCGCTCGGCGCTGAGCTCGCCCCTGGGCGTCACCGCCGACAGCCTGCGCGCCGACCTGTTCGATGGCTCCTCCCCCTCGCCGCCGCGCGTGAACGTCCCGGTGACGACCTTCGTCCAGAACCTGGCCGCGGCCGCGGCGGACAGCATGGCCGTCTCCTGGCTCGCGGTAGCGGAGTTCGGCGAGGGGCTCACGTTCGGGTATGCCGCGTTCGCGACGCTGGCGACCGGGAACGGGCCCCGGCTCCGGATCGTGGTGACTGTGCCCGCGTCGAAGGTGGCGCCGTGAGGTCGACACGCTGGACCGCCGCTGCGGCGGTGGTGATGCTGTGGCTGGTGGGAGGAGGCGGCGCGTCGGCGCAGTCGCTGACCTCGGTCCGCGGGCTCGGCTATCCGCTCCTGCCGGTGGATGCCCGTGGTGAGATCCTGGGCGGCCTGGGCATTGGGCTCCAGGGGTTCTCGTCGAGCATGGTGGACCCCACCGCCGCCGCGGGGGTGCTGCGCAAGGGCGGCGTCCTGATGATGGACGTGACGCAGCGGAGCGTGAGCACGGGCGAAGGCAGCGAGACGGTGGGCACGACGCGGTTCCCGCTGATGCGGCTGATCTTCCCCACCGGCCCGGTCGTGCTGACGGCCGGATACGGTGGCTTCCTGGACCAGAGCTGGGGCGTGGTCTCGGAGGGGACCGCGGCGCTCGGCTCCCAGACGGTCTCGTACCGGGACCGCCTCATATCCGATGGCGGGATCAGCACGCTGCAGGTGGGCGTGGCGGTCCCGATCGGGACCCGGCTTGCGGTCGGCGCGGCCGTGGGAATGCACGCCGGTAACCAGCGGGTGGACTATCGTCGCCTCTTCGACACGACGTCGGTGGCCAACCTGCAGCCCTACCAGGAGACGTCGCGCTGGCGGTTCCGCGGTCCCATGGCCCAGTTCGGCGTCCACTGGGATCCCATGAGCGTACTACGGGTGGCAGCCAGCGTGACCTGGTCCGGCACACTCTCCGCCGACTCCATGGCTGGTCCCGTGGCGAGCCGCGAGCTGGACATGCCTCTCCAGGTGGCCGCGGGCGCCAGCGGATACCTGGCTCCCGGACTGCTCGCGGCGCTGTCCGGTCGCTGGAGCGGATGGAGCGCCACGCAGGGCGCCGTCTACTCGCCCTCTGGCGGTCCCGAGCTGGAAACCCGCGACACGTGGGAGGTGGGTGGCGGGCTGGAGTGGACCCGGAGCGACGGCCGCAGTCTCCGCACGTTCCCGGTGCGCCTCGGCGGCGGCTACCGTCAGCTCCCGTTCACGTTCGTCAGCGACGCGCCCGCCGAGTGGTTCGTGGGCGGCGGGCTCGGGATGCGCGTGGGCGCCGATCCGACCAATCCGGTGGCCTCCGTGGACCTGTCCATTCAGCGGGGCTCCCGCACGGCCGCGGGCGACGCCACGGTGGGCGACCTGAGCGAAAGCATGTGGCGGGTGGGGCTTTCCATTGCGCTCTTCGGAACCTGACCCGGTCCGCCATGGCATCGCCCCTTCGCCGGCCGCACCCTTCCCGCAAGGCCTACGTCGAGACGTACGGCTGCCAGATGAACATCAGCGATGGCGAGCTGATGGAGGGCATCCTGGCGTCGCATGGCTTCGACGTGGCCGACCGCCCCGAGGACGCGGACGTGATCCTGGTGAACACGTGCGCGATCCGGGAGCACGCGGAGCAGCGGGTGCTGGGGCGGGTGGGGGAGCTGAACCGGCTGAAGCGCTCGAACCCGGATCTCGTGATCGGGGTCACCGGGTGCATGGCGCAGCGACTCGGTGAGCGGCTGCTCGATCAGGCGCCGTACATCGACCTCGTGATGGGACCGGACGGGTACCGCAGTCTGCCGGAGGTGCTGGCGCGTGTGCGATCGGGACTCGGATCGGCCGCTGGTGGGGCAGCGGGAACCGGCACCGGCGCGGCCGCGGCCGGCTCGCGGGGCCGGTCGCTCCCGGTGCTGCCGGGCGGGCCCGCGAGCGCGCCGGAGGATCGTCGCATGGCGGTGCTGGAGTTCGCGCCGCACGAGAACTACGAGGGCCTGGAGGTGCGGCGCACGGGTGGGGTGAGCGCGTGGGTGCCCGTGCAGCGCGGCTGTGACTACCGCTGCACGTACTGCATCGTCCCGTACGTGCGGGGCGGCGAGAAGAACCGTGAGCCCGGGCAGGTGCTCGCCGAAGTCCGGTCGCTGGTCGAGCACGGAGTGACGGAAGTCACACTGCTGGGGCAGACCGTGAACTCCTACGCGCACGGGGACTGGGACTTCGGCCGCCTGCTCCGGGCCGTGGCGCGGGTGGACGGGATCCGCCGCGTCCGCTTCACGTCGCCGCACCCGAACGACGTGACGCCCGGGCTCGTCGCGGCCATGGCGGAGGAGCCGGCCGTGTGCCGGCAGCTGCACCTCCCGGTCCAGTCCGGGAGTGATCGCATCCTGAAGCGGATGGTGCGGCGGTATACGGTGGAGCGCTACCTCGAGATCGTGGAGGCGGTGCGGGGCGCCATCCCCGACCTGGCGCTGTCCACGGACGTGATCGTGGCGTTCCCGGGTGAGACGGAGCAGGAGTACGAGGCCACGCTGGAGCTCATGCGGACGGTCCGCTTCGATGACGCGTTCCTCTATCGCTACTCGCCCCGGGAGGGGACGCCGGCCACCCGGTTGCCCGCGGAGGACTTCCTTCCGGACGCGGTGGGGCAGGCCCGGCTGCAGCGCCTCATCGACGTGCAGCGGGCGATCCAGGCGGAGATCAACCGCTCGGAGGTCGGGCGCGTGGAGAACGTGCTGGTCGAGCGCTCCGCCCGCAGCGAAGGCGACATGCTCGGGCGCACGGTGCGCAACAAGGTCGTGGCGTTTCCCGGTTCGATGGACCTCATCGGCCGCTTCACGACCGTTCGCCTCGACAGCACCACGGGCGCCACGTTCGTCGGCACCCGCATCCCCGGCGACGCGGTGCGCGTGGCCTGATACCGGGGCCTTCCGGCCCAGGACGCGGCGGCGCTGAGTGCCCCGCGCCCCTCTCCTCCCGGCCGCAGTGGTCTTCGCCGCCGGAATCGCCTGCGGCCTGACACGGCTTCCGTCCGCCCGGCTCGAAACGCTCCTCCTGCCAGCCGTGCTCCTGGCCCTCGCCGCATCGACGCTCGCGGCCGCGGGTCGGCTGCGGACCGGGACGCACGGGTTGCTCGCCCTCATGCTCGCAGCGGGGTGCGCCACGGGCACGGCGCGCCTCGCCCAGGCCCGCGCCTCCTGCGCTGCCCACCTGCCGGCGGAAACAAGGCTCCGGGTGCAGGGGACGGTGCTGCAGGGTGGTCCCGCCCCCCGCGTCCGGATCACGGCCGTCGAATCCGGAGGCCGCACCACCCCGTGCACGATGGAGGTGGGCGCTCGCTGGGACGCGGCCCGGCTCGGCTCACCGCCCGCATCGGCTGCCGGCTTCGGGGCGATTGCGCGGTTGTGGCGGGCGCCGGGGGCGGGCGCGCTCGGCGGCGGTGCGCTCCTGCTCGTGGACAGCGCCTGGTCGGGTCCCTCTTCAAGGCCGGCCCCGCTGCGGCGAATGCTGGGGGCGATGCGGGAAGGGGCGAGGTCGCGGGTGGACGCGCTGTATCCGCGGCGGGCGGGGCTCGTCGCCTCACTGCTGCTGGCGCAGCGGGATGCGCTCGATACCGAGGTCCGTGAGCGGTTCGCCCGTGCCGGGCTGAGCCACCTGCTGGCCATATCCGGGCTCCATGTCGGGCTCATCGCCGGCGTGCTCCTGCTCCTGGCCGGCGCAGCCCGCCTGCCGCGGCGGGTCGGGCCGCCTGCCGCCGCGGCGGGGACTGTTGCATACGTGGCGTTCCTGGGCGCGCCCGCGGCGGCCACCCGGGCAGCCGTGCAGATCGTCCTGCTCCTGTCCGGCCGCGCGCTGCAGCGCCCGGCGCAGGCGGCCTCCCTGATCGCGACCGCCGCCCTGGTGCTCCTGGCATGCGACCCGGCGTCCGCCCTCGCGCCCGGCTTCCAGCTCTCGTTCGCTGGCGTGGGCGGGATCCTGTTCCTGCGGCGCCCGCTCCTGACGCGCATCCGCGCGGCTGTCGGTCGGGCCACCGGGGGCGGCTCGCGGACGGGGCGCCGCGCGGCGTCCGCGATCCGCTGGGGGACGGACGGCATCGCCACCAGCCTTTCCGCCACCCTGGCTACGGCACCGGTGGCCGCGTGGCACTTCGGCCGCGTCGCGCCCGTGGGCGTGCTGGCCAACCTCGCCGCCATTCCCCTGGTCGGCGCCATCATCCCGACGCTCGCCCTCTCCCTCCTGCTCGCCCTCCTCTGGCCCGCGGCCGGAACGTTCGTGGCCGGGGCGGGCAACGCCCTGCTCGCCCTCCTCGACCGCGTCGCCACCTTCGCGGCTGCGGTGCCAGGGGGCGCGTTCACCGTGAGCGGGCCTGGCGTTCTCCTCCTCGCCTGCGCGGTCCTGGCAGGCTACCTGGTCTCGCGGCGGCTCGGGCGCCTGCGCCCGGTGTCGCGCCTCGCCGCCTGGGGTGCCATCAGCGCCGTCGTGCTGCTGCTCGGGCCCGTCCGGCCGGCAAGCGGTCGTGTGGAGATCCACATGATCGACGTGGGGCAGGGCGACGCTTTCGCCCTCCGCTCCCCGGCCGGACGCTGGGTGCTCGTGGACGCCGGACCGGCATCGAACGGCTACGACGCAGGCGAGCGGGTGGTGGTGCCGTACCTCCGTCGCCACGGTGCCCGGCGCCTGGAGGCGCTCGTGCTCACCCACCCGGATGGCGACCACACCGGCGGATCGGCCGCGGTGGTGCGGGCCCTGCGCCCGCGCTGGGTCGGGGATCCCGGTGTGCCGGCAGGGAAGGGGCTGTACGTGGACGTGCTCCGGGTCACGGCCGAGGCGGGGGTCCCGTGGGTGGGCCTCTCGAGAGGCGTGACACTGGACATTGATGGCGTCACCATCGAAATCGTACACCCGGCCACCGTGTCACCACGCGTCGATGACGTCAACGCGGCGTGCGTCGTCATGCGTGTCTCGTATGGCGCGTTCTCGGCGCTCCTGACCGGCGATGCACCCCTCGCGGTCGAGGACGAGATCGTCCTTCGCTACGGCGACCGGCTCCAGGCGACGGTGCTCAAGGTCGGCCACCATGGCAGCGCCACGTCTACGGGGGAGGCGCTCCTCGCCGCGCTTCACCCCCGGGTGGCGCTCGTCTCCGTCGGACGTCACAATCACTACGGGCACCCGGCCGGATCCGTCCTTCGCCGACTCCAGCAGCACGGTATTCGCATCTTCAGGACGGATGAAGATGGGGCTGTCGTCATTTCCGCCGACCGGAATGGCCGGCTCGACCTGCGGCGCGAACGGGAGATCGGACGATGAGCCTACTGGTGGAAGGTCTTGCGCGCCTGCTGGCGGGCGAGGTCGTTTCCGTGGACGAGGAGCTGCCGCCGCGCACCGCCGTGCGGCGGTCGCGGCTGCTGACCGGACTGGGAGGTCGTCTGGCCGGGATGGGCGGTCCCGCGGCCGCCGTCACGCTGGGACGCACGATCCTGGTGCACCCGTCGGTGCAGCCGGGTTCGCGGCTGCTCCGGCACGAGCTGGCGCACGTGGCGCAGTGGAGGCGTGAGCCGCTGCTCTTTCCATTCCGCTACGTGGGCGCCCATATTTGTCACGGATACCAGGCCAATCCTTATGAAGTCGAGGCCCGAGCGGCGGAGAGCGGGTCCGGCACAACCGGAGAGACCCCATGACGTCCCGATCGGTGGTCACCATTGAGCGCCACATCATCGACCAGGAACGCCGCCACCCGCAGGCAACGGGTGCCCTGAGCGACCTGCTCTACAACATCGCGCTGGCCGCCAAGATCATCGCCCGGGAAGTGAGCCAGGCGGGTCTGGTGGATATCCTGGGCGCCACGAAGCAGACGAACGTCCACGGCGAGACGGTGCGGAAACTGGACGAGTTCGCCGACGATGTCATCTTCAACGCGTTCGATCACACGGGGCTCCTCTGCTGCATGGCGTCGGAAGAGCACGAGGAGATCCTGGACATCCCGGACCGGTTCCCGACGGGGAAGTACACGCTCCTCTACGATCCGCTGGACGGCTCGTCCAACATCGACGCGAACGTCTCGATCGGGACGATCTTCTCGGTGCATCGGAAGGTGTCGGACCACCCGCGCGGCTGCGACGAGGACTGCCTGCAGCGCGGGCGGGACCAGATCGCTTCCGGGTACATTGTCTACGGCTCCTCGACAATGCTGGTCTACACGACCGGGGCGGGAGTGCACGGCTTCACGCTGGACCCGTCGATCGGGGAGTTCCTGCTGAGCCACCCGGACATCCAGATCCCGCGTCCGCCGCAGCGCATCTACAGCATCAACGAGGCGTACTATTCCCGCTGGTCAGAACGGCAGCAGCGGCTTGTGGACCATCTGAAGGGGATCGGCAGCGCCAGCGCGGAGTCCTGGTCTTCGCGCTACATCGGCTCCATGGTGGCCGACCTGAACCGAACGCTCCTCTACGGCGGGTTGTTCATGTATCCGCCGGACACGCGACACCCGAAGGGCAAGCTGCGGCTCCTGTACGAAGCGTCACCACTGGCGTGGATCTTCGAGCAGGCGGGCGGCCGGGCGACGGATGGCACCGGCCCGATCCTGGACATCGTCCCCACCAGCCTCCACCAGCGCACGCCGGTGTTCATGGGCTCCGCCGAGCACGTGGATCTGGCGCACGAGTTCCTCGGGGAGGACGTGCTGGCCACGAGCGCCTAGGTCGAGGCGAGCCGGAAGGACTCCGGGGAGGGGAGGAAGAAAGCCCCGCCGGCAGCTGCCGGCGGGGCTTTCTTCCTTCGAGCTTCGGGCGAGCGGGTTAGAACGTAACCCGTACCCCCGTCTGGATGCTCCAGCGGCTGTCGAAGAACGTGGTGTACGGCTTCACCGCGTGCTGCACCCCGTCCTGCGTCACCGTGGGACCGTAGTAGTCGAACTGCATGGCGCCCGTGGCGTTGTCACGCCCGCGGAGCTGCAGCAGGTACTGGTCGCCATAGAGGGGGCCCTGGTCGAGGCCCCACTCGTGGTTGAGCAGGTTCAGGACGTTGAAGACATCCACCGTGAGGGCCACCTTGCCACGCTGCGTGGGCAGCGGGATGCCCTGCTGGAGCTTCATGTTGAGCTGGTTGCTCCACGGGCCCTGGCAGGCGAACGCCTCCATGATGGACCCCTTCGATTCCTGGAGACACGGCTCCAGGCTCACCAGCTCGTTGTAGAGTCGCTCATCCTCGGCGGCCGGGCGACCCGTGGGGCTCCACGTGATCTCGCTGGAGCTGTTCGGGATGTACGCCAGGTCGTTGTTCCGATTGTTCACGACACCGTACGTCTCGTAACCGTCGCCGTTGACGTCGCCGTCATAGATGTAGTAGTACCGCTTCCCGGAGCGCCCGATGTAGAACGCCGAGAGCGTGGTCCCGCCGTACTTCTCGAAGAAGGTTCCCGACGCGGTGAGCAGGATCTTGTGCGGCCGATCGAAGCTCGACGGCGCCACCGGCGGATCGTTCGGGTCGCCACTGATGGCGTTGTAGCCGTAGTTCGACGTGGCGATGCTGGACGTCAGGTTCTGCGTCGCGAACGCGCGCGAGTACGTGTATGCGGCCCGCACGTCGATGTTCTCGAAGAACTTCCGCTGCAGCTCGAAGTTGAACAGGTATGCGTAGTTCTTGCTGTCGTTCGTCAGCTCGATCACCGGACCGAACGCGCTGTTGACGCGGTCCGGCGCCATGGCGTCGTACGAGTTGTCCACGGGCGTGCCGAACACGGGGCGGTTGCCAATGGCGTCCGCCGGGTTCGACTGGCCGACGTAGTTGAAGTTGAGGTCCTTCATCGCGATCTGGTTGATGGACTTCGTGTAGAGTCCCTCCACCGTGGCGCGCAGGTCCCAGGGCAGCTCACGGTCCACGGCCAGCGAGATCTTGAGCTCCTGCGGGAACCGGAAGTCCTTGTCGAAGACGTTCACGATCATCACGCCGCTCGCCGTTGCCGGCGTGCCATCGGCGCAGGTCGTGGGCGGTGCGCCCGACGTGAACGCCGGCGCGTTCGAGCCCCTGCAGTTCAGCGCCACCATCTCGTGACCGGTGTTGCCGTACTGGTTCGACAGCCAGACGAACGGCGGGCGGCCAGTGAAGAGGCCGGCGCCGCCACGCACCTGAGTCATCACGTCGCCCGGGACCTGCCAGTTGAAGCCGAGGCGCGGTGAGATGTTGAAGTTGCCGGACGGCACGACGGCCGTGGACAGGCCGAAAGCCTGCTGGAACTCCGGGTTGCTGCGCGGCTTGTCCGGCATGACCGGGACGTCGAAACGGAGCCCGCCGCTGAGCGTGAGCTGCGAGTTGACCGTCCACTCGTCCTGGACATAGGCGCTGAGGTTGTAGACGCCGAACTTCGCCGCCAGGTCCGCGACCGTGAGATTGCCGTACGGGACGTTGACGAAATAGCTGCTGGCGTTCCCGCCCTGGAAGTCGGTGAGGCTGTCGAAGCCCCACTGCCCCATGGTGCCGGGGGCGAACAGGTTGCGGAAATGGTAGTACTCGACCTGACCACCGAGCGTTGCGCGGTGGGCGCCGAGCACCTTCGTGAAGTTGTCCGTGATCTGGACGATATCCTGGTCGAGCTCGTTGGCCTGGGAGTAGAGCTCGGCCCCGGCCTGAAGCGTCCCGTTCACGGTCCCGCTGCTCAGGGAGCTGGTGTTGTCCACCTGGATCAGCGGGTAGCTGCCCAGGGGATTGCGGCGATCGCGCACGCGCTCGTAGTTGACCAGCAGCTCGTTGAACAGGTCCTGCGCGAACGTGGAGTGGACCTGGAGCACCGCCGAATTGGTGTTGCTCTCGAAGCTGTACGTTCCCGACGACAGCGTGAAGTACGATCCGCCGCGCGATGGCGAGCTGGCATCGGACGCATGCACGAAGTTGTCCCGGAACGTTATCCGGTGCTTCTCGCTCGGCGACCAGTCGAGCCGGGCGAAGACGTTGCTGTTCGGATTCTTCTGCGCGTACGCCGTCGGATCACCCGGGTCGAAGCCGTACTGGTTCTCCAGGATGTTGATGAAGCGCTGGATCGAGTCCGGACTCTGGCGGATGCGGGCGGGATCGGAAGAGATGCCGTAGAACAGCGGGTATTCCCGCCGCTGGAACTCACCCGCCGCGTACAGGTGCAGCTTGTCCTTGACGATCGGACCGCCCATGGAGAATCCAAGCGTCTGGTCCAGGAAGTCGGCCGTCGTGAGGGAGTCCTTGGCCACACCCCCGCCCGCCACCGGGAGCGTGTACTTCAGGTTGTTGTTGAGGAAGTTCTCGTTGCGGTAGTACCCGTAGAGCGAGCCTGTCCACTGGTTGGTCCCGCTCTTCGTGACGGCGTTGATCAGGCCGCCGCTGAAGCCCGCCTGGCGCACGTCGAACGGGGCCACCAGCACCTCGAACTGCGCAATGGCGTCGATCGGGATCGGCTTCGCGTTCGCCTGCCCGCCCGGCACGCCGCTGGCCGCCAGGCCGAACACGTCGTTGTTCACGGCGCCGTCGATCTGGATGTTGTTCATCCGGTTGTTCTGGCCGCCCACGGAGGGCGCGTCACCGGTGAGCGAAACGTACGGCGAGAGCGCCGCCAGGTCGTTGATGTGGCGATCGATGCTCGGCTGGTCCTCGATGGCACTCTCGTCCACCGTGGTCTGGGCGCCCATGTGCGTGGGGCTGAACACGTCCCCGCGCGCCGTGGTGACCCGGATCTCGCCGGCACTCACCGCCTGCGGCTGAAGTGTGAAGTTCAGCTCGTAGATGTCGCCCAGCGTGAGCCGGACGTTCTCCTCGCGCTGCGTCCCGTACCCGAGGGCGTTCACCTCCACCACGTAGCCCGCGCCCGGCTTCAGGTAGGGAATGAAATACCGGCCGTTCTGACCGGTGATGGCGCGGTTGGTCACGCCGGTGGCGCTGTTGCGGATCACCACCTCCGCGGTGGGCACTGCCTCACCGTCCGCAGTACGTATCGAGCCGGCGATGCCGGCCGTCGTCGTGCTCTGGGCGCTCAACCCGCCGGCTGCACCAGCGAGCGCGAGCAGGGCGATACCCAGGAGCGACGACCGCTTACGAGACTTCGTCGTCATCGTCCATCCAGGTTGGGGTACTGAGAGACTCTCCGGCCCGGAAATGGGCCTGGAGAAAACGACCGGTGCTACAGAATGCCCGTCCCGCTTTGGAACGCCTCCGAATGGGGCTGCCGCCGGCGTCGGTCATCACTGTCGTGGTCGTGGTTGACTGGGAAAGTCGCGCCGATGATACGGGCGGGCCGTCGCAGAATCAACCCTCCCGCGGCGGGATCCGCGTGGCTGTTGCGCTCCCGTGACGAACCGGCCGGCGCACGCTGCCGCCGCAGGCGTCCGTCGCGGTCCGGGGACCGCTCAGCCGTCGGACTTATCCGGCTGCGCTGGCGCGCCTCGGCATCGGGTCCAGCCCGGCGATCTCCTCGGCGACGGCTGCCACGAGCGCCTGCTTCTCCTGGTAGGGCAGGAACGCGCTCTCGAAGCCGTTGAGCGCGATCCGGGTCAGCTCGTCCCAGGTGAAATCCAGGTACTGGTGCGCGCGCCAGTACTCCTCCGTGACCGTCGTGGCGCTCATCAGCCGGTTGTCCGTATTGATGGTCACCACCAGGCCTTCGTCGAAGTAGAGCCGCAGCGGGTGGTCCTGGAAGCGCTCCACCGCGTGGGTCTGCACGTTGGACGTGAGGCAGATCTCGATGGGGACCCGGAAGTCGTTGATGTACCGCATGAGGTCCGGGTCCTCGTAGAGGCGGGTGCCGTGGCCGATCCGGTTGGCGTTGCAGTAGTGCAGCGCCTGGTGGATCGATTCGGGACCGTACGCCTCGCCCGCGTGGATCGTGGCCGCCACGTTCGCATTGCCCACACGGTAGAACGCTTCCCGGTGCATCTTGGCCGGGTTGTTGTACTCGGCGCCCGCCAGGTCGAACGCCACCACACCCCGGTTCTTGAACGTGACCGTGAGGTCCGCCAGCTCCATGGAGGTGTGCGGGCTCATGTTCCGGATCCCGCAGATGATGATGCCCGTCCGGATGTCGTACATCTCCTCCGCGCGCCGGAGCCCCCGCAGCGGCGCTTCGACGGCTTCCTGGAGGCTGAGGCCATCCTGGATGTTGAGGACCGGGGAGAAGCGGACCTCCATGTAGCGCACGTTCTCTTCGGCGGCGTCCTCGGCAAGCTCGAACGCGATGCGTTCCAGCGCGTCGGTGTCCTGCATTACGGACAGAGTGATATCGAAGCGGGACAGGTAGTCCACGAGGTCACGAGCATCCTGCACGTGCATGTAGTCCGCCAGCTCCTGCGGATCGTGCGTGGGCAGCTTCACGCCCCGTTCCTCCGCCAGCTCGACGAGCGTGGCGGGGCGGAGCGAGCCGTCCAGGTGCACGTGCAGGTCCGTCTTCGGCAGGCGACGCAATGCCGCCTCGGTCACTCCGGCCATTCTCCTCCTCAGTCCCTCAACCCACGTTCTGCAGCCGCTGCTCCTCCTGCGCTTCCGGGTCCGCGTCGTAGAGCGCGGCCTGGGCGGCGGCCAGGCGGGCGACCGGTACCCGGAACGGCGAGCAGGAAACGTAATCGAGACCCACCCGATGGCAGAAGGCCACGGAGCTGGGGTCGCCACCATGCTCGCCGCAGATGCCCACCTTGAGATCCTTGCGGGCAGCGCGGCCCTTGCGCGTTCCGAGCGCCACCAGCTGGCCCACGCCCTCGCGGTCCAGCACCTGGAACGGGTCGTTCGGGAAAATGCCGTGCTCGATGTAGTACGGCAGGAAGGAGCCCGCGTCGTCCCGGGAGATCCCGTACGTGGTCTGGGTCAGGTCGTTGGTGCCGAACGAGAAGAACTCGGCGGACTGCGCGATCCGGTCGGCGGTGAGGGCGGCACGTGGCAGCTCGATCATGGTGCCCACCAGGTACGCCACCTCACGCCCGCGCTCCTCGAACACCTGACGGGCGACCCGGCGGATCGCCTTCTCCTGAAGTACCAGCTCCTCTTCCGTCCCGACCAGCGGCACCATGATCTCCGGCTGGACATCCACGCCCTCCGCGGCCACGGTCACCGCCGCTTCGAAAATGGCGCACGCCTGCATCTCGGTGAGCTCGGGCACCGTGATGCCGAGCCGGCAGCCCCGGTGCCCCAGCATCGGGTTGGCCTCGCGGTGCCGCGCCACGGCTGCCCGCACGACGTCGATGGAGCGGTCCGTGGCGTCGGCCAGCTCCTGCATCTCCTGGTCGTCGTGGGGGAGGAACTCGTGGAGCGGCGGATCGAGCAGGCGGATGGTGACGGGGTAGCCGTCCATCGCCCGGAAGATTCCCTCGAAATCGCCCCGCTGCATCGGCAGCAGCTTGTCCAGCGCGGCCTTCCGCTCCTCCGAGTCCCTGGCCAGGATCATTTCGCGCACGGCCAGGATCCGCTCATCGCCGAAGAACATGTGTTCGGTGCGACAGAGCCCGATCCCTTCCGCGCCGAACTCCCGGGCCTTGCGCGCGTCCTCCGGGTTGTCCGCGTTCGTCCGGACCCGCATGGTGCGCACGTCGTCGGCCCACCCCATGAGCTTCCGGAACTCGTCGGACACTTCCGGCTCCACCGTGGCGACGCGTCCCGCCAGCACCCGCCCCGTGGCTCCGTCGATCGTGATCCAGTCGCCCTGCTCGATCCGCTTCCCGGCCGCGGTCATGTACCCGTCGCCCTCGTGGATGTCCAGAGTGTGCGCGCCCGCGACGCACGGCTTCCCCATGCCCCGCGCCACGACCGCCGCGTGCGATGTCATTCCGCCGCGCGATGTGACGATCCCCTGCGCCGCGGCCATGCCCGCGAAGTCGTCCGGCGAGGTCTCGTGCCGGACCAGGAGCACGGGCGCGCCATCCTTGCCCCACCGCACGGCCTCATCCGGGTCGAACACCACCTTGCCCGCCGCCGCCCCGGGCGACGCCGGCAGCCCTTTCGCCAGCTCCTCCGTTTCCGCGCTCGGGTCGAGCCCCGGATGGAGCTGCTGTTCCAGCTGCTCCGGCTCCACACGCCTCACGGCCGTGGCCCTGTTGATCAGGCCCTCCCCGACCATCTCCACCGCGATCCGGATCGCCGCCGCCGACGTCCGCTTCCCCGTACGCGTCTGGAGCAGGTACAGCCGGCCGCGCTCCACCGTGAACTCCATGTCCTGCATGTCCGTGTAATGGCGCTCCAGTCGATCCTGGATCTCCTGCAGCTGGTCGTACGCGTCCGGGAGGATCTCCGCCATCTCGCTGATGGCCACGGGCGTCCGGATCCCGGCCACCACGTCCTCACCCTGCGCGTTGAGCAGGAACTCGCCGAAGACGAGCTTCTCGCCCGTGCTCGGGTCGCGCGTGAACGCCACCCCCGTGCCGGACGTGTTCCCCATGTTCCCGTAGACCATGGTCTGGACGGTGACGGCGGTGCCCAGGTCCTCCGGGATCTTGTTGTGGCGACGGTAGGCGATGGCGCGCTCGTTGTTCCAGGAGTCGAAAACGGCCTTGATCGCGCCCCACAGCTGCGCTTCCGGGTCGGTCGGGAAGGGCGTGCCCGTCTCGCGCTCCACCAGCTCACGATACTCCACCACCAGTTCCCGCAGGTCCTCCGCGGTCAGGTCCGTGTCCTCCTCCACCCCGCGGGCGTCCCGCTTCGCTTCCAGCCGGTTCTCGAACAGCTCGTGCTCCAGCCCGAGCACCACGTCCGAGTACATCTGGATGAAGCGGCGATAGGAGTCGTACGCGAACCGCTCATCATCGGCGTCCCGCGCCAGCGCCTGCACCGTGTCATCGTTCAGGCCCAGGTTCAGGATCGTGTCCATCATCCCCGGCATGGAGACCTTCGCGCCGCTCCGCACCGAAACCAGGAGCGGACGCGTGTCCGTGGCCCCGAACGTCTTCTCCGTGGCCGATTCCACTTTCGCCAGGTGCTCGTGCACCATGCCGCTCAAGCCGTCCGGAACGTCCCCGTGCTCGAGGTAATGGCGGCAGACAGCCGTGGTGATGGTGAAGCCGGGAGGGACGGGGACGCCCACGCGGACCATATCGGCCAGACCCGCGCCCTTGCCGCCCAGGAGATCCTTGACCTCGGTCCCGCCGTCGGCCTCGCCGTTGCCGAAGAAGTAGACCCAGCGATTGCTCATGATTTGGACTTTCCGGATTCGTGGTGCGCGGTGCTGCGCGGAATGGCGGAGCAATGTACGCATTTCCGTGTTCGCGACCAGTCCGAACAAGCCCGACAGGTCGTGGGGGAAGCTCCTACCGCGCGATCATGTTGTCGATCGAGCTCACGTCCAGTGAGGAACAAGGATGCAAGAAGCGCGCGGGGCCGAGGGCGCCGTTTCGCGAGTGGCCGCATTCATCCTCAGGCCGGGCGGCGGCGCATCAGCAGCTGGTCGAGACGGGGAGCCCGCGCTCGAGGTCGACGAGCGGCGATGTGTACTCGCCCGAGAAGCAGGCGTGGCAGAACGGCCCGGCGGCGGCGACGGCGCCGGTCATGCCTTCGAGGGAGAGATAGCCGAGGGAGTCGACGTCCAGGTGTCGGCGGATCTCCTCCACGGTCTTGCGGGAGCCGATGAGCTCCTCCCGCGTAGGCATGTCGATGCCGTAGAAGCAGGGATAGCGGACGGGGGGGCTGGAGATGCGGAAGTGGACTTCCGCAGCGCCGGCTTCCCGGAGGAGGCGGACGAGGCCCATGCTGGTGGTGCCGCGGACGAGGGAGTCGTCGACCACCACCACGCGCTGGCCGTCGAGGACTTCGCGCACGGGGTTGTACTTGATGCGGACGCGGAAGTCGCGGCCGGCCTGCGTGGGGTGAATGAACGTGCGGCCCACGTAGTGGTTTCGGATGAGCCCCAGCTCGTACGGGATGCCGCTCTCCTCGGAGAAGCCGAGCGCGGCGGAGTTGGAGGAGTCGGGAACGCTGATGACCACGTCGGCATCGGCGGAGTGCTCGCGGGCGAGTCGTCGTCCGAAGGCGCGCCGGGCGCGGTCCACGCTCTGTCCCCAGATGCGGGAGTCGGGGCGGGCGAAGTAGACGAGCTCGAAGATGCACGGTGCGATTCGGTGCTCGCCGCGCACTTCCCGGAGGGACGTGAGCTCGTGGCCGCGGATCCTGACCATCTCGCCTGCCTCGATGTCGCGCACGTATTCGGCGCCCAGCAGGTCGAGGGCGCAGCTCTCGCTGGCCACGATCCAGCCGTCGTCGGGGAAGCGGCCGAGAACGAGGGGGCGGAATCCCCAGGGGTCGCGGGCGGCGTAGAGCGTTTCGCCGACGGTGATGATGACGCTCACCGCCCCCGTGAGGCGGGAAAGGGCCTCGGAGATCTGCTCTTCCGGAGTGGGGCAGCGGGAGCGGGAGATCAGGTGGACGATGACCTCGCTGTCTATGGTCCCCTGAAAGAGCGCGCCCTCTTCGACGAGCTCCTCGCGCAGCACCTGGGCGTTGGTGATGTTGCCGTTGTGGACCAGCCCGAGGTCACCCTCGCGGTAGCTCACCACGATGGGCTGGGCATTGACGAGACCGGCACCGCCGGCCGTGGAGTATCGGGTGTGGCCGAGGGCCACGTGGCCCGGGAGCGCGGCCAGGTCGCGGTCGTCGAAGCTCTCCACCACGAGCCCCTCCCGCTTCATGAGGCGCGCCTTCCCATTCTCGTCCACGGCGGCGATTCCCGCCGATTCCTGCCCCCGGTGCTGCAGGGCATACAGGCCCAGGAACGCCAGCTTGGCCGCCTCCTGCGCGCCGGTGACGCCTACGATCCCGCACATGCCGCCCCGCCCCCTGTGCTACGGTGCATCGCGTCGGCCCCCGAATTCCCGCGGGGCCATCTATTCCGTGCCGACCGCAGCCGGCGCGTTCATTACCCCGGGGATCGCGTCGTGATACGCGCGAGCGAGCTCGCCGGCGGCGACGCGCACGCTGCGTCCCGCCGCGCGCAGCCGGAAGACGACGTCGCCCTCCTCCGGGCCCACCGTCCCGATGGGGGCCGCGGGCACTCCCCTGGCTTCCGCCGTGGCCAGCACTCGCCGCACGTGGGCCTCCGCGCACGAGACCACCACCCGTCCCTGCGCCTCACCGAACAGGAGCGCCGGGACGGGGATGTCGTCGTCGAGGGTCGCCTCGAAGCCGAAACGCCGCTCCGGCGCGCCCACGGCGCACTCCGCCAGGCACACGGCCAGTCCCCCCTCCGCGCAGTCGTGGGCACTCTTCACGAGCCGCTCACCACTCATCTCGAGGAGCGCGTCGATGAGCCGGCGCTCCCCTTCGAGATCGATGTTGGGCACGGGGCCCGCCGTCCGCCCGATTAGGGTCTTCAGGTACTCCGACGCCCCGATCTCCGCAGTGTTCCCGCCCAGCAGGATGATAGCGTCGCCCGGGTCCCGGAACCACGCGCCGACGGCCGTGGAGACGTCGTCCAGCACACCGATCATCCCGATCACCGGCGTGGGGAAAATGGCACCCCGGGGATTCTCGTTGTACAGCGAGACGTTGCCGCCGGTCACGGGCGTGTCCAGCGCGCGGCAGGCCTCTCCCATCCCGGCGGTGGCCTCCCGCAGCTGATAGTAGACGTCCGGCTTGAGCGGGTTTCCGAAATTGAGGTTGTCCGTCACGCCGCGGGGTCGCGCGCCGACGCACGCCAGGTTGCGGGCGGCCTCGGCCACCGCGATGGCGCCGCCCTTGCGCGGGTCCAGATAGGCGTAGCGCGGATTGCAGTCCATGACGGCGGCGATGCCGCGGCGGGTGCCGCGAACGCGGAGCACACCGGCGTCGCCGCCCGGCGGCTGGACGGTGTTGGTCCGGACCGTGGAGTCGTACTGGTCGTGGACCCAGGACTTGGACGCGATGTTCGGGGCGCCCATGAGGGCGACGAGGTCCCGGGCGGGATCCCGGGCGGCCATGGCCGTGGCCAGCTCGGCCGGATCCCATTCCCGCGCCCGCTTCACGTCCCCGGATTCCCGCGCTTCGCGCGTGTACGTGGGGCACTGGACCAGGGCGGTGCCCGGGATCTCCGCCACGATGCTGCCGTTCTCGCGCACGCGGTAGAGGCCGTCGTCGGTGACCTGCCCGATGACGGCGGCCTCGAGCTCCCACTTCTCCAGGATCCGGATCACGTGATCCTCGTGGCCGGCGCGCGCCACCACCACCATCCGCTCCTGGCTCTCGCTCAGGAGGATCTCGTAGGGCGTCATGTCGGCCTCGCGCAGCGGCACCCTGGCCACATCGATGTCCACGCCCGTTCCCGCGCGCGCGGCCATCTCGCTGGAAGCGGAGGCGAGGCCGGCGGCGCCCATGTCCTGGATGCCGACGATGTGGCCGGACCTGATCAGCTCGAGCGACGCTTCCAGCAGCAGCTTCTCCGTGAACGGGTCGCCCACCTGGACCTGCGGCCGGCTGGACTCCGTCTCCTCGCTCAGCTCCACGCTGGCGAACGTGGCGCCGTGGATCCCGTCGCGCCCCGTTCGGGCTCCCACGGCGAGGATCGGGTTTCCGGGGCCGGAGGCGGTGGCGCGGATCAGCTCGTCCTTCTTCATCAATCCGATCGCCATGGCGTTGATGATCGGGTTCCCCTCGTACGCCTCATCGAACCAGGTCTCGCCGCCGATGTTCGGGATTCCCACGCAGTTGCCGTAGTCGCCAATGCCTTTCACCACACCGGCGAAGAGGTAGCGCACGCGCGGACTGCTCAGCTCACCGAAGTGGAGGGAGTCGAGGACGGCCACGGGACGCGCGCCCATGGTGAAGACATCGCGCAGGATCCCGCCCACGCCGGTGGCCGCGCCCTGGTAGGGCTCGACCGCGGACGGGTGGTTGTGGCTCTCGACTTTGAAGGCCACGGCGTAGCCATCGCCGATGTCGATCACGCCCGCGTTCTCGCCCGGTCCCTGGAGCACCCAGGGCGCTTCCGTTGGGAGCTGCCGGAGCAGCGGCTTCGAGTTCTTGTAGCCGCAGTGCTCGCTCCACAGGGCACTGAAGAGTCCCAGCTCCGTGTAGGTGGCGTCCCGGCCCAGGATGTCCCGGATCTGCCCGTACTCCTCCTCCGTCAGCCCGTGCTCTGCCACCAGGGCGGGCGTGACGGCCGGGTCGCCGGGGCGGGGTGCCGCGCCGCCCGCCTCGTTCCCCCGTCCATTTTGCGAGCCGCCGGTCATGGCGCCACCTCCTCGCGGGCGGGGCGGGCGGAGCCGTCGATCGCGTCGCGGAGCGACTCGAACAGCGGCAGGCCATCGGTGCCGCCCATGAGCCCTTCCACCATCCGTTCCGGGTGCGGCATCAACCCGAAGACATTGCCGCCGCCATTGATGATTCCGGCAATGTTGTGGGCCGAGCCATTGGGATTCGCGGCATCGGTGGCATTCCCCTCCGCATCGACGTAGCGGAGGACCACGCGGCCCTCGTCCTCGAGGCGGGCGAGTGTGGGCTCGTCGGCCAGGTAGTTGCCCTCGCCGTGGGCCAGCGGGAGTCGGAGGACCTGCCCGGTGTCGTACCGCCGTGTGTACATGGTGTCAGTGCGCTCGACCCGGACGCGCACCTCCTTCCCGAGGAACCTGAGGTCACGGTTGCGGACCAGGGCGCCGGGCAGCACGCCCGCCTCGCACAGGATCTGGAACCCGTTGCAGATCCCGAGCACCGGCCCGCCGTCGGCAGCGAAGCGGATCACCTCGTCCATGACCGGCGAAAAGCGGGCAATGGCGCCGGCGCGCAGATAGTCGCCGTAGGAGAAGCCGCCCGGCAGGATGACGAGGTCCGGGTCGCCCAGATCGGTTTCGCGGTGCCAGACGAACCACGCGTCCTCCCCCAGGACGTCGGTGATGGCCTTGTAGCAGTCGTAGTCGCAATTCGAGCCGGGGAACGTGACTACGGCCGCGCGCATTACGACGCCTCCGTGAGGGATATCGCGTAGTCCTCCGTGACGGGATTGGCCAGGAGCTTCCGGCACATCTCGTCGGCGCGACTGCGCGCTTCCGCCTCACTGGCGGCGCTGAGCTCCATGCGGATGAGGCGCCCGATGCGCACGTGTTCCGCTCCGCTGAAGCCGAGCGATCGAAGGGCGTGCTCCACCGCTTTGCCCTCGGGGTCCAGCAGCCCCGCGCGGGGGGTCACCCTGACTTCCACGCTGTACTCGATCACGGTTCTCCCGGTTCGGTTTCCGTGGTTCGCAAGGCGTCGGATCTAATGGTCGTGCTTCCGCTCTTCCTGAGACCGACGCTCGCCGCGCCCGGGCCACCACAGCCGCCGGGGCGGTGTGAGCTCATTGTAGTCGATCTGCCGGATCTCGGCATCCGCTTCGTCCTCTTCCTCCGTGTCCAGCAGCAGGTCCCGGTCGGGGAGCCGCTCGAAGAACCCGAGGACCGTGGCTTTCAGCATCCCGTACGCCACGTAGGCGAGAAGGGCGGGGAAGAAGAAGAGCGAGGGCACCGTGAACGCGGCCGTCACCACCGCGAGGAGGAAGACGAGCGCGAGGACCCCTTTCAGGGTGCGGAACCCGAACTTCGGCACGACCGGGTAGAGCACGTGACTCATCATGAGCATGGCCAGGCCCAGCATGAGCGTGGTCATGATGTTGCTCCACGGGAGGCCGCCCAGGTACTGGTGAAAGAAGGCGGTCTGGCTGAACGGGTAGTAGGTGGCGAGCGTCATCCCCAATGCGGGGGAGGGGAGCCCGTGGAACGCCACCTTCGCGTGGCCCGCCTGTTCCACGTTGAAGCGCGCGAGCCGGACCACGGCGCCCGTGATGTAGACGAAGGAGACGATCCATCCCCAACCGCCATCCGCCAGGACCAGGTAGTAGATGACCAGGGCGGGCGCGACGCCGAAGCTGATGGCGTCGACGAGCGAGTCCAGCTCCGCGCCGAACCGGCTCCCGGTCTGCGTGATCCGGGCCACGCGGCCGTCCAGTGTATCCGCCACGCCCGCCAGCACCACCAGCCACGCGGCGGTGGCGAAAGCGCCGCGCGATGCCGCCACGATGGCCCACACGCCGAAGAAGAGGTTTCCGAGCGTGAGCGCGCTCGGAATGATGATCACGCCGCCCTGCAGCCGTCGTGCGGGATTCACGCTCCCTCCCGGAAGAAGAAGGTCACGGCGAGCGCCGCCAGTGTGAGCCCGTAGCCCAGCAGCCAGAGCGGCCAGCGGCCGAGTCGGACGGCCACCAGCGTCACCACCACGGCGGCCCCGACCAGCGCCAGGAAGAGGATCTCACCCGTGGCATCGAGCTGCGGGCTCACCACTTCGGGAGCTCCCGCCCCGTCAGCCGCCGGTGCACCTCCAGGTAGCGCTGCGTGGTGGCCGCCACCACGTCCTCGGGGAGCCGGGGCGGCGGCGGCGTCTTGTTCCACCGCCCGTCCCGCGTCAACGCGTCGAGGTAGTCGCGCACGGGCTGCTTGTCGAGCGACGGCTGCGAGCGTCCGGCGCCATAGCTCTCCTCCGGCCAGAACCGGGACGAGTCCGGCGTCATCACCTCGTCGATCAGGAGCAGCCGGTCCCCGGCGAGGCCGAACTCCAGCTTCGTGTCCGCCAGGATGATCCCGCGCTCCGCCGCGAGCTCACGGCCCCGGCCGTACACATCCATGCTCAGCTCCCGCAGCCGGCCGGCCAGCGCGCGCCCGAGAAGGTTGGCCATGGCGTCGAACGTGATGTTCTCATCATGGCCGTGGCCGGCCTTCGTCGCAGGCGAGAAGATCGGCGGATCGAGGCGGGCCGACTGCCGCAGCCCCGCCGGGAGCGGCTCACCGGCCAGCGTGCCGTGCTCGCGGTACTCCGCCCATGCCGAGCCCGCGATGTAGCCCCGCACCACGCACTCCACCGGGATCGGCGACGTGCGGCGCACCAGCAGACTCCGCCCCGCCCACTCCCCGCGCGTTCCCGCCAGCGCGGGCACTGCCGCGATGATCGCGTCCGGCTCACTGGCGATCAGGTGGCTCTCCACCAGGTCGCCCAGCTGCTCGAGCCACCACACGGTCACGGCCGTGAGGACCTCTCCCTTCCGCGGGATCGGCTGCGCCATGATCACATCGAACGCGCTCAGCCGGTCCGAGGCCACCATGAGCAGCCGGTCCCCACCCATGTCGTACATCTCCCGCACCTTGCCACGGGTGACGAGGGGGAAGGGGAGGTCGGAGCGCTCCAGCGGTGGCCTCACGCCCGCAGCTCCGGCGTGGCGTCCGCCGTGGCGGTGGCCTCCTCCAGGATCGGGCGGATCTCCACCAGGAACGCCTCGACCTGCTCGGCCGAGCGTCCCACGTGCAGCTTCGGGTCGAGGATCCCGCGCACTTCCGCCTCCGTCATCTCGAACGCCGGGTCACCGGCGATGCGACCCGGCAGGTCGTTCTCATCTCCCCGCTCCTTCAGCCGGTCGGCGGCGGCCACCGAGTGCTGGCGGATGCGCTCGTGCAGGTCCTGCCGGTCACCACCGCGTTTCACCGCGTGCATCAGGATCGCCTCCGTGGCCAGGAACGGGATCTCCTGCTCGAGCCGCCGGCGGATGACGTCCGGCCGGACCACCAGCCCCGCGGCCACGTTGTGGGCCAGGAGCAACACGGCATCCGCCGTCAGGTACGCTTCCGCCAGCGCGATGCGCCGATTGGCCGAGTCGTCCAGCGTGCGCTCGAACCACTGTGTCGCGGCCGTGAACCCGGCATCGATGGAGAGTGTGATGAGGTGACGGGCCAGCCCGGTGATCCGCTCCGCGCGCATCGGATTCCGCTTGTACGGCATGGCCGATGACCCGATCTGCGACGCCTCGAACGGCTCCTCCACTTCCCGGAGGTGCGCAAGGAGTCGGATGTCGTGGGCGAACTTGGACGTGGTCGTGCCGATCCCTGCGAGTGTCGAGAGCGTGGCGTAGTCCACTTTCCGTGGATAGGTCTGGCCGGTGACCCAGTACGCCTCGTCGAACCCGAGGCGCTCGCAGACGCGCTGCTGGAGCGCGTCGACTTTCCCGTGATCACCGGAGAACAGCTCCAGGAAGGACGCCTGTGTGCCGGTGGCGCCGCGGATCCCCCGGGCGCGCAGCGTCCCGAGCCGGTGGTCCACTTCCTCCAGGTCCAGCACGAGGTCCTGCAGCCAGAGCGCGGCCCGCTTCCCGACGGTGGTGGGCTGCGCCGGCTGGAAGTGGGTGAACCCGAGGGTCGGGAGCGCGCGGTGGTCCCGGGCGAAGCGGGCGAGGGCGGCGATGCAGGCGAGGAGCCTGCGTCGCACGAGGCGCAGCGCTTCCCGCTGCTGGATGAGCTCGGTGTTGTCCGTGACGAAGGCGCTGGTGGCGCCCAGGTGGATGAACGGGCGGGCGGCGGGGGCCACGTCGCCGAAGTGATGGACGTGCGCCATCACGTCGTGCTTCAGTCGACGCTCGTGCGCGGCCGCGGCCTCCAGGTCGATGTCGTCGAGATGCGCCCGCATCTGGGCGGTCGCCTCGTCCGGGATCGGCAGCCCCAGCGCCTTCTCCGACTCCGCCAGCGCGAGCCACAGCCGTCGCCACATGCCGAACTTGAACGCGGGGGAGAAGATCCGGCTCATCTCCCGCGAAGCGTAGCGCTCGATGAGCGGGTTCCTGTACGCGGTCCCGGCGTCCGGCTCTGCTGCCGCCAGCTGTTCCAGCAGGTCGCGCGTGTCGTCCAATGGGGCCTCCATCAGAGCAGGAACCCGGTGTAGAACTCCCGTCCCGACCGCTCCACCAGCATCCGCACGGGCACGCGGCCGGGGGTGTCCTGGATTTGTCGCAGCAGGTCCGCCGCCTCTTCCGCCGAGCGCACGGCGTACCGGTTGATGGCCACGATCAGGTCCCCCGGCCGCAGCCCCAGCGTCCGTCGGACGTTGTCGCTGACATTGACGATGAGAGCCCCGTGGTCATTGCTGAGGCCGCGCTCGCTCTGGATGGCCGGTGTGAGCGTGACCAGCTCGAACTCCTGGAGCGCGTTCACCCGCTCCGCGGAGATCGACGGGAGATCGGCCGAGACCAGCTGCACCGTTCGCTCTCCGCTGTCGCCCACTCCCACGCGCAGCGTGTCGCCCACGCCCACCTCGAGCATGGCGGCCTCCCAGTCCAGGGGCGTCCGCAGCGTCCGCCCGTTCACGCTGCGCACCACTTCACCCGCCCTGAGGGCGGCCTTCTGCGCCGGTGAGCCGGGGGCGACGCGGGCCACCTTCACTTCCCGGCTGCGCCCGAACTGGTTGGGATTGGCCGGCTCCAGCTCCAGCCCGGTCCACGGCCGCTGGATCTCGCCATGGTCGACGAGCTCCAGGACCACCCGCCGGGCGCGGTCGATGGGGATGGCGAAACCAAGTCCCTCGCTTCCACCGCTGCGGGAGAAGATGGAGGAGTTCACCCCGATGACCTCACCTTTCGCGTTCACCAGCGGTCCGCCGGAGTTCCCCGGATTGATGGACGCGTCCGTCTGGATCATGCCCAGGTAGTATCCCTGGTTCTCGTCCTCCTGCGTCGGGATGATGTTCCGGCGCACGCCGCTCACCACGCCCGCGGTCACGGTGGGCTCGGTGTTGGACAGGAGGTATCCGAACGGGTTGCCGATGGCCACCACCCACTCGCCGATGAGCAGGTCGTCGGAGCGGCCGAGCGGCGCCACGGGCAGCGCCTTGCCGTCCGTCTTCAGCCGGAGCAGCGCCAGGTCGTTGACTTCATCCGTGCCCACCAGCTCCGCGCCGTAGTCGGTCCCGTCCGCCAGCGTGACCACGATCTGGCTGGCGCCGTGGACCACGTGGTCGTTCGTCAGCACCAGCCCGTCGGGGTGGATGATGAAGCCCGAGCCCAGCCCCTGCACCCGCCGCTCCGCGCCGGGCGGGAGGAACAGCTGGTCGTACCAGGAGCGCGGCTGCACCCGCTCCCGCCGGATCACGTTCACACTGACCACGGCCGGCGCGACCCGCTCCGCCGCTTCCACGATCGCCGTGCGGCGCGACGCATCCACGTTCTCCTGCCGCTCCGCCAGCGTCCGCCCCGGCTGCCTCGCCCCCGGCTCCTGGTCCAGGAACGCGGTCGGTGCCGCGTCCGCCGACGGCGGCTCGCTGCACGCCACCGCGGCGAACAGCAGGCCCGTCAGCAGAAATGCGGGGATTCTCCCCATGCGACGATCCCTCCGCTCAGATCACGCGCCGATCTTCCGGGAGCCGGTCCCAGTCCGCCAGAAACGCCGCCAGGCCCTTTTCCGTCAACGGATGCTCCAGAAGCTGCCAGAGCACTTTCGGGGGCATGGTCCCCACGTCCGCGCCCATGAGCGCGGACTCCACCACGTGCTGCGGGTGCCGGATCGACGCCACCAGGATCTCGGTGTCGAAACCGTAGTTGTCGTAGATCAGGCGGATCTGCCGGATCAGCTCCATCCCCTCACTGGAGATGTCGTCCAGCCGCCCCACGAACGGCGAGATGTAGGTTGCGTCCGCCTTCGCCGCCAGCAGCGCCTGCGTCGGCGAGAAGCACAGGGTGACATTCACGTTGATGCCCTCGGCCCGGAGCTTTCGGCACGCGACGAGGCCGCCCTCCGTCAGTGGCACCTTCACCACGATGTTGTCCGCGATGGCCGCCAGCTTCTTCCCTTCCCGCACCATTGTCTCCGCGTCCGTGCCCACTACTTCGGCGCTGATCGGGCCCGGTACGGTCCGGCAGATCTCTTCCAGGATCTCCCGCGGGTGGCCTTCGCTCCCGGCCGCTTTCGACAGCAGCGACGGGTTGGTGGTGATTCCGTCGATCAGGCCGGCGTCCGCCGCCCGCCGGATCTCGGACAGGTCTGCCGTATCAAGGAAGATCTTCATGCGTCCACGCCTTTTCGCTGAGTTCGCTCTCGCCGTAGTACACCCGGGCCAGGAACAATCCCTCCGGTGGCGCCGGGGGGCTGGTCTCCAACCCGTGGGGGTTCGTTTCCGTCACCAGCCTCGCCTCCTCCAGGAGGCCTCCTACGTCCTCGAGCGGCCGACGTCCTCGCGCCGCGTCCACCATGGTGCCCACCAGATAACGCACCATGTGATGCAGGAATCGGTTCGCCACCACCTGGAACTCCACGCCACCCGGCCACTCCCGCCACCCGGAGCGCAGTACCGTACAGCGGTACCCCCGTTCCGGTTGCCCCGCCTTGGCGTAGCCGCGGAACGAGTGCTCCCCCGCGATCGCGGCCGCCCCCGCATCCAGGAGCGCGCGGTCCGGCGTCTCGGCCAGCGGCCAGCACCAGGGTGCCCGGAACGGAGACCGCGATGCCGGGGTGGTCCCCACGCGATACACGTAGCCGCGCGCGATGGCACTATAACGGGCGTGAAAAGCGGGCGACACCGCGGCGGCTTCCGCCACCCAGATATCGCCCGGGAGAATTGCGTTCAGCGACCGTTTCACCCCCGCCGGTGTCCACGACGCAGGCATGGCGACATGGACCACCTGTCCAAGGGCGTGCACCCCGGTATCCGTCCGGCCCGCGCCCACGCTCGTGACGGGCCGGTCCGCCAGCCGGGACAGCGCCGCGTCGAGCTCGCCCTGCACCGTTCGCTGGTCCGGCTGGACCTGCCATCCGTGAAAGCCGGAGCCGTCGTAGTGCAGCGTCAGGCGCAGCCGGGTGGGTTCTGTTGGCACGGGCTCAAGCTACGGCCCCACCCGTCGCCGAGCTACCCATCCCGAGCTACCCATCCCGAGCTACCCATCCTCGCCGCCCGCGCGGCCGGAAATCCGCGCCCGCCCGCGCGGCGGTGCCTACGGACCGGTCCGTACCACCGTCCGGTGACCCGAGCCGCTACTCCTTGCGGCGGATCGCTTTCACCAGCTCGTCCTTGTTCATCTTGCTCCGGCCGTCGATGTCCAGCTCCTTCGCCCGGTTGTAGAGCTCGTCCTTCGTCCGATCATCCAGCGAGTGGGTCGGGTTCCCCGTGCCCTGCGTGGTCTTGTTCGGCGTACGGCCCGCCTCGCGACGCTGCTTGTTCACGGTCCGGGCGGCGATCTCCTTCGCACGGTCCTTCGAGCGTCCCTTGTCGCGCTCGCTCTCCTTGACGTGCTCGTACATCCGCTCGTCCTTGTTCGACCATGCTTCCGGCATTGTCAGCCTCCTTCATGCTGCTGTTCACTCGCGCCTGCATGCCGGTGAAACGTTGCAAGATGGGCACCGCCGGGAAGAGTTCCGCCAGGAGCGGCGGCGCCATCCGTGGCGCTTCCGGCACGTACCATCCGCCTCGGCCCACGCCCGGGGCCCGGCGCTCCATGGCTCTCCACCTTGACGGCGGCCGCGCGCGCGGGGAGTTTCCACCCCCTGCCATGCACACCGAACCGAACCCGCCGGACATCGAGGCCGGCCCGTCGCTGAAGGAGCTCATCGCCCGCCTCTCGGGGCGCGCGGAGCTGTCCGCCGATGACGCCCGTGTGGCGTTCCACGAGGTGATGGGCGGCCGGGCGTCGCAGATCCAGATCGCCGCCCTGCTGATGGGACTGCGCACCCGCGGCGAGACGTCCGTGGAAGTGGCCGGCGGGGTGCGGGCGCTGCGGGAAGCGATGGTGCCGGTCGAAGCGGAGGACCCGGATACCCTGGTGGACACCTGCGGGACCGGGGGCGGCGGGCTCACCACGTTCAACATCTCGACGGCCGCCGCGCTGCTGGCGGCGGGCGCCGGCGTGCGCATCGCGAAGCACGGCAACCGATCGTTCACGTCCCGGTGCGGGAGCGCGGATGTGCTGGAAGCGCTCGGCGTCGCCATCGAGCTGAAGCCGGAGGCCATGGCCGAAGTCCTGGCGGAGGCGGGGATCGTGTTCATGTTCGCGCCGCTGCTGCACCCGGCCATGCGACACGTGGCGCCGATCCGTCGGGAGCTCGGGATGCCCACGATCATGAACGTCCTCGGGCCGCTGACGAACCCGGCCGGCGCACGACGGCAGGTGGTGGGCGTCACCGACCCGGGGCTCATCGACCTGGTGGCCGGCGCGCTGCGGGAGCTCGGGCACCTCCGCGCGATGGTCGTCCACGGCGTTCCCGGGCTCGACGAGCTGAGCCCGCTCGGACCCACGGACGTGGCCGAGCTCCACGGAAACCGCCTCCGGCGCTACCTCCTCGACCCGGCGGATCTCGGGCTGGGCGACGCCGATCCAGCCGACCTCGCGGGCGGCGATCCCGCCCACAACGCGGCCGTCATTCTCGATGTCTTGCGGGGCGAGCGCAGGGGCGCGGCACGGGCGGCCGTGCTCCTCAATGCCGGGGCGGCGCTGCTCGTGGCCGGAAAGGCCGAGTCCCTGGAGCAGGGGATCGAGCGTTCCACCGAAGCGCTGGACGGTGGCGCCGCACTGGACGCGCTCGAGCGGCTCCGGAAAGCAACCGGGCGGCACCTTTCGAGGAAGCGGGGCTAGCGCGGGCTGGTGCCGGAGATCGGGGCGGCACGGCGATGTCCGGGCAGTGCGACCGGGCGCTAGGGCTGGCGGGCGGGTGTGATCACGGCCTGGACGGTCCAGGGGCCGGGCAGCACGGGCCGTGGCGCCCGGGGCAGCAGCACCACCATGGTGCCCTTGCGTGTCCGCCGGCCCACGACGAACGGGCGGTCACTCCGCTTCACGAGAACCTCCGCATCACGCCCATCACCACCCCCTGAACCTGGATCCTGTCGGCGCCATAGTACATGGGCGCCATGGTCTCGTTCGCAGGCTGGAGCCGCACCCGGCCGTCCTTCTCCCGGTAGAACCGCTTCACCGTGGCGGCTTCCCGGTCCACCAGCGCGATCACCACGTCTCCGTTCTCTGCCGTCTCACGGTGACGCACCACGAGGTAGTCGCCATCCCGGATCTGCTCCTCGATCATCGAGTTGCCCTGGACGCGCAGCACGTAGTGCTCGCCCCGCCCCAGCATCTCGTCCGGCACGGCCACGGTATCCTGCTGGTCCACGGCCTCGATCGGCAGCCCGGCGGCCACCATCCCGACCAGCGGCAGCGCCACCGCTTCCAGCCGGGTCTCCTCGGGCACCACCTGGATCGAGCGGCTCTCGTTGTAGCTCTTTCGGATGTACCCCTTCGCCCGCAGATTCTCCAGGTGCTCGTGCACGGTGGCGAGCGAGGTGTATCCGAAGCGATCCGCGATCTCTTCGAAGCTGGGCGCGTAGCCGTGGGTGTCGGCGAACTCCTCGATGAAGTCGAGGATCTCCTTCTGCCTCTTGGTCAGCGGCTTCTTCTGTTGCAGCATTCGGGCGGCCTCCGAATAAAGTCCGAAGGCAGTGTAAACCGAACAGCACCCGAAACGCAAGGGTCATGTCGATTCTCGACCAGATCGTGCGCGAGAAGCGGGCGGAAGTGGGGCGTCTGACGCCGTGGAAGGCGGCGCTTCGGCGGCAGGCGGAGGAGGCGTCGCCGGCGAGGGATCTCGCGGGCGCGCTGCGGGCGGGCGACGAGGTGGCGGTGATCGCGGAAGTGAAGCGGCGCTCGCCGTCGGCCGGCTGGATCCGTCGCGATCTCAACGCGGCCGGGCTGGCGTCGATGTACGCGCACGGGGGTGCGGCGGCCGTGAGCGTGCTGACGGACGCGGCGCATTTCGGGGGATCGCGGGAGGACCTGGAGTCGGTGCGCGGGGCCGTGGCGCTGCCGGTCCTGCGCAAGGAATTCATCGTGGATCCGGTGCAGGTGTACGAGTCACGTGCCATGGGCGCCGACGCGCTGCTGCTGATCGTGCGCGCGCTGGAGTCCGGATCGCTGCGGGACCTCCTGTCGCTCACGGTCGAGCTCGGGATGATGGCGCTGGTCGAGACGCACGATGCTGCGGAAGTGGAGCGGGCACTGGCGGCGGGGGCGCGGGTGGTGGGGATCAACAACAGGGACCTGGCTCGCTTCGAAACGGATCTGTCGGTGAGCGAGTCGCTGGCGCCGTCGGTCCCGGCGGACGTGGTCCTGGTGGCGGAGAGCGGGATCCGTGAGGCCGGGGATGTGGCCCGGCTCGGTGATGCCGGCGTGGACGCCGTGCTGGTGGGGGAGAGCGTGGTGAAGGCGGATGACGCCATGGCGGCAGTGGCACGGCTGGCGGGCCATGCGCGTCGCCGGTCCGCCCGCGGGAGCGCGGACGCCAGGGAGGCCGGTCCTGGATCCGGCGCGGCCGGCGGGTCGGTCGGCGGGTGACGGGGCAGGTCGTGCCCGAGGTGAAGATCTGCGGTGTCTGCGACCCGGGCGACGCGGCGCTCGCGGTGGAGGCGGGCGCGACGCACGTGGGGGTGATCCGTGTTCCCGGCAGCCTGCGGGAGCGAAAGCCGGAGCTGGTCCGGCGGATCTGCGCGGCGGCGGAGGGAGCCCGGCGTGTGGGTGTGTACGTGGACATGGCCACGCGGATCATCCTGGCCGAGGCGGAGGATTTCGGTCTCGACGTGGTCCAGCTCCACGGCAGGGAGCCGCCGGAGCAGGTCGAGGCGTTGCTCGCCCGGGGCCTGACGGTGTGGAAGGTGGTGAAGCCCAGCACGGCGGAAGAGCTGCTGAACGGCGCCCGCCGGTGGGGGGAGGCGGATCTGCTGCTGGTGGAGGGGTGGAGCGCGCGCGGGCACGGCGGTGTGGGGGCGCGGTTCAACTGGGCGGAAGTGGCGGCCGGGATGGCCAGGCTGCCGGCGCACGTCCGTGTCGGGGTGGCGGGTGGGCTGGATCCGGAGAACGTGGCCGCAGCGGTCCGTCGCTTCCGACCGGCGCTCGTGGACGTGAGTTCCGGCGTGGAGTCGCTGGTGGGGCGCAAGGACCCTGCGCTGGTGCGGGCGTTCATTGCCGCGGCACGGGCTGCCGCGGTCTAGATTCGACGAGAACGGGAGCGGGAGCGGAATGGCGGAGCGGGGAAGGCCGGGGGATGGGGGTCGGTTCGGGCAGTTCGGCGGGCGGTACGTCCCCGAGACGTTGATCACCGCGCTGGACGAGCTGACGGAGGCCTACGCGGCGGCGCTGGGCGACGCGGACTATGGCCGTGAGCTGGCGGGGCTGCTGCGGGACTACGTGGGCCGGCCGTCGCCGCTCTACCGCGCGGAGCGCCTGGGAGAGGCGGCGGGGTGCGAGCTCTGGCTCAAGCGGGAGGACCTGAACCACACGGGGGCGCACAAGATCAACAATACGCTGGGGCAGGTCCTGCTGGCGCGGCGCATGGGGAAGCGGCGGATCATCGCGGAGACCGGGGCGGGGCAGCACGGAGTGGCCACGGCCACGGTCTGTGCCCTTTTCGGCCTGGAGTGCGTCGTTTACATGGGCGAGGAGGACATGCGCCGCCAGGCGCTGAACGTGGTGCGAATGGAGATGCTGGGCGCCGAGGTGCGGCCGGTGCGCTCGGGCACCCGCACGTTGAAGGACGCGACGAACGAAGCGATCCGCGATTGGGTGACGAACGTCCGTGACACGCATTACATTATTGGATCCGTGGTGGGTCCAGACCCGTATCCGCGCATGGTGCGCGACTTCCAGGCCGTGATCGGCCTGGAAACGCGTGAGCAGCTGCTGGAGCGCACGGGGCGGCTGCCCGCCGCCGTGGTCGCGTGCGTGGGGGGTGGCTCGAATGCCATGGGGATCTTCCACGCGTTCGTGCCGGATGACGCCGTCGAGCTGGTGGGGGTCGAGGCGGCTGGCGACGGGCTGGCGACGGGGCGGCACGCGGCGTCGCTCGCGGCCGGAACGCCCGGCGTTCTTCATGGTTCACTGAGCTTCCTGCTGCAGGACGAAGCGGGCCAGGTGGCCCCGGCGCATTCCGTGTCGGCGGGGCTGGACTACCCTGGCGTGGGGCCGGAGCACGCGCATCTGCGGGAGACGGGGCGAGCCCGGTACGTGGCCGTGGATGACGCGGAGGCGCTGGACGCGTTCCACCGTGTAGCCCGCCTGGAGGGGATCATCCCGGCGCTGGAGAGTGCGCACGCGGTGGCGTTCCTGCTCCGGGAGGGAAGGGCGTGGGCCGGTGCGGGCCCCGTGGTCGTCAACTTGAGCGGCCGCGGCGACAAGGACGTGGCCCAGGTCGTGGAGGCCGGGTCGGTCGACTAGGAACCGTTGGAGGGAGACGAGCGCGAGGTGGAGAACGTGCCCCAGCTCGATACTGCGGATCTCGACGATCCCGCGCTGCCGGCGCAGGAGGTCGAAGCTCTGCTCTCCAACATGGCCAAGGCCCAGCGTGCCTTCAACATGTACCGGGCGAACAACCCGGTCTTCCACCGCTTCCAGGACCTGCTCCGGGATTCCTTCCGCCAGGTGTGGGAGCGCGCGGATTCCCTGGAGCTCGGCGTCACCGAAGACGGCTTCCGCTACGGTGGCGGGGTGTTCCGGATCGGCAAAGGGCGCGAGTCGCTCTCCTTCGCGCTCTACAAGGATGGCATCCGGAGTCTGAAGTTCCTGCCGGGGTTCGAGAACGAGGTGGGGAGATTCCTGGACGCCCTCACGCGTTCCACGCGGCGCGACGCCGAGGCTGAAGACATCATCACCATCCTGTGGGAGCAGGAGATCGAGGGCCTCCAGTACGGCTACGTCGACCTCCTGGTGGACGGGCTGGACGTCCCCGACTCGGGCTACACGGACCAGCCGCCCGCGGTGGACCGGTCGTCGCTCTCCCTGGACCTGCAGCTGGATGTCGTTTCTCCGGCCGACGCGCCAGCCGGCCAGACAGCGCAGGGAGGGGCGCCGCCGCCGGGCGCGCCCGGGCTGACGCGCGAGGACTTCGATGAGACGGTCTATTTCCTGGAGGAGCGGGAGATGGCCAGCCTGCGCGAGGAAGTGGCGCTGGAGGCGGAGCGAAATCTCCGGGTCGACGTCCTGAGCGCGCTGTTCGACCGGCTGGAGGAGCGGGAGTGGCCGGAGCGGCAGGCGGAGATTCTGGACATCCTGAACCAGCTCGTCCCGCTCTTCCTCAGCCGCGGTCACCTGCACGAGGCCACGCTGGTCCTCCAGGAGCTGCATCGGCTCGGCGCGGAGGGAGGGCCCCTTGCCGGCGACCTGGCGGAGGAGGTGGAGCGCCTGTTCGCCCGGCTCAGCGACCCGCGCGTCCTCGAGCAGTTCGTCCAGGCACTGGAGGACGGCGCCGTATCGCCGGATTCCGAGGACGTGGGCCTCTTTTTCAGCCGCCTCCACGCGTCCGCCATGCCGGTGCTCATCCGGTTCTCGGAGCTGACGCAGAACGCCGGTGTCGAGCACCGGCTCGCCTCCGCCATCAACGGCCTCGCGGCCCGCCACCCGGCCGAGGTCAACCGGCTGCTCGCGAGCGACGAGGCCAGCATCGTGGCCGGCGCTGCCCGCGCCGCCGGGCGCACCCGGCTCGCGGAGGCGGTGCCGGGGCTGGCGGGGGCCCTCGAGCACCCGGATCGTGATGTTCGACTCGCCGTGGTCCGGGCGCTGGTGGACATGCGCCTGACGCCCGCGCTCCAGGCGCTCGCCCGCGCCCTCGACGACGAGGACCGCGAAGTCCGCATCGCGGCCGCCAACGCGCTCCGCGAGCTGCGCTTCGCCTCCGCGCGCGAGGCGCTGGCCGAAGTCATCGATGGCCGCCGGCTCCGGGATGCCGACCTGACCGAGAAGATGGCCTTCTTCCAGGCCTACGGCGCCGTGGGCGGCAGCGGGGCGGTATCGCGCATGGCCGGCATCCTGAACGACCGCGGATTCCTCGGACGCCGGAGCCCCACGGAAGAACGGGCGTGCGCGGCGCTGGCGCTGGGGGAGGCGGGCACGGCCGCGGCCCGCGAGGCGCTGCAGCGGTCGAGGGAAGACGACGATCCCATCGTGAGGAACGCCGTCATACGGGCGCTCCGCCGGGAGGCATTGGCCGGATGAGTGCACCCAGCTACACCGTCGACAGCACGGCCGCACTCCAGAAGACAGGGCGCTCGCTCCTGGGGACGTTCTACGCCGCGCTCCAGGCGCTCAAGCTCTTCCCCCTCGAGAACCAGACCGTCCAGAAGGCGCTGGACGATCTGCACGCGGCCGCCACGGCGTTGCTTGAGCGAGAGGAGGCGGTCGACATCGGCCTGGTCGGCGACTTCATCTTCATCAATGACGTGCGGATCCGCCTGGACCTGTCCACGTACGCCGCCTTCTCGCTCCTGTCGAACGCGCTGAACCGCCACCGGGTCGGCGCGGTCCAGATCCACCCCGGCGTCGCGCGCCCGGAGTGGCCGCCCTTCCTCTCGCTCCTGCTGGAGAAGCCCGCCTCGGAGGACGAAGCCTACGACGATTTCCTCCGCCGCTTCGATGCCACTCCGGTGCAGCACATTGAAGTGGGGCCGGAGCGGGAGCGCGCGGCGCTCGATGAGACGGACAGCCAGAGCAAGGAAGCGGCGAAGCGGGCGTATTTCCAGACCGTGGAAGTGGTGAAGACGGTCCTTGCGGACACGCGTCTCGGGAAGAGCGTCAACGCGCGCCGGGTGAAGCGGGCCGTGCAGTCCATCGTGGACCAGGTGCTCAACAACGAGACGTCCATGATGGGCATGACCGCGCTGCGCGAGTACGACGACTACACGTTCACCCACTGCGTGAACGTCTGCATCTTCAGCGTGGTGCTGGGCCAGAAGCTGGGGCTGGACAAGCGCCAGCTGTTCGAGCTGGGCCTCGGCGCCCTCTTCCACGACATCGGGAAGATGCGGGTCGACCCCGCGATCACGAACAAGACGGACCCGCTCACGGATGCCGAGTTCCGGGCGATGCAGCAGCACACCACCGAGGGGTTGCTGGCCCTCTTCAACATGCACGGCTTCGGCGAGGTGCCGTTCCGCGCCATGCTCATGGCGTACGAGCACCACATGAAGCGCGACCTCTCCGGCTACCCGAAGAACCAGCGGCCGCGTCGTCCCACGCTCTTCAGCCGGATCGTGGCGGTGGCCGACGGGTTCGATGCGGCCACGACCCAGCGCGTCTACATGGACGGGGCGTGGCGGCCGGAGGACGCGCTGCAGGAGATGCGGGACAACCCGAAGCGGGGATACGACCCGCTCCTGGTGAAAGCGATGATCAACGTCACCGGGATCTTCCCCGTGGGCACGCTGGTGATCCTGGATACGTACGAGATGGCCGTGGTCACGGGCGCGAACCCCGATCCGACGAAGATCCACCAGCCCTTGATCAAGATCATCTACGACGCCAGCGGCATGCCCATCACGGAGCCGATCACCGTGAACCTGGGGGCCGATCCGGCGCCCGGGCAGCCGCCGCGACAGATCATCAAGACCACGAACCCCGCTCGATACGGAATCGACATTGGCGCCTACTTCCTCTGACACGCGCATGACCGCCCGGCTCGGGCGTCGCGGACCGGGAGCACGTCCGCTCCTCGTCCCCTACGTCACTGCCGGATTCCCTTCGCCCGCCGCCACGCCCGACCTCATGGCCGCCGTGGCGAGCGCGGGCGCCGACATCATCGAGCTGGGCGTCCCGTTCAGCGACCCGCTCGCCGATGGCCCCACCATCCAGGCCAGCTCCCAGGCCGCGCTTGAGGCCGGCGGCTCCCTCCCGGCCACGCTCCAGTCGCTCGCGGAATTCCGGCGGCGGGACGTCGATACGCCCGTGGTGCTGTTCTCGTATCTGAACCCGATCTTCCGATACGGCGTCGAGCGGTTCCTGGCCGATGCGGTCGCGGCCGGTGCCGACGGCGTGCTGGTCACGGACCTCCCGCTGGGGGAGGACCCCGCGCTGGAGCGCTCGTTCGAGGACTCGCCGCTCGCGCTCGTGCGGCTCATTGCGCCCACCACGCCCGCGGCCCGCGCCATCCGGATCGCCGAGCGCGCGCAGGGGTTCCTGTACTACATCTCGCGCACGGGTGTCACTGGCGGTACCACGGATCTGCGACGGGAGCTGGCCGATGAGCTCGCGCCGATCCGTCTGGCCGCTTCGGTCCCCGTGGTGGTGGGCTTCGGCATCGCGACGCCCGAGCAGGCCGCGTCCGTGGCGGGGATGGCCGACGGGGTGGTGGTGGGGAGCGCCCTGATCGAAGCGCTCCGCGAGCGCGGCATCCGTGGCGCGGCGGACTTCGTCGCATCGCTGCGCGCCGCCCTGCCGACGGGCTCCGGAGCATAAAAGAGCGGCCGCCGCCCCGCCGCGGTGGCCGCGGGGCGTTCCACCGTGGCGGCCCCGACGATCCCCGGCGGGACCTACTCCCGCGACAGCCGATCCGGCAGCGATGGATCCGGCCGCACGAAGATCGTGGTCACCCGCTCCGGGATCACCAGGCCCGGCGGTGCCTTTCGCGGCTTTCGCACGTGCTTCCGGCGCGTCCAGTCCACCGGGACGGTGGCCGAGCCCCGGGCGCGGCTGTTCAGTGCGGCCAGCACCGCTGCTTCCACCAGGTCGCGCCGGGGCGGGTTCTGGCTCCGCTCGGGCCAGCGCAGGATCACGTGCGCGCCGGCGTTGTCGCGGGCGTGAAGCCGAGATGTCGTCGGGCGACGAGTGGTGGAAGGTCAGCTCGTCGTTCCCGCCACCGCTCCGGCCGACCCGGATCTCCAGCCCGCCCGAGCTTCTGAAACGGTGGTACGGGACCTGTTCCCCGCCGGTGCCCTGCCGCCCGCCGTCCGCCGGCATGGCCTGGGCCGCCCACCGCGCCACGTCGGCGGGGTCGGCATCCCCCGCGTCGATGGACTCCAGCAGCGACTCGAGCCGGTTCTGCTCCGCCACGGCCGCCCGCACCCGCTCCGGCAGCCTCGCGGCCGCCCGCTCCCGCCGCCTGGCGCGCTCGTACATCACCTGTGCGTTCTCAGCGGCCGTGCGCGCCGGATCGAGCGACAGGGTCACGGTCCCCCCCTCGAAATCGTCCAGCTCCACGGACGCATCGCTGCGCTGGACCCTGTGGAGCTGCGCCATGAGGAGGTCGGCTTCCCTGCGCAGCCGCACCGCGTCCTCCGGCGCCGCTTCCGCGTCCGCCCGCAACCGGAGCGCGCGCCGCGCCACTTTCTCCAGCTCGGCCGCCAGCGCGGCCCGGACTTCGGGCGCCACGCCCGCGGACCCCGCCGTCGATGTCACCGATTCGAACGCGGCCAGCAGCGAAGGCTGCGGCCTCGATGCCACGCCGGGGAGCGGGAGCGGATACGGCAGTGGAGACTCCCGTTCGATCAGCTGCGGTGAAGCTTCCGGGCGGGCGGCGAGGGCCGCGTAGCGCTCCCACGCGTCCGAAAGGTGGCCGGCGTCCGCATGGCCGCTCGCCTCCCCCAGGATGGACGCGGCGTTGATGGGGCTCGTCCATGCGACGTCGCGCACCAGCGCCCTCATCCGGAATTCCGGCTCCACGCTCGCCAGCAGGTCCCGGAACGCACGCTCCGGCAGCGGAGAATCGATCCCGCGCCGGCGCACGGGCGAGGGCGGGACGTAGCGGATTCCGGAACGGAGGTGGCGCTCCCCCGCCGTGCGGGTCCAGAGCGCGGCCACGACCCAGCCATCGGGATCCAGTGCCAGCAGGTTCCACTGGTTGGTCATGAGCTCGAGCACCAGTCGCGATGCCCGGCCGGCCCCTCCCGCGTCGATGGCGATCTCCAGCGTCCGCTCGTCCGGCGGGGCCGAGACCCCGCGCACCCGGGGCCTGCGCTGGGTCGCGATCTTCCGGGCCCCCGGTCCGCGGGCGGTTTCCGAACCGGCATCGCCGCTGGCTTCCCGGAGCCAGCCCCGCTCCGGATGGAGGTCCCAGATGAGCGCCGCATCATCGAGATCGAGCACGACCCGGCGGCTGCCGTGATCCATCCACACGCTCTTCAGGCGACGGGCGCGCAAGCGCTCGTCGAGCTCGCGGGCGAGGTAGTGGACCAGGAGCGAGTCGTAGCGGATCAGGTTTGACACGCTTCGAAAGTGGATCTAGCTTCGACCGCAGTCAAACCTCGACACTACGCGGGTTTCCGCCCCATGAGCACGGGATCGGCACGCAAGCGCACCACGGTGCGGCGGCTGCTGGAGATGAAGGAGCGCGGCGAGAAGATCGTCGCGCTCACTGCTTACGACTACCTGTTCGCCCGCCTGGTCGACGAGGCGGGCGTCGACATCGTCCTGGTGGGCGACTCCCTCGGGCAGGTCATGCTCGGCTACGACTCCACCGTTCCCGTCACCCTCGAAGACATGATCCACCACGGCGCTGCCGTGCGCCGGGGCGTGAAGGACGCGCTGCTGGTTGTGGACATGCCGTTCCTCACGTTCCAGGTCTCGCCCGAGGACACGATCCGCAATTGCGGCCGCGTGCTCAAGGAGACGGGCGCGGAGGCGGTGAAGATGGAGGGCGGGAGCGAGCGGGCGTGTGAGCACGTCGCCCGTCTGGTGGATGCCGGCATCGCGGTCATGGGCCACATCGGGCTGACGCCGCAGTCCGTGCACGCGCTGGGCGGCTACCGCGTCCAGGGCCGCGACGACGTGGCGGCCGAGCGCCTCCGCCGGGAGGTGACCGGGCTCGCGCAGGCCGGCGCGTTCGCCATCGTGCTCGAGCTGCTGCCGGCCGACCTGGCGAAGGAGCTGACCGCGTCTTCGCCGGTGCCCACCATCGGCATCGGGGCCGGGCCCCACTGTGACGGACAGGTGCTGGTCCTCCCCGACATGCTCGGCCTGAACGACACGTTCAAGCCCAGGTTCCTCCGCCGCTTCGCCGAGCTGGCGAAGGAGGCGAAGCGCGGCGTGGGCGAGTACGCGGCGGCCGTCCGCGCTGGCGAGTACCCGGGTCCCGAGCACTCCCACTGACCGTCGGAGATCGCCCATGAAGCGGGTCGAAACGGTCGCGGAGCTCCGGCGGGCGCTGGCCGGGGCGCGGCTGGCCGCCGGCAGTGCGGGTCCGGGGACCGGGAGCCCCGTGGTCTCGCTGGTCCCCACCATGGGCGCGTTGCACGCGGGGCACCTCTCCCTCGTGGAGCGAGCGAAGGCGGTGGCGCCGCTCGTGGTCATGTCCGTGTTCGTGAACCCCACCCAGTTCGGGCCGGGCGAGGACTTCGACGCCTATCCGAGGACGCCGGATGCGGACGCGTCCGCGGCGGAAGAAGCGGGCGTGGCGCTGCTGTTCACCCCGTCGCCCGACCAGGTCTACCCGGACGGGGACACCCTCGTGAAAGTGGTGCCGGGTGAGCTGGCGAACCGCCTCTGCGGCCTGAGCCGCCCGGGCCATTTCCAGGGCGTCCTCACCGTGGTGGCCAAGCTGTTCGGCATGGTGCAGCCGGACGTGGCCGTGTTCGGGCAGAAGGACTACCAGCAGACGGTGCTGGTGCGCCGCATGGTGCGGGACCTCGACATCCCCGTGGCGATCGACGTCGCACCGGTCGTCCGGGAGCCGGACGGGCTGGCACTATCCTCGCGCAACGCGTACCTGTCGGAGCGCGAGCGGGAGCGGGGGCGCAGCCTGTCGGCCGGTCTGTTCGCCGCCCGGTCCGCGTTCCGGGACGAGGGGGTCACGGACCCGGATCGCCTGAAGGCGAGGGTGCGGGGTACCATGCGGGACGCCGACGTGGAGCCCGAGTACATCGAGCTCGTGGACCCTGACACGCTGGACGAGGTACAGGAGGCGTCGGCGGCGGCGGTGCTGGCCGTGGCCGCGCGCGTGGGCGATACGCGCCTGATCGACAACGTCATCCTCGGAAGGGAGGAGTAGGGGCGGCATGCGGCGAAGCATGTGCAAATCCAAGATCCACCGGGCCACCGTGACGGACGCGGACCTCGCCTACGAGGGCTCCATCACGCTCGACCCCATGCTCATGGCGGCCGCGGACGTCCTGGAGTACGAGAAGGTGCACGTGGTGGACATCGACAACGGCGCCCGCTTCGAGACGTACGTGATCCGCGGGGCGGAGGGCTCCGGCGACGTGGTCCTGAACGGCGCCGCCGCGCGCCTCGTCCAGCCGGGCGACAAGGTCATCATCATGTCGTACGCCGAGCTCGACGAGGCCGAGCTCGATGGCTTCCGCCCGCGCATCGTGTTCGTGGACCCGAACAATCGAATCCGGGAGACGGACTCCGGCGAGCGGGCGGGGAGCACCCTCCGCATCGAGCCGACGTAGATCACCGTGCTGCACCCCGCACTGGCGCGCGCGGCCGACGGGGTTCTCCCCGACTGGGCCCGCGTGAAGAAGGAGAAGCGGCGCGCGCACGTGGGCCGCGTGGCGGACCTGCTGGAGGAGTGGGCGAGGTCCCGGGATCTCGACGAGGACGACGTCGCCCGCTGGCGCGCCGCCGGGCTGCTCCACGACTCCCTCCATGACGCCGATCCCGAGCAGATCCGGGCGCTGGTCCCGCTGGAGTTCAAGGACGCCCCCGGAAAGCTGCTCCACGGGCCGGCCGCCGCCGAACGGCTGAGGCGGGACGGCGTCGAGGACCAGGAGCTGCTGCTCGCCATCACCTGGCACACGCTCGGCCACGAGAACTTCGGCCCGCTCGGCAAGGCGCTCTACCTGGCCGACTACACCGAGCCCGGTCGCGAGTACGAGACGGAACAGCTCGCGGAATGGCGGGAACGCGTGCCCGCGGACATGGACGCCGTCCTGCGCGAGGTGGCCGCGCACCGCATCGGGCGCTCCCTGATGAAAGGCCGACCCCTCATGCCCCAGACCCTGGCGTTCTGGAACGCAATGCTCGATGGCCGGCCGTAGGCGGGGCGGGAAACACGGGCCGGGCGGCGGCCGCGCTGCCCGCGCTTCCGGCGGCATCAGCATTGGCCTGGCCGTGGTCGCCGCGCTGGTGCTGGCCTTCATCGTCTCCGCCATCGCCGGCATCGATGGGGAGGACGACGATGTCGCGCCGGGCGCAGCCGCCAGCCACGTCGCGGATCCCCCGGCGCCGCTCCCCGCCGTCCAGCCCATCGATCCCGCGCTCGGCCACGTCCGCGTGGAAGTGCTCAACGGCTCCGGCCGGGGCGGCCTCGCCCTCGATGCCACCCGCCTCCTGCGGGCCGATGGCTTCGACGTGGTCTTCTTCGGAAACGCGGGCCGCTTCGACCACGACGCCAGCGTGGTCCTGGACCGCGTGGGGGATGGCGTCCGCGCCCGCGCCGTGGCCGCAGCCCTGGGCATCGACTCCGTCGCCACGGCCGTGGACAGCACGCTCGTGCTCGACGCTTCCGTGGTGCTCGGCGACGACTGGCCCCCGGCGCCGCCGGCGCCCAGGCCCTCGCTCTGGCAGCGGATCCGGGGGGAAGGCGGAGGGTAGCGACCGTCGCGCCACCGTTGTCGTCGGCCGGACCCGGGCCCGAGGCGCCCGCCCTCCCTCTGGGAGGTCCTGGTCATGGCGGCTGTGATGGGAGCGCTCGTGGGCGTCCTCTTCCAGCTGCCTCCGCTAGCCGACTGGCGGGACAGCCTTTCGGGACACTGGTGGCTCGCGTTGCCGTGGCTGGTGCTGATGCTGGTCTGGGCGACGATGCGGGTGGCCCGGAGCCGGCGGGGAAGGGACAAGTCGGCGGATTGAAGCCGGGAAGGAAGGGGGCCGCGGGCCGGATCCCCTCACGCCGGCTGGGGGGGGATTTCGCCCCTGGATCCGCCTCGCCCCGAATGACGCCCCGACCCACGCCACGACCGTCGACATGGCCATCCACACCCGCAACTGACCGCCCGCGCCGGCACGCGTTCCTTGCCGGCTCCCGGACTCCGGGGCATCTTGGCCTTCGGACCCGACGGCTCGCAGCCTCCCGAACCCCCGTTCGACCCGCCGTTCGCGTCCCGGGCCCGGCCACGCGACACCGGCCGCGCCCCGCCAGGCCGCCGCGGCCTCGCGCCGTGGCCGCCAGGCCCTGGCTCTCGCAGCCAGAAGCTTTTTTCCGAACCCCGGTTCGCTCCATCGACGCCGCACGGCTGATTCGCGAATGGCGTACGGGAAATTGGCGAGAATCGCAGCTTACCCGAGCCGCATTCGGAGAAGGATGCCGCGGCCGAGGCAAAGGGCGTGCGAACGCGAACCGAGTTCGGGAACGCAAACGTTAAACGGCATTGGCCTTTGATAGGGAGGTCTCGATGGCAAGGGTATCGACGAAGGTCATGACGGTGGCGTTTGCCATGTTGCTGGCGCTTCCCTCCGTCACCACCGCGCAAGCGTATCCGCGAACCGAGGTGTCACTGGCGGGCGGGCCGGCCAACTACGACCTCAGTGGCGTTGGGTGGACCCAAGTCTACTCGGCCCGGATACGGATCAATCCGATTCGGTGGATCGCGATCGAACCGGGTCTGACCTATTTCGATTATCGAAGTCAGTTTTCCCGGGACCGCTGGTATCTGATGCCAGAGGTCCAGTTGCAGTTCACGCCGTTTGAGGGGCGTTTTGGTCCGTACGTAGGCGGGGGCATTGGTGGTGCGCGGGTGGCTTTTGCGGATGGACAGGATTGGACCTGGACGTTGTCGGGCGCAGGCGGTCTCCGTTTGCAGGTATCGCAAGCCTGGGGAATCCTGGGGGAGCTACGCGTGTGGGCGGTCGATCCCTTCGCAGGTACCGTAGCGAGGTTCGCCGTTGGCATTTCCAGACGCTTCTGATGGGCGGAAGGGAACGCCTTCGGACGGGCGGCCAACGCCGTTTAACAACCGGCTCCTGCCTTCGCTCGCTGACGCTCGCTGCAGGAGTATCCGGCCGCGTACGCCTGGCCGGTGGTGAGATGCAAGTAGTTTCGAAAGTTGCTGAGCCGGTCGAGGTTTTGGAGGCCGGATCAGGAGCCTTTATCCGTTATACGCCACATGCACACGCGCTCTTGTCGCCTCGAGGTAAAGAAGCTGTGAGGGCTCAATGGGTTTGATGATCCATTCGCTTGCGGAGCTCCCGGAGGGAGTTGAGCGCCGCTGCTACATGTACCTCCTGGATTACGGCTGGAAGGAACCTGTCCTCGACGTCCTCTATCAGAATTTCGACCGGATGGCTGATGCCGCATCCCGGTCCGGAGCCGTCATCCTCAGAGGAGTTGTTGGGGCGCATTTCGAGGACGAGGTCCTCTCATGGCATCAGATCAACGGTGAAGATGCCGAGGAACTCCTCCCTGCCATCCTGTTAACGAACCGGAATCCGCACGACTGGAGTTCCCCCGGTTCAGTGGACAGGTGAACATTGAGGTTTTCACGCCGCCGTTGCTTGCTCTTTCTCGAAATTGACCGGGCTCATCTGGCCCAGCGACGAGTGGCGGCGACACGGATTGTAGAAGCCTTCGATGAAGTCGAAGACGGCCATCTTCGCCTCGGCCTGGGTGCGAAAGCGCCGCCGGTCCAGCAGCTCGCACTCAAGGGTGGCAAAGAAGCTCTCACACATTGCGTTGTCGTAGCAATCTCCTCGGGAGCCCATGGACGGCCGGACTCCCGCTTCCTTGCACCGCAGGCCGAACGCAATGGACGTGTACTGCGTGCCCTGGTCCGAGTGATGGACCACAGCCTCCGGCTTACGCTGCCAGAGCGCCATGTTGAGGGCATCCAGCACGAGCTCGGTGCGGAGGTGGTTCGCCATGGCCCAGCCCACCACGCGGCGGCTCCAGGCGTCCACCACGACCGCGAGATAGAGGAAGCCCGCCCACGTGGGGATGTAGGTGATGTCGGCCACCCACAGTTGATCCGGCCCCGTAGGAGCCGCGAAATCCCGCTCCACCAGGTCCGGCGCCGGTCGAGCATCCCGGTCCTTCTTCGTGGTGCCGCGGCGGCGCCTCCGGCTCACGCCTTCGATGCCGGCCGCGCTCATGAGGCGAGCGACCCGGTTCTTGCCCACCCGCTCCCCCTCGTCTCTCAGCTCCGCCAGGATCCGGGGCGAGCCGTACGTCTCTCGGCTGTTCTTGTGGATCGTCCGGATCCGCTCCGTCAGCTCCTCGTTCGCGATGGCTCGCTTCGACGGTGGTCGCTCGAGCCATGCGTAGTACCCACTTCGGGAGACACCCAGCACCTCACACATCACGGTCACCGGGTACTCCGCCTGATTCGCCTTCACGAACCCGAACGCTTCTTCGGGTCGTGCTTCGTCTCCCCCGCGAACCAGGCGGCGGCTTTTGCCAGAATCTCCCGCTCGGTCTTCAGCTGCTTCACTTCCCGGCGGAGTCGGCGCAGCTCCTGGCGCTCCTCCGTCGTGAGCCCGTCTTCCCGCCGGCCCTCGTCCAGATCCGCCTGCCGGACCCAGTTGCGAATGGCGCCCGCGGATGGCTCAAACTCCCGGGACAGCTCCTCCGGCGTGCGTCCCGCCCGAACCAGCTCGATCATCTGCCGCCGGAACTCCGGCGGATACGAATTGCGTCCCATCGTGGACCCTCCTCTCTCCCTCACTCATGAGGTGTCCACCGATTCGGGGCAACTCCACAACCTCAGGAGGCGGCTAACTGCGGGAATTTGCCGTCCTACGGAGGCGGAAAAGCCACTGCGCATAACAAACGGTTGGCGCCTCCGCGGCCTGCGGCCGCTCCGGAGAACCCGCCGCGACCGTCTGGAAGTTGGGTGAGGGAATCGTCGTTTCGAAGGCGGTCGCGCGCTAAAGGTCGTGGCGCGGCGGGTCGCCAACCTGGAAACGTTATCTGACATGAGCCGCCCGGCAGCATTAGCTTGCGAGAGGCCCTCTGCGGAGGAAGAGGATGGAACGTCCGGACTGGTGGGATTGGCCGCTGGCGTTCACGGCCCACGTCGAATTGAGGATGGAGGAGAGAGGCTTTTCGGAAGTCGAAATCCGCGCCATGCTGGAAGGCGGGATGGCGCTTCTCCCTTCGAAGCGGCCGGGCCGCTGGCTCGTTCGTACGCGCCATGCAGGAACGTCTTGGATCGTGGTTGTGGAGCCAGACGATGAGAATCGGATCGTCATGGTGGTGACGGCATACCCCAGGAGCGATGACGTATGAACGGACTCTCGCTAGAGGTTACCTACCGGAAGGGAAAGCCGTTCGCGGCCTACGTTTACCTGGATCGTAAGCCAGGGCAGAAGAGCGCGCGGACCGAGGAAGTCACCCCCGAACTCCTGATTGACTACGCAGAGGACGGGGCGCCCCTCGGCATCGAGATTGTCTCGCCAGGCTACGTGTCGGTCGATGAGATCATGGCCGTGTTCGACAAGCTTGGATTGGGCAGGCCCGACCCAGAAGAGCTGGCGCCCGTCAAGGCGGCCTGATTCTTCTGCCGCGTTCGCGGCTGGACAGGTGCGGCTCACGTCAGATAACAGACGGTTGGCGCCTGCGCTCGCTTCGCGAGCTCCGGAGAACCCGCCGCGGCCGGGTTGACGCTGGTGAGGTTCGTGAGATGTCGAAGGCGGCTGCGCGCTGGAGGGTGTGGCGCGGCGGGTCGCCAACCTGGAAACGTTAACTGATATCCCCAAGACCGTCGTGACCGCTGAAATGGTTTCGATTCCGACCGCTTTGGAGGAGTATTTCGGCGCCAGCCCGATAGGACCGCTGTTCGAAGTAGGCCGGATCGAGGTCGACAGGGACCACCCGCTGAATTCCGAGATGCGGCTGGCTTTCGGCAGTGTTTCTGAGGAGGAAATCAGAGAGGCGCAGGCGGATCGCCACTTTGAGGGCCTCCACGGCGATCTACCTCATGAGAAGCGAGAGTGGTTTGCGCGAGAGTGGGTCGTCATCCGTGAGTTGAACCGGCGGATCTGCGACAAGCGCGCAGGTTTGTTGACTGCAGAGAACGGGGACGGGCGTCCGCCTCCGTACGGTATGCCTGCCGTTGAGGATTTGGAGTTGTGCGAGGACAATCTCGTGCCGCTTGCAGCGTTCGATATTGAAGACGGTGTGCTGGTGCGAGGGGGGCACGCATTCACGGTCCTTCCACCCACACCAGGGGTCAATTCTTCATACTGGCTTACACGGGCGCTTGGTGCAGAGGAGGTTGGGCGGGTTGCTCGAGTTCGACTTGACCCTCTCCTGCATGGGCCCTCGGACACGTTTCCGCGAATGTCCTACCGCATGTTGTGGTATGGCCCGCCGTTGAAGTGGGATGATGTGAGGACGATCGACAAAGAAGCTTTCGGCCGGTGGCATCCTTCATCCTTGAGTCACGGCGAATTCACCGATTACCACTGGAGTCCGCGGCGGGGAGAAGTGCATTTGGCCGTTGAAGAGGTGCCCGAGCCGGACCATGAATGGTGCGTGCCCAGTCGCTACTTCCATGCCATCTTCTCAAAAGCCCGAGATGCTGTGATTCATCTCGATGGAGCCTGCCGCTTCTTCACCACCGAGGAGCGCGCCAGGAGAGGCCAGCTACATCTGCGACAGACCGGCAAGCTAGGGACCCGCGTAAAGGTTTTCCGTATCGACGGTGAGATTGAGGTTGGTCCGGTGGCCCCCTTGGGAGGGACGTTCTTCGTGTGGAATTACGACGTGGCTGATTTCTTTGGAGCGGATGTACCACCCTCACTGCTGGGGGACATCAGTTAACAACCGGCTGCTGCCTTCGCTCCCTTCGGTCGCTCCGGAGTATCCGGCGGAGAAGGGCGGCCGCTGGTGAGGAGTTCATGGTTTCGATAGTTGCTGAGCTGGTCAGGTGAAGGAGGCCGGATCAGCAGCCTTCGTCCGTTAACCCCCATGTTCCACTCGGCGTTTCTGTAGCAGATTAGGAGCAAGGGACTTCAGGGAAGGAGCTTGCGGATGTCGAGTGTACCAATCGAGGAACTGCTCAAGCTGTCGGTCGCTGAGCGGATTCAGTTGGTGGAGGACCTGTGGGACAGCATCGCTACGGACGCGGACGCCTATCCATTAACTGAGGCCCAGAAGGCGGAACTGGACCGTAGGCTGGCAGAACATGAAGCGGACCCGGATTCTGCTATTCCCTGGGAGGAAGTCCGGGAGCGGTTGTACAAGAAGTACGGGTGAGCCGCCGCTTCGTTGTTCGCCCTGCGGCCGACGCCGAACTCGAGGAAGCCGCAGCGTGGTATTCGGAGCGTTCCTTGGGCTTGGGAGCGGAATTCGTCCGCGTCATCGATGCGGCTTTCTCAGCGATCGAGCGGAATCCTCTCCGATTTCCCATTCTGTATCGGGATGTCCGGAGGGCCGTTGTTCGGCGATTCCCATATGCCATTCTCTTCAGAGTGAGCGCGGAAGAGATCGTGGTACTCTCCGTTTTCCATTCCCGCCGCGATCCGAAGCGTTGGCAGGCCCGGAGGTGACCTCCGCCAGGCTGTGGGCAGAACACGGCGGTTAACAAACGGTTGGCGCCTGCGCGGCCTGCGGCCGCTCCGGAGAACCCGCCGCGACCGTGTTGAAGCTGGTGAGGCTGCCGCTGTTTCGAAGGTGATCGCGTGCTAGAGGTATCGGCGCGGCGGGTCGCCAACCTGGAGACGTTATCTGAAATGCCTTCGGGAACGACTGAGTCGGACACTTGGACCAGATCAGAAGGAGCGACTTCTTGGTAGGTTGCACACCGACTCCGCGCTGATGCCCCCCGAGAGGCCCGAGCGATGAAACACCCATGGATTGAGCTTGCCTTGCTTGGTCTCGCTGGGCTCCAGCCCAGTCTCGTTGCCGGCCAGATCCCTGCGCTGCCGGAGGGAGCCGGCACCAGGTGGGTCGTCAGCGACCCTGAGGAGATCGTCAGTTGGCGTGCTTTTGACCCGGAACGCGTGTCCGACCGTCTCCCTCCCGGTGTTCGGTTTGTCTCTCTCGGTGACCTGTCCTCCGCGGGGATGTCTTGGGCGGAAGACTACCTAGAGGCCCACCCGACACAGCGTGAATGGGGCGTCTCGTTTCTTGAGATCCTCCAGGCGGGTGAGTTTGCGCTGAACGGAAGAAGCCCACATTGGCCCGACGGAGGGGCCGTGGGATTGTGGTTCGCCCGGATCGCCCCGGTCGGGGACACTGATCTTGACCTGGGCGTCCCGTTTCTTGAGCTGGAGTTCTGGGTTCCGGATTCGGCCTACGTGGCGTACATGAGGGAACTGGGACACTATGCGAGCTACGGTGACGTAAGACTCACGACGACACCGTCGGGCGAGCGGCGAGCGTCGGTTACCCTCGAGGGACTCGCTCTGCGAATCAGTTGCTCCCCGCAGGGCCCGACATCAGGGGGATCAAGCTCTGCCGGGACCCAAGTCCTTGTTCCTCCGCAGACGTCTCCCTTCAATGGAGTTGTACGCATCGCTTTCGCCGGGCACCGCGAACGGGCATGCGCGCCTGATACGGCCTGGGTGATTGAAGGGACCCATCCCCTTGCTACTACGGTGCCAATAGCACCGTCGACCCTGCAGTTCGGGTACAGGTTGGTGGGCGGCCTGTACCGACGCTGAGACATCCCCTCGCAGCTGCTGACCCGCCTGGGAGAGGATGGATGGATCAACCATCGGTGCACGGCACTTCAGTTAACAAACAAGTTGCGCCTACGCCGCGCTGCGCGCGGCTCCGGGGAACACCGGCGCAAGCGTGTGGCCCTTGGGAGCGGTACCGGAAGGATCGAAGAGATTAGCCGCGCAGGCCCGTGAGGACGCGCCGGCGTCGCAGCTCTTGAACGTTAAGTGCCATCACGTGGGTTCGCCTCATGCATTAGATTGGGGCGGCTGCCAACGGGAGGACTTCGATGAAGTATCGGGTGCTAATCGAGGAGGACGAGGACGGGTTCTTCGTGGCGGAGGTGCCGGCGCTCCCCGGGTGTGTGAGCCAGGGTGAGACTCGGCAGGAGGCGCTCGAGAACATCCGAGAGGCGATCGCAGGGTATCTGGAGAGCCTCGAAGATCACCAGGAACCGGTGCCTCCCTCCATTCACGAGGAGATCGTGGAGGTCTAGGTGGCCGAACTGCCAGTCGTCTCCGGACGCGAGGCGGTCAAGGCGTTCGGCAGGATCGGATACGTTGTCGATCGCCAGCGAGGAAGTCACATCATACTGAGACAGGCGGAACCCCCTCATCGCCGCCTGACGATTCCGGACCACAAAGAGCTGCGGAAGGGAACGTTGCGCGCGTTGATCCGACAGGCTGGACTGTCGGTGGACGAGTTCGTGGCGTTGCTATAGGAACAGCAGAACCGCCCGTTCGGTCAGCGCCATGGAGCTGGCTGGGCGCCACGTCACTTAACACCATTAACAAGTCCTTCGTCAAGGAGCACGATGATCCTGTGCGGAATCAGAGATTCTGATTCGCTTTTCGATCGTGCGACGCTTCTCGAGTCCGCGAGCGACGGCAGGTCTGGCCGGGCCGGAGTGGGTATCGAATCGGACGTGGCGGTCCCTGCCACCGGAGTTCGCGGCCCCCGGTACCAAGCGGCAGTAGGAGAAGAAGTGTCGCTCGCTCGGGAACCGCTCGATCCCGTCCACTTCCAGGAGAATCGTGAACGCCCCGACCTTGCCGATCCCGGGGATCGCGAGCAGGCGCTGGACGTCGGGGTCAGGCACCAGGTGCGGGTGGAGGCTCTTCTCGAGTCGGCGGACGTGCTCCCGGAGAAGCTCCCTCCGCTCCCGGTGACAGGCGGCCTGGAGCTGGGCCATGGGCGGCAGGTCCGCGACGCCCCGAACGTTGTACTTCTCAAGGAGCCGGTGAATGCTGTTGCGGGTCCCGACCTCTTTCTGGATCAGGCGGAGCCGGGTCCGCATCACGTCGCGGAGCGGTCGGAATTCAGCGGAGATCATGTGCGCCTCCGGGATCATGCCGACGCGGAGAAGCTGGGCCAGCGTGAGGGCATCGACGGCATCCGTCTTCACCTTCGCGTAGGCGATGGCCTTCAGGAATTTGGCGTGCGCGAGGGTCAGCGTCACGCCTTCCGCGACCAGCAGGTCCCGGATCCAGTACCAGCCGCTGGTGGCTTCTACGGTGGCCCGGTGGGGTCCCGGGAGCTGTGCAAAGTAGCGGGCGATGGCCGGCCGACGGGTGCGGAGCTCCGCTTCGGCTACGACCTCGCCGTCCGCGTCCACGGTAGCCAGGACGCAGGTGCGCTTATGCAGATCGATCCCCGTGTGCAGCATGGTGCGCCTCCAGGTTGACAGTTGAGGACATTATCTGAACCCAGGGGACTTGTTGGTAAGATCAAACGGTGAGCGCCTTCGCGGCCTTCGGTCGCTTCGGAGAACCCGCCGCGGCCGTGTTGAAGCTGGTGAGGTGATCGCAGTTTCGACGCAGTCTGCGGCGCTCATGCTGTAGGGAAGTGCACGTTGGTTCAGGCGCTTGTGTCGGAATTGCCAGGCGCACGCGTCAGTGATGAAGCCCTACCATTCATTGCGCGCAAGGAGGGCAGGTAGCATGGTCAGGCTCGTGTTCGGAATGAACCAGTCCCTGGACGGCTACGTCGACCATGCGGCCTTTGCGCCCGGCCCGACGCTCTTCCGCCACTTCATCGAGGAGGCTCAGGGGCAGGCGGGCAGTGTGTACGGTCGGACGATGTACGAGATCATGCGTTACTGGGACGACGATCATCCCGAATGGGATGCAGACGAACACGCCTTCGCCGCGGCGTGGCGGCGCCAGCCGAAATGGGTGGTATCGCGCTCGTTGAAGTCGGTCGGCCCGAACGCCAGGCTCCTCGGTGATGATCTCGAGGCGGCGATCCGCGACCTCAAGGCCGAGCGCGACGGGGAGATCGAAGTTGCCGGCCCGGCGTTGGCGCAGAGCCTCACCGAGCTCGGGCTGATCGACGAGTATCGAATCTACCTGCACCCGGTCGTCCTCGGGCACGGCACTCCGTATTTCGCGGGACCGCGGCCGCGGCTGCGCCTCATGACCAGTGATCGGATCGGCGAGGACGTGATCCGGTTGACCTACGTTCCGGCCCGGCTCTCGTGACTCGCCGGTTGAAATCGCTGCGGCTCATCCGGTGCCGTCGGTGCTGGCGTCCACGGCCGTCGCGCATCGTGGCGGGCGAGGCCGGCTCGTGACGGTGGAGACGGGCGAGCGGGTTCGCCGCCCGCGTCGTCGTCGCCTGATGATCGCCGCGGCGACGTGTCTTCTGGCGCTGTCCTGCGCGCCGGCCGGCCCGACGCGGGCGTTTCCCGGCGACGCGGACCTGGCGCTGATGCTCCGCTACCTCGTCGAAGACGGCGAGGCGCCGGGCATCGTTCTGGGCGTTCTCGAGGCGGACGGCTCGACGCGAGTGGTCAGCTACGGGAGCGTCGCGGACGGAGGAGCGCCGCTGGACAGCCGGTCGTCGTTCGAGATCGGCTCGCTGACGAAAGTCTTCACGGCCACGCTCCTGGCGGAGATGGTGGAGCGCGGAGAGGTGGCGCTGGACGACCCGGTCTCCAGGTACCTGCCGCCGGGGGTCCGCGCGCGGGCGTTCCATGGCCGGGCCATCACCCTCGAGGACCTGGCCACCCACACGTCCGGCCTTTCGGATGCGACAATGGTCGGGCTGCTCTCGGCACGGGGCGTGGCCGACCCTTTCGACCTGACCGTCGGCGACGCGTACGCGCTTCTCTCCGACTACAGGCTGGAGAGGGAGCCAGGCGTGGAGTTCGAGTACTCGAACGTGGGGATGGGCCTCCTCGGCCTCGCGCTGGCCCGGGCGGCCGGGGCGGACTTCCGATCGCTGATCGAGGAGCGCGTTCTCGGCCCGCTGGGGATGGCCGACACCCACTACGGGTCGGAAGGCACGCCGGCGGAGCGGCTCGTGGAGGGACACTACGGGATAAGAGTGGCCCCCCCGATGAAGGCCCCGGAGGCGCTGGAGGGGGCCGGCGGCCTCCGCTCGACTGTCGAGGACCTGCTGCGGTTCCTGGCCGCGAACGTCGGCGACGCCGATACCGAGCTCGGGCGCGCCATGCGCGACACGCAGCGGCCGCTGCGTCCGATGGGGGCCGGTGACAGGAGCGTGGGTCTGGGGTGGTGGAGCTACACGCTCAACGGTCGCCGCCTCGTCCAGCACGGCGGCGACACGGATGGCTTCACGGCCCGGATGGCGTTCGATCCCGAGCGTGGCGTCGGGATGGTCCTTCTCGCCAGCTCGAGAGAGTTCGACAACAGCCTGGTCCCGGACCTGCTCGTCCATGCACCGATGTCCGCCATCGAGGAGGAGGACGTGCCGGCCGCGGACCTCGCCCGCCTCGCGGGCACCTACTACATCGACTTCATCCCGTGGTACGTGCGGATGGAAGACGATGGCTTTCTCACGGTCCAGCCCACCACGGACGTGCGGATGCGGCTCTACGCCGCCACGGACACGCTGTTCTTCACGAAGCGGGAGGAGTGGAGCTTCGCGTTCCCGAGGCAGCCGGCCGGCGAGGCGCCCGAGATCGTCATGTTCGTCAACGGAAGGGCCAGACGCGGGAGGCGGGCGTCCGCGGAGTGCCCGCCGTCGCGAGCGATCGCGGGGAACGAAGGGCTGCCGCTGGACGGCGGGGCGGTGGGCCGGTACGAGGGGGTCTACGACGTGCCCGTCGGTTCGCAGACCCTCGAGCTGACGGTCTACGGCGCGGATTCCTCGGGGCGGCTCATGACCGAATTCGCGGGCACCCCGAGCCGCCTGGTTCCCGCGGGCGAGGACGCGTTCACTGTGGTGTACAACCCGAGCATCCGCGTGGCGTTCACGGTCAGAGGCGGGCGCGCGGAGGAAGTGACGCTGAGACAGGGCGATCGCTCCGACTCGGGCGCGCGGCGGCCGTAGGCGCCGCCGTCCGAGGGCCGGCGCGATTGGCCGGGGCGGTGGGCCGTCGCTAGCCCTTCTCCGCCGGCCGGTACAGGATGACGTGCGCCCGCTCGAGGGTGACCAGTCCGCCGCCAATCATGCGCGCCAGCTCGGGGCGCACCTCCTCGATCTTCGCCTCGGTGTCCACCACCTCCACGACGATGGGGAGGTCCATGGACAGGCGCAGGATGCGGTCGGTGTGGACCTTGGCGCTGGCGCCGAAGCCGGTGATGCCGCGCAGCACGGTGCAGCCGGCGAAGCCACGCTCGCGGAACATGGAGACCAGCGCCTCGTAGAGCGGCCGCCCCTTGTGGGGCCCCTCGGCGCAGCGGTCGCTCTCGCCGATGAAGATGCGCATGAGCGTGCGCTCGCCTTCGAATCGCTCCGTCATCATCAACCCCTGGCCTGGAGGACGTACGCGGAAAGGAAGACGCCCGCGTACACGGCGGCCAGTCCGAGCACGACGCTCCCCGCCGCGTACCCCGCGGCGCGGGTCCACGCGCCGTCCTCCAGGAGGGCCACCGTCTCGTAGCTGAACGTGCTGAACGTGGTGAACGCGCCCAGCATTCCTACGGTTACGAGCGCGCGTACGTCGGGCGCAAGGCGCACGGCTTCGAGGTAGCGCATGGCGAAGCCGATGAGCAGGCAGCCGAGCACGTTCACGACCATGGTGCCCGCGGGGAACCCGAAGCCGGCCCGGTCCTGCACCCAGCCGGCCAGGCCGTATCGTGCCAGCGCTCCGGCGGCGCCGCCGAGCGCGATGAAGAGCAGCGTCATCCAGCCTCCAAAAAAAGCCCCCCGCCCGGCGCCTGTGCCGGTGGGAGGAGTCATCAGCGGCACGCGGCCGCGATCCGGGCGAACCCCTTCGCCAACGTCTGGACCGGGAGGATGGGAGCGGGGCGGCGGGCTCGCAAGGGCCGACGGCCGGGGCGGGCCGCTCGACCGCGCGCCGCGCGACCCTGGACCTGCGGCTCCGGCGGTGTGCATCTTGGTCTTCGGCCCCACCGCGCTTCCGGTCACGCAGAGCTGGAGGGAAGGAATCATGCGCAGTCCTCTCGCGACGCTGCTCCCGTCCGTGCTCGCCGGCTGCGCCGCCCTCGGCTCGGGTCACGACAGCACGGGAGGCACGCAGTGAAGCCGGAGCTCCGCTACCACCACATCGGCATCCCCACCACCGAGCGGCGCGCCGGCGAGCGCGAGGTGCCGGGCTTCGACCTCTACGTCTCCGGCTACGAGACCAGCGCGTACGGCGTGGAGTGGATGCGCTTCGGCCCGGAATGCACGCTCCCGGCCCTGGTGCGGACGGTGCCTCACGTCGCCTTCCAGGTCGAGGACCTGGACGCCGCGCTGGAGGGGAAGAACGTGATCATCCAGCCGAACTCGCCGTCTCCCGGGATCCGCGTGGCGTTCATCCTGGAGAACGGCGCGCCCGTGGAGCTGCTGGAGATCGGCGAGGGGAAGTGAGGCTGCCATGAACGGGGCTCGACGCAGGACCTGGATCATGCGCGCAGCTCGCACGCTCCCCGCCCTAGCCCTGGCCGCGCTTCTCACGGCCTGCTCGGATCCCGTGGCCCCGGACACCGCGAAGTGGGTGTTCGGGAGCTGGCTGTGGGTCGAGTCCACGGGCGGCATTGCCGGCATCACCCTCACGCCCGAAAGCGAAGGACACGGGCAGCAGCTCGTCCTCGACGCCGATGGCGACCTGTTCCTCTACCGGACCGACGCGTCCGGGGACCGCACGCTCGTGAAGCGCACCCGCTTCCACATCACCCACGGGGAGAACGGCGACGTGCTGCATACGGACGAGCCGGTGTTCGCGGTGCGCGACCTGAAGCTCCTCGAGCCCTTCTACCTCGCCAGCATCACCACGCGTCCGACCGACGACCTCCTGGTGCTGGGCGAGGACTGCGCGGACTGCTTCGTGCACACGTTCCACCGCGACTATTCGTCGCTCCCGGATTGACAGGGAAGCGCACCGGGAGCCGAAACCACATGGCGGCAGGCTGGCGCACGTACCCCGCGGGCGACACCGGGGAGTTCGAGATCCTGGTGGGCAGGGCGGCCCGGGACAACGACCGCCTCACGCTGCGGGAGGGGCGGCCCACCGACCTGTGGCTGCACGCGGGCGGTCATGCGGGCAGCCACGTCCTCGTGCGCGCCATGGACGGGAGGACCGGCGATGTGCCGAAGGACGTGGTGGAGCGCGCGGCCGCCCTGGCCGCGTGGCATTCCAAGGCGAGAAACGCCCGCGGCAAGGTGGCCGTCCACGTCTGCCGCGTGGCCGACGTGAGCAAGCGCCGGGGCGCGCCCGCGGGCGAAGTGGTGCTGCGGCGGTTCGACACCGTGAAAGTGTATCCGGCGGAGTAGTCCTGACGCCCTGCGGGCGACCCCGGGCGCCCCGGCCGGCCATTCCCGTAGCCGCCTCCCTCGCGCCGCGCTACCTTCGCGCCATGAGCGAACAGACCAGTGCAGGGCCGGGCTACGTCCTGGTGGACATCGAGGTGAAGGACGCCGACAGCTACGAGCGCTACAAGGCCATGGCGCAAGCGTCGGTGGAAGCGTTCGGCGGCCGCTACATCGTGCGCGGGGGGCGGACGGAGGTGCTGGAGGGGGAGTGGCCGACGCACCGCTTCGTCGTGCTTGAGTTCCCGAGTGTGGCACGGGCGAGGGAGTGGTGGGAGTCGGGGGACTACGCCCCGGCGAAAGCGCTCCGGCAGGCGAGCGCGTCGACGCGCATGCTGCTGGTGGAGGGGTACGCGCCGTGACGCGCGGGTCGGCGGTATCGGGCTCCACGGCACTGGCCGCCGTGGTCGCGCTGACCTGGCTGCTGGCGGTCCCCGGCTGCCGCGACGCAGGTCCGGGCGCAGACTCCGGCGGTGACGCCGCCGCCGCGTCGGGCGTGGAAGCCGCGGTCCGCGCGGTCGAGGAGCGCTGGCTGGCGGCCCTCGTCGCCCGGGACAGCGCCGGCGTGGCCGTGCTCCTCGCGCCCGACTTCGTCCTGCGGGCCGCCGATTCCCCGGAACCCGAGACGCGGGCGCAGTACGTGGCTTCGGTGGCCCTGCCCGACCGAACGCTGAGGCCACTCGTGCTGGAGGAGCGCCAGGTCACAGTTCGGGGTGACAGCGCCATTGCCACGGGCCGCACCGCCTACATCGGGGAGTGGCACGGCAACGGGTTCGACATCCCCGTTCGCTACCGCCACGCCTTCGTCCGCCAGGACGGCGCGTGGCTGCTGGCCGAGGTGGTACTGACCGAAACGGAGGCGGCGGGCGGGCAGCGCGGTGGTGCCGGCGGCGGCTGAACCTTCAGCTGGCGCCGGACGTCAGCGCCACGAACGGCTTCGGCGCCGTCAGCCCGTGCTCGGCCGCGAGCTGGCCGCAGGCGGCGGCAATGTCCTGGCCCCGGGAGGCCCGGACGGTGGCGTTGGCGCCGCGGGCTTCGAGACGATCGGCAAACGCGCGCAGCCGCCCCTCCGGTGAAGCGCTCCAGCCGGTGCCGGGCACGGCGTTGAACGGGATGAGGTTCACGTGGGCGTGGAACTCCCGGGCGATGGACGCCAGCGGGTCGGCGAGCTCCGGGTCGTCGTTGATGCCATCGATCATGACGTACTCGAACGTGATCCGCCGTCCGCCGGCGGTCTCGAAGCGGCGGAGCGCCTCCAGCAGCTCGGGGATCGGGTACTTCTTCTCCACGGGAACGAGCTTCTTCCGCAGCTCGTGGGTGGGGGCGTGCAGGCTCACGGCCAGCTTGAACTGCTCCGGCCTCGCCGCCAGGGCATCGATCCCCGGGACGATCCCCACGGTGGATACGGTGATCCGGCGCGCGCCCACGTCGTAGCCCTGGTTCAGGAGCGTCAGCGCGTCCAGCACCGCATCGGCGTTCATGAGCGGCTCGCCCATTCCCATGAAGACGATGTTGGTGATGGCGCCGTAGCCGTTGTCCGCCGCCCAGCGCCGGGCGCCGCGGTACTGCGCCACGATCTCGCCGGTGGTCAGGTTCCGCCGGTACCCGGACCAGCCGGTCGCGCAGAACGTGCATGCCATGGCGCACCCGGCCTGGCTGGAGAGGCAGAGGGTGAGGCGGTCCGGAGCAGGGATCAGCACGCTCTCCACCAGCTCGCCGTCCCCCAGGCGCCACAGGTGTTTGGTCGTGTGATCGCGCGACACCTGGGCTCGCGCCAGCTCCGGGGCCGTGAGCTCGAAGGCGTCGGCCAGCGCGGCGCGCTCGGCGGTGGGCAGCTCCGTCATCTCGTCGAAGGAGAGGGCCACCTTGTCGTACAGCCACGAGAGAGTCTGGCGCACGCGGTACGGGCGCACCCCCCGGCGCTCGAAGTGCGCCTGGAGCGCGGCGAGGGCATGGTCGGGGACCAGCCCGCTCAGGTCGGGACGTTCGGTTGTCGCAGTCATGGGCGCCGGTTAACTTACGCGGATTCATCGGTCCGTTGTAGCCCTTGGGTGCAAGCGGTGGTCCGTCTTACTGATCTGCTGACGTCGGCACGCGTGAAGGTGCCGCTCGAGGCCAGGACAAAGGACGCGCTCCTTTCCGAGCTCGTGGACCTGCTCGTGCAGGACCAGTGCGTGGGAAATGGGCCGGAAGTCCTGCGCGTCGTGCGCGAGCGCGAGGCGGTGCTCTCCACGGGCATCGGGAACGGCATTGCCATTCCCCACGGCCGCTCCGGCGCCTGTCACGCCCTGTCGCTGGCCGCGGGCGTGACGAAGGAGCCGGTCCCGTTCGATGCGCTGGATGGCGAGCCCGTCCGGCTCGTGTTCCTGCTCGTGGGACCGGAAGTCGAGGCCGGGCCCCACATCAAGGCGCTCAGCCGCATCTCGCGCCTGGTCCGCCAGCCACAGCTGCGCGAGAGCCTCGCGGCGGCGAGCAACGAAGAGGAGTTCTTCCGGGCGCTGAGGGAGGCCGAAAGCGCGTGATGCGCACCGCCGCGGCCTACCTGCCGCTGGCCGTCTGGGCCGCGGTGGTGCTCCTCATCGGCGGACTGGAGATCCATACGGCGTCGCTTCCGTCCGGCTCGGACAAGGCGGCGCATTTTCTCATGTATGGCGCTGGCGGGGCACTGGCCGCGTGGGCGGTGCGGGGGCGGGGACGACGCGCGGCGCTCGTCGCGTTCCTCGCCGTGGCGCTCACGGGCGCGCTGGATGAGCTGCACCAGCGGTCCGTGCCGTTTCGCCAATCCGATATCCGGGACTGGGCGGCCGACGTGCTCGGGGCGGGGACGTTCCTGTTCGCCACACGCCGGCTGCTGGGAAGGGGACAAAGGGGATGAGCCAGGAATTGCCGACGGCCTTTCGCACCACCACGGCGGGCTCGCTGCGGGCCCGGGACGTGGGTGAGCGCGTACGCCTCGCCGGCTGGGTGCACCGGCGGCGGGACCTGGGAGGCCTGATCTTCATCGACCTCCGGGACCGCTCGGGACTGGTGCAGCTGTCGCTCGGGCCGGAGACCACGGACGCGGTGTCGCTGGAGCGTGCGGCATCGGTCGGGACGGAGAGCGTGATCGCCGTGGAAGGCGAGGTGGCGCGTCGCCCGGAGGGTCAGGCCAATCCCGATCTCGTGACGGGGGAGGTCGAGGTCCACGTGACGGGGCTGGAGATCCTGGCGCGGGCCGACACGCCGCCCATCCCGGTCTACCAGGTTCCGGGCGAGGAGCCCCCGGCCGAGGACCTCCGGCTGCGCTACCGCTACCTGGACCTGCGACGTCAGACGCTTCAGCGTGCGCTGGCGGTCCGGCACCGGGCGCTCCAGTCCGTCCGTCGCCACCTGACGGCGGAGGGGTTCTGGGAAGTGGACACGCCGATGCTCACGCGGCGGACCCCGGAGGGGGCGAGGGACTACCTGGTCCCGAGTCGGCTGCACGCGGGGGAGTTCTACGCCCTCCCGCAGAGCCCCCAGCTGTACAAGCAGCTGCTCATGGTGAGCGGCTTCGATCGCTATTTCCAGCTCGCGAAGTGTCTGCGCGATGAGGACCTGCGCGCGGACCGGCAGCCGGAGTTCACGCAGATCGATGCGGAGATGTCGTTCGTCGACGAGGAGGACGTGTTCGCGGCTGCCGAGCGCATGCTGGCCGGGCTCTGGCGCGATGTCCTCGGCGTCGAGCTGGAGACCCCGTTCCCCCGCCTGCCGCATTCCGAGGCCATGGAGCGGTACGGCACGGACAAGCCGGACCTGCGCTTCGGGATGCCGTTCGTGGATGTGACCGAGATCCTCCAGAGAACGGACTTCCGCCTGTTCGCGGGGACGCGGGAGAGCGGGGATCGGGTCCGGGGCGTGGTGGCGAAAGGCGGGGCGGACGTCCTGAGCCGCAAGGACCTGGATGCGCTGAATCCCGTGGCCCAGGGCGCGGGCGCGCCGGGCTGCCTGTGGGTGAAGCGCTCCGATGAGGGCTGGTCGGGCCAGTTCGCGAAGTTCCTCGATGATGCTGTCGGGAGCGCACTGGCGGAGGCGGCCGGCATCGAGCCCGGGGACGTGTTCGTCGTGGTGATCGGCAGGTTCTGGAGCCGGCCGCGGGTCACCGGGAGCCACGGGGGCGCGTCGCAGGAGGCGCTCGTTCACGGGGCCGAGGCCGCGCTGGACGCGCTGCGCCGGCACCTCGGGGATGCGCTGGGACTGCGGGACCCCGGCGCCCACGCCTGGGTGTGGATCACCGAGTTCCCGATGTTCGAGTGGGACGTGGAGGCCGACCGGCTGGTGGCCGCGCACCACGCGTTCACCATGGCCCACCCGGAGGACGTCCCGGCACTGCTGGAGGCCACGGCGGCCGGCCCGGTGGACGCCGCCCGCGGGCGGCGGCTGTTCGACCTCGCCTTGCGCTCCCGGGCGTACGACGCGGTCTACAACGGGAACGAGCTGGCCAGTGGGAGCATCCGGATCCACGACGCGGAGCTGCAGCGCGCGGTGTTCCGGGCGCTCGGCATGGACCAGGAGGAAGCGGACGCCAAGTTCGGCTTCCTGCTGGAAGCGTTCCGCTACGGGGTACCGCCGCATGGCGGGTTCGCGTTCGGCTTCGACCGGCTGGTGATGGTCATGGCCGGGCTGCCGAGCCTCCGCGACGTGATCGCGTTCCCGAAGACGACGACGGGGCGCGCCCTGTTCGAGGGCTCGCCAGCGCCCGTGGCGGAAGCCGAGCTGCGGGAGATCCACGTCCAGGTGGCCAGGGACAGGTGAAGCGGGCGGCCGCGGCCGTCCCTTCCCCTCGCCGCCCGGAGCGCCGACCTTTCAACGCATGAACGGGAGTGGAATGGCGGACGAACCGACGGTGATCCAGCACAGGCTGCCCTCCGAGGGGGCCGACTATCTCCTGCTCGCGGGAGTCAACGACGCGCACCTCCAGGAGCTGGCGAGCCTCACGGGGTGTCGCGTGATCCTGCGTGGCGACTACCTGATCCTGTCCGGCGAGCTCGACGACGTCGAGCGCGCCATCCCCGTGGCCCAGCAGCTCATCGACCTGGCCAAGCTCCAGTCGCCCTTCAACGTCGATGACGTCCGCCGTCTGGTGGCGAACGCGGCGATCGATGTCGACAACGACGCGGACCGCACCGGCCTGGAACTGCCCGGCACGGCCGCGCTGACGGCCGGCGAGAGGGATGGTGGGCTCCGGCGGGAGGATCTGCGGATCCTGCTTCCGGGCGTCCGAAAGGTGATCCAGCCGCGCAGCGAAGGGCAGGAGGGCTACCTCGAGGCGATCGCGAAGAACGACATCGTCATCGCCATCGGCCCGGCGGGCACGGGCAAGACGTACCTGGCCGTGGCCATGGCCGTGGACGCGCTGCTGAAGAACCGGGTGAAGCGCATCATCCTGGCGCGCCCGGCCGTGGAGGCCGGTGAGAGCCTCGGCTTTCTGCCGGGTGACCTGCAGGAGAAGGTGGATCCCTTCCTGCGCCCGCTCTACGACGCGCTGGAGGACATGCTCCCGCACGACCGGGTGCGGCGCTACCTCGAGATGCGCACCATCGAGATCGCGCCGCTGGCCTACATGCGTGGCCGCACGCTCTCGGATGCGTTCGTCATCCTCGACGAGGCGCAGAACGCCACGACGGCGCAGATGAAGATGTTCCTGACGCGACTGGGGCTGAACAGCCGAACGGTGATCACGGGGGACAAGACCCAGATCGACCTGGTGCGGCGCAGCGACTCGGGACTTCTCGAAGTGGAGGCGATCCTCAAGGGGATCGAGGGGATCAGCTTCATCTACCTCGAGGCGGCGGACGTGGTGCGGCACCGACTGGTGAAGGACATCATCGACGCCTACGCGGCGGCGGGTGGCGAGCAGGAGGGTGGAGGGGCGGATGACCGGGTCGATGGAGGCCTGAAGGGCCGCTGATGCACTCTCTCCGGAGGCGACGCTGATGACGTGGCGCGAGTTCACCCGGGTGCTGAGCCGCCCGCCCGAGCGGGCCTGGCCGGAGGGCGTCCTCCATCATGGGGCGCGCGTCCTGCTCCTGGTGCTCCTCGCCGTGGCAACAGCGCTCCTGTTCCCCATTGCGCCGCTCCCCGACTTCCCCGTGGTGGAGAAGGGGATGGTGCCCGACAAGGACGTGATCGCGGAGATCCCGTTCCCGGTCTACCGCAGCGAGCAGGAGCTGGAGCGGGCGAGACAGGACGCGGCCGCCAGCATCACGCCGATCTTCGTGTTCGATTCCACGGCCGTGGATTCCATGCTGAGCGGCGTGAATCGCTTCTTCGCGCGCGTGGACAGCGTGGCCGCGGCGGCAGAGCCCGCGTCGATCAAGCGCCGTCGGATGCGGGACCTGCTGGGGGCGTACGCGCTCCAGCCGCCCGCCGGGAACTCGACCGACGACGTGGACCTGCTGCTGAACGCCCGCGATCGGAACGATCTCGAGCGCACGGTCCGCCGCTTGATCCTCGACGAGCTCCCGCGCGGGATCGCTGCGGCCTCGGAGCTGGATGAGGCGGAGTCGGACCAGCTGCGCCTGCTGGGTCAGGGCCGGGACCGCGTGGTCTCCGCCGACTCGATCCGCACCAGCCGCGACTTCTACAACCGGTCCCGCTTCTACGTCCCCGCCACGGCGCCCGCCGGGTACGAGCAGCTGCAGCGCCTGCTCCTGGTACGCTTCCTCGTCCCGAGCATACGCCCCGACTGGGAAGCGACCCAGGCCGCGCGCACCCGTGCCCGCGCCGCCGTCCCGCTCGTCAAGACGGACGTGCTCCAGGGCGAGCGCATCATTGCGGCGAGGGAGCGGGTCACGGACGAGCAGATGGAGAAGCTCCGGGCGTATACGGCGGAGCTGGACCGCCGGGGTGAGCTGGGTGAGAACCTGCGCGTGCGCTTTGCCCGGACCACCGGCGTGCTGCTGTTCAACCTGATCACCATCGGCCTGTTCGGCGCACTGCTGTTCTACTATCGGCAGCGCGTGTATGCCGCGATCCGCCAGGTGTCGCTGCTCGCGTTCCTGCTGGCTGCCGTGGTGGGCATTGCCGCGCTGCTGGCGTCGCACGACTGGCCCGTGGCGCTCATCCCCATCGCGTTCCCGGCACTGGTCGTCGCCACACTCTGGGATGGGCGTCTCGCGCTCAACCTGTCCCTGGTCACCGCCGTGCTCCTGAGCGGGCAGGCGCCTTTCCTCGGCATTGTCGCGCTCTTCAGTCTCGTGGCCGCCGGGGCCGTGGCCTCGCTCAGCGTGCGCGTGGTCCGGCGCCGCTCGCAAACGTGGGTCTTCATCGCCCTGATCACCGGCACGTACGTGGTGGTCGCCATCGTGCTCGGGCTGCTCCGGAGCTGGTCGTTCCAGGAGTTCGCCGGCTTCGCCGGATGGGGTGCGGTGAACGCCGTCGCCAGCGCGTTCGCCGCACTCGGCTTCCTCCCGCTGTTCGAGACGTATACGGGGATCACCACCGACCAGACGCTGCTGGAGCTGGCGGACGCCAATCGCCCGCTCCTGCGACGCCTGTCCATGGAGGCGCCCGGGACATACGCCCACTCCATCGCCGTGGCCAACCTGGCCGAGGCGGCGGCGGACGCCATCGGCGCGCAGGCCCTGCTGGTGCGCGTGGGCGTCTACTATCACGATGTGGGCAAGATCGCGCGGCCCCAGTTCTTCATCGAGAACCAACCCGGAGGGCGGAACCCGCACGACCGGCTCAAGCCGGCGCTCTCCGCCCAGGTGATCCGGAACCACGTGCTGGAAGGGCTCAGGCTCGCTGAGGAGGAGGGACTGCCCGACTGCGTCAAGGCCTTCATCGTCGAGCACCACGGGACGCAGGGCATCAGCTTCTTCTTCGACCGGGCGAAGGAGACCGATCCGGGCGCCGAGCTGGACCCCGCCGAGTTCGCCTATCCCGGACCGCGGCCGCAGTCCCGTGAGACGGCCATCGCCATGCTGGCCGACTCGGTGGAATCGGCCGCGCGCGTCCTCCCCGACCCGAGCCCCGACAGCATCCGCGATCTCGTGGACAGGATCGTCCAGTCCAAGATCGACGCGGGACAGCTCGACGAGACGCCCATCACGATCGCCGAGATCACCACGGTGAAGGAGCAGTTCGTCACCGTTCTCACGGGCATGTACCACCAGCGCATCGACTACCCGCCGCGGGGGCCTGACCGGGCGCCGAACGGGGGCAATGGGGAGAGTGGCAACGGAGATCCGTCCCCCTCGCTCGGCGACGGCACCGCGCGAGACTCCTCCGACCAGCCGGCCGGCCCGGCGGCCGGGACGCCCGCCCGCTGATGCCGGCCACCGTCATCGTCCAGCGGGACGTCTCCGGGGATCTGGCGGGGGCGGCGGATGAAGACGTCGTGGAGCGCGCGGTGCGGGCCACGCTCCGGGACCGGGGCGTCGAGGATGCGGAGCTGTCCGTGACACTCCTGGATGATGGCGGGATGGCGTCGCTGAACCGGGAGTGGAAGGGGAAGGACGCGCCTACCGACGTGCTGGCGTTCTCGCTGCACGGCGACCAGGAGCCGCCGCTCGGGGATGTGTACCTGGGCGTGGAGCAGGCCGTGCGCCAGGCGACGGAGCTGGGCGAGGCGGCCGCCCGCGAGCTGGCGCGACTCGCCATCCACGGCACGCTGCACGTCCTCGGCTGGGATCACCCGGAGGAGGAGCGGGAGTCGAGCGGGATGTGGCAGCACCAGGAGCGGATTCTGGAAGGGCTGGAGATCGAATGAACACGGTGGGCCGCCTGCTTCGACGTCGCCTCATCGCGGGGCTCATCGTTCTCGCCCCGCTGGCCGTCACGGTGTACGTCCTCTGGTGGCTGTTCAATGCCGTGGACGGCATCCTCGGCCGCTCGCTGTATGCCGTCATCGGGCTTCGCATTCCCGGCCTCGGACTCCTCCTCCTCCTGGCCCTCCTGCTCGTGGTGGGCTGGCTCGCCGAGAAGATGGTGGGCACCCAGGTGGTGCAGTGGTGGCACGCTACGCTCGACCGCATCCCCGTGGTCAGCCGCCTCTACGGCGCCACCCGGCGCATCATCGGGAGCGTGTTCGGCGGAGAGGAGCGGCGCTTCTTCCGCGAGGTCGTGCTCTTCGAATACCCGTCGCCGGGGCAATGGACGCTCGGCTTCATCACCGGCACGGCACCGCGCGCGCTCGAGGGGCGGGTCGAGAACGGGGTCACCGTCTTCCTGCCGACCGCGCCCAATCCGGTGACCGGGTTCCTCATCATCGTGCCGGAATCCCGCATCATCCGCCTTCCGGTCACCGTGGAGGAGGGCTTCACCTACATCCTCTCGGCGGGCGCCGTCCCCCCGGACGGGGCGGGGGCGTCGGCGCGAGCGCGAGCCGCGGCCGCCACCGCGGAAGCGGCCGCCATGAAGCTTGACGCGTCTTCCGACATGGCTCCGGAGGCGCCGTGAGCTCGCCCGAGCTGCAGCAGGTGGACGAGTTCCAGAACCGCCTCGCCCGGCTGCGGGCGCTGCTGGCGGGCGACGATGGCGGGGCGCTGCGCGAGTTCCTGGCCGACCTGCACCCCAGCGACATCGCCGACCTGGTCGAGTATTCCGCGGAGGAAGAGGACCGGGTCCGGATCCTCGACATGCTCCCCGCCGAGCTGGCGTCCGAAACGCTGGCCGAGATGGAGGCGCATCAGCACCCCGAGGAGATCCTGGCCGCGCTCGAGCCGGAGCGCATCAGCGAGCTGCTCGGGGAGCTGAGCAGCGACGACGCCGCCGACCTCGTGGGCGAGCTCCCGCCGGACGAGCAGGCGCGCGTTCTCTCCACGCTCGCGCCGATGGACGCTGTCGAGCTGCGGGAGCTGCTGTCGTACCCGGAGGACTCCGCCGGCGGGATCATGAGCACCGAGCTGGTGGCCATCTCCGTGCACCTGACGGTCGCGGAGGCCATCGGCGAGATCCGGCGGCAGGCGCGCGAGCTGGGCAGTGATTTCTACCACATCTTCGTGGTCGATCTCCTGCGCCGGCTCCAGGGCCAGGTGAGCCTGCAGGACATCATTGTCTCGGACCCAGACACGCGCATCGGCACGCTGGTCAAGCCTCCCGTGGTGATCGTCCCCGTCGCCATGGATCAGGAGGAGGTCGGCCGGCTCATCGCCCGCTACAACGTCCCGTCCATCCCCGTGGTCGGGCCGAACAACATCCTGCTCGGCCGCATCACGTGGGATGATGTCATGGATGTCATCGAGGCCGAGCAGACCGAGGACATCCTGCGCCTCGCCGGGATCGGTTCGGAGGAAGAGGTGCAGGGCGCCTGGCACGAGGCGGTGCGCAGCCGGCTCCCCTGGCTGGCGCTCAACGTGATCACCGCGTCCCTTGGCGCCATCGTGGTCCTCACGTTCGACAGTACCATCCAGGCGATGGCCTTTCTGGCGGCCATCATGCCCGTCGTGGCCGGCCTGGGTGGCAACGCCGGCAGTCAGGCGCTGGCCGTAACCGTCCGCCGACTGGCGCTCACGCGCGAGAGCGCGGTACGGCGGTGGCGAGTGGCGGCGAAGGAAGCGCTCGTCGGATTGATCAACGGTGCCGCGCTCGGGCTCATCGTCGGCGCCCTCGCCTACGTCCTCTTCCACGTGGTGGGGATCGGACCGACCAACCCGCCGCCCAGCTCCGTGCTCGGGTTGGTGGTGATGCTGGCCATGTGGGGCAACGTCATCGTCGCCTCCCTCGCCGGCTCCTTCGTCCCGGTGCTCCTGGAGCGGATCGGCTTCGATCCCGCCGTCGCTTCCTCCGTCTTCATCACGGCGACGACGGACATCACCGGCTTCTTCCTCCTCCTCGGCCTGGCCACCCACTTCCTGCTATGAGACGCTGGCGCCGGGGACTCACCATCGTGCTCCGGCTGGTCCCGTTCGTCGTTGCGTTCCTGCGCGATCGCCGGCGGTGGATCGTCTTCGGCAGGCCGCGGCGGTTGCCGTACGAGGTGCACGACAGGCGGGCGAGGAAGCTGACGGCCACGATCGCGCGGCTGGGGCCCACGTTCATCAAGCTCGCGCAGGTGTTCGGGGCCCGGGCCGACATCCTGCCGGAGCCCTATCTCTCGTCCATTGCCAGTCTGCAGGACCGGGTTCCGCCGGACCCGCCGGAGCAGATCGAGGGCGTGATCCAGGCGGAGCTCGGCGGCGGCGTGGACGAGGTGTTCGAGCAGTTCGATCGCGAACCCGTGGCCGCCGCGAGCCTCGGCCAGGTCCACCGGGCACGGCTCGCGGGCAGGGATGTGGCCGTGAAGGTGCTGCGGCCCGGTGTCGAAGCCCTCGTCGCCGTGGACCTCGAGATCAGCTTCCGGATCCTGTTCCTCCTGAACATCCTCTTCCGGAACCACCACGTGAAAGCCCTGACCCACGCCGTGCGCGAGTTCAGCGCGCGCGTTCGCGTGGAGATGGACTTCCGGGACGAGGCGCGCCACATGGAGCTGTTCCAGACCCACTTCGGTGACGACCCGCGCGTGCGGGGCTCGGTGGCCGTGGAGGGATTCGTTCGCCGGCGAGTGCTGGTCATGGAGTGGATCGACGGCGACCGCGTCGACACGCTCGCCCCCCGCTTCGCATCCGGCGAGCTGGACTTCCGCGACCTCCTCGAGACGCTCACCGAAGTCTACCTCCGCATGCTCCTGGTCGAGGGGCTCATGCACGCCGATCCCCACCCCGGCAACATCCTGGTGGACCGCCAGGGGCGCATCGTCCTCCTCGACTGGGGGATGGTGGTCCAGCTCCGGCCTCCGACCCGCGACCTGATCATCCGCGTCGCCATGGCCGCCGCGCGCGAGGATGTGGACGGGATCATCAACGGCATGTACGAGCTCGGGATGATCGACCCTGACATCTCCCGCGCCGAGATCCGGGATGCGGCCGTCGAGATCATGGGCGTCCTCGATCGCATGCGGGAGATGGGGGTCGACCGCGTCCAGGACGCCGTTCGCGACATCATGGACACGTTCTACACGTGGCCGCTCATGCTCCCGCGCGAGCTCGTCTACTTCTTCCGCGCCGCCGCGCTCCTCGAAGGGATCGGGCTCCGCTACGACCCCGCCTTCAACGGCATGGACGTCTCCCGGGTCGTGGTCGAGCGCATGCGCCCCGAGCTCCTGCGCGTGGCCGCCCGTGAGCCGTCCGAAGTGGCCAGGTCCCTGTTCGACGACGCCCGGGCCACCCTCACCGGCGTGCGCGACCTCATCCGCCGCGCCGACCGCGAGGAGATGCGCGTTCGCGTACACCCCCGCGACATGGTCCAGCTCGAGCGGTTCCTTTCGCTCCAGATCCGCCGCATCCAGATCTCCCTGTTCGCCGCCACCATGGCGCTCATCACCGCCGTGGTCTTCCTCGCCTTCACGCGATGGTGGGTCCTCGCCGCTGGCTTCCTCATGGCGCTCGTGCTCTTCATGGTCGCCATCGTGGTCCCCACACACCTGCTGGAAAACCCCCTGCGCCACGCGCGCGGCGTCGGCGAGGAGTTGCGCCGGGGCGAGTAGGCGGCCGGCGAGGTCTCCGCCTCGAAGCCAGTGCGGCTCCGGAAGCCGTGCGGCCCCGACCCGGATTCGCCCCTCGAGCGCACCAGGCGTCGGCCGGACCCCCTCGCCGCGAGCGCGGCCGGACCTTCCACACCGTTCCCCGGGAGGTCGACTCGACAGGTCGGCTCCTCCTGCGGGGGGTGATGTCGACTTCCCGGCGGTTTCCGTGGTCAACTCGGCGCGGCGCTCCACCCCCCCCATCGCGCCCGCAGTTGGCGGGCCGCCCCAGGCGGGCTATCGTGCAGGCGAGCCCCTCCCGCGGCCGAACCGCCGGTTGCTGCGCGCGGCTGGCGCCGCACTCGAGGCAGCTGCACGTCGTACCTGGGTCCGGGAACCACCATGTCGTACCATGGCAGCGCTCATCGCCGTCCGGTCGGCGCCGTCTGCATCATCGTGTTGTGGATGGCGGCCGTCGCGGCCGTGGGAGCCCCCCGTACAGCCGCGGCGCAGGACCTGGACAGCCTCTATTCGCTCTTTCGCGCCCGGCGATTCGAGGAGGTGGTGCGGGCATCGGAGCGGGCGCTGGCCGCCTATCCGGCGGACGTTCGCCACCACAGCCTCGTGGGCCGCTCCCTCGTCGCCCTGGGCCGGTCGGAAGAGGCTCTGCCGCACCTGGATTCCGTGATCGCGTCGGAGCCGGCGCGGACCTGGCTGTCCGACTGGTGCTACCACGACCGCGCGGTAGCCCTGTTCACCCTCGGCCGCACCGCCGAGGCGGCCATCGCCCTGGACAGCGCCCGGGCCTCGCTCACGGCGAACGCCGCCCGCTCCGCCGCCGGGTTCGCCCGTGTCACCGGGCTGGACCCGCTGTACGGGGACTGGCGGGCCATCGAGGAGGCGCACGTCCGCGTGCATTACCCGCCGTCGATCGACGACGCCACGGCCGCGTCCTTTGCCGCGTCCCGCGAGCGTGCGTTCAGGGTGTTGCAGGCGGAGTTCCCGGTGAGCCTGGGGAAGCGCGTGGACATCTTCGTGTGGCCCGGCCGCGAGGCTGCCCGGAGGGCCGGCTTTCCGTCGCTCGGTTTCGCCACCCCGGAGCTCGGCGTGGTCCACAGTCGCCTGGACCAGACGCCCGGCCACGAGCTGGCGCACGTGGTGATCTTCAGCGCGCTCCACCCCGTCCGCAGCACCCGGTTCGTGAACGAGGGCGTGGCCGTTCTGCTCGATCTCTCCGGCCGCGACCGCATGGCCGTCGCCCGGGCCGCCGCCGCGGATGCGGATGAACCGGTCGATGTTCTCGCGCTGTGGGAGGACGGAAGAGGCGCGCCCGAGCCGCTCCTCTACCCTGTCGCCGCTGCGTTCCTCGACCGGCTCCGGGCGGCGGGCGGCCCCGACCGATTCCGCGCGCTGCTGCGCGACCAGACCGTGGCAAACGCCCGCGAGGTCTATGGCCCCCTGTTGGCCCGGACCGTTTCCGACTTCGAGCGGGACGTGAACCGGGCGAGGTAGCGGCCCGCCGTGAGCGGCGGGAAGGACGGGTGCGCCGATCTGGCCGGTGGTCCCCGCTCCCGTCCTCACGCACTGTTTGACGATTCCCTCCCTTCCCCCGACCTTCCGCCCATGAACACACAGCAGTCCCGGGCCGCGGCCGAGCCGCTCAGCCCCAGCGCAGGAAGACCTGCTCGAGAAATTCAGCGACGGGAAGCGTGCCGCGCTGGCCCGCGTCATCTCCATTGTCGAGAACCAGCAGCCCGGGTTCCAGGCGGTCCTGGACGCGCTGCACTCCCGGATCCGCGGCAGCCGCCGCATAGGGATCACGGGGCCGCCCGGGGCGGGGAAGTCGACGCTCACGGCCGACCTGATCCGTCGTTTCCGCGAGCGCGGACAGACCGTCGGGGTGATCGCCGTGGACCCCACCAGCCCGTATACCGGCGGCGCGCTCCTCGGCGACCGCATCCGCATGAACGAGGTGGCGCAGGGCGAGGGCGTGTTCGTCCGGTCCATGGCGACGCGGGGCGCACTCGGCGGTCTCGCCGCCACCACCCGCGAGGCCATGGACGTCCTCGCCGCGTTCGGCTTCGACGTCATCCTCGTCGAGACGGTCGGCGTCGGCCAGAGCGAGCTGGACATCGCCGCCGCAGCGGACACCACCGTGGTCGTCCTGGTCCCCGAGTCCGGCGACGCCATCCAGACCATGAAGGCGGGGCTCATGGAAGCCGCCGACGCCTTCGTCATCAACAAGGCGGATCGCCCGGGCGCTCCCCGCCTCGCCAAGGAGGTCGAGATGATGCTCCACCTCCGCCTGGGCGACGCCATGAAGAACATCCCCGCGCACCACGGCGTGCAGCTCAACCGCGCGAAGACGGCGAGGGCGAAGATGGAAGCGAGACGGGCGGGAGAGGGCGAACCGATCCCGGAACCCGGCTCCCGGCCGGAGGCGGAGCCTTCGCCCGCCGACCCGTCGCGCGTCGAGACGTGGCCGATCCCCGTGCTGCTGACCACGGCCGAGACCGGCGACGGCGTACCGGAGCTGCTCGAGCGTCTCGATGCCCACTGGAGCTGGCTGGAGGAGAGCGGGGAGCTGGCCCGGCGTCGCCTGGAGCGCCTGAAGGAGCGCGTCCGCGATGTCGGTCCAGCAGCAGCTCCTCGCCCGCGTCTGGAAGGAGTCCGAGGGGACTGCGGTCCTGGACGCCGCCCTCGACGACCTGGCCGCGGGGAAGGTCTCGCCCTACGAGGTGGCGACGCGCGTGGTCGACGCCGCGGTGCGCTGAGCTGAGGGGAGCGGAGCACCGGCTGGCGCGGCGGTGACGCCCGGATCCACACGCGGATCGCCGGGCGCGTCCCCGGGTTTCCGTGCGTGATCCGCTTGCGGCGGCCCCCGCCCCGGCCGACCTTTGCGTGAGCCGGCGCCGCGGCTGTGGCTGTCCGGCGAGGCCGAGCCCCGCGAGGTCCGGATCGTGCGCGCCACACACGGGTAGGAAATCCCCGTTCGATCCCGGAGACCCGGAATCCAGGTCGGAGAAGCTGAATGGGACACAGTCGAGAAGGACCTGCCGGCGGACGGTGCTGAGCTCGAGGCGCGACTCGAGGCGCAGGAGCGCGAGCTGGACGCGCTCCGCGCCCGGTTGGCGGAGTGGGAGCGGGCGTACGAAGGTGTGGGCGAGCGGGATGTGCGGTTCAGCACGATCTCCGGGACGCCCGTGAACCCGCTGTACACGCCGGCGGACCTCGGGGTCGACTGGGACTATCTGGCGAAGCTGGGCTTCCCCGGGGAATACCCGTTCACGCGCGGGCCGTACACCACGATGTACCGGACCCGGTTGTGGACGAAACGGCAGTTCGCGGGCTTCGGCACGTCGCTCGAGACGAACCAGCGGTACAAGTACCTGCTGGAGCAGGGACAGACGGGGCTCAGCGTGGCGTTCGACTTCCCCACGCTCATGGGCTACGACAGCGACCACCCGCGCTCGCTGGGCGAGGTGGGGAAGTGCGGTGTGGCCATCTCGAGCCTGGCCGACATGGAGACGCTCTTCGACGGCATCCCGCTCGACCGGGTGAGCGTCTCCATGACCATCAACGGCCCGGCCATCATGGCCTTCTGCTTCTACGTCGTGGCGGCGGAAAAGCAGGGCGTGTCCCCCGACAAGCTCCGGGGCACGGTCCAGAACGACATCCTGAAGGAGTACCAGGCGCAGCACGCGTGGATCTACCCGCCGGAGCCGGCGCTCAAGCTGATCGTGGACATGTTCGAGTGGTGCGCCACGAACGCGCCCAAGTACAACCCCATCAGCATCAGCGGCTACCACATCCGCGAGGCCGGCTCCACCGCGGGCCAGGAGCTGGCGTACACGCTTCGCAACGGCTTCGAGTACGTCCGCCGCGGGATCGAGCGGGGGCTCGACGTGGACGACTTCGCGCCGCGCCTCAGCTTCTTCTTCGACGTCCACAACGACTTCTTCGAGGAGATCGCGAAATTCCGCGCCGCGCGCCGGATCTGGGCGAGGCGCATGAAGGAGGAGTACGGGGCGAAGAAGGAGGAGAGCTGGCGCCTTCGCACGCACGCGCAGACCGCGGGCGTGAGCCTGGTCGCACCGCAGCCGGAGAACAACATCGTGCGCGTGGCCTATCAGGCCATGGCGGCCGCACTGGGCGGGACGCAGAGCCTGCACACCAATTCCATGGACGAGACGCTGGCGCTGCCCACGGAGAAGAGCGTGCGGATCGCGCTCCGGACGCAGCAGGTGCTCGCCTACGAGACCGGCGTCGCGAACACGATCGACCCGCTGGCGGGTTCCTATTTCGTGGAGAGCCTCACGGACGGTCTCGAGGCGGAGGCCGAAGCGATCTTCGATGAGATCGAGACCATGGGCGGCGTGGTGCCGGGCATCGAGCAGGGGTACTTTCAGCGCGAGATCGCCCGCAGCGCCGAGCGGCAGCAGCGGGAGATCGACAGTGGCGAGCGCGTGGTGGTGGGAGTCAACGATTTCCTGGGCGGCAACGACGAGACGGATATCGAGATCCTGAAAGTGGGCGAGGAGGCCGCGCGCACGCAGGACGAGCGCCTGGCGAAGCTCCGGGGCGCGCGCGACGATGGCCGGGTGGAGGCCACGCTGGAGCGCCTCCGCCAGGCCGCGCGCGGGGAGGAGAACGTGGTGGAGCCGATGCTGGAGTGCGTGCGCGCCTACTGTACGCTGTTCGAGATCCGCAACGCCCTCGAGTCGGTCTACGGCAGCTTCCGGGAGCCGGTCTTCTTCTGATGCCCGCGCTCCGAGCCGTGCTCCTGGACGCCGGGGGCACGCTCATCCATCCGGATCACGAATTCATCCTGGACCGCCTCGCCCGCGAAGGTGTGCAGGCGGACGCGGCGGCGTTTGCCGCGGCCCGACGCCACGCCCAGGCGGCCGTGGGTGACATCCTGCGGTCGGACGACCCCGGTACCGATGCGACACGGGCGCGTGCCTGGTTCACGGCGTTGTTCGACCATCTCGGGCTGCCGGCGGAGCGGCTGGAGGCGGTGGCCGGGGACATCCGGAAGCGTCACGCGGAAGGCCGGCTGTGGATCCGTCCCGTCCCCGGAACCCGCGCGATGCTCGAGGGGCTGAAGGCCGCAGGGCTTCGCCTCGGCGTGATCTCGAACGCGGACGGTCGCGTGGCCGAGTTCCTCGAAGCCGCTGGCCTCGCCGACCTGTTCGAGGTCATCCTGGATTCCGCCGTGGTGGGGATCGAGAAGCCGGACTCCCGGATTTTCAGAATGGCGTGCGACGCCATGGGTGTGGCGCCGGAGGAGACCGTGTACGTGGGAGACACGTTCGAAGTGGATGTGGTGGGTGCCAGGCGGGCCGGGATCCGAGCGGTCCTGCTCGTGGATGAGCCTCGGGACGACGTCGCCTGCATAGACCGCATCACGCAGCTCCCGACGCTCCTCGGCGTGCCGTGATGGAAGCGGACCCGGTCGCCACGCTCACTGCTGCCCAGGTGGCCTGGCGGCTCTCAGCCGCGCTCCTCCTCGTCGGCTGCAACGCGTTCTTCGTGGCCGCGGAGTTCGGCCTGGTGGGCGCGCGCCGGACACGCATGGAGCACATGGCCGCGGAGGGGAGCCGGCGGGCGAAAATGGCCGCCCACGTCCTCACCCACCTGGATCACTACATCTCGGCCACTCAGCTCGGTATCACGCTGGCGTCGCTCGGGCTCGGGTGGGTGGGCGAGAGCACGCTGTCCGTCGTGTTCATGCAGGCGTTCCATGGACTGCCGTCGCCGTTCGATGCGCTGGCCGCCCACACCGTTGCGGGGACGCTGGCCTTCAGCCTGATCACGGTCATGCACATCGTCCTGGGCGAGCTCGCGCCCAAGTCCGTGGCGCTGCTCTTCCCGGAGACCGTGAGCCTCTGGACTTCGCCGCCCCTGATCATCTTCTCCCGCGTCTTCACCCCGGTCATCCATGTTCTCAACGGCTCCGCCAACCTCCTGTTGCGCATGATGGGGCTTCGCGCGGCCACGGAGATGGAGAGGGTGCACCGTCCCGAGGAGATCGAGATGATCCTGAACCAGACCTACGAGTCCGGCTTCCTCTCCAAGGAGCCGGTGGAGATGATCCGGGGCGTGTTCGACCTCTCCGAGACGAGCGCGGCCGAAGTGATGACGCCGCGCACCGAAGTGGTGGCCGTGCCGGTGGACTTCACGGTGGATCAGGTGGGCGACGTCATGATCGCCGAGGGCCACTCCCGTCTGCCGGTCTACGAGGAGAACCTGGATCACGTCCTGGGAATGGTCCTGGCCCGTGAGGTCTGGCGAGCCCAGCGCGACGGCGTGGTGGACCTGAAGGAGGTCATGCGGCCCGCCCGCTACATCCCCGAGAGCAAGTCCGTGGAAGACCTGCTGCGCGACATGCAGCGCGAGCGGATCCATTTTGCCGTGGTGGTGGACGAGTTCGGCGGCACCGCGGGCATCGTGACCATCGAGGACCTGCTCGAGGAGATCGTCGGCGAGATCCGCGACGAGCACGAAGAGGAACAGGACGAGATCCTGGAAACGGAAGAGGGGGCGGCTCTCATTTCGGGCGCGGTCACGGTGGTGGAGGTCAACGAGCGCTTCCACATCGCTGTGCCCGAGGACGACTATACGACCGTGGCCGGGTACGTGATGAGCCGGCTCGGGCGTATTGCCCATCCCGGCGACGAGGTCCGCTTCGACGAGGGGCGGTTCCGGGTCCTGGCCATGGACGGTCGCCGGATCGTGCGACTGGCGCTCATCCTGGAGCCCCGGCCCCCCCTGGACACGCCCGGTCCGGAGACCGGCTCGGATTGAGCCCGTGACCGCTACCGGTCGATCGTTCTTCGGCGACGCTTACGCCCGCGTCCTCGCCCCGTTCCACACCGAAGCGGAGGCGCGCCGGGAAGTGGCCGGGCTGCGCGAGATGCTCGCACTTTCTCAGGAGGACCGCCTCCTCGACCTCGGCTGCGGCTGGGGCCGTCACCTGGCGCTGCTCCGGGAGGCCGGTCACCGGGTGGTCGGGCTCGATCTCTCCGAGCCCCTCCTCCGCCAGGCGGCCGCTGCCCTTACCCGCACTCCGGGCCCGCATCCCGCGGAGCACTCCCACCCACAGCTCTGCTGCGCCACCATGCTCGCCCTCCCCTTCGCTGACGCGTCCTTCGACGCGGTGCTGAACCTCGCCACCAGCCTCGGCCTCTTCCTCGATGACGCTCCCGCCCGGACGGCGCTGGCGGAGGCTGCCCGCGTCCTCCGCCCCGGCGGCCGCCTGCTCCTGGAGGGGATGCACCGGGAGGACGTGGAGCCGCACTTCGCTCCCCGCGACCGGTGGCGGCTGGACGATGGGACGGTCGTGCGGGCACGGCGTCGCCTGGACCGGGAGCGCGGGATCAGCCACGAGGTCCTCCGCTGGGATGGCCCCGGCGGCGGCGGTCGACTCCGGCATTCGCTCCGCCTGCGCACGGCCGCGGAGCTGACCGCCCTGGTGGCTTCCGTCGGGCTCCGTCCGGCCGCGGCGTGGGGCGACTGGGACGGCGAGCCGTTCACTCCCGGGGCGGAGCGGCTGATCCTGCGGGCGGAACGACGCTGACCACGACGTTGCCGAGGCGTTCCCGTCGCCTATACTTTCCGGCAGCGATTCCGGCAGCATGGAGGCGGGGACAATGGTGGAACGGAAGATCCGGGTGCTGGTGGCGAAGCCGGGGCTCGATGGCCACGACCGCGGGGCGAAGGTGATGGCCAGCGCCATGCGCGATGCGGGGTTCGAGGTCATCTACACGGGGCTGCACCAGACGCCCGAGATGATCGTGAGCGCCGCGGTGCAGGAAGATGTGGACGTCGTGGCGCTCAGCATTCTCTCGGGTGCCCACATGACGCTCTTCCCGCGCGTGCTGGAGCTGCTCCGCGAGGAGGGCGCGGATCACATCCTCCTGTCGGGTGGCGGCATCATCCCGGAGGAGGACATGGAGGCGCTGCGGGAGATGGGCGTGGGGCGCCTCTTCGGTCCGGGCACGCCCACGGGTGAGCCGATCGAGTACATCCGCGAGTGGTTCGCGGAGCGGCACGCGGGCCAGGCGTAGGGCGGTGGCGCAGCGGATCGAGTCGCGGCTGCGCCGCCTGACGTCGGAGCTGGACGAGCTCGAGGCGAAGCTCCGGCAGGGTGGTGGCGAGGCGAAGATCCGGCGCCAGCATTCGGCTGGCAAGCTGACCGCGCGCGAGCGGATCGCGCTGCTCCTGGATCCGCGAACCCCCTTCCACGAAGTGGGCCTCCTCGTGGCCCATGACCGCTATGATGGCCAGGCTCCCGGCGCCGGCGTGGTCACCGGCCTGGGCTCCGTCCAGGGCCGTCCGGTGGTGGTCATCGCCAACGACGCCACCGTCAAGGCGGGCTCCTGGTGGCCGGAGACCATCACGAAGATGCTGCGGGCGCAGGAGATCGCCATGCGCTGCCGCATCCCCATCATCTACCTGGTGGACAGCGCGGGGGTGAACCTGCCCTACCAGGGCGGTGTCTTTCCGGGGCAGTACGGCGCGGCCAGGCTCTTCTACTACAACTCCATCATGCGGCACTACCTGAACGTGCCGCAGATCGCCGCCGTCATGGGACCGTGCATCGCCGGCGGCGCCTACCTCCCGGCGCTCTCGGACGTCATCCTGATGGTGGAGGGCACCAGCTTCATGGGGCTCGGCGGCCCCAACCTCGTCAAGGGCGCCACCGGCGCCACCGTGGAGTCGGAGGAGCTGGGCGGGGCGTGGACGCACAACGCGCTCAGCGGCGTGGCCCATTACCGGACCCCGGACGACCGCGCATGCCTCGATCGCATCCGTCAGCTCGTGGAGGAGATCCCGTACGAGCCTCCACGCGCGGCCGTCGCGGAGGACGAGCCCGCGGCCGCGCCCGCCCACTCCCTCTATGATGTCCTCCCGGAGGACCACCGACAGCCGTACGACATCGATGCTGTGCTCCGGGCTCTCCTCGACGGTGGCGACTACGATGAGTTCCAGGCCGACCGCGCGCCCGAGATGCTGTGCGCCACGGCCCGCCTGGATGGCGTGGCCGTGGGCGTGCTGGCGAACCGGCGCGGGATGATCGAGAACGTGAAGGGCGGGGCGCCCAGGTTCGGCGGGATCATCTACACGGAGAGTGCCGAGAAGTCCGCCTACTTCATCGAAACCATGAGCCGTCACGGGACGCCCATCCTGTTCGTGCAGGACGTGAGCGGCTTCATGGTCGGGATCGAAGCGGAGCAGTCCGGGATCATCCGCGCGGGCGCCCGCTTCGTCGAGGCCATGGCCACGGCGCCCGTGCCCATCGTCGTGCTCACGCTGAATCACGCGTCGGGGGCCGGCTACTACGCCATGGCCGGGCAGGGCTTCGATCCCGACTTCATCTTCACCCTCCCGACGGGCCGCATGGGAGTGATGGAGGGGGAGAGCGCGGTCGTGGCGCTCTTCGGTCCGCAGCTCGAAGAGCTCAAGAAGGAGAAGCGGCAGCCCGATGCGGAGCTCCAGGCCAGGCTCGATGCCGTTCGGGCCGACTACGAGCGCCAGCTGGATGCTCGCCACGCCGCCGCCCGCGGCTTCGTCGATTCCATCCTCCGCCCGGAGCAGGTCCGGCCCACGCTCGCGTTCGTGCTGCGGGCGGCGCTGCACAACGCGGGCCCGCACATTGGCCCCTTCGGCGCGCTGGAAGGCGCATGAGCGGACCCACGGCCCCGGGGCCGCCGATCCCTCCGGCCCCCACGGGCCGCAGTCGGCCCACACTGGTGCGCCGGCTCGTCCTCCCGTTCCAGGAGTTCTTCCACGCGGAGTCGGCCAGCGGCATCGTGCTTCTGGGCTGCGCGGCCGTCGCGCTGCTCTGGGCCAACTCGCCATGGGCCCCGTCGTATTTCCACCTGTGGGAGACGCACCTGACGGTCGGCGGCGGGCCCGTTCACCTCGACTACTCCCTCCACTACTGGATCAACGACGGCCTCATGGCCGTCTTCTTCTTCATGGTGGGGCTGGAGATCAAGCGCGAAGTGCAGGTGGGCGAGCTCGCTTCGCCGCGCAAGGCCGCGCTCCCCATCGCCGCCGCCATCGGCGGAATGGCCGTGCCCGCGCTGATCTTCGTCGCGTTCAACGCCGGCACCCCCGAAGTGCGGGGATGGGGGGTGCCCATGGCCACGGACATCGCGTTCGCCCTCGGCGTCCTCGCCATTCTCGGCGATCGCGTTCCGCCGGGGCTCCGCATCTTCCTGGCTGCGCTCGCCATTGTCGACGACCTCGGCGCCGTCCTGGTCATCGCCCTCTTCTACTCCCAGGGCGTCGACTGGGCCGCCCTCTCCTATGGTCTGATGACCTTCGTGGTTCTCATCGGCCTGAATCGGGGCGGCGTCCGCCGACCGGCCGTGTACGGGCTCCTCGGCGTCGTACTCTGGTTCTTCTTCCTCCGCTCCGGCGTCCACGCGACCATCGCCGGCGTGCTGCTGGCGACGACGATCCCCGCCCGCACCCGCATCGACGTGCCGCATTTCGTCGCCAGCGCGCGTGACTACCTGCGGCAGTTCGAGGCGGACGGGCTGCGCCCGGATCCCGCCCACCCGCTGACCGAGCGGCAGGAAGTGGCGCTGGAGCAGCTGGAAAGCGCGGCCGAGGACGTCCAGTCGCCTCTGCTCCGCATCGAGCACGCCCTGGTCCCCTGGGTGGCGTTCGGCGTCATGCCGCTCTTCGCGCTGGCCAACGCCGGCGTGGCGCTCCAATCGGAAGTCGTCCGGGGGCTGACCAGCCCGGTCGTCGTCGGCGTTGCGCTCGGGCTCCTCATCGGCAAGCCCCTCGGCGTCGGCGCCCTCGCATGGCTGGCCGTGCGCGTCGGCATGGCAGGACTGCCGGAAGGCATCGGAGGCGGACACATTGCCGGCGCGGGGCTGCTCGCGGGGATCGGTTTCACCATGTCGCTCTTCATTGCCGACCTGGCATTCGATGGCGCCGTGCTCGAGCAGGTCAAGGTGGGAATCCTCTGCGCGTCGCTGGTTGCCGGCGTGGTGGGCTATTTGTTGCTGCGAGCCATCCCGTCGGCTCGGGCGGAGACGGAAGAGAGGGCGGTGGCATGACGAGGGACCAGAAACGGGTGCGGATCGCGAGCGGGCAGGGCTTCTGGGGCGACCGCCTCGACGCCCCTGTCGAACAGGTCCGGAACGGGCCCATCGAATACCTGATGATGGACTACCTGGCGGAAGTGACCATGTCCATCCTCCAGAAGCAGAAGTCCCGTGATCCCTCCCAGGGATACGCCCGCGACTTCGTCCCGCTCATGGAGGAGCTGTTCCCGGACCTCCTCGCCCGGGGCATCCGCGTGGTCACCAACGCCGGGGGCGTGAACCTCGAGGCGTGCCGTGACGCCCTCGTGGAGGCCGCGCGCGGCACCACGGGCACGAGCGGCGAGCGGGCGAGGATCGGCGTGGTCATGGGGGACGACCTGCTCGGGCGGCTCGATCGCCTCATCGACCAGGGACACGAGCTCCGGCACATGGAAACCGGGGCGCCGCTCGCCGACGTTCTGGACCGCGTGGCCTCCGCGAACGCCTATATCGGCGCCGAGCCCATCGTCACCGCGCTACAGCGCGGCGCCACCGTCGTGGTCACCGGACGGTCCACCGACACGGCGCTCACGTACGGCCCGATGATGCATGAGTTCGGCTGGGCCCCCGACGCGTGGGACTGCCTGGCGGCGGGCGTCGTGGCGGGGCACATCAACGAGTGCGGGGCCCAGGCCAGCGGCGGCAACTGCCTGGTGGATTGGGAGCTCGTCCCCGACCTGGCCGGGATCGGCTATCCCATCATCGAGGCGTTCGCCGACGGCAGCTTCGTGGTCACCAAGCACGAGAACACCGGCGGCCGGATCACGACCGCCGTCGTGAAGGAGCAGCTCCTGTACGAGATGGGCGACCCGCGGGAGTATATCACCCCCGATGTGGTGGCCGATTTCACCACCATCCGCCTGAACCAGGAGGGAGAGAACCGGGTCCGCGTCCGGGGCGTGAAGGGGCGTCCGAAGACGGACAAGCTGAAGGTTTCCATCGCCTACCAGGCCGGATGGAAAGCCGTGGGAACCCTCGTCTATTCGTGGCCCGACGCCATCAAGAAGGCCAGGGCCGCGGACCGCGTGCTGCGCGAGCGCCTCGAACGGCTCGGGCTCGAGTTCGACGAGATCCTCACCGAGTTCGTGGGCTGGAACGCCACACACGGCCACCTGGCCGGACCGCCGCCGGAGAATCTCCCCGAAGTGCAGCTCCGCATCGCCGTCCGCAGCGACAGGCGCAAGCTCGTGGAGCGCTTCACCCGCGAGATCGCCCCGCTCATCCTCTCCGGGCCGCCGTCCGTGACCGGCTTCGCGGGCGGCCGCCCGCGCGTCCAGGAGATCATGGCCTTCTGGCCCGCCCTCATCGATCGGGAAGAGATCGAGGCGGGACTCCGCGTGGAGGTGACCGAGGCGTAGCGCGTCGGCGGGAGCAGGGGAACAGATCGGGCGGGACGGCGCCGAAAGCCCGCGCCCCCCGGCGCGAGCGTTCGCGCCGGCGGCTACGAGAACGCGTGAACAACCGAGGCTTGTACAGATGCCCAGGATCCAGCTCAAGGACATCGCCCACGCCCGCTCAGGCGACAAGGGCGACACCGTCAACGTGGGCGTCATCGCCTACGACCCCGCCCATTACGACCTGCTCGTGGAGCAGCTCACGACCGAGCGCGTCAAGGAGCATTTCGGCGACATGGTCCGCGGGAGCGTGGAGCGCTTCGAGCTGCCGAACCTCGGCGCGCTGAACTTCCTGCTCCATAACGCCCTGGGCGGCGGCGGCACCGTGTCGCTCATGACCGACGCCCAGGGGAAGACCTTCTCCACTGCCATGCTCCGCATGGAAATCGATCTCCCACACGCCATGGGCGTCTGATGTCGTCCGCCGAGCCGGGTCGCACCGGTCCGCTCGCGGTGGACCGCAGCGGCGGCGTCCTCACGCTCACCCTCAGCCGGCCCGACAAGCGGAACGCCCTGGACCCCGCGCTCGTGGCCGCGCTCCGCCACGCCTTCATCGACGCGGCCGCGGATCCCGACACCCATGTGATCCTCCTCCGCGCCGAGGGGCCGGACTTCTGCGCGGGCGCGGACCTGGCCGCGCTCGAGCGCATGGCCGAGAACGCCGATCCCGCAGCCAACCTCGCCGATGCCGAGGCGCTCGGCGCCCTGCTCGTCACCATGCGTCGCCATCCCCGCCCCGTGATCGCGGCCGTTCACGGCCACGCCCTGGCCGGCGGCGCGGGCCTCGCCACCGCCTGCGACCTCGTCCTCGCCCGCGATGACGCCGTGTTCGGCTACCCCGAGGTGCACCTCGGCTTCGTGCCGGCCATGGTGATGGCGCTCCTCCGTCGCGCAGTGGGCGAAACGGTGGCGTTCGAGCTCGTGGTCCGGGGCGAGCAGATCGACGCCCGCGAGGCCGCCGCCCTCGGCCTCGTCAATCGCGTCATCGCCGCCGAAGCCTGGGAGGAGGGCGTCACGTCGTACGCGGTCGAGATCGCTCGACGCTCCATTTCCGCCGTCTCCCTCATCAAGCGCCTCCTCTACGGCATGGACGGACTCAGCTTCGAGGAGGCCGTGGCACGCGGCGCAGAAGTCAACGTCCTCGCCCGCCTCACACCCGACACCCGGGCCGGCGTGCGGCGATTCCTCGAGCGACGCCGGGGAGAATGAGCCTCTTCTTCCGCCGTAGCGACGATGGTGCACCCTGGCTCCACGCCCGACTCTGGCTGTTCGGCATCGGAGCGGCCATCGCGCTCGCCGGCATCGCCCTCGATGATGATCGCGTCATTGGCGCCGCGATCCTCATCCTGGCCGTCGGCTTCCTCCTGCGGCTGCTCCCCGGGCGCGATGGTGAGCCGTGACCCCGGACACCCGTGAAGCGCTCCTCTTCGAAGCGCTCGCCTTCGCCGCCGACAAGCACCGCGACCAGCGACGGAAGGGCAGGGAAGCCTCACCCTACATCAATCACCCCATCGCCGTGGCCAGACTCCTCGCTGCCCACGGTGTCACGGATATCACCACCCTGCAGGGCGCCGTGCTCCACGACACCCTCGAGGACACCGAGACTTCTCCCCGCGAGCTCGCCGCCGCCTTCGGTCCCGCCGTTCGCGACCTCGTTCTCGAAGTCACCGACGAGAAGGCACTCGCCAGGCTCGAACGCAAGGAGCGCCAGGTCCGCGGCGCCCCCACCCTCTCCGATGCGGCCAAGCTCATCCGCATTGCAGACAAGATCGCCAATGTCCGGGATGTGACCCACCACCCCCCGGACTGGAGCCTCGAGCGCCGCCTCGATTATCTCGACTGGACCGAGCGCGTCGTGAACGGCTGCCGTGGCGTCTGCTCCCCCCTCGAGCGCCTCTACGACCGCGTCCTCGCGGAAGGCCGTCGAACCCTCCTCCCCTGACCTCGTCGTCCCCGCGCTGGCCCCCCCCGTTGACAAACATCATACGAATGTCCAGAATAGGACATGTCGCTTACGGCCCGATCCACCGCGCCCGCCATCGGGCCCTCCGCCCTCGCCGCCGGGAAGGCGCCCGCGTTCCTGCTGCCGGGGGAGCATTTCGTGGCGGGGATGGTGTTCCTGCTGCTGGGATTGACGGGGCTCGTGGTGGTAGCGCCGCAGGTGGCGGCCGGATGGTATCCGTCGGCGCGGGTGGCGGCGGTGACGCACCTGTTTACGCTCGGGTGGATCACGATGTCGATCTTCGGAGCGCTGTACCAGTTCCTGCCGGTGGCGCTGGACCATCCGATCCGGTGGACGGGTGTGGCGCATGCGACGTTCGTGCTATTCGTGCCGGGGCTGCTGGCGTTCGTGGCCGGGCTGGCCACGGGCACGGGGCCGTTGATGCTGGGTGGGGCGGCGACGTTCGGGACGGCGGTGCTGCTGTTCGCGGCCAACCTCGGGGCCACGCTGGCGGCTGCGAAACGGCGGGACCTGACGTGGTGGTCCCTTCTGGCGGCGGACGTCTATCTGGTGCTTACGGCGATCCTGGGCTTCACGCTGGCGGGGAACCTGCGCTTGGGGTACCTGGGCGTGCACCGCTGGACGGCGCTGGGCGTGCACATGCACGTGGCGCTGGCCGGGTGGGTGCTCATGGTGGTGATCGGGGTGGCGCACCGGCTGCTCCCCATGTTCCTCCTGAGTCACGGCGCGCCTGAGCGCTGGGGGCGTGCCGCGGCGTGGCTCGTTGCCACGGGTGTGCTGGCGCTGGCGCTGCTGCACCATGCTCCCCCTCTCCTGTCCCACTGGCTGCCCGGGATCCTGCTGGCGGGCGGCGCGGCCTCGTTCCTTGTGCAGACGCGGCTCTTCTTCACCCACCGCGTCAAGCCGAGTCTCGATCCGGGGCTCCGCCTGGCGGGTGGAGCGCTGATGCTGCTGGCTGTCGCGCTGGGGCTCGGGGCGGTGAGCCTGGCCACGGGTTTTGCCGTCCCGCGGCTGTCCACCGCCTACATCGCCGCGATGGTGCTGTCGCTGACGCTGTTCGTCGCGGCCCACTACTACAAGATCGTCCCTTTTCTGGTCTGGTTCCACCGCTTCGGTCCACTGGTGGCGGAGCGCCAGGTGCCCCGGGTTTCGGAGCTCTATTCGGCGACCGGGGCCACGGTCGCGGTGATGCTCCTGGGGCTGGGGGCCACGGGCGTGGTGGCCGCTACCACGGTGGGCGCCGGCGCGGTGGCCCGGGTATTCGCCGTCGTGGCGCTCGGGGGAGGCCTGGTGGAGGCCGTGCAGATGTGGAAACTGGCATGGAGGAGGCCATGACCGAATCGTTCGAAGGCGCCCTCGCGGCGCTCTCGGGGGGGAGTCCCGCGCCCGCGGTCACCGAGAGTGCGGTGCGATCGGCGCTCGGGCAGGTGGTGGATCCCGAGATCGGGCTCGACATCGTGACGCTGGGGCTCGTGTACGGCGTGCGCATCGATGCGGGGGTGGTCGCGATCGACTACACGCTCACGACGCGTGGCTGCCCGATGGAAGCCCACATCTCCAATGCGGTGGTGGCCGTGGTCTCCGCCCTGGAGGGTGTCCGCGACGTGGATGCCCGGCTGGTGTGGGAGCCCGCGTGGAACCCGGGGATGATTCGGGAGGGGGCGTGGTGATCCGGGGGACGGACCGCGTGGCCGACGTCCTCGCGAGCGACGAGTCGCTGATCGACGTCTTCGTTGCGGCCTCCCCCGCGTTCGGGCGCCTGCGGAGCCCGGCCATGCGCAAGGTGATGGCCAGGCTCGTCACCGTGAACCAGGCGGCGAGGGTGGCCGGCATGGATGCGGAGAGCCTCGTCGCCCGCCTCAATGCCGCTGTCGAGCGCCGGGCCGGGGCGGACGGCGGCCAGGCCGCCTCGCCGGAGGGCGCAGCGCCGGCATCCCCGGACCGGGACGGACCGGACGCCGGCGCGGGCGACCCGGAGGGGCGGACACCGGCCGCGCTGGCGGCGATCCCGGAAGACCGGATCGTCGACCTCGACGTCCGGGACGCGCTGCGCCGGGGCGAGGAGCCCTTCAGCCGGATCATGGCTGCGAAACGTGAGATCCCGGAAAATGGCGCGCTGCGACTGCGGGCGATCTTCGAGCCCGCCCCGCTCTACGCCGTGTTCGAGAAGCAGGGCCTGCAAAACTGGACCGAGCGGCGGGCGGACGACGATTGGGTGATCTGGTTCTGGGCAGCCGACCCCTCGACGGAGACGTCCGGCTCTCCTCCGCACGCGGCGGAGGGTGGCACCGACGGGCGGCCGGAAGCCGATGCGGATGTCGCGGACGGTGGCGTGGTCGTCCTGGATGTGCGGGGATTGGAGCCGCCCGAGCCGATGGTGCGCACGCTCGCGGCGCTGGAGCGTCTCCCCGTCGGACATACGCTGGTGCAGGTGAACGTCCGTGAGCCGCGCTTCCTTCTGCCGACGCTGGAGGAGCGCGGGTTCACGTGGGAAACGCGCGAACAGCAGCCGGACCTGGTCCGGGTGTTCATCAGACACAGGGAAGGGAAAGAGACCGATGACTGAAGCAGCGAGCCGGAACGAGGAGAATGCCGAGAAGGTCCTGGACGTGAGGCCGATCCCGCCCAGGGAGAAGCATCCCACGATCTTCGACACGTTCCGGGCGCTGGAACCCGGGGACGCGTTCATCCTGGTCAACGACCACGATCCGAAGCCGCTCCGCTACCAGTTCCAGTTCGAGCACGAGGGCGAGTTCGGGTGGGAGTACCTGGAGCAGGGGCCCGAGGTCTGGCGCGTCCAGATCTCCCGGATGGCTGCGTGATGCGGCCTCCGGTCGCGCCGGAGGAGCGGTGCGGCCGGACCATGGACGGGTATGGGGCGCACGAGGCGGACTGAGCCACGCCACGCACCCGGAGGGAGCCGGCGTCGTCAGCTCTTCTTCGTCGTCTTGGCGAAGAACGAGCTGAAGACCTGCTCCACCCGCTTGCTCCCGCATCCGGGACACTCGGGGCGCGCGCCGCCGTGGTCTTCGATGTGCTCGGTCTGCTCGAACTCGTCCTCGCAGTCCAGACACCGGTATCGATAGGTGGGCATGATCGGTCCAGGGTATGCCGGGTGGGCGGGCCTGCGGAAGCGACCCGCGACGCACGCCGGACGGGTCATCGCCTCCATCGTAAACCGCGCCCGTCCGTGAGTCCAGATCCGCCTCGCGGCCCGTCGTCGCCAGCCGGCCCGCGCACGCGTTCTGACGGGATCCCGCTGCTGGCGGGCGGAGGTGGTGGTCCGGCTTTGAGGCACCTTCGGGCACGTCGCTTGCGCGCTCCCGACCGTGGGAATCACTGCGATCGGGCGGTGTCCTGCACCGGTCGGACATGCCTCCAACGCCACGGCACTCGTGCTCCCTCTGCACTCCCGCAACGTCCTGGTCTGCCTGCGCTACGGAATCGGCGATGTGGTCATGGCGCTCCCGGCCATCAGCGCGCTGCGGCGGGCGATCCCCGGCGCCCGGATCGTGGCACTCGGCAATCCTCCGGCCGATGAGATCCTGGACGGAGATGCCCGCGTGGACGCGGTTCTCGGCACGAGCCGCTGGCGCTTGAGCCACCGGTGGGATTCCGGCGAACCGGGCACGCGAGAAGCCCTTGCCGCCTGGATCAGGGAACAGCGTTTCGACCTCGTGCTCGATGCCACGCATGCCCCTACGGCCGTGGGCCGCGCGGTCTGGTCGCTCGGGATCCGCTCGCTGGAGGGCGATCCCTGCGCTGAGGAAGCGGCGCTGGCATCCGGTGAAAGCGGGACCGAGGCGATCCGTGCCGGCGTGCGCTCGGGCTGGGGCCTCCACGTGCCCCGCGGCATCACGCCGGCAGTGCACCCGCGAGAGAGCGACGAGCTTTTCGCGGCATCGTTCCTCGCCGGCCACGGATCACACGCCGCCCCTTCGCCGTCTCGCCGGTGGCCTCCACGGCGCTGAAGCGCTGGCCACTCGAGCACTTCGCCGCCGTGGCGGATCACGTCATCGAGCGGGAGGACGTCCCGGTCCTGCTGATCGAGGGACCGCAGGCGGGAGCGGGGCGGGCGGTGCAGGATGCCATGCGGCACGGGGAGCGCGCGATCCGGGTCGGCGCCGAGCACCTCCTCCGCACGGCCGCCCTCCTTCGCCGCTGCCGCGGCCTCGTCTGCAACGACACGGGTCTCATGCACCTGGCTGGCGCCGTGGCGGTCCCGACGGTGGCGGTGTTCGGGCCGACCCGGGCTTCGATCTTCCTGCCACCCGGCAGGGACATCATGGCCGTGGAGCCGCGAGCACTCCAGTGCGGATACCGCGACCACCACTCACTTTCGCCACCGGAATGCTGGCACGCGGGACGCTGTCTCATTGCGGATCGCGGCTGCATTCACCGCATTGGAGTGGAGGATGTCCGATGGCGCGTGGAGCGATTGCCGCACCGCCGCGGCGCGCTCACGGGCACCGCCTAGGATAACCCTTCGATCAGCGCGGCTTCGAGCGCCGCCGCGTAGAACGCGGCCTCGCAGCGGAGTCGCACCCTGTCTTCGGCATCGCTCGATTCCCGCGCCGCCAGCTCCGCGTCACCATAGCACGCGGCGGCGTAGACCGGCCGATAGGCGGCCAGCGCCCGCGGGCTCAGGACGTTCTCCTCCTCCCCCGCTGGCATGCCGCGCTCGCGGGACGCGGCGTGGAGGAACGCGCGTGCGTCCGGCCCGTGCAGTCCCAGCTCGATGGTGGCTCCGGCCGCGTCCCACGCTCCGTCCGTCGGCCCGGGCACGCGCAGCCCGTCCCCGTGATCCATGGCGTCCACTTTCCGCAGGGTGCCTGCGGGCGTGCGGATCCACTCCCATGGCTGGAGGCGGCCGTCGGGAATCACGGCCTCGCGCTGGGGCAAGCGCTCGAGGGCGCGGGCGGCGCATGCCAGCGCCGCGGAGGGTGCACCGGACTCGGCGCCGTTTTCGAGGAGCAGTCGTACCCACCAGTCCCGGTCTACCGGCTCACCGGTCGCGAGCCGGTCCGCCCGCGCCCCGACGTACGAAACCATGGCGGCCGCGAGGTCGCCGGGCAGCTCGCGCCGCCGCGCCACAGGGGCGCCGTCTACCCAGGGGCGGACAATGAACCCGGATCCTGTCGGTTCGACGGGACCCGGGACCAGCTCCCCGAGCACCCCGGCCCGGTGCAGCCACCGGTCGAGCGAGGCGCCGAGGCCGGCGTAGCGGAGCATGTGGCCGAGACCGGTGTCGCCGGGCACGCGGGCCTTCACTCGCTCGAAATGCGGGACCGCCGGCAGCTCTTCCGCCCCGGGCACCTTCCGCCGCCAGGATCCGGCCGAGAGGTCGATCGGGGGCGCCCAGCCCCTGCGCTCCGCGATGCGGGTCATGCGCTCGTCCGCGACCGGTGGCGGGAAGCGGAGCGTGCTGCGAAACCAGCGCCGGCGCGACTCCGGCGCCAGCGGCATCGCCCCGTCGTGGCTGGGGAAGAGGACGATCCGGGAGGCGGGCACCCCGATCCGGCGGAGCCAGCGGGCGGCGCACTCGAACGTCTCGCCCGTGACGCCGGGCCCCTCGTCCACCAGCAGCGCGTCGCCGCCCGCTTCGACAGCCTCCCGGACCAGGGCGCTGAGACGCTCCGATGCGCGGATGTGGCGCTCTCCTGTTTCACCCCGCGGGCGCACCGTCGCGGAGGCCGCCGTGTTCAGCGTCACGGCCACAACCGCGGAGAGGCTCGTGCCGATGCTCCGGATCCCCACCACCACCGCGCGGGAGCACCGCGCCCCCGCCCAACGACTGTACGAGCGGGCGGCCTCCGCGTAGGCCAGCGGATCGAGGGCGTAATGGGCGTATCCTTCGGGCTCGCGCAGCTCGAGCGCTGCCGGCAGGTGGGCGCGGACGGAGTCGACGCGGTCCAGCGCCGCCGCCATCGCCTGGCGCGACTGCCCCAGGGTCGCGGCGGTGAGCGCCCGTCCGGCCGCGAGGCTCGCGGATCGGAGGGCGCGCTCGACGGCACCGGTGTCGTCGCGCTCCGCGCTCGACGCATCCACGGCGGCCTGCTCCAGTCGACCCACTTCCACGAGGAAGCTCGTGGCCCGGTGATCCCGTGCCAGACGGTGGAGCGCGTGGATGAAGGAGTCGGTGGCGACCGTCCGGACCACGTCGCGGTAGACGATCACCCGGACGCCCGCTGGTGGACCTCCCGGTGGCTGAGCCCGGATCCCAGGCTCCTGCTCTCGGCCGCTGCGGTGGACGCCACCGCCGCTGCGTGGTGGTCGAGACCGGTGAGCGCCGCGTGGAAGCCCATGTTCACCAGCTGGTACGCGCGGAAGAACGAGACGACGAGAGCATCAGGTGTGCGCCCCCAGCCGGCCACCAGGTGCGGGAGCCAGTCCCACTCCCACGGCTGGCCGAACAGCGGACCGTGCAGGATCTCGGTCTTCGCCAGCTCCGCTTCGGGGGGACCGGCGAACGCGTCCTCGAAGTCGATGGCCCCCACGCACTCGATCACCGGATCGTTCCGGCAGATCACGTTCTGGTCGAAGAGGTCGTTGTGGACGAGGACGGGAGGCCGCCCGTCCGTGGCCCGGCCCAGCGCCCCCACCGCCTCCAGCAGGCGGTCCACGGATTCCACTCCGTGCGGCCATTTCTCCGCTACGGCGGGACGCAGGCGCTCGCGCAGGTCGCGCGTCATGTAGCGCTCCAGCGTGGTGTCCGACTGCGCCGCTTCCACGATCGGGCCGTGACCGGGCAGCGCCACGGTCTGCATGCGACGCATCAGCCGCCCCCAGCTCTCGACCACCCGGCCTCGCTCCGATTCCGCGACCTCCGGCCACAGCTCGTGCAGGGTCGGGCCGGACACCCACCAGTACACGAGCACGGCCTCATGCGTCAGCTCGTCGGGCGTGGGGACATAGCGGGGTGTGCGCAGCCCCGGCACATCGGCCAGCAGCTGTGCGGCCAGGCGGGATGCACGGAAGCGGTACATGTTCATCGGATCCCTGGCACGCTTGATCACGAGGATCCGGCCATCGCCCAGATGGACTTCGTCCACGCTGTTGCTGTGGCGGTCCCGCCGGATCACGTGGTAGTCGGCCGGGCCATCCGCCGCTTCTCCGATGTGATCCAGGACCACGCCCGCGGCCTCGTGCACTTCCGCGGAAGCCGGACGGCGCCCCCTCATCCCGATCCCACCGCCTCTCCTCCGTCCCACCAGTGCGGACGGAAACGCTCCAGCGTGGCGAGCGTCTCGCGGAAGTCACCCCGGAAGGGGACCGCGCGATCGTCCACGTAGGCCAGCGCCGGCAGCTTTCGATCGGTCACCAGCGACACGTGCCGGGCCAGCCCGTGACGGGCCAGCCACGCCCGGGCGGTATCCGGGTCCCGGGTCGTCAGGATCACGACCTCGTGCCCACGGGCGGCGAGCGCCTCGAGAAACTCCGCGGCACCGGGACGAGGGGAGTGCCACGTCACTTCGCCCTGCCACCCGTGGTACGTGTCCAGCACGCCGTTCAGGTCCACACAGATCCGCTTCTCCATGGCCGCTTCGCCTCCTCGCTTCACGCCACGCGGCGCCAGGCTGTCCCGTCGCCGTCCCGCTCCAGCACCATCAGAGAGCAGTGGTCGGGGGTGATGCTGGCGTAGCTGTTCAGGTCACGCCCTTCGTAATGGGCCCAGGCCAGCCGGATCGCGGCCAGGTGCGTCACGCACAACACCCGATTCGCTTCCTCCATCACCCGATCGAGCGCCCGCACCACGCGTCGCTGCGTGGCCGCCAGACCCTCGTGGCCGGGCATGTCCAGCCCCGCCGGATCGGATTGCCAGCGCGCGTGCTCCAGCGGGTACTGCTCCGCGATCTGCTCATCATCGAGACCTTCCCACGGCCCAAGGGCCATTTCCCGGAGGTCCGGCTCCACCCGGACTTCGCAGCCGAGCGTGGGCGCAAGGATCCGCGCCGTTTCGAGCGCCCGCGCGAGCGGGCTGCTCCACAGCGCGTCCACCCGCAGATGCCGGAGCCGGCGCCCGAGATCGCGCGCCTGCCGGCGTCCGTCGGGGCCGAGCGGCTCATCCAGCGTGCCCAGCCTGCGCCCCGCCAGGTTCGCCGCCGTGACGGCGTGCCGCACCAGGTAGAGCGTCTTTGGCGGCCCCGCCGACCGCGTCTTCAACACCCCCCGCCCCCGGACCGTCGCTTCCGTTTCGATGAAACACCTCCCATCTCGTGGTTACCATCCTCCGTACCGCAACCGGAGTGCCGGCACCTGCGCACGGCGGTCGGGCGGGCGCCGGCCCGTGGCCGGCGCGCCTCTTGCACTCGCCCGTGTCCTCGAAGCAGCCCTCGCCGGCCCGAAGCCGCTCCCCGCTGCAAGGCGCACCCGGGATCATGACCACCAATCGCCTGCTGGATCTCGACGAGCTCCGACGCGACGACTTCCGCGCCGTCCTCGAGGAGATGGATGCTCTGGTGGCGGCCGATCCGGTCTCCTACCTGCACCCGGGAAAGCGCTGGGAGTACCCCTGGGCGCTGGAGCGCGCGGCCCTGCAGCCGGCGTCGCGCGTCCTCGACGTGGGCGCCGGCGATTCCATCTTTCCCGTATACCTCGCGCGGCAGGGCCACCGGGTGACGGCCATCGACCTGCACATGGACGGCAGCCTCGGGGAGCGACATGGCGTGGAGGTGGAGTACGTCCGCTCCGACATGACCCGGCTGCCTCTGCCCGATGCGGCGTTCGACGCGGTGTTCTGCATCTCGGTGATCGAGCACCTGCCGGAGCCGGAGGTACGGAAAGCGCTCGCCGAGTTGCGGCGCGTCGTCCGACCGGGGGCGCCGCTGCTCCTCACCACCGATTTCTACGACGACGCCGACGCCGAGATCTGGCACCGCAGCCCCGGGCTGGAGTTCAGGGTGGAGTGGCGGGTGTTCGATGAAGAACGCCTCCGTCGCCTGATCCTGGATGCCCCCGGCTGGCGGCTGGCAGGCGAGCTGGACCTGGATGTGGACTGGGAAGCCGTGAAGCCGCGCATGCGCGACTATCACGGGTATCCGTACACGTCTGTGGGACTCAAGCTGATCCGGACGGATTGAAGGAGGTATGGAATGGCGGAAGAGCAGCATGCGGGCGAAGCCGCGGGCCCGGACGGCGCCGACGATGCGGCGGGGAAGGGACCGGGGAAGGGGCGGAGCGGCTCCGCGGCGAGCTGTTCACGGGGCTGGATCGCCTGGCGTTCGCTCTCGAGATGGAGGCCGCCGCGGCGGTCGATCGGGGCGACGACGAGGACGCCGCCCGCCTCGAGGATCGCCGGCTGGGCGTGCGACTCGCCCAGCGCATGGTAGCCGGCGTCTACGCCGACGAGGTGGACCAGCGCATCGAGGCCACCCGCAGCGCCTACGACGCGCGCACGGCGGCGCTCACGGGATGACGACCTGGGCAACCGCTTCCGGCGCGTACCGCTGCGCCACCCTGGCCGCGAAATCGCCGAACGCCGACGCCTCGCGGGGCGGGCTGGTGTGGTGCGGCCGCACACCGATGCTCGGCGGCGTGAAGCAGAGGGTGGCGCAGACGTCGAACGGCTCGAGCGCCGACATCACGGTGTCCAACCACGCCCACCCTTCCTCCATATGGCTCTCCGCCCAGCTCAGTCCCGTCCGCACGTGCTGGACGCCGAGCCGATGCAGCCATTCCACCGCCAGCTCCAGCGAGCGCTCGTCCCGGTACTGGAACCACTGGCAGATCCCCAGTGTCGGATCGTATTCCGGGAGCGCCGGCTTCGGCCTGCCGTCATGCGTCAGAAGACCGAAATGGAAATGCCGGAAGTAGCCGCTTCCCTCCGCCTGCTTGTGGCGCGTCGTCGCTTCGATCGCCGGCTCGAGGTCCAGCAGGGTGTACCAGTAGACGCGCTCGCCCGACAGTACTTCCTTCATCCGACGCATCCCCCACGCGGCTTTCTCGCCACTGGCGAAGGAAGACACGCCCGTCTCGGTGACCCATACGGGGCGCCCGAACTCCCGCCGCACGCGCTCGATCTGGGCGGGCCATTCCTCGAGCGGCCACAGGTTCCAGTCCAGCGGGAAGCCGTGCACCGCCAGCACGTCGACGCCGTCCAGCGCTCCCCGTTCGTCCAGGCGCCGCAGAAAGCGCGGGTCGATGGGAGACATGCCTCCCAGAACGATCGGCAGGTCCGAGTGCGACCGCACACCTGCTACGCCGTGCTTCAGCAGCTCCGCGAACCGCGGCCATCCCTCGTCCAGCTCGATGTCCCAGTGGGAAGCGTTGTTCGGCTCGTTCCAGATCTTGATCGACGTCAGCATCCAGCGCCCCGCTTGAAGGAACGACGGACCGGCGCGGCTGCCCGTCCGGATCGGCCCTGGAAAAGCGCAAGGATTGTTCCTCCGGCGAGGCCCTCGTGACACGGTTCCTGCTCACCCGCCACGCCAGCGCCGCGCACGTCGGCCGCATGCTCGCCGGACGCGCGCCGGGGTTCGGGCTCGACGACGAGGGGCGTCGCCAGGCCGGTGACCTCGCCCTCCATCTCGCTCCCGCGCCCATCGTCGCCGTCCACACCGGCCCGCTCGAGCGGGCCCGCGAGACCGCAGAGCCCATCGCCGCCGTCCACGGACTCCCGGTACGCATCGACCCTGCTTTCGACGAAGTGGACTTCGGAGCCTGGACGGGCGGGCGCTTCGACGAGCTCGAGGGTCGCGAGGACTGGCGCCGATGGAACGAGCATCGTGGGAGCGCCCGCCCGCCCGGTGGTGAGAGCATGGCGGACGTCGTGGAGCGCGCCCTGGCCGGGCTCCGGGCCATTGATGCCGAATGGGAGCCGTCCCGGACGCACGCTCCCGGGGTGAGCGGTGTGACCGATGAGGCTGCTGCCCGTCGGGCGAACCCGGCGGTGGTCGTCGTGAGCCACTGCGACGTGATTCGTCCCCTCATCGCCCACTTCCTGGGCCTCTCCTTCGACCACATCCTCCGCTTCGATGTCGCCCCCGGTTCCGTCAGCACGGTGGTGCTACGCGCGGGCGGCGGGCGTGTGCTGGGTGTCAATCGCACGATCAGGCCGCCCTGGGGCGCCCTCTGAACGGGGGCGCGGACCGGGCGGGGAGCGGCGCCCGGGCGACGCATACCGCGTCCGGATCCTCCGTCCGGCGTTCTGGCTGGCCTGAGTCCTGCACGTCGCGGCGCCCGGACAACGCACGAACCACAGGCGAGGTGCCTTGAAGATCGTCCTCTTCGTCCACTCGGTCGTGAGCGACTGGAGCCACGGGAACGCCCATTTCCTGCGTGGTCTCATGCGGGCCCTGGCGGCCCGGGGGCACGATGTCACGGCGTGCGAGCGCTGGAGGAACTGGTCCACGGACAGCCTCATGGAGGATCACGGCCATGGCCCGATCGTGGAATTCGCCCGCGTCTTCCACGACCTGGACGTCCGCATGTACGGGCCATGGGAGGGGATCGTCGATGAGGTGGACGAGCTCACCCGCGGCGCTGACCTGGTTCTCGTCCATGAGTTCAACGATCCCCGGCTCGTGGCCGCGGTCGGCCTGGTGAGGCGGCGGCGCGACGATTTCACGCTCCTCTTTCACGACACCCACCACCGCGCCGTCAGCGCGCCGGGGGTGATGGCCAGCTTGAACCTCCAGCACTATGACGGTGTGCTCGCGTTCGGCGACTCGCTCGCGGACGTCTGGCGCACGCGCTACGGCATGGACCGGGTCTGGACGTTCCACGAGGCCGCCGACACCACCCTCTTCTTCCCCCGCGACCGCGAGAAGACGGACGACGTGGTGTGGATCGGCAACTGGGGCGACGAGGAGCGCAGCGCCGAGATCCGCGCCTTCCTCGTCGACTCCGCCCGCGCCTTGCCGGAGCTTCGCTTTGCCGTGCACGGGGTGCGCTATCCCGAGGAAGCGCGCGCGGAGCTCGAGGACGCCGGAATCGACTTCCGCGGCTGGATCGCCAACTACCACGTGCCCGACGCGTTCTCCCGCGCACGCATGACCATCCACATTCCCCGAGGCCCGTACCTGGACCGCCTCCCGGGTATCCCCACCATCCGGCCCTTCGAGGCGCTGGCCGCCGGCATTCCACTCATCTCGACGCCGTGGCCGGACACCGAAGGGCTGTTCTGCGCGGGCGAGGACTATCTTCGCGTGGAAACGCCGGCGGAGATGCGGGCGGCGATCCGCGTCCTGGCGTCCGACGCCGAAGCGCGCCAGCGGCTGAGCGAGCACGGCCGTCGCACGATCCTCGCCGGCCACACCTGCGAGCATCGCGCGCAGCAGCTCGAGGAGATCCACGCGGCGATGAGCGGCCCTCCGTCGCGCGCGGCGGCTTCCAGCACCTAGCTCACGCCATCCCTTCGGGGCGGTGGCCCCTCCACAGGCGCCAGCCTTCCGCGAGACCGCGCCGCGCCAGCAGGCGCGCCAGCCCTACGGCCACCCCGGACGCGATCGTCCACGCGACCGCATCCCCCCAGTCCACGGAGCGCGCTGCCGGGTTCTTCGGCGGTTCACTGTCGCGCCACTCCTCCCATGCCGTTTCCAGCAGGCGACGGACGGCGATGCCGGCCAGTGCCGCAGTGGCCAGCGACACCGCGTCCCAGACCCGCTCCTCGCTCACCACATCCTCGATCATGCTCATCCGCTGTGACTCCGGTCGTGTTCACGTTCGCTCGGTCCCCGGCTCCGGCCGCGCAAGGCCGGTGCCGCCCCTGCCGGTGGCTCCCCGCTCCGTCCCGCTCCGCCATTCCCTTGCCCCGGCGCCGGCAGGATCTTCGGCTCGGAGTCTACGCCCGGACCGGGCCGCTGCGTCGCCGAACGGTGCCGCGCCGGCTCCGGCTTCACGTTCCGCCATTGCCCATGGATGCCGCCCGCGAGATCCTGCGCCGCCACTTCGGGTACCCGGACTTCCGCCCCGGCCAGGGCCGGGCCGTGGAAGCCGCGCTCGGCGGCCGCGACGTTCTCGTCCTCATGCCCACGGGCGGGGGCAAGAGCCTGTGCTTCCAGGTCCCCGCACAGCTGGTCCGCGGAGCCACCCTCGTGGTCAGCCCCCTCATCTCGCTCATGCAGGACCAGGTCGACGGCATGCGGCGGGCGGGGCTCGCCGCCACGTACGTGAACTCGACGCTCGAGGCCCCGGAAGTCCGCCGCCGCCTGGATGCCGTCGAGGCGGGAGAAATCCGGCTGCTGTACATCGCCCCCGAGCGCTTCGCCAGTCGCTCATTCATGGACCGCCTCGATCGACTCCACGTGGGCTTCTTCGTCGTCGACGAAGCGCATTGCATATCCCAGTGGGGGCACGATTTCCGCCCCAGCTACCTGCGCCTGGGGGAGATCCGTGATCGCCTCGCCTGCCGGACCATGGCCCTGACCGCCACCGCCACGCCCGAGGTACGCGACGACATCGTCCGCTACCTTCACCTGCGCGCACCCCTCGTCGTGGCGAAGGGGTTCGACCGGCCGAACCTGCGCTGGCACGTCCTCGCCGCCCGGAACGACGCCGAGAAGGACGACCTCCTGGTTCGCCTCCTGGGCGATCGCCGGCGGGGCGGTGGGGAGGGGAGTGCCATCGTATACGCCACCACCCGGAAGCAGGTCGATTCCGTCACCAATCTCCTCAATCGGCATGGCATCCCCGCGGGCGGCTACCACGCGGGAATCGGGGCCCCGGAGCGCGAGCGGCTGCAGGACGCGTTCATGGGCGGAGAGCTTCGGACCGTGACCGCGACGAACGCATTCGGCATGGGGATCGACAAGCCCGATGTGCGGCTCGTGGTGCACTACAACACCCCCTCCACCATGGAGGATTACTACCAGGAGGCTGGCCGCGCGGGTCGGGACCGCAGGGACGCCGACTGCGTGCTCCTGTACGCCTATGCCGACCGATTCACGAACCAGTTCCTCCTGGAACAGGCGCACCCGGACCGGCAGATCACTGAATCCGTGGCGCGCCTGCTGACCATGGCGGCCGCCGCCGGCCGCGAGCCCTGCGACGCCGATACGGTCCTCCTCCATGGCGACCTCTTCCGACAGGCGGCTCGCCTCGCCGGCGGTGCCCGCCGCCTCGAGGCCGTGCTGCGACTCCTGTCCTCCAGTGGCGCCATCGCCCGCGAGGGCAGCGCCACCTCCGGCGCCTGGATCCGGGTCATCGCCTCCCCGGCACGCGTCGCCCGCGAGCTCCCTGACGACCGCACTGCCCGCGACATGATCGAGTCCGTGCGCGCGGCGCTGGAGCCCGAGCTCAGCCACCGCTGGAGTCCGCTCCCGCCCGAAGAGCTGCTCCCCGCGCTACCCGCCGCCGATCGACGTCGCCTCCTCGATCGCCTCGCCGCCGATGGCTTCCTCGAATGGCGACCCCGCGGCATGGGAGCACGATTCCGCCTGCTCGAGCCGTTCCACACCCCCGGCCGCGGCATCGACTGGAGTGGTCAGGCCCGCAAGCACCACCACGATCTGGACAAGCTCCGGCGCATGCAGGGTTACGCGTTCCAGAGCGGCTGCCGCAGGAAGTACATCCTGTCGTACTTCGGCGAGTCGGCACCCTGGCGATGCGGCCGCTGCGATCGGTGTCTCCCCGCCGATCGCCGCATCATCCCCGGCTGGCCCGCTCCCCGGCGCAGGCTCCGCGCCCCACGCTGAGATCCCGGCGTTCCCGCCTTCCGTTCGGTCCCGTTCCGGGGCAGCGGTGGACGCAGGCTGGCCGTCCATGGGCCGTCGTAATAAGTTGCACGCTGGAACAATAGACCCCGCGGCGCGGTCGGCGCCGCCCGCTCCGGCAGGGCGCTGCCCGGCGGGGGCGTTTTTTCGTGCCGGTCCGCCGGCCATGGCCCAGGCGATGGAACCAGGCGTAACTGCCCTATGCAGCCCTATCTGACCGACGAGCACGAGGCCCACCGCCGCGACGTTCGCGCTTTCGCCGAGGCGGAAATCGCGCCCGTGGCCGGAGCGCTGGACGAGCAGAGCCGCTTCCCCTGGGACAACGTGGCCAGCATGGCGGAGCGCGGCTGGTTCGGGGTGAACGTGCCGGAGGAGTACGGCGGTCTCGGCCGCGATTACCTGACCTATATCCTGACCGTGGAAGAGCTCGCCCGGATCGATGCGAGCCACTCCATCACGGTCAGCGCCCACAGCACGCTCGCGCTTTCGCCGATCCTCAATTTCGGCACTCCGGAGCAGCGCCAGCGCTACGTGCCTCTGCTGGCGGCCGGGAGGGTGCTGGGCGGGTTCGGACTCACGGAGGCCGACGCCGGCTCCGATGCCGGTGGCAGCCGCACCACCGCCGTTCGGGAGAACGGGCACTATCGGCTCAATGGAAGCAAGATCTTCATCACCCACGCCGGTGTGGGTGAGATCTTCGTGGCCACGGCCGTGACCGACCGCAGCCAGGGCCCGCGCGGGATCACGAGCTTCATCGTGACCAAGGAGACCACGGACCGCGCGGACGCGGACCGCGTCGGCGTTGGGCACGCACCGGAGCTCGAGCCGTTCATGGACGGCGTGCGCGCGGGAAAGAAAGAGGACAAGATGGGCTGGCGCTCGTCCGACACGCGCGAGCTCCTCTTCGACGACGTACGGGTCCCGACCGGAAACCGGCTGGGCGAGGAAGGGCGGGGGTTCGTCAATTTCATGAAGACCCTGGACGCCGGACGCATCGGCGTGGGGGCGCTGGCACTCGGGCTCGCGCAGGGCGCGTATGAGACCGCGCTCCGCTTCTCCGACCGACGCAGGCAGTTCGGCAGACCTCTGCGGGACTTCCAGGGTATACAGTTCCGGCTGGCCGATATGGCCACACGAATACAGGCCGCGCGGCACCTGGTCTATCATGCCGCGTGGCTGAAGGAAACGGGTCGCCCGTACACGAAGGAGGCCTCCATGGCCAAGCTGTACGCGAGCGATGCCGCAATGGACATCACCACCCAGGCCGTGCAGGTCCTGGGCGGCTACGGTTACACGAACGAGTATCCCGTTGAACGGCACATGCGCGATGCCAAGGTCTGTCAGATCGGCGAAGGCACGAACGAGATCCAGCGCCTCGTCATTGCGCGCCAGCTCTTCGATGAGACTTTCGACGGGAGATGAACACGTGAGGTATGAAGCGAGAAATTTTGATCTCGTCCGCGCCGCAGGAAGCGCGCGTGGCGATACTCGAGGACGACGTCCTCGTCGAGTTCCTGGTCGAACGGCCGGACGCCGGCCGCATTGTCGGTGACATCTACCTCGGGGAGGTGCAGGCGGTCCTCCCCGGGATCCAGGCGGCCTTCGTCGAGATCGGCACGGACAAGGCCGCCTTCCTCCACGGCTCCGATCTGGCCGAGGAGGAGGATGACGACGAAAACGGCAATGGCAACGGCGGCAACGGCGGCAACGGCCGGCGCAGCCACCCGCCCATCCAGGAAGTACTGAAGAAGGGGCAGAAGATCCTGGTGCAGGTGACCAAGGAGGCCATTTCCACGAAGGGCCCCCGCGTCACCAGCCAGATCTCCCTGCCCGGACGGTTCCTCGTCCTCATGCCGCAGTCCGATCATGTCGGCGTCAGCCGCAAGATCGATGATCGCGAGGAGCGCGCCCGGCTGCGTCGCATGGCCAGGGAGAATCTCCCGGACGGCGCCGGCGGCCTGATCATCCGGACGGCCGGGGAGGAGCTCACGCCGGAGCTCTTCAAGCGGGAGCTCAAGACACTCCTCGGCACGTGGAAGCAGATCCAGAAGAAGGCCCGCAGCGTGCGGGCCCCAGCCTTGGTCCACCGCGAGGCCGGCCTCACCAAGGGGATCATCCGGGACATCTTCACCAACAAGGTGGATTCCCTCAAGGTGGATAGCGGGGAGGTCCACGAGGAGATCAAGCGCTACCTGGACGGGATCGATCCCGACCTCATGTCCCGCGTCCATCTCTATGACGAACCGCTCCCTCTCTTCGACGAGTACGGCGTCGAGGAGGCGATCCGGGAGGCGTTCCAGCGACGCGTCGACCTCCCCTCCGGCGGGTACCTGATCATCGAGCCCACGGAGGCCCTCGTCTCCGTGGACGTGAACACGGGCCGCTACACGGGGAAGAAGGATCCCGAGAAGACCATCCTGAAGACCAACCTCGACGCCGCCCGGGAGGTCGCCCGCCAGCTCCGACTCCGCGACATCGGCGGCATCATCGTGGTCGACTTCATCGACATGGAGACGAAGACCAATCAGGACCGGGTGCTCCAGGAGCTCCGTACCTACCTGAACCGCGATCGCGCACGGACCCGCGCCTTCCAGGTCTCCGAGCTCGGACTGGTGGAGATGACGCGCCAGCGCGTCCGCCCCAGCCTCTACTACTCGCTGACCGAGCCGTGCGCCCACTGCCAGGGCGCTGGCCGGGTCTTCACCCCCGAGACCGTGGTGCGGCGCATCGAGCGGGCGCTCCGCAGGGCCGCCGTGAATGGCGCCGACCGGCGCCTTTCCATCCGGCTGCACCCCCAGGTGGCGCTCCATATCCTCGAGGACGAGCCCGATTTCCTCCGGCGCCTGGCCGGTCGCCTCCAGCTCGACCTCGACATGCGCGACGACCCGCTCATGAAGGCGGACGAGTTCCGCCTCCTCTCCGGGCCCGCCCACACGGATGTGACCACCCGCTACGCCGTCTGACGCGCCCACGGGTCCATGGACCCACGCCGTTCCCGGGGTTGACGAAACCGGATCGAGGACCCAACTTCCTCCGTCTGTACACGAACCTGAAGACAAGCCGATATGTACGCGATTATCCGCACTGGCGGGAAACAGTTCCGGGCCGAGCCCGGACAGACGATCAAGGTCCCGTCGCTCAAGGCGGAGCCCGGGGAGACGGTGACGTTCGATGACGTCCTCGTCGCCCAGACCGACGACGGCGTGAAGGTGGGTGCGCCGAGCGTGGAAGGTGCTTCCGTCACCGGTGAGGTGGTGGAGCACGGGAAGGGCAAGAAGGTGATCGTGTTCAAGTGGAAGCGGCGGAAGAACTACCGTCGCAAGCAGGGCCACCGTCAGAAGTTCACGGCGGTCCGGATCGATCAGATCAACGCCGGCTGAGCGGGAGGTAGCATATGGCACATAAGAAAGGCGTCGGCTCGACCCGGAACGGCCGCGATTCGAATGCGCAGTATCTGGGCGTGAAGAAGTACGGCGGCGAGAGCGTTCTGGCGGGAAACATCCTGGTGCGGCAGCGCGGGACCAAGTTCCATCCGGGCCGGAACGTCGGCCGGGGGAAGGATGACACCCTGTTCGCGCTGTCGGACGGGATCGTAACGTTCGAGCGGCGGGGCCGCGACCGCAAGCAGATATCGGTCTACCCGGCGGAGTGACGCCGGCCGGACCGGGCGCTGGAGGCCCCTCGCGGTGATGGCCGCGGGGGGCTTTTTCAGGCCCGTGCGTGGCCCCGAACGTGCATCCCGGGCGCATGACCCGGCAACTGGAACAGGGCGGTCGGCATGGCAGATCAGGAGAGATCGCGGGTGCGCAGGACCGGCGCGATCCGCAGCACGGACCTTGAGCCGTACACCGGACTGCGGTGGGTGGCCACGATCTTCAAGGCCGCGGCCGTGTTCATCTTCGTCGCGCTGGCCGCGGAGTTCATTGCGGGTCTGCGCATGACGGGGGCCAGCTCGCTCCCGGCGCTCCTGGGGGAAACGGCCCGTACCGCCGTCGTGGCGGTGGTGCTCTGGGGGGGTGGCGACCTCGTGCGGCTGGTAGTCGACATGGGGCACGACGTGCGGGCGCAGCGAATCCTGATGGTCCGTCTCCTCAGTCGCACCCCGAGGAAAGCTCATCCCGACATGGTGCCCGATGAGCTGGATGAGGAAGAGGCCGAGGCGGCAGCGCTGGATGCCCGGGCGGCCGAGCTGCAGCAGAACGGCCAGCCCGCACCGGAGGACGCGAGCCCGGCGGCCTGATCCGCCCGGCGGCTCCGGAACGCCGGGGCCCAGCCCCTTCTAGCGCTCGCGCCCCCGCAGCGCACGGGCTGCCGCGTCCAGCGCGGCGCTCACGTGATCCAGGAGCTCCCTCGTGGCGGACAGCGTGAGCCCCTCCGCACCGACCAGCGACTTCAACCGCCGAATACGAGCGGCGGAGTACGCGATCGTGTCGGCCGGGTCCGCGTCGGGGTCGGGCGACGCCGGCGTCTCCTCGCCGAACGGGTTGGCGGCCCGCGGTGCGTCGCCGCGATCGTCGCCGAACGGATTCCTGGGCATGGTCACCTCCCCTTGAACACGGCTGCCCGCTTCTCCAGGAACGCGGCCACTCCTTCCACACGATCCTCGCTTGCGAACGCCGAGAGGAAGAGCTCTCGCTCGAGGGCCAGTCCCGCGCTCAGCGGCAGCTCCGCGGACGCGCGCACCGCTTCCTTGATGAGCTTGAGCGCCACCGGGGAATGGCCGGCGATGGAGGCGGCCAGCTCGCGGGTGCGGGCGGCGAGCGCGTCGTCGTCCACCAGCTCGTCCACGAGCCCGATCCGCTCGGCTTCCTCCGCAGTGATGATCTCGCCGGTGAGGATCAGCCGCATGGCGCGGCCGAGGCCCACGAGCCGCGGCAACCGCTGCGTCCCGCCGCCGCCCGGGAGCAGGGCGAGATTGACTTCGGGCTGACCGAGCCGGGCGGAGCGGGCGGCGATGCGCAGGTCGCATGCCAGGGCCAGCTCGCACCCGCCGCCCAGGGCGTAGCCGTTGATCGACGCGATCGTCGGCTTCGGGAACGCGGCGATGGCGTCGTAGACTCGCAGCCCTTCCATCGCCGCCCGCTGCTGGAGGGGCGTGCGCTCGGCGAACTCACCGATGTCGGCGCCTGCGATGAAGGCCTTCTCGCCGGCGCCCGTGAACACCACCACGCGCACGTGGTCCTCGCCCGCCAGCCTCTCCACCACGCGCGTGAGCTCGCGGCGCACCACGGCGTTCAGCGCATTCCGCCGCTCCGGCCGGTCCACGGTGACCGTCGCCACGCCCTCGTCCGCGGCGACGCGCACGGTTTCGAGCTCCGTCATCCCCCCTCCCCTGTGGCGGGCCAGTGGTAGAAACCGCGTCCGCTCTTCTGGCCCAGCTCCCCCGCGGCCACTTTCCGACGCAGGATCTCCGGGGGTCGGAAGCGCTCGGCCCCGAGCGACTCGTGGAGGTACTCGGCCACGTGGAGGCGCACGTCGAGCCCCACCAGGTCGGTGAGGCGGAGCGGCCCCATGGGATGGCGGTAGCCGAGAGTCATGGCCGTGTCGATGTCCTCCGCGCTGGCCACGCCCTCTTCCAGCATCCGCATGGCTTCCAGCCCGAGGGTGACGCCGAGCCGGGACGACGCGAACCCGGGCGAGTCCCGGACGACGATCGGCTCCTTCCCGATCCAGCGCGCGAACGCGGCGCCCGCCCCGACCGCTTCCGCGGACGATGCCTCCCCCCGGACCACCTCCACGAGCTTCATGATGTGGACGGGATTGAAGAAATGGAGCCCGATCAGGCGATCCGGGTGTGCCAGCCCTCGCTGCATGGTGGTAATGCTCAGGCTGCTCGTGTTGCTCGCCAGGAGCACGCCTGCCGGCGCGGCCTGCTCCGCCCGGGCGAAGACCTCCCGCTTCAGCTCCAGCCGTTCGGGAACCGCTTCCACGACGAGGTCGGCGTCCGCCGAGGCCGCTTCCAGGTCCGTCCCGCCCGTGACCCGACCCGCGGTCCGATCCCGCAGCTCGGGCTCCACCTTGCCCCTCTCGACACCAGCGTCGAGGTTCGCACGGAGGCGCCGGAGCCCTTCCTCGGCCAGGTCGGCGCTCCGATCCACCAGTGTGACCTGCGCCCCGGCCATGGCGGCTACCTGGGCGATCCCATGCCCCATGGTACCCGCCCCCACCACGACGACTCGCCGCGCCTCCCCCGGCTGGCCTGCCGCCGCCACCGCGCCCTCGCTCATCGCCCGAACTGCGGTGCGCGCTTCTCCAGGAACGCCTGTACGCCCTCCTGGAACTCCGTCGACTGGAACGCCCGCAGCTGGGCGGCCGCTTCCATTTCGAGGATCTCGTCGAGCTCGGCTGCCAGGCTGCGCCGGAGCGTGCGCTTGGCGTCCGCGATCACGTGCGCGGGCCCACCGGCGATCTGGCCCGCGAGGCCGCGGACGGCGCCCTCCAGCTCGTCCGCCGGGACCACGCGGTTGAAGAGCCCGAGCCGCTCCGCGCGGCGGGCGCTGATCATGCCGCCGGTGAACGTCAGCTCGGCCGCGAGCGCCGACCCGATGAGTCGGGGGAGGTAGTACGCGCCGCCCCAGTCGGGATGGAGCCCGATGCGCGTGAAGGTGAGCCCGATGGACGCGGCCTGGCTGGCGATCCTCATGTCGCAGGCCAGCGCCAGCGATGCGCCGGCGCCGGCGGCCGCGCCGTTCACGGCGGCAATGACGGGCTTCCGCATCTCGTCGATCCGCTTGACGATCCGGATGCCCGCGCGGACGAGCTCCTCGAACGCCTCGCCGTCGTCGCGTTCGGCGAGCTCCGCCATGTGCTGAACGTCGCCCCCGGTGCAGAAGGCCCGCCCCACACCGATGATGGCCACGCAGCGGACGGCCGGATCCTCGTCGAGCTCCTGGAGCCCACGGTCGAGCAGCTCGCGCATGTCGCCGACCAGCGCGTTCAGGCGCTCCGGACGGTTGATTCGGATCCAGCCGAGGTTGCCCGACCGCTCCACGAGGATCTGCTTCTTCTCGTTCATGCCCCTTCTACTTCCACGATCGTGGCTATGCCCTGGCCCACGCCGATGCACATGGTGGCCATCCCGATACCGCCCCCCCTCCGCCGCAGCTCATGGATCAAAGTGGTGAGTATGCGGGCTCCGGAACAGCCGAGCGGGTGCCCGAGGGCAATGGCTCCGCCGTTCACGTTCACGATCTCGGGGTCGAGCCCGAGCTCATCCATGCACGCGATGCTCTGTGACGCGAACGCCTCGTTCAGCTCCACGAGATCGAGGTCTTCCACGCGCAGCCCGGCGCGCTGCAGCGCTTTCCGCGCGGCCGGGACCGGTCCCAGGCCCATGTAGTCGGGCTCCACCCCGACCACGGCGCTGGTGATGTAGCGCGCAATGGGACGCAGCCCGAGCGAGGCGGCGCGCTCCGATGACGTGACCAGCAGCGCGGCCGCCCCGTCGTTGAGGCCGGAGGCATTGCCAGCCGTCACGGTACCTCCTTCGCGGAAGACCGGGCGGAGGCTCGCCAGTCTGTCCAGCGTCGTGTCCGGGCGCGGATGCTCATCCGTGGTCACCTGCACCGGAGGCGCTTTCCGCCGCGCCACCTCCACGGACACGATCTCGGGGTCAAAACGCCCGGCAGCCATTGCTGCCGCCGCCCTGCGCTGGCTCTCGAGCGCGAACCGGTCCTGGGCTTCACGCCCGACAGCCCGCGCTTCCGCCACGTTCTCCGCCGTGGCGCCGAGCTGCACCGTCCAGTGGTCCGGGAAGCGAGGATTGACGAACCGCCACCCGAGAATGGTGTCCGCCATCGCGGGCGCACCGCGGGCGTAGCCCTGATCCGGCTTCAGCAGCACCCAGGGCGCCCGGCTCATGGACTCCACGCCCCCCGCCACGAAGATGTCGCCCTCACCGGCGGCCACAGCGTGGGCAGCGCTGTTGACCGCCTGGAGTCCCGACCCGCACAGGCGGTTGACCGTCTGCCCGGCCACTTCCACCGGGTAGTCGGCGAGAAGCGCCGCCATGCGGGCGACGTTGCGGTTGTCCTCCCCCGCCTGGTTCGCGCAGCCCAGGATCACGTCCTCCACGAGAGACGGCTCGAGTCCCGCGTCATCCACCACCCTGCGCAGCACGACCGACGCGAGGTCGTCGGGGCGCACGGAAGCCAGAGCGCCGCCTGCGCGCCCCACCGGCGTCCGCACGGCCGACACGATCACCGGCTCGGGCATGACAGCCTCCCTTTCCGAACGTAGTCGGCCATCGGCCTCAGTGCAGATCCACCCAGATGGACTTGACCTGGGTGTAGAGTTCCAGCGCGTGCTTGCCGAGCTCACGACCGTACCCGGACTGTTTGTAGCCGCCGAAGGGCGAGGCGGCGTCCAGGGGGTGGTACGTGTTCACCCAGACCGTGCCGGCCTGGAGCCGCGCGGCCACGCGGTGTGCCCGCTTGACGTCGGAAGTCCAGAGCGCCGCGGCCAGGCCGTAGATCGTGCGGTTCGCCAGCTCGACCGCCTCCGCCTCGTCGTCGAACGTCAGAGTGGCGAGGACGGGACCGAAGATCTCCTCCCGGGCGATGGTGGTCTCCGGGTCCACCGCGTCGAAGATCGTGGGCTCCACCCAGTACCCGCTCCCGGCTGGCCCCGCGCGGTTGCCGCCCGTCAGCAGTTTCGCCCCCTCGGAACGCCCCTTCTCGATGTAGCCCAGCACCCGGGCCAGCTGCTCTTCGGAGATCACGGGCCCGTAGCGGCGCTTCGGATCCAGCGGCTCGCCCGGCTGCAGCCGGTCCACGCGCTCCACCAGCCGCTCCATGAACGCGTCGTGGATCGAGGACTGCACCAGCAGGCGTGAGCCCGCGGTGCAGCACTGCCCCGCGTTGTAGAAAATGCCGTTGAAGGCGCCCCGGACGGCGGCGTCGAGGTCCGCGTCGTCGAACACGATGTTCGGCGACTTGCCCCCCAGCTCCAGGGAAACCTTCTTCAGCGAGTCCGCCGCCTCCCGCATGATCTGCTTCCCAACCTCGGTGGAGCCGGTGAAGCTGATCTTGTCCACGTCCGGGTGACGCACGAGTGCCGCACCGGCAGTCTGGCCGTATCCCGGGACCACGTTCAGGACACCACCCGGCAGCCCGGCCTCCGCCGCGATGGCCGCCAGCTCCAGCGCGGCCAGGGGCGTCTGCTCCGCGGGCTTCAGGACCACCGCGTTGCCGCAGGCCAGGGCCGGCGCCACCTTCCAGGCGGCCATCAGCAGCGGGAAGTTCCACGGAATGATGGCGCCGACCACGCCGACCGGCTCGCGCACCGTGTAGTTCAGGACGCGACCCCGGACCGGAACGGTCTCGCCCTCCAGCTTCGAGGCCCACCCCGCGTAGTATTCGAACGCGTCCGCGGCCTGCTCGATGTCGATCCGGGCCTCCCGCAGCGGCTTTCCGTTGTCCAGCGTCTCGAGCTGCGTGAGCGCTTCGGCGCGCTCGCGGATCGCGCGCCCGATCCGCCCCACCACCTGCCCCCGGTCCAGCGCGTCCATGCGCCGCCATTCGGCATCAGGCGCCGCCGCATCGCGGGCCGCGCGCACGGCCGCATCAACATCCGCGGCTCCGGCTTCCGCCACTTCGGCCAGGACGCTGCCCGTACCCGGGTTCCAGGTGGTGAAGACACTGCCGTCCGCGGCGTCGCGCCACTCGCCAGCGATGAAGAGTCGGTCGGGGGCCAGGCGGTCGGTCGGTGGGTCAATGGCCATGGAGTCCTCGGGATCAGGGTGATAGAGTTCGGGCAGGGAAGGGCGCCGCGGACCGCCCCCGGGGCCCGACGGCGGGCGCCCGGCGGCAGTCCTGGCGGGAATCCGGCGCTACTTGCCCTTGAACTGCGGCTTCCGCTTCTCCAGGTAGCTGGCGATCCCCTCCCGGGCATCCTGGCTCTGGAAAAGCTGCTGCTGGAGTTCCCGCTCCACGGCCAGCGCCTCCGCCAGGGGAAGCTCCCATCCCGTCTGCACGGCCCGCTTGATCATGCCAACCGCCTTCCCGGCCCGGTTCGGCGGCGCGAACGACTCGGCGTACTCCATGACCCGGTCCATGAACGCCTCGTGGCTCTCCGCCTCCCAGACATCGTTCACCAGGCCGTACTCCTTGGCCGTGTCGAAATCGAACGTGGTGCCGGTGACCATCATCTCGATGGCTTTGGACTTGCCCACGATCCGCGCCAGGCGCTGCGTGCCGCCCGTACCGGCAAGCACACCCAGCGTGACTTCCGGCAGGCCGATCTTGCCGCCATCCTTGCGCGCGACCCGGATGTCCGCAGCCATGGCGATCTCGAGACCGCCACCCACGGTGTGCCCGTTCAGCGCGGCGATCACCAGCTTGGGCGTCTGCTCCAGCCGCTGCAGCGTCTCGTTCGCGTGCAGACAGAAGCAGTACTTGAACCCGGCTGTCACCTCGTCCAGCATCTGGATGTTGGCACCGGCGGAAAAGAACTTCTCGCCCTGCCCGGTGATGACCACCACGTGGACGTCGTCACGCATGCGGGCGCGCAGGATGCCGTCGTCCAGCTGCCGCATCAGAGCGTAGGTGTACGTATTCGCGGGCGGGTCATCGAGGGTCATCAGCGCGACGCCGTTCTTTACGCTGAAGTGCACGAGCGTCTTCTTCTTGCTGCCCTCCTGGTCCTCCCTGTGGGGATCCTCGGCCATGCCGTTCCTCCGGATTGGGTAGGTGTCTCGCGTGGAAACGCGGACGCGCCCCCGGGGCAAAACCGAGAGGCGCGTCCGTCGCCGGAACCGGCCGCAACGTACGGGCCCCTGGAACCGCGGGTCAACCCCTGCCGTCTTGCCCGGAGTCGCGCGCAGGAATAGCTTTCACCCACTATCCACCGCCTCCGGAAGTTGGCCTTGCGACGTCCCTTGTGGCTGCCCGCGATGTTCTCGCTCGCCCTGTCCACGGCCTTTCTGGCCGGGTGCGGCGACGAGATCACCGATCCCGACGCCCTCGTGGATTCGGCCGAGGCGGAGGCCGTGATGCGCTCGGCCGCGTCACTGCCGTTCCTCCCCGATCTCGCCGCCGAAATCCAGGTGGAGGGTGCCGACCAGGCATCCCTCTTCCGCGCCCGGGAGCTGTGGGACGCCGGAACGGCCGCCATGGACGGGCGTGGTCGCGCCCGCCGCCGCCTGGCCGCCAGCTACGCCGCCCCGATCCTCGGTGCTTCGCTCGACAGCACACAGTGGAGCGCCGCGCGCGAGCGGATGGATGCATGGATGGTCACTGCGGATGCCATGCTCCGGCACGTCGAGATCCCGGCGATCGATGAGCGACTCGACGCCGCGCGCTCGCTCCTGGAGCGGTCGGACGCGAGCGGCGATGCGCGCGGCCGGGCGTACTACCTTCTGCTCGCCACCTCCGAGCTCGTAGAGACCACGCCGCGGTATCTGGCTCGCCGCCTGTCGGGCGAGGCTGCGGCGGCCGTGGAGGCCGCGGAAGCGAAGCGGCCGCAGTCCGGCGGGGGCGAGGCCGCGCTGGAGCGCGCTCGTCGTCTGAAGGATTGGTCCGCCAGAGCCGTAGAGGCCGGAGACTACCTGCTGGCCATTCAGCGGGCCTATTACGCCATCGAGCTGGCGGAATCGACATGAGCATACAGAAGTCTGCAGCGCTGCCCGCTGCGTCGGCGACTCCCGCGCGGCGTCGCTCCGGTGAAGTGTGCCCCGCGCCTCCGGGGTCTCCCGCCAGCCGGCGGCCCACCTGGCTGGGCCGGGCTTCCGTTCTGTCGCTTCTGGCCGGAGCGATCGCGGCGATCGGATGCGCGAAGGCCCCGACCGAGCTTCCCACCGAAGCCGTGGTGTACCGCGTGCCGGTGAAGAACACCATCGAGCTGGGCCTCGCCCCGTTCGTCGAGCGGAGCCTCGATGAGGCTGCGGCCGCGGGCGCGGATGCCGTGATCCTGGAGCTGGACACGCCGGGCGGTCGCGTCGATGCGGCGCAGAAGATCGTGACCGCCATTCAGGACGCGGAAGTCCCGGTGTACGCCTATGTCAATCCGTGGGCCCTCTCGGCTGGGGCGATGATCGCGCTGGCGACGGACGGCATCTTCATGCGCGACGGCTCCGTCCTCGGCGCTGCCACACCTGTGAACGGGCAGGGCGAGAAGGCGCCGGAGAAGATCGTGAGCGCCATGCGCAGCGAGATGCGGGCGCTGGCGGAGCGGCGCGGGCTCGATCCGCGGGTGGCCGAGGCCATGGTGGACGAGAACGTGGCGGTGGATGGCGTGGTCGAGAGCGGGCAGTTGCTGACGCTGACCACGAACGAAGCCGAGAAGGTCGGGTTCGCCCAGCCGGTGACCGATCTCCAGGACGTGCTCTCTCGCATCGGCCTGCCGGATGCCCGCGTGGTGGACATGCAGGTCAACTGGGCCGAAGGGCTGGTCCGGTTCATCACCCACCCGATGGTGGCCCCACTGCTGCTCTCCCTCGGGTTCCTCGGCCTCCTGATCGAGATCAAGACACCGACGTTCGGGCTGGCGGGCGCCGCCGGCGGAATCGCGCTCGCGCTCTTCTTCGGCGGCCACTACCTCGTGGGGCTCGCGGGCATGGAGGAGATCATTCTCCTCGCCGCTGGCGTGGCGCTCCTCGGAATCGAGGTCTTCCTGATTCCTGGCTTCGGCGTGTTCGGAATCCTGGGCATCCTCGGGGTGCTCGGCAGCATCTACCTGAGCCTGGTCGGGAACCTCTCGACGGCTGTGGACTACAGTCATGCAGCCATGATCCTTTCCCTTTCCGTTCTGATCGTGCTGGTCAGCGCCTGGGCGCTCCTGCGCACCCTGCCCAGGAACCGACGGCTGCTCCGCTCCGGCATCATGCTGGGCGAGTCCACGACCCGGGAGACGGGCTACACGTCCGCCGCCATGCGCGCCGACCTCGTGGGCCGCCAGGGCACCGCGGCCACCGACCTGCGGCCCGCTGGCGTGGGCCTGTTCGGCGACGAGCGCCTGGACATCGTGGCCGAGGAAGGGTGGCTGGCCGCAGGGACACCGATCGAGGTGGTGCGTTCCGAAGGATACCGGCACGTCGTCCGTGCCATGACCGATCCGGGGACCGGCGGGACCTCTTGAGCCGACTGTTTTCCTGGCACTGACCCGTTCGATGGAGAGTCCGATATGGAAGGCGTAGCACTGTTGACGCCCCTGCTGCTGGTCGGGGTCGCCCTTGTGGTGATCCTCCTCTTCTGGGCCGTTCCCGTTCGACTCTGGATCGAGGCCGTCTTCGCCGGCGTGACCGTCGGGCTCGGCGACCTGATCGGCATGCGGCTGCGGAAAGTGAACCCGGCCGGCGTGGTCCGGCCACTGATCGCGGCGACGAAGGCGGGTCTCTCGCTCACCACCAAACAGCTCGAGGCGCATTACCTGGCAGGGGGGCACGTGGACAGGGTGGTGAAGGCGCTGATCAGTGCCGACAAGGCCAACATCGAGCTCCCGTTCCAGCAGGCGGCCGCCATCGACCTCGCCGGGCGGGATGTGCTGGAAGCCGTGAAAGTGTCGGTCAACCCGAAGGTGATCAACACGCCGAAAGTCGCGGCCATGGCCAAGGATGGGATTCAGCTCATTGCCATTGCCCGCGTGACCGTCCGTGCCAACATCAACCGCCTGGTCGGCGGGGCGGGGGAGGACACGATCCTTGCCCGGGTCGGTGAGGGGATCGTCTCCACCATCGGGTCCAGCGTGTCCCACAAGGCCGTGCTCGAGAACCCGGACGCCATATCGAAGACGGTGCTGGGCAAGGGACTCGACTCCGGCACCGCGTACGAGATCCTCTCCATCGACATCGCCGACGTGGATGTCGGCAAGAACATTGGCGCCGAGCTCCAGACGGACCAGGCGGAAGCCGACAAGCGGATCGCGCAGGCCAAGGCGGAGGAGCGACGCGCCATGGCCGTGGCCGCCGAGCAGGAGAACCGCGCCACGGTCGAGGAGATGCGTGCCCGCGTGGTCGCGGCGGAGGCCGAGGTCCCGCTGGCCATGGCGGAAGCGTTCCGGTCGGGCAATCTCGGGATCATGGATTACGTCCGCTATCGGAACCTCAACGCCGACACCGACATGCGGAACTCCATTGCCAAGGATTCCCAGAGCGCGCCCGGCGCCGGCAACGGGAAGGATTAGCCCGTGAGCGGCTTCGAGATCCTGCTCCTCCTGATCTTCATCCTCTTTCCCCTCCTCCAGGCGATCCTGGGGAAGGGACAGAAGACAGGGCCGCCCAAGCGGCCCGGCTCCCCGCGACCGGGGGTGGGCGATCGAACGGGAGGGGCGGAGGAGCCGGAGGATCTCCGCGCCTCACAGGCGAACCGGGACGGGCCGACCTCCGCCGCGGACATGATCCCCGAGGACCTCTGGGCGATTCTCACGGGCGAGCCCCGGCCCGGAACGCGCAGGTCTCCCTCCACCCCTCCCTCGCCGTGGTCGGATGAGCCGGACCCGCGCCCGGCGAGCGCCGGGCCTGAGCCGTGGCTCGAAGCTCCCGCCGCGGAACCCGCGCGGCCGGATACGTCCTGGAGTGACGCGCTGGACAGGGACGAGTACCGGTCTCGCCCGGCCCCTCCCGAGCCGGTCTCGCTGGAGTACGTCGGACCGGAGGCGATCACACTGGAAACGCTGCCTCCGGAGCCGGAAATCCGGCAAGCGGCATTCCACGCGCGACTCCACGCAACCGAGCCCGACTCGCATTCCCCTGTTCACCGGGCGGCACTGCGCCGATGGCTGCGCCGCCCGGGCGGGTTGCGACGCGCCGTGGTGCTCGCCGAGATCCTGGGGCCGCCCAGGGGGGCTGCCGGGCCCTGACGCCGGGCGGATCCGCCCGGCCGCCCGGGTCCCCCTCGGCGCGGGGTGGAGGCTGATCGGCGTGCAGGTTATATTGCCGCTCCCTCCCACGTGGGGGCATGAGCCGGGGTGGCGGAATGGCAGACGCGGCGGACTCAAAATCCGCTGGGCGCAAGCCCGTGTGGGTTCGAATCCCACCCTCGGCATTCTCCGGGCGGCTGACCGGTCGCCGCTCGCGCTGGTGTCGTATTTGCCGGGATGTTCACCGAACGCAGATACGCACCCCAACTTCCAGGACCATGGACGCCACTGACCGTTTCGAGCACGAGATCGGCGAGTCCGAGCGATGGATGTCGGTCATCATCGGCGGGATGCTCATCCTGTCGAGCCTGCGCCGGCGGGACACGCTGGCAGGCACCCTCTTCGCCCTGAGCGGGAGTGCGATGGTGTACCGGGGTTTCAGCGGTGGCCGCAGCCTGTTCGCCGCGATCCGCGGAGTCCTCGGAGCGGAATCGCCGCGAGGCCGTCATACGGAAGAGGAAGACCGCGCATTGGTGGACGTGGTGGAGGAAGCCTCGATGGAGTCATTCCCGGCCAGCGATGCGCCTTCCTGGACGCCCGTCTCGAGCGTCGACTCCGGAGACTGAAGCCGGATGCCGGCCAGCTCGCTGCCGCTGGCGGAGCTCGAGCGGCGACTGGGCGCCCACCGTCTGGCGCGGAGCGTGCCCCTGGCACCGTTCACCACGTTCCGGATCGGTGGTCCAGCCGACCTGTTCTTCGAGCCGCGTAGCGCCGAGGAGCTGGCTCTTGCGGTCACCACCGCCCGGGAGCTGGGCGTCCCGCACTTCCTGCTCGGTGCCGGGGCCAACATTCTGGTCGGCGACGGCGGCTTCCGCGGGCTCGTGATGCGCAATCAGGCGCGTGGTGTGGCCTTCCTCCCCGACCACCGCGTGCGCGCAGAGAGCGGCGTCATGGTGTTCCACGACCTCATCCAGGCGTGCGCCGACCGTGGCCTCGGGGGTCTGCACCACTTCGTGGGGATCCCGAGCACGGTAGGGGGAGCGATCTGGCAGAACCTCCATTTCCTCAGCGCCCCTCCGGACCGGGAGCGAACGGTCTTCATCGAGGAGCTTCTGGAGTCCTGTGACCTGCTCACTGCGGAGGGCGAGCGGCGCTCCGTGGGAGCGGACTATTTCCATTTCGACTACGACTACAGCATCCTGCACGATCGGGAAGACGTAGTCCTCAGCGCCACGTTCCGGCTCCGGCCCACCCCCGACGACGAGCTCCGGCACGTCATCCGTGAGAACCTTCGCTGGCGCGACGATCGGCACCCCGACCTCTGGCTGTATCCGTCCGCCGGCTCCGTGTTCAAGAAGGTCAGTGGGCGAGGTGCCGGTCGGCTCATCGACGAGTGCGGCCTCAAGGGGCACGTCCACGGTCGAGCCCAGATCTTCCACCGCCACGCGAACATCATCGTGAACCTCGGTGGCGCTACCGCCCGTGAAGTGCGCGAGCTGATCGACCTCGCGCATGACAGGGTGGAGCGACAGCTCGGCTTCGACCTGGAGCCGGAGATCGGGTTCATCGGAGACTTCTGATCGCCGGGTCCCGGGTGCGCGCGGGGCCCGCTCCTTGCAGTCTATACCCTTGGCATTGAACGACTTCTGTTGATTCAGCCGGGCAAAAGGAGCGCATGCGCGGACGGAAAAAGGAAGCGGCGGCGGCGGGGCTGGCGGCGTCCACCCTGGCACTCCTGGGGGCGGGGATCGCCAACCGCACGACTACGACCACGACCTCGGCCGAACCGGCCACCGAGCCCGCGCCGGCCGCACAGCCGGACGCGGACCTGCTGCGGGACGTGATCCCGCGTCAGTGGGACCTCCCGTCGGAGCGAAACGAGCGGGTCGACTTCTTCATCGATTTTCTCAAGGGTGAGCGCTACGACGACATGCAGCAGTGGATGGAGCGGGTCGGGAGATACGGTCCGATGATCCGGCAGGAGCTGCGGGCGCGCGGCATGCCGGAAGACCTGCTCTTCCTGGCCATGATCGAGAGCGGACTTGACCCGAACGCATACTCGTCCGCGGACGCGGCGGGGATCTGGCAGTTCATCGCGCCCACGGCCAGGCGGTACGGCCTCGAGGTTTCGCGGTACGTGGACGAGCGTCGGGACCCGGTGAAGTCCACGGACGCGGCGCTCAGCTATCTGCAGGATCTGCACGACCGGTTCGGCAGCTACTTCCTGGCCGCGGCCAGCTACAACACGGGCGAGAACCGGGTGGGTCGGATCATGCGCAGCGAGACTGGCAGCGAGCGAGGCACGGACGCCGACTACTGGCAGATCGGAGACCGCCTGCCTCGCGAGACCCGGGACTACGTCCCCCTGATGCTCGCTGCCGCGCACATCGCGAAGGACCCCGGAGCGTACGGGTTCCCCCGTCTCCAATTCGAGCAGCCGCTCAGGTTCGATCAGGTTGCGGTCCCGGGCGGAACGAAGCTCGACGCCGTTGCCGAAGCGGCCGGCGTGCCGGTTTCCGAAGTGGTGGACCTGAACCCTCAGCTGGTGCGGAAGGAAACTCCGCCCCGGCGTGAGTGGTCCGTCCGAATCCCCGAAGGGACCGCCGGCACGTTCGCCGCGAACTTCAGCGGGACCGGAACCGGCGGTACTCTGGCGGCGGAGTGATCGCGCCCCTCGGGTGAGCGCGCTCGTCAGCTCGTCAAACCCCGCCCGGGGGTGAGCCGCCTCCGGGCGGGCCGCCATGCTGCCCGGGGCCGTGCCCCCGATCGGTGGGCGGACCGGAGCCGGGCGGCACCGGGGGGCCGCCGGGCGGTCCATGGCCCGCTCCCATAGGCCCGTTCCCCATGGTGCCGGGGGCGGCTCCTCCGTGCATCGCTCCGGCCACCGCCGCGGCGGCCTGGCCGGGCAGTGATCCGCGGCGGATCATCCGTTGCACGGCCGCCGGGATGTCGCGCAGCTCCTGGGCGCGGGCGCCTCGGCCCCGCCAGGCGTCGAGAACGGCCACGGCCTCGTCCACCGGTACGCCCTCGTCCAGGAGGTCGCCGAGCGTGTGCACGGCCATGGCGAGCGGCTCGCCGTTCCGAGCGTTCACGGCCATGTGTCGGATGGCCTGCGGCGGGACGCCCCGACGCAGCCCGTCGGCCACGGCGGCCACTTCCATGGGGGAGCCCGCGCGGGTGCGTGCCATGGGGCCGGCGCCCAGCAGCTGTCGGGCTTCACCGAGCTGGGCGGAGAGCCGTTCGACGGCGCCCACGATCATGGGGCCCGCAACGCCCTTGGCCACCCCCTCCACGGCCTTGTCCAGCAGTGGCTCCGTGGGCAGCCCTTCCCCCCGGGCACGAGCCATGACCTGCTCGATCTGCTGCACCACGTCCGGCGGAAGCCCGGCCCGGATACGCGCCATCTCCTCCACCCGCTCCTGCTGCGCCGAGACGGCGGTGGCGAAGAGGAGGAGGGCCGTGGCCGCGCCCAGCAGTGTGATCGGTCGTCGCTTGTTCATGATCGTGCATCCTCGCAGGTCTCTGTCCACATCATAGACGCTCATCGCCCCCTGCGGGTCACGGCTCGACGATGATGCTCGCGTTTTCACGGCCCCACCCGTCCTCCACCAGCCCCGGCGCTGTGTCCGGCACGTACCACTGCCCATCGACCAGGAACCCGAAATGGTGGAGCCCCGGCGCCAGCACGACATCAAGGATCCAGCGACCGCCTTCCCGCTCCATGGGGCGGGGGAGCCAGTCCGTGAAATCGCCGGTGAGCGCGACGGTGCGGGCGTCCGTGCTGGCGTTGGTCGGAGCGAGCGAGAATCGCACCCGGCGCCCTCCGGTCTCGGGATGTCCCACCGCGACCACCGGCGGGACGATGGATCCCGTCTTCAGTGCCCGCACGCTAAGCCCGATACTGAGCGCGAAACTCCCGGGCGTTCCGAACAGTGGATCGCGGAGCGTGCGTCCGACATCGACCCGGAGCTGCGCACCCTCGCCCAGGGGGATGCCGAGGGTCACACCGCCTGCCAGAACATCCTCCAGCGGATTGTGCTGGGCTGCCACGTGCGCCGACGCGGTCCAGCGTGGAGCGGTGTAGTCGAGGGCGGCCGTGGCCGTGAGGAACGCGCCGTCTACGGCGCCGTTGAGGACATCCCGCGCCGCAGCGCCTGCACGCAGAAGCAGCGGTCCGGAAGGACGTGCGAGCTCCACGCTCGCTCCCGCCACCCGGAGATCGCCCGACAGCGCGTCGGAGCTCCACGCGCCCGCGCTCCAGGACGGAGTGAACGCGACGATGGTGCGTCCCAGGGCCAGGTTGACATCCGCCTGTGCGCCGCCGCCGCCGCCGGAGTATGTGAACGGGTCGATGTAGCGGAGGCCGAAGGCGTTGGCGCCGATCCGCACACCCATACGGCCGAAGCGGCGACCCGTTGTGAGGGAGGCCTCGCCCTGGACCCAGCGGGCTGCCGTGCCCGAGACCGCTTCCCCGTACCGGGCGGCGGCATTGGCGGAGAAGGGGTCGCCGTACGCTTCCAGTCGGGCGCCGAGAATCCCGTACAGGGTCACCTCGCCGACAGCACCGGCCGGGGGGCGGGCGTCGCTGCCGGTGGCATCGACCCAGAGCGACACCTCCTGGGCGGTGCCGGAAGCCGGGAGAGCGAGGAAAGCAAGGACAGCGGCGGCCGTCTTGATCAGATCGAGCTTCCTGGTGGCAGTACGGTCATCAATGCGTTGGCGTGGCCAAAGCCATCGTCGACGTGGCGGTCGGCGTGGGGATCTGTCACCCACTGCCCGTCCACCACGAACATGTACTTGTGCAGGCCTGGACTCACGGAAACATAACCGGTCCAGACGCCATCACCATCCGGGTCGCGCAGCTCCGAGCCAGCGGCGGACCACTCGTTGAAGTCACCGGCGACCGCGACCGAGGAGGCGCGGCCCGCAGCGTAGACGAACTGGACGTAAACGCGTCCGTCGTGGTCACGCGCGCCTGCCAGACCGGGCAGCGGCTGGACGGCCGATCCCGGTCCGGCCTCCGACACGCCGCCAGGCCAGAAGAGGATGGCGGCGGCCAGTGCCGCCGCGACGGCGCCGATGGTGAGCGGCCGGATGCGCACGGTCCAGGGTCGGAGCAGCCACGCTCCCAGCCGCGCGAGCGGTCCGCGGCGGTCGATCCGCGCGATGCGGGCCATGACGGCGTCGGCCACCCAACCGGGGGCGTGAGGAGCGGAATGCTCACGGGCATCCAGCCATTCCTGCCAGCGCGATGCATCGGCCCGGAGCTCCTCAGGCAGCTCCGCTTCATCGAGGTCGCCATCCAGCCAGCGCTGCAGCTCGTCTCTCATGGTGCGTCATCCTCCAGCCACTGCATCAGCAGCTCGCGCGCCCGGTGCACGCGCATCTTGAGGGCGCCGACGGAAGCGCCCAGGAGCTCAGCCATTTCCGCGTAGGAACGGCCTTCCTCGTGCTTCATCACGAACGCTTCCCGGTGCTCCGGCGGCAGCCGGTGCAGCGCCGCGTCCAGGCGCCGCCGCAGGTCGGCCCGCTCCGCGTCCCGGCCGGGGTCGCTCCCCGATGCCGTCGGCGTGACCGTGTCCAGGCCGACATCCCGGCGCCTCACGTTCTTCAGGTAGTCCTTCGACCCGTTGGCCACGATCCGGAATGCCCAGGCGCCGAAGCGGTCCGGATCTCGACAGCGGTCCAGCGTCTCGAAGGCCTTGACCAGCGCCGCCTGCACGATGTCGGCCGCCACATCGCCCTGGCCGGTCATTCGCAGCGCGTGCGCGAACAGCATGTCCTGATGCCGATTCACGAGAATGCGGAACCACTCGCGGTCTCCCGCGAGCACGCGGGCCACGGCTTCGCCGTCGCTCGGTTCGGCAGTTCCTTCGCTCGGCTTCATCTGCACTATGAACAGGACGATCCAACAGGAGGTCGGGTCACAACGTATCGCTGCGCGCCCGGACTTGCATCGCGTCGAACGGGATCACTACTTTCCGCCTCGCCGTCGCGGCTCGACCGCGGTTTCGCGTCGGGGCTGGCCTCCTCCTGGATCTGGGGGACGTCGGCCCCGAATTCGTGATGTGGCGTTGGCATTTCCAACGGGTGACAGACGGGAAGGGAGCGGGAATGGCCGGTTCGGGACTGGAGGGGGTCGTCGTCGCGGAGACACGGCTCAGCCGCGTCGATGGGTCGGCGGGCTCGCTGCTCTACGCGGGATACTCGATCGAGGATCTGGCGGCGAACGTCAGTTTCGAGGAAACGTGCCACCTCCTGTGGACCGGCGAGCTGCCCACCCGGGCACAGCTCGCGGAGCTCCGCGACCGCCTGGCCGCGGCGTACGACCTTCCTGACGACGTGGTGAGCCTGGTCCGCGGTGCTCCGTCCAGCGCCCATCCCATGGCCGTGCTCCGGACGGCGGTGTCCACCCTGGGGATGGCGGATCCCGTTCCGGACGACACCGGGCACGAAGCGAATCTCGCCCGCGCGATCCGCCTCACGGCACGCCTGACCACGATCACCGCAGTGACGGCGCGCACCCGGGCGGGCAAGGAGCCGATCCCTCCCCGGCCCGAACTCGGACACGCGGCGAACCTCCTGTACATGATGAGGGGGGAAGAGCCCGAGGAAGCGGAAACGCGCGCCATGGATGCCGCGCTCACGCTCCACGCCGAGCACGGGATGAACGCCTCCACGTTCTCCGCCCGCGTTACCGTCGCGACGCTATCGGACCTGCATTCGGCCGTGACGTCGGCCATCGGGACGCTCAAGGGTCCGCTGCACGGGGGGGCGAACGAGCGCGTGATGCGCATGCTCCAGGAGATCGGTGCGCCGGAGAACGCGGAAGCCTGGATCGGCCAGGCGCTGGAGCGTGGAGACAAGGTGATGGGCTTCGGGCACCGCGTATACCGCGCCGTGGATCCCCGGGCCCCCATCCTACGGCGGCTCGGCGAGGAGCTGGGCAGCTCCCGGTGGTTCGCAGTCTCCGACCGCGTGCGCGAAGCGATGCGCCAGGAGATGGAGAAGAGAGGGAAGAAGATCTACGCCAACGTGGACTTCTACAGTGCGTCGGTCTACGACAAGCTCGGGATTCCGGCGACGCTGTTCACGAACATCTTTGCCTGCGCCCGTGTGGCGGGGTGGACCGCGCACATCCTGGAGCAGCTGACCGACAATCGATTGATCCGGCCCAAGGCGCAGTACGTGGGTCCAGCGCCGCGGTCGGTCGCCCCCATCCAGCAACGAGCCTGAGAGCGAGAACATGACCGAATACAAGCACGCACGCGTCCCGGCGGAGGGCACCCGTATCCAGGTGATGGAAGGAGGCCGGCTCCAGGTCCCCGATGATCCGATCATCCCGTTCATCGAGGGCGACGGCATTGGCCCCGACATCTGGGCAGCCACGAAGCGCGTGGTGGAAGCCGCGGTAGAGAAGGCGTACGGCGGATCGAAGGGCATTGTCTGGATGGAGATCCTGGCGGGCGAGAAGGCGTACGATGCCACGGGGGAGTGGCTCCCGGAGGAGACGTTTGAGGCGCTGCGGGAATTCAAGGTCGGGATCAAGGGCCCCCTCACGACGCCCGTGGGCGGCGGGATCCGCTCCCTGAACGTGACGCTCCGTCAGGTGCTCGATCTGTACGGGTGCATCCGGCCCGTCCGCTGGATCCCTGGCGTCCCTTCACCCGTGAAGCATCCCGAGAAGCTGGACGTGGTCATCTTCCGCGAGAACACCGAAGATGTGTACGCCGGGATCGAATGGGCGTCCGGCACGCCGGAAGCGGAGAAGGTGCGCCACTTCCTCGTGGACGAGATGGGGGCGGACATCCGGGAGAAGAGCGGGATCGGGATCAAGCCGATCAGCGCGTTCGGGACGAAGCGGCTGGTGGCGATGGCCATCCGCTACGCGCTCCAGCGCGGACGGGACTCGGTGACGATCGTGCACAAGGGGAACATCATGAAGTTCACCGAGGGCGCGTTCCGGGAGTGGGGGTACGAGGTGGCGAAGGAGCAGTTCGCCGACCGGATCGTGACAGAAGCGGAGACCTGGAAGGGCGTGGAAGTGGGCAGCAAGCTGCTGGTGAAGGACCGCATCGCGGACGCCATGTTCCAGCAGATCCTGCTGCGCCCGGACGAATACAGCGTGGTGGCCATGCCGAACCTGAACGGGGACTACATGTCCGATGCGGCCGCGGCGCAGGTGGGCGGGCTCGGAATGGCCCCGGGCGCGAACATCGGTGACGCGGTGGCACTGTTCGAGGCCACACACGGGACCGCCCCCAAATACGCGGGGCAGGACAAGGTGAACCCGGGCTCGCTGATCCTGTCGGCGCACATGATGCTGGAGCACCTCGGCTGGGACGAGGCGGCGGAGCGCGTGGTGCGAGGGCTCGAGGGCGCTGTCGCCGCCAAGACGGTGACGTACGATCTCGAGCGGCAGATGGAAGGCGCCACGCTCGTGAAGACCTCCGGCTTCGCCGAGGCCATCGTCGACCACATGGACTGAACGCATGCCTGTCAACGTCTCGATCCAGACAGACCCGGCGGCATCCGTACGGACGCCGCTCCTGGTACTCCAGCATTTCCAGGATGATGAGCACCCCGTGGGCGCCATGGCCGCGGTGGACGATGCACTGGGCGGGTTGCTGGACCGGCTCATGGGGCGCGGGGATTTCCGCGGGAAGACGGACGAGACGTTGCTGGTCTACCCCGAGGACCCGGGCTTCCCGGCCCAGCGTGTCCTGCTGGTGGGCATCGGAAAGCGGGAAGACTATGCAATGCAGGGGCTCCGCCAGGCCGTGGGCACCGCGGTCCGGGAGGCGGAGCGTCTCCGGGTGGACGAGATCACCGTCGCGCTGGGCCACACGGAGCGGAAGAGCGAGCACATGGGGCCCTATTTCGCCGCCCGCGGTGCGGTGGAAGGGGCCGTGCTGGCGGCGTGGGATTACCGTGACCTGAAGACGGCCGCGGAAGAGGAGCCGACAGTCCGGCTCCGGTCCGTCACCGTCCTCGCCTCCGGAGCGGAGGATGCAGAGGACATGCGGGCGGGGGCCGACGTCGGCCGGATCGTGGCGGAGGCGGAGAACCTGGCGCGTGAGCTCGCGGCCAAGCCGGGCAACATCGCGACGCCATCCCACCTGGCGGATGTGGCCCGTGGCGTTGCCGAGGAGTGCGGGATGAAGATCACTGTCTTCGACCGCGCGGCGCTCGAGGAGGGCGGGTTCGGCGGGATCCTGGGCGTGGCGGCCGGGAGCGACCAGGAGCCGCGGTTCATCGTCATGGAGTACAGGGGAGGCGAAGAGGGCGAAGCGCCACTGGCCCTGGTCGGGAAGGGTGTCACGTTCGATGCGGGCGGGATCTCCATCAAGCCGGCGCAGAAGATGGAGGAGATGAAGTACGACATGTCCGGCGCGGCGGCCGTCCTGGGGGCCATGCAGGCCATGGCGCGGCTGCGTCCCCGGGTGAACGTGGTCGCGCTGGTCCCCGCCACGGAGAACCTCCTTTCCGGACGGGCGACCAGACCGGGCGACGTGCTCCGGATGTATTCGGGCAAGACGGTCGAGGTGATCAACACGGACGCGGAAGGCCGCCTGATCCTGGCCGATGCGCTGGCGTACGCGCGGGAGCAGTACGCGCCCCGGGCGATGATCGATGCGGCCACGCTCACGGGCGCGGTGGTCATCGGCCTCGGCCACGAGGCGATCGGCCTCATGGGGAACGATGGCGACCTGATGGACGAGGTTCGCGCCGTGGGGGAGCGCACGGGAGAACGCTGCTGGCCGCTTCCGCTCTGGGATGAGTACCGGAAGCAGCTGGACAGCGACGTGGCGGATCTGAAGAACGTGGGCGGCCGACCGGCCGGCACGATCACCGCCGGCTGGTTCCTCAAGGAGTTCGTCGGCGACGTTCCCTGGGTGCACCTGGACGTGGCCGGGACGGCGTATCGGGACGAGCCCGTGTCGTATCTCCGAAAGGGACCCACTGGAGTGCCTACCCGGCTGTTCATCGAATGGATCAGGGGCCGCACGGAAGCGTGACGCGGCCGTGGCCGACGCCCCGCCCCCGGCCCCGGTGGTGGTGGTCGGGGGCGTTTTGCGTGCGTTTCCCGCTGGTCGCCGCTGCCGTGGTCGCACTGGCGCTGGCCGCGCCGCGCGCCGCTGGAGCGCAGGAGCCGGAGCGTCCGGACACTCTGCCTCGCCCGTTGACGCCGGACACGCTGGCGCCAAACGCGCCGGACACGGTGGCGCCGAACGCGCCAGACACGCTGGCGCCAACGCGCCCCGATACCACGCCTGCGCCAGCGGATACAGTGGCGCCGGTGACACCGCCCCCGCCCGCCCTCGTCCGGCTGCCGGCGCCGACGCCGACCGGTTGGACCACGGGCGTGTGGGAGTGGGATCGGGACGACCTGCTTCGCCTGCCGAACCTGACGCTGCTGCAGCTGCTGGAGCGCGTGCCTGGATTGACGCCCGTTCGGCCCATCGCGCTGGCGGAGCCCGAGGGGGTGAGCGTGATGGGCGCGTCACTCGGGGCCGTTCGCTTCGTCGTGGACGGCTACGCGCTGGATCCGCTCCTGACCGCCACGTTCGATCCCTCCCTCGTGTCGCTCCTCGGCATCGATCACCTGCGCGTGGAGCGGGGCCTCACGGGGGCCACCGTGCGCATCCGGACCCGTTCGCCGGCGCTGCCGGGGCCCGAGAGCACGATCGAAGCCGCGACGGGTGATTACGGGATCAACCTGTTCCGTGGCGTCTTCCTGGCGCCGAACGTCATGGGCGGCCCGGTGGCCGCGGGATTCGAGCGGTTCGCGGCCGAAGTGGGCGCGCCATCGAACCTGACCACGGCGTGGCTCAAGTGGAGCTGGGCCCGGGACTCCACCGGCATCCAGATCGAGTTCAGGCAGCAGGGGGCGGACCGGTCGGGCGTGGGGCCGGCGGAGAAGTCCACCCGTCGCGACTGGGCGGTGCGCGTCCGCCGACCCTTCGGCCCCGCCTCCGCCGAGGCGTACGTGGGCGGGTCGTCCGTGGAGGATGACCGCGAGGCTTTCACACTGCGGGAGGCCACGGCACAGGCCGGGCTCCGGCTGGCGGCGGATCTCGCCGCTCCGTTCCCGACGCGCGTGTCGGCCGCGGCACGGTGGCGCTCGCACCCCCGCCTGCCCGCGGAGGAGCTGGAGCTCGGGGTCTGGACGCGGCCGGTGTCGCTGCTGGCCGCGGGCGCCGAAGCCACCCAGCAATGGTGGGATGGTGCGACCGTCGGCCGGTGGTCCGCGCGCGCTGAAGCCGGGCCCGCCCTCGGGTTGACGGCATTCGGCGAAGTGTTCCGGAGCGGCTCACCCTTCTCGGCTGGCGCGCCGTCGCTGCGCGTGGTGCCGGCGCCCGACTCGCTGCCGGCGATCGACCTTTCGCGCGAGGGCGCCCGCGCGGGAATTCGCCTGGCGGGGCACGGGTTCGTCCTGGGCGGTGCAGCGGTCCGGCTGAGCGCGGACTCCAGCGCAGGGTTCGGTCTCCCGTTCGATTCGCTTCTCGTGCGGCACCCGGCGGGCGATGCCACCGGGATCGAAGCTACGGCACGCATCCCCACCGGATGGGACCCGCTGCACTTCGAGGGGTGGTACGTGAGCATGGATGCCCCCCCCGGCTGGCTCTACCTCCCCGAGTACAACTGGCGCGCGGCTCTCGTGTATCACCAGCTTCCGCTGCCGAGCGGTCACCTGGAGCTGTACGCCCGGGCCGAGCACGTCTTCCGCGGGCGCATGACCGTGGCGGCTCCGGCGGGCATCACGGAAGTGGGGGCGTATCGCGCTTCGAATCTCGAGCTGTCCGTCCGCGTGCTGACGCTGACGGCATTCCTGCGCTGGGACGACGTGCTGTACTCGCTACGCCAGACCCGGCAGCGGGATTTCCCCGCGCCGGCCGGCGCTCCGGAAACCACGTATCTCACTCCCGGGCAGCACATCGCATACGGTGTCAAATGGACATTCACGAATTGACGGCGCCGGGGCTGCATGGCCCGGATGCTCCCCCGACCGCGGGCCCGCGTTGCACCTCCTCCGCCTCGCTGGTTAGTTTGCGCGCGCCATGATCAGGAGCATGACCGGTTTCGGCGAGGCCGAAATCCAGACGCCGAGTGGGCTGCTGCGCGCGGAGATCCGGACTGTGAACCACCGGTTCTTCAGCCTGAACGTGCGCAGTCCCTCCGCCCTCGACCGCTTCGAGCCGAACATCCGGGAGTGGCTCAAGGGGGTCATCTCGCGGGGGCACATCAACCTGACGTATCGGCTCGAGGGTGAGAACGGCGAGGCGGGCCCCGCACTGGGGCTGGACGTGGTCCGCGCCCGCCAGTACCTGCGGATCTTCCGCGCGCTCAAGGCGGAGCTGGAGCTTCCGGGCGACGTGGACCTCGACATGATCGCCCGCCAGAGCGACCTCGTCGTCCGCGAGAGCGCGGACGTGCCGCAAGTCGCCGAAGAGGTGGTACGCGATGTCACCGAGCGCGCGGCGCGCGCAACGGTGGCCATGCGGGAGAAGGAGGGGCGCAGCCTGGAGGAGGACCTCGAGGGCCGGCTCGGGGCCATCGGCAGCGCGCTGGACCAGATCGCGGAGCGGGCGCCCGAACGGCTGGTGCGGGAGCGTGACCGCCTCCGCCGCTCCGTGGCGGAGCTCGCGTCGGACACCTCTCTGGACCCGGAGCGGCTGGCCCGCGAAGTGGCCATTCTGGCCGACCGCTGGGACATCAGTGAGGAAGTGGTCCGGCTCCGCTCGCACATGGACCATTTCCGGGCCATGCTCAGCGAGGATGCCGCCGAGCCGGTCGGCAAGCGGCTGAGCTTCCTCGTGCAGGAGATGCACCGGGAGGCGAACACCATCGGCTCGAAAGCGAACGACGCCCCGATCGAGCAGCGCGTGGTCGACATCAAGAACGAGATCGAGCGCCTGCGTGAACAGGTGGAGAACATAGAGTGAGTCTTACCAGACCGGCGTTCCCCCTCGTACTGGCTGCTCCCAGTGGCGCGGGCAAGACCACTCTCGCCCGCATGCTCGTGGAACGCACGCCCGGTCTGGTCTTCTCCATCTCCGCCACCACGCGACCTCCGCGGCCGCGGGAGCAGGACGGTCGCGACTACCACTTCGTCGACGACGCCACGTTCACGCGCATGATCGAGCGGAACGAGCTCGCGGAGTGGGCCGTGGTCCATGGGCGCCGCTACGGGACTCCGCGGCGCGAGATCACGGCGGCCCTCGGCACCGGCAACACCGTGGTCCTGGACATCGACGTGCAGGGCGCGAGACAGGTCCGGAAGATGTTCGCCAGCGCGCTGCTCATCTTCGTGCTGCCGCCGTCCGCGGAGGAGCTCGCCCGGCGCTTGACGGGACGCGCCAGCGAGGACAGCGACGAGCGGCGTCGCAGGCTGGCGAACGCGTGCCGCGAGATCGATGCGGCGCCGGAGTTCGACTACGTGGTGGTGAACGAAGAGGTGGATCAGGCGTTCGGCGAGATCGAAGCCATCGTGCGGGCGGAGTGGGCCCGCGTCGCCCGGCTGAAGGACCTCCCCGCTCATGCCGAATCCCTCCGCCGCGGCCTGGAATCCCTGATCCGCCAGAGCTGAGGATCCAGCGGGCGATTGACCTCAAGGTACGGCCGGGCTTACCTTTTTCGGTCTAGGCCACGCACCCCAGAGAGTGAAGGAAACATGGACGTCGTCACGCCCGGAGCCACCTCCGAGCACACCGGCAGTAAGTATCTTGGCGTTCTGGTCGCGGCGAAGTATGCCCGCGAGCTGAACGCCCTCCCGCGCGAGACCGTTCCCACCGGGCTGCGTAAGAAGCTGACCACGCGGGCGTTGGAAGCGCTCGCGGCCGGCAATATCGAGTTCCGTCTGATCAAGCGGCGCCGGGGCGCCTCCCTGTAAGCGACGCCCGCCATGGCGACCCCGCGGCCGGGCCATGAATCCGGGACGGGGCCCGTGCGGCCCTGGCTCGGGAAGCGTGTGCTCCTGGGCGTCACCGGCGGGATTGCGGCGTACAAAGTGGTCCAGGTGGCGCGGGACCTGACGCGCCGGGGCGCCGAGGTGGACGTGGTCATGAGCCGCTCGGCTCGGGCTTTCGTGGGAGAGGTTTCCTTCGAAGGTGTGACCGGGCGCCGTGTGCGCTCCGACCTGCTGGAGCCGGGCCACGCCCTCGACCACATCCGTCTGGCGCGTGAAGCCGCGGCGATCTGCGTGGCCCCGGCCACCGCGGACTTCATGGCGCGTGCCGCGGTGGGGCGGTCGGACAGTCTGCTGAACGCCATCCTGCTTGCCACGCGGTCACCCGTGCTGGTCTGTCCGGCGATGAACGATGGGATGTGGGCGCATCCGGCCACGCAGGTGAACGCGCAGCGGCTGGTCGAGCTGGGCTACCGGATGGTGGGGCCGGCGAATGGCCCGCTGGCGTACGGCGAGGGGAGTGGCCCGGGGCGGATGGAGGACCCGGAAACGATCGTTGAGCACGTGGGTCGCGCGCTCCAGCCATCGGGCCGATTCACGGGGCGGCGGGTGGTCGTGACGGCAGGGCCCACGCGAGAGGCGATCGATCCCGTACGTTTCCTGTCCAACCGATCGAGCGGGCGGATGGGCTTCGCGCTGGCCGCGGCGGCATGGCGACGTGGGGCGGAAGTCACCCTCATCGCCGGCCCGACGCTGCTCCCGCCTCCGCCCGGACCGCGGGTCCAGCGCGTGGAGAGCGCGGCCGAGCTGTTGAACGCGGTGCGCAGAGCGCTGGCGGACGCGGATGTTCTGATCATGGCGGCGGCCCCGGCGGACTTCCGGCCGCGCTCGCCGGCGACCACCAAGCTGAAGAAGGAGAGCGCGCCGGACACGCTGGCGCTCGATCCCGCCCCCGACATTCTGCTGGATACGCAGCAGGATCGTCGCTCGGGGTGCGTGGTGGTGGGCTTCGCCCTGGAGACGGAGGCTGGGGAGGAGGAAGCTCGCCGGAAGCTCGTGGCCAAGGGACTCGACCTGGTGGTGCTGAACCAGGTGGGGCCGGAGACGGGCTTCGAGGCGGAGACCAACCGGGTGGTCCTGCTGGAGCGCGAAGGCGAGACGGAGGCGCTGCCGCTGCTCGCGAAAGAGGAAGTGGCGGAGCGCATCCTCGACCGGGTGGAGCGGCGGCTGCCGTTCCCGGACGGGTAGACGGTGGACGAACAGGCGACCATCGCCGCCGTGCTGCGCGAGCTCCGTGAGCTCGGCATCGACGAGCTGTATCTCGATTCCATGACTGCCGAAGAAGCGGTGAGCCTGCTTCGGCGGGGTCCCGTGGAAGCCGTGGCGGCACAGGTCGCGGCCTTGCCGAGAGCGGCGTCCGTGGCGCAGCCCGAGCGGGCGTCCGGCGGGGCGGTGGAGGCGGGGTCCGGTGGGCGGGCGCTGTCCGTCCTGCGGGCGGAAGCGAGCGGGTGCACGCGCTGCCGCCTGAGCGAAGGCCGGCGGAACGTGGTCTTCGGGCGGGGCAGCGAGCGGGCCGATCTGGTGGTGGTGGGCGAGGCGCCGGGCGGCGAGGAGGATCGGACGGGAGAGCCGTTCGTCGGGCCGGCGGGGAAGCTGCTGGACCTGTTGCTGCTGTCGGTGGGGTTCGATCGCGAGAGCGTGTACATCTGCAACGTCCTCAAGTGTCGTCCCCCGGGCAACCGGGACCCCATGGCGGACGAGGTGGCCGCGTGCTCCCCCTACCTCCATCAGCAGCTGGAGACCATCGCGCCCAAGGTCCTCCTGGCCGCGGGGAAGTTCTCGGCGCAGATGCTCACGGGCACGGAAGCCCCCATCGGCCGGCTGCGGGGCCAGGTGCACACGTACCGCGGCATCCCCGTGGTGGCGACGTATCACCCGGCGTACCTGCTGCGGAGCCCGGCCGCGACACGGAAGACATGGCAAGACCTGCAACTCATGAGACAGGTGCTGGATGAGCACGTCTGAGCCGGAAATCATTCCGTTCCGCGCCCCGGATCGCCAGCTGCCCTACGCAGCTGAGGCGGAGGTGAGCGTGCTCGGCGGCATGCTGATCGACGGGGACGCCGTTGCCAAGGCCGTGGAGGTGCTGGACGACTCCATGTTCTACCGCGAGGGGCACCGCCGGGTCTTCCGTTCCATGGCCCGCCTGTTCCAGCGCGGGGAAGTGGTGGACCCGACCACGGTAGCGGAGGACCTGCGGCAGACGGGGGAGATGGAGCAGGCGGGCGGGCTGCCGTACCTGGCGGAGCTCCTCGACGCCGTTCCCACGGCCGCGAACATCGATTACCACGCCCGGATCGTCCGGGAGCGGGCGCTGATGCGGCGGCTGATCGAGGCGTCGTCATCGATCATCCAGGACGTCTATCAGCCGGGGGAGCGCACGGTGGAGGAGCTCCTGGACGGGGCGGAGCACCGGATCTTCCAGGTGGCGCAGTCGCACGAGCGACAGGGGTTCGTGTGGATCAAGAAGATCCTGTATCCCACGTTCGAGCGGATCGAGCAGCTGCAGGCCGCGCAGGGCGGGATCACGGGCGTGGGCACCGGCTTCCCCGACCTGGATGGGAAGACGGGCGGGTTCCAGAAGGGGGACCTGGTCATCATCGCCGCGCGGCCGTCCATGGGGAAGACGGCGCTGGTGATCTCGCTGCTGCTCCACGCGGCGATCAGCCAGCAGACCCCGGTCGCGCTCTTCTCGCTGGAGATGTCGAAAGAGCAGCTCGTGCAGCGGATGCTGTGCTCGGAAGCGCTGGTGGACCTGGGCCGACTGCTGCGCGGCCGACTCACGGACGACGACTACGTCCGGCTGGCGCAGGCGGCGGCGCACCTGAACACCGCCCCGATCTGGATCGACGATTCCGGCGCGCTGAACGTGCTGGAGATGCGGGGGAAGGCCAGGCGTCTGAAGACGGAGCAGCCGGAGCTGGGTCTCGTGGTGGTGGACTACCTCCAGCTGATGCAGGGCGGGGCGAAGAACGCCGAGAACCGGCAGCAGGAAGTGAGCGAGATCAGCCGCGGTCTGAAAGCGCTGGCCAAGGAGCTGGAAGTGCCCGTGATCGCGCTTTCGCAGCTTTCGCGTGCGCCGGAGCAGCGGAGCGACCACCGGCCGCAGCTGTCGGACCTGAGGGAGTCCGGTTCCATCGAGCAGGATGCCGATCTGGTCATGTTCCTGTACCGCCCCGAGTACTATCTATCCGACATGGAAGCGCAGGAGCAGGGGCTGGCCGGGAAGGCGGAGCTGATCATCGGCAAGCAGCGGAACGGACCCACGGGGATCGTCGAGCTCTTCTTCCGCAAGGAGAGCACGCGCTTCGAGTCGCTGGCGCAGAGCGAGCCGTTCTAGGCCCCCAGCGCCGGGCGCCGACGGCGCCGCACGCATACCGGCACCACCGCCGACGAGGCCGACCGCGACCCCGATCGAGCACGAACACGGCCACCACGTGAAGACACGCACGGCTTTCTTCTGCACCGAATGCGGCAACGAGACGCCGCGCTGGCAGGGGCAGTGCCCCGCCTGCGGCGCGTGGAACAGCCTGGCCGAGGAGCCGCGCGCGACCACTGCCGGCGCCAGGAAAGGCGGATCCCGACACGGCCGCGCCTTCCAGGCGGCCGAGCCGGCACGGGCGGCGCCGTTGAGCGAGGTGCGCCCCGACGCCACGGGCCGCTGGTCCACCGGCATTCGCGAGCTGGACTTCGTGCTGGGCGGTGGCGTGGTCCCCGGGTCGCTGATCCTGCTGGGAGGAGAGCCGGGGATCGGGAAGAGCACGCTCCTCCTCCAGGTGGCCGCGCGGCTCCAGGCCTCCGGCCGCGCCACGCTCTACATCTCCGGTGAGGAATCGGCGGCCCAGGTGCGCCTGCGGGCGGACCGGCTCGGTGGCGGGGCGGCCGACGTCATCTTCCTGGGCGAGACCGAGCTCGGGACGATCCTGGAGCGGGCTGCGGAACAGCGCCCCGCCGCGCTGGTGGTGGACTCGATCCAGACCACGTACACGGAAGACCTCGACGGCGCGCCGGGGAACGTGACGCAGGTGCGGGAGTGCGCGGCCCGGCTCCAGCGGTTCGCCAAGGAGACGTCCACGGCGGTGTTCCTCGTGGGGCACGTGACGAAGGGCGGTACGGTGGCGGGACCGCGCACGCTGGAGCATATCGTGGACACGGTCCTCTACTTCGAGGGGAGTCGGAGCCTGGACCACCGGGTCCTGCGTGCGAACAAGAACCGGTTCGGCGGCGTGGACGAGATCGGCGTGTTCCGGATGACGTCCGAGGGGCTGGAAGCGGTGGACAGCCCGTCGGAGCTCTTCCTGGGGGAGCGCACGGAAGGGGTGAGCGGGACCGCGGTGGTGTGCACGCTGGAAGGGACGCGGCCGCTCCTGGTGGAGGTGCAGGCGCTCTGCACCCGGTCGGCCTACGGCGCGCCACAGCGGGTCACGACGGGCTTCGATCGCCAGCGTCTGGCGCTCCTCCTGGCCGTGCTGGAGAAGCGGGCGGGGCTCGCGTTCGGCGAGCAGGATGTCTTCCTGAACGTGGTGGGTGGCGTCCGGCTCACGGAGCCCGCCGCCGACGCCGGCGTCGTGGCGGCGCTGGCGAGCGCCCTTCTCGACCGTGCCATTCCGGGGGACACGGTGTTCGTCGGGGAAATGGGGCTGGGCGGCGAGCTGCGGGCGGTCAGCCAGCTGGAGCGACGGCTGGGGGAAGCGGAGCGCCTGGGCTTCCGGACGGCCGTCATCCCGGCGCGGGCGCGACCCACGGTCGACCTCGAGGTGGTCCTCGCCGCCACCATCCGCGACGTGCTGGAGGCGCTGTGAGGGCGGCGGCCGTGATCCCCGCGGCCGGCGGGGGCACCCGCATGGGCAGCGGGAAGCGCAAGCAGTACCTCCTGCTCGCGGGCGTGCCCGTGCTGCGCCGTGCGGTCCAGCCTTTCCTGGACCACGCGGCGTTCGAGTGGGTCATCGTGGCCCTTCCCCCGGAGGAGGTTGCCGATCCTCCCGTTCCGCTCCCGGCGACGGTGACCATCGTGGCCGGCGGGTCCACGCGCGGCGCGTCGGTGCGGGCTGCGCTGGCGGCCGTGCCGCCCGAGGCCGACGCCGTGTTCATCCACGACGCCGCCCGTCCGCTGCTGGAGCGGTCGGTGCTGGACCGGGTGGTGGCGGTCGCCGCGGGCGGAGTGAGTGTGATCGCGGCCGTTCCCGTGTCCGACACCCTGAAGCGAGTGGACGAGAGCGGCGCCGTCACGGCGACGGCGCCGAGAGAGGCGCTGTGGTCCGCGCAGACGCCGCAGGCCTTTCCCCGCGCCCTCATCGTGGAGACGTACGCCCGTGCGGCGACGGACGGGGTGGAAGCGACGGACGACGCAGCGCTGGTGGAGCACTATGGAGGTCGCGTGGTGGTGGTCGAGGGGAGCGCGCGCAACCTGAAAGTGACGCGGCCCGCCGATCTGCGTGTGGCGGAAGCGCTGCTGCGCGCTGGCGGGGCCGGTGTGGAGGCGGCGGGCCGGTGAGCGGGCGTGTGCCGTACGGGTCGGCCGCCGATCGTTCCGCGGCCGGAGAGGCGGTCGAGAGGCACCTGACGCGGGGGGGTCTCGTCGTCTACCCCACGGAGACCGTGTACGGTGTGGGGTGCACGCTGCTGCCGCGAGCGCTGGAAGCCCTGGCCGCGTTCAAGGCTGGCCGGCCGTTCCTCGTGTTGATCCGCGGGCGGTCCGATGTGGAGGACCTGGTCTGGACGGCCGAGGCGGATCGGTTGGCCGAGCGGTTCTGGCCGGGTCCGCTCACGCTGGCCCTGAGCGCGCCGCCCGGCCGTTTCCCCGCACAGGTCGTAGGTCCGGATGGTGCCGTGGCCGTCCGCGTTTCGCCGCACCCTGCCGTGACGGACCTGCTCGCGGCGGCGGGCGGCCCGGTCACGTCGACCAGCGCCAACCTGCCCGGCCGCCCGCCCGCCCGGAGCGGAGAGGCGGCCGGCGTCGTGGCCGCAGCCATTCCGGGCGCGCTCGTGCTGGACGCGGGCGAGTTGCCGTTCGCCCTTCCGTCGACGATCGTGCGTTGTGGTGAGGGAGTCCGGGTGCTCCGTGAAGGGGCGATCCCGACGTCGGAGCTGACAGCCCTGGTGGATATCCGATGAGCGAAAACGGTTCGGCGGGGACCAGCTACAACCTCCTGTTCGTGTGCACGGGGAACACCTGCCGCAGTCCGATGGCCGCGGCGCTCGCGCGACACGCGCTCGAGGAGCGCGGCTGGAACCAGGTTTCGGTGCGCTCCGCGGGGATTGCTGCGCTGCCCGGGTCACCGGCATCCGAGGCGGTCCCCGTCGTGCTCGCGGAGGCCGGGGTAGAGCTGGGGGCGCACGAGGCCTCGATGCTGACCCCGGAGCTGGTGGAGTGGGCGGACACCATCCTGGTCATGAGCGGGAGTCACATGGACGCCGTGCACGCCATGGGCGGCGAGGACAAGGTGGCGCTTCTCACGGAGTTCCTGCCGGACGAGCGCGCGGGCCAGCCCGTGGTCGATCCGATCGGCGGGGACCTGGCCGTGTACCGGGCCACCCGGGACGAGATCGCCGAGGCGGTGAGCGCAGTCCTGGCCGGCCTCGAGCCGATCCTCGCCCCCTGAGGCCGCCACGCCCGTGAACCCCGGCGCGGGAACCCGGCTGCTGGCGCTCCTGGGCGATCCCGTGGAGCACTCCCTTTCACCGCGGTTTCAGAACGCGGCGCTCCGGGCCGCCGACCTCGATGCCGTCTACCTCGCGCTCCGCTGCGACGCGGCCATCCTGCCCGCCCTGCTGCGCGCCGTCGCTCTCGCCGGGGGTGGCGGGAACGTGACGCTCCCCCACAAGACGGCGGCCGCGCGCGCGCTCGATCGGCCCACGGCGGCGGTGACCCGAACGGGAGCGTGCAACACGTTCTGGGGACAGGACGAGCTGGTCCACGGGGACAACACGGACGTGGCGGGGTTCACGGCCGCCTGCCGCACGCTGATCGGCTCGCCCGCGGGCGCGCGTGCCCTCGTCCTCGGCGCCGGGGGCGCCGCCCGGGCGGTGGTGTCCGGTCTCCTGGACGCCCGTGCCGATGCCGTCCACGTGCTCAATCGCTCGCCCGAGCGGGCGCGCCTCGTGGCGGCGGCGCTCGATCCCCGCGGGCGCCGGGTGACGGTGCTCGAGGACAGAGCGCGCCTCGGCCGAGAAGGGTACGACCTCGTGGTCAACGCCACCACGCTGGGCCTCGCGCCGGACGATCCGCACCCCGTCGACCTCGAGGGCCCCGCACGTGTCGGGGCCGTGATGGACCTGGTGTACCGGGCGGGCGGAACGCGCTGGGTGCGCGAGGCACGAGCACGGGGGATCGTCGCCGCGGATGGGACGGAGATGCTCCTCCAGCAGGGTGCCGCCAGCTTCCGCCAATGGTTCCCCCGCCACGAGCCCGACCTCGATGCGATGCGGGCCTCCCTCCTGACCGGGGCGGAGCACTAGCTCCGGCGCCGTCCCGCGCGACCATGGCGCCGCCCCGGCTCCGGGGCGGGATTCGAGCCATGGGAATCGGCCGCGGTCTTCTCGACCTCGTGTTCGCCCCGCGCTGCCTCGGGTGCGGCGGGGGCACCGGCGACGCGGGTCAGCTGGTGTGCGGCCGCTGTCGCGTCCGGATCGTCGCGCCCCCATCCCCACTCTGCGTCCGCTGCGGATTCCCACGCCTGCAGACGGGGCGGCGTGCCGGAGCGACCTGCCAGGAATGCGCGGACTGGCCGGCCGGTCTCCGCTCCGCCCGCTCCGCCTCCCTTCTGCGCCCGCCCGCCGATGCGCTGGTCCACCAGCTGAAGTACAGGGGGTGGAGCGGCCTCGCCGGGATCATGGCCGAGCGCATGGCGGCGGTCCGGCTGCTCCCGGACGTGGCGGCGGAAGCGTGCCTCGTCGTGCCCGTGCCGACCACGCCGATCCGGGTCCGTGACCGGGGCTACAACCAGGCCGCGCTGCTGGCGGAGCAGCTGGCCGCCCGCACCGGGCGAAGTCTCTCTCATGCACTCCAGCGAGGGCGGGGCTCCAGCAGCCAGACCACCTTGCAGCCCGCCGCCCGGCTGGCTAACGTGGCGGGAGCATTCCGTCCCGATGTCGGGGCACTGGCCGACATCCAAGGGGAACACCTCCTGCTCGTCGACGACGTCCTGACCACGGGCGCCACGGTCACGGCGTGCACGGAGGCGCTCGTTGCGGCCGGCGCGCGGTGTGTGAGCGTTCTCACGTTCGCCCGCGCGACCGGCCGATTGACACTGATCTGAACCGAAGGAACTCAATGGCCACTCGCGTCGCCATCAACGGCTTCGGCCGCATCGGTCGCAACATCCTCAGGGCCGCGAAGAAGTACGGGGCCGACCTGGACTTCGTCGCTGTCAACGATCTGACCGATGCCCGGACGCTGGCGCACCTGCTCCGCCACGACTCCGTCCACGGACCGTACCCCGGCACCGTGGAGGTCAGCGGTGATGGTCTGAACGTGGATGGCGACGAGCTCCGCGTCCTGGCCCAGCGCGACCCGGCGGCGCTGCCGTGGAAGGAGCTGGGCGTCGACATCGTCTTCGAGGCCACCGGCCTCTTCCGCGACCGCGAGAAGGCGGGGAAGCACCTGGATGCCGGCGCCAGCAAGGTCATCATCACGGCGCCGGCCAAGGGCGAGGACGTCACCGTGGTTCTCGGCGTCAACGAAGCGGCGTACGACCCCGAGAACCACCACGTCATCTCGAACGCCAGCTGCACGACCAACTGCCTGGCGCCGGTCGTCAAAGTGGTCCTCGACCGCTTCGGGTTCCGCCGCGGCGTCATGACCACCGTCCACTCCTACACGAACGATCAGTCGATCCTCGACCTCCCGCACAAGGACCTGCGTCGCGCACGGGCCGCCGCCATGTCCATCATCCCGACCACCACCGGCGCCGCCCGGGCCACCGGCCTCGTCATCCCCGCAGTGAAGGGCAAGCTCGACGGAATGGCCATGCGCGTGCCCACACCCGATGTCTCCATCGTCGATCTGGTCGCGGAAGTCGAGAAGGACGTGACGGTCGACCAGGTCAACGCGGCCATGCGCGAAGCCGCGGCCGGGGCGCTGAAGGGGATCCTCGAAGTCTCCGATGAACCGCTCGTCAGCGTGGACTTCACGGGGAATCCCGCCAGCTCGATCGTCGATTCACCGTCCACGATGGTGATGGGGGACCGGCTCGTGAAAGTGGTCTCCTGGTACGACAACGAGTGGGGATACTCGGCGCGGTGCGTGGATCTGGCGCGTTATGTGGCGGACCGTATGTAGTTGCCGCGCAGGCGGCTATGGCAATTGACCTATGAGACTGCTGGAACATTGGCGCTATTGACGCTGCCCCGGGGGCCGGTTAGGGTGGATGCGGGGGGCGTGGGGACCCCGGGGGGGCGTGCGTCCGGATCGGATGCGCCGGGAACCGGGGTGAGATGGCATGCATCTCGCGCGCTGAGAGTGCGCGGCACGGCGTCCCGAGTTGGAGGAGTCCATGGCGCAATCGACAGGGGGTCGGAGCGGGACGTACCGGTGCCCGGTGTGCGGTCACCGGGATACGGCGGAGCTGGGGCCGGCGCAGGAGATGGCCGTGATCCGGTGCAGCTACTGCCAGACGCCGCTGGAGGTTTCGTCGCGCGGGTCGGACTCCATCCGGTTCAGCGTGCAGGTGTCGGAGCAGCCGGCCACGCCGTAAGGGCGGCCGGGGCGGCACAGCGAGTGAAAGAGACGAGGAGCCACGGTCCCGCGGGACCGTGGCTCCTTTCACTTCGAGGACGGGGATGACGAAGCGAACGATCAGGGATCTTCCGGCGCGCATCCTGGATGGTGGCAGGGTGCTCATACGGGTGGACTACAACGTGCCGCTGTCGGAAGGGCGTGTGACGGACGACACGCGGATCACGGCGACGCTGCCCACGCTGCGCTACCTGCTGGAGCGCGGTGCGGCGCTGGTGCTGATGTCGCACGCGGGTCGCCCGAAGGGGAAGTGGGTGGAGTCGATGTCGCTGCGGCCGATGGCGGAGCGGCTGGGCGAGCTGGTGGATGTGCCGGTGCGGTTCGTCGCCGACATCGTGGGAGCGGAAGCGCGGGATGCGGCCGCCGGCCTGCAAGGCGGGGAGATCCTGGTTCTGGAGAACACGCGTTTCCTGCCCGGGGAGGAGACGGACGATCCGGCGCTGGCCGAGCAGATGGCCGGGCTCGGGACGGTGTACGTGAACGACGCTTTCGGGACGGCGCACCGGTCGCACGCGTCCACGGTGGGCGTGGCGGAGCAGATGAAGAAGCAGGGGAAGCCGGCTGTGGCCGGACTGCTCATGGAAGCGGAGCTGCGCTTCCTGGGGGCCGCCATGGAATCGCCGGAACGGCCGTTCGTGGCGATTCTCGGAGGCGCGAAGATCTCGGGGAAGATCGACGTGATCGAGAACCTGCTGCCGCGCGTGGACCGGCTGCTCATTGGCGGCGCCATGGCGAACACGTTCTTCCGGGCCATGGGGCTGGAGACCGGAGAATCGCTGGTGGAGGAGGACCGGGTGGGGATGGCCGCCGACCTGCTGGAGCGGGCCAGCGCGAAGCTCCGGCTCCCCGTGGACTGCGTGGTGGCCGAAGATCCGTCGGCGGACGCGCCCACGCGGGCGGTGGCGCGCGAGGACGTGCCCGCGGGCTGGAAGATCCTGGACATCGGGCCGCACTCCGTGTCCGCGTTCCGCAGGGACCTGGAGGGGGTGCGCACGGTGGTGTGGAACGGCCCCATGGGGATGTTCGAGCTGGCGCCGTTCCGCGGCGGAACCGAGGGCGTGGCACGCGCGGTAGCGGACATCACCCACGCCGGGGCCACATCCATCATCGGCGGTGGCGATACGGCGGCGGCCATCCGGGAGGCGGGATTGGAGGAGCGGATGACGCACGTCTCCACCGGCGGCGGCGCGTCGCTGGAGTTCCTGGAAGGCCGCACGCTTCCGGGCGTGGCCGTCCTCGACGAAAGGGAGGCGTGATGCCCGATACGATCAGGAAGCCCGTGATCGCAGGCAACTGGAAGATGCACAAGGGGCCGGACGCCGCGCGGCGCTTCTGCCGGGAGTTCGCCCAGGTGGTCACGCCCGCGAGCGACCGCTCCATCCTCCTCTTCCCGCCCGCGCTCTCCATCACAGCCGTGCGCGACGGCCTGGCCGAGCACGCCATCGGGCTGGGCGTCCAGAACATCCACTGGGAGGCGCAGGGCGCGTTCACGGGCGAGATTTCCGGCCCCATGGCCCGGGAAGCGGGCGCCCGCTTCGCGCTGGTCGGCCACTCCGAGCGCCGCCACGTCTTCGGCGAGACGGACGAGGAGACGGGGAAGAAGGTCACCGCGGCGCTGGCCGCGGGGCTCACTCCGGTACTGTGCGTGGGCGAGACCATCGACGAGCGGCGCGCGGGGCGCGTCCGGGAAGTGATCCTGAGACAGCTGGAGGCGGGGCTCGCCGCCGTTGCCGCCGCCGCCGTCGCCCGCATGCTCCTCGCCTACGAGCCCGTCTGGGCGATCGGGACCGGTGAGACCGCCACTCCCGAGGATGCCGCGGACGCCCACGCCATCCTGCGCGCCCGCCTGCGCGAGCGGATCGGGGACCCGGCCGGCGGGGTGCCGATCCTCTACGGCGGCTCCGTGAAGCCGGACAACGCGGCGGAGCTCCTGGGCGCGTCGGACGTGGACGGGGTGCTGGTGGGCGGTGCGAGCCTGGATCCGCGTGACTTCGCCAAGATCGCGGCAGCGTGACGGCCGCCCGGTTTCGGGGAGTGGGCTGGTTGACACGGCCTCGCGACCGGGCGACCTTAACCTGCTGTATCCTCAACCAATCGACAGACGAGTAGCGCGGTGTTCGGAATCCTTCTTTCGTTCCTGCTGATCGACGGGGTGCTCCTCGTCGTGGTGGTGCTGCTGCAATCCGGTAAGGGTGGCGGCCTGGCCGCGATGGGCGGTGGCGCGAGCACCGACATGTTCATGGGGAGCCGACAGGCGGCCAGTGTGCTGACGAAGAGCACGTGGGTGACGGGCGGGATCTTCCTGTTCCTGGCCATTGTGCTGTCCGTGCTTTCCACCCGCCGGCAGAATCCCACGCCGTTGCTGCAGCAGGAGTTCGAGCAGCAGCAGCAGTCCGCGCCCGGGGCGCCGCAGCCTCTGGTGCCGGGTGCCGGGCAGGCGCCGGCTGGTGGCGGCGGGGTGGTGCCGGGGGTGAACGGTGGCGAAACGCAACCGGGGAGCCCGGCGGAGCAGAGCCCGCAGGGTACCGGGTCGCCGTCGGGCGGGTAGTCTGTGGCGCCGGCGGGCATGGCGGAGCGGGGAGAGTCGAGAGCGTCAGAAGACGGAGCGGCCGGGCTGGGGCGGGAATCGCTCCGGGAGCTGTATTACTGGCTGCAGCTGACGCGCCAGGTCGAGACCGCGCTCACCAATCTATACAGGCAGAACAAGGTCATAGGCGGTCTGTACCGTTCCCTGGGCCAGGAAGCCGGGGCGGTGGGGACCGCCTACGCATTGCGTCGGCGAGCGGACGGGACGGGGGATGTGCTGTCTCCTGCCATCCGGGACCTCGGGGCAATGCTGATGATGGGCGCGGACGCGGCCGACGTCATGAAGCAGTACATGGCGAAGGCCGGCGGCCCCACGGGCGGCCGTGAGACGAACGTCCATTTCTCCGACATGGCGAAGGGCCACCTCGGGCTGATCTCCCATCTGGGCGTGATGGTGGGGGTGATGGCCGGGGTCGCGATGTCGTTCCGCCTGCGCGGTGAGGACCGGGTAGCGCTGGTGTACAGCGGCGACGGGATGACGTCGACCGGTGGCTTCCACGAGGGTCTGAACCTTGCCGCGGTGCAGCAGCTCCCCCTGGTGGTGGTGGTGGAGAACAACGGCTACGCCTACTCCACGCCCACGCGGAAGCAGTCCGCCACGGCGTCGTTCGTGGAGAAAGCGGACGGCTATGGTGTGCGAGGCGAGCAGGTGGACGGGAACGATGTGCTGTCCGTCCACGCGGCCGCGGCACGGGCGGTCGGTCATGCCCGCTCGGGCGCGGGGCCGGCGCTGCTGGAGCTGATGACGTACCGCCGGAAGGGACACGCGGAGCACGATGCGCAGAAGTACGTCCCGGCCGGGGAGCTGGAAGCGTGGGAAGCTCGGGACCCGGTGGACCGCTACCACCGGTGGCTGCTGGAGCATGACAGTGCCACCGAGGACGAGCTGGCCGCGATCCGGGATCGGGCGAAAGCGGAAGTGGATGCCGCGCGAGATGCGGCCGAAGCGTCGCCGATGCCGGAGCCCGCTGCCGCGATCGAGGGTGTGTATGGCGACGTCCCGGGGTGGATCCCGTGGACGCGACGCGAACCGCAGGATCCGCACGAGGCCTGATGGCGAAAGCCCGCTCCAGGAAGGGAACCACGGCGGCGGTGCCGGAGAGGTCCGCAGCCGACGACGGCGGAGTCCCGACATCGCCGCCGGCAAGCGGCTCAGCACGGGAGAAGCCGGACCACGTCCGCCAGACGGAGCGGGGCGAGCCGGTCACCATGCTCGAGGCGATCCGCGAGGCGCTCTGGGAGGAGATGGTCCGCGATCCCGCGGTCTTCCTCCTGGGAGAAGACATTGGCGTCTACGGTGGCGCGTTCAAGATGACCGATGGCTTCCTGGAATTTTTCGGGGACGCGCGCGTGGTGGACACACCGATCAGTGAGGCCGGCTTCACCGGTGCCGCCGCCGGCGCGGCGCACATGGGCCTGCGTCCGGTGGTGGAGATGCAGTTCATGGACTTCGTGAGCTGCGCCTACGAGCCGCTCACGAACTACGTGGCCACGGCCAGGTGGCGGAAGGCGGGCCCTCTGCCGATGGTGATCCGCGGACCCGTGGGCGGCGGCGTCCGGGGTGGCCCGTTCCACTCCCAGAATCCCGAGATGGCGTTCTTCCACACGCCAGGACTGAAGATCGTCTATCCGTGCACGGCCCGGGACGCGAAGGGGCTGCTGAAAGCCGCCGTACGCGACGACGATCCCGTCCTCTTCTTCGAGCACAAGAAGCTGTACCGGGCCCCGTTCCTGCGTGAGGTGCTTCCGGCGGAGGATTACGTGGTGCCGCTGGGCGAGGCGAGGATCCACAGAGAAGGGTCCGACCTGACCATCGTCACGTACGGCAACATGGTTCACGAGAGCCAGAAGGCGGCCGATCGGCTGGCAGAAGCAGGCATCGAGGTCGAGATCATCGATCTGCGGACGCTGCTGCCCATGGACGAGGATTCCATCATTGCCAGCGTGAAGAAGACCAACAGGATCCTGGTCGTGCACGAGGACACGCGCACGGGGGGCATCGCGGGCGAGATCGCCATGCGCGTCAGCGAAAAGGCGTTCGAATGGCTGGACGCTCCCGTGCTCCGGGTGACGGCGCTCGATACGCCCGTGCCGTACGCTCCGCCGCTGGAGGACTACTTCCTCCCGGGCGTGGAGGATATCGTGACGGCGGGAAAGTACCTTGCCGGATACTGAGGCGAGCGGGAACCGTTGCCGCCGACCGGCGCAGCGGGGGCACTGACTGCAAGCGGGGCCGCTGGCGGTCGAGGACCAGCGGTGAGGGATAGTCGACGAGAACTGCGAAACGGAATCCACGATGCCGAAGATCGAAGTCCCGATGCCGCAGATGGGCGAGTCCATCGCCGAGGGCACCGTCTCCCGCTGGCTGAAGCAGCCTGGAGATGCCGTCGAGCGTGACGAGCCGATCCTGGAGATCTCCACGGACAAGGTGGACGCCGAGATCCCGGCTCCATCGGCGGGAACGCTGGTGGACATCCAGGTGGAGGAAGGCGAGACGGTGGAAGTCGGGACTGTCGTCGCGTTCATCGACACGGAGGGAGGCGCGGACGCCGGCGCGGGCAAAGGGAAGGCGGAGAAGCCTGCCGCTGCGGCGGCGGAAGCGGAAGAGGCGCCGGAGACGGGTACGGGCGAGGCCGGCGAAGCGGCGCCAGCGAAGCCGAAGCGAGAGCCGGCCGTGGCGGCTCCATCGGGCGACGGCGGTGGCGAGGAGACGGCGGAGGAGCGGCTGCGGCAGCGCTCGACGCCGCTGGTCCGGCGAATCGCGGCGGAGCACGACGTGGACCTCTCGCAGGTGGAGGGCTCGGGTCGGGCGGGCCGGGTGACCAAGCAGGACGTGCTGAGCTTCCTGGACCGACGCGGGCAGGCACCGGCGGCGGAAGCGGCGCCCTCGAAGCCGGCGGCGGCGGCCAGCAAGGCGCCAGCGGGTGGGGCGATCGGGGCGGACGAGCTGTGGCGCCGGTTCTACGGCGAGGTCCAGCATCCGGAGTGGCCGGTGCGGGAAGGCGACCGTGTGGAGAAGATGGACCGGATCCGTCGCCTCACGGCCGACCACATGGTTCTGGCGAAGCGGGTGGCGCCGCACGTCCACTCGTTCATCGAAGTGGATTTCACCCGGATCGACCGGATCCGGAAGGCGAACAAGGCGAAGTGGACCGAGGAAGGGAACAAGGTCAGCTTCACCGCTTTCGTGGCATGGGGCGTGGCCAAGGCGCTGCGGGAGTTCCCGCAGGTCAACGGCACCGTTTCGGGGGAGAACCTGATCTTCCGCGGCAACATCAACATCGGGATCGCGGTGGACCTGAATCCCGGACTGATCGTGCCGGTGCTGCGGGACGCGGAAGACCTCACGCTGGTGGGAATCGCGAAGCGCATCAGCGACCTCGCCGGGCGCGCCCGGGACCGGAAGCTGAAGCCGGACGAGATCCAGGGCGCTACGTTCTCGATCACGAACCCGGGGGTGCTGGGCACGTATGTGGGGATGCCGATCATCCCGGAAGGGACGGCGGCGATCCTGGGTACGGGGAGCATCGAGAAGCGGCCGGTCGTGGTGGAGTTGGACGGAGCCGACACCATCGCGATCCGTCTCCGCTGCATGTTCTCCCTGGGCTATGACCATCGGATCGTGGACGGCGCGGATGCCGCGCGCTTCCTCGCGCGGCTGAAGGAGATCCTTGAAACGTTCCCCGAGGAAGCGGCCTAGGGCTCGCTCCGGGGCGCGGACGCTGGAAGTCCGGCGTCTCGGGCTCCTGTCGTACGCGGATGGTCTCGGGCTGCAGGAACGGCTGGTTTCGGAGCGGCGAGCGGGGGCGGTCCCCGACCAGCTGCTCCTGCTGGAGCACCCGCACGTGATCACGCTGGGGACCGCTGCGGATGCGAATCACGTGATCCTGGACGCGTCCGAGCGCAGGCTGATGGGGATCGAGCTGTTCGAGACGGGCCGTGGCGGGGATGTAACGTACCATGGCCCGGGGCAGCTGGTGGGCTATCCGATCCTGGACCTGAAGCCGGACCGCAAGGACCTGCACCGCTATGTCCGTGATCTCGAGGAAGCCCTGATGATGGCCATGGCCACGTTCGGCATCGGGGCCGGACGCAAGGAGGGGCTGACGGGGGTCTGGGTGGGGGAGGAGAAGCTGGCGGCGATCGGCGTACGGGTCTCCAGCGGTTGGATCACGTCACACGGCTTCGCGCTGAACGTGACCACGGACCTGGCGTTCTTCGACGCGATCATCCCCTGCGGGATCCGCGACCATGGTGTCACCTCCATGAGCCGTGCCCTCGGATCCGCAGTGGAAATGCGGGAGGTCGAAGACGCGGTGGTGGATGCGATGGCAGTGGTGTTCGATCGGCGCCTGGCCGCGTAGCGGCGGCGGTCGGCCGGGCACGGATCAGGGAGTCGGCACCGGGTCGAACGGCTCGTCGTCCGGCGGTGGCTGGAACTCGAAGAAATCCAGGTAGGCTTCGCTTTTCTCGCGCTTGTCCTCGAGCCATTCCCCGAAGCCGGAATCCACCAGGCCGCCCGAGCGGTCCTGCTGCTTCGCGGCGCGGACGGCCAGGTCGTCGACGTACTCGTTCTGCGGATGCCCCGCGTGGCCGCGGACCCAGCGCCAGTCCACCTGGTGGCGCTGCGCCACGCGGAGGAGGACTTTCCATAGATCGGCGTTCTCGACGGGTCCGGTCTTGCGCTGCCAGCCGCGTCGCACCCACCCGGCGATCCACTCGCGCATTCCCTTGATCAGGTACTGGGAGTCGGACGTGAAGATGACGCGACACGGGCGCTTCAACAGCACCAGCCCCTCGGTGGCGCTGCGGATGGCCATCCGGTTGTTGGTGGTTGCGGGCTCGCTGATCCAGTAGTCCCGACGCACCCACGCCCCTGCAGTCCAGTGCTCGATCAGCCCGGCCGCGCCGCCGGGAGAGTCCCGATCGGTGAACTGGATGCCGAGACAGGATTCGTCCGCGTAGATGTGGACCAGGGGCTGCGCGCCTGCTTGGGATCGGCTCATGGGGCGAGGAAGGTAGCAGGAACGAGGCAGTCCAGAAACCGCCGCGGCGGGGTGGTGGCGCCCTGGCCCGCCGGCCGGAGCCCCGCTATCATCGGTCCGCCATGTCCCTGGCCCACACCGATCCCGGATACCTGCTCCTCGAGGACGGCCGCGTCTTCGAGGGCGAGCTCGCCGGCGCCCGCCGCGTGGCGCTGGGCGAAGTGGTGTTCAACACGTCGATGACCGGCTATCAGGAGATCCTGACGGATCCGTCCTATGCCGGCCAGATCGTCACCATGACCTACCCGCTCATCGGGAACTACGGGGTCGCGGGTGCCGACGAGGAGTCCTCACGCCCCCAGGTGGCCGGGTTCGTGGTCCGGGAGCTGTCGCCCGCGTTCACCGGCTGGCGGGGGGAAGGCTCGCTGGATGCATACCTGCGACGGAGCGGCGTCGCGGTCCTGACGGAAGTGGACACGCGGGCGCTCACCCGCCACATCCGCTCACGTGGCGCCATGCGAGCGGGGATCGCGTCCCGGGAGCTGCCCGAGTCGGCACTGCGGGAACGGATCGAGGCCCATCCACGCATGGAGGGGCTGGACCTCACGGGCCAGGTTTCGACGCCCCGGCCGTACGACGTCGCGCCGGAGGGGCCGGAGCGGTTCCTGGTGGTGGCGTACGATTTCGGTATCAAGCGGCATTCCCCGCGACTGCTGGCCGAGCGGGGGTGCCGGGTCCGGACGGTGCCCCGCGGCGCGTTGCCGGAGGAGGTGCTGGACTCGGGGCTGGATGGGCTGTTCGTCTCCAACGGCCCGGGAGATCCCGAAGCAGTGGCCCACGCGCTGACCACGATCCGGGGCGCAGCCGAGCGCGGCATCCCGGTGTTCGGCATCTGTCTGGGGCACCAGCTGATCGCCCGCGCGTTCGGAGGCAGTACGTACAAGCTCCTCTATGGCCACCGCGCGGGGAACCACCCGGTGCGCCGATTGAGCGATGGCGCCGTGGAGATCACTGCGCAGAACCACGGCTTCGCGGTGCGCTCCGGGGCCGGCGACGCCATCGAGGGTGCGCCCGCGCTGCGGGTCACGCACGTGAACCTGAACGACGGTACGGTGGAGGGGATGGAGCACCGGGACCTGCCCGTGTTCAGCGTTCAGTACCACCCGGAAGCGGCGCCCGGGCCGCACGATTCGCGATATCTGTTCGACCGATTCCTTTCGGGAATGGCGCAAGTGCGAGGAGAGTCTTGACTTGCGAGACTCGGGCACATTAAGGTTCTGCGTCGCGTTCTCCCGACCTAACTTCTTGATTGGCGGCGGTTTGGCGTGTCCCGGCGCTCTCTGAGCACGACGCTCCTCGTGACGGTCCTGTCTCTGATGACGGTGACCGGCCTGGTGCTCGCGGTCTACCGTGCGGCCGGTGGCAGTTTCGGGCTGGGCGGTCGTATCGCGCTCCTGGAAGTGCGGGGCGCGATCGGGGGAGACAGCCAGTTCCTGGACGACGTGCGGCGGCTGCGCAGGGACCGCTCCGTTCGGGGGTGGGTGGTGGAGATCAACAGTCCGGGTGGGGTGGTGGCGCCGTCGCAGAGCATCTACGACCGGCTCCGCAGCCTGCGGAACGAGGATGGGCAGCCGGTGGTGGCATCGATCGGCGGGGTGGGCGCGTCGGGTGGCTACTACGTGGCCCTGGGCGCGGACTCGATCCTGGCCCTGCCCGGCAGCATCACGGGCTCGATCGGCGTCATCATGGAGTACCCGAACGTGGGTGGCCTGATGGACAGGGTCGGCGTCCGGATGGAAGTGGTCAAGGCGGGCGCTCAGAAGGACATGGGCTCGCCGTTCCGGGAGATGGATCCGGAGGAGAGGGCGATCCTGAACCGGATGCTCGAGGATGTCCACGCGCAGTTCATCGAGGCGGTGGCCGAGTCCCGGGGCATGCCGGTCGGCCAGGTTCGGCCACTGGCGGATGGCCGGATCTTCTCGGGGCGTGAGGCCATGGAACTGGGGCTGGTGGACCGCCTGGGGAACCGGGATGCGGCGATCCGGCTGGCCGGCGAGATGGCCGGGCTCGGACCGGAGCCGAACATCGTGCGTCCCCCGCGGGAGCGGGGTAGCTGGTTGCTGGACGCGCTTCTGGGCGAGAGCGCGGGTGCAGTGCTGCAGGCCATGACGCGTGGGCAGGTTGCCGGCGCCGGGTGGCCGGTGGTGAAATACATGGTCCACTGACCCGGACCTGATCTGTGGAATGATCGGAGCGACGCGGCTCCGACGGACCCTGGAGGGATGGAGGCATCATGACGAAGGCGGATCTCGTAGAGCAGGTGGCCGACGCGATCGGTCCCGGCATCACCAAGAAGGACTGCGCGCTGGTGGTGGATGGACTCCTGAACGCCGTGAAGGCGGCTCTGGCCGAGCACGATAACATCGAGATCCGCGGCTTCGGCACGTTCAGGGTGCGGGAGCGCAAGTCGCGGGTGGCGAGGAACCCGCGGACGGGCGAGCGCGTGGAAGTGCCGGCGCGCCTCGTTCCCGTGTTCAAGCCGTCGAAGGACCTGCGGGAGCAGGTGATGGAAACGGCACCGGCGGGCAACGGCTGAGTCGGCGACATCGGCCGGGACAACGCGGAGGGACCCCGTCCGGCGCACACCGGGCGGGGTCCTTCGCGCTTAACGAATGGGGGGCTGGCAGCGTCCCAACAACAGTGAGCGAGACAGGCGTGGCCCCACGCAGGGCAGAGGAACGGGCGCTGGTGGCCCGGGCGCAGGAAGGCGACGAAGCGGCGCTGGAAGCGCTCGTGGCCGCGCACACGGCCGCCGTCTACCAGGTGACCTATCGGGTCCTGGGCGAGCCCGACCTCGCCGCCGATGCGGCACAGGACACGTTCATCCGGGCCATGCGCGGGCTGCCGGGGTTCCACGGCGATTCGAGCTTCCGCACCTGGCTGCTGCGGATCGCGGCCAACACGGCGCGCTCTGCCGGCCGCTGGAAGAGCCGGCGCCGGGAAGTGTCGCTGGACGCGGCAGAGCCGACCGCCGGGGAGGGGCGGAGTCCGGAGCGGAGCGCGCTCGACCGGGTGGAGGCGGGGCGAGTGGAGCGGGCGCTGGCGCGGCTCCCGGAGAAGCAGCGGCTGGCGGTGAGTCTGCGGATCTACGAAGACATGAGCCACAGGGAGATCGGGGACGTGATCGGGTCGTCGGAAACGGCCGCGCGAGTGAACTACCACCTCGGCATCCGGAAGCTCAGGGAGTGGCTGACATGAACAGAGCGTGCGAGACGTACACGGACGCGCTGGTGGAGCACGCTGCGGGGCGGCTGCCGGCAGCGCGGCTGGCGGATCTGGAGGCGCACCTGGCCGACTGCGGCGCGTGTCGCGCGGAGCTGGCCGTGGTGCGGTGCCTCCGGTCGTCGCCCGTCACGACGCCGCCCGGGCTCGAGACGCGCATCCGGGAGGCCGTGCTGGTCGAAGCGCGCCCGGGGAAGCGGGAGCCCGCAGTCTCCCTGATCCGGCCCCGGCGTGGTCGGGCCCGGGCGCCGTGGCTCCCGTGGGCGCTGCCCGCGGCCGCGGCGGCCACGCTCGCGCTGGTATGGGCGGGTCTCGGTGGGCGTGGCTCCGGGTCCCCCGCCGAGGATGCCGCGACCCTGGCGACCACGGAGAGCTACGAACCGTTCGGGGCGTGGCCGGCGTCGGACGGCATCGTGGCGGGGGAGCCCGTGCTCGTGGATCTCTCGGAGGAGCAGCTGCAGACCCTGCTGGAGGACATGGAATCATGAGGACCATGGTGCGATCGGTGGTGTTCGCCGCCCTGCTACTGGGGCCGGCCGCGTTGTCGGCACAGGGGCAGGGGCGGCCCGGGCAGCGGCCCGGACCCGGAGAGGAGCGGCGCTCCGAGCTGGCGCAGCAGATTCAGAGTCGCTTCATGGCGCAGGTCGCGGATCGGCTGGGGCTCGACGCGGGGCAGCGGGCGAAGCTGGACACGGTGCTGGCGCGGGGGGTGAGCGCCCGCCAGGATCTGGCGCAGGAGAGCCGGGCGGTGCGCATGGACCTCATGCGCGCGGTCCGCTCGGACAGCACGGACGCGCGCCGCTACGGGCAGCTCCTGGAGCGGGTACAGGCGCTGCGCGCGAGGGAGCGGGCCATCGAGGACCGCGAGGCGCGCGAGCTCGCCACCTTCCTGGATGCCCGCCAGCAGGCCATGTTTCTGGTGATGCGCATGCAGTTCAACGACCGGGTCCAGCGCATGCGCGCCGGGCCGCCCGCAAGTCGACCCGGGGGCCCGCCAGGCGGAATGCGCTTCTGAGCCTGCCAGAACGACGAGTTCGACAGCCCGTCCGTCCTTTCAGCCTGGAGACGGACGGGCTATCTTTTTGCCCGCATTGCTCGGGGGGGGAGTGGTGGAGACGACGGAGATTACGGGAATCGCGGCCGGCGGGGCAGGCGTTGGACGGCTCCGGGACGGCCGCGTCACGTTCGTGCACCGGACGGCGCCCGGCGACGAGGTGGACGTGCGCGTGGTGGAGGAGAAGGCGCGCTGGACGCGGAGCGAGCTGGTGCGCGTGATCCGGTCGTCGCCCGATCGCCGGGTCGCGCCGTGTCCGCACTACGATCGGTGCGGCGGGTGCACGCTCGAGCACATGCACTACCATGCCCAGCTGCGCGCGAAGGGGCGGATCGTCCTGGAGGCCCTGCGCCGCATCGGGAAGCGGGAGGTCGATGAGCCGGCGGTGGTCCCGTCGCCCAGGGAGTTCGGCTACCGCAACCGCGTCTCGTTCACGTTGCGGCGCGGCGCCGGGACCGACGTGGTGGCCGGCTTCCGCGCCCTCGAGGAGCCCGATCGCGTGGTGGACGTGGCGGCCGGGTGCCTGCTGCCGGAGCCGGCGGTGGCCGCCGCCTGGGGCGCGTTGCGCCGGGACTGGGGAGAAGGGGCGATGCGGCTGCCGTCCGGGGACGAGCTCCGCCTGACGCTGCGGGGCAGCGGGAGCGGCGAGGTGGCCCTGGCGATCGATGGCGGCTATGCGCCAGGGCGGCCGGCCGAGCTGCTGCAGGCGGTCCCCGGGCTCGCGGCGGTGTGGCACCGCCCGAACGGTGCGGCCGCATTCGTTCTCCTGGCCGGCGACGCGGGCCTTCGAGACCGCTGGGGCGAAGAGGAGCTGGAGCTGAGCGGCGACGTTTTCACGCAAGTGAACCGGGACGCGGCCGACGCACTCGAATCGTACGTCCTGGACCGGGTTCGGGCGGCCGGCCCGGAGACGGTTCTGGACGCCTATTGCGGTGTGGGTCTCCACGCGCGTCGGCTGGCGCGCGACGGCGTGCGGGTGACCGGGATCGAGGCGCACCCGGACGCAGTGGCGGAAGCGCGCCGGGCGTCGCCCGGGAGCATGTTCCTGCAAGGCCGCGTCGAGGATCTGCTGCCGGCGGCGCTCCCGGCGGACCTGGTCCTGCTCAACCCGCCGCGCTCCGGCGTGCACGCGAACGTCGCGCGGACGCTCCGGGAGCGGCCGCCCCGGACCCTGCTGTACGTGAGCTGCGACCCGGCCACGCTCGCGCGGGACGTGCAGCGGCTGGGCGCGGCCTACCGCATTACCGGCATCCGCTGCTTCGACCTGTTCCCGCAGACTGCGCACGTGGAAACGGTGATGGAGATGGAATGCGCTACTATGTGACGCTGGGAGACCGGACCTTCGAGGTGGACCTCACCGGGGAGGTCCCGCGTGTGGATGGCGACCCGGTGGACGCCGAGCTGGCGCGGGTACCGGGCACGCCCACGCGGCACCTGCTGGCGAACGGCCGGTCGCACACGTTCGTGGCCCAGCGCACAGACCGGTACGGCTGGGATCTCCACCTGGACGGCGCGAAGTTCCACGCGGAAGTGCTGGACGAGCGAACGCGCGCGATCCGGGCGATGACCGGCCGGGCGGCCGGGCCGGAGGGGCCGAAGCCCGTGCGCGCTCCCATGCCGGGGCTGGTGGTGGCAGTGTTCGTGAAGCCGGGCGAGGCGGTGGCGGCCGGGCAGAGCGTGGCGATCATCGAAGCCATGAAGATGGAGAACGACCTGAAGGCGCCCGCGGCCGGGATCGTGGCGCGCGTGGCCGTGGAGGAGGGCGCGCCCGTGGAGAAGGGGGCGGTCCTGGTGGAGTTCCGGGCGGCAGCGGAAACCGAGGGGCGGGAGAAAGGGGACGGGGATGACTGAGCGGGAGGAGCGCCGCTTCGTGACCACGAGCGGGCAGGACGTCGAGCCCTGCTATGGCCCGGAAAGCGCGCCGGAGCCGTCGTCGCTGGGAGAGCCGGGGTCGTTTCCGTATACACGTGGCGTCTACCCGAACATGTACCGCGGGCGACTGTGGACCATGCGGCAGTACGCGGGGTTCGGCACCGCGCAGGAAACGAACGAGCGCTACCGCTACCTGCTCGATGCGGGGCAGACAGGGCTGAGCGTGGCTTTCGATCTCCCCACGCAGATGGGGTACGACTCGGATGCGGCAATGGCGGCAGGGGAAGTCGGGCGGGTGGGTGTGGCCATCGACACGCTGGAAGACATGCGCACCCTGTTCGACGGCATCCCGCTCGACAGGGTGTCCGTCTCGATGACGATCAATGCGACAGCCGCCATCCTGCTGGCGCTCTACGTGGCGCTCGGCGACGAGCGGGGCGTCGCCCGCGACCGCCTGGCCGGCACCATCCAGAACGACATCCTGAAGGAGTACATTGCCCGGGGCACGTACATCTACCCCGTCGAGCCGAGTCTGCGGCTCATCACGGACACGTTCTCGTTCTGCGCCGCGGAAACGCCGCGCTGGAACACGATCTCCATCAGCGGCTACCACATCCGGGAAGCGGGGGCCACGGCGGCTCAGGAGATCGCGTTCACGTTCGCCAATGCGCTGGAATACGTGGAGCGTGCCCGCGCCGCCGGGCTCGCCATCAACGACTTCGCCCCCCGCCTCTCCTTCTTCTTCGCCGCGCACAACGACCTGTTCGAGGAAGTGGCGAAGTTCCGGGCCGCGCGGCGGCTGTGGGCGCGGCTCATGCGTGAGCGCTACGGTGCCGATGACGCCTCGGCGCGGCTCCGCTTCCACACCCAGACGGGCGGCGTTACCCTCACCGCGCAGCAGCCGATGAACAACGTGGTCCGGGTCACGGTGCAGGCGCTGGCCGCAGTGCTCGGGGGTACGCAGTCGCTGCACACCAACGCGTTCGACGAAGCGCTGGCGCTGCCCACGGCCGAGTCGGCCAAACTGGCGCTGCGGACGCAGCAGATCCTGGCGCACGAGTCCGGGACGGCCCAGACGGTCGACCCTCTGGGCGGGAGCTACTACGTGGAGGCGCTGACGGACGGGCTCGAGGCGCGGGCGCGGGATTACCTCGCGGAAGTGGACGAGCGCGGCGGCGCCGCGCGCTGCATCCCCTTCTTCCAGGAGGAGATCCACCGCTCGGCGTACGAGCATCAGCAGGCGGTGGAGTCCGGCGAGCGCGTGATCGTCGGGGTGAACGAGTACCGCGAACCCGACGCCGGCATGCGGATCCAGCAGCCGGACTACGGCGCGCTGGAAGCCGGTCAGAAGGAGCGACTGGCCGCCGTGCGGTCGAAGCGCGACAACAGGGCCGTGGCTCGTGCGCTCGCGGCCGTGCGCGACGCGGCCAGAGGCGAGTCCAACCTGATGCCGCCAATGGTGGAAGCCGTGAAGGCGCTGGCGTCGCTGGGAGAGATCAGTGACGTGCTGCGCGCCGAATGGGGCGAGTACGGGGGAGTGTGAATGCCGACCTATGAGTACCGGTGCCCGAATGGGCACGAGTTCGAGAAGTTCCAGCGCATGAGCGATCCGCCGCTCACGGAGTGTCCGGAATGCGGTGAAGCGGCGGAGCGGGTGCTGTCCGGAGGCGCGGGCTTCCTGTTCAAGGGCGAGGGCTTCTACATCACGGACTACCGGAGCGAGAGCTACAAGAAAGAAGCGGCGAAGGACAAGGGGGACACCAGGGAGGCGAAGCCTTCGAAGACCGGGTCCGACTCGAGCTCCGGCGCGGACGCGGGATCGAAAGGCGCGGAGTCGAAGGGGTCGGGGTCGAAGAGCACGGAATCAAAGGGCCCGGCGTCGTCGAAAGGCAAGGAATGACCGCCGAGGAGCGACTCCGGGGCGCGCTGACCGCGGCGGTGGCCGAGCTCGGCGTGGAGGACGCCGAAATCCAGCTCGAGCGACCGCGCAGCCCGGACCACGGCGACCTGGCCAGCAACGTGGCCATGACGCTGGCGGGGCGGCTCAAGCAGTCGCCGCGGCAGGTGGCGCAGCGGATCGTGGACGCGCTCGACCTCGAGGGCGCGGGCGTGGCGGGCGTCGAGGTCGCGGGACCGGGCTTCCTGAACTTCCGCCTGAGCCGGGCGGAGCTGTCGGCGCTGCTGGAGCGCGTGCTGCGGGAAGACGGCTCTTTCGGCCGGATGCCAGCGGACGACCCGCAGCGAGTGATGGTGGAGTTCGTGTCCGCGAATCCCACGGGGCCGCTGCACGTGGCGCATGGTCGCGGCGCGGCGTTGGGCGACGCCATCGCGCGGCTCCTGGAATGGACCGGTCAACAGGCGTGGCGCGAGTTCTACATCAATGATGCGGGCGTGCAGATCGACCGGCTGGCCGAGTCGCTGGACGCGCGCTGGCGGCAGCTGAACGGGGAAGCGGCGGAGATCCCGGAAGGTGGCTATCACGGCGATTACCTCGTGACGCTGGCGCGGGAGGCGGACGCGGTGCTGGGGGAGCGGCTGGCGTCGTCTTCGCCCGGGGAGCGGATCCCGCTGCTTCGCGACTTCGCCGTGGAAGCGCTGCAAGCGGGGCAGGCGCGGGACCTGGAGGCGTTCGGTGTGGTGTTCGACGAATGGTACCCGGAGAGCCGGGTGTACGAAGAGGGCCACATTGCGGACACACTGGCGCTGCTCCGGGAGCGCGGGCTCACGTACGAGCACGAGGGCGCGACGTGGCTCCGCACGAGCGACTTCGGGGATGACAAGGACCGGGTCCTGATCAAGGGCGATGGCACCTACACCTACTTCGTCCCGGACATGGCGTACCACCGGGAGAAGGCGCGGCGGGGGTTCGATCACGCCATCAACGTCTGGGGCGCCGATCACCACGGCTACGTCCCGCGCATGCAGGCGGCGCTCGCGGCCATGGGGCTGGCTGGGTTCCTGGACGTGGAGATCGTCCAGATGGTGCGCATCCTCCGCGGAGGCGTGGAAGCGAAGCTGAGCAAGCGGGCGGGTGAGTTCGTGACGCTGCGGGAGCTGTTCGAGGAGACCGGCCCGGACGTGGCGCGCTACTTCTTCCTCATGCGTCGCGGGGACACGCAGATGGTGTTCGACCTCGACCTGGCGCTCGACCACTCGGAGAAGAACCCGGTGTACAAGGTGCAGTACGCCCACGCCCGGATGATGAGCATCTTCCGCAAGGCCGGTGTTCCGCCGGAGCCGCCCGCGGAGGGTGCGCCACTGGAGCGGCTGGAGACGGGCGACGAGCAGGGGCTGGTGAAGCAGCTGGCGCGTTTTCCGGAAGTGCTGCAGCGGGCGGCGGAAGGCCGTGCGCCCCACCTGGTGTGCGACTACCTTGAGGAGACCGCCGGACTGGCCAACTCGTGGTACCACTCGGGGAACCCGAGCCGGAATCCCGAGCTGGCCGTGCTGGTGGACGATCCGGAGCTCCGCGCGGCCAGGCTGGCGCTGGCGCGGGGAATCCGGATCGTGCTGCGCAACGGCCTCCAGGTGCTGGGGCTGAGCGCGCCCTCGAGGATGGAGCGGGAGGAGCAGGCATGAGCATCGTCGTCGTGGGGAGCGTCGCGTTCGATCGGATCGAGACCCCGTTCGCCACGGCGGAACGCACGCTGGGCGGCGCGGCAACGTACTTCTCGGCCGCCGCCTCGCTGCTGCACCCCGTTCAGCTGGTGGGCGTGGTGGGCGATGACTTCGTCCTGTCCGAGCTGGATTTTCTGGCGGCGCGCGGCGTCGACTTCGCGGGTCTCGAGCACTGTCCGGGGGAGAGCTTCTTCTGGTCCGGACGCTATCACTACGATCTCAACACCCGGGACACGCTGGACACGCGGCTCGGCGTGTTCGCCGAGTTCGACCCCAAGCTGCCGCCCGCCTACCGCGACGCGGAGCTCGTCTTCCTGGCCAATATCGACCCAGCGCTCCAGCTGAAAGTCCTGGACCAGGTCCATTCTCCGCGGATCGTGGCGTGCGACACCATGGACTACTGGATCGAGGGGAAGCGCGACGCCCTCATGGAGCTGCTGCAGCGCGTGGACTGCCTGATGATCAACGACAGCGAGGCCCGGCAGCTCTCGGGCGACCACAACCTGGCGCGGGCCGCTCGCTGGATCCGCGAGCGCGGGCCCGCCGTGGTCGTGGTGAAGAAGGGGGAGCACGGTGCGCTCCTGTTCGCCGAAGACTGCACGTTCTTCGCGCCCGGCTACCCGCTGGAGGAGGTGTACGACCCCACGGGTGCCGGCGACGCGTTCGCGGGCGGCTTCATGGGCTGGCTGGGCCGCGCCGGGAGCATCGATTCGGACGAGCTGCGCCGGGCCATGATCTTCGGCTCCGTCATGGGGTCACTGGTGTGCGAGCGCATGGGGGTCCAGCGGCTGGCCGATACGACGCTGGAGGAGGTCCACGAGAGGGTGGCGGAGTTCCGCGTCCTCACCGCGTTCGAACAGCCGGCGGCACCCGTCCATGGCTGAGCACCTCAGCTACCGCGACGCGGGCGTCGACCGCGAGACGGCCGAGCGAGCCAAAGGCCGGATCGCCCGGCTGGTGGCGTCCACGGAAGTGGACGGAGTGCTGTCCAAGGTCGGATCCTTCGGCGGGCTCTTCCGCGTACCCCAGGGCCTTGCCTCCCCCGTCCTCGTGGCCAGCGCGGATGGCGTGGGAACGAAGCTGAAAGTGGCGATGCGCGCCGGCCGACACGACACCGTGGGCCGCGACCTGGTGAACCATTGCGTGGATGACATCCTGGTGGAGGGCGCGCGTCCGCTCTTCTTCCTGGACTACATCGGGATGGGGGCGCTGGACGAGGGCGTCGTGGAGGCGCTCGTGGAGGGGCTGGCGCACGGGTGCCGCGAGAACGGGTGTGCACTGCTGGGCGGCGAGACGGCGGAGATGCCCGACTTCTACGCGCCCGGCGAGTACGACCTGGCCGGCTTCATCGTCGGGATGGTGGAGGAGACGGCGCGGCCGTCGAAGGAGCGGGTGCGCCCGGGCGACGCGCTGGTGGCGCTGGCGTCCAGCGGCTTCCATACGAACGGGTACTCGCTGCTGAGAAAGCTCCTGTTCGAGCGGCTCGGGCTGGACCTGGACGATCCGTTCCCCGGGACGGACGCGGACGTCAGCGACGTCCTGCTGCGCGTCCACCGCAGCTATCTCGCCGCCGTGGGGCCGCTCCTGTCCGACGGTGGCCTCCACGCGCTGGCCCACATCACGGGTGGCGGCATCCCGGGCAACCTGTCGCGGTCGATCCCCGACGGGCTGCAGGCGCGCGTGCAGCGCTCGACATGGACCCTCCCTCCCGCCTTCGAAGGCGTGATGCGGAGCGGCGGTGTGCCGGAGCCCGAGATGTACCACACGTTCAACATGGGCGTGGGGATGATCCTCATGGTGGCGCCGGACCGGGTCGACTCCATGGTGGAAGCGCTGCGGAGCGCCGGGGAGGACGCATGGGTGGTGGGGGAAGTGGAGCCCCGGCCGGACGGTGGTGCCGCCGTGGCGCTGTTGTAGGACCGTGTCTCCCCAGAGCGCCGCGCTCGCCGTCGGGCTCCTCCTGGGAGGTGCGGGAGCGCTGCGGGCGCAGAACGATCCGCTGGCGACGGTGTGCAGCGGGACTGTCCCCCCCGACTGCGTGACGGCGGTGGAGACCGCCCGGAGCATCCAGTCGCGCGTCGGGCTGGCGCTCTTCGGCGGCAACCCGGTCCCGGGCACCGGGAGCACAGTGGGCCTGCGCATGGCGGGCGTTCCGCGCGTGAGTCTCTCCGCCCGCCTGGCGCTCCTGCCCATGGCGCTCCCACCGCTGCTGAGCCCCGGGTCGGGCCGCGAGACGGCGCTGCTGCCGGCACTCTCCGGACAGGGGAGCGTCGGGGTCTTTTCCGGGTTCGCCCCCGCCCCGACCGTGGGGGGGGTCCTTTCCCTCGACCTCCTGCTGCGTGGCTCGTACGCGTGGCTTCCCGAGAGCCGCGGTTTCCGGGATCGCGGCGCGGCCGGGTGGCTGGTGGGCGCCCGGGTCGGTGTGCTGCGTGAATCACTGAGACTCCCCGGGGTTTCGCTCACCGGGACATTCGGCCATGCGGGGCGCGTGGTCTTCGGAGACCCGGACGCCGGCTCGACGGCGGGATACGTCGAGGTGCCGATCACGGATCTGGGTGCGACGCTGGCCGCGAGCCGCCACGTGGCCGGGCTCGACCTGTCGGCGGGCGCCGCCGTGCACCGATACAGCGGGGACGTCGCGTTCGGATACGGGCTGTCCGGGTGGTCGACGCCGGTGCGGTCGGCGGCGGAAGCCAGGAATGATCGCTGGAGCGGCTTCGCCAGCGCGGCGTGGGCCGGGGTGATCACGCGTCTCACGCTGGAGGCGGGGTGGCAGCAGACGTCCTCGGGCGCGGGCGGCGAAGGCGAGTGGGGAGGCTCAGGGTGGTGGCTGGCGGGCGCGTTCCGGCTGGTCATCTGAGCTGGGGGAGGTAGCCGTGAACGTGAGCGAGCGAGAGATGGATGCCGGCTTCATGCGGCGGGCGCTGGATCTGGCCACCGCCGGGTGGGGGCGCGTGCATCCGAATCCGCTGGTCGGGGCGGTGGTGGTGCGGGACGGCGAGGTGGTGGGAGAAGGCGCGCACCGGGAGTTCGGCGGTCCGCACGCGGAGGTGCAGGCGCTCCGCGAGGCGGGGGCGCGTGCCCGGGGAGCGACGGTCTACGTCACGCTGGAGCCGTGTGCGCACCACGGGAAGACGCCGCCGTGTACGGACGCGCTCCTCGCGGCGGGCGTGGGGCGGGTGGTCTACGCCGTCGCTGATCCGCACCCGGAGGCGGGGGGTGGGGCGGAGCGGCTCCGGCGCGCGGGCGTTGCGGTGACGGGTGGGGTGGAGGAGGGCCGGGCAAGGGTCCAGAACGCCCTGTTCCTGGTGCCCATCGAGCGGGGTCGGCCATTCGTCGCCCTGAAGTTCGGCTTGACCCTGGACGGGCGCATCGCGGCGGCGGCAGGCGAGCGGACGCGGATCACGGGGAGCGCGGCCGAAGCGGAAGTGCACAGGCTCCGGGCAGGGTTCGACGGCATCCTGGTGGGGGCGGGGACGGCGAGGACGGACGACCCGCGGCTGACCGTCCGCTCCGCGCCCGAGCCGAGGCGGCCGCCGGTCCGCATCGTCGCCGACCCGCTCGCCACGCTTCCCCCGGACGGGGCACTGGCGGGCGGTGGTGCCGGCGGGGGCGATGGCGCCGGGCCACCGGTGTGGGTGCTCGCCACGGCAGCGGCGCCCGATGGGCGGGTGCGGGTGCTCGAGGAGCGCGGCGTGCGCGTGCTGCGGGTCCCGGAAGGAGCCGGCGGCCTCGACCTCGGCGCGGCGATGCGTCGCCTGTACGACGAAGAGGTCCGTACAGTGCTCTGCGAGGGTGGCGGTCGTTTCGGGTCGGCGCTGCTCCGTGACGGCTTCGTGGACCGGCTGTATCTGTTTTACGCCCCCATTATCTTCGGGGATGGAGGGGTGGCGGCGTTCCCGGGCGGGCCGCCCGGTTTTCGCGGGCGCGTGATCGAAACGCGCGCGGTGGGTGGGGATATCCTGGTGACCGTAGATGGGAGCGACTGATGTTCAGCGGGATCGTTGAGGCGGTGGGTCGGATCGCGGGCGTGGAGGACGTTTCGAACGGTCGTCGCTTCCGGATCGAGGCGCCGTTCGCGGACGAGCTGCGGGAGGGAGACTCGGTGGCGGTGGAGGGCGTCTGCCTGACGGCCACCGCCGTCTCGCCGGGGGGCTTCCATGTGGAAGCGATCGCCACCACACTGTCCCGCACCACGCTCGGACGGCTGGAAGCGGGGTCCCGGGTGAATCTGGAGCGGGCGCTCGCGCTGGGCGAGCGGCTGGGCGGACACCTGGTGCAGGGCCACGTGGACGGCGTCGGTGAGGTCGTGGGCGTAACGCGGGATGGCGAGCACGTCCAGCTTGACGTTCGCATGCCCGGGGAGGTCGGCGAAGTCACGGTGCTGCACGGCTCCCTCGCCATTGCGGGGGTGAGCCTCACGGTGAACGCGATGCCGTCGCCGGACGTGGCGCAGGTGGCGCTGATCCCGTATACCTGGGACCACACCACCCTTTCGGACCTCCAGCCTGGCGACGGGGTTAACCTCGAGGGGGACATGCTGGGCCGGTTCGTGGTGGATTACCTGAAGGCGCGCGGCCAGGGGGAGGCCGGATGACAGAAGAGAGCTCGGCGTTCGACACCGTCGAGGAGGCCATTCGCGACATCCGCGAAGGCCGCCTGGTGATCGTCGCGGACGATGAGAATAGAGAGAACGAGGGGGATCTGGTCTGCGCGGCAGCCAAGATCACTCCCAATGTCGTGAACTTCATGGCCATGCACGCCCGCGGGCTGATCTGCGTGGCCGTCACGCCCACGCGGGCGGACCAGCTGGGACTCCCGCTCATGCAGGAGCAGAACACGGACTCCTTCCGCACCGCGTTCACGGTGAGTGTGGATGGACACCCGCGCTTCGGCGTGACCACGGGCATCAGCGCGCACGATCGGGCGAAGACCATCGAGCTGCTGGTGGACCCCGAAACGCGACCCGGCGACCTGCGACGTCCGGGACACGTGTTCCCGCTGCGTGCCGTTCCGGGAGGCGTTCTGCGGCGCGTGGGCCAGACGGAAGCGTCGGTGGACCTGGCCCGCCTGGCAGGACTGCCGCCCGCCGGCGTGATCTGCGAGATCATGAACGCGGACGGGACCATGGCACGCCGGCCGCAGCTGGAGGCGTTCGCCAGGGAGCACCACGTGAAGTTCATCACGGTGGCGCAGATCGTGGCCTACCGGCTGGCGAACGAGCGGCTCGTGCGGCGGGTGGCGCAGGCGTCGCTGCCCACGAGCCATGGCGAGTTCCGCGTCGTCGCGTTCGAGAACCAGGTGGACGGCCTGGAGCACGTGGCGCTGGTCCGGGGCGACATCGAGGGGGCGTCGGACGTGCTGGTGCGGATGCACTCGGAATGCCTCACGGGCGACGTCTTCCACTCCGAGCGCTGTGATTGCGGGGCGCAGCTGGACGCGGCCATGCGCCAGATCGCCGAGGAGGGAAAGGGCGCGATCGTCTATCTGCGCCAGGAGGGGCGCGGGATCGGGCTGGCGAACAAGATCCGGGCGTACGCGCTCCAGGACAACGGCCAGGACACCGTGGAAGCGAACCAGTCGCTGGGCTTCAAGCCGGACCTGCGGGACTACGGCATCGGGGCCCAGATCCTCCTGGACCTCGGCCTGAGCTCGATCCGCCTGCTGACGAACAACCCGCGCAAGATCGTGGGCCTCGAAGGCTACGGCCTGCGGATCACGGGCAGGGAGCCGATCCAGATGGAGCCCACGCCGTTCAACCGCGGGTACCTGGAGACCAAGCGGAGCAAGCTCGGCCACATCCTGCCGGAGCCGATCGAGCCGGCGCTGGGCGACGGCGCTTCACCGCCCGCCGCCCGCGAGCCGGCCGCCGCCCGAGACTCCGCCCCGGATGCGCGGCGCGCGGAGAAGGGATCGGCGCGGGAAGTCGCGGCGGAAAGCGAGACGTGAGCATGGCACAATTCGAAGGTGCCCCGGAAGGCGGGGGTCGGCGGTTCGTCATCGTGGTTTCACGCTTCAACGAGCTCATCACGGAAAAGCTGCTCGAAGGGGCGCGATCCTGCTTCGCCCAGCATGAGGTGGAGGACACCGGCCTGGACATCGTGTGGGTGCCGGGCGCGTTCGAGCTGCCGGCCGCCGCCGCCGCCGCGGTCCGGGCGTCGAGGTACGATGGCGTCGTCGCCCTCGGGTGCGTGATCCGGGGCGAGACACCGCATTTCGACTATGTGGCCGGGGAAGCGGCGCGCGGGCTCCAGGAGCTGGCGCTGCGGGAGCAAATCCCGGTCGGGTTCGGCGTTCTGACCACGGACACGCGGGACCAGGCGCTGGCGCGAGCGGGCGGCGAGAAGGGGAACAAGGGGTGGGAGGCGGCGCTCACGGCGCTGGAGATGGCGGACCTCTTCCGACGACTGGAGCAGGGTGCGGGAGCGGAGTAAGGCCCGGGAATGGGCGCTGCGGGTCCTCTACGCGTGGGAGAGCCGCGGCCCGGACGCGGACCTGGACACCATCCTGGACGACTTCCTCGCGCGACGGCGGATCGGCACAGCGCCGCGCCCGTACCTCGCTCGTCTGATCGAGGCGGTGAAGCAGGATCCCGGCGCGGTCGATGCCGAGATCCAGCGCTCAGTGGCCAACTGGCGGCTGGAGCGGATCGCGGTGGTGGACCGGAACATCCTCCGCATTGCCGCCACGGAGATGCTGCGCTTCGAGGACATTCCGCCCCGCGTGTCCATCCAGGAGGCGCTGGTGCTGGCGGAGAAGTACGGGACGGAGCAGAGCCCGCGCTTCGTGAACGGGGTGCTGGATGGCCTGATGCGTCGACTCGGGGGCTGATGCGTCTCCTCGTGATCAACTGGCAGGACCGCCTCAACCCCCAGGCGGGCGGTGCGGAAACGCACCTCCACGAGATCTACGGGCGTCTGGCGGCGCGCGGGCACGGGGTGACGCTGCTCGTCTCCGGCTGGTCGGGCGCTCCCGCCCGGGCGGAGGTGGACGGGATGGAGGTGCACCGGACCGGCGGACGCCTTACATTCTCGGTAGCGGCCCCGGTGTATTACCGGCGCCACCTGGCCGACCGGCGATTCGATGCGATGGTCGAAGACCTGAACAAGGTCCCGCTGTTCTCGCCGCTCTGGGCGCGGCACCCGCTCGCGCTTCTGGTACATCATCTTTTCGGCCGGACGGCGTTCCAGGAAGCATCCTTCCCGGTGGCCACGGGGACGTGGCTGCTGGAGAAGCCGCTCGGCCGCGTCTACGCCGGTACCCCGACCATGGCGGTTTCCCGCAGCACGGCGCAGGACCTCGGCGAGCGGGGGCTGCGTGGCCAGGCCATTGCCGTGATCCCGAACGGGGTGGCACTGGAACGGTATGGCCCGAGCCCGACGGGCGAGCGGTTCGATCTGCCCACCGTGCTGTATCTCGGACGGTTGAAGCGGTACAAGCGGGTGGACCTGCCGATCCGCGCCATCGCCCGGCTGCGGGACGCGGGCGTGAGGGTTCGCCTGATGGTGGCGGGAACGGGGGATCACGCGGATGCGCTGCGGGCGCTCTGCATCGAGCTGGAGCTCCAGGAGCTGGTGGAGTTCCGTGGATTCGTCACAGAGGAGGAGAAGCTGGAGCTGTTCCGCCGATCCTGGGTGCACGTGCTCACCTCGCCCAAGGAGGGGTGGGGGATCACGAACCTGGAAGCGGCGGCGTGCGGGACCCCGACCGTGGCGAGCGATTCGCCCGGCCTGCGGGACTCGGTACTCGATGGCGAGACCGGGTTCCTCGTGCCCCACGGCGATGTGGCGGTGCTGGCCGATCGAATCCGGCTGCTGGTCGAGGACTCGCCACTGCGGGAGCGCCTGGGGCAGAACGCCCTGGCATTCGCGCGGCGGCATACCTGGGAGCGGTCAGCTCTCGAGACGGAGGCTTTTCTCGAGGGCGTGGTCAGCTCTGTCTGAGGATTCCAACGCTGGAGGCCCCATGGACGTTCGGATCACCACGCGGCATAGCACGGTCAGCGACGCACTCATGAAGCGTGCGGACGAGCGGGTGCGCAAGCTCGGGAAGTACGATCCCCGGGTCCTCACGGTGGCGGTGCTGTTCGAGGGGGAGCACGGCCATCACGCAGTGGAGATGCGTGCGGAGGTGCCCGGTGTTCCCACGCTGGTGGCCCGTGCCGAAGGTGAAACGAATCGCAGCGCGTTCGACCGTGCGTTCGAGAAGATCCGTCGTCGCCTGCGCCGGGAACGCACGAAGCGCATCGATCACCAGGCGCCCCCGCCGGCGGTGATCCTCGAACCCTAGCGCGGAGACTGCGTGAGCCCGAACCTGACCATCAAGGCGCTGCTAGCCGACAAGCAGGATGTCATCGACCTCGAGCTTCTGACGCCGGACGTCTCGCTCGACCGGCCGATCGAAGCCCCGAGCCTGTCCAGCCCGGGGCTCATCCTGTCCGGCTTTCGTGACCGCGTGCCCAAGGGGCGCCTCCAGATCCTGGGGGAAACGGAAGTCGCTTTCCTCCACTCGGTGAAGGAGGGTGAGCTCGAGTCCGTGCTCGGGCGCCTGTTCTCCATCGACATGCCGGCGCTGGTGGTCAGCAAGGGGCAGGAAGTGCCCGCGCGGCTGCTGGAGCTGGCGTCGGAGCGCCAGGTGCCCGTTTTCAGGACGTCGCTGAAGACCGGCGACCTCTACCGTCGGATCCAGCCGTATCTGGAAGCCATGTTCGCTCCCAGCACCACGCTGCACGGGTCCATGGCGGACGTGTACGGCGTCGGCCTGCTCATCGTGGGGCGGAGCGGGATCGGCAAGAGCGAGTGCGTCCTGGACCTGGTGGAGCGGGGTCATCGGCTCGTGGCCGATGACCTGGTCTACGTTACCCGGCGGGGCAATGACGTGCTCATCGCGCGCGGTCACGAGCTGCAGCGGCACCACATGGAGATCCGCGGCATCGGGATCATCGACATTTCGGCGCTTTTCGGGATCCGCGCCATCCGGCAGCAGAAGCGCATCGAGGTCGTGGTGCGGCTGGTGGACTGGAACGAGAAGGATGCCTACGATCGCACGGGTCTGGCCACGGAGCAGGTCGACATCCTGGAGGTTCCGATTCCACAGGTCACGATCCCGCTTAATCCAGGGAAGAACATCACGGTGATCGCGGAAGTCGTGGCGATGAACCACCTGTTGAAGTACTCGGGGATCCACAGCGCGGAGCGGTTCAACGCCACGATCCAGGCGGCCATGCGTCCCGTGCGGGAGTATCTCGAGGAAGATTATGAGTGACGCCCAAGTGCGCGGGATCGTGGTGGCCCATGCCGCGCTGGCCCGGGGCCTCGTGGAGGCCGTCCAGCGGATCGCGGGCATGGACGACGACGCCCTCGTGCCGTTTTCGAACGAGGGGCTCGGTCCAGAGGGGATTCGCGACGGCGTGGCCCGGCTGGCGGGGGACGGCCCGGTCATCGTGTTCACGGACCTGCGCGAAGGGAGCTGCGGGATCGCGGCGAGACGGGCGTGCCGGGACAGTGGATCGTGCGCCGTGATCACGGGCGTGAACCTGCCGCTGCTCCTGGACTTCGCCATGAAGCGCTCGTCGCTCCCCCTGGAGGAGCTGGTGCCCCGGCTGATACAGCGGGGCCGGGACGGGATCTGCGCCATCCCGGAGCCTGGGTGACGGCGTGAGCGTGGTTCTCTACCGGGTCGATGAGCGGCTGATCCACGGCCAGGTCGTGGTGGGCTGGGGAGGGCGGTTGAACCCGTCGCGCATCGTGGTCGTGGACGACATCCTGGCCGTGACCCCGTGGGAGCAGGAGCTCTATGCCATGGGCGTGCCCGCGGACGTGGAAGCGGAGTTCGTCACGGTCGCGGAAGCGCGCGATCGCCTCCCCGGTTGGGAGGAGGCGCGGGAGCGGATCATGGTGCTCACGCGTGAAATCGGAACCATGACGCGTTTGGCGAGGAGCGGCCTGATGGAGGGGGCCGAAGTGAACATCGGCGGGATTCATCACGCGCCGGGGCGAACCCGCGTGCTGCGCTACATCTTCCTGAGCGACGAAGACCGGCGCGCGCTGGAGGAGCTGTCGGCGCAGGGCACCCGGGTGGTGGCGCGCGACGTTCCCGACGCCCGGCGCGTCGAGCTGGACGAGCTGGTGGGCGCGTGATGACCTCCTGGCTGATGGTGGCGTTGATGGGAGGGCTGGTCGGCCTGGACGGAACTTCGTTTCCCCAGGCCATGTTCTCACGACCGCTCGTGGCCGGCACACTCACGGGCGCGCTCCTGGGACGGCCGGCGGAGGGCGTGCTCCTGGGCTTCCTCCTGGAAGCGTTCGCCCTCGTGATCCTGCCGATCGGCGCAGCCCGGTACCCCGAGTCCGGGACGGCCGCCGTTGCGGCGACGAGCGCCTACGTCGCTTTCGCCCCGAACGGATCGAGCGTGGGAGCGCTGGTCCTGACGCTTGCGTTCGCGCTCGCCTGGGAGCAGGTGTGCGGCGCCAGCATCGTTCTCCTGCGCCGCGGCAACGGACAGCTCCTCACGCGTCATGGACCGGTTTCCGCATCAACGCTCGAGCGGCTCCATCTGACCGCCATGGCGGCGGATTTCCTGCGCGGCAGCGTGCTGGCGGCAGGTGGCGGGCTGCTCGCGTACGGCCTCGTGCGCGCGGCGGAGCCGGTCTGGGGACTGGACGGGGGTGTGGTGACCGGGGCGCTGGGGGTCATCGCCGCCGGCATGGTGGGCACGGCCGCCGCACTCTTCGGAGGCGTCCGCTCCCGGCGCCTGGCCCTGGTCGCGGGGGCGTGCGCGGGGATCCTTCTCGGCTGGGTGCTGCCGTGAGCGGCGTGACGCGGGCGCCCTGGTCCATCCTGTTCCGCTCGTTCGCGGTGCAGGGCTCATGGAACTATGAAACGCTCACGGGCACGGGTTTCGGCTTCGTCCTGCTGCCGGGCCTCCGGCGCGTGTACGGCGACGCAGTGGCGCTCGAGGCCGCCGTCCGGCGCCACGAGGGTCCGTTCAACAGCCACCCGTACCTGGCGCCGCTGGCGCTGGGCGCCGTCCTGAAGCTGGAGCAGGAAGGGGCGGATCCGGCCGTCATCGAGCGGTTCAAGGCCGCAATGCGGGGATCGCTGGGGACGCTGGGTGATCAGCTCGTGTGGGCGGGCTGGCGCCCCGCCTCGGTGCTGCTGGCGCTCTTCCTCCTTCTGCTCGGCGCGCCGTGGTGGGCGGCCATCGCCGCGTTCCTCCTGATCTACAACGTGCTCCACGTGGGGCTGATGGCGTGGGGTCTCAACGTGGGGTTCGCCGAAGGGTTCGCCATGGCGGAGCGCCTGCGGGAGTCGGTGGTGCCGCGAACGCCGCCCCGGATCATGGTGCTCGGAGCTTTCCTGAGCGGTCTGGTGGCGGCGCTGCTGGCGCTGAAGGGGTTGCCGCTCTCGCCGGCGCGACCGCCGGAGCTGGCCTGGGCGTGGAGCGTGGCCGCACTGGTGGCCGCAGTGGCGGGAGCGCGATTCGGCGAGCGCATGCGTCGCTACGGGATAGTGGCCGTGGCGCTCCTGACGGTGGCGGGAATATTGGTGGGGGGAGTGCGATGAGCGAGCCGGGGACCGCGGAACAGAGCGTGGTCATCCAGAACAAGTATGGTCTGCACGCCCGTCCTGCGGCGGAGTTCGTGAAGAAGGCGCATCAGTTCAGGTGCGAGGTCTGGGTCCGGAAGGACGAGCTGGAAGTGAACGGCAAGAGCATCATGGGCATGATGATGCTGGCGGCGGAGCGGGGTGCGGAGATCGTGATCCGCGCGTCGGGTGAAGATGCCGATGTCGCCGTGGACGTGCTGGTGGAGCTGGTGATCTCGAGGTTCGGAGAGGAGTAAGTGGCAGAGCGTCTGATGTGCGAGGGGACCCCCGCGTCCCCTGGAATCGTGATCGGCCCGGCGCACGTGGTGGCGTGGGAGCGAGCCCGCGTGGTGCACCAGACGATCAGCGCGGACGAGATCGAGGAGGAGATCCAGCGGTTCCGCGATGCGCGCGCAGCCACGCGCGAGCAGCTGCTGCACATCCAGGACGAGGCGGCGACCCGCCTCGGACCGGTGGAGGCGCAGATCTTCGAGCCACAGCTCATGATGTTGCAGGATGCCGACCTGGTGGAGGGCGTCAAGGCGTACATCGGCGAGAACCGCCTTTCGGCGGCCCGCGCGGTGGAGCTCCGGATGCTCGAGTTCCAGTCCGAGTGGCGCCAGACGGGCCACCCGATGGTGATGGACCGGTTGAACGACCTGCTCGATGTCGAGAATCGCCTGATCCGTCACCTGCTGGGGCAGGAGGACCCCGACTCGCTCCTGGACGCGATCCGGGACCCCGTGATCCTGGTGGCACGCGACCTGATCCCGAGCCTGACCGTGCAGCTGAATCCGGCCCGTGTGCTGGGGCTGGCCACGGACGCGGGCACGAGGACGTCGCATTCCGCGATCATCGCGCGCGCCCTGGGGATTCCCGCCGTGGTGGGGCTCGGGGAGGCCGCATCCCAGATCGGGCAGGGGGACCTGCTGATCCTCGACGGGCGGACAGGGCGACTGATCGCGAATCCCTCGGAGTCCGAGCGGCGGCGTTATCGCGAACGGGACATCCAGGTGAGGGAATGGGAGCAGGAGCTGGTGCTCCTGGCCCATCTCGAGCCCGTGACGCCGGACCGACAGCCCGTGCTGCTCCGCGGCAACATTGACCTGCCCGGCGAGGCGCAGACGGCGAAGGAGCACGGCGCGCAGGGCGTGGGCCTGTTCCGGACGGAGTTCCTCGTGGTCGGCCGCCGCTCGATGCCGGAGGAGGAATCGCAGTACGAAGCCTATCGCCGGGTGGCGGAGCTGTTCCCGCACGATGCGGTGGTGATCCGGACGTACGACCTCGGAGGCGACAAGTTCCCGCTCTTCCTGAACATGCCCGCGGAGGAGAACCCGTACCTGGGCTGGCGCGCGATCCGCGTCTGCCTGGACATGCCGGAGCTGTTCCGCACCCACCTTCGTGCCATGCTCCGTGCCACGGTCCACGGGGATGTGCGGATCATGCTTCCGCTCATCACGTCGGTGGAGGAGATCCAGGAGACGCGGAGCATCCTCGAAGAGGAGGAGGACCGGCTGAACGCGGACGGGATCCCGTTCAATCCCGGGTACAAGCTGGGCGTCATGATCGAGACACCCGCGGCCGCCCTCATGGCCGGGGAGCTGACGCGGTACGCGGACTTCTTCTCCATCGGGACGAACGACCTGACCCAGTACACGCTCGCGGTCGACCGGAACAATGCGCGCCTGTCGTCGCGCTTCGACGCGCTGCACCCCTCGGTGATCAAGCTCCTGCGGCAGACGGTCCAGGCAGGGCGGGCGGCGGGGCTGGAAGTGAGCGTCTGCGGCGAGCTGGCTTCCGACCCCGTCGGTCTGTACCTGCTGCTCGGTCTCGGGATCACGGTCTTCAGCGTGTCACCGGCCGCGCTCCCCGAGATCAAGAAGGTGGTGCGATCCGTCCCCGCGTCCGATGCCCGCGCGCGCGCTGATGAAGCCCTCGCGGCGGCCGACACCCGCACGGTGACCCGGATCCTCACGGAAGGGATCTCGGAGTGGCTCGACCTCTCGCTCTTCGCCGGACGCTGGAACTTGTCCGGCCCGGAGTGAGGTTCTACACTTCGGCGTCCGCCGCACGCAAGACTCGAATGAAGCAGACCATGCCGACTCGCCTGTTCACCTCGGAGTCCGTCACCGAGGGCCATCCCGACAAGATCGCCGACCAGATCAGCGACACCGTTCTGGACGCGATCCTGAGCGAGGATCCAGCCGGGCGGGTGGCGTGCGAGGTCCTGGTCACGACCGGCCTCGTGGTCGTGACCGGGGAGATCACGACGCTCGCTGTCCCGGACTACCAGGCCCTGGTGCGCGGCACCATCTCTTCCATCGGCTACACGGACTCCACCTGGGGCATCGACGGAGACAACTGCGGCGTTCTCATCTCCGTGGGGCACCAGTCCACGGACATCCAGCAGGGCGTCGACCCCGGCGGGGCGGGGGACCAGGGCATGATGTTCGGCTACGCGGTGGACGAGACGCCAGAGCTGATGCCGGCGCCGATCCAGCTTTCCCATCGCCTCACGCAGCGACTGGCCGAGCTGCGGCACTCCCGACAGCTGCCCTGGCTGCGCCCCGATGGGAAGGCGCAGGTGACGGTGGAGTACGACGGGGACCGGCCGGTCCGGGTGAATACGGTGGTGGTCAGCACCCAACACGCGCCGGAGGTGGACCTATCGACCGTCCGCGAGGCGGTGGTGGAGGAAGTCATCACGCCCGTGATGCCGAAAGAGCTGTTCGATCGCGACCGCTGCATCTTCCACGTGAACCCCACGGGCCGGTTCGTGATCGGCGGCCCGCGTGGTGATGCCGGCCTGACCGGCCGCAAGATCATCGTGGACACCTACGGCGGGGCGGGGCGGCACGGCGGCGGCGCATTCAGCGGGAAGGACCCGACGAAAGTGGATCGCTCGGGTGCGTACGGCGCGCGATGGGCGGCCAAGAACGTGGTGGCCGCGGGGCTCGCGCGGCGGTGCGAGATCCAGCTGGCGTATGCCATCGGTGTGCCCGAGCCGGTCTCGGTTCACGTGGAGACGTTCGGCACCGGGCAGATCCCGGATGACGCGATCGCGCGGGCGGTGCAGGATGTGTTCGATTTCCGCCCCCGCGCCATTATCGCGACACTGGGCCTGAGCCAGCCCATCTTCCGGCCGACGGCGGTGTACGGGCACTTCGGCCGGTCGCCGCGCGAGCAGGAGGTGGATGGTCGGACGGTCCAGCTCTTCCCGTGGGAGCGCACCGACCGGGTGGCGGAGCTGCAGACGGCAGCGGGGCGCCCGGTGAAGGGGGCGTGAACCCCGGCGTCACTCCGGAGTATCTGATGGCAGGGCGGCGGCGCCACGCGTGGCCGGTCCGCCCGGACGCAGGAACAGTGACTCGGCCTCTAATGGCCCGCGCGGAGCGGAGGCGCATGATAGAAGTCAAGGTCCAGAGTCTCGGACTCGATCGCAGCTCCAACAGCCCGGTGGTCATCCTGCAGGAGAAGGATGGCGCACGGGTCCTCCCGATCTGGATCGGTCCGGGCGAGGCGAGCGCCATCGCCATGGAGCTGGCCGGGATGAGCTTCTCCCGACCGCTCACGCACGACCTCTTCGCCTCCGCCATCACCGGCCTGGGAGGGAAGCTGCAGCGCGTGATCATCACGAAAGTGGTGGACAACACCTACTACGCGGAGATGATCATTGCGCGGGACAGCGAGTATTTCAGCCTCGATGCCCGCCCGTCCGACTCCATCGCCATGGCGCTCCGCATGGACGCGGTGATCTACACCACGGACGACCTCCTGGAGGAAACGTCCATCGAGATCTCCGAAGGGTCCGACTTCGAAGCCGAAGCTCCGGAGGAGGAGCTGTCGGAGGCCGAGGACGAGCTCACGCCGCCCGAGGACCTGAAAGAGTACCTCCGGCGACTGCACCCCGAAGACTTCGGGCGCTTCACGCCGTGAGCCCCCGCCGCCCCCGCCCCGCCCTCCTGATCGCGGCTGCGGTGCTCTGGGCCTCGCCGGCCGCGGCCCAGCACCTGGCGGGCATCGCCCGCGGGCCTGACGGGGAGCCGCTGCCGGACGTGACCGTGGCCATCCACAAGGTGGGGGCGGGCGGCGGTGAGGCCGTGGCGACGGGAAGCACCGCGGCGGACGGGACGTTCCGCTTCGACATCCCCATGGCCGACTCGGCGCTCTATTTCGGGGCCATCCGCTACAACGGCTCCATGTACCTCGGCCCCGGTGTGCGCGGTGGCCAGGGGCCCGTGGACGACTACATCATCCAGGTCGGGCCCGATGCGGAAGCGGGGGCCGTGGCCAGCGCGCTGTCCGGCGGCGGCATCGCGGGCGACGCCGGGAGCGGTGCGGGGATGCCGGCGGCGGGTGGCCGGGCGCCGATCTCGGCGAACGGCGCGGCCGGCGCGGCGCTCCTCGTCGCCTTCCTCGCCATGGCCACAGCCGGCATCTTCGTGGCGGCCGCGCCCGGCTACCGGCGGCGGCGAACGCGTGACGAGCTGATCGAGATCGCGAGGCTCCAGACCGGCCTGGAATCCGCCGAAGCGGGGCCGGAGAAGGAGGCCATGGAGCGGAAGATCCGAGCGCTGAAGGAGCGCCTGCTCCCGGGCGGCTGACATGCCCCTCGTCATCGTGGACGCCGTCATCCTGCAGGCGTTTCCGTACAGCGAGACCAGCAAGATCCTGCGCCTCCTGACCCGCATGCACGGAGTGCAGTCGGTGATCGCGAAGGGGGCTCGCCGGCCGAAGAGCCGCTACGGCGGCGTGCTGGAGCCGTTCACGGATGGCATCGCCTCCTTCCACCTGCGCCCGAACCGGGACCTCCACACGCTCGGCGAGTTCGAGCTCCAGCGGCCACGACAGCGCCTCGGGGATGACCTGGTCCGCTTCGGCGGCGCTTCCCTGCTGGCCGAGATCGCGCTCCGCACGGCCAGCGAGCAGCCGGCGCCGGAAGTCTTCACCCGGATCCGACAGGGGCTGGATGCGCTCCAGCAGGCCCCGCCGGAGCGCGTGGAAGCCGAAGCGCTGGCCCAGGCATGGGCGCTGATTGCCACGCTCGGGTTCGCCCCCTCCCTCGACCGGTGCGTGGTCTGCGGCTCCCCGCTCCCGGCCGGCGATCTCTTCCTCGACTATGGCGCGGGTGGCGTGTTCTGTCCCGCGTGCGGCGGGGGGGGCGGAGGGGGTCGGGTGCTGCCGGAGCCGGCGCGCCAGGACCTCATCCGCCTGTGCGCGGGCGAAGCGGTGCCGCTGGAACGGACAGTGGCGCACTGGCAGCTTCTGTCACGCTTCCTGAGCTACCACCTGGTGGAGCACGGCTCGCTCCGTTCGCTGCAGTTCCTGGCGGACGCGGTGGGGGCGGGGGTGGCGTCGCCGTGATCCGGGGCGTGATCGGGACCGCGGGTCACATCGACCACGGCAAGACGGCGCTCATCCGGGCGCTGACGGGCGCGGACACCGACCGGCTCCCCGAGGAGAAGCGTCGGGGCATCAGCATCGATCTGGGCTTCACACACCTGGACGTCGGCGAGCGGACGTTCGGGATCGTGGACGTCCCGGGTCACGAGGACTTCATCCGGAACATGCTGGCCGGGACCACGGGCGTGGACCTGCTCCTGCTGGTCGTGGCCGCGGATGAGGGCGTGATGCCGCAGACGCGCGAGCACCTCGCCATCGCCGAGCTGCTGGAAGTCCCGGAGGCGGTGGTCGCGCTGACGAAGCTGGACCTGGTGGAGCCGGCCTGGCTGGACCTCGTGCGGGAAGAAGTGGCCGAGACGCTGAGCGCCACCCGCTTCAGGGGCGCGCCCATGATCGCCACGTCCGCGGTCACGGGGGAGGGCCTCGAGGCGTTGCGAGCGACCCTCGTGGGGCGCGCGGGCGAGGGGAGGGGCGACGCCGGCGATGTGTTCCGGATGCCCGTGGACCGCGCGTTCTCGGTCCACGGCACGGGTACCGTGGTCACCGGGACGGTCTGGTCCGGGTCGCTGGAAGGCGACGCCACCGTTCGCCTCCTCCCCGGCGACGTGCACGCCCGCGTGCGCGGCCTCCAGGTCCACGGCGGCAGTGTGGCACGCGTTTCCGCCGGGCAACGGGCCGCCGTGGCGCTCGGCGGGGTGGACCTGGACCACGTCCAGCGGGGAATGGTGCTCGTGTCCGACGCCGGCTGGGTCGAGTCGTCGCGCGTGACGCTGCGGCTGCGCGTGCTCCCGGAATCGGCCTGGGCCATCGAGGACGGACAGCGGGTGCGCGTGCATCTCGGAACTGCGGAAGCCATGGCCCGCGTTCTGCTCGGGGACGCCCGCCGCCTGGACCCGGGCCAGACCGCACTCGCCCAGCTGCGACTCGAGGCGCCGCTGGTGGCCCGCGCCCTCGACCGCGTGGTCATTCGCTCCTACTCGCCCGTCACGACCATCGCCGGCGGGATCGTCCTGGACCCGGCCGCGCCCCGCCGTCGCCCACGCGACTCGGAGCGGGCGGTGCACGAGGCGCTGATGGGCGGCGCACCCGACGCCAGCGTGGGCGCCATCCTGGCCGGCGCGGGTGCGGCGGGAATCAGGCCGGATGCGCTTCCCCTCCGGACCGGACAGTCACCCGCCAATGTCATGGCCGCGCTGGACACGCTCGGGGCGGTCTCCGTGCGCGAGCGCGTATTCGACCCGGCGGCGGCGGAGTTCGTGCGGACGACTCTCCTGCAGGCGCTCGACGCGTACCACCGCGAGCACCCGCTGCACACCGGGATGGACCTGGCTGAGCTCCGGCAACGCGTCCTGAAGGCCGTTCCCGGCGATCCCGACGCCGCCCTGGTGGACCACGCGCTCGACGCTGCGCTCGCCACGGGCGCCGCCGTGAAGCGGCAGGGGCGGATCGCCGCGCCCGGGCACGAGCCCACGCTCACGGGCGCCCAGAGAGCCACGCGGGACCGGATCGTCGACGCGGTGCGCGAGGCCGGTGTCGCCCTGGTATCGCTGGACGAGCTCAGCGCTGCGGTGCAGGACGCCGCCGACCTCGAGGACCTGGTCGGGCTCCTCTGCGAAGCGGGGACGATCGTCCGTATCGAGCACCGGCTTTACGCCCACGCCGACGTGGTCCGGGAGGTCACGGTCGAGCTGCGCCGGCGCCTGGGCGGCAGGGAAGGTCTGACGCCGGTCGATTTCAAGGAAGTGGTCCGGGTTTCGCGGAAGAGCCTGATCCCGCTCCTCGAGTATTTCGATCGCGCGGGGGTGACCGTACGAACGCCGGCAGGGAGGCGCGTTCCGCAGTCTTGACCGGGCCGCCTGGTGGCGCCTACTATGTGGGACGAACCTGCGGCATCGCCTGTCGTTATGGAGGGGTATCGAACACTCTGCTACTGCACAGTCGGATCGTGCGGAGGGGACCATGAAACGCCGCATCTTTGTCGGCGTTCTCTTCCTGTCGGTCCTCGCCTTCAAGCCTGTTGCACTGACGGCGCAGGACCCCAGGGACAACGCGCCAGCCCGCACCGAGGACTCCGGGTTCGAGCTACAGCAGAATTATCCGAACCCGTTCAATCCGACGACCCGGATCCCGTTCCGGCTGGATCCGAGGCTCTTCGATGAGGGTCACCCGGTGGTGGTCACCATGGCGGTTTACAACGTGCTCCAGCAGCTCGTTGCGTATCCGACCGCCCTGGACCACCCGGACGGGAACGGAGTCCAGGTGAGAAGGCTGAGCTACGACACACCAGGGGAGAAGGAAGCGTTCTGGGACGGCCACGACCTTGATGGTCGGCAGGTCGCGTCCGGGATCTATTACGTCCAGCTGATCGTGAACGGGCGGCGACAGATCATGAAGATGATCGTGGCGAAGTAGCCCTGGTCGGCGCGTTCGGCCCAGAGCAGAGGCGCCCGCACCGCGTGGGGGTGGGCGCCTCTTCATGCTCCGCACGGGACAGTGCGCTCACGGCGCGCGGCGTGTCCCGCTCACGGTCGCGAGGGCGGCCGCTGGCGCCGGGGCGGACGGTTCAGGTGACGAAGTAGAGGAAGCGCCCGCAGTGGTCGCACGTGCGGAGTCGCTCGCGCTCGGCCGGATCCGAAGCCACTGCCGTGGCCACCGAAACGAAGCAGCCGTAGCACGTGCCGTTTATGGCCGGGACAACCGTGCGACTGATTGCGGTCGCGAGCCGATCGTAGCGCTTGCGCACCGTCGGTTCGAGCTCGGCTTCGAGCTCGGCCACTTTCTCGCCCAGTGATTCGATGGCGATCTCGGGGTCGAGATTGAATTCCTCCTCCTGGACCTGGCGCTCGCTCGCGCCCGCAGCGAGCTCGCGCTGCTGCGCCTTCAGGTCCTGGATCTGGAGCAGGATCTCCAGCTGGGGATGCATCGCTTCTCCTAGATGGCCTTCTCTTGCAGCAACGCCAGGAAGTCGTCCTCGCTCTTCAGCTCGCCAAGCCGCTCGGGCACATCCGCTTCCTTGGCGAACTGGGCGATCTTGCCCAGCACCGGCAGGTACTGGTTGCTGACTTCGAGCGGTGGCGCGACGATGAGAAAGAAATTGTACACGGGCTTGTCGTCGATCGCCTTGTAGTCCACACCGTCGGGCTTCCGCCCGAATGCGATCCGCAAGCGGTTGACCACCAGCGACCGGCAGTGGGGAATGGCGATGCCGTGGCCGATCCCCGTGGAGCCGAGGTTCTCCCGTCGCTTCAGCATCTTGAACAGGATCCCCTCGCTCTTCTCATCCAGGTTGAGAAGCGCAATGAGCTCCTTCAGGATCTCGTCCTTGGTCTCCCCCTTCAACTCGAGGTCGACCACTTCTTTATCGAAAAACTCGCGCAGTATCATCTATTCCTCCTGTCCCGCATGTGGAGCGCGGAAAGATAAGGACGCGCACAAAGGGTGTCAAAACGGCCACTTACGGCGATTGAGCCACTCTTCCAACGGCGTTAGATTCCCGGCCATGCAAGACCCCATTGACGCCATCTTCCGAACGACGACCCCGCTGTACCTGGCTCCGCAGGCGGGCGTCAGTGAATCGCCCTTCCGGCGTCTCTGCCGCCGCTTCGGCGCGGACGTGCTCGTGAGCGAGTTCGTCAGTGCCGAAGCACTGCGCCGGGGGAGCGAGCGCACGCACGAATACCTCCGCTTCCACGAAGCCGAGCGCCCCATCGGTGTGCAGATCTTCGGGGCGGACCCCGGCGCCATGGCCGAAGCGGCCGCGCTGGTCGAGGAGACGTACGCCCCGGACTTCGTGGACATCAACTTCGGCTGCCCCGCCAAGAAGGTGGTCAAGCGAAACGGCGGGTCAGCTTGTCTCCGCGACCTGGATCTGGTGGAGTCCATCATCCGCGCCGTGGCCAACGCGACGAGCGCTCCCACCACCGTGAAGATCCGGAGCGGGTGGAGCGAGGAGACGCGGGATCCGGTGGGAATCGCCCGCCGCTGCGAGGACGCGGGCGCTCGCGTCATCACGCTGCACGCCCGCACACGGACGCAGATGTACGGCGGCGAGGCGGACTGGAGCGAAATCGCCGCGGTGGTAGAGGCGGTGGAGGTGCCGGTGATCGGGAACGGGGACGTTCGCAGGGGAGAGGACGCGGTCCGGATGCGCGACGAGACGGGGTGCGCGGGCATCATGATCGCCCGCGCGTCGCATGGCCGCCCCTGGATCTTCCGGGAGTGTCGTGCCGCGCTGGACGGCGAGCCGATCCCGCCCGAGCCGCCGGTGGCCGAGCGCTTCGCCACCGTGCTCGAGCACGCGCGCAATGCCATCGCCTTCGGGGGCGACGAAGCCCGCGCCATGATCGAGTTCCGCAAGCACCTCGGCTGGTACACCAGGGGGCTGCCGGATGGACGGGCGCTGCGACAGGAGCTGTTCCAGGTGCGATCCCTGCGGCAAGTCGAGGAGCGGCTGGCGGCGTACGCGGACGCCGCATTCCAGGCGGGGGGCGGCCGCGACACGGACGCCGGCGCCTGGACGGGCGCAGCCGCCCGTGTTGCGGTGCCGGGATGAGGGACCGCGTCCTCGAGCTGCTCGCCCGGGTCGCATCGGGTGAGGAAACGCCAGCGGTGGCGCTGGAGCGGCTGTCGCTGCTGCCCATTGAAGAGGTGGACGGCGGCGCTCCGGAGGGCGGTCCCGCCGGACAGCCGTTTGCCCGCCTCGACCACAACCGGGCGCTTCGACAGGGGCAGCCGGAGGTGGTCTTCGGGCCGGGAAAGACGTTGCCCCAGCTCCTGGAGATCGCGCGCCGGCTCGTGGACCGCGGCGACGGCCTGCTGGTGACCCGGCTCGAGGAGCCCGCCCTGGAAGCGCTGGGCCGCGAGTTCCCCCAGGGCAGCGCCAACACGCTCGGACGGATCTTCCACGTCCCCGCGGCCGTGATCTCGGCCGACTCCGCCACTGCCGCCGGCCATCGCGTGCGAGGCACCATCCTCGTGGTGACCGGCGGAACGGGCGACATCCCCGTGGCCGAAGAAGCCGTCGTCACGGCCGGGGCCCTGGGGAATCCCGTGGACCGCCTCTACGATGTCGGCGTGGCCGGCATCCACCGCGTCCTCTCCCAGCTCGACGTCCTCCGCCAGGCCGCGGTCGTGATCGTCGTGGCCGGAATGGAAGGGGCCCTGCCGTCCGTGGTGGGTGGCCTCGTCGCATCCCCCGTCATCGCGGTGCCCACCAGCGTGGGATACGGCGCATCCTTCGGCGGGCTCGCGCCTCTCCTCGGAATGCTCAACAGCTGCGCCGCCGGGATCACGGTGGTCAACATCGACAACGGCTTCGGCGCAGCGTGCGCGGCCAGCCGGATCAACCTGCTGCGGGAGATTCGGCCGCCCCGTGGGGGTTGAGTCCCGGGGCACCTTTCGCTATACTTTCGGGGTCCGGGGCCGACACGGATTCGACGTGTTTAGTGAAGTCGGCGTTGCGTGCCGAGGTTTCCGTCACCTCGTAAAACAGCGGAAAAACACCACAAGTGCCAACGATAACCTGGCGCTGGCTGCGTAAGTAACCCTTGCGTGCCCGTCTGGAGCAGGGACCCGGCCCGAGGTCCAGCTTTCAGGCGACGATTGAATCGGGCTGGCTATCCGGCGAGGCCACCGCGCCGGGAGCGAGAAAGCAGAGTGGCTGGCTCGTGAACGGCCGTCCGTCGTGCCGATGATCGAGTGAGAAAACAAGAAGGCGGACTACGCACGTAGAAGCGCTGAGGGATCTATTCGCGGACGCGGGTTCGACTCCCGCCGGCTCCATTTGAGGAAGTAGGGCAAGGGCAGGATACAGAAAGCGGCGGAGTGAGACGGAAAAATGCTCACTCCGCCGTTATTTCGTGTGTGGCTATCGGCCCTTCTTCGCTCGCCCTTTGCCTGCTTCGACAAACGGCCCTTCCTGCCCCACCCGCTTCAGGAACTCGCGTTCCTCCGGGTCGCGAGGCGGGCGCGTCATCCCGCGCGTATCCGTACGCGCCTGCGAGCGGCGGATCCGTTCGAGGCGGATCTGCCACTTCTCGCTGAGATCTGGCTTGTTCATTTCGCCCATCATGACCTCCTGGCGCGATACCCTCCTGACGATAGGTACGAGATCGTACCCGAAACGAGACCGGCGGTTCAGGCGCGACGGTTCAGGTCATCGATGAGATCCCTGAGGACCTGATCGGTAACCCGCTCCTGTGAGGAGGCGAGCTGTCTGAGCGCCTCGAGGGCGTCCATTGAATCCTCTCGTTCCAGCTCAGGTCCGAGCCACGACGTGTCGAGGTCGTCCCCGAAAGCCGCGATCATGTCGATGGCCTGCTCGCCGTACGCGGTGTGCTTCCAGTGTTTGAATCCGACCAGGCGGTCCCGAAACGGCACGGCGGTGGTATTCGATCACGGCGCGCTTCTCAGGTTCCGGCCGGGCGCCGTCTCGTCCCATTGGGCCATGGACCGGCCGCATGCGGAACCATATCGTGTCGCTGTCGATCCACTCCTGACGTGCGGAGGCTTCCATGGTCCGGTTCACGACAGCGATGACGAGCGGGTGCCGTTGAGGGTTCGCATTCACGACGACCAGATCCTCCCGCAAGACATCACGACGTTCGAGGGAATTCCCATTACCACACCGGCTCGAACGCTTCTGGACATTGCAACCTCGATCAGCAAAGGGGAGCTGAGAGAGGCGGTCGCCACGGCGCTCAGCCGCGACCTCACCACGCGTCATGAGATCCGCGCCGTGATCGGGCGGTATCCGGACCACCCGGGCGGTCTGCCTCTGCGCGCGCTACTTCGAGATCGTGGAGAAGACGGATAGGCGGACGGAAGGCGAATACTTCGCCGCGACACCCCTGAGCGGCCCGGTGGTATTCAGCCCAGCTCGTCATCGGCCATGCTACGGACCCTCAATACCGTTGCAGGGGTATAGCAATGGTGCTATGTATTGAGCGATGACGGTCTCGAGTAGGAAGCAGCTCATCTGGATCGGTTCGAGCCAGAAGGATATCCGCGGAATGCCTGAAGACGTGAAGGACGTTTTCGGCTCGGCATTGCTGGATGCCCAGTACGGCGACACGCCGGAGGGTGCGCGGCCGTTCGGCGAAGGGCTGCCGAACGCTGTGATGAAGCTGGTTGAGGATCATGACGGGGACACCTACAGGGCCGCGTACACGGTGGCGTTCGAGGATGCCGTTTATGTGCTGGACGTATTCCAGAAGAAGTCGAAATCCGGGCGTTCCACGCCGAAGCACGTGAAGGACCGGGTGCGGGCCAGGTTTGAGGCCGCCGCCGAAGACCATAAGCGACGGTTCGGAGGTTGAGATGGACGAGGAGACTACAGTACGCGGGAGCAGCGGGAACGTATTCGCCGACATGGGGTTGCGGGACGCCGAAGAGCGTCTTGCGAAGGCGGAGCTTGCCAGAGCGATTCGGAAGGAGCTGAAAGCGCGCGGCCTGAAGCAGACCGAAGCCGCTGACCTGCTCGGGGTTGCTCAGCCCGATGTCTCGGATCTGGTGCGGGGGAAGCTTGCCCGCTTCAGTATGGAGCGCCTCGAGCGCTTCCTGAACGCGCTCGACATGGACGTCCGGATCCAGGTGGGGAAGAAGCCTGCGGGGAAGGAGCGGGCGGGAATCAGCGTCGAGGTGGTGGGATCGTTCTGACGGTGGCTCGTTCAGATTGGGAATCGCCTGAGACAGCCAGAGCGTCGCACACCCCATAGCACAATGCGCGGGCGACAGAGGCGTGAACTCGAGTTATCCGCGCCATTCCGTGCAGAACGGCCGGTCTGCGGGAGCGGGTTTCCGCACACGGGCGGGCGCCGACACGTGAGGTGGCATTGGCGGTCCGTGCCCTCCAGGCATAGGTGCGAAGGGCGGGAGCCGGCCTCCGCTTGCCGGTACGTGCGCCCGCTTCGCTCTACGGATCATCGGGCGCTCCGGCTCGACTCCGCACACGGGCGGCCCCTCGGGATCCTGCGCGATCAGGCCCGTTGGAGCAGCAGCAACCGCGGAGGGGAACTTCTACGCGCTGCAGCAGATGGCGAACACCGCCGGGTGGCGCGCGGGGTCGCAGCGGCTGGCTGTGTGGTTCGGCGACGCGCCGTCGGACACCGCGACGACCGCGCAGGCGCAGGCGATCGATGCGCTGAACGCGAAGGGCGTGACGGTGATCGCGTTCAACTCGGCCTCGTCCGGGATCGACGAGTACGGCCAGGCGTCCGCCGTTACGAGCGCGACGGGCGGGACGCTGACGAACCAATTCACGTACGGGCTGGATGCAACGGTGTTCGCGGCGGCTGTGAACGCTCAGATCTCGCTGGCGACGTCGACGTTGGACCTGGTTTTCGGCACGGACCACTCGGGATCGGGGCTGAGCTTCGCGTTCGCGTGCACGGACCCGCTGGGCTGCACCCTTCGACGTGGCTGCTCCTCGGCAGCGGACTGCTGGCGCTGGGCGTCGTGGGCTGAAGGCGCCGGGAGGAAGACATGGCCTGACGTCCGCAGCGATGGACCTCTGCCGCTCCCGCGCCGCTTTCCCGGCGCGGGAGCGGTTCTTTCTTTTGGCGGCCCGCGGAGGGACGAGCTGGTGGCCAGGCTCGTCCTAAGCGGCCCCTCCCGAAAGCCGTTCCGGAAGGCCGATCTCGCCTCCGCGGACGGCTCTCCGAGCGCGAACCCCTACATCTGTCGGATGGTGCTTCCTACGTCCGTGGCCTAGCGTCAGCGGTAACATCCATTACGGCTGGAGGCATGATGCTAAGGAAGGCCATCCTCGGACTCGCCAGCGGCGCGGTCGTGCTGCTGCTCCTCGTGGTCGCGTCCCCGAGAGAAGCGGAAGCGATCCCCGCGTTCGCCCGGAAATACAACGTGTCCTGCGCCGTCTGCCACGCGCCCGTCCCGCGCCTGAACGAGACGGGCCAGAACTTCGCCGCCAACGGGTTCCAGTTCGCCGTGGGCGAGGAGCCGGTGAATGGCGTGGACACGGGGGATGAGCTCCTCCAGCTCATGGACGACCTCCCGCTGGCCGTGCGCTTCGACGGGTACGCCCAGGTGCGGTCGGGCGGCGAGACCCCGACCGCGGACTTCCTGACGCCGTGGGCGATCAAGCTGCTTTCGGGCGGGCAGATCACCCCCACCGTCAGCTACTACATGTATTTCTTCCTGTCGGAGCGGGGTGAGGTGGCCGGGCTGGAGGACGCGTACGTCCAGTTCAGCGACCTGTTCGGCTCGCCCGTAAACCTGATGGTGGGGCAGTTCCAGGTCTCGGACCCGCTCTTCAAGCGGGAGCTCCGGCTCGAGTTCGAGGACTACCAGGCCTACCGGGTCCGCGTCGGTGACGTGCGGGCCGACCTGACCTATGACCGGGGGCTCATGGCGGCCTACTCCCCGTGGGACGGAGGCGACCTCTTCGTCCAGGTGGTGAACGGTCAGGGCATTGGCGCGGCCAGCGAAGCGAAAGTGTACGACACCGACAACGCCAAGAACCTCGGCGCCCGCTTCTCCCAGGGCTTCGGACCGCTCCGGCTCGGCGCCTTCGCCTACTACGGCCGCGAGAAGGCCGACGGCGTCACCAGCACGATGCGCGTGTTCGGTCCGGACGCGACGCTCCAGGTGGCGCCGGGGCTGGAGCTGAACGGTCAGTACCTGCGTCGCCTCGACGACCGGCCATTCTTCGGAGCCATCGGGCCCACCGACACCCGCGTGGACATGGCCCTGGCCGAGCTCATCTGGGGGCCGGCCGGGCCCGGCGGCCGCGTGTTCTTCACCGCCCTCTACAACCACGTGAGCGCCGACGAGCCCATCTTCACCGTGCGCCAGGGCGAGGAGGGACTGCTGGAGCGGTACCGGTCCGCCGCGTTCGGCGGAAACTACCTGCTGGCCCGCAACCTCCGGCTGACGAGCGAGATTCAGTACGACCTGGACCGCGAGGCCTTCCGGTTCGTGGGCGGCTTCGTTTCGGCATTCTGAGCGACGACACGGAGGAGATCATGCAACGCGCGACCCCCACGATTCCGGCGCTGGCTTTCACCCTCGCCGCTCTGGCGATCCTCCCGGCCGCCGCCCGCGGACAGGAACCCGACCCCGCCGCTGGGCAGGCGCTGTTCAAGGGGAAGGGCGCCTGCTTCTCCTGCCACCGCGCCGACGGCAAGGGGACGCCGCTGGCCCCCGACCTCACGGACGACGCCTGGCTCCACTTCGACGCCCGCCCCACCCGGGAGCAGGTGGAGGCCCTCATCCGGACCGGCGTGCCCAGACCCGTCCGCCACCCGGCCCCCATGCCAGCCATGGGCGGCGCCACCCTGACCGACACCGAGATCGCCGATCTGGCCGCCTACGTCCTGTCGCTCAGCGCCCCCGACAAAGCCGCGCCAGGCGCCTGACCGGACGCCGGAGAAGCGGATTTCGGACCCGTCCGGGATCTACCAACCGATCCGCGCGGGCCGCCGTGGAGATCGTCTCGCCCACATTCCCGGTTCAGCCGCGTTCGTGGAGGCGGTCGATCAGATGGCGGAGCCCGTCGTCTGTAACTAGCTCGTCGGATGAAGCGAGATCGCGCAGTGCCTGGAGCGCGTCCATGGCATCCTCGCGCTCCAGCTCTGGAGCGAGCCAGGACATGTGGAGCTCATCACCGAAGGCGGCGAGCATATCTACGGCCTGCTCTTTCGGAGCAGATCGATCTCAGGGGCGAGTGCCGGAGACTGGCAGGAAGCGAACGCGCGCTGCGATTCGGCCGTCGCCGACCTCCCGGCCGCGCTCCGCGACGAGCGGCCCCGGGGCTCACCGCACCCCGTGTGGGAGCTGATGGAGTACATCCGCCAGGCCCAGCGCGACATCCTGGACTTCTGCCGCGACTCGGACTAGCGCGAGCCCAGCTGGCGCGGCGACTAGTGGCCCGCCTCGCCGGTGCCCGCGTCCGATGCGGCGTGGGAGGAGAGCATCGCTGCGTATCGCGCCGACGTGGACGCGTTCAAGGCGCTGGTCCTCGACCCCGCGTTCGACCTGTTCGCCACCGTGCCGTGGGGGTCCGGGCAGACTCACGTCCGGGAGCTTCTCCTGGTGGTGGATCATACGGCCTACCACGTCGGCCAGATCGTGCTGGTGCGGCGCCTCCTGGACGCCTGGGGGTGACGCTCCACCTCAGCGCGCTGCCTCCAGCTGGCCGGCATACAGGTGCCAGCGGCGGTCCGCCGCGCTCGCACCCTCGATCACCGCACGCCGCAGCGTGTACGTGCCCTCGAACCGCTGCCGCACCCCCGAATCCGTGAGCGCGCGAACCACCACGGGGATCTCCACGTAGCGCGACCCCGCGGCCCCCTCCACCCGCCCGGGGGCGCCGATGGCCACGCTCACCCGGGCGGTGTGTCGGAAACCCGCGCTGAACGCATCGAACGTCTGCCCGCTGTTCCGACCCCCGTCGCCCCACAGGTCGTACGCTTCGCGGTACCGCCCGGCGGCGATGGCGGCGTAGTAGCGGCGGATGACGGCGGCGGCGGAGTCCGCGTCCCCGGAGCGGTTGGAAGCGGAAGCGCCCGCGCTGTCGGCCCGGTCGACGCCAGACGTGGTCGCGCCTGACCCTGCCGCGCCCGAGGCGGCCGTGCCCGAGGTTGTGGCGGTCCGCCGGCCGCCCGTCTCGGGTTCGTGGCACGAGGCCGTCCACGCCAGGGCGAGCGCCAGCGCCACGGCCAGTGGGGCGTTGCGTGTGGAGGGCTGAGCGCGCGTCGGGGCCCTCCCAGCGGTCCGGCTGTCCTGTTTCATCATGGCGTTGAAGAGATCTGCATCGACTACTCGGGCGTCAGCTTCCAGGACCAGAACCTGCTCCGGCTCCTGCACTGGGATGCCGCGCTGGGGCAGTGGATCGACGTGACCACGGTGGTGGTCGACCCGGAAGACCACGTCTGCGGCCAGGTGGAGTCGCTGTCGCCGTTCCTCCGGGCCCAGAGGCTGCCGGCATGGGAAGGCTTCTTAGCGCCCGTGGAGAATCCTCCGAAGTGGAACGAGGCCAGGGGCGGCTCGGTGTCCCGGTCAGATTCGGCCTCGGGCGTGATGTCGGTCTCGATTTCGCCCTGACGGTGGTTGGGCAAAGGGTGGTGTGCTCCACGAAGGAGGAGATGAGGGCCGGCACGTCACCGACGCCTTCCGGTGAGGTGGTGGAGGCCACGCCCTAACGACCCGGTATCGTACGACGCCGGTTCAGGCTCGACACAGCGCCGCCCCGGCCACACAGGCATGAGCGACCAACCGCCGGTTGTCGGGCGAGACGCGAAGGGGATCGAAAGCTTGGCCCGCGCGATCGACCGGCGATGGCGCCGCCGCGCTCACGCCGGCATCCCATCCCGCACCACCGCCACCGTGTGCCGCGCCCCCTCCAGCGCCCGCTCGGCGTCGGGCCGCCCGTAGAACCCCGACGGCGTGAGATCCTCCGCGCCGTAGAATGCCAGCTCCCGGTCCCGCCGCAGCTCACGCGACGTCGCCACCAGCCGCTCCAACTCCCCCCGCACTCTCTCCGGCAGACGCGATGCCTCCCGCAGCAGGACTTCCGACACGTCGTGGATGCGCGGCGGCTCGATCCCGCACGAGCGCAGCAGCGCCTTCAACGCCAGCTCCACCACTTCCTGCGACTCCCGCACCACGTCCGCCCAGCTCTCCGCCGCGAACAGCACGGCCACGGCGTCCAGACGGACCGCCGCGCGTTGGATGTAGTCCGCCGCCAGATCCGGGTTGTGCATCACGCCACCTCCGTCCAGTACGGCTGCCCGTGTGACTCCCGGCGCACCAGCTCACCCTCCAGCAATCTCCTGCGCACCTTGGACAGGTAACGCGACAGCCGATGCTCGACCTCGAACAGCACCACGCCGTCCACGGCGACCTCCGCCCACAATCCCGTCAAACGCTCCACTTCCGAAGGCAGCGCCACGATGTGGGCTTCCACCATCCGCCCCTCCCGAGCCGGCGCCGCCGCGTCCCAGCACCGATACCGCTCCCGCGTCACTTCCGCTCCGGGCTCCAACACCAGCAGCACGTCCAGGTCCGACGCGTCCATCGCTTCCCCTCGCGCCCACGAACCGTACGCCACAACCCCGACCAGCTCCCGGCCGAACACGTCCCGCGTCGCCTCCACCACCTCCCACGCAGGCCCCTCGCCTCCAGGCCCCGACGCCTTCAGCTTCCGCGCGCAGTATTCGTTCAGCGACATCCCGGCCTCCGCCGCCTCTCGCCGCAGCCGCGCGTGCAGCCGCGGCGCGATCCGGAGCACGAACCGTCCTGAGGGGAGGCCTTCCGGTTCATTGGTATCACTCATCGTATACAACGATACTATCGGCAGCCTCCGGCGGCAATCCGGTCGGCTGGGAGCGGACCAGGAGCGCCGGCCCGGCCACGACAAAGGACGACGCCGTGGCGTTCGATCAGGTCCCAAACGTTCTGGCGCAGTCCGAGCCGTTTCCAGCGCAGGCCTGGGGCGGCGCAGTGACGCGGGAGTCGGCCTCCGCTTGCCGGGGGTCTTGCGCCCGCTGCGCTCTGCAGGCAACCGGGCGCTCCGGCTCGACTGCTCACATGGGCGGGCACCAACACGCGGGGCGGCATCGGCCGTCCGCGCCCTCAAAGGCACAGGTGCGGGCCGGGAGTCGGCGTCTGCTTGCCCGTACTTGCGCCCGCTTCGCTACAGCGAACCATCTTTCGGCTCGGCTCGGCTCTGGCATGCGGGTGGACACCGGGCGCGTGACGATCGATGACCTCGACGCGATCGGCGACCCCGCCTTCAGCGTGACGAGCCCGGACCCGGGCCACTGCGGGCCCGCTGATTGATCTCGATGCGCTGGCCGGCGAGCTCCAACTCTCCCTGTTCGACGCCCACTTCGTAGGCTAGGACGCCGAAGTCCGGGGCGTCCGGGAGAACTCCTCGCCATCCCATCAATGTCCCGGCGGGTCGTTGACGGTGCAAGGTCAGACCGGCGGGCCCCGCTACTCGTGCCGGAGCGCCTCCATGGGATCGACCCGGGACGCCCGGAACGCCGGTACGTAGCCGGCGCCGAACGCCACCATGGCCAGGAGTACGGCGGCCGACGCGGCGACCCCGGGGTCGTAGCCATCGAGCTGGTAGAGGAGCGACCCGGCGGCACGTCCCAGCATCAGGGCGGCCGCGAGGCCCATCCCGCCGCCCAGCGCGAACATGACGCCCACCTGCCGCAGCACCAGCCGGCGCACCCGTGGGGTGTCGGCGCCCAGCGCCATGCGGAGCCCGATCTCCCGGGTACGCCGGGTCACGGTATAGGCCAGCACGCCGTAGAGTCCGATGGCGGCCAGGAGCGTGGCCAGGACGGCGAACGACGTGGTCAGGATGCTGATCAACCGGTCCATGGCCACGCTCTCCACGGCCTGCTGTTCCAGTGTCTTGAGGTTCGACACCGGAAGGTTGGAATCGAGGCGTCGCACCACGTCCGGGATGGCGCGGAGGATCGGGCCGGGGTCGCCGGCCGTCCGGACATAGAAATTGAGGATCCCCAGGCGTGCATCCTGCCGGTGTGGGGTGAAGAAGAGGGGCGGGACTTCGTCTTTCACACTGTTGTATTTGGCGTTCTGGGCCAGCCCGATGATCTCGATGTCCAGCGAATCGCCGTTCATCGCCATGAACGAGCCAACCACCTCGCCCCGCGAGAGGCCGAACTTCTCGGCGAACGCCTCGTTGACGATTGCCACGTTCGGCGCATCGGGGCCATCCCGCTGATCGAATTCCCGGCCAGCAATCAGCGGGATGCCCAAACCATTCAGGTACCCCGGCCCCACCTCGTTGAAGAAGGACACATCGTCGACGTCCGGGCCCTCCTGGAATCCTTGAACCGCCACGCGCGCCGCCCAGGCGCTCCCTTCCAGGACCGGCACCAGGGCCGAGGTCACCGCCGACACGCCCGGCTGCGCCGCCAGCTCCTCCCGCAGCCGCTCGAACAGGACCGCCGACCGCTCCGGCTCATAGTCGTTCAACAGCGGCGCGATGCTGAACGTGGCCACGTTGTCGGTCCGGAGCCCCAGGTCCACGCGGCTGATGTTGGCCAGGCTCTTGATGAACAGCCCGGCGGCCACCAGCATGGTCATGGAGAGGGCGATCTGGACGGTGACCAGTCCGGTCCGGAACCGGACGGCCGTGCGCGACCCGGCGGCCTGGCCGGTCCCGCTCTTCAGCGACGAGACCAGGTCGGTCCGGGTGGCGTACCAGGCCGGGTAGAGCCCGAAGAGGACGCCCGTTCCCAGCGCCACGAGGGAGGTGAAGGCCAGCACCATAGGGCTGAGGTGGGGGTCCAGGAGCACCGCCTCATCGGCAGGCATGTGGATCAGGCTCCCGATCCCCACCAGCGTCACACGCGCCACGGCGAGACCCGCTGCACCGCCCACCGCGGCGAGCATCATGGCCTCCACCAGGAGCTGCCGCAGGAGCTGGCCCCGGGTGGCGCCCATGGAGCTTCGGACCGCCATCTCCGTGCTCCGGTTGGCGCCCCGGGCCAGCAGGAGGTTCGCGATGTTGGCGCACGCGATCAGCAGGACCAGCCCGGTGATCCCCAGCAGCAGCAGCAGGGGGTTGCGTACCTCCTCGCGGACGGAGCTCTGACCTCTCTCTCCGGGCTCCACCACCAGCCGCTTTTCCCGGAACTGGGCCAGCGTCTGCTCGCTCATCCCCTCCTGGAGCGGCGCCTCCACCTCATTGAGGATGGACGAGTAGACCCGGTTCAGTCGGGCGTCCGCCTGCTCCAGCGATACGCCCGGCGCCAGCCGCCCGAACGCGTAGATCCAGTACGACCGCCGATTCTCAAGGTCATGGTTCTCCCGATCTCCCCGCCACCGCTCCATCGCGCCCCGCATGCTCAGCGGCACGAATACGTCCGGCTCGGCGCCCAGCGTGGTCCCCGCGAAGCCCCGGGGCGCCACTCCCACCACCGTCATGCTGGCCCCGTTCACCATGATGGTACGGTTCAGCACGCCGGGGTCCCCGCCCACGCGGTCCTGCCAGAAGCCGTAGCTCAGGACCGCCAGCGGGCTCTCCCCGATGACCGCGTCGTCCGCGGGCTGGAACAGGCGGCCCAGGGCGGGCCGCAGCCCCAGCAGCGGGAAGTACGACCCGGAGACCATCATCCCGGCCCCATCCTCTGTACGGTCACCCTGGACGATGTTCGCGCCGAACAGGCGGTGCCCGGCCACCCCGCTGAGCCCCGTGCCCTCGGCGGCCTGGAGGTCCCGGAACATGGGGTAGCTGAGGACCACGTCGCAGCCCCCGGCCCCGTTGCACGCGCTCCCCCCCGGCTTGGGCCCCGGCGCCTCGAGGTTCACCAGCCGGCCCGGCTCCGACACCGGGAGCGGTCGCAGCAGAACCTCGTGGAAGATGGAGAAGATCGCCGCGTTGGCGCCGATACCCAGCGCCAGCGAGAGGATGGCGACAACCGTGATGAACGGCGTGCTCAGGAGCTTCCGGAACGCGACCTTGATGTTGGCCATCAGGAACCTGGTCAGGAGGATTGGACCTCGAAACGTTGGACAGCGGCGGCGGCCCAACGGTTGTGTCCGCACCCGACGCGTTCCGCGGGTGCGGCCGGCGGTCCCCGCCATTCGGACCGGAGCGCCTCCATGGGACCGACCGGTCAGGGTGAAAGCGCGGAGACCAGCGATCCGCCGTTCCCCGCTCATCTCCGTCCGGGCACCCGCGCCTTCAGCTCCACCCCGAGATTCAGCACCACCACCACACGGGCGTGGTGCCCGCCCCGGCGCTGTTAACGGGCTGTGAGGATGTGCCGGCTACCTTTCTCTCGTGACCGGACGGAAAAGGTCACCGGTTCTTGGACAGACCATTCATGGGAGGAACAGGCATGAACCGGATACTGAGAGTTTCGTTGTCGATGATGGCGGCCGCGGCGCTGGCGTCGCCGGCGTGCGCGCAGGAGGCCGGCGGGAGCGCGAAGGTGCCGGAGGTGAAGGCCCGGGCGGCGGCCAGCGCCCGGGTGCCGGGCGGCACTGTGAAGTCGGAGGAGCTGGAGCGGGAGGGCGGCCGCCTGATCTACTCGTACGACATCGTGGTCCCGGGGCGGCCGGGGATCGAGGAGGTCCACGTGGACGCGAACACCGGGGCGGTGCTGTCGGTGGAGCACGAGGGCCCGGCGGCGGAAGCGGCGGAAGCTGGCGAGCGCGAGTCCATGGGCAAAGCGGCCGAGGCTGGCGAGCACGGGGAGGGGGCTGAGGCGGCGGAGGCGGGCGAGCACGAGGCAGTCGGCGAAGCAGCGGAAGCTGGCGAGCACGGGGAGGCGGCAGAGGCGGCGCAGGCGGCGCTGCGGCGGCAGGCGCGGCTCACGGAGGCGCAGGCGCTGTCCATCGCGGCGAAGAAGGTTCCGGCGGGGAGTCGGGTGAAGGCGAGCGAGCTGGAGAACGAGGACGGTCACCTGATCTACTCGTTCGAGTTCGTGGTGCCGGGGAAGAGCGGGATCCAGGAGGTCAACGTGGACGCGCGCTCCGGGCAGGTGGTGTCGGTGGAGCACGAGAACGGCTGACGGATTCCGGCCGCGTCCGTGGCTGCGGCCACGGGCCATGGAGATCGTGAGTCGATCACCTGACCCGGGGCCGCTGCTGTCGGAGTGAGCCGGCATGGCGGGCAACACCCCCGAGCAGGAGTCCGAGCAGCGTCGCGAGCGGGGTCACGGTCGCCGGCGCACGCGGTAAAGCGGCGTCACAAGTCTTGCCGTTGCATCGCTCAGGACCATGCAGGGCCGGAGCACGAACGTGGGCCAAACAGACGGAGCAGATGGAACGGATATGAAGCGCGCGACAAACCTGTTCATGACGATCACGGTAGCCAGTGCGGCGGCGTGCGGCGGAGGCGGACAGGCCAACAATCAGAACGCGAGCGACAACGCCGCGTCACCGGCCGCCACGTCCGCGCCGGCGAATACCGCGGCGGGGTCGCAAGCGGCACGACAGCCCGCGCGCATGCCGGACGTGCTGTCGAAGGCGGAGAGCGCGGCGGAAGACATCCAGGATGACATCGCGGGCGGCTCCTGGTCCGCCGCGAGCGGGAAAGTGGACACGCTCGCAAACCTGCAGTCGCGCATCGCCGCGACCGGCCCGGCGCAGAACGATCTCGACGCGTATGCGACGGCGCTCGACACGCTGCGGGCTGCGGTCCAGCAACAACGGCGGAATCAGGCGCTCACGTCGGCGAACCGGATGAGTCGCGCCCTCAACGGCATGATGGAGGCGTACCCCACGCGCGTGCCCATCGACGTCGCGTACATGGACGTGGCAGGTCGGGACGTCATCTACGACGCGCAGGAAGGGCAGTGGTCGCAGGCAGACAGTGCAGTCTCGGAGCTCCGTCAGCGCTACTCGGCGGTGAAGAGCCACGTCACGCTCGCCGACGCGTCGCTGGACCAGCGGATCACGGGCGAGATCTCGCGGCTGCAGAGCGCGGTGAGCGCGCACAATCTCGGACCGGCAAAATCTGTGGCGACCGCGATCCTGGACGATGTGGACCGCATCGAGCAGACCTATTGACCCCGGCGGGCGCCGAGCGCGGCGCCAGCGCTGGCTGACCGTGGCCGCGCTCCTGGCCATCGCATGCGTTCCCGCGGGTGCACGGGGCCAGGAAGCGGTGCCGGAACCTGCTGCCGCACCCGATACCGCGCCATCGGACCTGGTAGCGTCTGACAGTGTTGTCACGCTTGCCGCCGCCCTGCGGCTGGCACGGCGCGCCAACGCGGGGCTCCCCGTGGCCGCCGCGTCGGCGGCAATCGCCGCTTCACGGCTGCGGCAGGCCAGGGCACGAATGTGGCCCAACGTGGCGCTGGATGGTGACCTGCGAGACGGAGCGCCCCCGAAGTACGCGTCGGGTGAAGCCCGGCTCCAGGCCATGGTCCAGGAGACGCTCATCGACGGCGGTCGGCGCCGGGCTGGCGTCCGCGGCGCCGGGTTCGAGGTGACATCCGCTGCCGCCGGGTATCGTATGGCGGTGCGGGACGTGGAACTGGACGTCCGGCTGCGCTATGCGGAAGCGCTGCGTCAACGCCGGGAAATCGAGGTGCGCCGGCAGGGCATCCAGCGCCTGGGCCAGTACCTGGCATGGCTCCAGGCCCGCCGGGCAGGCGGCGAGGGTGTAGCCGCCGACGTGCTGAAGACCCGGACTCGCCTGGCGAACGAGGAAGCGAACACGGCGGACGCCGAGCGCCTGCTGGACGAGGCCCAGGTGGAGCTGAACACGCTCATGGGGCGGGACCCGAGGGCGCCCCTGGCCGTGACCCCGCTCCCGTCCCCATCTCCGCCGCCATCGGCGGCTGACGCTCCGTGGCTCTCCACGCCCGATGTCGCAGCCGCCGCGGCGGACACGGGCGTGGCGGCCGCCGCCATTGCCGAGGCCAGGGCGGACCGTCTGCCCCAGCTCTGGATCTCGCTGAACGGCGGCTGGGAGCCGGCGTTCCAGAGCAACCCGCCGGCGCCGATGAACAACGGGCAGGGGGCGGGCGTGGAAGCGGTGCTGGGCTTCACCTGGCCGCTCTGGAACCACGGCCTGTACCGGGCGCAGATCCAGGCTGCTCAGCTGCGCGCCGGTCGGGCGCGTGACTCGCTGCTCGTGGTCCGGCGGCAGGCGCACCTGGAGTGGGCGCGGGCGATGGAGCAGCTCGAGGACCTGTACCGCGTCTACCAGCTCCGGACGCGCAGCGTCCCCATTGCGCTGGACTCCTATCTCGAGGCCACGGCGCTGTACCGCGGCGGCGGCGGCACCGCCCTCGAGGTGCTGGACGCGTTCACCTCCTGGATCGACGCCGAGATCGCGAGGGCCAATGCGGCCATGAACTACCGACAGGCCGGAGCGCGCCTGATCCGATGGAGCGGTCCGTGAGGCACCCCGGGCGTCGCTCCCTCGTCCTGCTCGCCATGGCAGCTTTCGCCTGCGGGGGCGGCGGTACGTGCAGTGGCTGCTTCGGCGGCGGCGGGGGAGCGGGCGCGGCGGCGAGCGCGGCCAGCGATACGGCGGGAATGGCGACGCCGGTTCAGATCGCGCCCGTCGTCTACCAGACCATGCGGGAGACGGTGAGTGGGCCCGGGAGCACGAAGGCGCTGAACGCGGAGCGGATGCGGGCGCCGTTCGACGGCGTGCTCATGTCGCTCACTGTGAACGTGGGGGACCGGGTCCGGGCAGGCCAGCGGATCGGCAGCTTCGTGGCGCATAGCAGCTACGCCGCGTTGCAGGGCGCGCAGTCCATGGCGGCCTCGGCCGCCACGGCCGCGGAGCGGGAGATGGCGCAGCGGGCGCTCTCCGTGGCCCGGCAGAACGTGGTGCAGACGCCGCTCACGGTGGCGCGGGGCGGTGTGGTGGCGGCGCGCTCGGCGAGCCCGGGCGAGCGGCTGAGCCAGGGCGACAGCATCATCAGCGTGGTGACGACGGGCAGACTCACGTTCGTGGTGGGCATCGCCCAGAGCGACATCGGCCGCGTCTCCCCCGGCCAGGAAGCGCGCATCACCCTGGTGGGGCGCCGGTCGCCGCTGCGGGGAACCGTGCACAGCGTGCTGCCAGCGGACACGGGCGTGTCGATGACGATCCCCGTCCGCGTCGATGTCTCCACGGCCGCGGTAGGCGCGGGAGCGCCGGTGGACGTGGGGCTGTTCGGCACGGCCACCATCGTCGTGGGCCGGCACCGGGACACGCCCGTGGTGCCGCGCGGCGCCGTCGTCCGCAACGACGTGAGCGGCACCACGCGCATGGCGGTGGTGGATTCCACGGACCACGCGCACTGGATGGATGTCATTCCCGGGATCGCGGACTCGACGCGCGTCGAGATCGTCTATCCCCGGCTCGGCGCCGGACGGCCGGTGATCGTGTCCGGTCAGGTCGGCCTGCCGGATGGCGCGAAGGTGGTCCAGGCCTCGGACTCGACGGAGGCCTCTCCGGACGCTTCCGGCTCCACGGGCCCGTGAGGCTGGTCGAGGGCGCCCGCCGGCGCATCGTCGGAGTCTACCTGCTGCTCGGCATCCTGGCGGCCGCGGGCGTGTGGTCCGTGATGCGCCTCCCATCCTCCATTTTCCCCTCCGTCACGTTCCCGCTGGTGCGCGTCATCGCGGACGTGGGCGAGGAGCCGGCCGCGCGCATGATGCCGACGGCGACGCGTCCGCTGGAGGAGGCGATCCTGCGCGTGCCGGGGATCCAGACGGTGCGCTCCACCACGTCCCGGGGCTCGAGCGAGATCGACGCCCAGTTCCACTGGGGGACGGACATGCAGGTGGCGCTGCAGCGGGTGCAGGCGGCCACGCAGCGCGTCCAGCCCACGCTCCCGCCGGAAACGCAGATCGACGTGGAGTGGATGAACCCGGCGGTGTTCCCCATCGAAGGGTACGCCCTCACCTCGAAGACGGAGTCGCTGGCCCAGCTCCGGGCGCTGGCGGAGTACACGCTGAAGCCGGCGCTGATCCGGATCCCGGGCGTCTCGCAGGTCCAGATCCAGGGCGGTCGGCAGCGGCAGTTCGAGGTGCATCTGGACGCGCAGGCGCTCCAGGGGCGGGGGCTGGCGGTGGGGGACGTGGCATCCGCGATCCGGGACCAGAACGTCATCCTGTCGGCGGGTCTGACCGAGCGGAACCACGAGCTCTACCTCACGCTGGTGAACGGGCGCGTGCACGACCTGAGCGCGCTCGAACAGCTCGCTGTTCCCACCCCGGCGGGGCCGCCCGCGACGCTGGCGGAGCTGGGGACGGTGAAGGTGGCGGATGAGGTGTCCTACATCCGCACCACGGCGAACGGGCAGCGGGCGGTGCTGGTGAACGTGATCCGGCAGCCGTCGGCGAACACGGTGAGCATCGCGTCGGGCGTGGACCAGCTCTTCCGCGACCAGCCCGACCTGCTGCCGAAGGACGTACAGTGGACGAATTTCTACGACCAGGCGCACTTCGTGGCGAACTCCGTGGGCGGGACCCGCGACGCCATCTTCATCGGCGTGCTGCTGGCCGCGCTCGTGCTCCTGGTGTTCCTGCGCGACTGGCGGCTCACGCTCATCGCCGTGGCGGCCATCCCCCTCACCGTGGCCATTGTGGGACTTGCGATGAGCGTCTTCGGCGAGACCATCAACCTCATGACGCTGGCCGGGATCGCCGCCGCCCTTGGGCTCATTGCCGACGACGCCATCGTGGTGATCGAGAACATCCACCGCTACCGGGAGGAGGGGCGCGAGGATCCGGTGTCGAGCAGCGTGCGCGAGATCCTGCCGGCCCTCATCGGCTCGAGCCTCTCCACCACCATCATCCTGCTCCCGTTCGCGCTGGTGAACGGCGTGGTGGGCGCGTTCTTCAAGCCGCTGGCGTTCACCATGGCCGCCACGCTCGCCGTCTCCTACGGGGTGGCGCTGGTGGCGGTCCCCGTGGCCGTCCACAAGCACGCGCCGCCGCGGGAGGGGAAGGAGAAGCAGAGCTGGTGGGATCGTGCAAAGGCGTTCGCGGCAAGCCACATGGGCGGCGTGCTCGACGCGTGGCGACGACTGGTGCGATGGAGCGGCCGAACCTACGAAGCGGTGGTGCGCCTGTTCGTCCGGCATGCCCTCGTCCCGGCGCTGGTCACGGTGGGGCTCATCGGCGTCGCCTACTTCCTCTACCAGAACATTGGCACGGACTTCCTCCCGGCCATGGACGAGGGCTCCATCATCATGGACTACTTCACACCGCCCGGGACGTCGCTGGCGGAGACGGACGCCATGCTGCGACGGGCGGAACGAGTCATCATAGCGACGCCGGGCGTGGAGAGCTACTCGCGGCGCACGGGCACGCAGCTCGGCTTCTTCATCACGGAGCCCAACACGGGCGACTACGTCATCAAGTTGAAGCCGCGCTCACAGCGGGCGGCGATCCAGACGGTGATGGACCAGCTGCGCACCCGGATCGCCGCCGTGGAGCCCGCCGTCAATACGGACTTCGGTCAGCTCCTCGAGGACAACATCGGGGACCTGTCGGGCGGCACGCCGCAGCCGGTGGACGTGAAGCTGTTCGGCGACAACATCTCGCTCCTGCACCGCCGGGCGAAACAGGTGGCCGCGGTCCTGGGCAACATCAACGGGGTGACGGACGTGTTCAACGGCATCACCATCTCGGGGCCGTCGCTGGTGGTGGACGTCAACGCGGAAGCGGCCGCCCGGTACGGCCTCACCACCACGGACGTGCACGCGGCAGTGGCCCCGGCGGTGAACGGCGCGGTGGAGGACCAGATCCGGGTGGGTCAACGGGTCTACGACCTGCGCGTCTTCGCCGCGCCCCCGGACTCGCTGGCCAACCTCCCGATCCGTGGGAAGACCCCTCCGGTCCTGGTTCCGCTCTCCACGCTGGCCACCATCCACACCAGCACGCCCGAGGCGGAGATCGACCGTGAGAACCTGCAGACGTACGTGGGCGTGACCGCGCGGCTGTCCGGACGCAATCTCGGCAGCGCCATGAACGAGATCAAGCAGAAGGTGGGGAGCCAGGTCCAGCTCGGGCCGGGCATGTCCGTGCACTATGGCGGACTGTACAAGCAGCAGCAGCAGTCCTTCCAGTCGCTGCTCTTCGTACTGTTCGGCGGGCTGGTCCTGGTGGGCGTCATCGTGCTCTTCGAGTTCACCGACTGGCGCGCCCCCATCGCCACGGCCCTGTGCGCGATTGCCGTCCTGGCCGGAGTCTTCGGCGCCCTCGTCCTCACCGGAACCACGCTCAATATCTCCAGCTATGTCGGGGCCATCATGATGGTGGGGATCGTGGGAGAGAACGCCATCTTCGTGATCCACGAAGCGCAGCGCGCGCTGCGCGACGGGCAGGCGCCGCAGGATGCGTGGGTGACCGCGGCGCATCTCCGGCTCCGACCCGTGGCCATGACCGTCCTGGCCACTGCCTTTGCCCTCGCCCCCCTCGCCCTCGCCATCGGCCAGGGCTCGCAGCTCATGCAGGCGCTGGCCATCGCCGTAATCGGCGGCTTCGTGGTCTCCGGCCCCATCGTGCTCCTGGTGCTGCCCGGACTGTACCGGGCCATGGACCCGCACGGCCACCTGGGCGACTGAGCGGGAGGGAGACGCCGTGTGACAGTCAGCGCTACGGCTCGAACCTCACCATCCAGATGTCCGCTTCGGTGACCGCGCGGGTGAAGTAGATGGCGCGCGCGTCGGGGGCCAGGCGGGGCGGGCCGATCACGTCCCGCTCCCCGGAGAACACGGGCTGCACGGCGCGCGTGAGCCGGTTCACGGTGTGAAACGCATTTCCGCCGGTGACGAAGAGGATCGTCCGCCCGTCGGGGAGCCAGACCGGCCACTGTCCGAAGTCGGTGAGGCGGTCGTAACGCCTGGACGCCACATTGTAGATGATGATCCCGCCGTCGCCGTAGCCGGCGCCGCCTGCCACCAGCCTGCCATCCGGCGACCAGGCGTTGGGTGTGAAGGGCAGGTCGCCGACATCGGGCAGTGGCAGCGTGTCCGGAGGGGTGCCGACCCCGGGGCCGCGGCCATCGACCAGGTACGCGGCAGCACCCACTCCCGTGGCGATGAGCGAGCCGTCCGGCGACCACGCGGGCACACCCCCGCTGTCCGAGATCCGCTGGAGGTCGCTCCCGTCGGGACGGATCTTCCACACCTGCAGCTGCCCGCCGCGGTCGGAGAAGAAGGCGAGCCACTCGCCGTCCGGTGACCAGCGCGGCACGCGGTCCACGGCGGTGTCGCCCGTGACCTGCCGGAGCCCCGTGCCATCGGCGGCGACGACGAAGACGTGGCCTTCCGGCTGCGTGAGCGAATACATCGCGATCCGGCGCCCGTCCCGGGAGGGATCGGGGGAGGACCAGCGGCGGGTCCCCGTGGTGATCCAGGTCGGCGAGCCCGTGGGGCGGCCGGTGGCGGGATCCACGGGCAGCCGCTGCACGTTGTTGGTGGCCAGCACCGAGCTGTAGACCAGCCTCAGCCCGTTTCCCGATACCGCGATGTGCGCCAGCGTGGTGGCGGGGGTCACGATGGGCTCGGGGGGACCGGTGGCGGCCCCGGTCTCCTCGTCCACGGCGATGCGCCACAGGTTCATGCTCCCGGCGCGGTCACTGGCGAAGAAGAGGTGGCGCCCGTCGGGGGCCCAGACCGGATACCAGTCGCGGTTCGCACCACCGGTCACCTTCACGGGCGCGGTGCCGGCCGTGTCCACGGTCCAGATTCCCCACTCGCCGCTCTCGCCGAAGCCCCGCCGGAAGTACGCGATCCGGCCGCCGCCCGGCGACCAGCTGGGCAGCACCGCATCCTCCACGGTCTCGATCCGCCGGCGCGCGCCCGTGTCCACTTCCACGATCCACAGCTCGCTGCGCTGATCCGCGTTCTGCGGATTCAGCTCGACGTCCTCCGTCACGAACGCCAGCCGGCGCCCGTCCGGCGACCACGTCGGCCGGTACCCCATCCGCGTCACACGCCGCAGCGCCTCGCCCGTCCGACCCATGACGAAGATGCCGCCACCGTCGCGCTCGGACCGGAATGCGATCCGTTCGCCGTCGGGCGAGAATGCCGGCTCATCGTCGTCACCGGGAAAGTCGGCCGTCAGCGGAATGGCCCGCTGTCCGCCGACCGCACGCAGGAACACGTCCCTGCCACCGCCCGCGCCGACGCCCGAATACACCAGCCATTCCCCGTCTGGCGACAGGTCGGGGAACCACTCCACTCCCGGCTCCGACGTGAGGCGCTGGACCTGGTAGCGCGGGATCCGCGACCCGGCCCGGACTTCGTTCGCCGCCGCCATCCGACCACTGCGGAATGCGACTGCGGCCACGGCCCCGAACAGGAGGAGCAGCAGGGCCGCGGCGGCAGTCATGACGCCGCGCCCCCCGGCAGCGACGGTGGCGGGGCGGGGCGCCACGTCCTCGGCGGAGGAGAGCGCCGGCGTCCGCCGCACGCCGCCCCGCCCCACGTCGAAGATCCAGGCCAGCACCAGCACCAGCGGAAAGCCGAGCAGCGAAAGCACCGCCAGCACCCGGAACGCGCGATCCGAAAGCCCCAGCGCCGGGAAATAGACGTCCGCGGCCTGCACGAGGGCGAATGCGAACGCGCCGTAGGCCAGCGCCACTCGCAACGCGCGGCGGCGTTGAAGCTCGGCGAAGAAGCGATCCAGTGGCCGCATGGTCGGGCTGCCCCTGGGAGGAAGGACCTGGACACTGGAAAGATCTGGCAGCCCCCGGCCCCCGGCAAGGACCAGGGCGTGTGCCGCCACCGGGCCTGCGTGGCGTCCCGCGCCAGGGTTCCGGCGGCCTGATCCAGATGCAGCGCGGAGGAAGTGGCCGGCGCCGTGCGATTCGAGTGGGCGCTAGCTCCCCACCTTCTCCTTCAGCTCACGGAAGAAATTCTCCACCACCACCAGGTCGTGGCGCTGGTCCGGGTTCTCCCCCGTGAGCTGAATCATGATGAAGCGCTGTCCGCCGGGTGCCACATCCCATTCCGCATAGTTTCCGGAAAGCAGATGACGGTCAGTGACACTGAACAGAGGCGTGTGCCTCACCACGCGAAAGCCAGGGGCCGTTTCCACCTGGGCGGACACCATCATGCCACTGGCGTCCACATAGAAGAGCTCACGTCCGTCGTGCCCCCAGCGCGGACTGCTCCCGCCGTCGGTGGAAACCTGCCATCTCCCGCGGCTCGCATCGCCGAAGGGGCTTACGTATACCTCCGTTTCCCCAGTCCTGGTGATGGACTCGTACGCTACCCACCGGCCATTGTCGGAGAGGTCCAGGGCGACTTCGTCGTCCAGACTGCCGGCGACGGGCGTCTCGAGCGTATCGCCGCCGGTCACGGCTACCAGATCGCGTGAATCTCCGTGATCGACGCCCACGAGGAATCGGTGTTGCCCGGGCGCAGCCTCGAACTCCTCTATGTCCGTCGGGAGGTCCAGGACCATCTCGGCTTCTCCGCTTCCGTCCGCCGCGCGGGACCAAACGTCGTCGTGTCCATTCCGGTTCGAGATGAAGTAGATGTGCTTTCCGTCGGGCGCCCAGCGGGGATCGCGGTCCTCGGCCGTGTCGAAGGTCAGGCGAGAAGGAGCTCCTCCGCCCAACATCTTCACCCAGATATCTTCGCCCGCTTCTGTCTGCATGAACAAGGCGAGGCTCTTCCCGTCCGGGGAGAGGGAGAGCGCCGGGGTCGGGAACGGCATATAGCTCCAGGCCGAGTCGACGGGCGTGATTCCGCCGTCCCGCCCCACCCACACGACCCGCCCAATGCCATTGGCGCCGCCGCCCGTCCGGTAGACGAGGGTTCCGTCGTCGGCCAGCGAAAGGTCCACCGAGCCGAACAGGCCGACGGTGACGCCCCGCGCGAGCCTGACCGGCGGCCCCGTCAGCTGCATCGCGTCGGGATCGAAGGGCGCCCCCATGAGGGCTCCGCTCGACGTCACATAGAGCAGGTGCCCGGACGGCGCATACCGGCCGAAGACCCCCCGCACGAGGACGCGATGTGTGCCAGCTGCAAGATCGGCCACCGCCACATTGTACTCCGACACGTCCGCCGGTGACGTGTGTGTCGCGGTGAACAACATCCGGTTGCCACCCGGAAGCAGCTCGGGCCATTCATGGAAGGTCTCCTGCCTCTCCGCGTCAATACTCGTCACCTGTTCGGGAGCGCCGCCCGACGCCGGCACGCGCAGGATGCCCCAGGGTCCACCGGTGGGAGCGACCCCCTCGTAATAGAGCTTTCCATCGCCGCCCCACCAGACGGCATCGCCGCCGACGCCCTTCTCCGCGACGATCACCGGGGGATCGCCAGTGAGGGACGACACCTTGATCCTGAAGGGCCCCGCACCAAGAGGTCTGCCGACGAGAAAGGCGATCCGGGAGCCGTCGGGCGAGAAGGACGGCCCGTGTCCGTCCTCGGTACCGGGCAGGGGAGTGGGGTCGAGCTCGTCGCGCCTCTTGAGCCAGAGCTGAGACCGGCCGCTGACCCCCGGTCCAGGTCCCACGTAGACCAGCCTCGACCCATCCGGGGATACGGCGAGATTCGAGCCGTGGATCTGGCCGATATCGTGACCGTCCGGCAGTCGCAGTGAATACCGCGCCACCGGCCGGGGCGCTCCGCTCTTCAGGATCACCCACCCCGCCATGGCCGCCACGAGAGCCGCGACGGCCACGGCTCCCACTGTTGCGCGCCGCCGCCGGCCGTCTTGCGCCGCCGCCCGGGCGTCCTCGTCGGGGCCGTAGCGGAACCCTCGATCACCGAGGGCCCTGGCGAAAGCCCTGGCGGAGGAGAAGCGATCTGCGGGCAGTCTCTCCAGCGCCTTCCGCAGCGCGGCATCGACGTTGGCCGGTACGAGCGGCCGCACATCCCTGGGCCGCCTGAAGCTCCCCGATATGATCCTGCCGAGCATCGCCTGCGCCACCGTGCCCGCAAACGGTGGCTCGCCCACCAGCATCTCGTAGAGCACGCAGGCCAGCGCGTACACGTCGCTCGCCGGGCCGACTGCATGGTCGCCCGTCGCCTGTTCGGGGCTCATGTAGAACGGTGTTCCTACGCGGATGCCCGTCTCCGTGAGGCGGTTGCCGGCCGCCGTGCCCACGGCCAGTGCGATGCCGAAGTCGGCGACGAGCGGCTGCCCGTCCTGCAGCAGGATGTTGCCGGGCTTGATGTCGCGATGGATCACGCCCCGGGCGTGCGCGTGCTCCAGTGCGCCGGCTACCGCCACCGCGATCCGTACCGCCTCCTCCACCGGAAGCTGGCCTTCACGGTCCAGGCGGTCCCGAAGTGACTCGCCTTCCACCCTCGGCATCGCGTAGTAGAGCAGGCCGTCGGCCTCCCCGGAGTCGTGGAGCGGAAGAATGTGGGGGTGGTGCAGGTTGGCCGTGGTTTCGATCTCGGCGAGGAACCGGGCAGAGCCCACGACTGCGGCAACGTCGGGCTTGAGGATCTTGAGGGCCACCTTGCGCCGGTGCTTGAGGTCCTCGGCCAGGTATACCGTGGCCATGCCGCCTTCGCCGAGCAGGCGCTCGACACGATAACGATCCGAGAGGGCGGCGTTGATTCTGTCGATGGACTCGGGCATCGTACTGCCCTCCCCAGCAGGCAGGAGTCGGCCTGTGCGCAGGCGGGCAGGTCCACATTGCAGCGGTCTGCGCACCCAGCAGGTTCAGCCGGTGTGTCGAAGTGGCGACGAGCCGCGCGCTCCTGGCGAACGCACGATTTCAGAGGCGTACCTGAGCAGTCGGCGTGCGGCTTGATGGGCCGCCCCATAGAAGGAGATCCAAACACCGTTTCGGCTGTTCTCGGTACGATGGGTGGCGTTGGATGGGCGGGTCAAGAGCGGTGGTCATGGGCGGGCGCGCGTGATGCAGGTGGAAGGTCCGGTGAGTTCGGCGGGCGTCTTGTCGGAGTCGTCATGGGGCAGGGGATCGGCCGGTGCGACGGGTGGGGGATGATCGGGCTTGGGGAACGGAACCGGCGGATATGGGCCCGCACCTGCGCCGGGTTGCGGCCCACGTCCTCCACCGCAAGCGCCGCGAGGCCGGTGACGTGCGGCGCGGCCTGGCTGGTGCCCGCCGAGGACCATCGGCGGCGGTTCGGAGAGTGATATGAGCGAAGAGACTACAATAGGTGAAAGGAGCGGGAACATCTTCGCGGACATGGACTCGCGGGACGCGGAAGAGCGCCTCGCCAAGGCGGAGCTCGCCAGGGCGATTCGGAAGGAGCTGAGGGAACGTGGCCTCAAACGGACCGAAGCGGCGGACCTGCTCGGGATCACCCAGGCGGCTCGACGTGCTGGTCAACAACGCCGCCACCAACCCCTACTTCGGCCCGATCACCGAAACCGATGCGACGGTCTTCCAGAAGACGGTGGACGTGAACATCCGCGGCTACTTCTACATGTCGAGCCACGGTGCCAAATTGATGGCGAAGAACGGAGGCGGAGCCATGGTCAACGTGGCCTCGGTCAACGGCGTGGTGCCCGGTTTCCAGCAGGGCATCTATTCCATCACCAAGGCGGCCGTGATCTCGATGACCAGGGCCTTCGCGGTGGAATGCGCCGAGACAGGCGTGCGCTGCAACGCGCTGCTGCCCGGCCTCACGCACCTCCCCCCCACTCAAGTGAATCCCCGTCACAATTGCGGCCGTAGAGGGGACATTGGCGGGACGAACCCGAAATGGGAGGTCGGACGTGCTGGGACAGCGGCAGCGAGGCGGATCGGCGGTGCTGGTGGTGCTGCTTGGGATGGGCGCGTGGCCGGCGGCGCTCGGTGCGCAGGAGACCGAGCGGGAGATGGAGCCGGAGACCGCACAGGAGCGGGGGCGGGCGCTGGCGGCGGCCGCCGATACGGGGGCGGCGCTCGCGGAGGTGCTGGCGATCAAGGCGGCGTACGGGGATCTGGCCGGACGCCGGGTGTGGCCGGGGTTCGATCCTGGGGAGTACCCGGTGGCGATTGCCGGGGGCGGGCGGACGTGGCTGCTGGACCACCCGTCGCCGCCGCCCGGATTCGAGGAGGCCGGTGCGCCCGGCGTGTGGGTGGCGGAAGGGCAGCACGAGGCGGTGCGGGCGAACAGCACGGCGAAGATCGGGGGCGTGACCACGGCCACGCTGCTGCTTTCAACGCTGGAGGCGTTCCCCTCCCCCCGTGACCGGGCGGGCGTGGCGGTCCACGAGGCGTTCCACGCCTACGAGGCGCGCGCGCACCCGGACTGGGGCCCGGGTGGCATGGGGCTGGAGACGCCGGTGGCGGACGCGCGCGTGCTGGCGCTGCGTCGCATGGAGACGGCGCTTCTGCGGCGTGCGCTCGAGGCGACGAACCCCGACAGCGTTGCGGCGCTGGCCGCCGCGGCGGTGGAAGCGCGGCGCGAACGGTACGCGCTGCTGCCGGCGTCAGTGGTGCGGTTCGAGCGAGGCATGGAGCTGATGGAGGGCACCGCGCAGCACGTGCAGGCCGCGAGCACGGGCTCCCGGGCGGGGCTCATGACGCTGCCCGCGGACGGCTTCGAGCCGGAAGCGCTGTTCATGCGCAACTACGCCATGGGGCTGGCGCTCACGACCGTGCTGGAGCGGCTCGACCCGCAATGGGAGGCGGCCGTGGAGGCCGGGGCCGCCCCGTCGCTGGACCGGGCCCTCGCCGCGCTGCCGGCGGTTGCGGGCGCGCGGCCGGTGCCGTGGCGCCATGACCTGCGCGCGGCGCGGGCCCGGGCGGACCGCGATGTGGCCGGCGTGCGGGCGCGGCGGGACTCCGCGCGGGCCGCATTCCTTGCGCGCGATGGCTGGCGCATCACCGTGGAAGCGACGGAGGCGGCGCCGCTCGGGCTGCGCAACCTGGACCCGGCCAACCTCATCCGCCTGGGTGGCGCCGAGCTGCTTCACACCCGCTGGGTGCGGCTCGGCAACGCCCGCGGCCAGGTGGAGGTGCTGGACCGGTCGGCGCTCACGCGCGGCATCGGGGGCGACCCGCTGGGCAACGGTTTCGCGGCGCTGGTGGTGACCGGGTTCGCCGAAGAGCCGGCAGTCACGCTCGAGGATGGCGCGGTGGTGGTGCGGGCGGCCGGTTTCGAGGCGCGCTTCGAAGGGGCCGAGGTGGAGCGGGGGGAGGGGAAGGTGGTCGTGCGGTTGTGATGACGCAGGCGCGGCGGATGCTGATCCCCGAGGGACGGGCACCCGCCGCGTCGTCGTGAAGCCGAGCTTCAACAGCGCGGCGCCGACCCAGGGGATTGCTTCGGCCCGCCTCGGCCTCAAGGCCACGGATGTGCCGGACGGGAGCCGGAGCCCGTCCACCCTCGACAGCCCGGCCGGCCGACCCGGTTAGAGATCCCTGCGGCGGAAGGCCAGGTATCCCCCCAGCGCGAACACCAGGATCCAGGCGACGGCCACAGCCGAGAGCACCGCGGGATCGATGAACGTCGGGGCGGCTGCCCCCTTCGTCGCTGCCTCCTCCACTGCCGCCTGTCGCACCGGGGCGTAGTACGTCCCCTCCTCCGTCAGCCGGGAAACCACCTGCCACGGCCAGTACGGCCCCAGCGCCGCCGCGGCGGGGATGAGCCTTGCGGCCGCGCCTGCCAGGATGCGCTCACCGAAAGCGATATAGAAGAAGTAGAGGGCCATGGCGGGTCCGGAACTGCGGACCGTGGTGGCCAGCAGGAGCGCCATGGCCGCCATCACGCCGACGGCCAGGAGGTCGCCACCGGCGAACGCAAGGTCTTCCTGCCCCGGGAGCGCCCCGGCCAGGGCGGACGGCGCCGTGTCCAGGAGCGCCACGGTGGCGCCCACCAGCACCACCGGGAGCAGCGTGGCCACGGCAACGGCGGGGAGCAGCAGCGTCTTTCCCGCGAAGAACTGTCCCCGCGACAGCCCGTCGATCACGTTCTGCCTGGCCGTGCGCCACGAGAACTCGCTGGCCACCAGCATGATGATCAGGACCGCGCCGAACATGGCGGGCATCGGGCCCGCCTCCGAGAGGATGTAACGCCAGCCGTCCGGGAGGGTGAACGGCGCGACCTTGGCGCTGTTCACACCCGTACTGTGCCGATCCCAGAAGACGATTCCCATGAGACCCGCCAGGCACAGAAGTGTGATCCAGAACGCCAGCCGGCGCGTGGTCTTCAGCCATTCGTTCCTCGCCAGCACCATCGTCGTCATGCCGCCACCTCCTCCACATCCGCCGTGGTGATCTCCAGGAAGGCCTCCTCCAGCGACCGCCGGCGCTCCGCCAGCCGGTCCACGTACACACCTCGGCCTGCCAGGAAGCGGTTGAGCGCGCCCAGGTCCCGGTCCCCGAGCTGCGCGACCACCACATCGCCCTCGCGGCGCGCGCTCACCGTGCGCGGGTACTCCGCCACCGCCGCCGCCAACACCACCGGGTCGGGCCCGTGGAGCTCGGCCGCCACGTTGTTCGAGAGCAGCGCCTCCACGCTCTCCTGACGCACGATCCGCCCCTTCCGGATCACCGCCACGTGGGTGCAGGTCCGCTCCACATCGTGCAGGAGGTGGCTGGACAGGAAGATGGTCTTGCCGCGCTCGCCCAGCTCCAGGATCACCTGCCGTATCTCGCGCATCCCCTCCGGGTCGAGGCCGTTCGCCGGCTCGTCCAGGAGGATGAGCTCCGGATCCGCAACGATCGTGGCCGCCAGCGCCAGGCGCTGCTTCATCCCCAGCGAGTACGTGCGGTACGTGTCGCGACCGCGGTCGCCCAGGCGCACCACCGCCAGCGCTTCCTCGATCGCCGCGGCTCCCACGCCCTTCACGTTGGCGGCGATTCGGAGGTTGTCGAAACCGCTGAGGTAGGGGTAGAAATTGGGCTGTTCCAGTGTGGCGCCGATCCGCTGGCGCACCCGGTGCATCCGTCCGGGACCCGGCTCGCCGAAGAGGCGGAAGTGCCCCGCCGTGGGCGACGTGATGCCCAGCAGCATCCCGATGGTGGTGGTCTTCCCGGACCCGTTCGGCCCCAGGAACCCGAAGATCTGGCCGCGCTCCACTGCGAACGAAACGCCGTCCACCGCGAGGTGGCGGCGGTAGCGCTTGGTCAGCCCCTGCGTCTCGATGACCGTCATTGCACCCTGACCCTTCCGTGTCCGGCGCCCCCGTGACGCCGCTCCGTGCCCTGACGGAAGGAGCGTCGGCAGGGTTTCAGAGGGCCGGCCCCCGTCGCCCGCTACACCGCTTCCAGCACCGGCCCTGCGAGGATCCGCGCGAAGGGGACGAGGATCGGGTATTTTGAGATGTTGACGCGATCACACCTGGCTCATCCCCCCGAGAACAGCCTGCGCTCTGGAAGGTTCCCGCTGCATGGACAACCTCACGCATACCCTCGTGGGCGCCGCCATGGCGGAGTCCGGCGCCCGCCGCTGGACGCCGCTGGCCTACGCGGCCCTCCTCATCGGCGCCAACCTGCCGGACGTGGACGCGGCCGCGTACGCCTGGGGCGAAACCCACGCCCTGGCGTTCCGCCGCGGCTGGACCCACGGGATCCTCGCCATGGCCGTCCTCCCGCTGGTCCTGACGGGCGGACTGCTCCTCTTCGACCGCTGGCGAGCCAGGCGACGCACGGCGCCCGCACGGCCCCGGGCGCGACCGGGTCCGCTCCTCGCCGCGGCCACGCTGGCGGTCTGGTCCCACCCGCTGCTGGACTGGATGAACACGTACGGGGTCCGCCTGCTGGCGCCCTTCTCCTGGCACTGGTACCACGGGGACGCGTGGTTCATCGCCGACCCGTGGATCTGGCTCGCGCTCGTGACCGGCATCATCCTGGCTCGACGCTTCGGGCCGGCCGCCGCCCGCGCGGCGCTCGCGGCGTGCGTCCTCTACGGTGTCGGGATGTGGGGGTGGAGCGCCACGGTCCGCTCCAGGATCGAGCGGAGCCTCGGCGCCGGTGCGCACGGGTCTCCGGTCCACGTGCTCGCCTCGCCCGTGGCCCTGAACCCCCTCCGCCGCAGCATCCTGGTCGAGGAGCCCGATACCTACCAGTTCGGCGGATATGCGCCGGATTCCGGCTTCCGGGCCTATGGCGCACTGCCCCGGAACTCCGAGCTGCGTCCCGCCGTCGAGGCCAGCGACCGCGGCCGCCGGTTCCTGGTCTGGTCGCGCTATCCCTTCTTCCGCGCGGCAGGCTCGTCGGTCACCGTGGGCGACGCGCGCTACGCGGGACCGGCCGGCGATGGGTGGGCCACGGTGCGCATCCCGCAGCCCTGAGGCCCGAGCGGTCCCGTGGTCCTGGGGCCGGTTTGGAGCGGTGGAGGCGGCCCGCGGTGCCCCCGAGTGGCCGAGTCGACCGCCCCGGGTCTCAGCGAGCCGCCCCGTCGCACGGAGCAGGTCAACCAGCTGACGCGAGAGATTCATCAACGGGGGATCGGAGCGGACTCGAACCGATGAGACTTCCCCCGGTCCACCGACTCCCGGCCGGATCCCGCTCCGGCGCCCGGAACCTCACGACAAAGGATCTTCGGGCGGCGGCGCCCGGGACGCGTCGCCCCTCGAGCCTGCCCCGTTCGCGGACCGGTCCGGCCGTCGGCACCAGCCGAGAAGGACGAACATGGCCGGCGCGACCAGCAGGGCCCACAGCCCGGCCAGCGTGGCCAGAACCAGGCTGAGCACGTTCGAGTCCGTCAGCTGGTCGCCCGCGGCGAGGATGGCAATGACCGTCCCACCGATGAGCAGCATGGCGACCGTGCGACCCCATGACTGCTCCCCTGGCTCGTACTTCACGAAGCGGTATTCCACCGGGAGGGCCATGGCGAAGCCGGCGATGAGCCCCCCGGCGCGCCAGCGGTAGGGGTCCTCGCCGAAGTAGAGGAACGGGCCGGCCACCACGAAGGCGAGGGCGAGCATGGCCGCGCCCGCGAACAGGGCGAACGGACGCGCGGCCAGCCAGGCACGAACCGGTGGCCAGATCGACTGCACCAGGACCACGGCCACGGCCGCGAGCAGGACGGCGCCCACCACATCGCCCACGTAGTGGACGCCGAGATACAGCCGGCTGGTGCCGACCAGGACGGCGACGACCGCGGGGATCGCCCACGAGACCCGGCCCCGGATGGCAAGCCAGCTCCACAGCGCCGTCGCCGTGGAAACGTGGCCGCTTGGGAACGACGAGACACTGACATGCTCGTACTTCACCAGACCCGGGGCATCCGGGCGTGGCATGCTCACGACCTGATTGAGCGCCATCTTCAGCCCGCCCTCGACCACCACCACCGCCAGCAGCCCGTACGCCACCCGGCGGCCCCACATCCAGAGCGCAATGCCCACGGCCAGTATGATCCCCCAGTTGATCCCCAGCAGCGAGACGGCGACCCAGGGCTCCGGCCAGCCGAGGCCGAACAAGCGCTGCAGGGCGATGATCGGCCCCGTGTCGAACAGGAAAGGGATGTGGGTCATGGTCGGTCATCCGGTCTCGGCGGCAGGCGAGAATCGAGCCCGGCCGGGCTCCCCCGGCCAGCCGGAGCGGGACGGTCTACGCCCTCCCCGGGCGGCCGCTCGGCTCGCCCCTCCGGCGGCGCGGCCTGCACTGCGAGAATCGCACCGTGCCCGACCTCCGCGGGGCGGCGGGCGGACCGTGCGGGGGGAGCGGGACACGCGGTGAGGGTGCGGGCATTGTCGGCGGAGAAGAGAGTGGCCTCGTGGAAGCGGGGCCCAGCCTCGGCCGGCACGAAGTAGGCACGGACAGTGCTTACGCGAGCTCGATGGCCTGATCGACCCCGGTCGACTGGCCGACCCTCACTCCAGGACTGAGAGGACCCATGAAGTTCGGCATCATCGGCGCTGGCCACATCGGCGGAACGCTCACCCGGCGCTTCCGCGACCTCGGGTACGAGGTCTCCGTCGCGAACTCCCGCGGCCCCGGGACCCTCCAGGAGCTCGCCGACGAGACCGGCGCAACGCCCGTGACCGCCCGCGAGGCCGCTCGCTCTGGCGACGTCGTCGTCGTCACGATCCCGGAGGGCGCCGTCCCCGAGCTGCCCGACGACCTCTTCGACGGCGTCCCCGACGACGTCGTGGTCGTGGACACGTGCAACTACTACCCGCAGCGCGACGGCCGGATCGCCCCCATCGAAGAGGGCACCCCCGAGAGCCGCTGGGTGTCGGAGCAGCTCGGTCGACCCGTGGTGAAGGCGTTCAACAACATCCACGCGCAGGACCTCATGACCCGCGGCCGGCCGAAGGACGCCGCCGACCGCATCGCCCTCCCCGTGGCCGGCGACGACGCGCGCGCGAAGGCGGTCGTCATGAGCCTCGTCGAGGAGCTGGGCTTCGACGCCATCGACGCCGGCCCACTCGACGAGTCCTGGCGCCAGCAGCCCGGCACGCCCGTGTACGGCACCAACCACGACGCCGAGGGCGTGCGCGAGGGGCTGCAGGAGGCGAGCCCGGAGCGGAGCGATGCTGCGGCTCCGAAAGAGGCAGGACCCGGTGCTGTCCGGGAAACCCGGAAATCGCCGCCCGGATGAAAGATACACCAGGCGCAAGACCCCGATCTGCAGCTATTGCAGGAAGATCCGCAACGACGACGGGGCCTGGCAGCAGATCGACGTCTACATCCGGCAGCACTCCGATATCGACTTCAGCCACGGCATCTGCCCCGACTGCCTGGCGACGCATTTCCCCGGGGAGTGACGGACCGCCTCGACCCGCGGGTGAGGGCGGCCTCGAAACGCCGGGCGGCCGCGGACCTCTCGCGGGTCAGGTCGGGGCAGGGTGGCGGCGGTGGGCGTGATGGGGTGTGCAGTCACGCAGTGGTGAGAAGCACGCCGGCCAGCAGCGTGGCGGCCCAGAGCCAGGCGCTGCGGAGAGCGGCGTGGGCGAGCCGGTCCCAGGCGTCATCCAGAATCGGTGCGGCATCGACGATGTCCGGGGGCGGGGCCTCGCCCCGGTGATCGGGGGCCGCGGTCGCCCATAGCGAGACGACGTCCCGTTTCAGCACCCGTCCGTTGGCGACCAGCACGGCGAGAAGAGTCATCTTCAGCCAGAAGATCCAGGACGGGAGGAATCTCGGGACGTTGGAAAGGAGCAGGCCGAGGCCCGCGAGCACGCCAAGGGCGAGGCCCGCCAGGACGAACCGGTGAGCCCGGCGCCAGTCACGGAGGGCGCGGACGCGCCGGATCTGAGGGCCCCGTCGGGCCCGCACGATCTTCTGGTCCGCACCCAACGCGAAGGCCGCGGCCAGCACGACCGCGGTCAGGTGGCCGTACAGCGCGATGGCCTGTACGGCCACGCTGCTCCTGTACAGCTCGGCCCAGCGCGCGAGCCATTCCGGCAGTGCGGTCAGAGCGGCCGCCATCATGTGGTCCTCATCGGCACCATCGCCCGCGTCGTCGTCGGCCCGTGGGCCGCCCCGCGGTTCGCCGATGTGCGGGCACAACGGAGCGGCCGAACAGGTCCTGTCGAAGGTGTCTCGGAACCTAGAGAGGTGGAGCCGATCGCTGCAACCGCTTCAGAACGGTGCGGTCCACGCACGCGCGGGGTTCCGTTTCGGGATCGGAGTGCGCATCTTGGCCCGATCCCGATCCTCGCTCCCGGACGCCGACCATGACTTTCCAGCGCCCAGCGCTGCTTCTCGCTGCGTACGTCGCGTTCCTCGGTGCTGCCGCGGCCACATCGCTGCGAGCCCAGGACTCGATCCCCGGCCCATCGTTCGAGCAGACCCTCTCGCTGCGCGGGGCGGGCTCGCCGGTCATCTCGCCCGACGGCCGCTCCATCGTCTACCCGGTGCGGAGCGCCGACTGGGAAGACAACCGCTTCGACACGGAGCTGTGGCTGGCCCGGCAGGGAGGAGCGCCGTTCCAACTCACGAACTCGCCGGAGGGGAGCAGTGATTCGCCGGCGTGGTCTCCGGACGGCGCGTGGATCGCGTTCCTGGCGGGGCGGGACGGTAAGCAGCAGGTCTGGGCCATGCGGGCCGACGGCGGCGAGGCCCTGCCGGTGACGAAACACGGAGAGGCCGTGCAGGCGTTCCGCTGGTCGCCTGACGGGAAGCGCATCGCGTTCCGGGCGCAGGACCCGGAGTCGAAGGCCCGGAAGGAGTGGACCGAGAAGCTCGGCGACTTCAGCATCGAGGATCACGAGTACCGGCAGGCGCACCTCTGGATGGTCGACGTATCCCCCGGCTCGCCTCCCGAGGCACAGCGCCTCACGGAGGGCGACGACTTCACGGTCACGTCCTTCGAGTGGTCACCCGACGGCCGCCGCATCGCGTTCGGGAAGCGGCGCGACCCGCTCATCAATTCCTGGGCGAGCGCGGACATCTACCTTCTCAATGTCGCCACCAAAGCAGCGTCGCCGGCGGTCACCGCGCCGGGCGGGGACGAGCTGGAGCTCTGGTCGCCGGACGGGAAATGGATCCTGTACAGCTCGAACGCGGGGGACACGACGTCGAACTACTACGCGAACGGGCAACTCTACCGCGTCGGGCCTGGCGGCGGCGAGCCCACGCGGCTGGCGGCGGACTTCGACGAGGACATCGGCCGGCTCTCGTGGACCCGGGCGGGGCTGTTCGGCGTGGCGTGGCAGGGTGGCGACAGCCGTCGCCTGGTCCGGATCGACCCATCGAGCGGACGCGCGACCGTCGTGCCCGGCGGGCCACCCGTGATCCTCTCCTTCGACGTCTCGGCGGACGGCACCACCATGGCGCTGCTCGGCCAGACGGCGACGAGCCTGCCCGAGATCTATCGCTCGCCGGCGTCGCGCCTGGCCGCCACGGCGGTGACGACGATGACGTCGCAGATCGACGGCTGGCCCCTCGGCAAGGCGGAGATGGTCTCGTGGAAGAGCCGGGATGGAGCGACGATCGAGGGCGTGCTCCACACGCCTGCGGGCTTCGACCCGCAGCGGAAGTACCCGCTCTTCGTGGTGATCCACGGCGGGCCCACGGGCCACGATTACCCGGAGCCGCTGACCGGGTCCGTCTATCCCGCGCTGCAGTGGCTCGCCCGCGGCGCCCTGATCCTCCAGCCCAACTACCGCGGGTCGGCCGGATACGGCGCGGTGTTCCGGGCGCTGAACGTCCGCAACCTCGGCGTCGGCGACGCGTGGGACGTGCTGTCCGGCGTGGACCACCTGGTGGCGCAGGGCATCGTGGACACCACGCGGATGGGCTCCATGGGCTGGAGCGAGGGCGGCTACATCTCCGCGTTCCTCACCACCACCACCCGGCGCTTCGCCGCCATCTCCGTCGGCGCCGGCATCTCCGACTGGCTGACGTACTACGTGAACACCGACATCCACCCGTTCACGCGCCAGTACCTGAAGGCCACGCCGTGGGACGACCCGGAGATCTACCGGAAGACGTCGCCCATCACGTACATCAAGCAGGCGACGACGCCCACGCTCATCCAGCACGACTCCGGGGACCCCCGCGTCCCCGTCGCCGACGCCTTCGAGCTCTACCAGGGGCTGCAGGACCAGGGGGTGCCGGTGCGGCTGATCATCTACAAGGCGGACACCCACGGCATCCCGCGCCCGAAGGAGCGTCTCGCTGCGCTCTGGCACAACTGGCAGTGGTTCGAGAAGTGGGTATACGGGACCGACGTCCCGATCCCCGGCGACGCGCCGGAGACGCCGCAGGGGAGCCAGGCCGGGCCTCACTAGCGGGCGAGATGCACCACGGCCCCGCTCCACGCGAGGCGGGGCGGGGCCGTGGGCTTCACTGGCGTCCGGTCAGTAGCCCGGGTTCTGCACCAGGTTCGGGTTCACATCGATCTCCCGCTGCGGCACCGGGAACAGGAGCTGGGTCGCGTCCAGTCCCAGGGTGCTCTCGGCCAGGCCGAGGCGTCGCAGGTCGAAGAAGCGGTGCCCTTCCATGGCCAGCTCGACGAATCGCTCGTGTGCGATGGCGCCGACGAGCTGCGCCTGGGTGTTCACCGTGCCGGCGTCCAGGCCGGCCAGGCCGGCACGCTGGCGCACCACGTTGATGTCATCGAGGACGGTGGCCGCCGTGGCGCCCTCGAACAGGTTCGCCTCCGCGCGCATCAGGTAGGCGTCGGCGAGCCGGAGGACCGGCACGTCGTCGTCACCTGCGGCGATGCGGTGGAACTTGGTGCCGAAGACCTCGCCGTAGTAGTTGTCGTAGGCGATGGAGGCATCATAGCGCTCGTTCCCCTCGTAGGCGTTCTCCAGCGCGCTGCTCGGGGCGAAGCCCCAGCGGCCGCCATAGCCTTCGGCGAAGAACCAGAACGCCAGGTTGTTGTTGTCGTTCACCGTGTAGTGGAGGGCGAAGACCATCTCGTCGTTGTCCCTCACGCTGAACACGTCGGCGTAGTTCGCCGGCAGGCCGAACGGCCCGCGGTCGATGACATCGCCCACGTGCGTCAGCGCCGACGCGTAGTCGCCCTGCTCCATCTCCGTCTTCGCCAGCAGCATCTCCGCCGCCCACGTCGTGGCGGTGTAGCTGGAGCCGGAGGTCGGCAGCGCCGGGATGGCGCCCGTCAGGTCCGTCTCGATCTGGGCGTAGACCTGGGCCGCCGTGGCCCGCGCGGGCTGGAAGTCGCCTCCCAGGTCCCACGTGGGATCCAGCACCAGCGGCACGCCGCCGAAGAAGCGCACCAGGTTGAAGTAGGCCAGCGCCCGGGCGAAGCGCGCCTGCGCCATCCAGCCGTCCACGTCGTCCTGCCCGGCTTCATCGGCCAGCGCCGGCGCCGCGGCGAGCACGTTGTTGGCCCGGTTCACCACGTCGTAGAAGTCGGCCCAGATCTCCTCCACGGCCACGTTTTCCGCCGTGACCGTGTGCTGGTCGACCTCCCGGTCAGTCTGGTACGTGCCGGTGAAGTCCAGCGCGTCCGCGTACAGGTCCGGGTAGACCACGGTGTTGCGCCCGTAGGCGCCGTCCGCGTCCTGAAGGCCGTCGTACAGTCCCATCACGGCGATGTTCAGCTCCGCCGGCTCGTCGTACGCCTCCTCCTCCTTCACCGACGCCCGCGGCGTCACATCCAGCGGGCTATCGCACGCGCCAGCCAGCAGGCCGAGGGCGGCGATCCATGCCATTGTACGGTGTCTCATATGCCTTCTCCTCACAGCCCGAGATTGACGCCGAAGGACAGCGTCCGGGCCTGTGGCAGCGTGTAGAAGTCCGTGCCCCGCGTGACGTTGGCATCGCCCGCGTAGTTCACCTCGGGGTCGAAGCCGCTGTAGTTGGTCCACGTCATCAGGTTCTGCCCCTGGACGTAGAGGCGGAACTGGCTGAAGCCCAGCTTCCCCGCCACCTCATTCGGCAGCGTGTAGCCGAGTACCAGGTTCTTCAGCCGGACGTACGAGCCGTCCTCCACGAACCGGTCGGAGTCCCGCGCGTTGTTGGGCAGGTCGTACCAGATCGCCCGGGGCTGATTCGTGTCCGTGTGCTCCGGCGTCCACCGGTCCAGCGCGCGATCCGAGTTGTTGTCCCAGTACCCACCGAACTGGTCGGTGTAGATCCGGGTGGCGTTGTAGATGTCGTTCCCCTTCGAGAACTGGAAGAAGGCGTTCAGGTCGAAGCCCCCGAACGACATTGTGTTGGTGAAGCCGCCCTGGAAGTCGGGCCACGGCGAGCCGATCACGGCCCGGTCCTCGGACGTGATCAAACCATCACCGTTCAGGTCCTTGAAGCGGATGTCGCCGGCGGTGGTGTAGTAGCTCTGGTACCCCGTCCCCGTCCCGGCGCACGTCGCGCCCGTGGGGTCGTGGCACGCCTCGGCATCGGCCTGGAACAGACCGTCGGTGACGTAGCCGTAGAACACGCCCAGCGGCTGCCCCACCTCGACGCGGCTGACGAAGCCGTAGTTGAGCGGGTTGTCTCCGTACAGCGCCGTCACCTCGTTGCGGTTGGCGCTCACGTTCATCTCGGCCGTCCAGTTGAAGCCGCGCGCGGGTCCCTGCGCCAGCTTGGCCGTGGCCGTCAGCTCCACGCCCTTGTTGTTCACCGCACCGATGTTCTGCGTGATCAGCGCGAAGCCCGTGGAATACGGGATCGGCCGGTCCAGCAGCAGGTCCGTCGTGTTCTTGATGTAGTAATCGGCGCTGAAGCCCAGCCGCCCGTTCAGGAAGGCGACATCGCCGCCCACGTTGAACTGTGTGGTCTTCTCCCAGCTCAGGTCCGGGTTCGCCAGCTGCGCCGGCGCCGTCCCCGGCGTGTCCTCGTAGTTGTAGCCGGTGCCCACCAGCCCCCAAGACGCGAAGTTGCCGATCCCCTGCTGGTTCCCCGTGCGCCCGTAGCTCACGCGCAGCGCCAGGTTGCTCAGCAGCGTCTGGTCCCCCATGAACGGCTCGTCCGTCACGCGCCACAGCAGCGAGCCCGAAGGGAACACGCCATAGCGGTTGTTCGCGCCGAAGCGCGAGGAGCCGTCCGTCCGGATGTTGAACGTGGCCGTCAGCCGGTCCGCGAACGTGTACGACGCGCGGCCGAAGAAGGAGAGCAGGTACCAGTCGGTGAGGCTCGAGCTGCCGCCCGTGATGCTCGCCGCCGACGTGAGATAGCGGAACGCGCTGGACGGGAAGTTCGTCCCCGTCACCCAGTCCGTCTCCGTGGTGTTCTGCTCGTACGATGTCCCGACGACGCCGGAGAAGCTGTGGTTCTCCGCCAGGTCACGGATCCAGTTCACCGTGGCTTCCGTCACCAGCTTGCTGGCGAAGGAGTTGCCCGCGTACGCCTGGCCGTTCGAGCCCGTGGCAGGACCCACCTCCGGCGAGTCGTAGGAGCGCGAGCGCAGCGCGTAATGGTCCAGCCCCACGCTCACCTTCGCGTCCAGCCCCTGCATGAAGTTCCAGTCGGCGAACGCGTTGCCCAGGATTCGGACGTTGCGCTCTTCCGCGGAGTTCTTGTTCGCAAGCGCCACCGGGTTCGCGTACGACGTGTTGTAGTTGAACTCCGTCTTCTCCGGATTCGCGTAGATCGGATCGATGGGCGCGTTGGCGATGGCGTTGGAGAACGGGCCGTAAATGGTGTTGTCGCTCGCCATCCGGTCCGTCACCGCGTGCGTCAGCGCCACGTTGGTCCCCAGCGTGACCGCGTCCGTCACGCTGTAGTCCAGGTTGATCCGGCCGTTCACCCGGTTGTACCCGAACCCCTGGACGATCCCGTCCTGGTTGAACCAGGTCCCGGAGATGTAGTAGCGCGCCTTCTCGTTACCACCCGCGATGGAGCCGGACATGTTCGATACCGGCGCCGTCTGCAGCATGGCACGCAGCCAGTCGGTATCCGTCCCCGCCGGGATCTCGTACCAGCTGTTGACGTTGTCGTTGTCGTAGCTCATGTAGGCGTCGATCCCGGGAACGCCATAACCCCAGTCGAAGAAGTCCGGGATCGTCATGCCGTACGCCTGCTGCACGTACGCGGCGTACCCCTCGTTCGTCACGTCCATGTACTGCACGGCGTTCGTGAAGCCCGGGATCCGCCAGGCCTCCTGCTGCCCGTAGTACGCGCTGTACTGCACTTTCGGACGGTCCGCCACCACGCCCTTCTTCGTGGTGATCAGCACCACACCGTTCGACGCGCGCGACCCGTAGATCGCCGCCGCCGACGCATCCTTCAGGACCTCCACCGATTCGATCTCGTTCGGGTTCAGATCCGCCAGCGCATCGATCCCCTGACCGCCGTACAGGTTGTCCAGCGTCGAGAAGTTGCCCTGGATCATCGGCACGCCGTCCACCACGTACAGCGGCTGGTTGCCCGCCGTGATCGATGCCGTGCCGCGCACCCGGATCGTCATGGCCGAACCCGGGCTGCCCGAGTTCTGCACCACCTGCACCCCCGCCACACGGCCCTGCAGCACGTTCTCCACGTTCGGCGCCGGGATCTGCTCGGAGATCTCCGATGGCGACACGCTCGAGATCGCCCCCGTCACGTTCCGCCGCTTCTCCTTCCCGTACCCGACCACCACGATCTCGTCCAGGCCCAGCACGTCCGTCGCCATCGACACACGCACCGTCGACGTGGCGCCGGACTCCACCGTCACCGTCCGCGACACCGTCGCATACCCGATGGACGTGAACTGCAGCGTCTGCTCGCCCACGGGGACGTTCGTCAACAGGAACCCACCCGTCTGGTTGGTCAGTGTTCCCTGACCCGTTCCCTTCAGCTGGATCTGAACCCCCTGCAGGGGCTCATTCGTGTCCTCGGCCGTCACCACACCCGCGATCGAGCCCCGGTCCTGCGCAAACAGCGCCGCCGGGAACGCGAGCATGGCGAACAGAGCCGTACGCCAGTGACTCCTGGTCATCCCTCGTTCTCCTTGCTATGTGTCCGTGGCACCGCGCCACCGGCCCTTCACGCGCCGATGCCACATGCCACGCTTCGCCCTCGCCCGCCTGCGCGGGGGCGCTCCTTTCTCACACACGTCTTGTTTGGGGGGATCGGTAGCGTTCGATCGCTGGCTCGCCTCCTCTCTCCGGCGCCATGCCGGATGGTCCACGGATTCGTGTCCTTGATGTATAGACCGAGCGGTCAATATCACCGCAATCTGCACGCTGCGGTACCGCCAGGCAAACGCGCGCCCGGGGAGAAGTGTGACACATTGGACGCACGGAGCGTTGGGAGGGCGGTGCTTCCGGAAACGGATGAGGCTCCCGGAGCGAATCCGGGAGCCTCATCCGCGCCGCCGGGCCCCGTCTCTCCGGGGCGCGCGTCCTGCCGCTGCCTCAGATCAGCGAGCGGTAGAGGGTGAGGACCCGCTCGGCGATGGCCGGCCAGCCGAAGTCGGCCAGTGCCCGCTCCCGTGCTGCCCGGCCCATGGCCGCGGCTGCTTCCGGGTCTTCGAGGAGCGCGTTGATCCGGGCTGCCAGGTCACGGGCGAACGCCGGGGGGTCGGCCGGTGAGCCGAAGGCATCGTCGCCCTGCTCGAACGGGACGAGCCACCCCGTCTCCGAATCCAGCACGATCTCGGGGATCCCGCCCACGGCGGAAGCGACGACGGGTGTGCCGCACGCCATGGCCTCCAGGTTCACGATCCCGAACGGCTCGTAGATGGACGGGCAGACGAAGACCGTGGAGGCGGCCAGGACCTGGGTCACCTGCTGCGGCGGCAGCATTTCCGGGATCCAGACGACGGAGAGGCGCCCGGCCGAGCGGAGCGCGTCCACCCGCGCGGCCACCTCGCGGCCGATCTCTTCGGTGTCCGGCGCCCCGGCGCAGAGGACCAGCTGACTCCCTTCCACGAGCAGCTCCGCGGCGTCCAGCAGGTGCGGCAGGCCTTTCTGGCGGGTGATCCGTCCCACGAAGGCGGTGGTGGGCCGGTCTGGATCGATGCCGAGGGGCGCCAGCGCGTCACGGCCGGCATCCGGCCGGTACACGTCGGCATCCACGCCGTTGTGGATGACGTGCACGCGCTCCGGCGCCACGGCGGGGTAGCAGCGGAGGATGTCGTCGCGCATGCCCCGTGAGACGGCGATGACCGCGTCGGCGGCTTCCACGGCCGTGCGCTCGGCCCAGAGGGAGAGGCGGTAGCCGCCGCCCAGCTGCTCCTCCTTCCACGGCCGGAGCGGCTCCAGGCTGTGGCTGGTCATGACGTGCGGGGTGCCGTACGTGAGCTTCGCCAGGTGGCCGGCCAGGTTGGCGTACCACGTGTGCGTGTGCACCACGTCCGCGCCACGGACGCCCGCGGCCATGGAGAGGTCCACGGAGAACGTGCGCAGCGCGGCCAGGTGCGGGGCCCCGCCATCCAGCGCGTCCCACGGCTGGTAGGTGGCGGCCACCAGCGGGTCGGGCCGGGGCGGGCCGAAGCAGTGGACCGCCACGTCGGCGAGGTCGGCCAGGGCGCGGGCCATGTGCTCCACGTGGACTCCCGCGCCGCCGTAGACGTCCGGCGGGTACTCCCGTGTGCAGAGCGCCACTTTCACGGCGCCACCGTCTGGCCCTTGCCGATGACGACAATGCCACGCTCCGTGACATGGAACCGGGCGGCGTCCACTTCCGGATCCACCCCGATGCGGGCGCCCCTTGGGATGCGCACGTTCTTGTCGATGATGGCATTCCGGACGATGGCGTGGCGGCCCACGTCCACGTTGTGCATGAGGACCGAGTCCTCGACGCTGGCGTAGCTGTGCACGTAGACGCCGGGGGAGAGCACGGAGCGGCGCACCTCGCCGCCGGAGATGACCACGCCCGCGGAGATCATGGAGTCCAGGGCGTGGCCGGTGCGGCCGTGGGAGGCGAAGACGAACTTGGCCGGCGGAGCGGGGTCCCGCGCGGTGAGGATCGGCCACTGCCGGTTGTAGAGATTGAAGATGGGATCGACGGAGACCAGGTCCATCTGGGCGTCGTAGTACGCTTCCAGCGTCCCCACGTCGCGCCAGTAGCCGCGGTCGCGGTCGGTGGCGCCGGGGACGTCGTTGTCGGCGAAGTCGTAGACGTGGGCGTCGGCCGCGTCCACGAGCCGGGGGATGATGTCGCCGCCGATGTCGTGCCGGGAGTCCGGGTCCTCGGCGTCACGGGTGACCATCTCCACGAGCGTGTCCGTGCGGAAGAGGTAGTTGCCCATGGAGGCGAAGACCTGGTCCGGCGCGTCGGGGAGCCCCTCGGCCTCGGGCGGCTTCTCCCGGAAGCGCTCGATGCGCCGGCGGTCGGCGGAAGGCTCGATGATGCCGAACTGGCTGGCCAGGGAGCGGGGGACCCGGATCCCGGCCACGGTCACGCCGGCGCCGCTTTCCACGTGCTCGTCCAGCATCTGGCGCGGGTCCATGCGGTAGATGTGGTCCGCGCCGAAGACGATGACGTGCTCCGGCCGCTCGTCGCCGATCAGGTTCAGGTTCTGGTAGATGGCGTCGGCGGAGCCCGCGAACCACTGCGGCCCCGTCCGCATCTGGGCGGGCACGGAGATGACGTAGTTGCCCAGGATCGGCGACATGCGCCACGCCTTCCCCAGGTGCACGTCCAGGCTGTGGCTCTTGTACTGCGTCAGCACGACAATGTGCAGGAAGCCGGCGTTGGCCAGGTTCGAGAGGGCGAAATCGATGAGCCGGTAGTCTCCGCCGAACGGGACCGCCGGCTTGGTCCGGTCCCGCGTGAGCGGCTGCAGCCGCTTCCCCTCGCCTCCGGCGAGGACGATCGCCAGCACGTTCGGTTGTGCCATGGCTACAGCGTAGCGCGCCGGCCGGGGCGGGACCAGTGCGACGGCGGCGTGGGCGGGCTAGTCGGCAACCGGCGCCCGCGCGCGCCAGCAGCGCCACCGAGGCGGTTGCCAGGCGGTGCAAAGCCCTCGTGCAGGGAGGAACAATGCTTGCGGCGCGCAAACGGAATCAAATGCGCATGCTCCTCAACCTGCTCATCGTGTTCGGGACGGCGGCCGCTTTTGCGCTTGCCGTGCAGCTGGGGCTGACCCGCGCCGACCGGCGTGCGCTGACCGGGCCGCAGAAGGCGCCGTTCCTCGGCGGTGGTGAGCCGGCGACGCACGCGTGGAGCCGCTACCACGTGCGGTTCTACTCCATGACCCTGCTCTTCATCGCGTTCGAGATGGAGATGATGTTCATGTATCCGTGGGCCGTGGTCTACGTCCGCGAGGGGATCAAGGCGCTCGTCGAGATGGGGATGTTCCTCACGATCCTCTCGGTCGGCATTGTCTACGGCTGGCGCGAAGGGATCTTCCGGTGGCAGTGAGCGCGCTGCGCCGCTGGCTTGGGGCCATGGCAGCGGCCGCCCCGGTGCCCATCTTCCCGGCCATCGGCGAGGGGGCAGGGGACCGGGTGGAGGCGCTTTCGCTCCGGCGCGACCTGCGGCTCGTCCGATCGCCACGGCATGCGACGATCCTGATGGTGGCGGGCTGGGTGCCGTCACGATTCGGGGCCGCGCTCGCCCGCGTCCACGACCAGATCCCGCACCCCCGGGCCACGCTGTACTGGGGCGATGACGCGCCACAGCCGGATCTTCACGGCGGGGGCGCGTCGGTCGCCAGCGGCCAGGTGGTCCCCGGTGACGACGATCCGCTCCCCGCGCTGCGGGGGCTCCACAGCGCAGTGCTGCGCGGGGATCGAGCGTCCGAGCCGGCGTGGCTGCCGGACCGCCCGCCGAACCCGTGGCGCGGACTCGGCGATCACGGGCAGGGCGGGGAAGGGATGATGGGGGGGAAGCCGTACGGTCGCCCGATGGCCATGACGGCCGACGACATCCGCGATGGTCTCGCCCTCGATCAGCTCTCCTTCACCATCGGTCCCTTCTTTCCGTCGTTCCCCCCCGGACTCGTGCTCCGGCTCGTGCTCCAGGGCGACGTGGTGCAGGAGGCGGAGCTCCTGGAGCCACCGTACCCCCGGGCCGTTTCGGCCGTAAGCGATGGTGGGGGCCGCGCTTCCGCTCGCCGCGCGGACGTGGACGTGGCCGGGGCGCGCGTCCGCCTGCGTCGCGCGGCCTGGATCCTGGACATGGCGGGCGCGCACGCCCTGGCCGACCGCGCGCTCACGGCCGCGCTCGCCCCCGACCTCACCGCGTCCCGCGTGCGCCGGCTCCAGTCGCTGGTGCGCTTCGGCGCCACGCTGCCCGCGCTCCCGGCCGTGCCCCTGCCCGGGGGCGGCACGGTCCGCTCGCACCTGCATGGCCTCCTGTCCACGGCGGCCGGCGATCCGGCGGCGTTCGACAACGCGGTGGCCGGCGGCCATGCGGATGCGGCCGCGTGGCTGGCGGAGCACCTGCCCGGCCTCGAGTGGAGCGAGGCGTGCCTGGTGGTGGTGGCCGCCGACCTGACTCCCACAGCGGAAGGCGGGGCATGATTCCGGCCACGGCGGGGACGGCTACGACCGTGGGGGTGCTCGCCGCCGCCGCACTGGCCGGCGTGTGGGGCTTTGCCATCCTGGACCGGCTCGCCGCGGCGGCCGTGGCCGGTCGCTCGTCGGGGCCGGTTCTCCTGGCTCCGCTCCGGGAGGCGGCCTTCCTGCTGGTGCAGCAGCGGAACCGGACCGAGCGGCCCGACGCGCCCGCCTGGATGCTGGCGCCTTCGCTCTACCTGGCGCTGGCGGTGGTGGGGCTGGCGGCAGTGCCATGGTCGAGCGCGCTGGCGCCGGCGGATGTCGCCGCCGGGATCGTGCTCTGGGGCTCCGTCGAGGCACTGGCGGTGGTGGTCATCTTCCTTCACGGCTGGGCCGCGAACGCGCACCTGTCGCTGATCGGCGGATACCGCTACGTCGCCCTCGGGCTGACCTACATGCTGGTGAGCATGTTCGTCCTCATCGCGGCCGCGCTCCCGGCGGAATCGCTGAGGCTGTCGGCGATCGTCGAGTCCCAGCACGGGGTGTGGAACGTGGTCCGACAGCCCCTCGGACTGCCGCTCTTCCTCTTCGTCGGGCTCGGCGTCGCCTTCTGGGGACCGCTCGATTTCGCCGACAGCGCGGACCTGGCGGGCGGGGCGTCATCCGAGGTCTCGGGCATTTCGAGGCTCGTCTGGGAGTTCGCCCGGCGCGCGATGCTCGTGGCGTTCTCCGCCGTGGCGGCCACGGTGTTCCTGGGTGGGTGGCTGGGGCCGTGGCTTCCGGGACCGGTCTGGCTCGCCGTCAAGACGCTGGCCGTCCTGACGCTGCTCGCCTTCCTCGGCAGGAGCACGGCCCGCATCGCCACGGAGCGCGTGGTCTCCCTGGTCTGGCTGGGCCTGCTCCCGCTTTCGTTCCTGGGGCTCCTGGAAGCCGGCCTCGTGGCCCTGTTCTGATGGCGATCGACGCGCTGTTCTGGGCTTTCGCCGCGCTCGCCATCGTCACCGGCTGGCGGGTGTTCCGCACCGATTCCATGGTTCGCGCCTCCTTCTACCTGCTCACGTCGTTCGTGGCCGTCGCCGCCATCCTCCTGCTCCTGGCCGCGCCCTACCTCGGCTTCGCACTCATCTTCATGATGGCCGTCGAGATGATGGTCATGGCCCTGTTCATGGTCATGTTCATGATGAACCCGGCCGGGCTCAACCCGATGAACATGGTCCACCAGCCCGCGACCGCCCTGGCCGCCGCTGTCGGCGTGGGCGGCATCCTCGCGGCGGTCGGGCTGGGCGTTCCGTTCCACCGGGCGGGCTCGACGCCGCCCGCCGACCCGATCGCCGCCCTGGGCGTCGAGCTCCTCGGCAGCTCCATGCTCGTTTTCGAGTCCGCCGGCGTCACGCTCCTCGCCGCCATGATCGGCACTGTCATCCTCTCCAGCCGACGCGGCCGTTACGGCCCCGCCGACGTGGGATCGCGCCCGCCCGGGCTGGAGCCTGGCGGCGAGCCGACAGGGAGGCGGCCATGACGTTGCCGGCGCTCCTGGTGGTTGCGGCCGTGCTGGTGGGGATCGGCGTGTACGGCGCGCTTTCGCAGCAGTCGTTCGTGATGCTGATGATGGGGCTGGAGCTGATCCTGAACGGGCTGATCCTGGCGACCGTGGCGTTCTGGGCCATGGCGTCGGGCTTCGCGCCCCGGGGACAGCTGCTGGCGATCGTCATCATGGCGATCATGGCAGTGGAGATGGCGATGGGGTTCGCGCTGGTGGTGGCGGTCTACCGGAACCGTCAGGCCGACACCACCGAGGGGCTGGACACCCTGGAAGGCTGACGCGATGGCCTGGCTGGTTCCCCTGCTTCCGGTCTTCGGCGCCCTGCTGCTGGGGCTGACGGGGCTCGCCCGTGGAGATGGGAGGGGTGGGCGAGCGCCGCTGGCCGTGCTGAGCACGGGAACCATGGTCGCCACCGCCGCACTGGCCGGGCTGGCGGGCGTCCATGGCTGGACCGGTCGGCTTCTGTGGGCGGCCGACTTGGGCCTGTCGCTGGATTACGCCTATGGGACCTCGCCGGTGGTGCCGATCTTCGCCGTCCTGGTACCGCTGGTCGCCGCCCCGGTGGTGGCGTACGCGGCCTACCACGAGGAGGCGCGAGGACTGCGGCGTCTGCTGGTGCTGCTCACGTTCTTCGCGGGGGCCATGGAGCTGGTTGCGGGGGCGGCGGACCTGCTCACGCTGGTGGTCGGCTGGGAAGTGATCGGCGCCTGCTCGGCGCTGCTGGTGGCCCACGGGTGGTGGGAGCGCGGGAAGGCGAGGGCGGGGGCGGTGGTCTTCCTCACCACGCGCGCGGGCGACCTGGGGATGTTCCTGGCCGTGGTCGCTGCGTTCGCCGGTGCGGGTTCGCTGCGCTACGGGGCGCTGCCCGGCCTTACCGGGCTGCCGCTCCACCTGGTAGCGGCGGGGCTGCTGGCCGCGGCCGCGGCGAAGTCGGCGCAGCTGCCGTTTGCGCCGTGGCTGTTCGCGGCCATGGAAGGGCCGGTGACCGTCTCCACGCTGCTCCACGCGGCCACCATGGTGGCCGCCGGGGCGTTCCTGCTTATCCGACTGGAGCCGGTGCTCGGCGGTGTGGCCTGGTTCGGGCCGGCGGCCATGGCGGTGGGCGTGACCACGGCACTGGCGGGCGGGCTCGTCGCCCTCCTCCAGCCCCATGCCAAGCGACTTCTGGCCGGCTCCACCTCCGCCCATTACGGCCTGATGTTCGTAGCCGTGGGCGCCGGGTATCCCGCCGTGGCGGTGCTCCACCTCGTCGCCCACGCACTGGCGAAGGCGCCGCTCTTCCTCGCCTCGGGAGTCGCTCACGGCTGCACGGGCAGCTATCGCCTGCCCGGGATGAAGCTGGGGCGCGCGCTGCCCGGGGTGGCCATTGCCTCCGCGCTCCCCGCGGCCGCGCTGGCCGGTGTGCCCCCCCTCGGAGCCGCCTGGACGAAGGAGGAGGTGGTGACCGCGGCCGGGCACGCTTCCCCGTGGCTGGCGGTGGCCGTGAGCATCGCCGGTGGACTTTCGGCCGCCTACATGGCCCGCTTCTGGTTCCAGGCGTTCGGCCGCGGCGGAGCGGGGTGCGGGGAGGGGGAGAGCGGCCGCCCGCCGCGCACGGCAGAACGCGGGGCGCTCTACCTGCTCGCGGCCGCCACCGCACTGCTCTCGCTGCTCTGGGCCGCGCCCGTGGCGCAGCGAGTCGCGGAGGCGCTGGCGGGGATCGTGCCGTCGAGCGAGGCGTGGGAGCTCGCGGCTTCACTGCTCCTGGTCACGGTCGGAGTGGCGATCGGCTGGGCGGTTGCGCGTTTCCGGCCGCGGCTGGGGGAGGCCGGTGCTGCGCCGGCCGCCGACTGGCTCGGGCTCCCCGCGCTGGCCCGGCTCGTCATCGCGCGGCCCGCTCAGCGGTGTGCCGACCTGCTCGCGCGCTTCGATGATGGCGTGCTGGACCGGGCGGTGTGGCTGCTGCCCGGCGTGGCGCGGGACAGCGCTCGCCTGCTCGCCCGGTTCGATGATGCCGTCGTGGATGGAACGGTGTGGTGGGCGGCCGATGCCGCGGCCCGGCTGGCCGTGGCCGGGAAGCGGGGGGCGGAAGTCCTCATCGACGGCGCTCCGGAGGGCCTGTCCCGGCTGGTGGGCCGCGCGGGCTCGTGGGCCCGGCGGCTCCAGACGGGGCTCGCCCACCAGTATTACCGCCTCATCATGGTGGGGCTGGGCATCCTTCTCGTCCTGTTGATCCTGGGAGGCTGAACCGATGCTGACGGCGACACTCGTGGTGCCGCTCCTTTCCGCCCTCGCGCTGGCGCTCCGGCCTGGCTGGAGCGAAGCCGCGGCGCGGCGCTTTGCCATGGTCGCCGCGGCGGTCCCCTTCCTCCTGCTCGTGGGGGCGTGGCTCCGCTTCGACACGGCCGGACCACAGTTCCAGCTCGTGGTGGACGTGCCGTGGGTCCCTTCGCTCGGCGTCGGCTATCGCCTCGGTGTCGACGGAATCGCCCTCGCGGTCGCCACCATGAGCGCCCTCCTCTTTTCCGGCGCCACGGCCTATCCGGTGGACACGAAGGGGCGGCCGCGCCAGTACTACGCCTGGCTCCTGTTCCTCGAGTCCGTCTCGCTGGGCGTGTTCCTCGCGCTGGACCTGCTGCTCTTCTACGTCTTCTTCGACCTGAGCCTGGTGGGGATGTTCTTCCTCATCGGCCGGTGGGGCCACGGCGACGCCCGCCGCGCCGCCCTCAAGTTCTTCCTCTACACGCTGGCCGGGTCACTCACGATGCTGCTGGCGATCCTCGCCCTGTACCTGGCGACGGACCCCCGCACCTTCGACATGCGCGCCATCATCGCGCAGCAGCCGCTGGCCGGCAGCGGCCTGGCCGGCCTCGCGCTCCTCGGCTTCGGCATCGGGCTGGGCGTGAAGACGCCCGTGGTCCCCGTCCACACCTGGCTGCCCCCTGCGCACGTGGATGCGCCAGGCCCGGGCTCCGCGATCCTGGCAGGCGTACTGCTCAAGATGGGGACGTACGGGCTGATCCGGATCCCGTATTCCATGATGCGCGAGACCTTCCACCGTTACGCGTTCGTCATCGGCGTCATCGCGCTGGTCTCGATCCTCTATGGCGCCCTCGTCGCCCTGGCGCAGCGCGACCTGAAGCGGCGGATCGCCTACACGTCGGTCAATCACATGGGCTATGCCGTTCTGGGGATCGCGGCCGCGGGCGGGGCGCTCCACGGCGCCGAAGGAGCGCGCCGGCTCGCGCTCACCGGGGCCACAGTGGAGATGGTGGCGCACGGGCTCATCACGGGATCCCTCTTCCTCATCGCGGGGTCGTTCTGGCAGCGGGCGAAGGAGTACGACCTCGGCGCGTTCGGCGGGCTGGCCGGTCCGGCCCCCGTGCTCGCCGTCGCCGCCGTCGTGGCCGCCTTCGCCAGCCTCGGCCTCCCCGGCCTGGCCGGCTTCGTGGCCGAGATCCAGATCTTCATCGGCACGTTCGGCGTCTTCCCCTGGCTCGCCGGGCTGGCCCTGGTCGGCGTGCTGGTCACGGCCGCCCTCTTCCTGCTCATGCTGCGCGACCTCTTCACCGGCGAGCTGCCCGAGCGATGGGCGGCATTCCCGGACCTGTCGCGCTCGGAGCGCGCGGTGCTCGGAGTGCTGCTGGCCGCGGTGATCGCCATCGGGGTCTACCCGCGCTTCCTCCTCACGCTCGTCGAGAGCACCGCCGGGTTCCTGGTGGTGGGGCGCTGAATGCCGGTCGGCGACGTCCTTCCCGAGATCGCGCTCCTGGTCTCCGCCATTGTCGCGGTCCTGACCGCTTCGTTCGTGGCGCAGCGGCGGCACTGGTGGGGCGCCCTCATCGCCCTCGCCGGGCTCGCAGCGGCGGCCGCGTTCGTCGTCACCCGTGGAACGGGAGCGCCGCGGCTCACGTTCCGCGGGAGCTGGGCGCTCGACGGCGCCACGGCGGCCGCATCGCTCCTCATCCTCGCCTTCACGGCCCTCTCGGCGGGGCTCACACCGGAGTGGCTGCGCGAGGACCGCCGCCACGGCGAGTACTATGGGGTGCTCCTCCTCTCCGCCCTTGGCGCCATCCTCATGGCCGGCGCCGCCGACACCATGGAGCTGGTCATTGCCGTCCTCCTCTCCTCCGTCACCGGCTTCACCCTCGCCGCCTACCACCGCGACTGGCCGCTCTCCGTCGAGGCGGGGATGAAGTACTTCCTCATCGGCGCCCTGGCCAACGCGCTGCTGGCCACGGGCGTGGTGCTGCTGTTCGGCCTGGTCGGCGACACCGGCTACCCGGCGACGCAGGCGGCGCTCGCCAGCCGACCGCCCCCATCCTCCTGGGGCGTGCTGGTGGCCATCGGCTTCGTCGCCGTGGGACTGGCATACAAGCTGGCCGCGTTCCCCGCCCACGCATGGCTCCCGGACGTGGCGGAGGGGGCGCCCGCGCCATCGGCGGCGTTCCTGGGCGTGGTGCCGAAGATCGGCGCGCTCGTGGCGCTGGGCCGTTTGCTGATGCTGGTGCCGGAAGGGATGGTGCCGTGGCGTCTGCTGGTGGCCGCCCTGGCCGTTGCGACCATGAGCATCGGCAACCTGGCCGCGCTCTGGCAGACCGACGTGCGCCGGCTGATCGGCTGGTCGTCGGTGTCCCAGTCCGGGTACGCGCTGGTGGCCGTGGTGGTGCTCGGACGCACGCCGCTCGCGCTCCCCGCGCTCCTCTTCTTCCTGCTCGGCTACGGGATGGCTACCATGGCGGCGTTCGCCGTGGTCACCCACCTGCGGGGACGCACGAACCTCGCCGACTACCACGGCCTCGGCGCCGCTCGCCCGGGGGCCGCGGCCGCCCTCGTCGTGGCGTTCCTGTCCATGGTGGGGGTGCCCCCGCTCGTGGGGTTCTTCGGGAAGCTCGTGGTGTTCGGCGCCGCCATCGACGCCGGCTACGGCTGGCTCGCCGGCGTGGCCGTGGCGAACACCGTGGTTTCCCTCTTCTACTACCTGCGCGTCCTCGCCCCCGTCTACTTCGACGACCCGGCGGCGGGCGCACGCGTGGCCGTTCTCGGTCCCTGGGCCCGCTGGACCCTCGCCGTCGCTGCGCTCGCCACCCTCGCCCTCGGCCTCGCCGCCGGCCCGGCATTCTCGCTCCTGCGCGGGATCGCCCTGCTGCCATAGCCGGGCCGAACCGGCCGGCTCCGGACTCTTGCGAAACCGGCGGCGCGGGCGCTCCGTACAGCCGGAAGCGCGCACACGGTGTCGAATCCGAACGGGGGAGGACCGATATGCCGATCGACTGGGTAGGGCTCGCCGCGGTCATCATGGGAACGCTCGTCATCCTCATCCCCGTCGCGGGGATCACCGCTCGCTTCGCGCTCAAACCGATCGTGGAGTCTCTGGCGCTGGTCCGGCAGACGCCGGAGACCGGGGGTCGGCTGGCGTCGCTCGAATCCAGGGTGTCGCTGCTGGAGAACCAGCTGGAGGGAACGGAGTCCGAGCTCCGGCGCCTGCGAGAGGAGAGCGACTTCAGGAAGGAGCTGAGCAGTCCGCGATCCGGTCAACCCTGAGCCGCGAGCGCCCTCGGATCCGGCTGCCCCCCATTGCGGCTCCGCGCTGCGTGTAGGGAACGGATGTTGCCAATGCCGCTGCCACTCATCGCGCCGGCGCATCCGCCCACGTCCCGGGGCGCCGCCCGTGCGGATCCGCCCGTTCGCACCGAGGCGTATGCACCACATCCCGCGCATCCTCCACCTGCGCGCGGCGGCTCGCGCCATCCTCGCAGCGCTGCCGGCCGGCGTGGCCCTCGCAGCGCTGCCGGCCGGCGTCGGAGCACAGGTCCCCGATACCGCCCGTACGGCGGCCGCTCGGCAGTCCGCGCAGACGTCCGCAGGCGAAGCCGCCCGGGACACCGCGCCCCCCATCTCCCTGCCTCCCATCGTGGTTCGCACGGATGACGGGGCGGCCGCGGCGCCCTACGCGGTCAGCGTGCTCGGGCCGCAGCGCGTCGCGGCCGCGCGCGCCGATCGGGGGCTCGCGGGCGTGCTGCACGGCGTGCCGGGGCTCCAGGCCGACAACCGCTACAACGAGGCGCTCGGTGACCGGCTCAGCATCCGCGGCTTCGGCGCCCGCTCCGCGTTCGGCGTGCGCGGCGTGAGGGTCTACATCGACGGCATTCCGGCCACACTGCCCGACGGCCAGACCGATCTCAGCCGCCTCGACCTGGCCGCGGTGCGCGAGGTGGAAGTGCTGCGGGGTCCAGCCTCGGCCATCTATGGCAACGCGGCCGGCGGCGTGGTCATGATCCACACCACCGATCCCGGCGACGCCCCGCTGGCCGTACAGGCCGGGCTGCTGGCGGGGAGCGGTGGCCTGGCGCGCGCCCACACGCGCGTCGGCGGCCGCAGCGCCGGCTTCGCGTATCAGGCGCGCCTGACGCGGCGCCACGTCGATGGCTTCCGCGCCTTCGCCGCATCGAGTCGCACCGTCGCCGATTTCCGCGGCAGCGGATCCCTCGCCGGCGGCCGGCTCGATGCGCTGGGCGCCCTCGTCGACTATGCCGCCGACAACCCGGGCTCCCTCACCGCCAATCAGCTGCGCGCCGACCCGACGCAGGCGAATCCGGCCAATGTGGCCCAGAAGACGAGCGAGGCCGGGCGGCAGGGGCTGGTCGGGCTCCGGTGGGATCGGCGGACAGGCGCCGGCCGGGTGGAGCTGACGGGATGGGGACTGCTCAAGACGCTGGACAACCCGATTCCCCCCGTCATCATCGACCTCCACCGTCGGGCCGCCGGAGGCCGCGTCCTGTGGCTCGGTGGCATCGGGCCCGTGGGCGTGGCCGTCGGCGGCGAGGCGGGGCTCCAGAGGGACGACCGGCGCAACCATGAGAACGACGGCGGCGCGCGCGGCGACCTGGTGCTCAGTCAGGTGGAATGGGTGCGGCAGCTGGGCGCCTTCACCCACACGCGGCTCCCCATCGGCAACGACGTCGACTTCACTGCCGGAGCACGCTACGACAGCTACCGCTTCCGCGCGCGCGATCGGTTCACCGACGGCGATCCCAACGACAGCGGAGAGCGCGTCATGAGCGCGTTCAGTCCCACGGCCGGCGTGCGCGCGCGCCTCGCCGGCGCCCTCGATCTCTACGCCAATGTCGCGACCGCCTTCGAGACGCCGACGACGACCGAGCTGGTCAATCGGCCCGACTCGGCCGGTGGCTTCAACCCCGACCTCGAGCCCCAGCGGACGACCTCCGTCGAGCTCGGTGCGCGCGGCGACGCGGGGCGCCTGACGTACCAGGTCGCAGTCTACCGGGCGCGTGTGCGAGACGCGCTCATCCCGTTCGAGGTCGCCACGTCGCCGGGCCGGCAGTACTACCGAAATGCTGGCACCACCCGACATCAGGGCGTGGAGACGGCCGTCTCCGTGTCCGTCACGCCACGCCTGCGGGCCGACATGGCCTATACCTGGACCGACGCCCGGTTCCGCGACTTCGAAGTCGACGCCAGGCAGTATGGCGGGAACCGTGTGCCCGGCGTCACACCCCACCGGTTCGAAGGCACGCTGACCGGTCGGCTCGACCGCGCGCTCATCGCCCTCGATGCCACGGTCTCGGGCAGGACGCCCGTGGACGATGCCAATACCGACGCTGCCGACGGCTACACCCTTCTGTCGGTGCGGGGGGAATGGACGGTCGACGCCCCTGGCCTCCGCGTCGATCCCTTCGCCGGCATCTCCAACATCCTCGACACCGACTACATCTCGTCCGTGGCCGTGAACGCCTTCGGCAGGCGGTTCTTCGAGCCGGGGCCGGGCCGCGCGTTCCACCTCGGCGTGCGGGCGACGTTCAACGGTCGCCGCTGAGGGAGAGGCCGCGACACCGGGCGGAATCGAGGCCGGTGCGGAGGAGCCGACGGAGCGGTGCGCCCGGCGGCTCCTGCCGCGCGTCGGCCGTTACTGCCCGTGCTTCACGCCCGGCTCGCCGCGACCCGGGTTCACGTCCGGCGCGGCGCGTGCCCGCTCCGTCAGCCCCACCGGCAGCTTCGGTTCGCCGAACGTCGCCTCGAGCATCAGCGCGGTGGCGACATAGTAGGCGCAGAAGGCGGATATCATGAACGCGTACCCGGCGGCCTCCGACAGCCACGCGGCCCCGCCCAGCTCCCCGATCGCCGCGAGGGTCGAGCCGATCGCGAGGAGGCCGAGCACGGCGACCAGGCCGATGCTCTCCGCGGTGGCGGCGGCCGTGCCGGCCCAGGTGATCGCCGCCAACGCGATGAACCAGTAGCCCAGCTCCGGGAACGCGCCACTCGGCTCCGTCAGCGTCCCCATGGCGAACAGCAGGTAGAGCAGCCCGTAGGCCATCCAGAACGCGCCCCACATGCCGTGCATGGCGGTCGCGAGACCATCACGCGCGCGGAAGGACCACATCCCCGCGGAGAACTGCGCCAGCCCGCCGAAGAACGCGGCGAACGGGAACAGGTACAGTGCGGTTGCAGAGTCGCCGTACCATCCGGCCATGTGCGCGGACACGATGAACGTCGCCCCCGCGAACCCGAACAGCCCCAGGATCGACGGGGCGGCGATCGGCCGCAGGAACAGCGTCGTCTCGCTGCGCCCGAAGTCAGGATCGACGGTTGCCATCGTCACCTCCCCTCTTGGAATGAGTGACGTCGGTGCGGCGGCCTACCGGTCACCACACCGGCGTCTCGCGCACCCGCGTGGGCAAGAGGTATTCCGTGCCACGGCACGTCCCTCGGCATCCTCCACCCGCCGGGCCGCCGTGCACCGCCCGTCGCATCGGGCGCCATTCCCCGCCCGGCTTTCGCCGACGGTGCCGGCCGCCCGGCGAACGCCCAGCCCGGCGCCAGTGGAGGGTGGGCGGCAAGGAACGGCTGTTGCCCCCGTCCGTGACTGCCGCACGACGGCACTGGCGGGTCCGGAACAGCGCACTGGCGGATCCGGAGCGGCGGCACTGCGTCGTCATCGAGACGCTGCCAGCGGGTCGCGACCCACGAGCGGGCCATTACGCTGCAGGCGCCGAAAGAGTCGTTCGCGTAGCCGGGGCCGGTTTCCCTGTCGATCGTCCGCCGCCGCCGCTCGCCGTCACTCCACCTGGCGGGTCGCGGCGAGGGCCAGGGCGACGCCGAGCGCGAGCTCCGCCGCGCCCACGGCCCGGGTGAGTCCGGGTCGCCCGGAGAACGGGCGCAGGAGCTTCTCCCACCACTCCGGGCCTTCCTCCCAGACGCGGACGTGGCCATCGGGGGCAAGCACCGCGAGCGCTCCATCGCCGATCATGGCCATTCCCACGAGCTCCGCTACGCGCGCTGCGATCATCGGCCGTCTCCTTCCTTTCGGGTCCTGATCAAACTCGGCGTCATCGGGAGTGAACCAGTTGACGAGGCTCTCGTTCGGAACGGTCGTGTCGTTGATCGTGGTCTCATGCCGATCATAGAGCCCGATCCGGTAGGTGTCCGGGTAGTGCGCGCCATCATGACAGACCTCTGTTCGTTTCCTTGATGTCGAGGAGCCGCTCGAGCAGCAGCCGGACCTGGTCCGGACCGGTGAGGGCGAAGTCGGCGGCGGTGTGCCGAGCGTCATCCTCGCCGCGGACCACGATCCCCATCCCGTCGGGGGGGAGCGCGCGGAACGCGTCCTCATCGGTCACATCGTCGCCGACATAGACGGGGTGCAGCGTCCGGTCACCGGAAACCAGCTCGAGGATCCAGAGGACGGCGGAGCCCTTGTCCCAGTCCAGGTCGGGGCGCAGCTCGACCACCTTCTTGCCGCCGGATCGCTCGAGTCGGTCCTCGTCCGCCGCCACTTCCCGGGCCAGCTTCTGGACTTCGCCCACCCGGTCGTCCGGCGTGTTGCGGTAATGCACGGCGATGGCGAATCGCTTCCGCTCCACTGCGGCGCCCGGGATTCCACCCACGCGCTGCCGAAGTCGCTCTTCCGCGCGGTCGAGGGCCGGCAGCCAGTCCCGGGCCCGCTCGTGCTCCGTGCCGTCGGGTTCCCGGATATGGAGGCCGTGACTGCCGGCGTAGTAGAGGCCATCGAGCCCGACGAAGTCCCGCAGCACGTCCAGGTCCCGGCCGCTGATGATGGCCACGGGGAAGACTTCGGCCGCGCGGGCCAGTGCATCACGCGTGTCCTCGGGAAGCCGGGCGTCTTCGGGGTCCGGCACGATGGCGGTGAGCGTGCCATCATAGTCCATGAAGAGCGCGGGGCCATCGTCGGCCAGCAGCGCGCGGAAGGGGTCCTCGCGCTCCAGGAGGAGCGGGAGGTCCCGGATGCGGGTTCCCGCGGGCGTGCCGGGGAGGGGCAGCTCACCCAGGTCGTGCACGACGACGTCCGCGCCGGCGTCCCGCAGGGCCGCGCCGCCGTCCGCGGCGATGCCCACAACCAGGCCGAAACCACCGTCGTGGCCGGCTTCCACGCCCGCCCGTGCGTCCTCCACCACGGCCGCGTGCTCGGGCGCGATGCCCAGGCGACGCGCGGCTTCCAGGAAATACGCGGGGTCCGGCTTTCCGGGCAGCTCCAGCTCGTGCCCCACGTTTCCGTCCACGCGGGCATCGAACAGGTCGGAGATGCCGGCGGCCTCCATGACGCGTTCGCCGTTTCGGCTGCACGTCACCACGGCCAGCGGGACGCCCCGCTGCTTCGCCGCCCTCGCCCACGCGATCGCCGGCTCGATCCGCTCGACGCCGTCCTCCTCGAGGAGTCGATGAAAGATCTGGTGCTTCCGGTTGCCCAGGCCGCAGACAGTCTCCCTGCCCGGTGGGTCGTCAGGCTCGCCCCGTGAAAGGTCGATGCCCCGCGACTCCAGGAAGCTCCGGGCACCATCGTAACGCGGCTTGCCATCCACGTAGGCCCTGTAGTCGTCGCGCGTGAACGGCTCGGCGTCGTCTCCGTTCCGCTGCTGGAGGTAATCGTCGAACATTCGTTTCCAGGCGCGGAAGTGGGTCTCCGCAGTGTCCGTCAGGACGCCATCCAGGTCGCAGATGAAGGCGCCGATCCCGGACACGTCGATCTCCCCGGCGGAGGAAGCGGCAGCTTCGTCGGTCGTCGCGGTCATGATCCATCTCCATTCGAGTCGCGGATACGTTCGAAAAGCCGTTCGGTGTCCTCCGGGCGGCACAGCTCGGTGCCCGGGGTCATGACGGCGGCGGCGCCGGCAACGACGCCGAACCGCCCTCCTGCTCCGGATCCTCCCTCACGTCGCGCCTGGCCAGCTCGGAACTGCCGCGCCGATTGGGACTCGTACAGGGTCAGATCCTCGCGTGTCGAGCCGCTGATCCGGACGGGGGCGACCCGAACGCCCTCGTCCTCGAGCAGGCCGGCGAGGAGGTCTCCCTCGGGGCCGCCCATGGGGAACATGGCGGTGGCCTTGCCGCCCAGGTGCAGGATGGCGCGCGCCACGTTGATGCCACCTCCGCCGGCGTCCTGCCGCGTGTCGCGGCAGCGGAGCGTCTCGTCGGGCACCACCCGGTCCACGGTGGCGAACGCGTCCACCGCCGGGTTCATTGTGAGCGTCGCCATCCCGGGCATCCGCACCTCTCCTGTCATGGCCTGTGTCGGCCAGGCAGCGTCGATCGCGGACAGGGGGCGGTCAGCAGACGGAAATCCGGTGCCAGTGTCTTCAGGCCGACGCGTCGTCCGCGAAACGGAACGTATTCTGCGACACATCTTGACGCCCCTACACCGCAGACGTCCAAAGTTCTTCTCCTACTTCTGGGGTCCGATCCCGTGGATGCTGGAGGCGGCGGTCCTGCTCCCGGCCGTGGGCGGTCGCTGGGAGGATTTCTTCGTCATCCTCGCCATGCTGCTGATCAATGGCGGCGTGAGCTGGTGGCCGCGTCCGCTGGCAGGTGGCCAACGACCACACGACTTCCACGACGCCGCGTATACGGCTGTGGCGAACAAGCGGGGCGGCGGCACCTGGACCTCATCGCTCGAGCGATGAACGCACACTCGAAGAAGAAAGGGACCGAATGACTCGCGTAGCGATCAACGGCCTCGGCCGGATCGGCCGGGCCACGTTGAAAATGGTGATCGAGGCGCCCGCCATCGAGCTGGTGGCGGCCAACGATCTGATCCCGGTGGAGAACCTCGCCTACCTGCTGAACTACGACACCGTCTATGGCCGGTATGGCAGAAGGGTCAGCGTGGCGGGTGACAACCTCACCATCGATGGTGAAGAGCTGCGCATGTTCAGCGAGAAGGACCCGGCGCGGCTCCCCTGGGACGACCTCGGCGTGGACATCGTGTTCGAATGCACGGGTGTGTTCACGAACCGGGAAGGGCTCCGGAAGCACCTGGAGGCCGGTGCGGGTCGGGCCATCCTCTCCGCCCCGGCGAAGGAGGACGGCGTGGAATGGGTGGTGTTCGGCGTGAACAAGCCGAGTGACAACGCCCGGATGGTGACGTGCGCCAGCTGCACGACGAACTGCATTGCGCCCGTGATGGAGGTCCTGGATCGACAGATCGGCGTGGCGAAGTCGACCATGACCACCATCCATGCCTACACGGCCAGCCAGGGGATCGTGGACGGCCCCAGCAAGAAGGTGCGGCGGGGGCGCGCAGCGGCGCAGAATCTGGTGCCGACGTCCACGGGAGCGGCCAGGGCAACCACGAAGGTGCTTCCCGGGCTTGCGGGTCGGTTCGATGGCGTGGCCGTGCGCGCGCCGGTGCCGGTGGGCTCGATCACGGACATCGTGATCCAGGCGAAACGAGAGACGTCGGTCGAAGAGGTCAACGGGATTCTGGAGGAAGAAGCCCAGAGTGAACGGTACAGCGGGATTCTGGGCGCGGCGCACGATCCACTGGTTTCGTCGGATATCATCCAGGACTCCCGGGCGTCCGTGGTGGACCTGGAGATGACACAGGTGGTGGGCGGCGACCTGGTGAAAGTGATGTCCTGGTACGACAACGAGTGGGGCTACACCGCCCAGATGATCCGGACGGCGGAGTACCTGGCGCAGAAGCCGCTGCCGGAAAACGACTGACGCGCGGTCCACGTTCAGCCGGTGAACGAGCATCGCTTCCTGCTGGTCCTGCGAGGCGATGGGCTGGGGAGCGGACCTCACGGACACGGACTCGCACCGCACGGCCGCGCCGCCGGCGAGGCCGACGTCGCAAGCGCTCGCCGCCGACCGCACCGCTGCGCTGGTGCGGCAGTGGACGCCATCGACCCGCCCGGCATCGTCACCACGAGCCTCAGCCGTGACTGCCGGCGCTCTCGGCCGGGATGCCGAAGATGGCGGTGATCAGCATGACCACGGCGAGCACTGCGAACAGCGTCGCCTTCCACGGCTTGCGGCTGCCATGGCCACGGCTGAACGCGTGCAGCGCTGCCATGGCTGACTGCAGGGCGTAGTAGAGGGCGAACGCGCGGCTGGCGTATGCGATGACCGCGAAGATGTTCGAGCTCCAGAGAAGCCCCAGCGCGAGGGCGCCTACCGCCGCGTACGTGATCCGGTGATCCACCCTCCCCTTGCTCACCTCCTCCACCAACCCGCCGGAGCCGATGGTGTCGGCCACGGCCGCGGAGAACTGGCTCATCACCGCGCCGATGCTCAACAGGATCGGCAGCGTGAACGCCACCCGCTCCGACAGGTTGATGATGCCGGTCTCCTCCATGGTCTCGAACACGCCCAGCAGCACCGTGGCGAGGCCGACGAACGCCAGGTAGATCCCCGCGGCCGCCAGCTGCGCGTAGCGCATGGTCCGGATCCGGTGCTCCGGCTCGTACACGCCTTTCAGATACCGGGATGTCTCGAATCCCTGCACGATCAGGAACGCGCCCAGCAGCTTCCGGATCGTGTCCACGTTCCATGAGGTGGACAGCTGCGGCAGGTGCCAGCTGCCGTTGACCAGCTGCTGGCCATTGTAGAACGCCAGTCCGAGCAGAAAGCCGCCGATGATGGAGAGCTTGGTCTCCACCGCGTACTTCTCCAGCGACTCCAGCGAGCGGAGTCCGCGCCACAGACCGTACCCGCCGATGAAGACGATGAGGCCGCTGGCGATGGTCTTCTGCAGGAAGACGCTGCGCGTGTCCACCACGCGGAGCACGAACGCGCCGAGCAGCTCGAGATAGAAGGTGACCGCGATCACGTAGGCAATGGCCAGCGCCACTTTCGCTCCGCGGCCCAGCCACTGCAGCGTGCGATCGAGGCCTTTGCCGGGCTCGTCCGCCTCGGTGATGTCCTCGACGTGGGCGATGTTGTAGCGGATGGCGCCGCCCACGAGGTAGGCGAGGCCGACGATCCCGGCCATGGCGACGAAGGCCCAGTGCCCCACGGTGAAGCCGAGGAGCGGTGCCACCACCAGGAAGCCGCTGCCGATGATGGAAGCGAGCGGTGTGACCGTCGCCCGCCAGAGCGTCGAGGATCGCACTTCCGGGCGGGCGAACGCGGCGATCAGCGCGAGCGTCGCGAGGACGACGAGACCGTTGACGACCCACGCGGTTACGCCCAGCTGCGAGAGATCGACATTGAACATCGCGCCCTACCGGGGACGCCGGAGCGGGCTCATGCGGCGCGAACCCAGGGGAGTGCGAAGCTGAAGGGGGGACACGACGCTCCACACGATCACGACCGCGGAGAGGAGCTCATCCCGGGGCATGCCGTTCTCCTTCGAAACCGTGCGGAATCGGCAGGGGCTCGCGAGGTGCCGAACTGCAATAGCTGTTCCGGTGAGGAAGCCGGCTCGGGAGCCGGGCGCGGCCGCACTTCGAGGGATTTCCTGCACGCTGGTGGGGCGCTATCGTAGGCGCATGCGCGTCGCGGATGTGGGGTCCCGCCGGCAGTCCGCGGGAGAGATGACGTCGTGAGCGCGGCGGAGGGCGAGGGTGTGGCGGACGCCGCAGCCGCACCGGGCAATGAGGACGTGGCCGCCTCCGGCCCGGGCGGGGCATCGGCTGTGCTGCGGGGGGAAGGTCGTGGGCCGTGGTACGTGAGGCTGCTGCCGTTCCTCGGCCCGGCGTTCGTCGCCTCGGTGGCGTATGTCGATCCGGGCAACTTCGCCACCAACATCCAGGCGGGCGCCGCGTTCGGCTACACGCTGCTGTGGGTCATCGTGGCGAGCAACGTGACGGCCATGCTGATCCAGACGCTTTCGGCCAAGCTCGGGATTGCCACGGGCCGGAACCTGGCAGAGGTGTGCCGGGACGAGTATCCGCGGCCGGTGGTCTGGGGGATGTGGGTGGTCTCGGAGATGGTGGCCATTGCCACGGACCTGGCGGAATTCCTCGGCGCGTCCATCGGCTTCAACCTGCTCTTCGGCATCCCGCTTCTGCCCGCGGCCCTGCTCACGGGTGTCGCCACGTTTCTGATCCTGGGGCTGCAGCGCTACGGGTTCCGCCCGATCGAGGCGGTGATCACCGTGATGGTGGGCGTCATTGCCCTCTCCTACCTCGTCGAGACGTTGCTGGAGTGGCCCGACTGGGGCGCTCTCTTTTCCAGCGCCGTCACGCCGCGGTTCCAGGGCACGGAGAGCGTGCTGCTCGCGGTGGGCATCCTGGGAGCGACGGTGATGCCGCACGTCATCTTCCTGCACTCGTCGCTGACGCAGAACCGCATCCGCACCACGAGTGCGGAGCAGAAGCGGCGTCTGTTCCGGTTTCAGCTCGTGGACGTGACGGTCGCCATGGGGTTGGCCGGGCTGATCAATGGCGCGATGCTGGTCATGGCAGCGGCGACGTTCCACCAGGCGGGGCTGACACAGGTGGCATCCATCGAGGAAGCGTACCGAACGCTCACGCCGCTGCTGGGTCCGCTGGCGAGCGTGGTGTTCGCTATCTCGCTCCTGGCCGCGGGGCTGTCCTCGTCGACGGTCGGGACCATGGCCGGTCAGGTCATCATGCAGGGATTCCTGCACTGGCACGTGCCGATCTGGGTGCGGCGGCTGGTCACCATGGCGCCGGCCATCGTCGTCATCGCCATGGGGCTCGATCCTACACGGACCCTGGTGCTAAGCCAGGTCGTGCTGTCCTTCGGCATCCCCTTCGCGCTGGTGCCGCTGGTGCAGTTCACGCGCCGAGGCGAGCTGATGGGTGTGCTGGTGAACCATCGCTGGACCACGGCCGTGGCCTGGTTCGTCGCCACCGGGATCATCGCGCTCAACTTGTACCTTCTGTTCCGGATCTTCACAGGAGCCGGCCCATGATCGAGACGGACGCTCTGGGGAACGCGCGCGTGGACCGCATCCTCGTCCCACTGGATGGCTCCGCCCTGGCGGAGACCCCCCTGGCGCTCGCGGAAGAGCTGGCCGGGCTGCTCGATGCCGAGCTGGCGCTCCTGCACGTTGTGGAGCGTGGCGCGCCCACGCACGTGCACGGCCAGCCGCACCTGCACCGGCCGCATGACGCGACACGCTACCTGGATGTCGTGGCGGAGGGGCTGCGTCGGCGAGGCGTGCGCGTGGTGGCGCACGTGCACGAGCCCGCCATCGGCGATGTCGCCGCGGGCATCGCGCAGCACGCTGATGAGCTCGCGGTGGGGCTCATCCTGCTCTGCACGCACGGCTCGGGCGGCTTGCGGGACCTGCTGCTGGGGAGCATCGCGCAACAGACGCTGCGGCTCACGACCCGTCCCGTGCTGGTGGTGCGCCCGGAGGGACCGGCGTCGGGGCTGGACTGCGGTCACTGGATCGTGGCGCTCGACCCGGTGGTCCACGGCCCCGGCGCGCTGCCGCTGACGACGATGCTCGCCCGGAAGTGTGGCGCCCGGCTGCATCTCCTGACGGTCGTCCCCACTCGCACGAGTCTGCCGCCCGAGCGCGGCGCACCGGCGATCTTCGCGCCATCCGCCACTGCGGACGTGCTGGAGATGGAGGCGCAGGACATGCGCCGCTACATGGACTCGCTCCTGGAGACGTTGCGCGCCGAGGGCGTCGAAGCGAGCACGGAGGTACGGCGCGGCAGCGCCACGCAGGAGACGCTGGACGTGATGGCCCGCCAGGCCGTCGGTCTGCTGGTCATCGCGACTCACGGGCACGCCGGCGTGCCCGGCGTGCTGTCGGGCAGCTTCGCCGCCGCCGTCGTGCCGCGCGTCTCCTCCCCCGTCCTGCTGGTGCCACTCCGGGATTGAGGCTCCCTCCCGCGCAGGTCCGGCCGGCGGACATCCCGTAGCCCATCGCGCCCGATCCTCTGCGCGGTGCACCGCCAGGTCCCGCAGCTCTCGGGATCGCGGAATCGCAGCATCTACCCCATTCGAGGGATGGTCCTCCCGTCTTCCTTCCGGGAGATTGCAACAGGGACAGGCACACGAACACTCATGCAGATCGGCGGGATAAACAGGTGAGAACCACATTATCGGAAGGACGAGACACGCAGAACCGTGGAGGACTGGCCATGAAGCGCTTGTCTTTCGGCTTCACTCTCGGGGCCATTGTCCTCATGCTGGCTTCCGGCTGCGCCTGGAGCAGCAAAGCCAAGGGGGCAGTGATCGGCGCGGGCGCGGGTGGCGCGGCCGGGGCCGTGGTGGGCAACAACACGGGCTCGACGGTTCGTGGCGCGATCATCGGGGCCGTGGTGGGCGGCACCGCGGGCGCGGTGATCGGCCACCAGATGGACCAGCACGCCAAGGAGCTGGCGTACGACCTCCCCGGCGCCCAGGTCCAGCGCATCGGCGAGGGCATCGCTGTGACGTTCCCTGAGGGGCTGCTCTTCGGCTTCGATTCCGATCAGCTCGGCACGGGCGCGCGCGAGAACCTGCGCCGCTTCGCTGCGAGTCTCGTCAAGTACCCGAACACCCGGACGGTCGTGGTCGGACACACCGATTCGGACGGGGAGTCGTCGTACAACCAGGGGTTGTCGGAACGGCGAGCGCGGACGGCAGCGGACTTCATCGCGGCCAATGGCGTAGCGGCTTCGCGCATCAGCGCGGTCGGAAGCGGCGAAAACGAGCCCATCGCGACCAACGAGACGGTCGACGGTCGCAGCCAGAACCGGCGCATCGAAGTCGCGATCTTCGCCGTGAGGTAGCGCGAGCCGGCCGACGCATCCGGCGCATGATACTCCGTCGGCTCGCCGGCCGGACTCGAACCGCATCGACAGTCACCTCGGACCCTGGAGCACGAATGCACGTCTCAATGAAAAGACCGCTTCTCTACTTCGCTGCCCTTCTCCTGGCACCGCTGTCCTTCCTGGCCACTCCGGTCGCGGGCCAGCAGGCCGGTCCCTGGTCCGCGGCCGGGCCCGCAGTGACGGCCGTGGCCCCCGCGACCTCCTCGGTCGTGCCCGGCCCCACCGCCGCATGGGCGGCTCTCACCGTCCGGTCGGGCCAGGCGGAGGTCGGCCAGACGCGGTCCGCGAACGCGGCGCTGGCCGACGCCATCGAGGGTCGCCAGTCGCGCGATGTCGCCATGATGATCGTGGGCGCCACGGCCATGGTGGCCGGCGCCGTGATCGGAGGTGACGCCGGAACCATCATCATGATCGGGGGCGGCGCAGTCGGCATCCTCGGTCTCTGGTGGTACCTCCAGTAGGCGGAACCGGCCCGGTCCACCGGGCGGACCCGGCGGCGGGAGGTGCCCTGATCGGGCGATACCGCTGCCGGGTCCGTTCGCTACCGTCGATCCAGGGCGAGCGTTTCCCGGCGCGTCGCGGCGCCTCCGGCGCGGTGGACCGCTGTCTGTGATCGGGAGAATGGGCGCAGGATCGATGTCGCGCCCGAGGAGTGGAAGGATGGATGGACCGACGAATGATCGGAGTGGGAAGCAAGTCCCGGATGCACCGCTCTGGGCCTATGCCTACGAGCTGTTGCCGCCCCACGCGGTGCGCCGGATGCAAGCGATCCGCGCACTGCTGGACGAAGCGAACGGTGGGGCCGCCCGGGAAGACCGCAAGTGGGCCGCCCGCCTGGTCCTGGAGAACCAGGTCACGCACCTGCTCGTGGTGAGTGACACCCCCGAGATGGACCCGGACATCACCCGCCGGATCGAGGCCGCCCTGAAGGAGCTGGACGTTCCATATTCCGTCACGCTGCCCATGCCCGTTCCGTGATTCAGACCTGGCCTCGATCGAGGAGGCGACGAGCGGAGCCGGAGATCGACCGCCGATGAAATCAACCGGCTGGACAACCGTCCTGATCCTGATCGGCTCGGCGCTGGGGACCGCTCCCGCGCTGGGGCAGGGGGTCCCCGGGAGCAGTGCGGTCCAGGAGCAGGGGGAAGCGCCCGGTCCACCGAGCTCGTTCCAGATCGCCGCCGGCGCTCAGGTCCTGGCGGACTCGGCGGCGCAGGCCGAGCAGAGGGTCCTGAACCTGGGGGCCATGGCGGAGCTGACGGCGGACGTCGCAGCGGCGGAGCGTCGCCACGGTGAGCTGCGGGCGCTGTTCGACGCCATGACGAGCGCGGATTTCGTGAGGCTGGAGCGTCTTTCGCGACTCCGTGATCAGGCGCAGCTGGAGGACGGGCGGCTCGAGACCATCCGTGGGCGCCTGGTCGACCGCCTGGAGCGGCTCGGTGCCCTCGATGCGGAGTGGTCCGACCGCCGGCAACAGTGGCGGTCGCGGCTGGAGGCGTTGCGCGCGGAAGCCGACGGGACGGCGGCCGAGGTGGCGCTGTCGGCGGGGCAGGCGAGGGCCGCGCTCGATCGGATCGATTCGGTGCTGCGGGCGGCGACGGCCGCGGCGGCCGCCCCGATGGCGCTCCAGGGTCGAGTGGAGGCGCTGCGAGAGCGGATCCGCGAGCTGGGCGACACGATCACCGCCATCCAGGCACGGCGCCGGCAGGCCCTGCTCGCGTGGGGGGAGCCGGTTCTCTTCTCGGCTGAGCATCGGGCGCAGCTCCGCGAGGGAGGTTGGCGCGCGTGGGATCCCGCTGCCGGCATCGAGCTGGACGCGTATCGGGCGTTCGCACGGGACAACGCGGGCATGCTGTTGTTCCACGCGCTCCTGGCGTTGCTCGTCGGAGCGACGGTGCGGTTTGGCCGGCGGATGGCCGGTCGGGCGGAGGCCACCGAGTGGTCGGGGCTCCTCGAACATCCCTGGGCCATGGGCCTTTTCGTTTCCGCGCTGGCCGCCATGGGCCGTATCACGCTGGCACCGCCCCTCTGGGATGTCCTGCTGTGGGCCGTCTTCGGGGCGACCGCCGCGATCCTGGGCCGACGCCTCTTCGAGGCCCGGGCCGTCCGCCTCATGATCTACCTGGCCGCGGCCTTCTACCCGGCGTTCCTGCTCCTGGAAGTGGGCCAGCTTCCCGAGCCGGTCTTCCGCGTGGGCCTGGCCCTGGTGGCCGCAATGGCCATCCCACTCTTCCTGCTGCTGGCGTTCCGTCGGCTTCCGGTGGTGCGCGAGGAGCCCGGGGCGGGGGGCGGTGAACCGGCTCGAAAGTGGCCGCTTCTCATGGGTGCGGCCGTGTGGGTCGTGGTGCTGGCCTGTTTGATCCTGGGACTCGACGCGCTGGCCCGGTGGACGCTGCACGTGACCGTCATGAGCGGTGCGGTGGCGTACACGGTGACGCTGGGCTTTGCCATGATGGGGGCTTCCTCCACCACGTTCAAGCGCCTGGACGCCACGGGTTCGCTGCTGCACCGGGCGGGCGTGCTGCTGGCGCAGCGGCTGATCCTGATCGGCCGGGTCGTGCTCGCTCTGGTCGGCGTGCTCATCCTCCTGGACGTCTGGGGGCTGACGGGATCGCCTGTGACCACCTGGCAGTGGATCATGAGCGCCGGCTTCACGGCCGGGACGTTCCACCTGACCGTCGGCCGGGTGGTGATCGGCGCGGTGGTCGTGTACCTGGCCGTGCTGGTGTCGGGCCTCTTCCGATCGCTGATGACGCCGGGCCATGATCCACGCGCTCCGGAGGGGCCGGGTCGCATGTTCGACCACGACCCGGGCCTCGGGGCGTCCATCACCCGGCTGGCCCAGTATGCATTCGTCGCGCTCGGAACGATCCTCGCCCTGGGGATCATGGGCTTCCAGCTGCAGAACTTCGCCATCATCACCGGGGCGCTCGGGATCGGCGTGGGCTTCGGGCTGCAGAACGTGGTGAACAACTTCGCCAGTGGGCTGATCCTGCTCTTCGAGCGGCCCGTGCGCGTGGGCGATGCCGTGGTGGTGGGAAACGTCTGGGGCACGATTCAGAAGATCGGACTCCGTTCCACGATCCTCCTCACCCTGGACCAGTCGGAGATGATCGTGCCGAACGGCGACCTCGTGTCCGAGAAGGTGATCAACTGGACCCTCACCGACTCGAGAGCCCGCCTGTTCCTCCCGCTGGGCGTGGCGTACGGCAGTCCGGTGGCCAGGGTGCTGGAGATCCTCGAGGAAACGGCCGCCGCGAGCGCACAGGTGCTGGAGGACCCACGGCCCGAAGCGCTGTTCATGGAGTTCGGCGACAGCTCCCTCAACTTCGAGCTCCGGGTGTGGGTGAAGGACGTCCGACAGCGATTGGCCATACGCAGCGCGGTGCTCACGGACCTCGACCGACGGCTGCGGGATGCCGGCATCGAGATCCCGTTCCCGCAGCGCGACCTTCACCTGCGCTCCATCGACCCGGAGGCGCTGAAAACGATGTTCGATCGCCCGGCGCCCGAGCCGGACGGAGCTCGCGCGACCGTGCCGGACCGGCCATGACCCCGGCGCCGTGCCCGCCGCGGATCGCGGCCTCGTCGCGCCAGAGGACATCCCCGGCTCGCGGAGCCGGCCACTCGCTCAGCCGAGCCGGCCGACCATTCCTCGCACGGCTGTCAGGTACTCATCGATGTCGAAGTGCTCCGGGTCGATCATGGCCTGGACCGCGCATCCGTGGATCCAGCTCACGGCCACCGCCGCGAGACCCTCGGTGGTGGCACCGGGGAAGCCCGCCCCCTCCACCTGGACGAGATCGTCCATGATCTCCCGGAACGCCGCACGGTAGCGCGCCAGCTCCGCGCTGATCCGGGTCCGGATACCCGGGTGCTGGGCACCGAGCGCCCAGTACTCCAGGAGCAGACGCGTTCGGTCCGGGTCGTGGGACAACCGCGCCATCTCCTGTTGAAGCACCGCGTGCAGCCGGTCCAGCGCCCGCGGGAAGTGCGCGATGTCCTCCGACACCCGCAGCACCGCCAGGTGCTCGATCAGCCAGTCCAGCAGCCCGCGAAGCAGCCGGCTCTTACGCCCGAAGTAGAACAGGACCAGGCCGTGGCTTACGCCCGCTTCCGCCGCTACCGCCCGGATCGTCAGCCGCCCGAGGCCTTCCCGCGCCGCCACACGGTACGCCGCGCTCAACAGCTGCTCGCGTCGCGCTTCCTCCGGCAGGCGTTTCGTCATCCACCGCTCCTCGTCTCCCACCGATCCCGCCGCAGGGTGGAGCCCCGCGCTATTGACCATTTGTCCAAAATAGTGTATCATTAAAGTACGCCCGGGTCAACTCACACCGTTCTGCCCCCGTCGGGGACGCGCCCGTGCGACTCCCCATCCTCAGGGACCTTCGCCATGAACCCTTCTCGGGTGGGCCGTGCAGCCACCGATGGTGTGCTGACCGCGCCGGGCAACCGGCAGCGCGTCGGGGTGGTGGCGATCGGCGCGTCGGCGGGGGGTCTCCGGGCGCTGCAGGACCTGGTGCAGGCGATCCCGGTGGGGAGTGGCCTGGCGTACGTGGTGATCATGCACCTGGACCCGGACCGGGAGAGCCGGATCGCGGAGCTGCTCCGGGACCGGTCGACCATCCCGGTGACCCAGGTGGTGGGGGCGACGACGGTGGAAGCGGACCATGTCTACGTGATTCCGCACGATCACGATCTGGAGATGGGGGACGGCGTGATCGGGGTGCGTGAGCGCGGTGATCGGTCGGAGCGTGCACCGGTGGATCTGTTCTTCCGCACGCTGGCGGAGAAGTACGGGCCGCGAGCCATGGGGGTGATCCTGTCGGGGACGGGTGTGGACGGGACGGGGGGGATCCGGTCGATCCGGGAGTGGGGCGGGATCACGGTGGCGCAGTCTCCGGGCGAGGCCGAGTACGGGGGAATGCCCGCGAGCGCCATCGCCACCGGACTGATCGACGTGGTCCTGCCGGCATCGCGGATCGCGCCCGAGCTGGTGCGTCTCGTCGGGAGTCCGGTGCCGCGCGTGGAGGCGGGAATCTCGGGGGATGTGGAAGAGGGTGTGGCGTCGGTCTTCGCGGCGCTGCGGAGTGGCACGGGCCACGATTTCACCATGTACAAGCGGGCGACGGTGCTGCGCCGGCTGGAGCGCCGTCTTCTGTTCAACGGGCTGGAAAGCCTGGACGAGTACGTGACACTGCTCTGGTCGAGCGAGGCGGAGCGCCAGGCGCTGTTGCGGGACCTGCTGATCTCCGTGAGCTCGTTCTTCCGTGATGCCGAGGCGTTCGAGGCGTTGGCGGAGGTAGTGCCCGGCCTGTTCGCGGGGAAAGGCCCGGCGGACACCGTGCGAGTCTGGGTGGTGGGGTGTGCGTCGGGCGAGGAGGTGTACTCGCTGGCCATCCTGCTGGCGGAGAAGGCAGCGGAGCTGCCGGATCCACCGAAAGTCCAGATTTTCGCGACGGACATCGACGAACAGGGGTATGCCTGGGGGCGGGAAGGCCTGTATTCACCGGCGGCCGTGGCAGGCCTCGATGCGAAGCGGCTGCAGCGCTACTTCATCCGGGAGCCCGCCGGCTACCGGATCACCAAGGCGCTGCGCGAGCGCGTGCTGTTCGCGGTCCACAACGTGTTGCGCGATCCGCCGTTCGCGCGGCTGGACCTGATCAGCTGTCGCAACCTCTTCATCTATCTCCGGCCGGAGGCGCAGCAGCAGGCGCTGGAGACGGTGCACTTCGCGCTGAATCCGGAAGGGATCCTCTTTCTGGGCACGTCCGAGTCGGTGGGGGATCACGGGCTGTTCACGGCCATCGGGCCTGAAAAGAACCGGATATTTCGCCGCAACACCACCACGAACCGGGTGCTCCCGCGGCTGTCCGCCGTGGACCCCGTGCCGCGCGAGGACAGTGCGGCCGCGGTGGCCGTATCCCTGGACGGCGGCCGAGCCAGGTTCTCCTATGGCGCCCTGCACGTGACGATGCTGGAAGAATACGCGGAACCCAGCCTGGTGGTGGATCAGCGGTTCGAGGTGGTCCATCTCTCGTCCGGCGCCGGGCGCTATCTCCGTTTGCGGGAAGGCGAGCCGAGCCGCCGGGTGCTGGACCTGGCGAGCGGCGAGCTGCGCGTGGCGCTCCGGACGGCGCTGCACCAGGCGTTCACCAAGGGGGAGCCGACGATCCGGCGGGTGCCGCTGGACAGCAGCGGCGAAACGGTATGTCTCCGGGTTCGGCCCGCGGCCCCGGACCCACGCGGAGGCGGAGCCCGGTTCGCCCTGGTCCTGTTCGAGGAAGTGCGGAAGCGGAAAAGCGCCGCTCCCGCCCCGGCCAGGGCCGAATCTGCGCAACGGGACGTGGCGGAGCTCGAGGAGGAGCTGCGGCGGACGCGGGAGCAGCTCGAGGCGACGAGCGCGTCGCACGATCACACGGTGGCCGACCTGCAGACGGCGAATGAAGAGCTGCGGTCGATCAACGAGGAGCAGAAGGCGGCAACGGAAGAGCTGGAGACGGGTCGCGAGGAGATCCAGTCGATCAACGAGGAGCTCACGACCATCAACCAGGAGCACCAGAGCACGATCGAGGAGTTGAAGCGGACCAATGGAGACCTGAAGAACCTGATGGAGTCGACGGCGATCGCCACCATCTTTCTCGACCGCACGCTGCGGATCCGGCGCTTCACCCCGGCAGCGGCGGCGTTGTTCAACGTGGTCGGCACGGACCAGGGCAGGCCCCTCACCGACCTCACGCACCGGCTCGCCTACCCCGGGCTGCTGGACGACGTGACGGCCGTGCTGGAGTCCCTCGAGGAGATCGAACGTGAAGTGGCGAGCGAAAGTGGGGAGTGGTTCATCGTCCGGATCAACCCGTACCGCTCCATCGATGGCCCGGTGGACGGCGTCGTCCTGACGTTCTTCGGCAACACGGAGCACCACCGGATCCAGGAAACAATGCGGGCGGCGAAAGCGGCGGCGGACACGGCTAACGAGGCGAAGACCACGTTCATGGCCACGCTCTCGCACGAGCTGCGCACGCCGCTGGGCGCGATCCTGGGCTACGCCGACATTCTCCGGCTGGACAGTACGCTCACGGAGGAACAGGACCACAGGGTCCAACGGATCAAGATGGCCGGGGGACATCTGGTGGCGATGATCGATGAGCTGCTGAGCTTCACGCGGATGGACGTGGGGCGCGAAACGGTGGACCGCCAGGCCGTGGACGCCCGGGCGGTCGTGCGGGAAGCCCATTCGCTGATGGCCCCGCTCGTGGCGGCCAAGGGGTTGTCGTTCGCCCTCGGCGTGCCCACGCAGCCCGTGCAGGTCGAGACGGATGTGGTGAAGGTCCGGCAAATCCTCATGAACCTGTGCGGGAACGCCGTGAAGTACACCACGTCCGGCGAGGTCGGTCTCGGGGTGTACGAACAAGCGGGCCGCGTGATCTTCGCCGTCAGCGACACCGGGATCGGGATCGCTCCAGAGCACCATGCCAGGATCTTCGAACGCTTCTGGCAGGTCGACGGGGGGCTCACTCGAGCGGCCGGCGGACTGGGCGTAGGGCTCGCTGCGGTCCAGGAATACAGCCAGCTGCTCGGTGGCGGCGTGGAGGTGGAGAGCCAGATGGGGCGGGGAAGCACGTTCCGCTTCTGGCTGCCTCGCCTGCGAAGGGCGGAGGACGTTCTTGCCCCCGCGTGAGCCGGTGTCGAGCGCCGATCGGCCCTCAACTCCGGCGGTCGAGGTCCGCCGGGAGTCCGCCGACCTCACCGCCGTGTTGAGCGGCGAGTGGGAGCTGGGGCAATCCATTCCGCGCTTCGATCAGCTGTTCGAGGAAGAGTCGGGCGGGGAAGCCGTCCGAACCGTGGGATTCGCCACGACGGAGCTGGGCCGGTGGGACAGCAGTCTTCTCACCTTTCTCCTCCAGGGCACGCGCTACTGCGAAGCGCATGCGCTCGCCTTCGACGAGTCGGGACTCCCCGAGGACGTCACCCGACTTCTGGCGCTGGCGCGCGCGGTGCCGGAGACGGAGCGGGTCGGCGCGGAGCCGCGCGTTTCGCTCCTCGCGACGCTGGGCGGCCGGGGCCGCTCCGTCTACGAGGCGTTCTTCGCTGCGATCACGTTCGGTGGGGAAGTGGCCCAGAGCCTGGGTCGACTGTTGCTGCGCCGCAGCCGGTTCCGCTGGCGCGACTTCTGGGTGGTGGTGCAATCGAACGGTTCGGGCGCGCTCGCCATCGTCACCCTCATCGCGTTCCTGGTGGGCGCGATCATCTCATTCCTGGGCGCAGTGGTCCTGCGGCGATTCGGCGCCGGGTACTACGTGTCCTACCTGGTCGGCTACGGGATTCTCAGGGAGATGGGCGCCCTGATGACGGGCATCATCATGGCCGGCCGGACCGGCGCAGCCTTCGCCGCGGAGCTCGGCAGCATGAAGATCACGGAAGAGATCGACGCCCTCCGGACACTCGGGATCTCACCGGTGGACCATCTCGTGCTCCCCCGCGTGCTCGGGCTCTCCGTGATGATGCCGCTACTGACGATCTACGCCGACATCGTCGGTCTGCTGGGCGGGCTGCTCGTTGCGGTGACGTTGCTGGACCTCACGGCCACGCAGTTCATGGGCGGGCTCCTGGGCGTGGTCACGCTGGGTGACGGTCTGCTGGGCGTGTTCAAGGGGGCGGTGTTCGGCGGCATCATCGGCCTGTCCGGCTGCATGAAAGGGACCCAGACCGGATCCGACGCCCGGGCGGTGGGCCGTGCCGCGACATCGGCCGTGGTCCTGGGCATCACGCTGATCATCGTGGCCAACGCCGTGATCGACTGGCTGGCGGCCCTGCTGGAGATATGATGGCCGCCCCACGGTCCGCCCGCTCATCGCAGGAAGCACCGCCGATTGAAGTGCGCGACCTGGTCCTGGCGTACGGCGCGAACGTCGTCATGGAGGACCTGAGCTTCCAGGTCCGGCGTGGAGAGGTCTTCGTGGTCATGGGCGGGAGCGGCAGCGGGAAGAGCACGCTGCTCAAGCACCTGATCGGTCTGAAGAAGCCGGCCGGGGGGCTGATCCTGTTCGACGGCGAAGACTTCGGGGCGGCGGAGGATGAGGCGCGGAAGCGGATGCTGCGGCGGATGGGCGTGCTCTTCCAGAACGGCGCGCTCTGGAGCGGGCTGACACTGGGAGAGAACGTGGCCCTGCCGCTGGAACAGTATACCACCCTCGGCGCGGAAGCGATTGGTGAAATGGTCTCGCTCAAGCTTGCCCTGGTGGGCCTGCGGGGGTTCGAAGCGTTCTATCCCGCCGCGATCAGCGGAGGGATGCGGAAGCGCGCGGCGCTCGCCCGGGCGATCGCGCTGGATCCGGAGGTCCTCTTCTTCGATGAGCCGTCCTCGGGGCTCGACCCGATCTCGGCCAGTCGCCTGGATGACCTGATCCTGCAATTGAGGGCGAGCCTGGGCACTACGATCGTGGTGGTGAGCCACGACCTGGCCAGCATCTTCAAGATCGCCGACCGCGCGCTGTTCCTGGACATCGGCCGCAAGACCATGGCCGCCCTCGGCCCGCCCGAGCAGCTGCGCGATGCTCCTCCGAGCGAGGAAGTGCGGCGATTTCTGACCCGAACCAGCGATGGGATCACATGAGCCTCCGTGCCAGTCCTACGGCCATCGGGCTGTTCCTGATCGGCGGCCTCGTCCTGGCGGTGGCCGCGGTCGCCACGCTGGCCTCCACCACGTGGTTCGCGAAGCGCTCGACCTTCGTCAGCCTGTTCGAGGAGTCGGTCAACGGACTCGAGCGGGGCGCCCCGGTGAAGTTCCAGGGCGTGCCCGTGGGCACCGTGACGGAGCTCCTGATCCAGATCGATGAACGGGACAAGACGTTCCAGGTCCCGGTGAAGTACGAGATCGACATCACTCGCCTGACGACCATGACCGGGAAGTATGTCCACCTCGATCAGGCGCCCGTGCTGCGACAGCAGATCGCCGACGGTCTCCGGGCGCAGCTGCAGATGGAGAGCATGGTCACCGGGCAGCTCTACATCGAGCTGTCCTACCGCCCGGACGCGCCGGAGGAGCCGGAGCAGCCGGAGATGGCCTCGAGGGTCCTGGCGGAGATCCCGACCACCCCGTCGTTCATGGCCACGCTGGGAACGGGTGCGGGAAGCCTCATGGCGGACGTGCTCAAGGTGCTGTTCCAGGTCAACCAGCTTCTGGAGGAGGTGGACATGCCGGGGATCAACACCGCGATGGTGGCCTCCGCGGAGGCGGTGCAGCGCCTGGTCGACTCGCCGGACATCCGGGCAGCCGTCGCACAGGCACCGGCACTGGCCAGGCAGGTCAACCAGACCATGGCGGAAGTGCAGCGGCTGGCCGAGCGTGCCGGCGCAGCCGTCGACCCGCTGCAGATCCAGCTCGAGGAGACGTCCAGGGAGATGGTCGCCACCCTGCAGGCGCTGCACACGAGCCTCGACCAGATGAACGCCGCATTGTCGACCGATTCCGGCGTCGGGTACGGGCTTCAGGAAGCCCTGGCGAGCCTCCGGGAGGCGGCGGACGCCCTCACGCAGCTCGCCACGTCGCTGGACCAGAACCCGGACATGCTGATTCGCGGCAAGAAGCCACCGGAGAATTGATGATGCGACCCACGAGGAAATACGTTCGGCTGTTCGCGGCCCTGGTTCTCGTCAGCGGGGGTGGGTGCTTCAGCCTCGCCCGCGACACGACGCCCCTCGAGCAGTACGTGCTCGGCGGCGTCGCGGGAGGCGGCGAGGCTGCGGCGTCCACCGGACACCCGGCCCTCGCGCTCGGCGTGCGCCGGCTGGACCTGGCCGCGTATCTGGCCACACCGGCCGTCGTGGTGCGGCGGGGCGAGCACCAGATCGCCGTTTCCGAGTTCCACCGCTGGGCGGAGCCGCTCGATGCAGGAATCAACCGGGCCATAATCGGCCACCTGGCTGCTCGTCGGGAGTTCCAGCGCGTAGACGTGGCGCCCTGGGCGCCGGCGCAGCAGCACGACTACCTGGTCCAGGTCCACGTGGCGCGGTTCGAGGGCGTGGCGCCGGAGGACCCGGCAGCGGACGACGGAGCGGCTCAGGTGCTGGCCACGTGGGAGATCATCCGGCCCGCCGACGGCGTGGTCGTGGCCCGCGGGACCACGGATTACCGCGAGCAGGGCTGGCGGATCGGAGACTATCCCGGGCTCGTGGCAATGCTGGACCGGGGGGTGGACCGGTTGGCGAACGACATGGCTACCGGTGTGGCGAACATCCCGGCCAGGCCATGACCGCCCTCTCCGACCTCCGCCTCAGAAAGCTCGAGACGTTCACGTTTCTCGCTTTCGTCCTCGTTACGACGATGGCGCTATTCTGGGTGATCCGGCCCTTCTTCTCCCCGCTGTTCTGGGCCGCCGTCTTCGCCCTCCTGTTCCAGGGCATGCATGGCCGCCTCCTGCGCGCGTTCCGCGGCAGGCGCGCGGCGGCGGCGCTCGCCGCGACCCTCGCCACCGTCCTGTTCGTCGTGCTGCCTCTCGCCGCCGTGCTCACAGCCCTCGCGCGCCAGGCACTCCTCCTCTACCAGGGGCTCGCCTCCGGTGAGATCAGCGTCCAGGCGGCCATCGACGCGATCGAGCGCTTCGTGCCCCCCGTGGCCGACCTCCTGGCGCGCTACGGCGTCGACGTCGATCAACTCCGCGTCTCCATGCAGGAGATGGCGGCGGGCATCACCCAGTCCATTGCGGGCTGGGCCCTCGCCGCGGGGCAGAACGTGCTGCTGCTCGCAATCCTGTTCGGACTCATGCTCTACCTCCTCTTCTTCTTCTTCCGTGATGGCGATCGCATCGTCACGGGCGTGATGCGGGTCCTGCCCCTCGGCGAGGACCGCAAACAGCGCCTGCTCCGGAAGTTCGCCGAGGTCGCGCGCGCGACGGTGAAGGGGACGCTGATCATCGCCGTCGCCCAGGGTGGGCTGGGCGCCGTCCTGTTCGCCATCGTGGGTGTCCGGACCGCCGTGTTCTGGGGCGCCATCATGGCCGTGCTCTCCCTCCTGCCCGCTCTCGGGGCCGGCCTCGTCTGGCTGCCGGCCGCCGTCATCTTCTTCGTGGGTGGCCACGTCTGGCAGGGCCTGCTCGTGGTGCTCGGCGGCGTGTTCGTGATCGGTCTCGTGGACAACCTGCTCAGACCGATCGTGGTCGGTCGCGACACCAAGACCCCCGACTACATCGTTCTCCTGTCGACCCTCGGCGGCATCGCCGCATTCGGCCTCGCCGGGTTCGTCGCGGGACCCGTCATCGCGGCCCTCTTCCTCGTGCTGTGGGACATGTTCGGCGAGGAGTACGCCGGAAAGACGTTGCTGGCCGAGCCGCTCGCGCCCGAAGACCGATGAGAATCCCCGAGCCGCCGCCCGCCCGCGAGATTGACCGCTTGTCTCCTTCGGCAACGCAGCGTGCAGCGACCCCCGGTGTGAAGCCCGGGCCGGATGCGGGGGCAGCATGATCACCGTAGCCCTGATCGAGGACAACCGGTTGGTGCGCGAGGGGATCACGGCGCTTCTCAACCAACTGGCGGATATCGAGGTGGTCGCGTCAGCGTCGGGCGCGGACACGGCAGTGCTGCGGCAGGCGATGCCGCAGGTGGTGCTTCTGGACCTCAGCCTGGGAAACGGGGACAGCCTGCGGACGGCCGAGCGGGTGAAGGAGGAGCTGCCGGATGCGAAGGTCGTGGTCATGGACGTCCTGCCGTTCCACGAGGAGATCTTCGAGTACGTCCGGGCGGGCGTGTCGGGCTTCATCATGAAGGATGCTTCGCTCGAGGAGCTCGCCACGACCGTACGGTGTGTGGCCGATGGGGGCGATGTCCTGCCGCCGGCGATGACACGGTCGCTGTTCTCCCAGATCGCCCAGGAGGCCGTCTCGGCGGACCGACCGCTCCCGCTTGAGTCGGTGCGCATGACGGCGCGTGAGCGAGAAGTGATCGGCCTGATTGCGGAGGGGCTGAGCAACAAGGAGATCGCGAAGCGCCTCCACGTCTCGACGCACACGGTGAAGAGTCACCTGCGCAACATCATGGAGAAGCTGACCCTGCACACGCGGCTGCAGATCGCAGCCTATGCCCATGGCCAGAAGAGCGCCTAGCGAGGGTGCGGTTCCCATAGTCGTCGTGGAAGACAATCGGCTGCTGCGGGAAGGGATCGTGGCCATCCTGGACGGTCAGCCCGACCTCCACGTGGTGGCGGTCGCCGACGACGCCGAATCAGCGGGCGCGCGGGTAGCCGAGAGCGGGGCGAGGGTGGTACTGGTGGATGCGGGGCTCGGGGATCACGACAGCCACGAGCTGGTGGAGCGGATCGTCGGATCCCATCCCGCAGCGCGGGTGATCGTGATGGACATCCTGCTCGACCCGGAGGAGGTGGTCGATTTCGTCCGGTGTGGCGCTTCGGGGCTGGTGGTGAAGGACGCGTCGCTCGAGGTGTTCATCGACACGATCCGGAAAGTGGCAGAAGGACAGGCCGTGCTCCCGCCGGTCCTGACGAGCACGGTGTTCTCCTACATCGCCGAACAAACGATGGCGCAGCAGACCGCCGGAGCGGCCCGGTCCGCCCGCCTGACCAGGCGCGAGCACCACGTCATCGACCTGATTGCGGAGGGGATGACGAACAAGGCGATCGGCCGGAAGCTCCGGGTCTCTCCCCATACGGTGAAGAGCCACGTCCACAACATCCTGGAGAAGCTGGCACTTCACAGCCGGCTGCAGGTCGCGCTGTATGCCCACGACGTCGAACCGTCCCCACGGGAGGCGTCGGAGTAGAGGTCGGGCCGGGTCTGGTTCTTCCGGACTAGATCGTGTTTCAGCCGAACGACGGATGCCGGTGGTGGTGCGGACCGCCTAGGTTTCGATACACACCCGAACCCGGTCATGAACCTGGGACGATGATCCAGGAGAGCGGGGTTCCAACTCTGGAGGTCCCATGATTCGCTCTCGACACCTGCCGATGGCACTTGTGCTCCTCGCGGCCACCGCCTGCAACCCGTTCCACAGGAGCCAGGCGGTCGAAATGAACACCGATGACGCCATGCTGAACACGCGCTGGCACGCGAACCTCGCCTCGCCGGGGAGCCTGGCTGGCGCCGTGCAGATGGAGGGCTCCGCGTCCATGGCTCCGGACGGGGACGGCACCGGCACGGTCATCCGCCTGGATCTGGCGAACGCGTCCCCGGGCGGCCTCCACCCGTGGCAGGCGCATCGCGGACAGTGCGGATCCGGAATGGACTACGGCCTGCTGGGAACCGGCGACGCATACTCTCCCCTGAGCGTGGGCTCCGATGGGCGTTCCACGGCCAAAGCGATGATTCCCATGACGACGCCTCGCTCAGGGGACTACTTCGTGGTCGTGTATGCCTCGCAGTCGAATGCCAGCACCGTAGTCGCCTGCGGCAATCTTGCGCCGCCGACCCGCTGACGTCTCGTTCACCCGGCAGCCATGGAAGCACCGGAAGCAGGAGATCCCATGACCCGAAATCCTCGCGGGCCGCCGAAGAGCGGGCTCTGGGCTTACGCATATGACATCACGCTACCCGAGTCCTCAGAGCGCTTCCGCGGCATCCAGGAGCTGCTGGAGCGGGAGCACTCCGAGGCCCGGGCCGGGGCGCGCACGTGGGCGGCCCAGGTGGTGGTGGAGCCCCAGGTGACGCGCATCCTGGTCGTGAGCGACACCCCGGCGCGGGACATGGGGATCAACCGGAGGATCGAGGCGGCGCTCGCGGCGCTCAACGCGAGGTTCGTGGTCACCGAGCCCATGGAGGTCTCCTCCGGCGACTAGGCAGGTCGGGTCTCCCCGGGCTTCGTTCAGCCGGGATCAACGCAACGCTTCAACGCAGGTGGTCACGATGCTATGGACGCTGGCGGTAGTCCTGATTGTTCTCTGGTTGCTCGGGTTTGTGACGTCGACCACGATGGGCGGGTTCATTCACGTTCTCCTGGTGATCGCCATCGTAGTGATCCTGCTCCAGGTCATTCAAGGTCGAAGGCTGCGGTGATTCCGGGCGGGGCGCCGGGCCGATGCAGGCCCGCGTCCCGCGCAGTGTTCTTGTCGGCGTGGAGAGGAGAGGCCCAATGAAGCCTCAGTTGCGAAACGTGTTGATCATCGGGGCCGTCGCGGTGCTGGCCTTCGCGGGTGGAGCCGTATGGCAGTTCAGCCAGGCGCGTCAGGCGCGCCAGGCGCTGGACACCACGCGGCAGGAGCTGAAAGTGATCCAGGGGGAACGCGCCGTGGATCAGCTCGAAGCATCCCTCACTTCGGCCACCATGGCGGCCGAGTTCGGGAACTTCGAGCGGAGCCGTCAGCTGGCCAGCGACTTCTTCGACCGCCTGCAGGAGCAGGCGGGCACCGTCCCGGAAAGCGCTCGTTCCGGCCTCGGCGAGATCCTCGCCCGGCGCGATGACGTCATCACCATGCTCAGCCGCCGCCAACCGGAATCCGGGTTCGAGCTGGCGACGATGCTGACCTCGCTCCAGCGCGCCCTCGGCAAGGAACCGACGCTCGCGGCGCCCCAGCAGTCCGCTCCCACGGAGCCCGAGCGAGAGTAGGCGGACCCGCTCGGGCGTCTACCGAAACGCTCCGGACCCGCTGTCCGGTTCGAGAAACAGGTCCTGGGCCAGCTGCTCGTCGTGGCCGTATACGTCGTCGCGGAAGTTCAGCCGGCCCTCCCCGTCGACCCAGGCCGTGAAGTACCAGATCATCACCGGCCGCTGGTCCTTCAGCTGCACCGTGGTCGTGCGCCCCCCGCGCATGGCCTGGCCGATGCGCGCAGGGGTCCAGTCGGGGTCATCCCGCAGCAGGTACTCCGCCAGCTCCCGCGGTCGGCTCAGGCGTATGCAGCCGTGACTGAAGGCCCGCGCTTCGCGGCCGAACGCAGCCTGGGACGGAGTGTCATGCATGTAGATGCTGTAGCTGTTGGGAAAGAGGAACTTCACCCGACCCAGCGCGTTGGACGGTCCCGGCCGCTGGCGCACCAGCGGGGCCGAAGCGGTGCCACCGATGATCTCCATGCTGTTGTTCCGAAGGTAGTTGGGGTCCCTTCGCATAGCGGGCAGGATCTCATCGCGCGTGATGCTCGCCGGTACCGTCCAGGTGGGGTTGAACACGATCTGCGACAGCGTGTCGGCGAAGACCACCGTGCGTGTGGCGTCCTTGCCCACCACCACCTCCATGCTCATCACTTCGGCGCCCTTCTCATACACGTGCAGCCGGAACTCGGGAATGTTCACCGCGAGCAGATCGGACGGCTGCTTCTCGGGCACCCAGCGCAGGCGCTCCATGTTGATGAGCATGGTGCGCAGACGGGTTGCCGGGGGCACGTCGATGGCGCGCAGGAACGTGGGGCCGATGATGCCGTCGATCACCAGGCCATGGCGCAGCTGGAAGCGCTCCACGGCCGAGACCGCCGCGCTGTCGTATACGGGCGAGGATCCGTCTTCTCCCAGGTCCTCGAGCAAGTGCAGGCGGTGGCGGATGGCGCCGATCACGTCGACACTGTCGCCGGCATCGACCCTTCGTCTGCCTGCGGGCAGTTCCAGCGCGGGCCACGGCTCATCCGCCAATTGGCGCATCTGTCGAATGCTGGCTTTCAGCAGCTGGTACTGCGGGTGCATGGGCTCGTACGCGGCGAGATCCATCTTCCCCACGGCCAGTGAATCCAGCAGACGCGAAAGGTCCTTCTTGCCACGGGGAATGAACCAGTTCAGGTCGCGGAGGTCACGGCTCAGGTAGCCATCGTATCGGCGGCCGGCGAAACGGAAGAACTCTGCGGTGAGGCGCAGCTCCAGGTCGGCGGCACAGCTGTCGCACCCGGGCACGCGCGCGCCCTCGGCGAAGCCCTGCCCGTAGAGATCGCCGAGGCTGGGACCCGCGGCGACAGCCTGGAACTCGCCGGTGTGAGCGAGGCCAGCGAGGTCCACGAAGGCTATGGCGCTGGCGGAGAGCGAGTCGCGAACGATCCATGCGAACTGCATGGCGCGTCTTTCGTAGAAGTCCACGACGGAGGCCGAGTCGGTCCGGTACCCGGGGTATCGGGTGAAGAAGGCGGCAAGGTCGAGGGAGTCCACGGTCCGTTCGCTGTACGGGTGGGCCGTCTCGAACACCGCCGCGACAGCCAGCGCTCGCTCGCCCAGCGGCGGGTCCTCCGCCGGTGAGGACGTGCAGCAGAGGAGCAGGAACGGCGAGAGAACCAGCATCCGGGCGCTCCGCCACGTGCGTGCCGCCGGGTTAGCGAGCATTCAGCGGCGTTCCGATGGCGGGGTCGATGGCCCCTCCGGACCCGGCGATCCCGTCGGTGGAGCCCTGCCGCTCCATCAGAGGTGCGACGGTGGCAGGGCGCGTCCACCGCATCACGCCTTCCCTTTCCCGAGAGGCAGCAGCAGGACGCCGCCGAGCACGATCGCTCCCAGGCCGGCCCAGAGCGGGATGTTGACGGTGCGCTGCTCGCTGACGGACACCTCCATGGGGCCGACCGACGCGCGGTGGGTCTCCCTGCCGAATACGAACTGGCCGAGAACGAGGCCGAGGATGCCCATCACGATGAGCGCGGCCGCTGCGATCCTTCTGGCGTGCATGCTGGTTTCCTCCATGAAAGGACCCGGCAGGACAACAGGGCAGGCTCGGGGCATCACAAAGGTAGCCGCGCGCGCGCCTCGCACCTGCTTTCGATCCTAAGTTGTCGGAAGCCAGCCTTCCTGAGTATCCACCAGGCGGATGATGGGCGAGGTAACCCGTCCGGGCGACGAGGCGTACTCGCCCACGCGCCTCAACTCCCCCTTTTGGACTAATCTCAATCTCGTCCCTTCGAGCGATTGGCCACGCAGCGGCTCGCCGGTAGCGTCCATGTACACAGTCATTGTGCCGAATGGCCTGCTCCCCTTGTTCCGGAGGAACGCATGTCCAGACGTTTCCTGTTGTCCATGAGTCTGTCCCTCGCCGCTCTCTCTCTTACGGGCCCGCTTTCCGCCCAGGAGCGGAGCGCCGTGAGCAGTGCGGAGCTGGATGCCGCCATCGCCACGAAGCACGTCGATTCCAATGCCCGCGGGGCGATCCAGCATCTCCTCGCGACGGACCAGGGGCAGGAAGTCGCCGGTCGGCTCGGGGTGAGTGTCTCCGATCTCTCGAACCGGGTCGCCGCGCTCGACGACGCGTCGCTGGACCGGATCGCCGACGAGGCGGGGCTCAGCCAGGCAGCCATGGCGGGTGGCGCCAATACGATCGTGATCACGACGACGACCGTCATCATCGTCCTGCTGGTCGTCCTGCTTCTGACCCTCTGAGCATCGCGGCGGCATAGCGTGCGCAGTGTCGCCCGGCTGGTCGCGGCTGGACTCTGGCTCTCGGTTCTCGGCTGTGCTTCTTCGGGAGCAGGCCGACGGGCGCTTTCGGGGTCAGGCGCCGGCCAGCCGGTCGTGCTCGACGTGCCGTACCTGCCCCAGTCCGAGCTGCTGTGCGGTGGAGCGACCGTCGCCATGGTCGAGCGGTGGTGGGGGCGGCGAGGAGTCTACGCCGAGGATTTCGAGAGCCTGGTCCGTCCGGATTCCGGCGGGATCCTGACCAGCGACCTGGAGTCGGCCACGCGCGCTCGAGGCTGGGACACCCGGACGTTCCGCGGCACGCCCGAGCTGCTCCAGCAAAGCCTCCGCGACGGCGTCCCCGTGGTGGTTCTCATCCAGGTCGCCAGGGGTCGTTACCACTACGTCGTCGTCATCGGCTGGATGGGTGGGAACGTGGTGGTCCACGATCCCGCCAGAGCCCCGTCCATCACCATGGATGAGGCCTCCTTCCTGACTCGCTGGGCGGGGGGCGGTCGGTGGGCGATGCGGATCCGCCCCGAGCCGGCCGCCCCGGCCCTGGCGGGGGTCGACAGCACGGTTCGGCCTGCCACGCCCCCGCCCGCGCCGTGCCCTCCCTGGATCGACCGATCCCTCGATGCCGTGGCGGCCAATCGACTGGATGACGCGTCCGGGCTGCTCGCCGAAGCAGGGCAGGCGTGCCCCGCGGAGCCGCGGGTGCTGCGCGAAACCGCCGCTGTCCGGTTCAGGCAGGGACGCTATCAGGAGGCCATACGCGTTGCCTCCGAGTACGTGGCGCGCGTTCCAGACGACGCGCTCGGCTGGCAGCTCCTGGGCACCAGCCGATACCTGGTGGACAATGGGAGTGGCGCCCTCCGGGCCTGGAACCGCGTCGGCCGGCCCACGGTGGACATCGTCCGGATCGATGGCGTGCGGACGATCCGGTTCAGCGAGCTCGCCGGCGCCCTCGCGCTGCCCCCCGGCACGCTCCTCACCCCGTCCCGGCTGGTCCTCGCCCGACGCCGGATCTCCGAGGTCCCGGCGCTTCGCCAGGCCACCGTGGAGTATGCGCCGGTGCCGGGCGGGCTGGCCGAGATCCGGGCGAACGTGGTCGAACGCCCTCGCGTGGAGAGTCTCTGGCTCCTGGCCGCGTCCGGGGCCGTCGGCGCCGTCGCCCGCAAGGAAGTGGAGATGGAGGTCGCCAGCCCGACCGGAGGCGGCGAGCTGTGGACCGCAACCTGGCGCTGGGAGGCCGCCCGGCCCCGTGGCGTCTTCCGGGTCGACATGCCGGTCCATGCCGGTCACCCGGGCATCGTCACTGTGGAGGGGGCGTGGGAACAGTTCCGTTTCGCCCGCAACGCGGAGAGGACGGCCGTCTTCGAGGAGACCCGCAGATCCGCGGGGCTCGCGTTCGGCGGCTGGGTCACGCCCGCCCTTCGTCCGCTCGCCGCATTGAGGCTGGAGCGATGGTCCGGCGATCGGCGCCATCTCGCAACCTCGGTCGGCGCCGCTCTCGAGGGACGGGACGATCGCTTCCAGATGGCGGTCACTGCGGAGCACGCGTTCACGCTCTCGGCCGCCCCGTCCTACACGAGCGCGGGCGTCCGGGCGGCCTGGGCTTCCTCCCTCGGCCTGAGCCGACCGGCCTGGTCGGTCCGCTCGGGCTTCGACTGGGCGGGCACGCACGCTCCGCCCGGGACCTGGCCCGTGGCCGGGGGGGCTCTCCCCTGGACCGTTCCGCTTCGAGCCCACGTACCCACCGACCGCGGATACCTCGTGGGCCGGACCGTCGGCCGGGGGATCGTCCACGCGGGCATCGCCGGCGACTACCCCCTCTATCGCGCCGGGCCCTTCGTCCTCGCCGCGGGCCTGTTCCTCGACGCCGCCGGGATCACACGGGCGGTCGACGAGTCCGCGGCCAACCGCTTCTATCTCGACGGCGGTGCGGGCCTCCGCATGGGCGTGGCCGGCGGGCAGCTGGGCGTGATTCGCATCGACCTTGCCAGGGCGCTGGTGACCGATAGGCAGTTCGCCCTCACCATCGGCGTCCACCACCGCTGGCCCCTGTTCGAGGGAGGCTACCGCTGAGCCAGGGAGGCACGAAGCGAAGGAACCGTCTTCAGTGCAGCCGGCTGGCCAGATCGTCCAGGTCGTCGGTGATCACCACGCCTTCCGCACCGCCCAGCTCGCCCGCCAGCAGCACCATCGCGGGTCCCCCCACCAGCAGCGTCACCTGCTCCGGAAGCGCCGCCCGGACCGCTTCCACCTCCCGCCGCAGCGACCCGGGGTCCGGCGCGTAGACCGACCCGAGCGCCACCATCCGCGCTCCCACCACCTTCGCCGCCGAAGCGATCTCCGCCGCAGGCAGGTCCGCGCCGAGGTAGACCACGCGCCACCCCTCGATGGTCGCTTCCGCCGCCGCCAGCAGAGCGCCGATCTCGTGTCGCTCCCCCGCCGGCGTGGCCACCAGCAGCACCGGGGCGTCTCCCGCGACGGGAATGCGCGCCAGCACCCGCCCCAGCACGCTCCGCACGATGGCCGTGGCGAGATGCTCCTGCGACGGCAGCAGGCTGCCCGCGTGCCACTCGTCGCCGATGGCCCGGAACAGCGGTGCGACCACGGCCCGCAGGAAGGCGGGAACGCCGTAGAGCGACGCCGTCCGGACCAGCAGCGACTCCAGGGCGGCCCCTTCCAGCGCCCGCACCCGCTTCAACGCCTCCGCCACGACCTCGCCCGCGCTGTCCGGAACCCTGGGACCCGGCGCGGCGGCCCTCCGACCCGCTTCATCCTGGGCGACGATCTCCTCCAGCCGCGACGCATCCAGATCCGCCACCTGACCGATCGACCGCCCCCCTTCCGTCGCCCGCGACAGCAGCCGCAGGCGCGCGATGTCCGCCGCCGTGTACACCCGCCGCCCCGCCGCATCACGCCGGGGCTCGACCACACCGTAGCGTCTCTCCCACGCACGGATCACATCCGCCGTCAGCCCCGACCGCTCCGCCGCCACTCCAATAGGGTGGATCGCACCCTCCTCGCCGCCGCTCATCGCGCCTCCCGTTCGTCGGTACCGGCCCCCCGCCGCCCTCTCCTCCTGATGGTAGAGGCGAAGCGGGCGCCCCGTCAAGGCCATGTCATGGACGCACCCTTGACAGCCTGTGACTGTACATGTAACGTCCTGGACAACAACAGACGGATACACCACGGACAGGGGGAGCATCATGATCGGACGGAACCGGAGTGCCATGCTGGGAATCGCGCTGGGCGTGCTGGCGGCGATGCCGACGACGGGATCGGCGCAGGGGGCGTGGAGCGGGAAGGAGCCGGTGGGGAACATTGTGGAGGTGGCCGCGGCGGCGGGCGAATTCGAGACGCTTCTGACGGCGGTGCGGGCGGCGGGGCTGGAGTCGGTGCTGACGGGGGAGGGCCCGTTCACGGTGTTCGCGCCGACGAATGCGGCGTTCGCGGCGCTGCCGGCGGGGACGCTGGAGTCGCTGCTCGCGAACCCGGCGAAGCTGGCGGAGGTGCTGAAGTACCACGTGGTGTCGGGGCGGATCGCGGCGGCGGACGTGATCGCGGCGGGCCGGGCGCGGCCGGGGACGGCGCAGGGCCAGAAGCTGAACGTGCGCGTGGTGGACGGGAAGGTGATGGTGGATGACGCCACGGTGGTGAAGGCGGACGTGCAGGCGTCGAACGGGGTGATCCACGTCATTGACGCGGTGATTCTGCCGCGTTGACAGGCGGTCTGAGGCCGGCCGCGGCGGCTGCGTTGGCCGCGGCCGATGCGCTGGCGGTCGGGCGGGATAGTGGATTCCGGGCGGATGTCCCGGGACGCGAACAGACAACGAGAAGGAGAGAGGGCGATGCAGATTCAGGAGATTTTCGGGGCGCGTCGCGCGCTTCGTCGCAGCCTGGTGGTGGCGGGAGCCGTGGCGTTGCCGGTGGCGGTGTCGGCGTGCAGTGATGACGAGCCGGCGAGCGTGGTGCAGCCGACGATCGCCGAGCTGGCGGCGACCACGCCGCAGCTGAGCACGCTGGCGGCGGCGCTGGACGCGGCGGGGCTGACTTCGACGCTGGCCGGCGAAGGTCCGTTCACGGTGTTCGCGCCGGTGGACCCGGCCTTCCAGGCGCTGGGTCAGGAGCGAATCGGGCGGCTGCTGGCTGCGGAGAACCGGGCTCTCCTGACGAAAGTGCTCACGTACCACGTGGTGCCGGGTGAGATCCTGGCGTCGGACCTCCGGGACGGCGCCATGGTGGCCAGCGCGGAGGGCTCGCCGTTGACGTTCGACCTGAGCGGTGAGGCGCGGGTGAACGGCGTCCGGATCATCGGTACGGACATCAGGGCCAGCAACGGCGTGATTCACCTGATCGAGGGTGTGCTGACGGACAACCTGGACATCGTGGACGTGGCGACCGTGGAGGGCTTCGATGCGCTCGTGGGTGCGGTGCGCGCCGCCGGCCTGGAGGAGACGCTGCGGACCGACAACGGGGGGGCCGGCTTCACCGTGTTCGCGCCCACGAACGGCGCGTTCGCGGCAGTGGGCCAGGTGCCGTCGGATCCGGGCGTGCTGTCGAGCATCCTGCTCTACCACGGCGTGGGAGCGGAAGTGTTCTCGACGGACCTCAGCGATGGGCAGGTGGTGACCACGCTCCAGGGCGGGACGTTCACGGTGAACCTGACGGGCGGGGTGACGCTGATGGGCGCGCAGAACGACGCGCGTGTCGTGGCCACGGACGTGGCCGCGTCCAATGGCGTGATCCACGTGATCGACGCCGTGCTGCTGCCGTAGCCGCCGAATGGTGTGCCGCGGGCGGATCCGCCCGGGCGTACGCAACAGGGGCCCCCGCGGCGAGGCGGGGGCCCCTGTTTCGTAGGGGCAGCCGGGCTGCTACGCTCCGCGTGCTGCCGCGGACGGCTTCAGCGGCTCTCCCTGATCTTCTCGGTGAGCACCGGCAGCAGGTCCATCAGGTCGGCCACGACGCCCACGTTCGCGGCCTGGAAGATGGGCGCTTTCGGGTTCTTGTTGACGGCCAGCATCCAGGGTTTGCCCTTGATGCCGCCCAGGTGCTGAAACGACCCGCTGATGCCGAGGGCGAGATAGACTTTGGGGCTCACGGTCTTGCCCGAGGTGCCGACCTGCCGCGACCGGTCGAGCCACTTCGCGTCGACGATGGGCCGGGAGCAGGAGATCGCGGCACCCATGGCGTCGCTCAGCTCCTCGACCAGCTCGAGGTTCTCCTGGTCTTCGATCCCGCGGCCGACCGACACGAGCACCTCCTCGCGGGTGATGTCGACGTCGCCGGTCTCGGCCTCGACCACTTCCACGAATCTGCGCCGCGCCTCCACGCCGTCGGCGTCCGCCGACCGGTCCACGACCTCTCCGGCCGCGGCTCCGCTCTCCGCGGCGGGGAACGCGCCCGGGCGCACGGTGATCACCGCACCGCTGGCGACGTCGACGTGGACGTGCGCGGAGACCTGCCCCGCGAACTCCTGGCGCACCACTTTCAGCGTTGTCCCGTCCAGCCCGCCCGTACCCACGACATCGGGCACGTATGCGGCCCCGAGCTTCACGGACAATCCGGGTCCGAGATCGATCCCGAACGTGGTGTGGGGCAGCAGCACCACCGATCCGGCGGGAAGCAGCTTCACGAGGATCGGCCGCAGCAGCTCGGCGTTCGGATACGCCAGCGCCTCGCGGTCGAGCTTCCACACTTCGGCGAAGGAGCGCGCCGCCTCCTCCGAAACCGCGTCGACGCCGGAGCCGGCGACGATGGCGGTCGGACGGCTCCCCGGGAAGAGTTGCCGGGCGGCCGTCACGAGCTCCAGGGCGGAGTCGTCGATCCTGCCCTCACCGTGGGCGACATAGACGAAAACGGTAGCGTCCATCATCGGATTCCTCCCTGGGCTTTCAGCAGGTCGACGATCCGGTCGGCCATCTCCTCGATGCTCCCCTCGATCATCTCGGCGCCCGCTCCCTGCTCCGGAATGAAGTAGTCGACGCGTCGGACCTTCGCTCCCGCGGCACCGACGCTCTCGGCGGGGATTCCGAGCGCCCCGCCATCCATCACCGGGATCTCATAGGACGCCACCTTGCGGATGCCCCGGATGCCGACGTAGCGCGGCTCGTTGATGCCGGTCTGGATCGAGAGCACACACGGGGTTTCGATCTCGCTGATCTCCTGGCTCCCGCCCTCGATCTCCCGACCGATCCGGAGCGCCCCTTCGCCGTCCGTCTCGATGAGGTTGACCACGGAGGCGTACGGCCGGTCGAGCAGCGCGGCGAGCATCCCGCCCACCTGCGCGGCACCGTCGTCGGCCTGTGCTCCGGTCAGGATCAGGTCGTACGATCCCTTTCGCGCGGCGGCGGCCAGGATGGTCGCGAGGCCGAGACCGTCGGATCCCTCGAACGCGGCGTCGCTCAGCAGGAGCCCCTCGGACGCCCCCATTGCCATCTCGCGGTAGATGACGTCCTCGCCCTCGTCGTCATCGACGGAGACGATGGTCACCGTCCCTCCCACGTCTTCGCTGATGCGGACGGCTTCCTCGACCGCGTAGTTGTCCCACTCGTTCACCGAATACACGAGGTCATCGCGCTCGATGTCCCGGCCGTCCGGGCCGACCCTGACCTCGTTCTCGGCCGGGTCGGGGACCCGTTTCACGCACACCAGAATCTCCATGTCGCTCCTCTCGGATCGATCAGTTCTCAAGCTGCCCATCGATCAGCTCGACCAGGTCGAGGGCCTCCATCTCGCCCTCCAGGCCGGCCACCTTGATGGCGTCCTCGATGTTCGTCAGGCAGTACGGGCAGGCGGTGACGATCACGTCGGCGCCCGCCGCCCGGGCCTGCTCGACCCGGACCACGCCCATCCGCTGATCCTCCTGCGGCTCGTAGAAGAGCATCAGGCCGCCACCCCCACAGCAGAAGGAGCGGTCGCGGCAGTTGCCCTCCATCTCGACGCGCTTCAGCCCCGGAATGCCGTCGATCGCCTGCCGCGGGGCATCGTAGGTGCCATTGTGGCGACCGAGGTAGCAGGGATCGTGATACGTGTAGGTCTTCGACGACCCCGCGATCGGCTTCAGCTTCAGCCGCCCACTTCCCACCGCGTCGGCGATCAGCTCGCTGACGTGCCGGACCCGGGGCATATCCTCGTAGTCGTGGCGCAGCGTGTTCAGCGTGTGCGGGTCGTTCACGACGATGTCCTGCGCCCCGGATGCACGGATCGACTCGGTGTTCTCTTCCTTCAGGATCTGGAACAGCATCTCCTCGCCGAAACGCCGCACGTCGTTGCCGCTGTCCTTCTCGTCCTTGCCGATCACGACGAAGTCGATGTTTCCCCTGGCGAGGACGCGCGCCGTGGCCTGCGCGATCTTCTGCATCCGATCATCATACGAGGTGATGCTGTCGACGAAGTACAGCGTCCCGGCCGTGTCCCCGTTCTCGACGAGCTTGAGTGCCGCCCCGTCGCCGACTCCGTCCACCCACTCCGCGCGCTTCCTCTCGAGCTTGCCCCACGGATTGCCCCGTTTCTGGAGGGAGGCCAGCGGCTTCTGGAACGACTGCTGAACATTGCCGTCATCCACCATGCCGCGGCGTAGATCCACGATCTTGTCGATGTACTCGATGGCCACCGGGCACTCCTGCTCGCACGCGCCGCAGGTGGTGCACGACAGGATCTCGTCCTCGCTGTAGATGCCGCCGACCAGCGGTGCCGGCTCCGCCCCGGAGCTGCCGAGCACCGGGTAGTGATCGAACGCGTAGTCACGGGCCTTGATGCTGATGAACCGGGGAGAAAGCGGGCGGCCCACCCGGGTGGCGGGGCAGTGGTCGGAGCAGCGGCCGCAGTCCACACAGCTGTAGAAGTCCAGCATGTGCTTCCACGTGAAGTCCTCGAACCGCTTGACACCGAACGACTCGAGGTCATCGAGCGCCGCGTCCGGGACGCCGTGGCGCACCGGCTTCACGGTGCCGGTCTCCAGCCGCATGAAGAAGACGTTGAAGATCGAGGTGATGACGTGGAAGTGCTTCCCGAACGGGAGAATGCAGAGGAACGAGAAGAACGTCAGGTCGTGGACCGTGTACGCCGCCAGGTTGAGCGAGGCCAGGGTCGGGACTGCCGTGCCGGACAGCAGCAGCCCGAAGGCCCACGCCAGAGTCAGCACGGGGGCGCGGGCGGCTTCCGGATCGGCAGCGAGCAGGCTGGCCTCGAAGAGGCTCTCGGAGATCATGAGGATCGCGATCAAGCCCAGAACCAGCAGCGCCTCCGCGGTGTGATCCTTCCCCAGCTTCTCGGGAACGGCATAGCGGGCGGGCCTGAAGAAGCCACGACGGATCGCGAGGATCACGACCGCTACGAAGACCGCAGTCGAGGCGTAGTCCTTCACGACATCATAGGCGCCGCCGAGACCTCCGCCGAGCCCCGGCATTCCGAATCCCGGGAAGATCCCCAGGAGCACGAGCTCCGTCGACCGTATCAGCAGGACCAGGAACCCGAAGAACACGATGATGTGAAGCACCCCGGCAAGGGGGTAGCGCGGGTGCCGCCACTGCCCGAGCCAGTACTTCACCACCCTCCCGACCCGCTCGGGGATTCGACGGAGGCGCGGGTCTGGCGCGCCGCGGCGCAGCGGCACCGCGCGGCGCGCGATCACCCAGGCGAAGATGCCGATCGCCACCAGCGCGATCAGCAGGAACAGCACGTACCCCGGGATGCCGGCGATCGTCGCGGCCGCCGGAGAAAACGGCATCTGGCCCATCACGTCCTCCTTCGGATCCTTACCGGGCCGCGAACGCGTCCTCGGGGATGTCGACCACCACGCTGCTGCCCGACAGGATCACGTCCATCTTCCCGAGGGTGACCGGGAGCATGTTCTGCGTGTAGAACTCGGCGCTCCAGATCTGGCCCTCGTAGAACGCTGCATCCTTCCGCTTCGCTCCCGCGGCGAGCGCTTCCGCCGCGATGCGGGCGCGCCACAGCAGCATCCAGCCGACAATGATGTCGCCGCAGACCTCGAGGAACGGGTGGGCGTGCGCCGCCGCCACGGGGAGCTCGCCGAACATGGCCGTCTGCCCCAGGTGCCGGGCCACCTCTTCGAGACGGATCAGGGCCTTTTCGATGGTGTCGGCCATGGCGGCCGTCCCCTCCACTTCGGCGGCGTCCGCGATGACGTCGCGGATCTCCTCGGCGATATCGAGGATCGGCCGCCCACCATTCTGGCCGAGCTTGCGGAAGAGCAGGTCCATGGCCTGGATGCCGTTGGTCCCCTCGTAGATGGGCGTGATCCGGGAGTCGCGCAGCAGCTGCTCCACCGGATACTCCTTGATGTAGCCGTACCCGCCGTACACCTGGACCCCGAGGTCGCACACGTCCACACTCCGCTCGGTGGTGTAGCCCTTGGCGATGGGGATCAGGAAGTCGACGATGCCCTGGAGCCGGGTCTGCTCGTCCGGATCATTGGCGATCGCCATCCGGTCGAAGCAGTGGGCGATGTAGAGCGAGAGGCTCCGCAGCCCCTCCACGTACACTTTCATGAGCATCAGCATCCTGCGCACGTCCGGGTGCCGGATGATCGGCACGCCCGGGGCTTCCTTGTCCCTCATCTGGCGGAGGTCCCGCCCCTGGATGCGCGTGCGGGCGTAATCGAGGGAGAACATGTACGAGGCGCTGGCGGCGCCGAGTGCCTGGTCGCCCACCATCAGCCGGGCGTCGTTCATCATGAGGAACATCGAGCGCATGCCCTTGTTCGGCTCGCCCAGCAGCATGCCCCGGCACTGCCCCTTGCTCCCCAGCGACAGGGAGGCCGTGGCGTTGCCGTGGATCCCCATCTTCTCTTCGATGCCCGTGCAGACCACGTCGTTCGGCTCGCCCAGGCTGCCGTCTTCGTTCACCCAGAGCTTCGGGACGATGAAAAGCGAGATGCCAGCAGTGCCAGCGGGCGCGCCCTCGATGCGCGCGAGCACGGGATGGATGATGTTGTCCACCAGGTCGTGCTCTCCCGACGACGCGAAGATCTTGTTCCCGACGATCGAATAGGTCCCGTCGCCGTTCGGCGTGGCCGTGGTCTCGAGCGCGCCCACGTCCGACCCCGCCTGCGGCTCGGTCAGCAGCATGGTGCCGGTCCACTCTCCGGTGTACAGCTTCTTGACGAAGAGCTTCTTCTGCTCCTCGGTCCCGAACGTCTCGATGAGCTTCCCGGCGCCGTGGCTGAGGCCCCCGTACATCAGGAAGGGGAAGTTCGCGGCGTGAAGGAAGTTCGTCGCGGCCGACGCCACCGACCGGGGCATCCCCTGACCACCCCACTCCAGGTCCTCCGTCAGCGCCAGCCACTCCCCCTCTCTCAGTGCCGACCACGCGCCGTGGAACGACTCGGGGACGGTCACCTTGCCGCTGTCGAACCGGGCGCCAATGCGGTCGCCATCGGTCTGCGTGGGGAGGATCTCCTTCACGGCGAGCGTCCTCGCCTCGGAGATGACCAGGTCGACCACCTTCCGGTTGAATTCGGCGAAGCGCTCGTGTTCGGCGAGCTTCTCGACCTCCAGCTGTTCGTGGAGGACGAAGTCCACATCTCTTCGGTCAACGAGAATCTGAGCCATGTTCCCTCGAGTGAATTCGTTCAGTGGGCCCGGTCGTCAGACCTGTTCGAAGACGGTGGCGATGCCCTGGCCGAGACCGATGCACATTGTTGCCACGCCGGTTTCGAAGCCGTCCGCCTTCATCTGATGCAGCAGGGTGGTGGTGATCCTCGCCCCGGAGCAGCCCAGGGGGTGGCCGAGGGCGATGGCGCCCCCATTGAGATTCACCTTCGTCTCCATGTCCCGGCGCAGCTGCAGGTCCTTGAGCACGGGGAGCGACTGCGCCGCGAAGGCCTCGTTCAGCTCCCAGAGGTCGATGTCCTGGATCTTCAGCCCGGCGCGGTCGAGCGCCTTGCGGACGGCCGGCACGGGCCCATACCCCATGATCGACGGGTCGACACCGATGGTGGCCATGGACCGCACCCGGGCCATCGGTGTCAGGCCCAGGTCCCGCGCGCGCTCCCACGACATGACCAGGAGCGCCGAGGCGCCATCGGAGATCGCCGAAGAGTTGCCGGCGGTCACGGTGCCGTTCTTCGGATCGAACGCCGGCTTGAGCGCGGACAGGCTCTCCATGTTGGTGTCCTCGCGGATCACCTCGTCATAGTCGAACAGCTTGGAGAAGCCGTTCTCGTCATGCCCTTCGATGGGCACGATCTCGTCGGCGAAGCGGCCCTCCGTCCTGGCCTCGTGCGCTCTCTGGTGCGAGCGCAGCGCGAACTCGTCCTGCGCCCGGCGGCTGATGCCGTGCATCTTCGCCAGGAGCTCGGCCGTGAGGCCCATCATCCCGGCCGCCTTCGCCGTGTACTTGCTCATGGCCGGGTTCGGGTCCAGCCCGTGGGTCATCGGCAGGTGGCCCATGTGCTCCACCCCCCCCACGACGAAGATGTCCCCGTTCCCGGTCATGATCGACATGGCGGCGGAATGAAGCGCGCTCATGGACGAGCCGCACAGGCGGTTGATCGTCTGCGCGCCGGTGGTATGCGGGATCCTGGTCATCAGGGCCGCGAACCGGCCGATGTTGAATCCCTGCTCGAGGGTCTGCTGGGCGCATCCCCAGACCACGTCCTCGATTTCTGCCGGGTCGACTTCCGGGTTGCGATCGAGCAGCGCGTTCATGACTGCGGCGGAGAGGTGCTCGGCGCGAACGTTCCGGAACATTCCTCCCTTGGAACGGCCCATCGGTGTGCGGACCGCGTCTACGACGACGGCGTCGTTCATCGGTTACCTCTCTTCCTTGACGGTTCCCGCGAGCTCGGCGACCTCCGCGGCCTCTCGCTGCTGTTCATCGGATCCCCGGCCGGAGGCGTGGCCGGGCTCGTGGAACTGCCCGTCCCGCTCGGCGAGCCGCACCATCTGCGCGGTGGGCTCATAGAGCTTTCCAAGCGATTCGTACCTGCCGGCCGTCTCCACGAGGGCGGGCAGACCGACGGAGTCGGCGTACCGGAAAGGGCCGCCGCGGAACGGCGGGAATCCGAGCCCGTAGACCAGGGCGATGTCGACTTCGATCGGCGTGCGGACGATCCCATCCTCGAGGCAGCGGGAGCATTCGATGAGGAGCGGGAGCATCATGCGGTCGATGATGTCCTGCTCGCTGATCGAGGCGCTGTTGTCGGTCTGGACCAGCGGCTCGAGGAGCGCCTGCGCCTCGGGATCGACGGTCTTCGTGGGCTTGCCCTTCCTGTCCGGGACGTAGGCGTAGAAGCCCTTGCCGTTCTTCTGTCCGAAGCGCTCCGCTTCGAACATGACGTCGATGGCGCTCCGGTCCGACGTCGCCATGCGGTCGGGGTATCCTTCGGCCATGACCGCGTTGGCGTGGTGCGCCGTGTCGATGCCCACCACGTCCAGCAGGTAGGCGGGCCCCATCGGCCAGCCGAACTTCTCCATCACCGCGTCGATCCTGAGGAAGTCGACGCCCTCGTTCACCAGCTTCATGAAGCCGGTGAAGTAGGGGAAGAGGACGCGGTTCACCAGGAACCCCGGACAGTCGTTCACGACGATCGGCGTCTTCCCCATCGCCAGCGCGTAGCCGACCGTGGTGGCCACCGCCCGCTCACTCGACGCCTCGCCACGGATGACTTCCACCAGCGGCATCCTGTGGACCGGGTTGAAGAAGTGCATGCCGCAGAAGTTCCCCGGCCGCTTCAGCCCCTCGCCGAGCCGCGTGATCGAGATCGTCGAGGTGTTGCTGGCCAGGATGGCGTCCTCCTTCACCTCCTCCTCGACCTCGACCAGGACCGACTTCTTGATCTTCTCGTTTTCCACCACCGCTTCCACGACGATGTCCACGTCGGCGAAGTCGCCGAAGGCGAGCGTCGGGCGGATCCGCGTCAGGGTGTCCGCCATCTCGTCCGGGGTGATCTTTCCACGCGCGAGCTGCTTCCCCAGGAGCTTGCGCGCCTCGGACATGCCGAGGTCCAGCGCCTTCTCGGCGATGTCCTTCATCACGATGGGAACGCCCTTCGACGCCGACTGGTAGGCGATCCCGCCGCCCATGATCCCCGCGCCGAGCACCGCGGCCGACTCCACCTTCGGAGCCGTCTTCGCCAGGGTCTTCGCCACCTTGTTCACGTACTGATCGCCGAGGAAGATCGTGACCAGGTTGGCGGCGGTGGGCGTCTTCGCCATGCGGGCGAAGCCCTTCGCCTCGACGCTCAGCGCGTCGTCCCGCTCCATCGTCGCGCCCTGCTGGATCGCCTTGATCGCGGCCACCGGCGACGGATAGTTCCGCCCCGCCTTGCCGGCGACGAAACCCTTCGCGGTCTCGAACGCCATCATGCTCTCGGTCAGGTTGAGCTTGAGCGGCGAGACCTTCTCGGTTCTGCGCGCTTTCCAGTCCCTCCGGCCCGCCATTGCCTGCTCGAGCAGGTCCAGCGCGCCATCCCGCAGCTTCTCGGGGGCGACGACCGCGTCGACGACGCCGGTCTTCAGTGCGGTTGCGGCGTCGTACTGACTGCCACCGGCGATCCATTCGATGGCGTTGTCAGCGCCGGCGAGACGGGAGAGTCGCACGGTCCCTCCAAAGCCGGGAAAGATCCCCAGCTTCGTCTCGGGAACGCCGATCTTCGCCATCGACGACATCACGCGATAGCTCGTGGTCAGCGCGAACTCGAGGCCGCCGCCGAGCGCGAATCCGTTGATCGCCGTCACGGACGGGAAATCGAAATCCTCGACGGTCGAAAACACCCGGTGCACGTCGAGCAGATAATCGATCAGCTCCTCTTCGCTGTAGCTGAAATACTCGGTGAACTCGGTGACGTCGGCGCCGACGATGAAGCCGTCCTTGCCACTCGTGACCAGAAGGCCCCGGACGTCCCTGTCGGCATCGAGGAGCGCCACCACCTCACGGAGCTCGTCCAGAGTGGCACGGTTGAACTTGTTGACGGAATCGCCCTGGAGATCGAACCGCATCTCCGTGATCCCTCCATCGAGCGCAGTACACTGTATCGACTGCCCTTCGAACGTCATGGGAACCTCCGTTTCGCAACTGAACGAGCGCTCATTCAGCGCATGCTTCGTCAGGGGCACCTCGCTCGCCGAACCACGAGCGCGAAGATCGAGTCCACGATGAGGATTGAACGGTCAGACCTCCCGCGAGCGGCTGCGCACCGGAATGGGGACACGGGCGCGGCAAGAGATCGGACCAGAAATTCAACCCCCCTTTCAGATCGTTGCTGCACGATGCGGGGAGTGGTGCCGGTGGGTCAAGACGTGACCACCGATTCGTCCGGCGCGCGGTCTCCCGTGGGGAGACAACGCTCTGACCTCGCTCAGGATCGCGGCCCCTCCCCGGGCGCCTGCGCCTGCTCGTAGTCGACGCCCAGGTGCAGCGCCAGCCCCTGCATGATCTCCCGGGCGATGCTCACCAGGTACCGCTCCGCCCACTCCACTCCCTCGAACTCGGGGAGCGTGTTCACCTCGAGTCCACCGTTCTCGAACCGGGCGAGCCCCACCGGGATCCCGCCTTCTCTCAGCAGCCCGTTCAACGTGCGCAGTGCGTGCGTGTCGGTGGACCAGACGGTCTCCGTCCGATCCTCGAAGCCCACCACGAGCCCGGCCCGCAGGACGCCCTCCTCCCCCGCTCGGGCCATAAGGTCGTCGACCAGGTCCTTCGTCGTCCGCTTCTCCATGTCTCCCCCCGTGTTCTGCCCCTTCGCCGAGCGGAGAGATTAACCTCCGGGGGGCGCCCCGTCGACCGGGCTGCCGTCCCGCCCGCGGGCAGCCGCGCGAGCGGCGGGCACGCGCTATACTCCGCCATGCTCCAGTCCATCCTTTTCGCGGGCGGCTACGCGTTCGCGGCCGGGCTCCAGCCGGGCCCGCTCCAGGCGTTCCTGCTTTCCCGCACGTTTGCGACGGGGTGGAAGCGGACGCTGCCGGCGGCGCTGGCGCCACTGCTCAGCGATGGGCCCATAGCGGTGGGGGTGCTGCTGGTCGTGGGCCAGCTCTCGCCCCGGGCGCAACAGGGGCTGCGGATGGCCGGTGGCGTCCTGCTGGTCTACCTCGCGTGGACCGCGTTTCGTGAGACGCGCAGCGAGGCCGAGCCCGATGCGTCCGGCTCGGCGCCGCGGACGCTCCTCCAGGCCGTGCTGGTGAACCTGCTCAATCCCAACGCCTACCTGGGCTGGGCGTTCATCCTCGGACCCGCGTTGCTGACGGCGTGGCACCGACGCCCCGCCGAAGGAATCGCCCTGCTGGTCACCTTCTATGGCGTGCTGGTCGCGACGACGGCCGCGTTCGTCATGCTCGCCGGCACTGCACGCTTCCTGAGTTCGCGTGCCCGGCGCGCGCTGCTGGGCATCTCGGCGGTCGTGCTCGCCGGGCTGGGGATGTATCTGCTGGTCACCGGGGCGCTGTACTTCGCATGACGGCCCGCAGTCGGCATCCGGCGCTATGGCGTGAGGCCGTGTGAGTCAGCCCGATGGGTGTGGAACGGCGGCACCGTTGCGAGTGTCCGAATCGACCCGGCCGTCCACCATGTGCACCACCCGTTCGCAGTGGCGGGCAATGTGATCGTCGTGGGTGACGATGAGGAAAGCCGTTCCCTGGCGCTCGTTGAAGGAGCGCAGCAGGCGGATCACCTGGCGACCGGCCTCGGTGTCCAGGTTCCCGGTGGGCTCGTCGGCCAGGACCAGCGGTGGGTCCATGACGAGGGCCCGGGCCACGGCCACGCGCTGCTGCTGTCCTCCCGAAAGGTCGATGACCCGGTAGTCGGCCCGGTCCGTGAGCCCCACCTGCCCGAGAAGCTCCAGCGCCCGCCGTCGCATCCAGGACTGCCTGCGCCCGTGTCGCGAGAGCAGCGGCATCATGACGTTCTCCGCCGCCGTGAACGCCGACAGCAGATGGTGGAACTGGAACACGAAGCCGAGAAGCCGGGTGCGCAGGCGGGTGCGCGCGTCGTCGTCCAGGTGGCCGGTGTCATGGCCGTCGAGGGCGATCCGTCCGCCCGTGGGCCGGGCCAGCAGGCCGATGAGGTTCAGGAGCGTGGTCTTGCCCGAGCCCGAGGGTCCGGTGAGGGCGCAGAACTCGCCGGCGCGGAGGTCCAGGTCGATCCCCTTCAGGACGGGCGTCAGGATTCGCTCGCCGTACACCATGGCGACCCCTCGGGCCTGGAGAAGGGGGGAGGCGGGATCAGCCATTGCGGATGACCGTCGCGGGGTCCATGCGGGCGGCGCGGCGTGCCGGGAGGATGGCGGACAGGATTCCCACCAGGATCGCCACGGCCATGGATCGGCCGAAGAGGAAGAGGTTGAGGTCCACCGGAAAGCGGGGCGAGCCGTCGGGGTTGGTGGCGAGGCTGGCGAAAAAGAGTGCCAGGCAGGCGCCGATGGCGATGCCGAGCAGGGAGCCGACGGTCCCGAGGATGGCGCCCTGGAGAAGAAAGATGCGGGTGATCGAGGCCGTGCGGGTGCCCGTGGCCTTGAGGATGCCGATCTCCCGTGACTTCTGCACCACGGAGACGGCGAGCACGCTGGCAATGCCCAGCGCCACGGCGAGCATGACGAACACCTGGATCATCCGGCTGGACTGGCTCTGGGAGCGGAGGCCCACCAGCAAGTCGCTGTTCCGCGTCATCCAGCTTTCCGCGTCCAGCCCGGTACGGTCCTCGATGCGGGCCGCCAGGTCCTCGGCCTGGAAGATCTTCGTGCCTTTCACTTCGAGCGTGGAGACGCCCCCTTCGAGGTCGAACATGGTCTGGGCGCCGCGGAGCGAGACGAAGACCCAGCGCTCGTTGAGGTCCTTGCTGCCCAGGTCGAAGATCCCCGAGACCGTGTAGACCCCGGCCCGACCTCCGGCGGCTTGCACGCGCATCCGGCTCCCCACCGTGATCCCCAGCGTCCGGGCGAGCTCGGTGCCCACCACCGCATGGAACCCCGTCAGGTCGAACGCTCCGTCCACGAGCTTGCCTTCCAGCTCGACGATGGGCTCGTAGCTCGCGATGTCGATGCCCCGAACCGTCACCGAGGTGGCGCCGAGCCCGCGCGCGGCCATGGCGGGCCCGGCCACGGTAGGCGCCACGGCCACCACGCCCGGGATGCGACGAAGGACGTCCTGCACGCGCTGCCATTCCACGATGGACCGCACGCGCTGCGGCGGCCGCTGCAGCACCGTGGCACGGAGTGCGGAGTCGGGGTCCGGCAGGACCCGGGGCATCTCCTCCGGCGGGCGCACCACCACGTGGGCCTGGCTCCCCAGCGTGCGGTCCACGAGGCTCTGCTGGAGACCGGTGATGAGGGCGGACACGAAGATGATGGCCCCGAGGCCCACGCCCACGCCGGCCAGGATGAGCCACGTCTGGAGCCGGCCTTCCCGCAGGTAGCGGAGGGCGACGAATAGCTCGAAGGGCACGTCAGCTCTCCGGGGAGCGAACCCGGACGCGCCTGCCCAGCTCCGGAGAGCCGGCGGGCGGAACCACGAGCTCGCCGGGCTCCACGCCGGAGAGGATCTCCACGAGCGGGTCGGCCCGGAGCCCCACGGCCACCGGCTGGCGGACGAGCCTGCCGTCGCGGGCGACCGCGACCCAGGGCGAGTCGGTGCCGAGGCCCCGGACCGCCCGGTCCGGGAGCACCCATGCCCCGGGGCTCCGACCCGCTTCGATGTTCACCGAGACGGTCATGTCCGGGCGCAGGTAGGCGGGAGGGGCGTCCACCCCGAGCCGCACTTCGATGGTGCCCTGGGTGGGATCCACGGCGGGCGCGATGCTGGAGATCCGTGCCGCGAACGTCGAGTCCGGATAGGCATCCGCCGAGGCCGTGGCCGGGGCGCCGACGCGGAGCTGGCCGAGATTCTCTTCGGAGGGGAACACCACGAGCTCGGTGGGTCCGTCCAGCGCCAGGTCCAGCAGGGCACGCCCAGGCTGGACGGCGTCTCCGGGCTCCACTTCGCGGGTGAGGACCACCCCGGCGGCCGGTGCCACCACCCGGGTGAGCGCCAGGCGGGCACGGGCCGTCTCCAGAGCGGCTCGAGCCCCGGCGACCGTCGCGTTGGACCCGGGGGCGGTGTGAGCCCGGGCCGCTTCCAGGCGGCTGCGGGCGTCGTCGGCCCGCTGGCGGGCCTGCTCCACCTGCTGTTGCGTCAGCGCGCCCGCCGCGAACACGGTCTGGACGCGCTCCAGGTCGCGCTCCGCCTGCCGGAGCTCGTTCTCGGCCTGCTGCACGGTGGCGCTGGTCTGGGCCGCGGCTTCCGCCACGGCGGCTTCCGCCTGGGCCACGGCGGCCCGGGCTTCACGGTCGTCCAGCACGACCAGGACCTCACCGCCGTGAACACGGTCTCCTTCCCGCACGGGAACCCGCTCCACGGTCCCCACGATGGTGGCGCCCGCCTGCACCCGCGATGGCGGCCGGACACGGCCGGTGAGGACCAGCGTGCTCACCACATCGCGCTGTTGCAGCGCCACGCCCGACACGGCAGCGGGGGTCAGCGCGCGAACGGCCAGCCATCCCGCGGCGAGGACCAGGGCAACCGCCACACCCCACGCGACCGGGTGGCGACGGAGTCCCCACGGGTGGGCTCCGCGTTCCATGACTTCGCCGTCGCCGCTCGCCATGAGCCTCCTCCGTTGTTCCCGGGCCGGAAGGTCGCGCGGGAGCAGAGGCTCGTCAATGCGGATGCGCGGGGCCTCGCCCCGTCCGGCCTTCCCGAGTCGCCGGACGAGCGGGTATGTTGGAGGCGCCCGGCGGCCAGGCGTTTCACCTCCTTCGACGGAACCGCCCATGGAGCTTCGGAGCCTCGGCACCTCGACCATCAGGATCACCCCCGTCGGCCTCGGCTGCTGGCAGTTCAGCGGCGGCGAGGGCATGGCCGGCCGCTACTGGCCTTCTCTCGACCGCGCCACGACCCGTGCCATCGTACGGGCCACGCTGGATGGCGGCATCAACTGGTTCGACACCGCCGAGGCGTACGGGAACGGGAACAGCGAGCGTGCCCTGAGCGAAGCCCTGCGGCACGCCGGCGTCGAGCCGGGCCAGGTCAGAGTGGCGACGAAGTGGATGCCTTTCTTCCGGACTGCCGGGAGCATTGGCCGCACCATCGACGAGCGGATCCGCTGCCTGAGCCCGTATCCCATCGACCTCCACCAGGTCCACAATCCCCACGGCATCCTCTCCACCCAGCGATCGGTCATGAACGCCATGGCCGATCTGGCCGAGAGGGGGCTGGTCGGCGCCGTAGGGGTGAGCAATTACAGCGAAAAGAAGATGCGTCGCGCCCACCGCTACCTGGCCGAGCGAGGGGTCCCCCTGGTCAGCAACCAGGTGCGCTACAGCCTCCTCGACCGCCGCATCGAGCGGAACGGCGTCCTCGACGCCGCGAAGGAGCTGGGCATCACGATCATCGCCTACTCTCCGCTGGAGCAGGGCATTCTCACCGGCAAATTTCACGAGAACCCATCCCTCATCAAGGAGCGTGGCGGGCCACGGCGCTGGCTCAGGAGCTTCCGCAAGAAGGGGCTGGAGAGCAGTCGGCCCATCGTCGACATGCTGCGCAGGATCGCCCGGAACCATGACGCGACCCCCGGACAGGTGGCGCTCCAGTGGCTCGTCCGCGCGCACGGCGACACGGTCGTGGCGATACCGGGCGCGTCGAAGGTGAAGCACGCGGAGCAGAACGCGGCGTGCCTGGATTTCGAGATGACCGGGCAGGAGATCGCGGAGCTCGCCGCCGGGTGATGGCCCAACACGGCGCATCTTTTGACAGACGACGGCCCGCGGGCCACGTTTCCTGGCATGGCGGCCCGCGGGCGCGCTGACGACGGTCCCCCGACGGGTGTGCCTCCACGCACCCTCACCTCCGGAGGACATCATGCCCGAGAGCGTTTACAAGGTCATCGAGCTGGTCGGCACCAGCCCCGAGTCGTGGGAGAAGGCCGCCGCCGCGGCAGTGGAGCGGGCGGCGCAGAGCCTCGAAGACCTGCGGATCGCCGAAGTGGTCGAGCAGGACCTGCAGATCGAGGGCGGAAAAGTGCGGGCGTACCGGGCGAAGGTGAAGGTGTCGTTCCGGTACAAGGGCGACTGAATCCCGAACGGGCCGGGCCGGGGGGGATGGTCAAATTCCCGCGCGCAGCGCGGTCCATTGTTCATCCTTCCGCGGCCGCGTTCCGAAGATGGCGATTCAGCCGCGCCTGGCGCGGTTGTTTGGCCGATGTTCCGAAACGCCTGCCTGCCGTGGCGATTCAGCCGCGCAGGACGAACCCTCGAACGCCTGAGCCCGCCGTGGTAGCGGCGGAGCGCCGGCCCGCGAGCGTCACGAGGACCGTGACGATCACGTTCACGCCGAGCGCAACGAAGCCCACGTTCAGGTCCTTCACGAGCTGAGGCGCGCTCGGGAGCAGCGTTGCCAGCGATGCCCCGGTGAGCGACAGCCAGGCGACGACGGCCTCGCCGGCCACGATGCCGGAGAACGCCCCCGCGGTGCTCGCCCACGGTCGCCGCCCCAGGCTCAGGACGAGGGCGGGGAAGAGCTGGGTGACGAAGTTGTAGCCCATGAGCAGCAGCGTCACGATCGCCTCGCCGCCGTGCAGGGCGAACAGGGCACTGGCCAGCGCCACCACGGGGACCAGGGCGCGGGCGAGCACGACCACGGTGCGCTCGGACGTGGCCGGAAGCACGCCGCGGTAGACGTTCTGCGCGAGGATGGTGGCCGCGGTGATGAGGATCATGGAGCCGGGCACGAGGGCGGTGAGCAGGCCCGCGCCGCCGATCACGCCGACGATCCAGGGGGCGAAGCTGAGGCGGGATATCCGCAGCAGCGAGAGGTCGCCCTCGGCGCCCTGGAGCCCGGGCACGACCAGGATGGCGGCGAACCCCACGAAGAAGACGAAGAGGATCACGAGCTGGTAGAGGGGGAGCATCACGGCGTTGCGTCGGAAGACGTTCTCGTCGCGTGCGGTGTAGACGCCGGCGAAGAACTGCGGCCACATGTAGAAGCCGAGGGATGTCAGGATCACGGTGGAGATGAACCAGGCGGGGCTCATCCCGCTCGGCGGGAGGGTGAGGAAGCCCGGCCTGGCGTTTTCCACGGCGCTGAACATCTCGGCGTAGCCGCCATAGTAGTGCCAGGGGAGATAGACGCCGAGGGCCACGGCCACGGCAAGGATCAGCACGTCCTTGAGCGCGGCGGTCCAGGCGGAGCCCCGCACGCCGGACACCACCACGTAGCCCACGAGCGCGGCGCTGCCGGTCCAGACCGCCACGGCGGAGGAGATGCGACCGTAGGACGCTTCGGAGACGATGATCCCGAGCCCCTTCAGCTGGAGCACCAGGTACGGCACCAGCGCGGCCACGCTCACGAGCGCCACCAGCACGCCGAGCGCCCGACTGTCATACTTGGCCACGAAGAAGTCCGCCTGCGAGACCAGCCGCCTGGCCTGCGCGTACCGCCAGACCACGGGCAGCAGGAAGTACGAGAACGTGTACGCCACCGCCCCGTAGCAGAGGATGTAGAAGGCGGGAGCCCCCTTGCCGTACGCCCAGCCGCTTCCGCCGAGGAACGTGAACGTGGTGTAGATCTCGCCCGCCAGGAGGAGGAAGACGAAGATGGTGCCGAACCCCCGGCCGCCCACGCTCCACTGCTCCAGGCTCATCTCGTGGCCGCGGCGGGCGAGCAGACCGAGCGCCACCGCCACGGCGAAGACCAGGGCCAGGACGAGCAGAGCCCCGCTCACGGCAGCGGCTCGCCCCGCGCGGCGCGGCGGCTGTCGAGGCCATAGATGACGGCGAGCACCGCCGAGGTGCCCACCACCCACGCCAGGATCCAGAAGAGGAGGAACGGGAGGCCGAGCACGTACGGCTCCGTTCGGTTGGCGAACGGGATTCCGCCCAGCATCCCGAGCGGGGGGAGCAGCGCCAGGAGGTGGTAGGCGCGGAGGCCGCGGCGACCGCCGTTCTCCGGGGCGCCGCCGCTGCCGGGATCGTCCGTGTGGCCGACGCCGCCGCTGCCGGGATCGTCCGCGTGGCCGGGGCCGTCGCTGCCGGGATCGTCCGCGTGGCCGGGGCCGTCGCCGGTGCGCGCGTCAGTCATGGTCGCCGGTTCCCAGGACGTCGAGGGCCGCCGCGACGAAGATGCGCGTGCCATGGTCGAGCGCCCGCTCGTCCACATCGAAGCGATCGTGGTGGTGAGGGTGCACGATGCCCGCTTGTTCGTTCCGGGCACCGATGAAGAAGAACGCGCCCGGCACGGCCTGCTGATAGGCGGAGAAGTCCTCGCCCCCCATGACCGGGTCGGCTTCCACCAGGGCGTCCTCACCCAGCGCGGCGACGACAGCGCGGCGCAGGAGCTCGCTGGCGGCGTCGTCGTTCACCACCGGACGGTATCCCATCTCGTACTCCATCTCGAAGCTCGCACCGTGCGCGCTGGTGATGCCGCCGATGACCCGGCGCATCAGCTCCGGCATTCGCTCGCGCAGCTCCGGATCGAACGTGCGCACCGTCCCTTCCAGCTCGACTTCCCCGGGGATGACGTTGTTCGTGGTCCCGCCCGCGATCCGCGTCACGGAGAGCACGGCCGGCTCCAGCGGGTCCACGTTGCGCGCCACCACGTGCTGCAGGTTGGTGACGACCTGCGCGGCCACCGCGACGGCGTCCACCGTCTGGTGGGGCAGCGCCGCGTGTCCACCGCTTCCCCGGACCCGGACGAGGAAAGTGTCGGGCGCGGCCATGAACGGTCCCGACTTCACGCCGACTTTCCCGAACTCGAGCGGACTCCACAGGTGGGCGCCGATGACGACGTCCACGCCCTCGAGCACGCCGGCGTCCACCATCTGCTGCGCCCCACCCGGAAAAAGCTCTTCCGCGTGCTGGAAAAGGAAGCGGACTTCGCCGGTGAGCTGCGCGCGCCGTGACGTCAGCACGCGCGCGGCACCCAGGAGCATGGCCGTGTGGCCATCGTGCCCGCACGCGTGCATGACGCCGGGGCGGGTGGATACGAAGTCGTGGGTGTTGCGCTCCTGGACCGGGAGCGCGTCCATGTCGGCACGGATCGCCAGGACCGCTCCGGGGCCCGCAGCACCGTGCAGGCGCGCCATCACGCTGGTGGGGGTGGGGCGGGAGATCTCGAGCCCGCCGAACCCCTCCAGCTTCTCGGCCACGAACGCCGCCGTTCGCTCCTCGTGGAAGGAGAGCTCGGGGTGGCGGTGGAGGTCCCGGCGCCACTCGATCACGGCTTCGCGGACGGTATCGGGAGTCTCGGCGGGATGGAGCGTGGCCATGGCAGCGCGGGGGTCGGGGAAGAGGATGTGGGCAGGGGAGTTTGACGGAGCCGCCTCCGACGAGTCAAGCGGGAGCCGAGCTCCGGAGGGCGACTGCGCGACCATTGCGCCCCAGTGCCGCGGCAATCAGAATGCGCGACCTGCCGGCGTCGCACTCCCGGACCACCGGCTCCCCGATCCACGATGAGGAGGCCGAAGGATATGGCAACGACCGCTCCCCGTGCGAACGCCGCCGCGCAGAAGCACCCGCGCGGGCTGTATGTCCTGTTCGGCACCGAGATGTGGGAGCGCTTCGGCTTCTACACGGTCAATGGCATGCTCGCCCTGTACGTGCGGGATGCTACGCAGGGCTTCGGCTTCAGCAACGCGCAGGCCGCCGTCCTCAGCTCATGGTATCTGGGCTTCGTCTACTTCAGCCCGCTCCTCGGCGGCTTCCTGGCGGACCGCATCCTCGGCTTCCGCCGCGCCATCATGCTCGGCGCGCTGTTCTTCGTGGCCGGCTACTCGCTCCTGGCCGTCCCCCACAGCCTGCCGCTCTTCTACACCGCCCTGGGCCTGCTCGTGATCGGCAACGGGCTGTTCAAGCCGAACGTGTCATCCATGGTCGGCAACCTCTATCCCGAGGGTAGCCGGCTCAAGGACAAGGCGTACCTGATCTTCTACATGGGGATCAACATCGGCGCCTTCATCGCCCCGGTCCTGGCCGAGATCATCCAGCCCCGCTTCGGCTTCAACATCGCGTTCGCCATGGGCGCCGTCGGAATGCTCATCGGCCTCACCCTCTTCGCCTCCAACCAGCGCTACGTGCGGGATGCCGACACGCCGCGGGACCGGGCGGCCGGCGCCGCCGCGCGCGCGGACTTCGCCCGCACCGATGCCTCCACCGGCCATCAGCAGGCCGTGGCGACGACGGAGGACCTGCCCCCCGTCGTCAACGAGAGGGCACAGGCCATGGACGCCGTTCCGGAGTGGAAGCGGATCATCGCGCTGCTGGTCATCTTCGCCATCGTGATCGTGTTCTGGATGATCTTCCACCAGAACAGTATCACGCTCACCTTCTGGGCGAACGACCACACCGACTGGAACGTCACCGGCATCCTGTCAAACGCCATCAACCCGATGTGGATCATTCTCCTATCCCTCCCGCTGGCCTCCTTCTGGGGATGGCTGGACCGGAAGGGGCTCGAGCCGTCCACGCCGGCGAAGATGATGGTCGGCATGCTGCTGACCGCCGCCTCCTTCACCATCCTCTTCTTCGCCGCCCGCGCGGGCGGCTTCGATCGTCCCGTGTTCCGCGTGGCCCAGGTCACCGACGGCCAGGTGCTGGTCCACATCTCACCCGAAGCGCGCCGGCACCTGGCCATCTCGTCCCGGCCCGTCCTGCGGACGGACGACGGCCGCGACCTCTGGCTGGCGCGACTGCCGGCGGGAACTGACGTGCACACCGGCCAGTTCGTGCGCATGGAAGGCGATGCCGGAAACGGCATCCAGGCCGCGCCCACCCACCGCGTCTCGCCCTGGTGGCTGATCCTGGCCTATGGCGTCCTCTCGCTCGGCGAGCTGATGCTCAGCCCCATGGGGCTCGCCCTCGTTTCGAAGGTGGCGCCCATCCGCATGCGCGGCCTCATGATGGGCGGCTGGTTCGCCGCTACCGCCATTGGCAACAAGCTGACCGCGATCGGCCGCTTCTGGGACCTCTGGAGCCACGCCGGCTTCTTCATCACCCTCGCCGCCATGGCCGCCGCCATGGCCGCGCTCCTGCTCCTCCTGCTCCGGCCCCTGAAGAAGGCGATGCCCGGCGTCTGAGGAGAGCCGCGGCAGGCCGGCGTTCGGCGGGCGCGAGGGGGGCGGGGGCCCCGGCATTGCTTCCGGGGCGCCGGCGCGGGCCGCGGAGCTGCGGGGGCTTCGTCGCATTCCGCCATGGACGTGCCCCGCCGCGATCCACACCGTGACCTCGGGCAGGCGGGAGGCTCCCGCCGCCGTGCACCCGGCCTCCGGATCTCCGTGCCTCCCTGAATCATGCCGCGCACCCTCGAAGCCACCCCGGGCACCCCGCGCCGACGGGGGATCGAGGAGCGGATCGAGGTAGTCGCCCGCCGCCAGCAGGGCGTGATCACCCGTCCGCAGCTGCTCGAGGCCGGCCTCTCGCCGGCCGCCATCGGGCGCAGCCTCCGGGCGCGGCGACTGCGCGCGCTCCACCGCGGCGTGTACGTCCTCGGCCCGGTCGTGCCGGAGGCGGCACGCGACATGGCCGCCGTGCTGGCAGGGGGCGTCGGCGCCCTGCTGAGCCATACGACGGCCGCCGCGGCGCTCGGCCTCCGCCCGATCGATCCTGACGGGCCGCGACACGTCACCGGAACGGCGTGCGCCCGGCCGTCCGCAGAGGGAGTCTGCTTCCACCGGGTGCGTCGCATCGACGACGATGAACGTTCCGTGATCCGCGGGATCCCCGTCACGTGCGCCGGCCGCACCCTCGTGGACCTCGCGGGCATGCTCGGGCGCCGGGAGGTGGAACTCGCCGTCGCCACCGCCCGGCGCCAGGGCCTCATCCGCCCCGAAGAGCTGTCCGCGCTCCTGCTTCGGTATCGGCGCCGGCGAGGAACGGCGCTCCTGCGCGCCGTCGTCGAGGAGGAGGGCGGACCGCCGTTCACGCGCTCCGTGGCCGAACGGCGCTGCCTCGACCTGTTTGAGTCGGCCGGCCTGCCGCGGCCCCTCGCCAACGCCCGCGTTGGACCGTACGAGCTGGACTTCCTGTGGCCCGACGTAGGCGTGGCCGTGGAGGTCGATGGCCGCGCCTACCACTCCGCCGACCCCCGCTTCGAAGGCGACCGGCGCAAGGATGCCTGGCTGCGTGCCCGCAGCATCCAGGTGGTCCGCCTCACCTGGCGACAGATCACCCGCGATGCCCTTCCCACCGCCGTCCAGGTCGGCCAGATCCTCGCCCTCGCCGCACGCGACCGGCGCGAGCGGGGCAGGGGGTAGGCCTCGCGGGGAGCGGAGAGACCGTGGGTGCGGCCTCGGCTGCCCCGGGCAGGCGAGCAGGATCGCGCACCCAACCCGAGTGACCGGATGCGGATTTCGATCGGAAAGCGAGACTGATCGCGCACGCGTCGTGGAGAAGGGAGCAACCGGATGCAGATTTCGCTCGAGTTCCGAGACGAATCTGCATCCGGACACCAGAGGCCCTTTCCCGTGACAGACTTTGACCGCCCGGAGGCAGGCTGGCGCCCGGAGCGCGGCCATCGCCCGGAGGAAGGCCGACCGCCCGGAGCGCGTCCATCGCCCGGTTGCAGGCCGCCACCCTGAGCGGGCGGACGGCCGCCCTCCGGCCCCGCGGCCGTCACCTGGCGTGGCCGCCAACGCAGCCCGCCGCATGGCCGGAGGCCGTATGACGAAGGAAGCCGAGTCCCCACAGGGCGGCGGGCGGCCTGCGGGGACTCGGCGTTGAACCTTGCCGGGCGAACCCCGGCAGCCGCGTCAGCCGACGGAATCGGCCGGGCGAACCCCGGCAGCCGCGTCAGCCGACGGAATCGGTGTCCGCCCCCGGCCCGCCTGGGCTTCGGCGCCGCCCGCCGCCGCACCCGCCGCACCCGCCGCACCCGCCGCACCCGCCGCACCCGCCGCACCCGCCGCACCCGCCGCACCCGCCGCACCCGCCGCACCCGCCGCACCCGCCGCACCCGCCGCACCCGCCGCACCCGCCGCACCCGCCGCACCCGCCGCACCCGCCGCACCCGCCGCACCCGCCGCACCCGCCGCACCCGCCGCACCCGCCGCACCCGCCGCACCCGCCGCACCCGCCGCACCCGCCGCACCCGCCGCCGGCTGCGCTCCGCCCTCCCGGAAGGCCGGCTCCCCCTGTCGGAAGTCCGCCTCCCCCTCCTGGACCGGGTGTGCGGTCCGGTCCGGCGCCTCCTGCCACCCCGTCACCTCGTCGGCGAACGAGCGCGCGAGCCCGGCCAGGTCCACGGGCTCGGCATCGCCGGGGATTCCCCGCGCCTGGATCCGGTCCAGGCTGATCCGGGCCTTTTCATAGGTGGAATCCGCAGCGAGCGCGGCCGAGAAGGCGGCCATCGCCCCGACGGCGTGTCCGCTCCGCTCGAGCGCCGTTCCGAGGTTGTTCTGGAACGTGGGGACGTCGGGGCGCAGCTCGGTGGCGCGCGCCAGCGGCGGGAGCGCCTCGTCGTATCGTCCCTCCCGGATCATGAGCAGCCCGAGGTTGTTCATGGTCCATGCGTCCCGGTGGTCGATGGTCAGCGCCCGACGGTAGGCGGCGACGGCGTCGTCCACCATTCCCAGGTCGGACCTCGCGTTCCCCAGCACGCGCCACGTCGGTCCCGACGTGGAATCCAGTGCGACGACCCGCTCCGCGTACTCCAGGGCGTCCGACGCATTGCCCTCTTCCAGCAGCACCCGGGCGAGATTGATCAGCCCCTTCCGGTGGTCAGGAGAGACGTCGAGCGTTCGCCGCAGCGCCTCTTCGGCGCGGGCATGGTCGCCCGCCTTCCACGCGGCGATCCCGAGCATGTAGTGACCCCACGGGTTGTCCGCCCGTCGCGTCGCGTACGCCTCGAACAGATCGGCCGCCCTGCCATAGTCGCCGGACCGGTAGACGCGCTCCGCCTCGCCGTATGTAACGTTCGCCACTTCCTCCGGAGCGACCGGCTCCGCACTCGCCATTGCCACCGGCGCCGGCCTAGGTGCCGGGGAAACGGCGGCCACGGCCGCGACCTGCCGCGCCGGCACCTTCGCCCCGCTCTTCGCGGATGCCGTCGCGGGCTCGTCCGCACACGCCGTGACGGCCCCAACGGCCAGCCCGACCACCAGCGCGCTCATTCCGCCTCGAATCCGGATCATGGTTGCCTCCTTCCGCAGTGCGCCGCTCCCCGGCGCGGGGTCCTGCTCTCGGTCTGGAGGAGGGCAAGGGTTCAGCCGTTGCGGCGCACCTTCACGCAGAAGGACATAAAGTATTGTCGGAAATGGGCTTAGCGCATTCGACCGACCCGATGCTCGAAGTGGGATGTGTCGCGGCGGACACGTGCAGATCGGCCTGTTTGTGTCCACATGGACACGCCAGGGCCGGCCTGGGCGGACGGAGCCGGCGGCGCCGCGAGGCGGTCAGGACCCGGTGTCGGCGGGGCGCTCGACGCCGAGACGTCGCATGATCTTGAGGAGGCTGGCGTGGTCGGCGAGGCCGAGGGCCTCGGCGGTGCGGGTGATGCCCCAGTCGTTGCGGTGGAGGGCGTCGAGGATGATGGCGCGCTCGGCTTCGGTCTTCCGGTCCTGGTAGGTGCCGTGGGGTGTCGCGTCGGTGCCGGGGACGGGGGGCAGCCCGCGGATGTCGGCGGGGACGTCGCCGGCTTCGATGGTGTCGCCCGCAGCGGCGATGAGCATGCGCTCGATGACGTTGCGGAGCTCGCGGACGTTGTTGCGTCGCCAGTGGTAGCGGGCGAGGGCCTCGAGGGCGTCGGCGGTGATGTCCTTGCGCGGGATCCCGAAGCGCTGGCACAGGAGAGCGAGGAAGTGGCGCGTGAGGGCGGGGATGTCGGAGAGGCGGTCGCGGAGCGCTGGAACGCGGATGACGTGGACGTTGAGGCGGAACAGGAGGTCCTGGCGGAAGTGGCCGGACGCGACGGCGGCATCGAGGTCGCGGTGGGTGGCGGCGACGACGCGGGCGCGGACGGGAACGGGCTCATCGCCGCCGACGCGCATCACCTCGCGGGTCTCCAGGGCCCGGAGGAGCTTGGCCTGGGCGGCGGGGGGGAGATCGCCGATCTCGTCGAGGAAGAGGGTCCCGTTGCCAGCGCGTTCGAACGCGCCCCTGCGCTGGCGATCTGCGCCGGTGAACGCGCCGCGCTCGTGGCCGAAGAGCTCGGTCTCGACCAGGTTCTCGGGGAGGGCGGCGCTGTTGACGGGAACGAAGGGGGCGTCGGGTGCGGCGCCCATGGCGTGGAGATCGCGGGCCACGAGCTCCTTGCCGGAGCCGCTTTCGCCGAGGACGAGGACGGGGCTGGGGATGGGGGCGAGCCGCCGGATGTCGTCCAGGAGGCGGCGCATGGGAGCGCTGCCGCCGATCAGGGTGGTCTCCACGTCGAGCCGGTCGCGGAGCGTCCGCACCTCGCTTTTCAGCCGACCGCGCTCGAGCGCGCTGCGCACCTCCTGGATGACGCGCTGCATGGGCTCGGCCTTGTCGATGAAGCCGAACGCGCCGAGGCGGACCGCGCGCACGCAGCGGTCGTAGTCGCCCGTGCCCGTGTAGACGACGACGGGCACCTCCGCGCCGCGGAGCGCGAGCTGGCGCAAGACTTCGAAGCCGTCCATACCCGGCATCTCGAGGTCCAGGACCACGCAGTCGATGACTTCGTCCGTGAGCGCCTCGAGGGCGTCGGGGCCGGACGTGGCGATTCGCACGCGCCACCCGCCGAGCCGCTGGAGGTCGTAGGCGTACTGCTCCGCCATGGCCTCGACGTCGTCCACCACCAGGATTCGCGTCACGTCCTCGCCTCCGCGCTGCTGTCGGGATCGGCGCTCGCCGCGCGGCCGGGCCCGGCCGGGGCGGGCAGCTCGACCCGGAACCGGCTGCCGACGCCGGGTGAGCTGTCGACCGTGATGCGCCCGCCCAGGTCGCTGACCAGCCGCCGCACAATGGAGAGCCCGAGCCCCGTTCCCCGTTCCTTCGTCGTATAGAAGTCCTGAAAGATGCGGTCGCGCTCCTCCGGCGGCATCCCCGTTCCCGTATCGGCCACCTCGAGGACCACGGCGCCGCCATCCGGGCGGGTGGCGATGGTGACGCCGCCGCGGCCATCCGGGAGGCTCTCCAGGGCGTTCACCACCAGGTTCTCGACGATGCGCCGGAGCGCCACGGGGTCGGCCGTCACGAGCGGGAGACCGGGGCCCAGGCGGAGGGCGACCGGGGGCGTCGCACGTCCGCTCCCGCTCGCCGGCCGCGTCTCCTGCTGGGAGTCCGGGGGCGTGGGCGGCCGGGTGTCGCCCGCCACCTCCCGGACGATGGCGTTGAGGTCGCAGGGTCGGCGCTCCGCACGCGGCGACAGGCGGGCGTACTGGCTGGCGAGGGTCTGGAGGTATGCGACGCTGGATTCCAGCGTCTGCTGCCGCTCTCGGAACACCGCCGGCAGCTCGTCCGGCCGGTCGCGCGCGAGTTCCGCAAGGTGGGAGACCACGTTCCGGATGGGGATCAGCCCGTTGCGGACGTCGTGGTTCACCTGCCGCGCGATCTCGCCGATCGTGGCGCGGCGCTCGGCCTCCCGCAGGCGCGCGGCGCTGGCGCGCAGGCGGGCCACCATGCCATCGAGCACGCGGGAAAGTGTTCCGATCTCATCGCCGCGGTCCGTGGCGAACGAGACATCGAGGCGGTCCAGGTCCAGCGCTTCCGCCTTGCCGGCCAGCGCCGCGATGGGGCGTCCCAGGCGGCGCGCGACCAGGAGCGCCAGCAGCAGGGCGAGGAGCACGGCGGCCGCCAGTGCGACCAGGAGCCAGCGATCCAGGCTGCGCAGGACGGCCGCCAGCGGTGCGCTGGAGGCGCGAACTTCGAAGCGGGCCATGCCGTCATCGTCATCCACTGCCCGGATCTGCACCACGCGCACGTAGTCTCCGGGGCCGGACACGGCGCCGGCCGTTCGCGGCCCCGGATCATGCGCAGTGCGGGAGCCGGCGTCACCCGTCGGGGGGCCCGCCCGCCCCGGCTCTCCGCCCGGTGCCCCGCGCAGGGTCACGTCGAGACCCGTGCCGCGGGCCAGGCGCTCGAGAAACGCCTCGTCCACGGTGAGTCCGCCCACCAGGATGAGGGTGCCGGTGCCGAGGCGGACCGACCGGGCACGCGCCAGGGCGAGCAGCGAGCCCGAAGCGGTGGGCATCGCGACGAGGGCGCCCTCGTCGCCCGCTCGACGGAGCGCTTCCGGCAGCGCCGGGTCGACCACGTCGTACTCGTTCCGGAAATGCCCCGAGCTGAGGACGCGCCCGTCCGCCGCCTGGATGCGCAGAGCATCGAGGCCGGAGAGAGGCATGGCGCGCGGGGCGTAGTCGAGGAGGTAGGCGCGGTCCGCACCGGTGCCGCCCCGGACCGCCACGCGCAGCCGGTTGTCGTCCGCCATGGCCGCGGCCAGGCGGTCGAGGCGCGTGGCAATGGCATCCGACTGGCGCCCGAGCTCCTGCTGGATGAGGGTGGCGAGTCCGTCCACGCGCCGCTGGTCCAGCGCCCGGAGCCGGGCCGAGACCTCCTGCCGCGCGCGCACGCCGAAGAACGCGAGCGGGGCCACGGCCAGCAGGAGCCCGGCGGCGAGCAGACGCGTGCGGAAGCTCACGGCCGGGTCCCCGTCGCGCCGGCCGGGGGCAGGAGGAGCGTGCCCGCCCCGTCCACCGTGACCCCGGCGACGCCCTCGCGCAGGATCGCGCTGGCGCGCGTCTCCACGAGCGGCAGCAGCTCGAAAGGCCCCAGCCACGGTGCCCGTCGACGCGCCCGCGCAAGCAGATCGCACGGGTCGCTCGCCGCCGTGCGCCGGATGGGGAGGACGTACCCCGCCGCCGTGGCGCTTCCCAGGGCGCTCTCGAAGTCCCCGGCGGACATGCCGCGCGCAGTGAGCCGCGCGCTTCCGTTCGCCAGCGCGGCGTGGACCCACGGCGCGCCCGTCCCCGCGCGGGCGAGCGCCACGAGCCGCTGGGCCAGTGCCGCTGCCGTGGCGTCTTCGCGGGGGTAGAGGATCTCCCCCGCGCCAGCGACACCGGGCGCCGGAGCGGCCGGGGCGGCGGAGCTCCGGAGGCCGGCGCCGGCGTCGAGTGGAGCGGTGGTGGGCGGAGCGCAGGCGGCCAGATCGGCCGGAGCGGCTGCCGCGGCCCTCGCCTGCACGCGCACCGCGTCCCGCGCCAGTGCCTGGAGCGCCGCCGCGGATGGCCCGACCCGCGCGTCGTACCCGGCGGGTACCCGGGCGACGAGGACATACACGCGGTCCCACGGCAGCGCTGCCCGATGATACCCTCCGGATGCGGCCGCGTAGTCGAGGGCTTCCTGATCCCGCGTGACCAGGAGGTCCACGCCGGCGTCGAGCGCGTTCCGGGGATCGCCCCGCATCTCGCGGAACTCCACCGCTTCGTGTCCGGATCCGGACCGCAGGAGCACGCTGGAGGAGGCGAGCCGGGGCGACGCGGCCTCGGGTCGATACGGGCCCGTGCCGACCGCCCAGCCGCCGGGCGTCCCGGGCAGCGCCACGGCGAGCTCCGGGCGTGCGAAGAACGCGGCCTTCGCGGGGGAACGCAGCTCGACCCGGAGAGTGGTGTCGCTCAGGACTGTCAGCGCGGCCAGCTCGCCGGCCGGAGCGGTGGTCTGCCAGCTCCGCGTCACGTCGGTCGCACGAACAGCGGCGCCGTTCCACGCTCGGGCCCCCGGGCGCAGGTGGAAAGTCCACCTCCGGCCCCCATCCTCCTCCTCCCACGCGGTCGCCAGGAGAGGCTGCGCCTCGCCCCGGCAGTCGATCCGCACCAGCGTCTCGTACAGCTGCGCGAAGACGAGACCTTCGGCCTCGCTCCGCGGCACGGGTGAATGCGCCGGGTCCACCGGGCCGGGGAGCGCCGCCACCCACCGCGTCGACGCCTCGTCCGCGGCAGGCGTCGACGTCGTGAGGAGGCACGGGTCATCCGCGGGCGAGGGTCCGCCGGGGCGGCCCGGCAGTGACGCACCGGCACACGCCCCCAGCGCCGCCAGCAGCGCAGCGAGCGCCGGGCGGCCGATCTGGCGCTTCGGGAAGCGTGGCACGCGCAGCTTCATGGGCATGTCCTAACCCCCGGCGGGCGTGCAGGGTCCGGCGCGGGACCGGGGGCGCGCCACGGGCGGCCGACGCCCGCGTCGACCCCGCGCGACGCGCGGGATCATGGCCGGAATCGTCGGTGCGCCGCCACAGGATGGCAAGCCGGGTGTAGAGGTGCTCGCCCCGGTGTCGCCGCCGCGGCGGCCGGTTTCCGCTTGCGGCCATGGCGCAGCGGGGTAGAATCAGCGGACACGCAAACATGGAGATGCTCATGCGATCTGCGATCGCCCTGATGTGCTTGATGACAGCGCTGGCGACCCCGGCCCTCGCGCAGCAGCCGGCTGCGTCATCACCGGATACGACGAACGACCCGTTCCTGTGGCTCGAAGCCCAGCGCGGCGAGCGGGCGATGGCCTGGGTCGCCAAGGAGAACGCGAAGACGACGGCGGTGCTGGAGAACGATCCGGCGTACGCGGAGCTCTACCGCGACGCGCTGGCGATCGCGCAGGCCCACGACCGGATCCCCTACGCGTCGTTCCTCGGCGGCGACCTGTACAACTTCTGGCAGGACAGCGCGCACGTCCGCGGCATCTGGCGCCGCACCTCACTGGCCAGCTACCGCACGGCCTCGCCCGTGTGGACGACGGTGCTGGACCTGGATTCCCTGGCCACCGCCGAGAACGCCAACTGGGTGTGGCGGGGCGCGAACTGCGCGGAGCCGGCGGAGCGGCGGTGTCTGATCGCGCTCTCGGACGGCGGTGAGGACGCGGTCACGTACCGGGAGTTCGATCTCGGGGCGCGCTCGTTCGTGGACGGCGGCTTCGAGCTGCCGACGGGCAAGCAGCGCGTGGCGTGGCAGGGCGAGGATACGCTGCTGGTCTCGCGGGAATGGCAGGAAGGGGAGCTGACCCCTTCCGGCTATCCGTACATCGTGAAGCGCCTGGTGCGCGGACAGCCGCTCGCCGGCGCCATCGAGATCTTCCGCGGCGATCCCGGCGACGGCGGGTATGGTGTCTCGCCCGGCACGCTCGTGGACGGCACAGGGCACCGCGCGATCGTGATCGAGCGCCCCCTCACCACGTTCGAGTCGGAGAAGTACCTGGTCGCACCGTCCGGCGTCGTGAAGCTGGCGCTGCCCCTCAAGTCCGGCATCACCGACATGGTGGATGGCCAGCTGATCGTGCAGCTCTCGGAGCCGTGGCAGGAAGGCTCGGCGACGATCGGCTCGGGGGCGCTGGCGTCGTTCGATGCCGCGGGTGCCGCCGCGCATCCCGATCAGCTCGATCCGGTGGCGGTCTTCGTTCCCGGCCCGCGGGAATCGGTGGGCGGTGTGGCGGCCACGCGCGACCACCTGCTCGCGAGCATCTACCAGAACGTGCGCGGGCGCGTCTTCACGTTCGCGCGCGCCGGCGATGGCAGCTGGACGCGGCAGCGTCTGTCGCTGCCGGACAACCTCAGCACCGGCGTGATGAGCGCCGACACGCATGGCGAGGCGGCGTTCGTGGGTGTCAGCGGGTTCCTCACTCCGAGCAGCGTGTGGCTCGCCGATGCCGCGACCCGGGACGTGCAACAGCTCAAGTCCCTGCCCCCCCAGTTCGATGCCGCCGCCGACACCGTGGAGCAGCTGGAGGCGACGTCGACGGATGGCACCAGGATCCCGTATTTCGTGGTCCACCCGAAGGACATGAAGCGGGATGGCTCCAACCCCACCATCCTGAACGCGTATGGCGGCTTCGAGGTCTCGGAGACGCCGCGCTACAGTGGCATTGTCGGGAAGCTCTGGCTGGAGCGAGGCGGTGTGTTCGTGCTCGCCAACATCCGGGGCGGTGGAGAGTTCGGGCCGGCGTGGCACGAGGCGGGACTCAAGACCAAGCGGCAGATCATCTACGACGATTTCGCCGCCGTCGCCCGCGACCTCATAGCCCGCGGGATCACCAGCTCCAGACGGCTCGGGATCATGGGCGGCTCGAACGGCGGACTGCTCATGGGCGTGGAGATGACGCAGAACCCCGACCTCTTCCAGGCGGTGGACATCCAGGTGCCGCTGCTCGACATGCTTCGCTACGAGTACATCGACGCGGGCACATCGTGGGTGGGCGAGTACGGCAGCGTATCCAATCCGGCGGAGCGCGCCTTCCTGGCTTCCATCTCTCCGTACCAGAACCTGAAGCCCGGCGTGAAGTACCCCGAGCCGCTGATCTGGACCACCACGAAGGATGACCGCGTGGGCCCGCAGCACGCGCGCAAGTTCGCGGCGAAGATGGCCATGCTCGGCGACCCGTACCTGTTCTTCGAGGTGACCGAAGGCGGCCATGGCGCGGGCGCGAACCTGCGGGAGTCGGCGCACACGAACGCGCTGGAGTTCACCTACTTCACGCGCAAGCTCATGCGCCCCTGAGCCGGAACCACTCCGAACGGGCGTAGAACCGCCCCGGGAGCCCGCCAGTCGCGGCCACTCCCGGGGCGGTTCTCGTGCACCCGCTGCGACACTGGCGGACGATTGCGGCCACCGTGAGCACGATCCGCGTCGGATCTGCCGGCGCTGGCTTGCCGATTGCGCGTCTGCGGGAGGTGCAACAGGAGGCCACGGGCTGCGGTGCAGGACGTTGAATCTCCTGGTCGTACTTCGAGCCATGGAGATTCATGTGGTGAATCCGGACCCTGCGGCGCTCAGACGCGAGATCGGCAGCATCCGCGCATGTGAGCAGCGGAGGTGAGCTGGCGCCGGTTGCTCTTCGCGTTTCTCCTCCTCTGTGCCGGCATCGGACTGCTGCTCTCGACCGCGAGCCGCGTGAGCCCCGTGGCGATCACCGTGGGACAGGAGACGGTCGTGCTCCATCCCCCCCGCGACGCGCCGACACGACGCAGGATCGCGCTCCACGAGAAGATTCACCGGGCTCAGTATCGGCAGGTGGGAGTGGGGCGATTCGTTCTGCGCTACATCTTCGACCGTCGGGCGCGCCTGATGTGGGAAGCAGAAGCCAGCCTCCCCGCCATATGCCAGCTTGCACAGGGCGGTCCGGTGGCGGCAGAGCGCGGGCTGCAACTCGCAGCGACCCGCCTCCAGGACTACTGGGTAGTGCGACCGATCTCGTCGGGAGAGGCGCACGCGCGGATCCGCGAAGCGTACCGCGGCGGAAAGGGATGCCAGGACCCGCTGATCGCGGGAGAGCTTCCCCGCGCGCGCGATGACCGGGCGGCGGAGTAGCGAACGCCGGGGGCTTCCGCGGGCCCGCCGAGCCGGGCCGACATCCACCCCGGTCCGGCGCGCTCCCGGGGCGCTGCACGCGGCTGCCGCCTGCGGCGGCGCGCCGCTCGCCGCGGATCAGCGTTCGTCCAGCGCCCGCCCCGCGTTCAGGTTGTCCCAGTTCAACAGGGTGTTGAAGACCAGGAAGTAGGAAGCGATCGCCTCGCCCCGCCAGATCGGGTTGTTGGCGAACATGACCACGTGCCCCTTCTGCACGGGGACGTCCACCACCACCGGGCGCTCCGCGATGTCGCTGCCGCCGCCGCCCAGGAGTCCGGAGACGAGAAGGCCGTGGGCGTCACCGAAGCGGAGCGCCACACGCGGGCGCTGGTCGGGCGGGATGACGTTGAGCGGGTCGCGCATCATGTCGTCCGTGACCGGCGCGGCCTCCCACGGCCGCACCTTCGGGGTGGGCGGGGCCTCGAACTTCGGGTCCAGGCGAGGACGGCCCTGCGGGACATCGGCTTCATCCGGCCGGCCGCGGCCAGTGGGCCGCCCGGCGTCACCGCGCCCGAAGCCGCGGAAGCCGCGGCCGCCGCTGGTGCTGCTGATGCTGAAGCTCGCGCCATTGTCGCTGTAGACGGCGAGACTGTCCGGAATGCCGTAGACGATCGGGCTCCGTTCATCCACGACGCGCGAGCGGAGCAGACTTCCCACGACCCGGCTGCTCGGGTCGTTGAGGCTGACCCCGCTGGCGAACCCGTAGTCGATGGCGAAGGCCGACGTGTTCGAGGTGGTGATGAGCACGCCGCCGCGCTGCACGAAGCGCTGGAGGTGCTCCAGTCCGTTCCAGCCGAGTCCCGGCCGCACATCCTCGGTCTCGTCGATGACGCCGATGTTCGGCGTCAGGGACGTGTGCTTCCAGGGCATCGGGTTTCGCCACATGGGCATCCCCTCGATGATGGACTTCCCGCTGCCGCCCGCCGGCGGGAAGATGATGACGTCGTACCTGGCGTTCAGGTCCGGGTCCTTCGCCACGTCCTGCACGGAGATATAGCTGAACGGCAGGCCCAGCTTGTCGAACGCCATGCGCCACCAGCCCTCCGTCTGCGTGCCGGTCCACGTGTGCAGGATGGCGACGCGCGCGGCGCGTAGCGGGTGGGAAGCGACCGCGGGTGCGGCCGGCACGGCATACGCTTTCAGTCCCAGCTCCTTCGTGGCCGCGTCCAGCTCGCCACGAGAGATGCCCCGGATGATGAAGCTGCCGCGGTCGAAATGCGCGTCGCCCACGTCGAACGGCTCCTCGGCCGCCCGGAAATCGGCCCCGGCGAAGCGGTAGCGGAGTGTGGCCAGGGCATTGTCTCCATCGTGTTCGATGAGGAACACGCCGCCGGTGCCCCGTACGCCGCCTGCCGGAGTCAGTGAGCCCGTGACCATCTCCATGGGCGCATCGAGCACCTTCGTGTCCAGCACGCGGAACGCTTTCACGCCGAAGCCTTCCGGGAAGGTCCACCCGGTGTCGTCGTACGGCCGCTGCTGCGCGTCCGTCGGGGACCAGTACTGGTAGTCCAGGAGCGCGTCCGCGATGCGCGAGTACGGCTGGTCCATGCGAATGATGAAGCTGCCAGCCGGGAACGTGCGGTGCCTGGTGCCCGCGCTGTCCGGCGTCGCCGCATCCTCCGGGGCGCTGTCGGCCTCCTCGGCGCCCTTCCCGCCGCGTCCCTCGGAGGCCACGTGCTCGGCGGGCAGGGCCACGGTGAAAGCGGCTGTGGCGCGGGCGATCTCGACGTGCTGGCGCCGCAGGACACGCAGAAGCTCCGCCTGCGCCCCCGGCCGCGGGTCGTCTCCGGGAAGGACGTAGGCCGCGGGTCCCTCGGTGTTCGCCTTGAGGATCGAGCGCTTGCTCTTCTCGTAGAAATTCTTGAGGAAGAGCTGCCGGTTCCGCGCGACGTAGCTGAGAGAGACGAGCAGCCCCGTCTGCTGGTAGTTGTTGTTGTTGCGAAGCGACCACATCACCCGCGGCAGCGGCGGGTTCTGCTTGTACCAGGTGCGCGCGGTCTCGCCGGGCGAAAGAGTCCGCTCCACGGTTTCGGCGGTGCCACCGTTGCCGAACGTCTCGTACAGTCGGCTGATGCCGTTGTGCGCGGCCGCCAGCGACATGAGGTACCCGAGCGACCAGGTGTCGAACGTGCCGAACGCGAACACCCCGGGCATCCCGAAACGCGTCATCTCCTGCACGTTGTTCCACCCGATCATCTGCCACTCGTTCGTGAGCAGCGGGTCGAGCCAGGCGTTGTAGGGGCCGTCGCCGATGGTGTTGTCGTAGAGGTAGGCCACCGACTCGTGCAGGTCGTGCAGCACCTGCGCTTTCCAGTCCACGTACGTGTCCAGCACGTTCCGGGAGAGATCGAGCGTGAGGCCCATGGCATCGCGGTTGTTGTCATGCCGCACGTAATGGCCCCAGTAGATCACCGCCGGCGCCGTCTCACCGGGGTGGCTCTTGTGCCATTCGTATACGTCCACCATGCGATCGCGCCCGTCCACCTCGGTCACCGGCGTGATCAACGTGATCACGTGGTCCCGGATGTTCCGGACGTACGGGCTCTCGTCCACCGCCAGACGGTACGCCAGCTCCATCAGCGCCGTCGGTGCGCCCGCTTCGGCGGAGTGGATCGTCCCGGTGATGTAGTACACCGGCGCCGCATGGCCCTCGATGACCGCCGCTTCGGCATCGTTCAGCCCGATGGTCCGGGGGTCCGCCAGCTTCGCCAGCTCCGCGCGGTTCTCGTCCAGCCGGTTCATCAGCTCCTCCGAGGCCACGGCCACGGCGATCATCTCGCGGCCTTCCTCGGTCTTGCCGATCGTGAAGACTTCCACGCGGGGGCTCGCCGCCGCGAGCATGCGCATGTACGCGTAGACCTCCCCCGAATAGGGCAGCTTGCCGGGCGCTCCCGCGACGTCGCCCAGCACTTTCGCTGGCGTCGGCACGGTTGCCGACGCCGGCAGGTAGTCCACCAGCGGCGACAGGAAGAACGGCTCCGTGGTGTACTCGCGGATCTTCCGCGTGTACGCCTCGTCCATCGCCTGCGACGGGTCACGCCCCGGCTCCGTGGCCGATGGGGGCGGCTCCGCCGGCGCCGCCTGCTGTGCGGCGGCGGGACCACGTGGGACGACGGCGAGAGCGAGGGCGGCGGCCAGGAGAAGGCCGGATGTGCGACGGCGCATGATCGGACTCCGCAACGATGTTGTTGTGACGGAAGGGCGGCAGGGGGCCGGACCAGGATAGTGGCAAGGCGTGGGCGCACACAAGCGCCGGTCCCGGACGAAGTCCTTGGCACGCGGGTGAGCCGCTGTTACAGTATTGGATAGTGAGTATCCTTCCTGATGCCTCGACGCACGCGCGTTCCGGGGACCGGACGCCGGACCCGTGATGACAGTGGCGCGGTGTCCCGTCGGAGTCGGAGCGGGACCCGGCGAAGACGTTCCATAGATCGAAGTCCCACGCTGCGCGCAGCGTGACAGCCAGGCCGTCCGCCTTGGTTCCGTGCTGGAGCCGGACGGCCGCTTCATGCCCTTCCGTCGAGGTCCGAGGAGTGGATAACGCACCAGGAGAAGCCGCGTACACCGCGCGGGCGCACGGCATTGCGATGGTCATCCGGGCGGTGGCGCTGCTCGCTCTGCCCTCGTCGGTGCTCGCGCAGGCGGGACCGGATTCGCTGGCTGGCGAGCCGTACCGGCTGGACGCGCTGGTGGTCGTGGCCGACCGCTACGCCACGGAGCTCCGGAGCACGGTGACGGCCACCAGCCTGCTCACGCGGGCCGATCTCGATGCGCTGCCCGCCCGCACGCTTGCCGAAGCACTCGAGACCGTTCCCGGGTTGATGTTCGTCGAGCAGGATGGCTCCGGCCGGATGCCGATCGCGATCGCGCGCGGCTTCTTCGGCGGCGGCGAGACGTCGTACGTGCTGCTCACGATCGACGGTGTCCCTGCGAACGATGGCAGGAGCGGGTTGGTGGAGTGGAGCCGGATCCCGCTCGAGAACGTGGAGCGCATTCGAAGTTCTCCGCGGTTCCGCGTCGGTCTCTTATGGGGATGCTGCCCTCGGGGCAGTGATCAATGTCGTGACCCGACACGGGTCGCCGCCCGGCCGGCTCGCGGGCCAGGCATCGGCATCCGTGTCGTCGTGGAGCGGCGAGGGAGTGCACGCGTCCACCGCCTCGGGGCTGGGCGGGGCGGGGATGGGCGCGACGCTCGACTACGATCGCGAGGATGGCTTCCGGGAACATTCCCGCTCGGACCGGCTGACGGCTTCGCTTTCCCTGAGTCGGCCCCCGGGATCCGATGGCAATGCGCTGTCTGGACGAGTGGCGTTCAGCCAGCTGTTCAACGAGGATCCGGGGCCGGTGCCGGAAGCGGACGGCGACTTCGAACGGCGGGGCAGCCACCCCGCATTTTCGGGCGACGAGCGCACGCGGCGCACGGCGGAAGCCATGGTCAGGGGCCGGCGTGCCTGGCCCGGTGGCGTGCGGGTGGATGCGGCGGCGCGGCTTCGCTGGTACCAGCAGGATCGGACGCGAACGCTCCTGCTCGCTCCCACGTTCGGCGACACGCAGGACCAGGATGACCGGGAGGTCGGCGTCTGGGCGCGCACGCAGGTCGCCGCGCCGCTCGGCCCGGCGCTCCTCCATGTCGGCGCCGAGGCGCACGGCGCATCGTTCCGGACCCGCTACACCGATCCCGGGACGGGCGCGCCGCTGACATCCGGGGACGCGCGCCAGTGGAAGGTCGGCCTGCATGGCGAGCTGAGCGGCTCGCCCACGGAGCGGCTCCGCCTGGTCGGCGGGATCCGCTTCGATGCGGTGCTGCCGACGAACGACGCCTCCGGGTCGCCGGCGGCGCCCTCGTTCCATCAGTGGTCGCCGAGACTCGGGGCGAACTATGCGTACCGCGAGGAGGCGACGAGCGCCGGCAACGTCTACGTCTCGTGGACCCGCGCGTTCAAGGCGCCGACTCTCGATCAGCTCTTCGACGCCCGCGCGATTTCGACCGGTGAGCCCGGCGTGACGATCCGGATCTCCAACGGCGAGCTGAGGCCGCAGCACTCCACCGCGATCGAGGCCGGTGCCTATCAGCGGGTCCCGCTCGGCAGCGCCGAACGCTATGCCGAGCTCTCGGTCACGGCGTACCGGCAATGGCTGGATGACGAGATCGATTTCGACATCCTGACCTACCGCTACGGCAACATCCTGGCGAGCCGGCACACGGGCGCGGAGCTGTCTCTCCGCGCCGTGCTCTCCGGGCGCTTCGAGGTGACGCACGCGGCCACGCTGGGACGGGCCACGTTCCGGAGCTCGGAGAACCGGGGCAACCAGCTGAAGAACATTCCGGAGAGCGCCTTCACGACCACCGCGCGTGTGACCCTCGCGGAGCCCCTTTCGGTCACGCTGACGCACCGCGCCATTGGCCGGGTCTGGCTCGACGACGAGAACACGGAGTCGCTGCCCGGCAGCTCGCTCTTCGATGCGGCAGTTCAGATGCGGGTCGGGAGGGTCGGCGCACGGCTCTCCATCCGCAACATCTTCGACACCGGGTACGGCAGCTTCGGCTTCCTGCTCTACGATCCGTTCACGAGCGAGAACGTGCGCATGATCCACCCGGGGATGGGCCGGGCCATCGACCTCCGCTTCACGCTGGGCTCCTGAGATGCCGCGTCGCATCGGAGCCCGGCCACGGCGGTGGGCGCGCCCGGCGACGCTCATGCCGCTCGTCCTCGCCATCGGGCTGCTCCCGCTCGTGGCGTGCGGACAGGAACATCGCGCCGCAGCGCAGGGGTCGAGCGAATCCGACCGGGCGACCACGGGCGCGGCTTCCACTCCGGGTGGCTCGCCTGCCGTGAGCGCCCCCACCGACGCCTCGCAGGGCGCGGCCCCATGGACCATGCCGGCCGTACCGGAACACGTCGCGGAGGGGATCCGCGTGTACCGTTCCAACTACTGCGGGACATGCCACCACAACACGCTCGCGGGCACGGCCGGGGTTTTCGGTCCGAACCACGACAGCCTGCGCGTGAACGCAGCGCGCCGGCTCCGCGACCCCGGGTACACCGGCCACGCGACCACGCCGGAGGGATACGTCCGCGAGAGCATTCGTGATCCCGGCGCGTGGCGCATTCCGGGGTTCGAGCGCACGCACTTCTCAATGCCCGCGTACACGCAGCTGCCCGACTCCGAAGTGGATGCACTGGTCCGGATGCTCCTCTGGCAACCTCCAACAGAAGGAAGATGACGATGCCGCGAAGCCCCGCACGCCTCTCCCCCCTCGCCCTTGCCGCCCTGTTCCCGCTCCTCGCGTGTGCAGGCGGCGACGATGCGGCGAACAGCGCCGCCAGCGCCGATGATGCCGGCCCCACCGTCGTCGCCACGGGGCTGAACACGCCCATGGGCGTGCTCGTGACCGACGACGGCACGATCTGGATCACCGACAGCGGCACGGGCGGTCCGGATTCCCTGGCGGGTCCCCCCGATTCGAGCGGGCAGGCCACCAAGCTGCCTGCAGGGAACACCGCGCGCTTCGTCCGCGTCGATCCCTCCGGACAGCAGACCGACGTCCTGAGCGATCTGCCCTCGGTGATCCTGCCGGACGCCCCGATCGGCGCCGCCCGGCTCGCCGTGTGGAACGGCAGCATCTACTTCACCAGTGGCGCCTGGCAGGGAGGAACCGGGGCGCGCCCCACGAAGAACGCCGCGCTGATGCGTCTCGACGGTGATCAGGCGAGCGAGGTGGCCAACACGTGGGATATCGAGGAGAGCCGCAACCCGGCGGGGGCCCTCGTCGAAGCGCACCCCTTCGGGATCGCCGTCGGCCCGGACGGCGCGCTGTGGATCGCGGACGCAGCCGCCAACGACCTGTTCCGGCTCGCGTCCCCAGCGGACACGCTCCAGCTGGTCGCGATCTTCGCCGCGCTGCCCGGCCCCGTCCCGAACCCGGAGCGAGGGAACGCGATGGAGACGGAGCCCGTCCCCACCGGAATCGCGTTCATGGACGGCGAGGCCTACGTCTCGTTCCTCCCGGGCGCTCCGTTCGTGCCGGGATCCGGCAAGGTCGTCCACGTGTCGTCCAGCGGTGAATACGCGGACTATGCGACGGGCTTCTCGATGCTCTCCGATCTCAGGACCGGTCCGGACGGGAAGCTCTACGGCGTTTCCATGGGCACGTTCACGGAGCAGGGGCCCACGCCCAACTCCGGCTCCGTCATCCGCATCGGACCCGGCGATACCTCGGAGCCGATCCTGACCGGGCTCCAGCTGCCGACCGCCATCGCGTTCGACGGGGAAGGCAACGCCTACGTTGCCATCAGTGCCCTAGGCCAACCCGGCGCCGGCCAGGTCGTTAAGTACCCGCACCTCGTCACCATCGACGACTGATCCGCCTCCGGCGGGAGCGGCACGCGCAGCCGCTCCCGCCCCCCATCCGTCCCCCGTCCCCGTCCCCGGTGCGGACCGGCGCGCGGGTGACTCCCGCTATGCGCCGACCCCCTCGTCCGCCATGGCCGTGGAGAGCTCGCGCCGGGCCGCCTCCGTGATGGCCACTACCGCGGGGTGCTTCAGGCGGCGGTCCACGGTGATGGCGAAGAACTGCTGGCGGATCCCCTCCGCACGCCCGATCCGCTCCACCGCGAAGCGCACGCGCAGGTCGTCGGCGATGGTCGATGGCGCCGCGAACATCCCGGCGCCCGCTTCCGCCAGCACGTTGATGAGGTCGATGTCCTCCACTTCCGCCACCACGCGCGGCTGGATCGCGTTCCGCGCGAACCAGTCGTCGATCGATCGGCGCAGCGCGTACCCCTCCGCCGGAAGAAGGAACGGCTGCCCGTCCAGGCTGTGGGGGAAGTCGTCACGGGCAAGGTGTGCAAGCAGCGGCGGCCCGAAGATGTCGATCGGACTCGACCCCAGCGGATGATTGAACGCCTGAACGCTCACGTTCTGCGGGATCGGCATGTCCGCCAGCACCAGGTCCACCTCGTGCGTCGATAGCTCCGCCATCAGACGGTCCGTCGCCTTCTCACGGAGCACCAGCCGGACAGGCGACTCCAGGGTGAACGCCGGATTCAGAAGATGGAACGCCACCAGGTTCGGCACCGTCGCCGACAGCCCCACCACCAGCCGCAGAGGACGTCCGCCCACCCGCCCCCGAACCGTCTCCTCCAGCTCCCGCATCAGACGGAAGATCTCGTCCGCGTATTCCAGCACCACCTTCCCCTCCGGCGTCAGCTCCATCGACCGCCCGCTCCGGTCGAACAGCTTGTGCCCCAGCGCTTTCTCCAGCTTCTGGATCTGAACGCTGATCGATGGCTGGCTCACGTGCAGCGCCGCCGCCGCCGCCGTCACCCCTCCCTCGTGCGCCACCGTCCGGAAATAGTGCAGCCGTCGATAGTTCAGGGGCATGGCCCGCCCTCCGTCGCTGTCGATCCGCTCCGTCCTGCCCGGGTGCCTCACACAATAGGTAGCACCTATGGAAACAAGACGAAAGATATATTTCACAAAACCCTCCCGCCCTGCGACGTTCCAGAGGGCAGACCCTGGCGGCTGTCGGCCGTCCGGGGCGGCGGCGGCGCGCCGGGGGCGCGCGTGCGGAACCCGAGCGAGAGGAGGAGCGGCATGGCCAGGGCGATCATCCATCATCCGCAGAGCCGGGCGAACCTGTTGCGCGAGACGTTGCGGTGGGATCCGGCGATTCGGCGGATCGGGGTCCGCTTTCAGGAGGTGGAAGGGAGCGAAGACGGGCTCCGGATGGTGGTGCGGAGCCGTGGGCGCATCCTGCGTCTGAGGCGTGGCCCGGAATGGCGAGGTGTGCCGCTGGAGCGATTGAAGCAGAGTCTGAAGGGGGAGCTGTCGGCGCTCAACGGCACCGGGGCGGGCAGCGGTCCGGCGGTGGGCGGGCGGCGGAACTGGCGGTCCCATGGCGGCGGCGGGGGGGCCGGGTTGGAAGCGTGCGGGGCGCCGGGGTCGGGCGTTCGCGTGGGTACGATGGTGGAGCGTCTGCCGGTGCGGGGGCAGGCGCCGGTGCTGGCGCGACCGCGGGCCCCGCCCGCGAGCTGAGGTGTCTGCGGACCCGCGGCGATGAGCGCGCCAGGTCACGCATCCGGTCCCGTGCGCCGGGTTCGGGTCAGGGTCCGGCGGCGCTCTCCGGGCGCGCTTCGCGCTGGATCGCGCGGAGCTCCTCCACCATGGTATCGATCCGGGCGTCATCGTAGCCCTGGAGCCTGGCCGCTTCTTCGAGCGTCCCCCAGATCGGCTCACCGCAGGCAATGGGCTGAATGCCCTTGCCGATCAGGTACGCCACTGCTTCGGGCAGCTCGTTCATGAGGTCTTCTACCAGCATGTCCCGCCTGATCATGGCCGTCCTGCCTCGTCGTGCGTTCACACCGATGATCGAGACTCCCCGCCCGCCGCAATGCCGAGCCGGCCACAGCGCGGGGCGCCTGCGGGCAAGATAGCCGCGGGGTCAATGAGGGGCGGGGGGCCGGGCCCGCCGGCCGTCGCCTCCGAATCTGCCCGCCCCGTCGACGGGTTCGGGAGCGGTCCTTGCACAGCGATCCCGCTTCGATAGCCGTTCCGGGCGAGGGGGGTACGCGTCTGCCCTCGCCGGGCGGTGCTACCCGGATCGAGCACGGAAGCGGAGAAAGAAATGCCGGAGCACCTCGACGCGGGGTGGAGAGCCGCCGGATGGTGAAGCCGGGGGGCGACTCGGGCCGGCGCCCGGGGCGACTCGGGCCGGCTGCCGGGTGAGCTGCTGGGTGGGCTGCCGCGACGCGCGCAGCGGCTGGCCCGTTTCGGCATGTTCGGGGTGGTGGGAACGGTGGGAGTGGGTGTGAACACGGCCGTGTTGTGGCTGGGCCACAGCGTCCTTGGACTGTACTATCTTGTGGCGGCGGTGGTGGCCACGGAAACGGCGATCATCCACAATTTCTTCGGCCACGAGCTGATCACGTTCGCGGGCGAAGGCGAGGGGCGCCGGATCACGCGGTTCGCGAAGTTCCAGGCCATCAGCCTGACCACCATCGGCGGCACGGTGACGATCCTGTGGATCCTGGTACGGGCACTCGGGAAGACGCATTTGCTGGTGTGGAACCTGGTGGCGATCGCGACGATGTTCGTGGCGAACTTCCTTCTGAACCGGGCGTTCACCTGGGCGCGGCCGGGGCAAGGCACCGGAGGTGGTGGGTGAGCGCGGGGTGGGGTGGTTCGGTCAGCAGGCCGGCCAGCAGGCCTGGGAGGGGTGCGGAGCGCTCGCGGTCCGGGAGCGCGGGCGGAGCGGCGGTGGCCCGCGTCGATGGCACGGTGGCAGCGACGGCCGGGGTGGTTCTCGTCTCCGCACTGATCCGGACGGCCGTGGCCGTCCGGGTGCCGCTGTTTCCGGACGAGGCCTACTACTGGGACTGGTCGCGGCACCTGGCTGCGGGGTACTTCGACCATCCACCCGGGATCGCGCTGGCGATCCGGGCGGGCACCGCCATCCTGGGTCCCACCCCGCTCGGTGTTCGCCTGGGCGCGATCGTGCTCGGGGCGGTGGCGGCGCTTGCGGTGGCGGGCGTGGCCCGGCGCCTGGCCGGAGGGACGGCCGGGCTGGTCGCTGCGGTGATCGCCTCGGTGGTCCCGCTCTCCGCCGCCGGATTCACACTGGCGACGCCGGACGCCCCGCTCCTCGCCTTCGAGGCGCTCGCGCTGTACGCCGTCATGCGCGCCATTTCACATCCGGCGGGGTCGGCCCGCTCCACCGGGTGGTGGCTGGCGGCCGGAGCGGCGCTGGGGTGCGCGTTCGATTCCAAGTACACGGCCGTGCTGCTCCCCGCGGCCGTGCTGGTGGCCTTCGTGGCGTGGGCCGACCTGCGCGTGCGCCTGCGGGAGCCGGGGCCCTGGCTCGCATCGCTGGTGGCGCTGCTGATCTTCGCCCCCGTGATCGCGTGGAACGCCGAGCACGGGTGGCTCTCCTTCCTCTTCCAGCTGAGGCATGGGCTCGGCTCGGAGCCCGGGACACTGGTGGACGTGGTCGGCCGCGAGCTGGAGCTGCTCGGAGGCCAGGTGGGGCTCTTCTCTCCCATCCTCTTCGTGCTCGGAGTGGTCGCGGTGGCCGTGGCGCTCCGGCCGGGCGCACGTCCCGAGCGCCGGATCCTGGCCGTGGCGGCGCTGGCGCCGTTCGTCTTCTTCGCCTATTCGGCCATCTCCAAGCGCGTGGAAGCGAACTGGCCCGCCGTGGCGTATCCCGCGCTGATCCCGCTGATCGCCGTGACCCTGTGGCGGCGACGCGGCCGCGGCTGGCTGCGCGCTGGCCTCGCGCTCGCGGCAGCGCTCACGGCCGTGGTGTTCGGCCAGGCCATCGCCCCGATCCTGCCGCTGCACGGGTCCCGTGACCCGATTGCCCGGGCCGCCGGCTGGGACGCCATGGCGCGGGCGGTGGACTCGACCGCGGCGAGCCTCACGGCGGAGCGCCCATTGTCCCGGGTCTGGCTCGCCGGGACGCGTTATCAGACGGCGGCCCAGCTTGCGTTCAACGTCCGCGGTCATCCCCGGACCTTTGCCATCGGGAGCTGGCGTCCGAGTGAGTACTCGGTCGGCCCGGGCTTCCCCCAGCTCGCCAGCCGGGATGACGCTCTGATCCTGGCGGCTCCCGACGGGGCGGCGCCCCCGTCCGTCGTGGACGAGCTCCGCCAGTGCTTCGCTTCGGTGACTCCCGGTGCTCGGGTCGCGCTTCGGCGGGGCCCGGACGTCGTCCGTCGCGAACGGCTGTGGCTGTTCGACGGCTGGAAGGGCGAGTGTAGCGATCACCCCGCGCTGGCCACCGGCGATCTTTCTCGCCTGCTCGATCCGTAGCCCGACCGGCTGGATGCTGGCGGCCCGGCCGATCGGGTCGCATCATGAACGACGCCGAACCCCACCTCAAGTTCCTGACGGCCGGTGCCGATACTTGGCCCGAGGCCCCTGTAGGCCGACCGTTCCTGCATTCTTCCGAGTCAGGAGACAGGCATGCCGCAAACGGCTCACGTATCGAAGCGAAGCCGGGTGGGGGCGCCGCCGCAGGCGCTGCTCCTTTCACTCATGGCGCTGGCCGTGCCGGTGATCGGGACTTACTTCCTGCCGGAGTGGACCAGCCGCGAAGCCGGGCTGCTCCTCTGGCTGCTGGCGCTCGTGCCGCCATTCCTGCTCTCCTATCATTGCGGCTGGAAAGGGGCTTCCACCGCCCTCGCCGGGGCCATGGCCGCGTACGCGCTGGCGCAGGTGGTGGTCATCCAGCGGGACGCCCCGCCGCCACCGGTGGTGGTGCTCTTCGGCGTCACCGTTTCGCTCATCGCGGTGTCGCTGGGCGCCGGGATACTGGCCGCAGTCCTGAAGGGGAAGCTCAGGGAAACGGAGCAGATGGCGCTGACCGATGCGGCCACGGGGCTGCCGAACCTCCGCTTCGCCATGCTGCACCTGGACCGGGCGTTCGCGGCGGCGGAGCGGGGAGCGCCCCTGACCCTGGTGCTGTTCAACCTCGATAACCTCGGTCAGGTCAACGATCGCTGGGGTCGGGGCGCCGGCGACGACGCGCTCCGGGCGTTCGTCCGCACGCTCTCGGAGCTGACGCGGGAGATGCACCTGTCCGCGCGGCTGGATGGCGGAACGTTCGTCTCGATCCTCGACAGCATCGACATGAAGGGCGCGGAGGTGTTCGCGGAGCGGGTCCTCGATCGCCTGCGGAAAGCCGACGCGCCCTGGGGCCCCATCTCGGCGAGCGCGGGCCTGGCGGAGTACGAATCCGGGATGACGCATCCCGACGTGCTCCTGGCCAAGGCCGAGGAGGCGCTGTACCGGGCGAAGACCCGGGGTGGAGACCGCACGCTGGTGCTGGAGCGCGCCGACACCGGCCCCGCGGTGGATCGGAACGGCGGTCGGCACCCGCGCCGGGCTGCGAAGGAGGCCGGATTCGGGGCGGGGGAGACGGTCCTGGTGGTGGACGACGACGCGGGCGTTCTGCGCGTCCTCGTCCCGATGCTTCGCCGCGCCGGCTACCGCGCGCTCTCCGCCAGCACCCCCGAGCAGGCGGAGCGGCTGGCGCGCGAGCACCTGGGCGGCGTGGACCTGGTGGTGGTGGACCTGGTCATGCCCGGGATGAACGGGTTCGCCCTGGTGGAGATGATCGAAAGGAGCCGGGGCTCCATCCCCGCGCTCTACATCTCGGGGTACGACCGCAGCGAGATCCCCTGGTCCTCGGTCCCTGGCGAGCCCAAGGCGTTCCTGGGCAAGCCGCTGGAGATGAAGCCTTTCCTCAGAAAGGTGCGGGACCTGCTCGACCGCACGATCGAAGTCGATCCGCAGGTCCCGGCCACAGCCGCCGCTCCGGCCGTGGCGGCAGGCGGCGAGTAGCCCGGCACCCGCGCAGCTCGCTCCTGCGCGGAACGCATTCTGCAGCCTTCGGGACTCCCTGTGGCCCGTGGGGATCCGGCTCCTGACCCCGATCCGGGAGGTGTACCAGGCCCGGGAGATCACCGTCGCGTGAGCCGTACCGGCAGGGTTGGCGCGAGCGAGCACGAAAGGACGAGCGCCGGCGTGGACGACCGGGCAGTGGACGCCGTGGTGATTCGCACGACCGATGCGGAGACCGCGGTGAAAGAGTACGGCGACAGTCTTCGCCAGCTGTGGAGTCGCGTGATCGGCTCCGCGGTGGTGGCCCTGCTCGTCGTCGGATTCCGATTCGTTGCGCCCGGCCAGGCGGGGCTGATGATCTGGATCGGGCTCGGCGTGGCCCTGGCCGCCGGCATTGCGCTGGTGGTGCACGCCTACAGCGTCGTCCGGCGCCGGCGCAATGCGCTGCGTGAAGCACTGGAGAACCTCGCGCGGAGCTGCCGTGCGGCGCTCCGGGCGCTGGATGAGGGAGCCGTGAGCGAAGAGGGCCGGCCCTATCTGAAGGCGCTCGTCGAAGACGCGCGGAACGAATTCGGGGACCGGAGCGAGTTCTCGGACGCCTTCACGCAATGACCGTGTCAGGGCCGGCGTGGCGTCATCTCCGCCGCTCCACGGATACGCCGTCGGCGGCGCGGCAGACGTAAGCGGTGGGCTGCAGCGCGGTTGCGTCCCGGTAACCACGCGACACCTCGGCGGTGAGCACCCCCGCGAGATCCTTCTCGACCAGCGCGATGGCGCACCCGCCGAATCCCGCGCCCGTCATCCGCGCGCCGAGGCAGCCATCCTGCGCGCCCGCGAGCTCGACCATGGTGTCGAGTGCGTCCGTGCTCACTTCGAAATCGTCGCGGAGGCTGGCATGGCTGGCATCCATGAGCGCGCCCAGGCGGGCGACGTCGCCAGCGCGCAGCGCTGCGGCGGCCTCGAGCGTGCGCGCGTTCTCGGTGACCACGTGACGGGCGCGCCGGTGCACCACCGGGTCGAGTGCGCCCCGCCTCGCCTCGAGGAGCGGGGGGGCGGCATCGCGCAGGGCGGGAACGCCGAGCTGACGGGCGGCCTCGTCGCATTGCTGACGGCGCTCGTTGTACGCCGACCCCACGAGGCCCCGCCGGGTCCCGGTGTCCAGCACCACGAGGCAGACGCCGGGCGGGAGCCCGACGGGCTCGACCTCGAGCGACCTGCAGTCGATGAGAAGAGCATGGTCGCGACGCCCGGCCGCCACAGCCAGCTGGTCCATGATCCCCGACCACACGCCGATCCACTCGTTCTCCACGCGCTTCCCGAGCGACGCTGCTTCCGCCTCCGCCCACGGCAGCGCGGACACTTCGGAGAACGCGCACAGCACGGCCATCTCCAGCGCAGCGGACGACGACAGCCCCGCGCCCACCGGCACGTCGCTCGCCACCACGCCGTCCCAGCCGCGCAGGCGGCGGCCACCGTCCTGCAGCACCCAGGCCGCCCCTTTCACGTACTCGATCCAGTCTGCACCGCCCCCGCGGTCGACCCGGGTCAGATCGAACGTCCCCCCGGCACCGAGCTCCACCGAGCGGATCCCGACTCGCGCGTCCGGGCGGCCACGGAGCGCGATCCACAGCTCGCGATCGATGGCCGCCGGGAGGACGAACCCCTCGTTGTAGTCCGTGTGCTCGCCAATGACGTTGACCCGACCGGGCGCCCGGACCAGGAGCTCCGGCGGCTGTCCGTGCGCCTGGTGGAAGGCGGCTTCCGCCCGCCGGCGCGCCGTCGCTTCGTGCGATCGGGACGTCACGCGGGTCCTCCCGGCGAGAGTGGCGTGGTCAATCCGAAACAGTAATGCTGTCCGCCCCCCCTCGCCCGCGCCAGCTCGCGTCTCCGCGTGAGATGCTGTTGCCGTTCTCCGCGCTCTCCGCGTCTCCGCGTGAGATGCTGTTGCCGTTCTCCGCGCTCTCCGCGTCTCCGCGTGAGATGCTGTTGCCGATCTCCGCGCTCTCCGCGTCTCCGCGTGAGATGCTGTTGCCGATCTCCGCGCTCTCCGCGTCTCCGCGTGAGATGCTGTTGCCGATCTCCGCGCTCTCCGCGTCTCCGCGTGAGATGCTGTTGCCGTTCTCCGCGCTCTCCGCGTCTCCGCGTGAGATGCTGTTGCCGTTCTCCGCGCTCTCCGCGTCTCCGCGTGAGATGCTGTTGCCGTTCTCCGCTACCTCCGCGCCTCCCCCCGGGGCCGGACCCGCACGGGATCCGGCGGCTGCGGCTTCAGCACCGTCGGGTTCTCCCGCAGCATCTTCATGGCCTCCGCCACGGCGCGTTCCAGCTGCGGATCGTGGCCGGCGATGACGTCGGCGGGCGTCTGCTCCACCTCGATGTCGGGCGGCACGCCCTCGTTCTCCACGGCCCACTTCCCATCCGGGTCGTAGAAGCCCGTGCTGGGCGCCGACATGTGGCCGCCGTCGATGAAGTCGGGCTCCCCCCCGTGGCCCACCAGGCCTCCCCAGGTCCGGGTCCCGACCATGGGGCCGATCTTCATCTGGTGGAACATGTAGGGGAACATGTCGCCGCCGGAGCCGCTCATCTCGTTGATGATGAGCACCTTCGGCCCCCAGACGGCGGCGGCGGGGGCGGTCACGGCGCTGTAGTGGTCGCCCAGGCGCTGGTTGAAGTAGCCGTGGAGCTTGCGGCTCATGACGTCCACCATGTAGTCGGCGATGCTCCCGCCGTGGTTGAAGCGCTCGTCGATGACCGCGCCCTGCTTCTCCTGCTGCGCGAAGTAGTAGCGGTTGAAGCTGGTGTAGCCGCCCTGTCCCGTGTTCGGGACGTACACGTACGCCAGCTTCCCGCCGGAAAGCTCGTCCACCTTGCGACGATTGGCTTCGACCCAGTCCCGCGTCCGCAGCCCGCCCTCGTTGGGGATCGGAACGACGGTGACCAGGCGGGCGCCGTCCTCGCTCGGGCGGCCGTTCACCAGCAGCTTCACCTGGCGCCCCACGGTCCCCACGAACGGTGCGTAGAAGTTCGCGGGCGGCGTGATGGCCTCGCCATTGACCGCCAGGATGTAGTCGCCCTCGTGGATGTTCACGCCGGGCGCGGAGAGCGGGGCCTGCAGCTCCGGGTTCCAGTTCTCCCCCGTGTAGATCTTCGCGATCCGGTAGCGGCCGTGGTCCACGGCCATGTCAGCGCCGAGGAGACCGGCGGGCGAGGCGTCGGCGCGCGGGATGTCGCCGCCGCCCACGAAGCTGTGGCCGATGGCCAGCTCGCCCTGGAGCTGGTCCAGCAGTTGGTTCAGGTCGGCGCGGTGCCGCACGTACGGCAGGAGCGTGGCATAGTCCTTCTGGATCGCCGGCCAGTCGGCGCCGTGGAGGTTCTTCACGTACAGGTAGTCGCGCTCGATGCGCCCGGCTTCGCGGAAGATCTGCCGCCACTCCGCCTGCGGGTCGATCTGCGCCTCGATCCCCTGCGTGGCCAGCGCGCCCTTGCCGCCGGAGGGCGGCGCCGCGGTGGCGTCCACCACGAACCACCGGTGCGTGGGCCGGCCCTGCTCGTTCGCGGCCTGGTAGAGCAGCTTCTTGCCGTCGGCGGAGAGGGCGTACTGCGCGGCGGCCGAGGCGACGAAGTCCTCGAGCTTCCGCTCCTGGAGGTCGTAGCGGTGCAGGATGATCCCCTGGTTCGGGACCCGCTCCAGCCAGAAGAACTTCCCGGCCGTCCCCGCCTGCAGACGGCGGTAGTCCCGGTTCGGCACGTCCAGCGCCAGGATCCGCTGCGAAAGGCCGTCGAAGTCGATCCGAACGGAGGGGGGCGAGGCGTCCGCCGCCGATTCTCCGTTCCCCTCGCCGGCGCCCTTGCCGCGGCCGCCGCCTCGAGCGGTGCCCGGCGTGGCGCTGTCGCCCGGCTCGTCGCCCGCTTCCGGGAGGATCGGCGACGGCTCGTCCTTCGGCAGTACGGCCAGGTAGACGCCGCGGCTCACCGGGCGCTCGTACGAGCTCATGTCCAGCCAGCCCGTGTTCAGCGCCCAGTCGGTGGACGAGAGGAAGAGGAGGTATTTGCCGCTCCGATCCCACGCGGGGTGGATGGCGTCGGCCATCCCGTCGGTCACCTGGTGCGTGGCGCCATCGTCGAGGGAATAGACGAAGATGGCGTGGTACTGCGAGCCGGGCAGCCGCTTCTGGTACGCGATCCAGCGGGAGTCCGGCGCCCAGGTGGGCGCCAGGTCCCGGTCCGGCCACGTGTAGGTGTCCTGGTCCACGTCCGTGACCTTCCCCGATGCCAGGTCCAGGACCCGCAGCCGCACGGCCGCGTCGGTGAACAGGATCCGCGTCCCGTCCGGCGACCACGCCGGGGAGTAGAAATAGGTCGGCCGCGGGATATCGTACGCGCGCGGCGCGCTGGTGCCGTCCTGCGGGCCGACCATGAACCGGTACTCGCCATCCTGATCGCTGAACCACCCCACTCGCTCCCCGTCGGGCGACCACACGGGGGTGCGGTCGGCCACTCCGGAGGAGCGGGTCAGGTTCCGCCAGGTGCCCTTGTCCGCCGGCACCGTGAAGATGTCGCCGCGCGCTTCGAACACGGCGCGCACGCCCGTGGGCGAGAGCTGCGGCTCCGTGAGGTCCGCACCCACCTCCGCCGCGTGCGGCATGGCCCACGGGAAGTCGCCGGTGGCGCGGATGTCGAGCTTGGTATCGCTACCGTCAGCGGGGTCGAACAGGTGGATGTCGCCCGCCTGCTCGTACACCACGGCGCCCGCGCCCGCGTTCACGCTCTCCACCTCGAAGTCGGGGTAGCGCGTGATCTGCTTCAGCTGCTTTGTCTGCGTGTCGTACGCCCAGACGTTGTTGGTCCAGTCCCGGTCGGAGATGAAGTAGATCGTGCTGCCGAGCCAGGCCGGCTGCTGGTCCCGGCTGTCCGTCCACGGGACCTTCGTCATCGAGTGGTCCTTCAGGTCCAGCACCCGGATCGGCTGGTTCTGACCGCCCCGGTAGTTCCGGAACTCGTTCTCCCACGGCCGCACCATCTGGTAGGCGACGAAGCGTCCGTCCGGCGACACGTCCCCGGCCTGCGCCCGCGGCACCACCATCGCTTCCGGCATCCCGCCGTCCACGGCCACCGTCCACAGCTTCGGCTCCGCGTCCGGCACGCCCGTGCGCGTGGAGACGAACACCACTTTCCTGCCATCCGGCGTCCAGCCGCGCACCTGGTCGGGCCCCGGGTGCCACGTCAGGCGACGCGGCTCGCCGCCCGCCACCGGCTCCACGTAGACGTCCGGGTTGCCGCCGTACTCGCCCGTGAACGCCAGCCATTTGCCGTCCGGCGAGAAGTGCGGATCGCTCTCCACTGTCGGCGATGACGTCACACGCCTCGCCTCTCCGCCCGCTCTGGGCGCCAGCCAGATGTCGCCCGCGTAGGCGAACGCCACGTAGCGGTCGCTGACATCGGGCTGACGAAGGAGCCGCGTGGACTGGGCGGACGCGAAGCAGGGGACGGACGAGAGCGCCATCAGCAGGACGGCGGGCACCGTGAGCCGCGACATGGGCGGGTTCCTGGATTCGGGATGAGTGTTCGGTTGAACATCGGAGGATAAGGCCTGCGCCCGGCCCCGGAAAGCGGTGGGCAGAAGCCGGGCGGGGCATGACGGTCCGGGCCCGGGCCCGGTGTGTTTGCGGGCGGAGCGCCCGGGGTTCATCTTGCGAGCCCCGACCCAAGGGATACGTACCCAGCGGAGTTCATGGATCGAATCGGCGCGCGTGGCGGCCCGGGCCGCCTGGGCATTGCTCTCCTCCTCGTCATCGGGGCCGGTCTCGCGCCGCGCGGCGCCGCCGCGCAGCAGCCGGAGCCCGCCGGTCTCCGCGTCTATCTCGACTGCCAGGACCGGGTGCCCGGGTGCGACTTCGACTACCTGCGCACCGAGATGGACTGGATCGAATGGGTCCGGAACCGGCAGGATGCCGCCGTCCACGTCCTCGTCACCACCGACGAGACCGGCGGCGGCGGGCGCGCCTACACCATGAGGCTCATCGGTCGGAACGGGTTCCTCGGGCGGGCGGACACCCTGCACTTCTCCTCGCCCCCGTCGACCACGGACGACGAGAATCGCCAGCGCTTCGCTCGCTGGCTCCGCATCGGGCTCGTCCCCTTCGTCGCCCGTACGGCTCTCGCACCCGGCCTCGACGTGGCCTACACCGGAGACATCCACGCGGGCGCCGCCACGGGTGTCGCGGTCGATCCCTGGAACGCCTGGGTCTTCCGGCTGCGCGCCGGCACCAGCCTCGAGGGCGAGTCGCTCCAGAAGAGCACCTCCCTCGAGGGGAGCGTCGACGTGAACCGCGTCACCCCCGAGTGGAAGACCGAGCTCGGCCTGGAGTCGAATTACGACGACAGCCGCTACACCCTCGAGGACGGATCCACCACCCGCGCCGTGCAGCGCTCCTACCGCCTCGACGGGATGAACGTCAAGGCGCTCGGCGCCCACTGGTCCGCAGGCCTGGTCGGCTCCCTCAGCTCGTCCACCTACTCCAACATCTCCCTCGCCGCTCGCGTGGCGCCCGGGATCGAGTATGACGTCTTCCCCTACGACGAGTCCACCCGCCGCCAGCTCACCATCCTCTACACCCTCGGCCCCGCCTACCGCACGTACGACGAAGTCACGCTGTACGGCAAGACGCGGGACCGCCTCCTCGACCACACGCTCAACGTCGCCCTCTCCCTGCGACAGCCCTGGGGCAGCATCTACTCCTCCGTGGAGGGACGGCAGATCCTCCACTGGACACCCGACGCGCCCACGCCGGAGGCGCAGGCGCAGGCCGATGCCGCCAAGTACCGCATCACCTGGCGCGGTGATGTCGAAGTGAACCTGCTGCGCGGGCTGTCCCTCGATGTCCGCGGCCGCTACAGCCGCGTCCACGACCAGATCTCACTCCCCGCCGAGGGCGCTTCCAACGAGGAGATCCTCCTCCGCCTCACCGAGCTCCAGACGGACTTCACCTACCGCCTGTCCGTCGGCCTCAGCTACACGTTCGGCTCCATCCACAACGCCATCGTCAATCCGCGCTTCGACGCCTACTGAGCGCCCCCGCCCACCGGCGGCTCCGGACAGAGCGTCCGGCACAGCGAATGCATCAAATGTTTACACGGCTCGCACGCCTTCCCATGGCCGCGAGCCGCGCATGCCAGGCGATGTAAATCCAGCTGGGAGAATCAGATGGCGGAATCACACGAGTCGGCGGAACGACATCGGCGGCGGGAGCCGGAGAACGCGACCGGGAAGGCGAAGGAGAAGGTGCGGAGCACTGTGTACCGGGCGGAGTCGAGCGCCGAGGCCGTCGCCGCGGAGGCCAGGGACCGTGGCCGCGAGCTGGTGGAGGAGGGCAAGGAGAAGGCCCGGGATCTCGGGCACGAAGCGGCGAGCGAGGCGCGTTCACGTGCGGATGAGCAGAAGGAGCGGGTCGCCGGCGGGATGCGGACCGTGGCGGACGCGCTGCGGCGCGGGAGCGAGGACCTGCCGGAAGACGATCGGCAGTACAGTCGTTTCCTGGAGACGGTGGCGGAACGCGTGGAAGGTGCGTCGCGGTACCTGGAACGGCGCGACGTGGATGGGCTGACGCGCGAGGCGCGCCGTTTCGCCCGTGACAACGCGCCGCTCTTCCTTGGTGGCGCGTTCGCGCTGGGGCTGGCTGGCGCGCGTTTCCTGAAGAGCTCGGGCTCCGAGGCCCGGGGCGGCGGACGTGACCGGGGGTACGATTCCGGCCGTGGCTACGCCGGGAGCCGGGGCTACGAGTCGTCCGCGGGATATGGCGGTGTGTACGGCCCTGAGCCGGGGCGGGGGTATCGCAGCGAGTCCCGCCCGTCGGCGCCCTATCGCCGGGAAGCCCCACCGCGCGAGGCGGCGGAGCGGATCGAGGAGGAGGGCGGCTATGCGTGAGGAATCGGAACGGGAGGTCCGTGAGCGGATCGAGGATACGCGCGCCCGCATGGCGGACACGGTAGAGGAGATCGGCGCCCGCGTGAACCCGGACCGGCTGCAGCGCGAGCTGAAGGCGCGGGCCCGGGGTGAAGTGGACGAGTGGAAGCGAACGGTGAAGCGGAAGGCGAGGAGCACCATGAGGGACGTCGAGCACGAGGTGTCGGAGGGCGGCCGGGGCCTGTGGCAGACCATCAAGGAGAACCCGATCCCGGCCACGATGGTGGGCGTGGGGCTCGCCTGGCTGGTGGCGAACGGCGGCGGGCATGACGACGACGAGTACGAGCGGTCGCGTCGCCTGCAGGGCCGGGCCCGGGTCCGGGGCGGCTACGGCCCGGCGGACCCGTACGTGGAACGGTACGCCGTCGGCTACGCGGCGGAGCCTTACGCGGAGCGGTACGCGGCCGGCTACATCACCGGTTCGGAGCTCGAGGCGGCGCGGCTGCGGCAGAGCCGGGACGTCGAGTCCGGCGACGACACCGAGGCCGGGGCGAAGGAGCGTGTGCGGCAGGCGGCATCGCGGGTGCAGGAGAAGGCGAGCGACGCCGCGGACACGGCCCGGGAGAAGGCGTCGGAGCTGACGGACGAAGCCGCCGACCGCGTGCGACACGGCCGCGAGCGGGCGGGAGAGTGGGTGCACGAGGCCGAGCACCAGACCATGCGGGCGGAGCACAGGGTCGAGTACGCGGTGCGCGAGAACCCGCTGGCCGCGGGCGCAGTGGCGGCGGCACTGGGCTTCGCCGCGGGCTTGATGGCGCCGGAGACGCAGCGCGAGCACGAGCTCTTCGGTCGCACGCGGGACCGGGTGCTGGACCGGGCGGAGGAGCAGGCTCGGCGAATGAGCGGGCGCGCGCACGACGTCGCCCGGGAGAAGGCCGGGGAGGCGGCGCGGCGGGCGGTGGACGAGAGCTGGCCCGTGGCGGACGGTGAGGACCATCGCCAGACCGCGGATCGGTCCATGACCGAGCCGGGGAGGGGAGCATGAGCGCCGGCGAATACACGCCCGAGCGCACGCCCAGACCCGGCGGCCCGTCCGTCGAGCGGCTGCGCGAGCCCGTCCCGGGGTATCTCCGTGCCGGCCGCGCCCCGGCCGGGGACGGCGCCGATCTCAAGCAGCTCCTCGGCCGGCTGAACCGCGACGCGACACAGCTGGTGCACGACGAGCTGGAGCTGGCGAAGCTCGAGCTGCGGGAGGTGGCCGGCACCTTCTCGGCCGAGCTGCAGGACGCGGGGCGCACTCTGGCGAAGGACCTGACCAAGCTGGGCGTCGCGCTCTCACTCGGCCTGCTGGCGGGCCTCGCCCTCACCACGGGCGCCATCCTCGGGATCGGCGTCCTGCTGGGCGGGGCGTTCTGGGCCGGCGGCCTGATCGTAGGCGCTGCCCTCGCCCTCGCCGCCGCCATCTTCGCCGGCAGCGCAGCGCGCGACATGCGGGACGCGAGCGAGCTCCGACTGGAGCGGGCGCGGCGCAACCTGGCCCACGACCGCGAGGTGCTGAAGGAGGAGGCGGAGCGGAACCGCGATTTCGCTGCGCAGGAGGCGTCGGCGTTCAAGCGGGAGGCGTCCCCGCCCGCCGGACCGCGCCACTGAGGCACGGGAGCCGGCCAGGGGCCAGGGGCTTGCGACGGTGATCGCAGGCCCCTCGCTCGTCTTTCGCGGCGAATTCCGTCGCAGGGAAATACCCCACGCGCGGTGTGCGGAACCTCCCCGCCGCAGATTCCGGCATCGCCTCCTTTCGTCGCCAGGCCGGCCGCGGTAACTCACGGGATCCCGTGCATCAGGGCCGTGACCTTCGTGCGCGAGGGTCGTAGCCGTCGATCGCGCCCGGGCTCCGCCCGCTGTCCAATCTCTACATCCCCGAACGCCTCATGACCATCGTTGCGACGCCGAACGCCGGTCTGGACCGGGAGACGCTGGAGCTGATCCTCGCCTCGATCCGCGATTTCGCGGCCGAGCACCTGCCCAGGGAGCGGCTGCTCGAGCTGGACGCCAGCCACGAGTTCCCGGAGGAGACGATCCGCGCCATGTGCGGGGAGCTGGGCGTGCAGCTCCTCTTCATCCCCGAGGCATACGGCGGGATGGATGGGGGCGCGTTCGACGTGTACCGCGTGTGCGAGCTGCTGTCGGCGATCGATCTCGGCGTGGCGACGGGGGTTCTGGCCACGTTCCTGGGCAGTGATCCGATCCTCTGGGGTGGGACGGAAGAGCAGAAGGCGCGCTGGCTGGGGCGGATCGCGGAAGAGGGATTGCTGATGGCGTACGGCGCCACGGAGCCGGAAGCGGGAAGCGATCTGGGCGCGCTCCGGACGGTGGCGAAGCGGGTGGAGGAGGGCGGCGCGGTGGTCGGCTATCGCATCAACGGCGCCAAGATGTGGATCAGCAACGGCGGGTTCGCCGACCTCTACAGCGTTCTCGCCCTTGCCCCGGGCGGGCCGACGTGGTTCGTGCTGGAGAAGGGGGTGGACGGGCTCGACCACGGGAAGCCGGAGGACAAGCACGGGATCCGGGCGAGCAATACGGCCGCGCTTTCCTTCGACGACGTGTATGTCCCGGCGTCCGACCTGGTGGGCGGCGTGGAGGGGCAGGGGCTCGTACAGGCGCAGCTGGTGTTCGGCTACACGCGGCTCATGGTGGCCGCGTTTGGCCTGGGCGCCGGCTGGGCGGCGCTGGATCGGGCCATCGCGTACTCGAGGACGCGCATCCAGGCGGGCGGTCCCCTTGCCGAGAAACAGGGCTACACGCACAAGCTGATCGTGCCGCACGCCTGCCGTCTGGAAGCCGGGCGGGCGTGCATCGAGGAGACGGCGGTGCGGATCGACGCGGGCGAAGGCGCGCTGAACACGGAGGGCGCCATTGCCAAGTACATCGCCACGGAAGCGGGGAACGCGGCGGCGGACGCGGCGATGCAGGCGCTGGGCGGCTACGGCTACGTGCGGGAGTACGAGGTGGAGAAGATCCGCCGCGACGTACGCATCACCACGATCTACGAGGGCACGTCGGAGATCATGGAGATGACCATTGCACGGGACCGCTGGCAGCAGCATCTGAAGACGCGCGGGCAGCACTACCACGATGAGGCGGTGAAGCTGGAGCAGGTGTCCGCCGTGGCGCCCGGCGTGGGGGCCGACACGGTCGCTCTGGCCGCCCACGCCCTGGCGGAGCTGCTGGAGCGCGCCCGTCTCCAGCGCCTCACGCGGAGTCAGCACCTCCTGTTGCGGTTCGGCGACCTCATCGCCCGCGTCGAAGCGGCGGCGGCGCTGACTCGCCGGGCCGCGCGGGCCGCGGCGGGCGAGCTGCCGGCCAAAGCCGATCGTCGCCTGGCACCGGACGCCCTCACGGCGGCCAGCCGTGTCTACGCGCGGGAGGCCGCGGCGGCGGTCGTGGCGGAGGGAATCCGCTGGGCCGTGGGCGCCGATGGCGTGCCGCTCCCGGATCTCGCGGGCTTCCAGCAGTCGCTCCGCGTCGGGCCGATCCACGCGGCGCAGGCGGGACTCGTGGCGGACATGGACGAGGTGGCCGACGCACTGTACGGCCGTGACACGAACGGAGCCGCATGATGGACAGCAGCGCGCGCAGCAGGTCGGTGGCCATCGTGGGAGTCGGGGCGGTCCTCCCGGACGCGCCCGACGTGGCCGCGTTCTGGAAGAACCTGAAGGAAGGACGCAACAGCATCCGCGACGTTCCCCGCGAGCGCTGGAACGCGGACCTCTACTTCGACCCGGACCCGCGCGCGCCGGACCGGACGTACTCGAAGATCGGCGGGTGGGTCGCCGACTACGAGTGGAACCCGCTCGGGTGGCGCATGCCGATCCCGCCGAAAGTGGCGGCGTCCATGGATCCCACGCAGAAGTACGCCATCGCCGCGGCGAGGCAGGCGCTGCTCGACTATGGACACCCCCATCGCCCGCTCGATGGCGACCGCACGGCCGTGATTCTCGGCAACGCGATGGGTGGCGACTACCACCTCCTGACGGGCGCCCGCATCCTCTTCCCCGAAGTGGCCGAGGAGCTCCGGGCGGCGCCCGCCTACCGCGCCCTGCCGGAGGACGTGCGCGCCGCGGTCCTCGAAGAGCTCCGGGCCGGTGTGAACCGGCGGATCCCGGATATCACCGAGGACACGATGCCGGGGGAGCTGTCCAACATCACCGCCGGCCGCATTGCCGCGCTGTACGACTTCCGCGGCCCCAATTTCGTCACGGACGCCGCGTGCGCCTCCGCCATGGCCGCCCTCTATGCCGCCATCGACGGTCTCGAGAATGGCGATTTCGACGCGGTCCTGGCGGGCGGCGCGGACGCGAACATGAGCCCGTCCGCATTCGTGAAGTTCTGCAAGATCGGCGCGCTCAGCGCCACCGGCTCCCGGCCGTACGCGGAGGGGGCCGATGGCTTCGTGATGGGCGAGGGTGCGGTGATCTTCCTGCTGAAGCGGCTGGCCGACGCCGAGCGAGATGGCGACCGCGTCTACGCCGTCATCCGCGGGGTGGGTGGCTCCAGCGACGGGCGAGGGAAGGGGATCACGGCGCCGAACCCCATCGGCCAGCAGCTGGCGGTGGAGCGCGCGTGGGCCAACGCCGGCCTGGTGCCCGCGGCGGGCGACCTGATCGAGGGGCACGGCACGTCGACGCGCGTGGGCGACGTCGTGGAAGTCGCGAGCATGGATGAGGTGTTCGCCGGGGCCGCGCTGGCGCCGGGCGCCCTCATGCTCGGCTCGGTGAAGTCGAACATCGGGCACCTGAAGGGGGCTGCGGGCGCCGTTGGGATGCTCAAGGCCGCCCTCTCGCTCCACCATGGCGCTGTCCCCGCCAGCATCAACTTCGCGCGCCCGAACCCCGGCATCGATTTCGGCCGCGCCACGATGGCCGTGGTGGCCGAGATGCGCGACTGGCCGCATCGCTCCGATGGCGGCCCGCGCAGGGCGGGCGTGAGCGCGTTCGGCTTCGGCGGGACGAACTTCCACGTGGTGCTGGAGGAGTACGTGCCCTCACCCGCGCCGCGGGCGCACGTACCCGGGGCCATGCCGCTCAAGGCTCCCCTTCGGGGCGCGCTCGTGATCGGCGGGGCGTCGGAAGCGGACATCGCGCGTCGCCTGGAAGCGGTGAAGGCGGCCGCGGAGGCCGGCGACGCGCCGCCGCCCGCACCGCCCGCCCGCGCCGACCTCGACGCGCCGGTCCGCCTCGCCATCGACTACGGCGACGCCGCCGAGCTGGCGGACCTGGCCACCAGGACCCTCGCCGCGCTCGACACGGGCGATGCCGGCCGCTGGCGCGCGCTCCGGAACAAGGGCGTGTTCCTGGGCCGGGGCGCGCCCGGGAGAGTCGCGTTCCTGTTCACGGGGCAGGGCTCCCAGTACGCCAACATGCTGCGGGGGCTGCGCGACACGGAGCCGGTGGTGGCGGACACGTTCGACGAGGCGGACGGGGTCATGGCGCCGCTCATCGGGAGCACGCTCACGTCCCGGATCTTCGTGGACGCCGGGGACGGTACTGCACTGGCGGCCGCAGAGGAGGCGCTGAAGCAGACGGCCATCACCCAGCCCGCGATGCTGGCCGTGGACACGTCGCTGGCCCGGCTGATGGTCGCGTACGGCATCGAGCCCGACATGGTCATGGGGCACAGCCTCGGCGAGTATGGCGCCCTCGTCGCGGCCGCGGGCATGTCGTTCGCCGACGCGCTCAGGGCCGTCTCCGCGCGCGGGGACGCCATGACGCACCTCGCCATGGAGGACAACGGGCTCATGGCTGCCGTGTTCGGCGACGTGGAGCGCGTGCGTGACGTGATCGGAGGCGTGGACGGCTATGTGGTCATTGCCAACCTGAACAGCACGAAGGAGTGCGTCATCGGCGGCGCGACCGCGGCTGTGACCGCGGCCATGGAAGCACTGCGGGGAGCCGGCATGCGCGCGCAGCCGCTCCCCGTCAGCCACGCGTTCCACACGGAGATCGTGGCCCAGGCCTCGGAGCCGCTCGTTCAGGTGCTGAGCTCGCTGTCGCTCCGGCCGCCCGACCGCCCCATCGTCGCCAACGTGGATGGCCAGTTCTACCCGGCGGAGGGCGACGTGGTGGAGCGCATGCGCGACATCCTCGCCCGGCAGGTCGGCTCCCCCGTCCAGTTCGTCAGGGGGCTGGAGACGCTGTACGACGCCGGCGCCCGCGTGTTCATCGAGATGGGCCCGAAGCGCGTCCTCTACGGCTTCGCCGAAGACGTTCTCGGCGGCCGCGAGGACGTGACCACCCTCTTCACGAATCACCCCAGGACGGGTGACGTCGTCTCGTTCAACCGCGCGCTCTGCGGCCTCTACGCCGCCGGTCACGGGGCGGCCCGGACGCTCGCGCCATCGCCGCGCGCCCACAGCCTGGCACAGCCCGCGACTCCCGCCGCCGCCGCGCTGTCCGCGCCCCACATGCGCGATACGGCCGACACGCCCGACACGCCCTGGCCGACCCCCGCGCCCGACCCGTCGCTGTCAGCCACGCGTTCCCGCATCGCCGGCGCCACACGGGACGAGGACCGGCACCTGGCGCTGGGCCGGATGTTCTCCGACTTCCTCGAGCGCAGCTTCGAGACCTGGGCGGGTGGCCGGGCCGCGCGCCCGGTGCGGGTGGGGATCACGGGCGCGGCGCTCGGGCTCCCCGGTGGGGAGTGGGTGTTCGATGAGCGGAACCTGGAGCGGATCCTCGCGGGAGAGGCGCTGATCGGCGCAGTGCCGCAGGGGCTGCGTGAAGCCATGGCCGGGCACCGGATCACCCGGCTGGTGAAAGGGTCGAACGGGGACGCGCGCTTCGAGACCATCGACGACCCTGCGGACGTGATCAAGCTCGCTGGCCGCGGCGGGGCAGTGGACCTGGTGGAGGAGTACGGCTTCCCGGAGGATCGGCTCGGCGCATTGGACCGGGTCACCCGCCTCGCCATCGCCGCGGGGCTCGACGCGCTGCGCGATGCCGGAATTCCGCTCGTGCTGCGGCACAAGACCACGACCACCGGATCGAAGCTCCCGGACGGCTGGGCGCTCCCGGAATCGATGCGGGACGACACCGGTGTCATCTTCGCGTCCGCTTTCCCCGGCTACGATTCCTTCGCGCGCGTGATCGAGGGCTACCACGAGGACCGTGCCCGGCGCGAGCGGCTGGAGGAGCTCCGATCCCTGCGAGCGAAGCTGCCGGCGGGAGGGGAAGCGTCTGCCATCGAGGAGGTGGACGCCCGGATCGTCGCCCTGGAGACCGAGCTGGCAGCCAACCCCTTCCGCTTCGACCGCCGCTTCCTGTTCCAGGTGCTCAGCATGGGCCACGCCCAGTTCGCCGAGTACATCGTTGCGCGCGGCCCCAACATCGGCACCAACGCAGCGTGCGCCAGCGGCACCCAGGCCACGGCGCTCGCCCGGGACTGGATCGCCGCCGGGCGCTGCCGTCGCGTCATTGTCCTGTCCGCGGACGACATCACCACCGACGCCCTCCTTCCGTGGTTCGGCAGCGGGTTCCTGGCCTCCGGAGCCGCGGCCACCGACGAGCGCCTGGAGGACGCTGCGCTCCCGTTTGATCGGCGCCGTCATGGTCTCATCATCGGGATGGGTGGCGCGGCGCTCGTGGTGGAGGCGCTGGACGCCGCCGCGGAGCGGGGGCTGTCGCCGATCTGTGAGATCCTCGGCACCGCGGTGGCGAACAGCGCGTTCCATGGCAGCCGCCTGGACGTGCAGCACATCGCCGCCGTGATGGAGCGCCTGGTTTCCGATGCCGAGCGAGAATGGGGGATCGACCGCCGCCAGATCGCCGGCGACACCGTGTTCGTCTCCCACGAGACGTACACGCCTGCGCGCGGCGGGAGCGCGTCGGCGGAAGTCGTGGCGCTGCGGAGCGTCTTCGGCGACGCGGTGGACCGCATCATCGTCGCCAATACCAAGGGTCACACGGGCCACCCGATGGCTGTGGGCATCGAGGACGCTCTGGCCGTGCGCATGCTCGAGACGGGCGTGATCCCCCCGGTGGCCAATTTCCGCGACGTCGATCCCGAGCTCGGCGAGCTCAACCTGTCCCGCGGCGGCGCTCGGCCGGTCACCTACGCGCTGCGGCTGGGCGCCGGTTTCGGCTCGCAGATCGCCATGAGCCTCCTGCGTTGGACCCCGCCGCCCGACGGCGCGCGCCGGGCGCCCGGCAGCGTGGGATTCCACCACCGCATCGCCGACCGCGCGGCCTGGGATCGGTGGCTGGCGGACATCGCTGGCGGGCGGCCGGGCGAGCTGGAAGTGGTGAAGCGCGTGCTCCGGCTGCGCAACGGCGCCCCCGCCCCGGCCGGGACACCGGCCGCCCCCGGGGCAATGCCCCTGCCGGCGACGGCGTCCGTGCCGAGCGCGCCGGCCGCGGCCCCGGGTGCGCGCCCGCAGCCCGGCGCGGGCCTGGCCCCGGACACGACTGCTGTCCCGGGCACCGCGGCCGTGGCGGTCGCGGATCCGATCCGGGAGCGCGTGCTGGGGATCGTGGCGGAGCAGACCGGCTACCCGCCGGACATGCTGGAGCTGGACCTGGACCTGGAAGCGGACCTGGGCATCGACACCGTGAAGCAGGCGGAGATGTTCGCGGCGATCCGCGAGGAGTACGCCATCGAGCGGGACGAGGAGCTGGCGTTGCGGGACTACCCCACGCTGAAGCGGGCCATCGAGTTCGTGTACGAGAAGCGCCCGGACCTCGCACCCGCCGCCGGCGCGACCACCTCCCCTCCACCCGCCCCGGCCGCGGCAGCCCCCGCTCCGGGCGCAGCGCCCGGCGACCCCGTGCGCGCGCGCGTCCTTGGGATCGTGGCGGAGCAGACCGGCTACCCGCCGGACATGCTGGAGCTGGACCTGGACCTGGAAGCGGACCTGGGCATCGACACCGTGAAGCAGGCGGAGATGTTCGCGGCGATCCGCGAGGAGTACGGCATCGAGCGGGACGAGGAGCTGGCGCTCCGGGACTACCCCACGCTGAAGCGGGCCATCGAGTTCGTGTACGAGAAGCGACCGGACCTCGCGCCCGCCGCCGGCGAAGCACCATCGATCGCCGCGGCCGGTGGAGCCCCGCAGCCCGGGTCCGCGCCTCCGGACACGCCGCCGACCCCCGGCCTCGACGTGGCCCCGCGCGCCATGGCGGGTGACATGGCGGGTGACATGGCGAGTGACATGGCGGCCGCGCAGGCGGTTCCGCGCCGCGTTCCGGTCCCGCGACTGCGTCCGCCCATCGCGTTCTTCCGGGAAACGGGCGTCTCGCTGGGCAAGGGAGCCCGCGTGGTCGTGATGCCCGACACCGGCGGGGTCGCGAAAGCGCTCGTGGGCCGGCTGGAGAAACGCGGCGTCGCGCCGCTGGTGCTCGAGGACGCGGCGAGCCCGGATGCGCTGGCGAAGCGGCTGGCTGGGTGGCGGGCGGAAGGCCCGATCCGGGGGGTGTACTGGCTTCCGGCGCTCGACATCCTCGACGACGCCGCGCTGCTCGAGCCCCGGCAACGGCGGGAGGCGCTCCAGCTCCGCGTGAAAGCGCTCTACGCACTGCTCCGCTCGCTCTATGACGACGTGGGCGCGGCGGGCGGGTTCGTGGTTTCGGCCACGCGTCTCGGCGGCCGCCACGGGTACGACGCCGAAGGGGCCGCCGATGTCCTCGGTGGCGCCGTCACCGGGCTCGTGAAGTCGTTCGCCCGCGAGCGGCCGGCCGCGCTCGTGAAGGCGGTGGACTTCGCCCCGGGCCGGAGGACGGCCGAAGTGGCGGACCTGCTCATCGAGGAGACCCTGCGGGACCCGGGCGTGGTGGAGGTCGGCCACGCCGGAGGCAGGCGCTGGACGGTCGGCCTCGACACGCGTTCCGTGGAGCCGGGGCACGATCTGCCGGGCGCCGACGCCGCCTGGGTGGTCACGGGCGCGGCGGGGAGCATCACGTCGGCCATTCTCGCGGACCTGGCCCCGACGGGCGGCGAGTTCTGGCTCCTGGACCTGACGCCGGAGCCCGACCCGGCCGACCCGGACCTGGCGCGGCTCGCTTCCGATCGGGACGGGCTGAAGCGGGAGATCTTCGCGCGGCTCCAGGACAGCGGCGAGCGGGCGACGCCGGCGCTGGTGGAGAAGCAGCTGGCCCGCCTCGAGCGGGCGGCCGCGGCACTCGCCGCCATCCGCGCCGTGGAGGCCGCCGGTGGCACCGCGCACTGGCGCGCCGTCGACCTGCGCGACGCCGATGCCGTGGCGGCCGTGATGCGCGAGGTGGTGGCCGCCCGGGGCAGGCTGGACGTTCTGGTGCACGCGGCGGGACTCGAAGTCAGCCGGTCGATCCCGGAGAAGTCGCCGGAAGAGTTCGACCTCGTGTTCGACGTGAAGACCGACGGCTGGTTCAACCTGCTGGCGGGGCTCGGCGACGCCCCGCTGGGCGCCGCCGTCGTCTTCAGCTCCATCGCCGGCCGCTTCGGCAACGCGGGCCAGGCCGACTACAGCGCGGCCAACGACCTGCTCTGCAAGGCGGTCTCATCGTTCCGCAGTCGGAGGTCGGCCTCCCGCGGCATAGCCATCGACTGGACCGCGTGGGGAGGCATCGGCATGGCCACCCGCGGCTCGATCCCGACCATCCTGAAGGCCGCGGGCATTGACATGCTCGAGCCCGCGGCGGGGGTTCCCGTCGTCCGGCGCGAGCTGTCCGCCGGCACCCGCGGCGAAGTCGTGATCGCCGGCGCGCTGGGCGCCATGCTCGATGCGCGGGCGCCCGGCGGCGGCGTACGGGCGGACGCGGACGGGTCCGGTGGTGTCGTCGCCGAGCGGGTGGTGGAGCTCGGCCTGAACGACGGGCTCCTGGTCGAAACCCGGCTCGATCCGAAAGCCCAGCCGTTCCTGGACGACCACCGGATCGACGGCACCCCGGTGCTCCCCGGCGTCATGGGCATGGAAGCCATGGCGGAGGCCGCCGCGCTGCCGTTCCCGGCGCTGCGGGTCGCGGCCGTGGAGGACGTCACGTTCCTCGCGCCGTTCAAGTTCTACCGCGATGAGCCGCGCACCGTGAGCGTCCGGGTGCGCTACGGCGAGGATGGCGACGAGGTGGTGGCGGAGTGCGCGCTGCTCGGCGCCCGCACGCTGCACGGCCGCCCCGAGCCCGAAGTGACCACGCATTTCACGGCGCGTGTGAGGCTCACCGCCAGCGCGCCCGACGCTCCGCACCGCCGCGATCTTCCCGGGAGCGGGCCCGGGATCGGCGCGGACGCCATCTACGATGTCTATTTCCATGGCCCAGCGTACCGGGTCCTGGGCCGGGCGTGGCGCTCCGGCGCGCTCCTGGCCGGGCGGCTCGCCGAAGCGCTGCCGCCGAACCACGTCCCCGCGGAGCGGACGCTGCTCACGGCGCCTCGCCTCGTCGAGCTGGCGTTCCAGACCGCCGGCCTGGCCGAGATCGCGGACGCGGCCCGCATGGGGCTGCCGTACAGCGTGGAACGCGTCGACCTGATCGACCCGGCCCGGGGCGACGCCGGAGGCTCCATGGCGCTGCTCGCCGGCGGCGATGCCGAAGCCGGCTACGACGTGGACGTGGTGGCGGAGGATGGCACCGTGCTGGCTTCGGTGCGTGGCTACCGCACCGCCGCCCTCCCCACCACCATGGAAGGGCGCCCGTTCCCGGAGCTCCGACAGAAGGCATGACACCTTTGCCGCCCCGGCCGCGCACCGCCCACCACCAGCGCCGGCGCGGGCACCCCGCGCCGCGCGTGCACGAAGTGCTGGTGGCCGCCTCGGAGGTGCCGGAAGCGAGCGACTGGCTGACCGATGCGGAGCTGGCCAGGCTCATGGCGTACCGCGTGCCCGGACGGCGAGCCGACTGGAGGATCGGGCGCTGGGCGGCGAAGCGCGCCGTGGCCCTGGCGCTGTCCGCGGCGGGGCGGGAGGTCGGGCCCGACATGGTGGAGGTGCTCCCGGCGGACGACGGCGCTCCGGAACCCCGTATCGTCGCTGCCGACGAGTTCATTGCCATGGCGGTGTCCATCAGCCACAGCGGCGGAAACGGGTTGGCCGCTGCCCGGCTCGGGGGCGGCGAGCTGGGCGTGGACCTCGAGACCATCGAGCCGCGAAGCGAGCGCTTCATCGACGACTATTTCACGCCCGCGGAAGCGGCCCGCGTGCGCGCGGCGGCGCCGGGCGAGCGGCCGCTTTTCGCCAACCTCACGTGGGCGGCGAAGGAAGCCGCCCTGAAGGCGCTGCGAACGGGGCTTCGGCTCGATACCCGCGCCGTGGTGGTCGAAGAGATCGGGGCCGACGACTTCATCGTCCAGGTCCCCGGCGGCGCCCGCTGGCACGGCGCGTGGAGCGAGGCCGCCGGCCAGGTACGAACCCTCGTGTGGGGCCCCGAGATCGGCCGGGTCGCCTGTGCGGACCCGGGAGCTCCGCGACCTCCGGGACCGCCGACGGACCGGGAGAACGGCACGGCCTGAGCGGGAACGGGGCTTGCGCCCGTCCGTCTCCGAGGCGGGTCTCCGGCGCAACAAAGGGAGGATGCATGTTCGAGCGCGTTCTGGTGCCACTGGATGGATCCGGGTTCGCGGAAGCCGCGCTCCCGCTGGCCACGGCCATTGCGCGGTCCTGCGACGGCGCGCTGGAGCTCGTCACCGTGGTCGACGCCGCTCCGCTGGCCGCCGGAGGCATAGCCACGCCACCCGTCGCCTGGGACATTGGCATGGAGATCCCCGCCGACACGACCGGCTCGACCGCCGCGCTCCGCGAATCGCTGCTCCGCGACAGGGCCGCGTACCTCGACCGCGTCGAGCAGCGGCTTCGCGATGCCGGGATCGACAAGGTCGACACGGTGGTCCTGGAAGGCGCAGCCGAAGCCCAGCTCACGCGTCGAATCGGGGAAGCGGATCCGGGTATCGTGGTCATGTCCACGCACGGAAGAGGACCCATCGAACGTGCGTGGCTCGGCAGCGTTGCGGATCGCCTGGTCCGCACGTCGAGCACGCCGATCCTGCTGGTCCGCCCCGGGGAGGCGGCGGGTGCCGGGGCAGGGGGCGGCGCAGCGCAGAGCGTCGCGGCCGCCGGCTCGACCAAGATCGGGCGCTTTCTCGTGCCACTCGATGGCTCCCCGCTGTCGGAGGCCATCCTGCCTCCAGCCGTCGCTCTCGCCCGGGTCATGGAGGCCGAGATCCTTCCCTTCCGCGTCACCGCGCCTACCCTGCCTGTGGCGTCGCCGTACATGCCGGAGATGGCGGAAGAGGCGGAGGTGCAGGTGAACGCTGCACGACGCACCGCCGGGGAATACCTCGAGTCCGTTTCCGCGCGGCTCCGGGAGCAGGGCGTCGCCGTGGCGGAGCCGCTCGTATGGGTGGGACCCGTGGCCGAGGGCATCCTCGACGCTGCCGCCAGCGCGGGAGCGGACCTGGTGGCCATGGCCACGCGCGGCCGGGGCGGCGTGCGTCGCTTGATCCTGGGCAGCGTCAGTGACAAGGTCATCCGGGCCGCGAGCCTTCCCGTGCTCCTCGTGCATCCGGAGGACGAACCGGCCGCCTGAACCGGCGCGGCACGCCGGAGCCGAAATTGCAGTGCGGGCCTCCGGAAGCTTTGTACGGGCAGGTTGACGGACTGGTTCGAGGGGAGCCGGGGTAGTGTCGACGGTCGCGTGTTCGGGTTGCGGAGCCATACAGCGTATCCCGGTCGTGGAGGCCGGAGCCGAGGCCAGGTGCCTCCGCTGCGATCAGATCCTGGATCGCAACCGGTCCCTCACCCTGTCCCTGAGTCTGGCCTGGTCCGCGGCCCTGCTCGTGCTCCTCCTCCTCGCCAACCTCTTTCCCGTCATGTCTGCGTCCGCACTGGGACGGACGCACAAGGCCTGGATCGTCTCCGGGATCATGGGCGTCTGGGGCGACGGCTGGCCCGTGCTGGCCCTCATCCTCGCGGCCTTCGTCATGTTCCTCCCGGTGGCACGCGCCACGCTGCTGACCTTCGTGCTCACGGCCGTACGCACGCGCTGGAGGCCCGGCTGGCTCGGGCGGCTCTACCGCTACGCCGACAACATCCGGCTCTGGGCCATGCCCGAGGTCATGATCGTGGCCGGCTTCGTCATCTACATGCGGACGGCCGAGCAGCTCACCGCCCACGTGGAGCCGGGCGGTTGGTGCCTCGCCGGCGCCGGCGTGCTCTCCCTGGTATTGAACCGCGTGGTGACTAACCACACTGTCTGGGAGGCCATTCAGCCGGACCGCGAGGCGCCCGAGCACGGAAACGCGCTCGGCTGCGATGCCTGCATGCTCGTGCTCCCCGCCTCCGCGGAAGGGAAACCCTGTCCGCGGTGCGGCCGGCGCCTGCGGATCCGGAAGTTGAACGCCCTCACGCGCACGGCCGCCCTCGTGGCCGCCGGCTACATCTTCTATTTCCCCTCGTACTATTTCCCGATGAGCTACACCATGCAGCCCACCGGGGTTAAGCATCGGACGATCATCATCGGGGTTCGAGAGCTGTTCCAGGCCGGGTTCTGGTATCTGGCCGTGATCATCATCATCGCCAGCATCCTCGTGCCGTTCCTGAAGCTGGTGGGGCTGACCTGGCTGCTCTTCCGCGTGCGAAGCCCACACCCCGAGAACCTGCGCCGCCAGACGCACATCCACCGCACGATCCACGGCATCGGTCGCTGGTCCACCACCGACCCGCTCATCGAGGCGTTCTCGATCCCGCTGCTCTCCTTCCCCGGCGCCGCCCTGGTGCACATCGACATCGCCGCGGTGCCGTTCACGCTGGTCGTGGTGTTCACCATGATGGCCGCCCGGCTGTTCGACACGCGCCTGCTCTGGGATGCCGCGGAAGGAAGGCTCGGCGCCGCCACCACCACACACGCCCGGACACGGCTGGCTCTCCGCAGCACGACATGACCGACCGCGACGCCCCCGACCGCGACGCCCCCGACCGCGAGGCTGCCGAGAACGAGACGGGACCGCCGTGGGCGCGCATCCAGCAGTCGTCCTGGCGAGGATGGATCTGGGCGGTGCCGCTGGCCGCGCTGCTCGTCGCGGGGTACCTGGGGTTCAAGGCGGTGTTCGGGGGCGGCCCGAACGTGACCGTGACCTTCCCGACGGCGCACGGGATCTCGGGGAAAGGGGCGACGGCGGTCCGCTACCGCGGGCTGCAGGTAGGCCAGGTCTCTTCCGTGGAGCTGGGGGACTCGCTGAACGGCGTGGTGATGCACCTCGCAATGGATGATGGCATGCAGGAAGCGCTGCGCACGGGTACGCGCTTCTGGATCCAGAGCCCCAGCCTTCTGAGCGGCGACCTGTCCAGCCTCCTCTCCGGACCGTACCTGGTCATGGAGCCCGGCGCGGGGGAGCCCACCCACCACTTCACGGGTCTGACTTCACCGCCCCCCGACGCCCATGTCGAGCCGGGCCGCACCGTCACGCTGGTGGACGCGCGCGCCCACGGGATCGGCCGTGGAGCGCAGGTCATCTATCACGGCCTTGAAGCGGGCCGCGTGCTCGGTCTCTCCCTGGGGCCGTCCGCAGGCGAGGTCCGCTTCCATGTGCTGGTCCGGCCGCCGTTCGATACGCTGGTCCAGCCGCAGTCGCGCTTCTGGCGCTGCAGCGGCCTGGACGTGTCCACCGGCGGGGGCGGACTGGACGTCCACTTCCCGCCGATCCCCCGGCTCCTCAACGGCTGTGTCGCGTTCGACACGTTCACCGACACCGCCGGGTCGCCGTCCCCCGGCGCGGCGGGCGCGTCGACTGCGGAGCCGGGGGCCGCCCGGTCCGCTGCGGGCACGCGGGATTCCGCGTACCGGCTCTACGCCAGCGCCACGGACGCGCGCTCGCCTCTGGCCGGACGCCCGGTCCGCTTCGCGGCCGACTTCCCCGGCTCCGTCGGCGGGCTGGAGCCGGGCGCGGCGGTGACACTGCGCGGGATCCGCGTGGGCGAAGTGGCGGATGTGCAGCTCCGCGTGCGGCCGGATCGCGGGGTGGTCAGCACGCCCGTGATCCTCGACCTGTATCCGGAACGGTTCGGGCTCGCGCCGCGCGGCCCCGGCGATTCGCCCCGGCCGCTCTATGACGTGGTAGACCAGCTGGTCCGGCACGGGATGCGCGCCCAGCTGGCGCAGGCCGGGCTCGTGCTCGGTGGCGAGCAGGCGTCGCTGGTGATGACCGACGAGCGGGGCCGGAGGCTCGACCGGCAGCAGCAGCCGCCAGGGATCCCGGCCATCGCGGGCGGGGGAATCCAGAGCGCGCTGTCGTCGGTCAGTCGCGCGGCCGACGCCGTGGCCGCCCTCCCGATCCGGACCATCGGGCGCAATCTGCGCAACCTCACCGCGGGGCTCGACACGTTGGTCCGATCGCCGGAGCTGAATCAGACCCTGGAACACCTGGACCGGCTCATGGCCAACGCGGATACGCTCACCGCCGACGCCCGCCGCCAGCTCCAGCCGGCGCTCTCCGACCTCCGACAGGCCATGAGCGACCTGGCTTCCACGGCCGACGCGGTCCAGGGGCTCTCCGGCGGCTCACTGCGCGACCAGCACAATCTCCAGGACCTGATCGACGAGATGACCCGCGCCGCCCGCTCCCTGCGCTCCCTCACCGATTACCTCGATCGTCACCCCGAAGCGCTGATACAGGGGAGGTCAGGACCGTGACTCTTCGATTCCACACCCCGGTCGTGCGACGACGCCGTTCCCCACGTTCATCGCCCCGCTGGCCTCACCCGGCGGCCCGCGGTCTTCCCCTGCTTCTCCTCGCGTTCGGCATGGTCGGGTGCGCGTCCAGCCCCGCCACGCGCTATGTCGACCTCAGCACCATCTCGCCCCGCAGCGCCGCGCCCGCCGCGACCAGCGCTCCGCTGGCGGTGGGGCGGATCACCCTGCCCCCCGGGCTGGACCGCGCGGCGCTGGTGCGGATCACGGCCGAGAACAGGCTCGAGGTGGATGGCACCGTCCGCTGGCCCGCCGGCCTCGCCGTCGTGGTCCGGCGGACGCTCGCCTTCGACCTGGCCGCCCGCCTCCCCGATGGCAGCGTGGCGCTCCCCGGCCAGCCGGATCCGCCGGGGGACATGCGGCTCCTCGTCGTCACCCTGGAGCGGTTCGCCGCCAGTCCCGGCGGCACCGTGGTCCTGGATGGTCGCTGGTCCATCGTCGACGACGCCTCCCAGCGCAGCCTCCTCGCGCGCGATGCACACATCGAAGTGGACACCGCCTCTTCCTCGGCGGCCGATGTGGCGCACGCCATGAGCGCGGCCCTCGCCCGCCTTGCCGACATGGTCGTGAGCGCACTCCCGGAGGCGCCGCCGGTCGGCGGGTGAGCCGCACGCGCGTGAGGCGCACGCGAGTGAGGCGCACATGCGTGCCGAGGCCTGGAACGAGCGCTGGAACATCCGGCATCGGCCGACGTACATCCTCCCGGCGCGGGCATCCCCCCGGAGGCGTTCCCGTCTCCGCCCGCGCGGTTGAGCTCTTCGCTGGACCATCGGCGCGCAGGGCTCCAGATTGACGGAACCGGCTGCGCACAGCCGGACGCACGAATCACAGGAGAACCGATGATGAGGTCGAACCGGTTCGGAGCCGTGGGCCCCCGGGGCGCTGCGACTCCGCTTCTCGTGGCGGCGCTTCTGGTGCTCGGCGCCGCGAGCTCACTGGCGGCGCAGACCAAGCTGCTCCGCTTCCCCGATATCCAGGGCGACCACGTGGTCTTCACGTACGCGGGAGACCTCTGGAGCGCCGGCGCGAACGGTGGCACGGCCGTGCGCCTCACCGCGCACCCGGGCCAGGAGCTGTTCGCGAAGTACTCCCCGGACGGCCGCTGGATCGCGTTCACCGGCCAGTACGACGGCGACGAGCAGGTGTACGTCATGCCGGCGGGCGGCGGCGTGCCGAAGCAGCTGACGTACTACCCGGCGACCGGGCCGCTCCCACCTCGCTGGGGCTACGACAACCAGGTCTACGGATGGACCCCGGACGGGAAGGGGATCCTGTTCCGCTCCATGCGCGACAGCTGGGACCTGGCCAACCAGCACCTCTACGTGGTCTCCCTCGACGGTGGACTGCCGCAGCAGCTGCCCATGCCGAAGGCCGGCGCGGGAACGCTGTCGCCGGACGGCAAGTCGGTGTTCTACTCTCCGCTCTTCCGGGACTTCCGCGCCTGGAAGCGCTATTCGGGCGGGTGGGCGGAGGACCTCTGGACGTTCGACCTGGCGAGCCACGAGGCGAAGAACCTCACCGACGACGTGCGCACCGACCGCGATCCCATGTGGATCGGCGGCCGCCTCTATTTCGATTCCGATCGCACGGGCACGCTCAACCTCTACTCCATGAATCCGGATGGCAGTGACCTGAAGCGGCTGACCAGCAGCACCCGGTGGGACGTACGCTGGCCCAGTGCTTCGGCCGATGGCCAGATCGTCTACGAGATGGCCGGCGAGCTGCACGTGTTCGACACCGGGTCGTCGGCGGACCGGAAGCTCGACATCACGGTCCCCGACGACGGCGTGGCCTGGCGCCCCGTGCACGAGAACGTCTCCCGCTGGATCGAGGACTTCGGCCTGGCGCCGAAGGGGCAGCGCGCGGTCTTCATCGCCCGCGGCGACCTCTTCACGGCCCCCATCGAGCACGGCGCCACGCGCAACCTCACCAACAGCTCGACATCTCACGAGAAGGGCGCGGCGTGGTCGCCGGACGGCCGCAGGATCGCGTTCATCTCCGATCGCTCGGGCGAGGAGGAGCTCTACCTCGTCAATCAGGACGGGAGCGGACAGCCCGAGCAGCTCACGTCCGACGGCGATGTCATGCGCTACGGCCCCCAGTGGGCGCCGGATGGCAAGCGGCTCTCCTTCTCGGATGCCCGCGGTCGACTCTGGGTGCTGGACCTCGGGACCCGGAAGAGCACGCTCGTGGCCCGGGACTCCAGTGGCCAGATGTCCGACCAGAGCTGGTCGAAGGACGGGCGCTGGCTCGCGTTCTCCCTGAGCGACGCGGCCGGCTACCGGTCGCTCTACATCTGGGGCCTCGGCGATGCCGCGCCGCGTCGCGTGACCAGCGACCTGACCAACGACTACGAGCCCGTGTTCGGCGCCGACGGCCGCTACCTCTACTTCTTCAGCGACCGGGAGTACGCGCCACAGATCAGCCAGAACGAGTGGAACTTCGCCACCACGAAGAGCACGGGCATCTTCGCGCTGGCGCTCCGAAAGGACGTGCCCGCGCCCTTCCCGCCGCAGAGCGACGAGGTGGATGTGGCCTCGGAGGACGCGTCCTCCGGCAAGGACGGGAGTGCCACGCCGGACAGGAACGAGGCGCCGACGGACGTCCGCATCGACTTCGATGGCCTCGCGGACCGCATCGCGCCGGTGCCCGTGGAGCCCGACAACTACGCCAGCCTGTCCGCGGTGGAAGGGAAGCTCGTGTACGTGCGGACCCCGGCGTTCTTCTACGGCCGGAGCTCGGGTGAGGAGCCGGCGCTGCTCACGTTCGACCTGAAGGATCGGAAGAGCAGCACGCTGGCCGAAGGCGTGCGCGGCTACGCGCTCTCGCCGGATGGCACGAAGCTGCTGGCGCGCCAGGGGCGGGGCTACACGCTCTACGATGTCGCCAAGGGCGAAAGCTCGAAGAAGAGCGTGGCCACGGATGGCCTCGAGGCGGACATCGTCCCGAAGCAGGAATGGAACCAGATCTATGACGAGGTCTGGCGTCGGTTCCGCGACTTCTTCTACGTCGCCAACATGAACGGGTACGACTGGAAGGCGCTGCGCGAGCAGTACCGGCCGCTCCTGCAGTACGTGGGCGACCGCTCCGACCTGGACTATGTCCTGAACGAGATGATCGCGGAGCTGAGCAACTCCCACACGTACATCTCCGGCGGCGATCACGACCTCCCCGACCGCGCCGACGTCGCTCTGCCCGGGGCCCGGTTCGAGCTCGATCCGGCGGCGGGCCGCTACCGGGTCGCGGAGATCCTTCCGGGCGACAACGCGGAGCCCGAGTACCGGTCGCCGCTCACCCAGGTGGGCGTGGATGCCCGCGTGGGCGATTACGTCCTGGCCATCGACGGGCAGCAGCTGATGGCACCCGACAACCCGTACCGGCTCCTCCGCAACCGGGCCGACCACCCGGTGACGCTGACGCTCAACAGCCGCCCCACCATGGACGGCGCCCGCGAGGTCGCGTTCGAGCCGCGCACGGCCGAGAGCAAGCTCATCTACTACGACTGGGTGAAGCGGAATCGCGAGCGCGTGGCCCGGATGACCGAGGGCAGGGTGGGATACATGCACCTGCCGGACATGGGCGCCGACGGCATCCGCGAGTTCGTGAAGTGGTACTACCCGCAGATCCGCAAGCAGGGCTTCATCATCGATGACCGCGGGAACGGGGGCGGCAACATCTCCTCCATGGTCATCGAACGGCTCAGCAAGGAGCTGCTGGCCAGTGGGTACTCGCGCAACAACGACTACCCGTCCACGTACCCGCGCGGCCCGGTCTTCTACGGGTCGCTCGTGGCTCTGCTCGATGAGACGTCGGCTTCCGATGGCGACATCTTCCCGGCCATGTTCAAGCAGGCCGGCCTCGGCCCGCTCATCGGCAAGCGCTCGTGGGGCGGTGTCACCGGGATCACCAACCACGGCACCCTGATCGACGGAGGGACCGTGAACGTCCCCGAGTTCGGCTTCATCGGCGTGGACGGCTCCTGGATCATCGAGGGGCACGGCGTCGATCCGGACATCGTGGTCGAGAACGACCCGAAGGCGGTGCTGGAGGGCCGCGACCCCCAGCTCGAGCGCGCCGTTCAGGAAGTGCTCGAGGACATGAAGGCGCATCCGAAGCACCTCCCCGCGCGGCCCACGCCGCCCGACCGGACCGGCCACTAGCGTAGTAGCCAGGCCGGCGTCATTCAGGGGAGTCTCGAACCGGGGCGGCGAAGTCCGCCCCGGTTCGACTCCCCGCCCCAGGGGCCGCCCGAGCGCAGCGAGCGCGGTCGACCGTCGCCGGAAACCCCGACGCTCACCTTCCCGTACGGTGCGCCAGCGCAGCACCAGGGTTCCCCATCGGCGAGGAAGCCATGGAACGGTTGGGCGAGATGCGGTACGCGCTCCGGCGGCTGGCCCGGAGTCCCCTGTTCACGGTCACCGCGGTGATCACACTGGCGGTGGGGATCGGCGCCAACACGGCCATCTTCAGCGTGGTCAACGGCGTGCTCCTGAAGCCGCTCCCCTATCCGGATCCCGATCGGCTGGTCAGTGTCCGGAACACCGCGCCGGGGCTCGGATTCCACGACCTCCCCGAATCGCCGGCCGTGTACTTCACGCTTCGCTCCGACGCGGATCTCCTGGACGATCTCGCGCTCTACTTCGACTCCCGTGCCTCCATCACGGGACTCGAGCGGCCGGAGCGGGTGGAGACGCTCGCGGTCACGGACGGTCTGCTCCCGATCCTCGGCGTCCGCCCGATCCTGGGCCGCGCGTTCACCCGCGAAGATGACGCTCCCGGCGCTCCGCTCACGGTCATCCTCGGCTGGGGCTACTGGCAGCGCGCGTTCGGCGGCGCCCCCGACGTCCTGGGGCGCTCCCTGAACGTGAACGGGGAGCCGCGGGAGATCATCGGCGTCCTCCCCCGCGACTTCCACTTCCGGAGCTACGACCCGGCGGTGCTGTATCCCCTACAGTTCGATCCGGCGGACGTGTTCATGGGGAACTTCTCCTATCAGGGCGTGGCCCGGCTGAAGCCCGGCGTCACGCCCGGGCAGGCGGCGGCGGAAGTGGATGCGCTGCTCCCCGTAGCCACGCAGCGCTTTCCGGGCCCTCTGACGCAGTCGATGATGGACCAGGCGCGGCTCGCGAGCCTGGTCCGGCCGTTGAAGGAGTCGGTGGTGGGCAACGTCCGCACGGTGCTGTGGATCCTGCTTGCGACGGTGGGCATGGTCCTCCTCATCGCCTGCGCCAACGTCGCCAACCTCTTCCTCGTCCGGGCGGAGGGCGGGGCCCACGAGGTCGCGGTCCGCTCGGCGCTCGGCGCGGGCCGCGGCCGCCTCGCTTCCCACTTCCTGACCGAGAGCGTGGTCCTGGGGCTCGCGGGTGGAGCGCTGGGTCTGCTCCTGGCGTGGGGCGGTTTGCGGCTGCTCCTGGCCCTCGTGCCCTCCGGGAACCTCCCGCGCGTGCACGAGATCGGTCTCGACCCGGCCGTGCTCGGCTTCGCCCTGGGGGTCTCCCTCCTGGCCGGGTTCCTCTTCGGGCTGATCCCCCTGCTGCGCTTCGGACGACCGGACCTCGCGGGGTCGCTCAAGGAGGCCGGGCGAGGCGGCGGTGCCGGTCGGGGACGCAGCCGCGCCCGCAACGCCCTCGTCGTGGCCCAGGTGGCGCTGGCGCTGGTGCTCCTCGTGGCGTCCGGGCTCATGATTCGGACCTTCCGGTCGCTCCGCGAGGTGGATCCCGGCTTCCGCGATCCCGCGCGCGTGTTCACCTTCGGCATCAACATCCCCGAGGGGCTCGTGGACGATCCCGCGCAGGTGGCGCTCACCCACGAGCAGATCGTTCACCAGCTCGAAGGGATCCCCGGCGTCGAGGCCGTCGGGGCCGTGTCCTCCCTCCCGCTCAGCGGCTCCGGCACCAGTGACCCTGTCTGGGTGCGCGACTTCCCCGTGGAGGAAGGGCAGCTGCCCGCCGTGCGCCGCCTGAAGTGGGCAGCGCCGGGGTATTTCGACGCCATGGGAATGCGCGTCCTGGCCGGCCGCGCCATGACCTGGGCCGATGTAGCGACACGCGCCCCCGTGGCAGTGGTGACCGCCGATTTCGCGCGGGAGTACTGGGACAGCCCCGCCGCGGCCGTGGGCCGCTACATCGGCTCCGGCACCATGGGGGAGCGGACGTGGCGGGAGGTCGTGGGCGTCATCGGCGAGGTGCGGGACGACGGCCTCGAGCAGGACCCCGTGGCCGTCGTCTACTGGCCGATGGCGATGAACGACTACTGGGACCAGCCGCTTCTGGTGCCCACGTCGCTCGTCTATACGGTGCGCGCTCGCGCCGACGCCATGCCGGGGCTGCTCCCGCGCGTGCAGAAGGCCGTCTGGACGGTGAACCCCAACCTCCCGCTCGCCGAACCGCGCCCCATGAGCCGCGTGCTCGAGCGCTCGCTCGCCCGGACGACGTTCACGCTCGTGATGCTCGCCCTCACCGCCGCCGTCGCCCTGCTGCTGGGGGCCGTGGGGCTGTACGGCGTGGTCTCCTACTCCGTCACGCAGCGCACGCGCGAGATCGGCGTCCGGATGGCCCTGGGCGCCGCGTCCGCCGATGTCAGCCGCATGGTGGTGCGGGAGGGCATGGTCCTCGTCGCCACCGGCCTGGTCCTCGGCGCCGCCGCCGCCGTGGCGCTCACCCGCTTCATGCGCTCGCTCCTCCACGGCGTGGCCCCCGTCGACCCGATCACGTATTTCGCCGTGGCCACCCTCCTGGCAGCCGTGGCCGTCCTCGCCAGCTGGCTGCCCGCCCACCGCGCCGCCGCCACCGACCCCGTCCATGCCCTCCACCAGGAGTAGCCCGCCGGCGGTCCCCGCGGGTGTGGGAGAGCCGCCAGTGAGGTCCCTCAGATCCCCGGGACCGCCTCGGGCCCCGCGAGCGCGATCAACGTCCGTTGTGACCCTCGCCGCGCCCGCCTACCTTCCGCCGCATGGCGATCAGACTCTTTGTGACCGGCGGCACGTTCGACAAGGAATACGACGAGATCCGGGGGCGTCTCTTCTTCCATGACACCCACCTGCCCGAGATGCTGGAAATGGGGCGGTGCAGGGTGGACGTGGAGATCCGGACGCTCATGATGGTGGACTCGCTCGACATGTCCGAGAGCGACCGCGAGATCATTGCGCGGCAGTGCCGCGACTGTCCGGAGGATCGCATCGTGGTCACGCACGGCACGGACACGATGGTGGAGACCGGCGCCGCGCTCGCCCGCTCCGTCCCGGATAAGACCATCGTTCTGACGGGCGCCATGATTCCGATCGCGTTCGGCAGCTCCGACGGACTGTTCAACCTCGGGGGCGCGCTCACGGCGGTACAGGTCCTGCCCGCCGGCGTCTATGTGGTCATGAACGGGCGCGTGTTCGACTGGGATGCCGTTCGCAAGAACCGGGAAACCGGCATCTTCGAGCGCGTGGTCTGAAGCGTCAGACTCCCGCCTCGCAGCGTACCGGCCCCGGCGGTATGGAAGCTGCGCGGGGTTCGTCGCCGACGAAACTCCAGGGAGGAGACATGATGCGAACGTCCAGTGTGCTGGCACTCGGGCTCACGGCCCTGGCGGTTGTGGGGTGTGATCGTGAGCAGGCTGGCGACACCCGGCCGACGGACGCCACCGTCGGTGGGGAAGCCGTGAAGACGTACGACCCCGACACGCTCCAGTGGGTGCAGCAGGGGAGGATGGTCGAGTTCAACGGCCGCCAGTGGTTGCCGTCGGGAGCGCCCGTGCACCAGCCCAGTGTCGTGCCCGTGGGCCAGTTCGAAGGCATGCAGCTCTACGCGCCCGCGGACGCAACCATGCCCTATGACCAGCTCCTCTTCCCCATCGGCGACCAGGAGTGGCAGGTGCTCGTCCCGGCGACCGCGTCCTGACTGGTAAGGCCGATCCATCCGGGCGCGTCCCGAGGCAGGGCCTTCTGGCGTGCTGCTTGCATTGACACGCCTCCGAAGTGACAGAAATCGCGACAGCCCCCCACGGGCGGCGCGCCGCGATCCCCGGCGTCTGGGCGTGTTCCACGCGGACGCCGTTTTTTTTTGGAGTCGGCCGAGCCCTGGGAGCCGGTGGAGCCGGCCGACGGGGCCGGCCAGGAACGAAGGACCAGTTGCCATCAGCGGATCTCCAGGCGGAAAGACGAGGATCCATGGCTTCACGCCGGGTGCAGAAGACTCGGACTGAACGCCCGGGCGGCGTCGAGCGATCCCGCGCGTGGTCCATGCCGCGGACCGGGGTCGCGACGGCGAGCCGCGCCGGCACTGACGCAGCGGACGCGATCGAGAGCGCGGTGGGCCGGGCGCGGGACAACCTGCTGCGCGAGCAGCAGCCGGACGGACACTGGTGCGGCGTTCTGGAGGGGGACAGCATCCTCGAGTCCGAGTACGTGCTGATGCAGCACTTCCTGGGGCGCGGGGGTGGACCGAAGGCCCGGAAGGCGGTGCGTCGCCTGCGCGGACTCCAGACCGAGGACGGTGGCTGGGCGATGTACCCCGGCGGTCCACCGGACGTGAGCGCGTCCATCAAGGCGTACTTCGCGCTCAAGCTGGAGGGTGAGGATCCGGACGCCCCGCACATGCGCACGGCTCGCGGGGTCATCCGGGCGCTGGGCGGGATTCCGGCGGCCAACACGTACACGCACGTCTACCTGGCCATGTTCGGGCAGTGGGACTGGGATCGCTGTCCCGCCATCCCTCCGGAGATGATGCTCCTGCCGCGCTGGTTCCCCTTCCACGTGGACCGGATGTCGTCCTGGAGCCGCTCCATCTTCGTCCCTCTTTCCGTGATCTGGGCGTTCCGGCCGCGCGTGGCGATCCCGGCCGCCGCGGAGCTCCACGACATCCGCACCGGCGGCGCCGAACCGGCGCTCGACACCGTGCCGTCCCACCCGGACGACCCCGATGGCGACGACGCGGCCGTGGACATCCACGCCGACTTCGGCGTCGGTGCCCGCGCGTGGGGCGTGTTCTTCCGGGCGGCGGACGCGGGCCTTCGAAGGATCGAGCGGGCTCGCTTCACGCCCCTGCGGCAGAGGGCGCTGGACGCCGCGGAGAGCTGGATGCTGGAGCGGATCGAGGGCACGGACGGACTCGGCGCCGTCTTCCCGTCCATTGCCAATGTCATCATGGCCATGCGCTGCCTCGGCTACGACGATGACCACCCGGCACTGGCCGCCCAGCACGCGGCCATGGAGAAGCTGGAGGTCGACCACGGCGACACGCTCCAGCTGCAGCCATCACTTTCGCCCGTCTGGGACACCGCCCAGACGATGGCCGCCCTCAGCGCCGCGGGCGTCCGGCCGGACCATCCCGCGCTCCTTCGCGCCAGCGAGTGGCTCCTGGACCGGGAGGTGACGGCCGCCGGTGACTGGCGCTACGGCAATCCCGATGGACCCGTCGGCGGATGGTATTTCGAGTACGCCAACGAGTTCTACCCTGATTGTGATGACACCGCTGAGGTGCTGGAAGCGCTCCGCCCTCTCGATCAGGCCGGGGTGGGGGACGTCCACCGGATCAGCGCCGCCCGCCGCCGTGGGCTGGAATGGCTTTTGACCATGCAGAACGACGACGGGGGGTGGGGCGCGTTCGACCGCAGTTGCGATTTCCGCCCCCTCGTCCACGTCCCCTTCGCGGACCACAACGCCATGCTCGACCCGAGCTCGGTCGATATCACCGGCCGGATCATCGACATGCTCGTGACGAACGGGATGGATCCGCAGCACCCGGTGATCCGTCGCGCGGTCTCGTTCATCCTGGACCGCCAGGACAGCGATGGCACCTGGTACGGACGCTGGGGGTGCAACCGCATCTACGGCAGCTGGCTGGCCCTGACCGGCCTGGCCGCGGCCGGCGAGGACGTGGAGACAGGCCCGGTGGCGCGCTGCCGGTGCTGGTTCCGGGAGCGGCAGAACGAGGACGGGGGCTGGGGTGAGACGCAGGCCTCCTACTGGGACCGGAGCAGGCGGGGTGTGGGACCCAGCACCGCCGCACAGACCGCCTGGGCGCTCCTGGCGCTGCACGCCGCCGGAGACCGTGGCTCCGCTTCCGCGCGCGCCGGGCTGGCCTACCTGCTGCGCACACAGCGCGAGGACGGATCGTGGCACGACGAGCCGTGGACCGCGACCGGGTTCCCGAAGGTCTTTTACCTGCAGTACCACATGTACGACGACTATTTCCCCCTGCTGGCGCTCGCCCGGTGGGCATCCGTTGAACCCGAGGAGTACCGATGATGCGATTTCCGCCTCACATGATCGCCGACAACATCAAGCACCAGATGTCCAATGCGCTGAAGAGGAACAAGCGCTATCCATCCGTGCTGATGCTCGAACCGCTCTACACCTGCAATCTCGCGTGTGTGGGGTGTGCCCTCGAGCGGCACACGGGCAAGCTTTCCGATCGCATGTCCGTGGACCGGGCGCTGAAGGCTGTGGACGACAGCGGCGCGCCTGCGGTCTCCGTGATCGGCGGCGAGCCCACGCTCTATCCTGAGCTGCCGGAGCTGATCGAGGGCATCATCGACCGGAAGCGACACATCTTCCTGTGCACGAACGCGCTGCGGCTGGACAAGGTCTTCGACAAGATCCCGCCCAACAAGCGGCTGAGCATTGATATCCACCTGGACGGGATGCGGAAGACCCACGACTTCGTGACGGATCGGGAAGGCGTGTTCGATCATGCCATCGAGATGATCAAGGAGTCCAAGGCGCGCGGCTATCACACGTTGACCAACACCACGATCTACAAGCAGACGGACGTGGATGAGGTCGAGGAGCTCTGCGAGCTGTGCACGAGCCTTGGCGTGGACGGGATGATGATCGCACCGGGTTACCATTACGAATCGGTGGAGAAGGACGTCTTCATGACGCGGCAGGAGATCGAGGAGAAGTTCAAGCGCGTGCGCGAGTTCGCCGATCGCTACCCCATCACCTCCACGCCCGTCTTCATGGAGTTCGCCGCCGGCCTGCGTGACCTGGACTGCTCGCCGTGGAGCACGGTGACCTACACGCCGCGCGGCTGGAAGGCGCCCTGCTACCTGATCGGGCAGGACTACTACGACGATTTCGACGAGTTCTGGAACAACACCGACTGGGAGTACTGGGAGTCGCGACAGGACCGCCGGTGCCAGAACTGCAAGATGCACTCGGGCTTCGAAGCGTCCGCCGTGCGCGAGGTGTCCAGGAGCCCTCGTGACATCGCCAGGATGGCGCTCTGGCAGATCTCTGCTTGAGCCGACGTGACCGCCCCAGTCTTCGTAACCGGCGGCACAGGGTTCATCGGAACCCACGTGGTGCGAGCGCTCGTCGACCGCGGCGACCCGGTGCGCTGCCTGGTGCGCCCGGGCAGCAGCCGCGAGGCGCTGGAAGGGCTCCCCGTCAAGCTGGTCGAGGGCGACCTCACGCGCCCGGAGACGCTGCCGCCGGCGGTGAGCGGGGCGCGCACCGTCTTCCACTGCGCCGCCGACTACCGCTTCGGCGCGCATCTCGCCCGCGAGGTGTTCCGCACCAACGTGGACGGGACCGCCGCCCTGCTCGCGGCTGCCGCGGATGCCGGCGTGAAGCGCGTCGTGTACACGAGCTCCGTGGGCGCGCTCGCGGGAGGCGAGACGCCCGCGTCGCCCGCCGACGAGGAATCGCTTCCCGATCCCGACGAGCTCGTCGGTGCGTACAAGCGGAGCAAGTACCAGGCGGAGCGGGTTGCCGAGGCCTGGAACCGCCGCGGCCTGCCCGTGGTCATCGTCTCGCCGTCCACGCCGATCGGGGAGTGGGACGCCAAGCCGACGCCCACCGGCAGGATGGTGGTGGACTTCCTCAACGGCCGCATTCCCGCGTACGTCGAAGGTGGGCTGAATGTGGTGGACGTGAAGGATGTTGCCGCTGGCCACATTCTCGCCGAGGAGCACGGCGCGCCCGGACGCCGCTACATTCTGGGCGCGCGCAACTTCACGTTCCGGGAACTGTTCGCCATGCTGGCCCGGGTGGCCGGCCTCGAGCCGCCGCGGGTGCGAGTGCCGCGCTGGATGCCGCTCATGGCCGCCCACGCCGAGACCGCCCTGGCGAATGTGCGCGGCCGGGAGCCACGCCTCACCGCGGAGGCGGTGCGCATGTCCGCGCTTCCCATGTACTTCGACGCGAGCCGCGCCGTGCGGGAGCTGGGATTGCCGCAGCACCCGGTGGAGGATGCCGCCGCGCGGGCGGTCCAGTGGTTCCGGGAGCGGGGGTATGCGTCATGACCCCGGGACCGGTGCTCGTGGTGACCGCCCTGCCGGAGGAAGCCCGGCCCGTGCGCCGGGCCCTCCGCGCGAACCGGGACATCGTGGTCGCGACCACGGGCGACGGGGCGGGGGCCGCCGCCGCGAGCACTCGCCGGCTGCTGTCCGAGCACCGGCCGCGACTGCTCGTGGTGGCGGGGTTGGCCGGCGCTCTTACCCGGACCGTGGCCGCCGGGGAGGTGCGGGTGGTCCGTGAGCTCCGGCGCGTGGCCGGGCCCGTTCGGCGGCCAGAAGCGGAGATCCTGGACCGGGCGCGGCGCGCCGGCTTCGCCGACGCCATTCTGGTCAGCGCCACCGGTCTTGCGCGGACGCCGCTGGAGCGGGACCGTATGCGCCGGCTCGTGGGGATCCCTGTCGCCGCTACGGGGTTGGTGGACCTGGAGACCGCCGCGTGTGTGGACGCGGCGGAGGGTGAGGGTGTACCATGGCTGGCCGTGCGGGCGGTGAGCGACGGGGTGGATGACTACCTCCCCGTGTGGCTGGAGGCCCCGCAGGGTGGGGATGGGGCGGTTTCCCGGTCCGCGGTGGCCTTCGGCGCCCTGCGTCACCCCGGCCGCATCCCGGCACTCCTGGGACTGGCGCGCCGGGCCCGCGCCGGGGGCCGGGCGCTGGCCAGAGCCATCCCGAAGATCGTTGCGGCAGCCGCACCGGCTGTCGGGACAGAAGAAAGCCTGAGCGGAAAGCGAGCATGAGTACTGTGGAGCAGGACCTCCAGCCCGCGACATCGCAGCGGAAGGCGGAGCATCTCCGCCTCGCGCAGGATGGACGGAATCAGCTGGGGACCCATTACTTCGACCAGTGGCGGCTGGAGCACGACGCGCTGCCCGACCTGGCGCTGAACGGGGTGGACACGAGCACCACCTTCCTCGGTCGACCTCTGCGTGCCCCTCTGGTGATCTCGTGCATGACCGGCGGCACCGAGGAGGCCGGCTCGATCAACCGCAACCTGGCCGCCGCCGCCCAGGCCGCTGGCGTTGCCATGGGCGTGGGCTCCCAGCGCGCCGCCGTGGAGGACCCATCGCTCGCGTGGACGTTCCAGGTCCGGGCCGTGGCGCCGGACGTGCCGCTGCTCGCCAACCTCGGCGCCGTCCAGCTCAACCACGGCTACGGCGTGGACGAGTGCCGCGCGGCCGTGGAGATGATCGGCGCGGACGCCCTCGTGCTCCACCTGAATGTCCTACAGGAAGCGATCCAGCCCGAGGGAGACACGGATTTTACCGGGCTCCTGGACCGCATCGCCGAGGTCGTGGACGGACTCGATGTCCCGGTGATCGCCAAGGAGATCGGCTGCGGCATCTCCGGCCCCGTCGCGGCCCGGCTCCAGCAGGCGGGCGTCACTGTCGTGGACGTGGCCGGTCTCGGCGGCACCAGCTGGGCGCGCATCGAGAGCCGGCGCGCGCCCGACGCGGAGCTCGGGGAGCGCTTCGCCGGCTGGGGAATTCCCACGCCCGACGCCATCCGACAGGTGGCCGCCATCGAGGGCCTCACGGTGATCGGCAGTGGCGGTGTGCGCACTGGCATTGACGTGGCCAAGGCCGTGGCCCTGGGCGCTTCCCTCGCCGGACTCGCCCAGCCGTTCCTGGGACCTGCCCGGGAGTCCGCGGCCGCCGTGGAAGACCGGATCCGCCGTATCGTGCAGGAATTGCGTGTAGCCATGCTTTGCAGCGGCGCCGGGGACCTGGGCGCACTGAGCCGAATTGCCATCCGGAAGGAAGTACAGCCATGAAGCGACGGACTCCCGTATCGAAGACTCCGCCCGAGGCGCACCTGCGCAACGGCTCAGGAAACGGAAACGGCAACGGCAATGGAAACGGCCGCCGCCCGGAAAGGCGGCACCCCGCCGAGGAAGCGCTCGTCCACGACATGGCGACAGGCAAGCGGGCGCTCCACCGGCTCCCCGATACCGTGGATGCCGCCACCGCCGCCGATCTGCGCCGTCAGGCTCTCACCCGGATGACGGGCGTGAGGCTCGACCACACGGGCCACTACAGCCTCGATGCCGAGCGCGCGGCCAGGTACAACTGCGAGAACTTCGTGGGCGTCGCGCAGGTGCCCGTGGGCGTGGTCGGGCCGCTGCCGATCCGCGGCCGCGGCGAGCCGCTCTTCGTCCCCCTCGCCACCACCGAAGGGGCCCTCCTCGCCAGCACCAACCGCGGTTGCGCCGCGATCCGCGCCGCGGGCGGAGCCACCGTGGAGGTCGAGGACGTCGGCATGACCCGGGCCCCCGTGTTCCGGACCCACGGCATCGAGCACACACGCCGGGTGGAAGCATGGGTGGAGTCCCACCTCGAAGAGATGCGCGCGGTGGCGGAGCGCGACAGCCGCTACATCCAACTCCTGGATGTGCGCTCCCAGGCCGTGGGCAGCTCTCTCTTTCTCCGCTTCCGCTTCTCCACGGCCGATGCCATGGGGATGAACATGGCCACAATCGCCACGGATCGGATCGTGACCGAGCTCATCGAGCCCGCCACGGGCGCCGAGTGCGTTTCTCTGTCCGGGAACTACGGCGTGGACAAGAAGCCGTCCGCCATCAACGCCCGGGAAGGACGGGGGAAACGGATTTTCGCCGAAGTGGTCCTGAGCGGCGAGATCCTGCAGCGCTACCTGAAGACGAGCGCCGCGCCGCTGGTCGAGGTGCAGTATCGCAAGAACCTGCTGGGCTCCGCGGCCGCCGGCTCCCTCGGCTTCAACGCCCATTACGCCAATCTGGCGGCCGCGCTGTTCATTGCCACGGGGCAGGACCCCGCGCAGGTGGCCGAAGCCGCGCTGGGGATCACGTGCATCGAGCCGCGCGGCGACGATGCCGTCTATGTGTCCATCTCCATGCCCGATGCCCCCGTGGGCGTGGTGGGTGGTGGCACCGGGCTGGCCACGCAGAACGAGGCCCTCGCCCTGATCGGCGCTCTGCCCGATCCTGACAATCCAGGAGTCGGAGCGCTCCGGCTCGCCGAAGCGCTGGGCGCCACCGTCCTGGCGGGCGAGCTCTCGCTGCTGGCCGCCCTCACGTCTCGCGACCTGGCGAGGGCGCACGAGCGCCTGGGCAGGGCGGGCACGGCCGCGGAAGCGGAATTGGCCGGATGAGATGACCGCTCCGGTGACCGCGTCCGGTCGCGACCCGGTTGGCCTCACCGGCGTCCCGCGCGACGCCTCCGCGTCCGCGCCAGGCAAGCTCATCCTCATGGGCGAGCATTCGGTGGTCTACGGCCACCCGGCCGTGGCCGCCGCCGTGCAGCGCCGCCTGCGCGTTCGCGCCAGGCCCATCGCCAGTGCGACGGCCGCGGCCGAGGCGGTCCTGGTCCTGAGGCTGCCCGGTGGACGCCCGGTCACGCTCACCTGGACGGAGGCGGCGCGCACCGCCGGAGAGGCTGGTCCGGGCGACGCCCGGAGCGCGGGCGACGGGCACTACCTCGCCCTGGTCGCGTTGGGGACGGCCGTCGACCTCCTCGGGCGGACCCCGCCGCCGCTGGAGGTGCTGGTGGACAGCGATATCCCCGTGGGCCACGGCATGGGCAGCTCCGCCGCGCTGGCCCTCTCCCTGATCGCCGCGGTGTGCGCCGCCGCCGGTGTGGATCCGCCCTCGTCCGACCTCGAAGCGGCGGCGCATGAGGTCGAGCGGCGGCAGCACGGGTCGCCTTCCGGGATCGATGGGGCGACGGTCCTCCGGGGCGGCGTCATTCGCGCCGAGGCGGCGGAGCCGGGGGCCAGGCTGCGCTTCCGCCCCCTGGCCGCGGACCCGCGCGCTCTCGCCCACTTCCGGGCGTACGACAGCGGCTGCCCGGCGCACGGGACGGGTGAGGTGGTGGCGGCGGTCCGCCGTCGCCTTGAAGCGGACCGCGGGCTCGAGGCCGAGCTCGAGCGAATGGGTGAGCTGGCCCGCGGATTCGCGAACGGCCTCGCCACGGGCCACGACCCGGCCGCCGTGGGCGCGGCCGTCAGGTCGTTCGAGTCGGCCCTCGAAGCGCTGGGTGTGGTCCCGCCCGCGGCCACCCGAATCATCCGGCGGGTCGAGGCCGAGGGTGGCGCGGCCAAGGTCTCCGGCGCGGGCGGCCTGTGCGACGGAACCGATGGCGCCCTGGGGGCGGGGATGATCCTCGTGCATCATGAGGACCCGCGGCGCATTGCCGGCTGGGACTTCCTGCGCGACATCAGGCCGGTCGATGCCGCGTTCGGGGGCCCCGGGCTGGAGGTCGCATGAGCGGCGTGAGCGCACGCCCCGCACTCCAGGTGTCGACGTGGACCGCTCCCGCCAACATTGCGCTCATCAAGTACTGGGGATCACGGGATCCCGGGGCAGGGCTGCCGCTCAATCCGTCCATCTCCATGACGCTGACCGAATGCACCGCCACCTGCACGGTGCGCCCCCGCCAGGGGGGATCCATTCGCATCTTCCGCCACCGGCGATCCAGCGCAAACCCGCTCACCGACGCCCCGCCCCCGCTGCGCGACCCCGTGGCCGCCCACGTCCGGGGCATCGTGGAGCGCGCGGGCGGGGCGGGCGGGGCGGACGTGGCCGTAGGGGTGGACTTCCCGGTGGCCGCCGGCCTGGCGTCGTCATCGGCGATCTTCGCCGCCGTGACGCACGCGGCGACGCAGGCATTCGGACTGGACCTGGATACCGACCGGCTCTCGGATCTGGCCCGCGCCTCCGGCTCCGGCTCCGCCGCCCGATCGGTCGTCGGCGGCTTCGTGGAATGGCGGCCGGGGTCCGCGCAGGGCGCCACCGAGCTGGAGCTGCTGGCCCCCGCGTCGCACTGGGCAATCTCCGACGTGATCGCGATCGCCGATCCGGCGCCCAAGAAAGTCTCATCCCGCGAGGGTCACCGCCGCGCGTTCACCAGCCCCTACTTTGAGCGTCGCCTCGCGCTCCTGGATGGTCGGCTGTCTCGCGTGCGCGACGCCATCCGGCAGCGCGATTTCCCGCAGCTGGGCGAAATGCTGGAAGAGGAGGCGATGGACCTCCACCTCATTGCCATGTCCTCGCGGCCACCGATCCGCTACTGGCGTCCGGCCACGGTAGCCGTGCTCGAAGCTGTCGAGGCGCTCCGCCGCGATGGCGTCCCCGCGTTCAGCACGCTGGACGCGGGGCCGAACGTGCACGTTCTCTGCGAGCAGGACGCGGAGGACGTCGTGGCTCGCCGTCTCGCGGGGGTGGCGGGTGTGCAGCGCGTCATCCGCGATCGTGTCGGCGAGGGTCCCGCCGGCTCCGTGGAGCACCTGTTGTGACGGGGGGAGACGTGGATCGGGACCTCATCCTGGTCAAGCTCGGTGGCAGCCTGATCACCGACAAGCGGACGCCGGGCACGCCACGCCCGGCCGTCATCCGGCGCCTTGCCGAACAGCTGGCCCGCGCCCGGGACGCGGGGCACCATCTCGTGGTGGGGCACGGCAGCGGGTCGTTCGGGCACCCGCAAGCCGTGCACGCCGGACTTCGCGGTCTCGAGGGCGGCCCCGGAGACACCCCGGCGCTCCCCGCCGACGTCGCCCGCGTGCAGCGAGCGGCGGCCGAGCTCCACAGGATCGTGGTGGATTCGCTGCTCTCGGCTGGCGCTGCGCCCTTCTCCATCCCGCCCTCGGCCATCGCTGTGGCCTCGGACGGACGGATCGAGCATTTCCACGACGGAACCGTTCGCATGGCTCTCGAGCGGGGCTTCATGCCCGTTGTCTACGGCGATGTCGTGCTGGACCGGGTCCGGGGCGCCTCGATCTGCTCCACCGAGACGGCGCTGGGGGCTGTGGCCGACTCCCTGAGCGCGGCCGGCTGGCACGTTCGTCGCTGTCTCTGGCTCGGAGCCACGGCCGGCGTCCTGTCGCAGCAGGGTGATGTCCTGGAGCGGATCCCCGTAGGGGACGCCGATCTCCTGCTCCAGGCGGCTGGCGGCGCGGACGCGCCGGATGTGACGGGAGGCATGCGGCACCGTGTGGATGCGGCCCTGGGCCTCGCCCGCGCCGGCATCCCGTCGTGGATCGGCCAGGGCGCCGCGCCGGGTGTACTGGACCGCCTCCTGGCGGGTGCCCCCGTGTCCGGCACGATCGTGGTGCCATGACAACGTTCCGTGCACCGGGAGAGCCATGAACACTGCAACCCCCCGCGCCGAGCAGCTGCAGTCGCTCCTGGAGGAGACCAGTCGCACGTTCGCACTGGCGATCCCGCTGCTTCCCGACCCTCTCTGTACCGAAGTCACGGAAGCGTACCTTCTCTTCCGCATCGCCGATACGTTCGAGGACTCCACCCGGTGGCCCGTCCAGGAGCGGATCGATGCTCTCGAGCGGATGGCCCGCGCCCTGGAAACGGATGCGGGGCCGCTCCGCATGCGGGCGCTCGCCCGCGCATGGAGCGAGAACGCGCCCGTGGAGCACGACGGCTACCTGCACCTGCTCCGGGAAGCCCCCATCGTTTTCGAAGCGCTCGCGGAGACGCGGGAGGATGCCGCCCACATCATCGCGAGCCACACGGTCCGCACGTGCCGCGGCATGGCCTCCTTCCTTCGGCGCGCCGACGCCGATGGCGTCCTGCGCCTGCGCGATCTCGAGGAGCTGCGCGCGTACTGCTACGCCGTGGCGGGCATCGTCGGCGAGATGCTGACCGAGCTCTTCCTGCTCGATTGCGCCGATGATGGCCTCGGACCCAGGCTCCGGCGCAGGGCGCGCGCGTTCGGTGAAGCGCTCCAGCTGGTGAACGTGCTCCGGGACGCCTCCGCGGACGTACGCGAGGGCAGGGCCCTGGTCCCGGAGTCCGTGGCGCGGGGTGAGCTGTTCAGGCTCGCGCGCGGCGACCTCCGGCAGGCGGCCGAGTACACGCTGGCTCTCCAGGCCGCCGGCGCCGCCGATGGGATCGTGGCCTTCAATGCCCTGCCAGTGCTCCTGGCGATGGCTACGCTCGACCGTGTGGAGGAGGACGGACCGGGAAGCAAGATCTCGCGCACCAGGGTGTGGGCCATCATGGCGCGTCTCAAGGCAGACCTCCGCCTCGGACGGCCCGTCATCCGCCTCCAGCAGGACGACGCGCCGGCCTTCCGCCCCGCGTGAACACCCGCGCCCCCTTGCCCATTTCCGTGGGGGTGCTCGTGACGCTGCAGCGGGGACCCGAGGCGGGCGGGCACGTCAAGTGCTGGGAGCGGTTCGCCGAAGCGGCCGTGGATGAGCCCGGGCTGGACCTCACCGTCTACTTCCTGGGCGACCACGAAGACACCGAGCCGCTCGGGCCCTCCACCCGCTACATCACGCTCCCGCCCCGGCTCGGCACCAACCGATTCGCGCTCCTGAGGCAGGGCGCGGGGGACACGGACCTCGCACCGCACCACGCCGCCCTCGCGCGCGCCCTCCCGAGCCACGACGTTCTCCATGCCACCGATTCCTTCGCGTTCGGACGGACGGCCCGCCGCATTGCCTCACGCACCGGGCTGCCCCTGGTCTTCTCCCTGCACACGCACCTCCCGCGCTTCACTCGCGTGTATGCCCGGCGGATCATCACCCGGGCCCTGGGGCATGGCCTCGCGGGTCGCCTGCGGCTGGACCATCTCGCCCTCGACCGGTTGCGGCTGCACGAGCGTGCGGCGCGCGCGACGCGGCGGGGGGTGGAGAGGATCATGCGCGACAGCCGCATCATCTACGTGTCCAATGCGCGCGACCGCCGCTGGGCGGCGGACGTGGTGCCGGCCGACCGCATCCGCCGCCTTCGCCGGGGCGTCAACCGGGACCGGTTCCAACCCCGCCCGCATGCCACCGCGGCCGTGCGCGAGCGCCATGGCCTCCCCGATTCTCCCCTGGTCCTGTTCGCGGGGCGTGTGGACGACAGCAAGGGCGTGATGCTGGCCGGCCGCGCGGTCCGGCGGCTGCGGGACACGGGCGTTTCGGTTCACTTCGTGGTGGCCGGAGAAGGAACCCGGGTGCCCGACCTGGAAGCGCTGCTCGGAAGCGACGTGTCGTGCCTCGGTGTGCTCACGCAGCAGGCCCTCGCCGAACTGTATTCCGCGGCCGATGTCTTCGCCTTCCCATCCCGCTCCGAGACGGTCGGCAACGTGGTCATCGAGGCGCTGTCTTCCGGTCTTCCGGCAGTGGTCGCGGCCGGGACGTCCTGCGCCGAGCGGGTGGCCGGTGCCGGTCGGGTCGGCGTGGTGGCGGCGGGCGTGATCGTCGAGGAGGACACCGTGGAAGCATGGGAGGCCGCGTTGCGCCCGCTCCTCGTGGACGAAGCGCGCCGCGCGGCGGCCGGGGCTGCGGCCCGCCGGCGGATCGAGCGCATCTGGCCCACCTGGGCGGACGTGGTCCGGGAGGACCTGCTCCCTGTCTGGCGTGAGGTGGGAGGCCGCGGCTCGCGACGGCCAGGCCGGCAGGGATGACGCGGCCGCGTCGCTTGCGCATATTGGGGCCCTCCTGATCCCACACCGGAGGCGTGATCCGTGAAGTCGTGGTGGAAGCGTTTCGAACCGCTGCTGGCGCTCCCGTTCCTGGTCGTCGCGGTCCTGGCCATCCATCACGAGATGCGGGAGTTCCGGTGGTCGGAGGTCCGCACGGCCGTGGCCGCGCTCCCCGCCGGCCACGTGGTGCTCGCGGTCCTGCTCACCATCGGAAGCTTCCTCATCCTGAGCACCTACGACGCCCTCGGCCTCCGCTACGCGGGGCACCCGCTCCGCTACGCCCGCACCGCGCTCGCGTCGTTCATCGGCTACGCCTTCAGCAATGCCCTCGGATTCCCGCTGCTCACCGGGGCTCCCGTCCGCTACCGCCTCTACACCGCCTGGGAGGTCGAAGCCGCCCGCATCCGTGACCTGGTCGCCTTCTACACGGCCTCGTTCTGGATCGGATTCCTGGCGCTCGGCGGCGTGGCCCTGTTCCTCTCGCCCGTCCACCTGCCGCGCCTGCTCGGCCTCCCCACCCGCCCCCTCGGCATCGTCTTCGCACTCCTCGCTGCCGCGTACGTCCTCTGGGGCGTGTGGGGACGCGGCGGGATGCAGGTGGGAGGATGGCGCATCTCGCCGCCCGGCCCCGCGCTGACCCTGGCGCAGCTGGTGGTCTCCATGGCGGACTGGGCGGCCGCCGCCGCCGTTCTCTTCGTGATCCTCCCTCCCCACACGGGCCTCAGCTACCCCGGCTTCCTGGGGATCTTCCTCCTGGCGCAGGTGGCTGGCCTCGTCAGCCACGTGCCCGGAGGGCTCGGCGTCTTCGAGGCCGTGATCCTCACGCTCCTTCCGGACGACATCGGGCACGGCGCGCTCCTCGGCTCCCTCCTCGTGTACCGTGCCGTCTACTACCTCCTGCCCCTCCTGGCCGCCGTCGCAGCCCTCGGCGCTTTCGAAGCCGGACGACGGAGGCGGGAGATCGGTCGCGCCGCGGGCGTGGTCGGCCGCGGTCTGGCCGTGGTCGTGCCGCAGGCCATGGCCATTGCCACTTTCGTGGCGGGGCTGGTGCTCCTGTTTTCAGGCTCCACGCCCGCCATGGGTGGACGGCTGCGCTGGCTGAACGACGTGTTCCCGCTCGGACTCATCGAGGCGTCCCACTTCCTTGCCAGCGTGGCCGGTGGCGGGCTGCTCGTCCTGGCCTGGGGCATCCAGCGCCGGCTCGACGCGGCCTACCACCTCGCGGTGACGCTGATGGTCACCGGGATCGTGTTCACGCTCCTGAAGGGGCTGGACTACGAGGAGGCCATCTTTCTGGCCATCACGACCGCTGCCCTGGTGGCCAGCCGGGGCGAGTTCTATCGCCGCGCTTCGCTCATGGCAGAGCCGTTCACGGCCACCTGGGCCGCCGCAGTGGTGGGCGCTCTCATCGCCACGGTCGGGCTCGGGCTCCTCGCCTACAAGAACGTGGTCTACACCGACGCGCTCTGGTGGAGGTTCGCCCGCGATGCCGACGCACCCCGCTTCCTTCGCGCCACCGTCGGCACGCTCACGGCCGTGGGCACGTTCGCGCTCGCCAGGCTGTTGACCCCCGCGCGGCCGGCGGCGCTGCTCCCGCTCCCCGATGACGTGGACACGGCCACCCGCATCGCTCGCGCTTCGCCACGGGCCTATGCCCAGCTCGCCCTGCTCGGGGACAAGCACTTCCTGTTCGACGACCATCGGACCGCGTTCGTCATGTACGGCGTGGAAGGCCGGAGCTGGGTGGCCATGGGCGACCCCGTCGGACCCGCGCCGGCCGCGCGCGAGCTGGCCTGGCAGTTCCTGGAGCAGGCGCATCGCCACGGCGACTACCCCGTCTTCTATCAGGTCGAGCCCGGGCACCTGCCGCTCTACATCGACCTCGGACTCGCGCTCACCAAGATCGGCGAGGAGGCTCGCGTTCCACTCGCCTCCTTCTCCCTCGAGGGAGGGCGGCGCAAGGGGATGCGCTATACCGTCCGCAAGATGGAGGAGAGGGGGGGCGCCTTCCGCGTCCTCCCGCCCGACGAGGTGCCCTCGGTCCTGCCGCGGCTCCGCGCGATCTCCGACGACTGGCTCGAGGGCAAGGCCACCCGGGAGAAAGGCTTTTCCCTCGGCTTCTTCCAGCCCGAGTACCTGCAGGCCACCAACGTGGCCGTCGTGGAGGTCGATTCCGAGATCGTCGCGTTCGCCAACGTCCTCCAGGGCGCGGACCGCCACGAGCTGTCGGTCGACCTCATGCGCTATGCCGCAGGCGCCCCGCCCAGCACCATGGAGTTCCTGTTCGTCCAGCTCCTGCTCTGGGGACAGAAGACGGGCTTCGAATGGTTCAGCCTCGGAATGGCGCCGCTCGCCGGACTCGAGGACCGTCACCTGGCACCGCTCTGGGCACGCCTCGGGGCCGCGCTGTTCCACCACGGCGAGCAGTTCTACAACTTCGAAGGGCTGCGCGAGTACAAGGAGAAGTTCGGTCCGGTCTGGGAGCCCCGCTACATCGCCTCCCCCGGCGGTCTTGCGCTTCCTCGCGTCCTCACCAATGTCGCCACGCTCGTGAGCGGTGGCATGCGGGGCATGGTCGGGCGCTGAGGGCACGCTCCGGCGCACCGCTGGAGGTTGCAAATCGCGCGCGCAGCCATGACCTTTATGAGGATTTACAGATCCGGAATCGAGCCGTGCCCAACAGGCAGCGAAAGCCCCCGGCCACGAGTGCCCATGTCACCGGACGCGTTCGGCTGGCCATTGCTGCGCTCGCCGTCGCCCTGGCCGCCCTGGCCGTGACCCCCGTGGTGGTGTCCGTCCGGACGCGCGCCCTCCGCAGCGAGATCACCGAGGTCGCCGAGCCGACCATCGCCACACTGGCCGAGATCGAGAGAACGGTGGCGCTTCAGCTGGCGGCGCTGCGAGGCTATGCGTTGCTGGGCGACACCAGCTTCCTGACGGAGTACCGGCACCTGGATACGGCCGAGCGGCGGGCGGAAGGGCGGCTGCGCACCCTCGCCATGCAGCTCGATGTGGAAGTTCAGCACCAGGCGAGCCTGCTGGTGGAGCGCGAGCAGGAATGGGACGTGGGTGCCCGGGCTGCTCTCGCGTCCGGCGCAAGGCAGGATTCCGTGACGGCGCTCCTGCGCGACCAGGGGCTGCCGGAAGCCGTGCTGGAGGAGGCGGCCAGCCTTCGGCGCTCGATCCAGCTCCTGGAGCGCCTCCGGCGGAGCGACATCGCGGGGGCGGAGCGGGCCGAGATCTGGGTCAACCGCATGATGATCCTGCTGGCTGCGCTCGCTGCCATCGCTCTCGCGATCCTGGGTCGACAGCTGCGGGATCTCGTGGAGGCGGCGGAGACGAATCACGCGGAGCTGCAGCACGAGCTCGCCCGGCGAGCCCGCCTCATACGGGGCATCAGCCATGACCTGAAGAACCCGCTCGGCGCGGCCGACGCCCACGCGGAGCTGCTGGAAGCGGGAATCAAGGGGCCGCTGGGTGAGGAGCAGCGATCGTCGCTCCGGGCGATCCGGCGCTCCGTCCGCAGCACCGTTCGGCTGATCGACGACCTCCTCCACCTGGCCCGGGCCGAGCGGGGGGAAGTCCCCGTGGAGCCCAAGGACGTGGACTTCTCGCGGCTGGTGGAGGAGATCGCCGAGGAGACCCGTACGGAGGCGGAGGCTCACGGGCTGCGTTTCGAGCTGCTGCTCCCCGCCGAGCCGGTGCGCGGGCGCACCGATCCGCGCCGTGCCCGGGAGGTGGTGGGCAACCTGCTCACCAACGCCATCCGCTACACGCCATCAGGCGGCCTCGTCCGCCTCAAACTGCAGCCGCTCGAGACGTCCGGCGGGCGACACCGGGGCGGGGCACGGATCTCCGTCTCCGATACCGGCCCCGGGATCGCCATGGATGATCGTGACCGCATTTTCGACGAGTTCGAGCGCATCGGCCGCGATGGCCCGGGCAGCGGCCTGGGGCTGGCCATCAGCCGCGAGATGGCGCGTCTTCTGGGCGGCGAGATCGAGCTGGAGTCCGAGATCGGCCGCGGCTCCACCTTCTCCCTGATCCTTCCGCCAGCTGTCCCGGCGGACTAGAACACGTCCACTTTGACCTCGGGCCGGATCTTCGACGGGTCGGCCCGGATCTCAGCCACCAGCCCCTGCAGGTCCACCACCATCTTCAGCAGCTGGTCGTACAGCGCCGGATCGTCCAGGAGACGGGCCACCGTTCCGTTGCTGCGACCGAGCTGGCCCACGAATCCCTGCACCCCCGACAGCGTCGAGTCGGCCCGGCTCAGGAGGCCTGCCGCTTCCAGGTACAGGGAATCGTCCCGCACCAGCCGCCCCAGCGTGCCACGCCCCGCGGTGACCGTGGAAAGCAGAGTGTCGAATCGCGCCAGCGACCCATCCAGTCGGTCGTAGAGTGTCGGGTCGCGGATGAGGCGGCTCACGGTCCCGTCGGAGCGGTTCACGGTTCGGAGCAGTCCGCTCATCTCGGTAGTGGCCGTGACCATACGCTCGTACAGCCGGTCGTCGGTCATGAGTGAGCCCAGCGTCCCTTCTCCGTGCGTCAGCCGCGCCGTCAGCGTGTCCACGTTCGCCATGATCCCCTGCAGCCGGTCCAGCGCCTGCGACGCCGTCTGCAGCACTTCCTCGTAGTCCACGGCTGGCTCCGTCGGAACCGTGTCCCCGGGACCGAGGATGGGTGAGCTGGCGCTCCCGGGGGCGATGTCCACGTACCGGTCCCCCAGCAGGCCCTGCGTCCGGAGCGTGGCCCGACTGTCCTCGCGGATCTGGTCGCGAACCGCATCGCTCACGCTGATGCGCACGCTGATGTTGGCATTTCCGGACCGCTCCTCCACGGGGATGAACCTGATCGCGTCCACCTGGCCGATCCGCTGCCCGGCCAGCGTCACTGGCGCACCGGCAATGAGCCCGCCGGAGTTCTCGACCATGGCGTAGAGCGGGTAGCGTTCGGCAAAGACGTCGAACAGCCGCCCGACCTCGTAGATGCCGTAGCCGAGGATGAGCAGGGAGACGACGGCCAGGATGCCCACGCGCACGCGACGCGCCGTCTGCCCCCCGCGGTTCAGCTTCCCCCGTTCCATCCCGTTCCCCCTCAGCTCAGCGCCAGAAAGCGCTGGATATACCGGTCGTCCTGCGCGATCATTTCTTCCGGTGTGCCGTCGAAAGCCACCTGGCCACTGCGGATCAGGTTGACGCGCGTGGCCACCCGGAACCCCGCCCGGATATCGTGGGTAACCACGATCGACGTCACGCCGCGTTCCCGCTGCAGCTTCCGGATCAGATCGCCGATCGTCCCCACCGTGAGCGGATCCAGCCCCGCAGTGGGCTCATCATAGAGGACCACGTCCGGATCCGTGGCGATCGCCCGCGCCAGGCCCACCCGCTTCTTCATCCCGCCCGACAGCTCGCCGGGCAGCTGCGGGCTCACGCGGTCAGGGTCCAGGTCCACGAACCGGAGCCGCTCGCGGACCACTTCCTCGATCTCCGCGTCCGTCATCTTCGTGTTCTCCCGCAGTGGATACGCCACGTTGTCGAAGACGGGGATCGAGTCGAACAGCGCTGCGTTCTGGAACACCATGCCGATGCTCCGGCGCAGCTCCAGCGCCGCCTTGAAGCTCAGGTCCGTGATCTCCTTCCCGAACACCCGGATGCACCCCTTGTCCGGCACCAGGAGGCGCAGGATCAGCTTCAGCAGGGTGGACTTGCCGATTCCCGACTCGCCCAGCACCAGGAGCGTTTCCCCCTCTCTCGCCGTCAGGGAGAAATCCTCCAGGACCTGGAGGTCCCCGAACGAAAGGTCGATCCCCTCCAGCTCGATCACCGGCCGACCCGGCGCCACCGGACCCGGGGCCCGCGCTTCGTCCGTGGCCAGCTCCGCCCGGATCGATCGCCTCAGGATCTCGCGCTCCAGCGGCTCACCCTCGTGGCTCTCGTCACCCAGCCGGTCCGCCGCGCCCCGCATCATCAACGGAGCGGGACAAGGATGAACAGCAGCTGCGTCAGGAAATAGTCCACCGCCAGGACCAGGATGGACGCGGTCACCACCGCCCGTGTTGTCGCCGTTCCGACTCCCTCGGTGCCGCCCTCCGCCGAAAGCCCGTAATAGCAGCCCGTCAGTGCGATGAGCCCGCCGAACACCAGCGGCTTCACAAGCCCGCTCACGAAGTCCCGCGGGAACACTCCCACAAGGAACCCGGACTGCGCCAGCGTGGACCAGACGCCGCGCAGATAGGCGTCGGCGGGGACCTGGATCCGGTACACCGATACCAGCAGTCCGCCGAAAATCCCCACGGCGTCCGTCATCACCGTGAGCAGCGGGACCATGATCAGTCCGGCCAGGATCCGCGGCGTCACCAGCTTCTTGATCGGATCCGTGCCGAAGCTCTGCAGCGCATCGATCTGCTCCGTGACCCGCATCGCCCCGAGCTCCGCGGCGATCCCCGAGCCCACGCGCCCGGCGAAGATGAGCGCGGCCAGCACCGGGCCCAGCTCCCGGACCATGGACGCGCTCACCAGCGCTCCCACGTAGATGTCCGCCCCGAACCGCTGCAGCGACACCGCGCTCTGCAGCGCGAGCACCATCCCCGTGAACAGCCCCGTCAGCAGCAGGATCGGAACCGAGCCCACCCCCATGCGGTCCATCTGCGTGAGCGTGTCGCGCCAGTAGAACGGCCGCGCAAAGACGAAGCGCGACGCCCGCGTGCCAAGCGTGAAGTACTCCTGCACACCGGCCGCGGTGCTCCGCATCCAATTGTCCGCTCTGGCGACAATGCCGTCCATGTGTCTCCAGCGCTGTTGCAAGGGGCGCCGTTTCTTTACACGCCCCGCGGGCCGGCGTACGTTTCCGGCGGCCCGGAAGCCGGGTCTCGCAGACACAAGTTCCGTGCCCACGTTTGTGGCCGAATGCACCGTTTGAGTCTCGACAGAGCCAGGGATCTCCTCGGCAGGATCCGGTCGGTCCACGTCCTCGTGGTGGGCGACCTGATGCTCGACGTGTACCTGCGTGGGGGCGCGTCGCGCATCTCCCCTGAAGCGCCCGTTCCCGTGGTCCGGGTGCGGGACGAGTGGCGCGCGCTTGGCGGCGCGGCGAATGTGGCGGCGAACCTGGAGGCGCTGGGGGCGCACGCCGCCATGCTTGGCGTGGTCGGCGACGATGCCGCCGGCCGTACGCTCCGCGAGGAGGCGGAAGCACAGGGGATCGAGGCGAGTGGCGTGGTGGAGGTGCCGGGGCGGCCCACCACCATGAAGACACGCGTGCTCGTGGGCCATCAGCAGGTGGCGCGCTACGACCGGGAAGAGGACGGGGAGCTGGGAGCGGAAGCGGTGAGCCTTCTGTGCGAGCGCGTCGAATCGCTTGCAGCGGGCGCGGGGGCCGTGGTCCTCGAGGACTACGACAAGGGGGTGCTGGTCCCCGGGGTGATCGATGCGGCGATGGATGTGGCGCGGCGCCGGGACATACCCGTGGTGGTGGACCCGAAGGCGAAGCACTTCTTCAGCTATGGCGGGAGCACGGTTTTCAAGCCGAACCGTGCGGAGCTGGGTGACGCGCTTCGTGCCCGCGTCCAGGCCGGAGATCCGGAGTGGATGGATCGGACGCGCAAGCACCTCGGCTGCGAGAACCTGCTGGTGACACTCGGCTCCGAAGGCATGGCGCTGATGACGGGCGAGGGCGTGCACATGCGCGTTCCCGCCGTGGCCCGGTCCGTCTACGACGTCTCGGGAGCCGGCGATACGGTCGTGGCCGTCATTGCCGCAACGCTCGCGGCCGGTGGCACGGTGGAGGAGGGCGCGCTGCTGGCAACGCACGCGGCGGGTGTGGAAGTGGGGAAGGCGGGCGTGGTCACCGTCGCACCGTCGGAGATCGAGGCGAGCGTCCGCGACCTGCGGAGCGCCGGCGCATCTGCGTGAACGACTGATCGAGGAGAAACGAAATGGCGGATATCAAGACGGTCCACACGGACTCGGCGCCGCAGGCCATCGGGCCGTACAGTCAGGCGCTCAGGTTCGGCGACCTGGTTTTCACCGCGGGTCAGATCGCCCTCGACCCGGCCACCATGCAGGTGATCGATGGCGATGTGGCGCAGCAGACCGAGCGCGTGTTGCGCAGCCTGCGGGCCATCCTGGAGGAGGCTGGCACCAGCCTCGATTCCGTGCTCAAGACCACCGTCTACCTGACCGAGATCGGTGATTTCGCGGCCATGAACGAGGTCTACGGCCGGTTCTTCGACGCCCACAAGCCCGCTCGCTCCACCGTCGAGGTGAGCGCGCTGCCCAAGGGGGTGCGGGTGGAGATCGACGCGATCGCGACCACGGCGTGAGGCCGCAGCGGCGAGCGCGCCGCGAGTGGGGGCCGTGCCCGCTGCCGGGGTCGCGTCCTCAGTCCTCCACCTGGTAGGCCACCGCCCACGCACCCCGACCGATGTGCGTGGCGATCACGGGCGTGGCGGGGGAAAGCAGGATATCACGGTCGCCGAACCGCGCGCGGAGCGATTCCCGTACGCGCTCGGCCATCTCGGCCGCGTCCACGTGGACCACGCCGAAGCGGAACTGGCGTGCGTCCCCGATTCGCTCCTCCAGGATCCCCAGCACGCGCGGGAGCAGCGCATCGGCGCCGCGGACCTTTGCCAGCGGCTTAACCGCGCCCTCGAGGTCCACGTACAGGATCGGCTTGATGTCCAGCAGGCCCCCCAGCCACGCCCGCCCGCGGCTCACGCGGCCGGATGCGATCAGCCGGTCGAATGTGTCCACGGTGAAGAGGATGCCGGACTGGTCGCGGACACGATTCAGCTCCGTCACGATGTCTGCCGGCTCCCACCCCAGCTCGGCGAGCTCTGCGGCCTTCATGGTCAGCAGCCCCTCCGAAACGGACGCGGAGCGCGAATCCACGAGGTGGACGCGGGCACCCTCGAACTGCCGGGCGGCCGTCTGCGCCGACGCGAACGTCCCCGACAGTCTCGAGGCCAGCAGCACCGCCACGATCGCTTCCCCGTCCGCGGCCGCGCGGTCGTAGGACTCGAAGAACGCGGCGGGCGGGGGCTGTGAGGTGGTGGGGTGCTCGTCGCGCCGGAGCCGCTCCACGAACGTGTCCGGGTCGATGTCGATCCCGTCCCGCAGCACGCGCGTGTCGTAGACCAGCGAGAGGGGCACGACGTGGATGCCGTGCGCGCGGACCACGGCTTCCGGCAGGTCGGCGCCGCTGTCGGTCACCACGGTGACGGGGCGCCGGGCCAGGCCGGTCCCCCGACCGACCGCCCGGTGCTGCGCTTCCATGTCCTCCGCCTTGTGCGACTCCAGGCGACCCACGGTCCGCAGATAGGCGAACACGCGCTCCGGGTCATCCGTGTGGACGTGGACTTTCAGCAGGTCCTCGCCGCGGATCACGATCAGCGAATCGCCGTGCTCGCGCAGGACCGACCGGACCACCGCTTCCGCCGGCACCGCATTGCCGCGAACGAGCGCTTCAGTGCAGAAGCGGTAGCGGCTGTCATGGGCGGGAAACTCGGCCGCGGCCACGGGCTCGGCATCGCCGTAGTCGGGCGCGGGCTCGATGGGCTGGATGGGCTGACCTTCCAGCAGCTCACCGATCCCTTCCAGCCACTGGACGAACCCTTTCGCGCCGGCATCGACCACGCCCGCCCTCTTGAGCGCCGGCAGCATGTCCGGCGTGCGGGCCAGCGCCTCGCGCGCCCGGGTCAGGATGCGGCTGTGGAGCTCGGCCAGATCCGGGCTCGTGCACTCTTCCGCCGCGTCCGCCGCCGCCCGCATCACCGTCAGCATGGTCCCTTCCACCGGCTTGTCGAGGGACGCGTAGATGTGGTCGGCCGCGCGGCGCAGCGCCGTCTTCAGCTCGTCCACGTGCACGCGGCCCCGTTCGCGGAACGATTCGGAGAGGCCGATCAGCCAGTGCGACAGGATCATCCCGCAGTTGCCGCGCGCGCCGAGAACGCCCGCCTCGGCGGCCGCCTTCGCCACGGCGCCCACGCCGAAGTCCGTGTTGCGCCTGAGCTCGTCGGAGACCGAGGAGACGGTCAGGGCCAGGTTCGTGCCCGTATCGCCGTCCGGAACCGGGAACACGTTGATCCGGTTCAGCTCGGACTTCCCCCGACGCGCGTGGTCGCACGCGGCGATCAGGGCGCGGCGCAGGCGGTCGCCGTCCAGGTAGCGGATCTTCATGACGCCCGAAAGATAGCGGCGCGGCAGTCGCTGGCAACGACGATGCCCGCGCCACCGCGCGCTCAGGGAGGTGACAGCGCGGCCAGGACCCGCTCACCGGTGCGGCGCAGCTGCGCCCGATCCGATCCTTCTTCCACGCGGGTGGATGCGGTCCGGAGCGTGGCGGCCGCGTGGCGTGCCACCGTCGGGCGATGCCCGTGGGGCACCAGGGTCCCCAGCTGCTCCAGCCGGTCCAGCAGCGTGATGGCGAAGCGCGGGTTGCCGGCGCCGAAATGACGGATCTGATCGAACGACACGGTCATGAGGCTGCCGAACTCGGGGCGCGGGAGAACGAGAGCGCCGCGGCCGTGATCGGAGCGGCGGACGCGGCCCGGGAGGGTGCGCTGTGCGAAGGCGAGGAGCAGCTCGATGATCCGATCGACGCACAACGTGGCCGTGGTCGGGTCGTTGATGCCGGGCGAGAGCGCCTTCACGGCCACGTCCACGAGCTCGATCAGCGCCAGCTCGAGGTCCATGTGCGGCGTTCGCTGTCGGCCCACGATGAAAGCGTCACGCACTGTGTCCACCGTGCCGTCGCCGTCGATGTCGGTTCCCGCTGGCCAGACCGTGGCCACCGCGGTGCCCGGGAGGAGGAAGTCGCCCACGCGTCGCTCGATCCGGATCGTGAGGCTGCCACGGTCCAGGAGCTCCAGCAGCGCACTGTGATCCAGCCCCTGCACGTAGCCGCTTCGCTCCGCAACGATCACGTTCCCCAGCGACGCCGGGATGACCGACTCCACTTCATCGTGCGTGGGCACGCCCACGGTCTCCGGCAGGAGTCGCTGGAGCGCGCGCATGCCGTCGTCCGTGACCCTGTGGATGATGGAGGACGCCTGCACCGAGCGGGCCGAGTGGTCGATGAAGTAGATGAGCAGCCCGATGCTCACGATGGCCAGCACCACCGCGCCCGTGACCGCGATATTGGGAACGAACGCGGTGGACTCCGCGCTCCCGCCAGCCAGCGCGCCGGACCCGTCGCCGCCGCGCACCACGCGGAGCACCAGCAGCGCGTACGTGAACGTCCCGATGAACGCGCCCAGCACCACCTGGTTGCCGCGGTCCGCCATGAAGTTGCGGAGGATGCGCGGGGTGAACTGTGTGGACGCCAGCTGGAGCGCGACGATCGTGACGGAGAACACCACGCCGGTCACCGTGATGAACCCCGATGCGATGGCGGTCAGCACACCGCGGGCGCCCGACGCGCTCCCGCTGAAGATCCAGATGCTGGCCTGCGAGCGGGGGAGCACCCCGGCCAGATCGAGCCAGACCGCCGCGTACGCGAGGCCGCCCGCCGCCAGAGTCATCATGGCGGGGACGAACCACAGGCTGTCCTTCGCCCGGTTCCACAGCGCCGTCAGCTTGTCGAGTCCCACCGGTCGCCCCCCGCCGTTCGCGTCCGCGACGCGACGATCGGGGCAGGATGCATGCCGATCAGTGGCTGCGCGCCACCCCAGCGGTACCGATCACGATCAAGCCCGCACCGGCGAACGCCCACGCGTCCGGCACTTCGTGGAAGAACAGCACGCCCCACGCCGCCGCGAACACGATCTGCAGGTACCCCACCGTCATGGCCCGGCCGGCACGCTCCTCCCGGAGCCCGCGCGTCAGGAAGATCTGCGCGACCTGCGTGACCACGCCGATCCCGATCAGCGCGAGCCACTCCACGGCCGTGGGCGGGGTAGCGTGCGCGATCGTGAAGGGAATGGACGCGACCGTGGCCACAATGGCGAAATGGAAGACGATCACCAGCGGGTCTTCGGTCCGCGTCAGGTGCCGGACCACCACATAGGCGGTGGCGCTGAAAAGCGCGCCGAGGAGCGCGATCCCGACTGCCACCGGGTCCAGTCGCACGCCACCGCCCCCGAACAGGAACCCGGGCCGCATCATCAGAACGACGCCCATGAGGCTCAGGAGGACCAGGCCCACGTCCCGGATTCGGAGCGCTTCCGAGAGGAAGATCGCCGCCAGCACGGCCGTGAAGACCGGGTTCGTGTACTGCATGACCGTGGCGTCGGCCAGCGGCAGGTGCACCACGGCGAAGAAGAAGCAGCTCAACGCGCCATAGCCCAGAAGCCCGCGCAGGAAGAGGAGCCCGCGGCGCGTCCCGCGCGCCGGGATCCCTCGGCGCTGCAGGTACCACCAGCTCAGGCCGGCGCCTACCGCCGACCTCGCCAGCACCACTTCCTGGACCGGCAGCCGCTGGCCCGCCGTCTTCACCAGCAGGCTCATGATGCTGAAGAAGAACGCGGCGCCCGCCATGAACCGGATCCCCGCCGGGATCAACGCCCGCCCGCCCGCCCCTTCTGCAGCCCGCTCCGACATGCTTTCCCCCGTATGCGTCCCGCGCCGCGCCGAACGTATCCCGCCGTCGCGCCAGCCAACAGGGGCCGCCCGGCCGCGGAGTCATCTTGCCGTTGCGGGCGACGGGGTCGTAGTCTGCCGGACGCGGGCGTGGGCTGCGCGCGCCCGTCACCCGTCACCCGTTGCCCGGGATCGCTCCATGCTCGACTGCCAGAAACACGCGTTCTCCCTCCCCGATGGCGCGCACTACCTGAATGGCGCGTACATGTCGCCGCTGCCGAAGCGAGTGGAGGCGGCCGGGCTCGCGGCGGTGGTGCGAAAGCGTTTCCCCATGGACGTCAGCACGCGCGATTTCTTCGCGGGTGCGGACGAGGCGAGGCGGCTGTTCGCGGGGCTGGTGGGGTCGGCCGAGCCGGAGCGCGTGGCGATCCTCCCGGCGGTGTCGTACGGGATCTCGGTGGCGGCCAGGAATACACCCGTTTCCCCGGGCCAGAACATCATCATGGCGGAGGGTCAGTTCCCGAGCAACGCGCTGCCATGGCGGCGCCTGGCCCGGGAGAGCGGCGCCGAGCTGAGGGTGGTGGCCGCTCCCGCGGAAGTCCGGGGTCGGAGTCGCTCCTGGAGCGCCCGCCTCCTCGAGGCCATCGACGCGGACACGGCCGTGGTGGCGCTCGCCCCGGTGCACTGGACGGATGGCACCGTGTTCGACCTGGTTTCCATCGGCGCGCGGGCCAGGGAACAGGGAGCGGCGTTCGTGGTGGACGGCACACAGCTGGTCGGCGCCGCGCCGTTCGATGTGGAGGTGGTCCGCCCGGACGCGCTGGTGTGCGCGGCGTACAAGTGGCTGCTGGGCCCGTACTCCGTGGGCTTCGGCTGGTTCGGACCGCGCTACGACGGTGGGACGCCGCTGGAGGAGACGTGGCTGGCGCGGGAGGGGAGCGAAGATTTCAGGAACCTCGTCGCCTACAACGATGCCTACCGGCCGGCCGCCGCACGCTACGACGTGGGCGGGCGCAGCAACTTCGCGCTCATGCCCATGGCGATCGCGGCGCTGGAGCAGGTCACGGCCTGGAGCCCGGCGGCCATCGAGGCGTACTGCCGCGCCCTCACGGCCGACCTGTTCGCCGCCGTGCCGGAGCTCGGGTTCGAGGCGGACGAAGAGGCCGGCCGCGCCGCCCACCTGTTCGGGCTCCGCGCCACCGGGGCACTGGACAACGAGGAAGTGCGGGCGGCGCTCGAGCAGCGGTCCGTCTACGTTTCGCTCCGGGGGAGCGCCGTGCGGGTGTCGCCCAACGTGTACAACGACGCCGACGACATCGCCGCGCTGCGGGATGCGCTGGCCGCCGCGGTGTAGCGGGGCCCGAACGGCTTGCCGGACCTTCCCGACGGGCGTTAGCCTTGGCCGGGAAGGGTGGACGCGGAGCGAGGGGGCGGATCTGGTCTGGTGGCTGGCGCGCTCTTCAAAAGCGTTGAGCCGGGGCTGAACCCCGGCTGGTGGGTTCGATTCCCACACGCTCCCGCCACCCGCGTCAGCGCCAGGCGTTGCCGATCCAGCTGCCGTACATGGGGTTCGGGAGGATGAAGAAGCTTCGCCCGAACGCGGCCAGCGCTTCCGGCGGGGCATCGCGCACCGACTGGTCGAGCCCCGGGAAGTCCTTGATGTTGTCCCCCACCCACATCACGATGTCCAGCGGCGGGAGGTCCGGCGCCGCGGTCCCGCGCTCCACCATGCGGTAGCGCGGCTCCTTCTCACCCGTGTCCGTCTCGCACAGCACCACGGCGGGTCGAACGCCCAGGGCGACCAGGTTCCGCTTCGTGGCCGGACACAGGCGCTGGTCCCGGTTGGTCACGATCACCACGCGGCCGCCGAGGCTCTGGACCAGGTGGATGAACTCCACCGCACCGGGCACGGCTCCCGCCGCTTCCTCGTTGACCCACTCGTCCCACATGCGCTCCTCGAACGCCTCGCCGCTCTCGGCCAGGCGACGCTCGAACTCGCTGTTGTCCAGCACCGTTTCGTCCGCGTCCAGCGCCACCGCCCAGTCGCCCGTCCCGAGTCCGGGCGCCAGCGCTTCGATCCGCGCGCCCGCGTCCCGGTAGACCTGGAACGTGAGGGCACGGTACTCCGCCGAGCTCCGAACCCAGTGGACTTCCAGGTGTCGCTGTGCCGCGTTCTCCGCGCTCGGCGACTCGGGCGCCGCCACGGGCGCCGGTCCGGCGGACGCGGGCGGCGATGCGGTGGCGCACCCGGTGGCGATCGTTCCCAGGAACAGCAGCACGGCAGCGTGTCTCACGAGGTCTCTCCATTGGATCGGTCCACGACCTTTCCAAGATACGCCCCACCCCGGGCGCCCGCCTCCCCCGATCCGAACGACGCGCGGTGCGCGCCGGCGACGGCGCACGGCGCCGGTTCCCGGTTTCCCATTGCGCCGCCCCGACTCCCTCCTTTCCTTTCCCCGCATGCGCATCACTTCCCTCAAGCGCCACCCCCGCCGCGAGCGGGTCCGCCTCCATGTGGCCGGCCAGGACGCGCCCGTGGCCGAGCTCGCGCTGGAGCTGGTGGCCTCCCACGGGCTGCGCGTGGGCGCAGAGCTGGATGCCGCCGACCTCGAGCGGCTGGAGCGGGAGGACGAGATCTTCCGCGCGCGCGATGCCGCCCTCTCACTCCTCTCACATCGTGCGCGTTCGCGGGCGGAGCTGCGCCGGCGGCTGGAGCGGAAATCGCTGAGCGGCGGCGCCATCGAGCAGGCCATGGGCTGGCTGGACGAGCGAGGCTACCTGGACGACGACGCGTTCGCGGACGCGTTCATCCGCGATCGCCTCCGCCTCCGTCCCCGCGGTCGCGTGGGGCTGCTCCAGGAGCTCAGGAAGAAGGGTGTGGCCCGGGACGTGGCCGCGTCGGCCATCGAGCGGGTCCTCGACGCCGAGGACGTGGACGAGCTCGCTCTGGCCACGGACGCGGCCGAGGCGTGGCTGCGGCGGAACGCCCGGGTGGTGGAGGCGGCCCGGGCGTCGCGGGACGACGCGGCCCGGGCACGACATCGGCTCTACGGGCACCTGGCGCGCCGCGGCTTCGCGCCCGACGCCATCCGGGACGCGCTGGGCCGCGTCCTGGGCGATTGACCGGCCGCGCGGCCCCGCGTACCATCCGGCGCATGCCCAGAGCACGCGTGATTCTGAACCCCACGGCCGGGGATGGCCGGGCCGGCACCGCTGCCGAGCGGATCCTCGTGGGCCTCGAGCGCCGCGGGATCGAGGCGGACATCGTCTCCACCACGGGGCCGCGCGAGGCGGTGACGCTCGGGCTGGAGTCCGCTCGCGCCCGCTACGACATCATCATCGCTGCGGGCGGAGACGGCACGATTCACGAAGTCGCCAACGGCCTGCTCAAGGCGCTGGCCCAGGGGGTGGATGGGCCCGTCCTGGCCGTGCTGCCCGTGGGCACCGGCAACGATTTTGCCAAGCTCATCGGCCCGCTCGGTGACCTGGAGGCGTCCCTCGACATCATCGCCGCCCACGACCTCCGCCGCTTCGACGCCGCGGTCGCCGAGTGGGAGGGGCGATCTCAGTGGTTCGTCAATGCGGCAGGGACGGGGATCGACGTGGAAGTGGTCCGGCAGGTGCAGCGCCGACGGGGGCGGCCGAGCCCGGCCATCACGAAGTACCTGGCCGCGGTCCTGCGCTCGCTCGTGAGCTATCGCGCCATCCCGTTCCGCATCCGCATGGACGACGAGGTCATCGAGCGGGACACGATGATCATCGCGGTGGCGAACGGCCGGTGCATCGGGGGCGGATTCTGGATCTGCCCGAGCGCGGAACCTGGGGACGGTGTGTTCGAGATCTGTATCGTCAACGAGCTTTCGTTCTTCGGCGCCATGCGCGCCCTCCCGCAGATCATGCGCGGCAAGCACGAGCAGCACCCGGAGGTGGAGATGTTCCGCGCCACGACCGTCGACATCGAGGCGCTCGGACCCGACCCGATCTTCTTCCAGCTGGACGGGGAGCTGCACGAGCCGCCCGGCCTGCGCCGACTCTCCCTGCGGCTGGTCCCGGCCGCGCTCCCCATCCTCGTCGGCCCCGGTCCGGGATGAGCCGCTGGCTTCTCCCCGCCGCCCTCCTGCTCCTCGCCGCCTCGCCGCTCCGCGCACAGGTCGGCGACACCTCGCAGGTGCCGGTGGACTCCGTCATCGTCACCCCCGAGACCACCGTCGAGGTGGAACCGGCGGCCGGCGACACCGTCCGACCGATGGCGCCGCGCGATGCGATGATCCGGTCCATGCTCGTCCCCGGCTGGGGCCAGGCCGCGTTCGGCTCCAACTTCCGCGGTGGCATCTATTTCGCCGGCTGGGCGGGGAACTGGTACATGAACTTCCGCAACGCGGTGCGCATCCACACCGCCGAGGAGCTCTTCGATCGGCGACGCTCCGAGATCGTGGACTCGCTGGTCGCCGCTGCGCCGGACCCCGATTCCATGCGGGCCCAGATCGACTCGTTCCCGAACGTCGTCGACACGGCCGTGCGGGCCGACTCCACGGGGAACGACCTGCGCAAGCTGGTGCGCGGCCGCAAGCAGCAACGCCAGGACTGGATCGCGTGGTCCATCTTCTGGGTCCTGGCGTCCGGGGTGGACGCGTACGTGAACGCGCAGCTCTCCGATTTCCCGGCGACGATCGACGTCGAGCCCGCCGGCTACCGCGCCGTTTCCGTGGGAGTGCGCCTTGCCGTGCCCCGGAGGCGACCATGAGCTCGCTCCACGAGGCCGTCGACGGTGACCGGCCCATTGGCGTGTTCGATTCGGGGTTCGGCGGCCTCACGGTGGTGCAGGCGCTGGTGCACCGGCTGCCGCACGAGTCGATCCTCTACTTCGGCGACACTGCCCGCGTACCGTACGGATCCAAGTCTCCCGCCACCGTCCGGCGCTTCGCCCGCGAGGCCGCCCGCTTTCTCCTGGCGCGGGACATCAAGCTGCTGGTGATCGCGTGCAATACGGCCACCGCCCACGCGGAGGTGGTGCTGCGCGATGAGCTGGAGATCCCGGTGGTGGGTGTGATCGAGCCCGGTGCGGACGCGGCCGTGGCTGCCACGCGCACGGGCCGCATCGGCGTCCTGGGCACTGCCGGCACCATTGCCTCGGGCGCCTACGACCTCGCCGTCCGCGTCCGCCTGGGGGAGGAAGCGCGGGTCTACTCTCAGCCGTGCCCGCTTTTCGTGCCGCTGGTGGAGGAAGGCTGGACCGACCACCCCGTCACCACGGCCGTCGCGGCCGAGTACCTCCGCCCCCTCAAGGAGGTGGACGTGGACGTGGTGATCCTCGGCTGCACGCACTACCCGCTGCTGAAGCCGACCCTCGCCACCGAGATGGGTGAAGCCGTGAAGCTGGTCGACTCCGGCGAGGAGACGGCCAGGGCGGTGCAGGAGATCCTGCGGCGGGAGGGGCTGGAGCGCAGCGCCGGGTCGTCACCGAGCCACGGCTTCTTCGTCAGCGACTCGCCCGCCCGCTTCAAGGAGGTCGGCCGCCGCTTCGTCGGTGATCTCATCACCGATGTGGCCCACGTGGAGATCGACGAGCTGGGATCGCACGTCGAGCGGATGCGGGACGGTCGCTAGCCGCGGAGCCGCCGCTGGCCCCTCAGCCAGAGCCGGCGCGATCCTCCCAGCGCTGCAGCCGGGGCGCGCCGTCGCCCGGGACGGTGATATAGCTCCAGTGGGTGAGCCAGTCGCCGGCGTTCAGGTAGTGCCGGCCGGGCTCCACCTCCACCACTGCGGGCAGGTGCGAATGGCCGCAGACCACCCACGCCAGCGCCGGATCCGATAGCAGGGTCTGGCGCGCCCACTCCTCGATGTAATCCGCCCGCCCGCGTTTCCCCGGGTCGGCGTCCGACTTGGCTTCCGTGCTGGACACCCGCCGCGCGAGCCGGAAGCCCAGCTCCGGGTGCAGCGCGCGGAAGCTCCAGACCGCCGGGCGGCTGCGGAGCACACGCTTGAGGGCGCGGTACTTCAGGTCGCCACGACCGAGGCCATCGCCGTGGGCCAGAAGGGCGGGGCGGCCGGCGATCTCGGTGCGGACGTGCCCCGCGTGGAACTCCACGCCGACCTGCTCCTCGAGGAAGCGCCCGCCCCACGCGTCGTGGTTCCCGCCCATCACCAGCACGGGCGTGCCCGCGTCCACGAGGGACGCCAGCGCGGCCAGCACGCGGAAATGGCGGCCGTGGATGATGTCGCCGTACTCGAACCAGAAGTCGAAGAGGTCCCCCGGGATGATCAGCCGGCTCCCCGCTTCACCCACGTGCTCGAGGAAGCGGAGGAATGCCCGCTCCGTCTCCAGCGGCACGGCCCCCAGGTGTACGTCCGATGCGATGAACACGGGTTTCATGGTCGCCGAAGCTAATCCCCCCGCTCCCGCCCTGCTACCGTCCCGTGGCCACCACCACGGAACCGCCGTCACTGGACGCCTCCCCCGGGAAAGGCCTATCTTCACGGCCGTGTCGACGAAAACGAGTGATCGAAGCGGCGGGGTCAGGTCCCTGACCCCCTATCGGCCCGCACCCGCCAGGGACGGGCGGAATCCGGGCATACCGCTGGACCTCGCCTGGGTCCGGGATACGCGCGTCAACCGGAGCGCCGTGGAGCGCCGCGCGGCCAGCCTCGGAGCGCGCCGGTCGGTGAAGAAGGAATGGCAGGCCGCGTGGCTGCTCCGGGCCGTCTCCTGCATCGACCTGACCACGCTCTCCGGCGATGACACCCCGGGCACCGTCCGACGGCTCGCGGCCAAGGCGCGCCAGCCCGTCCGCGCCGACCTCCTGGAGGCGGTGGGCCTGGAGCCGGACGCGTTGCGCGTGGCCGCTGTGTGCGTCTATCACGCCCTCGTCCCCACGGCCGTGGAGGCGCTCCGCGGATCAGGCATCCCCGTGGCGGCGGTCTCCACCGGGTTCCCGGCGGGCCAGAGCCCGTTCGAGCAGCGGGTGGCCGAGATCCGGGCGTCGGTGGAGGCGGGCGCGGAGGAGATCGACATCGTCATCAGCCGGGCCCACGTCCTGACGGGGAACTGGCAGGCGCTGTACGACGAGGTGCGCGTGTTCCGCGAGGCGTGCGGCGATGCCCACATGAAGACGATCCTCGCCACCGGCGAGCTGGGCACGCTCACCAGCGTGGCCCGGGCCAGCCGCGTCTGTCTCATGGCCGGCGCCGACTTCATCAAGACGTCCACCGGCAAGGAGCCCGTGAACGCAACGCTCCCCGTGGGGGTCGTGATGACGCGCGCGGTGCGCGACTATCTCGAGCGCACCGGTCACGCCGCCGGGTTCAAGCCCGCGGGCGGGATCCGCACTGCGAAGGATGCGCTCCAGTGGCTCGTCCTGATGAAGGAAGAGCTGGGCGAGGAGTGGACACGCCCCGAGCGCTTCCGCTTCGGTGCCAGCTCCCTGCTGGGCGACATCGAGCGGCAGATCGAGCACTTCGTCACGGGCCGCTACTCCGCAGCCCACCGACACCCGATGGCATGACCGACGACACTGCGACAGTCCCGCGTCTCATGGAGACGCTCGAGTATGGCCCCGCGCCCGAGAGTCCGGCGGAAGTCCGCGCCTGGATCGGCAGCGCCGGCCCGTTCGGCCACTTCATCGGCGGCCGCTGGACCGAGCCCACCGCCAGCGAGCACTTCGACGTCCACGACCCCTCCTCCGGCGACGTCCTGACCCGGGTCGCCCAGGGCTCCGCAGACGATGTCGACGCCGCCGTACGCGCCGCCCGCGCCGCGTTCCCGGCGTGGTCGGCGCTCGAGGGCCACGTGCGCGCCCGGTACCTCTACGCCATCGCCCGTCAGCTCCAGAAGCACGCGCGCTTCTTCTCTGTGCTGGAGTCGCTGGACAACGGCAAGCCGATCCGCGAGTCCCGGGACATCGACATTCCCCTCGTCGCCCGGCACTTCTACCACCACGCCGGCTGGGCCCAGCTGCTGGACCGCGATCCGGAGCTGCGCGACCACGTTCCGCTCGGCGTCGCGGGGCAGATCATCCCGTGGAACTTCCCGCTCCTCATGCTGGCGTGGAAGGTCGCGCCGGCCCTGGCCACCGGGAACACCGTGGTGCTGAAGCCGGCCGAGTTCACGCCGCTCACCGCCCTCCGCTTCGCCCAGCTGTGCCAGGCCATCGGGCTCCCGCCCGGCGTGCTCAACGTGGTCACCGGCGACGGCGAGACCGGCGCCGCCCTCGTCGCCCACCCGGACGTGGACAAGATCGCGTTCACCGGCAGCACCGAAGTGGGGCGCATCATCCGCCGCGCCACGGCCGGAAGCGGCAAGCACATCTCCCTGGAGCTGGGCGGCAAGTCGCCGTTCGTGGTGTTCGAGGACGCGGACCTGGACAGCGTGGTGGAGGGCGTGGTCGATGCCATCTGGTTCAACCAGGGCCAGGTCTGCTGCGCCGGCTCCCGCATCCTCGTCCAGGAGGGCGTGGCCGCGCGCCTGCTCCAGAAGCTGCGCGACCGCATGGAGCGGCTGCGCATGGGACCCGCGCTGGACAAGAGCGTGGACGTCGGCGCCATCGTCGCACCCGTCCAGCTGGAGCGGATCACGCGTCTGGTGGACCAGGGCAGGGAGGAGGGCGCCCGCATCTGGCAGCCTTCGTGGGCCTGCCCCCGCGACGGGTGGTTCTACCCGCCCACCGTGATCTCCGATGTGGCACCGGCGGCCACCGTGGCCCAGGTGGAGATCTTCGGCCCCGTCGTGGTCCTCATGACGTTCCGGACGCCCGACGAGGCCGTGGATCTCTCCAACGACACGCTCTACGGCCTGGCCGCGAGCATCTGGACGGAGAACATCAACGTCGCCCTCGACCTGGCCCCGCGCATCAAGGCCGGCACCGTCTGGGTCAACTCCACCAACCTCTTCGACGCGGCGTCCGGCTTCGGCGGGTACCGCGAGAGCGGCTTCGGCCGCGAGGGCGGGAAGGAAGGGCTGTGGCAGTACCTCCAGCCCGCCTGGGAGAAGGAGCGCGAGGACGCACCGGCGACCGAGGACGACGCCGGGATCGCTGCGGCGACCGAGGACGACGCAGCAGCTTCGGCCGCCGCGCCCCTGATCGACCGCACCGCCAAGCTGTACATTGGCGGCAAGCAGGCGCGACCGGATTCGGGGTACTCCCTCGACGTGCTCGCCCCGGATGGCCGGCGCATCGGGGAGGTGGGCGCCGGCAACCGGAAGGACATCCGCAACGCGGTCGAGGCCGCCCACCGGGCGCAGCCGAAGTGGGCCGCCACGCCGGCACACGGCCGGGCGCAGGTGCTTTATTACCTGGCCGAGAACCTGGCCGCCCGCAGCGATGAGTTCGGCGCGCGCATCCGCGCCCTCACCGGCGCCCCGCGGCCGGACGCGAGCCGCGAGGTGGACGCGGCCATCCGTCGCCTGTTCAGCTACGCCGCGTGGGCGGACAAGTGGGACGGCGCCGTGCACCACACGCCGATCCGCAACGTCACGATCGCCATGCCCGAAGCCCTTGGCGTGGTAGGCGTGGCCGCGCCCGAGCCGTTCCCGCTGCTCGGGCTCGTGTCGCTGGTCGCGCCGCTCATCGCCACCGGGAACGCCGTGGTGGCGATCCCGTCCGGCCGCGCGCCGCTGGTGGCCACGGACCTCTACCAGGTCCTGGACACGTCCGACATCCCCGGCGGCGTGGTGAACATCGTGACCGGGGATGGCGCCGGTCTCGTCCCGGTCCTGGCCGCCCACTACGATGTGGACGCCGTCTGGCATTTCGGCGCGCCCGACCTCGGGGAGGTCGTGGAGCGTGAATCGGCGTCGAACATGAAGCAGACCTGGGTGGACGTCCGGCCGCGTCGCTGGCTCGAGGTGATGGAGGGAGAAGGGCCGGAATTCCTGCGTCGCGCCACGCAGGTGAAGAACATATGGGTCCCGTACGGCGCATGACCGCGCACGTCACCGAGCCGTTCCGGATCCGCTACGCGGAAACCGACCAGATGGGCGTGGCCTACCACGCCAACTACCTGGCCTGGTGCGAGGTCGGCCGAACGGAGCTCATGCGCGGGCTTGGCCTGACCTATGCCGAGATGGAGCGACGCGGCCAGTTCCTGGCCGTGTCCGAAGCGTCCGTCCGCTACACCGGCGCCGGTCGCTACGACGACCTGATCCGCGTCCGAACCACGCTGGAGAGCCTGAAATCACGGACGGTCACCTTCACCTACGAGGTCGAGCGGCTCGAGCCTTCGCCGGGCCGCCTCGCCACCGCGCGCACCACCCTGATCTGCCTCGACCCCGGCGGCTCGCCCCGGCGACTGCCCGAGGATGTCCGGGCGCTCCTCCACAGTTGACGCTCTTCTCGACGCGCCGGTATGTTTTTCGTCTGGCCTGATCCCGTGCACCTTCGAAGCGCTGCGGCCCTTGTCGTGGCCGCGGCAGCCACCGCCTGCGCGGGGCGCGCCGTGCCCACCACGCTGGAGCCTTCGCTCGCAGCCGAGGCCGTTCGCGCTACCGCGCCGCAGACGCCGCTCCGCGTCGTTTTCGCCTGGCAGGCGCAGGACGGCAGTGCGCGGTTCCACGGCCGCGGCGTGGCCAGGATCGCGCCGGAGTACCGGGCGAGGCTCGACCTCTTCGGGCCCGGTGGCGATGGCTACCTCACCGCGGCGCTGGTGGAGCACGAGCTACGGCTACCCGGTGGCGGCGAGGGGCAGGTCCGGCTCCCGCCGCCCGCGCTCATGTGGGCGGTGCTCGGCGTGGTCGCGCCGCCGGACGGGGCGGTACTCCTGGGCACGAGTCATGACGACGAGGGTACGGCGCTGTTCTACGAGCTGCCCGACGGTCGGCTGGTCTATTCCCTCGTCCGCGGCCGGCTCGCGCGCGCCTCGTGGGAGCGCCGCGGCGGCACCGCACGGGTGGAGCTGAAGGATTACCGCGGAACCGTTCCCGGAAGCGCGCTGTACCGGGACCGTGCGGCGAACATGGAGCTTCTGTTGAATGTGGAGCAAACGGATACGGTGGAGTCGTTCCCGCCCGGGATCTGGGAGCCGGATCGTTAACCGGCTCCTCCTGCTGGCCGTGGGCGCCCTTTTCCTCTCGAGCTGCAATTACGGCTTCGAGGGCGGCGGTTTCCCGTCCTCCATACGCACCCTCTACATCGCGCCGTTCGACAACACCACGCCCCAGTTCGGGCTGGAGCAGAAGCTCTACTCCCAGATGCTGGACCGCCTCCCCGGTCAGCTGGGGGTTCGCGTGGGCGGCGAGGAGACGGCGGATGCCATCGTCCGGGGGAGCATCACCCGCTACGACGACGTGGCCCAGAACTACCGCCCGGGTACGGCGGGGCAGCCGGCCGCGGAGGTGGTCTCGCACGAGGTGCAGATCGGGGTGAAGATCGAGCTCATCGACGTGCGCCGGAACGTGGTCCTCTGGGACGCGCAGAGCCTGGTGGGGAAGGGAGTGTACCGCCCCGACGAAGACTCGGATGAGGTCGCGCAGAAGACTGCCATCGAGGACCTGATCAAACAGATGGTCGACGGAGCCCAGTCCCAGTGGTAGAAGCGATCCGCCCCGAGCAGTTCTTCCTCGTTCTGATCGCGATCCTGATCTTCGGGAAGGGCATCGGGGAGATCGCGGAGCGGATCGGCCAGCCTGCAGTGCTGGGGGAGCTCGTCGCCGGCGTGCTGCTCGGCTCCAGCGTCCTCGGAATCATTCCCACCTCCGGCCCCATGGCCGAGATCGTGACCCTGCTCGCCGAAGTCGGCGTCGCCATCCTGCTCTTCGAGATCGGCCTGGAAACCGACCTTCGCGAGATGTTCCGCGTGGGGACCTCCGCCACCCTGGTGGCCCTGGTGGGCGTCATCGTCCCGTTCGGCCTCGGCTTCCTCTACTGGTTCATCGTCCGCCCGTCCATCGGGACCCACCCTGGCGACATCACCGACACCATCGTTGCCATCTTCGCCGGCGCCACGCTCACGGCCACCTCCGTCGGCATCACCGCCCGCGTCCTCACGGACCTTGGCCGGATCCACACGCGCGAGGCCCGGATCATCATCGGCGCCGCCGTGGTCGACGATGTGCTCGGCCTCGTCATCCTCGCCATTGTCAGCGGGCTCGCGTCCGGCGCCGCACTCAGCCCGCTCGGCGTCGTGCGGACGTTCATCATCGCCGTGGGATTCCTCGTGGCCGCCGTGATCGTCGGCAACTGGGTGGCCCCCCGCCTCTTCGGGCTCATTGACACGCTCCGCGTCCGCGGCGTCCTCCTGGTCAGCGCCTTCTCGTTCGCGCTCCTGTTCGGCGCGCTGGCCGGCCTCGCCGGGTCGGCCATGATCATCGGCAGCTTCGCAGCGGGCATCGTCCTCAGCTCGACCAACCAGTTCGATGTCATCGAGGACCGCATCAAGCCCGTGGCCGACATCTTCACGCCCATTTTCTTCGTCTCCGTGGGCGCGGCCGTGAACGTGCGCCTCTTCCTGCCATGGTCGGCGGACTTCAACTGGGGCGTCCTCCAGGTCGGCGGCGTGCTCCTCGTCATTGCCGTGGTCGGCAAGGTGGTGGCCGGCTACAGCGTGGGCTGGGGCAAGCACAAGCTCAACCACCTGGCCGTGGGCGTCGGCATGATCCCCCGTGGCGAGGTGGGGCTGATCTTCGCCCAGCTCGGGCTCAACCACCACATCCTCTCCTCGGAAGTGTTCAGCGCCGTGCTGATCATGGTGATCTTCAGCACGTTCATCGCGCCGCCGCTGCTCAAGCTCATCTTCCACGACGACTCCGGCGCCGACTCGCCTACCGGGCTCCCCGTACACCCTGGCGCGGCCGACGTGGAAACGGCCCGCGCTCGCTGGTCGTGAGCATGGCTGCCCCCATCCGCGCCCCCGAGGAGAAGGTGCTGGAGCGTGAGCTCCTGATCCGGCGCCACGGCCGACCCCGCGATGGTCGCCTGGTCTTCACCAACGGCTGCTTCGACCTGCTCCACCGCGGTCACGTGGCCTACCTCTTCGCCGCCCGCGCACTCGGTGACGCGCTGGTGGTGGGCGTGAACACGGATGCTTCCGTGCGCCGGCTAAAGGGAGTGGGGCGCCCCGTGGTGCCGCTGGAGGACCGGCTCTACGTCCTCGCGGGCCTCGGCTGCGTCGACGCGGTCGTCGCCTTCGACGAGGACACGCCCCGGCAGCTGATCGCGGCGCTCCTGCCGGACATCCTGGTGAAGGGCGGTGACTACCGCGCGGACGACGTGGTGGGCGCCGCGGAAGTCCGGGAAGCGGGCGGCGAGGTGGTGATCCTGCCGTTCGTGGAGGGACGCTCCACCACACAACTCATTGAACGCCTGGAGGATCGTGGCTGAACCCCGCACCGACCGCAGCAACCATGAGCTTCGCCGCGTCACGCTGGAGCGGCGAGTGGCTCCCTACGCCGAAGGCTCGTGCCGCGTCCGCTTCGGTCGGACGGAAGTGCTGTGCACCGCTTCCGTCCAGCCGGATGTCCCGACCTGGCGGCGGGGGAGCGGGCTGGGCTGGGTGACCGCGGAGTACGCAATGCTGCCCCGCTCGACCCAGACGCGCACCGGCCGGGAGCGCACCCGCCTCGGCGGCCGGACGCAGGAGATCCAGCGCCTCATCGGCCGCTCCCTCCGCGCCGCCGTGGACCTCGCCGCCCTCGGCGAGCGCCAGGTCATCATCGACTGCGATGTCCTCGTGGCCGACGGCGGCACGCGCACGGCCGCCATCACGGGCGGCGCCGTGGCGCTGGCGGACGCCTGCCGCTGGCTGGTGGAGCAGGGGCACGTTGCCGCATCGCCGATGCGGGAGTCCGTGGCGGCCGTGAGCGTGGGCGTGGTGGGCGGCGAGCCCCGGCTCGACCTGGAATACGTCGAGGACGTGGCCGCGGACGTGGACATGAACGTGGTCATGCTGGAGAGCGGCGGCCTCGTGGAGGTCCAGGGGACGGGCGAGCAGACGACGTTCACGCGCGCCGAGCTCGACCAGCTCCTCTCCCTCGCCACGGCCGGGATCCGGGAGGTACACCGGCGGCAGGCGGCCGCGCTCGAGTCCCCGTGAGCACTACCCTGGTCCTGGCCACTCGGAGCGCCCACAAGGCCGCCGAGATCGAGCGCATCCTCGCACCGCTGGATCTGCACGTGGAGACGCTCGCCGACCTCGGCGTCGAGCACCTCGAGGAGGAGGAGGGGATCGAGGTCTACGACACGTTCCGCGGCAACGCCGTGGCCAAGGCCCTCTACTTTGCCCGCCGGCTCCGACGGCCCGTCCTCTCCGACGACTCCGGCCTCCGCGTGGACGCACTCGGCGGGGAGCCGGGCGTCCGCACCAAGCGGTTCTCGGGCCGCGATGACCTTTCCGGCGCCGACCTCGATGCCGCCAACAATGCGCTTCTCCTGCGGCGGCTGGCGGACGTCCCCGACGCCGAGCGCGGCGCACGGTACGTCTGCGCCGCCGTGCTCGGGTGGCCGGACGGGCGGGCCGTGTGCGCCGTGGGCACCGTCTCGGGACGGATCGCCCGCCGGCCGGCCGGACGCGCCGGCTTCGGCTACGACCCCCTTTTCTTCGTTCCGTCGCTCGACGCACGATTCGCCGAAGTGGAGCCCGCCATCAAGGATGCCATGAGTCACCGCGCCCGCGCTTTCCGCGCGCTGGCGTCCGCACTGGAAGCGGCGCCATGGTCGCTGTTACCTTGAACACGCATACACCCGAACTGCGCGGACCCATGGGCCGATATCTCAAGATCTTCGCGTTCGCCATCGCCGGCGTCGTCGTTGCACGCGTCCTGGTCCTCGGACTGGACGCCATCGGCGAAGCGGCCGAGCGACGCTCCCTGCGCGCCTGACGCGCCGAGCCGAGACGGCGGGACCGCGCGATGCCGCGCCGTGGGTCGGTGGGCCGCTACCAAGAAAGACTGGATCTGCTTTGCACGGATTGCTTCTGGACGCCGCGCTCCTGCCCGGCGGCGCCGACATGGCAGCGGCACAGACCCTGTCGTTCCAGCACGCCGCCCGGGACTGGAAGACCCGGTCCGGGCTCGTCATGACGACCGGAGGGGGTGCCTGATGGAGCTCCGTTTCGCGCTCCTGGCCGACCACATCACCGAGACCCGTGACGGGAAGCTCGTGCTGATCGGGGAGTTCGATGGCCTCATGCTCTCCGACCTGCAGAAACCCTTCCCCCGCCTCAACCTGGTGGCCCGCTTCGAAGCGGATGACGCGGAAGGCTCCGAGCACCGGCTCCAGGTGGGCTGCTTCGACGACGACGGCAACCCCGTCCTCCCGCTCTCCCCCGAGCTCGCGCTTCGCTTCCGCCCCCTGGGGCCGGGGCGGGGGAGCCGCGGCCAGGTCATCATGAATTTCGACCACGTGCTCTTCCCCCACTACGGCGAGTACAGCTTCCGGCTCCTCGTGGACGGCCACGTGGCCGCCCGCGTCCCCCTCCACGTCTCCCCTCCGCCCCGCCCTTCGGGCGTGGTGCACTAGCCGATGAGACGGGGCTCCGCGTGGTAGGCCGACGGCTGCTCTTCCTCGGCGACTCGCTGCCGTATCCGGCCGACAGGGGGACCGCGCTCCGGAGCTACCATGTCCTCCGTCTCCTCGCCTCCCGCTACGAGGTCGACGCCCTCTTCTTCCACCACCGCGATGACCCCACCCAGATGCCGCTCCGCGACCGCGTCCGGCACCTGCAGGAGCTCGCCACCGTCGAGGTCTTTCCGGCGCCCGGCGAGCGCAGCGGGTGGCGCCGCTTCCACGACCGCACGCTCAGCCGGCTCCTGCGTCGCCCGATCACGCGCTGGCGATACGACAGCGCCGACTTCCGGCGCCGCATCCTGGAGCTCCGGCTCGAGCGCGATCCGCGCATCGTCCACGTGGACCGCATCACCCTCCACCGCTATCTGCCGCTCCTCGAGTCCGACACCGTGGTGCTGACCCACCACCGCGTCGAGAGTGAGGTCCTGCTCCGCAGCGCCGGTCTCGCCCACGGCGCCGAGCGCCGGTTCCTGGAGCGCCAGGCCCGGTGGATGGAGGAAACCGAGCGATACTGGCTCCCCCGCGTCGCCCTCAACGTGGCCAGCTCCGAGCACGACCGCGCCGCCCTCGCCGAGCTCGCCCCCGAGGCCCCGCTCGAAGCGTGGCCCGATGGCGTGGACGTCCGTCACTTCACGCCCGGACGAAGCACGGGGAAAGGACTCGCCTACGTGGGCGGCGCCACCCGCGCCCGCGACCGCGATGCCCTCGACCATTTCGCCACCCGCATCCTGCCACGGCTGCGCAGCATCAGCGGCATCCAGGCGCTCGAGCCCATCACGTGGGTCGGGAGCGCCACCGAGGCCGATCGACGCCGCTACCGGGAGCTCGGCATCGACCTCACCGGCTACGTCGAGGACATCCGCCCCGTGGTCCGACCCGCCGCCTGCTACGTCGTGCCCACCCGCATCGCCGGAGGCGCCCGCTTCAAGGTCCTCCTCGCCTGGGCCATGGGGAAGGCCGTCGTCAGCACCTCCGCCGGCTGCCAGGGTCTCGATGCAGTGGATGGCGAGAACATCCTCATCCGCGACGACCCCGACGCTTTCGCCCGCGCCGTGGTCGAGGTCCTCGAGGACCGCGACCTCCGCGCCCGCCTGGGCGACGCCGGCCGCAGGACCGTCGAGGAGAACTACAGCTGGGACCTCATCGGCGACGACATGCTCGCCCGTTACCAGGCGCTGGAGACCGCCCGGGCATAACCGCTCCCCGGGCGGTGTTACCTTTTCCTTCCTCGATCGTCTTTTCGTCAGCTCTTTCCGAAAAGGGCACCCCGGTCGCGAGGCCGGTCCGCAATGCCAGGGATCTCCGAGAGCTGTCCATCGCGAGACTGCCCGGCTGCCGAAGAAGGCGAAACCGTCCAACAGGACGGCGACCTTTTCACAGTCGAAGGAGTCTCCCATGAAGCGCATCGTCGTAACCGCCGCGGCGGTGGCCATCGGGATGCTGGCTGCGGCCTGCAGCGATGACCAGGCAACCGGCGTTGTCACGGAAGGGCTGCTCACCACCGCAACCGCCTCCAATGCTTCGGTCGACCCGACGCTCGTGAGCGGGAATCCCACGTGCGGCGACATCGCGGGCGGCCTCCCCGTCTTCGAGTTCAAGATCGACGGGTCCGACCTGACCCAGGGCGGCGGGCTGTTCACCGTCACCCCAGGCGCCACCGGTCACTTCGACTGGGCCGCCACCGGCAACTCGCACGTGACCGTCTTCTACGTGATCGCCAAGGGCGGGGACGCGGCCAACGTGTACGACTACACGCCTGACGGCGCCACGTCGGACACCGACCTGGTCACGCCCACGAACGCCAGCGCCGGGCCCGCGGCTATCAGCCACGTCACGTTCTGCTACGCGTACGTGCTGGACGTATCGAAGACGGCGGTCCCGTTCTTCCAGCGTGACCACGACTGGTCCATCGCCAAGGACGCGGGCGTCGACACGATCTCGACTGACGAGGTCACCACCCTGAACTACGCCATCGAGCTCACGTACGAGGGCTACGTCGACAGCGACTTCGCCCTCTCCGGCGCGATCACGGTCGCCAACCCGCACCCGGCCGCGGCCCACATCACGGGCGTGGAGGACGCCTTCCCCGGGCTGGACGGCACCCTGAGTCTGGACTGCACGGTCGGCGAAACGCCGGTCGAGTCCTTCCCATACGACCTGGCCGCGGGCGCGACCATGGTGTGCGCTTACTCCGGCGCCTTCGATGCCACCCCGGTGGGCGACGACCCGACCGAGAACACCGCCACGGTCACCACCGACGGCTCCAACGCCATCCTCGGCGGCTCCGCCACGGCCCCGTTCGATTTCGATGAGCCGACCACCGAGAACGATGCCTGCGCGTACGTCTCGGACTACGCACTCGGCATCGGCCCGACGAAAGTGGCGTGCGCCGGCGACGTCGGCGTCGTGAAGGACGTGCCGATCACGCTGGACTCCGGAAGCACCGGCTTCAGCAGCCTCGACGTCAGCGTGTTGAACCTGGCGATGGTCCAGGCCGCGCTCGAGGAGTGCACGGGCAGCTACGCGGTCCAGTTCGTGAACGTGGCCGCCGTATTCGGCGACCCGGCCGACACCGCGCCCATCGCCACAGGCAGCGACAGCATCGAGATCACGGGCAGCTGCTCCACGGACGGCGGCGACGCGTGCACGCTCACGCAGGGGTTCTGGAAGACGCACTCGTCCTACGGACCCGCCACGCCCGAGTCGTGGGACGGCATCGGCGCCGACCCGGACGAGGACTTCTTCGGGACGGGCACCACCTGGTACGATCTGTTCTGGATGCCCGTACAGGGGAACGCGGCGATCAACCTGGCCCATCAGTACATGGCGGCCGTCCTCAATGGCCTGAACGGGTCGAGCACCACGACCGATGTGGATGAGGCCATGGCCGGCGCGGAGGATTACCTTGGCGCGAACGGCTATGCTGCGCCGGTCAAGTCCGATCGCGCGGAGCTCAACGGCTGGGCCAGCACCCTCGCCGACTACAACGAGGGCCGCATTGGCCCCGGGCACTGCGACCTGTAGTCCCCTCCGGTGACCGCGTGATGGGCGGTCCGCGGTAGGGAAGGGATGTGAGAAGGGCCGCGGGGGGCTTCCCCTCGCGGCCCTTTCCGGTCCCGCCGATCGCCTGTACTCACCCCATGCGACTGGACCTCAGTACTGCACCGTCTGCACCGCCGAGCAGCGGTCGAGGGTCATCTCGCACAGCTGCAACGCGTAGCTGGCCTTGCCCTTGTTCCCGGTCATGTATTCATAGTAGCCGAGATTCGGCGTCGGCTCCGCCAGCGGCTGCTGGTTGATGAAGATCTGCACCAAGTCCCCCCCGGCCCCGCTCCACGTCATCTGGAGCAGGTGTCGACCCTTGTCCTTCCCGGCCGCCACCGTGAGCGTGATCCCTGCCACGGTGACGGCCCGGGTGGTCGTGGCGCTCGCGCCGTCGTCGTCCGTGACCGTCAGCCGCACGTCGAAGCTGCCCGGCTCCGTATACGCGTGCGTCGGGCTGGCCGGCGCCTCCGCGAAGCTCTGCGTGCTCCCGTCGCCGAAGTCCCACGTCCAGCTCACCACCTGGCCGTCGCCGTCCACACTCGCGTCGCTGAACGAGCACCAGAGCCCGTCGCAGCTCGCGTTGAACCCCGGCGTCGGCGGCGCGTTTGTGCTCGCCGTCTGCACCGTGACTTGCTGGCTCGTCGTCGCCGTTGCGCCTATGTCATCCGTGACCCGCAGCGTGACCTGATAGCTGCCGCCCACCGGATAGACGTGCGTCGGGCTGCGGTCGGCCGCCGTGGCGCCGTCGCCGAAGCTCCAGTTCCACCCCGCCACGCTCCCGTCCGCGTCGCTGCTGCCATCCGTGAACACACAGGAAAGGTCGGTGCACGAGAAGCTGAAGCTCGCGGACGGCGCCTGGTTGCTCGGTGCCGGCGGCGGCGAGGTGGTGCCGTCACCCAGCGTGTAAAGCAGGTCGGCGTGCCCGCTCTGCGCGTTCGCCACAACCCCGTGCGTAGCCCGGGCGGCCAGCCCCGCGGCGACCTCCGCCGGCGACGCGTCCGGGAACTCCGACAGGTAAAGCGCGGCCGCGCCCGCCACGTGGGGTGAGGCCATGGAGGTGCCGCTCATCGTGGAGGTGGCGTCATCGCTCGTGTAGTACGAGGACGTGATCAAGCTCCCGGGCGCGAAGAGGTCCAGGCACGAGCCATAGTTCGAGAAGGACGAGCGGGTGTCGCTGCTCGTCGTCGCCCCCACCGTAATGGCTGAAGCGGCTCCGGCCGGGGAGTAGCCGCACGCGTCCGCGTTGTTGTTCCCGGCGGCCACCACCGTCGTCACGCCGTTCGACACCAGCCGCTCCACCGCATCGTCCAGCGTGAAGCTCGCTGTGCCGCCCAGCGACATGTTGGCCACCGCCGGCCCCGTGGCGTTGCGACCGATCCAGTCGAGGCCGGCGATCACCCCGCTCAGGCTTCCCGAGCCATTGCACTGCAGCACCCGCACCGACACCAGGTGCGCCGCTTTCGCCACGCCATACGTCGAGCCGGCGACGGTGCCCGCCACGTGCGTGCCGTGGCCATGGCAGTCGGACCCGTCCCCGTACAGGACATCGAATCCGGGCGACGCCCGTCCTGCGAACTCCTCGTGCGAGTATCGGATTCCCGTGTCGACGATGTAGACCGTGACACCCACACCTGAGTAATCGTAGGTGTAGGCGCCATCCAGGGAGGATGCCCGCTGATCGACCCGGTCGAGCCCCCAAGTGGCACCCGGCTGGACCGACCCGTCCACCGTGACTTCCTGGTCCTTCTCCACCCGCACCACGCGTGCGTCCTTGAGCAGCCCGGCCCGTGCGACTTCACCGATCACGCCCGCAAAGCCTTTCAGCACCGTCTGGTATACGAATTCCGGCTCCACTCCGTGCTCCGCTGCCACTTCGGCCGGCCGGGCCGTCGGCGCGAGCGTGACGATGAACCGGGCGTTGGCCTGAGAGGCCGGGTCACCGGCATTGGCCGTGACAGGGGTCCCGGCCTCCGCAGCCGCCGGCTCGACGGGGTTGGCGGACTCTCCGCACCCTGCCGCCGACAGCAGGGTCAGCAGCATGAACACGTGCAGTCGCTTCATCAATTCCTCTCCGTGAGTTGGAACGGGGAGGCGGCTGCGGCCGCCGCGATCCGTTCATGCGATCGCTGGCGGTCCGGCGGGCGTGGCGGGAGACCCGCGATAGCCCCGTGACTCTGCGTCGCCGGCTTTCGCCGGGTTTGCTCTGGGCAGCGAACTGCTCGGGTGTTGGTGCTAGGGCGCGATTCCCCTGGGGGCAAGCGGAGGGCCAGAGTGCTGTAAAGTCCCTATTCGGAAGGCGCCCTGGATCTTACGACGATCACCAGGGGGCGTGACCGCGGCAGCAAGTGCTCGAATTCGGAAATGTTTTCGGGGCGGCGATCCGGCCGATGAACCCTCTATGAGCCGTTGCGGCACTGGCCCGGTGCCGCACTGCCCCCGTGACCGGGGTTCCCGCCGCCTCGACCCGGTGGCCGGCATTCCGGCTGCTCCGCGATCTCGATCGGAAGAGATGACCGCCCCGCCCATCAATGGTCTTCTGCACGGGACGAAATGCGGCACCCATCAGACCCGTTCCAGGAGCTCCGCGACCACCGCCCGTGTGGCCGGTGAGGGATCGAGGTCCGCTTGCCGATGGAGCCAACCAACGTACTCGCTGTACAGCTCGGCTGCCACGCCGAACTGGCCGCCTTCACAGCAACCGCGGAGCAGGCCACGCAGCGTGGTCTCCTTCCCCCCGGTCAGCCACAGCGCTCGCCTGGCCCAGTTCAGGGCCACCTCTCCCTTGCCGGCCACGGCCGCCCTCTGCGCCAACTCGACGAGCAGTCCTGTCGCCTCCGTCTCCAGCAGAAGGCGCTGCCGGAAGACCCACTCGTGCACGTCTTCGGAGACGTTGAGCAGTCTCGCTCCTTCCATGAACGCGCCCTGGTAGTGATCGGCAGCCTCCTCCAGCCGCCCCGCGGCCCTCGCTGCCCTCAGCTCCATGACGTCGCTCACCACCCCGCCCGCAGGCAGTTCCAGGTGATGCTTGCCGTGCGACACCACTACACCGCGGCCGAACACGAATCGCAGGGCGGCGATGGACTGCCGCAGTCCCCGGCGCGCACGACCGGTGTCGAAGTCCGGCCAGAACATCCCCGCGACCGTATCGCGGTCCTTCAGACCCGCAGGTGGGGCCACGTGAAGGTACGCGAGGAGCGCCAGCGGCTTCTCGCCCACGTTCGCGGGGCGGCCGCGTCGATCGCGGGCCGCAACAGGTCCGAGCAGGCGCAGCCGCGCCAGGGGTTTGGACGCGGTGGTCGTCAATCTTGGGTCCCGGTCCCCGGGTAGAGTCTGTGAAACTGGTACACGGATACCCCCAATATTCGACGATCCACCGACGCTCCGCAAGTAAATTATTGTTATCGGATCGAGCTGCTCTTGGCGCTTACGGGCGATGAAAGCCGGCCGCGCGGTCGGCCTTTTTTCGCCCTTTATCCCAGGAGAATCCCGATTGATTCACCACCGGTTTGGCCGCCGGAGGGTGGAGTCCCGGGCACCCCCGTAACCCGCGGGCGAACCCACCCTTCCTCCTTCCGACAAAGGCACCCCGGCCGCGAGGCCGGTCCGCAAAGCCCCGGGATCTCGAGCGCCGAAGAACGGCCCGCGAGATGGCCTGGCTGCCGTAAGGGGGGCTCCTGCGCGCACACACGCGCGCAGGTAACCCTCATCTGTCGAAGGAGCATTCATCATGAGCTGGTTCAAACGAACGTCGGTGCTCGCCATCCTTGGCCTGACGGCCATGGCGTGCAGCGACACCCCCGACCCGGTCGTGACGCCAGGCGAGGCGTCCATGTCCCATGGGACCAACCCCACTTATTGGGACATCAACACCCTCCCCAGTGGCACCGCGACCATCAACGGGGCCATCTGGCAGTGGCCGGTGCCGTTCAACGTCGGGACGGGACAGATCAACCCGTTCCTGAGCGTCCAGGCCAGCCCGGTGGAGGAAGGCTTCAACAGCCTGGTCACGTCGCTGGACGGGAAGCGGTACACGAACTTCACGCACGACCTGTCGCTGAATCATGTTCCGACCATCGAGGAGCCGGAGGGAAGCGGCCACTATTTCCGGGAGCTGATCCTCGACGCAAACGAGGCCAACAGCGGCGCCGCCGCGCTGTTCGCGATCCAGATCTTCGACCTCTGGTTGTGCGACGACGATAACGCGCCCCAGTACGACGCGGTCAGCGACTTCGAGTCGAACTCGGCTTGCGAGCAGGTCTATGGCTTCTTCGGCGGAACCGCGTACGCCACCGACGCGGTGACGAGCGGGTCCGGGCTCGATCTGGACTACCGCATCCTGATCCCGGAGGACCTGTTCACCACCGCGGCGGTCGGGGTCGCAGGCGGCGAAGCGGGGGCCGCCAGCCTGCTCGACGACTGCTATTACCAGGGCGCCGACGCCTCCTCGTGCGGCGTCTACCTGGTGCTGCACGCGCAGTACGGCGACCCGGGCGGGGATCCGGGCTGGGAGACGGGCTCCACCTTCGAGGAGGTGAGCACGATCCTGCGTCCGGTTCCGGCGCGGCTGAAGCTGGTCAAGAAGGTGGTCAACAACAACGGCGGGACCGCCGTCGTCGGTGATTTCGGTATCGCCACCGACGCCGGCTCGCCGACGTGGGGTGCGGGCGTTGCTGCCGGCGACACGATGATCTACACCAGCAACACGCTGGGTCCGCTCATGGCCGGAACGTACACCTTCGGCGAGAATGACGTGACCGGCTACACGGAAGGGACGTGGAGCTGCACTCCGGTGACCGCCTCGGGCACCGCGTACAACGCGGGCTCGATCACACTCGCGAGCGGGGATGACGTCGTCTGCACGATCGTCAACAACGACATCGCTCCGAAGCTGGTGCTGGACAAGATCACCAGCTACAGCTACGGCGGCACGCGGCCGGAGTCCGACTGGACACTTGTCGCGAACGGTGGGACGGCGGGCACGCTGACCGGTCCGGGCGCCGCGGGGAGCGCGGACGTCGTGAGCACCGCCACGTTCAAGGCGGGTACGTACGCCCTCTCGGAGACCGGCAGCTATACCGGCTACACGAACGGGACCACGTTCAGCTGCTCCAAGAACGGGGGGGCTGCGAGCTCGACGAACAGCGTTACGCTGGCGCTCGCGGATTCCGCCTACTGCTCCATCACCAACACGGACACACCGGCTACACTCCAGATCATCAAGCGCGTCGTGAACGACAACGGCGGCACCGCGACGTACAGTGCCTTCGGGATCACGACATCGGCGGGCTCGCTGTCCTTCGGCACGGGCGTGGCAGACGGCGCCAACACGCTGAAGTATACGGCCACGGCGATCACCGTGGCGGCGGGCAGCTACACGTTGCGTGAGAGCGACATCGCCGGCTACGCGGAAGGCACCTGGAGCTGCACCGGTGCCACGCCGTCGGACAACACGATCAGTGCCGGCGCCGTGACCGTTCCTTTCGGCGGTACGGTGGTCTGCACGATCACGAACAACGACATCGCTCCGAAGCTGGTGCTGGACAAGATCACCAGCTACAGCTACGGCGGCACGCGGCCGGAGTCCGACTGGACACTTGTCGCGAACGGTGGGACGGCGGGCACGCTGACCGGTCCGGGCGCCGCGGGGAGCGCGGACGTCGTGAGCACCGCCACGTTCAAGGCGGGTACGTACGCCCTCTCTGAGACCGGCAGCTATACCGGCTACACGAACGGGACCACGTTCAGCTGCTCCAAGAACGGGGGGGCTGCGAACTCGACGAACAGCGTTACGCTGGCGCTCGCGGATTCCGCCTACTGCTCCATCACCAACACGGACCAGCCGGCCAAGCTGACGCTGGTCAAGCGGGTGGTGAATGATCACGGCGGCACCGCCACGTACAGTGCCTTCGGGATCACCACATCGGCGGGCTCGCTGTCCTTCGGCGCAGGCGTGGCGGACGGTGCCAACACGCTGAAGTACACGAGCAATACGTTCAACCTGTCCGCCGGCAGCTACACCTTCAGCGAGAACGACGTGACGGGCTACACGGAAGGCACGTGGGGCTGCACGCCGGTCTCCGCTTCGGGTACCGCCTACGACGCGGGCTCCGTCACGCTGGCCAATGGTGCTGACGTCACGTGCACCATCACCAACGATGACGACCCGGCGTACCTGACCCTGGTGAAGCGGATCATCAACGACAACGGCGGAACCGCCGTGGTCGGCGATTTCGGTATCACCACGGACGCGGGCACGCTCTCGTGGGACGGCGGTGTGGCGGACGGGACGGCCACGCTGAAGTACACGAGCAACAGGATGGAAGTGGCCGCTGGCCCCTACACCTTCAGTGAGCTGGATGTGGCCGGCTACACGGAAGGGACGTGGAGCTGCACGCCGGTGACCGCTTCGGGCACCGCGTACAACGCGGGCTCCGCCACGCTGGCGAATGGGGATGACGTCGTCTGCACGATCACCAACGACGATGTCGTGATGTACACCTATGAGACGGCGTACGCATTCGGCGGCGATGCGGCGGCGCTCGATGCGCCGGTTCCGTCGCAGTGCTTCATTGACAACGGCTTCTCGAACTGGGGTTGGACGAACCAGATCGGGTACGGCACCTACACGTGGCCGGTCTACGCCGGCGCCGCCCAGTGCAATCCGGACAACGGGATGTACGCGGGCACCGTTACGGTGGAGTACAGCGCTGGCTCGCTGGACGTCACGTGGAACCTGGAGCCCGGCTTCTCCCTCCAGAGTGAGCACGTTTACGCCGGGACCACCATGTTCCCGATGAAGAAGAACGGAACGTACACGGATGCCCCCGGACAGTTCAGCCTCGTGACGCTCACCGGTACGATCTGGGTGATCGTGCACGGCGTTGTGGCGGTTCCCGCGACCCCCTAGTGTTCCTCCAGCCCACGGAGAGGGGAGAGGGTTGGCCTCCCCTCTCCGTGGCTTTGATGTTCCAGCATCGCGGGCTCTCGCCGGCACGGGCTACGGTGAGAGGATACCGAAAGGTCCGAAGGCGCTCTCCTTCGACTCGCCAAAGGCACCTAAAGGCCCGTGACCGGCACCTGCCGGTCGCACCCATAGCGGAGCGACGAAAACGGGGCGGTCCCACGCGGGTCGCCCCGCGTCGTTTTCAGGCCGCGACGAAACGTTTGCGCCGCGTTCACGTCCGTGGCAACTATGGCCGAGCCCCGCCCGCGGTCGATGCTGCGAAGACGGCGGCAGCGAACGAGTCGCCCCTGGCCCGGGCCGTCATTGTCTGCTACTACGGCGGGTGCACCGTCGACGCGTACCGCACCAACGATCCCGCCGATCCGTACAGCTACGATGCGGACGGCTACATCGCCGGGTTCGCGTGGGACGGATTTCCGTGGGGCGCGGACACGATGTGCAACTTCTACGGCCACATGGACGCCGACGCCGTCGGCAAGCTGTCCCATGCCGCCCTCGCCGACATTGGAGAGACGCCGGACCGGTCCGGATCCAGTCCCACGCAGATCGTCTCCTGGTGAACGCCTGAGCCGCCGGCGGGCCTACCCGCTCGCCCGCCCGGCGGCTATCTTCCCAGTCGTTCTGGCGGCCAGGGAACTCCAGCAAAACTTCGGGGCGTGGCGCAGTCCGGTAGCGCACCTGCTTTGGGAGCAGGGGGTCGCCGGTTCGAATCCGGCCGCCCCGACTTTCTTCCTCCGGCCCGGCACCCGGGCCTCGTCGCCCGATGCCCGCCCGGGGGGACCTTCCGTCCGCGGTCCCGCCCGGCCTTCCCCGGCGACCCGTCCATGGATGTGGTGAAGAAGGGGAGGGTTGCGGTAACCGACGTCGGGGTCGATTGGGGCCCCGGGACCTGGCGACGGGGGTCCTCCGGTCGGCTGCTTCAGGATTCGCGGGTGGGCGCGCGCGTGTGGCGGAAGGCGCCATGGCTGTCACTCCGCGTCTACCTGCGCGCGCTGCCGTTCCCGACCCCGGGCCGGCGGCACTCCTCGGAAGATCCTGGACGCGGGCCCCACACCGGCCCTACCGTGGAGCGCGGCCGCGAACCCCCGAGCCCTCTCTCCCCGACTGACCATGATCGCCACGATGGCATTGCTCCAGGCCGCGCTGGAATACGGCGCCGCCACCGGCGCTCCTGGCGGCTCCGGCATCGGCTCCGCTCCCTGGCTCGACCAGGGTCTCCACCTCCTCTCCGAGAACGTCGTGGGCGTACTCGTCATCGCCGTCACCCTCGTCGTCCTCGTGGGCCTCATGCGCACCCGCGGCTTTCGCTCCTGAGCCGCGGCCCCCGCGCCTCCTCCCCCCGCTCCATCGCCGGTCTTGACGGCCCGACCCGGTGCCTGCTAACGTGTCAGACCGATCGGTCCAACCCAACGGTACAACAGGCGCCATGGCCCGCAATCGCTTCGACAATCTCGAGCCCGAGCGGCAGGAAGCGATCCTCGCCGCCGCCGCCGACGAGTTTGCGCTGCGCGGCTACGCGGGCGCGTCGCTGAGCCGGATCATCGAGGGGGCGGGGATCAGCAAGGGCTCGCTGTACTACTATTTCGACGACAAGGAAGACCTGTTCGCCACGGCCGTGGCCACGGCCATCGATCGCCTGCTGGAAGCCGTGGGCGGGGTGGAGCTGGAGGAGCTGACGGCCGCGTCGTACTGGGAGTGGATCCTCGAGACGGCGCGACGGAGCGTGGGGTTGCTGAGCGCGGATCGATGGGACGTGCGGCTGAGCATGGCGTTTCCGCGGCTGCGTGCGGAGCCTGAGGCGGCGGACGCGGTGAGGCCGGCGCTGGAATGGGCGAGGCAGCTGACGGCGGGCCTGCTGTCGCGCGGACGGGAGCTGGGCGTGGTGCGTGGCGATCTCCCTCTGGGCCTGCTGGTGGACGTGACGCTGGCGGCGGACGAGGCGGGGGACCGGTGGCTGGCGGAGCACAGGGACGAACACGACGAGGCCGGTCTGCGCCGGCTGATCGAGGCGCGGGCGGACCTGCTGCGGGACATGCTGGACGCGAAGAACGAGGGGTGGGAGCGATGATCCGGAACGTGTTTCTGGTGGTGGCGGTGGCGGCGCTGGCGGCGTCGCCCGTGAGGGCGCAGGAGCCGAAGCTGCCGTCGGTGAAGGAGGTCACGGACTACCTGGACGACCTGTACCGGTCGGAATCGTCGCACGCGGTCATGACGATGACGGTGGTGCGGGAGCGCGGCACGCGGGAGCTGACCATGGAGATGTGGTCGAAAGGGCAGGACGACGCCCTCATCGTCATCCGCTCGCCGGCCCGGGAGGCGGGCACGGCCACGCTCATGACGGAGGAGGGGATGTGGAACTACGCCCCGCGCGCGGACAGGCTGATCCGGATCCCCACCGGTCTCCTCTCGGAGAGCTGGATGGGGAGCCACTTCACGAACGACGACTTGATGCGCGAGACGAAGTACGAGGAGGACTACGACAGTGAGCTGTCGTGGAGCACGCGGGACGGGAAGCGCTACCTCCAGGTGACGCTCACGCCGAAGCCGGACGCGCCGGTGGTCTACACGAAGGTGCTCTTCCTGCTCACGCCGGAGAAGTGGATCCCGGTTGCGGAGGAGTACTATGACCAGGGCGAGCTGATCCGGACCATGCGCTTCGATGACGTGCACACGGTGGCGGGGAAGCAGCTCCCCTTCCACATGGTGTTGCAGCCCGAGGACTCCCCGGACGAGCGGACGGAGGTCCAGTACCAGACGCTGGAGCTCGACGCGCCCGTGCCGGCGGACCTGTTCACGCGGCGGGGCCTGCGCCGGGTCGCCCAATGATCTCCGTCAAGCTGGGCCTGAGGAACCTTTCGAGGAACCGCTGGCGCAGCGCGCTGACGCTGGCCGCCATCTCGGTGGCCGTCGGGGTCATGGTCTGGACCCTCGGGTTCTACGAGGGGTGGATCAACGAGATGGTGCGCGGTGCCACGTCCGTGGAAGTCACGCAGGCGCAGGTGCACACGGCCGCGTACGTGGAAGCGCCGCGGAGCTATCGGACGTTCACCCTCGATCCGGCGCAGATGCGCGCGGTCCGCGAGGTGCCCGGCGTGGTCGCGGTGACCCCGCGGGCGAAGCTGAACGGGCTGATCGGCAACGAGCAGCGCTCGCAGGTGGCGCGTATCCTGGGCGTCCGGCCGGAGCTGGAAGCCGCGGCCACGCCCGTGGCGGAAGCCGTGGCGGCCGGCCGCTGGCTCTCGGACCGGCCTGCGGCGTATCCGGCTCCCCGTGAAGTGGTCCTCGGGGAGGGAATGGCCACGCAGCTGCGGGCGCAGGTCGGCAATGAGCTGGTGGTCTTCCTCGAGGCAGCCGACGGCTCGCTCGGCAACGAGCTGCTGCAGGTGGTGGGCATCGTGCACACCGGGAACACGCAGGTCGACCGCATGACCGCGTACGTCCACCTGTCGGATGCCCAGAACATGGCCGCGCTCGGCGACGGCATCCACGAGCTGGCCATCCGCTCCTCCGACCTGGACGTCGCCCCCGAGCTCGCTTCCGCCGTGGCCGCCGCGCTGGGGGCCACCGCGGGCGCACCGCCGGACTCGGCCGTCGAGCGGGGTCAGATCGCCGCGGACGCGCTGGTCGTGCAGCCGTGGCAGGAGATCGTGCCGTCGCTGAACCAGATCATCATCCTGTTCCGACAGTCGTACTGGTTCATGTACCTCCTCATTTACCTGGTGGCCGCCATCGGGATCCTGAACACGCAGCGCATGAGCGCGCTGGAGCGGCGTCGCGAGTTCGGGGTGCTCATGGCCATCGGCATGCGCCCCCGTCGCATGTTCCGCACGCTCGTCGTGGAGACCGTGGTGCTGGGCAGCGTGGGCGCGCTGATCGGCGCGGTGGCGGGCGGTCTCGTGACCTGGTATTTCGCCGCGAACGGGCTGGACATGGGGCTCCTGACGAGCGCGGGGAAGGCCGACTTCTCGTTCATGGGCGTGGCGTTCTCCGACCGGCTCTACTTCGGGCTCTATCCGGGCGCCGTGATCCAGCCGGTGGTGGTCATGCTCATCGTGGCCGCGCTGAGCGGGCTCTGGCCGGCCATCAGGGCGGCGCGCATCGACCCCGCGCCCACCATCGCCGGGAGGACGTGATGCTCCTCAAGATGGCGTGGCGCAATCTCTGGAGGCACCGCACCCGGACCATCATCATGACGTCCGCCGTGGCGCTCGCCTACGCGCTGGTGCTCGTGGCCCTCGGCATCTCCGACGATGGCCACCGGCGCATGCTGGAGGAGGCCAGCCGCGCCGCTGGCGGCGATATCCTGGTCCACGGGCGCGACTACTGGGCCACGCGCGCGAGCGACATCGTCATCGAGGACGCGGATTCCGTGCTGGCCGCGGTGGCGGCAGTCCCCGGCGTCCGGGCCGTGGTTCCCCGCGTCCTCATCAACGGACTGGTGAGCACGTCGGCGGACAACCGGCCGCTCATGCTGCAGGGGATCGACCCTGAAGCGGAGAACGTCCTGAACGATTACCGGGACGACGTGGAGACCGGCACCTACCTGGACAGCGCCACGGTCCGGCACCCGATCCTCCTCGGGCAGCGGCTGGCGAACCGGCTGGGCGTGAAGGTCGGGGACCGGGTGGTCCTCACGGCCACCGGACCGGACGGCGAGATGACGCGCGCCCTCTTCCACCTGGCCGGGACGCTGAGCACGGGCATGCAGGAGCTGGATGAGGTGGCCGGATTCACCACGCTCGAGGCCGCCCGCGATGCCGTCGGAATGGGGAACATGCTGACGCAGGTCGGCGTGCTCGTGGCGGGTGGCGCGGACGTGGACAGCGTCGCGGCGCGCATCCGTTCCGCCGTGGACGCCCGGGACCGGGGGCTGGAGGTGCTGACGTGGCCCGATGCGGTGCCCGAGATGGTGGGCTACGTCGAGCTCGATGACGCCTTCGGCTACATCTACATGATCGTCATCTTCGCCGTGGTCCTCTTCTCCATCACCAACACCTTCCTCATGGCCGTGATGGAGCGGGTGCGGGAGTTCGGCCTGCTGAACGCACTGGGGCTTCGCAACGGCCGCATCGGGCGCCTGCTCCTGACCGAGACCGTGCTCATGACCGCCCTGGCCATGGTGGCCGGCTTCGGCATCGGGTTCGCGGGCCACCTCGCGGCCAGGCACTGGGGCATCAACATGGCCTCCTATGGCATCGAGGACATGGAGCTGTCGGGCGTCGACTTCAGCCAGCTCGTCATGCACAGCACCATCGTCCCGATCAAGTGGATCGCGGCCTCCGTCCTGGTGGCCGTGACCACCGTCGCCGCCGCCCTCTACCCCGCCTGGCGGGCCACGCGCCTCGCCCCGGCGGAAGCCATGCGCTTCTTCGAATGAGCAGGAGGACCCGGACGTGAGCAGCCACACACCCGTCGAGCAGCCGCCGCGGCACGGGCCCGGCCTCATCGAGGGGCACGCCGAGATCCACGTGCACTCGGTCACGAAGGTCTATCACCAGGGTGACCTGGAAGTGCACGCCCTCAGGGGTGTCGACCTGGATATCGGAGAAGGCGAGTTCACCGCCCTGGCCGGCCCGTCCGGCTCCGGGAAGACCACGCTCCTGAACATCATCGGCGCGCTGGACGCCCCCACCACGGGGCACGTGGAGGTGGCCGGACGGAACGTGGCCGAGCTGGGGAAGGGGGAAGCGGCGGATTTCCGGCTCCATACCGTCGGCTTCATCTTCCAGGCGTACAATCTGGTCCCCGTCCTCACCGCTTACGAGAACGCGGAGTTCACGCTGCTCCTGCGCGGGGTGGACGCGGCCGACCGGCGCAGCATCGTCGAACCGCTCCTGGAGCGGGTCGGCCTCGGCGACATGATGGACCGCAAGCCCCACGAGCTCTCGGGCGGGCAGCAGCAGCGCGTGGCCGTGGTGCGCGCCCTCGCCACCCACCCATCCATCGTCCTGGCCGACGAGCCCACGGCCAACCTGGACAGCGCCACCTCCGCCGGTCTCCTCGACATGATGCTCGAGCTCAACCACGAGATGGGCATCACGTTCCTCTTCTCCACCCACGACACCACCGTCATCGAGCGCGCGCGGCGGGTGGTGGAGCTGCTCGACGGCCGCATCCGCCGCGTGCGCGCAGCCGACGGATAGCCCCGTGCGCTCCACCCGCGACGCGCTCGCTCTCCCGGGTCGCTCCGGCCTTCTCGCCATCGCGCTCGCGCTGCTCGGAGCCGCGGCCGCGGCCGCTCCCGCCGCGGGGCAGCTCACGCTGTTCGAAGGCGGCGATGTGACCGCAACCGTCGGTGGCTACGTCCGCTCCATCACAGGGTTCCAGGACCTCGGCTACGACCTGCCGGTCGTGCCGGGACTGCCCATCCCTGCGCGCCAGAGCGGGTTCCACAGTGAGGTGGTGCGCGTGAAGTGGCTGGTCACCGGCGGCCACTGGCGCTTCGAGCTGCACGACCGCTTTCAGGGGCGGGTGACCAGCGACGCCGGCGAGCAGGTGGTGGGCTTCGGCGTCACCACGGTCCCGGACCGGCTCGTGGACCTGTCCTCCGACTTCGTGCAGCGCGAGCGGCTTCATGTCTGGCACGACATCGACCGCCTGAGCCTCTCCGTATTCACCGATGCCGCCGACATCACCGTGGGACGCCAGGCCATCACATGGGGCACGGCCATGATCTTCCCCGTGGCCGACCTCTGGACCCATTTCGCTCCCTTCGAGCAGGAGACCGAGGAGAAGCCCGGTCTGGACGCCATCCGGGCGCTCTTCTATCCGGCGGACGGGCTGGAGGTGGACGCCGTCATCGCCGACCGCGGGAGCGCCGAGGACGTCTCCGCCGGCGTGCGGGGAACGCTCTCCCTGGGCCAGGCCGACCTCTGGGCCGGTGTGGGCAAGTTCTGGCGCGAGATCATGGCCATGGGCGGCGTCACGGTGCTCGGTGACGAGACCAAGTACCGCCTCGAGGCGGCGTTCCCATGGAACCTCGATGGCGGAGAGCCGCAGCGCCCCAGGATCACGGCGGGCGTCGACTGGATCCGCGGCACCCTCGTGGTCACCGGTGAATACCACTACAACGGGATCGGCGCGGTCGGCGCGGACGGCTATGTGGACGTGGCGGCAGACCCCAGGCTGCAGCGCGGAGAGACCTATTACCTCGGCCGGAACTACCTGGGGGCGCTCGTGAGCTGGAGCCCCGACGTGCAGAATCGGCTCACGCTGGCGGCCAGCGCGCTGGTGAATCTCGGCGACGGAAGCCTCGCCCTCACCCCCGTCGCCACGTACGACCTCGGCCAGGCCACCCGCCTCTCCCTCGGCGCCCTCGTATCCGCCGGCGAGGAGCCGCGGTTCCAGCTCACCCCGCCGGATATTCGCCTGCGAAGCGAGTTCGGGGCCTACGGCTCCGCGGTCTTCACCATGATGTCGGTGTATTTCTGAGCACGGCCTCGTCCGCCCCCCGCAGGCCATCACGCTTGGCTGCCCCGCGGGTCAGGACGGGATCGCCCGCAGCACCAGAAAGGCCGTGAACGCGACGTAGGCGGTCACCAGCACGCTGCCGGAGATCCGACCCAGCACTTTCCCCTTCAGCGCCAGCGGGACCAGGATCAGGGCGAAGAAGATCATGGCGGGGGCATCGAACTCCAGCACGCCGGCCGCCACCGGGATCGGTCGCAGCAGGGAGGAGACGCCCAGGATGCTCAGAAGGTTGAAGATGTTGGAGCCCACCGCGTTGCCGAGGGCGATGTCCGGCTCGTTCCGCCTCGCCGCCACCACGCACGTCGCCAGCTCCGGAAGCGACGTTCCCATCGCCACCACCGTCAGTCCCACAAGGATCTCCGACACCCCCAGCAGCCGCGCGAAGTACACCGCCGACCCCACCAGGAGGTGCGCACCCAGCACCAGCCCGGCCAACCCGAACACCACCATGGCCGCGTCTCGGAGCGTAGTCGTGGACGGAGCGGCCCGGTGGCCGCCATACTGCAGGTACTCCGCTTCCACTTCCCGCGATTCACGCGCGCTCTCGCGTTGCACGTACTGCAGGAACGCCACGAACAGCCCCAGCAGGATCACGCCATCGATTCGGCCCAGCGTCCGGTCCATCATCAGCATCGTCACGAGCACGCTCGCACCGACCATGACCGGGGCTTCGCGCCGCATCAGCCGCAATCCCACGCGCAACGGCCTGACCAGCGCCGACACTCCCAGGATCAGCCCGATGTTGATCACGTTCGAGCCCACCACGTTCCCCAGCACCACATCGCTCTGGTGGCGCAGCGAGGCCACTACACCGACCAGCAGCTCGGGCGCGGAGCTGCCGAACGCCACCACTGTCAGCCCCACCACCAGCGGACTCACGCCCATGCGCACGGACAGGCGGACCGCGCCCCGCACCAGCGCCTCCGCCCCGGCGTACAGCGCCAGGAGCCCGATCACGAACCACACCACGTTCAGGAGCACGCCTCATATGACGCTCTGCCACGTCGGGTGTCAATTCGCCCCACCACCGGCTCCCTCCGAAACCCCCGGCCGCGCCCCCCGCAAACCGGCGTCCCCCAACGGCTTCCGGGCCCCTCCACTTCTTCCCGAATCAGGGGTTGACGGCCCCACATCCCCCCTGTATCCTTAGTGGCTGCCGGGCAAAAGCCGGCGGCGGGCGACCGCTTCGGCGCGCTGCCGTTCACGCGCCCTGCCATGGCCCGTATCTGCGCCCGTAGCTCAGCTGGATAGAGCGTCGGACTTCTAATCCGAGGGTCGCAGGTTCGAATCCTGCCGGGCGCGCTCGCTGGCGCGCCGCCGATATCGTCGGCGGCTCGAGTTCGATGGTGGGCGTAGCTCAGTTGGTTAGAGCGCCAGGTTGTGGCCCTGGAGGTCGCCGGTTCAATTCCGGTCGCTCACCCTCGCGCCCGCTCCGGCGGGCGCGCCGGACCGGCTTCGGCCGGGGCGTGGAAATGCCTCGCTAGCTTAATTGGCAGAGCAGGGGACTCTTAATCCGATTGCGTGCTTGCGTAAGTAGGTCAGACCACAGTGACTTAGGCACTTAGGCGTTTGGCACGGATGCTGCAAATGGCGGCGTTCTGCGAAATCTCACAGGCAAAGTCTGGACAAAGCAAAGGCCGGCGCCCCATACTGGAGTGCCGGCCCCGCGCTCCCCCACCGAAGCGAGGGAGGTTGTGATGAGGTTTGTGTCATTCGAGAGCGACCGCCCGGCCGCGGCGCCGAAGCGCCCCGGCCCGGTGCGGGATCTCGCATACCGCGTACTGCTCGGGCTCGGCGCGGTCGCCGGGCTCCTCGTGACCGCGGTCATCGTCCCGGCGTGGCTCCTGCTGGTCCTGGCTTCCGTCCTGATCTTCGCCGTTACTGCCCGGGGACCGGGATAACACGGGCATAGAGGCTCGTCCCCCCGACCAGGAAAGCAAGGGCGCCCGCGACGACCTGCGCCCGCTTTGCCAGGGAGATCGACGCGGCCTCCACGTCTGCCACCCGCTTGAAATGTGCGAAGGACGCATCATCCGGGAACAGCTTCCGGAGTTTCTTGTCGAACTCCCGCCCGGACCAAAGGATGTTCTGCACATCCCCCGTAGTGCCCATGCGGCGCTCCAGCCGCGCGTTCAACTGGTTCGCCCAGGAGTTCAGGTACGCCTCCCGCGCGTCATCGCTCGGCAGGGCCTTTAGCTCCGCCCGTACGTCGTCCGCCGTGCGGGAGGGGGCCGCCGCCTTCCGCCCTGCCTTCAAGGCGCGGATATTCGCGCTTGTCTCCGCCCACACGCCCTTGAAATCCTCGTACCCCGGCATCGTGCGAAGCTGCTCATCGATCAGATCATGGGCGGCGATGAGGGCGTTGGACTCCTCCGCCGCCCCCATCTTCTCCGCCTTCGTTGCCTGCGCGGACATCTTCCGGGCCAGCTCATCCGCCGTGCTGAACGAAATGGGCGTCGTGACGGACCCCCGCTTGCCAGCCCGCACCTCCGCGATTTCCTGCAGGACCTGCCGGGCGTTCGGGTTCTTGGCCTGGACCGCGCGTAGCTGCCGCTGGAGGGTCCGCGCCACTTCCTTGCTGCCCCCGCCCGTCACGAAAGCGTCCGTGACCGCCGGAGGGGTCACACCCGCCTCCTCCAAGGGGGCGATCAGACCCCGCCGAGCCTCGCGCTGGACCTCCTTCTCCGCCTCCCGGAGCAGGGACGTGGGGACGCGCCCCCGCCCGCTCCCGCTACGCACGGCGTCGGCCAGGTTCTGCCCCACTTCCCGTGCGCTCCGGAAGGCCCGGGGGACCTGCGTTGCGAGGCCCGCCCCGAGCCCCAACGTCCCGCCTGCCACGGTGCCGAACAGCCCGCCTCCTACGGCGGCGGCGCCCCGGTGACCCGGCTCCGCCGCACCCGCGGTCGCCGCGGCTCCCCCGGCGCCCCCCACAGCCATCCCCTCCAGGCCCGCCTCCAGCAAGGCACGGCCCGGAGCCATCAGCGGCCGCCCGGCGCGGAGGGCCGTCACTCCCACCCCGGCGCCCCCCACCGGAAAGAGGAGGCTCCCCACGATCTCGCCCATTACACGCCGGCCCTTGGGCATGTCCTTCATGCGCTGCCGGGTCGCCTCGCCCACCCCCTCCTTTCCAAACGCCTTCCCCACCGCCCCCAGGATTTCGTCCCCCCAATTCAGGGTCGCCCCCTCGTACATCGCCAGCGTCTCGTCGGCCGCCGCCGAGTGATTCTTCCGGAGGTAGTCGAGAGGATGCGTCACGAGGTCCCGCGCCGCGCCGCCGAGCGACTTCCCGAGCGTACGCAGGTTCTCCCCCGCACTCCCGGGCCGAGCCGCTACCCGCAGGGCGTCCACCGACAGATATTCCCCGCCCGATACTTCCTGCACCCGCGCGTCCACCTCGTCGGGGGACGCACCGCGCTGTAGAGCCGCCTCCGCCTGCTGGAGCATAAGTTCAGGGTCCATTATCTGCCTCCCAGGTCCCCAAAGCGATCGCCGCCGCCGCCGCCACCGACGCCGACGCCGCCGGCCTTCGCCTCGTCCACCAAGTCGCGGAACGTGAGCGAGTTCTGCGCCGAATACTGCGCCATGTGCTGCACCAGCCCCATTGGGTTGCCGTGCTCGGTGACGTAGCGGTTGGCCTCCGACTGATAGGCTATCTGCGCTTCCGCGATCCGCCGCGCTGCCGCGGTGAGTAGCCAGTTCGCCTCCGGCCGCTTGCCGAGTTCGATCACGGACTGCTTGAGGAACTTGATGTCATTGTCCGACAACTGGCCCGGCATGTTCTGCCGTGCGGACAGCGCAAACTTGTTCGAGAAGGCTTGCAGAGCCTCCTGGAGACTCACCTGCTCCTGGTCCAGTCCGAACACGGCACCGATCTGCCGGAGGGCGAGGGTGGCGGTTTCAGCCTTACCCTGCCGGGTTTCGGCCAGGAGGGCTTCCGCCTGGCTGATCGTGTTCAACTGATCAATCGCACTGGCTCCGCGCTCCTGCGCGCTCTTGAAGGCGTCCATGTTCATGTCGATCATCGCCTTCTGCACCGGGTCGTTCCCGCTGTTGATCTGC